>NC_021021.1:0-22047 GCF_000210055.1 Gordonibacter pamelaeae 7-10-1-b
TAGTCCCATCTCTTGCCTGCATCGTGATGGAGGTAGTAGCCGGGATCCCCAGAGTTGCCCTGGACGATTGGATAGTCGATCCCAGTCCCGGGGACGTTGATCCATCCGATGATATCCGGGTTCACGGAAAGCCAGTAATCCCAGTCTATCGACTCGAAACCGTCGTCTTGGACGGCCTCCTCGCAGGTGCCGAGTGGGTCCGGGCTTGTGCCCGACGCCTTCTCCGTGAGCATGAGAATCGAAGCGCCCACAACCAGGGCAAGTGAGATCAGGGATGCAGCCAAAGCAAGGGCTATTCGGCTTTTTGTCCTGTCGCTCATAGACCTCCTAAAACGATGGGCGGCACACGGCCGCCCATCTCGAAATCAGAAGCTGGCTATTGCTTAGCTTTCGTCCGACCCGCTGTCGCAGTCTTCGGAATTCGCGTCAGCTGCTGCAGCCAAACGTCGCTTGCGTAGGCCGTAGGCCAGGCATCCCGAGCCCGCGAGGAACGAGATGACGACAATCGCGGCAATCGGAGTCAAGTCGACGCCGGTCTTGTCGAGGGCCTTGCCGGGCTCGTCAGGGACCTCAGGGGTATCGGGGTTGTCGACCACGACGGTCTGGCCGTCGTCGTCGATGTCCTGATGGACTGCGACTACGTTGCCGTTTACGTCGAGGCACTCCTCGAACGCAACGAGCTCGACGCCCTCCTCGATTTTGGACGCGTCGAACTCGAAGGACACGTCGGCGGCTCCGTCGGCCTTGTCTGGGCTGAACTCGGCGGTCGCGGTCACGGGCTTGCCGTCGGCATCCTCGAGCGGCATGCCGGTGGATTTCACGATCAAAGTGCCATGGGCGGTGTAGGTGTCGCTGGGGACGAGGCCCTTGTACTCGATGGTGTCGGTCAGCTTCACCTTGCTGGAGGCGATGACATGGTCGCCGTCGCCTGCATCGACGAGGGTTGTGCCGATCTCCACGACGGTCACGGTCTGGCCCTCGTCGGAGGGGTCCTCATGGGATGCGAGCTGCACATCGGCAGCGAAGAGCTTCTCGTACACGACGAGGCTCTTTCCGCCGAGGTCGGTCCCGTCAAAAGAGAGCTCGACGAGCTGGGTGCCGCCGGCCTCCTCGGGGGTGAAGGCGGCGGTGCCGGTAACCAGCTTCTCGGCCAATCCGTCCTTTACCACGACGGGCTCACCGGTCTCAGAATCGATCAAGGTAGCCTGGAGCTCGTACTCGGTGCCGGGAACGAGGTCCTCGTAGGCCACCTCGTCGACGACGGTTATCTCGGTTCCGGTCACCAGCTTGTCGCCGTCGGACTTGTCGGCCGCGGCGGTATGGATGTCGAGGAAGTGCACGGTCTGGCCCTCGTCCGCGATGTCGGCGTGGGCAGCGACCTCTACGCCCTCGGAGAAAAGCGACTCGAAGGCCACGATGTCCTCGCCAGCGAGCAGGCTGGAGTCGAAGGTGAATTCGAGTTCCACCTCGCCGGCCTTCTGCCTAGGCTGGAAGGTCTTTGTGGCGGTGATCGCATTGCCGTCGGCATCGAGCAGGGCCTCGCCGGTGGACTTTACCACGAGGGTGCCAGTGACTGCGTATTCGGTGCCGTCGTTCTTGAGGTTCTCGTACCAGACGGTGTCCACCAGGGTGGTCTCAGCGGAGGCTTGGGCCACGTGGTCGCCGTCGGCCTTGTCGGTTTCCTCGGTTTTGATCTTCGGGCCCTCCTTGTCGTCGAGGCTCATCCACACGGCCTTGGCCACGGTGGAGTCTCGCTCGACCACGAAGGTCTTGGTCACGAGCTCGTAGCCCTCGTTGGAGTCGCTTCGGAGCTCTTCTAGCATGTACTTGCCGTAAGGAAGCGCTGCCAGCCTGTCGTCAACGTCGGCGTTGGAGCCGTCCTCGCCGAGGGAGAACCATACGCCAGCCCTGGAGTCCATGTCTGCGGCCTTGATGCTCTCAGCCTTGAGCAGGCCGTCGTTGCCGTTGGTGTTTCTGCTGTGCTTGTTCCAGGAAGAGGCCGTAGAGACGTTTCCGTTGCGGTCGGTCACGATGACGTGGGCCTCGCCGGTGGAGACGTTGGTCACCTTGAACGCCACCTGCAGGGAGGCGTTGGTGTCCTCGGCCATCTTCACGACCTCAAGGTCGTTGCGGACCACCTGGTCGAAGAACTCGAGCTCGCCGCCAGCAGAGGTCGCCTTGACGATCGCGCCGTTCTCGCGGACCTGGAAGGTCTTGGGCTCGCCGTCGGTGAGCAGGTAGGAGTCGTTGGCCTTGGTCTCCTGGATGGTGTAGGTGCCGTAAGGCAGCTCGTCGGCCGCGGTCTGGGCGGTGTATGCGCCGGCCTCGGCGTTCCAGGAGGTAACGATGGTCTCGATGACGTCGCCGGGCTCGAACCACTTGTCGCCCACGAGCACCTTGTGCTCGGATTCGTTGGCGATGGTGAACTCGATGCCGGAGAGCGTGGAGCCGGTTTCGAGGGCGTCATGGGAGTTGCCGCCCAGGGCCTCGGATGCCCGGAGCTCGACGTCGGACTTCGTCACCTGGACGCCGCCGCGGATCACGTCGTCGCCGCAAGGATTGCCGGTGAGGTCAACCATCTGGCCATCGGACTTGATCTCAGCCTTCGCGGACCAGTCGGAAACGAGATATCCCTCGGGTGCCTGGGACTCGACCACGGTGTAGGTGCCGCAAGGAAGGGCGCTCGCGGAAGTCTTGGCAACGAATGCGCCCGCGTCGCCGTCCCATTTGCCGGTGATGGTCTTCACCACCTCTCCGCTAGCGTAGTAGCGGCCGTCGACGAAGGCGTACTGACCGGATGCGTTGACGATGTCGTACTTGGCGCCGTCGAGGGTTGCGTCGCCCTGGGGCTCGGCGCCTGCCTGGGAGTCTTCCTTCGCCACCTTCAGGTCACCCTTGTCCCATGTGAAGCTCATGAGCACCTGGGTGCCGGGGCCCGTGTGGATGCAGAAGGCCTCGAAGCCGGTCGAAACCTTGCCCTTGCTCGCCTTTATGGACTTCCAGGTGGTGCCCAGAAGCTCGCTTCGCGCCCAGCCCTCGAAGTCGCCGCTGGTGCCGAAGACGGCATCGGCCTTGGAGCCTTGATAGGCGTACGACAGGAGCACGTGGCTTGCCACGGTGTACTTATCCGCGCTCCAGCCGCTGCCGTCGTACCAGGTGTCGGGGAACATGGACGCGTCGAATCCCGGGGCGCCGTAGCTGAACCACATCGTAGCGATGAGGTCGGGGTCGCTCACGCCGCTCTTGCTGTAGGTGCCGGGCGCGGGCGTGGCGGCAGCCGGGTCGGCGCAGTAGGCAACCTCGCCGTCGGCGTACATGCGGGTCGTTAAGTAGCCCGCGTACGGGATGTCGTCGCCGATGGTGACGTCGACGCTTTCAGCCGCGAACGCGCTCATCGACGCCGATGCGCACACACTGAGCGCCAGGGCAATGCTCATGACGACTCTGATGATCTTGGAGGATGCGATCCTCTCGGTTGTCTCGGTTCTCACGCTTCCTCCTTAGAACGGGATGTCGTTGCGGGACATGCGGGGATTTGCGCGCTGGGCGGCGCCACGGCCGAGCCTCTCGCTGCCGTCGCGTGCCGAGCGGGCCCGTTCGGAAAGGCTATCGAGGTACTCGGCGCGGTTGCGCTCGATGGCGTCCCTGATCTGGGCGGGCATCACCTTGATCACGTCCTTGACCTTGACGCCCTCTTCGTTGACGACGGGCTTGCCGTCCTTGTCGAGGATGCTCCTGCGCAGCCATACCTCGCGATTGGTAAGGAGAGGGATATCGCGATAGTCCTCGCCGCGGTATCGCGACTCGTTCACGAACAACGGGCTGAACTGGTAGTAGCTGACGTCGTGTCCGTCGATGACCGTGCCCTTTGGCAGGGTCACTGAGTTGAAGGTCCTTGTCTCACCGGTCCTTCGGTCGGTGTGCTCGATGTCAGTGCGGACGAAGTTCTTGTGCAGCGTGACATACGTGTTCTTCGGTGTTTCCTGGCTCATGCGAGCCCTCCTTTACGTCTAGTGCCGGCATGCTGTGGAAGTGCCGGATTCTTGGATGCTAAGGGCTACCTGCCCATTCGATTCCCCTCCCTTCTCCTGACCTGCTCGACTGCGGGGATGCTCTTGGCGCGCTGCGCCCTGGACGAGATGCTCTCGTCGTTGAGCAGGGCCCTCTCGAACTCTCCGTAGCCGATGCGCTCGATGTCGTCGGGTTCGAGTCCGAGGTAGGCCTCAGCGGCGTCTACAAGCTCCTCGGCGTCGGAATATCCCCAGTTGAAACCGTTCATCACCTCTGTCCACCCGTCCTGCCGTTTGGCCCACAGGGAGAACGAGAAGCCCAGGGTGACCGCTCCTTTCGGGTCTGGTGCCGCGTGGGCTTCCAGAAGGAGGCGGGACCCATCCTCCGGGTCGTTCATCATCCACGCCGCTTCCGGCGTGGCCCCGCTGTTCGGTTCGTACAAGTTCTCTTTCCCTTCTCTTAGAATCCGCTAACTATGTCGAACCGCATCCCAATTCTTGGACGGGCTAATAAGCGGCCTAGGCCGCACATAGGGACTGATTCCGGAACTCTTCCGGGGTCAGTCCTTTCAGTTTAACCTGTCGCCGCCTCGTGTTCCAGTGGACGATGTAGGCGTCGAGGTCCCTCTTGAACGCCTCGAAGCCGGGCCATTCGACGCCTCTGTAGAACTCGTCCTTGATGTGGCCGAACACCTGCTCCGTCGCGCCGTTGTCGATGCAGTTACCCTTGCGTGACATGCTCTGCACCACGCCCGCCTCCCTCAGCCTTCTGCACCATCCGGCCTGCTGGTACTGCCAGCCCATGTCCGAGTGAAGGATCGGGGCGGCGCCCTCGGGCTTCTTGGCCAGCAGCCTGTCGAGCAGCTCGTGCTGCTGGGCCATGTTAGGGTGCAGCGACGTGGACCAGGCGAAGATCTCCTTGCTCCCGAAGTCGTAGACCGGGGCGAAGTAGGCCTTGCCCCAGGGCTGCTTGAGCTCCGTGACGTCGGTGCCCATCTTCTGCCACGACCCGTCGGCCCCGAAGTCGCGGCCGATCACGTTCTCGAAGGTCTTGCCGACCTTGCCCCTGTAGGAGTCGTACCTGTGGTAGTCGGTCTCGCGCCGGATACCGCAGCCGATGCCCATCTCGCGCATCATCTTCAGCACGGTCTTGTCGGCGACGCGCACGCCCTGCTCGGCTCGCAGGCACATCGCTATCTGGCGGTGCCCGCAGCCGTTCGCGGTGCGCGAGAAGATCTCGCCGGCGGCCTCCCAGAGCTCAGGCCGCGTGGGAACCTTGGGGTGCGACGTCGCGTAATAGTAGCTCGACCTGGGCAGGCCGGCGGCCTTCAGCAGGTCGGCGAGGGGCCATCGCCCTGAAAGCTCGCTCACTTCGCGCCCTTCGGCCGCCCCTTGGGCTTCGGCCTCAGCGCTTCCGGGCCGTCCTCCCGGTAGGCCTTCAGCCACTTCTTGAACGAGCTGGTCGAGGCTATCCCGAACCTGGCCATGGCCTCGGGCTTGGTCATCCCCTCGTCTACGACCGCTCTGACGGCGGCCACCTTTGTCTCGAACGGGTAAATTGTCTTCTTCGCGCCCATCAAAGCTAGAACCTCGATGCCGACCGACCTATAGATGTCCAGCCATTTTCTCACGGTTTCTTGCATAGCAAACGACTGCCAACCAAGGCATAAGATTACAAGTGCTTAAGCCGTATCGGCCTTGGAAAGGCAGTTACTTTGACAAACACTGGATAAACTCAGCGTCAAGGAGCACGGAGTTTGCGGGCGATACCCGAGAGGGCGACGTAGTGATGCTTCCTATCCTCGTTCTTCTTCCTATCGTAGTAGTCTCCGGAGTAGGGGTCGTTCCTCTTGGCGCAGTTGGCGGCCTACATGAGAGTCCATCGAAGCGCCCCGGGCCCGCGCTTCAACATGTGCCCGCCGGATCTCACGGTCTCGCCGGATTCGCTCTTCGTAGGATCCATGCCGGCGCATCCCATGAGCTTGCGAGGGCCGTCGAAGGCGTTCGGATCGCCGATCTCGCCCGCGATGACGGAGGTGAGGGAGATGTCTATGCCGGGGATGGTGACGAGCCACTTGCCCCTCGTCCGCTATCATCGCCGCATCGAGCGCGTCGGTCTTGACCTTGCGGACCGTCCAGACGCCGCGGAAGGCGTCGGTCTGGATGGAGTTGATCACCGTGGCCTCGTAGCCGTGGGAGGTCAGGAGGTCGAACAGGGCCACCCAGTAGTGGCCCGTGGCCTCCATTCCGACCAGGCCGTTCTCCGGGGTCGTGCCGGCCTTGCGGAGCCTCTTCAGCATCTTCGCGAAGCAACTCGCCGTGTCGTTTAACTTGAACGACACGGCGACGGTGCGCCCGTCCCCTCGACGACGCTGGCGACATGGCTCCTCTTGGCGATGTCGATCCCGATGCAGACCATGGCTTCCTCCGATCTCCACGCTTCACGGCGAGGCAGAGGTTCTCATGTGGTTTCCGCAGGCGCAACCTCATCGGATATACGGCGCCGCACGCCATCCTGCCGAATTCGCGTCCACCTGCGGGCCTGAGCGCCAGCTTTTTTAAAGAGCCCGGCTCCTAGGGGGTGCGGCAAGCGTCCCCCGCCCCATGCGCATCCCTTATCTCACATTCGCGTCTACAAGAGAAGAGCGCGGCCACTGGACGAGAAGTGGCAAGAGCAGTATATGGGGGTACTATTTCATGTTGCCATTTACTACTTCACGTATTGCAGTGCGCGTACAAAGCAGGTAAAGGGGATCTGACCGAGCATGTATTTTGCGTAACGACGCCAATGTGCTTTATTTCTGGGGTAGTTGGCGGCATGCCGCGCGATATTGAGGTTGTAAAGACAGCGATAGGCGTGAATCCCCCAGATGCGCCGGTCGGTGACGCCGATGCGTCTGAGGGCTTGTGTCATTTCTATCCAACGATCCAGCGGCATGCGATAGTCGGCAATGCAGTTAGTGGAGGATGCTGTGCGTTCTTCGCGATAGCAATAAAATGCCTCATTGGTATAGGCGATGCTGTCAGCCTGGCACAACGTATCCACCATAAACGGATTGTCTACCCAGCCTGCCCCAGGGACTTCTCTAAAATAAATATGGTTTTCATCAAGGAAATCTTTACGATAGATTGCCGACCAAATGGAAGGGTGGTAGCGCAGCAGTAAAGGTTCGTCTTCAATACAGAAAGGCTGTTTGGTGGCTTGGATGCGGTTATGAAAACCGCAGAGGTGCCGGTCAACGTCATCAGTTTCGCTCGCGCTCCAGTAGGCGGACTTTACCACATCGGGAAAGTCCAAACGTTTTGCAAGATTGAAAAGCGTAGCAAACATGTCGCCATCAAGGAAATCATCCGGTTCAACAATGCCAATATAGCGTCCTTGAGCTTCTCGCATGCCGCAGTTGAGTGTAGCTCCATAGCCTTCATTTTGCTTGTCGATGATAACAATGCGCTCATCTTCGCGTGCGGCCAATTCAAGGACAGTAAGCGATTTGTCAGACGACCCATCGTTCAGACAGACAATCTCCATCTCCAAGCTGTTGTGGGGAATGCTTTTAAGACATTGTCCCACGTAAGCTTCGACGTTGTAGACGGGTATGAGAATGCTTATGTCCATAAATTCACGCTACTCCATAGTTGCATAGTGTGTAATTTTGTCATAGAACGTGTTCGCTATGGTGGCTTGACCTATGTCAAGCCACCATTGAGTTTCATCCTGCAAGCCTTCTTCATTAGTTACTGGTACACTATAGCGCATTACCTGCACTGCTATGGAATGACTTTCAGATGCGTCCTTGCGTATTGTTGGACTTCAAAGGAAAGGATTGCATCTTAGCAATTTCAATTATGATTATCTGGTGGTTGGAGCGGGCGTTTCATCGGCGATATGTGTACGAGGCCCTGCAGGTGGGTGAGACAGCCTGGTCATAGATCGGTGCAATCATATTGCTGGAAACATCCACACCTAAGAGGTTGAAGGCATCAACGTTTAGCGCTATGGCGCGCACAACTCTCGCACCCCACTTACACCGACAGGGGACTACGCGAATAAGTTTGTAGAGTTTAACAAACTATATAAACGCATTCATTGCTCTGCATAAAGATGAGTTGTGCAACATGCCGCCACATGAACACATTCTTGAAGATGTGGGGTGTGTACATTCCGATCGAGGTGCGCGCTGCTATTGTTGAGCGGAAAGCTTGCACGGTGTGGGAAAGCCTGCCAACTTGGGAAACAGTTGGGAAGGACGGCGAGAAGGCTTGTGGGAGAGCTTGGGGCACGCCCTATCAGGTGAAAGAAGAGGCTTTACAGCTTCTGCAAAAAGCAGCCCGCCTGAGTCGAACATCTCAAAGCACAACCTCAACAGCTTCGAGTCATACGGGGAAAACGGCGGGCGATGCTGTCAGGTTCCAGGTTGCCGGGCAGAAAGCTTGAGCGCTCCATTACAGTGGATATCGATCTGATGGAGTCATGTTCAAGGTGCTTGGCGGTCCCGATTAGGCGATCGCACCAGGCACGAAGCCTATCTAGGGCTCGACGTCAACAAGCAGTCCAATTGAGCCTATGCCGTCGACTGTCTTTTATCTAACCGTTACTTGATTTCACCACTATGTTTCAGATTTCTATGTTTGTCTTGCGCAATAATATCGCAAGAACGAGAGCGATCTGCTAAAGAAACGAATGTGGATTAGTGGTTGAACCTGCGATAAGCCTCGGTCACCTGCAATTCGTATTGCTTGCGGGTACCCTTCACCACGGTGTCTAAGATAAGCCCACAGGAAAAGGACAGCAGCCCAATGAATACCAATGCCATCGCTAAAAGGGCGCTTGGCAGTTTTGGAACAAGCCCGGTGGTGGCAAATTCCCATACTATCGGTACACCGGCAATCAAGCCTAACATGCAGAACAAAAGTGCCACCCAGGAAAACAGGGCGAGTGGTCGGTAGTCTTTAAAGAGCGACAAAATCATAAGAAGCACCTTTACGCCATCAGAAAATGTGTCAAGTTTGCTCTCTGAGCCCTCAGGGCGGTCGCGATAGTCAATAGGTACTTCAGTCACGCGCCAGCGCTTGTCCACCGCATGGATGGAAAGCTCCGTTTCAATTTCAAAGCCCGGTGAGAGCACGGGTATGGTTTTGGCAAATACGGCGTTGTAGGCGCGATAGCCAGTCATAACATCTGAGAACTTAAAGCCGTAGATCCACTTGATAAGCGTGCGCACCAAGTTATTACCAAAGCCGTGGAAGGCGCGGTCATTTTCTTCGCCATAGGTGCCGTTAGATAAACGATCTCCCACTACCATGTCAGCCTCGTCGGACAGAAGTGGGGCTAGAAGCTCAGGAGCGGCTTCAGCTGGGTAGGTGTCATCGCCATCCACCATAATGTAGTAATCGGCATTAATATCGCGCATCATCTGGCGTACGACGTTGCCTTTGCCCTGACGCCGCTCTACGCGTACTACCGCTCCGTGTTCGCGTGCGATATCCCCTGTGCCATCTGAGGAGTTGTTGTCATACACATAGATGGTGGCCTCTGGCAGCACGCGGTGAAAATCGTCCACCACCTTACCAATAGTAATGGCTTCGTTGTAGCAGGGTATAAGCACCGCCACGGTCCAGTTTCTATTACTCATTACCAAGGACACCTTGCGTATTGGGGATGGTTGGTTTTTTCATCCGGTTGTCAGTTGTTTTCGTGATTGGAGAGATGCGGTTTCCGTAAAGACAAAGCGCAATCATAAGGGGTAGGGCAAGGTGGACAGCGAATACATAGCGAAACTCACACCAAGCGGGAGCGGCTATGAGCATAGTTCCAATAAGCACAGCTAAGGGCAAGAGGGGCAGCAACTGTCCTCGACGATAAGCCTGGAAGAGCAGCGTGAAAAGCAGCACCCACGTGAGCATGCCAACCGATAAAAGAGGGTAGGCGAGAGTTGCAAAATGCTTCATGTCGCTATTGTAGGCATTGTCTATTGAGGGCAAGAAACTTTGAGCATCGTTGCCAAGATAGGCGCTGGGGACAATCAACCACGATGAAACGCTTGGATCCCAATATCCCCTTGTTTGCCAGCCCCAAGCCTCGATATAAGGAATAAGGTTTCGAGGCGCCATACTAAGATAAAGATCAAGAAATTCGCTCTTGTGAGTGTTGAGGTACTCATCGTTGAACGCTTCATTAAATTTTATACCATCGGCAAGCGTTTTATCATAGCCCGTCTTGAGTTCATCCAAGGGAATAAAGTCTTCCATTTTATCGACATCGGTATCATTGTAGTTGCCATAGCTGAATGCAGCCCCCAGTTGCTGCAAGGGAATGCCGACCGATTCAGCGAAGCTGCCGCTCTTGATTCCCGTCAAGGATATGATGCCAGACCAGCAGATGGATACGACCAGCGTACCTACAAGAAACATCAGACAAAACTTTCGTAATGGTTGGTAGAAAATCAGTCCTATAGCGAAGGTCGCTAGGAGGATATAGATGCCGTTGCTGCGCAGAAAGAATACGCCCAGCGTCAATGCAATAAAACGAACAAGCCAGCTTTTATGGGTACGAAGAGCACTATTACTTCTTACCAAGTCGAAAAGGGCAAGAATGAATAATAGCAATACTGCCGAAAACAGTATGTCTTTCCACATGGTAATGGCATAGCGGGGAATGATGGGGTTCAGCGCGAAGAAGGCTGCGGTAGCTACCACAAACCAAGGTGGCACCCCTCCCCTCCTATAAAGCCACCAGGTGACGTAAGCAAGAGTGGCGGCAAGGCAGGTCATTTGGAATAGGCTGAAAAGGGCAACCCCTAAACCAAGGTTTCCCACCAGAACACCAATTCGGACAAAGAATGTTACTACGAACGTGAAAACAACCGGGTGGTGGTTTGATAGGCCCCCTATGCCACTTGGTTCCCATGCTATGTTGAGCGCCTGATTTATTGACGAGTTTGAATCGTTGGTAGCATAGCCGGGGTAGTGCCCAAGAAGCGCTATAAGACAAGACAGTTCAATGGCAATAAAGGCAACAAGAAATACGGTACGAGATTGTGCTCGTGTCGGGTTTCGCTCTCTTTCGATGTTCGCTCTTCCGTTAAGTTTGTGCCAAATCCAAAGAACGACAGGGCAAAGGAAAATACAACACAACAGACAGAAGCAAACAGCCTCGCGCGCCATTAAGACTTCGTCAAGCCACAGCCCAAAAAAGATCGATGTTGATACAAACAAGGAAAAGAAGAAGGCTAAAACAATATCGGTGGGTTTGCGATAGCCAATCGTCTTCCCAATATTTGAGCGTAAGCGAAGGAGCGCGTCGGACATGGCAGGGTTCCTGAGCCTTTCGTGTAAGCGAATGCTTATGGTACCGCAAGCTATCAGGTATTTGGAGTATATGAGAAAAAAAAGAAAGCTTTGATATCTTTTGTACAATGTGCGAAGTATCGATACGCACATGCCAAAGGAGCAAGCTGCTCGCCTGCGATTATCTGTGAAGGGGCTATTGGTCCGCATTATGTCGGTAAATAATAAGAAGAATTATCCGTTGATTTCGGTGATTATACCCGTATATGGCACCGAAGACTATTTGACGACGTGTCTCGAAAGTGTCTTTGCTCAGACCTATCAAAACATTGAAGTGATTATTGTTAATGATGCGTCGCCGGGAAACGTTGCGTCTATTGTGGCCGATTATCAAAGCAAGGGCCATGGGCTGGTATATGTTGAACACGAGAATAACCGAGGGCTCTTTCGTGCTCGCATCAGCGGTCTTGAAGCTATGAGCGGCGAGTATTTTTCTTTTCTTGATGCCGACGATAGAATTTCTATCGATTTCTTTCGCCTGGCGGTTACAACTGCCATTGAACAAGACGCCGACATTGTGGTGAATGAATTTCTTGAAGCCTATGACGATGGAAGGCTCTACTTTCCCAATCGCAGCCTTCAACAGACCGATATTGAACTGGAAGGCCCTGCTATTCTGAGTGCACTCATGCATCAACATGGGCTTGATTATGGGTGGCATATTGCTTGTAGCAAGGTATTTTCGCGCTTTGTGTGGGAACGAACCCGGAGCGTGCTTGAAGCGTATACAGGCCATTTAATTATGTGCGAAGATATAGCTTTTTCGGTATCCTTTTACTCACAAGCGCGTAAGCTAGCAACAACCCACGGAGAGTTCTACTTCTATTGTCGTCATGATTCCTCGTCAACGCGCAAGAAGGCCACAAGCAAAGAGCAGGACATGAAGGCAATAGCTGACATTTGCACCGCCTTCGATATTGTGGAAGCATCGCTGAGTGTTGTCGGCATGAAAGAAACGTACTACCAGGAGGAATCGCAGTGGCGTGAACTGTTGGCAAAGTCCTGGCAGGCAAGGGTGGTATCGTCCGACTTGTCCAGCGACGATAAAGCTGACTTGGTGAGTGCCATTGAAAACCTGAATCTTGGAAGAAAGGTGCCCGCGTTCGAAGAAGAAGACTATTTCTTTGATAAACGGGCGGTAGAGGTTGAGCATCTTCCTTTGCAGGACATCAAGGCCGCATTTGCTAATCCGTCTTGTTCGTATGTTAGCTTCGATGTATTCGATACACTGGTGCTCCGTCCTTTTTGGCATCCGACCGATCTGTTTGAATTGATGGAACAAGATGTGACGGCCATGGTGGGGGTAAAGGATAGGTTTATCTTTGCACAACTTCGGATAGAGGCTGAAAAAATTGCTCGTGACCGGAACTATCAGTCATTCGGGTATGCCCATGAAGTCACCCTCGATGCAATCTATGAAATCCTAGCAGAGCTTTGCCCCCCTCTGTCTGGTCATATTGAAGACATAAAGCAACTCGAATTGCACTATGAACTCAAGTTTTGCCGAGGGCGCAAAAAGGGCAAAGAGTTGCTGCAATGTGCTCAGATGATTGGGAAAAAGGTAATCTGTGTTTCGGATATGTACTTGCCAGCGGACTTTATTGAAAAGATGCTGGCGCACTGCGGCTACGAGGGCATTGAGGCGCTGTATTGTTCCAGCGGACTGGGCTATTCTAAAGCGGAAGGAACGCTATATAGCCACATCTCGCAGGAACGCAAGGTCGATCCAAGCGCCTTCGTGCATGTGGGGGATAATGTTCATGCGGATGTTGAAATGGCCAAACAATGCGGGTGGAAGGCGTTTCTTCTTCCTAAACCTTTAGATTTATTCACCAACCAGTTGTCGGAGTATATTTATGCGGGGGACTATTACTGGTTAGCTGCCGAAGGGAATAATGGCGCCATCAGGCAGTCAAGCGGCCTGCATTTTTTGGGTATCAGGTGCATGTATGCCATGATAGCCAATAAGCTGTTTGATGACCCCTTTGTGCACGTTCGAAAAGATAGCGACTTCAATGCAAACCCGTACTTTGTTGGCTACTATGCTTTAGGAATGCATGTGTTAGCCATTGCTGATTGGCTCGCATTTTTGGCGCAAGATCGTCATTTTGAGAACCTTCTGTTTGTGGCACGCGACGGATTCTTGCCAAAAAAGGCGTTTGACGCATTAAACAAAGTCTACCAACTGCCGCTTACGACCGACTATCTCTACACGTCTCGCAAGGCTATGCTTCCCCTGATGCTTCAAAACGAAGCGAGTCTACACATGCTACCGCGTAATATAGTCTTTCAATATCAAACCCCTCGCAAGATGATTAAGCTGCTGGGAAAATTTATGCAGGATGTCCAGGTGGTGACTTGTCAGCAAGAAATTGAGCAGGCAGGTTTTGCGTATGACGAACGGTTTGAGTCTCTTGAGTCCTTCGAATCGTTTATATCGTTCTTTAACCGTCATTATTACCACAAGCGTGCTTTCTCGGCTTATTCTCAAGAAATGAAAGAATACCTTGCGTCAAAGTGTCAGGGGAAAAGTGCGACGTTTGATGTGGGCTATAATCTGCGCCTTGAGTCCACCTTGGCGGGACTGTATGGGTTTGATATTACGGCATGTTATTTACACATCGATTGCGACTTGCCTTTGGATCGAAAAAGTCTGAGCGGTGCCCATCTTGAGACCCTGTATCCTTTTTCTCCGACTATTCAGGGCTCCTTGCGTGAGCATCTGTTAAGCGAACTTGGTCCTTCCTGTATTGGGTACGATTGCAGCGGGGGAGAACCCGCTCCTTTGTTTGAAAACTTCCAGACGAATTACCAGACCAGGTATGTGACGGAAACCATGCAGCAAGCCGCCTTGGATTTCGTGAGTGATATGATAGACACCTTTGGCGCGGATATCAGACGCCTTCCCTTTCGCAGTGTCGATGCTTGCATGCCCATTGAGTATTTTTACCAACATGCCAAAGCATTCGATAGAACTTTGTTTTCAGCTACGCCTTTTGAGGATGATATGGGCATTGGCCGTCTTACCCTTATGGAAGCTTGGGAAGGCGAAATCAATGCGGCGCGCGATAAAGACTTGCTTACCAAAATAGGGTCGTTCGATTACCTTAACTATGAGGCTATTCCTCGGTGGAAGCGCTGGTTGATATGGTGTTTAGCCGATAGGGACAAATTGAAGGAAGGTGCCTACAATCGCTTGGGTGAGCATCTGGCTCTTTTGCGATTTGCACGGTTATGCTATCGTGCCCCGCGCGCTGTCTATCGTAAAATTAAGGTGTTCTTTGGACGCTGCTCTTAGTGTTTGCTTGCCGATTTAATTTTACTGGGAATATACATAAGCGTTGAGCCAAGGCGGAATGTTTTGGATTGAAGTATTTCTTCCAGTTCCCTGGACGTGGACTGCAAGGTTTCTTCCAGTTCCTTAATTCTCTCGGCCTGCTCTGTAATGACGGCATTGGATTGGGAGGATGCTGTTTCAATCGCCTCGGTATAGGTGTGTAGCTCGGTTTGGTGTTGAATAAGCTGGTCTATTTCACGATTTGTTGCTTCAATTCTGCCTTTCGTATAGCTGAGAGCGATCTCCCATGCCATAATATGATATTTTTTATCATATACATGGGATTCATCGGACTGACCATGCAAAACATCGAGCCAAAATGTCCTAAAATCAAACGATGCAATTTTTTCAATGTGACACCGCGCATCACGGCCCATGGACTTGCGATACGCGGTGTCATGGATCAGTCTGATTATTTCTTGCGCAGCGCCTTTCCGGTCACCAAACGGGACGGAGGTAATGCCGCGTTCCTGTTCTGCCAGGGTTAGATAAGGTAGGGCGTACATGACACAAGGAACGCCAGCCGCCTTGCTTTCAGCAAGAGTAAGGGGATAACCTTCAAACTTGGAGGTCATCAGGAAAACGCTGCTTTCCCGGTAGTAGTCAAAAACATTTTGCTGAGGGCCGCACAACGCTATATTATCGTTAAGGTCGCGCGCTGATATCTCTCGTTCCAAGAAAGCTCTATAGTCATCATCGCAGGGCCCTACCATAAGCAGACGAACGTCCTTATCAAGAGCAGCCACTTCTTGCATAATTAAAATGGCTTCAAAAGGGCACTTATCGTACGCGCTAAAGCGACCCAACCACAATACCGTTTTCTCCTCTAAGCTAGCTGGCGCAATCTTGTTCAGATCGAAGGGGTTGGGATTGATGGTGACAAAGACATTTTTGTTGAAATTGCTCCAGAAGGCAGCGCTTGCCTTGTCAAGACAAACCACGGAGTCGGCCAACTGATACGCTGCTGGCAAATTGCAAAACGAGCTATCGGTTTCGCTAAATATCATGCCAAACATGCCGTGGGTATAGATGGTCAGTCGGCACCCGCAGGCCTTTATAACCAATTCATCCCAAAGCAGAAGCGGGCTGAGCCACTGTCCGTACACCACGTGAGTTATGTTCTGCTCTTTTATGATGCTTTCCAACGCTTCGGCGCGGGTTCCATATTCATTGCCACCAATCGTGTCGAAGGGGGGTAGGGTGAAACGCGGAACATCGGTAGGGAGATCGTAATCGGTCTCTTCGGGAGGAAAGTCAGTAATAAGCGACACGCGAAAGCCTATAGACCTCCACAGTTTAATAAGGTCGCGCGTCACGCGTTCGCCGCCTCCGATGCCCATACGATAGTAATAAATGGCAAGAGAACCTTGCTCTGGGGCACAGGGCTTTTCTTTGGTGTGAAAACACTTTGCCGACAAGGCATCCGATGCAAACTCTTCCGGACAATCCCAAAACATGGTGGCCAAGGCTGAAACAGCTTGTGCGGGAGAGAAGTTGCTAAAAAGGCTATCAATGCCGTAGATTCTTCCCTTCCCTTGTTTGGCGCGTAGTTCAGCCATAATCTCTCGTGGTACTATTGTATTTGCATCAATATCGGACATAGTATTATCCTAGCGTTAACAACAGTGGGCCGACGTGAAAGTCTATCTGCATTCATCGACTTAACCGAGATACTACAGCTTCCTCGGGTCATTCATAACAACGTACATTATACAAAGGAGTTTAGCGATATGCGGAGCAAAGAGCCACCAGCCAGAAAATCGACATTGCCCAGTGCGCCTGGTGTGCCCGCTGTACCCACTGCGCTCGGCGCAAAACTTGGAAAATTGTTCTTGTCGCTGGTTTTTGTCGTGGGGCTCTCCCTTCCGGGTGAATTGGCCTATGCCGATGTGACAACAAGCGGAGACATGCCAACTGCTGCCCCAGCCACCCTTCCCACCAATGTTCAGGTTGAAACGCTAGTGAACGGCAAAGCTGTCCAAAAGGCACTGTTGGGCGATGCCATAACCGTCCGCCCAGTCTTTGAGGGCAGCGCCGAGGGCGTGACGTTTAACTATGTATGGTCCTGTGAAGGTCGTTGGGATGCGGGCAATTGGTCCTCTACCATCAAGGAAACCGGCCATACAACCATAAAAGATTCCTATGAATTTAAGCCGACGAAGTCGGGTCGGTATGATTTGTATATCGACCTTATGCTCAATGGCAGCGAGGTGACGGTTCACCAAGAAATTTTGGTGATCGAAGATTGGTCGTTTGATAGCGTAAGCATCTCAAAAGCCTCCATACCCTTGGGTGCAAATGTGACGGTTGAACCCAACGTTTCAGGTACGCAAACCTCGCTTGCTCGATACAATTATGTGTGGTCCCATGAAGGACGCTGGGACGCAGGCAGCTGGTCATCCACTGTGTTGGAGACGGGTGGTTATACCTCGGATACTGCGTGGCTTTTCACCCCGATGAAAGCCGGAAACTATCATATCTATATGGACGCCGTCAAAACCAATGGCACAGTTGAAACGAAGCAGGTTGATCTACTAGTTACCTCCGCCTGGAATGCAACCAGTTTTAAGGTGAACCCATCGAAGGTGCTGGTGGGAGAGAGCGTTGACGCCAGCATCACCTTTGACCCGCAAAGCAACTTGGTGGGGCTTCAATATAATTATGTGTGGCAGCTGGGCAACACGTGGGATTACTGGGATTCCACGCTGTTGAACGGTCAGGCGTCAACGGAAGCATCCCATACCTACACCTTTGACCGGCATGGGCACTACAATCTGTATGCGGATGTGATGGGCACCGACGGCAAGAAAGTCACGCTGCAATCGACCGTCGAGGTTGATTTGCCTTATACTTTTGAGGGTGTGTCTCTCTCGTCGAGCAATGTGACCCTTGAAAACAGCGTATCGGTTTCTCCCATTATTGAGGGGGATGCCGCAGGGGCATCCTACAACTACGTCTGGTCGTATGATGGCCGCTGGGGTGAGGGCGATTGGTCTTCTACCATGAACGAGACCGGTGTCGCAACGAAAGATGCCGCCTGGTCATTCATGCCAAAGAAAGCTGGCAGGTATGATATATATATCGATGTGCTGGCGCCTGATGGAACGAAAGATACCAAGCAGGTGTCGCTGAATGTGGCGCGCGGTTGGGAGGCAAATTCCCTGCAAACATCGTTGAATTCCCCTCAAAAGGTGGGGACTTCTGTTGACTATTATGTCAATGTGACGGGCGATCGGTCATCTCGGGTACGCTATAACTACGTTTGGGCGACCTCTGGTTGGGGACGGTGGGACTCTACCATCAACTCTGAGGGCGACTACACTACGGCGGAAAAGTCTACCTTTACTCCCAGCTTGAGTGGTGACTACAATCTGTATGTCGATTTGTACGACCCCTATTCAGGTGAGAAGATAACGGTATCGACTCCTTTCCATGTCGATAAAAAATGGAAGCTGGATGGTTTGGATGTGCGGTATCCCTCGCCGCTGCGTCCGGGTAGCAATGTTTCAATGACAGCGAGCGTCTCGGGTGACACAACCGGGCTTCGCTACAATTTTGTGTGGGCCCGCAATGGTTGGTATTCTTGGGATTCCACAAAACAAATGACGGGGGATTACACCGCCGCGTCATCGGTAACCTACCAGATTGAGAATCAAAGTGGATTCTATGACTTCTATCTCGATGTGGTGGATAGCAATGGGGAGGCCGAGCATGCCAAAGTGGGAACCATTCGCGGATATTCTGCGTGGGATAACCGTGAGGCAGTGGTGTGGACGGCTCTTAACCAAGTTGGCTATAGAAGTGGATGGGAATATGAAACCCCTTTGCTCGATGCCGGGGGAACGCTGTGCAACGGTCGACATGGCTGGTATTGCGCCACCTTTGTCTGGTGGTGTTTCCGCGAGGCCGGATTGTCAAACCTGTGGGGTGAGGGAGGCTTACAGAGTGACCCGGAGTATTTAGCGAATGAATACCGGCAAATGGGAGCCTATAGCTCCAATATCTACGGGGCGCAGCGCGGCGATATTGTGTTTGCGTATATCGTGCCCTGGAGAAACCCACAAAGCATCACTCATGCAGCTTTAGTGGTTGACACCTCGCCCACTACTATAACCGTTGTGGAGGGGAATACCGATGGCGGCGTGTGGGTGCATACGTGGCCGAAGTTCCACTGGGTGGGTTATGCACGACCCGCATACTAAGGGCATTGGGCGAGCTCGGCGGACTCGCAATACTGCCTTGGACCTATTAAAAGTAGCGGCCTTCTGCTTCGTAGTAGCGTTGCATACAGTCAATCCGGTTGACGGCATGTCTACCGCGCTCAATATTTGTGCACGGGTGGGCGTGCCGCTCTTTTTTGCAGTGTCGGGGTATTTTGCTTTTGGTGGTGAGGTTGAGGTTATAAGCAGACGCACTGCTAGGGTTACAAGAATAGCCGCCTTTGGTCTGGTGTTTTATTTGGCGGTATCGCTAGTCACGGCGTGGGGGGGGGCACTAACTATACGGTGGAATTGCTTACCCCTCAAAATCTGCTTAATCTTATCTATTTCAATGCGGTGCCGCAAGCCTACCATCTCTGGTTTCTTTTTGCGCTGGTGTATACCTATGGAATATATGCCATTGCGGTAGCGCTGGGCTGGGGCGGGAAAGCTTTTGTACTGGTTGGCGCAGCGGCGCTTGTTCTGCGTTGGCTGCTTTCCGAATGGGGTCCTATCGATCCCTTATCTCCCCAACTCCGAACTTGGTTGTTTATGGGCATTCCTTTCTTTGCCTTGGGTGTTGGTTTGAAAATTTGGCGTACACAAGTGGCTATAGCGCCTTCTTTTGTCTGGGTCTTAGTCTTTCTGGTGGGGATGGCCTTAAGTTTTGCGGAGTATCGTGCCTTTGGGCTGCAAGAGATCTATGTTGGTACAGTTCTGGCGGTGTTTGCCTTATTCGCTTTTTGCGTCAGACGTGAAGTCATGAAAGAAAAACGGAACCGTGCTGGCAATAGGGTTATTGGTTTCGTGGCCAAGCTTGGTCAACAGCCTATTCTTATAGCGTATGTGGTACACCTGTTTGTTGTCTATGTCGTAGATACTTGTTTTCTCTTGGCTGGTTATATTCTTTTACCCTATGAGGTATGGGTTGTTACCTGTGTGCTCTCCCTGTTAATAGGTGCGGTTGTAGCTTTCTGTATAAATCGGGTATGCCGGTGGCGAGATTTGGGGATTTCCGGCAGAAGTGCGCAACACACCCCGAAGACGCGCCCTCTTCATTGACGGTTGGGCTAGCTATCTTTAGAATCAAGCTATCTTACGTTTCTGGTAAAGGTGGATTATGAAAAATCGCAGCAGTAAGCAGGCGTTCGTGCCAAATCGCGGTATGCGTACTATCTTAACGTTTTTCTTGGCAGCGATTCTTGTTGTTTCCGGGGTTCCCGCTTTCGCCTTTGCTGATGATGGTAAGGATACTATGGCGGCTGGGGGTGCGGTTGTTTCTGATAGTAAGGAAACCTCGCAGCAGGGTGCGTCGGACCAATCTGAAGAACAATCCGAAACCGCGCCAGGAACGAATACGTTGCCCTCACTGGCAACCGTCGATGACGAACCAAGCTTGGGCGTGCAAGCGGTGACGGTCGACGCGGCCATTGGCATGATATACGTTGATGAGGCGACTCTTGCCCGTGAGCAGACGCAAAGCATCGCTGTGCTCTTAAATGATGAGTCGCTACAAGCGTCTGGCGCAACTTTGGTGCTTCGGGAGGCAATGACGGGCTTTCAGCAGGTGGTGGAGTGCTCTACCAGCACACCCGGCGCGCTACTTTTTACTTTTGCGTTAAGTGCAGATGCCCCTCTGGGTTCCTATGCGGTTTCATCCCTGCGCTACCAGCTTGACGGAATCGAATATGCCGTAACGTTCGATGAGCCGCAACCGAATGGTGCGTTCTCCTTGGTTGCTCAAACGGATGCGGCCAATGACGCATCGATGGGCGTTAAGGCCGTATCGGTCTATTCGCTTGATGCGTCAGGGAATATGGTGGAATCAAACTCGGTTGACCAGGCTCTCAATCAATCCGGTAATGCGTTGGGCGCCGGGGTGCAGCTACGCTCGTTGTTGGCTAACCCTGCCTCGCCACGCAGTTCTAATGGAGAGGTGGTTATCGCACTCGACCCCGGTCATGGAGGGTATGACCCAGGAGCGAGTGCAAACGGGCTTAACGAAAAGGATATCAACTGGAAAATAGCGCTGTACTGCAAAGAGGAAATAGAACGTCATGCTGGCTACAAGGTTTTCATGACGCGCTCAGAAGATGAGTGTCCCACCATTCAGGAACGAGTTGATCGCTCGGTAGCAGCAGGGGCATCGGTGGTGGTCAGTATTCATATCAACTCTGCAACCTCTCCAGACGCCTATGGGTGTGAGGTGTGGTACCCCAATGGGAGTAGCTATAACTACTACTTGCACGATGAAGGTTACGATTTCTCCCAAAAAATATTGGCCAAGCTTGAAGCGTTGGGCTTGTACAACCGTGGTGCAAAGATAAAGGATTACGGTGTAGGAGATGCGGGGTATCCTGATGGATCGGCCTCTGACTATTACGGGGTTATTCGCTATGCACGCGAAGCCTCAATTTTGGGCGTGATCATCGAGCACGCGTTCATCACCTCTCCCAGCGATGCAGACAAGTTGCGAAACGATGCGTTTCTGAAAGAACTAGGTATTGCTGATGCCCAAGCTATTATGGAAAAATTTGGGCAAGTGCTCAACATTTCGTCATCGGTGGCCAGTATCGGAGAACCAATAACCGTCAGTCCGGTATCGGGTGCAGGTTTTGCTGGATGTGCGTTCAATTATGTATGGCGTTACGGTGATGGCTGGGGTGATTGGGACTCAACCCTCAACTCAACGGGCGCGCTCACGCAAGAGTCAACGTATCAGTTTGTCCCCAGCAAAGGGGGTCACTACACTCTTTATGCTGATATTCATTACCCCGATGGGCGTGTTGAAACATTGGAAAATTCGGTTGAGGTAAAGTACTGGTCGTTTGATAGTATAACGGCGCCCGATAAGGGGTTTGTGGGTTTAACAAGTACCTATTCCCCCAATTTTACGGGTGATACTACGGGTTTGACCTACAACTACGTATGGGCTTATGAGGGCCTGTGGAGTGAAGGAGACTGGTCGTCGACAGTTAAAGAAACCGGCTCAAACACTTCTAAGACCAGTGGTTCGTTTACCCCCACGAAACCCGGCATATATAAGCTTTTCATTGATGCAGTTGCCCCTGATGGTTATAAGCGGACGTTGCAGAAAAACATCACGGTTGATAAGAGTTCCTGGGAACTTTCGAGTGTAAACGCTCCTTCAACT
>NC_021021.1:23020-44785 GCF_000210055.1 Gordonibacter pamelaeae 7-10-1-b
GAAGGCTATCGGTACGAACATCATGGGGGCTTCGGAATCTAATGCGAGCCAGATGGCGCGTTATTACGTCTCCAAGAGCCTTCCTTATCCTTCGGTGGTGTATGCGTCGAAGGGGGCGGGCGACCTGGCAACCTTCTGTAATATTGTCAGTGAAGAGGCAGCGGCTGAAGGCGTGCGCGCCGATGTGGTGTTTTGTCAGGCGATGAAGGAGACCGGCTGGCTGCAGTTCACGGGAGATGTAAAAGCGGAGCAATGCAACTTTTGCGGGCTGGGTGCCACGGGTGGTGGCAATCCAGGGCTAAGTTTTGAAAGTGTGCGGATGGGGGTGCGGGCTCACGTGCAGCACCTTAAGGCGTATGCTAGTACCGACCCCTTGGTCAATGACTGCGTTGACCCGCGCTTTACGTATGTTACCCGCGGCATTGCCCCAACCTTGGAAGAATTGAACGGCAGATGGGCGGTTCCTGGTAACAATTATGGGCAAGATATTGCCGCTATGATAAAAGAGATGCAGAAAGCCTGACATTCACTCTGTCATCCCGAGCAAAAGCGCGAAGCGCTGGAGTCGAAGGATCTCGTGTGACGACGATAGCGGAAAGTGCTACGGCTAGCACCCTACGCAATCTTTTGACTTTGCTCTCTGCGGTCGCTTCGTTCAGGATGGCGGGTATGAAGTAACAACTAATCTAAACTTTACGAAAACAAATGGGTGGGTTTGCAATGACTGCTGGCATTATTTCTGAAAAGATGAGAAAGAACGCCTTTATTCTTTCTTCTCTGGTATCAAAAGATTTCAAGTTGAAATATCGAAGAAGCGTTTTGGGAATACTTTGGAGCGTGCTAAACCCGTTGCTGATGATGATGGTATTCACGGCGGTGTTCAGCACTATGTTCCGCTTTAATATTGCCGACTATCCTATCTATTTCATTCTGGGCAATACCCTTTTTACCCTTATGTCTGATTCAACCAGTTCCGCCATGCACTCGATTATCGATTCGGCGGCGCTCATCAAAAAAATTAGGATTGACAAGATAGTTTTTCCGGTGGAAAAAGTGCTCTTCCAATTGGTTAACTTTGCTGTTTCTCTCGTGGCGGTTGCCATTGTTATGATCTATTTTCGTATCATGCCAACGCTGGATTTGCTGTTGCTGCCTTTCTTGGTGCTGTGTGTAGTGCTGTTCAGTATTGGGCTTGGCTTGCTGTTGGCCGCCCTAGCGGTATTTTTTCGCGACATTTGCCATCTCTGGGGAGTAGTTCTGACGGCGTGGACCTATGCCACGCCTATATTTTATCCGGTTGATCAGGTGCCCGTGTGGATGCAACAGGTTATGCAGTATAACCCTATGTATCACTATATAACGTATTTTCGCGACATTGCGCTGTGGGGTAATACGCCTTCGTTAACGGAAAGCGCTCTTTGTTTTGGGGGTGCGCTGGCGGTGTTCATTGCCGGGCTGCTTGTTTTCAAAAAGGCCCAGAACAAGTTCATTCTGTATGTCTAAGTGCCCTTATTATCCTCGGAGGTTGTTTCGTGGTTAAAAAAGCTGCTCCATCGAATGCTCAAGAAAACTCATGGGTGATCAAGGTAGAAAAAGTGTCCATGGTGTTCAATATGGCCAGCGAGCAATTGAATAGTTTGAAGGAATATGCCATTGCGCTCGCTCGCCATGAGTTGCGCTTCAAGGAGTTCCGTGCCCTCCAAAAGGTGTCGTTTACCGTCAATAAGGGCGATGTGTTCGGCATCATGGGCACCAATGGCTCCGGGAAATCAACTATGCTGAAAATTGTTGCGGGGGTGCTTGAGCCGACGGAGGGAACGTGCCAGGTGAAAGGACGTATTGCCCCCCTCATTGAGCTGGGTGCTGGGTTTGATATGGAATTGACGGCGCGTGAGAACATTTTCCTGAATGGTGCTTTATTGGGCTATCCCAAAAAATTTATCGAGCAGCATCTTGATGCCATTGTCGAGTTTGCTGAATTAGAAGAATTCCTTGACATGCCCATGAAAAATTATTCGTCGGGCATGGTGGCAAGAATTGCTTTTGCTATTGCAACGGTTATTGTGCCCGATGTTTTAATCGTCGATGAAGTTTTGTCGGTTGGCGACTTTCGTTTTCAAAAAAAATGTGAGAATCGCATCAATGATCTTATAGCCAACCATGGGGTAACCGTTCTTATTGTGTCCCATAGCAATGAGCAAATAGCTCGACTTTGTAACAAGGCCATCTGGATTGAAAAAGGTGAAACTCAAATGATGGGGCGCACACGCGATGTGTGCCGGGTATATCGCGCATTGGCGGGCAAGGAGGGGTCGACATCTTCAAAAAACGATGTGCTGAAGCTTATTAGCAAGAAAGTGAAAGTCCCCAAAGGCGCGTACGATGCTATTGCGGGTCCAAATGTGTTCGCCAACACGGCAACCATGGCGAAAGCGGCATGGCCCCACGGCCTTGATCAGGGAGTGGTAGTTATGGCCCCTATGAGTGCACCCGCATACGCTTTGGCGGCGGTATCGTTGGCGGGGCTCTACGATGCTCCTGTTTTGCTGGCAGAAGGGGATGATCTGCCTAATTCGACGGTTCGTGAGCTGGGGCGTCTTGACCCGTCGAAGATGGTGGTAATAGGCGACGAAGAAGCTATAAGCCCCAAGGCCATTGAGAAAGCGTGCTCCATGTTTGAGAAGCAGCTAGAGGTCCACCGTATTGGCGGTTCTATTCAAGAAATATGCGCCCATCTCCTTCAAACTCGCCAAGACGAATGGGGCAGTACCGCGCTATTGGCATCGAGTGACTATGTACAGCAGCACTGGGCGCAGGTGGCGGCGTTTGCCCCTTATATGTACCACAACCATGCTCCCCTTATTCTGTGCGAGCAGGCGGACTATGGGGCATTGGCCTTTAGTCAGGTTCTCTGCTTTGCGGATGACGAAGCCCGTGCGACCAGCCAGGTGTCTGCGTTGCAGGGGGAACTGCTTGAGTTTGGCAAGGGGGAACAACCATCCCAGTACGGGGTGGCGGTGCTGGAATGGCTGGAAGCGCACCAGGAAGTCACCAACGCGGATACTATCTTCTTTGCTTCCGCTGATGAACCATGGGATGTGCTTCCGGGTGCGGCTTATATAAGCAAGCTGAATACGAACGTTATGCTGGTGGATACGGCCAACTTAGACAGCATGGCAGCCGCTATTCGCTATTTAAGTGATCGCAAAAATAAATACCGAAAGATTATTTTTCTCGGTGGGTTCATGGTCTTCGCCGATGACGACAAAGAACTTTTTGCGAAAGCTCTGCTACCCTAACAGTTCGTGTGCCTTTATCATGGCTCGAGAAAGCCGGAAGCTACTTTGTCCAACAGTTCGCTCGTGTGCAAGCGCTCTATGCGGCACGGGCGGTTTTCTCCCAGGAAAACTCGATTTAGACGCGGGTGGCGGAGGTTTTTGCCTCTGTTGCTCAAGTTGGGATCGGCCTTCAGCTTGGGCACTAAGCGCGTAATTTCTTCACCGGTGGTCTGGTGGAGAACCATGCCAAACTCTTCGGTGGGAATGAGTTCTTGCACGCCGCCTACGTTGGCGATGGTGGGCATGGTGGCAAAGGCGGTTGCTTCAAGTAGCGACGTGGAGAATCCTTCAGAGCGGGTGGGCAACAAAAAGCATCGCATGGGGAGGGCGCAGATGTCAGCGGCACCGAGGGTTCCAAGTAGGTGTACATTGGGCGTGGGATACGCTTCGATATCAGCTTTGAGTGGACTGTCGCCATCGAGAAGTATCTGGACATCATCTGGTGCAAGCAGGGCGGTGGCTTCCATGGGAGCCTGTATTTCCTTTTCGGGGATGAATCGATTCGTGAAGGTTAACGCTAAAGACTGGGGATCAAGGCCGAGTTTGGCGCGAAAATCGCGCCAGGAGTCAAGGGCGCGGAAAGCCGCTGCATCAATAGAGTTGTGCAAGGTTCTTCGGATGTGATGCCAAAATGCTCAAGCCAACGCCCGCTGGCTTTGGAGACTGTATTGTAATGGATGTCATGTTGCATGTGACCCGGCGTATGATGGCGTGCTCGTAGGTTTCAATCACCTTGTCTGCAAGAGGGTTGGCAAGCGCTAAATGGGCAAAACCGTGGTCGATAACCAAGGGCAAAATGTCCCGGTGTTACACAAGTTCTATGCCCAAAAGGGCTAGATCGGTGGCGACAGGCCCTCCTTCCGGACCCGGTTGATGGTGTAGCTTGTCAGGTTGAGCCTGTCCTAGGGTGCTTCCTCGATCTCTGATTCGTTCACAAGAACATCTGCGGCCTATGGTCTGCGGTCTTGAGCATCGCGATGGGTGATGGGCCCATGAGAGAGAATTTGGACTCGGAGTTCAGCTGGCTCATGAGGACGGCCGTGTCGCGGGCCTCAAGATCGTCGAATGAGATATCCCGGCCCTCGGGCAGGAGCTTCCTCGGCTCCACGTGGCTTCCGCCCTTCTACTAAACTGGCGAGGGACGCAGTGGCACGCTTTGAACCGGGCCTCATGGAAGGCCGAGCGTTCCAGCGCCACCGTGTCCGAGAACTCTCACCCGTTGTAGTGAGGATGAACACAAACAAACGTTCTTACTCCCCCTTTAACGCATAATCGCAGGGAGTGGGTCGTTTTCAGGACTCAAGATCCTACCGGATCCCGCTACAATGCACCCAACGGCTCGAACGATCGGGGGATGCCATGAGCGAGATCAAAACCTTGACGGAGTTTTTGATGCGTTTGCGACCGAAGAAGACTGCGTGCGGCATCTTTACGGGCTGCGCACGCAAACGGGGTGGACATGCCCGAGATGCGGGGCGGCCTCGCCCTCTTTGCTCCTGTCGCTTCGCAAGATCCAATGCACTCGCTGCTCTTGCCAGCAGGCTCTCACCGCGCACACGGTGATGTACCGCTCGCATGTCGGCTTGCGCAAATGGTTTCTCGCAGCTTACCTGGTCGCAAGCGACAAGCGGGGCATATCGGCCTGCCGGCTCGCACGGGAGCTGAAGGTTAAGTGGGTGTGCGCCTATTACCTTTTACAAAGGATATGCACCGCCCAAGCCGAATCGGGGTGTCTTCAACGCTCTTGAGGACGATATGGAGATAGACGATGCCTATTTGGGCTCGCCTGGCAAAGGACTCGCCGGGCGGGGAACCGACAAGGTGCCTTTTATCGTTGCCGTCAACCGGGGTGGCGGCGGGTGCGCTCTGCGTGCAGTAGCGGACTGCTCGAGCGGAAGCTATCTGGAGTTCGGCTCATGGCACCTGGCGCGCGGCGCGCACATCAGGGCAGACAGATCGAGAGCGTGCGGATGCGGGCTTGCTGGATGGCCGGGCCTTGAACAGCGGGCGTTCTCCGAAGAAGACGCGGATGCCTCGCTTTCGGTGGCCCACCACCTGATATCCAACTTCAAGTCCTTCGTGCTGGGGACCTTTCACGGTATCACGCGAGGGTATGTTCAAGGCTATATGGATGAGTTCGGCTGGCGATACTGCCACCGCGCAGATTCCAGCATGTTCGCCTCCCTGCTCTCGGAGATGCTCTCGTGTCCTAAGAAGGCTCGCGCAGATCTTGCAGGGATATTTTCGCCGCAAGCACCACAGCCCGCAGCTCCCAGCAAAAAGGAGCGCTCATCGTCTCTCCTTGCGATTATGCGTTAAAGGGGGAGTCAGAACAAATGTTTGAATATAGGTTTGCCGACCACCCTTTCCAGCGTGTCGAGTGTCGCGGTAACGGCGCTCGACGACTTAACGGGTAAAAGCAGGTAAGCAGGTAAGCTTAAAGCTTAGACCTTGCAGGGTCTTGACAACAAAGCAATATTTGATATCCACTACTATCGTGGTTTCCACTATCTAAATGATTCGAGGAATGCGATAAATTCCCTTGGAGAATCATGGCGAAAGGACGCTTCAGTCATGCTCTTGCGCATGGATCCTGTTGTTGTTGCTCAAGGAAGCTATATCTCTCCTTCAGATAAATGAGGCGCGAAACAATGGTATCGGCGACGTGTTGAAGAAGGCGATGGGCCTGCGAAAGTAAGAGCATGGATTGTATGTGTCAAAATAGAAAGTGCTCTATTGTTGGTCCTCTCAAAATAGTTGATGAGGTCATGCGCCATTCGCCCGCTTACACGCTTCAGCAGTTTTTAATGCTGTTGATTGCCAAGAGAACTCTTCGCGGACGCGCCGGTTGATGCAATTCGCCATCTTGCAACATAAAGATCGATCTTTGCAGAGGGCGAGAATGCTCTCCTCCACGTCCTCCTTCTTTGCCTGCTGCAGCACGATGCCAAAACTATTGCTTGGCATGAGCTCATCCACTCCTCCAACATTGGTGACAATGGGCACGGTGCCGCATGCTGCCGCTTCCAAAAGCGATGTCGAGAAGCCCTCAGAGCGGGTTGGGAGACAGAAGGCGTCGGAGGCCAGCAGGAGAGCTGCGACATCGGGGGAGCTCAACCTTCCCACGATATGCACATTGGGCAGGTTCTTCTCAGTTATCTCTTGCTCGAGCGGGCCTTCTCCCGCAAGGGCAAATCGGATATCGCCGTGCTGCGCCAATGCCTCGGCTGCGTCCATAAGCGGGCCGATTCCCTTTTCGGGGATGAATCTGCCGGTAAACGATACGAGGAAGTCCTCCGGTCCGATATCCAGCTCCTTGCGGAAGTCTCGAGCGGAGGCGCTGCTCTTGAACTGAACGGCATCGATGGAATTGCAAAGCGTCCCCTTAGCTGCGATGCCAAAATGGTTCAACCATCTTACTCCTGCCTGCGATACAGCGTAATAGTCGACTTCATGGCGCTTGATGATGCTGGTGAAGGCGTGCTCGTAGGCTGAAACGAAAACATCGACCAGGCGATTGCCCATGGTCAGATGAGCTGAACCGTGATCAATGACAATGGGCTTGATTCCCTTCGACTCCGCCAAACGAATGCCCAGCAGTGAATGGAAGTAGAAGCGCGTGTTTACGATTACGTAGTCGACAGGCTGTTCGTTCAGCCATTTCAGCAGCCGGCCGTAGTCCTCGTTTTTCCGGGGAAGCGGATATCGACCGTTCATGACGTTGCGGCAGGGAAGGCGCACTATATCGACCCGCTCGCATTCCTGCTCGATCTCGGCCAGGCCGAATACGTTGTTCGTTACCACGATTGCCCGATCGCCGAGCTCTGCGAGCGTGCGGGCGAGGTTCTGGGTGTACTTCTCCACCCCTCCGACGTTGGGGGGGTAGTTTGCCGAGAAGATGGCATAAGTGCTCGAGGGCTCTCGAGCCGGTTCTGCGGAGCTATCGCGCATCTTTGCTTTCCAAGGATTCCAGTCGCTTCTCGATGAGCGCTTCCTGCTGCACGAGGTTTTTGATCCTCGTGGCCTGCTTGCTCACGATGATGCTTAGCGAGAGGCAGATGGCGAGGAGGAAGAAAAGGGCAGTGAAGAAGATGAAGTTCGACGGCGCCTCGAATCCGAGCGCGTTGGAGATGGTGAACAGGGGGTCGGGAAACAGCGCAGCGACTATGGATGCCACGGCAAGCGTCATCCATAGGAGCGAATATTTGAGCAGAAGCTTCCCGTGGGCGACTTGACGAGAGACTGCGGCCAAAAAGACGATGCAGACGATGATGATCGCAATGCGCAGCGTAAGTCCTTCCATGCTACTTCATCCCCTTCGAGCGGGAGAGACTCATGATGGCGATGGCGAGCGAGACCTTGACCATGTAGTAGATGCTCCCAAGCGCGCGAATGGATGAGGCGCCGCCGACTCTTTCGTGCATGATGACGGGTGCCTCCTGCACGCTCAACCCGTTTCCGATGGCGGTGACGATGGACTCGGGCTCGGGATAGTCGGTCGGATAGTTGCGGCAGAACAGGCTGATGGAGCGCTTGCTGCATGCCCTGAACCCCGAGGTGGGGTCGGTGATTCGCCTGCCCGAGAACAAGCAGATGCACCCGGAAAGCCAGCGGATGCCGATACGGCGCATAAAAGAGGATCGGAAGCCCTCCGTCCTTTCGACGAAACGGGATCCTATGGCCAGATCCGCCCCCTGCTCAATCAAGTCGAGCAGGGGGGGCACGTAGCGGATGTCATGCTGCCCGTCACCGTCGAACTGCACATCCACGTCGTAACCGTTCTCAAGCGCGTATTTGTGCCCCGCCTGCACGGCGCCGCCTATTCCGAGGTTCTGCTTAAGGTCGAGCACCGGCAGATCGTGTTCGCGGCACACTTCAAGCGTGTCGTCGGTCGATCCGTCGTTGATGACGATGAAGTCATAGCCCGCCTCCGCGACCGCTTGGGCAACGCCTGCGATATTTCGCGCCTCGTTGTAGGCGGGAATGATCAAAAGTGTTTTCATGAACCGCAATCTTCTCTTTTCGCCGTTACCGCCATTATAGACGAATCTTCGCTTTTGCGATGGTTTTGAGCGATGATCTCGACGGGTGTTCGAGCTCATCTATAATGGCAGATGGCTCATCAACGAGAGAATAGGACAACCGTGCAAGCTTTTCCCCTCGCCAACGTTCTTGTGAAGATCGACGATTTTGCCGCGGATTATCCCGAGTTGTATTATCGCGCCGGCGATGCCTCGTACGACGAAGGCGCCCAAGCGCTCGCTTTTTCTGATGAGATTGACTTTACCACGTACTTCAATGCGTTTCCCCTTTGCAAATGGAGGCGTTATGCGAATATTGGTCCCGTGCGCCTGATCATCGAGGCATCGGGGGATGTGTGCGAGGTTTTGCTCGGCGAGCTGCATGAAGGCGCGACTCGGCTTCAAGTGCGCGAGGCGCCCCTTGCTGTGATCGGCGGAAGCGGGGAGTTCCGCCGCTTCGAGGTGGAGCTGCCCGAGAGCGGAGCGGCCCTTGTCTCGTTCGTGCTGCGCTCGCAGGGCCGCTCGTTCATTCGCTCTGCCAGGTATGCTACGATGGTGGAGTCTTCTGCGGTTCGCTCAGTGCGCCTGGCTTTGAGCACGACGACGTTTCGCAAGGAAGACTTCATCGTCCCCAACATCGAGGCGGTCGAACGCGAAGTCCTGTCGGGCGACGAGCCGATATCCCAGGGCTTTCACATGTTCGTAGTGGACAACGGGCGCACCCTCAACGCCGAGCGCCTTTCGAGCGAGGGCGTGACCGTCGTTCCCAACGCCAACGTGGGCGGGGCGGGCGGATTCGCCCGCGGGATGATGGCGGCGCTCGAGTACGGCGCCACCCATGTCCTGCTTATGGACGACGACGTTCGCGTGTCCCCCGAAAGCTTCAAGCGCACCTTCAACCTGCTTTCGCTTCTCAACGACGACTATGCGGAAGCATTTCTCAACGGCGCCATGCTCTCGCTTGAGCAGCCGAATCTGCAATATGAGGATGCTGCCGTGGTGCGCAAAGACGGCTTGTACGACAAAATCAAGCCGGACCTGCATATAGATCAAATCGATCAGATCGCGAAGAACGAGGCGATAGACGTCGAGGTGGAGAATGCGTACGGGGCGTGGTGGTACTGCTGCATCCCGATGTCCGCGGTTCGCGAGCACGGGCTTCCCCTTCCCCTGTTCGTTCGCTGCGACGATGTGGAATACGGCATGCGGTGCCAGCCGAAGATGATGTCCATGGGCGGCATCTGCGTTTGGCATGCCGGTTTCGAAGGGAGGTTCCGCGCATCCGTCGACTGCTATCAGTACGTGCGCAACTTCCTTATCATGATCGCCGTGGACGGTAGGAGCTCGGAGCGCTTGTTTATGCTGCGCCTGCTGCGCACGTTCAGCATCTACCTGCGTTCCATGAATTACGAGAGCGCCGAATTGCTGCTCGACGGTTTGGAGGACTACCTCAAGGGGCCGTCTTTCCTCGAAAAGGCGAACGGCGAGGAGCTCATGAAACGCAACGGGGCGAAGAACGAACGGCTTGCTCCCGTGGGGGAGCTTGATCGGGCTCTTCTTGAGGGGCTCGATCTGGCTTCCGCGAACCTGGGCGGCAAAGACGAGCGCAGCATGGCGCTCAAGCTGCTTGAAGCGCTTCCCCACGATCGGCACATGCTGCCCGATGCCCTGATTAAGGACGATCCTGCCGCCGTGTACTACAGCCGCGGCGCCTACCCGGGGTGGAAGACCATGCGCAGGCGGACGCTCGTGGCGTTCGACGCCCAGAGCGAGAACGCCCACGTGCGGACGATGGACCGCAGCCGGTATCGCGGGCTCAAGCAGCGCTATCGGCTTTTGAAGCGCGATTACGAAACGCGCAAGGAGCAGGTTGCCGAGGACTATCGCCGCGCCATGCCACGCCTGACCTCCGAGGAGTTCTGGCGTTCCTATCTGGGGTTGGATGAGTGCTGTCCGACGACGGGGGAGGATGCCGGGTAGCCCGTCCTTCGGGCGCGGTTTCCGCGCTCGCGGCGCCTGCGCGCATGGGATCCGCCCATGAATCCCACCGAGAAGAGCAGCGGCGCCCCGTAGTACAGGGGAATGGCATACCAATACAGCACCATGGGTCCTATCAAGACCGAGAGTAGAACCCCGAGGGGAACGGCAAACACGGCAACGGCGTTCGCGTTTCGCCTGCGCAGCGCATAGGCCAAGCCCACGAGCGGCAGCCATGTGCACCAGGGGCCGAATCCGATCAGCAGGGGCGTTTCGTATTGAACCGTAGCCCACCGCTCAACATAGTAGCGCCCGGCGTCCAGCGCCGCCGGCTTCTGGGCCTTGAGGGGCGAGAGGAACTCCTCGGCTTCCTCGATTCCCCCGGGGAAGTACTTGCTCCAGATATACATATGGCTTTCGTCGAACACGTCGAGCTTCAGGTTGTAGCCGAAGGCGATTTTCCAGAACGGGCTCACCCAGCCAAACGTATGATTGACCAGCGCCTCGAAATAGACGTTGGGATATTGCATCCCGAGCTTTGCCCATGCGGCCAAGAAAGCGTTGCGATCATCTGTATCGGTGTAGTCTCTGATGGAAAAACCAACGTCATCGCCCCGACGGGGATTGTACAGCACCGCCGCCTTTTCGCAGTCGATGAGCCTGGAAAGCTGCGAATAGCTCTCCTCGTCAACGGGCTGGCCGCTGGCGAGGAGACGCCCGACCTGCTGGAGGGGGAGGATGAGGAAGGAGCTCGCAGCGGAAGGCACGCTCGATTCTTGAGGGACGTCGTTTTTCATGGCGTACGGCAGAAAGACGTCGGTCAGTCCATACGACGCAACGACGATGGTCAGAAAGACGAGAGCGCGCTTCTTCCTGCACGCTTTGAAGGAGACGAGGAAGACGAGAAAGGCTATGAGCGCGATGTAGAGCATGGTTCGCTTGCTTGCGATAAGGACGATGGACGTCGCGATGAAGGCAAGGACGAACCATCGGCTGCCCAAAGCCCGCCCCCTTGTGCGGCAGAGCTCGGCGCACAATACGAGAAACACGACATAAACCCATCCGTTCAGGCTGTCCTTCGACATGCTGATCGCCGCCAAAGGAAAGATAATGATAAGCGACAGCGCGGCAAGGCTGAGGTAGATCACGGGGCGGGGAACCCGCAGACGGTGAAGGTAGCAGACCATGAGGGAGAAGCTTGCAGCGGTGCAAAGCGACTGAAACACCCCGTAGAGGTAGAGGCCCCAGCTCCGCTGTCCGAGCAGATCGCCCAGCTGCCAAAACAGGCCGAACAGCCACGTATCGAACAGGGGATTGCCTCCGGAGTAGGGCTCGACCCCGTACACTTGGAACATCTGCCGTATCGAGTCGTCTCTCATGGTTCCGGGGAAATTCGTGACGATCCAAGGAAGCCAACAGACGAAGATGATGCAGAAGTAGACGAAGAACCGCTTTCGAAGGATAACGCGGAAGGGCGGCTCCTTTTCCGAAGGGCTGCTTTGCGAATCGAACCACGAGAAGAGGAGCGCGAGCGCAAGGTATCCGACGAGGGCGATCACGACAAGCGATGCGAGGGCGATCGCGATGGACCGCGGATCCTGGATAAGCGGCGCGAAGGAATCGGCGGTTTGGAAGGCATAGCTCACAACCGTGAAGACGGCGATCAGGCAGGCGGATGCGAAAGCGAAAGGATCGAAGGTCAGTTTTTTGGCAAGATGCATGTAATTCCGGTCCCCTTTATCATGAAAGCCATCCGGCCGCTTTCTCAATTAAGCGTATCTCCTTGGCAAAGCGACGGCTCGCAAGGCAACGCGTTCGTCCTATGATACGATATAAAAGGATCATACGCTATGCATACCGACCGACGCAGGGGTGAAAGTGCTATACGATGACGAGGTTTTACGAAGGCTCCAGCTGGTCGAGCTTTCGATTTTGGAAGACATCGACCGCATTTGCCGTGAATGCGGAATAACGTACTTTCTTGATTCGGGAACGCTGCTGGGCGCCGTAAGGCACGGGGGCTTTATTCCCTGGGATGACGACATCGATATTGGCATGATGCGGTCGGACTACGATCGGTTCTTATCGGTTGCCGCCGAAGCCCTGGGTGATAGATATGTCGTTTCCAGCTGCGAGCTGCGTAAAGACCATGCTGCGATGTTTGCGAAAGTGTGGCTGCGCGACACGATATTCAGCACGAACGAGACGGTCGAAGCGGGTGTCCCTCAGGGCATTTTCGTGGATGTCTTCCCGTACGACGCAGTGTGCGCCGATCCTGCCAGCGCATCCAGGCAGGCTAAGAGATGCCGCATGTGGCAAAGCGTTTCGTATCTTTACCATGCCAAGACGGTGATCGTTCCCCATGGTGGTATCCTCGGTCGGTGCGAAAGAGTCGGTTGCTGCGCCGCCCACGCCTTTGCAAGGCGGCTATTCACCCATGATGACATCCGTTTGAAGTTCGACAAGTGGGCGCTGATGGGCGCGGATGATGAGAGTTCTCGCGCCATGGCCTTTGCCTATCCGATTGCAGAGGGTTTTCCACACGAGGTTCTCATTCCGCCGAAATACGTGTCATTCGAGGGGCGCATGTTCCCGGGACCCGCCGATGCGGAAAGATACCTGGAGATCATGTTCGGGGATTGGCGAAAGCTTCCTCCCGTCGAGAAGAGGAAGAACCACGCCCCTCTTGAGCTTGATTTTGGAAGCGCCGTCGACGTACGGTGAAGTTGCCTTATGGAGGGCGATCCTCGACGCTGCCGACGGCTAGGCGGATTTCTTTCTAAAGAGGCTCGCAATGAAGGCGACCATGATAGCTGCTCCGACAGAGTAGGCGGCGATGCTCGTGAAGCTCACGCCGTTCATATCCCAAGTAGCAACGAAAAAATAGGATGCGGGAATGGCGATTGCCGCCGCGACGATATTCCCTGCGAAGCTGCCCTTGAAGCAACGCAGGACAACCAGCAGATCGTTGAGGAACCAGACGAACGCCGAGATGATGGTGCTTGCGATGATCGGTAGAAGCAGATAGGTGTAAGGGGCGATCGTCGGCCCGAAAATAAGACCGAGCAGCCATGCGCCAAATACCTCGAAGCCGATGGCGCAGACGATGCCGATTGCGGCAATCCCGAGGGCCACTTTCCCGATTAGGGAAAGAAGCTCCCTCTTCTCGCCCTTTGCAAAATGCTCGGCTATGATGCTCAAGAGTGGATTGTAGAGGTAGCTCGCCCCCATCTGGATGATGGCGATGGGCGCTGCAACTGAGGCGTAAATGCCGAGCATGGACTCTCCATCCATGAGTGCCAAGACCTGTCGCGGGATAGACGGAACCGTCCCGCAGGCAACGGCGGCAATGACGATGGGGAAGCAGTAGACGAGAAGATGCGTCGCCTTCTTTCGGCTTATGCCGAGTTTCACGCGCTCAAAACGCCTTGAGCGAGGATAGTCATAGCAGATGCCAACTGTGACGGTCGAGACGGCCATGGCTGCGAGAGCGCATTCGAGGCTTTTCGTCGATGCGAATATGGCACAGAAGGCGACAAGCGAGAGCGCCCCTTGAAGGATCAGCGACTTGCCGATGTAATCCATGCGTTTATGGATTTGATCGACGCCGTGCAGGACGTCGATCAGGAGGGCTACGATTTTGAAGACGGCATAAAGAAAAATGGCGGCAAGCGACTGGGGGTTGCAGGTTGCAACGGCGTAGGCCATGCAGCAGGCCAGTGCGATCAGGGAGGTGATAATGCGGAGGGAGAAGTACTCCCCGGCGGTGTTCTCTCGTTTGATGTCGGAAACCTGGTAGGTGTACATGCGATACAGGGCCAGCGGCGCGAAGATGTTGTACACGGACATGGCGAGAGAAAGAGCGCCTGCCGCCTCGTATCCGTTCGAAAGTCGGACAACGAGAATGGTGATAAGCCATTGGCATGCAAGGTAAGTTATGGAGCCGAAGGAGTTCCATGCCATGTTCTTTCCGATGGAAAGCTCCTTGCCTTCCGGTTCAGCATGCTTATGCGAGCAATTGCCCATGTTAGGCAACGCCTTTAAGAGGGGCGCGTCCGGCTAGGGATTCTTCTGCGTTAGGCGAGAGGGGCGGCATGGTGTCGCCAATGCAAATTGTCTTCATATGTTTTCCGTCGATTCGTCCTCTTACCTAAACATCGTCTTGCATAGAAGCCACGCGGGGGGGCAAGCAAGGTATGCGAGAGCCTTGCTGGGAGCATCCTCAATACCCGCCTTTGTTGTTTTTGCAAGCATATGCCCGACCATGTAGAGAATAGTGCTTTGGTATTTCAGGAGAATCCTGTCAGCGTATCCGATGTAGAGACGCTTCAGCGTGTGATAGCCTATCGGATTCTCTTTAGTTAGCTTTGGAAAATTCTTGCTGTAGCCGTCGGGCAGGTACTCGGCAACCACGAGTATCTTGTTGAGGGTTGCCAAAGCGTACTGCTGGTCTATCTGATGGTAAACGTAGGTCTCGGCGATGAATTTTTCGCCTTCGGCCACTTTGAAGGGGAAACTCCGCAATATGTCCGTGCGATAGATATGAGCGGAATCCCCTTTGTACTTGAATCTGTAGTATAGATCCCACATGGTGGTGGTCTCGACTCCGTCGGGCATCCAGGTGCCGAGCGGCTCGCTGCTCGTTTTTCCGTAGACGCCGATTATTCCTGCGATACGAGGGTTCTCGCGGACTTCGAGCCAGCGAGCCCAGACTTCGTTCAGCGCATGCGGCGTCAGTTCGTCATCAGAGTCGACGCAGAAGAACAATTCGCTATCGCAATGCTCGACTCCGGTGTTATGGGCACGTGCCTTCCCCCCATTGTCCTGCCTGATGTAATGAATGGGGAAGGGGCTACTTTTTTTGAAGCCTTGGACGAGTGCTTCGGTATCGTCGCTTGAGCCGTCGTCGACGATAAGCCAGCAGAAATTATCGCACTCCTGGTGCTTTAGGCTCTCAAAGAGGCCGGGCAGCCTGTATGCGCGATTGTACGTAGGGGTGAATATGCAGATATCATTCATTGTCCCTATGATACCGCAGCGGGTGCGGCTTCGACGGTGTTATCGTCGAATATCACATATTGCCGATTCGGCCGCTAAGAGGAAGTTGGATGCGCGGTATCGTGCCGTCGAGACGAGGAAGGCTCAATCGGCGATCCAGGTGGCATGGATGGCGTGGGGCTTACGCTCGTTTTCCGGCGGCGGCGTGCGGAAATCGTCGAATATGCGCGTGAGGCATTCCTCGTAGAGCGTCGGCGCGTAGAGGCGGTGCCCTTCGAAGTCGAGAAGCGCTCTTTCGAGTATCGGATACGGCATTCGCTCGCGTTTGCCGTATCCCCAGACCACAGCGCCGACATCGTGACGCGGATCGATGGACGTCTCCGATGCGATCGCATCGAGGCGGGCTGCGACGCGGTAGATGTCGGACGATGCGAGGATCGGGGTGAGCAGCCGCTTTGCCATGCAGCGAAAAGGGGTGGTGCCGGTCGTGGTGTCACCAACGGTGAAGTCGTATTTTCTCATGGCCTTCCGATTTTCCTTGAACGGCCGATCGTCTTCTGGTAGGCCGTCCATGGGAAAGATGTCGATCCAAACGCCGGTTTTGTAACGGGGGTCAACGAAGTCTTCCACCACCTCCGTTCGCGTATCGACTAATTTGATGAAGGGGTAGATCGACGAGCGATCGCGATACGATATGAGCTTGATGGTTTCAAAAGAACTATCGCAGGGAAATGACCTGAAGAACGCTTCGTAATCATCTCGCGGCATGACGACGTCGATGTCGTCATCCCAGGGAATGAAGCCTTGATGCCGGACGGCGCCAAGGAGCGTTCCGTAGTAGAGCATATAGCTCAAGCCCTTTTGCTCGCAGTAATCGTGGAACGCCAGAAGTATATCCAGCTCAATGCTCTTCAATTCGTCAAGCTCGATAGGGTGCATGTGTCTCCCTCGTTTTCGGTGTGTGCCCGCATGGTATCCCAAGTGCCTGCATCTGCCAAGTTGGGAAGTCGTAGGGCGCTGACCCGCGCGCTTGAAAAGCAGGGACGGTCTCGCCGGGGAATCCCGGTCGGATCGCTGCATCATGCATTTGCTTGCGGCTGCTATCGTGTTCATTTTTTACAGTTTCTTTACAAAATTGAACAAGCAGCGTATAAAGAATCGCAGGTTTGCGGGAAACGTCTTTGCATGGCGGCATGTCGATCACCGACGAACGAGGGATGTATGCTTTCGAGAAACCAATTCAACGTGCTCCGCTCTCTTCTGAAGAAGAGTGGATCGACGCAGCGGGATATCGCTGCGTCGTGCGGTCTTTCTTTGGGAACCGTGAGCACGGTTATCGCTAGCTTGAAAGAGCTCGGCTGCTTGAATGCCGACGGCTCGGAGGTGACGGAAGAGGGGCTTCGCAGCCTGAAGCCCTATCAAGTCGATAATGCCGTGATCATGGCCGCCGGGTTCGCGTCTCGGTGCGCGCCCTTGTCTTACGAGCGGCCGAAAGGGCTTTTCCGGGTCCGGGGCGAGGTGCTCATCGAGCGGCAGATACGCCAACTGCAGGAAGCCGGCATAGAGGAAATCCATGTGGTCGTCGGCTATATGAAAGAGCTGTTCTTCTATCTTGAAGACAAATTCGGTGTGCATATCACCGTGAATGACGACTATTTCCGACGCAATAACACGTCCTCGCTGTATGCGGCGCGATACTTCCTGCGCAATTCCTATATCTGCTCCTCGGACAATTACTTTACCGTGAACCCGTTTGACCGATTCGTATACGAGACTTATTTCGCTTGCACGTATTCCGATGGTCCTACCGACGAATGGTGCGTCGAGACCGGCTCCCGCAACCGCATAGTCGGATACGGCGTGGGCGGCGCCGATGCCTGGTACCAGATAGGGGAGTTCTACTGGACCAAAGATTTCTCGCGCCGCTACATGGATCTGCTGGAGGAGGAGTACGATGACCCCGAGGTGGCGGATATGCTCCTCGATGCGTTCTTCGCCCGCCATATCGATGAGCTGCCCGCCTACGTGAAGCGCTACGAGCAGGGCGATATCCTCGAATTCGACACCATCGACGAGATCAAGCGTTTCGATGACAAGTTCGTCGACAATATGGACTCGTGCATCATCGACAACATCTGCGCTTCGCTCGATTGCTCCGAAGGCGACATCGACGGTTTCGAGCAGATCAAGCGTGGGAACACAAATGTCATCTTCTCGTTTTACTGCAAAAGGAAGAAGTACGTCTATCGCCATCCGGGAAAGGGAAGCGAGCAGATCATCGACCGCTATAACGAGGCGTTCGCGCAGCGCAAGGCGGACGACCTGGGCATCGACGGCACGACCGTGGCCATCAACCCCGTCGAAGGGTGGAAGATCTCGCGCTACGTGGAGGGCTGCTACGATTTCCAGTACCATAACGAAGCCGATGCCTTGCGGGCGTTCGACCTGATGCATCGCTTGCATGCGGCGAAGGTGCAATGCGGATGGCAGTTCGACATCGCTGCGAACTGCGCGCTCTTTCGCCGCTTGGCCGAGGAGCGCGGGCAGCGCAGCCCATTCCGGATCGACGAGCTGCGCGCCGACGTCGAGCGCGTGTACCATTTCGTGGAATCCGACGGCGTGGAGAAGGTGCTCTGCCACAATGATATGTGCGACAGCAACATCATCGTCTCCGCCGACGCGGTCTGCGCTATAGACTGGGAATACGCCGGCATGGCCGATCCTGCTTATGATGTATGCTCGTTCATCGTGGGCGGCGACCACACGCACGAGCAGGTGCTCCATCTGCTTGAGCTGTACTTCGGACGAAGCTTGACTCCGGCGGAGCTGCGTCATATGTACGGCTCCATCGCCGTGGTGAGCTATCATTGGCTGCTGTGGGGCATTTATCGCCAGAGCGTCGGGCATGATGCGGGAAGCCTTCTCTACTATTGGTACCGCTATGCTGCCGATTATTCCAAGCGTGCGCTTGCCCTTTACGCTCCTGCCGGCCGTCTCGCAATCATCTAGGGGTTCGAACATGGCTGAAACCAAACTGAAGAGGACCCTGGGGTTCGCACCTGCTTTCGGGGCCGCCGTCGGGCTCGTGGTGTCCGGAACCGCCATGTTCTCGGTCGGAAACCTGGCGGGAACGACGGGTTACGCAACGTTCGTCGTCGCAGCCATCGCGCTTGTGCCGATGATGGCCGCCGCTTTCGCGTTCGGAGAGCTCTCCGCGATGCTTCCGGGGGGCGGCATGATCTCGGACTACACCTTGCCCGCGCTCGGAAGGTTCTGGGCGATGTTCGCCTTGCTCTCGGGCTACGTGCTGCTCATAGCCTGCGACGGCGGAACGCAGATCATGATGGGCGGCGCTTCGGTCGAATCCATCACGGGAATACCCCAGATCGTCGTGGCGCTGATTCTGTTCGCCGTCGTCGTCATCATCAACATCGTCGGGGTGAGCGTGTACGGCGCAGTCGAGTCGTGGATCACCGTCTCGATGGTCATCGTGTTCGCTCTGCTCGGGATCATGGGCTTCTTCAACGTCGGCGAGCTGTTCGGTGCCGTGCCGATTGGCGCCGACCAGCCTCTTCTTCCCGAAGGGGGATGGGGGACGGTGCTGGGCTCGGTCGGCGCGGCCATCTGGTTCTTCATCGGATTCGAGTTCGCCTGCCCTATGGCCGAGGAGAATAAGAAACCCTATCGCAACATACCCTATGCTCTCATCTTCGGGCTTTTGACGATTTATGCCGTTGATTCCGTGTTCGCTGCGGCGGCGACGCGCTATGCCGACGCGGCGCTCTTGGCGACCTCGGCCGTTCCGCAAATTGAGGCCGCACAGGGGATGCTGGGATCGGCTGGCGCTGTCGTCATGACGCTGCTCACCATCTTGGCGTCGTTCACCACGGCAAACGCCTATTGTGCCGCGCTGCCGCGCATGTTGTACGGCATGGCGCGCGAAGGGCTCATGCCCAGGGTCTTCCTCAAATTGAGCAAGCGCTTCCGCACGCCGGTGAACGGCATCGTGTTCACCGGTGCCCTTATGCTGGTCACGATGGTCTACATCGGCGTGAACGGCACGAACGCGGAAACGGTGTCTTCCCTTATCTCGGTCGCCTGCATCACCTGGATGATCTCTTACGCCATCGCGATGATCGACGTTCTGGTTCTGCGCAAGCGCTATCCCGACTACCCCCGGCTTTGGAAGGTGCCTGCGGCGAAGATAGTCCTTCCGATTGGCGTAGCGGGCGTGGTGTACGCTATCTGGACTTTGTCAGACTACTGGCTAGCGGCTGCCATTGCGATGGCGGTGGTCGCCATCTACGTCTTCGCGTGGATGAAGGTCAAGAGGATCGATCCTCGCGACAAGGTGTCGCTAAGCCAGACGGCCACCGCCATTCGGGAGACTTCGGAATACCTGCCTGTCTGGGACGAGGCGGTTGAGGAGTGGCTCGTAGGCCAAGGCAAGCTCGCTCCGAAACCGTCCGTCGGCGCGTAGGTGGGAAAGCGGTGAGCAGGAAAAAGCGCGCGGGCGACGTTATAACGCGGAAGGCCGACAGCAAGCTTGAGCACGTGGTGCGGCTTTGGGCGACTGCACTCGGCCCTCATTGCGAGAGGGGCACATCGGCCTTGCTGGAGCGCGAGCTTTTGCTGGTCGGCGTGGCGGAACTCGACAGGCTGCTGCTCTCATACGAAGCGACGAGCAAGCTGTTCGCCACTCTGTTCGATCTGGTTCTGAGCTTCGATGTGCGCGGCGAAGCGGTCGATGGCTCCGAAATCGAATTGGCAGCCGGCTCGCGGGGTTTCGTCGGAACCGGAGACGGTCGGGAAATCGCGCGTATCCTTTCGAACCCCCTCGTGCTTGAGAGGGTCGATGGGCTTGGCGTGACGGGGGCTGGCGCTGTATTCTCTCAAGAGGATGGGTTGTGGCGCGTAAGGATGAAGAGCCTTGTGGGTTCGTCGACATGGAACCTGCTGCCTCCGGTTCTCCAGTTGATCGAACCGGACCTCGACGACTGCATCAGGGGCATGGAGCTGGTTAGGATGATGTGCGCGGCGTTGGGAGGGCAGCGTCTCGGGCCGGACTCGCTTTGCTAGGGAGCGATGTTTCGAGAATCGATGAGTTCGAGCTGGCTTCGAGCGAGCGCCTTATTTCCCCTCATCCTCCACGAACACGCCCTCCTGCTTGAACACCGTGGAGAACGTCTTGAAGAAAATCTTTACGTCCAGCGGGAAGCTCAGGGTGCGCACATACTCAACGTCCATCTTCAGGCGGTCGTGCCAGGGGAGCGAGTTGCGGCCGTAGACGGCGGCGTAGCCGGTGATGCCGGGCTTTACGGTGAGCTTCAGCCCTTCGTCGCCCTCGTAGAGCTCGGTCTCGCGGCGCAGGTCGGGGCGGGGGCCCACCACGCTCATGTCGCCCTTCAGCACGTTCAGGAACTGGGGCATCTCATCCAGGCTCGTCTTGCGCATGAAGGCGCCCACGCGGGTCATGCGGGGGTCGTCGGCGCCGTTGTAGGTGGAGCCGTCCTCCATGACCAGGTCGGGGGCGTTCACGCGCATGGAGCGCAGCTTGTACATCTTGAAGTCGCGGCCGCCAAGCCCCACGCGCGGGGCGTTGTAGAAGACCGGGCCCTTGTCCTCGAAGTGGATGAACGGTGCCAGCACCGCTATGATCAGCAGCACGAACGGCAGCGCCGCCACGCCGATCACCAGGTCGCACACGCGCTTTCCGAACTTCGCGTACATCAGCGGACACCCTCCGCCTCAAGCGCGTCCCAGGCGCGGTGGAAGGCCCCCACGACGTAGTCCACGTCGTCATCTAAGAGCAGCGTGTGAAGGGGCAGCGTGACCTCGTTCTCGAACTGCGCGCGGGCGTTCGGGAAGTCGTCGATGTCGAAGCCGAGATCGCGGTAGGCGGTGAGCATGGGCAGCGGCTTGTAGTGCACGTTCGCCGATACGCCGGCGTCGGCAAGCCGCTCGATGAGCGCGTTGCGGAACGCCGCGCTTTTGCCGGGCAGGCGCACGAGCATCAGATGCCCGCTCGAGGCGAAGTCCTCGTCGTAATGCTGCAGCACGTCGACGCCCAGGTCGGCCAAACCGTTCTCGTAGCGCCCCACGAGCTCGCGCCGGCGCGCGAGCAGGGTGGGGTAGCGGCGCATCTGCGCCAGCCCCAAGGCCGCTTGGATGTCGGTCATGTTGCATTTCCAGCCGGGATAGGCGACGTCGTACTCCCAGGCGCCGGCGCGCGTCTTCGACAGCGCGTCCTTCGTCTGGCCGTGAAGCGACATGAGCATGAACTGGTTGTAGAGCTCGTCGGAGTCGAAGGCGACCGCGCGCCATGCCAGCGCGCCGCCCTCGGCGGTGGTGAGGTTCTTCACGGCATGGAACGAGAACGCGGTGAAGTCGGCGACGGAGCCCGAGGGGCGCCCGTCCTGCACGGCGCCGAG
>NC_021021.1:45364-48522 GCF_000210055.1 Gordonibacter pamelaeae 7-10-1-b
CACGGGCGGGATCGCCTGCCCCGTCGGGCCGGCCGGCGCGCCCGTGCGCGCGAGCCGTTCCTGCTCGAGCAGTGCGGCGGCCCTCACGAGCGTGGCCACGTCGTAGCTCGCGCCGAGCGTCCCCGCGTACGTGACCCAGACCTCGTCGGCGGGCTTCTCTATCGCGTCGGCGAAGCGGCTCGCGCCCGCGTCGAAAGCGGCCAGGTCGTTGCCCACGTAGACGGTCGTGTGGGGGTAGGGGCGCTGCCGGTCCTTGGCCGGGCGGGCAGCGTACTCGTCGGAGGTGCCCACGGCGCCGGAGAGCAGCTGGTAGACGCGCTTCGCGTCGCGCGCGAACGGGTAGAACGCCACATCGCTCACCACGGGGATGTCCACCACCATGCGCATGGCCTCGGGCCACAGGTCGTTGATGTCGGCCACGAAGGGGATGCCCTGCGCCTCGGCCGCCTCGGCGCAGACGCGCGCGACGTCGTTGGGTGGGATCTCCGCGTACACAAGATCGTAGGCGCCGGCGTTCTTTGCGAAGTGCTCGCGCAGGTTCTTGGCGGCAACGCGGTGGCTGCGGATGCGCCCGAGGTCGAGGTTCTTCGTGTAGCCCGGCTCCTCGATGAACACGATGCGGTAGGGAAGGCCCTGGTAGCAGGGCTTCGAGCAATCGCGCTGCGCCTTCTCCCAATGCTGGAACGTGGACGTGACGAGGTCGACGGCGAAGCCCTCGCGCGCGAGCAGCTCCGAGAGGAAGCGGAAGCGCGTGTAGCCGCGCGTCTCGTCGCCCAGCTTCACGCCCATCGTCACGACGGCGATGCGCTTGGGTACGCGCGCGGCGCTCTCCGCCGGTTTCTTCTGCTGGGTCAAGGTATCCATAACCGGGCCATTATACCAAGGGAGGGCGAAAGGCCGGCCGAGAACCCGCAAGGCAGCCGGCTGCTCCACAAGAACAGAAGGCCCGGGCAGCCCGCGCTACTCCTTCTCCGCTTCCTTCGCTATCAGCACCGGCACGTCCGCCGAGCGCAGGACGCCGTAGCTCACGCTGCCCAGCATGCCGCGCAGCACGCCCAGGCCGCGGGAACCCATGACGATGAGGTCGCAGCCGTGGTCGTGGGCGTAGTCGTTGATGCCGTCCACGACGGACGGGGCGTTCACGGCAAGCACCTGCACGGGGTTCGGCAGCCCGTCGAGCAGGGTGCCGATCGCCGCGCCCATGTCCTCCTTCTCGCGGGCGAGCGCCGCCTCGACGAGCTGCTTGTACAGGTCGGGGTCGACCGTGAGCGGCGGGACGCTCTGGTAGGGGTTCGCCTCCAGGCCGAGGGAGGGCGGCATCTCCGAGAGGAAGATGATGCCGACGACGTGCAGCTGGATGGCCGGGTCCTCCTCGGCGAGGCCCTTGGCGATCTCGAGCGCGTGGACGGCGTGCGCGGACTTGTCGAACGGTACGAGGATGTTGGAGAACTTCATCGGTGCCACCTTTCGTGGAATCGCAGGTCAGCGCGCGTCGCGCAGCGAGCTCAAAGCGGAGACGACGGCCGCGTGCGCGCTGCGGACGGGATCCATGAGCGCCGTCGCCCCTGCGAGGTCGCCCTCGCGCAAGGCTGCGTTCACCTTGCTCGCCGCCTCGTACAACGCGGCGAACGAAAGATTCCTGCAACGCCCTTGAGCGTATGGGCCTCGCGGACCGCCGTGTCCACGTCGCCGCCAGCCAATGCCTGCTCGAGTGCGGCGAAGTGCGTGTCGTCGAGGAACTTCAGGGCAAGGCGCTCGTAAAGCTCCGCGTTGCCGCCGAAGCGCTCCATCGCCCCGTCGTAGTCGATGCCGTTTCTTTTCAACGCTTCCGCGTATTCTGCCATCATGGTTGCCTTGCCTCTCGTTTCGCGTGCCTCGTCCGTCCAGGGCGCTCGGCCGCGGGCGGATTCTAAAGTATAACCTTCCGGCGTGGCGAATGGGGCGCGCCTCCCATCCGTCACGCGCGCGTTACCGACCGGTTCGCGAAAGGCAGGCAAGGGGGCGAAGGGCCTTCCCGCCACCTCGCCGCATGGCCGGGGCGTTGCGTAACGAGACCGAAACATCGCGGGTTATAATGGTAGCTTGAGAGAAAGGATGCGCCCATGACCGCGAACCCCGACCAGGACTTCGTCCTCAAGACCATCAAGAGCCGCGACGTTCACTTCGTGCGCTTCTGGTTCACCGACGTGCTGGGCGCCATGAAGTCGTTCGCCGTCGTGCCGGGCGAGCTCGAGGACGCACTCGCCGACGGCATGGGCTTCGACGGCAGCTGCATCGAGGGGTTCTGCCGCACGCAGGAGTCCGACATGCTCGCGTACCCCGACGCCTCCACGTTCCAGGTGCTGCCCTGGCGCCCCGAGTCCAACGCGGTCGCCCGCATGTTCTGCGACGTGCGCACGCCCGACGGCCTGCCGTTCGAGGGCGACCCGCGCCACGTGCTCGCGCGTACGGTGGGGAAGGCCCGGGAGATGGGCTATGTGTTCAACGTGGGCCCGGAGCTGGAGTTCTACTACTTCAAGGGGCCCGAGGGCGCCGAGGTGCTCGACCGCGGCGGCTACTTCGACCTCACGAGCCTCGACTACGCCTCAGACCTGCGCCGCGACACGGTGCTCACGCTGGAGAAGATGGGCATCCCTGTGGAGTACAGCCACCACGAGAACGGGCCCTCGCAGCACGAGATAGACCTGCGCTTCGCCGATGCGCTGTCCATGGCCGACGCGGTGATGACGTACAAGCTGGTGGTGAAGGAGATAGCGCTGAAGCACGGCGTGTACGCCTCGTTCATGCCCAAGCCCATGGCGGGCGAGCCGGGCAGCGGCATGCACGTGCACCAGAGCCTGTTCGACCTCGACGGCAACAACGCGTTCTTCGACGCGCGCGACCCCCAGGGCTACCGCCTGTCGGACGTGGCGAAGCGCTATATCGCGGGCATCCTGAAGTACGCGCCCGAGTTCTGCCTGGTCACGAACCAGTTCGTGAACTCTTACAAGCGCCTCGTCTGCGGGGGCGAGGCCCCCACGTACCTGTCGTGGGCGAGCCGCAACCGCTCCACGCTCGTGCGCATACCCGGCTACCGGCCCGACCGCGAGGACGCCTGCCGCATCGAGCTGCGCAGCCCCGACCCCGCCGCGAACCCCTACCTGGCCTTCGCCGCCATG
>NC_021021.1:48633-51356 GCF_000210055.1 Gordonibacter pamelaeae 7-10-1-b
CATGCTGGCGGCGGGGCTCGCGGGCATCGAGGAGGGGCTGGAGCTGCAGCCCCCCACCGAGGACCAGGACCTGTTCGCGCTCTCGCGCCAGGATCTGCGCCGCCAGGGCATCCAGACGCTTCCCGAGAGCTTGGGCGAGGCCGTGGAGCTGTTCGCCGGGTCCGCGCTCATGCGCGAGACGCTGGGCGACCACATCCACTCCTACCTCGTGGCCGCCAAGCGCGCCGAGTGGAACGAGTACCAGGGCAACGTGAGCGCGTGGGAGCGCGACCGCTACTTGGCGGTGCTGTAGCCGAGGCCATGGCGGACGGTCGGAGACTCTAGTATGGGGAAATCAGTCATATTCGTAGCGGACAGCCTGGACAACGCCCACAAGTTCCAGCAGGTGCTCTCGGGCCTCGACGTGGAGGTGGCTGCCGGATCGTCGGCGCAGCTGAAGAACCTGCTGGTGCAGCATCCCGGCTACGACCTGGTAGTCTACGAGGCGCGCGGCGAGGCGCTGGGGAGGGTAGCCCAGGCCGAGTCGCTGCTCCTGGAGGACGGCTCCGCGGCGCTCCTCGTGATCGTGGGAGAGGACCAGCTGGGCGAGTTCCGCCTGCCCGTGCAGGTGAAGAGCGACTTCGTGGTGCACGGCGCGTCCCCGGACGAGTGCGCGGCGCGCATCCGCCAGCTGCTGTGGCCCGGCAACGAGAGCTCCGCGTCGGACTTCGTCGCCGTGGACTCCCTGACCATCAACCTGGCCACCTACCAGGTGAACGTGGCCGGCGAGCCCCTGGACCTCACATACCTGGAATACGCCCTGCTCGCCTTCCTCGTGACCCACCCCGGCCGCGCGTACTCCCGCGACGCCCTGCTGCGCCGCGTGTGGGGCTTCGACTACTACGGCGGAAGCCGCACCGTGGACGTCCACGTTCGCCGCGTCCGCGCCAAGCTCGGCCCCGACCTCGCCCAACATCTGGAAACCGTCCGCGGCGTGGGCTATCTATGGAGCGCGTAGGTGCCGCTGGTTGAAGCAGCGGCGGTGTCGTAGGGCAAAGCACCCTCGCAGCTACCCGACCCTCGCAGGTTGAACCTCTCACCAAGGTACCGAGCGAGTTGCCCCTCCCTGGTTGATTTCTGCCAGAAGCCAGGCCCTCGCTTCTCGTGTGAATCTTTCGAGGAGATCAAAGTAGCTTAGGGGTCGGGCCGTGCCCACCAAGCGAGTTCCGCACGAGCCGAACAGCCCGGTGGGCTGTTCGTGCGAGCAGGACTGCCCGAGCGACTGGGCACGGCCCGACCCCGAAGCGGACAACGCCCCTCTGCTATACTTGTCAACCTAACATCCAAGCCGACGGAGGACCTCGCCCCATGCCGAAGAAGATCGCCGTCATCGACGGCAACTCGCTCATGCACCGCGCCTACCATGCCGTGCCGCAGACGATGAACGCTCCCGACGGCACGCCCACGAACGCCGTGTTCGGCTTTCTTGCCATGCTGCTCAAGTTCATCGACATGGCCAGCCCCGACGCCATCATCTGCGCGTTCGACGCGGGCCGCCCCGCCTTCCGCATGAAAGCGCTCGAGCAGTACAAGGCGCAGCGCCCGCCCATGGACGACGACCTGAAGGTGCAGTTCCCCATCATCGAGGAGCTGCTCGAGGCCATGGACGTGCCCGTCGTGCGCATCAAGGGCTGGGAGGGTGACGACATCCTGGGCACGGTGGCCGCACGCGACGAGGAGCTGGGATACGAGACGCTGCTCGTGACGGGCGACAAGGACGCCTACCAGCTGGCCAGCGACAAGACGCGCATCGTCACCACGAAGAAGGGCATCACCGACGTGGCCATCTACGGCCCGGCCGAGGTGGAGGAGCGCTACGGCGTGCGCCCCGACCAGTTCATCGACTTCCTGGGCCTCAAGGGCGACTCGTCCGACAACATCCCCGGCGTGCCCGGCATCGGCGACAAGACGGCCGCGAAGCTTCTGCAAGCCTACGGGAACCTGGAGGGCATCTACGAGCACGTGGACGACCTCAAGGGCAAGCAGAAGGAGAGGATGGTCGACAACAAGGACATGGCGTTTCTCTCCCGCGAGGTGGCCACCATCGTGTGCGACCTGGACTTCCCGCTCGATCTCGAGGAGTGCTGCTTCCCGTCGTTCGACCCGGAGCGCGTGACGGAGGCGTTCAAGAAGGTGCAGTTCAACGCCCACCTGAGCCGCGTGCTCAAGCTGGTGGGACGCGAGCTGGAGAAGAAGGCGGCCCCGCTGTCGTGGGAGCCCGTCGTGACCGGTTCGCAGGCCGACGCCCTCGTGGACGCGGCCGTCGCGCGCGGAGAGACGGTGGGCGTGGCGTTCGTGGAGCCCGAGCAGGCGTCGCTCTTCAACGTGGACCTGACGTGCGCCGTCTCCACCACGCAGGGCACGGCGCTCTACGAGGACGAGGGCGGCCCCGCGGCGTTCGCGCGCATCGTGGCGGCGGGCTCGTTCGCGGCGCTCGACGTGAAGCATGCCGTGCACCGTGTCTACCCGGCCGATACATCCGAGCCCGCGCTCGCATCCGACGACGACCTCATGGGCATGCGCGCGTTCGACCTGGGGCTGGCCGGCTACGTGCTGAACTCGTCGGTGACTGAGTACTCCTACGACGCGCTGCTCGACGCCTACTGCGGCGGCGTGCTGCCCGAGACGAAGGCCGAGGCCGACCTGGCCTGCGTGCAGGCCGCCGCGGCCCGCACGCTCGTAGG
>NC_021021.1:51509-54867 GCF_000210055.1 Gordonibacter pamelaeae 7-10-1-b
AGGCCCGCTCACCGAGGCGCTCGGGCGCGACGGCAGCACCCGCGCCTACTTCGACATCGACCTGCCGCTCGTGGGCGTGCTCGCCATCATGGAGCGCACCGGCGCGGCCGTCGACTGCGACCGCCTGGCGGAGCTCGGCGCCAGCACGCAGGCCGAACTCGACGAGCTCTCGGCGCGCATCTTCGACATGGCGGGGGAGACGTTCAACCTCGACAGCCCCAAGCAGCTCTCGCGCATCCTGTTCGAGGTGCTGGGGCTCACGCCCCTCAAGAAGAACCAGCGCGGCTACTCCACCGACGCCGCGGTGCTCAAGGAGCTGTGCGCCGTGCACGAGCTGCCCGCCCTCGTGCTGCGCTACCGGGAGCTGGCGAAGATCAAGTCCACCTACATCGACGCGCTGCCACGCATGCGCGCCGGCGACGGGCGCGTGCACACCTGCTTCAACGAGACGGTCACCACCACGGGCCGCTTGTCCTCGTCCGACCCGAACCTGCAGAACATTCCCGTGCGCACCGAGTTCGGCCGCCAGATACGCGAGAGCTTCGTGCCGCTCGCGCCCGACGAGCGGTTCCTGTCGGCCGACTACTCGCAGATCGAGCTGCGCCTGCTCGCGCACCTCTCGGGCGACGAGCACCTCGTGGCCGCGTTCTGCTCGGGCGCGGACTTCCACGCCGCCACGGCCGCGCGCGTGTTCGACGTGCCGGTGGAGGAGGTGACGCCGGAGCTGCGCAGCCGCGCGAAGGCCGTGAACTTCGGCATCGTGTACGGCCAGCAGGCGTTCGGCCTGTCGCAGAGCTTGGGCATCCCGTTCGGCGAGGCGAAGGAGATGATCGAGCGCTACTTCGCGGCGTATCCCGGCGTGCGCTCCTACCTGGACGCCACGATCGAGGAGGCGAAGGCGAAGGGCTATGCGGAGACGATGTTCGGCCGCAAGCGCCATATTCCCGAGCTCAAGGCGTCGAACGCCGCCACGCGCGGCTTCGGCGAGCGCACGGCCATGAACCACCCCATGCAGGGCAGCGCCGCCGACATCATCAAGTTGGCCATGACCGAGGTGCAGCGCCGCCTCATGGCCGAGGGCTTCAAGGCCCGGTTGCTCCTGCAGGTGCACGACGAGCTGGACTTCAGCGTGCCCGAGGGCGAGATCGAGGCGCTGTCCTCGATGGTGAGGGAAGTGATGGAGGGCGTCGCGGAGCTCCGCGTGCCCCTCGTGGCCGACGTGTCCTGGGGGGCAAGCTGGGCGGAGTCGCACTGAGGTTCCGCCGCCGTACGGCCGACGCGAGTGTGACAGGGGGACGGGGATAATGTCACGCTCTCTTTCGCTTCACTCGGTCGTGGCGCGTCGCGGAGCGTGACATTATCCCCGTCCCCCTGTCACACCCTCGACGCTTCTCGCTGACTTTGTCGGACCTGTGAGATTCTGAAAAAACATGCCACGCCGCCGCGTGTGGCTATGATTATCTGCTACCATATGAACGTTGTGCTTTGTGGAGGCACAGCATCGGAAAGAGTGCGATGATACGCGGAGATTGTGCATAAGATCACCTTGACTTGCTACGATCCCGCTGGTAAGCTATCGCCTTGCGTTTTATTTCATACAAGGAGACACTCATGTACGCAATCGTAAAGACGGGCGGCAAGCAGTATAAGGTTGCCCCCGGAGACAAGCTGAACATCGAGAAGCTCGATGCCGAGGTCGGCGCGAAGGTCGAGCTCGAGGCCATCTGCGTCGTCGACGGCGAGAAGGTCGAGGCCGATCCGGCCAAGGCCGCTGCCACGAAGGTCACGGCCATCGTGCTCGAACAGTTCAAGGGCGAGAAGCAGCTCGTGTTCAAGTTCAAGAAGCGCAAGAACTACAAGAAGCTGCGCGGCCATCGCCAGCAGCTGACGCGCGTCGAGATCGAATCCGTCGGCTCGGCCAAGGCCGAGAAGAAGGTTGCCAAGAAGGCCGCCCCGAAGAAGGCCGAGAAGGCCGAAGAGCCCGCGTCCGTCGACGCCGAATAAAGCAAGGGAGGGAATACCATGGCACACAAGAAGGGTCTCGGTTCCAGCCGTAACGGCCGCGATTCCCACGCGCAGCGTCTCGGCGTGAAGTTGTTCGGCGGCCAGGAGGTGCACACGGGCAACGTTATCGTTCGCCAGCGCGGCACGCACATCCATCCGGGCGAGAACGTCGGCCGCGGCAAGGACGACACGCTGTTCGCCCTGTGCGACGGCAAGATCGAGTTCACGAAGGGTGCGAAGCACAAGGTGCACGTCCGCCCCGAGGCGTAGGGCGAGCCACCTGCTCCACGACTGCGTAACGTTATCTGTTTTCGCGTGCCCCCTGCTCGTCAGGGGGCACTTTTCATATACAATCCGAGTTGCGAGATCAGGGAATTCGTCCCCCGGTTCCCCTCGATGCGGAACCGGAACGGAGATAGAGGTGCCCAGGTGTTCATAGACAAAGTGCGCATACACGTGAAGGGCGGCGACGGCGGCGCGGGCTGCATGTCGTTCCGCCGCGAGGCCCACGTGCCGAAGGGCGGGCCCGACGGCGGCGACGGCGGCCACGGCGGCAACGTGGTGGTGGAGGCCGATGCCGGCCTGTCCTCGCTCATCGAGTACCGCTTCAAGCACCACTTCAAGGCCGAGCGCGGCACGCACGGCAAGGGCAGCCGCATGCATGGCGCCACCGGCGAGGACCTTGTGCTCAAGGTGCCCGTGGGCACGGTGGTGCGCGAGTACTTCGAGGAGTCCAAGGAGACGGGCGAGCTCATCGCCGACCTCACGCACGACGGCGAGCGCGTCACCGTGGCCGAGGGCGGCATGGGCGGCCGCGGCAACATCCACTTCGTGACGCCGACCCGGCGCGCGCCCGCGTTCGCCGAGCTGGGCGAGCCGTCCCAGGAGGGCTGGATCGAGCTGGAGATGAAGCTCATGGCCGACGCGGCCCTCGTGGGCATGCCGAGCGCCGGCAAGTCGTCGCTCATCGCGAAGATGAGCGCGGCGCGCCCGAAGATCGCCGACTACCCGTTCACCACGCTCGTGCCGAACCTGGGCGTGGCGCGCTCGGGCGATCACAGCTTCGTCGTGGCCGACATCCCCGGGCTTATCGAGGGTGCTCACGAGGGCCGCGGCCTGGGGCACGAGTTCCTGCGCCATATCGAGCGCACGGCGCTCATCGTGCACGTGGTGGACCTGACGGGCGACTACGAGGGGCGCGACCCGCTCGAGGACTACGACATCATCAACCGCGAGCTCGCGCTCTACGCCGACGAGCTGGCCGCGCGCCCGCGCATCGTGGTGGCGAACAAGACCGACGTGCCCGGCACCGAGGAGGCGGCCGAGCGGCTGGCGGCGCGCGTGCGCGAGGACT
>NC_021021.1:55252-56897 GCF_000210055.1 Gordonibacter pamelaeae 7-10-1-b
GAGTTCGCCCCGAGCCCCGTCGACCCGAAGCTCTACCGCATCAGCGCGCTCACCGGCGCGGGCGTCGACGGCCTCAAGGCCGCCATCGCCACGAAGGTGCACGAGCTGCGCGAGGCCGCGCGGGCCGACCTGGGCGCCGACGTGCAGTACGACCACGTGTGGGAGCACAAGCGCGAGATGCGCGACAAGCGCTTCGAGGTGTTGAACCTGGGCGGCGGCGTGTTCCGCGTCACGGGCCCGCAGGTCGAGCGCATGGTGGTGCAGACCGACTGGGAGAACGAGGAGGCCATCGCCTTCTTGCAGCACCGCTTGAAGCGCCTCGGCGTGGAGACGGCGCTCGAGCGCGCCGGCGCGGTGGACGGCGACGAGATTCGCATCGTCGGGCGCGCGTTCGGCTTCGAGTCGGCGCGCACGGCGGAGGATATGTTCAAGGAGCTCGACCTGTGATGAGGGCTGAAGAGGGCGGGCGTGGAAAGCGCCTGGTCATCAAGATAGGCTCATCGACGCTCACCACGTCGGAGAGCAAGATCGACTACGGCTACCTGGCCGCGGTGGCCGCGCAGATAGCCGAGGCCAAGGAGGCGGGATGGCATCCGGTCGTGGTCACGTCGGCGGCCATCGCCTGCGGCCTCGAGCGGCTCGGCATAGAGAAGCGCCCGCACGACATGCCGAGCTTGCAGGCGGCGGCGTCGGTGGGGCAGAGCGCGCTCTCGACGGCCTACGCCGAGGCGTTCGCCGCCCACGGCATCGTGACCTCCACGGTGCTGCTCACGCGCCGCGACACGGCCGACCGCCAGGCGTACCTGCATGCGCGCGACACGTTCGACCGGCTGCTCGACCTGGGCGTCGTTCCCATCGTGAACGAGAACGACACCGTGTCAGTGGAGCAGATCCGCTTCGGCGACAACGACACGCTCGCGGCGCTCGTCGCATGCCTGGTGGAAGCCGATCTCATGGTCATCCTCTCGGACATAGAGGGGCTCTTCGACGCGAACCCGCACTTCAACCCCGAGGCGAAGCTGATCGGCCGCGTGGAGGCCATCGGCCCGGAGATCATGGCCGTGGCAGGCGGGGCGGGCACCACCGTGGGCTCGGGCGGCATGATCACGAAGATCAAGGCCGCGCGCGTGCTCATGGTGGCGGGCATCCCCATGGTCGTGTGCAACGGGCGGCGCCCCGGAGCCATCGTGGCCGCCGCGCGCGGCGAGGACGTGGGCACCCGCTTCGTCGCCGCAAGCAAGCCCCACGAGATTACGCCGAAGAAGCTTTGGATCGCCCTCGGCGACGCGGCGCGCGGCGCGCTCGTGGTCGACGAAGGCGCGAAGGCGGCGCTCGTCAGCCGGGGGAGCTCGCTTCTGTCGGTGGGCGTGAGCGCGGTGGAAGGCCGCTTCGAGGCGGGCGACGTCGTGGACATCAAGGACGGCTCGGGGCACCTGTTCGCCCGCGGCAAGGCGGCGTTCTCGTGCGACGAGGCCGCGCTCGCCATCGGCCGCACGCGCGCCGAGCTGCAGGCCAACCGCCTGCTCGCGAGCCTGGCCGACAAGCCGCTCGTCCATCGCGACGAGCTGATCGTGTTCGAGTAGGGAGGATCGACTATGGCGAACGAAACCGTGCGCGAGGAGGTGCGGCGCATCGCTGAGGCGGC
>NC_021021.1:57380-58392 GCF_000210055.1 Gordonibacter pamelaeae 7-10-1-b
CGAGGCCGTGGACCACGTGAACCGCTACGGTACGAAGCATTCCGAGGCCATCGTGGCCGACCCGGCCGACCCGGCGGGCGCCGCGGCCATCGAGGCGTTCCTCGCGCGCGTCGATGCGGCCGCCGTGTACGCGAACGCCTCCACGGCGTTCACCGACGGCGGGCAGTTCGGCCTGGGTGCCGAGATCGGCATCTCCACGCAGAAGCTGCACGCCCGCGGGCCGTTCGCGCTCGAGGCGCTCACGTCGTACAAGTACGTGCTGCGCGGCGACGGGCAGGTGCGCGCGTAGTGGCGGTTGTCTGCGAGCGGTTCGACGACCTGGGGCAGGACGGCGCGCCGGCCCGCCTCGGCATCATGGGCGGCACGTTCGACCCCATCCATATCGGGCACCTGGCCACGGCCGAGCAGGCGCGCGAGGCCTACGGGCTGGACGCCGTCGTGTTCGTGCCGGCCGGCAAGCCCGTGTTCAAGAAGGACCGCGCCGTCACGCCGGCGGCCGACCGCCTGGCCATGTGCCGTCTCGCCGTGGCCAGCAACCCGGCTTTCTGCGTGAGCGCGATGGAGATCGAGCGCGGCGGCGACACGTACACGGTGGACACGCTGCGCGAGCTGCGCGGCCATTACCCGGGAAACGTGGAGCTGTACTTCATCACGGGGGCCGACGCCGTGGCGCACATCGTGCAGTGGCGGGAGAGCGCCGCCATCGCCGACCTGGCGCGCCTCATCGCCGTCACGCGGCCGGGCTACGCGCTCACGGCCGAGCGGAGGCGCGAGATCGAGGAGCACGGCCGCTTCGACGTGTCGTACCTCGAGGTGACGGCCCTGGCCGTGTCGTCGAGCGACCTGCGCGCGCGGGTGCGCGCCGGGCGCTCCATCCGCTACCTGGTCATGCAGCGCGTGCTGGACTACATCGCCGCGCACGGCCTGTACGCCCCGGAGGCAGCGGGGGAGGTGCGCCGATGAGCGGGGAGGACGAGGCAGGCTGCTGCGCCGACGCGCTGTCGGACGCGTT
>NC_021021.1:58686-60349 GCF_000210055.1 Gordonibacter pamelaeae 7-10-1-b
CGCGACGTGGTGCAGGCCATCGCGCGGCATACGGCCGGCGCGGTGGGCATGACCGATCTGGACATGGTGGTCTACGTCGCCGACGCGCTCGAGCCGGGGCGCGACTACGCGGGGCTCGACGAGATCCGCGCGCTTGCGGGCCGGGTGCCGCTCGAGGAGCTGTACCTGGCAACGTTCAGGCATGTGTTCCTGAACCTGGTGGAGCGGCGCAAGCGCATCCACCCGCAGAGCATCGAGATATGGAACTACTACCTCGCCCGCTCGCACGACGCGGCGGACGAACGAAAAGGGAGGAAAGGAACAGCGTGAGCGAACCGAAGAAGATGGAAGAGAAGACCTCGCGGGAGCGCGCCCTCATCGCGGCGCGCGCGGCGGACGCGAAGAAGGCCACCGACATCATGGTGCAGGAGGTGCGCGACCTCATCGGCGTGACGGACTACTTCGTCATCGCCACGGCGGCGAACAACCGCCAGGTGGAGGCCATCGTCGACGAGATCGAGGAGGCCGAGCGCGTGCAGGGCGGCTGCAAGCCGCTGCACCGCGAGGGCACGCAGGACGGCACGTGGTCGCTTCTGGACTACGGCGACATCGTGGTGCACGTGTTCCAGCCGGAGACGCGCGAGTACTACCGACTGGAGGCCCTGTGGAACGACGCCCCGGTCATCGACCTGGCCGAGGAGGCGGGGCTCACCGAGCTGGAATACTCCGACCGCATCGCCAAGCTCCTGGGCAGGGAGTAGCAGGACCAGGGCGGGAGCTCTTATGCCCGCCCGGGTGCAATGCAGGCTGCGGGGGAGGACCGAGGGCCCTTCCGACCTCCCCCTTGCGGGGCCTTCCCATCTTGGAGGGAAGGCCCCGCAGCCTCTCAGGCGCTGCGGCGGGATGCCTCCTCGTCGAGGCGCTCGGCGATCCACGTCTTGATGACGGCCTGGCGGCCGATGCCGATGCGTCGCGCCTCGCGGTCCAGCGCCTCCACCACCCAGGCGGGGAAGTCCACGTTCACGCGCCGGGTCTCGAACGCAGGGTCGGAAACTACTGCCTTGTCGAGGTCGCAGTACTGGAGCACGTCCTCCTCGCCCTCGTCAAAGATCCGGTCGAACTCCTCAGTGCTCAAGCTCTTTGCTGTCATAGCACCTCGCCTCCTTCGTTCGGGAGCGGCGCACGGATATGATCCGGACGCGCTCGCCTCGATACGTCACCACCGCCGACCAGTGCTTGCCGTCTATCATGCCCAACACTACGAACCGCGCCTCTCCGCAATCAGCAAGGGACGGGATCGCTACCGTCCTATCATCCCACAGCCTCTGCGCCTCGCCGAAGTCTATCCCGTGCTTCGCGAGGTTCCGTGCGCTCTTTTGCGGGTCGTATTCGAATTCCATTATAACCCCTTATCGATATAATTTCTATATCATGAAAGCACCTTTCAATCCTTGTAACTATCCTGTTGTACAAGGGCGGTGTCGCGCACCCGTGCGCATCACTCCAGCAGCTCCTCCGTCTCGATGATGCTGCGGTAGAGCTCCATGGTGGCCAGTGACGGGTCGATGCCCAGCTCGGTGGTCAGGAAGCGGCGGCACTCGAAGTACGTCTCGAGGGCGGCCGTGCGCTGGCCGGCTGCGATCTGGGCGCGCATGAGGGCCGTGTACGTGTCCTCGCGGGTGCG
>NC_021021.1:60620-61289 GCF_000210055.1 Gordonibacter pamelaeae 7-10-1-b
GGCGAACCACAGCCCCTCCTGCGCGTCGTCCGCCGCGACGAGGCGGTCGGCGGCTGCCACCAGCGCGTCCACGAGCTGCATGCGGCGGTCTTTGCGCGCTTGCACGACGAACTCGTTGTCCTGCTCGCTCGGCATGAGGTCGTCGGCGAACGCCTCGTCGATCTCCGCGTAGAGCTGCGCCCATCCGTCGGCTCCCGGCTGGCCGAACAGCAGCATGCGGCATACGGTGTCGAACCGCGCGACGTCGGTGACGATCAGGCGCTCGTCCAACCGGCAGCCGTTCTGCTGGCGTACGAGGTAGGGGCATGCGCCCGACGGCCCCGACAGCGCACGGCGCAGATGCGACCATACCGAGTAGAAGTTCTTGCGCGCCGAGTCCGTCTCGCTCTCGGGCCACATGATGCCCACGAGGCGGTCGCGCGGGAACTCGCGGCCCCGGTTCAGCACGAGCAGCGTCAGCAGCGTCTTCACCTTCTGGCGGCGGAAGCGGCCCGGATCGACCGGGGTGTCGCCGATGCGCACGTCCAGCCCGCCGAACAGGTTGACGGTGAGCAGGGGCACCATGGTGGGTGCGCGGCCCTCCTTGGGCAGGTAGCGCCCGTCGAGGTACGCGTCGGGACGCGTGGCCGCGCGCTCCGCACGTCGCTCGGCGCTCTCGCGGGCTGAGCG
>NC_021021.1:62159-62950 GCF_000210055.1 Gordonibacter pamelaeae 7-10-1-b
GCAGCAGGTCGGCGGCGGAGAGCTTCAGGCGATCGTGCTGAAGCGGCCCGTAGGCGTCGCACGAGGGGGCGCACGTGGCCAGCACCTCGCATCCGCGCCCCAGCAGCTCGTCGAACACGCCGGAGAGCGCGGCGGCTCGGGCCGCATCGAGGGGCGGCACGTCCTCCACCACCGCGAGGAACGATGTGGCATCGGCCGCCGTCAGCGAGGACACGATAATGCCCCGGTCGAGGTCGCGCAGAAAGCAGGGGCTCTTCCCGTTGATCCAGAACACGTGGTCGAACGAGAACACCACGTCGGCGTACTCCATGGCGAGCCCCGTCTTGCCGAAGCCCTCGGGCGCCACGAGGAAGCGCGCCACATGGCGCTCGCGCAGCAGGCGCGCGATGAGGTCGGGGCGCGGGTAATGGCGGCGCGATGCCAGATGGTTGGGACGATGGCCCTTGCAGGACGATTGCTTCAGGAACCCGGTCATAGGGAAACGCTCCTCTCGCGGAGGCAGCGCATCGGCCCGGTTGGATTCGATCATCATAGCGGCGAGGTCAGCAATTAGCAAGCCCGGACATTCGTTCGCCGCGTTGCGCAAACGGCTTTTCGGCATGCGAACAACGCCTGCCCGACCGTCCGCCAGGCGAGGCGGACGGTGTACAATGGCTGCAGCCCGCCTACTGTCGCCCGACCCGAGCAAGGAGAGAACCATGTTCCGAACCGCCTCCCTCGCCGACCTGCCCGCCTTCCGCTGCGGGCACGCCCAGGACCCCCGAGCCGCCACCGGATGCACGGTGGTCGTG
>NC_021021.1:63515-65203 GCF_000210055.1 Gordonibacter pamelaeae 7-10-1-b
CGGCGGCCGGCGACGGGACGGCTCCCGCCGCCGGCGGGCCCTGCGCCAACACGACCATCGGCGTCGTGCTCACGAACGCGCGGCTCACGAAGGCCCAGGCGACCAAGACCGCCTCGACCGTCCACGACGCCTATGCCCGCGCCATCAAGCCCGTGCACACCCTGAACGACGGCGACACCGTGTTCGCGTTCGCGTCCGGCGAGGTTGAGGCGCTGCCCGACGCGGTATCTGTGCTGGCCTGCGAGGCCATGCAGGGCGCCATCGTGCGTGCCGTGTGCCAAGCCGAGGGCGCCTGCGGCCTGCCGGCGGCCCGTGACCTGGTTGCCGGCCGGTAGGGGGGCGCGGATGAAGCTCGCCAAGCTTGCGAACCGCACGCTGTTCGTCCTCTCGGTCGTGGTGACCGGGTCGGTGGCCGGCGCGTTCGTGTGGGCGCTCCTGTTCGTCATGAACCTGGGCATCTCGTTCGTCTGGGACAACGTGGGGGGCCGCTTCGGCATCTACTTCCCCTTGGCCGCCTGCCTCGTAGGCGGCCTCGTCGTCGGCCTCTTCGCCAAGCGCTTCGGACCCTACCCCGAGGACCTGGACGCCGTCATGGCGAAGGTGAAGCGCGACGGACGCTACGACTACGACAAGCTGGGGGTCATGTCCATAGCCGCGCTGCTGCCGCTGTTCTTCGGCGGCTCCATCGGTCCCGAGGCGGGCCTCACCGGCGCCGTCGCGGGCATCTGCACCTGGGTGGGCGACCGCATGAAGCGCTTCGGCGCCGACTTCCAGCAGCTCACGTCCGTGGGCACCATGGCGGCGCTCTCGGCCATCTTCACCGCCCCCCTGTTCGGGTTCGCGGCGCCGCTCTACGGCGACGGGAAGGACGGCGGCGAGGGCGGGGACGGTCCCAAGGGGGCGGCCACCATCACGCTGCCGAAGAACTCGAAGATCGTCGTGTACTTCTGCGCCATCGCGGGCGCGCTCGCCGCGTTCATGGGGCTGGGGGCGCTGTTCGGCGGCGGCATGTCGCTGCCGCGCTTCACCGACATCCACGTCGGCACGGCGGAGCTCGCCTGGCTTTTGCCGCTCGCGTTCGTGGGCGCGGCGGCGGGATGGCTCTTCTGCGTGTTCGACGGCCTGTTCGAGCGCGCGGCGGGGAAGATGGGCGACCGTCCTGTGGCGAAGGCGCTCATCGCCGGCCTCGTGCTGGCCGTGCTCGGCATCCTGCTGCCGTTCACCATGTTCGCCGGCGAGGTGCAGGCCGAGCAGCTGGGCGAGGTGTGGACCTCCATGGGGGCGCTCGCGCTTCTGGCCACCGGCTTCGCGAAGGTCATGATCACGCCGCTGTGCATCCGCTTCGGCTGGCGCGGCGGGCATTTCTTCCCCGTCATCTTCGCGGGCGTGTCGATCGGCTACGGCATGGCCGCCCTCACCGGCGCCGACCCGGTGTTCTGCCTCTGCGCCTGCACGGCCGCCCTCGTGGGTGCCGTCATGCGCCAGCCCCTCATGGCCGTGCTGCTGCTTTTCCTGTGCTTCCCCGTCAAGGGCGTCGTGGTCATGTTCCTGGCCGCCGCCCTGGGCGCCGCCATCCCGCTTCCGAAGGCCCTGCGGAAGGACAAGGGCGGAAACGGCGGCGGGCAGGCGGAAGGCGCCGCGCCCGACGCCGGGCAGGGAGCCGAGGGCTAGGGGCCGATCGTCGCGGG
>NC_021021.1:65447-67150 GCF_000210055.1 Gordonibacter pamelaeae 7-10-1-b
GGGCTAGGGGCCGATCGTCGCGGGGCTTGCCGGGCCCAAGGCCGGCAGGGCGCACGGGGGGCGTCGCCCGTGCGGCCGCCGCATAGGCGATCGGTTGCTGGCAACGCCTTGCGGCCACTGTGGATTTCCTTTGAGGCCAGGCGCGTTATGCTAGAGTAGCAGGTACTGTTCAAAGCCAAGAAAAGGACGGCGCATCACATGGCAGGATTCCTATCCAGGCTGCTGACGCTCGGCGAGGGCAAGCAGTTGAAGAACTACGAGGCGCTCGTGCAGAAGGTCAACGCCCTCGAGGGCGGGATGCAGGCGAAATCGGATGCCGAGCTTGCCGCCCTCACCGCCGCCTTCCGCGAGCGCGCCGACAACGGCGAGGACCTGAAGAGCCTGCTGCCCGAGGCGTTCGCTGCCGTGCGCGAGGCATCAGTGCGCACGCTCGGCCTGCGCCACTTCGACGTGCAGCTCATCGGCGGCATGGCGCTCAACGACGGGCAGATCGCCGAGATGAAGACCGGCGAGGGCAAGACGCTCGTGTCCACGCTGGCCGGCTACCTGAACGCGCTCAACGGCAACAACGTGCACATCGTCACCGTGAACGACTACCTGGCCCGCCGCGACAGCGAGTGGATGGGCCAGATCTACCGCTTCCTGGGCATGAACGTGGGCCTCATCCAGAACGGCATGCGCCCCGACAAGAAGATCCCCGCCTACCAGGCCGAGGTCACGTACGGCACGAACTCCGAGTTCGGCTTCGACTACCTGCGCGACAACATGGTCACGCGCGCGGAGGCCCGCGTGCAGCGCGGCCACCACTTCGCCATCGTCGACGAGGTGGACTCCATCCTCATCGACGAGGCCCGCACCCCGCTCATCATCTCGGGCGCCGGCACGCAGGCGGCCGAGACGTACAACAAGTTCGCGCGCGTCATGCCCGGTCTCGTCCCCGAGGTGGACTTCGACATGGACGAGGCGAAGAAGACCATCAACGCCACCGAGAGCGGCCTGGAGAAGATCGAGTCCATGCTGGGGATCGACGACATCTACGCCGACCCGTCGGGCCAGCTGGCCAACCACCTGCAGCAGGCGCTCAAGGCGCAGTTCCTGTTCCACCGCGACGTGGACTACGTCGTGGTGGACGGCGAGGTGAAGATCGTCGACGAGTTCACCGGCCGCATCATGGAGGGCCGCCGCTGGTCGGAGGGCCTGCACCAGGCGGTGGAGGCCAAGGAAAAGGTGCTCGTGCGCGAGGAGAACCAGACGCTCGCCACCATCACGCTGCAGAATTACTTCCGCCTCTACGAGAAGCTCTCCGGCATGACCGGCACCGCCATGACCGAGGATGCCGAGTTCCGCGAGATCTACAAGCTGCCCGTCGTGGCCATCCCGCCGAACCGCCCCGTCGCGCGAAAGGACGAGGACGACCTCATCTACCGCACGGTGGAGGCGAAGTTCAACGCCGTCGCCGACGACGTGGCCGCGCGCAACGCGAAGGGCCAGCCCTGCCTCATCGGCACCGTGTCCATCGAGAGCTCCGAGAAGCTCTCGCGCCTGCTCGACAAGCGCGGCATCCGCCATGAGACGTTGAACGCGAAGAACCACGAGCGCGAGGCGCACATCATCGCGCAGGCCGGCCGCGTGGGCGCCGTTACCATCGCCACGAACATGGCCGGCCGCGGCACCGACATCCTGCTCGGCGGCAACCCCGACGT
>NC_021021.1:67608-68615 GCF_000210055.1 Gordonibacter pamelaeae 7-10-1-b
AGGCGAAGCGCGTGTGCGCCGCCGAGCACGACCAGGTCATAGCCGCCGGCGGCCTCACCGTCATCGGCACCGAGCGCCACGAGTCGCGCCGTATCGACAACCAGCTGCGCGGCCGCGCCGGCCGCCAGGGCGACCCGGGCACCACGCAGTTCTACCTGTCGCTCGAGGACGACCTCATGCGCCTGTTCGGCGGCAACCGCATGGACTCCATCGGGCGTATGATGGAGAAGACCGACATGCCCGACGACATGCCCATCCAGGCCGGCATGGTGTCGAAGGCCATCGAGAGCGCGCAGCGCCAGGTGGAGAGCATGCACTTCTCCGCCCGTAAGAACGTGCTGGAGTACGACGACGTCATGAACCTGCAGCGCGCCGCCATCTACGGCGAGCGCAACGCCATCCTGGACGGCAAGGACCTCTCCGAGCGCATCCCCGAGATCGTGCGCGACGCGGCCGAGGCCGTGGTTGCGGAGAACTGCCCCGACAAGGCGCCTTCCGACGACTGGGACGTGAGGCCTGTGGAGACGTGGGCCGCCAACATGACGGGCCGCGACGACTTCAAGGTGGCCGGCGTCGACCACGAGGACGATCCGGGCCTTCTGGCCGACGCGCTCGTGGAGTACCTGGACGGCGTGTACGCCGAGAAGGCCGAGCAGCTGGGCGAGCCGGTCATGAAGATGCTGGAGAGCCAGGTCATGCTCCGCATCATCGACACGCGCTGGATGGCCCACCTCCAGGAGATGGACTACCTCAAGTCCGGCATCGGGCTGCGCGCGTTCGGCCAGCGCGACCCGCTCGTGGAGTACAAGAACGAGGCCTACAACGCCTTCCAGAACCTCACGTCGTCCATGTACGAGGACTACCTGCGCACGCTGCTGCGCCTGCAGGTTGCCGTGCAGCAGGCCCCGCAGCTCGCCGAGGAGAAGAGCCCGCTCGACGGCAAGGTGAGCTACTCGTCGCCCGAGCAGGCGCTCGAGCAGACGGGCGTGGCCGCCGCACGCCGCTCC
>NC_021021.1:68826-71335 GCF_000210055.1 Gordonibacter pamelaeae 7-10-1-b
TCGAGAAGGACAAGGACGACCCCTTCGCGAACGTGGGCCGCAACGACCCGTGCCCCTGCGGCTCGGGCAAGAAGTTCAAGAAGTGCCACGGCGCGAACCAGTAGGACGAACATGGCAGACAGCGAACACGATATCGAGCATATGGCCGCGCGCGTGACCGACGCGCACGGCTTCCTGCACATCGACGACAAGACGGCCGAGCTCGCGAAGCTCGACGAGGAGATAGCCGCCCCTGGGTTCTGGGACGATGCGGCGCATGCCCAGGGCGTCTCGAAGCAGGCCTCGAACCTGCGCGAGACCATCCGCGAGTACGACGAGGCTGCGGCGCTCTTGGAAGACGCCCGGGCGGCGCTCGAGCTGGCGGGGGAGGACGAGGCCTTCGCCGCGGAGGCCGACGACGCCCTGGCGCGCCTGTCCGACCTGCTGGACGCGCTGGAGATCACCTCGTGGTTCTCGGAGCGCTTCGACGGCGGCGACGCCATCCTCACGGTGAACCCCGGCTCCGGCGGCCTCGAGGCCCAGGACTGGACCGACATGCTCTACCGCATGTACGTGCGCTACGCCGAGAAGAAGGACTGGAAGGTCACGATCCTCGACGTGGTGCCCGGCGAGGGCATAGGACTCGACAAGGCCACCATCCAGATCGAGGGCCGCAACGCCTTCGGCATGCTGAAGAGCGAGAACGGCGTGCACCGTCTCGTGCGCATCAGCCCCACCGACGACAAGAAGCGCCGCCACACCACGTTCGCCGGCGTGGAGGTGCTGCCCGTACTGCCCGACGACATCGAGGTGGACCTCAACCCCGCCGACGTGCGCGTGGACGTGTACCGCTCGAGCGGCCCCGGCGGCCAGTGCGTCAACACCACCGACTCCGCCGTGCGCCTCACGCACATCCCCACGAACATCGTGGTGACGTGCCAGAACGAGAAGTCCCAGCTCCAGAACAAGGAGGCGGCGTTCCGCGTGCTCAAGGCGAAGCTCTACGAGCGCGAGGAGCAGAAGCGCGCGCAGGAGCTGGCCGAGCTGCGCGGCGACCGCATGGACAACACGTTCGGCAGCCAGATCCGCAACTACGTGCTCTACCCCTACCAGATGGTGAAGGACGTGCGCAGCGGCGTGGAGACCGGCAACGTGGACGCCGTCCTCGACGGCGATCTGGAGGAGTTCGTGATAGGCTACCATAAATGGAGGGTGTCCCAATAATGGAAGGAACCGGTATGACCGAGCTTGAACGGCGGGCGAACGACATGCGCGCCGACATCGTGCGCATGATCGCGGAGGCGGGGAGCGGGCACCCCGGCGGGTCGCTGTCGTGCGCCGACATCCTGGCGGCGCTGTATTTCGGCGGCGTGCTGGAGCACGACCCCCGAGAACCCGGAGTGGGAGGGGCGCGACCGCTTCATCCTGGCCAAGGGTCACGCGGCGCCGGCGCTCTACGCCGCGCTCGCGCAGGCGGGCTACATCCCAGCGAGGAGCTGGCCACGCTGCGCAAGCTGGGAAGCCGGCTGCAGGGCCACCCGGACTCGAACCAGGTGCCCGGCGTGGAGGTGTCCACGGGCTCGCTCGGCCAGGGCCTGTCCATCGCGGCGGGGGCCGCGGCCGGCTTGAGGCTGGACGGCGCCCCCCAGACGGTGTTCGCCCTGCTCGGCGACGGCGAGTGCCAGGAGGGCCAGGTGTGGGAGGCCGCCATGTTCGCGGCGCACCGCAAGCTGGACAACCTCGTGGCCATCGTCGACCGCAACGGCCTGCAGATCGACGGGCGCACCTGCGATGTGTGCGACCCCGGCGACCTGGGCGCGAAGTTCGCGGCGTTCGGCTGGGACGTGGACGAGGTCGACGGCCACGACCTGGACGCCCTCGTGGCGGTGCTCGGGGCCGCTAAGGCCGGCCGCGACGGCCGGCCGCACGCGGTCATCGCCCGCACCGTCAAGGGCAAGGGCGTGCCGTTCATGGAAAACGAGGCGGGTTGGCACGGGAAGGCCCCGAACGCCGAGCAGGCCGCCGAGGCGCTCGCCGCGCTCGAGGGCGATGCGGGGAAGGAGTCGAGCCGTGGTTAAGCTTGCAGACGGGGCCCAGGCCCAGCAGAAGAAGGCCACGCGTGCGGCCTACGGGGCGACGCTCGCCGAGCTCGCGTCCGAGGGCGTGCCCGTCGTGGCGGTGGATGCCGACCTCACGGGCTCCACGACCACGAAGAAGCTGGCCGACGCCGGCTTCGCCGACCGCCTGTTCAACTGCGGCATCGCCGAGCAGAACATGGTGGACGTGGCGGCGGGCCTGGCCATCACGGGGCATGTGGCCTTCACCGGCTCGTTCGCCGTGTTCGGCACCGGGCGCGCCTACGACCAGATCCGCAACACGGTGTGCTACTCCAACCTGGACGTGAAGATCGCCCCCACGCACGCCGGCATCTCGGTGGGCCCCGACGGCGGCAGCCACCAGATGCTCGAGGACGTGTCGCTCATGCGCGGCCTGCCGAACATGCGCGTGCTCGTGCCGGCCGACTACGCCG
>NC_021021.1:71447-76447 GCF_000210055.1 Gordonibacter pamelaeae 7-10-1-b
GTACGTGCGCATGGGCCGCGCGAGCGTGCCGTGCGTGTACGCCGACGACGTGGAGCTGGAGCTCGGCCGCGCCTACGTGCTGCGCGAGGGCGGCGACGCCACCATCGTGGCATGCGGCGTGGAGGTGGAGCAGGCGCTCAAGGCGGCCGAGCTGCTGGCTGCCGAGGGCATCGAGGCCGAGGTCATCGACGCGTTCTCGGTGAAGCCGCTCGACGAGGAGACGATCCTCGCCTCCGTGGGCAAGACGGGCTGCGTGGCAGTTGCCGAGGAGCACAGCGTGATGGGGGGCCTCGGCTCGGCCGTGGCCGAGACGCTGGCGCGCACCTGCCCGGCACCGGCAGAGTTCGTGGGCATGCGCGACGCCTTCGGCAAATCGGGCGAGTTCGACGAGCTGATGGCGTACTTCAACCTGGATGCGGGGGCGATTGTCGAAGCTGTGAAGAAGGTTATGGCCCGAAAGCAAGTCTGATAGAATCGAGCCGTCTCAGTACATCACTATTCGAACGGAGCATTCTGTGACGAACGATACCAGCCAAGGGGTTCCTGCGCGCCAAGCCCGGCGCGGCGGTGCCCATGCGGCGCCGGCGCCCGTGCGCCAGACGGCGTCGCAGCTCTCGGCGTCGCTGCCCGTCTTGGAGGTCGACGACATTCCCCAGCAGACGGGCACGCCGGTCATCACCTTCGACCACGTGACGAAAGTCTACCCCGCGCAGCCCAACAAGCCGGCGCTCAACGACATATCCCTGCAGATCTACGCGGGCGAGTTCATCTTCCTCGTGGGCCATTCCGGCTCCGGCAAGTCCACGTTCATCCGCATGCTCATCCGCGAGGTGAAGCCGACGCAGGGCCATATCTACGTGGCCGACGAGGACCTGACCACCATGCGCAACTGGCGCGTGCCGTATTTGCGCCGCAACATCGGGTGCGTCTTCCAGGACTTCAAGCTCCTGCCGAACAAGACCGTGTTCGAGAACGTGGCGTTCGCGCTCGAGGTCATCGGCAAGAGCCGCCACGTCATCAAGACGCAGGTGCCCGAGGTGCTGCGCCTGGTGGGCCTGCAGGACAAGCTCAACAAGCGCCCCGACCAGCTCTCCGGCGGCGAGCAGCAGCGCGTGTCCATCGCGCGCGCCATCGTGAACCGCCCGCCGCTGCTCGTGTGCGACGAGCCCACCGGCAACCTCGACCCGCAGACGTCGCGCGGCATCATGGACCTGCTCGAGCGCATCAACCGCACGGGCACCACGGTGCTCGTGGCCACGCACGACCGCGAGATGGTGGACAACATGCGCCGGCGCGTCATCGCGCTCGACCGCGGGCACCTCACCCGCGACCAGGACCGGGGGGTGTACGGCTTCGATGTCTAGTTTCGCTTACTTCATACGCGAGTCGCTCAAGGGCTTCACGCGCAACCTCTCGACGACGCTCGGCTCCATCGTCACCATCTTCCTGTCGCTTATGATCATCGGCGTGTTCCTCGTGGGCGGCCTCGTCATAGAGAACGTGGTGTCGGGCGTGGAGAACGAGGTGTCCATCGCGGCGTACGTCGCCGACGACGCCTCGCAGGCCGACATCGACAAGGTGGAGGACTACGTCCGCGGCCTCGAGGGCGTGGCGTCGGTGACCTTCACGGACAAGGAGCAGGCGCTCGAGAACTTCCGCTCCTCGAACACCACCGATATCATCGATGCCCTCGACGGCCAGAACCCGCTGCCCGCGTCCATTAACGTGGAGCTGTCCGACCCCCAGCTGGTCGAGCAGGTGGCCGGCGCGATCTGGGACAATTCCACGTACCAGCAGATCCGGGACGGCGAGACGAAATCCGAGTCGCTCAAGTACGGCCAGCAGACGGTGGAGAAGCTGTTTACGCTCACCAACTACGTGCGCTACATCGGCATCGCGCTCATCGCGCTGCTCATCTTCATCGCCATGGTGTTCATCAACAACACCATCCGCCTGGCCATCCTCGCGCGCCGCAAGGAGATCGCCATCATGCGCCTCGTGGGCGCGTCGAACGGCTTCATCCGCGGGCCCTTCCTCATGGAAGGCGCGTTGCATGCGCTCATCGGCTCGCTTCTGGCGGTGGGCGTGCTGGAACTGCTGCGCAACACGGCGCTGCCGAAGCTGCAGGGCGCGCTGCCGTTCCTGTCGTTCGACGTGAGCCTTAACATGTTCCTGCTCATCTATGCCGCGCTCGTCGTCGCGGGCCTGCTCATCGGCCTGCTGGGCTCGGCTCTGGCCATGCGCCGCTACCTGAAGGTGTAGCGGGCGCTCGGGGCGGCCCCTCATGGCCAAGCATGGCGACAACAAGCAGGTTGCGGCGTCGGCGCGCAAGGCGCGGCTCCGCAACCTGCGCCTTATGCGGGCGTTCGCGTTCGTCGTGATACTCTGCACGGCCTTCGTGGCCGGCTTCGCCGTGCGCAGCAACGACGCGCTGCTCGAGTCGCTCGGCTTCGCGGCGCTGCTCGAGAGCGGCGACTCCACGGCCGGCACGGCGGCCTCGAAGGACAAGAACACCTACAACGCGCTGTCGGCGCGCGTCGCCGAGGTGGAGGACGCGCTCGCCAACGACTCGCTGGACTCCTACGACCTGGACGCGGCCACCATGAGCGTGCTCGACGCGTTCGCCGACACGACCGAGGACGCCTACCTGCGCTACTACGATCCGGCGCGCTACTCCTCGCTCATACACGACAGCTCGGGCAGCTACGCGGGCGTGGGCGTGCTGTTCTCGGAGTACAACGGGCTGGCGTACGTCGTGGACGTGTTCGACGGCTCCGTGGCCCAGGCGGCGGGCGTGCGCCAGGGCGACTTCGTGGTGGCCATCGACGGTGACCGCGGCCAGGAGTGGTCGATGAACGAGGCCACGGCCTCGCTCGACCGTGCCGAGGGCGACACCGTCGTGGTCACGTGGCGGCGCCCGGCCACGCTCGAGGCCGAGGGCGGGGAGGAGTTCACCACTACGCTGGCCTGCTCGAAGTACGACGTGAAGAACGTCACGACGAGCCTCGAGGGCACCGTGGGCTACGTGAAGGTGCGGCAGCTGACGCAGACGTCGGCCGACCTCGTGAAGCAGGCGCTCGCTGACCTGGGCTCCCAAGGAGCGCTCTCGTTCGTGCTCGACATCCGCGACAACCCGGGCGGCTACCTCACGCAGGCCGTGGATATGGCCAGCCTGTTCGTGAAGAGCGGCTCCATCGTGCAGATCGAGACGAAGGACGGCAAGAGCGTGAAGTCCGCCACAGGCAACGTGGCCACGGACAAGCCGCTCGTGGTGCTGGTGAACGAGAACACGGCCGCCGCGGCCGAGGTGCTGGCGGCGGCGCTGCAGGAGAACCAGCGCGCCACGCTCGTGGGCGCCTCCACGCTCGGCAAGGGCTCCGTGCAGGTGGTGCGCGACCTGAGCTTCGGCGGCGCGCTGCGCTACACGGCGGCCTACTACCTAACCCCCCAGGGGCGGACCATCAACGACGTGGGCGTGACGCCCGACGTGTCGGTGGGCCTGGGCGGCGAGGCCGGCAGCGACAACCAGAGAAGCCTGGCCCTGGAAACCGCCCAGTCGCTCGCGCGGGAGTAGCGCCATGGCGCGCAAACGGTCGCATACGCGACGCAGCCCCCGCAGCAACCCGCGCGGCGTGCTGACCGTCCATGGCGGCGGCTTCGGCTTCGTGCAGACGGCCGAGGGCGCCTACTTCGTTCCCGCATCGAAGATGGCCGGTGCCTTCGACGGCGATCTGGTGGAGGTGGCGCCCTTGCCGCCCACGGGCGGCAAGGGCGGCGCACGCCAGCCGCACCAGGGCGCTGCGACATGGTCCGGGGGCCTGCGATGTAAAGGAAGCATCCTCCGCGAGCGCGACGCCCTATCCTCCCACAGCCTGGCGCTGCAGTACTTTCGGCGATGGCGGGCTTAACTTCCGAGTTCGGAATGGGATCGGGTGATCCCCGCCTCCATGGTCGCGCTCGCGGGGGATGCTCCCGCGGGCATTATAGCCCCGCCCGGCGGCTCCGCGCCACCCTGGCGGTCGCATAGCGCAGCATCGAAGCGATCGCGGAACGTGGACGTTCCTGCCTGTTGTGAAGAAGAGCTCGGGCTATTAGTAGCGCTCGCCTGAACACGTTGCCGTGCTTGCAGCTGCGCCCTATCGACCAGGTAGTCTACCTGGGCCCTTACCAAAGAGAAGACTCATCTTGGAGACGGCTTCCCACTTAGATGCTTTCAGCGGTTATCCGTGCCGGACGTAGCTAGGCGGCGGTGCCGTTGGTCGACAACCGCGTCACCAGAGGTCCGTCCACCCCGGTCCTCTCGTACTAGGGGCAGATCTCCTCAATCTTCTTGCGCCTGCGGAGGATAGGGACCGAACTGTCTCACGACGTTCTGAACCCAGCTCGCGTACCGCTTTAAACGGCGAACAGCCGTACCCTTGGGACCGACTTCAGCCCCAGGATGCGATGAGCCGACATCGAGGTGCCAAACCTTGCCGTCGATGTGGACTCTTGGGCAAGATCAGCCTGTTATCCCCGGAGTACCTTTTATCCGTTGAGCGACGGCCATTCCACTCTGGGCCGCCGGATCACTAGAACCTGCTTTCGCACCTGCTCGGGTTGTGGCCCTCGCAGTCAAGCCCGCTTGCACTCTTGCGCTCTCGGGACGGTTGCCGACCGTCCTGAGCGGACCTTTGCGCGCCTCCGTTACATTTTGGGAGGCGACCGCCCCAGTCAAACTACCCGCCTGACACGGTCCCTGTGCCGGATCACGGCCACAGGTTAGGTCGCCGACACGACGAGGGCAGTATTCCAAGGCCGGCTCCACGGGAACTGGCGTCCCCGCTTCGAAGCCTCCTGCCTATCCTCTACGCGCCGAGCCAACGACCAATGTCAAGCTGCAGTAAAGGTTCACGGGGTCTTTCCGTCCTTCCGCAGGTAATTCGCATCTTCACGAATAATACAATTTCACCGGGTCCATGGTTGAGACAGCGCCCAAATCGTTACGCCATTCGTGCAGG
>NC_021021.1:80680-82307 GCF_000210055.1 Gordonibacter pamelaeae 7-10-1-b
AAGATTTTCGAGATGCCGTTGAAACGGACTCGCGATCTTCGTGCTCCTAAAAGCTCTCTTCAGAAGGAACGACCCACGCTCTCCTCAAGCGCGGGTTTTGTATAATACCGGTAAGCTATTACCAACGCAATGGGAAAATGCAAGTTTTTGAAAACTTTTCGACACCTTTTGGTAAAACGCCTGATGAAGCACTATTAAGCTTCAAGCTTATCGTGGATGGCGCCACATATCCTTCAAACTTGCGCTTATTCGGCGTGGTGGCCCTTGCCCGAAGCGCCCTTTCCCTGGCCTGCCCCCTGCCCGTGGCCGTTGCCAGCGGGGCCGTCGTGACCGGATCCCCAGCCTGCGCCGCCTTGCTGGCCGCCCTCCCCCTCTGGCTCGCCGCCTTCGAGGGCGGCGATACGGCTGCGCAGCTCGTGCATGCTCATAGAGGCACAGTCTTCGAGCGTCAGGCTGCCGTCCAGCTCCAGCAGGCGGAGTGCCGCCTGATAGCGGCCTGCACCCATGCCGGCAGCCGAAGCAGCCGCGCGCGTCTCCGCGTCAACCGTATGACAGGAGCCCTCGCAAGGCAGGCTGCGCAGGCAGGCGTCGCTTTGCGTGCGCAGCGTGTCGGACTGGCCTGCGTCGTTGGAAGCCACGCTTATCGCAATGTAGGCGTCGCTTTCCAGGTAAGGCGCGAAGGCAGTGCTCGAGGTGAGCGTTGCCACGGCGCTGTCGTAGGGCTTTCCCGTAACCGATACGTCGCGAAGCAGAGCCTCGCCGTCCTCGTTGTAGGCCTTCGCCGAGACGACGATGTCAAAGCGGTTGATGCCAAGCTCGATAGACGGATTCACGTCGATGCCCACGAATGCCGTCTCCTCGAAGTACAGGCGGGAGCCTGCGAGGCCCACGGCCGCCAGCACCAAGCACGCTGCAAGGGCGATGGCGGCACGGCGCCACTTCACAATGCGCGGCGCAGGGGGCTTCGAAGGCGAAGCTTCCCTGGGCTGTACCAGATCGTCGATGGCGGCAAGCGTGCGCGCCCTCACTTCGGGAGGAAGCGACACCTCATCGAAGGCCTCGCGAACGCGTTGCTCCAAATCGTTCATGAGAGGGCCTCCTTCAGAAGCATCTTGCCACGTGCAATCCACGAGTACACGGTGTTGACGGGCGCGTCGACCATCGTCGCGATTTCCGGAGCGGTGTAGCCTTCATAGAGAGAAAGGTAGAGGGGCGTGCGCGGCGGGTCGGTCAGCCCACGCAGGGCGTCCACGACCTCGCTCGAAAACGATGCGGGCTGCATCGCCTCGTCGCAGGACACGAGCTTGTCGCCGCAGGCGCCTTCGTCAAGGGGAACGTTCGCGCGGCTGGATGCCTTGAGCATGTCCTTGCAGGTGTTGGCAGCCACGCGAATGAGCCAGGCCTTGCGATGCTCGTCATCGTTAAACGAGACGGTGTCGGCAAGGGCGTATTTGACCATGGTGTCCTGGAACGCATCCTGGGCATCGGCCGAAGCACGAAAGTAGAGGACGCACACGCGCCACACCGTGGAGCCGTGCGCGTCCATCGCCTGCTCTATGTCCTCGTGCGGCCTCATGCCCTGCCCGGCGCGACGACGGCGCTAGCAGCCGCGGCCGTGATGGCCGCG
>NC_021021.1:82549-85667 GCF_000210055.1 Gordonibacter pamelaeae 7-10-1-b
GTTGTCCGGGCAGGTGCCTGCCTCGTAGTTGTCGCACGTACCGTTGCCGTCCGCATCGACGTAGCCGGCACCCTGGCCACGGCCGTTGCCTTGACCAGCGCACGCGCCGCTGGCGTAGTTGTCGCAGACACCGATACCGTCGTTGTCGGCGTCGACATAGCCGCGATGGTGTCCGCCCTGCGCGCACGTGCCGGCTGCGTAGTTGTCGCAAACGCCATCGTTATCGGCGTCGACATAGCCCGGACACGCGGGCGCGGCGGTCGATGCCGCCTCGACGGCCTTCTGCGCCGCCGGCGCCGAATCGGCAATCCCCCGCGCGACGACAGGCTCCGTCGTCGTGGCGCCGCCCTGGGCGCTGGCGAAGGCGATGGTGGGCACGGCGGCAACTGCCAGCAACGCGACAAGGGCGATGGCGACGGTTCTCTTCTTCATGCTTCGGTCCTCCTGGTTGGTTCGGTTCGCTTCTTCCTTCACCGCTAACACGAGCGGGCGGGGCGAATCCTTGCAACGTTTTCCAAATTCTTTCCCTTGATGCGAAAAAGCCCGCCCCGCCAAGGGCGGAACGGGCCTTCGTCGGCAGATTTCCTAGACCAGGCGCACGAACTTGCGCTTGCCCACCTGGAGCGTGGCACCCGCCAGCATCGCCGGGTCCACGTTGTAGGACTTGGCGGGAACGGGCTCGCCGTTCACCTTCACGCCGCCGCCGTCGATGAGGCGCCGGGCCTCGCCGGCGCTGGCAGCCAGGCCCGCATCGGCGATAAGCTTGGCCAGGTAGACGGTGCCCTCGTCGTTGGGGGCGAGATCGGCCGCGAACTCGGGGATGTCATCGGGCACGGCGTGCTGCTTGAACACGAGGTCGAACTGCTCCTCGGCCGCCTGCGCCGCCGCCTCGTCGTAGTAGGCCGCCACGATGTTCTGCGCCAGCGCGCGCTTCACCTTGTTGGGATGCAGCTCGTCGGCAGCCAAGCCGCGCTCGATCTCGTCGATCTCGTCGACCGGTAGCGCGGAGGCCAGGCGGTAGTACTTCACCATGAGCTCGTCGGGGATGGACATGACCTTGCCGAACATGTCGGCCGGCTCGTCGGTGAGGCCGATGTAGTTGCCGTAGCTCTTGGACATCTTCTGCACGCCGTCGGTGCCCTCGAGCAGCGGAAGCGTGAGGCACACCTGCGGCTCCATGCCCATCTTCTCCATGAGCTCGCGGCCGGCCAGCAGGTTGAACAGCTGGTCGGTGCCGCCGAGCTCCACGTCGGCCTCGATGACGACCGAGTCGTAGGCCTGCATGAGCGGGTAGAGGAATTCGTGCAGGCTGATGGGCTGGCTGTTGGTGTAGCGGTTGTGGAAGTCGTCGCGCTCGAGGATGCGGGCCACCGTGAAGTTGCTGGCAAGCTTCAAAAGGCCCTCCATGTTGAGGGAGAGCAGCCATTCGGAGTTGTAGCGCAGGGTGGTCTTCTCGGGATCGAGGATCTTGAAGGCTTGGTCGACGTAGGTCTGGGCGTTCGCCTTGATCTGTTCGGAGGTGAGCTGCGGGCGCGTGGAGTTGCGGCCGGACGGGTCGCCGATGAGCGCGGTGCCGTCGCCGATGATGAGCGTGACGCCGTGGCCGAGGTCCTGGAACTGGCGGAGCTTGCGCAGCGGCACGGCATGCCCGAGGTGGATGTCGGGGGCCGTGGGGTCGACGCCCAGCTTGATATTGAGGGGCTTGCCGCGCTTGAGCTTCTCGAGCAGCGCGCTTTCCGGCACGATCTGCGCCGCGCCGGAGGCGATGGTGTGCAGTTGTTCTTCAGCGGATAGCATCGATCTCTCTCCTTACTATATATAGTGTTGGAGATTCTAGCACATCGGTGGTCGACAAGGGGCGTTTCACATGCCCGGGATTGCGAGGGCGGCGAGGGCGGGGCGGGGCCGGCTTGCGGGGGTGACATTATCCCCGTCCCTCTGTCACCCCCTGATCGTGGCGCTTCCCCCTTACGAGACCCCTCGGTAGAGGTGGCCGCTGGTGGTGCCGGGAGTCTTGGCGAGCGCGTTGCCGTCGCGCTGGGCCACGTCGCGGGCGCGGACGGTGCGGGCCACGGCGGCGGCCGTCTCCTCGACGTTCATGAGCGTGGCATCCACCATGAGCGCCGAGAGGCCGGCTGCAATGAGGTCGGGAACCACCTGGGCCACGTCGAGCACCACGCCGTTGTACACGTGGCTGCGCCCCAGCGCGTCGGTGACGACGGGGAACTCGTAATCCTTGCGGTCCTTGAGGTAGTGCGGGCTCTTGCGGCGCGCGCACTCGTCGCACCGCTCGTTGCACGGTCCCTGGCTCATGAGCAGGCAGTGCTCGCACACCATGAGCTCCTGCGCCCCCATGATGGTCAGGCCGAGCGCGACGGGCGCGTTCTCGGCCAGGTCGGCCACCTGGCCGAGCGTGAGCTCGGGCGAGAGCCACACGCGCTCGACCCCCCAGTCGGCCATCGTTTCGAGCGAGAGGCGGTTCACAAGCGGCAGGTGCGGGCCCGCCTCCACGACGGCGCCCAGCTCGGCGGCGCGCTGCACGGCGCCCAGACTCTCGGCGAGCACGGGCTTCCCGGGCTTCACGTAGCGCCAGGGGTCGAAGCCGAGCAGATCCTCGCGGGTGCCGGCCACCGGGTCATGGTCGACCACGGGCAGCGCCGTGACGCACTGCTTCGGGTAGCCGGCCTGCTCTGCCGTGCCCGTGCGCTGGCCGGCGATGACCGCCTCGCCGCGCTTGTAGTTGAGGGCCGGAACGTAGACCGTATCGGCGCCGGCGCGCTTGGCGGCGCGCGCGCAGGCGGGGTTCGTCACCCATGCGGCAACCGTGCAGCCCCGGCGCTCGGCCGGAACCCGGCGGGGCCGCTCCTGCACGCGCGGCAGGGCGCGGTTGCGATAGGGGGCCAACAGACTCGCGCTTAGGTTGTCGAGCGCGTCGGCGCGCACGCGGTGCAGCTGGGAGAAGCCGATGCCCACGTTCTCGTCGAGGTCGATATCGAGCGCGTCGAGCTGGAACGGCGTCTGCCCGAGCCGGTCGATATGCGCCCGGACGTCCGTCGCGGCCACGGCCTTCGTACGCGCCGCCTCCACGACGTCGCCCTCCGCCACGCCGATGGCGTCG
>NC_021021.1:86158-93418 GCF_000210055.1 Gordonibacter pamelaeae 7-10-1-b
CCAGCACGCGGTCGAGCACCGCCCGGTAGGCGGACGTCACCGCAAACACGTAGTCGGCGGACTTCATGCGCCCCTCTATCTTGAGCGAGGCGGCACCGGCTGCCACCAGCTCGGGCATGAGGTCGATGACGCAGAGATCCTGCGGCGAGAGCAGGTGCTCGCCCGGCGACGGCAGCTCCTTGCGCTGTGCGCGGTTGCGCAGCTCGTAGGGAAGCCGGCACGCCTGGGCGCACAGGCCCCGGTTCGCCGAGCGGCCGCCGATCATCGAGGACATGAAGCACTGGCCCGAATAGCACACGCACAGGGCACCGTGGGCGAACGCCTCGACTTCCAGGCCGAGGTCGGACGCAATGCCGGCCAGGTGCTCAACTTCTGCCAGGGACAGCTCGCGCGCGAGCGTCACGCGGCGCGCACCCAGCTTGGCGGCTGCCTCGATGCCGGCTGCGTTGTGGGTGTTCATCTGCGTGGAGATATGCAGGCGCGCCTGGGGAAGCGAGCGGGCGAGCTCGGCGGCCACGCCCACGTCCTGCACGATGAAGGCATCGGCGCCGGCCCGGTACGCCTGCCGCGCGCACTCGAGAGCGCGGTCGACCTCCGAGGGCAGGATGGCGGTGTTCAGCGTCACGTACACGCGCACGCCGCGCAGATGCGCGTAGTCGCAGGCCTCGCCAAGGGTCTCAAGCGTGAAGTTGTCGGCGTTGCGCCGTGCGTTGAACGCGTCCAATCCCAGGTAGACGGCATCCGCCCCACCTGCCACCGCCGCGTGCAGCGCCTCTGCGCCCCCCGCCGGGGCAAGCAGTTCCACGGACGGCAGCGCCGTGCCTTGCTGGTTCGACATAGTTGCTTCCTAACTGCGTATCTCATGCGACCGCACGTGCATTATGCGTGCGAGCAGCCGCTTTATGCTCTTTTCTGTGCGCCGGCCCGCGTTGTAACGGTTCGGCAACGGCAGTATGGTAGTATAGTCGAACCATGAAAATACGGCGAAAACAGCGCGAAACGCGCACCCATGCCGCGAAATGGCTCCTGCTTGTCGCAGCAGCGGCTTTCTGCTTCGTGGCGTATCAAGGCGTCCAGGGCGTGCTTCACGTCATAGACGATTGGACGAGCGACCTCCCCAGCCTGTCGAGCACCGACGCGTTCAACTACGCGCAGGAGTCGACGATGTACGCGGGCGACCAGAGCACGCTTTTGGCCGAGTTCCAGCTTGAGAAGCGGGACCCGCTCGCCTCGGCCGACCAGGTGAGCCCCTACGTGCTCAAGGGCACGGTGGACACCGAGGATGTGCGCTTCTACGAGCATACCGGCGTGGACCTTCCCGGCATCGCACGCGCCGTGCTCGTCAACCTGGGCGGCGGGGCGCTCGAGGGCGCCTCCACCATCACGCAGCAGCTCGTGCGCAACACCGTGCTGTCCGAGGAGGCCAACGACATCTCGTTCGAGCGCAAGATCCGCGAAGCGCAGCTGGCGGTGGACATGGAGAAGATGTACTCCAAAGACGAGATACTCCTCATGTACCTGAACACCATCAACTACGGCGACGGCTGCTACGGCATAGAGGCGGCGGCACAGAACTACTTCCAGGTGTCGGCGCTCAACTTGACGCTGTCGCAGGCTGCCGCCCTTGTGGGCATCCCCCAGTCGCCGACGTACCTCAACCCGAAGGAGAACCCGGAGGCCTGCCAGGAGCGCCGCAACGTGGTGCTCGACCGCATGCTCACGGCCGGCGACATCACGCAGGAGGAGCACGATGCAGCCCAAGCGGTGCCGCTGGAGGAGGATCTGAACCTGGCCGGCGATCCGCCCAGCCAGGGAATCTACGCCTATCCTTACTTTACCAGCTATGTCCGCGACCTTCTGACGGCCGAGAACAACCCCTTCGGCCTCTCCTATGCCGACCTGTTCGAGGGTGGCTACACCATCTACACGTCGCTCGACCCGGCCATGCAGGAGAAGGCTGAAGCGGCCTGCGCCGCCCAAAACGAGGTCATTGCCGATAATCTCGAGTCCTCCATCGTGGCCGTCGAGCCAAGTACGGGCTATATAAAAGCCCTCGTGGGCGGCAAGGACTATTTCTCTAACCAATGGAACGTCGCCACGCAGGGAGGCCAGCCTACAGGATCGTCGTTCAAGCCGTTCACCTTGGCGGCAGCCATCGAGCAGGGCATCAATCCCGCAACGATGATCGACTGCACGAACCCGATGACCATAACGGGCGGCAAAGAGCTTTGGAACTTCGGCAATACCAACTACGGGATACGCAGCATCGCAAGCGCCACCACCGTGTCGTCGAACACTGGCTACTACCGACTTGCCGAAAAAGTGACCCCTGCCGCCATGAACGAGATGGCGCAACGCCTCGGGGCGAACTTCGAAACGCAGAACCTGCCTATTGCCACGCTGGGCACGGAGAACGTCACGCCCCTCGATATGGCGAAAGCCTACGCCACCTTTGCTACCGGTGGGATGCGACACGAGGCGGTAGCCGTGACGAAGATCGTGGACAAGAACGGCAACGTGGTCTACGAGGCACCGACCAGCGACGAGGGAGAGCGTGTGATCTCCGAAGAGGTGGCGGGTGCCGTGACCAAGGTGCTTCGCACGGTTTTCGAATCTTCTGATGGCACCGCCTACGGCATGATGCCGACGAACGGGCAACCGGTGGCGGGCAAGACGGGCACCGTGCAGGAATTTCGCGGACACTGGCTCGTAGGATACTCGCCGCAACTCTCGTGCGCCGCTTGGATCGGCAGCCGCAATTACGAACAGACCGACGAGGACCTCACTGCCAACTATCTGTGGAGGGACTTCATGTCGCGAGCCCTCGCGGGTACGGAGATCGTGCAATTCCCCGAGACGAAGGATCCCGAGTACAAGAACCCCTTCAACACGGAGCAGAAGGAGAAGTACGCGAAGCAAACGCAGGAAGAGAAGGACAAGGAGCTCGCCGCGAAGGCGGCGGGTGCCGTGGGGCTTTCCCTAAGCGATGCCGCCTCCCTGCTGAACGGGTACGACGTCTCCTATACCGAGGAGTATTCGAGCAGCGTCGCAGCGGGCATCGTCATCAGCCAGAGCGTGCAGAACGGCAAGATCGTGCTCGTGGTGTCGAAGGGGCCGAAGCCGGTTGACCCGACCCCCACGCCGACACCTACCCCGACGCCCGACCCGGATCCACCTCCCGACCCGGACCCAACCCCCGACCCTCCGCCTGACGGCACGGGATGATTCGACGTTTTGCCCTTGCATCGAAACGCTCCCCTTCCACGAACTTGAGGAAGGGGAGCGTTTTGGTTGGAAGAACAGGCTGTTGCTAGTTCTTCTCGGAGGCCTTGTTGTCGCCCGACTGGAGCTTGCCGATACCCTCGTCGTACTGGCTCTTGATATCGGCTATACGCTGGTCGTACGTCGAATAGTCGAAAGGCTGTGCCTCGGTGGCGCTGTCGATTTCCGTGTAGAGCTCGATGTAGGCGTTCAGGGCGTCCTTCAGCTTGTTCGTGCCGTCGACGTACTCCTGCTGGATGTCCTTGAGATCGTCGGGGACGTTCAGCTTGCCCAGCTCGTCGAGCGCCTTGTAGGCGTTGTCGGCCTGTGTCCGCATGCCCACCAGGTCGCCGCGCGACACGGCGTCGGTGAAACCGTCGAGCCGGCTCTGCAGATCTTCCATCGTCTGGTTGACCTGCGTCATGTACTGTCGGTTCTCGGACTGCTGCTTCGTCGCGGCGCTTTCCTGCGACGTGCAGCCGGCGAGCGCGGCAACCGCCACGAAGGCCGCGCACATGACGCCGACGGCTTTGATGAGCATGGAACGTTTCATGTACAACCTACTTCCCTTTCGAGTAAAGCGCCGCTTGGATGCGGCGCGTGAAAACAACCTGCAAACAGTGTACCTGTTATGCGGTGAGCATTTGAAGTGTGCGCGACCAAATCGTTGGCAGAGAGAAACTTGCCGCAGACGGGGTCTTGGCCGGATCGGGCTTCGGGGTGGGCTCGGGATCGGGGGTCGGCTCCGGTTCCGGATCGGGCGTGGGCTCGGGGTCCGGCGTGGGCTCGGGGTCCGGGGTTGGAGCCGGATCGGGCTTGTCGGTCCCACCGCCGGATGGCCCTCCCGGCGTGTTGGATCCGTTAGTGCCGCCCGAGTTCGAGCCGTTGTTGGTCCCGTTCGCGCTGTTGGAATCGGTGTCTTTGTCCTTCTTGTCCGAGTCTTTCGACTCATCCTCACCTGAAGAGCCGGCGGTGCCCCCGATGCCGTACTTCGCATCGGTATAGGTCTTATACGGCGGATTGGCGGCATTGGCGAAATCGACCGCAGGCTGCCCTTCGAGCACCACGTTCATGAAGCTGGCAAAGGCGCTTGCCACCGTGACCGACGGCGGGATCGATTCGCAGGAGTTGTCTCCAAAGTAATCGCGACGGTCGCCAAGCCAGAAAGCCACCGACATCTGGGGCGTCACGCCGCAGAACCAACTGTCCTTGTAATCGTCCGAGGTGCCCGTCTTACCTGCGACAACCTGCCCGTTCGCCAAGGCGGCATCGGTGCCGGTGCCCTCGGAGCTCTGCACGACGCCCTCCATAACCTTGAGGGCCGCATGGGCGACCTCGGGCTCGAGCACCCGCTCTCCCTCGGTGGTGGTGTTATCCACGACCAGCTCGTCATCGCGATTGTAAACTTGCAGGACGGGAGTGGTGTTGTGGTGGACGCCCCCGCTGGCAAGCGTAGCGTAGGCCTCGGCCATCTCAAGGGGCGTCACCGCGTCGACGCCTAACGTAATAGAGCCGGTGCTCGACAGATTGGAATGGATGCCCATCTCCTTGGCAGTCGAAGCCACGGCGTCGGGCCCGAGCGACAGGCAGAGGCGCGCGAAACCGGTGTTCGAAGACACGGCGAAGGCACGCGCGATGCTGCGGGTTCCATACTCCGTCTTGTTGATGTTCTCGACGGACCACCCGGGGAACTTCGCCGTGGCCGAGCAGTTGATGAGGGTCTGCGGATCGATTCCCGCCTTGATAGCCGCCACCAGGGTGAACGTCTTGAACGAGGATCCCGACTGACGGCCGGCCCCGCCGGTGCCCGTTGCGAGGTTCACCTGGCTCTCAGAGTAATCCCTGCCCCCGACGAGCGCCTTGATGTGGCCCGTCTCGGGGTCGACGGCCGCCATGGCAGACTCGAACACGTTGTCAAGGCCGGCAGTCCCGTTTGCCTGGGCGGCCTTGTCCCTCGCTGCCTGCTCCGCCGCCTCCTGGGCGGTGACGTCGAGCGTCGTGACGATGGTGAACCCGCCCTTGAGTATCTCCGCCTCCGACATTCCCAGCTCTTCCTTGAGCTCTTGGCGCATGTAGCTGGTGAAGTACGGGTAGGCGAGGATGCCGTCGTTCGTGGGGATGGTCTCGTTGACCTCGAGGGGAGCCTGCTGCGCCGCGTCGTGCTCCTCCTGGGTGATATAGCCATTCGACAGCATCCGGTCGAGCACGAGATTGCGTCGCTCTATGCAGTTCTTGCCGCCGTCGACAAGCGGGTTGTTGTAAGACGGCGACTGGGGAATGCCCACGAGGGCGGCAGCCTCGGCCAGCGTCAGGTCGGTCGCGTCCTTCGAGAAGTAGCGCTGCGAGGCGGCCTGGATGCCGTACGTGGCGTTGCCGTAGTTGATGGTGTTGAGGTACATGCGCAGTATCTCGTCTTTCGAGTACACTTCCTCGAGCTTGACGGAAAGGTACATCTCGCGCACCTTGCGCTTGATGGATATCTCATCCATCTCGTCGGAGAGGATGGTGTTGCGCACGAACTGCTGCGTGATGGTCGAGGCGCCCTCGCGACCCGATCCGGTGATGTTCACCACGAGCGCACGCGCGATGCCGGCCAGGTCGAAGCCGCCGTGCTCGTAGAAGCGCTCGTCCTCGGTTGCCACCGTTCCATCGAGCACATACTGGCTGATCTGGTTCAACTCAACCGGCTCGCGGTTGTCCAGCTGGAATTTGGCAAGCTGGACGGTCTTGGTGCTGTCCCACGCCTCGCTTGGGAGCGAGGTATTGAGATTGTCCGTATTCGAGACGTCGTACTCCGTCAGATCGCCGATCCAGGACATGCCGAGGGCGTAGACGCCCACGCCGCCGGCGACGATTACGGCCGCCAGGACGCTGACGACGACGAGCAGCCCGATCTTGGGATGCTTCTTCTTGGCACTGGGCCGGTTCTTCATTGAACGTGAAGCCACGTGAACACCTCCAAAAAACTTTCGCCATTGTATCATCGGGGGGCTGCCCCTCTTGAATCAACACAAGTTTGTTGGAAAATGGTCACAAGGCAAAAGGGCCGATGGGAGGCCTAAAAATGCCGCCGGATGACCCGGCGGCATGAACGCGAGGTTGAAGGTGCGTGACAGGGGGACGGGGATAATGTCACGCCCACGGGGCTCTCACAACCTTCAAGCAGATGCGGGGCGTGACATTATCCCCGTCCCCCTGTCACGCCCTTGCTGGCTAGAGCGCGGCCTCGTCGGCGGCGAGAACCTGCTTCGCGAGCGCCAGCTGCTCGGCCACGGCGGCGTGGCCCGTGCCGCCCTCGGTGGTGCGGGCGGCCACGATGGCGTCGAGGTCGAGTGCGGAGGTGATGTCGGCCTCGAAGAGGTCGCTCTCGGCCTGGAAGTCCGCGAGCGCAAGGTCATCCAGATCGCAGCCGCGCTGCTCGCACAAAAGCACGAGGTGCCCCACCACCTCGTGGGCGCGACGGAACGGCATGCCCTTCTTCGCCAGGTAGTCGGCCACGTCGGTGGCGGCGAGGTAGCCCTTCTTCGCCTGGGCGCGCATGCTCTCGGGCTTCACCGCCATCGTCTCGATCATGCCGGCGGCGCACACGAGGCAGTCCTCGAGCGTCTTGGCGGCGTCGATGGCCCCTTCCTTGTCCTCCTGCAGGTCCTTGTTGTACGCGAGCGGCAGCGCCTTCATGGTGACGAGCAGCGCCACGAGGTCGCCCACCACGCGCCCGGTCTTCCCGCGGATGAGCTCAGCGAAGTCGGGGTTCTTCTTCTGCGGCATGATGGACGAGCCCGTGGAGAACGCGTCGGAGAGCTCGATGAAGTCGAACTCGGCCGTGGACCACAGCACGATCTCCTCGCACAGGCGCGACAGGTGCATGCACGACACGCTGCACGCGTAGGACAAATCGAGCAGGAAGTCGCGGTCGGACACGGCATCGAGCGAGTTGGGGATCACGCGCGAGAAGCCGAGGCTCGCCGCCGTCATCTGACGGTCGAGCGGGTACGTGGT
>NC_021021.1:93543-97128 GCF_000210055.1 Gordonibacter pamelaeae 7-10-1-b
CGGCCAGGCGCTCGAAGTCGCGTGCGAGCATCCACACGTAGGCGAGCATATGGTGAGCGAACAGCACGGGCTGGGCGTGCTGCAGGTGCGTGTAGCCCGGCATGATGACGTCCGGATGCTCCTCGGCCTGTTTGACGAGCGCCTGGCGCAGCGCGACGTTGGCCGCCATGAGGTCCTCGCAGCGCTGCTTCGCGAACAGGCGCGTGTCGGTGGCCACCTGGTCGTTGCGGCTGCGGCCCGTGTGCAGGCGTGCGCCCGCATCGCCGACGTCCGCGATGAGCGCGCGCTCAACGGACATATGGATGTCCTCGTCGTTGATGTCGAAGGCGAACTTCCCCGCCTCGATGCGCTCCTGCACGCGCTCGAGCCCGCCCACGATGGCATCGGCGTCGGCCTGCACGATGACGCCCGCCGATCCCAGCATGGCCGCGTGCGCCTTCGAGCCGGCGATATCCTGCGCATAGAGCGCCTTGTCAACCGGCAGCGAGGCGCCGAAGCGCTGCGTGAACTCGCTCACGTTCTCCGTGAACCTGCCTGACCAGAGTGCCATGGGTTTCCTTTCGCTTACGCCAAGACGGCTTCTGCCTCGGCAACAACCTGCTTGCCGAGAGGCGTCACGTCCTCGTACTTGCCCTTCTTGAGGGGGCCCTGCTGCTTCTCGGCATCGAAGAGCTCGGCCGGGGCGCCCTCCTGCCGACGGTTCGAGGCCCACGTCTTGCCGGAGAGCGTCTGCAGCTTGATGAAGCCCTTGGCGGCCGTGTGGTCGAACGCGTCGTCCTTGTCGTAGGTGGCCAGCGCGTAGTCGTAGAGCGAGTAGGCGCTCTTCCGGCCGACCACCGTGCAGGAGCCCTTGTAGAACTTGAGCCTCACCGTGCCGGACAGGCAGCGCTGGGTGGACGCCATGAACGCGTCGATGGCCTCCTTGAGCGGCGAGAACCACTGGCCGTTGTACACGGCGGTGGCCCAGGCCTGCTCCATGCCCAGCTTGTAATGCAGCACTTCCCGCTCGAGCACGAGGTCCTCGAGCGCCTTGTGCGCCTGGATGAGCGCGAGGCCCGCCGGCACCTCGTAGCACTCGCGGCTCTTCACGCCCACGAGCCGGTTCTCGATCATGTCGATGCGGCCGTAGCCGTGCTTGCCGGCGATCTCGTTCAGCGCGTAGATGATGCCGAGGAAGCTCTTCTGATCGCCGTTGATCATGTAGGGCAGGCCGCGCGCGAACGTGAGCTCAACGTATTCGGGCTGGTCGGGAGCCTGCATCGGATCGCTCGTCATGGTGTAGATGTCCGCCGGCGGCTCGGTCCACGGGTCCTCCAGCACGCCGCACTCGATGGCCCGGCCCCACAGGTTGTCGTCGATGGAGTACGGCGACTTCTTGGTGGTGGGCACCTCGATGCCGTGAGCCTGCGCCCACTCCATCTCCTCGGGCCGGGTCTTGAGCTCCCACTCGCGCACCGGGGCGAGGATCTCGATGTCGGGGTCCAGCATCGTGATGCTCGACTCGAAGCGCACCTGGTCGTTGCCCTTGCCCGTGCAGCCGTGCGCGATGTACTTCGCGCCGAACTTGTGGGCGGCGTCCACGAGGTGCTTGGAGATGAGCGGCCGCGACAGCGCCGAGACCAGCGGGTACTTGTTCTCGTACATGGCGTTGGCAGCGAGAGCCTTGGCCAGGTACTCCTTGGCGAACGTCTCCCGCATGTCCACTACCAGGCAGTCGAGCGCGCCGGATTTGAGCGCCTTCTGCTTGATCTTCTCGAGGCCCTCGTGCTCCTGCCCCACGTCACCCACGACGGCGATGACGTCGACGCCCTTGTTCTCCTGGAGCCACTTGATGCAGCACGACGTGTCGAGGCCGCCCGAGTATGCCAGTACCGCTTTTTCCTTCTGATCTGCCATGATGAATCCCTTTCCTGCGTTTGCTTTTTCTTTTGGCTTAAATGGTTCGTTGCCCGGTTCTCCGATGCAGATACGGGTTGGCCTTGGCTCCGCCCTGCCGTTCTCGGCGTGCGGATACACGGGGTCCCGTGTGCATCGCGGCTTTTCGCGGTGGCGTGAGCGCCGGGCGGCTCTCACGACTTCATGCTGCTGGGCAGCCTTGGGGGAAAGGAGGGAGAAAAGCGTCCCTCGCGCTAAAGTAGACGACTAACGTCGTCGCAGTCGGTCGATGGCACGCTCAACTTCAAGAGCGGCCTCGGGGCTCTCGGCAGCGATCATGATCGTGTTGTCACCGGCAACGGTGCCGAGCGCGCCGCGCAAGCTCGCTTTATCGAGCGCAGCGGAGACGCCGGCGGCTCCGCCGGAGAACGTCTTGACCACGATGAGATTGCCTGCCACGTGTACCTCTTCAACCAGTTCGGAAACCATGCGCTGGAGGCGCATTTCCTCCGGCAGCACGTAATAGCCTTCGCGGGACTTCACCAGGCCCATGTCCATGATGTCCCGAGAGATGGTGGCCTGGGTGCAATCGTAGCCTGCGGCTTGCAGCTGATCGGCGAGATCGCGCTGCGTCTTGACATTATGCTCGCGAATGATATCGCGGATGATGTCATGCCGTTGCTGACGTTTCCTCATGCCCTCGACTCTCTGTCCTTGCGGAGCACTATCACATACAGTTTCACAGCCATTCGCACGGTTATGCAGAAAATCGCAAGACCGGCAAAATTTATGCAGTAAATAGTACCTCATGACACTGCGTTTGCGAAGTAGGAATTTCCAAAAGTACGAAAAATTCGGTAAAGCGGGCGCCTCGAACGCCCAAGGCGGCGGGCGTTCGAGGCGATAGCAGGCGGCCCTACACGCCCAGCAGGCAGGACAGGCGCTCGACGAGCTGATCCACGTGCTGCTCCTCGCAGACGAGCGGAGGCAGGAAGCGCAGCGTATGCGGGCCGGTGGCGTTGATGACGAGGCCCTTGCCCAGCGCGCGCAGGACGACGTCGTTCGCATCGACGTCCTCTGCCAGGTCGGCAGCCACCATGAGCCCCAGCCCGCGCACCTCCACCACGTGAGGCAATTCGGCCAGGCGCTCGCGCAGGTAGGCGCCCACGCGCTCGACGCGCGCGCCGAAGCCCTCGTCCGCAAGCGTGCGCAACGTGGCCTGCGCGGCGGCGACGGCCAGGTTGCTGCCGCCGAACGTGGAGCCGTGGTCGCCGGGTGCGAACGAGGCGGCCACGTTGGCACGGGCCGCGCACATGCCCGTGGGCATGCCCGAGGCCACGCCCTTGGCGATGGTCACGACGTCGGGCACGATGCCGAAGCGCTGGAACGCGAACGGCGTGCCGCAGCGGAAGACGCCCGTCTGCACCTCGTCGCAGATGAGCAGCGCGTCGTGCTCCTCGGTAAGGCGGCGTGCAGCTTGCAGGAACTCCGGCGTGCACGGATGCACGCCGCCCTCGCCCTGCACGCATTCCACCATGACGGCGCATATCTCGCTGCCGCGTTCGGCGAACAGGGCCTCGAGTGCGGCCACGTCGTTGGGCGCCGTATGGGCGAAGCCGTCGGGCAGGGGCTGGAACGCCTCCTGCTTGGCGGGCTGGGCCGTGGCGGCCAGCGTGGCCATGGTGCGCCCGTGGAAGCTGCGGTCGAGCG
>NC_021021.1:97202-99591 GCF_000210055.1 Gordonibacter pamelaeae 7-10-1-b
CTGCGCCTCCGCCCGCTTGCGGGCGTGCAGGCGCGCCAGCTTGATGGCGCACTCGTTGGCCTCGGCGCCCGAGTTCGCGAAGAAGCTCTGCCACGGCTCCGCGTCCTCGGGGGCGCCGTGGTTGAGCAGGTCGGAGAGGCGGCGAGCCACTTCCCCACGGCCTTCAATATAGTAGTAGTTGCTCACGTGGATGAGCTTCTCCGCCTGCTGCCGGAGCGCATCGACGACGGCCGGATGGCAGTGCCCCAGGCTGATGACGCCGATACCGGCGATGAAGTCCAGGTACGCACGGCCCTTGTCGTCCTCGAGCACCATGCCGGCGCCGCGTACGAACTCGACGGGCTTGCGCCCGAACGTGTGCATGACGTAGCGTTCTTCCAGTTCCTGCTGCCTCTCAAGGCTCATGGCGATCCTTCCGTTCGGTTGTTGCAGAGCTGCCTTTCGCGCGATGCGGGAAGGGGCACGCGGCCCCTTCGCCGGTCAGCGGGTATCGGCGATCAGCCCACGAAGCGCTCGGCGGCAGCGGCTTGCGCGGCCGCCTGCTCGCGGTTCTCCAGCAGCTTGGAGGCGAAGTTGCCCAGCGGATGGGCGTCGAACTTGCACGCCTCTTCCGTGGAGTGCATGGTGGTGCCTACGCCGGTACTGGTCAGAAGCTCAAGGAGCAGCGAATGCGGCGTGGTTCCGTTCAGGATGTGCGCGCGGAACACGCCGGCGTCGAGCGCGGTGACGCACGACTTCAGCTTGGGGATCATGCCGGTGGACACCACGTCGTTCTCGATGAGGTACTGGGCCTCGAAGAGCGTGAGGTTCGAGATGAGCGTGGACTTGTCCTCGAAGTTCTCGTAGAGGCCATCCACGTCGGTGAGGAACACCACCTTGTGCGCGCCGATGGCGGCGGCGATGTGGCCCGCCACCATGTCGGCGTTCACGTTGTAGAAGCCGCCGTCCTCGCCGAGCGCGACCGATGCGACCACGGGAATGTAGTCGGCGTTCACGAGGTCGTCGAGCAGCGGACGGTTGATGCGCGTGATGCGGCCCACACGGCCCAGGTCGGGGCTGGCCTGCTCGGCCACGATGACGCCTGCGTCGGCGCCGGACACGCCCACGGCGAAGTTGCCGTGCTCGTTCAGGGCCTCCACGAGCTCCTGGTTCACCTTTCCCATGAGCACGGTGCGCACGAGATCCATGGCCTCGGGCGTGGTGACGCGCTGACCGTCCTTGAACTCCACGGGCAGGTTCACGAATTCCATGGCCTCGGTGATGGCCTTGCCGCCGCCGTGCACGATGACGGGATTCACGCCGACGATCTTCAGCAGCACGATGTCGTTCATGACGTCGGCGCGCAGCTGCTCGTCGACCATGGCCGAGCCGCCGTACTTGATGACGACGGTCTTACCGGTGATGTTCTTGATCCAGGGAAGGGCCTCGACGAGCACTTCCGCGGCCTTGTGCGATACGCCTTTCGGGCGCGTGTCCTTTGCGTACTTCATGAGCGGTAATCTCCGTTGATCGTGACGTAATCGTGGCTGAAATCGCAGGTCCAAACCGTGGTGGCGGCGTCGCCGGCGCCGAGGTCGACGTCGATTGCGATTTCGGGGTTCTCGAAGCGCCGGAGCGCCTCGTCCTCGTCGAAGGGGACGGTGAGCCCGCCGCGGCACACGGGCAGGCCCATGATGTCGATGGCGGCGTCTTCTTGGCGGAAGGCGGCGCCCGACTTGCCGATGGCCATGGCCACGCGGCCCCAGTTGGCGTCGTGGCCGTAGACAGCCGTCTTGACGAGCGGGGAGTTCGCGACGGCTCGCGCGGCGGCATCGGCGTCGGCCGGCGTGGCGGCGCCCGTCACGTTCACGGTGACGAGGCGCGTGGCGCCCTCGCCGTCGGCGGCCATCTGGCGCGCGAGGTTCTGGCACACGGCTTCGAGCGCCTGCTCGAAGCGGGCGAGCGCCGGAGAGCCCGGATGGAAGGGAACGGTGCTCGACGTGGCGCCGCCATTGGAGAACAGGAAGCACGAGTCGTTCGTGGACGTATCGGAATCGACCGTGACCTTGTTGAAGCTGCGGCCCGCCGCGCGGGAGAGGGCGGCGTGCAGCGCGTCGGGGCGCACCGGCGCATCGGTGGTGAGCACGGCTATCATGGTGGCCATGTTCGGCATGATCATGCCCGAGCCCTTCGCCATGCCGCCCACCGTGAACGTGCAGCCGTCGTAGCCGATGCCGTCGCCCGAGAACGTGACCGCCGCCTCCTTCGGGCGCGCGTCGGTGGTCATGATGGCGCGCGCCGCGTTGGCGCCGCCGCTTGCTACCGAGAGCTCGAGGGCGGCGAGGGGGATGCCCGTGGCGAACGGCTCGAGCGGCAGGTGTTCGCCGATCACGCCGGTGGAGGCCACCAG
>NC_021021.1:100565-113747 GCF_000210055.1 Gordonibacter pamelaeae 7-10-1-b
GCTCGCACGCGGCGAGCGCCGGGTCGTCGTGCGTGGCGAAGGCGAGGTCGGTGGCGCCGGCGAAGCCGGGGTACTCCGCGTCGACGCGCGTGCCCGCCAGCTCGTTGGACGTGGCAACCGCGAGCTCGAGGTCGGGATGGCGCAGCACGAGGCGCACCAGCTCGATGCCCGCAAACCCCGCCGCACCCACGATACCCGTCTTGATGGCCATGTCGATCCCTCGCTTGCTTGTTGCGCCGGACGTGTTGTCCAACCTGCCGGGCGCGAAGCTACTTTCGTGCATCTGCACAAAAGTGCGCCGCGACATCATTACGGATCATCGTAAGAAAGAACCGCACGTTTGGCAAGGCGGGAAATGAAATAGTTACATGAAGACCGGGAGCGTGGTTGTGAGAGTTGATTGCTTGAAGCCGACCCCGACCTCAACGCCCATGAGCTCATGCACCTGTTCCGCGGCTGGTCGGACATGCCGTGGTGCGCAGACAAGCGCGACTCGCTCGCCAATTGGATAAGCCTCGCCCAAAGAAGCGGCGTCTTCGAGATGAAGCGGCAGCCAAGACCCTGAAGCGCAACCGCGAAGGTGTGCTGAACGGTTATAAGCTCAACAAAACCAACGCCACCGCCGGGGGGGGCTCAACAGCCCCATCAAGGCGATGAAGCGGATGAGCCACGGATCAAGACCTTCAAACGCATGAGGAGGCGCTGCCTGCTCTCGCTTGGCTACATGCGCATCATCAAGCGCGGCATAAGGCTCAACGGGGTGAAGTTCGAGGATCTAAGACTCTAGCAAATCATCCTTGCAAACCAGGAGGTGAGGCTCTTGAGCAAAACTGCGCTTCTGCGCCAAGGGAAGCTGATGCGTATGGCCTAGACGCGCCCCGAAGGCACTGAAAATAATGCTTGCAAAAACTGCCTTGTCAAAGGCGTAAATCGTTGTGCCAGATTTGGATTTGAACAGGGGTTTTGGTTGTCAAAGAATCAATCAATTTCAAAAGTTTTGCCTGATGGCGAGTTGATTATCGTAGTTTGTTCAGAACCAACTCCCAGATCACGAATTTTTCTTGCAGGGATTCCCGCCCATATCTCGTTGTCCCCTGTTGAGCGGGTTAGCATGGCATTTGCGGCAATCACCGTGTTTTTTCCAACGACGAGTTCATCTTCGCTGCAAATAATCTTGCATCCAGCACACAAGATTGCTCCCATTTTAACCGTAAAGCGCAAGCGCGATTCAGCATGATAGTCGAGCCATATATTCCCTCTACCAATAGTCACGTTTTGATAGACCTTGACGTAGTCTTCGAGGGTTGTGCCTGGATGCAAAACGGTCCCCAAAGCGTTGTGCGGGAACGAAACCCTATGGCCGATTTTAACGCTGCGCGGAATATCGGCGCCTCTTCGCAATACCATTCGTTGAGCAAGATGCCCAATAATGGGATACCGATAAAGACGCACGAGGGCAGAAACTGAGAACATGCAAGCCTACTTTTTTATTAGTGATCCTATAATCGCTCTATGGCTCGTGCTATGCCTCGCTAATACAGCGAGGAGCGCTCCAAAAACTATCAGCCCAAAGATGATTTCAAGAACTAAAAGAAGCGGGGGACTCACCTTGCCAATCGACAGAACCCGAGCTAAGACCTTCACCGAGATGCACATCAAAACCCCAATCCCAAGGTACGGGAGAGAATCGGAAACATATTGTTTTATATCCAAATACTTTCTAGCTGAAGCAGTAAGCATTACGCAAACGAGCAATTCTGTTGCTATAGTCACCAATGCAGCGCCCCGCGCATTCCACCTCGGAATCGCCCATAGATTTAGCATGATGTTGAAGACCGCGCCCACCGCAACCGAGGAAATATACTGTTTGTCTAATCTTTTCGGAATTAAGTATTGTTCCCTGATCACTGAGGCCCAAGCAATCATCGGCACAGTCACGCTCATAACAACGAGCAGATATCCCGTCTCTGTATAATTGTCGCCAAAATAGACCACTGCAAATAGATCGCCTGTAGCAATCAGGCCGAACATGAGACAAATCGCGATAATCATCGAAAAGGACATAGTCGAACGGATGAACTTGACCCCCTTTCGTTCTTCGCCCGTCGATATTAAATACGACATCCTCGGAAGTACCACCGCCCCAAGCGCGGAAATTACGCCTAGAGGAACCATGATGATTTTGTCCGCGCAATCGAAAAAACCGAGTTGGGCGCTGCTTGAAAGCAAGCCGATGAGAATCTTGTCCAACACCCTATATACGCTTGTAGCAATCAGGGGAACGAACAAAATCACACTTGGTTTTAAATGCCGTATCAGCTTACAAAACTTTGGGATGTGGAAACTTGCGATATGCTTCTTCACATAGGGCCACAGCAACACCTGAGAAATAAAGTATCCGAGCGACATTATCGCAACATATAACCAAACATCGTCACGACCTTTAATGAATACAAAGATGCAGAAAGCGGTTAAGCACTTTATTACTGAATTGCGAACAACTGTAATCTTGAAATCCTCTTCGCCCCTGAATAGCCAAGTTACATCCAAAGCGGTTGACAAAATGTAAAGTATCCATATTGCACTAAGCGAATCACCAAATAGGAAAAGATAGACCAAATACAAGGCGAGTGCAAACCCAGCCGTAAGAAGCTGGGTAAAAAAGAGCTCCCAAAACAACTGATCTTTCGTAGCCTGCAGATCCCTGACTGAGGCAATACTCCTGGTCCCATAGCGCAGCATTCCCAGCGTCGCAAACATTCCAAAGTAATATGCGACATTATAAGAATATGAATAGGCCCCAATTCCGTCTGGACCCAGAATACGGGAAAGATAGGGTGCCGTGATTAGAGGAATTGCAAAAGCAAGCACTTCATACGCTAGGCTGAAGGCAAAGTTCTTTTTAATGCTTGGTGACAAGCAGTTTTCTTTCTTTTGCTTTTCGAAGAAACGTGAGGATGCCCGTTTTGCATGCCAACCCCTTGACGGCTTCGATGCAATAGTCCGAAAGCTTAATAGGCAGATAGCTCTGAACCACCGAAGAAAAAGAGTTTGAAAGAATTTGAGAGTAAAAGGAATCCGATCGCGGATGCTTCGGGGTGCAGCCCTCTATCATCTTGCCATTTAACTGCTCGCCCATCCCTCTATCAATTGCCGAAAAAACGACCTCTTCTTTTCCAAGCTCAAGTAACAGCTTCTCGCCCTTCTTCGTATTAACTAAAACACTTGTATGGCCAAGATCATCATCGTTGTCTCCAGTCAGCTCACAATACCGCCCGCAATCAAAGAGCGTTATGTCGGAATAGCGTCGCCTTCCCTTGAACTTACATTCGTTGCAAGATTTCCTGTGAGCGATGCCAGAAAAGAAAGCTCGCAAATACGGGTCGATTCTTCCGCTTTTGCTATAAACTCCGCTCTCATAGACAACTCTCATTGTGCTCATATGGTACCCGTAAGTCTTGTTGCGAAATCTTATTGACTCGATTCGCCCAAATTGCATATCTGACAAATATTGCCGCCAGGCCATAGGCGAAGCGACCCCGTGGCAAACCAAGTCAACAAGAAAAAGGCTCGCATTGTCGCCGAAGGCAGTTTTTACTGCGGCCGTCTGGCACGGCAAGCCGGTGAAGAGAACGGGGATATTTTGTTCCAAGTTTTTCTTAATACTGGCGAACACCTTGTTCGTCAAGCTGCTTTGAACATACTTAGATCCACGACACCTCATCACTTCCTCAGCAGTATGGCACTCGATATGTTCAACAACCCATTCGTCAGAAAAAGCAGCGCCGTACGAAACACCACCGAGCGCCATCATCGAATTCGCGAGATGGAGATGCATTCCGCCCCCGGTTGATGCGACCAAGTTTTCACTGACGCCCGATTGTGCAACAAGCCCAATATCGAGATAATCTGAAACCGGAGGGTTGATTGATGGACAATCAGCCAAACACTTGCCGCAAGCTATGCAATTATTTCCAACAGCCGGAAGAATAAAGCCTCTTTCGTTTTCTTTCATTTCAACGCAGCGCATCGGACAGACGAACGAGCACAACCCGCACCCCGAGCAACTTGATTCATCCATAATGGAAACGTTCGACCTACAGACCATCGACAGCTTCTTTCAAAAAATTCCAAGAATCGCAACGCCAATTGTCTAGACTCTCATCAACGGTTGCAAAATCAACCACCAAGCTTTCAAGACGCCCCGGATCCGCATGATCCATCAAGCAGCAGCGGAGATCTAGCTGAGAGAACAGACTGTCTATTCGTGTGTTTCTGCTATTACCCCCATCGATATCACGATAGAAGGTCGCAAACTTTTATGATGAATAAGCGAAAACACTGTTCCATGAAAAGAGTCCGTCAGAACATAATTCGCATGCCGTATCAGATTTATAAAATCGTCAGGATTGGCCGAGTAAAAATCAAAGTCATTGATAAGATCGTCTTCGTCAAGATGATAACGCCAATCTTTCAGCATCACCACCGGAAGTCCCGTCCTCTTTTTGAGCTCAGCAGCCATACGCCTTGACTCAGGATTGATGCCCAAGAAATAGCACAGGATATAATCCCCTTCGACGATCCTTTTTTCGGGAACGATATTGAGCCATCCAGCCTGATCAAACAGCAAAGTGGGATCAACAACCAGTTTTGGCTTGACATCGCCGCCCGTAACGCTGGCCACTATTTCAATCCCACTTTTTTCCCGAACACTCAAATAATCGATTTTGGATATGAATCGCGCGGCCCTAGCGGCAGAAGACTTCGGCATTGAGGAAATGCCGAAGCTGGTCGCATATGAGATTCGCCTGACCCCCTCAGAAGCGAATTCAAGAGTGTAAAAACCAGAGCTATACCCAGAAGGCAACCACAGTTGATCGCTGCCAACCAAGACTGCATCATACTTCTTTGAGCCATCTTGCAAGGCAGAGTACCCTTCGTATACGGGGCTTAGTTTGGTGAATCTACGATCACAGTATTCTCCAAAGGATTCGGATCTCAGTTCTTGTTTCGCCTTCTGAGCGCTATGTTTGCTTAAATACGCTCTCCACTTAAGTTCTGCGGTTAAGCCCAGCCAAGCATCTGCAGTAATAACCTTACGAGCGATCTGGACAACTCTTAGGGGGGAAATTTTCTTTTTGTACCTGATGAGCTCGTACTCAACTTCCAGAGCATCAATGGCTTTGCATGTGGCAAGAGCCTGGAGCATACTCCCGAAATTATGGTTGCTATAGCATGCGCAAAGTCCAAGCTTAGGCACGTTCACAAGCCTCTCTATCTATATTGGCTTTCATAGCGGTCATAAAAGCAACGAGCAATGTGATCATCTGCATCGAAAAAATCGACCCAGAAGCAGTAGTCGAAATGAGAATCGCCGCGATCATCGTAAGCGATAGGACCAGCATCCCCGAGGCAATCCCTAAACGATAAAAGTCGACTACGAGCATGATTAGCAGAAGAAGCCAAATGATCAGTCCTAAAAAGCCAAACTGAGCCAACACGACAGGCCAAAATGTATCTGTTAAGTAGCTAGGATTATTTGGAGCCAATCCGTAGACGTTTTGCAAGCCGTATTGGTAGTAAAGTGGGGAATAAATTGTCTTCGTGACTCCCGACCCGAAAGAAGCGAAACCAGCACCCAAAGGGAAAAAGTTTTGAAACACTGAAAGAGCAGTTGTCATCAGGTGACCTCGCGCAGACTCGGAAGCGCTACCGTAATACACGGACATCTGCGCTTGCCCGACGAGGAAAGCAGAAACCGATCCTACGCCAATTACGACAAAGGGAGCGCGCGTAGACCCCTTTTTTACAAATATAATAATCAGAACGATCACCAATGCAAGCGCTACCCACCTGCTTCGTAGAGACATCGCCATCAGAACCAAAGCGATACCGATATATTTTTTCCACCCGTTACTGGCATCCGAATAAATAAACGCCATACAAGCAAGAGAGAGGGTGACCATATGAGTAGGATGAATAAATACAAATTGGAAAGCCTTCAAGCCGTAGCGCATCTCATATGTCATTCCAATGTCTACGAATTGATTAATCACCAAGCATGCAAGCATCAATACTAAAAGGACCTTGCTCTCTCTGGCCATATAGCTAACGAAATAAGAAGTGTTTCCGAGAATAGATTTCAGGGCAAAGTAAATGATAAAGAACTTTGAGCAAGCTAATATATCGACCAGAATAAAAAAAGTATCGGAAACTATGCCAGAAAGAAAGTTTCCAAAAAGCCCAATAACGACGATCGCAAATAACAGGCACAGCGCGATCTTCATTTCCCTCGTAAAACGAGATTTGCGCATCGCCATGGAAAAGAACAGAGAAAGGAGCGAGGATACCGCCAAAATCTCATCATAATAAGAAAAAGGAGGCAGAATTATCTCGATGATCGGCTGGAATAGCAGTAAGTTAAAGGCAATCAGAGCTAAAAGCTCAATGCAAGTCATGTCATGTTTAAACTTGTTAGGTATTCTGCTCAGCATCGTCATCCAGCAATCTCAAATACAAATTGGCTAACTGCGTATGGACAACCTTGTTGTCAAGTTTGCCTAAAACATACTCTTGGTTTGCATCCGCCATCTGATAAGCTCGATCTTGATCAACAAGCAGTTCCTCGAGGGCACAAGCCAAGGCGCTTACATCACCTGGCCCGATCAGCACACTACCCGCACGGCATACTTCTTCGGGTATACCCCCAACACAGGTACTGACCACGGCATTGCCAGCAGCCATCGCCTCAATGATCGAGACGGGAAAGCCTTCATCGTACGAGGGCAGAACCATGATGGAGGATGACGAGAGGATGTCCTGGACCTTTTCCTCGCCAAGCCATCCAGTGAATTGCGTACTTTGCGAAACACCAGCAATCTTGGCCGCTTCTTGCAGCTTTTCAATTTCTCCATCACCCGCAAACGTGCAGAAGAACCTCATCCCCTTACTCTGTAGCATGCCCAATGCCTTAATTAAGTCGTACGCGCCTTTGCGAACGCCAAGGCGTCCTACAAAAGCGATGCTTGCCGGAAATCCGTGCTTAAAGTTCGATTTCGCGCAGTCTATCGAGTTATTTATTACAACAACGTTTTTCAGATCGAGAGTGTTTTCAAAAAAACATTTCCATGAATTTGAAAGAACTATCACTGCGTCTGCTTGCGAAAAACTATGCCGAAGGCGTTTCTGCCCCCGTTCGCTTAATGACGCAAAAAACTTTTTGTATTCGGCACCATGTACATGATAAACAACTCGAGACCCCTTGAGTTTCGCGGCTTTCCCATACAAAAGTTTTCTCCAGGTACTCGAATATGATGCAATATGTATATGACATATGTCAGCCTTCAAAGGCTTAATGATAAAGCGCATATACTGCACCCCAGTGAAGAAAAGCCGAGATGCAAGACTTCCGTCCTTGCAAGAGGGAAACTCTAAAATTGTGAAGCGGGAAGCTAAGGTTTCGCTTTTACTCAATGACCGAATAACCGACGCCATTCCGCCGGACGCGCGGGAGCTATCTGGGCCTATCATTAAAATTTTATACATAAAGAGTCCGCGCTTGTTCTGGCAGTACCAAGCAATCGCCAAGATATCTATCTAATGGATCGCGAAGCTTATCTTCCTTGCTATGGAAAGGATCAAACCCCCCGCCTGTGTAAAAAGTGAGTTCACCAAAGAAAGGCTTTCCTTCAATGCAGTACCAATCGACACGAACGTGAGGGAAGCTTTCGGATAAACTTTGCGACAGCGTCAGCATTTCTTCAAAACCGTCCGGCTTAGCAAGCAGCTCGCCTTCTGGCACATGGCTGACATGCCAATCGCCGTAAGACTCCCAAGCAGGTGAAAAGAACTGCTCTTTGTGGTTTTCAAAACGATCGGCGTCGCACTGGATCATCTTACAGACACCATCAAAGCAATAAAACTTATAATCATTAGGCGTTGCTCGTTCTCGATCTCTCAGATACTCCTCGACAATGATGCGAGGCTTCACGCCCTTGTACGCCCATTCGCGTCCTTGCCAGTACCAATTGCGCTTGAGCGCCGTCTCTAATCCACGAGCCGCCGCCCCGAAATCGAAGGTCGCTTTGTCTATACAGATGTGAGCGCTCTGGGAATCGTGTGTGCACTTGACGACAAATTCATTAGGCAAGTCGGCACCGAGGAATTCTTCAACAGTATTATAGACGCCAATAAGCGGTACCAAATACTGCGAACCGATCCGCTTTTCGACGAAGTCACGCACTTTGCACTTGTCCACAAGAGAAACCATGCGAGGATCGTGACAGTTGAGCTTCATCCACTGCAGTTTCTCATTGAACGTCGACGGCTCGTCGATGTTCGGAAAGCCGCCGAACTTTGCACAGTAGTAAATCTTGATGTACTGCCTGTCGGGAAGGAACCTGAGGCTGTTCTTCAAGGATAGCATGAAGCGTTTCTTGAGCCTCATACGCGCCTTCCTTCGAGCACGTCCGCTATCCGCGCGCTGGCATGACCATCTCCGTATGGGTTAGACGCATGGCTCATGGCCAAATAAACCCTCTCGTCGGAAAGCAGGCGATCGAATTCGCGGCAAATTGCGTCTTCTTGGGTACCTACAAGCTTCAAAGTCCCAGCCTCCACGCCCTCGGGACGCTCGGTGGTATCGCGCATGACGAGCACGGGCTTGCCGAGCGAGGGGGCCTCCTCCTGGATGCCGCCCGAGTCGGTCAGGACGAGATGGCAGCGCGCGAGCAGGTTGTGGAAATCGAGAACCTCCAAGGGCTCGATCATCCGCAGGCGGTCGAAGCCGTCGAGCTCCGCGTGGGCGGCCTCGTGCACAAGAGGGTTCATATGAACGGGATAGACCGCCTTGACGTCGGGACGCTCCTCCATCACGCGCCGGATGGCGCGGAACATGGAGCGCATGGGCGCACCCAGGTTCTCGCGGCGATGCGCCGTGATGAGCACGAGGCGAGACCCTGCGGCCCAGTCGAGAACCGAATGGGAGTAACCCTCCCTCACTGTGGTTCGCAGGGCGTCGATGCCGGTGTTGCCCGTAACCCAGATGCGGTCGGCGGGCTTGCCCTCCTCGAGGAGGTTGCGCCGCGAGGCCTCCGTGGGCGCGAAGTACCAGCGGGACACCACGTCGACCGCCTGGCGGTTGAACTCCTCAGGCCAGGGGCTGTAGAGGTCCCGGGTGCGAAGGCCCGCCTCGACGTGCCCCACGGGTATCCTCAGGTAGAAGCACGCGATCGCCGCCGCGAAGGACGTGGTGGTGTCGCCGTGAACGAGCACCGCGTCGGGCTCCTCCGACTCCAGAACCGCCCTCATCTTGAGCAGCACGTCGCAGGTGACATCGAAGAGCGTCTGGCCGGGCCTCATGACGTGGAGGTCGTGGTCAGGAACCACGCCGAATGCGTCGAGCACCTGGTCGAGCATCTCGCGGTGCTGGCCGGTGACGCACACGACGGCCTCGAAATCGTCGGAACGCGACTTGAGCTCGTTGACGAGCGGACACATCTTGATGGCCTCCGGTCGCGTGCCAAAGACGAGCATGACCTTCTTCATGATTAACATTCTCTTTTCAAGGAGTAGGCGAACCTTTTTGGAACGGTCAAAGCTTGTGCACGTTCTCGCCGGAGCCCATCACGTCGCGCGTGTCGAGCAGGACGCGGTCGCCGAACGCCTCGGGCCGGCCCTTGACCTCGGAGTGCCCCACCATCACGACCACCATCTCAAGGCCCTCGAGGAACTCCTCCATGGAGTGGACCTGGTTGGGGACGACGTCGCGCTCGACCCAGGGGTCGTACACCTTGCAAGGCGAGCCCGCGAGGTGTCTGCCCATGCTCTCGAGCATCTGCAGGGTCGGGGACTCGCGCACGTCGTCGACGTCCTCCTTGTAGGCGAGTCCGTAGATGCCGACCTTCGAGGAATCCGTTATCCCGCTCTCACGCATGACCTCGCTCGCGCGGGCGAGCACGAACTCGGGCATGGAGTCGTTCGTCTCGCGGGCGTTCCTGATGAGCCGGGCGAGCTCGGGATAGTCGCCCACGAGGAACCAGGGATCCACGCTGATGCAGTGGCCGCCGACCCCCGGCCCCGGCGAGAGGATGCCCACCCTCGGGTGCTTGTTGGCGATGCGGATGATCTCGCGCACGTCCATGCCGTCGGAGCGGCAGATCTTGGCGAGCTCGTTGGCGAAGGCGATGTTGACGTCGCGGAAGGTGTTCTCCACGACCTTGGTCATCTCGGCGGTGCGGATGTCGGTGACGGCGATCTCGCCCCGGCAGAACGAGGCGTAGAGCGACTTCACGAGCTCGCCCGTCTCCGGGTCGTCGGCGCCGACGGTGCGGTTGTTGCGCAGGAGCTCCCCCACCATGTCCCCTGGGATGATGCGCTCGGGGGCGTGGGCGAGCTTGACGTCCCCTCGGCCGCGCCCCGCGAGCGCCGGGCGCACGTAGCGGTCGATCGCGCCGGGAGAGACCGTCGACTCGATCACCACGACCGCGCCCTCCGGGGCCACGTCCAGGACCGACCCCACCGCATCGACGACGTAGGAGGGGTCTATCCTCTTGGTGGCCTTGTCGTAGGGGGTGGGCACGCTCACGATGTAGGTGCCGCACTCCTGGTACTCGGTCGAGAACCTGGCGCCGGCCGCGACGGCCCGCCCGAAGAGCTCGTCGAGCCCCTCCTCCTTGAACGTGGTCCTCCCGGCGTTCAAGGTGGCCACGAGCTCCGCGTCGCAGTCCGTGCCGACGACCTCCACCCCGTGCGCCGCGAACATGAGCGCCGTGGGGAGTCCTATATAGCCGAGGCCAATTACGTTGATCACTGCACAACTTCCTTCTTGCTTTTATTCTTGCATTTGCATACGTATCGGACGAACGAGACGTTCCCCACGACGTACCTGCGCCAAAGGCGGCCGGGCTCCTGGACGAAGCGGTAGAGCCATTCAAGGCCGCGATCCTGCATCCACTTCGGGGCGCGGGAGGTCACCCCAGCCACGACGTCGAAGCTCCCGCCAACGCCCATGACAAAGGGGACGCCCAGCGCCTCAAGGTGCTCGTGCGCCGAGTACTCCTTCTTCGGAGACGAAAAGCCCAGGAAAAGCATGTCCGCTCCCGAAGCCGCAATGTCGGCAACGATGCCGGGCACGTCCGGTTCGTCGAAGTAGCCGTTGCGGTAGCCCGCGATGCCGAGCCCCGGATACCTCCTCTTGAGCTCGTCCCGCACGCCGAGCACCGACTCCTCCTTCGCCCCCAAGAGATAGATTCCGTAGCCCTTCTCAGCCGCAACCTCGACGAGGCGCAGGAACAGGTCTATCCCCGCGACGCGCTCCTTCAAAGGGACATTCAGCTGCCGCGCAGCCCACACGATGGAGGCTCCGTCGGCGTTGACGAGGGGGCAGGCGTTCACGATCTCGGCTAGCCTCGGATCCTCGCGCATGAGGTTGATTTTGGAGGCGTTCAGCACAACGTGCTGGGTGGGGACCCCTGCGGCGACGATCTTCTCCACCTACGAGACGGTCTCCTCGAGGGAGAGCGCGTTCACGAACGCGTTGAGGATCGGGTAGCGCTCCGGCGCCTCGTAGCGAGCTTTCATGGAGGGCATCTAGCACGCCCCCTTGCCAGTGAACATCACAACCACGGTGCGGGCGATCACCTTGAGGTCGGCCGCAACGTCGCACTCCTCGATGTACTTGAGGTCGAGATCGACCATATCGTCGAAGGTCGTGTCGCTGCGGCCGCTCACCTGCCAGTAGCCTGTGAGGCCGGGCTTGACGGACAGGCGGCGCGTGGCACGCTCGTCGTACTGGGCCACCTCGGAGGGCAAAGGCGGGCGCGGGCCCACGCAGGAGAGCTGCCCGAGCAGGCAGTTCAGGAACTGCGGGAGCTCGTCGATGGAGTGCCTGCGGATGAACCTGCCTATGCGCGTCACGCGGGGGTCGTCCTTGATCTTGAACAGCGGGCCGTCGGCCTCGTTCAGGTCCTCGAGGTCGGCCAGGCGCTCGTCGGCGTCCTTGTGCATGCTCCTGAACTTGTACATGTCGAACATCTCCACCTCGCCGCTTTTGCCGATGCGGCCCACGCGCTTCTGGGAGTAGATGGGGTTGCCGGGGCTCTCGATGCGAATGGCCAGACACAGCAGAAGCGACGGGACCAGCAGCACGATTATCACGCAGAGGGAGAACGCGATATCGAACGCCCGCTTCAGGAAGCGGTACGCGAGCCGGCCCTCCTCGCGCGGGGCGGCTAGCACGGGCCCCTCGGCCTCGACCACGAGCTCCGGCGCGAGGAACGCCACGTCGGACGCCTCGAGGGCTCCTTCCCCGTCGACCGCCATCGCACTTTCTTCGATGGTCACGCGGCCGCCTTTGCTTGGCGGACTGTTTCGTGCATGCAAAGCACGGCTACTTCGTCTAGCTCGACAGGGGGAGCAACGACGAATCCCTGCCGCAATGCAACAGGGAAATGCTATTTCTTTTTAGGCCTGCGGCCGACAATCGCCAGTCCTATCTCTACGTTGATGGTTCTGCCGAACATGCTCACTTCGACGCGGGCGGTTCCTTTGCGGCGGTTGACCTCGGTGATCCAGCCTTCGCGGTTGATCATGGGGCCTTCGGTTACCACCACCTTGTCGCCTTCGTATACGGCCTTCGACAGGCTGATGGTGCGGTGCTTCTCGGTGGTGAAGGCGTTGATGAACGCCTTTTCGGACCGATCGAGGGGTATGAATGACTTCTCGCTGCCGAGCATGCGGGTGAACGTTGGGATCTTGACCAGACGGTCGTTCAGCTCGTCCACACGGTTGGTGACGGCTATCACATAGCCGGGGAACAGGTTGCGCGTGAGGGTGCGGTACTGGCCGTGGAACTTGCGTTCCACCTGGTAGCGCGGCACGAAGCACTCTTTGAGAACGGGTCTGTTGTCCTTCGAGCGCTGCCCCGCCGCATGCAGGTTGATGAGCTCGCACGCCTTGTCCTCCTGCCCGGAAAGAACCTGGATCACATACCACATGGAGGGCCTCCTCGCTCAGGCGGACATAGCTTCGCCATTCGGGCCTAGGGCCCGCGGCATCGAGAGTATTCATTCCCCTGGTTCCGCTTGGCCCGCCGATGGCACCGCCTGCGCTTGCTCAGGATATGTTCGTCGCGGTTTCCCGCCGGGAGCCCAACGTCGTGCGCCTTGGGCTCCCGGCGGGAAA
>NC_021021.1:114239-125791 GCF_000210055.1 Gordonibacter pamelaeae 7-10-1-b
ATGCTCGCTCGCATGATCGGATGCTGCGGCCGTCGGTGCACGTTGCTGCCACACCGACGGCCGCAAGAACGTAGACTTTTTGGCGGAGATGCCCGATAATCTCATTCGAAAGAGAAACAGCAGGTCGGATGGGTGCCCTTGTATGTGAGGGCGAGCAAGTGTTACGTGAGACAAAAAGTCTACGTTTTGGCAACGAAAACCATGCCGAGCGGGTTATTCAACACCCCGGTTGCCATAAGCGCTAAGCGACTTCCCCCTCGGCGTCCCTTTTCAGCCACCGGTCGAACGTCCGGGGGCAAACGCCAAGGTGCTCTGCCGCTTCCTTGCGTGTGATCTGCCCCGATAGGTATGCGGTCTTGATCGGCCGATAAGCGCTCGGCACCTCGATGGCCGGCCGGCCGAACCTCACGCCGCGCGCCCGAGCCGCCGCGATCCCCTCCGCCTGGCGCTGCCGGATGTTCTCGCGCTCAAGTTGCGCAACATAGCTGAGCAGCTGCAGCACCACGTCGGCCAGGAACACGCCGGTAATGCCGTGCTGGTCGTTGCGCGTGTCGAGAAGCGGCATGTCAAGCACCACGACGAACGCCCGCTTCACCTTCGTGAGAATGCGCCACTGCTCGAGGATCTCGTCGTAGTTCCGCCCCAGCCGGTCGATGCTCTTCACCACCATCACGTCGCCAGGCCTAAGGCGCTTGACCAGCTTGCGGTACTCCGGCCGCTCGAAGTCCTTCCCGCTCGCCTTGTCGGCGTAGATGCAGCCCTCGGCAACGGGGAAATCCGTCAAGGCGTCGATCTGCCGCCTGAGCTTCTGGTCCTTCGCCGACACGCGCGCATACCCGTACACGATTCCTTCTCGCTCCATCGTTCACCCCATCGTTCCCGTCAAAGCGAGCCCCCTCCGGGCCGCTTTGCCATCGGCCGCCAAAAGAGATGCCGGCGGGCGCACGGCCGGTCGGCACGAGATTCATTATCGCGAAATTCGGCTTTACCCGAACTACCGAAGCTTTGCGCAGGGCGCCAAACTCCCCTTAGTGCAATCGAGCAGTATCCTCACGGCGTGCCTGCCGCTCCCGCCCGATCAGAGCCTTGCAATGATGACTAAGCGACCATACAATGAAAGAACATCCACACACGGTGAAAGGGAGGGCCATGGATTTGCCCAGCCTCATGCAAGCATGCCTCGACGGCCTCGCGAGCGGCAGCCTCTCTGCTTTCGGGTCCGCCTTGGGCGCGGCCACCATCGCCCTGTTCAAGAAACTCGCAGGGCGGAAGGAAGATATGGATGAAAACGAGTTGAAGGCGATGGGCTCTTGGGCCGATCCCGACAAGCTCGCCGCAAAAGCGGCCAAGTTGGCAAAGGGAGACCCCGACTTCAACCAGCTCCTCTCATCTTGGTGCGATCTCATGGAGAATCATCTCGGCAGCTCGCAGACGACGACCGCCTCGAACGCCGCCTCGGGTATTTTCATCAAAAGCCCCGTTGTCCAAACGAACATCGTAAGGTAGACAATGAAGCCCCCCCCCCCCGACGACTGTTCGAAGCCCCCCTCGCCGCTGCTGAAACCCGGAGGAGGACCGAGGACCGTAGCGTTCGAGAAAACCGTGCTCGTAATGGTCAGAAGTCCTACCACCCTTGTCAGATCGGCGGATTTGGCAAGGCACCTCTTCTCTGATCCGAGGATTCAGGTTCTTTTCACTGTATCCGAACCTCGGTCGGTTTTCTCGAACGAGCTCGAGCTTGCCATAAACAAGAGGGGGCTTCCCTTCGTCCCCTGGAAGAACGCCGTGCTGGAAACGTACGACCTCGCTCTCATCGAAAGCGCTCTCGACCCGTTGCCCGAGATCAAAGCACCCATCATCATGCTTTCCCACGGTGTCGGGCACAATAGCGTCCGATCCGTTGCCGGGGCGAACACGGCGCACTCGAACTGGCTCGACGAAGGGCCCGGAACCATCCTCCCCCGCATAGTGGGATTGGTCTCGGAAGACGAGGCCCGCGTGTTCGGAGACCGCTGCCAGACGGAGGTGCTGGGAGACCCCGTATTCGACTCCATGCTCCAAGCGAGACACCGTCGGGACGAGTTCAGGGATGCGCTCGACATCGGAGACAGGAAATTGGTCGTGCTCTCCTCGACATGGGGTAGGCTTTCGGCTTTCTCGGCACGCCCGCAGATGTTCTCCGAGCTCCTTTCCCTGCTCCCTGCCGACGAATTCGCCATCGCGGCGATCCTCCATCCGAACATATGGATGGGACACGGGCCCTGGCAAATAGAGACCTGGCTAAGAGACGCCCTTGCAGGCGGGCTGAAGCTCATCCCTTTCGAGAGCGGCTGGCAGGCGACCTTGGTCGCAGCCGACTGTCTGGCGGGGGACCACGGATCCGTATCAACCTATGCGAGCATGCTGGGAACCCCCACCTGCCTTTTGAGCTATCCCGAAGACGCGCTTAACGGCGACCTGGCAATCGTGCAGGCCATGGGCTCGAATAAGGCAGTTGAAACGGCTCGTGAGATCGCCGAATTCGCAGAAACAACCTGCAGGCAAGCGAGCCGCGGCGCGCAAAAGCGACCGAACGCCGCCTTCTCCTATGTCGGAAGCTCCATGGAAAGGCTTGCCGTGCTGGCTTACCGTCTGATCGGCCTGGAGCCGTCGAGCACCGCCGTGCTGCCCCTGGCCTTGGAGCCGCCGATTCCAAGAACTTGCAAGCCGCTTTCCTTCTGGGTCGGCTTCGCCCGCACCTCCGATACGGTCGTCGACATGAGAAGAACGCCCTCCTCCGTAGGCCCTTCGGGCATTCGGTCCGACTCGACCCTGCTCGTGGCGTCTTCCGCAGAGAGGAACTACCGACTGGTCCAATCGGCCTCTTGCCTAGTGCTCGAGAACCGCGACGCCGCCGGATGGTGGCAAGATGCCAGCCCCTTTGCCCGATGCGCCTATTTCCAACAAGGCTCATCGGGCCAGTTGTCAGACAGAAATGGAACGCAGGTTCCGTTCAAGGTACCAGCACATGCCGACCGGAACGTACTCGCAGCGATTCTCGCCTACTGCCTCGTACAAGGCGACTTCCGCGGAACGTACCGCATGGGCAAGACCCTCTACACTGTCGGCGAATCGGTAATCAGGTGTGCAAGGATTCCAGAAAGCGGCTAACCTGCTCGTATTCCGCAGAAAGCCCGACGCGTTCGTAATAATCGCGGACCTCCCCGGCGAAGGCTTCTGCATCATCGTCATCCGCCAGGGCATGGAGTGACTCGGCTATCGCGAACAGCGTGTCGTGAGCCCGCCGATATTCACCCAGCTCCGCAAAGATCTCGGCAGCGTCTTTCCCATACGCAAGCGCTTCCCCGTGCTTCCCTGCCGAACGCAATGCGAAGCAGAGCTCCTGCGCACTTTTCGCATACGTGTGCCGATCGCGGTTCTTGTCGACCTCGTCCAATGAACGGCGCGCAGCCTTTTCAGCCTCTTCCGCTTTTCCGAACCTCCGATACGTTCGGGAGAGAAGAAGGTCTTGGATGGAGCATCCGCGCTTGTTGCCCAGCGACTCGTTGCCAGCGCGGGCATACGTGAACTCGGCTACCGCATCGCCTTCGCATCCCAGCTCAGCCAGGCAGATTCCGCGGAACTCGTGGAACATGCACATAACATCGAGCCTGCCCAGCGGCGCGCATTCGACAATGGCGGCATCGATGGAACCGAGCGCCTCGGCGGCCTTGCCGAGCTTTGCCTCCATACCCGACGACATAACCGTCAAGCGCGAGGCTGCAAGTATGTTTCCTGCCTGCCGAGCAGAACGCGAGCAAGCCGAGAACAGCTCGGATCCTGCTTGATAACGAAAGGTTCCGCTATAGAAGAACCAGAGCGCATCGCCGATTGCCCAAGCATCCCCCACGACGCCTTGGTGCGCATTTATGATCTGGGGAACAGCGCCCAAGAGACCGGACTCGGATTCGAACACCTCGAATTCCGTCCTCCCCTTGAGAATATCGCGCACCAGATCGTTCGAGGGAATCCGGTCGTACAGGCGAAGGCGCGCGGGCTTCAAAGAATGATCCAACTCTTGGGACAACACCCGGAAATGGGAGAGCAGCAAGGCATGGACGCTTTCTTGAACCTCGCCAAGAGACCCATCCCCGAGCATCTGAGCCTGCAGGTATGCCCGGATAACGCGAAGAAGCGTCACCTCACTCGACAAGGAAGCATCTCCGACGCCATCCGCAGGAGAGTCGAGAGAGACGAACCCGAAGCAGTGAAGCTCCTCCACGATGGACCTCGCTCCGGAAGGGTCGGTACCCCATATGGCGGCAAGCGTTCCAAGGGAAGCCGTCGGAACCGGAAGCGCTGCGAACCCGAGTGCGGCGTCCAGACAGCGCGGATCGAGGGCCTTGCAACACTCTCGCCATACCTCGTCCATCTCTCGGCAGCGGAAAACGTCTTGTTCGGAGCGCATGAGCTTTCGGTGCAGCTCCTTCGCCGACGAGACGCGCTTCCGCCGTAAGATGCTTGCACAGGCCCGTATGGCCAAGGGAAGCCCGAGGCAATGCTCGAGCACCGAATGGATCTCCTCCACCTCGTCATGCGGAAGGACTTGCTGCACCTCCTCGCCCGACAAACCGTACGCAACTCGGACGAAAAGGTCGAGCGAATCGTCCACGTCCAGTTCGCCGAGAGAAACATGGGTGATCTCGGTTTCGAGCGAATCGATATCGGTTCTCGAGCTTGTGGCGAGTACGAGCGAGGACGGCGAATTCGGAACGAAGGGCTCTATCTCCGCATAGCTGGACACGTTCTCCAAAACCACGAGGATGCTTTTGTCGCAGGTGAAGCTGCGGTATTGGGCGGGCAGATCTGAAGGACGCGTACGGGACACGGCATCGGGGCCGATCATTTGGGAAAGCTTGGATCGGAGCATATCGGCCACCGGAGAGGCGCCTCCTTCTTCCGAGGCGGCGAAATCGAGGTAGATCTGCCCGTCGGAGAAATGATCGATCCGTTTCTCGTTTCCCCACTTTTTCACCAGGGCAGACTTGCCGACACCAGGGATCCCGTCAACGACAACCACCTTAGTCGAGGCAGAGTCCGCACACGCATCCTCCAGCAGACCGCGCTCCGCGCTTCTGTCCACGAAGTGCGCGCATGCTGGAGGCAGCTCCCTTGGAAGAGAAGCAACCGCCGCACCCTGGCCCACGTTAACCTGGAAAACAGGCGAGTTCACGAAAAGGCCGATTGCTTCGTTCGATGCCGAGACGACCGCCACTGCCCCACCTCGCCTTACCCCGTCAGAAAAACCCTCTCGAACACCTTGCCCGCACCATACGGCGCAACGCAGCATTGCCGTCTCGTATAGTTTAGCGTCTAGCGTGCGCTATGGCGCAAATCCGTCCTGCGAATTTTTCCCCGCCCGGCTTCGCGCACCGCTCCTCCGCAAACGCCCAAGGCAGAACCATCCGTATAAGGAGGCTGCAGGCAACCGCCGGCCCCATCGGGTGAGCCTACGCGCAGTTCTTCGTGTGGTGGTAGGTGGGGACGGCGGACTCCAGGATGTGGACGGCTTCCTCGTCCGACTTGCCGATGGCGGCTTCCAGCTCGCCGAGCTTGGCGGCCACCTCGTCGTAGCTGATCTCCTGGCCGGTGGATATCATGATGGACTTGTTGTCGGTGGGAAGCGTGCTCTCCTCGTCCATGAGCAGCTCCTCGTACATCTTCTCGCCGTCGCGCAGGCCCGTGAACGTGATCTTCACGTCCACGTCGGGCACGAGGCCCTGCAGCTGGATGAGACCCTTCGCCAGCTCGACGATCTTCACGGGCTCGCCCATGTCGAGGATGAATATCTCGCCGCCATGCGCCATGCCGCCCGCCTGGATGACCAGGCGCGACGCCTCGGGGATGGTCATGAAGAAGCGCTCGATTTCGGGGTGCGTGACCGTCACGGGGCCGCCGGCGGCTATCTGGCGCTGGAACACGGGGATGACGCTGCCGTTCGAGCCCAGCACATTGCCGAAGCGCACGGCGGAGAACACGGTCTTGGACGTGCGCGCGTACAGCTGCATCACCATCTCGCCCATGCGCTTCGTGGCGCCCATGACGCTCGTGGGGTTCACGGCCTTGTCGGTGGAGATGAAGATGAAGCGCGCGGCGCCGAACGCGTCGGCCGCCTTCACCACGTTCAAGGTGCCGAACACGTTATTGTGAAGCGCCTCGCGCGGGCACGCTTCCATGAGCGGCACGTGCTTGTGGGCCGCGGCATGGAACACGGCGCCAGGGCGGTACTTCGCGAACACCTCGGCCACGCGGGACTCGTCGCACACGCTGCCGATCTCGATGACTATCTCGATGTCGTCGTACTCGGACAGCAGCTCGTTGCGCAGCATGTAGGCGTCGTTCTCGTAGATATCGAAGATGACGATGCGCGCGGGCGCCACGCGGCACAGCTGCCGGCAGAGCTCGCTGCCGATGGAGCCGCCGCCGCCCGTGACCAGCACGCACTCGCCGGCGATGTAGCCGGACACGGCGCGGGTGTTCAGGATGATCTCCTCGCGGCCCAGGAGGTCGGCCACGTCCACGTCGCGCAGCCGCACGTCGCCTATCTCGTCGAGCGAGAGCTCGCGTATGTTGGGCAGCGTGCGCAGCTTGCACTCGGTCTTCGTGCACTCGCCGTAGATGCGCTTGCGCTCCTCGAGCGAGGCCGAGGGGATGGCCACGACGATCTGCTCGATGTCGTAGCGATCAACCAGCTCCACGATGTCGTCCGTGGTGCCGGCCACCTTCACGCCGTGGATACGGCTGCCGCGCTTCGAGGCGTCGTCGTCAGTGGCCACGATGGCCACGCCGGGCATGAGCGGGTCCTTCGAGGCCATGCGGCCGATGGCGAGCGAGCCCGTCTCCCCCGCGCCCACGATGAGCGTGCGCGGCCGGTCGCAGGCGCGCTGCGCCGACCCCAGAACGCGCTTCTTCTGGCGCATGACGCGGAATACCAGGCGTATGCCCCCCATGAAGAATATAAGCAGGAAGCACGAGACGAAGAACACGCGGATGGGCAGGCGCACGTCGATGATCCACAGGAACACGGCGCCGATGAGCGTGGAGAGCACCACCGCGAGCATGATCTGGATGGCCTCGTCGACGCTCGCGTACTCCCACAGGTTGTTGTAGAGGCGGAACAGGCCGAGCACCGCCACGTTGATAAGCGCCAGGATGCCCAGCATGAAGTAGATCTCGTTGTTGACGAAGACCTCGTCCTCGACGGCGGTGAGCAAGGATGCGAGCCAGTAGGCGGCGTATGTCGCAACGATGTCGAGCAGCAGCAGGACCGCTGTTCTTTTTGTGATATGAGCGTCCAAGCGCAGCCTCGTCCCCGAGTGGAAAAGCGAATTGATGCCATTTTGCCGACAAGCGCGGCAACCAAAAGGGTATTGTATACAAAGTAACGTAACCTTGCACGGACCAATGCTTTACAGGAGCCTGCTACATGAATAAAACAGCCGTCGCGGACGCATCCGCCGCGACCAACGAAGGGCCGGAAACCTCCGGCGGCCAGCCTGCTCGCGCAAGTAACATCGACGCCATCGTAGCCTATTTCGAGAGCGGCATCACGCCGGCCGGGACAGCCGGCGAGCTGGGCATCGAGCTGGAGCACACCCTCGTGCACGACGATATGAGCCCCGTGGCGTACAGCGGGCCCTACGGCGTGGAATGGCTGCTGGGCCAGCTGGAAGCCGAGTTCCCCCGCACGACGCGCGACCCGGAGGGAGACCTTTTGGGCGTGGCGCGGCCCGGCGAGGCCGTGACCATCGAGCCGGCGGCGCAGGTGGAGCTCTCGGCAGGCCCGTTCGCGAGCCTCGAGGACGCACGCGCGACGTTCGAGCGGTTCGAGCGCACGCTGGACGACGTGCTGGCACCCCACGGCGAGCGCGCGCTCACGGTGGGCTACCACCCCTCCGCCAAGGCGCTCGACCTGGAGCTCATCCCCAAGCGGCGCTACAAGTTCATGAACCTGTACCTGGGCGAGAAGGGGCCGTTCGGGCCGCGCATGATGCGGGGCAGCGCGTCGACCCAGGTGTCGATAGACTACTGGTCGACGGCGGACTGCCTGCGCAAGCTGCGGTTGGCGTTCGCGCTCGTGCCGCTGTTCTCGCTCGTCTGCGACAACGCGCCGGTTTTCGAGGGAGCGCCGCGCACCCACGAGCTGGTGCGCACCGAGATCTGGCGGTACTGCGACCCCGACCGCTGCGGCCTGGTGCCCGGCGTGATGGACCCGGGCTTCGACCTGCGCCGCTATGCGGAGTACCTTTTGGACACGCCGGCCATCCTCATACCGTGCCGCAAGGAGCAGTGGTGCTACTCCGAGCGCACGTTCGGCGAGATATACGCCGAGCGCACCATGACACGCGCCGAGGTGGAGCACGCCGTGTCCATGTTCTTCAACGACGTGCGCCTGAAGACCTATATAGAGATCAGGCCGGCCGACGCGATGCCCGTGCCCTACGTGGTGGCGTACGCGGCGCTGATCAAAGGGCTGTTCTACCACGTGGAGAACCTCGATGCGCTCGACGCGTTGTTCGAAGGCGTGGACGGCGCGGCCGTGGAGGCGGCCAAGGATGCGCTCATGGCCGCAGGATACGAGGCCGAGGTGTACGGAAGGCCCGTGGCCGAGCTGGTCGACGAGATGATGGCGTTGGCGCGGCGGGGCCTCGCGGCGGACGAGCAGGACTTCCTGGAACCGCTCGCACAGCTGGCAGCACAGCGCGTCACGCTGGCCGACCTGGCCGAGGGCAAGGACTAAACCGCCGCCCGCATCCCGAAGCCGCGAAAGCCGCGGCACCGCAACGGCCGGACGGCCGGCCTTCCGGCATGTGGGCGAACGACACGAGAAGAGGAGGCCCGACGTGGACAACACGGGCAAGATGGTGAAGGTGGCGTACAAGGGGTTCTTTGACGACGGCTCCGTGTTCATCGACCAGACGGAGCAGCCCATCGAGTTCCCGTGCCTGGACGGATGGATGCCGCCGGCGTTCATCGACACCGTTCGGGGCATGGCCGTAGGCGAGACGCGGCAGGTGCACGTGGGCGCGAACGAGGCCTACGAGGAGCGCACCGAAGAACGCGTGATGGAGGTGGAGCGCGCGAAGATACCCGCCTCGGTGAAGCTCGTGGTGGGCGAGATGGTGAACCTGGAGGACCCCACGGGCCAGACCTACCCGGCCAGGCTCGTGGAGCTCACGGACGAGAAGGCCGTGTTCGACCTGAACCACGAGGCCATTGCGAAGGCGCTCAACTTCGAGATGACGCTGCTGGACGTGGCCGAGCTGCCGAGCCGCTAGGGCCCGAGCATCGCGCTTACGGAGAGGTCGGCGCACGGCACGGCCGCGAAGCCATCCCATCGCGATGGCGCAGGCGTCCCCTTGACGGACTTGTGGCAACTTGGAGAGGGTTTGCATCCAGCGGAGGAGCCGCGTTCCGCGGTGGGGTAGACTGGATGCACTTTGTTTCAAATCGAGAGGAGCTCGTTCATGAGCAACGAAGGCAAGAAGGTCAAGGTCCACTACACGGGCACGCTGGACGACGGCACGAAGTTCGACTCGTCAGTCGATCGCGGCGAGCCCATCGAGTTCACCTGCGCCGCCGGCCAGATGATCCCCGGCTTCGACGCAGCGGTGAAGGACATGGAGCAGGGCGAGACCAAGACCGTGCACATCCCCGCCGCCGAGGCGTACGGCGAGCGCCGCGAGGAGATGGTGCAGAAGGTGCCCGTGAGCCAGATCCCCAACGGCGACCAGCTTCCCGTGGGGCAGACCGTGTACATGCGCGGCCCGGCCGGCCAGTCGTTCCCCGTGTTCGTGGAGGCCATCGAGGACGGCATCGTCACGTTCGACATGAACCACGAGCTGGCAGGCAAGGACCTGAACTTCGAGATCACGCTGGTGGAGGTCGCCGGCTAACGCCGCCCTCTGATAGAACGGCAACCACGGAAGGCGCCCAAGGGCGCCTTCCGTCATTCTGAAAGACGGCCTGTTCCGCATCCGCAAGCGTCCTCGGCGCGGCCCTCCGGGGCGCAACCGCTCCCAAACGCGCTGCGGCCGGCTCGTCCTCCCCGCCCGCCTCGCAGCAGCACGCCCTCGAAAGCGGACGGGGACAGCACGACCATGACCTCGTCGGTCCCGTCTGCGACCACGACCGGCCGATCCATCCCCTGGATCAGCCGGCAGAGGGTCCGCACGCTCCCTGCGTGCGACAGCTGCAGGACGTCCATGCCGCTCACCCCCTCTCCATGCGGCGCGCCAAATCGAGCATCTGCTCGAAGAAGGCGCAGTGGGCCTGGTGGTTCAGCACGGCGACGCGCCGGGCAAGGCGGCCGAGCGCCTCGACCGTGAAGCGGTCGGGCGGCTGCAGGCCGCAAGCGGACGCCAAGCCTCCGGAGGGCGCCGCGCTGCGGGCTTCGGCCTCCTCGCCTGCCGGATCGGGCCCGCCCGTCAACCGCGCGGCCTTCTCGCAGGCGGTGCGCGCGCGAACCAGGTCATACTCGAACCCGTAGAACGTGAGCTCCCAGAACGCGCTTGCGAGCACGCGGTAGCGCTCGCGGCAGCACCAATCCCCGCCGAGCCACACCTTGCACCCAAGCGTTTCCTCCCACGGTGCGAGCGCATAGCAGCGCTCGCCCCAGTCGTCCACGTCGCCTGCGCCGCCCTTCTCGTCCGCCGCGCGCAGCGCAAGGAATCGCAGGCGCTTGTCGGCCTTTTTCGCCTGGGCATACGAAGTCGCAGGCACCTGCGCGGCACGAACGAGGCGCTCTGCTGCGGCCACGTCGAGCAAAGGCACGAGGGCGGCGTGGAGCCGCCACGCCAGGGTGCTTCCTCGGGCGTCGAGCACGTACGACTCGCGCGGGGCCAGCACCCAGCCCTTCGTCGGCCCGCGCCGCACCTGGAGGGAGGCCATGGCATCGAGCGAGCCATCGAGCCGCTGCGCCATCGCCTCGCGACGTGCCCTGTCGGCGCAGGCATGGCCTTCGGCGAAATCCTCGATGATCACGCGCCGCAGCAGGGCCCGGTCGCATGCGCCGAGCAGCTCCTGGAGGCTGGGCAGGTCGCGCGGACGCAGGCGCTCGCGCTCCCACAGGCTCCCACCGCTCATGGCAGCCTCCCCTCGGTACGGCACGGCCACGCATCGCCCTCGAAGCACACCGTGCTGGGCACGGCAACAGGCGGCCCTGCTTTCAAGGGATCATCCCCGTGACGGGCTCTCGCGGCCGCCTTCGCGCACCCTGCCGTAGACGCGCATGCGAACATGGCAAGACACCTCGCTTCCCTTCGGTTCCTGGGCTGGGAGGATCTTGCAAGCGTGGTACGGGCGGCGCGGAACACCGCCGCCATCTATGGGCTGCGCCCGCCTTCTGCCGCGGCGGACGAAACAGCGCTTGCACTGGCTCCTTCGTTTCGCTAGCAGTATAGCATATTTTTACGAACATTTGTTTTAAATGCTAGGAACTTTGCGAACGGGAGCGATGACGCGTCCTGGCGCGCGCATACACGGCCGCGCCTGCAAGCACGAGGGCGACGATG
>NC_021021.1:126362-130745 GCF_000210055.1 Gordonibacter pamelaeae 7-10-1-b
GCGCGGCCTGCTCCTGCACCCGGCGCCCGTCGGTGAGCAGCGCGAGCACGTCGCGCCCGTACACGAGCAGCCACCAGGCGATGGACGCAGCCACCAGCGCGATCACGGCGATCGCGACAACGCGCCCTATGCGCTGCCGCCCCGCGTCCTTGGGAGTGTTCTTTTCCATGGGCAGATTGTGCGCCCCGGGAAAGCGCGGAAGGCCGCCGCCCGTCAACGGGCGGGAAACGGTTCCGCACGCTAGCCCCGCACCGCCGTCCCTACCAGGACAGCACCTCGTATCCGTCCTCGGTCACGGCCACCTGGACCTCCCACTGCGCCGTATCGGAGCCGTCGGCCGTGCGCACGGTCCAGCCGTTCGGATCGCCCATGTCGATGTCGGGGCCGCCGGCGTTCACCATGGGCTCGATGGTGAACACGAGGCCCGGCACCAGCACCATGCCCGTACCCGCCTCGGCCACATGGCTCACGAACGGGTCCTCGTGGAAGTCGAGGCCGATGCCGTGGCCGCCGAACTCGCGCACCACCGAGAAGCCGCATGACTTCGCGTGAGCGCTCACGGCCGCGCCCACGTCGCCCAGGAAGCCCCACGGCCTCACGGCAGCCAGACCGGCCTCCAGCGCCTTCTTCGTCTCGTCCACCAGGCGCCGCCGGTCCTCGGACACCTCGCCCAGGCAGAACATGCGCGACGAGTCGGAGTAGTACCCGTCCAGGATGGTCGAGCAGTCCACGTTCACGATGTCGCCCTCGCGCAGCACGACGTCGTCGGAGGGGATGCCGTGGCAGACCTCGTCGTTCACGGACGTGCACACGCTCTTCGGATACCCCTCGTAGCCCAGGTCGGCCGGGATGCCGCCATGCTCCACCGTGTAGTCGTGCACCCAGCGGTCTATCTCGCCCGTCGTGGTGCCCACGCCGATGCGCCCAGCCACGTGGTCGAGCACGCCGATGTTGATGGCCGCGCTGCGCTTGATGCCCTCGATGTCGTCCGCCGACTTCAACAGCCCGCGCTCGGGCAGCTCGCACCCCTGTTCGTACAGCTGCTCGAGGCGCTCGTCGAAGACCAGGTGGCATTTCTTGTACTTGCGCCCGCTGCCGCACCAGCATACGTCGTTGCGACCGGGCTGCTCCACTCCGTCATACATGCGGTTTCCTTTCGCTCGCGGGCTATTGTACCGCGCACCGCCGCGAGCGGCAGCGGGCGGAAGGAAAGTCCCGACAATTCGACCGTCTGGATCGTGTATAGAAGGTAGGCGCCGTCCCCCCGATGGCGCGCCGAAAGGCCGAACCGGAAAGGACGCCCCATGCCGAACCAGCGTCGCCCGACCACCATCGCCCGGTGCGCGGCGATAGCCCTCGCCTGCACGGCCATCGCCGGATGCGCCGCCCCCTCGCAAGGGCCCGCCGATGAGAGCATCCCCTTCACCGCCGATGCATTCGACGAGGAAGCGCACGACCAAGGGCTCGATGCCGGGAAAGGCCTCTCCGCGTCGCGGGGCACCTGCGACGAAGCCCTGGCAGCAGCGCCCTGCCCCGATCCTGCCTCGGTCGGCTCGCCCTACGACCTTGAAGCCATCCTCTCGCTCGACCCGACCCAGATCCCTTCCACGTTGGAGGGGCTCGGGTTCAAGCACGAGAGGGGAGTTCCCACGGGTGCCTGGGAGGGCGTTTCCGCCGAAACGCCCTGCTCACCCGCCGGCTCCACGACGCGCCTGTTCTTCACCGTGGGCGGGAGCGAGACGTCGCCCGAGCTCATGCTGGAGGGAAGGCGCCCGCAGGCCGCGGGCATGGGCATCATGGCCCCGCTCGCCGGCGAGGATGAGGCAGAGGCCGTATGCGCTTCGCTGCTGGAGGCGGCCGGCCTCGAAGACGAGCTGTCCCGCACCGTGGAAGAGAACCATCGCTTCGACCGGCGCATCGTCGCCCGCATCGGGAACTGTCCGGCCGGGAGCACCGGCATCCTGTAGTGCCTGAGCGCTTGGAGCCAGCAGATGCAGGGAGAATCGGCCGCGTACAGCTTTACCTCCTACATGCTCACCGTCTACACGCGCGAGGGCGTGCTGGCCTCCCAGGACCAGAGCCTGCTGGAAGCCATCGGCATCTTCGATGCAGCGGACGCTCCACCGAGCTGACAGGCCGCAGAAAAGGAACCCTCGGCCTGCGCCAATGCGCGAAACCCGTTAAGAAGGGCAGCCGGCAACCTGCAGCCCTACGCGAACTGGCGCTTGGCGCAGCCGATGCCCAGGGCGCCGGGGCCCACGTGGCAGGCGATGCTCAAGGGGAGGCGGTCGACGTAGACGTCGTCCGTGCCGAAGTGGGCGCGCACCTCGTCGGCAAACGCCTGGGCGTCCTCGTCGCGGTTCGTATGCGCCACGTAGAGGTGCACGCCGTCCACGCCGCCGAAGCGCTCCCTCACGTCGCGCGAGAGCGCCTTGACCATGGTGCGCTTCGCGGCCTTGAACGACTTGGCAACCGAGAAGGCATCGAGCTTCTCGCCCTGGATCTGGAGCACCGGCTTGATCTTGAGCACGGACCCGATGGCCGCGGCGGCCGGCGTGATGCGACCGCTCTTGTGCAGGTAGGCCATCGTGTCCACCATGAGGTAGATGCTGGCGTCCAACTTCGTGCTTTCCAGCAGCGCGCACGTCTCGGCCGCCGTGCGGCCCTCGCCGATCCAACGCAGCGCGTCGAGCACCGCCTCGCGCTGCGTGACCGAGATGCGCTGGTTGTCCACCACGTGCACGCGCCCGTTGCAGTGCGCGGCCACCTGGCACGCCGTCTCGCACGAGCCGGACAGGCCGCTGGACATGGGGATGTAGACCACCTCGTCGTACGCTTCGAGCAGCTCGGCCCAACGCTTGCCCAGATCGACGATGGACGGCTGCGACGTGACGATGTCGGCGCCCGCGATCTGGCGCTCGTAGAAGCGCTCGGCGTCCAGGTTCACGCCCTCCAAGCACTCCTCCCCGTCCACGACGAAGGGCATGGGCACCACGTGAACGCCCAGCCGTTCGGCCTCTTCCTGCATGATGCCGCTGTTCGTGTCCGTCGCGACTGCGATGCTCTTTTCCACCTGTTGCCCTCCCAGACAGCAGGCGACGGGATTCCCCCGTCGCCCGATGCAGACGGGCCCCGAATCCCGTCCCTCTTGCTTACCCTACCATTATGGCCGATCGGCTAGCCGCGCACCTCGGCGCCGGTGGCCGCGCACACCTTCTTCACCAACCGCTCATGAGCCTTGTCCACCTCGTCGCTCGTGAGCGTGCGGTCGGCCGCGCGGTACGTGAGCGCGTAGGCCATCGACTTCTTGCCCGCGCCCACGCGCTCCTCGTCGCGGTACACGTCGAACAGGCGCGCGTCCTCCAAGAGCTTCCTGCCCGCCGAGGCCATGCACTGCACGAGCTTCTCGTGCGCAACGCCCTCGTCCACGACGAACGCCACGTCCATGGACACGGCCGGGAACGTGGGCACGTCGCGGTAGTCGCGCGCGGGACGCGACGCCTTGGCAAGCGCCTCCACGTCCAGCTCGAACGCCACCACCGGCGCATCCGCCTCGAAGGCGGCCACGGCCAGCGGGTGCAGCTCGCCCACCCAGCCCAGCTCCGCGCCGCCCGCGAGCACCACGGCGGCTCGCCCGGGCTGCAGGTGCGGGGCCTCGTCGGCGGAGAGCGCCTTGAAGCGCAGCTTCGGCAGCGCCAGCTCGCGCGCCAGGCTCTCGACGACGCCCTTGCCGTCGAAGAAGTCGAACGGGGCCGGCGCGGCGTTCCAGCCCGCCTCGCCCATGGCGCCCGCCAACACGCCCGCCAGACGGCGGCGCTCCTTGGGCTGCTTGCGCCCCTCGGCCGCGAAGAACACGGCGCCCGCCTCGTAGAGCTGGACGTTCTTCACGCCGCGGCTCTGGTTGTACGCCACGCTGCGCAAAAGGCCGGGCACGATGCTCTGGCGCATGACGGACTGGTCGGCGTTGAGGGGGTTGATGAGCTCGACCGGCTCGCCCAGCCCCTCGTGCGGCATGCGCAGGCGGTCGAGGTCGCCCGGCTCGGCGAACGAGTAGGTCATCGTCTCGTTGAGGCCGCTCGCGCGCATGACGGCGTTCACCGTGTCCATGACGTGCTCCATCTGCGAGCGCGTGCCCACGCGGCCGGGGCCGCCGGGTAGCGTGGCCGGGATGCGGTCCATGCCCCACAGGCGCAGCACCTCCTCGTACAGGTCGATCTCGCGCTCGAGGTCCGGGCGGAACGTGGGCGCGCCCACGGCCAGCACGCCCGCATCGCCCGCCGGATCGTCGGCCACCGTGCAGCCCAGGCGGCGCAGGATGTCCTCGATGTCGGCGCGCGGGATGTCCGCTCCCATCATGGCGCAGAAGCGCGGCACGCGGAAGCG
>NC_021021.1:130899-132958 GCF_000210055.1 Gordonibacter pamelaeae 7-10-1-b
CGATGCCAGCGCCGTTGCCGGCGGCGGCGCTCACCGTGCCCCCGGCCACCTCCACCATGAGCGCGGCGGCCGCGGCCGAGCGCTCTTCGATGCCGTGGTCGTCCACGCCGCGCTCGTAGCGCATGGAGCTCTCGCTGAACAGGCCCAGGTTGCGGCTCGTGCGGCTCGTGCGGCCCGGTTCGAACGTGGCGGCCTCCAGCAGGATGTCCACCGTCCCGTCCGTGACCTCGGTATCCAGGCCGCCCATGACGCCTGCGAGCGCCACGGCGCCGAGCTCCGGCGTGGAGATGACCGTCATGTCGGGCGTGAGCGCGCGATCCTCGCCGTCGAGCGTGGTCAGGCGCTCGCCTTCGGCGGCCGCGCGCACCACGATGTGCGCCACGCCGTCCGCGTTCTTGAGCTTGTCCAGGTCGAAGGCGTGCAGAGGCTGGCCGAACAGGAACAGGATGTAGTTCGTCACGTCCACGATGTTGTTGATGGAGCGCTGGCCGATAGCGGCCAGGCGCTCGACCATCCAGTCGGGGCTCGGGCCCACCTTGACCCCGCGGATGACACGCGCGGTGTAGCGCGGGCAGCGCGCCGCGTCCTCGATGGTGATCTTCACCGTCTCGTCGACGGGCGCCGCTGAGGCGTCCAGCGCGAGCTTGCCCGCCATACCGACAAGCGGGCTCTCGTAGTCGGTGCGGTACATGGCACCCACCTCGCGCGCCATGCCCACCATGGAGAGGCAGTCGGGGCGGTTCGGCGTGATCTCCAGGTCGAGCACCGTGTCGGCAAGCTGCGCGTAGTCGGCGATGGGCACGCCCACGGGCGCGTCCTCGGGAAGCACCCAGATGCCCGCGTGGTCGCCGCCCATCCCCAGCTCGCGCTGCGAACAGCACATGCCGCAGCTGGGAACGCCGCGCAGCTTCGACTTCTTGATCTTGAGATCGCCCGGCAGCACCGCGCCCACGCAGGCCACCGGCACCTTGATGCCCGCCGCGATGTTCGGCGCACCGCACACGATCTGCACGGGCTCGCCCGCGCCCACGTCCACCGTGACCACGTGCATGTGGTCGCTGTCCGGGTGCTGCTCGCAGGTGAGCACGTGCCCCACGACCACGCCGTCGAGCGCCGCACCGGTCCTCTCCACCGCCTCGACGCCCGTGCCCGTCAGATCGAGCCGATCGCAGAACGCCTTCGTGTCCGCCGGCACGTCCACGTATTCACTCAACCACTTCAAAGATACTTTCATAGCTTGCGGCTCCTTAGAACTGACGGAGGAATCTCATGTCGCCTTCGACCAGCATGCGCAGGTCGGGGACGTTGTACTTCAGGCAGGCGATGCGCTCCACCCCCATGCCGAACGCGAATCCGGAGTACTTCTCGGGGTCGATGCCGGACATGGACAGCACGTTCGGATCCACCATGCCGCAGCCGAGGATCTCCAGCCAGCCGGTGCCCTTGCAGAACCGGCAGCCCTCGCCGTGGCAGATGCCGCAGCTCACGTCCACCTCGGCCGACGGCTCCGTGAACGGGAAGTAGTGGGCGCGGAACCGCGTTTTGCGCTCCTCGCCGAACAGCTGCTTGCACAGGTAGTCGAGCGTGCCCTTCAGGTCGCCGAACGTGATGCCCTCGTCCACCACCAGGCCCTCGATCTGCGTGAACTGGGGCAGGTGGGAGGGGTCGGCCACGTCGCGGCGATACACCTTGCCGGGCGCGATGACGAAGATGGGAAGCTCGTTGTCCTCCATCGCGTGCACCTGCACGCCCGAGGTCTGCGTGCGCAGGAGCACGTCGGACTCGCCGCGCACCGCGGCCTCGTCGCCGGAGCGGTCCACCACGTAGAACGTGTCGGCCAGGCTGCGGCTGGGATGGTCGGCCGGGGCGTTGAGCGCCTCGAAGTTGTAGTAGTCGGTCTCCACCTCGGGGCCCTCGGCCACCGTGTAGCCCAGGCCGAGGAATATCTCGGAGATCTCGTCGGTGATGCGGTTGATGAGGTGGCGCGTGCCCATCTGCTGGGCGCGGCCCGGCAGCGTCACGTCCACGGCCGCCGCGTCGATGGCCGCGGCCAGCTCGG
>NC_021021.1:133272-134241 GCF_000210055.1 Gordonibacter pamelaeae 7-10-1-b
GTTTTGCCGACGGCCGCGCGCTCCTCCTTCGGCACCTGCCCCATGCTGCGCAGATGGCCCGTCAGCGTGCCGGCCTTGCCCAGCACGCCGATACGCACCTGCTCGAGCGCGGCGGTGTCGGCCGCCTCCGCGATGCGGGCGAGCGTCTGCTCGCGCAGCGCCGCCACTTCGTCCACGATACCCATGTCCTCGTGCTTCCTTTCCGTCTCTCCCCGCGCCCGCCGCAGCCGGCGCAATGAAAAAGAGCCTTCTCTCGTCCTTGTCGTGTGGGGCACGGCCCCGGTCCAAGGACGAGAGAAGGCTCTCGCGGTACCACCTCGGTTGGCGCGCCTCAGCTGCACGCCCCTCCGCCTGCGGCGGAACGGGCGCGCGGCCGTGGCCGCCCGCTCTTGCGCTCGGTAACGGGAGCACCCGTCGCGCCCTACTGCACGTCTTGCCGCCCCGCTGCCGCCGGGCCGCATCCGCGTTCAAACGCGCTGCTCGGAAGGGAATCGCCGCACCGGTCGCCCGGGTGCTCTCAGCCGGTGGCACCCGTCTCTGATGGCAACCGCGCCGCACGGCGCTGTCTTCGTCATCGCATGTAACGTTGCAGTTTAGCACAAAACGAGGCCGGGGAATGCGACATCGTCACACGCAACATGACATCATCTCCGTGACTCCGCCCGGGCTTTTGTCACATCGGGGCTTTTTGCCACGCCCCTACAGGAAGCGGTAGCTCACGGTGCGCAGGCCCCAGTCGTTGCACGACGAGAAGCCGAACGCCTTCCACACGCCGGGCTGCAGGTCGAGCACGCGGCTGCCGCCGCCCATGTAGCCGCAGTCGTTCACGGTGGCGAGCACCGTCATGCCGCCGTAGGAGATCTCGACGGTGCGCCCGTAGTACTGCCAGTACCGTGGCCACGCCATGGGCACGGCCACGCCCATGGACCAGTCGTCGCACACGGCGCCCGTGGCCGTGGTGCCGGGATT
>NC_021021.1:135259-136180 GCF_000210055.1 Gordonibacter pamelaeae 7-10-1-b
GCGCGGTGCTGGGCTGCCTGCTGGCGGCGCTGCGGGGCCCCGCCTTCGGCGGTCGGCACGGTCACGGTCGGGTGCGCGTTCGGGTTCATGGAGGGTCCTTAGGCTGCGAGCAGCCGGTCGTGCGCTTCGTCGAGCGCGGCGATCAGGTTCAGGATGAGCGGTTCGTTGTCGGTGAAGTACGCGTCATCGTAGTCGGCGTCCGACATGACGGCTACCAGGTAGTCGCCGGCGGCGGACCTGACGATACCCGCGTCGTTGAGCGCGCCCATGTCGTACAGGGGCGTGTCGATCTCGTAGCCGGCCTTCGAGAGCACCTGGTGGTCGGACCCGAGCACCTCGCGGATGAACGAGGTGCCGGTCTGCGCGAGCAGCCCTTCGCAGAAGGAGGCCTGGCCGCCCCCGCTCCTAAGGTACCCGCCCACACCAAGCCAGAGTTTCGCCAGCTCGCGCGGCGTGTAGGAGGGATACCACTCGCCACCCCAGGCCGCAGCGTCCACGCCGGCCGCCGCCGCCCACGCCTCGAAGCCCTCGCTGTATCGGTTGCGGAGCAGCGCATAGCCGGTGTTGTCGGAGTAGACGATGGTATCCGTGAGCACCGTGGCCAGGTCGTAGGTGCTCTGGCCGTCTGAGGCCATGATGCCCGTGCCCTCCGTGACCGTGTCCTCGAAGACCTCGTCGTCGAGCGCCGCCCCTCCCTCGTCGACCAGGGCCTGGGCCACGTACGTGACGAACGGCGCCTTGATGGTGCTCGCCGAGGAGAAGGCTGCGTCGGCGTTGCAGCCAAGGCCGCGCTGGGAGGCGAAATCGTACACGACGAAGCCGGCGTTGCAGCCCGCGCTGCGGAACGCCTCGAGCGCCGCGGCCACGGCGGGCACCTCGGACGGGTCGACGGCACGCTGGGCCCCCGAGGCGTCGAAGAGG
>NC_021021.1:136301-137379 GCF_000210055.1 Gordonibacter pamelaeae 7-10-1-b
GGTCCGGAGCGGCGTCGGCAACGTCCAGCGACGCGACCGGTTCCTCGGGGCGCTCGGCGGCGGCCCCCATCCCGATCGCCACGCCGAAGAAGGCCACGACGCCCACCGAGCGCGAGCGCGGCCGCCTTCGACCACGTCGGCAGGTGCCTTATCCGTCGGCGCAGCCGCCGTATGCCCGAGCCCTTCCCCATCGCCTCGCCGTTCCGCATTCTTTCTGCCGCAACCCCGGCCGCGCTTCGAACGCGCGCTTTCCGTGACGGCTTTTCTGCCGTTTTCCCCACCGAGTATTCCGTAACAGCCGGGCAACGACAAGACGACGCAACCGAACAACACAACAGCGCCACGGTCTGTTCGCATGGTCTCCCCGAGGGGAAAAGGGGGTTAAACGCTTGTCATCACCAGCGCTTTCGCTCCCTCGCGAAGGCGCTTCCGAGAGAGGGCGGCCCCTCTTGGCCGGCACCTGCACCGCCCTGCCATGGGCGACGGCAACGGCTCCGTGGTAGTATAGGCAGGACAATGCCCCCTCCCGCCCCACCGGAAAGGCATCACGTGAGACCCGCTCCCGCCCGCATACGCCTTGCAACCGCCGACGACGCGGACGCCATCCTCGCCGTGTACGCGCCCTTCGTGGACACGCCCGTCACGTTCGAGGAAGAGACGCCCTCGGCCGAAGCGTTCCGCGAGCGGGTCGCAGGCGTGCTCGCCGGCTACCCGTACCTCGTGGCCGAGCAGGACGGATGCGTGATGGGCTATGCCTACGCGCACGCCCAGGCCGAGCGGGCGGCCTACGCCTGGAACGCCGAGCTGTCGGTGTACCTGGCCCCCGGGGCCCAAGGTGCCGGGCTGGGTAGCGCGCTTTACGGAGCCCTGATCGAGCTCGTGCGCCTGCAGGGCATGAAATGCGCCTACGCGCGCGTCACGTTGCCGAACGCGGCCAGCGAGCGCCTGCACGAGGCGTTCGGCTTCCAGCTCATGGGCATCCAGCGCAACGCCGGCTACACCTGCGGCGCCTGGCGCGACGTGGCCTGGCTCTCCCTGCCCCTGGCGGCCTTCGACCCCGCACCCGAGGCGCCCGTCC
>NC_021021.1:137612-161173 GCF_000210055.1 Gordonibacter pamelaeae 7-10-1-b
CTACCTCCTGATGGACCGCGGAACCTCCACCACGGCGGAGCTGGCGGCTCGGCTGGAAGTGTCCGAGCGCACGGTGCGCCGCGACGTGGACGCGCTGTCGGCGGCGGGCGTGCCCGTGTACATGACGCGCGGCAAGGGCGGCGGCGTGCACCTCATGGACGGCTACGTGCTGGACCGTTCGGTGCTGAGCGAGCGCGAGCAGAGCGACATCATGGCGGCGCTTTCGGCGCTCAACCGCACCGGCGCCTCCGGCGAGGCGAGCGACGAGACGGCCGCACGCCTCGGCAGGCTGTTCCAGCGCGAGAACGTCGACTGGCTCGACATGGACTTCTCGTTCTGGGGCGCGCCGCCGAACTACCGCGCCGCATTCGACGCCATCCGCAACGCCACGATCGGCCGGCACCCGCTGTCGTTCGCGTACTTCGACGCCGCGGGCAACCGCACCGAGCGCACGGTGGAGCCCGCGCAGCTTGTGTTCAAGGAATCGTCGTGGTACGTGCGCGCCTGGTGCCGCGAGCGCGAGGCCTGGCGCACGTTCAAGCTGTTCCGCATCGACTGGGAGACGATCAGCGTCGCGCCCGACACGTTCGAGGCGCGCCCGATGCCCGCGTTCGACGAGGGCGGCCACATGAGGGGCACCGACCGGCTGGTCATGCGCTTCGCCCCCGAAGCGGAATCCCGCGTGCGCGAGGAGTTCGCGCCCGAGACGATAGAGCGCGAGGCGGACGGCAGCTGGCGCGTGACCCTCGCCTGCGACATCGGCGAGCGCACGCGCTCCTACCTGCTATCGTTCGGCCCGCTGCTCGAAGTGCTCGAACCCGCCGACGTGCGCGCCTGGCTGCGCAAGCAGGGCGAAGCCGTCGCCCGGCGCTACGCCGAAGACGAGCCCGACGCCGATCCCGGTGCCGGTGCCTAACAGCTCTCGCGCAGCTCGGCAAGGGCAAGACAAGGGGACGGTTCTCTTGTCCTGCTTGTCCTTTTCGCCTGTTCCAGCTAGCCGCTAGGAAGTTGGCCTTTTCCTGCTCTCGCTCGCTCGACGATCCCCTTGCTCAACCCCGTAAGTCGAGAAATCTGCCTGATGGAGAGACCGCGCACCCGCAAAAGAAGCACTGCCTCCTCTCGCCTTGCCTTGTCGAGCGAGCATACTTCGGCGCATTCCGATACGCCGGCAATCTCCCGAATGAGCATTATCGCCTCCCGATCGCTCAGCCGCGCCGGGTTGTCGATCCCGCAAGGCGGCAGGCCGCCATCCGATTCGCTTTCCACGAGAAGCCTGAAAGCCGACTTGGCCTTGCTCGGATCAGCGTCAAGCATTTCGAGCACGCGCTCTGTGTCGGCAAGTCGGGGCGTCTCCATATACTCGTCGAAGCTCGTCCAGTACGCCGTCGTCTGCCCCACCTCGAGCGGATTCCTGTGTATGTAGCGAACAACGGACAGGAGATATTCGTCTCCCTCGATCGGTTTGCTTTTGTAACGATCTTGGAAAAGATAGCCCCTTCGATCGTATTTCCTGTTGAAGTAGTGCGAATAGCTCAGAAGGATCTTCTTCATCATCGAGGACAGATCGATCCTCCCCTCCTCGACAAGAAGATGGACATGATTCCCCATCAAACACCATGCATGCAGCAGAAAGCCGCATTCGCGCTTGTAGCGGCGGAGTCGCTCCATGAACGCCCGCCGGTCCTCATCGTCGTAGAAGAGCTGCGTCTGGTTTATCCCGCGTACCATCACGTGGTGCAGGCCCGATTCGCTTTTCCTACGTGCTTGTCTCGGCATGCGCATCTCCCTTCCCTGAATGAAGAAGATGATGCTTTGCATCATTTTAATTATAGCGTCCTCGAATCCAAGACGGAGTTGAAATCGCCGAGCAAGACAAGAGAACCGTCCCCTTGTCTTCCGATTTCCAAACTTTCCCGCATAACCGGACACGCCCTGTCCGGTTATGTTCGGTATCGTGCTCCTTGTCAACATTCATCGCTTCGAAAGGACACGAACCATGCAGTACGAAATCGTCGAGCTTCCCGGGCGCACCATCGTGGGCCCCACCATCCGCACGTCGAACAACTCCCCCGAGGAAGTGGCCGCGATCGGCCAGCTGTGGGAACGCTTCATGGGCGAGGGCATGGATCGCACCATCCCCGAGACGCGCGTCGAGCCGTACGGCTGCTTCGGGCTGTACTACGACTACGACATGAGCGACATGGGCTACACGATGCTCGTGGGCTGCGAGACGTCCGCAGACGCACCCGAGGGCATGGAAACCCAGACCATCGCAGCAGGCCGCTACGCGAAGATCGCCATCCGCGGCGGCGACTGCGTGGCGAGCGTGGCCAAGGCCTGGGAGGAGATCTGGGCCGACGAGGAGCTGACGGCGAAACGCGCGTACACGGTGGACTTCGAGGCGTACCTGCCGGGCGAGGACATGTCCTGCGCCGACATCGACGTGTACGTGGCCCTGCGATAACGCCCGCGCCGAACGCGCGGCCCCGTCGGGCAACCGGCTGTTGCTTGACGGGGCCGCGTGCGCCATGGTTCCATGGAACCTGAGTATCGACACCGGGAAAAGGAGCCCTTCATGGCGATCAAGGACACGCTCATCGAGATCAGGGAGCGCAACGGCCTCACGCAAGCCGAGATGGCAGAGCGCCTGTTCGTCACGAGGCAAGCCGTGTCGCGCTGGGAGTGCGGCGACACGCAGCCGGGCATCGACGCGCTCAAGCTGATCGCCGCAGAGTTCCACGTGCCCATCGAGAAGCTGCTCGACATGCCCTTGCAGGCCGTGTGCCAAAGCTGCGGCATGCCGTTGTCCGATCCGAGCCTGCTGGGCACGGAAGCGGACGGCTCGCCGAGCGAGCACCATTGCAAGTGGTGCTATGCGAACGGCGATTACCTGGGCGCATGCACCATGGAGGACATGGTGGGCATCTGCGTGGCGAACATGACCGGCCCCGATGCGCCCTTCACCGAGGACGAGGCGCGCGCCTATATGGAGGCGCTGCTGCCCACGCTCGACCGCTGGAAGGGCGCCGCGAGCGACTGACGTCCCACCATCCCCGACGACCGACGGAGGACCGCATGGCTGCCGCGTTCGATTTCAAGAAGGAATACAAGGACCTGTATCTGCCGCGGGCGTTGCCGATGCTCATCGACGTGCCGACGATGACGTTCGTCGCAGTAGCCGGCTCGGGCAACCCCAACGAGGACAACGGCGACTACGCCGAGGCGCTCGGACTGCTCTACGCCTTCTCGTTCACCGTCAAGATGGCGAAAAAGGGCGACTGGCAGCCGGACGGCTACTTCGACTACGTCGTGCCGCCGCTCGAGGGGCTGTGGTGGGGAGGCGGGTTCGACGGGACGCGCATCGAGGACAAGGACGCGCTCAACTGGGTGTCGATGATCCGCCAGCCCGACTTCGTCACGCCGGAGGTGCATCGCTGGGCGCGCGAGCAGGTTGCCGCCAAGAAGCCCGAGCTCGACGTCGGCCGCGCCCGGCTCGTGCGCTTCGCCGAAGGCCCCTGCGCGCAGATCATGCACAAGGGGCCCTACGACGACGAGCCCGCCACGGTCGCCGCGCTCGAGGAGTTCGTCCGCGCGTCCGGCCTCGAAAGCGGCATCACCGACCCTGCAAGCCCCGAGGCGCTGATGGACGCGCTCGACGCGGACGGCGGCGTTCCCCCGGTGCGCCTGCACCACGAGATCTACCTGGGCGATCCGCGCCGGACGAAACCCGAGAACCTGCGCACCGTGCTGCGTCACCCCGTTCAGCCCGCCTCCGCATGAGCGACGCCGCGCCCTGCCCCTGCCCCGTCGTCCGTGCGCGCTCGATCCTCCAGAAGGTGCGCTACAACGGCGACGAATGGTTCGGCATCGACTACAACATGAACCTCTACCGCGGCTGCTGCCACGGGTGCATCTACTGCGACAGCCGAAGCGAATGCTACCGCATCGACGACTTCGACCGGGTGAGCGTCAAGTTCGACGCGCTGGCCATCCTGCGGCGCGAACTGCGCAGCCGCCGCATCCGCGGCATCGTGGGCATCGGCGCCATGTCCGACACCTACAACCCCTTCGAGCGCCAGCTGCGCGTCACGCGCGGTGCGCTCGAACTGGTGGAGGAGTTCGGCTTCGGCGTGTCGGTGGACACGAAGAGCACGCTCGTCACGCGCGATGCCGACCTGCTGGGCGCCATCGGCCGACAGGGCGGCGCCATCGCGAAGATCACCGTCACCACGGCCGACGACGAGCTGGCGCGCATCATCGAACCGCACGCGCCCTCGCCGAGCGAGCGTTTCGCGGCGCTCGCCGAGCTGGCGGATGCCGGCGTGTTCTGCGGCGTGCTGTTCACCCCGACGCTGCCGTGGGTGACCGACGACGACGCCACGGTGCGAGGCGTCGTCGAGGACGCGGCTGCGGCCGACGCGCGGTTCGTCTTCCATATGACGGGCGTCACGATGCGCGACCGCCAGCGCGATCACTTCCTCGACCGCATCGCAGCCGTCGACCCCGAACTGCCCGAGCGCTACCGCGCCGCATACGGCGAGCGTTACTTCTGCAACAGCCCGCGCACGTCCGAGAACCGCGCCTTGTTCCGCGCGCTGTGCAAGCGGCACGGGCTTCTTTGGCGCATGTCCGACATCATCAAGGCGTACAAGCCCGCCCAGCCCCTCGGCGCGCAGGGCAGCCTGTTCTGACCGGCAGACGGCGCGAACACGTCAGCGCGCCGACAGGAAGCCGTGGCCCAGCGGGTCGCTCGGATCGACGAGGCAGGTGCCGAGGCCGGTGAGGTAGGCGCTGCCGGTTATGCGCGGGATGACGGCCGCATGGCCGCCAACCTGCGTCGTCCGGTCGATGGTGCCGGTGAAGCGGGTGCCGATCACGTTCTCGCAGACCACCGGCTCCCCCACGGCGACCTTGCCTGCACGGTGGAGCGCGGCGAGCTTGGCGCTCAGGCCCGTGCCGCACGGCGAGCGGTCCACCTGGCCGGCGCCGAACACCACCACATGGCGCAGCGCCGCCGGGGCATCGGTTGCCTTGGGCGCCTTTGACGCCGAGAACTCCACGAGGTCCACCGTGTCGATATCGAGCGTCGGATGGCTCACGGCCACCGTGCGGTTCACCTCGTCGCGCACGAGCATGCCGAGGCGTGCGTAGGCGGGAGCCGTCTCGGGGCCGATGTCGCCGAGGCCCAGGCCGTCGGCGTCCGCAAGTGCGAAGAAGCTGCCGCCGAAGGCGATGGTCAGCGGCACGGTGCGCCCTTCCACCTGCACCGCGACATCGTCCCGGTAGACGAACGACGGCACGTTCTCGAACGACACGGACTCCACCGCGCCGCCGCGTACCGCGGCCGTGGCGCGGATAAGCCCGACGGGCGCCTCGAGCACGACTTCGTTCCCGCCCGCGCGCGCCTCCACGATCCCGGCCTCCAGCACAGCCGTGACCACGGCGATGGCGCCGTGCCCGCACATATTGAGGTAGCCGCCCGTGTCCATGAACAGCACGCCCACGTCGGCCCGCGGGTCGACCGGCCGGCACAGGAACGCGCCGAACATGTCGTGGTGGCCGCGCGGCTCCAGCATGAGGGCCCGCCGCAGGTCGTCGGCGTGCCGTTCCATCCAGCGGCGCTTCTCGATCATCGTGGAACCCGCAGGCTCCGGGAAGCCTCCCACGGCCACCCGGCAGGGCTCCCCGGCCACGTGCACGTCCACCACCTTCACGGCCGCCTCGAACCGGCCCAGATCCACGCTCGCCTCAACGTCCATGCGCCCTCCCGTTCGCCTGCCTCGCCTTGCCTTCCGAGCATACCATACGGGCGTCCGTGCAACTTGCGCGGCCCCGCATGCAACTGGATCTCAACGGCCTTGCGCCGGCCCCGTTTGGTCGGGCATACTGGCGGCGTTGGCCAACCACCGCAACCTGACGACGGAAGGCGCGCACCATGAACGTGACCATCACCGAGAACCCCGCGCTCGACGACATCGAGGTGTCCGTCGCGTGCCCGCGCATCGACGAGCGCGTGCAGCGCATCGTGTCCGCACTCGGGGCCTTCGACCGCGCGCTTGTCGGCGAGCGCGACGGGGCGACGTACCGGCTCGACGTCGACGACGTCTGCTATGCCGAGACCGTGGACGGCAAGACGTTCCTCTACACGGCCGACGCCGTGTACCAGACGCCGCTCAAGCTCTACGAGCTGGAGGAGCGGCTGGCAGGCACCGAGTTCGTGCGCGCATCGAAGCAGATGCTCGTGAACTTCGACCACGTCGCGTCCATCCGGCCCGCCCTGAACGCGCGCCTGCAGCTCATGCTGGACAACGGCGAGGCCGTCATCGTGTCGCGCCAGTACGCGCCCGTCATCAAGCGGAAGCTCGGGCTGTAACCGCCGTGTGAGACGTCAATCCCGTCCCCGAGTCTCGTTTCGAAGGAGTTCGCCATGAAGAAGATCATCGTCCAAGCCGCCTCTGCCGCGTGCATCATGTTCACCATCGTCATGCTGTGGTTCACGGGCATGGGCTACCTGTTCGCCGGGCCGAGCTACGGGCTCAACCTCACCATGAGCGTGTTCGGCGCCGCCCTCGGGATGGCGGCGCTCCAGGCGCTCTGGTTCACCGGCGCCGTGTTCAGGAAGCTCGCCTACCCGGCGCGCATAGCGGGCTTCGGCGCCTGCGGCCTGCCCGTGCTGGCACTCTGCGCGTGGGCGGGCCCATGGTTCCCGCTCGACGATCCCGGCGTCTGGGCAGCCTTCGCCCTCGTGTACCTGTTCATCCTCGCGGGCGTCACGGCAGGTTACACCATCTACTTCAAGAAGACCGCCGGCGGCTACGACCAGGCCCTCGCCCGCTATCGCGAGAAGAACCGCCGCTAAGCGGCCGCCTGCCTCCGTCCGTCTCTCACCCCACAGAAAGGCATACCCATGAAAGAGAAGCTCGCCTTCGGCACGAAGGTCACGGTCGCGCACGTCCTCACCTACACCCTGTGCGGCTTTGCGGCCCTGTTCCTGTTCGACTACCAATCCTCGGTGGAGGCCATCGGCATGCGCCCCCTGGACGACCCCATCGTCGGGCTGGCCCCCGTGTTCCAGATCGTGCGCGGCGCGCTGTTCTCCCTCGTGCTCTGGCTCATCCGCCCTGCGTTCATGGGGCGCAAGCACGGCTGGCTCGTCGTGTGGGCGGTCATAGCCATCATAGGCATCTTCAACACGCCGGCCCCTTCGCCCGACTCCATCGAGGGCTTCATCTACCTCGCCCCCACAGACGCGCCCCTGGGCATCAGCATCGGCGGCACGCTCGAGATACTCGCGCAGACGCTCCTGTTCAGCGTGGCCGCAACCTGGTGGGTCAAGCGGCCTGCGCGTCACGCCTCCGGTGCGCCCGGCTCCTCGCCAGCCGGCCCCGGCACGGCGAAGTCCTCCGACCCGAAGTTCTGATAGAAGCGCCCCGCATCGGCCGTGAAGCGGAGCACGCAGTAGTCGGGGTCGGTCACGCCCAGCGGATAGTACATCGTGTCGCCGTCCTGCCAGATGAGCTCTTTCGCCCACGCGTCCTCGAGCACCTCCATCGTGCCCTTGAGCATGACGCCCCGGAAGAACCGCCGGTCCATGAAGTAGAGGCACGCCTGCGGGTGCGCGCGATAGTGCCGCACCCGCATCGACGAGGTGTTCGTGGTGAAGTAGAACGTGCGGATGCCCTCGCGGCGGCGCGGCGGAAGCATCGCCTTGATCTCGGGAAAGCCCTCTTCGTCCACCGAGCCGATAAACGACGCGTTCTGATGGTCGATGAGGTTGCCGATGGTCTGCTCGGGATCGCGCATCATGAGCGCGCCTTCTTCTTCGGCGCGGCGCGCAGCATCATGAGCGCCTCGGCATCGCGCAGGATGGCCTCGCTCGTCACCTCGATCATGAGCCAGCGGCCCATGCTGCTGTCGGCCGAGCGCTCGTACAGCACGCGCACGTACGGGTCGCACGCGGGCAGCAGCGCCTCGGCCTCGGCCTTCTCCTTCGAGCCCACCGACACCATGCAGATGAAGAAGCCGTCGCGCGGGTACACCGTGCAGAGCGCGCGCCCGCGCGCCTTGTACTTCACGTTCCAGCCGGGCGCCCCGCCGCAGCGGCTGTACTCGATGCGCGGCTGGGCGCCGTGCGTCTCGTCGACGAACGCGGTGAACGCATCCCATAGGGGGTTGTCGATGTGGGCGGCGATATCCTCCATCGACGGCTCGCGGTCTACGGGGAACAGCTCGTGCCAGGCAACCATGGGCATCCTCCAATAGTCAAGGGGCGGCTAGGGGCAGTATAGCACGGATTTCAAGCTTATGATCGGGAATTTAAGAACTTATGTTCCTAATCTATCCCGCCAGTTGGGGAAGCTTGCCAGCCACCGGTTCGCCCCACGCCCCCGAAGCGCCCGATGCCCGCAGCTGTTGCCCCTCCAACGGTTTCGGCAGCCGCCGAGGCCGCCTGCCGAAAGGGAGCCGCCGCGGATGACGCCTCGGCTACCGTTGGCCCCGGCGCAGGCGGGCCGCCGGGAGCCATGGTATATGATTTACTTCTTAATAGTAATGCGTATCGATAAGGGCGGCGCCGCGCGCGGCCCCGCATGAAAGGAAGGACGCATGGGCATCTACGTCATCACCGGCGCGTCGAGCGGCATCGGCGCGAAGACGGCCGAGATCCTGCGCGAACGCGGCCACGAGGTGGTCAACATCGACCTCAAGGACGGCGACATCGAGGCGAACCTGGCCACGAAGGAGGGCCGCGCGGGCGCCATCGCCGAGCTGCACGAGCGCTATCCCGAGGGCATCGACGCCATGATCTGCAACGCGGGCGTGTCGGGCGGCAAGGTGCCCATCTCGCTCATCATCTCGCTCAACTACTTCGGCGCCACCGAGATGGCCAAGGGCGCGCGCGACCTTTTGGAGAAGAAGGGCGGCAGCTGCGTCATCACGTCGTCGAACTCCATCGCCCAGGGCGCGGCGCGCATGGACGTGGCCGGCATGCTGAACAACCAGGCCGACGAGGACCGCATCCTGGAGCTCGTGAAGGACGTCGATCCGGCCGTCGGGCACGTGTACTACGCCTCCACGAAGTACGCGCTCGCCCGCTGGGTGCGGCGCATGAGCCCCGACTGGGGCTCGCGCGGCGTGCGCCTGAACGCCATCGCACCGGGCAACGTGCGCACGGCCATGACCGCGAACATGCTGCCCGAGCAGCGCGCGGCCATGGAAGCCATCCCCGTGCCGACCCACTTCGGCGAGGAGCCGCTCATGGAGCCCATCGAGATAGCGAACGCCATGGCGTTCATCGCCAGCCCCGAGGCCAGCGGCATCAACGGCGTGGTGCTGTTCGTGGACGGCGGTACCGACGCCCTGCTCAATTCCGAGAAAGTCTACTAGGAGGCGCACATGGTCATCAACGATTTCGTCACCGCGATGCAGGGCAAGGACCACAAGGGCCTCGCGGCGTGCTTCACCGAGGACTGCCGCCTCGTGGACTACTGCCCCTCCATGGTGAAGCGGCAGAACACGTTCCTGTACGGGCGCAACGCCATCGAGATGTCGTTCCACAACAAGTTCATGTTCGGAGGCTTCACCATGCGCGACCCGCGGATCGTGAACGAGCGCACCGTGAACTTCTACGCCGACTACAACGGCACCATCATCCACGCCCTCGCACAGATCGAGAACTGCAACGACGGCGTGTGCAGCCTGGACGACAGCCTGATCAAGGAGCTCGTCATCCGCCCGGCGTAGGCGCATGAAGTCCCGAGCGCCGCATGGGTGGCGCGCGGGATGCAGGCGTGACAAGGGGACGGGGATAATGTCACGTTCCTCGTTGAGGCGCGGGGCTGCAAAACGCCCGAGAACGTGACATTATCCCCGTCCCTTTGTCACGCCCCCAAACGGAGGACGGCCGCTTGCGCGGCCGTCCTTGTTTTCTCTATTCGGTTTTCTCCGAGGCGTAGAAGGTTGCTTCCTCGAACACATCCCCAATCGACTTGCCGTCCACGAAGGGAAGCGTCATGAACTCGCTCACCGTGGGCACCAGCTCGCTCGCGTCCACGTAGTGGCCCTTGTCGTTGAACTGGGCCGTGTCCTGTGCGCGCCAGTAGCGGTCGTTCACGTCGGTCAGGTAGTACGTTGCGCCGCCGACCTCCATGTACACCGAATGCTTGGCGTGCAGGTAGTTCGGCAGCTCGTCGAACGAAACGTCGAGCGCCTCCGCCGATTTCACACCCATAGCGGACCCCTTTCCTCGGGAATAAGCCTTGGCACACATCATAGCAAGAACTCCTGCCGGTTGCACCCGCAAAAGCATCTCGTTTTCATATTGCCGGGTGCGCGGCGAAAAACCGCTCAGCAATGCGCGCGGCCTCGGCAGCGTCCTTGCCGTAGTAGTCCGCGCCGATCTTGCGCGCGTAGTCGGCCGTGAGCACGGCACCGCCCACGAACACCGCCGTGCCCGGTACCTGCTCGTGCAAAAGCGCGATGGTCTGCTCCATGGCACGCACCGTGGTGGTCATGAGCGCCGAGAGGCCCACGAGCCGCGCCCCATGCTCGCGCACCGCCTGCACCACGCGCTCGGGCGCCACGTCGCGGCCCAGGTCGATCACCCGGTAGCCGTAGTTCTCCAAGAGCATGCGCACGATGTTCTTGCCGATGTCGTGGATGTCGCCCTGCACGGTGGCCAGCACGATGGCCGTGCCGTCGTCGGTGGGAACGGCCTCCCCCTGGCGCGAGCGCACCACGTCGAAGCCGGCCTTTACCGCCTCCGCCGAGGCCATGAGCTGCGGAAGGAAGAACTCGCCGCGCTCGAAGCGCTCCCCCACGGCGTCGAGCGCCGGGATGAACACGCCGTCGATGACGTCGAGCGCGTCGTGGCCCTCCAGCTGAGCGAGGCGGACGCCAAGGGCGGCCGCAAGCCGCTCAAGGTGCTCGGCATCGTCCTCGGCGTGATCGTCGCCCTGCTGGCCGTGGTGTACCTGGCCGGGGCGCTCGTGTTCATGGACCGCTTCCTGCCGCGCACGACCGTGGGCGACCTCGACGTGTCGCTCAAGTCGTCCGCGGAGGTTCAGGGCATGCTCGCCGACGTCATCGACGACTACGTGCTGAAGGTGGAGGGCCAGGGCTTCTCGCTCAAGCTGTCCGCGGCGGAGGCGGGCATGAGGCTGGACGGCCGGGCCGCCACCGATGCGATGCACGCCTCTGCGAACGCGTGGGCGTGGCCTCTCGAGATACTGAAGGCCCATGACGAGAGCGACAAGCTCGCAGCCACATATAACGAGAGCGGCCTGGGCGACACGGTGCGCGCCGCGGTGGACGAGTTCAACAAGACCGCCACGCCGCCCACGGACGCCGTGATCGCCTACAGCGAGGCCAAGGGCGCGTTCATTGTGGAGCCGGAGGCTGTGGGCACGGCGCTTAGCTACGATGCCGTCATCAAGGCCGTGGACGACGCCGTGCTGGCCCTGCAGCCCACGGTGAAGCTGGGGGCGGACGTCCTGCAGCAGCCCAAGGTGCTCTCATCCGACCCGAAGCTCACGGCTGCGGCCGAGCAGGCGAACACCATGATCAAGGCCGACCTCGTGCTCACGATGGCCGGCGGCACGGCCGGCGAGGTGAACGCCGACCTCATCTCGCAGTGGGTGCGCCTGGGCGACGACCTCTCGGCCACGCTCGACGAGGCCGCGCTCACGGCCTGGGTCGACGAGCTGGCGGCCGCCTGCAACACGGTGGGCACGCAGCGCACCTACACGCGTCCCGACGGCAAGGTGGTCACGGTGGCGGGCGGCGTCTACGGCTGGAGCGTCGACCGCGACGCGCTGCTCAACCTGGTGAAGGAGTCCGTGGCGGCCGGCACCGTGCAGACCGCGGAGGTTCCCTGCACCTCGGTCGGCACGGGCTATAACGGCGCCGGCGCGCAGGACTGGGGCCTGCGCTACTGCGACATCGACCTGGCCGAGCAGTACGCGCGGTTCTACGACGAGACGGGGGCGCTCATATGGGAGTCGCCCATCGTGTCGGGCATTCCCGACGGCGTGCATGATACGTCGGTGGGCGTGTACTGGCTCAACCAGAAGGCCAGCCCCTCGAAGCTCATCGGCTACGAGAACGGGAAGAAGATCTACGAGTCTGACGTGCAGTACTGGATGCCGTTCGTGGGCAACGTCATCGGCCTGCACGATGCCGACTGGCAGTCGTCGTTCGGCGGCACGCGCTACCGCGACGGCGCCGGCAGCCACGGCTGCGTGAACCTGCCGCCGTACAAGGCTGCGGAGCTGTACGGCATCATCCAGTCGGGCGACGTCGTGGTAAGCCACTGGTAGGAGGCGCCGCGTCCGCCCTCATACCACCGTCAGGTCGGCGCGCACGAGCGGCACGATGCGCGCCAGGTCGTCGGGCGCCATCTCCACCTGGCAGCCCAGGCGACCTCCCGAGAACGCGATGCGCTCGAAAAGGTCCGCCGTCTCGTCGATGGCGGTGGGGAAGGGGCGCCTCATGCCGATGGGCGAGCAGCCGCCGTGCACGTAGCCGGTGAGCGGCAGCAGCTCGCGCGCGGGGAGCATGGCCACGGCCTTCTCGCCCACGGCCGCGGCGGCCTTCTTCAGGTCCAGCTCGCAGGCTACGGGTATCATGAACACGTAGTGCTCGCCCGACTTCGCTTGCGTGACGAGCGTCTTGAACACGCGGTCCGGGTCGAGGTCCAGCAGGCTTGCCACCTCCACACCCGAGAGCGCCTCGGGGCATGCGAAGAACCGCGCCTCGTACAGCACGCCCGCCGCATCCAGCTCGCGCAGCGCGTTCGTCTTGCGGTCGTGGTCCTTCGGCATGGGTTCTTCCTTCCTGTTCGGTCGCTCTCGGGGTTCGTCGGGTCGGCCACGGCGTCGTCTGTCCCGCAGCATAGCACGAAACCGGCCGGCCCAAGGCTGCTCGCAGGTGGGTGCCGCGCCGTTCCCCCGGCATCCTGTTACTCAATTGTTGTTTTTATACAACTATAGGTTATAATCGGGTAGCCGAGGTGCGGAAAGCATCGCGGGCCTCTACTCGCGGGGATCGATGCGGGGGATGCCCTCGAAGAACTCCGACAAGGTCATGTCGAAGCCGTTGGCGATTTTGGCGAGGTTCTGCAGCGTGACGTTGCGCCCGCCCACTTCGATGGAGGCGAGATAGGTGCGGTCCATGCCGATCTTCAGGGCGAACCGCTCCTGGCTTAGCCCGGCGGCGGCGCGCAGGTCCTTGATCCGCAACCCGACTTTTGTTTGCAGTAAGTTTCGCATGAACGAAGACTACGGGCGTGTTGTATGTATAACAACGGACTATATACAACATTGCCCAACCGTTGACCATTCGAAGGGCGCAAGGCGCCTTTCTTTGGCTCCTTGATGTTGTATAAAAGCAACATCAAGGCAACTTACATATCTTGAGATGGCGTAATCGTCGCTAAGCGCGTTCCGTCGATCGACAAGAGGATGAATAGGTGCAGGCGATCTCTCTCGCGGTCATAGGCCGGGAAAGCAGAAGCGTGCAGCTGTTCATCCTCTTTTCTTTTGGCGGAGCATCGACGCGGCGGGAAAGGGGCTGGCGATGTGGTACGTGGCGCAGGTGCAGGCGGGGCGCGAGTCCGCGACGCGCGACCTCTGCCTTCGCCTGGTGTCCTCGGACGTGCTCGAGGAGTGCTTCATGCCCGAGTACGAGACCATGTGGCGCGTCCGCGGCGAGTGGAAGCTGGCGCGCCGCCTGTTGTTCCCCGGCTACCTGTTCTTTGTCACGGGCGATGCCGAGGAGCTCAACAAAGAGCTGCTGCGCGTACCCCTGCCCATTCGCCTGCTGGGCAACGAGGAGAACTCCTTCTTCCCGCTGACGAAGAAGGAGCAGGACTGGTTCCTGTCGTTCATGGACGGCGAGCACATCGTCCGCATGAGCGAGGGCTACATCACAGGCGACAAGGTCACGGTGACGCGCGGCCCCCTCATGGGCTTCGAGGGCGACATCCGCAAGATCGACCGCCATAAGCGCCGCGCCTTACCTCGACGTCACCCTCTTCGGCCGCACCGTGCCGGCAAGCGTCGGCCTGGAAGTAGTAAGGAAGACCGCGTGAGCCACCCGAACCGGACGGTTATGGGGAAGAGTGTCGAACCTGTCGGCGGTATTTTTGCAGGCCCGCGATCGAAGGGAAGAGCGCATCATTTTCTTGGGTCTTCGTCCGAATGGCAGGCTGTCAATCTGAAACGCGCCATTGCGATCACCGTTTTCGTGCTGTCGGCACTCGCCTTCTTCTTTCTCGTCTTCAACGGTCTTTTCGTGATATATGCCGAAACCTGTCACCCGGAGCTGACTTGGGAGCAGGTTGCCGAAGTTGAGGTAGACGGGAAACCCGCGTCTCCTTCCGAAGGCGAAGAGGCACCTCAAAGCATGCGCCCGCAGATCGAGCTGGCCTTGTCGCTGTTCAGCGCAGTGGTCATGCTTATTTCGGCCAGGCTTGTCTGGCGGTACTACCGGAAGGGCTATGAAGTCAAAGAGGAGCCGGTCGTGTTCCCCCAAAAGGGGAGCGAGATTCGGTGGCGTAAAATTTTTGGCTCTCAAACAGATCTGAAGGAGAACGTCCAAGCGTATGCGGACGAGTTCCTCGTCAACGCGTTTGTGGAGCCCCGCATGGTGTTCTCCCGCATCAGCGAGAGCGTGAGCCCGGGCAGGCGGATGCTGGACAGCGTTGTGAGCTACGAGGTTCTTCCTCCCACTGAGCGGGGGTTGAGCTTTTTCGACGCCGACGACTTGATGTTGAAGAAGGATAAGGAGAACCGCAAGTTCCGGTCCTGTTCCTTGGTTGTGCCAGTGAGTTTTCAGAAAAGGGGCAAGCTGGTCATGAAACAGGAAGTGCGGAACGCGTCCGGAACCATTCTGCCGGTGTTGAAGCAAAGCGAGTTCGTTGCCCGCATTCTCGAGTTGATCCATAGTTTCCTTGCTAGTGTATGTGTCGACGCTGATGCGAAGAATCGTCCCATTGGGAATCTGCCCCAATGGGACGATTTGCTATCTGATTTAGAGGCGGCTTTTCGGAGCTGGTTCATCGCCGATGACGGTCGGAATGAGCTGCAAAAGTCTGGAGATTCAAACTCCAGAAGACAAATAGCTCAACTACCTAGCCGGAGTATTTCTGCAGGTAATCTTGTTTTTTCGTCTTGACAAAAGGGATGTCCACGGTGGGCCCGCGCCCGGAGTTCTCTGAGAAATCTATGGGTGCGTTCGCGCTTCCCGCCAAATCTAGCACGAACAAAGTAAAGGTGTTTTCGCAGGTCGTGAGCTGTTTCGCGAGCGGCCTGCGGGTGCGCCGCGTCTCTGAGTGTAATTGTAACCGCATCGACGGTATGGGGCCCCAATTTCTTGCAAAACCTGTTTTCGGTGTGTCTCCTGTGCATACGGGATCTCTGTTTCATAAGCCAAATAATGGGCTGGCTAAAGCAGCATGGTAATTGATAGCGATAAAGCAATTGGAGGCGGTAGGCCGGAAATGGTGACACGAACCTCGAGAGCCTTGGGAGTCTAAAGTCTCTTATATCCGTTGACACGCTGAAGGCCATGCAGCTTCTCGGCTTCGATTATAAGTGGAAGGAGCGCGAGGTATACTGCGCGCCTTGGTCGTCATGGAAGACAAGGCTGCCGTCGTCTGGCGGACCCTCCCTGCCAACCGCCTGCTCTATCGCATCGGTCGCAACCTTCTCGGTGATGCGCTCGGACATCGACCAGCCCACGACCTTGCGGGAGGAGGCGTCTATCACGGCCGCGAGATAGAGCCACCCTTCTCTTGTGGGTATGTAGGTGATGTCGCCCACCCAAAGCCTGTTGCGCTCGCCCACGGCGAAGGCGCGCTCTACCAGGTTCAGCCGAGGGTGTCCCGGCTCGATCTTCTTCTGGATGCGGCGTTTTCGGGTCGCGCCCTTTCCGGCGAGTCCGAGCTTCTGCATGATGCGGAGCACGCGCTTCTCGCTCACGGCGATGCCGCTTTTTCGCAGTTCGCGGTCGATGCGCCGGCAGCCGTAACGGCCCTTGCGCCGATGGAAGGCCTCGACGGCGAACCCTTCGAGCTCCTCTCGCTCTATCTGGGCGTTGGACTTCTTCCGGGAGAGATACTCGTGGAAACCGGATTTCGAGACCTTCATCAGCCCGCATGCCTTCTTGATGGGGCCGATCTCGCCCCCTATGCTCTTCGAGGAACCCGCGCCTCGCGCATGGCCTTGACTCAAGAAGGCCCGGAAATTTTTCAGTATCTCGTTCTCGCGCTCGAGCTCCTCGACCTTCTTCTCGAGCTTCGCGATCTCGTAGTCCTTGTTGATCTTCGGAGAGCCGTTTCCGGGGAACGCGTCGTATCCCATCTCCTCGTATTCGCGGGCCCATCTTCTCAGCGTCGTCCCTTTATGCCGAGTTCCTCCGATAGGTCTTTGACCGTCATTTCCCCGGACAGGGCCGCCTTTTCCGTCGAGACCTTGAACTGCCTGTCGTATCGCTTTCTTCTTTGGGTCATCCTAAACACCTTTCGCTCTTAACCTGGTGTCCAATTCATCATACCCACTCCACTTCCCTGAAGATAATGCGAACATCGTTTATGGTGGAAGTCTTGCGCGCTGGGGTACGTATCCATTTCATAACGATGCGCCTGCAGCGCAGAGCGGCGAGCACGAAGGAGAAATGCATTGCCGGGTGGCGCGCGCGGGCTGTGCGGTCTGGGGAGCCCGCCCCGTTCGGCGTTACGCGGGTGCGTGTATGCTTTGCTGCAGGCAACCTGCGGGATAGTGAGGGCCCGGTCTCATTGCGCTCGGGAATCTCCCGCTTTCGCTCTACGCATCTGCCTTGCTGCTCTAATGGCTATTGGGAATCCTCCGATGCGCCTTCGCACGCTCGCATGACCTCGATACCATGCGAGCGTGCGAACTCGACGAGCTCGGCGTTGCGGGCGTTTATGGTGCCGAAGGCGGCGGGGCACACGATAAGGCGCGCGCAGTGGACGAGGAGCTCTTTGGCGCGGGCTATGGTTTTATCCCCGATCGGCTCGAAGGCGCGCTCGGCCACGCATTCCGCCGCCAGGTCGCGCGCGAGCTCGCAATCGATGTCCCCTTCGTGCAGAACGCCCGCGTAGAACGCCTTGCCCTGCCGGATGAGCTGGCGAAACACAGCCGACCCTGTACCTGCGCCGGCGATGACGAACGTGTGCGCATTGCCGTGCGGGCGCCCAATTTCCACGCTGCCGAAGCGCTCGTTGAAGGTGCCATGTTGAAGGCCGTAGAGCTCGTCGATCGTCTCGCGCGTGAATATGTCCTCGGGTGCGCCGGCGCGGAAGACCCGGCCGTCCTTCACGCAAATCACCTTGTCGGCGCTTTTTTGCGCGAGCTCGAGTTCGTGGATGGACATGATGACAGCCACATTCCGCGATTTCGCAAGGTGGCGAAGTATTCGCAGCAGGTCGATCTGGTAGCGGATATCGAGATACGACGTGGGCTCGTCGAGCACGAGCACACGCGGATCCTGCGCGATGGCGCGTGCGAGCATGACGCGCTGGCGTTGCCCGTCGCTTATCTGCATGAAGTCGCGCTCGGCGAGCTCTTCCACATGCGCGGTTTTCATGGCCTCGTCGACCCGACTATGGTCGTCGGGCGAGAGTGTGCCCATTCGCCCGGTGTAGGGATGCCTTCCCGCCTCTACGATATCGCGGCAGGTGAGGAGCTCGGTCTGGGGGCGATCTGTCAGCATAACGGCAAGGTTCCTTGCGAACTCCGCCGTCTTCCATCGGGAAATCTCCCGCCCGTCGAGCTCGACCGCGCCGGCAAGCGGTGCCAGATGGCGTGTGATGGTTTTCAAGATGGTCGACTTGCCCGAGCCGTTCGGCCCGATGAGCGCCACGACGTCGCCCGCGCGAACCTCCAGATCGACGCCTTCGACTACGACCTTCTTGTCGTAGCCCGCCGACAGGTCGCTTATGCGGAAAAGCGGCGCTCCGTCAGCCTGCGTTTCGACCGGGGTTTCGAGGTTCGACTCCGCTCGGAGGGGGCGTTCCACGCGCAGTTCCGCACGAGCCGAAAGCGCCTTCTGGCGCTTTCGTGCGAGCTCAGGACTGTCTAAGCATGGAATGTCCCCTCCGAGCGTTTTGGGCCGCGGCACGAATTTCCCCATCTACCTCACCCGCTTCTTCAACATGAGCGCGATAACCACCGGCGCGCCGAAGATGGCGGTGACGGCGCTGATGGAAAGCTCGACGGGAGAGAACAGCGTGCGCGCGATCAAATCGCAGCCCGCGCAGAAGATGGCGCCTCCCAAGAAGCACGCAGGAATCACGCGGATGGGCTTCGACGACTTCAGCGCCGACTTCACGAGATGCGGAACCGCGATGCCTACGAACGACACCGGGCCAGCGAACGCGGTCACGCAGGCGGAGAGCATGCTCGCTAGAAGGACGAGCACCACGCGGAAGCGTGCGACGTTCACGCCGACGCTTTTCGCGTAGGCTTCTCCCAGCTGGAAGGCGGAAAGGGGCTTCGATATCGCGAATACGCATGCGCTCACGGTGATCACCACGACCGCTATGACCGCAACGTCGTCCCAGCTCGAACCCGAGAAGCTACCCAAAGACCAGTTGTGCAGGTTCACGATGGACTGGTCGTCGGCGAAGGCGATGAGGAAGTTCGTCGCCGCCGAGCAGATGTATCCCACCATGACGCCCGCCACGATGAGCATGGCCATGGAACTTATGCGCCGTGCGATGAGGAGCACGAAGCCGATGGTGATAAGCGAGCCCAGAAACGCTGCGGCCACCATGGCCGGCGAGGACATGGCCTGGTTCGCGCCCAGAAGCACGATCATCGTAAGCGCGACGACGAACTTTGCGCCCGAGGAGACGCCCAAGATGAACGGGTCGGCGATGGGGTTGTTGAAAAACGTCTGCAGCAGGAACCCGGAGAGCGAAAGTGCCCCGCCGAGAAGCACGGCTGAAAGCACACGCGGCAGGCGAATCTCCCAGATGACCTGGCTTTCCATGGAATTGGCCGCGCCGCCCGAAAGGATGCCGGGGATGTGGTCTGCGGGCACGAGCACGCTCCCGATGCACAGGTTGGCCCCGACGAGCACGATGAGGGCAACAGCGAGCAGCGCCGTCACGATGCGACACCGCGCGGCGCGCCCCGATTCGTCGTATGCCATGGAAAGCCGGCTTCTCATGGCGCTAGCCGAGCTTCCTCAGATAATGGAAGTCACTCGCGTCATCGCCGGTGAACGCCCCGTGCAGCTCGTCGATAATGTCGGCGGTAGAAGTCATCTGCTGGTACATGTCGGCGCTTGTGACCCAGACGTTGCCGTTCTTCACGGCTTTGAACTGCGACAATAGCGCGTTTTTGCCTACGAAGTCGTTCAAGGTGGCAACCGATTCGTCGATGGTGCCGTTGTAGACGATGATGTCGGCATCCTTCGCCGTCGCGTAGAAGCGCTCCATTTCGAGCGTTACTGACGAACCTGACGTCGACGCCGTCTGCGCGTCATCGAGCGCGTAGCTGCCGCCTGCAAGCTCGATCATCTGCGCCACGTAGTCGCCCGCCCGCCGCGTGACGGCGGCCCCGTTCGAGTTAATGTAGAAATACGCCACGGTTTTACCTGACGACGCGAGCCCCGACGTTTGCTCGACGCGGGCCTTCTGCTCGTTGAACAGGTGCGCGGCCTCGTCTTCCTTGTCGAACAGGACGCCGAAAAGCTTAATCCACTCGACGCGCCCGAGTGCTTCGGGCTCGCTCGACGACTGTTCGGTGAGCACGACGAGCCCGAGCTTTTGCAGCTTTTCCTTCACATCGGGCGTGTGGTTGATCATGGCGTTCTCGATGGCGAGCGTGCAGCCCGAGGCCGATATTCGCTCGTAGTCGGGCGCGCTGTACTTGCCGCCGTAGGCGATCGCCCCGCTTTCGAGCGCGCTTTTGAAGCCCGCGACCGAGCAATCGTCGGCCTTCGTGCCCGACATGAAGATATTGTCGTTCGCATCGAGCGCGTCGACCAGGCACATCGTCGCCGACGACACGAGGTACACCTTGTCGGCGGGGCGCCTTATGACCGCGATGTCGGAGCTCAACCCATCAGGTACCTTCGCATCTTGCGGCACCACGAGGAAGCGCTCCCCGTTCGAAACGCAGATAAGCCGCAGGCCGCCTTCGAACTCGTCGACAGTGAAGTGCTCGGCGTATTCAAGCTGAAGCGCCCCCGTCGGCTCCCAGCCGCAGCCCAAATCGGCGTTGTGGAAGTCGGCCGCGGCGCTTGAAGCCGTTCCCGCAGGGGAGCCGCCGCTTGCATCGTCGCCCGATTTCTCCTTCATGGTGGATGAGTCGAAGTAGAGCGTGTAGTCGATGGTGTGCGGCGTCGACATGGCGACGGTCTCGGCCGACACGGCGATGTCCTCGTCGAGCGTGACGGGTATCTTGAACGTGGAGTTGCCGCCGTCGTTTACGGGCGCGTAGTCCACGCCGTCGGCGGTCATCTTGTCGTAGTTCGAACTCGACCAGGTAATGGTCGCGGTGTAGGTGTCGCCATCCTTCACAATTGTGGTGGGTGAGGCGATGCTTGCGCGCCCTGACCCGCCGGAAAGCGAGACGCTCACAGTGTATTCCTGAGAGCCCGCCGTGCCACCGGTCGCGTTCGGGCTCGCACTGCACCCCGCGAAGGGAAGCGCGAGCAGGGCGACGAGAATGCAGGCGATCGCGCGCGCCGCGATGCTGCGGTGCTTCCTGCTTTCCCCCTTGGGAAGAATCGACCGCATGGCGTTACTTCAGCGCGTCGGCGCGCAGATCGACGCCGGCGGATTCGAACACGAGCGTGCGGTCGTACCACTGCTCCTTTTTAATGCTCCAGGCGGCGCAGGCGATGTCCTCGTCGAGCGCTTCAACGGGCACGTCGTAGGTGTACTTGCCTTCCGCGTTTTCCACATAGGGGATGAAGTCGGCCTCGCTCGCGGCGGCAGCCTCATCGCCCGTGCCCATGAAGAGCTTGCCGTAGCCCGTGCCGGAAAGCGTCATCACGCAGTGCATGGAGCCGTTTTCCACGATGAGCTGGGCGTCCACGATCTTGAACATGTTCGAGCTGGAATCTACGGTGATCGGATAGGTGCCGTCGGCCACCTTGTCGGCGGTGATGGGGGCAGCGCTTGCGCCCTCGGGCGCATCGGCCGCCTGTTCGGTCTTTTCCTGGGAATCGGCATCGCTTGCCTTTGCGCTGCCGCTTGAATTTCCGGCGCAGCCGGCGAGCGAGAACGCGCAAAGCGCCGCCGACAGGGCGAAGGCGAGGGTTTTCTTCAACATGGAGGGGTTCCTTCCAATCGGTTCGACCGCCCGCGCCGTGCGGTGGGCGGGCGGGATGCGAATGCAACGGGCATGCGCCGTCAGTCGGGGAAGGCGCATGCCCGTTGCACGGGGACGCGACCGGCGCCCCCGTGCGCGGCGAGTTTACAGCTTGGCGATGGCGTCGTCCACGTGCGAGACGTAGATGTCGTCGACCGCGACGTTCTGTCCCAGACCCTGGAGCAGGCACGTCACTTCGAAGCCGGCGGCCACGAACTTCGCAGCCCAGCTGTCGGGGTCGGTCTCGTCTGCCATGTCGTTGTTCGCGTGGTCGCCCGCGACCACCATGAACGGTGCGAGCACGGCCTTCTTGTAGCCTGCGGCGCTCGCGGCGGCGATAACATCCTCGCAGGTCGGTTCAGCCTCGACGGTGCCGACGAAGAACTGCGTCAAGCCCTCGTTCTTGAACACTTCCTGCATCTTGGCATAGTCGGCGTTGGAATCGGCTTCGGTGCCGTGGCCCATGAGACACAGCGCCGTCTTGCCGTCGTCGAAGGACGCCATGTTCTCCTTAATGGCTGCGGCCACCTTCTTGTAGTCGTCGTCGGAGGTGAGCAGCGGGTCGCCGAGCGAGATCTTGTCGAACTTGTCGGCGTACTTGTCGAGCTCGTCTTTCACGTCGGTGTATTCCAGGCCAGCCATGAGATGCGTCGGCTGCACGACGACTTCCTTCACGCCGTCTTTCACGCAGCGGTCGAGCGCCTCGGTCATGTTGTCGATCGTGATGCCGTCGCGCTCCTTCAGCTTGTCGATGATGATCTGCGCGGTGAAGGCGCGGCGGATGTCGTAGTCCTGCCAGTACTTCTCGCGGATAGCGTCTTCGATGGCGCCGATGGTGATGTGGCGCGAGTCGTTGTAGCTCGTGCCGAAGCTCGTGACGAGGATGACCGGCTTCACGGCTTTCTCCTTTTCGCTCGATTTCTCGGAACTCGCGGAGGTGCTGGAGCAGCCCGCGAGCGCGACTCCGGCGAGCGCGACGGCTCCGGTTGCTGCGGCGCCCATGAAGCCGCGGCGTGACATCTGGTCGGACATGGTTTTCCCTTTCCTCGGTTTGCCGGTCCCCCGGCGACAGTTGCTTATCGGCACAAGCGAAAGAAAAGCGCGCTCGTCCGCAAAGGGATAGCGCGCCTGTTTCTTGCCGGCTGCGGCCGGCTCATTCGAAAGGGAAGCGCACTCCTCGGGGTTCACAAGGAGCTAACGCCACGGCGATGCCGTGAGGAAAAGGCGAAGCAGTCTGGCTTGGGGCGCGAGGCGGTTCGCCCGCGCGTCCTATACAGTAATGTCCCTTGCCCAGGATTCCCACCTGGTTCCCTCCGCAAGCCAGCGCGGGCTGTGCGGGCGCCGCGCCGGTCGTTTCCTTTTATTCGATTGTCATATGCTCGTTGCCGAAACTGCTACTATGATAGTGGACGCTTGTGGGCGTGTCAAAGCCAGGGCGGGCGGCATTGCGCCTCCTGCCTACGTATTTGCGCCGATTGCCGCTGCGGGCGCCGTGTTTTGCCCGCTGCGCGAAGGGCGGCGTAAACGGTTGCGATGAGAAACGGGAAGGGAAGGCTCGGATGATCCATATCGTTGGCGCAGGTTCGGGCGCCGCCGACCTTATCACGCTGCGCGGGGCGCGTCTTCTGCGCGCGGCCGACGTGGTCGTTTGGGCGGGGAGCCTTGTGAACCCCGAGCTGCTCGCCGAGTGCAAGGAATCCTGCGTCGTCTACGACAGCGCGCACATGACCTTGGAGGAAGTGCTCGACGTGATGTGCGCGGCGGATGCGCGGGGCGAGGAAGTGGTGCGCCTGCACACGGGCGACCCGTGCCTGTACGGCGCCATCCAGGAGCAGATGGACGCGCTCGACGCGCGCGGCGTGGACTACGAGGTGGTGCCCGGCGTGTCGAGCTTTTGCGGTGCCGCGGCGGCGCTTCGCCAGGAATACACGCTGCCGGGAATCAGCCAGTCGGTCGTGATCACGCGGCTTTCCGGGCGCACCCCCATGCCCGCGGGCGAGGGCATGCGCACCATGGCGGAAAGCGGCTCGACTATGGTCATCTTCCTGAGCTCGGGTATGCTCGCCGAGCTTTCCGCCGAGCTTTTGGCCGCGGGCCGCAGCTCCGACGAGCCGGCGGCGCTCGTGTACAAGGCGACCTGGCCTGAGGAGCGCGTGGTGCGCTGCACAGTGGGCACGCTCGCCGATGCGGGCGCGCGAGAGGGCATCGACCGCACGG
>NC_021021.1:161982-165243 GCF_000210055.1 Gordonibacter pamelaeae 7-10-1-b
GCTTTTCCGCACGTCGGGCGCCGATGCAGTTATCGGGGAATTGGGGGCGACGTATGAGTAAAGGCGTGCTGTACGGGGTGGGCACGGGGCCTGGCGACCCCGAGCTGCTCACGATCAAGGCCGTCCGCACAATCGAATCGTGTCCGGTCATCGCCGCACCGCAGACGGCGGACGGGGTCATGGTCGCGCTCGACATCGTGCGCGGCGCCGTTGACCTTACAGGCAAGACGGTGATCCCCGTGCGATTCTCGATGACGCGCGACGCCGAGCGCCGCGCGGCTGAGCATGCCTCGCTTGTTCGCGAGCTTGTCGCGCACCTGGATGCGGTCCGCGACGTCGCGCTGCTGAACCTGGGGGACCCGAGCATCTACGCCACCTTCCAGCGCATAGCGCCCGACGTGCGCGCCCGCGGGTTCGAGGCGCGCGCCATTCCCGGCGTGCCGAGCTTCTGCGCGGTCGCCGCGGCGCTCGAGCGCGACCTCACGCCCGAGATGTCGTCGCCTCTGCACATCGTGCCCGGCGGCTACGACGACGTGCGCCGCGCAATCGGCTGGCCGGGGACGAAGGTGGTCATGAAGGCGCGCCGCTCGCTTGCGGACACGAAGCGCATCCTTCGCGAGGAGGGCGCCTTCGACGGTGCCGAGCTCGTAGAGGACTGTGGGCTTCCGAGCGAGCGCGTGTACCGCTCGCTCGACGATGTGCCCGATCGGGGCAGCTACTTCTCGACGATGGTGGTGCGCTAGATGAGGGTTTCCTGCATAGCGTTCACTGAGAGGGGGTATGCGTTAGCGGAGCGCACCGCACGCGCGCTTTCCGATTGCGCGCAGACGGGTGAAGATGACCCTGGCTGGGGCGTTTCCGTTTCGCGCGGGTTCGGCGAGGGGAAGGTCGACCTGCGCGCATGGACGGCGCTCGCGTGGGAAGCGTCGGACGCGCTTCTGTTCGTGGGCGCGGCGGGCATCGCCGTGCGGGCGATCGCGCCGCATGTCGCCTCGAAGGCAAGCGATCCCGCGGTTGTGGCGATCGACGAGGCGGGGCGCTTTGCCGTCCCGCTTTTGTCGGGACATTTGGGCGGTGCGAACGAGCTTGCGCAAACTGTGGCACGCGCGGCAGGGGCCATCCCCGTCATCACCACGGCGACCGACGTCCGCGGCGTGTGGGCGGTGGATACGTGGGCGCGCTGTGCGGGGCTCGCCGTTTCGAATCCCGAGGCCATCAAGCGAGTGTCGGCGCGGCTGCTTTCGGGCGGGCGCGTGGCGCTCTATTCCGACATGCCGATTTCGGGACAGCCGCCTGAGGGGGTTGACATTGCGTCCGACCGCGCTCGGGCCGATATCGTCGTGTCGCCGTTCGCTGGCGCGAATGCAGGTGCGTCCGTTCGCGCGGCGGAGACAACGGGCGAGGTCATGCCCGCCGGTGAGACGGGGAAGCCGGCGGGCGTGCGGGCGCAGGCGCCTGCGCCCGAGCCGCTTCGCCTTGTCGTGCCCTGCATCGTTGCGGGCATAGGGTGCCGTCGCGGTGCGTGCGCCGAAGCGATCGAGGAGGCGTTTCTTCTCGCGTGCGGGCAGGCGGGTATCTCGCCTTCGGCCGTGCGCGAGGCGGCGACGATCGACGTGAAGGCGCACGAGGAGGGTCTGCTCGCCTTCTGCCGCGCGCGCAATATCTCGCTTGCGACGTATTCCGCAGAGGAGTTGTCGCAGGTCGAAGGCAGCGTTTCGCCATCTGATTTCGTGCGCGCGACGGTGGGGGTCGACAACGTGTGCGAGCGCGCGGCGCTCGCGGACGGGGGCAAACTTATCTTCCCGAAGCTCGCTCACGGCGGCGTGACCGTCGCGTTTTCCAAGGTAACTATCGAACTTTCGTTTAAGGAGCGGTGATGGGAAATCTCTTCGTGGTGGGGATCGGCCCGGGCGGCCCCGACGGCATGACGATTGCGGCCCGGCGCGCGCTCGAGGCGGCCGACATCGTTGTGGGGTACACGAAATACGTGGAGCTTGCGCTCGCCGCCGTGCCCGACGCGGCGCATCTCGCGACGCCGATGATGCACGAGGTCGAACGGTGCCGCCTGGCGCTTTCGCGCGCGCAGAGCGGAGAGGCCGTGGCGCTCGTGTGCAGCGGTGACGCGGGCGTGTACGGCATGGCGAGCCCCGTGCTGGAGCTTGCGGAGGACTACCCCGATGTAGACGTGGAAGTTATCGCCGGGGCCACCGCGGCTCAGAGCGGGTCGGCGGTGCTCGGCGCCCCGCTTGCCCACGACTTCGCGGTCGTGTCGCTCTCCGACCTGCTCACACCGTGGGAGGTCATCGAGCGCAGGCTCGCCGCCGTGGCGAGCGCCGACTTCTGCATCTGTTTGTACAACCCGCGCAGCAGAAAGCGCGCCGACAGGCTCTCGCGCGCGGCGAGGATCATGCTCGAATGGAAGGCCCCCGACACGCTCTGCGGCTGGGTACGCAACATCGGGCGCGAGGGGCAGCAGTCGGGCATGTGCAGGCTCTCCGAGCTGGGGGAGTTCGACGCCGACATGTTCACCACCGTGTTCGTCGGCAACGCGGACACGAAGCGCGTAGGCGGCCGTATGGTCACGCCGCGCGGGTATCGGGAGATTCCATGCGAAAGGTAACGATCATCGGGGCGGGGCCCGGAAACCCCGATTTGCTCTCGCGCGCGGCGCTCGATGCGATTGACATCGCCGACGTGGTCATCGGCGCTCATCGCGCGCTTGCCGGCATCGACGTGCCGCCCGACGTGGTGAGATGCGAGCTCGTGAAGACGGCGGACATCGTCGCCGCGCTCACCGATGTGGCGTCGTGGCAGCGCGCCGTGGTCGTGATGACGGGCGATGTGGGGCTGTTCAGCGGCGCGCGCCGCCTGGTGGAGGCGCTCTCCGGCGACGCGCAGGTGGACGTGCGCGTCGTTCCCGGCATAAGCTCAGCGTCGTATCTCGCCGCGCACCTCGCGCGTCCATGGCAGGATTGGCGCTTCGCGAGCGCTCACGGCGTGGCGTGCGACATCGTGGCCGAGGCCGAGCGCGCAGGTGAGCTCTTCCTCGCCACGTCGGGCGGGGAAGACCCCTCGCGGCTTTCGGGCGAGCTTGTGCAGGCGGGCTTCGGGGACGCGCGCGTGACGGTGGCCGAGCGCCTGTCGTACCCCGACGAGCGCATCACCTGCACGACCGCAAGTGAAATCGCAGGTCAGACGTTCGACGACTTGAACGTGATGCTTATCGAGTTCGCAGGCGGCGCCGGGTCGCCCGCGGGCTCT
>NC_021021.1:165406-168050 GCF_000210055.1 Gordonibacter pamelaeae 7-10-1-b
TCTTCATCCGCGGCGACGTTCCCATGACCAAGCAGGAGGTGCGCGCCGTCGCGCTCGCGAAGCTGCGCCTTGCCGCGACCGACACCGTGTGGGACGTCGGCGCCGGCACGGGGAGCGTGTCGATCGAGGCGGCGCTCGTCGCGCGAGCGGGGTCGGTATGGGCGGTCGAGCGCAACGCGGCCGGCGTGCGGCTCATCCGAGAGAACGCGGATGCATTCGGGTGCGGCAACGTGCATGCGGTCCCCGGTGTCGCCCCCGAAGCGCTCGCGAAACTGCCCGTCCCCGACGCCGTGTTCGTCGGCGGGAGCGCGGGCGAGCTTCCCTCCATCGTGGAGGCGGCGCTCGAGAAGAACTCGCAGGTTCGCCTGTGCGTGCCATGCGTCACCGTTGAGACGCTCACCGAGGCGTGCGCGCTCCTCTCGGGTTCGCGCTTTAAGGGGTTCGAGGCGTGCCAGGTGTCTGCCGCCCGCGCCGAGGCTGTAGGCTCGCACCATCTTATGAAGGCGCAAAACCCCGTGTTCCTCGTCAGCGCGCGTGGTGCGGGCGCGGATGCCGAGGAGCTTGCCGAAGTCGGGGCGCTTGCTGAGTCGCCTGTCGGGGAGGACCCCTCTGCCGAGGGGAACCCATCCGTTGAGGTGGTCTCGCTTGCTAACTGCAACGCCGCAGATGGGGAAGGCGGCGCCCGGTGAGCACGTCCATCCCGCACTTCATGGTCGCTGCGCCCTCGAGCGGGAGCGGCAAGACGGTCGTAACGTGCGCGCTCCTGCGCGCGCTCGCGCGCCGCGGCCTTGCATGCGCGGCCTTCAAATGCGGCCCCGACTACATTGACCCGCTCTTTCATCGCCGCGTCGTGGGCGCGCGCTCGGGCAACTTAGACGGCTTCTTCACCGACGCCCCGACGCTGCGCGCCCTGCTCGCACGCGGCGCCGCGGGCGCGGATGTCGCGGTGCTCGAGGGGGTCATGGGCTTCTACGACGGCATGGCGCCCGGCGTGGCCGACGCGAGCAGCTACCAGGTTGCGCGCGACACGGAAACGCCGGTCGTTTTAGTGGTGAACGGGCGCGGGGCGTCTTTATCGCTCGCCGCCGTAATCCGCGGTATCGCCGAGTTCCTGCCTTGTGCGAACGTGCGCGGCGTCGTGCTGAACAAGACGAGCGCCGCTGCCTGCGCCTACGCGGCGCCTGCGATCGAGAAGCACACGGGCGTCGCGGTTTTGGGGAATATCCCCGCCGACGAGGCGTTTTCGCTCGAAAGCCGGCATCTGGGGCTTGTGACCGCCGACGAGGTCGAGCAGCTCTCCGCGCGCATCGACAAGATGGCCGAGCTGGTGGAAAAGAGCGTCGACGTCGACCGCTTGCTCGAAATAGCGGCGACGGCACCCGATATCCGCGAGGAACCTTACCGGTTGGAGCCGATCGCGGGAGCGCGGCCCATCGTCGCCGTCGCGCGTGACGAGGCGTTCTCGTTCTACTACGAGGAGAACCTGCGCGCGCTCGAGGACCTGGGTTGCGAGCTGGCCTTTTTCAGTCCCCTGTGTGATAGCGGGTTGCCCCGGGGGACAAGCGCCCTCTATCTGGGGGGCGGCTACCCGGAGCTCCATGCGCGGCAGCTCTCCGAGAACGCGCCGATGCGCGAGGCGGTGCGGCGCGTGGTGGAATCCGGCATGCCGACGGTCGCCGAATGCGGTGGGTTTCTGTACCTGCAGCGCGAAATCGCCGATAGCGAGGGGCGGCGCTGGCCTGTTGCGGGCGCCCTTGAGGGCGCAAGCGAGAACGGGGGAAGGCTGTCCCATTTCGGGTACGTGGAGCTCACTTCCCAACGCGACGGGCTCTACGGGCCGCGCGGCACACGCATCCGCGCGCACGAGTTCCACTACTGGCAGTCCACCTGCCCGGGCGGCGACTTCTGGGCGCAGAAGCCCCGGCGCGACAAGGGCTGGCCGTGCATGACGACCACTCCGTCCCTGGTGGCGGGCTTCCCGCATGTGTACTATCCTGCGAACCCCGACGTTGCGCGCGCGTTCGCGTCTGCCGCAGCGTCGTTCGCAGAGAGGAGACGGCATGGCTGAAGCAACCGAAACCGCGCTTGCCTGCATCCGCGAGGAAGTCGAGCGTGCGTTCTCATCGGCGCCTGGCGCCGTGCTCGAAGCCGCGCTCTCCCGGATCGCGCCCGCAGACGAGTGCGCCCGCGCCGCCGCGTACGCCGCGTGGGACTCCATCGCGCACCCCTTGGGGGGATTGGGCGACTTTGAAGACGCCGTCGCGTGTATCGCCGCAGCTCAGGGGAGCGCCGAGGTGGCCGAGTTTCCCCGTGCGCTCGCGGTATTCTTCTCCGACAACGGGGTCGTTGCCGAAGGCGTGTCGCAAAGCGGGCAAGACGTGACGCGAGCCGTCGCGCGCAACATGTGCGAGGGGGCCACGAGCGCCTGCCGCATGGCGGCGTTCGCGGGTGCCGAGGTCGTGCCCGTCGACGTGGGCATGGCCCGGGGCATAGAAGACGCGCGCATGGTGCGCGCGAACGTGCGGCGGGGGAGCGGCAACATCGCGCACGGCCCCGCTATGTCTCGCGATGGGGCCGTGCGCGCGATCGAGGTCGGAATCGCCGTCGCGTGCGGGCTTGCCCGCGCCGGCGTGCGCCTTCTCGC
>NC_021021.1:168564-171733 GCF_000210055.1 Gordonibacter pamelaeae 7-10-1-b
CTTCGGGGGAGAGGGCGCCCGCCGCATCGCGCGCCATCGGGCGCTGCGCGAGGGCAAGGGGTTTTCCACCCTCGAGCGCACGCGTGACGTGGGCGCCGCAGTGCCCGGGCTTCCGCGCGGCTGCACGCTTCTTTTGGAGGACGTGGGCAACCTGGTTGCGAACGAGCTCTTCGCGGAAGGCGGCTTGTCCCCACGTGACCCCGATGCTACGGCGCGCGAGGTGCTCGGAGGCATCGAACGGCTCGCTCAGGCCGCTGCGTATACGGTGGTGGTCACCGTCGACGTGTTCGCCGATGGGATGCGCTATGATGAGGGGACCGAGGCATGGAGGCGCGCGCTCGCGCGCGTGAACGCGGGCGTGGCGGCGCTGGCCGACCGCGCAGTCGAAGTGGTATGCGGGATTCCCGTGTGGATGAAAGGCGAAGGACCTGCAAGGTGAAGATAGCGGAGGCGATCGGCGCGGCGTTCGGAACGTTCTCGCGCATCCCCGTCCCGAAATCGGCCTGGACCGATTTCGGGTCAACCCATGCGCTTGCCGCGTTTCCCCTGGTGGGCCTTGCGGAAGGCTTCCTCATGACGGCGTGGGGGCACATGGCGAACCTGCTCGGCGTGCCCGCGACCATCGTCGCGGCCGTGCTCGTGGCGCTGCCTGTGGCGGTGACGGGAGGCATCCACCTAGACGGGCTCTGCGACACCTCCGATGCGCTTGCAAGTTGGGCCCCGCGCGAGCGAAAGCTCGAGATCATGCACGACCCGCGGGCGGGCGCCTTCGGGGTCATCGGTGTTGTCGTGTACCTTATTCTGCAGTTTTCCCTGTTCACCGCGCTGCCGCTTACGGCGGGGGCGTTCCTCGCGCTTCTGTGCTCGCTCGTGTTCTCCCGCGCGCTTTCGGGGCTCGCCGTTGAATGCTGGCCTGCCGCGCGGGCGGACGGCATGGCCGCGGGGCTCTCGCCTGCGAAGAAGCGCGCGGCGATCGTCGTGCCGCTTTGCGCTTTCGCTGCGGCTTCGGCTGCAGGGATGGTCGCGTGCGCTCAGGCCGTCGGCGCCCTTATGGCGGTGGCGGGGCTTTTGGCGCTCGCGTGGTACCGCCATGTTGCCCTGGCCCGCTTCGGCGGGGTGACGGGGGATTTGGCCGGATGGTTTCTGCAATGGGCCGAGCTCGCGATGCTCGCCGTGCTGGTGGCGGGGGGCATGCTCCTATGATGCTCGTGGTAGGTGGCGCGCATTCGGGGAAGAGGACCTTCGTGCGCGAAAAGCTCGGGTTCGCGGCGGACGATTTCGTCGACGCGGCGCAGCTTGCGGAGGGCGGCGTGCCCGCGGCTTTTGCCGGCCGCGTCGCGTACCGTGCTGAGGAACTCGTACGCGCGCTCGACGCTGACCGGGCGCTCGAGCGGCTGATCGGCTTCGACGCAGTGATTCTGCCCTTGGTCGGCTCGGGGGTCGTCCCCATGCGTGCGGAAGACGCCCAATGGCGCGAGCGCGCGGGGCGCCTGGGATGCGCGCTCGCTGCGCGCGCCGACGTCGTCGTGCGCATGACGTGCGGGATTCCCCAGGTTATCAAAGGAAACCTTGCCGATGCGCCTCGAGGGACGCAGGGCGCGGGCGCGCCTTTGGAAGTCGTCTTTGTACGCCATGGTGCCACGGCGGGCACGGAAGACCATCGCTACAGCGGGGCGGGCGCCGACGAGCCCCTGTCGAGCGCGGGCGAGCGCGCTTTGCGCGACCTCGCGTGCGATCGTGACGTGTTCCGTGTTATCACGAGCGGCATGGCCCGCACCGACCAGACGGCGCGCATCCTCTTTCCGAACGCGGAGCTTATGGCGTGCCCCGGTCTGCGCGAGATGGATTTCGGCGACTTCGAGGGGCGAAGCGCCGCCGAGCTTAAAGAGGATGCGCGCTACCGCGCCTGGGTAGACTCCTGGTGCGAGACGCGCTGCCCGCATGGCGAGGGCAAGAGCGATTTCACCCGCCGCGTCGTCGCGGCGTTTCGGGAGGTGTGCGAATCGGAGCGCGCCCAGGGGAGTGGGCGCGCCGTCTTCGTCGTTCACGCGGGTACCGTGAAAGCGCTGCTCTCCGAGCTAGCTGTCCCGAAAATGGGATACTTCGACGTGCATACCGAGCCGGGTGGCGCATGGGCCGCCACCTGGGATGGGCGCTGCCTTCGCGACGTTCGCCCCGCTTCGGGGGGCGATGCCCGGTGATGACGATTCTTGCCGTCGCCGCCGGGTTCGCGGCCGACCTTGCCTTCGGCGACCCGCGCTGGCTTCCCCATCCCGTCGTCGCCATGGGGCGCGCGATCACGTGGGCCGAAGGCCGCCTGCGGGGCGCATTCCCGCAAACGTCCGCGGGCACGCGCGCCGCAGGGCTTGTGCTCGCCGTGGCGCTTCCGCTTGCGTGTGGGCTTTTGACCTGGGGAATCCTGCATCTTTGCGGCATGGTTCACTCCGGCTTGCGCTTCGTGGCCGAGGCATGGGCGAGCTATCAGATTCTCGCGGCATGCGAGCTGCGCCGCCAGAGCCTGGCCGTGGCCCGCGCGTTCTCGAAGGGCGGCCTTGTCGCGGCGCGCGAAGCCGTCGGGCTCATCGTGGGACGCGACACGTCTGTTCTCGACGAGCAGGGCGTCGCGCGCGCCGTCGTGGAAACGGTGGCGGAGAACGCGAGCGACGGCGTCATCGCGCCGCTTTTCTACCTTATGATCGGGGGTGCGCCCTTGGGCATGGCGTACAAGGCGGTGAACACGCTCGACAGCATGGTGGGCTACAAAAACGAGCGCTACATCGACTTCGGCTGCGCCTCGGCGCGCCTCGACGATGCGGCGAACTGGATTCCCTCGCGCTTATCGGCCCTGCTCATGATCGCCGTGTGCCCGATCGTCGGGCTCGACGCGCGCGGGGCGGCGCGCATCTGGCGCCGCGACAGGCGTCGCCATGCGAGCCCGAACGCGGCGCAGACCGAGTCAGCGTGCGCGGGCGCGCTCGGGCTGCGCCTGGCAGGACCCGCGGTGTATTTCGGCAAGCTCGTTGAGAAACCGACGATAGGCGACGCGTCCCGCGAAATCGAGTGGGGCGACATCGCCCGGGCGACAAGGCTCATGCTCGCCGCGTCCGTATGCGCGCTCGTCGTCTTCGGCGCCGCGCGCGCGGCGGTCGTGCTCGCCGTGGGGGCGATG
>NC_021021.1:171851-174418 GCF_000210055.1 Gordonibacter pamelaeae 7-10-1-b
GGGGGGATCCTGCGCGCCCGTGCGCATGGGGGCAGCGCGCAATCGCTCGGCATCGCTTGCGAAGGGGGCGCCTCCGACCTCATTGACTTCTCGGTGAACGTGAATCCGGCAGGCCCCTCGCCGCGCGCCGTCGCCGCAGCTTGCAAGGCGCTTTCTCGAATCGACGCCTACCCCGATAGGGAAAGCCTCGCCCTCGTTCGCGCCCTAGCGCGCGCCCAGGGCGTTCCCGAAGATGCTATCGTCTGCGGCGCGGGCGCGTCCGACATCATCTGGCGGCTCGCCGCGGCGGTGCGCCCGAAACGCATCGTCGTGTGCGCGCCGACGTTCTCTGAATATGCGGAGGCGGCATCGTACTACGGCGCATGCGTGCAGGAGTTCCCGCTCTCCGAAGCGGACGGCTTCGACGTGCCCGCCTCCTTCGCCCGCGCGATCGAGGGGCCGGGAGATGTGGCGTACCTCTGCAATCCGAACAACCCGACGGGGCGCCTCGTCGACCCCCGCGTGATCGATGCCGCGGCTTGCCGCTGCGAGCAGGCGGGCGCGCTGCTCGTCGTGGACGAGTGCTTCCTCGGATTTGCGCCCGACGCCCGCGAAAGGAGCGTGGCCGCACGCGCCGCGTGTTCGCGCCATGTGGCCGTGCTCTCCGCGTTCACCAAACTCTACGGAATGGCGGGGTTGCGGTTGGGATATCTGATCAGCGGAAACGCCCAACTCATCGAGGGGATTCGCCGGGCGGGGCAGGCGTGGCCCGTCTCCTCGGTCGCCGAGGCTGCGGGCATCGCCGCCCTGGAAGACGTCGAATACGTCTCGCGCACGCGCGATGTATTGGCGGGCGAGCGAGCGTGGCTTTCCCACGAGCTCTCCTCGCTCGGGCTTTCCGTCGTGCCGTCGGATGCGAACTTCCTTTTAGTCCGCACGCCGGCGAAAGACATCCCCGAGCGCCTGTATAATCAGGGGGTTTTGGTCCGCACGTGCGACTCGTTTTCGGTACTGTCCCGTTTCTGGTGCCGCGTCGCGGTGCGCACGCGCAAGGAGAACGCTCGGCTTGCGATGGCGTTCAGCCGCGCGCTTCGGGCGGAAGGCGCATCGGGCGAAGGCGAACCCGACGAACGGGGCGGCGCTTCTTGCAGCGGCGCTATGGCGGGCGCGGATGGCCGAGGCTCGGCGAAGGAGGTCGATACCCGTGGGTAGGGCGAAGCCCATCATGATCCAGGGCACCATGTCGAACGCGGGGAAGAGCCTGCTTGCGGCGGGGCTGTGCCGCGTGCTTTCGCAGGACGGCCTGCGCGTGACTCCCTTCAAGAGCCAGAACATGGCGCTCAACAGCGGTGTCACGGCCGACGGACTCGAGATGGGGCGCGCCCAGATCATGCAGGCCGAGGCGTGCGGCATCGCGCCCGACGTGCGCATGAACCCCATCTTGCTCAAGCCCGAAAGCGACCACCGAAGCCAGCTCATCGTGGCCGGCAAGGCGCAGGGAGCCTTCGCTGCGAGGGACTACTTCGCGCGAAAGAAGGCGCTCATGCCGCAGATTTTGGAGGCGTTCGATTCGCTCGCGGAGGAAAACGACGTCATCGTCATCGAGGGCGCCGGCAGCCCCGCCGAAATCAACCTTGCCGAAAACGACATCGTCAACATGGGGCTCGCGCGCGCCGTGTCCTCCCCCGTGCTGCTCGCGGGCGACATCGACCCAGGCGGGGTGTTTGCCCAGCTCTACGGCACGGTCGCGCTCCTTGCGCCCGAGGACCGCGCGCTTTTGCGGGGGCTTGTGGTGAACAAGTTCCGCGGCGATGTGGAAATCCTGCGCCCGGGTTTGGCCCCGCTCGAGAAGATGTGCGGGGTTCCCGTCGTGGGGGTCGTGCCGTATCTTACGCTCGACCTGGACGACGAGGACTCGCTCGCGCCGCGCCTATCTGCCCGCGAGGCGCGCGGCGTCATCGACGTCGCCGTCGTGCGCCTTCCGCATCTGTCGAACTTCACCGACTTCGACCCGCTTTCGCGCGTGCCCGGCGTGGGCGTGCGCTACGTTTCCTCGACGACCGATCTGGGCCGACCCGACCTGGTGGTGCTCCCCGGCTCGAAGACCACGCTCGACGACGCGCGCTGGCTTGCGGCTAGCGGCATCGGAGCCTGTGTACGCGCGCTTTCGGGCGCGGGCACGCCGGTGCTCGGCATATGCGGAGGCTACCAGCTTTTGGGAGACGAGCTTTCCGACCCGCACGGCAGGGAAGGCGCTGGCACTGCGCGCGGGCTCGGGCTCATCCCCGCAAGTACGGTGTTCAAGGAGGAAAAGCGCCTCGCCCGGTCGGAGCTGCGCATCACGGGCGCCCAAGGCGCGTTCTCGGTGTGGAACGGCATGACGGCGCGCGGGTACGAGATTCACGACGGCGAAACGACCGTCTCCTGCGCCCCTGCGGGCACGATTGGCGGCAAACCGGAAGGCGCGGCCTGCGGAAACGTGTTCGGAACCTATCTCCACGGCCTGTTCGACGAACCGGGGGTGGCGCTCGCCCTCGCGCGCTCGCTCGCGCGCATGCGCGGCCTGCCCGAGAGCGTCGTGGGTGCTG
>NC_021021.1:174574-184260 GCF_000210055.1 Gordonibacter pamelaeae 7-10-1-b
ACATGGAGTATGTCTACCGCATCATCGAGGAGGGCGTATGATCCACGTGTATCATGGCGACGGCAAAGGCAAGACCACGGCGGCGATGGGCCTCGCCCTTCGCATGCTCGCCGCAGGCCGCCGCGTCGTCGTCGTGCAGTTCCTGAAAGACGGCGAAAGCGGGGAGGCGCGCCTGCTCGCCGAGCATTTCGGCGTGCCCGTGTTCGCGGGGAAGGCGTCGGACAAGTTTACCTGGTCGATGACGTCGGAAGAACTTGCCGCGACGTGCGAGCTGCACGATGGGAACCTCGCTTCCGCGCTCGCCGAGCTCGAGGGCGCGCAGGAGGGGCTGCTCGTGCTCGACGAGGCGCTCGACGCGCTTTCGAAGGGGCTTGTCGACGAGGCGCTCGTGGACCGCGCGCTCGATATGTCCGCGCGCGGCGTCGAAGTAGCGCTCACCGGGCGCGCGCCTTCCCGCAAGATCGTGGAGAAGGCCGACTACATAACCAAGATGCGGTGCGAGAAACACCCCTACGAGCAGGGGATATGTGCAAGGGAAGGAGTGGAGTACTAGATGGATTCCAAGGAGATGGCGCCCGGCGACATCGAGCGGCGCAGCTTCGAGATCATCACCGAAGAGCTCGGCGGCCGCACGTTCCCGCCGCTCGAAGAGCCCGTCGTGAAGCGCGTCATCCACACCACTGCCGACTTCTCGTACGCCGATTCCCTCGTGTTCACCCATGACGCTGCGCACTGCGCGCTCGACGCACTGCGCGCAGGGGCCACGGTGCTCACCGACACGAACATGGCGCTCGCAGGCATAAGCAAGCCCGCGCTCGCGAAGCTCGGCTGCAAGGCCGTGTGCTACATGGCCGACCCTGATGTCGCCGCGGCTGCGCGCGCCGCGGGCACGACTCGCGCCGTTGCGAGCATGGACAAAGCTTGCGGCATCGAGGGTCCGCTCATCGTGGCCGTCGGCAACGCTCCCACAGCACTTCTGCGCCTCGCCGAGCTCATGGACGCGGGGAAGATCGCGCCCGCGCTCGTCGTTGGGGTGCCGGTCGGGTTTGTGAACGTGGTCGAGGCGAAAGAGGAGCTACTCGCGCGACGCGTGCCGGCCATCGTCGCGAGGGGTCGCAAGGGCGGCTCGACCGTGGCGGCCGCCATTATGAACGCGCTGCTCTACCAGATCACGCGCCCAGGCGGCCCGAAGTGACGGCGCCCGCATCCGCGCCGGCGCTGCGCATCTTCGCCGGCACCACCGAGGGCCGCCTTCTGTGCGAATGGGCGAGCGGGGCGGGCATCCCCACCCGTGCCTACGCGGCAACCGAGTACGGAGGCGAGCTTTTGGGCGAGCTTCCGGGTATCGAGGTGCATGCGGGCAGGCTCGACGAGGCCGACATGGAGCGCGAGCTTTCCGGCGCGCGCATCATCGTCGACGCCACGCACCCCTTCGCTACGCTCGCAAGCGGCAACATCCGGGCCGCTTCGCTCGCCGTGGGTGCACGATGCCTGCGCCTTGCGCGCCCGGCCGAGGCGCTGCCCAAAGGCGTCGTGTCGGTCGCGTCGATCGCCTGCGCGGCGCGCTTTCTCTCCGAGAACCCGGGTCGCGCGCTTCTCACGACGGGGAGCAAGGAGCTTGCTCCCTACACGCGCGTCGCCGATTTCGCGGAGCGCTTCTTCGTGCGCGTGCTCCCGCTGCCCGGCGCTATAACGAAGTGCATCGACGCGGGGTTTTCTCCGTCGCACGTCATCGGCATGCAGGGGCCCTTCACCCGCGAGCTCAACGAGGCGATGCTTCGGCAGGTGGGTGCCCAGTGGCTTGTGACCAAGGACTCGGGAACCGTAGGCGGCACGGCCGAGAAGCTCGCCGCCGCGCGCGACGCGGGAGCGCGCTGCATCGTGGTCGCCCGTCCCGCCGAGGGAGGCGGGGCCCTTTCGCTTCGGGAAGTGGAAGACGCGCTCTTACGGGAGTTCGCGCGCTAGGCGCTCGCCGCGCCTGCTGTATTCGCTACGATAAAACTCGACACATCGCTACGTAGGATTTCGACACTTCGCTAGCGAACATGCCGACCACCCCAATCGGTTACCTTGGTCATCGCCATCGTAGATCGACCAAGGAGGCCAGGAAGGAATGATCAGCATGTCCAAGGCATATTCTATACGCCAGCTCAGGATGGAGGGCGACTCGATCGCCGAGATATCCAGGAAGCTCGAGGTTTCCAGGGACACCGTCTACAAGTACCTCGCGATGGACGACCTCTCGCAGAGGCCGCCCGCCCCGCGCGCCAAGGGCAGCGTGCTCGACCGCTACCGGCCGCTCATCGAGAGTTGGCTCGACGAGGACGAGCGCAACTGGCGCAAGCAGCGCCACACCGCCCGCCGCATCTGGGCCCGCCTGCGCGACGAGGCCGGCGCCGACGTCGCCGAGTCGACCGTGCGCAACTACGTCAGGCGCATCAAGCTCGAGCGCGGCGCGAGCCGCGAGCAGTACCTCGACCTCGACTGGGAGCCGGGCGACGCGCAGGCGGACTTCGGCGAGGCCGACTTCTACGTCGGCGGCGTGCGCACGCGCATGAGCTTCTTCGTCATGACGTTCCCCTATTCGAACGTGGGCATCGCCCAGGTGTTCCCCGGCGAGAACGCCGAGTGCGTGTGCCAGGCGCTGCGCAACATATTCGAGCACGTGGCGGGCGTGCCCAGGCGCATCCTGTTCGACAACGCTGCCGGCGTGGGCCGCCGCGTCGGCGACGCCGTCTGCACCACCGAGATGTTCTCGGCCTTCGCCGCCCACTACGGGTTCGCCTACTCGAAGCTCCTATGTATGTCAACTTGCTTTTTTCGCCTGAGATTTCAGCCAAGCATCGTATTCTTCCAGGAACTGGACATTCATCAGACGGCCGGTCTCGGCGTAGCTTACCTTTTGGAATCCGACGTTGAGGGCCTTTCCCGCTTCCACCAAAGTAATGCCCAGAGCTTGTCTTGCGGGGCGCAGATCCTTCCACGACGGCCCTTTGATTTCGAACGGGTTGCGCAACGCCCGGAACACCTCGCGGGCGATGTAGCGCTTGAGGCACCTGATGGCCTCCTTCTTGGACTTTCCGTCGCGCTTGCGCTTCCCGACGTAATCCTTGGTCCTCTGATCATACGACATCCTGGTCACCGCGATCTGGTAAAGCGCCCTGTTGGCGCGCCTGTCGCCCCCTCTGTTCAGGCGATGGCGCTCCGTTTTGCCCGAGCTCGCCAGCAGCGGGGCGACGCCGCATAGGGAGGCGAACTCGGCCTCGCTTTTCAGCCTTTCGGGATTCCCTCCGCCAGCCACGGCCAGGGCGGCGGCGGTAACGGTGCCGCAGCCGTAGATGGCGAGCAGGGCGGGGGCGTTCGCCTCCAAAACCCGCTTCATCCTCTCCTCGATGGCGTCCGCCTCCCGATCCTGGAGATCCCAGGCTTTTCCCAAGGACCCCAGGGCCATAACGATGCCGCCGGCGGCGGGGTCGAGCGTCGAGAGAGCGTTTCTGAGGTTCTTCCTGGAAAGGCCCTCCAACGACCTTCTCAGGTCCTCTGGCGCCGTCACTATCAGGGATTTCGCAGCGTTTATCATGGCCGATGTGGCCTGCACGAGGCGACCGCGGGCTATCATGAGCTGCCTGAGTTCCTCCGTCCATCCGGACTGGTCCTTGGGCTTCGACAGGTTGGCCCTGGCGAGAACCTGCCGCGCCGCCACCTCGGCGTCGGCCGGATCGCTCTTCGGACGGCCCGACTTGCGCTCGCCCTTCCCGGCACCATCACCTCGTACACGCAGTACCAAAGCTCAAGGAGCCTTCGCGTCAAGCCGGCGCCGTACGAGCCGGTCCCCTCGACGCCGACGCCGACGCACGTTGCCGGGCCTCCTATCTTGCCGGCGAGGGCATCGTAGCCTTTCGCGTCCGCGGCGAACCTGAACGTCCCGATCGCTCTCCCCATGTGGTCGAGGAGACAGAGGGTGTGGGTGTCTTTGTGGGTGTCGACGCCGGCAAAGACGAGGTCTTTCTCCAACTCGCTCATACGCAGCCTTTCAGATCAACGCTTGCGATACGGTCCGAACCGAAGGCTGGCTAGACAGAACACTGATGGGGGCTGTACCATGCGGGTTGCTAGGTCCACGCGCTCGAGCCCATGCTCCTATTAGGCCATTGGCCGGCCTTGGTCGGGGCCGACGCGAGGCTCTTCGAGTTGAGGCCAGTCGCTGGAATCGACGGCAGTTCTTTAATGGGCCATCGCGTCGGCTCATGCGCATTTTCGCCGATAGCCCTCGTCGATAGCGCGATTCCCATTATCAGTGTCCTACCGCACAGATACCCTGGCGATTTCCGACGCGCCCCTCGATATCCGAAAGGCGTGGCCCCTTTACGCCGACCTAGTCGACATCGAAAGACCGTCGACGCGGCCTGTCATCGATCATCGCCTGAAAGGCGAGGGGAACGGGTTCATCAGGTTTCTCACCTTGCTCGAGACGAAACAGCCCGACGGTACCGACCGCAAAGGCCGCCCGGAAGAGGACAGATGGTGCTATCTGGTCGTAAGTTCAGATATCGGCGTCAAGCCCGTGAAAGATCAGATGCGGATAGCGAACCGACTGCTACAGGCATTTGACGGAAGGCTCTTTCGCCCGCGCGTCGCATATTCCGGTGTGAAGATGGCCGAGATCGCGCCCGAGCAAAAGCCTAGAAACATAATGGATGCCATGTGGTTACTTGCCAGAGACCATCCCGACCGCTACCTCCTGACTTGCAGGAGATGTATGCGGACCGTGCTCTCGGGAACCCAGGGCGGCGAGCGTTCATTTTGCAGCAACTCATGCCGTGCGACCTGGAGCAAGGAGCACTCGGCTAAAAAGCGATAGCGGCAGTATCGCAGCTCCGCCGGAAATCGGCGGGGCCCACAACCAAATCGACCCTAGAAAGGCACCCGGACACCGGGTGCCTTTCTAGGGTCGATAAACCTCCAGCTCAACGATTAAATCTTCTCCCCTCCGGGTACAAGATGGGCAATTGTGCACCTGATGGATAGGGGAGGAAATCTATCGTTTCCTCCGCGACCGACAGCCACAGCGCCCGGACACCGGGCGCAACCCGCACGAATAACCGCCACGAAAAGAGAAAGAGGCATCGCAAATGGATGCAATGGTAGAGGCCATGAAGCCGTACATCGGCATGATTTTCGCTATCTGGTTCATATCGGAGGTGATCACCGCCATGTTCCGCCTGCACCGCAAGAAGTCATACCAAGACCGCCGTATGGCCAACGACGCCGAGCATGCCAAGGTGACCCGCGCGATGCACTACGACGTTCTTCACCGCGACGGCTTCCACTGCGTCCGTTGCGGCCGAGGCCGCGAGGATGGCGTGAAGCTCCACGTCGACCATATCGTTCCCGTATCGCGCGGCGGCAAGTCGGTGATGGGCAACCTCCAGACCCTATGTGAGGTCTGCAACTGCGGCAAGGGAAACCGCTACCTGGAATAAACACGCGATAGAATGGCAGAAATACAAGAACTCTATCAATAACTCTATCAATAACTGGCAATTGACTCTCTAGGAAAAGGCAACTCAATGCAAACAGACAAATACGATCGAGAACTCATAGACGCGATTGACAAATGGGAACCCAAATTAGTTGAACAGGTAAAAACGATAGAAAATGAGTGCGGCTTTCCCACTGTAATATACCGTTCGCCAAGCAGGCTCATTAAAGAATGCGAAGATGCGTACGATTGCGGGTGTGTCATAGCTGCCCTTACCTTGGTTTTAACGATTCCAGATGTATGCTCGAGATTGGATGGCACTGATTATCGAACCTGGAGTGCAAGATATCTCCAGCTGAAAAGACCTAAAGGTTCCAAAGAGAAAGAGCGCGCACCGGAGAAAACGCAAAAAGAGGTTGCAGAAGATTTTAAATGCATCGAGAGTGAAGGCATATTCACGGCAGCAGATTTATATCAACTCAGATGCTCGATAGTCCATGCAGGTTCGTCGGTCATAGGCAAAGAAGAAACCAAAGATAAAGACAAAGATAAAGACAAAAAGAAAAAGAAAGATGGAGCCAAATTCAGCCCATACAGAACGATAGGGGTGGGCTTGACGGGAAACCCTGAAAACCTCCTTATCAGTTATGGGCATGATGGAGTAGGCATAGATGAGATGACAAACTGCTCCTATAGTTGCACAGTCAATCTTGAAGGCTTGATTCGTCGAATGGCAAAAGGTGTCGAGAAATTCATTTTGGAAGATCCGACAAGAGATGATGAATACTCATTTGAGAAAGCTGAAAGCATAGAAGATAAGGAAACGCCAGTAACCACCCGTAAAGGAATAGTCGACTATAGAACAATCAGCAATTAAATCGGAAAGTTCCCCGAAAACCGCCCGAACCCCGACGAAAGTAACCCGGCGGCAACCAGAACCGTCTTGGCTACTGGGTTGCACCCGACGAAGTGCGGAAAGCCTCCACCCATCTCTTTAGGAAAGCACAAGATTCCTTTTCGGCATGCCGGTGGCCGAAATCAATCCCGACGATATCTCGGTTGCGAGCCTGCGCCTGGCATGCTCGACCTGATCCGAGATGCCGAGTGAGGCGGCGACGCGGCCGTAGCACCTTTCGACGATAGCGTTGAGGGCATCGCAGTGGTTATCGAAATCGTGCGTGCGGTCGAGAACGGCAGGGGATAGGAAGCGCTGCATCTGCCCGGTGAATGACCCGTCGGCATAGCAGACGTGCGCTCGTTGCATGCCGACGGCGATCATTCTGGCAAGGGGCACGGGACAGCGGTAGTCATCGTGCTTTGCCGCGACGAGTGCGGCTACGGCAGAAAAGTCGATTTCCTGCGCACGGACGATCCAGGGAATGTCCCAGAGGTCGCGGTGCCTGATATGCGTATCGGTGGCGGAGAATGAGATCAGCTTATCGGCCAAGATTTCCTCGAGTGTCTGGCACCGGATTGTAAGGTCGTCGTACATTCCGGCGAGCTCGGGATAATTGACCGCGACGCGGCGGACCGTGGATGTATGCGCCGGAACGGACGCGATCTCGAGCTTGATTCGCTGTTTCGGCAAATCGGGGCGCGCGATGTTGGTGTTTACCGAGACCGTCCACCTCCGCATCCCGACGCCATCGAGATCGTTGACGACCTTCGGTTCCCTGACGCTCACTTCGGTATCGTAGGATCTCAGCAGGTCGCAGCGCAAAGTCCTTGAGAAATCGTCCAAGGGAAGCGAATCGAACTTATCGCCGGCGACAAAATCGAGGTCTTCGCTATATCGTTGCGATCCGTAGCAGAGGTCCAAGAGGAAGCGCAGTTCGGGCGCCACGCGCCACGAGAGCTTCCGCGCCATGAGCGAGCGGATGCGCCCCGCCGCCTTCTGGAAGGCGGCGGCCACGTCGTCGTAGCGCTCGGGCTCGGTGGTGTAGAACACGTTGCACACGCTGCGGTCGTAGCTCACCTCGCAGCCCGTGATGGTCACGAGCTCGAGGCGCGGGTCGGATATCTCGAACAAGAGAATGCTCGCGATGACCTCGCGCGCCTGCTCGTTGACCTTGCGGTTCGAAGATCCTTGCTTCATGGTGCCGCCTCCTAAACAGTCGGGGGTTGCGCGAAAAACGCGCCCGTCGCGTCCAGTGTATCGCGGGACGGCCGACGGGCGCTTCGATGCTCGTATCGGTTACGAACGGTTACTCCGTTCGCTCGACTTCCTTCACCTGGTAGCCCTCGATGGTATCGCCCACCTTGAGGTCCTGGTAGCCATGGATGCCGATGCCGCACTCGTAGCCCTGGCGCACGCTCTTCACGTCGTCCTTGAAGCGGCGCAGCGACTCCATGACGCCCTCGAAGATCACGGTGCCGTCGCGCACGATGCGCACCTTGTCGTCGCGGTTGATCTCGCCCTCGGTGATGTAGCAGCCGGCGATGGTGCCCACCTTCGGCACCTTGAACGTCTCGCGGACCTCGGCAACGCCGGTGTCCTCCTCCACGATATCGGGCGAGAGCAGGCCCACACGCGCGGCGTTGATCTCCTCGATGGCCTGGTAGATGACGCGGTACAGGCGGATGTCCACCTTCTCCTTCTCGGCCTGCACCTTCGACTTGCCCGTGGGGCGCACGTTGAAGCCGATGATGATGGCGTCGGAAGCGGAGGCCAGCGTGACGTCGGTCTCGGTGATGCCGCCCACGGCCGAGTGCACGATGTTGATGCGCACCTCGGACTGGTCCATCTTCTCGAACGCGTCGCGCAGCGCCTCGATGGAGCCCTGCACGTCGGCCTTCACGATGAGGTTCAGGTCGGTCTGCTTGCCCTCCTCGATGCGGCTGAACAGGTCGTCCAGGCTCACATGGGACTTCGTCTCCTGCTCGGCCAGGCGGGCGCGCAGCGCGCGCTCCTCGGCGAGCTTGCGGGCGTCGCGCTCGTCGTCGAACACGCGGAACTCGTCGCCGGCCACCGGCACGCTGTTCAGGCCCAGGATCTCCACCGGGTCGGCGGGGTAGGCCTCGTCCACGTGCTTGCCGAGCGGGTTTACCAGCGCGCGCACGCGGCCGTAGGACGTGCCGGCCACCACGATGTCGCCGGGGTGCAGCGTGCCGCGCTGCACGAGCACGGTTGCCACGGGGCCGCGGCCCTTGTCCAGGTTCGCCTCGATGACGAAGCCGGAGGCCTCGGCGTCGGGGTTGGCCTTGAGCTCCAGGACGTCGGCCTGCAGGATGATGGTCTCCAGCACGTCGTCGATGTGCAGGCGCTGCTTGGCCGACACCTCCACGAACATGTTCGTGCCGCCCCATTCCTCGGGGATGACGCCGTACTCCACGAGCTCCTGGCGCACGCGGTCGGGGTTCGCGCCCGGCTTGTCGATCTTGTTGACGGCCACCACGATGGGCACCTCGGCCGCCTTCGCGTGGTTGATGGCCTCGACGGTCTGCGGCATGACGCCGTCGTCGGCGGCCACCACGAGCACGATGACGTCGGTGACCTGGGCGCCGCGGGCGCGCATGGCCGTGAACGCCTCGTGGCCCGGCGTGTCGATGAACGTGATCTGCTTGCCGTCGATCTCCACGACCGACGCGCCGATGTGCTGGGTGATGCCGCCGGCCTCGCCCGCGGCCACGCCCGTGTCGCGGATGGCGTCCAGAAGCGACGTCTTGCCGTGGTCGACGTGGCCCATGACGGTGACGACGGGCGGGCGGGGCTTGAGGTCCTCGTCCTTGTCGTGGTACACGACGGCGTACTCCTCCTCGGGCGACACGACGCGCACCTTGCGCCCCATGTCGTCGGCGATGAGCTCCACCAGGTCGTCGCCCATGGACTGCGTGAGCGTGAGCACCTGGCCCAGCATGAACAGGCGCTTGATGACGTCGTTGGGCGGCACGCCGATGAGCTCGGCGAACTTGGCCACGGTCGTGCCCTGCGGGATCTCCACCACGGAATCGTCCAGCACGAGCGTGGGATCGAGGCCCTTCTCGATGGCCTCCAGCTCCAAACGCTCGCGGTTCTCGGCCTCGCGCTTCTCCTTGCGCTTCTTGCGGCGGCCCTCCCCCTCGTGCGTGGAGGCGGCGGCCACGGCGGCGCGGGCCTCGGCCAGCACCTTGTCGCGCTGGAGCTTCTCGGCCTGCACGGCCATCTGGGCGTAGCGGTCCTCGCCCGCAGGCTGCTGCTGGACCTCGAGCTCGGGCACGATCTGCT
>NC_021021.1:184583-187112 GCF_000210055.1 Gordonibacter pamelaeae 7-10-1-b
GGCGGCCTCCTCGGCCTCCAGCTGGCCCGCGCGCTGCTTGATCTCGGGCTCGAGGTTCTTCCTGATCTTGGCCACGTAGGCGTCGGCGAGCATGCTCGCGTGGCTCTTCGCGGGTATCTTCATCTCGTTCAGCTTGTCGAGCAGCTCCTTGCTCGTCATGTCGAATTCCTTCGCCAACTCATGTACGCGCATGCTGGCCATATACCAACTCCTCTTCCCTTACGCTCCGCGCAGCGCCGAAGACACCTCGGCTGCGATTCGTTCCAACTCATCGTGATCGAGCTTCGTCTTCAGCGCCCGTTCAAGCTTTCTGGTCTTGCATGCGGCGGCGAAGCACGCCTCGGAGCATACGTACGCCCCCCGCCCCGGCGCGCGGCCGGTGCCGTCGAACGCCACGGAGCCCGCCGGCGTGCGCACCACGCGGTAGAGCTCGGCCTTGCCGGCCTGCTTTCCGCATGCGATGCAGCTGCGCTGCCGTTTCCTCGTCTCCGTTGCCATCCGTCGCCTCGCTCGTTTCCCTTGGCCGCTATTCCCCGTCGAGGTCCGCGTGCACGCCGCAGTAGTGGCTGCCCGGCCGGGCATGGTTGCGGCAGCGCGCCCCGTCCTCGCTCACGTAGGCGCACAGGCCGGCCTCGTCGTCGGCCTCCACGTCCTCGTCGATGAGCATGTTGTCGCCCGCGGCCAGCGGCTCGCCGGCGAACGACGCGCTCTTGATGTCGATATGCCAGCCCGTGAGGCGCGCGGCGAGGCGGGCGTTCTGGCCCTCCTTGCCGATGGCCAGCGACAGCTGGTCGTCGGGCACCACGACGGTGGCGTAGTGGTTGTCCTCGTCGATGATGACGTTCGCCACCTTCGCGGGCGAGAGCGCGTTGGCCACGTAGGACGCGGGGTCCTCGTGCCACTGGATGACGTCCACGCGCTCGTTGCGCAGCTCCTCCACCACCATGCGCACGCGGCTGCCCTTCGGGCCGACGCAGGCGCCCACCGGGTCGAGGTTCGCCTCGCGCGAGGCCACCGCGATCTTGGAGCGCGCGCCCGGCTCGCGGGCGATGGACTTGATCTCCACCATGCCGTCGTAGATCTCCGGCACCTCGATCTCGAAGAGGCGGCGGATGAGGTCCGGGTGCGTGCGGGACACGACGATGGCCGGGCGGGCCTGCTCGCCGCGCATCTTCGGCGCGTCGGAGTTCGGGTCGCGCACGTCGATGATGAGCACCTTCAGGCGCTGGTTGTGGCGGTAGTGCTCGTTCGACGGACGCTCGTTGCGCTCGCCCGGGTTGCGCTTCTGGTCGTAGTGCGGCAGCTCCGCCTCCACGCCGTCGCGGATCTTGATGATGGTGAAGTCCGGGGTGCCCTGCAGCACCGTGCCCGTGACCAGGTCGCCCACGCGTCCCGAGAACTCCTCGAAGATGGACTGGCGGCCCGCCTCGCGCACGATGGACGCGATGACGCCCTTCGCGTTCTGCGCCGCGATGCGGCTCACGTCGGCCGGCGTCACGTCGCGCTCCTCGAACTCGCTGTACTCGCCGGTCTCCTCGTCGGGCTCGCCCACCGGCACCAGCTCGTAGACGTAGATGTGCCCCGTCTGGCGGTCGATGGTCACGCGCGCGTCCCACTCGAGGTCCAGGATGCGCTCGTAGCTCTTGGCAAGCGACACCTCCAGGCGCTCGATGAGGTAGAACTCGTCGATCTTGCGTTCGTGGGCCAGGGCCTGCAAGGCCTCGATCAGTTCTGAAGTTGCCACGTCTGAAGTCCTTTCCTATGAGCTGAAATCGATAGCGCCCTTGAGGTGGGCGCGCTTGATGTCGGATACGGGGATGCGGAAGGCGGTGCCGTCCACGTCGAGCTCCACCACGCCGTCCGCGACGCCCGCGATGGTGCCGGTGAAGGCGCTGCGCCCGTCGAGCGGGGCCGCCGTCTTCACCACGGCCGTCTCGCCGGCGAACCGGGCGAAGTGCTCCGGCGTGCGCAGCGGGCGGTCGATGCCGGGCGACGAGACCTCCAGCGTGTAGGCGCCGGGGAACGGGTCGAGCTCGTCCATGAGGTCGTTGATCCATGCCTGGGCAGCCGAGAGCTCGTCGAAGCTCACGCCGCCTTCCACATCTATGTACACCCTGATGGTAGGTGCTTTCTTCGCACCTGCCACCTCCACGGTGACAATCTCCACGCCCTCCTCGGCCGCGCGGGGGGCCAGCGCGTCGAGCAGCTGCTGTTCCTTCTTGCCGAGCACGTCCGCCTCCTCTCTCGCCCGGCGCGCCTTCTCCTGCGCGCCGCCGTGCCGTCTTGCCGGGCCGGATATCCCTACGCCTCGCGGCGTGGGGCGAACCGGCCCTCTACAAACAAAGAAAGCGGGAACAGGCCCACTTTCTCATGCTTCGAAAGTATGGTGCGCACGTACCTCTCACCCGCCTCGTGCGCGTTTGCTTGGTAGGTTATACCATATTCTGCGACCGTTGCCTAGTGACGCGATCAGGGCTCTCGCAATCTCACCACATTTCGCCGCCGGCGGAGGGGCCCGGCGCGGCGGGA
>NC_021021.1:188261-188946 GCF_000210055.1 Gordonibacter pamelaeae 7-10-1-b
CGCAAGGGGGCCGAGCACCAGCACGCAGGTGCCGAGCGCGTTCGCGAAGTCCAGCTGCCCCATGGCCTGCGCCGTGCCGAGCACGGGCGGGTAGTACAGCCCGCTGTAGTAATGCTCCCGGTTCTCCACCTCCAGCTCGAGGCGCGTGCCGTCGCGCACCACGATGCCCACCTGCGCACCGTCGCCGCCCGCCGCCGCCACGGCGCCGTCCACGTACAGGGTGAAGTCGCCGTACACCTCGGGCACCAGCAGCACGAGCGCGCGCTCGGGAGCATCGCCGTCGTAGCGCAGCTCGAGCTCGTAGACGGCGGACCCGAAGGCCGACGTGCCGCCCGGCGCGAAGGAGAAGTTGGAGTACTGGCCGATGAACGCCTCGGCCGCCGGGGCCCCGTCCACGGAGAGCAGCCAGCCGTCCACGAGGGGCACGGGGCGCCCGAGGTCGGCATCCGTCAACTCGAGGACGCCGTCCGCGCCGTAGGGCGGCGGGGACAGGTATTTGTTATCATGGTAGTACGCCAGCGCGAGCAGGCATCCCGCCAGCAGGAAGATCGCTGCCGCGGGAGCGGCCGCGCGCACGGCCGAGCGAACCGACATGACAACCCCTCTTCCCAACGACAAGGATACTCCGTGCGGCATCTTACCAGAAAACACCCCCTCCCCGCCGCCCGCGCCACAGCGTCCTTGG
>NC_021021.1:189899-192277 GCF_000210055.1 Gordonibacter pamelaeae 7-10-1-b
CAAGAACCGGACGCGCAAGGGTGCCGGCGCCCACCGGCAGAGGCCCTCTGCCTAGCGCGGCCTCCTGGCGAGGCTGCAAGCTGCCGCCGCAACTGCGGCAAGCGCAACGGCGCCGCATACGGCAAGCGGAACGGCAAGACCGTCGCCCGTGGCCATGAGCGGCTGCTCGGTGCCGGAGGGAGCCCCCGGGCTCCTGTTCGCATCGGCATCCGCGCCACCGCTCCCGGAGCCGTCGCCCGCGCCCCCGCCCGTACCGGAGCCGGAGCCGGAACCGGAACCAGAGCCCCCTTCATCGCCGCCCGCGTCGCCGCCTTCTTCCTCCCCGCCGCCCGCAGGGGGATCGGGCGGGTTCGGGGTGGCAGCGCCGATCTCGACCGTGACCGGCCCCGTCGAGAACAGGGTGGGCTCGGATGCGTCGTGCGCGGCGCTCACCACGCCCAGCTCGCCCGCGCCGATCCCAACCGTCGTGCCGTCGGCCCCCGTCAACTTCACGGTGCCGAGCTTCAGGACGTCGTTCTCGTACAGGTTCTTGTTGCCGGCCAGATACAGGTTCAGATGGCCGACACCGCCCTCGTGCCGATAGCGCGCCTCCTTGACCGCCACGCCGTCCAGCGAGCCGTCGAACGCGAAGTCCACCTGCACCCCTTCGAGGTCGGCAGCCGTCACCGTCAAACCGAGCCGCAGGGTGCGCACATCGTCGCGAGGGCCGTCGGGCAGCTTGAGGGAAACGGCCGCGCCGTCCCCCGCCCCCTCGACAACCGCCTCGGGATCGACCGCCGCCCAGGCGATGCCCGGCACCAGCGCAAGGCAGAGCGCGCACGCCGCAAGGGCGGCCGCTGCCATCTTCTTCATCGTTTCAGCCATTTCTCAACCGTTTCTCTCGGTGCGGGCTAGTCGTTCGCCGCGGCGGAGGCGCCGCTGCGCAGCTCGATCTCGGGCAGCTTCTCGGGCACGCCCGCGAACAGCGAGTCGCTCGTCAGGCGCTGCCCGACGTTCGTAAGCGCGTCGTCCACGCGGTAGAGCTCGGCACGCACCTGGGCGGGCAGCTTCGCGCCCGCCAGCTGGCCGGGCTCGATCCAGTACACCCAGCGGCCCTCGGACGTCTCGCCCAGAAGCGCATCGCCCGGATCGGGGGCCAGGATGATCTGGCTGGCAACCAGGTTGCCGTCGGCGTCCGTGCCGCCCACCACGTTGCCGGCCTCGTCGTAGAGCATCACCACGTTGTAGGCGGGGTTGCCCTTGTACGAGCCGGTGAACACGACGGATCCCTTCGGGGTGGACCGCGCCGCCTGGCCGTCCATGGCCGGTTGGTACTCGAAGTCGCTCTTGAGCACGCCGATGGCGGGAATGCCGTCGGCCTCCGTCAGCTCCACGTTGTCGCCGGAGGGGCCGAACACGTCGACCTCGCCCACCGAGAGCGGGTGGTTTGCCTGGCCTACCGCCGTGATGCGCAGGTAGCGCGCGTCGTAGGTGCAGACCCACGGGTCCTCGCCGTTGTCGAAGTAGAGCGTGGCCGTGCCGTCGGCGCCGAGCGCAAGCCTGCCCTCCTTGAGGGTGGCGAACTCCTCGCCGTCCAGGCTCGCCTCGATGCGGTACGCGCCGAGCGGCGCACCCTCCGCCGCGCCCTGCAGCGTGTAGCGCAGCGCGGTCACGGGCGTGGGCTTGCCCAGGTCGATGGTCATGACCGGATCGGCGTCCGCGGACGTTCCGGTGAACACGGTGGCGGGATCGTCGTCCACCATGCGGCCCGAGGCGGGCACGGGCGCCGGCGCGTCGGGGTCGTCATCGGTCGCGGGCGGCACGACGTCTTGGTCGGAGGCCATGTTCGTGGCCACCGTCCAGCCGTCCTTCGCGTGCTGGCCGTCGCCCGAGAGCTTGAGGGGCTCGAGCGCCTTCGCCGCGGAGCGGTTCAGGAACTTGTCCACGGCCGTCACCTCGTAGGACACGGTGCGGTTGCCGAGCGCCGAGGCGTCGTCGGTGTAGGAGCCCTCGGTTGAGAAGCCCACCACCTCGCGCTGGGCCTTGCCGTCGGCCAGCGTGATGCGCGCGATCTCGTAGCCGAGCACGCTCTCGCCGACGGTCGCGTCCGTGCCGAGCGCGAGCGTCACCTTGCTGCCGTTCGCGGAGGCCGAGGCCTCGACCACGTCTTTGCCGGCAACGTCGGCCGCGTCCTTGTTCGCGCGGGCCCAGGCACGTGCATCGTCGCTCGCGTAGCAGACGGCGCGCGTCTCGGGCTCGAACTGGGCCATATAGGCCGCCGTGTCCTCGTTGGGCGAAAGGCCCCAGCGCGCGAAGAACTCCGTGAGGTCGCGCTCGGCCGCCGCGCTCGCCAGCTTCATGATGTTCTGGGCCTCGCCGCCGCCCAGGGAAAGCTCCAC
>NC_021021.1:192512-195576 GCF_000210055.1 Gordonibacter pamelaeae 7-10-1-b
CCGGGCGCGGGCGCCGTCAGGGGCGCGCGGGCGTAGCTGTCCACGCGGGCGAAGAAGCGGTTCGCGAGCAGGTCCTGGTAGGTTTCGTACGTCTCGTACGCGCCGCCCGCATCGTAGGCCAGGCGCAGCTGCCAGTACATGGCCAGCTGCGTGAACACGCTGCCCGTGCGCCCCTCGTCTCCCGAGGTCACGCGGTCGTACACGTCGGCGTACTTGAAGCGCGCCGAGGCGTTGGTCTCTTTGGTGCTGGCGAGCTGCGCGAAGTAGTTGTTCGTGACCTCGGCCACGGCGTACTGGCTCTGGTTGATGTTGTGCCCGATCTCATGCCCGATGCCCCAGCCGAACAGGCTGCCGGACACCCTCGCACCGTCCCCGTCGAGCACGTAGGGCGCGCCTTGCGCCAGGCCCGGCACCGAGCCCCACTCGATGCCGATGTGGTTGCCGGCCGCGTACATGAACGCGCCTGCGAACATGCGCGCATAGCGGATGTTGAGATGCTGCGAGGGAAGCGAGTTCGCCTTGACCACCGCGGCGGGGGTGTTCTTCTCGAACGAGTTCGTGAGGCCCTTGTGCTGGTAGAACAGCTCCATCATCTGGTCCATGGCATCGAAGGAGGCCAGCAGCCGCTCGGCGCGCGCCTCCGTGGAGCCCCCGCCCGCGTCGGCAAGGATCTGCTGGGCCGGCACCGAGCACATCATCTGGTCGAGCATGATGTCGGTGGCGTTGGCGATGCAGTTCTTCTCGTCGTAGGCGTAGTGCACGCTGGCGTTGCCGCCCTTGGCGTGGTGCTCTTCGTGGAACTGCGCGAGCCCGCCCACGTGGGCCTCCAGCTTCTCCAGGTAGGCCGTCGTGCGCGCAAGGCGCTCGGCGGGGTCGGCCACCTGGTAGAGGTCGAGCGCGGGCACGGCGGTCGCGCCGCTCACGCGCACGCCCCAGTGCTCGGCGTCCGACGCGCCGGTGTACTCGACGTAGAGCTGGCCGCCCTTCTCGAAGTCGAGCGAGGAGAGCTGCGGGACGGTGATCTCGTTGCGGCCGGCCTTGAGCGTGGCCAGCACCTTCGTGGCGCCGCCTTCGGCATGCTGCTGCGACAGCACGAGGCGCAGCGGGGCGCTGCTTCCCGTAGCCTTGCCGGCGGCGCCGGCGTAGACGACGATCTCGTCGCCGGCCGCCGCTGCCGCACCGAGCGGCTGCCAGGCGTTGAGGCCGCCGATTCCCAGGTTGCGCGAGCTGTCGCGCTTCGCGGAGATGCCGTTGTGCACGTGCACCGTGCCCTCGAGGCCCTCGGTGGCCAGCAGCTTGCGCGCGGCATCGAGCTCGGCCTGGAGCGCCGTGCGGTACGGGTGGAACTCGCCGCTCGCCGCATCTGGCGTGTCTAGGCGCTGCTGCAGCACGTCGATGGAGGCGGCCGTCACGTCGTCTTTGAGCTCGAGGTGCAGGTCATCGGCGTAAAGCGCCATGATGTCGGCCTCGAGGCTGTCGTAGGCATGGAAGCGCATCTCGGCGATGACGACGTTCGGGGCCGACCAGGCGCGCCCGGCGCCGACCTTCACCTTCGTGGCGGTGACGGGCGCGGCCAGCTTCGCCAAGGCGTACTTGCGGCCGTTTGCGCCCGTGCGCATCTGCATGGACGCGTCGGCGGTCTTCCACGCGCCGCCCTCGTCGACGTAGCTGATGTTGACCTTGCCGAACGGCACGCCGTCCTGCACCTCGGCGAACGAGACCATGCCGAGCTCCTGCGGTTCGTCGAACGTCACGGTGACGCCCTTGTTGGGGCCAGGGTAGTAACCGCCCTCGTCCCAGTCGTTCACCTGCAAGTACGACGTGTAGCTGTCGTCGAAGAGCCCGAGCGCGCTCTTCGCGGTGCCCGAGGCGGCATCGAGCGGGCTGTCCACCATGGTGCCGCGACCGTACGTTGCCGAAACGATATGGCTCAGGTAGCGCCCGTCGGTGTCCTTCGTGTTGATCTGGCGATACGCCGGAAGCTGGGCAGGGTTGACGTTCGCTGTGCGGGCCACCGCCACAAGCGAGGGACCGCTCTTCCCTATCTCGTTGACGCCCACCACGTACACCTCGTATTCTGTGTCGTCCTTCAGGCCCGTCAGCTGATACGATGACGACGCGATGCCCTCGATCTCCGTGTAAGATCCGGCACCGTCGGCCTTCTCGCGGTAGAACAGGTGGTAGGAATCGGTGTCCTCCATGTTCTTCCAGCTGGCGCTGATGCCGCGATAGGTGCCCGTGAGCGCGAGGTTCTCGGGGGCATCGGGCGCCTTCTCGGCCTTGGGCGTCACCTCGACCTCTTCCGACCAGGGGCTGCGCCATTCGCCGTTGGCGGAGCGCACCTTCACGTGGAACACGGTGCCGTTCTTGATCTTGCCGCCGTTGAAGGAGGCGAGGGTAAGGGAGGTGGCGGTGGTGCGCTTGACCTCCGTGACGGCGGCGCCGTCCTTGCCGGGGGCGGTGAGGGAGAGCTCGTAGCCCGTCACGTTGGTGCAGGCGCCCCACGAGACGGTGAACTTCTTGCTGCCGGCGACGGCCGCCAGGCTCCCCGGAACGCTCAGGTCCGGCTCGGGGATGCGGTCCTCCATGTTGTTCAGGAACTCCACCTTGGAGATCTCGGCGAGGTTGTTGCTGCCGGAGGTCTTCGTGATGGTGAGCGTGACCTTCTTCACGGCGATCTGGCCGCCGAAGTCGATGACGATGGCGCCGCCCGCATCCACCGTGGCCGTGGCAGCCGATGCGGCGCGGGAGCGGAGGAAGGGCGCCGGCGCCGGCGCCGAGACAAGGTTCGCCCTTCCCGTCAGCTCTTCCCCACCGGCCCCAACGTAGTCATACTCGACATAACCGCCCTCGATGGCGTTATCGCTGGGCGCCTCGACGGTCATGCCGCCGATCAGGGGAGCCTCCTCGCCTTCGGGCGCAAGCTCGAAGGCCACCGCGACGGGATTATCCTCCGAAAGGGCGCCTTGGACCGGGCTGAGCTCCACCGACGCGCCGCCGTTCACGACGGAGGCCAGGGCGTCTGGGTCGGCCACCGTGCCCCCGACGGGCGCCGCCTTGGCGG
>NC_021021.1:195880-200489 GCF_000210055.1 Gordonibacter pamelaeae 7-10-1-b
CTACCCGCGCGCCCGCTTCTTCGACGATGGGGACGCGGCCCTCATGGTGGCGCGCGACGCCGACTACCCGCTGGCCGCGCTCCGCGCGCGCCATGCGGCCCACGACGTTGAGAAAGGCGCCGAGCCGCGGTTCCGCGCGGGCTTCTCGTCGCTGTTCGCGGACTTCTCGCTCGTCCGCACGGCGGCTGACCAGGCGGCGCTCGCCTACGGCCTCGTGGACGATGCGGAGGCGGGCGGCGCGTTCGGCTCAACGCTCTCGTGCTTCTACGACGACTGCTGGTTCGAGGACGTGCGCCTGCGCCTGGACCTGGACGCGGATGCAGCCTGGCTGCTCGACCACGCGGCCGTGGCCCTTGCGCGCGCCGACGCCGAGGACGGCGCCGCGTACGTGGAGACCGCGCTCGCCTACCTGGGCAACGGCTGCAACGCCTCGCGCACGGCCGAGGCCCTGTTCATCCACCGCAACACGCTGGCCTACCGCCTGAAGCGCATCAAGGCCCTCTCCGGCATCGACCTGGAGAACCCCGCCGCCGCGGGCACCGACCTCTTGCGCGTCCACCTGAGCTGCCGCCTGCTCGCTCAGGGGCGGCGGTAGGGGCCGGCAAGGCGCAAAAGCTGGAAAACGGTTGCCGCCCCTACACTGGACGGACGTAGTCGCAACGGCGGCAGCGAGCGAGCGCGGCATCGGCCACGTCCCGGTGGAAGAGGCCGGCCCATTGGCAGATGTGCTGGAGCACGGGGATGACCGACTCCCCTTTCGGTGCAAGGGCGTACTCGACGCGCGGAGGTATCTCCTCGAACTGGCGCCGCACGACCAAGCCGTCGGTCGCGAGCTCCTTGAGAGCCGACGCAAGCGCGGCATCGCTCACGTCGGCCATCTCGTCGCGCAGCACGCTATAGCGCAGCGGCCCGTCGGAGAGCACGCACAGGATGCGCGACTTCCACTTGCCGCCGAACACGTCCAAACCGTATTCCAGCGGGCACCGGATATCCTTCTCGAGCTTGCGTTTGTACGCCATAGGCACTTCCACTCCACCGAACAGACGACGCATCCCCTCGCCCACCGCGCCCTCGACGGCGCGCTACCAACCATACCGCGCGGCACTGCTTGACGGAAGTCACTCAAAAAAACTTGAGCGACTCAATATTTCGCCGACCACTTAACACGTCCGGACGAGCCGCTTAAACTGGCTCCGAAGGGCGCGTTGCGGTAGCAGCGCCATCGAGGAAAGGAAGGTGCGCCATGCTCGAGACGATGAAGGCGGAAATCGCATCGACGGGAACGGGGCTGCAGGTCAAGGGCTCGTGCCGTGGATTCGAGCTCACGTTCGACGAGCCGAAGGAGTCGGGCGGCACCGATACGTCGGTGAACCCGGTGGAGGGGCTGCTGTGCGCGTTCGGCGCCTGCCAGGCCATCGCCACGCTGCTGTTCGCGCGCATGCAGGACGTGCCGCTCGACGGCGTGCGGGTGGAGGTGGAGGGCGACCTCGATCCCGACGGCTTCACGGGCAAGGCGCCGGACGTGCGCAACGGCCTGCAGGAGGTACGCTTCAGCATGCACTTGAAAAGCAGTGACGAGGCTGCGGCCCGCGCGCTGGCGGCGCTCGTGGAGGAGCGCTGCCCGGTGAGCGACTGCCTGAAGGCGCCCGTGCCGGTGGTATGCGCCGAGGTTGTCGTAGAATAGCGTGAAGGGCGCGCTGCCGCCCGCGCGCGACGCGGCGGCGCGGAACACGTCTTTCGGGGAAAGGGGTTTTCTCATGGCGAAGATGCCGAAGGAGTGCCAGGAGCTTGTGAACAACGCCTACGCGGCGGCATTCGCCACCTGCACGGGCGACGTGCCCAACGTGGTGCCGGTGAGCATGAAGCAGGCATGGGACGACGAGACGGTCATGGTGTCCGACCAGTACCTATGCAAGTCACTCGCCAACCTGCGCGTGAACCCGCATGTGGCGCTCTCCGTATGGGACGAGGAGGGGGGCTTCCAAGTGAAGGGCACGGTGACCTACGAGGACGAGGGCCCGCGCTACGAGCAGGTGGCCGCGCAGGTGCAGGCTATCTTGAGCTCGATGGGCTACGACTACACGAGCAAGGGCGTGTGCTTCATCCACGTGGAGGAGGTCTACTCCGTCACCCCCGGCGAGACGGCCGGCAAGCGCCTGTCTTAGGCCGCTCCGCGCAGGAGTCGAAATCGCCGCCGTCGCCCTCCCGACGGCGGCGATTCGAGGGCTACTTCCCCGCGCGCACCAGCTCCTCGGCCATCTCGCGGAGCTTGAACTTCTGCACCTTCATGGAGGGCGTCATGGGGAAGTCGTCCACGAAGAACACGCGCTTGGGCACCTTGTAGCGCGCGATGCGCGGGATGGAGAACGCGCGCACGTCGTCCTCGGTCATGGCCTCGTAGCCGGGGCGCACGCGGATGAACGCTCCCACGATCTCGCCGAGGCGCTCGTCGGGGATGCCCACCACCTGCGCATCCAGCACGCCGGGCATGGTGAGCAGGAAGTTCTCCACCTCGAGCGGGTAGATGTTCTCGCCGCCGCGGATGATCATGTCCTTGATGCGGCCGGTCACGCGGTAGTAGCCATCCTCGTCCACGGTGCCCAGGTCGCCGGAGTGCAGGTAGCCGTCGGCGTCGATGGCCTCGGCCGTGGCCTCGGGCATCTTGTAGTAGCCCTTCATGACGTTGTAGCCCTTGCAGCAGAGCTCCCCCGGCTCGCCCGGCGCGCAGATATGGCCGTCGGCCGGGTCGATGACGCGCACGTCCACCGGCGGGTGCGCCCGGCCCACCGTCTCGCACTTGTGCTCGATGTCGTCGTCGGCGCTCGTCTGCGTGAACACGGGGCTCGTCTCGGTGAGGCCGTAGCAGATGGTGATCTCCTTCATGTACATCTTGTCCATGACCTCGCGCATCGTTTCCGGCGGGCAGGGGCTGCCGGCCATGATGCCCGTGCGCAGGCTGGACAGGTCGAACGTGTCGAAGTCGGGGTGGTTGAGCTCGGCGATGAACATGGTGGGCACGCCGTAGACGGCCGTGGCGCGCTCCTTGTGGATGGCCTGCAGCACGAGCCCTGCGTCGAAATCCTCCACGATGATCATGGTGGAGCGGTGCGTGAGGTTGGCCATGACGCCCAGCACGCAGCCGAAGCAGTGGAAGAACGGCACGGGCAGCGTCACGCGGTCGTCGGCCGTGAGCTTCTGGCCTTCTCCGATGTAGAAGCCGTTGTTGAGGATGTTGCGGTGCGTGAGCATGACGCCCTTCGGGAAGCCCGTGGTGCCGGAGGTGTACTGCATCATGACCACGCTGTTGTTGTCGAAGTGGGTCTCGGCCTCCTCGAGCGCGTCGGCCGGCACGTGCTGCCCCAGCAGGATGAGCTCGGGCACGCTGTAGCAGCCGCGGTGCTTCTCGGGGCCCATGTAGATGATGTGCTTGAGGCAGGGGTAGGCCTCCGACTCCAGGTAGCCGCGCTGCTGGGTGAGCGTCTCGGGCACGAGCTCGCGGATGATCTGGAGGTAGTCCACGTCGCGGTAGGCGTCGATGACGCAGAGCGCCTTCATGTCGGACTGCTTGAGCACGTAGTCCAGCTCGTGGGACTTGTAGATGGGGTTCACCGTGACCATGACCACGCCGATCTTGGCGGTGGCGTACATGAACGTGAGCCAGTCGGGGATGTTGCGCGCCCACACGCCCAGGTGGTCGCCCGGGCGCAGGCCGATGGCCAGAAGGCCCCGGGCCAGGTTGTCGGTGCGCTCGTCGAAGTCCTTGTACGTCCAGCGCAGCATGCGGTCGGGGTACACGACGAACTCGTGGTCGGGGTCGATGGCCACCTGGTCGCGGAAGTAGCGGCCGATGGTCTTCTCGGAGTGCAGCGGGTAGTCGGGATCGCCCGGGACGGGGGCGTGCGCGGAGGTTTCCTCGGTCGTCATGTCGCCTCCCTTAGATCGGGGTGTAGACGACGGCGAGGAACTTCGCCTTCTGGCCGTTGTGAGCGCGCACCTGGTGCGGCACGATGGAGTCGTAGTAGATGCTCTCACCAGGATGGAGCACGTAGATCTCCTTGCCGTACTCGATCTCGATCTCGCCTTCCATGCCGTAGAGCCACTCCTCGCCCTCGTGGCCCACCAGCTCGTGGTCGGCCTCGCCGCGCGGGTCCACCGTGATGACGAACGGGTCCATATGGCGCGACGGGCGGCCGGCGGCCAGGCTGAAGTAGCTGAGGTCGCCGCCGGAGGTGGTCTCGAGGCTCTTCGTGCGCTCGACCTCGCGCATCTGCTCGACGTCGATGTAGGCGGGGCCCAGGTTCTCGTCGTCGTCCATGAGCGTGCCCAGGCGCACGCCCAGCGCGCGCGTGATCTTGATGAGCGGCGCGAGCGAGGCCGGCACCTCCCCCGCCTCGAGGCCCTCGATGACCGGCAGGTCGCACTGGCAGCGGTCGGCCAGGTCCTGCGCCGTGAGGTGGTGCGCCTCGCGCAGCGTGGTTATCTTCTTCCCCAGCTTGTTCTCGTCCATACGGCAATCCCCTCTTGCTCGTCGCGATATCGTATACCGGCCATTATCCCCCGAAACGGGACGGGGCGCACCCCTGAAACGGCGTTCGAGCCCGCGCGGGGC
>NC_021021.1:200758-202169 GCF_000210055.1 Gordonibacter pamelaeae 7-10-1-b
TGCCCCTCCTTCTCGCACTTTGCACCTCGTGCGCGCAGGGTTCTCGATTTGAGACTAAGTGCTGGTCAACGCGCCAAACGGCAGGAGGCGGTGCTATACTGGCGAACAGCCCGCGCACCTGCGCGGCCGCGAGAACCGTCCAAGGAGACCTTCCATGCAGCTTTCCGTTCCCCAGAAGCATTTGGGGCCGCGCTCGTTCTTCGTCTGCGCGCTCTCCATCAACCTGCTTCTCATCCTGTCCATCGACATGTACGTGCCGGCGCTGCCCAGCATGCAGCGCGCCTTCGACGTGTCGGCGGCCTACCTGAACCTGACGGTGTTCGTGTTCTTCGCGTTCTGCGCCGTGGGCGTGGTGCTCGCGGGGCCGGTGAGCGACCGCTTCGGGCGGCGGCCCGTGCTCGTGGCCGGCTGCGGCCTGTTCGCCGCATCGTCCATCCTGTGCGCCCTCGCGCCGAACGTGGAGTTCCTCGTGGCCTTCCGCATCGGGCAGGCGCTCGGCTACGGCGCGGTGTCCACCATCGAGACGGCCATGATCAAGGACGCCTACGCGGGGCCCGACCTGAAGCTCGCCATGACGTGCCTACAGTCGCTCATCATCATCGGGCCGGCGCTCGCGCCGTTCCTCGGCACGTTCGTGCTGAGCCTGGCCGGCTGGCGCGGCATCTTCGAGTTCCTGGCCGTGTGCGGCGTCATAGGGTTCCTGCTGTCGCTGCTCATCTCCGAGACGCACCTGCGCGGCGATGCGCCCACCCCCGGCGTGGCGGACTCGCTGCGCGACATGCTGCGCGGCGTGCGCGCGCTTGGCGGCGACCGCTCGTTCATGGCGCTCGCGCTGCTCATGGGCGTGGCCGGCATGCCGTACTTCGCGTTCATCGCCGTGGTGTCCTACGTGCTCATGGACTTCTTCGCCGTGTCCTACTTCACGTACAGCTGCATCTACGCCGCGGCGTGCGTGGTCACCATCGCGGCGCCCTACGTGTACGTATGGCTGTCCAAGTCCATGAAGGTTCGCGGCATCCTGAAGCTGTGCGTGGGGCTGACCGCGCTCTCGTTCGCGCTCATGGCGGCGTTCGGCACGGCGAGCCCGGTGCTGTTCCTCGTGGCCTTCGTGCCCTACGCGCTGGCCGAGGGCATCGTGCGGCCGATGGCCTTCGTCGTGCTGCTGGACCAGCCCGACGACCGCGTGGGCGCGGCGTCGTCGTTCTCGAACTTCTCGTACAGCATCCTCACGTCGGTGGCCACCGTGCTGGCCACGCTGCCGTGGACGAACTTCGTCGTGGGCATCGTGGTGCTCACGGGAGGGGCCGCCGTGATCATGGCGGTGCTGTACGCCTGGGGCTGCGCAAGAAGGCGCGAGCGTAGGGGGCGGCGCCGGGCTGCCTCGGGGCGGGCTGCGAAAGCCGGATGCGCG
>NC_021021.1:202420-203172 GCF_000210055.1 Gordonibacter pamelaeae 7-10-1-b
GCGAGGGAGCGCCGGAGCCCGGCCGGCAGGGAACGCGGAGACGACGAAGCCGCCCGGCTGGGGCGGCTTCGTCGTTGGGGAGCGCGGAATCGGGCACGCAGGGGGATGCGGCGCCGTGCCTAGTTCTTGAAGAGGGCGTGCTTGAGCTCGTCCTCGTCCTTGACGGACAGCGAGGTCTGCAGCACGTCGCCGCCGAACGGGCGGATGGCGTCGATGAACTTGTCGGTGGTCATCTCGTCCACCACCATGAACACGGCGGCGCTGTCGTCGGAGGACAGCAGGTTGCGCACGCGGTCCTGGAAGTCCTTGTCCACGCCGTGCTTCACGATGGCGCCCGTCAGCGCGCCGATGCCGGCACCGATGGCCGCGCCGAACACGGGCACGAAGAACAACAGGCCGAACAGGACGCCCCAGAACAGGCCCCACACCGTGGAGGTGCCCACCTTGGAACCGGGCGTGACCACGTCGTACTTGCCGTCGGCATGGCGCGCCACCACGGCGATGGACTGCAGGCTGACGATGAGGTTCTTGTCGAGGTCGAGGACCTTCTGGTAGGCGGACTTCGCCTCTTCTTCGCTCGGATAACCGAGCACGATGAGGGTGCTCATGGGCAGGCTCCTATCAATTAGGGGGTTTACATGGGAAACCACTCTAAAGCGGGCGGGGCACGGGCAAGGGCAGAGGCGCGTTTCGGCACCGAGCCGCAACCGCCGCGTAGACGGGCCGTGCGCGACAACGCCGCCCGCATGGCG
>NC_021021.1:203858-205397 GCF_000210055.1 Gordonibacter pamelaeae 7-10-1-b
GAGCAGGAGGCGCCACGGCGCGGTCCCCGTCCGGGGCAGCTCGAACACCGGCACGTTCGGCAGGAAGAGCCCCTCGCGCGCACCCTCGGCCGTTTGGATGGAGGAAGCGAAGGCGGGCGGCAGCGACCCGTCCGAGCCCTGGCGGGCGAGCAGCGTGGACGCGTCGATGGCGTAGGAGCCCGATCCCTCGGGCGACTCGACCACCCTGAACGCCCACTGTCCCGTCGGCAGCTGGTAGCCCGCGGGGGCGGACGCCTCCACGAGCATGTACCAAGCATCCGGCGAAAGCCCCGCGAGCGTCACCGTCCCGGCCGGCGCGCCCGGTTCCGACCCGTCGGAGGAAACGAAGGCGTAGGGCTCGTCTAGGCCGCCCGGCTGCCCCTCCTCGCCGGAAGGCCCCATCACGGCGGCCCACTGGGCAGAGCCCGGCGAGGCGAGGTCTATGGAGCCGCCGTTCACGGTGTCCGGCCCCAGCTCGACGTCGCCCACGTAGCGGTACACGTTGAACCTCGCCCCCGCCAGGGGCATGCGGGTTCCCGCCTCTTGGTCTGCCCCCACCTTCACGAACGACACGTCCGCCCGCACAGGGGCCTTCTCCCACACCGCATAGAGCACGATGCGGCCGTCGCCGTCGGCATCGAGGGCCGCGCTGTAGGCAAGCAGGTCGCCGGGCGTATAGGACGCCTCCTCGGACGAGGCGACGGGGCTCCACCCGACGAACCGGTAGCCCCTCGCCGCCAGCGTGCCCGCGCCCTGCACCGTGGCCGTCCCGCCGCTGCGGGCGTAGGCGCTCGGGATGCCCGCCACGCCGTCGAAGGGCGGCTTTCCCTCCAAGGTAGCGCCCGCCGGAACGTTGGCGTCGTAGGAAACGGTGAAGCCCTCCACCCAGCGCAGGGTGCTGCCGCTGTAGGAGGCGACGAGCGTCGCGTCGACATCGCTCGCGAAGGGCGACAGGTCGAGGTTAGGCTGGGAGGCCGAGCCGAACTGCGTCCGCGCCTTGTTGTAGGCGCTCGAGCCGTCTGAAACCGTCACGCCGACCTTCGACCCGGGCAGGAAGCCGCCCGACGCCGCGATGCGCGTGACGGGGCTCGACGGGGGCGTCCAGATATCGGAGGCTTTCGATGAGGCCTGCGTGTTGCCCGCCACCACCGACGGCGCCACGATCTTGTCCTGCAGGATGGCCGTCTTGTAGTAGACCGGGTTCGTGTAGCCGCCGTTGAGGCTCGCAGGGTAGTTGAAGCTGAGGCCGCGCGGCGCCGAGGGCGTCCCTCCCCAATGCCCCACCAGCGCGATCCCGCCGCCTCCCGTGCCCGCATGGTTGCCGGTCACGCTGCCGCCGTACATGAACAGGTCGTGCACGACGTGCTGCATGATGCCGCCGCCGTACGTGCCGGCGGTGCAGCCGGACACGTCGCAGTCGTAGAGCGTCGTCGAGCCGCTGTAGATGTACAGGCCCCCGCCGAGCGTGCCGGCCTTGCAGTCTTTGACCGTGACGTTCTCGATGTGCGCGGAGGCGCCCGCGCTCACGCCGCCGGCGAT
>NC_021021.1:205673-206288 GCF_000210055.1 Gordonibacter pamelaeae 7-10-1-b
GCGAGGCCGTGCGCCTGTTGTTGACGTCGTAGGTCGAGCATTCGGAGAACGTCCCGCTCACCGTGAACGCGTCGAGTACCCGCGCGACCACCTGGTCGGCGGACGTCAAGGGGCCGCTCGGGCCCACCCACAGGTTGTCGCCCTGGTCGTAACCGTCGGCTTGGCTCCAGTAGAACGCGCCGCCGCCCGCGAGCGCCGTGCACCCCGTGACGGTGCCGCTCACGCTGGTCCGGCAATCGACCCCGACGGCCGTGGTGCAGCCGTAGTCGTAGACGAACAGCGCGCCGCCGCCCGAGAAGAAGTCGCCGGTCCCCGTGTTCTCGGCGCTGACCATGTGGCAGTCGTCCACCGAGCCGGCGAGGTCCACCTTGCAGTTGTTCGCGAAGAGGGCCCCGCCGCCCTGAACCGTGCCCACGGCATCGATGAGGGCGCCCGACGCGGCTCGGTACTCCAGGCTGCACCCGCTTATGCTGGCGCCTTTCCCCACGGACACGTCCGCATCCGTCGCGCGAACCGCGCCGCCGCCGGAGAACGTCGCGTTGGCCGTCATGGTGGTGGTGCAGCCTACGATGGACGCGCCCTCCTCCATGGCGAACGAGGCCCGGTACGATGCGG
>NC_021021.1:207168-211408 GCF_000210055.1 Gordonibacter pamelaeae 7-10-1-b
CAAACCGGAGAACACCGCCGTGCCGTCGGCCAGGCTCGACGTCGCCGTAAGGTCCGCCGACGTCGACCCGTTCTTGATGAACGTGCCCGCGACAGCGTCGGCGTAGGAGGCGGCCAGCTTGAACGTGGCCGAGTCGGACGTGACGGGATTGCCGTCGGCGTCCACCTTCGTCAGTTTGAAGCCCATGGTGGTGACGGCCGGGGTGACGCTCTCCTTGCCGTCGATCATCACCGTGCCGTCCGAGTCGCTGACGGTGGCGACGGCGGTGTTCGCGATGGAAGGTTGCCCTGTGGCGTCGATGCCGCCGTTGTAGGCGTTGTCGTTCACCGTCGCCGTGATCCCCAGGAGCACTTTCACGACCTGCCCGTCCACATTGGAGGCGTTCGTGCTGTTGATACCCTCGATAGCCTTCGCGATTTCCGGTCCGAACGTCCACGTGACCAGCCCATCGGAGGCCGAGGTGTCGCTGAAGACGATATCGCCCGCATTGAGCGCGGTCGTGTCGCCTCCCTTGGAGAGCGCGGTCACGGTGAAAGAGGGGTTGACGGTGAGGACGGGCTGCCCCGCCGCATTGAGCGGCAGGCGGTCGACCACCGTGGCCTTCATGGCGGCCGCGTCGCTCGCATGCACCTTGCCCGCCTCGGGTACCATGAACGCTATCTGGTACTCGAGCTTCTCACCGGGGGCGGTGACGTCGGGTGCGCCGATGGCGGTCTTCTCGACTTCCTCGCGGCTCACGTTCTTCGGATAGACGTGCACGTCCTTGGCGTAGGACGTGGATCCGCCCATCGCCTGGCGCGCGTACGGCACCGTCACGATGGAGGGAACGGCCGGGTCCACGTTCGCCCCGCCCGCGTCCGTCTCCACGAGCAGGTAGTAGCCGAACGCCAGGCTGGCCCAAGTGGCCGTGCCGTCGGGGTCCGTCGTCTGCACGTTGGGGGCGAACCCGTTATCGCGGTAGGTCGCCAAGAACGCCGCGACGTCGTCGGCCGTCGGAGCGCCGGCCGGGGCGGCCGTCCCAGCCACGGCGCCTTCCACCTTGGCGTTGTCCAGCCGGTAGAGGGTGAAGCTCACGCCCTCGAGCGGCTGGGCGCCCACGGGAAGCCCCTGGCCGTCCTCGCCCGTGCCCGGCGTGCTGGATGCCGACTGGGTCTTGTATTTGTGAACCGTGATCGAGGCGCTGCCGTCGTCGGCCAAGCCGCCCGCGTCGAGGGCGAGCGCCGGAACCGCTCCCATAGGAGCCATCAGCGCGAGGGCGACGAGGGCCGCGAGCGCGCCCGACAGCCTTTTGAGCATGGATGCCATGTACGTACCTTTCTCTCTATTCCGTCGTAGCCCCGCCGGATGAGTGTGTGCGGGCTTGCTTGGCGCGCATGGTCCAGGCCGGGGATATCCGCCGCTGCACGAGGTGGCGCAGGGCTCGACCGGCGTTTCGCCGGTTGCGATGCAGCAACCATACTGCGGAAACGCCGAGCGCCGCGCACTCCGTTGCCGAACGTTTGAGGTTCCGACACCGGGCGATTGCCCAACGCGAATCCCGGCTCGAAAGCGCCTCGTCGGATCTGGAGGCCGCGCTGGCAAGAGGACCTGCGAGGGGGGGGCTCGCGTCGCCGCGCGGAGTGGAAGGGGAGAAAAGAAAAAGCGAGCGGCATCGCTGCCGCCCGCTTCGCCAATCCGAGTTGTCAGTCCGCCGCTACTTCTCGGGATAGAAGCCGCTCGGCTCCTCGCCGAGGTTGATCATGATGTTCTTCGTCTGGGTGTAGTGCTCGAGCATGATCTTGTGCGTCTCGCGGCCGATGCCGGACTCCTTGTAGCCGCCGAACGGCGCGCCCGAGGGGATCTGGTTGTAGGTGTTCACCCACATGCGGCCGGTGCGCACGCCTTGCGCCACGCGGAACGCGCGGTTGATGTCGCGGGTCCACACGGCGCCGCCCAGGCCGTAGACCGAGTCGTTGGCCATATCGATGACCTCCTGCTCGTCCTTGAACTTGATGACCACGGCCACGGGCCCGAAGATCTCCTCCTGCGCCACGCGGCACGAGTTGCTCGGCACCTCGATGAGCGTCGGCTTGAGGAACGCGCCGCGGGCCAGGTCGCCCTCGGTGGCGCGCTCGCCGCCGCAGAGGACGCGGCCGCCCTCCTGCTTGGCGATCTCCACGTACTCGAGGATCTTGTTCATCTGGCCTTGGTCGATCTGGCTGCCCATCTGGGTGTCGTCCTCCCACGGCATGCCGATCTTCACGTTGCCGAACGCGCGGCAGGCGTCCTCGACGAACTTGTCGTAGATGTCCTCGTGCACGAAGATGCGGCTGCCGGCGCAGCACACCTGGCCCTGGTTGAACAATATGCCCAGCTGGATGCCGTCCAGCATCATGTCCCACTTGCAGTCGGGGAAGATGATGTTCGCGGACTTGCCGCCCAGCTCCAGCGTAGCCGGGATGAGGCGCTCGGCCGCCGCGCGGGCCACGTCGCGGCCCACCTCGGTCGATCCGGTGAACGCGAGCTTGCTGATCTTGGGGTTGTCGAGGATGTACTGGCCCGACTTGCTGCCGCGGCCCGTGACCACGTTGAACACGCCGGCCGGGATGACGTCCTGGGTGAGCTTGGCCAGCTCCAGCACTGTGAGCGAGGTGGTGGACGAGGGCTTGAACACGGTGCAGTCGCCGGCGGCCAGCACCGGGGCCAGCTTCCAGGCGGCCATGAGGAACGGGAAGTTCCACGGCACGATCTGCCCCACCACGCCGATGGGCTCGTGCAGCACGAGCGACATCATGTTGCCGGGCAGCATATCGGCCTCGCCCGTGTCGGCCAGAAGCACGCCGGCGAAGTAGCGGAAGTGGTCGACGGAGTACGCCACGTCGATGGCGCGCGTCTCGCGGATGGGCTTGCCGTTGTCGAGCGACTCGAGCAGCGCCAGCTTCTCGGCGTTGGCCTCGATGATGTCGGCAACCTTGTTCAGGATGATGGCGCGTTCGGCCTTGTCGGTCTTGCCCCAGGTCTCGAACGCCTTCCACGCCGCATCGACCGCGCGGTCGACGTCTTCTTTGGTGGCGTCGGCGATGGTGGACAGCTGCTCGCCGTTGGCCGGGCAGAACACGTCGAGCGTGCCCCCGTCCGACGCGTCGACCCACTGGCCGTCGATGTAGAGCTGGTAGGATTTCTGTGCGGGGTTCTCCATTGCGCGCATCCTTTCGTCCGGCGGCGTCGCGCCGCCCTTCCCAACCGGGCGATCTCGAAGGATCGCCGAGCCCAGCATAGCGTGCTGCCCGCACGCGTGTCAGTCGGCGTTTTGTGGAAAGCCGTCAACGGTCGGGAAACGCTGCCGATCAGGTAGCATATCTGGGCGAAAAGCCGGGAAACAGGGGCGGGCAGGCGGAACCGGATGGCTGGCAGGCGGAGCATGCAGAATCGCCGATATGCGGGGCAGCGTAAACATCGCGTTAAATCCAGGCGCGTACGCGGCGATCCGGGGCTACCATGGCGGGAACGGCCCGGGATCGGAAGGAGCGCGCATGCGGCAGGGGCTCGAGTTCGTCAAGATGCACGGCCTGGGGAACGACTTCGTCATGATCGACGGGCTCGCGCGGGACGTCGAGCTCGCGTCCGGGGAGGTGGAACGCCTCTGCGACCGCCATTTCGGCATCGGCGCCGACGGCGTGATCGTGGTGCGGCCGTCCGCGCGTCCCGAATGCGCGGCCTACATGCACTACGTCAACGCCGACGGCACGCTCGCGCAGATGTGCGGCAACGGGGTGCGCTGCTTCGCGAAGTTCCTGGTCGATCGGGGGTATGTGCCCGCAGAGGACCGAAGGCTGACAGCCGACACGCTGGCCGGGCCCCGGCCCATCACGTTTACGGTGGACGGCACGGGGAAGATGACGCGCGCGACCGTGGACATGGGACGCCCCGTGCTCGACCCGGCGCAGGTGCCGGTGAGCGCCGAGCCCGACGCGACCGCCTCCTTCGGCGATCCGTACGCAGGCGCGCTCGAGCTGGATTCGCCGTGGGGCGCGTTCGCGTTCTGCTGCGTGTCCATGGGCAACCCGCACGCGGTGTGCTTCCTGGACGGGACCGGCCTCGACGAGTTTGACGTGGACGCGGTCGGGGCGTTCTTCGAGTCGCATCCCGCCTTCCCCGAGAAGACCAACGTGGAGTTCGCCGTCGTGAGCCCGCATGGCATCGCGATGCGCGTGTTCGAGCGCGGCTGCGGCGAGACGCTGGCCTGCGGGACGGGCGCGTG
>NC_021021.1:211548-218576 GCF_000210055.1 Gordonibacter pamelaeae 7-10-1-b
CCGCGAGACCGACGTGCTGCTGCGCGGCGGGACGCTGCACGTTGCCTGGGCCGACGACGGCCATGTGATGATGACGGGGCCCGCCGCCGAAAGCTTCGCGGGCACCGTGAACGTGTGACAACAGAGAGGAAGAAGGGCCCATGAGAACCGCCGCATTCCTGAACCGCATGCCCCCGTACCTGTTCGCCCAGATAGACGCCAAGCGCGACGCGCTCGAGGCGCAGGGCGTCGACGTCATCTCGCTCGGCATCGGCGACCCGGACACGCCCACGCCGCCGCACATCGTCGACGCCATGGCCGAGGCCATCCGCAACCCCGCGAACCACCGCTACCCCGACTACGCCGGCTCGCGCGCGTACCGCACGGCGTGCGCCGACTGGATGCGCAGCCGCTTCGGCGTGGAGGTGGACCCCGCCACCGAGGTGCTCGCGCTCATCGGCAGCAAGGAGGGCATCGCGCACCTGCACACGGCTTATCTGGACCCGGGCGACTGGGTGCTCGCGCCGTCCATCGGCTACCCGGTGTACTCCGGCGGGGCCCTGATGCAGAACGCGAACACCTACTTCATGCCCATGCGCGAGGAGGACGGCTTCCTGGCCGACTTCTCGCAGGTGCCCGCCGACGTGCTGGACGCGGCGAAGATCATGTTCCTGGGCTACCCCAACAACCCCACCGGCGCCTGCGCCGCCGAAGCGTACTTCGACGCCGCCATCGCGTTCTGCCTCGAGCACGACCTGCTGCTCGCGCACGACAACGCCTACTGCGACATCTGCTTCGACGGCTACCGCGCGCCCTCCATCCTGGAGCGGCCGCATGCCAAGGAGTGCTGCATCGAGTTCTTCAGCCTGTCGAAGTCCTACAACATGACCGGCTGGCGCATCGCCTTCGCCTGCGGCAACCCTGAGGCGGTGGGGGCGCTCGGCACGGTGAAGAACAACCTGGACTCCGGCCAGTTCACGGCCGTCCAGGACGCGGCCATCGCGGCGCTCTCCGGCGACCAGCAGTGCGTGGCCGACCTCTGCGCGCTCTACCAACACCGGCGCGACGTGGTGGTGGAGGCCCTGCGCGCCATCGGCCTGGAATGCAACACTCCGAAGGCCACCATCTACGTGTGGGCGAAGGTGCCGGCCGGCGAGACGAGCGCGTCGTTCGCCACGAAGCTTTTGGAGCAGGCGCACGTCATCGTGACGCCGGGCAGCGGCTACGGCCCGGACGGCGAGGGCTACATCCGCATCTCGCTCACCACTCCCGACGACCGCCTGCTGGAAGCCGCGCGCCGCATCAAGGAGGCCATGGCGTAAGGGGGCACCGCCGCAAGCTGTCGGATCAAAGAAGAAACCGGGTGCCACGTGGGGCATCCGGTTTCTTTTTACTTCATTCGCCCAGGTTGGCGTAGTAAGTCAGCGAGAAAGGCCCTGGTGCCCGAGATTGCCCCATTTCGCGGCTGAGCGTACTTCGGTACGCGAAGGCAAGCGAAAGAGGGGCAAGATCGGGTTCCAGGGCCTTTCGCAGCGTCGAGCAGTTCCGGCGGCTGGCAAGCCGCCGGAACGTTATACGTAGAAGAGCATATCGTTGTAGGTGGGCACCGGCCAGTGGTCGCGGTCGACGACCACCTCGACGGCGTCCACGGCGACGCGCAGCTTGTCCATGATGGGCAGGATATGGTGCGCGTTGTCGTTCGCGCGCCGTTGCTGATCGGCCATCTCGATGTTGGCGTGGTGGGCGGCGTCGAGCACCTGCAGCTGCGCGTCGATCTCGCGCACGCCGGCCAGCAGCTTCTCCAGCAGCCTCTCCTGCTGGCCCGTGTCGGCTCCGGCGCTCGCGGCCTTCACCGCAGTGATATGGCCGGCCACCTTGGCGGCGTAGGCGTTGATGGCGGGCAGGTAGGCGCGGCGCACCATGCGCTTCATCGTGCGCGCCTCGATGTTGACGAGCTTGTTGTACTTCTCCAGCTTCACCTCGTAGCGGCTGCGCACCTCGGGCTCGGAGAGCACGCCGAACTCCTCGAACAGCGCGACGCTCTCGGGCGCCACGAGGCACGGCAGCGCGTCGGCGGTGGTGCGGTGGTTGGCCAGGCCCCGGCGCTCCGCCTCGGCCGGCCACTCGTCGGAGTAGCCGTTGCCGTTGAAGATGATGCGCTGGTGCTCGACCAGGGTTTCCTTGACGTACGCGATGGCGGCCGCCTCGAACTCCTCCCCTGCCTTCCCCTCCATCGCGTCGGCGAAGCCCTTGAGGCTCTTCGCCATCGCGGTGTTGAGGATCATGTTGCAGTCGGACAGGTTCACGGCGGAGCCCGGCATGCGGAACTCGAACTTGTTGCCCGTGAACGCGAACGGTGAGGTGCGGTTGCGGTCGGTGTTGTCCTTCAGGAAGTTCGGCAGCACGGCCACGCCCAGGTCCATGGCAACCTTGTCGGCCGAGGTGTAGGCGTGGCCGTCGATGAGCGCGTCCACGATGGCCCCCAGCTCGTCTCCCAGGAAGATGGAGATGATGGCCGGCGGGGCCTCGTTCGCGCCCAAGCGGTGGTCGTTGCCGGCCGAGGCCACCGACATGCGCAGCAGCTCCTGGTAGTCGTCGACCGCCTGGATGACGCCCGTGAGGAACACGAGGAAGCGCAGGTTGTCCATGGGCGTCTCGCCCGGGTCGAGCAGGTTGGTCTTGCCGGCCGAGATGGACCAGTTGTTGTGCTTGCCCGAGCCGTTGATGCCCTCGAAGGGCTTCTCGTGCTGCAGGCACACCAGGCCGTGATGCGATGCCAGCAGGCGCATCTTCTCCATCGTGAGCAGGTTCTCGTCGATGGCGCGGTTGCTGTTGGTGAAGATGGGCGCCAGCTCGTGCTGGGCGGGGGCCACCTCGTTGTGCTTGGTCTTGGCGGACACGCCGATCTTCCACAGCTCGTCGTCGAGCTCCTTCATGAACTCGTTCACCGACGGGCGGATGGCGCCGAAGTAGTGCTCCTCCAGCTCCTGGCCCTTGCACGGCGGGTAGCCGAACAGGGTGCGGCCGCACATGATGAGGTCTTGGCGCTTGGCGTAGTCCTTCTCGGAGATGAGGAAGTACTCCTGCTCCGACCCCACGGTGGTGGTCACCCGGGCCGGGGCCTCACCGAACAGCGCCAGCACGCGCTTGGCCTGCTCGTCGATGGCGCTCATGGAGCGCAAAAGCGGCGTCTTCTTGTCGAGCGCCTCGCCGGTGTAGCTGCAGAACGCGGTGGGGATGCACAGCACCTCGTCCTTGATGAAGGCGAAGCTGGTGGGGTCCCACGCCGTGTAGCCGCGGGCCTCGAAGGTGGCGCGCAGGCCGCCCGAGGGGAACGACGACGCGTCGGGCTCGCCCTGGATCAGCTCCTTGCCCGAGAAGCTCATGATGGCGCGGCCGTCGGGGCAGGGGTCGATGAAGCTGTCGTGCTTCTCCGACGTGATGCCCGAGAGCGGCTGGAACCAGTGCGTGAAGTGGGTCGCCCCCTTCTCGATGGCCCACTCCTTCATGGCGTGCGCCACGACGTTCGCCACCTCTCTGTCGAGCGGCTGGCCTTCCTCGATGGTCTTGCGCAGGCTCTTGTAGGTGGCGGACGGAAGCCGCTCCTGCATCGTATGCTCGTTGAACACCATCGAGCCGTAGATCTCCGAAACCTTCGCCATGTCGCGCGCTCCTTACTCGTCGGCGCCGGTCGCCGTTCGCCGGCCCATCCTGTTCTCACTTCCCCCCTCACGCTACCGGCCTCGTGTTTCGAGCAGTTTTCCACTCGGTAAACTCGTGTTACATCGAGCCGCGCGCCGACGGGCGCAAAGGGCGCCTGTGTTTCAAGCAGGTGAAATCATGGGGCGCGGCAGGCGGCGGGCGACGGCGTCGCCTACAATCGAAAGACGTTTGGAGGACGCCTTTGAACGTGAGGAGAGCTATGGCAAAGCACATTTTCGTGACCGGCGGCGTCGTTTCGTCGCTCGGCAAGGGCATCACCGCGGCATCGCTCGGACACCTGCTGAAGGCGCGCGGCTACCGCGTGACCATGCAGAAGATGGACCCCTACCTCAACGTGGACCCCGGCACCATGAGCCCCTTCCAGCACGGCGAGGTGTTCGTGACCGAGGACGGCCACGAGGGCGACCTGGACCTCGGGCATTACGAGCGCTTCATCGACGAGAACCTCTCGCGCGAGTCCAACTTCACGCAGGGCTCCATCTACCGCTCGCTCATCGCGCGTGAGCGGCGCGGCGACTTCCTGGGCGGCACGGTGCAGGTGATCCCGCACGTCACCGAGGCCATCAAGGAGCGCCTGCGCCGCATCGCCGAGCAGTCGGGCGCCGACATCGTCATCTCCGAGATAGGCGGCACCATCGGCGACATCGAGTCGCTGCCCTTCATCGAGGCCGCGCGCCAGTTCAAGAAGGAGCACCCCGCCGGCGACGTGCTGTTCGCGCACGTGACGCTAGTGCCCTACATCACCGCCGCCCACGAGGCGAAGACGAAGCCCACGCAGCACTCGGTGAAGGAGCTGCGGTCGCTGGGCGTGCAGCCCGACTTCATCGTGTGCCGCAGCGACCACGAGGTGACCGACCCCGTGCGCGAGAAGATCGCGCTGTTCTGCGACGTGCGACCGGAGGAAGTGCTGGCCTGCGTGGACGCGCCGTCCATCTACGAGGTGCCGCTCGTGCTGCACGACCAGCGCTTCGACGAGCTGGTGCTCGCCCGGTTGGGGCTCGAGCCGCGCGAGGCCGACCTCGGGCCGCTGCGCTCGTTCGTCGCGGCCGCGAACGCTTGCGAGGGCGAGGTGCGCATCGCCGTGGTGGGCAAGTACGTGAGCCTGCCCGACGCGTACCTGTCCGTGATGGAGGCGCTCGGCCATGCGGGCGTGGCGCACGGCCGCCACGTGGACATGCGCTTGGTGGACGGCGAGGAGATCGACGAGGGGAACGTGGCCGAGGCGCTGGCCGACACGGACGGCATCCTCGTGCCCGGCGGCTTCGGGGAGCGCGCCTTCGAGGGCAAGATTGCCGCCGTTCGCTACGCGCGCGAGAACGGCGTGCCGTTTCTGGGCATCTGCCTGGGGCTCCAGGCCGCCGTGTGCGAGTTCGCGCGCCACGTGGCCGGCATGCCGGACGCGACGTCCGCCGAGTTCGGCGCCGAAGCCGCCTATCCCGTGATCGACCTCATGCCCGAGCAGGAGGACGTGGAGGACAAGGGCGGCACCATGCGCCTGGGCGCGTACCCCTGCCGCGTGCTGCCGGGGACGCGGGCCTTCGAGGCCTACGGCGAAGAGGTGGTCTACGAGCGGCATCGCCACCGCTACGAGGTGAACAACGCGTTCCGCGACGCGCTGCAGGAGGCGGGGCTCACGGTGTCGGGCGTGTCTCCCGACGGCCGGCTCGTCGAGATGGTGGAGCTGGCGGATCATCCCTGGTTCGTGGCCAGCCAGGGCCACCCCGAGTTCAAGAGCCGCCCCACCCGCCCCCACCCGCTGTTCTTGGGATTCGTCAGCGCTGCCGTCTCCCGACGAGGATGAGGAAATGCCATCACATAGACGGAGCAGGATGATGAAGGGACGTTCTCTCAGCAGGACGCGTCAAAGACGGTTCTCTTGGCAGTCCCCTTGCCGATTCCCTTTCCAACGGAGGGCAGTTTCGCAAAAGGCCGGGCTCGAAGTCACAGTTTTGGCCGCTGTGAAGCCTTTTTGCGCTCTGCGGGCCGTCTGAGCGCCTGAGCAGCGACCGGGACAAGTCGTTCGGCCAGGTGACGCAGAGCGGTTCGCCGTCGGGTGTCGCAGCAAGGCTTCACAGCGGCCAAAACTGTGACTTGGAACGATCCGAAAGCGAAGAGCCCTCGACGCAGGCAACCGCCTGACGCCGTCCCTCCCCCTTAGCACAAAGAATCCCGTGCAGCGGCTGGAAACCTCGCGGCTGGCGCCTCACGGGATTCTTCGGCTTCGCCCTTCGCCGCTTCCCACGGGATGACGAAGGGGTCTTATCAGTTGGCGTACATGCTGGCGTAGGGGCGGGCGGTGGCGGGGCGCAGGCGGAAGAAGCCCTCGCCGGTGGCGTCGACGGGCGCGCCGAGGTCGGCGGCGAAGAAGCCGTTGTAGCGTTCGAGCAGGCTGCGGATGAGGGCGCGGTCGGCTTCGTCCACCGGTTCCTGCACCAGGCCCTCCGACACCTCGTCATCGGCGATGCGGTGCTTGAGGTAGATCACGCCGCCGTGCATGCCGGTGGCCAGGTGGCGCCCCGGCTTGCCCAAGAGCACGATGACGCCGCCCGCCAGGTACTCGCCGAGGAAGCTGCCTGCGTCGCCGCCGATGACGATGGCGGGGCGCTTGTCCTCGAACTGCTTCATATGGATGCCCACGCGCCAGCCGCAACCGTCGCGCACGAAGATCTGCCCGCCGCGCATACCGTAGCCCGCCGCGTCGCCGCAGCGCCCATGCACCACGATGCAGCCGCCGTCCATGGTGTTGCCCACCTGGTCCTGAGCGTTGCCGAACACCTCGATGCGGCCGCCGTCCAAATAGCACGCCAGGTCGTTGCCGGGCACGCCGTGGATCTCGAGCGTCTTGCCCGTCGGCATCGCGCAGCCCAGGTAGCGCTGGGCGAACGCCTCGCGCACCACCACCGTGTCGGCGCGCAGCAAAGCGTCGCGCACCGTCTCGTTCGCCTCGGTGAAATGCTCGGTGCCGAGCGTCACGGAAACCCTCTTCCCCATCATCGTCCCCCTCACTCTCCCGCGTGCTTCACGCCGAGGATCTCGAGCTCTTTCTCGGTGAGCCCGATCCCGCGCAGCATGAGGCGGTTGCCCCGCAGGCTGTCGATGGCGTTGATGCCCATGCCGCCCATCATCTCCTGGATCTCATGGTTCCATGCGCGCACGAGGTTGACCACGCGCTCGGCCGCCACCTCGGGGTTGAGGCGCTTGGTCAGCTCCGGGCGCTGCGTGGCGATGCCCCAGTTGCACCGTCCGCTCGCGCAGTCCTGGCACTGGTGGCACCCCATCGCGATGAGCGCGGCGCTCGCGCAGTACACGGCGTCGGCCCCCAGCGC
>NC_021021.1:218769-223761 GCF_000210055.1 Gordonibacter pamelaeae 7-10-1-b
ACCACGACGACGTCCGCTCCGGCGCGCGCCGCGCCGCTGGCGATGGCCGCGACGTTGTGCACGGCGGCGATCTTCACGGCCACGGGCTTGGCGTAGCGCGTGGCCTCCTTGAGGGAGAACACGAGCTGGCGCAGGTCCTCGATGGAGTAGATGTCGTGGTGAGGCGCGGGCGAGATGGCGTCGGTGCCGCGCGGGATCATGCGGGTCCGCGACACCTCCTCGCCGATCTTCTCGCCAGGCAGGTGCCCGCCGATGCCGGGCTTGGCGCCCTGGCCTATCTTGATCTCGATCATGGCGCCGGCGTTCAGGTAATGCGCGTCCACGCCGAAGCGGCCGCTGGCCACCTGCACCACGGCGTGCCCCCCGTAGCGCTCGAGGTCCTTGTGCAGGCCGCCCTCGCCGGTGTTGAAGCACGTGCCCAGCTCCTCGGCCGCCATGGCGAGCGCCTTCTGAGCGTTGAGCGAGATGGAGCCGAAGCTCATGGCCGAGAACATGAGGGGCACGTCCAGCTTTATCTGCGGCGGCATCTTCGTCGTCACCGTGCGGGCCCGCTCGTCCACCTCGAGAACATCGGGCCGGCTGCCCAGCAGCACGCGCGTCTCCATGGGCTCGCGCAAGGGGTCGATGGAGGGGTTCGTCACCTGGCTCGCGTTCAGCAGCAAGCGGTCCCAGTAGATCGGGTAGGGCTGCGGGTTGCCCATCGAGGACAGCAGCACCGCGCCGGTCTGCGCCTGCTTGGCGACGTCCTGCATGGCGGCGAGCGTCCAGTTGTTCGAGCCGTTGCCAACCTGCGGCCACTGCGCGATGGCCAGCGCGCCGACAGGGCACATGATCACGCAGCGCTGGCAGTTCACGCACGCGCGGTGGTCGGCGGTGACGCGGCCGAGCTCCTCGTCGACCTTGTGCACCTCGTTGGCGCACGAGCGCTCGCACGCGCCGCACTGGACGCACAGTTCGGCGTCGCGCAGCACCTTGTAGCGGGGTAGCAGGTAATCGAGCATGCCTCAGGCCTCCTTCTCAAGCCGGACGACGAAGGGCTCGCCGCCCTCGAGGGAGCGGACGTTCTCCACGTCGGGGCACACCACCTCGATGGCCGCCTGCTCCGAGGCCAGGTACACCATGCTGCCCTTCTCGCCGGCCATGAGGGCGCGCAGCTTCAGGCGGTCGTTGAGCGCGAGCAGCCCCTCGTCCGATCCGAGGATCACCGACATGGGGCCGTTCACCAGCGCGCTCGCGTACACGCAGCGCAGCGCCGTCTCGAACGCGGCCTCGTCCGGGTCCATCTTGTCGATCTCGTCCCACGCGCTCGCGCACATGATGTGCGCGGCCATCCGCTGCGAGAGGCCGTGGCGGCGCGCCAGCAGGTCGAACAGGTAGGTGATGACCTCGGTGTCGGTCTTGAGCGCGCACTCGTAGCCGAACTGCTCGACGTAGCGGCGGTTCGCGTCGTAGCTGGATATCTCGCCGTTGTGCACGATGGACCAGTTCAGCAGCGTGAACGGATGCGCGCCGCCCCACCATCCGGGCGTGTTCGTAGGAAAGCGCCCGTGCGCCGTCCACAGCCACGCCCGGTAGTCCTCGATGCGGTAGAACGCGCCGATGTCCTCGGGATAGCCGACGCCCTTGAACGCGCCCATGTTCTTGCCGGACGACGCCACGAACGCGCCGGGGATGTCCGCGTTGATGCGGAAGACGTGCTGCATGGTGTACTCGGCCTCGTCGAGGCCGCTCATGGCGAGCCTCACCGGATGCGGCGCGAGGAAGTAACGCCAGATGTCCGGCGGATCCTGGATGCCCCGCGTCGGCTCGACGGGGATGCGCTCCTGCTTCTCGCTTGCGAAATGCTCGTCAAGGTACGCCTCCGTGCGGTCGCGCGCGTCCTTGCCCTCGTACATGATGTGAAATGCGTACAGCTCGGCAAACTCGGGGTAGATGCCGTAGGCCGCGAACCCGCCGCCCAGGCCGTTGCTGCGGTCGTGCATGAGCGCGATGGACTTAAGGATGTCGCTTCCGTCATGGCGCGCGCCGCTCCTATCCATGATGCCGGCGATGGCGCATCCGGAGGGAATGCGCACGTCGCCCTCGCGCAGTGCCGCCTTTTGCCTCATCGAAGGGCCCTCGTCTCTCGTATGATCGTCCTATCGGTTTTCACGCGAGACGAGGGCTGCATCCCCGGAGAAAGGCGCGGGCAATGGAGGTCCGCCGAAAGCGCCGCGCCTTTCCCCGGGAGTGCCGGCCCTTCGTCTCTGCGCTGCCTCTAGGGTACGCGCCCAATGTTTCCGCCGTGTAGAGCCCCTGTTTCGATCGGGTTTCGACATAAGAAAGGACGGCATCGCTGCCGTCCTTCCCTGCATGCGCCGCTTTTCCGACGCGCCGGCCGGTTCGCCCGGCCCTTCCGACGACCTCCCGGCCGCCTACGCGCGCCCTGCCTGCTTGTCGCTCAACAGGCGGTTGAGCGCGTTCAGGTACGCCTTCGTGGACGAGACGATGATGTCGCCGTCGGCGCCGCGGCCGGTGTAGATGCCGCCGTCCTCCGCCGTCACGCGCACCGTGACCTCGCCGAGCGCGTCGATGCCGCGGGTGACGGACTGCACCGAGAACTCAGCGAGGTCGTTGTCCACCTCGATGATCTTGTTCACGGCCTTGTACACCGCGTCGATCGGGCCCGTGCCGTACTCGCACACCGTGCGCTCGACGCCCTCGACGTCCTTGAGCGTGAGGGTGGCCGTGGGCGTGAGCGGGAAGCCCGTGGACACCTGCACCGCCTCCAGCGTGTAGAGGGCGTTCTCGTTGCGGTCGCGCTCATTGATCAGGCTCTCGAGGTCCTCGTCGTAGACTTCCTTCTTCTTGTCGGCCAGGTTGAGGAAGGCCTCGTACACCTGGTCGAGCGCCTCGCCCTCAAGCTCGTAGCCGAGCTCCTCCAGGCGGTGCTTGAGCGCCGCGTGGCCGCTGCGCGCCGTGAGCACGATCTGGCTTGCGCCCGCGCCCACGTCGGCCGGGTCGATGATCTCGTAGGTGTCGCGCTTCTTCAGCACGCCGTCCTGGTGGATGCCGGAGGAGTGCGCGAAGGCGTTCGCGCCCACGATGGCCTTGTTGGCCTGCACGTTCATGCCCGTGATGGACGAAACGAGGCGGCTCGCCTTGCAGAACTCGCGCGTGTTGATGTCGGTGTGCGCGTCCAGCTCGTCCTCGTGCATGCGGATGGCCATGACCACTTCCTCCATGGCCGTGTTGCCCGCGCGCTCGCCCAGGCCGTTGATGGTGCACTCCACCTGGCGCGCACCGTTCTTCACGCCGGCCATGGCAAGCGCCGTGGCCATGCCGAGGTCGTTGTGGCAGTGCACGGCGATCTTCACGTTCGCGATGCCGCGCACGCCCTCCACCAGGTACTTGATGCGGCGGCCGAACTCCTCGGGCAGCGAGTAGCCCGTGGTGTCGGGGATGTTCACCACGGTGGCGCCCGCATCCACGGCGGCCTGGATCACGCGCACGAGGAAGTCGTAGTCGCTTCTGCCGGCGTCCTCGGCGTAGAACTGCACGTCCTCGACGTACTTCTTGGCGTACTTCACGCACTTCACGGCGCGCTCGACGCACTCGTCCTCGGTGATGCGCAGCTTGTCGCGCAGGTGGCTCGGGCTCACGCCGAGGCCCGTGTGGATGCGGGGGCGCTTGGCGTACTTGAGCGCGTCGGCCGCCGCGTCGATGTCCTTCTCCACCGCGCGCGTGAGGCCGCAGACGACCGCCTGGTCGCCCGCCAGCTCGGCGATGCGGCGCACGCTCTCGAAGTCGCCGGGGCTCGAGATAGGGAAGCCCGCCTCGATGACGTCCACGTTCAGGCGAAGGAGCTGACGCGCGACCACCAGTTTCTCCTCGGTGTTCATGGAAGCGCCCGGCGATTGCTCGCCGTCGCGCAGCGTGGTGTCGAAGATGTCGATCTTGCGCGTCATGTGCGTGCGTCCTTTCCGTCTCATGCGCGCCGCAGCTCCCGGTTGGCGGATGCGGCTTGCGAATTAAAAATGATTTGACAATCATAGCAAAACCGTCGGCAAGGGACGCCCGGATTCGCCGCCAACGAAAAACATGCGCATCCTGGCGCTGGTTGGCCGGCCCTGGGAGCTCCCGTTGCGCGATTGCCGACGGGTCCAGGTTCGGGCAATGCCTTGCTGGCAGGCATACGGCCCCGCAAGATGGGGTAAGAGATCGAGCTACGGTAATGGATTCGGAAATTTTTCCCGATATATTACCGAACCTCGGGATTTCGCGTCCGAAACCTCCCGTCTGACGCCCGATTTCCGGCTTTTCGCGCTGATTTGGGCGATTATCTCACCTTGGAAGGGGATTTCGGAACCCCCATCGTTCGCTACGGTAATATATCGAAAATTTTCTTCGATTCCATTACCGTATCCGAAGAAACAGGGCGATGCGGGCGGGCGTCGTCGCGCGATCGCCGGAATGCACGGCGCCGAGCTGCCGGAATGCGCAGCGACGATCATCGGCCCTGCGCCCTCTGCACGCGAGACGGCCCGGCAAGCACTGTCGCTTGCCGGGCCGTCTCCATGAGCGCCGGGCCGCACTCGCCCCTACCGTGGCGAGGGATCGCTACAGCTTCACGTACCAGAGGTTCTTCAGCTCGGGGATCTCGGCGCGCAGGCGGGACAGCACGGCGTCCTCCACCTCGCCCTCCACGTTCATGTAGACGAGCGCGCAGCGGTCGGCCGGCTTCGCGCCGATCTGCATGGTGGTGATGTTGATGCCCGCCTCGCCCAGGATGGTGCCGATGGTGCCCATGCGGCCCGGGGCGTCCACATACTCGAAGATGAGCGACTGGCGTCCCGGCGCGATGTCTATCTTGTAGCCCAGAAGCGACACGAGGCGCGCGGTCTGCGCGGCGTCGCCGCGGGTGCAGGCCACCTCGGTGCCGTCGGCCATGACGGCCACCGTGGAGGCGTAGCCGTCGGCGTCCGGGCGCGCCTGCGTCTCCACCTTGATGCC
>NC_021021.1:223982-225304 GCF_000210055.1 Gordonibacter pamelaeae 7-10-1-b
ACAGGAGCCCCTTCACCGTGCCGGCCACGAGGATGGACGGGTCGGCATCGGCGAGCGCGCCGGCCGCCGTGAGCTTCAGGTACTGCGGCACCTCGCCGTGTATCTGGGCAAGCATGCTGCCCATCATCTGGCAGGCGGGCACGTACGGCCCCACCGCGTCCATGACCTCGGGCGGCACCGGCGCCATGTTCACGGCGGTGGGCACGATGGAGCCCGCCAGACCCGCGGCCACGTACTCGGCCGTCTGCACGCCGGCGCGCAGCTGGGCCTCCTTCGTGGACGCGCCCAGGTGAGGGGTGAGGATGGCGTTGGGGAACTCGTGCAGCGGGCTTTCCGTGCACGGCTCGTTCTCCCACACGTCAAGCCCCACGGCGCCTATCTTGCCGGCAGCCAGGAAGTCGGCAAGCGAGTCCACGTTGTAGATGCCGCCGCGCGCGGCGTTCACCAGGATCACGCCGTCCTTCATGCGCGCGTACTGGTCGGGCCCGAACATGCCGATGGTCTGCTTGGTCTTCGGCAGGTGCACGGTGATGAAGTCCGCGAGCGGCACGATGGCGTCCACGTCGTCGTAGAGCGTCACGCCCAGCTGTTCGGCGCGCTCGGGGCTGCAGTACGGGTCGTAGCCCACGAGCCTCATGCCGAAGGCGCGGGCGCGCTCGGCCACGAGGCCGCCGATGCGGCCCAGGCCGAAGATGGCGAGCGTCTTCTCGTAGAGCTCCACGCCGGTGAACTTCGTCCGCTCCCACAGGCCCTCGTGCATGGAGGCGTTGGCCTGGGCGACGTTGCGGGCGCAGGCCAGCATGAGGGCCATGGTGTGCTCGGCGGCGCTCACGATGTTCGACGTGGGAGCGTTGCACACGATGACGCCGCGCTCGGTGGCGGCCTCCACGTCCACGTTGTCCACGCCAACGCCGGCCCGGCCGATGATGCGCAGGTTCTTCCCCGCCTCGATGACCTCGCGCGTCACCTTCGTGGCCGACCGCACGATGAGGGCATCGTAAGCCGGGATGGTCGCGATCAGCTCCTCGGGGGGCATCTTCAGCTTGACATCCACCTCGTAGCCCTTGTCGCGGAGCACCGCGAGGCCGGCGTCGGCCAGCCTTTCGGCAACCAGCACTTTCTTCGTCATAGAACTACCACCTCTGCAAGAGTCTTCCTGGTATGTTTCGCTTGCGCCGCGCGGGAATTTGTTGGGACGCGTCCGGGCGGCTGCCCCATGATAAGGCGAAACCGCCCGCCGCGCCGGTTCGGGCGGAAAATTCTCGACGAAATGCGAAAAGCCGTCCGGAGCGCACGGGTGCCGGCGCCGCGCGGCCCGGCAG
>NC_021021.1:225579-227207 GCF_000210055.1 Gordonibacter pamelaeae 7-10-1-b
CGCCCACCTGCTCGATGGGGGCCTCGGCGTGCTCGGCGCGCTGCTCGAGCAGCCACTTCTGGCCGTTCGCCGAATCCTCCATGAACTCGCGGGCGAAGCTGCCGTCCTGGATGCGCGCGAGCACCTGGCGCATCGCGGCCCGGGCCTCGTCGGTGATCACCTGGGGGCCGGCGTAGTAGTCGCCGTACTCGGCGGTGTTGGAGATGGAGTTGCGCATCTTGGCCATGCCGCCCTCGTACATGAGGTCAACGATGAGCTTCATCTCGTGGAAGCACTCGAAGTAGGCCATCTCGGGCGGGTAGCCCGCCTCGACGAGCGTCTCGAAGCCGGCGTTGATGAGCGCGGTCACGCCGCCGCAGAGCACGGCCTGCTCGCCGAAGAGGTCCGTCTCCGTCTCGTTCTTGAACGTGGTCTCGATGACGCCGGCGCGCGCGCCGCCGATGCCCCAAGCGTAGGACAGCGCCACGTCCTTGGCCTGGCCCGACGCATCCTGGTGCACGCAGATGAGGCAGGGCACGCCCGCCCCTTCGGTGAACACGCGGCGCACCATGTGGCCGGGACCCTTCGGCGCGATCATGACCACGTCCACGTCGGCGGGCGGGGTGATGTAGCCGTAGTGGATGTTGAAGCCGTGCGCGAACGCGAGGGTGTCGCCGGGCGCGAGATGCGGCGCGATCTCGGCCTCGTAGGTGGCGGCCTGGGTCTCGTCGGGCGTGAGGATCATGATGAGGTCGGCTTCCTCGGCGGCCTCGGCCACGCCCATGACCTTGAGGCCGGCCTCCTCGGCGGCCTCGCGCGACTTCGAGCCCTCGCGCAGGCCCACGCGCACGTCGGCGCCCGAGTCCTTGAGGTTGAGCGCATGGGCGTGGCCCTGGCTCCCGTAGCCGATGATGGCTACCTTCTTGCCCTGGATGAGCTCGGGGTTCGCGTCGTTCTCGTGGTAGATCGTGACAGCCATGGTGTTGGTTTCCTTTCTGTTGGCTGGTTTTAAACGTCTTTGCTGTTGCGTGACATCGCTATCTTGCCGGTGCGGGTGATCTCCTTGATGCCGTAGGCGCGGAAGAGGTCCTCCATGCCCTTGAGCTTGCTCTCGTCGCCGGTGGCCTCGATGGTGAGCGAGCTCTTCCCCACGTCGACGATCTTCGCGCGGAAGACGTTCGCAATCTCGATGATCTCGCTTCGGCGCTCGGGCGTGGCGTTCACCTTGAACAGCACGAGCTCACGCTCGATGGCGCCCTCGTCGGTGAGGTCGTTGATCTTGTGCACGCTGATCAGCTTGTGCAGCTGCTTGGTGATCTGCTCGTAGGCCACCTCGTCGGCCTTCACGATGGCCGTGACGCGCGACATGGTGGGGTCCTCGGTGGGGCCCACCGACAGCGACTCGATGTTGAAGCCGCGCCGCGAGATGAGCCCCGTCACGCGCGACAGGACGCCCGGCTTGTTCTCCACGAGGACGGACAGGATGTGCCTCATCGGATGCCCCCCTTCCCGCCCGGGGCGGCCTCCGCCTCGGGCACGTCCGTGCGCACGGCCCCCACGGCCACGTCGATGGCGCCTATCACGTCGTCGAGCGCGCGGCCCGGAGCCACCATGGGGAACACGTTCTGGTCGCGCGAGATGGCCACGTC
>NC_021021.1:227447-229016 GCF_000210055.1 Gordonibacter pamelaeae 7-10-1-b
GATGGCCACGTCCAGCAGGTAGGGCCCCTCGGCGGCCAGCATGGCGGCCAGCGCGGCGTCCAGCGCGTCGGGGCTCTCCACGCGCGCGGCCTGCCAGCCGTACGCGTCGGCCAGCTTCACGAAATCGGGGTTGGCGTCGAGGAGCGTCGAGGAGTACCGTTCGCCGTAGAACAGGTGCTGCCACTGGTGCACCATGCCGAGGCACCGGTTGTCCATCACGAGCACCTTCACCGGCACGCGGTGGATGCCCGCCGTAGCCATCTCCTGGCTGTTCATCTGGAACGACCCGTCGCCGGCCACGCACACCACCGTCTTGTCCGGGCACCCGATGGCCGCCCCGATGGACGCCGGGAAGCCGAAGCCCATGGTGCCGAGGCCGCCCGACGAGATGAACGAGCGCGGGCATTCGCGCGCGATGTGCTGGGCGGCCCACATCTGGTGCTGCCCCACCTCGGTCACGACGATGCTGTGCTCGGGGTCGAGCGCGTCGGAGAGCTTCTCCATGACCACCTCGGGCACGATCTCGCCGGGCGCGTCGCCCACGTTCGGGTGGTAGAACGGGTGGCGGCGGCGCCACTCGGCGATCTGGGCCACCCACGCCGCCGTCTCGGGGCTCGCGCCCTCCTTGGAGAGCTGGGCCACGATACCTCCGAGCACGCCCTTCAAGTCGCCCACGATGGGGATCTGCGCCTCGCGCACCTTGCCGATCTCGGCGGGGTCGATGTCGATGTGGATGACCTCGGCCTTCGGCGCGAACTCGTCGAGCCGGCCCGTGACGCGGTCGGAGAAGCGCGCGCCCGCCGCGATGATGAGGTCGCTCTCGGTCATGGCGAGGTTCGCGTACTTCGAGCCGTGCATCCCCACGGGCCCCAGGTTGAGCTCGTGCGACGCGGGGAAAGCGCCCTTGCCCATGAGCGTGGTGACCACCGGTATCTGCATGAGCTCGGCCAGCGCGCGCAGCTCGTCGGACGCGCCGGAGGACACCACGCCGCCGCCCACGTAGAGCACGGGGCGCTCGGCGCGGCGGATGCGGGCCACCGCCTGCTTCACCTGCTTGGCGTTGCCGCGGTAGGTGGGCTTGTAGGAGGGCAGGTTCACCTCGTCGGGGTACTCGAACACCAGCTCCTCGCTGGCCAGGTCGCTCGGCACGTCGATGAGCACGGGGCCGGGGCGGCCGGTCTTGGCGATGTGGAACGCCTCGCGGAACGTAGCCGTAAGCTCGTCGGTGGATTGCAGCAGGTAGCTATGTTTCACCACCGGCATGGTGATGCCCACGATGTCGGACTCCTGGAACGAGTCGGTGCCGATGACGCCGCGCGGCACCTGGCCGGTGATGACCACGAGCGGCACGCTGTCCATGTAGGCCGTCGCGATGCCGGTGACGGTGTTCGTGGCGCCCGGGCCGCTCGTGACGATGGCCACGCCCACGTTGCCCGTGGCGCGCGCGTAGCCGTCGGCCTCGTGCACCGCGCCCTGCTCGTGGCGCGAGAGCACGTGCTTGATCTGCGTGGAGTCGAAGAGCGCGTCGTAAATCTTGATGGCCTGGCCGCCCGGGTAGCCGAACCGAGG
>NC_021021.1:229545-233416 GCF_000210055.1 Gordonibacter pamelaeae 7-10-1-b
CTCGTAGAGGTCGGAGAGCGGGCGCGGGCCGGAGGGCGCGAGCTTCACGAGGTGCGGCGTGCGCGCGCTCGCCGCGTCCCAGTCGTCCATCGTGATGGGGCAGCCCGCCTCGCGCGCGATGGCCGTGAGGTGCAGCACCGTGTTCGTGGAGCCGCCGAAGGCCATGTCGCATTCCATGGCGTTATGGACGGCGGCCGCGCTCACGATATCGCGCGCGCAGACGCCCTGCTCCAGAAGCTCCATCACCTTCATGCCGGCGTGCTTCGCCAGGCGGATGCGCTCGGAGTACACCGCGGGAATCGTGCCGTTGCCGGGAAGCGCGATGCCGAGCGCCTCGCACAGGCAGTTCATAGAGTTCGCCGTGAACATCCCCGAGCAGCTGCCGCAGGTGGGGCACGCCGTATCCTCGTAGTACTTGAGCTCGTCCTCGGTCATCGTGCCGTTCATGACCTGGGCCGCGCCGTCGAACAGCGTGTTGAGGTCGGTGGCGGGGCCGCACCCTCCCGGCTGCTTGCCGGCGAGCATCGGGCCGCCCGACACGAACACCGTGGGGATGTTCACGCGCAGCGCGCCCAGCAGCATGCCCGGCACGATCTTGTCGCAGTTCGGGATGCACACGAGCGCGTCGAAGGCGTGGCCCTGCACCGCGCATTCCAGCGAGTCGGCGATGACCTCGCGCGACACGAGCGAGTAGTGCATGCCGTCGTGGTTCATGGCGATGCCGTCGCACACGCCGATGGTGCCGATCTCGAACGGCACGCCGCCGGCCAGGTAGATGCCGGCCTTCACGGCCTCGGCGATCTTGTCGAGGTTGTTGTGGCCGGGGATGATGTCGTTGCGCGAGTTGAAGACGGCGACGAGCGGCCGCTCAAGCTCCTCGTCGGTGATGCCGTCGGCCTTGAGCAGGCTGCGGTGCGGCGCACGCGCCACGCCCTCGGTGACGGCCGAGCTTCTTCGTTGCATGCCAGTCCTTCCTCCCATGCGCGCCGTCCCCGCCTCGCGCCTGCGGCGCGCGCGGATGCGGCCCTCTGCCCATAAAAAAATCCCGCTGCAGGCAAGACGCTGCACCAGGACCACGGTTAGGAGAAAGAATGCGCCGCGGCCCGATGCCGCGCTGCACGCTTAGACAAGTAACGGTTGTCGCCGGTCCAGCCCTACTTGCCCCGCGCGCCGAACCGGAGGTCGTCCGTCCGCGCGCGAAACGTTCATGCCGAACTGCTCGGAGGGGGCGTTCGGACCGTCCACCGCCGGCTCGCAGCGTACCGCCGGCTCTCTGAAGATGGATTCGTCCCTACTGGTCCTCGTCATCGCATTTCGATCTATGAGGTTGTTGGGCGTTAGTATACCCCTCGATCCCCGCCGCGCAAGAAAAACTTTGACGCTCGAAGGATCCCCGCAGGAAATTCACACGAAAGGGGTCGGGAATCGGAAGCCTGCCGATACCGGCCCCACCCACCGCTTTCGATGCCGAAGTCGCCGAGGCGGCAAGCATCGTGGCGCACGGGGACTCGTGCGCGGCAGAACCCATCGTTTGCGGCAGGTTTTGCAAGTTATTCGTCGCAGAAGCCCGACCGTCTGCCGACAGCGTATCGGATCCGAGTCAGTTTTACGCATCTTCCCTGTTCAAACGCTCGACACTTCCCGCAAGCGCGCAGGACCGCCTCCGCAACGACGAATAGCTTGCAAAATCTGCCGCAAAACGCGCTTTCCCGTGCACGAAACAAGCCCGCGAGAGCAAGCGGCGTGCAAGCTGGCGGCGTGCTACAGACTGGCGGCGTGCGGGCAGGCGGCAGCGTGCTGGGCCCGGCAAACGAGGGTGGAGCACGGAATCAATCCGCATGCGCTCCACCCCGTCGGCGGTGCTACTTATGCGCCTGCTCGAACTTGTCCATGAAGGCCACGAGGGCCTCGACGCCGGCGCGGGGCATGGCGTTGTAGATGCTGGCGCGCATGCCGCCGACGCTGCGGTGGCCTTTCAGGTTCTCCAGGCCGGCGGCCTTGGCCTCGGCCACGAACGCCGCGTCGAGGTCGGCGTCGCCGGCGACGAACGGGACGTTCATGAGCGAGCGGTCCTCCTTGCGCACGGTGCCGCGGAAGAGCTTGCTCGCATCGAGGAAGTCGTAGAGCAGCGCGGCCTTCTCCTGGTTGCGCTGCTGCATGGCCTCGAGGCCGCCCTGGTCTTTCAGCCACTTGAACACCTTGCCGCAGATGTAGATGCCGTAGGCGGGCGGCGTGTTGTAGAGCGAGTTCGCGTCGGCCTGCGTCTTCCACTTCAGCATGGTGGGCGTGCCCTCCAGCACGTCGTCCGTGATAAGGTCCTCGCGGATGATGGAGATGACCACGCCGGCCGGGCCGATGTTCTTCTGCGCGCCGCCGTACATGACGCCGTAGCGGGTGATGTCCACCGGCTCGGACAGGAAGCACGACGACACGTCGGCCACGAGGTCCTTGCCCTTGGTGTTCGGCAGCGTGTGGAACTTCGTGCCGTAGATGGTGTTGTTCTCGCAGATGTACACATAGTCGGCATCGGGCGACACGTCCAGGTCGGAGCAGTCGGGGATGTAGGAGAACGTCTCGTCCTCGCTGCTGGCGATGGCGCGGGCGTCGCCGAAGATCTTGGCTTCCTTGAAGGCCTTCTTCGCCCAGGCGCCGGTGACGATATAGTCGGCCACGCGGTTCTTCATGAGGTTCATTGGCACGGCGGCGAACTGCTGCGACGCGCCGCCCTGCAGGAACAGCACACGGTAGTTGTCGGGAATGCCCACGAGCTCGCGCAGGTCGGCCTCGGCGTTCTCGATGATCTCGCCGAACGGCTTGGAGCGATGGCTCATCTCCATGACGGACATGCCCGAGCCGCGGTAGTCGAGCATCTCGGACGCTGCCTCGGCCAGCACCTCCTCCGGCAAGACGGCGGGACCTGCTGAAAAGTTGTACACCCTGGCCATGCGCGCTCCTTCTCTCTCCTCGGTTCCCCGGCCGAGCACGTTGCGGGCGGCTGGCGCGCCGCGGCGCACGCGGGCCGGGTGGTTGGTCATGGGTGCATTGTACTATGCACGCGACGTGTTTGCGCAGGCGGCGGGGAAAAGATCAGCGGACGGCGCGGGCGGCGGGGAAAGCCGCGCGCAGGCGCCGCCCACGTGTCGGTTCGCTGACTGATCGGCCATGCGCGGGAAACGAATGCCCCGATCATAGACGGCAAGGCGCACGTACGGCCTAAACTCCCTCTTCGCACCCATAGAAACCCCCGGGTGCCGGGCGCGGGAGAGCCGCGCCGGCCCCGCAAGCCCGAGAACCCTTTGAAAGGAGGCGCGGCATGCCGTACCGTGGACTGCCCTACTTCGTCGCCGAGCAGGCGAGCACCGGCGGCCGCGTCGACCCGTACGCATCCGAGCGGCACACCCTGCCGGACTGCGCGCAGGGCGTGCGCTACTCGTCGGCGCCACGCGAGAACGAGCGGCGCGTCGTGTCCTACCGCGCCTGCGAGACCGTGTGCCCTCCGCAGGCCCATGGTGCGCGGGTCGATGCAAAACCCCTGTTCACCGACATCGAGCCCATGCGCATCCTAGCGGCGGTCATGCTCATGGCGGTCATCGCCGTGGGTGCGGCCTTCGTGGGGATTGGCGTTGCGAACGGCTTCACCGGCATCGTCGACAACGCCATCCTGACCGACGAGCCCGCCGCAACGACGAAGGCCACGCTCAGCGCGGCGCCATCGACGTGGCAGCAGGGAACCGTGCCGCAGCTGTACCAGGTGGACCCCCAGTGGGCCGACCGCCCCTACGGCTCCGGCACCATCGGCACGTCCGGCGCCGCACCGCTCGCCCTGGCCATGGTGCGCATCGACCTCACGGGCGACGCCTCCGTGGGGCCC
>NC_021021.1:234141-235577 GCF_000210055.1 Gordonibacter pamelaeae 7-10-1-b
CGGCCTCGCGGGCGCGCACGCGGTCGCGCGCGAGCCAGCTCAAGCCCACGTACAGGGCCGCGGTCATGGGTGCCGTGGTCACGAACGGCACCGCCACCGCGCCGGTGGCGTACAGCACGCCGTTCACCGCGCTCACCGCGGCGATGGTGGCCACGCCGCGCCAGTTCACGCTTTCCACCTGGTCGAGCGGCAGGCCGCGCGAGCCTATGCGCATCGGCCCGCGCACGAGGTAGTAGTCGGTGACGAGCAGCACGCACCACGAGATGGTGAGGATGCTGCCGAAGCTCATGAACGCGTTCACCTGGTCCAAGATGCCGCCCAGGATGAACAAAAGCCCAATGGCGTTCGCCACCACGACGGCCGCGGGCCAGGAGAGCTTCACGCCGAACAGCGAGTCGAACAGGTTCGACACCGCGTTCGCGCCGCCGATGGAGTTCGACGTCTCCACCTTCATCTGCGACAGGCAGATGATGGCGAGCCCCACCCCGCCGGCCGCCAACACGAGCGACACGCCCGGGTTCGTGATGGCGGCATGCGCCGCGCCCGCGGCATCGTAGCCCATGGTGGAGAAGTACGCCGCCGACTGTTCGAAGCCGAAGTACGTGATGAGCGCGCCGCGGCATCGTAGCCCATGGTGGAGAAGTACGCCGCCGACTGTTCGAAGCCGAAGTACGTGATGAGCGCGCCGAACAAATACGTGACCACGGCGAACAGGCTTCCCACCAGCGAGATGGGCACGAGGTCGCGCTCGCGGCGGGCGAAGCGCGTGAAGTCGGCGGCGAAGAGTGCGAGCAGCCCCGACGTCATGATGGCGTAGTTCACCCCGTAGGCGAATCCCTCGCCCACCTCCACGCCGGGGATGAGCACCCCGTGCGTGAGCGCGTCGCCCATCTGGCCGTTCGCGGCCACGAGGTACACCACGTAGCCCATGACGGCGAACAGCGCCACCACGAACACGGCGTTCATGCGCGCGATAGCCTTCGTGCCGAAGAGCGCCATGAGCACCCACACGCACGAGATGCCCGCGAACAGCGCCCAGCGCATCCACTCCTCGCTCCAGCCGAACGCGAACAGTATGGCGTTGCCCAGCTGTACCGTCCCCACTGCCAGAACACCTACCAGCAGGAATATCCACACGAGGGAGCCGGCGGCCGAGCCCTTCGTGCCGAAGATGTACAGGCGGCTGACCACGTTGTTGGGCAGGCCCTCGCGAAACGTGATCTTGCCCACCAGGTACGTGAGCACGAAGCTCAAGGCGAACGTGATGGCCATGGCCACCCCGCCCAGCTGGCAGCCCGCGTAGAACGCCACGATGCCGCCGCCCATGAGCTTGGAGAGGCTGGACACCACGCCCGAGAGGATGGCCGCGATGTCGGGCCACGCGAGCCGCGCCGCGTCGGGCACGCGCTCGAACAGCGACGCCTTCCCCGCCGCAT
>NC_021021.1:235811-239612 GCF_000210055.1 Gordonibacter pamelaeae 7-10-1-b
CCGGCGCCTTCACCTCGTTGGGCGCCTTCCCGGCAACCGGTGTTTCCTTCATGATTGCCCCCTTTGTTAGAGGTGTGACGGGCGTGACAGAGGGGGCGTGACAGAGGGACGGGGATAATGTCTCATTCCCCCTGCGCTTGCAGCAATCGAGGGACTTCGGAGAATGAGACATTATCCCCGTCCCTCTGTCACGCCCTCGAACCTGCGGCGTGCTCGGACCTAAACGATTCCGATGTTCGCCATCACTATCATCACGATCAGCGCGCAGAGCCCCGCGCCGATGGATATGGCCGCGATGTGCTTGTAGGAGTTCTTGTGGTTGAGCCCCATGGCCGCCAGCATGCCGAACATGGCGCCGGAGTTCGGCAGCGCGCCGCCGATGGTGGCCGACGTGGCGATGATCTTCGCGAGGGCGGCCGGGTTCACGCCCGTGGCCAGGTACGGGTCGAGGAAGTTGCCGGCGATGATGCCCACCGCGCCCGAGCCGGAGCCCATGACGCCGCCGAGCACGGCCGCCATGGTGGCGGCGGACACGTAGGTGCCGCCCGGCATGTTGAAGATGGCCTCGTAGATGACCGTGAAACCCACGGAGGCGGCGGCCACGGTGCCCACGCCCACGGCGGCCGAGGTGAACAGCGCAGGCCCGAGGGCCGCCTTGGCGCCGTTGCCCAGCACGTCGCGCTGGCTGTCGATGTGCTTGTGGAACAGGACCATGCTGGCCACGACGGCCGTCACCATGGCGATGTAGATGATGTTCGCCACGCCCAGCTGCGAGCCGACGATGATGATGGCGATGAGCAGCACGAGCGGCAGCAGCGCCACGGCGACGCCCGGCAGCGGCTTGTCGTCGGCCACCTCGGCCTCGCCTGCGGACGTCTCGTAGGTCTCGCCCTTGGCCTGGGCGCGCTTCAGCGCGAACTTGATGTACACGCACGACACCGCGATGGCGACGATCGAGCCCACGATGCCCATGACGGGCGCAGCGGTCAGCGACACGCCGCAGCCGTTCGCGGCGTTGATCCACGCGATGGCGGGCACGCCGGGAATCATGGCCATGGTGAACGAGCAGGCCGCGAGCGTCCAGGCAGCGCAGAACAGGTGCCACGGGATGTTGCACTCTTTGAACAGCGGTCGCGCCAGCGGAATGAGCGCGAACATGGCCACGAACATGGAGATGCCCGCGTAGGTGAGCACCGCGCCCACCGCGGCGATGCCCAGCAGCACGAGGTACGGGCTCTTGGAGCCCACCTTCCCCATGACGGCGTTCGCGATGGCCTTGGCCGCGCCCGACTTGTCCATGAACTCGCCCATGATGGCGCCGCCCATGAAGATGAGCAGGTTCTTCTGTACGAAGCCCGCGAGCCCCGTGACGTACGACGACTCGCCGCCCACCATGGCCGCGGCGATATCCATGCCGTTGGTGAGCGCGATGATGACGGCCGTGACGAGGGACGTGATGAGCACGTTCCACCCCTTCATGGCCGCGATGACGAAGAACACGAGCCCGACGACGATGCCGGCAACCCCTATCCATTCCATAGCTTTCCCCTTTCGTTGGTTTTTCGTTCCCCCGACTCCGGGAGCGCTCGCCAGAGCGCTCCCGGAGCTCTCCTACGCCATATCGTTCCTGGTCGCACGCATGAACTCCACCACGGTGCCGTGCTTCATGCGCAGCTCGTCGCGGCGGACGGTGCCCTCGTCGAAGGAGACGAGGTCCTCGGCGCCCTCGAAGAGCATGCCCAAGTCGCCGCGCTGGCGGTTGAGCGCGATGGCCTCCTCGGCGTCGTAGGGCACAAGCGGCTGCTTCTCGCGCGGGTTCCAGATCAGGAAGGCGGGACCCGTCGCGTCGGGCGCGGGCATGCCCTCGCAGAAGCGCACGTCGCCGTACTTCTCCACCAGCTCGCCGAGCGGGCCGAAGTCGAAGGCCCGCAGCGGGCAGCTCGCCGTGCACGCGGGCTGCATGCCCTCGGCCAGGCGATCGACGCACATGGTGCACTTGCTCATCTTCGTGCCCGGCTCGTCGGAGGCGAAGCGCGGCGCGCCGTAGGGGCACGCATCGTAGCACTTCCGGCAACCGTCGCACTTGTCCTGGTCGACGAGCACGGCGCCGAACTCGTCCTCCTTGTAGAGGGCGCCGTTCGGGCACGCCTTCGCGCACGCCGGGTCCTCGCAATGGCCGCACGGGAACGCCAGCGCGTGCAGGCGGATGTTCGGGAACGTGCCCTGCTCCCACTCGTAGACGCCCATCCACTTCTCGGCGCCCGGCTCGAGGCCGTTCCAATCCTTGCACGCGATGCTGCACGCCTGGCATGCGTAGCAGCGGTTCATGTCGAACATAAATCCGTACTGCGTCATGGTCCTACTCCCTTCCCTCTCCGAGCGCGGCCCGCAGGCCGAGCGCCGCCTTCGCCCCGCGCATGCCGCCGCGCTCCGCCTCCAGGCCGAAGCCCTCGGCGTCGCCATCGGCCAGCTTCTCCACTTCCACGAGGCCGGCCGTGATGAGCGCGCCCAGGATATGCGGCAGGTGCCCGTCGTCGATGAGGATGTTCGGCGTGCCGCGCAGGTCCTGGCCGTACTCGTTCATCTCGGCCGCGGTGCCGTCGGTCTGGTACCACGCGCCGTGGTGCACGGCGGCGGTGCCCGGCATCATGCGGTTCGTCACGTAGGCCGTGAGCACGGTCTCGCCGCGGTCGCTGCTCACGCGGCACAGGTCGCCGTCCTTGATGCCGCGCGCCTGGGCGTCCACGCCCGAGATCCACACGGCGTGGCGGTAGCAGTCCTCGCGCATGAAGGGGTTGTTGTCGTTGCTCGAATGCTGGCGGTAGATGGACACCGGCGACACGAGCGACAGCGGGTACTCCTTCGCCTTCGGGTTGTAGAAGCCGTCGTTCGAGGCCGAGCCGATGTCGCCCTCCACGTAGCTCGGGCTCCACACCGGCATGGGCTCGATCTGCCCGCGCCAGCGCGTTTCGGTCATGTCGTGGTCCTTCACGAAGTTCGACGAGAACTCGATCTTGCCGGTCGGGGTTCCGAAGGGGCTCTCGCCGCGCTCCATGAGGGTCTTGAACGGGTAGTACGGCACGTCCACCTCGGTGCGCACGACGGGGTTGGCGTTGAACTCCTCCCAAGTGGGACGGTGGTCGTACCCCAGGTACGCCATGACGGTCTCGTTGTCGGCCCACTCCTCGAAGGCCTCGCGGTAGATGGCTTCCTGCGCGTCGACCCAATCCTCCCAGGCCACGTCGGCCAGGCGCGGGTTGTAGCCCTGCACCACCTCGTCGCCCAGGCGCTTGGCGATCTCGGTCCACACCCACTCCTTCGAGCGCACCTCGCCGGGGAAGTCCACGCCGCGAGCGCAGAACGTGAAGTAGTTGCGCATGCCGTTCGGGCCGCTCACGAAGCGCTGGTGCCCGTACATGTACTCGTCCATGCCCTCGAACTGCCACACGGGCGCCGGAAGGATGATATCGCAGAGCTCTGCCGTGGGCTGGTTGAGATGCCACTGGAAGCCCCAGTTGAACTCGGTCGACGCCATGCCGGCGAAGCGCTTGTTAACGTTCGAGTGGTTGTTGGCGTAGTTGTTCTCGAATATGATCATCTGGACGTTCGGCAGCGGGGCGTCGTTCGTAGGCGAGCCGATGCGGTGGCGGAACTCGCTCTCGTCCATGCGGCCCTCCCAGTAGTCCTTCTGGCAGGCCAGCACCTCCGTCAGGCAGTTGTTGTTGAACAGCACCGGCACCCGGTAGTCGCCCGGGTCGCGCCCGAAGTCGGCGCGCGGGGCGGGCACGCGGCCGGGCGTGG
>NC_021021.1:239843-241249 GCF_000210055.1 Gordonibacter pamelaeae 7-10-1-b
CGTGGGCAGGCGGGCGCCTGTCTGGCAGCCGCCGGCGCAGGCGATGTTGCCGGTCATGGCCTGCAGCAGCATGGACGCCGACGCGCTGTAGTCGCCCATGTGGCGCTTCGCGCACGAGTAGAAGTACTGCAGGTGCACCGGCTTCGTCGTGCCGTAGAGGCGCGCGAACTCGCGGATGGTCTCGGCCGGCACCGCGCAGATGGGAGCCGCCCATTCGGGGGTCTTCTTGATGCCGTCCTCGCCCTCGCCCATGCAATAGGCGCGCCATTCCTCGAAGCCCACCGGGTCGACCCACCGGTCCACGAACTCGTGGTCGACGAGGTCCTCCTCGTAGAGCACCTGGGCCACGGCCAGCATCATGGCCAAGTCGGTGCCGGGGCGGATGGGAATCCACTGGTCGGCCAGCAACTCGGCCGACTGGGTGTAGCGCGGGTCGATGACGATGGTCTTGCACCCGTACTCGTGCGCGAGCTGCATGTAGTACGAGGACGGCCCGAACCAGGCCACCACCGGGTCCATGCCCCACATGACGAAGAGCTTCGAGTTGAAGATGTCGGACGCCTCGAAGCCCGGCAGCGCCTCGGAGAGGCCCTTGGCCGTCTTGGACAGGTCCACGCCCAGGTGCAGCATCTCGCCCGCCGCGTGGCCGGACGTGGAGTGCTCGCCCCAAGCGCCGAAGCCGGCCTCCCACCAGGGCGCGAGCGGGAACCCGTTCTTCTCGAAGCTCGGGTACTGCGAGTGGAAGATGCCGTAGGGGCCGTACTTCCCCTTGATCTCCACCATCTTCTCTGCGATGGTGTCGAGCGCCTCCTCCCAGCTGATGGGGACGAAGTACCCGCGCCCGGCGCCCTTCTCCCCCACGCGCTTCATGGGGTGGAGGAGGCGCGTCTCGGCGTAGAGCTCCTTCTTCCACGAATGGCCCATGGCGCAGGGGCGCATCTGCACGTTGCCCTTCCAGATGTTCTCCCAGCCGCAGTCCTCGCGGCTGTCGTTTCGGTTCACCGAGTCGTCCGGCTCGATCGCCGTTATGCGGCCGTCCTTCGCGTGGCACTTCAGGATGCACGCGCTGTCCCAGCAGCCGTTCGCCGGGCACGACGTGTAGAAGATGCGCTCCCCTTCGCGTCGGGCGCGGCTGGCCTCGATGATGCCTTGCTTGTCCATCGCTCCTCCTTCTCCTATGCCGCCCCTCGTCTCCGGGCGGGGCGATGAAGGCAAGGTTAGACCCCGCGGAGGGCGTCGGCTGGGCACGCAGGCGGATTCGCCGTCACGATAGGAAGCAGGGGGTGTAAGGGGATGCTCCGGGAAGCGCTCGCTTACCGCCGCCGTAAAGCGACGTTGACGGCCGGAAGCGCCAGGCACGTCCGCGGACGCGCGGCTGGCACGGGGCGGTGCCGTCGGGACGGGCG
>NC_021021.1:241401-244050 GCF_000210055.1 Gordonibacter pamelaeae 7-10-1-b
ACGGGCGGACGCCGCGGCACGCCTCCCCTGCTCGCAGGAAGCCCTACCCCCGCCCGTGGAAGTAGCCCGCGGGCACGTTGTCGCGGATGAAGTCCTTGAACTCCAGCGCCAGCGGCGATATGACCCGCCCGGTGTGCCAGGCCAGGTCCACCGGGTAGCGCATGGGGTCGGTATCGATTTTGAACCAGATGAGGCCCGGCTCGTTGCGGTAGCGCTCGGCCACGCACTCGGGAATGCTCGCCCACCCGAGCCCCGCCTTCGCGCCGTTCACCATGGCCTCGTGCGTGTCGAAGCGCGCCACCATGTTATGGTCGGTGAGCGACAGGTTGTAGCGTTCGCGGAAGTGGCGGTTGCCCACCATGTGGCGGCCCGAGTTCCACTCGTAGATGATCATGGGCCATTCGAGCAGCGTCTCGATTTTCACGGGCTGGGGCACGGAGTTGTAGGGCGGCCGGTCGGGCGCGCAGAACAGCAGGCGCTTGTAACCGAGCGTCTCGCGCGAGATGCCGTCGTCGAGCGGCTGGTTCTCCAGCAGGGCGAAGTCAAGCTTGCCGGATTTCAGCTTCTCCATGAGCTCGGGCTCGTAGCCCGCGTCCAGGTGCACGAGCGCGTCGGGGTGCAGGTCGTGGAAGCGCTTGACCAGCGCCGGCAGCAGCGCCACGCCGTCGTTCATACTCATGCCCACCTCGATGGTGCTGTCGAAGTGCTCGTCGACCGCCGCGAGCTCGGCCGAGAGCGCGGTCTCCAACGTGGCGATCTTCTTGGCGAACTTCGTGACGATCTGGCCGGCTGCCGTGGGCACCACGCCCGTCGACGTGCGCACGTAGAGCTTCGTGCCGTAGCGCGCCTCTATGTTGGCGATCTTCTGCGAGAGCCCCGGTCGCGACATGTACAGGCGCTCCGCGGCCTGGGAAAGGCTCTTCGTCTCCGATATGACCGTGAAAATCTCTATGTCGTCCAGCAGCATGGGCCACGCCCCCTCGCACGCCTCGTCCTGCCATCCACGTCCTATGCGGCCTTTCAACCGGCCGCATTCGGCTAAAGCCGAATGGAATCCCATCATAACGAACGCGGGTGAATGCAAGCCGAAGGATTTTTTGACAGCCGCAGAAAAAAACATCGTCATCGCCCCCGCACCCGTCCTCCTTTTTATGGAAAGCTTACTTTACATTTCTTCCAGGCAGGCCTATACTGCATGGAAAGCTAGCTTTACATTGGCGACACCGGGAGAAAAAAGGGGCGCGCATGGAGAACCGTTTGGAGGAAATCCGCAAGGCGCGCGGCATCAAGCAAGAGGACCTTGCCACGGAGCTGGGTGTGTCGCGCCAGACCATCAGCTCGCTGGAGAAGGGGCGTTACAACCCCTCCATCCTGCTGGCGTTCAAGATCGCCCGCCATTTCGACCTGAGCATCGAAGACGTGTTCATCTACCGAGAGGAAGCGCAATGAACAACAAGCCCGCCGTTATCACCCTGTCGATCGGGGTGCTGTTCCTCGTGGCCACGCTCGCCTTCGCCTTCAACCTGGGCGGTGTGTCGGACGCGCTGCCCTTGGGCGCCCAAGCCGCCTTCGGCCTGGGAGGATGCGCGTTCGCCCTCATCGTGTGCGGCCTGTTCGCACTCGCCCACAAGCCCACGCAAAAAGAGCTCGTCGAACAGAACGACGAGCGCAACGTGGCCATCGGCAACTTGGCCGCGACGCGGGCGTTCACGCTGTTCTCCGTGCTCGTACCGGTGACAGCGCTCGTGCTGTGGGTGCTGGGCCAGGTAACCCTCGTCGGCATGCTCGTGTTCGTCGGCATCGAGGTAGTGGCCTTCATCGCCTACGTCGCGTTCATCGCGAAGGCGCAGAAGACCATGTAGGGCATGTCGAGAGCGGGGCGGGCGAAGCGCTCGCAGGGTGCAGGCGTTCGCACCGTTCCCCTTTTGCCAGCGTCAACGGCCGTATAGCGGCCACCTCGGTCAGCCCACGCTCACGAGCACGGATTGGAGGGCGGCCTGCACCGCAGCGGGATGACCCGCGCGGCGCACGACGGCGGCGAGGGATTCGGCGGGCAGGCGGTAGGTGTTGTTGTTCTGCGAGATATGCATGGCCACCACCTGCTCCAGCTCGTCGCATAGGAGCGCCTCGAGCTCGGCGGCGGCCTGGTCGTTGGACAGGTGGCCCACGTCGGAGCCCACGCGGCGCTTCACGGGATACGGGTAGGGGCCGTCGGCGAGCATCTGCACGTCGTGGTTGCTCTCCAGCGCCAACAGCCGCGCGTGCATGAGGCCCTCGTGCGCCTCCCCCGTGACGATGCCGGTATCGGTGACGAAGCCCGCCACGTCGCCGCCGGCGCTCTCGAAGCGGAACCCGCACGACGAGGCAGCGTCATGCGAGGTGCGGAACACGTGGACGGCCAGGCCGGCAAGCGAGAGCGCATCGCCTGCGCGCAGGGACCGCACGTCATGCGCATCCTCGAGCGCGCGCACCTCGCTGCTGGCAGCGCGCACAGCGTCGTCCGCGTACACGGCCGGCTCGACGCCCTTCTTCGCCAGGCCGCGCAGCACCACGCCGAGGCCCTTCGTGTGGTCGGTGTGGTCGTGCGTCACGAGGATGGCCGCGAGCCTCGCCGGATCGAAGCCGGCCTCGTCGCAGCGCGCGAAGAAG
>NC_021021.1:244151-247155 GCF_000210055.1 Gordonibacter pamelaeae 7-10-1-b
TGCCTGCATCGCAGCCGGAACCGGCGCATCCGCCGCGCCGTCGGCCACCCGACGCGCCTCTATCTGCCGCCGCGAGAAGACCTCTTCGAAAACCATGTCCACGCCTGCGCTCGCCCTTCCTGCCCGATCCCGCCCGGCTCCGTCCGCACCGCCATCCGGCCTCGCAGCCCCATCGCGCGGCCTCGCGGCCCTTCGGCCCTGTCGCTTCGCGTCGATTGTACCCGAAGCGCCCCTCGGCCGCGCGGGGACGCCGCAAACCGCACAGGCTCGCCGGAAATCCGCCGCAGACGGGCGCCGGCCGCGCTCCCGTCCCTCCCGCCTGCGGCTTCGTCTACCATGGTTCCACGAGAAATCCCGGTCAGAACCGCATAGCTCCGCTCGCGCCCGAAGGGGGACGGCATGCCCAAGCACTCCGTTACAGCATTCCTTGCACGCAAGGACATCGAGGTATCGTTCCAGCGCTACGCCATCGACGCGCTGTCGGCCATGGCCCAGGGCCTGTTCGCCTCGCTGCTCATCGGTACTATTCTCACCACGGTGGGCGACCTATCCGGCGTCGGTTTCTTCAACGAGATCGGCACGTTCGCCAAGAGCGTGGCAGGGCCGGCCATGGCTGTTGCCATAGGCTACGCGCTGCGCGCGCCCGCGCTCGTTCTGTTCTCGCTCGCAGCCGTCGGCTACGCCGCCAACGCGGCGGGCGGGGCCGGCGGGCCCTTGGCCGTGCTGGTGATAGCCATCGCGGCCTCCGAGCTGGGCAAGGCGGTGTCGAAGGAGACGAAGGTGGACATCATCGTCACGCCCGCCGTCACCGTCCTGGCCGGCTGCGGGCTGGCGCTGGGCGTGGCGCCGTGGATAGGGGCGCTGGCCTCGTCGGTGGGCGGGTTCATTATGTGGGCCACCGAGCTGCAGCCGCTGTTCATGGGCATCATCGTGTCGGTGGTCATCGGCATCGCGCTCACGCTGCCCATCTCGTCCGCCGCCATCTGCGCGGCGCTTGGTCTGACGGGGCTGGCCGGCGGGGCTGCGCTCGCGGGCTGCTGCGCGCAGATGGTGGGCTTCGCCGTCATGAGCTTCCGCGAGAACCGCTGGGGCGGCGTGCTGTCGCAGGGCCTGGGCACCTCCATGCTGCAGATGGGCAACATCATGAGGAAGCCGCTCGTCTGGGTGCCGCCCATCGTGGCGTCAGCCGTCACCGGGCCGCTTGCCACCTGCGTGTTCGCCCTGCAGCAGAACGGCCCTGCCGTGGCCTCGGGCATGGGCACGTGCGGCCTCGTGGGGCCCATCGGCGTGTACACCGGCTGGGTGGCGGGCATGGAGGCCGGCGCGGCGGCACCCGGCGCGTTCGAGTGGGCGGGCCTCGCGCTGGTGTGCCTGGTGCTGCCCGCCGTAATCAGCTGGGCGGTATGCACCCTCATGCGCCGCGCCGGCCTCATCGCCGAAGGCGGCCTCAAGTTGGAGGACTGAGGAGAGGGCGCAGGCTCCTCCCGCCGCGCGGGCACTTTCCCTACATGCGCTCCACGATGGCGGTGGCCAGGCGCGCGAAGTCGGCCGCGCGATCGTGCGCCACGTCGAGCACCTCCTCGTCGGTGGGCGAGGCGCCCTCGATGCCGCAGGCCATGTTGCTCACCAGCGACATGCCCAGCACGCGCATCCCTGTGTGTCGCGCCGCGATGACCTCCTCGCACACGCTCATGGCCACCGTGTCGGCACCCCAGGCGCGGAAGGCGCGTATCTCGGCCGGCGTCTCGAAGCTCGGGCCGAGCAGCCCCAGGTACACGCCCTCCTGCACGCGGATGCCCAGCTCGTCGGCGGTCTCGCGCGCCAGGCGACGCAACGCGGGATCGTAGGCGTCCAGCATGGAGAAGAAGCGGAACGCGATGCCGTCGGGCTCGAGGCCCGCCACGGGGTTGCGCCCGGTGAAGTTGATATGGTCCTCGATGATGCAGAAGTCGCCCACACGGTAGCTCTCGTTGATGGCGCCGGCCGCGTTCGTCGCGAACAGCGTGTCCACGCCCAGCTCGTGCATGAGCCACACGGGGTAGGCCACCTCCTGGGCGGTGTTGCCCTCGTAGCCGTGCAGGCGGCCCTGCATGGCCAGCACGCATTTCCCGCCCAGCACGCCGCACACGAAGCGGCCCACATGGCTCGTGGCCGTGCTCGTCCTCATATGGGGAACCTCGCCGTACGGCACGCAGACGGCATCCTCGATCTGCCCGGCCAAGGGGCCCAGCCCCGAGCCCAGGATCATGCCCACCTCGGGCCGGCGGTCGCCGATGCGCTCGCGCAGGACGCGCGCGGACTCGGCCAGGTTCTCTTTCAGCACGTTGCGCTGGGACATGGCTGCTCCTTCGAGTATAAGATGATAGCTACACGGTGAGACGTATTCTAGCGCATGTCGGACCGGGGAGCCGACGCGCCGCCGCGGCGCACGTAGCGGATGGCGCAGCAGTCGTCGCCGCGCGCGATGGTCTTGGGCAGGTCAAGCTCCACGCCGTGCGCCTCGCCGATGCCGCGGTCGCCGCACATGGCCAGGTCGCACAGCCGGGAGATCTCCTCGTCGGTGCAGCCCTGCTTCTGCCACGCCTTCACGAGCGGGCAGTAGTGGAAGTCGATGGACAGCTTGTCGTCGGTGCACTCCACCACCTTCATCTCGAACACGATCTGCGCGCTCTTGGTGAACAGCACCTTCTTCAGGCCCTTCAGGCTCTTCGTGCCGCTCTTCCCCACGATCTCGGCTCCCTGGTACAAGCCGCAGCGCTTCACGGCGTCGGCTGCGAACGCGTCGTCGGCCAGCCCATGCTTGCGCGCCTCGTCCACCAGCAGGTACAGCCACAGCGCCCGATGCTCCAACTGCTCGCGCACCTTCACGAACAGCGGAAACGTGTTCTTCGGCTCGTTTACGATCTTGCTCATGCGATCCCCTTTCCCCTCATCGACGTGCAACCGCTCCATTATAGGCCCTCGCGCCCTCCCGCAGCCCCGGACGGGGCCCCGGCATGCGGAT
>NC_021021.1:247569-259635 GCF_000210055.1 Gordonibacter pamelaeae 7-10-1-b
CTCGTCCTTCGCGCGCGGGCGCGGCGCGGGCGGCAGCAGGGCCAGGGCCTCGCTCACCAGGACCTCGGTCTCGGGGCGCGGGATGAGCACGCCGGGGCGCACCTGCACGGATATATGGCGGAAGCCCACCTCGCCGGTGATGTACTGCAGGGGCTCGCCCTGGCCGCGGCGCGTCACGTAGCCGCGCAGCACGTCGCGCTCGTCCATCGACAGCGGCTGGTCGAGCCGCGTGTACAGCTCGATGCGCGAGAGCCCGCACGCCTCGGCCAGCAGCCACTGCGCCGAGATGCGCGGGTTCTCGTCCCCCTTGCGCTCAAGGTACCCCACCGTCCAGTCGAGTGCGGCCTTGATGGTCCAGATGTCGTTTTCAGCCATGATCAAAACCTCGCAGGTTGACGGAGTCGCCGGTTGGCGTAGTAAGTCAGCGAGAAGGCCCGTGGTGCGTCGTATTCGCGGGATCGCGCGGACGAAGCGTACTTCGGTACGCGAGCCCGCGGGATCGCGCGAAGACGGCGTGCTACGGGCCTTCGCAGCGTCGGCAGGTTCCGGCGGCCGGCAGGCCGCCGGAACATCAGACCACGGCTTCCAGCTTCTGCGCGCGGTCGGCGGCCTGCAGGGCGGTGATCACGTCGCCCAGGCCGTCGCCCAAAAGCACGCCGTTGTAGGTGCCGTTGTAGCCGATGCGGTGGTCGGTCACGCGGTCCTGCGGGCCGTTGTAGGTGCGGATCTTCTCCGAGCGGTCGCCCGAGCCGATCTGCGCCAGGCGCTCGGCCCCCTCGGCAGCCTGCTGCTCGGCGAGCATCTTCTCGTACAAGCGCGCGCGGAGCACGGCCATGGCCGCGATCTTGTTCTGCAGCTGCGACTTCTGGTCCTGCGACTGCACCACCAGGCCGCTCGGCAGGTGCGTGATGCGCACGGCCGAGTCGGTGGTGTTGACGCACTGGCCGCCCGGGCCGCCGGCGCGGTACACGTCGATGCGCAGGTCGTTCTCGTTGATGTCGACCTCCACCTCGTCAGCCTCGGGCAGCACCGCCACCGTGGCCGTGGACGTGTGGATGCGCCCCTGGCTCTCGGTCTTCGGGACGCGCTGCACGCGGTGCACGCCGCTCTCGAACTTCATGACCGAGTACACGTGGTCGCCCTTGACCTTGAACTGGATCTCCTTGAAGCCGCCGGCCTCGGAGGCCGACACGTCCATGGTCTCGGTCTTCCAGCCTTGCGCGCCTGCGAAGCGCTCGTACATCTTGTAGAGGTCGCCCGCGAAGATGGCCGCCTCGTCGCCGCCGGCCGCCGCGCGGATCTCCACGATGATGTCCTTGTCGTCGGCCGGGTCGGCCGGAATGAGCATGAACTTGATGTCCTCCTCGAGCGCGGGGAGCTTCGCCTCGATCCCGGCTATCTCCTCCTGCGCGAACTCGCGCATGTCGGGGTCGGCCATCATCTCCTTGGCCGCGGCCAGGTCGTCGGAAGCCTGCACGTACTCGCGCGCCTTCTTCGCGAGCGGCCCCTGGCTCGCGTACTCCTTGGCCAGGCGGTTGTATTCCTTCTGATCGGCGAGCACGGCGGGGTCGCCCATGCGCCCCTGGAGGTCCTCGTAAGCCTGGATGATCTTCTCGAGCTTCTCTCGCATGTCCGTTTCCTGCATGGGATATGTCCTTCTTGAACGTGGTTGCGCGGCGCACGCCCCGCGCGCGGCGAGCGCCCGGTGCACAGGGCAACCGGGCGCCTTTACGGTAACTGGTTCATGATATCAGAGAGCGGCGCAAAGCGCAGCCCCTCCCGCAGCGCCTCCCCTAGATGGCCAGGTACTCCGCCGCCTCCTCGGCGCAAAGCGCCCCGTCGGCCACGGCGGTGACCACCTGGCGCAGGAACTTCGTGCGCACGTCCCCGGCCACGTAGACGCCGGGAACCTCCGTCTCGCCCGACTCTCCGGCCACGATGTAGCCCGTCTCGTCCGTCGTCAGCGCACCAGCCAGAAACTCGGTGTTCGGCTCGGTGCCCACGGCCACGAACAGGCCGTCCACGGCGATGTCGCGCTCCTCGCCCGTCTCGAGCATCTCCACGCGCACACCCGCGAGCGCGCCCTCGTCGGCCACGAGCTTGCGCGGCACGGCGTTCCACACGAACTCCAGGTTCGGCAGGTCCTCCAGGCGCTTGTGGTAGATGGCGGTGGCGCGCAGCTTGTCGCGGCGGTGCACCAGGTACACCTTCTTGCAGATGCGCGACAGGTAGATGGCGTCGCCCGCGGCCGTGTTGCCGCCGCCCACCACCATGACGGTCTTGTCGCGGAAGAAGTTGCCGTCGCAGGTGGCGCAGTACGACACGCCGCGGCCCTGCAGCTCCTCCTCCAGCTCCAGCCCCAGCTTGCGCGGGCGCGCGCCGGTGGCGATGATCACGCTGTTGGCGCGGTACTCGTTGAACGCGGTCTTGAGCACCTTGGGGTTCTGGGTGAAGTCGACGGAGAGCACCTCCTCGCCCACGTTGCGCACGCCGAAGCGATCGGCCTGCTGCTTCATGGAGAAGGCCAGCTCAAAGCCGTTCGTGCCGTCGGGGAAGCCCGGGTAGTTCTCCATGTGCTCGGTCTGGGCCAGCTGCCCGCCCGGTGCGATGCGCTCGAACACCACGGCCTCGAGCCCGGCGCGCGCGGCGTAGAGCCCCGCCGTGAGCCCGGCCGGCCCTGCCCCGATGACGGCGACGTCGATAGCCTTCTCCTGCGCTCCGGGCGCCTTGCACGCGGCGGACGTGCCGTTGTTGGGTTCCTCTGTCATGGGAAGCCTCCTATCGCGGAACCTTTGCTTTGCAACCAGTATAGGGCTCGTCGCCTAATTGTCACAAGATCGGCACCACTTTACGCCGAATAAGCAGGATTCGGTTGGGAAACCGTCATGCCGCGCCGGGTCTCGCGAAAGCCCGCGTGCTCAACGCGTGCGTGACGGTTTCGCGAAGGCCGCGCCCTCTGGGTCGCCACGCTACCGCAAGCCGCGCCCGCCCGGGGAGCCCATCCCGTCCCCGTCCTCTCTCGCGCCCACCTCGGGCGCCGCTTTGCCCGTGGAATCCGCCGAAGCCCTCTTCCTGCCCGGCAGCACCAGGTTCAATATGACGGCCGTGAAGGCCGTGCCAGGCACGCCGCTCAAGAACATCGACACCCAAAGCGGGAAGCTTGCCAGTGCCTCGGGCTGCGCGTTGAACCCAAGCCCTACCGCCAACGACACGGCCACGATGGTGGTGGTGCGCGCATCGGGCCGATCCTGCATGATGATCCTCATGCCGCTGACCATGACCACGCCGAACGTGAGGATGACCGCCCCACCGAACACCGGAGTGGGAATGACTGAGCACAGCGCGCTGACCTTAGGGCAGAGGCCGGCCACGATCATAATGGCGCCGGCCACGGCAACCACATGGCGACTGAAGACGCGGGTGATGCCGAGCAGGCCCACATCCGCGCTGGCCGATATGGTGGGTCCGTTGTTGAAAAGCGCGGAGAACCCGCTCGTGACAGCCTGGGTAAAGATAACGCCGCGCGTCTCCCTCTTGGTGGGCATGCGCTCCTCGGTGAGCATGGTCGTGGCCGACGTGTCGCCCAAGAGCTCGGCCACTCCGCAGATGGCCAGAAACGCAATGGTGATGCAGGCGTCGATCGGGAATGCGATGCCCCAGCGCAACGGCTCGGGAAAAGCGAACCACGCAGCCGCCTCCACCGGGCCGAAGTCGACGCGACCGAGCGCTGCTGCCGTCGCGAACCCCACGGCCAAGCCGATGAGCGGGGCAGCCCCGTGCAGGAATCCCTTGCCGAGCACATTGAAGGCCAGCACCGTGGCAAGCGTGATGCCGGCAAGAAGGTAGTTCGCCGGATCGCCGAATCCCGGGCTGTCGGCCCCGCCTGCGCAGTAGCCCAACGCCACCCCCAGAAGCGTGGTGCCCAGTACGAACACCACCGCACCTGACACGAAAGAGGGCACGACCACTTTCAGCCTGTCCGAGAATGCGAAGAATACCACGCCGCACACGAGGCTGCCGACCAGGCACGCCCCGACGTAGCCGGCGTATCCTACCTGCGGCGCGATGAGCAGTGCCGGCGAAACGAACACAATGCTGCATACCATGGCAATGGGCAGCTTGCCGCCTACCGGCCCGATGCCGAGCGTCTGCACGAGCGTGGAGACGCCGGCCACGAACAGCGCACAGGCGACGAGCACCGTGGTCTCGGCGGGGCTGAACCCCAGGCCCGCCGAGACGAGCAGCGGCGCCGGAAGCGCTTGGAACGCGACGAGCAGCGCATGCTGCACGCCGAACGGTACGAGTTCCCGCACCGGCGGTCGCTCATCCATGCCATACCCTTGAGATTTCATGGCATCCCCCTATCGCGCCCTTTCTCCGAAAGGGCTTGAGCAAGTTGCACAGGTTACGCAACAGTGCCGTGCGGCGGCGCGCCCCCGTATGGACGCGCCCCGCACGACGGCCTTTCAGGCTCCCAACGGCGCCTCCTCCTCGGCGGTCTCTGCAGCTGCATGAGTCTCGGCGCCGGCATCGGCGGGGTCCGGGCGCTTAAGGTTGCGTCCGGGCAAAAGCACGTTCAGGATCACGGCGACGAAGGCGGTGCCGGGCACCCCGCAGAGCATGGTGGACACCCAGAACGGGAACTGGTCGAGCGCCCCGGCCACCGAGTTGAAGCCGACGCCCACGGCCAGCGCCACCGCCAGGATCGTCTGCGTACGCGCGGTCTGCTCGCTTTCCATGATGATCTTCATGCCGTTGACCAGGATAGTGCCGAACATCATGATCACGGCGCCGCCGAACACGGGATTCGGAATAACCGAGAACACGGCGGACAGCTTGGGGCACAGGCCCATGAGCAGGACGATGCCGCCTGCAACCGCAACCGCGTAGCGGCTGAACACGCGCGTGATGCCCATGAGGCCGATGTTCGCGCTGCCCGAGATGGTAGGTACGGCGTTGAACAGGCCGGCGAACACGCTCGTGACCGACTGGGTCAGCACGGTGCGGCGCGTCTCGCCAGGCGTGGCTAGGCGATTCTCGGCGACGGTCGTGGTGGCAGACGTGGTGCCGAGTATCTCCACAACGCCGCAGACGGCCACGAGCGTGATAACCACGCAGGCGTCGATCGGGAACGAGATGCCCCAATGCAGCGGCTGCGGCAAGCCGATCCAGGCGGCCTCGGAGACCGATGAGAAGTCCACCATACCCATGGCGACGCTGATAGCGAATCCGGCCGCCATGCCGATGAGCGGCGCAGCCCCCTTGACGAAGCCTTTCCCGAACACGCTCAGTATAAGCACGACGAGGAAGGTGACGCCCGCGAGCACGAGGTTAACAGGCTCGCCGAAGCTCGCAGCACCGCTGCCACCCGCACAGTTCGCGAGCGCGTTGCCGATAAGCCCCGTTCCCAGCACGAGCAGAACGGCGCCCGACACGAACGACGGGAATATGACCTTGAGCCAATCGGAGAACAGCACGAACACCACGCCGCAGATAACGGCGGCGACGATGCAAGCACCCATATAGCCGCCGAATCCCGCTTCGGGGATGATGAGCAGCGCGGGCGCGATGAACACGAAGCTGCCCACCATGACCATGGGGATGCGCGCGCCCAGAGGACCCACGCCATAACTCTGGATGAACGTGCAGATACCGCTCACGAACAGCGCAGACGCTATCAGGATGGAGGTCTCCCCCGGCCCGAGGCCGAGACCGCCTGCGATCAAAAGCGGCGCCGGCAGCGTCTGGAACAAGATGATGAGCGCGTGCTGCAGTCCGAACGCGCCCAGCTCGCCCGCATGCGGTCGCTCGTTCATCCCGTAGCCGCGTTTGACGGCTTTCTTCTCTTTCCTGCCTTGTTTCTCCTCTTTCATTTCGGAATCCCTCCTCGTTTGGTTGCTTGTCTCGCCGCAAAGCACCCTTGCCGATGCCTAGGGCAGCGTCGGCTCACGGTAGAAGCGCAGCTCGGGAACCGCGTAATCCTTCTCGACCACGTCGACGTCGCACGGCAGGTCAAGGTAGCCCTCCTTCTGTATCCACAGGCGATACGCACCCGGCTCCACGCCGTCGATCCACACGTCGCCGAACTCGTCTGCAACGCATACGGCCGTTGTCTCTCCATCGGTCGCGCGCACGAGCGTCGCCCGCGCCCCCTCCACCACCTCGTCGGCCTCCACGTCGACCACGGTGGCAGCCACGAAGCGCTTAGGCTTGTTGAGGTAGTACACGCGAGGTGCGGTGCCCAACTCGGGCGACAGGGTCTCGGCCTTCGCAAGCTCGCAGGCGAACTCCTCTTCCTCGCCGAAGCGTAAGGCGCCCGTGCAGCAGGCGTCCACGCAGCGCGGCTCGGCCCAGCCGTCGTCGAGCAGATGGGCGCAACCTGTGCACTTCTGGGCGATGCCCAGCTCCTCGTTCCAGAAGATCGCTCCGTAGGGGCAGGCGTCCACGAGCTCCCGCGCGCCCGCCTCGGCCGGGTCGATGAGCACGAGGCCGTCGTCGCGCTTGCGCACCGCCTCGGGCGAGGCCGCCCTGCAGGGAGCCTCGTCGCAGTGGTTGCACAGGCGCGGCAAATAGTTCACGCGCACGTGGGGCACCTTGCCGCACACCTCTTCGTCGACCTTGCACCAGAACTGCCCGGTGTCGGGTTGGGGCAGCGCATAGGGGCTCCAGTCGTTGCCCGCATGCTCGTCCTTGCAGGCGATCTGGCAGTTGTGGCAGCCGTTGCACTTGTCCAAGTCGAATACGAATACCTTCATGGGTTCCTCTCCATTTCCGCGGGTCGGGCGCGCGCCGACGAAGCGGGCCGCGCGCCTGCGCCGCTACTCGTCCTCAACCATCCAAGCGGACACGCGCAACCCGTCGGCCGGGTCGTACGCGCGGCCGAACTCATCGGGGTGCAGGGCAGCCAAGGCGGCCACGTCCACCTTCTCCACGTTTACCAGAAAGCCGTTCGTGGCTTCCGAAGCGGTGTTACGGGAGCCGCATGCCTCGGGGCATATCAGGTTGTTCGCACCGCCGCGGTCGAGCCCTCCCCTTCCTCCCACGATAGGATCGACGCGCGCGCCGTGGTCCTGGTACACCGCGCCGGGCATGATGCGCTCGTTCACGTACACGCCGCCCAGCACGCTGCCGCGCTCGTTGTAGACGCGCACCACGTCGCCATCGACAAGGCCGAGTCTTCCAGCATCCACCGGGTTCAGCCAAACGGGCTCGTAAAGGTAGCCGTCCGGGCCTTCCACCTTGCAGGTGCGTATCTCGCGCAGCCACGTCACGTCGTCATGTTCGGAATGCACGCGCCAACGCGGATGGTTCGTCACCATAAGGAACGGGTAGCGCACGGCGCGGTCGCACGACAGGCGCTCCTTGAGCTCTTCGGACTCCTCGATCCAATGCGGCACCACGGGCCGCGTCTCGTCATCAGGGAAATGCTCTGCGAGCCCCGTCGCGTAGATCTCTATCTTGCGGGTGGGCGTCTGCAAGGGCTGGCTCGCGGGATCGTCGTACCAGGCGGCGAGCGCCACCGGATCGTCCTCCCAGCCCTCGGCGGTGGGCGCAACGCATATCTTCCGCTCCGCGAACTCCTCGTAGGACATGAGAGCGTCTGCCTGGGCGCTGTCGAAACCGGCTTTGATCCATTCGTCGACGTCCATGCCCCGCGTATAGCGCTCCACGAGGTTCTCGTACGCGCCGCCGAAACGCTCGAGCTTTCGGGCCACCTCGATGACGCACTCCCAATCCGACTTCGACTCGCCAAGAGGGTCCACGCAATCGTCTTGTACGTACATGAGGTTGAACTGCCCGGTCCAGTTGTCCACGGCTATGTCCTTCTCCTCGAACATGGTGCTCACGGGAAGTACGACGTCGGCGAACAGCGTGTCGTTCTCGAACCAGGGATGCTGCATCACGACGGTCTCCACGCGCTTGGAGCGCAGGGCCTCCTGCATGGCGAAGCCACCGTTCCAGCACGTGGTCCAACTAGGAGAGTCCGACCAGATCATGTGAATCATCGGAGCGCCGTCGACGGGGAACTCGAACGGGATGAACTGGTCCTCGCGCGGCGCCGTGCATACGACGTGCCCGTACCAACGCAACTTCTCGCCCTCGGGAAGCATGAGCGCCTGGGGCACCATGGTTTTGGGCACGAATGCCTGGTGGCCGATCGTCTCCATCCACCCATGGTAGGCTCCGGGCACCTCGAAGTACTTCTCGGAGCGAGGCAGGGGATTCCACTCGTCGAAGCCGAACTGGCCGAACTCTATGAGGTGGAGCTGGCCTGTGCCAGGACGGCCGAGGCCCTGCATGGCCAAGAGCACGATCTCGAGGCGCGCCGGCTCGGCGGAGAACGGCGAGCGTATCATGCCGCCGCCGTCGGCATGGGCGATGGACACGGCATGCTTCGCCCAATAGCGCGCGAGGGCCTTGATGGTGTAGCTGGGCACGCCGCACTTCCCCTCTGCCCACTTCGGCGTCTTGGGCACGCCATCCTCGCCGCCGAGCACGTAGCGCTCGAACCAGTCGAAGCCCACGGTATGGGTGTCCACGTAATCCCGGTAGTACGTGCCCTCGGTGATCCACGTGTAGGCGATGGCCAGTTGCAGCGCGGCATCGGTGTTGGGCAGGACGGGGATCCATTTCCCCTTGACGGGCGCGCCCGGCTTGCCCTTGTGCGCAGCGCCCGCATAGTTCAGGTCCGGCGAGATGAAAAACGGGCGCACGCCCAGCTCCTCCAGGAAGTACGCCATGCGCGAGGGCTGCTCGCCGCCCCACCCCCATGGCGTTGTCTCCAAGTCGCAGCCCCAGTACAGGATGGCATCGCCGTGCTCGCAGATATCCTTGTACAGGTTGCGCTGGTTCACTTGCATGCCCACGGGCTCCATGCCCCAGATATGCTTGCCGCCCCAGTACCATCCTTCCCAGCTGTCGGGTTGGCGCGCCTGCAGCGTGTAACCGCCCACGAGGTCGAGCATCATGGCCTGGCAGCCATGGGGTGCATGGACGACCTTCGTCTCGCCATGGCCGTCGGCTTGGCAGAGGATGGCAAGCGGGCCATACTCGTCGTGAACGCGCTTGATCTCGTCCGCGATGATCTGCGTTGCCTCATCCCAGCTGATGCGGACGTACTTCGATTTGCCGCGGTTCTGCGTGTTGCGCTCGCCATGCGGATCCCAGTCCACGCGGCGCATCGGGTGAAGGATACGGTTCTTGGAGTAGACGCGCTTTTTGTAGCTTAGGGAAAGCGGGGGGAGAAGCGTCTTCTCACCCGGCTCGAACGTCTTCCCGCGAGCCTTGATGCGCCAGGGCCTGCGCTCCTTTCCTCCCTCTATCTCATCGTAATGCAGGGGCCGGATGCGCAGCACCCGGCCGTCCTTCACGTCGACGCACGCCGTGTTCGCGCTGCAGGCGAACGCCGACCACGCGATGCCGCGAAAGACCGTATCGCCCCTCGTGTCCGCGCTCATGAGCATCATCCTCCCTCGTTCTAGCTCCTACCGCTCGCCGCCGCCGCGTGCCGTCGGCACAGGCGCCAGCTACGGCCTCGAAGCGGATGATAGGTTCGGATGGAGTCGGATATAACCAACCGACCGGCGTAAAAGCGGTTTTACGACGTTTGGTTTATTCAGGCGCGGCGGGTATGCCACCTATACTGATAGGTGACGCCGACAGGGGAAAGGCGGCAACGGCGGGTTTCGTCGGAGGGATCCGCAACGAGGGGGTAGATGCCATGAAATCGCAGAACCTGTTCCCGGCCCGGCTCCTCGGGTTCGGCTTCTACTGGGCATGGCTGTTCCTGATAGGCGTGTCTCCCTCGCCCATCGTGGGCGACGTATCCTTCGCAGGAGCGCCCTTCGAGATCTGGGAGCTGGGCTTCAGGCTGGCTTCCGTCGCCGCCATCGTGGCGTTCGCACGGCAGCTCTCCTCCGACGGGGGCCGCAAGGTGCTGTTGGCAGCCTGCTTCGTCGTCGGCCCCCTGGGCACCGTGTCGCTCCTTGCGGCAGAAGGCGGTCTCGTCATCGGCTCGGCTGCGCTCGTCGCCTTGGCCGATGCGGCTACGTTCATGCTGTGGCTGTGCTTCTTCGGGCATATGCGCGTGGGCGAGACGGCGCTCTACATGGCGCTCTCCTATGCGGCAGGGGCCCTGCTCTGCATCGTCATCATGAGCCTCGACGCGCGTATGGCACTCGCCTGCGCAGCCGCGCTGCCTGTGCTCTCTGGGCTGGCGTTCTCGTTGTCGAACCGCTTCTACACCAAGGAGACGGGCGAGCCCTCCATGTTCTCGCATGGGCAGCCAGGGGGGACGGACGGAGAGACCACGTTCCCTTACATGCACCGCATGGCCTGCACGCTCGGCCTGTACGCCCTCCTGTTCGGCCTCATGACGAGCGTCGCAGTGTGCAATGGGTTCGGGGGAGGCTTCGTCGGCCCCTACATCGAGGCACCTTGCTGCCTGGTGCTGGGGGTTCTCCTGGCAGCCACTTTCCGGTCCCAGAAAGGCGCGCGACGGCTTTACCTGGCATACCGGCTCATCCCGCTGCTGTTCGCCGTGGGTTTTGCCGCGTTTCTCTTCTCGGACGACCGAACCTATTTCGTTGCCAGCGCATGCGTTATGCTCGCCTACCTCACGTTCGAGATCACTGCGCTCAACGACTTCTGCAATGCCGTGAAGGTACGGGGGCTGTCGCTCGTGCGCGCGCTCGGATTCGCCCGCCTGGCCATCACCGGAGGCATCCTCGGAGGTTGGTCGATAGGGTACGCAACGACTTTTTTGCCCCTCGACCCGACGCTCGTCGCCATGGCCGTGGGCATCGTGGTGGTGGTGGCTGCCTCGACGCTCGTGTTCACCGAGAAGGAGATGTTCTCCGTCCAGGGGGTCGCCGACGAGCGTATCCTCTCCGAAGAAGCGGCCACCGCCAGCCGCGGCGAAGGGGGCTTCGCCCAGAGCCTCGTGGCGTTCGGAGAGATATGGAGCGTGTCGAAACGCGAGATGGAGGTGCTCGACCTGCTGGTCAAGGGGCGCAACACCCAGTACATCTCCGACCAGCTGTTCATCGCGCAGGGAACGGCGAAGACGCATATCTACAACATCTACCGCAAGATAGGCATCCATACGAAGATGGAGCTGCTCGACGCCTTCGACGCGTTTTGCCACGAGCGCGGCCTCGCGCAGAAGGATGACCGCGGCGAGTGAGCGATGCCGCGCCGGGCCTCGCGAAAGCCCGCGTGCTCAACGCGTGCGTGACGGTTTCGCGAAGGCCGCGCCGGGCGCCCGCAAGGCGCACTACCATGGAGGCGACCAAGCGAGGAAAGGAACGCTCCATGGACGCTGAGAACACGAACCGCCCGGCCGGATCGTCACCGGCACGCGGCGCGCACCTGCACGGCCCGTCGGCCGGAGGCCCGCACCTGCACGGAGGGCAGGCGGGCGAAGGCCGTCGCGGCGGGACGGACGGCGAGGACCTGCACACGCTCTACCTGGCCGGCGGCTGCTTCTGGGGGCTCGAGGCATTCCTCAAGCGCCTGCCCGGCGTGCGGCGCACGGTGGCGGGCTACGCGAACGGCTCCACCGAGAACCCCAGCTACCGCGACGTGTGCAACTGGAACACGGGCCACGCCGAGACGGTGGCCGTGACCTACGACCGGCGCATCCTGCCCACCGATGTGTTGCTCGACGGCTTCTTCGAGGTCGTGGACCCCACGAGCCTGAACCGCCAGGGCAACGACGCGGGCACGCAGTACCGCAGCGGCATCTACTGGCAGGACGAGGCCGACCTGCCCGCCATCGAGGCGGCGCTGCGCCGCCAGCAGGCGCGCTACACCGAGCCCATCGTCACGGAGATCGAGCCCCTCGACGGCTTCTACGCAGCCGAGGACTACCACCAGGACTACCTGGGCAAGAACCCGCACGGCTACTGCCACATCGACCTGGGCGCCGCCGAGGCCTTCGCACGGCGCATGGGGCTTGCGGAGGGACGGCCGTGCATCCAGTTCGACGGCCTGTGCGAGTCGCCCGACGATCCGGCGGTGGCGGGCGCCATCCCCGGCGCCAAGGCCGGCGCAGGCGAGGCGCCG
>NC_021021.1:259771-261685 GCF_000210055.1 Gordonibacter pamelaeae 7-10-1-b
CCGACGACGAGCTGCGCCGCGCGCTCTCGCCCGAGCAGTACCGCGTCGTGCGCGAGAACGCCACGGAGCGCCCGTTCGCGCATCCCTACGACCACGCGTTCGAGCCCGGCATCTACGTGGACGTGACCAGCGGCGAGCCCTTGTTCGCCAGCGCGGACAAGTTCGACTCCGGCTGCGGATGGCCCGCGTTCTCGCGTCCCCTCTCGAAGGACGTGGTCACGGAGCACCTGGACCGCAGCTTCGGCACCCTGCGCACCGAGGTGCGCAGCCGCGCGGGCGACGCGCACCTGGGCCACGTGTTCACCGACGGCCCTGCCGAGGCGGGCGGGCTGCGCTACTGCATCAACGGCGCCGCCCTGCGCTTCGTGCCGCTCGAGCGCATGGACGCCGAGGGCTACGGCTACCTCAAGCCCCTCGTGGAGCAGCAGGAGGCAGGCCGGGCGCCGGCCATGGCCTGACGCCGAAGTCGGCGGCGGATCGGCACAGCCCTTCCGGTCCGCCGCCGACAGGCTCGGCCACGCCGCTCGATCAAACCCGGCCCGCACCCGTGCGCGAAGAGTCCGCGTCCGCTGTTAAACCAACATTGACATAGTCCCTATCCCGGGATAGGCGAAGCGGGTCCTCTGCCCTACGATGCGATCGTCGAAAAAGCACGAGGGAAAGGACCCGCCATGGGGATCATGGACCAAGTCGCGACGATGTCGCTCGCCGATAAGCGCGAGCTGGCCGAGGTGCTGAGAAGGGCCATCGCGGAGGACCTCGCAGCCTCCGCTTGCGGCGAGCCCGACCGGTGCCCCAAGTGCGGCTGCCCGGCCTTCGTGCGGAAGGGCCGCGACTCCTCCGGCCAGCGCTGGCTGTGCCGGGGGTGCGGGCGCACCTTCGGGGCGAGAACCTTCTCCCTGCTGGGCCGCTCCAAGCTGCCCGCCCCGGCGTGGATGGAGTTCGCGGCGTGCATGGCCGACGCCCTCCCCCTGCGCGAGACCGCGAGGAGGGTCGGCACCTCGCTCTACACCGCCTGGTTCATGAGGATGCGCGTCTGCGAGGTCATGGGGCGCAGGCTGCTGCCCCTGCGGGGGGAGTCCTTCGAGGTCGACGGCACCTACCTGCACGACTCCCTGCCGGGCGACCACTCGCGCAGCGGATGGTTCGAGCTGGGGCGGGAGCCCCACCGCACCGGGCACGAGGCCGACAAGGGGACGTGCGTGCTGTGCGGGGTGAGCGAGCTGGGCGACTGCTTCTGCGAGGTCGTCGACGGGGCCGAGGACTCCGCGAGCGCGATGGTAGTGCTCGGCGCGCGCCTGCCCGCCTCGTGCGGGGTCGCGACCGACGGGTGGAGGGCTTACAACGACTGGGCGCTCGGGGGCAGGCCGCACGAGGTGCGGGGGAGCAGGGAGCTCGAGATGGTCAACTCCCTGCACTCGAGGCTCAAGTCCTTCGTCGGCCGGTTCAACGGCGTCTCCAACCGCAGGCTCCAGCGCTACCTCGACTGGTTCTGCTGGCGCGAGCAGTTCCGCTCCAGCGCGAGGGACCGCAGGGAGCTCCTGTACGGCCACGAGGCGAACGGGCGCTACGTCTGCACGCGGCAGCTGACCCACCTGGAGGCCCACCCATTCATGAGCTGCGTCAACAGGTGGACGATCGGCGAGAGGCACGGGTATATGTCAATGGTGGTTTAACAGCGGAGCCGGCTCTGCGGAGCGCGCGCATGCGCTCGAGCGAGGATGGGTGCGCGAACCGGGCGCCAAACGGGACCAACCCGCGGCCGATGCGCGCTGGCTGGGCGCCGGATGGATGGGACAACACGCAGCAAACGCGCAGTCAGGGCAGCCGAGCAGGTCGCGCAGTCCGATGCGGACGCATCGGCCGGGCCGCGGGTGCGAACGCACCTCCGCACGACTGCACGCCGCACGATGC
>NC_021021.1:261911-263830 GCF_000210055.1 Gordonibacter pamelaeae 7-10-1-b
AGGCCAGCACCATCTGCACGATGGTCACGGAGAACCAGATGCCGTCGACGCCCGCCACCCGCGCGATGCCGAACACCACCAGCACCACGAGCACCGCCTCGCCGTACACGATGGCGTTCGAGGCGCGGGCGTCGTCCACCGCGTAGAAGTACGACGTGGACGCGTGCGTGAACCCGTAGAACACGTACGCCATGGAGAAGATGGGCAGCGCGTACGCCACGATGGCGGCCGTCTCGGCCGACGAGCCGAACAGGAGCGGCACCTGGTTGCGCAGCAGGTACATGGCCAGAAGCCCCAGCGCGCCCAGCGAGATGGTTATGAGGTAGTTCGTGTTCCTGAACCGCCGCACGCCGTCGGCATCGCCCGCCCCGTAGTGCTTGGAGATGAGCGGCTGGCTTCCGTCGCCCACGCCCTGGATGAGCATCTGGATGACGCAGGCGGTGTAGGACACCACGGCATAGGCCGCGAGCGCCGTCTCGCCGCCGTAGGCCGACAGGTTCACGTTGATGGCCACCACCGTGGCCTCGGGCAAGAGCGTCAGGCCGAACGGGGCGAGCCCCAGCTTGAGCGCATGGGCGACTATCTTGCCGTCCGGCCGCAGGTCGGCCCGCGCGATTCGGTTCCTCCTCATCAGGAAGAACACGAGCACCGGCACGAACGCCGCCGCCTGCGACACCGCCGTGGCCGCCGCGGCGCCGGCGGTGCCCCAGCCGAACAGCATGACGAACACGTAGTCCAGGGCCACGTTCATCAGGCCCGCGAACACCTGCACCGCCATGGCGAAGCCCACGCGCCCCTGGTTGCGGATGAGCGGCGTGCAGCCCGTGACGAATATCTGGAACGGCACGCCCCACGCGATGACGCTCGTGTACGCCACGGCCTGCTCGAGCGTGCCGCCCTGCCCGCCCAGAAGGCGGCAGATGGGCTCGGCCGCGAACAGCAGCAGCGCCATGACGGGCAGCGCCGCCAAGAGCAGCAGGGTGAACGTCGTGCCCACGGCGCGCCGCGACTTCGCCTCGTCGCCCGCTCCGCGCGCGATGGACGATATCACGCCGCCGCCCATGCCGATGCCCGTGCCCACGGCCATGACGAAGGCCACGAGCGGGAACGCCACGTTGATGCCCGCGACGCCCGCATCGCCCACCGCGTGCCCTACGAACATGCCGTCCACAATGCTGTACACGCTGGCGAGCGTGAACGTGAGCATCGTGGGCAGGATGTAGCGCAGGTACTCTTTCAACATATTCTTCTTGATCATGGTTTTCCACTCCGCTGTTGCGCTGCCGCGCCCCCAAGGGGCGCCCCCTCCGCCGGCGCTTCGCTGCGCGGCGGGGCTTGTTTTGGCTTTTGCCGCATGATACTCTAAACCTTAAAGCGACTTTAAGGTAAAGGGGCACCCTGCCCACCTCCCCCAAATCTCCAAACGGAAAGGGAGCGCGTCATGGAACCCGTGCTGTACGACATCAAGGACGCGGCGCGCTACCTGGGCGTGGCGCCGTCGACGCTGCGCTACTGGGAGCGCGAGGGGCTCGTGCGCGCCGGCCGCAACCGCGGCAACGACTACCGGCAGTACGCGCTGCACGACCTCATCGACGCGAGCGAGATCGCGTTCTACCGCCGCCTGGGCGTGCCGGTGCGCGAGCTGGCGGGCTACCGCACGCTCTCGGCGCGCGATTTGGACGACGCGCTCGACCGCACGGCCCGCGACGTGGAGCAGCGCATCGCCGAGCTGGAGGCCATGCGGGCCCGCCTTGCACGGCAGCGCGCCCTGAACGCACGGGCCGAGGAGCTGGAGGCGGCGGGCATGCGGCCCGGCGCACCCGCCATCGCCCGCCTCGACGCCATCGACTACGCCGACCCCTCCCTCTGGCCCCTGCTGGTGGACGAGCCATGGCGCTTCGCCGTGCTCGTGGACGCGG
>NC_021021.1:264001-265959 GCF_000210055.1 Gordonibacter pamelaeae 7-10-1-b
GCGAGTGCCTGCTGCTCGTGGACCCGGACGACCCGAACCGCAGCAACGCCGCCGCGCTGTTCGCCGAGGCGGCCCGGCAAGGCCTCGAGCCGCGCCTCGCGGTGGGCACCTACCTGCTCACCGCCGTCGAGGAGGGCCCGCATGCGTCACGCTGGGACTATTACCGCGCCTGGGTGCTGGAGGGGTGACAAAGGGACGGGGATAACGTCACATTCCCCGAAGTACTCGGATCTCGGTGGTCGCTTGGGAATGTGACGTTATCCCCGTCCCTTTGTCACCCCGAGCGCAAGGAAGCGCCGGCTGCCCAAGGCGGCCGGCGCTTCCGGAAAACCTACGGCGAGGCGGCGTTTACGCCAGCATCGACAGGATGTTCTGTTTGGGCTGCACGCCCACGGCCTGCTTCTTCACCTGGCCGTTCTCGAACACGATCAAGGTGGGCACGCTCATGACGCCGTACTTCTGGGCGATGTCGGGGCTCTGGTCGATATCGAGCTTGTACACCGTCGCCTTTCCGGCCTGCTCGCCTGCGATCTCGTCGATGGTGGGCGCCAGCATCTTGCACGGCCCGCACCACGTGGCGAAGAAGTCCACCAGCACGGGACCCTGCGCGTCGAGCACCTTGGACTGGAAATCGGAAGAAGAAACGACCTCGCTCATGTAAAGCCTCCTTATGGTCTTGGCCGCTCGCACGGCCCCGCTCGCAGCACCCGGCGGGCGCGCGATCCTGTCTGTTCTGCCCGTATTGTAAACGCCTTCGCTCAACTGTGCATCTAATTGTTACGGTTTAGGGCATAAATATTGGGTTTCCCGACATTTTCGCGCCGCGAGCGGCCGATCCGCCGGCAGGCGCTCCATGGTTACTTCACAGTTTGCGGGAAGGAGATAACGGCCACCGCCTCCCGGTTCGGCTACGGCGCGCGGCGCCGGTCGCGCCGCTGCGCTATAATGGGGCGCGAACGCGCAGAAAGGACCCCCGCATGAGTGACACGACCGCACGCCTCCCCCGCACCGGCACCCGCTACCTCCACGAGCCCGCCTGGCGCGGGCATGACGTGGCGCCCGTCGACCTCGTGCTGGAGGGCGGGGCCATGCGCGGCCAGTTCACGGCCGGCGTGCTGGATGCCTTCATGGACCGCGGGCTGTTCTGCGAGCGCACGGTGGGCGTGTCGGCGGGCGCGCTCTGCGGCTACAACTACGTGGCCGGCGATGCGGGGCGCTCCTGCTACCTCAACGTGAAATACGCGGGCGACTGGCGCTACCTGTCCCTGAAGAGCTTCGTGCGCACGGGCAACGCCTGCGGCCGCGACTTCGCCTTCAACGTGATACCCAACGAGCTGGAGCCCTTCGACTACGAAGCCTTCAACAGCTCGCCGATGCGCCTCGTGGCCGTGTCGAGCGACCTGGACTCGGGCGAGGCCGACTACCACGAGTTCACCGACGCCCTGGCCGACGTCGACTACCTCATAGCCTCGTCGTCCATGCCGCTCGTGAGCCAGATCGTGGAGGTGGACGGCAAGCACCTGCTGGACGGCGGCACGTGCGACAGCGTGCCCGTGCTCTACTCGCTGCTCACCGGCCCCGCCAAGCGCATCGTGGTGCTCACGCAGGCCGAGGACTACCTGAAGGGCCCGAACAAGCTCATGGCGCTCCTGCGCCAGCGCTACGCCGACTTCCCCTTCTACGTCGACCGCCTGCAGCACCGCCACTACGAGTACAACCGCCTGTACCGGGCGCTGCCGTGCCTGCACGACGAGGGGCAGCTCTTCCTCATCCGCCCGCCCGAGCCCGTCACGGTGTCCAGCATGGAGAAGGACCCGGCCAAGCTCATGGCCCTCTACGAGCAGGGCTACGCCGAGGCCCTGCGCGTCTGGGGCGCCCTGGAGCGATACCTCGCCGGTTAGCCGCCCCCTGCGGCGGCCGGGCCTACGCCCCGCCGGCCTCCTCTTCGCCGGGATCGT
>NC_021021.1:266227-268593 GCF_000210055.1 Gordonibacter pamelaeae 7-10-1-b
CCCGTCCCCCTCGCCGCGCCGCACGCGGGCGCGGGCGTCCTGCGCGCGGAACTCCGCCACGAATCCGGCCGAGAAGATGCCCGCCGGGATGGCCACCACGCCTATGGACAGCAGCATGGTGGCGAAGCCGATGAGCCGCCCCGCCGCCGTCACGGGCACGAGGTCGCCGTAACCCGTGGAGGTGATGGTGGTCATGGCCCAGTACATGCCCGTGAGCACGCTGTCGAACCGATCGGGCTGCACGGGGTGCTCGGCCTCGTACATGAGCACGCTGGCTGTGACGGTGAGCAGCCCCAGCACCGTGAACGCGGCAACGATCTCCTGGCGTCGCTTCGCGAACACGCGCGCGATGGAGCGCAGACCGCGCATGTAGCGCGACAGCTTGACGAGCCGCAGCAGGCGGATGATGCGCGCGGCGTTGAGCGCCGAGGCGGACACCGGCACCGCCAACACCAGCAGCCCCGGCAAAAACGCCAGCAGGTCGACGAGCCCCATGGGCGAGAGCACGTAGCGCAGCCGCGCCCTCGCGGGCCCGCAGCAAGGATGCACGAGGTCGGCCACCCACAGGCGCGCCGCATACTCCGCCGCGAAGCACACGCTCGAGGCCAGGCCGAACACGAGCAGTGCATGCGCCACGCCCGACGACACGTCGATCTGCGGCTCGGCGAACACGAGCAGCGCGTTCGCCACGATGAGCGCGAACAGCGCGATGCCCACCGCCCGCGCCGCGCCGCGCGCCGCGCGTACGTCCTCCAAGGCAAGGAACGCCTGCCGCTTGAGCGGGGACGCCTGGGCCAGCCGTCGCTCTGGCAGCTCCTCCCTCTTAGCCATGGGCCCGCGCCCGCCCTAAGCCGGCACGGGGCCGGCGGCCCTCGGCGGAGACCTCGATGGTGACGATCATGGGGTTCGCTCCTTCTCCTGCCCGCCCGCGCCGCAGGGGCGGCGGGCGCTACGTGCTCTGTGTGCGCCCCTAAGCATACCACGATGCCCTCCCCCTCCGTTGCGCTACAATGGCATCGTCCGTCTGCAAACGTTGTTTCCGCTCGCCCGAAAGGCCCTCCATGCCCGTCGACCTCATCTCGCTCGCCATCATCGCGCTCGTCGCGGCGGCGTGCCCCATCCTGGCCAAGCTCATCCCCGGCAAGCTCATTCCCGAGACGGTGTTCCTGCTCATCGCCGGCGCCGTGCTCGGGCCGAACCTCGTGGGCGCCATCGAGCTCACCGACTCGGTGGGGCTGCTGTCCGACCTGGGCCTGGCCTTCCTGTTTTTGCTGGCAGGCTACGAGATAAACCCGAGGAGCCTCACCGGCTCCCAGGGCAAGCGGGGCCTGGCCACCTGGGCCGTGTCCATCGTGCTGGCCTTCCTGTTCGTGCACTTCGCCAGCGGCCTGTTCGTGAACGAGATAGAGTCCGTGGCCGTGGCAATCGCGCTGACCACCACGGCGCTCGGCACGCTCATGCCCATCCTCAAGGAGCGCGAGCTCATGGGCACGCGCGTGGGAGAGTCCGTCCTGGCCTACGGCACGTGGGGCGAGCTGTGCCCGGTGCTTGCCATGGCGCTTCTGCTGTCGACGCGCGCCGAGTGGAAGACCGTGCTCATCCTGGTGGCGTTCATGGCCCTGTGCGTGCTGGTGGCGGTGGTGCCCGCCAAGGCGAAGAAGGCCGGCCACCGGCTGTTCCGCTTCCTCACCGCCAACGCCGAGGGCACCTCGCAGACCATGATGCGCGTGACGGTGCTCCTGTTGGTGGGGCTGGTGGCCCTGTCGGCCGCGTTCGACCTCGACATCGTGCTGGGGGCGTTCGCGGCGGGCTTCGTGCTGCGCTACATCATCCCCGAGGGCGACCACGCGCTCGAGCACAAGCTGGACGGCGTGGCGTACGGCTTCCTCATACCCATCTTCTTCGTGGTCTCCGGTGCGAAGATCGACCTGGCGGCCGTGTTCCAGCAGCCCGAGGTGCTGGTGGGCTTCATCGCGCTTCTGCTGCTCATCCGCGCCGTGCCCATCTTCGTCGCGCTCTCGACCGGCAAGGACACGCGCGACATATCCACGCACAACCGCCTGACCATCGCGCTGTACTGCACGACGGCGCTGCCCATCATCGTGGCCGTCACGTCGGTGGCCGTGAGCGCGGGCGCCATGCCGCAGGAGACGGCCAGCGTGCTGGTGGCGGCCGGAGCCATCACCGTGTTCCTCATGCCGCTTCTGGGCATGCTCACCTACCGCGTGGCCGACGCGAAGCCCATCGAGGCCGTGAGGGAGATCGCGCACAACCCGCGCGACATCGGCGACATCCTGCGCGAGCACTGGGAGCTGGAGCGCATGCTCGCGCGCAGGGAGGCGCTCGAGCGGCTGGCGGCGCGGCGG
>NC_021021.1:269259-272338 GCF_000210055.1 Gordonibacter pamelaeae 7-10-1-b
TCCGAAAGACCTGCGGCGCCGGCGAGCGCATGCCGCCAGCGGCCGCAGGCCATCTGGATGCCCGTCACCACGAACACGAGCCCCGTGAGCAGCAGGCCCGCCATGAGCGCCGCGAACCCCCAGCCGTATTCCACGCCCGCGCCCTCCTAGCCGAACAGGACTTCGGCTATGTTGCGGGTGGACTGCTCGGTAGGCGTCCAGGTGCTGCCCTCGAGCGTGTAGTCGATCGTGACGGAGCCGGCATCGACCGGCTCGATGGCCGCCGTGGCCTCCATCACGGTCTCCCCGATCTTCTGGTTCATCTCGGCCTCGGGAAGCTCGAGGAACGACTCGTCCTCGGCCAGCTTCGCCGCGGCATCCTCGAGCGCCTGCTCGTAGGCGGCGTAGCTCTTGCACGTGAGCGCCACGTCGACATGCGCCTCCTTGCCGTCGACCGTCACGTCGTCGATACGGTAATCGAAGCCGGCCAGGTAAGCCTTCATGAACTCGTTCGCGTCGATGCCGAACTCGGACAGGTCCGCAACGTCCGCACCGGACATGAGGTCGGCGAGCGCCGCCTCGTCCAGGTTCTTCAGCCCGTCCAGCTCCTCGGCCACCCCGTTGCGGATGACCTCCTCGTCGTTCGGCCCGCATCCCGCGAGCGCCCCCAGGCACAGCACCATGAGCGCGGCGGCGCAGACGGCGGCGATCTTGATTCTCTTCATGGAAACGTTCCCCTCCCCTATCGTTGACCTACCCTGGGCCATCATACCTGCCGAAGCCCCGTTCGACAAGCAGAAAAAGGCCCCCGACCAGGCGGGGGCCACTTAAGATAGCCAATGCGGCACGGCGCAGGCCGCCGCTTGGCCGTACGACGCGCAGGCGCCGCCCGGCCCGGCACGCCGCTACAGCGCGGCGTCCTTGATGGTCTGCACCAGCTTCTCCACGTCCCACGCGCCGAGATCGCCCTCGTGGCGCTCGCGCACGGACACGGTGCCGTTCTCGATCTCCTTGTCGCCCAGCACCACCATGTACGGGATCTTCTGGCTCTGGGCCTTCGCGATCTTCACGCGCATGGGCTCGTTCTGGTCGTACACCTCCACGCGCCCGCCCGCGTCGGCCAGCTTCAACGCAAGCTCGTGGGCCGCCTCGTTGTGGCGGTCGGCCAGCGGCAGCACGGCCGCCTGCACGGGGGCCAGCCACAGCGGCAGCGCGCCGGCGTAGTGCTCGATCAGGATCCCTAAGAAGCGCTCGATGGAGCCGAAGATGGCGCGATGGAGCATCCAGGGGCGCTCCTCGGTGTTGTCCTCGGTGCGGTAGGTGAGCCCGAAGCGCTCGGGCATGTTGAAGTCCACCTGCACGGTGGAGCACTGCCAGGTGCGCCCGATGGCGTCCTTCACCTTGATGTCGATCTTCGGGCCGTAGAACGCGCCGTCGCCCTCGTTGATGTCGTAGGACAGGCCGTGGCGCTCGCATGCCTCCTTGAGCGCACCCGTGGCATGCTCCCACATGTCGTCGGTGCCGATGGACTTCTCGGGGCGCGTGGATATCTCGGCCTCGTATTCGAACCCGAACGTGGACATGATGTGGTCCACGAGCCCGAGGATGGCCACCACCTCGTCCACCACCTGGTCGCGCGTGCAGAACACGTGCGCGTCGTCCTGGGTGAAGCCGCGGGCGCGCAGCAGGCCGTGCACGACGCCCGACATCTCGTGGCGGTACACCGTGCCGAACTCGAAGTAGCGCAGGGGCAGGTCGCGGTAGGAATGCAGCTCGCTCTTGTACAGCATGACGTGGCCCGGGCAGTTCATGGGCTTCACGGCGTACTCGGTCATGCGGGGGTTCTCGTCATCGCCCTCGTTGATCTCGAAGAAGTACATGTTCTCCTTGTAGAAGCCGTAATGGCCCGAGGTCTTCCACACGTCGGCGTTGTAGATGTGCGGGGTGATGACCTCCTCGTAGCCGCGCGTGTACAGGTCGCGGCGCAGCCACTCCTGCAGGGTGCGTATGATGCGCGCGCCCTTGGGGAGGTACAGCGGCAGGCCGGCGCCCGCCAGCGGGTCCATGACGTAGATGCCCAGCTCGCGCCCCAGCTTGCGGTGGTCGCGCTTCTCGGCCTCCTCCAGGTTGCGCACGTGCTCGTCCAGCTCCTTCTGCTTGAAGAACGCCGTGCCGTAGATGCGGGTGAGCATCTCGCGCTCGGCGTCGCCGCGCCAGTATGCGCCGGCAAGCTTCGTCAGCTTGAACGCGCCCAGCTTGCCGGTGGAGGGCAGGTGCGGCCCGCGGCAGAGGTCGGTGAACTTGCCGATGGTGTACGTGGTGATGACGGCGTCCTCGGGAAGCTCGGCGATGAGCTCCAGCTTGAACGGCTGGTCCGCGAAGATATCCTCGGCCTCGGCGCGGGTGACCACGCGGCGCTCGAAGGGTTCGTCCGCCTTGACGATCTCGGCCATGCGGGCCTCGATGGCGGCGAAGTCGTCGGGCGAGAGCGCGCGGCCCGTCTTCACGTCGTAGTAGAAGCCGCCCTCGATGGCCGGCCCCACGCCGAACTGCACGTCGCCGTAGAGGTCGACGAGCGCGGCGGCCATGACGTGCGCCGTGGAATGGCGCAGGAGCTCCAGGCCCTCGTCGCTCTTGGCGGTGACGATGGCCACGGAGTCGCCCTCGGCCACGGGCGCGGACAGGTCGACCGGCTGGTCGTTCACGATGCCCGCGAGCGCGGCCTTGGCGAGGCCCACGCCGATGGAGGCGGCCACGTCGGCGACGGTGGCGCCGTCGGCGAGTTCCTTGCCCGAGCCGTCGGGGAGTACGATGTCCATGATGGTTCCTTTCCTGTGCCGGGCGCGCACAAAGCGCCTGCACGATCGGTACGGCCGCGTCTTGAGTGCGCAGCCTGGGCTCAGTATGCCACGAACGGCCGGAAGGTCCCCCGGGCACACGGTTTCAACAGACGCCGCAGAAAGCAGGCATAAAAAACCGCCTCGGGATCGAGGCGGCTTCTTCGACAGCGCGGGTTACGGGGCGGGATGCTCGCCTTGCGGGGAGCGGGTCCGGCCCTGCCTCTGCTGGGGAGCCGCTTGCTGCGGCTGCTGCGTTCGGG
>NC_021021.1:272453-277053 GCF_000210055.1 Gordonibacter pamelaeae 7-10-1-b
GCGGCACCGCCCACGGGGGTCGCGCAGTAGGGGCACACGGTCCACGACGGGTCGAGCGCATGGTTGCAGGTGCCGCAGAGGTTCTTCAGGCGCTGGTGGCAGTTCGGGCACAGCACGAAGTCGGCCTCCACCGGATAGCCGCAGTTCGCGCACTCGCCGTACTTCATGAGCTCGCGCTGCTTGAGCGCGATCTCCAGCTCCTGCTCGTCGCGGTCGATCTGCAGCAGCGGCGGGCGCAGCAGGCAGTACGCGATGATGCCCAGCAGCGGGATGAGCGCCACGATGGCCCACACGTACCAGTAGGAGCCGCGCAGGTACGCGTCGCGGACCACCCAGACGATGGAGAGCACGTACAGAATGACGAGCAGTATGACGACCACGGTGAACGCGGCCTGCAACTCGGGCGTCCACAACTGGGACAGCAGTTCGCTCATTTCAACCTCGTTTTCTTCGACTTGCCAGGCGCCGCACGGGCGCCCGATGCACCGTGCCGGCCGCCAGAAGCGCCGACACGGTCAGTCATTATACCAAAGTTGTCCGACCGCACCCCCGTGTTCAGGCAATTTCCGCAAGAGGCGCCCATCCGGACCCGTGCCCGCGCCTCGATGCGTCCTGGCGGCCGGCGGGTGTGACAGGGGGTCCCTGTCACACCCGTTCCGCCCCTACCCCAATTCTACCAGCTGGGCCTCCACGCGGGCGAGCTTGTCGGCGAGCTCGGCGTGCTTGGCGCGGTCCTTCTCCACGATCTCGGGCGCGGCCTTGGCGAGGAAGCCGGGGTTGGAGAGCTTCTTCTCCAGCTTGCCCGCGTCGGCGGCGAGCTTGGCCTGCTCCTTCGCAAGGCGCTCGCGCTCGGCGTCGAGGTCCACGAGGCCCGACAGCACCAGGTACACCTCCAGCCCCGCGCCCAGCACGGCGCTGGACTCGGCCGGCTTCTCCACCTGCGCGCCGATGGCGAGCGACGCCGTGTTGCCCATGCCCTCGATGAGCCCCCGCTGGGCCTCGAGCAGGGCCGCGTCCGCCTCGTCGGCCTTTACGACCACGGCCAGCTCGGACTTCGGCGAGATGCCGTAGCGGGCGCGCGTGCTGCGGATGGCCGACACCGTCTCGCACACCATCTCGATGGCGCGCTCGGCCTCCGCATCCGCGTACTTCGCCAGCTCCTGCGCGTCCGGCCACGCGGCGCCGATGAGGTACGGCGCGCCCTCGCGGTCGATGGGCAGCTCCTGGTATATCTCCTCGGTCACGAACGGCATGATGGGATGCAGCAGGCGCAGCGCCTGGTCGAGCACGAACACGAGGTTGCGCTGGCACGCCAGGCGGTCCGCCGGGTCGGCCCCGGCGCCCAGGCGCGCCTTCGAGAACTCGATGTACCAGTCGCAGAACTCGTTCCAGAAGAACGCGTACAGCTCGCGCGTGGCCTCGCCGAACTCGAAGCCGTCGAACGCCGCGTCCAGGCGCGCCACGAGGCCCGCCAAGCGCGAGAAGATCCAGCGGTCGGCCGGCGTCGAGGGCGCGGGCTCGCCCGGCTCATAGCCATCCAGGTTCATCATGACGAAGCGTGCGGCGTTGCGGATCTTGTTCGCGAAGTTGCGCGAGCTTTCCAGCTTCGCCTCGTTGAACTTGAGGTCCTGCGCGCCCGTGACCTGCATGAGCAGGCCGAAGCGCATGCCGTCGGCGCCGTAGTCCTCCATGAGGCGCAGCGGGTCCACGCCGTTGCCGCGGCTCTTGGACATGGGCTTGCCGTCGGCGGCCATCACCGTGGGGTGGATGATGACGTGCTCGAACGGGATCTGCTCCGTGCAGTACATGGACGCCATCACCATGCGCGCCACCCAGAGCCCCATGATGTCGCGCGCGGTGGAGAGCACCTGCGTGGGGTACGCGGCGCGCATCTCGGGCGCGTCCACCCCCTCCTCGGTCCAGCCCATCGTGGCGAACGGCCACAGCTGCGACGAGAACCACGTGTCCAGCACGTCCTCGTCCTGGCGCACGGGCTTCCCGCACACGGGGCACGCCTCGATGTCCTCCACCGACGCGTCCTCCCAGCCGCACTCGTCGCAGTAGAACATGGGGATGCGGTGCCCCCACCACAGCTGGCGCGAGATGCACCAGTCCTTCAGGTTCTCCAGCCAGTCGAGGTACACCTGGCGCCAGCGCTCGGGATGGAACTGGATGCTTCCGTCCTCCACCACGCGCGCGGCGTCGCGCTTGAGGCCGTCCACGGCCACGAACCACTGCTCGGACTCCCAGGGCTCGAGCTTCGTGTGGCAGCGGTAGCACGTCATGACGGAGTGGTCGTGGTCCTCCACGTGGTCGAGCAGCCCCAGCTCGTCGAACGCGGCCACCACGGCCTCGCGGGCCTCGTCGCGGTCCATGCCGCTGAACTTCCCGTAGCCGTCCACCACGTGCGCCGTCTCGTCGAAGATGTTGATGCGCTCGAGGCCGTTGCGCTCGCCCATCGCCCAGTCGTTCGGGTCGTGCGCGGGCGTGGTCTTCACGCAGCCGGTGCCGAACTCCATATCAACATGCCAGTCGGCGAAGATGGGGATCTCGCGGTCCACGAGCGGCAGCTTCACCGTCTTGCCCACGAGGTGCTTGAAGCGCTCGTCCTTCGGGTTCACCGCCACGCCCGTGTCGCCGAGCATCGTCTCGGGGCGCGTGGTGGCCACCACGAGGTACTCCAAGTCGCCCTCGGGCTCGGTCAGCGGGTAGCGCAGGTACCACAGGTGCCCTGCCTCGTCCACGTACTCGGCCTCGTCGTCGGAGATGGACGTGGTGCAGTGCGGGCACCAGTTCACGATGCGCTTGCCCTTGTAGATGAGGTCGTCGTGGTACCAGTCCACGAAGAGCTTCCGCACGGCCTTCACGTAGGCCGGCTCAAGCGTGAAGTGCTCGTCGTCGTAGTCGCACGAGCAGCCCATGCCCTTGATCTGGTTCACGATGGTGGTGCCGTACTCCTTGTACCAGTCGTAGCACGCCTCGACGAACGCCTCGCGGCCTATCTCCAGACGGCTGATGCCCTGGTCGGCCAGCTTCTTGTCCACCTTCGTCTGCGTGGAGATGCCGGCGTGGTCGGTGCCGAGGATCCAGCGCGCGGGCCGGCCCTGCATGCGGGCGCGGCGGATGCACGTGTCCTGGATGGTGTCGTTCAGGGCATGGCCCATGTGCAGCACGCCCGTGATGTTCGGCGGCGGGATGACGATGGTGTAGGGCTGCCCCTTCTTCGCGCCGAATCCCTCGCCGCGCTGGAAGTAGCCGGCATCCTTCCATGCCTCGAAAAGGGGGCGCTCGTGGGCTGCGAAGTCGTAGTCGATCTTCCTCGCCCCGGATTTCTCGTTCGTGTTATCGGCCATGGTCTGCTCTTTCGTCCTCAAAGTCTCTCAAACCGAAAAGCGGGCGCGCCGCACATCCGCGATCCGCCCGCTCGTCTCCCGTATCCCGCGACCGCGCTATGCGCTCTGCAGGCTCACCTCGTCGCCCATCGGCAGGGCCTCGGCCCCGCCCGCCGGCTCGATCTCCGGCTTCGTCTCACCCGTGATGTCGCTCGCGCGCACGGTGACGGCGGTGGCGCCCTCGTGCTCGGGGAGGTCGTACATCACGTCCATGAGCACCCGCTCGCAGATGGAGCGCAGCCCGCGGGCGCCCGTGCCGTGCTCGACGGCCTCGTGCGCGATGGCGGTGAGGGCCTCCGGCTCGAACACGAGCGTGGAATCCTCGAAGTCGAACATCTTCGTGTACTGCTTCACCAGGGCGTTCCTCGGCTCGGTGAGGATGCGCACGAGGTCTTCCTCCGACAGCTCGTTAAGCGACGTCACCACGGGGATACGGCCCACGAACTCGGGGATCATGCCGTACTTGTTCAGATCCTCCGGCAGCACCTGGGCCAGCAGCTCGGCCTCGGCGTGCTTCTTGGACTCGGGCATGTCGGCGTTGAAGCCGAGCCCCTTCTTGCCCACGCGGTCGGCGATGATGTCGGCCAGGCCCACGAACGCGCCGCCCAGGATGAACAGGATGTTCGTGGTGTCGATATGGATGAGCTCCTGCTGGGGATGCTTGCGGCCGCCCTGCGGCGGGACGCTCGCCTCCGTGCCCTCCACGATCTTCAGGAGCGCCTGCTGCACGCCCTCGCCGGACACGTCGCGCGTGATGGACAGGTTCTCGGCCTTGCGGGCCACCTTGTCGATCTCGTCGATGTAGATGATGCCTATCTCAGCGCGCGGGATGTCGAAGTCGGCCGCCGTCATGAGCTTGAGCAGGATGTTCTCCACGTCCTCGCCCACGTAGCCGGCCTCGGTGAGCGTGGTGGCGTCCGCGATGGCGAACGGCACCTTCAACGTGCGGGCGAGCGTCTGCGCCAAGAGCGTCTTGCCGGAGCCCGTGGGGCCCAAGAGCATGATGTTGCTCTTGGCCAGCTCCACGTCGCCCTCGGCCGCGTCGGCCCCCAGGCTGATGCGCTTATAATGGTTGTACACGGCCACGGACAGCGCCCGCTTGGCCGCCTCCTGCCCCACCACGTGCTCGGAGAGCTCCGCGTACAGCTCGTGGGGCGTGGGCAGGTCGGCCAGCACGTCCTCGGGTGCCGGCTCGGCCTCGGCCACGT
>NC_021021.1:277168-280703 GCF_000210055.1 Gordonibacter pamelaeae 7-10-1-b
CGGCCACGTACGGCTCGCCCGCGCGCTTGGCGTGGCGGCCCTGCGGCTCGGGCTCCATCGGCACGTCCGCCTCGGGCGGCACGGAGAGCCCCAGATCGCGCATCATGGCGTCGGCGCACACTGAGATGCACTCGTCGCAGATGTAGATGCCGTTGGGGCCCGAGATCATCGCGGCCACCTCGTGCGGGTGCTTCCCGCAGAAGGCGCACGCGATGTCGTCCCGGCCGGCGAATTCCTCGTGTCTCTCGTTCGTCATAGCAGGTTATTCGCTCTTCTTCTCTTCGGTGTCCGCGGCGGCGGCGCGCGACGTGGTGATGCGGTCCACCAGGCCGTAGGCCAGCGCCTCCTCGGCGGTCATGTAGTTGTCGCGCTCGGTGTCGGCCTGGATGGTCTCGAGCGTCTGGCCCGTGTTGTCCGCGAGTATCTTGTTCAGGCGGTTGCGGGTCTTCAGCATGAAGTCGGCCACGATGGCGATCTCGGTCTGCTGGCCCTGCGCGCCGCCGGACGGCTGGTGGATGAGCACCATGGAGTTCGGCAGGCACATCCGCTTGCCCTTGGCGCCGTTGGACAGCAGCACGGCGGCCATGGAGGCGCACTCGCCCAGGCAGATGGTGGACACGTCGCACTTGATGAAGTCCATGGTGTCCAGGATGGCCAGGCCCGCCGTGACGGAGCCGCCCGGCGAGTTGATGTAGAGGGAGATGTCCTTCTCGGGGTCGGCGCTCTCCAGGTGCAGCAGCTGCGCCACCACGGAGTTCGCCACGTTGTCGTCGATCTGCTCGCCCAGGAAGATCACGCGGTCGTTCAGCAGGCGGGAGTAGATGTCGTAGCTGCGCTCGCCGCGCGGGGACTGCTCGATGACGTAGGGGATCAGTGCTGCCTTGGTATCGTAGCTCATAGCTTGTTGCCTCGCTTTCGCTCGCGGCCCCGGCGGGACCGCACGGAATCGTCTAATGCCATAGTGATGTACGTTTCGCCGCCACGCAAGGCCAGGCTACCGTTTCGTTACCCTCGGCGAGACGAGCGGACGCGCCCCCGGGAGGGCGCGTCCGAAGGGCCGCCTGCGGCGCTACTCGGCGTCCGCGGCCTTCTCGGCGTCGGCGGCCTCGTCCTTCTTGGCCTTCTTCGGGGCGGCCTTCTTGGCGGCCGGCTTCTTCTCGGTAGCCTCGGCCTTGGCCTCGTCCTTCTTGGCGGTCTTCTTGGCCGAGGCCTTCTTGGCGGGCTTCTTCTCGTCCTTCTTGTCGGCGGCCGCTCCCGGCTCGACGATGGTCACGACGGCCTTCTCCATGACGTCCTCGGCGGCCCTCGTGCGGGCGATACCGTTCTTCACCATGTGGAGCTGGCCGTTTCGGCGCCACTCCTCCTGGAGCTTCTTCGGATCCTCCACGCCGCTCTTCACGAACTCCTCGGCCACATCCTCGTCGGTGACCTCCATGTTGTAGTGGCGCGCCCACGCGTCGAGCGCGAGGTCCTGCTTGGTCATGTCGGCGGCCTGCGCCTTCACGTCCTCCTTGAAGCGGTCGGGCGTGATGCCCTGCTGCTTCAGGTAGGCGTCGAAGCTCACGCCCTGGCGCTGCAGCTGCTGGAAGAAGTCCTGCAAAAGGCTCGTCTCGGCCTCCTCGCACATGGCCTCCGGCACGTCGCCCTGCAGGCGGTCGGCCAGCTTGGAGAGGCACTGGTTCTCCTTGATGCGGGGCAGCACCTCTTCCTTCTGCTCCAGGATGGAGTCGGCCACGCGGGTGCGCAGGTCGGCCACGTTCTCGAAGCCGAGCGTGTCCTTGACCCACTCGTCCGTGACCTCGGGCAGCACCTTGTTCTTGACGGCCTGCACCTCCACCTCGAAGTTGATCTTGGACGTCTTGCCCATGAGGGGCTGCGTCATGACGGTCGGCTCGGCCGGCACGTCGATGGAGAACTCCTTCTTCTGGCCCTTCTTCATGCCCACGAGCTCGGCGTCGAACGCGGCCGGGAACAGGCCGGTGCCCAGGCCGTAGAGGCGCGTGGGAGATGTCAGGGAGGCGATGTCCTCGCCGGCGTCGTCGGTGGCCTTCATGCCCAGGTCGAGGTAGCTGTCCTCCTTGACCTTCGTGGCCGCGGCGGCGTCCTCGTAGTCGTAGTAGTGCTCGCGGAGCTGGTCGATCTGGTCGTCGACCTCGGCGTCGCTCGCGCCCTCGGCGGGCATGTCGATCTCCACCGGCTCGTAGCTGGAGAGCTCCAGCTCCGGCTTGACCTCCACCTCGAGCGAGTACTCGAACGGCTTGCCGGCCGCCACGAGGCCCATGTCCTCGGCGAACGTCGGCTTCGACACGGGGTACAGGTTGCATTCGTCGATGGCGAGGGGATAGGTCTCGTTCACCACGTCGTCCGTCACCGTGGCGGGAACCGCCTCGGCGCCCAGCGCGTTGTCGATGATCGGGCGCGGCGCCTTGCCGGCGCGGAACCCGGGGAAGTTGTACTTGTGCGCGAAGTCCTTGTAGGTCTTCTTGATGCGCGCGTCGATATCCTTGGCATCGACGGTAACGGTCACCTTGACGCGGTTATCCTGCAATGCCTCAACTTTTGTCTCCACGTAACTATCCTCCATCATTTCCGATAAATCGCCTCGCGGCAGCGTGCGCGGTGCTCTCGGCGGCTGCCCCCTAGCGGCGCGCATCCGCGTCGGCCTCGCAAGACGTCCGAGTCGCACTCTGGCACACCGAAACGGAATTATCGCACATATGGTAGGGTTGAGGAAGCAGGTTCACGAAGAACCGACGAAAGAGGTGCGGTACGCGGGCGCGAGGCGCCGCGCTGCCCGTCCGGAGCCTCCGGGTACCGGGACGTTTCCTGATCTCCGGCGATTTTCCACATCCCCCGCCCGCCGCGACCCGCTATCATGGAAACCATCATCATGAAACCGATCGAGAGGTGCGCGTGGCCATCTCCTTGAACATACCGCAGGAGCGCGAGCTGGCGCGGCTCATAGACTACGAGCGCTCGACGTGCAGCGTCGAGGGCGAGCTCGTGTACCGCTGCGCCTTCCCCTACCGCCCCGACGACGAGCTGCAGGCCGAGCTCATCGATGCCGGGGCGCTGGCCGCGAAGGCCGAGGGCAAGCGCGGCACCATCGTGGTCATCACCTCGGACGGGTACTCCTTCTTCCTCGAGCGCAACCGTGCCGAGCGCGAGCGCGTCCGCCGCGAGAAGCGCGACGCGCGGCTCATCGGCCTGTCGGCCCTGTTCGCCGCGCTCTGCGTGGTGGCCGGCTTTTTGCTGGGACGCTTCCTGGCGTAAGGGCCGCGGCGGCCTTCCCGACGGCCGGGCCGCGCATCGGGCGGCGCCCTCCTAGGCGAAGAACGTCTGGGTGAGCCAGGGGCCGTACTCGCCTTCCCACATGCCGCCCAGCTGGGCGAACACCTGCGGCCAGTCGATGGTCTGGCCGAACAGCAGCTCCAGGTAGTGGCGGTTGCCGATGCCGCGCTCGGGCGGCGCGCCGAGGCAGGCCTGCGCCACCGTGTAGGTGCAGGTGGGGCACGTGGTGACGAGTGTCTCGGCG
>NC_021021.1:280989-285164 GCF_000210055.1 Gordonibacter pamelaeae 7-10-1-b
CACGAGTCGAAGAACGTGACGCTTCGCTCGGGAAGCGGCGCGAAGCCCGTGGGGCGGCCGGCGCGCTCGGCGGCGCGGCTCTTCTGCAGCAGGAGCTCCGGCAAGGGGACGATGTCCACCTCGTCGCCCATGAGCTCCACGAACTCCTCCCCGCAGCCGGGGCACACCGTGACCACGCGCACGATGCCCGCCGCGCGTATCTGGTCGAGGATGCGCTGGCGCAGCGCGGCGGCGCGGTCGAACAGCCCGGCGCTCATGAGCGGGCTTCCGCAGCAGTCGGTGGAGAGCGCCCAGGCCACGCCGTTGTCGGTGAGCCACCTCCCCACCGTGCGCGTGAGCTCGGGCGCGTAGCTCACCAACGAGCAGCCGGGGAAGAACAGCGTGTCCGCCAGGCCCGGCCCGTGCTCGGCCGCCTGCTCGAGCGAGGCGAGCTCCGGGTAGCCGATGCCGTAGACGGCACGGTAGGCGCTGAAGATGTTCCACTCGTTGTCCACCATCACGAGCTTGGAGTCGTCGGGCGGCATGAGCCCGGCGCGCATGAACAGCACGCGCCAGTCGCGCATGCGCTCGGGCGCAAGCACATGGGTCTGGCACGTGGCCGTGCAGAAGCCGCAGAAGCAGCAGCGGCGCAGCGCGTGGTAGAGCTCGGGGCGGTCCTGCACGAGCTGCAGCACGGCGGCGGGCTGGTCGTCGAACGGCAGCGCCGCTATGGCGCCGTAGCCCTCCTCCACCTGGCCCATGTCCAGGTCCGGCTCCTTCAGCACCTCGCAGCGCAGCGTGCAGCGCTTGCAGTGCGCGCAGGTGAGCTTCTTGTTCGCCCAGGCGGCCAGCATATCGAGCTTGGCCGCGTCCAGGCCGGCGATCTGCCCGAGCTCCTCGGTCGTGAGTTTTTCCGGTCGTGGCTGCATGCGCATGGCGTACTCCCCCCTCGTATCCGCGACCAGTTTAGCGCAACGCGCCCCGGCCGAGGCGAGAATCGGGCGAGGACGCGCATTTTGCGCAGCTGCGGCAAACATATTTTATACTGAAGTAAACAAGAACGATTACTCTACTGTCGGGGGTTTTGCTGTGGAAGAATTCTTATCCAATGTGCTAGCAAATATGCTTGCGGCTTTAGCTGTTGCCACACTCTTAACAGTTTTCGGCTATGTCTTTCGCAACAAAATCAAAAGGATTTTCATCAGCAACGATCTCGCTCCAAGCAATGTCATACCCAGAGTATCGATAGAAAGTACAGGGCCTTTTTGGGACACAAATATGATAAAGTACTGCTCAATTTTAGTAGAAAGTAAAGGAAAGGTTAGCTTGTCGAAAATAAGGCTTTATGTTTGTTTTATTTCAAAAAGCTCATTAAGTATTACGCCTTTAGATGTAAAGGCGAAATATAAATGGATTAACGATGGCAATGGCGAACGAGTACAATACAATATTCCTTTATCCATGCTCGATAAAGAGGGAAAAACTGATAGACGTCTTTTCGTGCAAATGCTGGATAACAAAGGTGTTAAATACCGTAGGACCGCTTATTTATCTGACGAGTGTAATGTTTCGCCACAATCCATAATGAGAGTCCGCAGAATGTTACCAAAAAGATCAATTCAGGCGGTCTCATCTAATCAAGTCGAAAAGCTAATTAATAAATATACCCTAGATATCGCCAAAGGTTAGCTCTGCCTTAGATGCGGAAAGCTGTTTTTTTCTTTAGGAGAAGCTTAGATTCAGAAAATTTGCTTGGTGCGGGCGAAAGGACTCGAACCTTCACACCTTTCGGTACCAGAACCTAAATCTGGCGCGTCTGCCAATTCCGCCACGCCCGCACGTGCGCCCTTTTCGCGCAGCGAACATGATAGCAGAACTTGGCGGCGCGCGGCCAGGTTGCGCGGTCTGCTATCATAGGCGCCCGAACCGTAGGGAACGAAGGCAAGGAGCAGACGTGGACTTCAAGGCGCTTGCGCGCAAATACAACGATATCAGCCTTATCAAGCGCATCGTGGCGGGACTCGCCGTGGGCACGGCGCTGGGCATCGCGTTTCCGAGCGCAGAGGCCGTGGGGCTTCTGGGCACGCTGTTCGTGTCGGCCCTGAAGGCCGTGGCGCCGGTGCTCGTGTTCTTCCTCGTGACAAGCGCGCTGGCCAACGCGAAGGCGGCGGGGTCCATGCGGACGGTCGTGGTGCTCTACCTGGTGAGCACGTTCGCGGCGGCGCTCGTGGCCGTGGGGGCGAGCTACCTGTTCCCCACCGATCTGACGCTGGCGGCCCCGGCGGAGGCCCAGGGCACGCCCTCGGGTATCGGCGAGGTGCTGGGCACGCTCGCCTCGAACATGGTGGCGAACCCCGTGGACGCGCTGGCGAACGCGAACTACCTGGGCATCCTCGTATGGGCCGTCGTGCTGGGCATCGCGCTGCGCACGGCGTCGGGCACGGTGAAGGACGTGTTCGCAAGCGTGTCGGACGCCGTGTCCACCGTGGTGCGCTGGGTGATCGCGCTCGCCCCGTTCGGCGTGCTGGGGCTCGTGTACACCACCGTGTCGCAGAACGGGCTGGACATCTTCGCCGAGTACGGGCGGCTCCTGCTCGTGCTCGTGGGCTGCATGGTGTTCATCGCCCTCGTTGCGAACCCGCTCATCGTGTTCGCCTGCGTGCGCGCGAACCCCTACCCCCTCGTGCTGCGGTGCCTGAAGGACAGCGGCGTCACGGCGTTCTTCACGCGCAGCTCGGCGGCGAACATCCCGGTGAACATGGAGCTCTGCCGGAAGCTCGGCCTCGACAAGGACAACTACTCGGTTTCCATCCCGCTGGGAGCCACCATCAACATGGCGGGCGCGGCCGTGACCATCACGGTCATGGCCATGGCGGCCGCCCACACGCTCGACATCGCCGTGAACCCGCTCGCCGCCGTGGTGCTAAGCGCGCTGGCCGCCGCCTCCGCCTGCGGCGCGTCGGGCGTGGCCGGCGGATCGCTTCTGCTCATACCCCTGGCCTGCTCGCTATTCGGCATAGACGGCGACGTGTCCCTGCAGGTGGTGGCCATCGGCTTCATCATCGGCGTGGTTCAGGACTCGTGCGAGACGGCCCTGAACTCCTCGTCCGACGTGCTGTTCACCGCCGCGGCGGAGTACCGCCAGCGGCGCCTCGAGGGCCGCAGCTTCCGCCTGGGCCGCGACGCGTTCGACGAGAACGAGCTGGCGTAGGGCGGGGCGGGGCAAGCCCCTTCCCATACGGAAACGGCGCGACGGTCCACCGGGCCGCCGCGCCGTTTCCGTATGGGGCGCAGTTTGCGCCCCTCTTACGCGTCCACGATCTGCAGCGTGTAGGCGCCCTCTCCCACGGTGAACGGGTGCAGCAGGTTCTCCACGAGGGTGCGGGCCTGCTCGTTCGCCTGCTCGATCATGCCGGTCTGGTCGACCTTGCCCTCGGCGTCGGCCTGGGCCGCTTTGAGAGCCTCGGCGGTGTCCTGCTTGTTCTCCCAGTTGAACAGCGCGAACGCGGAGTCGTAGAACTCGATGGAGTGCGGGTCTATCTCGATGCCCAGAAGACGGGCCTGCGGTAGGCGCACGGTGACGGTGCGGCCGCTCACGTCCACGGAGGCCTGCGACAGGTCCACGCCGGCGCGCACCTCGGCGTCGTAGACCATGGTGAAGCCCTTCTTGTTGATGAAGTCGATGTCGCCGTTCTCATAGCGCACGAGGCCGCGGTACTCCAGCTTGGCCGTGGCCAGCTCGCTGGAGTTCGTGAGCTGCTCCTGGATGGACGTGGCGGTGAGCTTGACGCTGGGCTCGAAGGCGCGCTGGAACGCGAGCGTGCCCACGACGCCCACGGCGACGAGCGCCACGGCCGCCACGATCGCGAGAATCTTCTTCATGGCAAGGTTCCTTCTCGATGGAAACAGGATCAAGGGGCAGGATACCACGGACGCACGGGCACCCGTCCTCCGTCAACGAGCGGTTGAAAAGGGGCGCGAGGCCGGCCCGCTGCCGAAGGGCGGGCCGGCCTCGCTGGTCCGCAGCCCGCCTTAGCGGGCCAGGCGGGCGTAGAACTGGCCGTCGCGCTGCTCGACGTCAACGCCCTCGAGGTCGGCGAGGTACGGGCGGAACTGGGCATAGCCCAGGTCGCGCAGCTTGAACGTGCGGAACCTGCCGCGCACGCGCTTGCCGAGCGTGGCGAGCGCCACGCCGT
>NC_021021.1:285936-289382 GCF_000210055.1 Gordonibacter pamelaeae 7-10-1-b
GCCCATGCCGATGACCGTGAGGCCGCTCTCGCGGATGCGGCTGGCCAGGCGCGTGAAGTCGCTGTCGCTCGACACGATGCAGAAGCCCTCCACCGAGCGCGTGTACAGGATGTCCATGGCGTCGATGATCATGGCCGAGTCGGTGGCGTTCTTGCCCTGCGTGTAGCCGAACTGCTGGATGGGCGTGATGGAGTTCTCCAGCAGCGCGTCCTTCCATTTGGCGTGGAGCGTGAGTGTCCAGTCGCCGTAGATGCGCTTGTAGGTGACGGTGCCGTACTTCGACAGCTCGTCGGTGATGGGCTTTATATACTTCGCCGACACGTTGTCGGCGTCGATCAAGAGCGCGAAGCGCTTTTCAGATGATTGCTTTTCCACGTGGTGCCGCTCCTCGGTGAAAGGGATGGTGGCGGGCGCGCCCAGGCGCGCGACGCCGGCTTTTGCGCCGTGGCCGGAAGCGGTCGGCAGCCCGAAGCTGTTCCAACCGGCGGAAAACACGGCGTTTCAGGCAACTATACTACTCTAAACGGGCCGATCAGAGCCCGATTGCAGCAAGTCTGATACAATTTGTCCATAATCCTCTTGCACTCAGGGGAGAAAATCCGTATACTTCCACCTTGCGCCTTGGTGGCTATAGTTCAGTTGGCTAGAACGCCAGATTGTGGCTCTGGAGGTCGTCGGTTCGAGTCCGATTAGCCACCCCAGCGCGCTTTTTGAAATTAGGGCTTGCAATCGCTGGACGCATGCTTTAAGATAGCCCAGCGCTTTGAGCACTTTGACATAGTTTTTTCTTTGGACCGTTAGCTTAGTTGGTAGAGCAGGGGACTCTTAATCCCAAGGTCCGGGGTTCGAGTCCCCGACGGTCCACCATTGAAATCAAATCAACCCCGCTTATGCGGGGTTGTTGCATTTTTGGGGAACGGTGACTCGAACCGATGAGGTGGTTTTCCGTTAAGAGAACAGCCCGGTGGGCTGTTCTTAGGAAAACGCCCGAGGCATCTGCGATGCCGAGGGGTGCGGATTCGCGAAGCGAATACGCGAGTCCCCGACGGTCCACCATTGAGAACCTAAAAGCCAGCCGGCAGAACCGGCTGGCTTTTTTCGTTTTGCGAGCATCTTCCCTCCCCGCCTGCGGGGAGGAGGGCCGAACCCGAGAACGGGCCGGCCCTGCTGCCGCCGCGCCGCATGCCCCTCGGACATGCGGCGCGGCTCGGAACCTCCCTTTAACACACCACGCGCACGCGGCGGACGCCCTCGAGGGCCTCCAGCTTCTCCACGGCGGTGGCGGGCACGGGCTGGTCGAGGTCGAGCATCGTGTAGGCGGCGTCGCCGCGGGACTTGTTCGTCATGTTCTCGATGTTCACGCCCTCCTCGCCGAACACATCGGTGATGCGGCTGATCATGCTGGGGATGTTCTCGTGCATGACGGCCGCGCGGCTCATGCCGGCAGGGCACGCGCCCATGTCGCACGCGGGGAAGTTCACCGAGTTCTTGATGTTGCCGTTCTCAAGGTAGTCCATCATCTCCTGCACGGCCATGGCGGCGCAGTTGTCCTCGGCCTCGGCGGTCGACGCGCCCAGGTGGGGCAGCACGATCGCGTGCTCCATCTTCATGACCTCGGGCGTGGCGAAGTCGGTGATGTAGGCGCCCACCTTGCCCGACGCCAGCGCCGAGGCCATGGCGGCGTTGTCCACGAGCGTGTCGCGCGAGAAGTTCAGCACCACGGCGCCGTCCTTCATGAGCGAGCAGGCGCGCCCGCCCACCATGCCGATGGTGCCCTCCATGGCCGGCACATGGATGGTGAGGTAGTCGCAGGTGCGGAAGAGGTCGTCCAGGTTCGTGACGTGGTGGACGGCGCTCGAGATGCGCCATGCGGCGCCCACCGAGACGTACGGGTCGTAGCCGTACACGTCCATGCCCAGCGCCACAGCCGCGTTCGCCACCTCGGCGCCGATGGCGCCCAGACCGATGACGCCCAGCTTCTTGCCCTTGATCTCGCAGCCGGCGAACTGCTTCTTCGCCTTCTCCGCCGCCTTGGCGATGTTCGGGTCGTCGGCGTTGTCGCGGCACCATGCGATGCCGTCCACGATGCCGCGGCTTCCCAGCAGAAGCGCGCACAGCACGATCTCCTTCACGGCGTTGGCGTTGGCGCCCGGCGTGTTGAACACGACGATGCCCTCCTCGGCGCAACGATCCGTGGGGATGTTGTTCACGCCCGCCCCCGCGCGCGCGATGGCCAGGAGACCGTCGCCGAACGCCATGTCGTGCATGGCGGCGCTGCGCACGAGGATGGCCGATGCCCTCGCAGGGTCGTCGGTGAGCTCGTAGGAATCGGTGAGCAGGTCGGTTCCGTGCGAGGAAATGTTGTTCAAGCAGTGGACGTAGCGCATGGTTCTTCTCCTTCTCTTGTATAAGGTGAGGCCGAGGGCTGCCGTCGCGCAGGGGAGCCGCGCCGTCGTTGCGTGGGAGCCGAGCCGCTTTAGCCTGCTACAGCAGTATACTCCCTCCCCCGCCCGGCGGGCGGCGAAAGGGCGGCGCCCGCGCGAACGAGCGCGTGGGCGGGAAGCAGGGACGCGATTTGAAAACCGTCGCAGCGGGGCCGCGGTGGGCGCGGTACAATCGGCTGCGACGGAAGCCGCGCACGGCTGACGGGAACGGCGCGGCGTGCGCGGCAAGGCAAAGCGGATGCGGCCAGGCAGACGAGGGAAGGCGGAGGACCATGGGGAAGAACGTGCTGGTGCTGAACGGGAGCCCGAGGAGGAACGGCAATACGGCGGCGCTCGTCGACGCGTTCGCGGAAGGGGCCGCCCAGGCGGGCCACGACGTCGTGCGATTCGACGTGGCGCTCATGGACATCGCGCCGTGCCGGGGCTGCTTGGGCGGCGGCGCCGATGCGGACAGCCCCTGCGTGCAGAAGGACGACATGGACGCCGTATACGCCGCCTACCGCGCGGCCGACGTGGTGGTGCTGGCGTCGCCTATGTACTGCTGGAGCGTCACCGCGCAGGAGAAGGCCGTGCTCGACCGCCTGTTCGCGCTCATGGAGGCCGGCATGCGCGCCGCGGAGGCGGCCGCAGCCGAGGCGGGCGGCAAGGGCTGCGTGCTGCTCATGCCCGCCGAGGAGGACACGGAACGCAACTTCGCCCCCGTCGTCTCCTACTACGAGGTGCTCTGCGAGCGCATGGGTTGGCGCGACCTGGGTCGCGTGCTGGCAGGCGGCGTGTACCGCGTAGGCGACATCGCCGGCAACCCCGCCCTCGACGATGCCCGCGAGCTGGGTGCCAGCCTGCGGTAAGGCAAAGAGGGCGGCAAGCGAGGGCGCGAGCGCCCAACGGGCGGTTTCGACGGGCGATCGAAACCGCCCGTCTTTTTTCGGGCAGAGCGCAACAAATGACGGTTCCTTCCCCGTGTTCTAGGGGAAAGGAGATGGGATATGGAAGAATCAGGCG
>NC_021021.1:289978-295072 GCF_000210055.1 Gordonibacter pamelaeae 7-10-1-b
AGGCCGCCGCACGCTGCGGCTTCTCGGTGCGCGCCTATGCGAGCGACGGCAGCGCGCCGCTCGCACCCGGGGAGGGCGGCACCGTGGCGTTCGACCGCGACCTGGGCTACCGATTCCGGGGAGGCGACGATTACAAGGTAAGCGGCTTCTTCTCGGGCTGCCTCTTCCACGTGGAGGGCGAGGGTATCGTCCGCGTGCAGGCGCATCTCACGGGCGGGGCGCTGTACCGCGTGACGTTCGAGGACGGGCCGACCGACCCCGACGACCCGCGCATGGGCGAGCTTGCAAGCTGGAAGCCCACGTCGCGCGGCACCGGCGAGTACTACGGCGGCTACGACTTCGTGGGCAGCGCCATGCGCGACGGCGAGAGCAAGCTTAGCCTCGCGAAGCTCATGGGCGCCACCATCGACGTCTCCGCGGACGACGACCCCGGCATCGCCGACGGCACGACGAGCTTCGGCCTCTGGACGAACGAAGGCGAGGTTCCCGAGGATGTCTTCAACGACTCGCAGTCCCCCGTCATCGACCTGTTCGACGGGCAGACGCTCACCGTCACCGTGACGTTCGAGGACGGCAGCACCTCCACGCAGGCCATCGAGCTGCACGTCGCCAACTTCGAGACCGAGATGGTTGACGGCGCCCCCCGCCTGACCCCCCGCCTCGCTGCGGACGATGCCGAGGCGAGCACGTCGGCGAAGTCGCTCTACGGCACCGTGGTGGAAGCCGGAAACGGGCCGTTCCCCTTCCCGCTGGACGACGCGAACGACCGCGCCGACGAGGTGCTGCCCGCCTCGATCATCGAGCGGCAGGACGACACGTGGCGGGCAACCGTCGAGGTGGACGGCGCGCACGTCGACGCGACGCTGCCCGAGAACGCGCTCACGGCGGCCGATGGCGAGATCCCGTTCGACTTCGGTTACGAGAACCCCGACTACTCCTACACGAATGCCGAGAGCCCGCAACGGCTGACCGCCCAACTGGCCATGAGCTCTCCTTCCCTCTCGCTCTCCGACACCCTGCCGGGCGGGAAGACGCTCGGCGACTGCCTCTTCGTGATCGGCGGCTGGCTCGGAAACGCGCGCTACCTGGACAAGTGCTCGCGCGAGGTGTGGGGCTACGGCTACAACGACGACGGCACCTTGACGAGCAACGATTACCGCTACGCGTCGACGACGGTAACGGTGCGCAACCTTGGCGATACGGCCGTGCCCGTCTGGACGAGCGTGCTCTACGAGTTCGCCCTGCGCAACGACGACGGGACGCTCGACGTGGTGCGGACGGGTTACGATCTGGACTTCGAGGCTTCGGGCGACACCCTGCCCTCCGACAACCCCCAGCACGTCGTCATCGCGCCGGGCGGCACGGTGCAGCTGACCATGGTGCGCGTCCTGCCCACGTACGTCCTGGAGAGCGACAACCTGGTGCTCGTGCCGACCGACAATGGCAGCCTGTTCTCGCACGCGTTCGCGCTCGGCCGGCAGATGTAGGAAAGAGGAAGATCGCTCGCGCGTGCCTCGGCCCCTCTGTCGGCCGGCCGAAAGCACGCGCGCGATGGACGCCGTCCGGCGCATCAGGGCAACCTTGGAGGTTCGCCCGATGCGCCGGACAGCTCGCACGACACGCACGTACCCGGCCGGCTGATAAGGGGAGGACATGCAAGCGGCTGCTAGCAGGGTCCGCAGGTCGAACCTGCGGGGGCGTCTTCGTCCTTACTCGCGGGCGAGCTTGCGGGCGCCGAGGTACGTCACGGCGAAGTACACGCCGTACACCGCGAGGAACGCGCCGGCGCAGGCGAGCGCCATCGAGGTGATGTCGAGGTGCCCGAACACGGCCACGACGTCGGTGACCACCACGAGCGCGCACGCGGAATGCGCCACGGCCAGCAGCAGCGGGAACAGGAAGTACACGAGCACCTGCACGAACAGCGCGCCGTCGATCATGCGCTCGGGGGCGCCTAGCTTGGCGCACAGGCCGTAACGCTGCGCGTTGTCGGACGCGTCGGAGAGCTGCTGGATGGCGAGTATTGCCGCACAGGCGATGACCAGGACGAAGCCCAGGTAGATGGCCAGATATGCCACGATGGTAGACAGGCTGATGCTCTGGTCGAACACGTCGGCGCGCGTCATGGAAAGCGTGACGGGCCAGGTGTCGGGGTTGTCGGTATCCGCCACGGCGTCCATCATCTCGCCGAACGCCGCCTCGTCCGCATCGCTTGCGCACTGCACGTCGAGGATGGACTGCAGGATGCGCGCGTCCTCGGGCACCGCCTCGTCGGGCACCACGAGCGTGCCGGTGTTCATGGGGAACGGCGTGGTCTGCAGGCAATCATCCCGAAACTCGACCACGCGCATATCGCGTCCGCCCACCGGCAGCGTGGTGCCGCGATCCACCGCATCGCGGTAGAACCCGCTCGTGATGTCGGAGTCGCTGTAGATCGCGCACTCCCCCGCGCCCAGCTCGAGCGCGGGCTTGCCCGCCAGCGCAAGCGCATCGTTCACCTGTGACAGCGCCGCCACGTACACGGGGTACACGCCGTAGCCGCTGTTGATGGAAGCGCCCGCGTAATCGGCCAGCACCAGGCCGCTCGCGCGCTCCACGTCGTCCATCACCAGGCCGTCGGACGGGTCGACCATGAGGTCCACCTGCGCCGTGCCGGACACGACCGCGTCGAAGTCGCCCGCCCCCACCGCTGCTGCACTCGCGCGCAGGCCGGCGGCCATGTCGTAGCCCTGCCGCTCGGCGAACTCGCCGAACGCCCCCAGGTCCGCCGGCTGGAAACCCGCCTCGGCGTTGTAGGAGCCGAACGACGTGGACACGCTGGCGCTGTAGTCGGTGCTCCTGTCCAGCGAGCCGTCGATGGCGTTGCGGATGCCGATGCCGCCGCACACGCTGGTGATGGCCAGGAACAACACGATGCACACCACCAACAGCGACGCGAACGTGGTGTTCACCTTGGCGCCCAGCTGCCGCAGCGTGAACATGTTGAGCCCGCGCAGGTACAGCGGCTTGATCATCTGCACGAGCTTCAGCAAAAAGCCCGACAGCGCGTAGAAGAACAGCACCGTGCCCACGCACACGAGCACCGTGGCCGCGGCGAATTCCGGCGAAGGCTCCATGAGCCCGTTGTCGATGAGCAGCTTGTACGATACGCCGATCAGCACGAGCGACACCGCGAACAGCACGAGCGACAGCGGCAGGCTCTTAAGCCTCATCTCCTCGTTCCTGCTGCCTGCATGGAGCAGGTCGATGAGCTTCGCCCGCGCCACCGTGCGCGCGTTCAAAAGGGCGGCCACCAGGAAGATAGCCGCGAACACGACGGCGGTCTTCACCAGCGCGTCGGCCGAGAACACGAACGCGAACCCACCGGCAGCGGCCACGTCGGCCTTGAACAGCGCGCTTGTGAGCTGCAGCAGAAGCTGCGAGAGCCCCACGCCCACCGCAAGGCCCACCGCGAGCGACGCGGCGCCCACGATGAGCGATTCAAGCGCCACGATCCTCACCACGTCGCCCGAGCTCATACCCAGCGTCAGGTACACCCCGAACTCGCGCTTGCGCCGCTTGATGAGGAAGCCGTTCGCGTACACCACCAAGAACACGAGCACGAACGCGATGAACACCGACACCCCGCCGATCACCATGCCCAGAAGCTCGAACATCTTGTCCTGCGTCTCGGAGAACGCGAGCACGCCCTGTTGGGCCGTCATGGAGTTGAACGCGTAGAACACGGCCACGCCCAGCATGACCGTGAGGAAGTACACGCCGAAGTCCGCGAGGGACTTGCGCACGTTGCCGAGCGCGAGCCTAGCAAGCATGGCGCGCCACCTCGCCCTCGGCAGGCGCGTCCTCGCCCGCGCCGCCCATATGGGACACCATCTCCACGATCTTGCGGTAGAACACCCCGCGGTCGGCGCCCGATCGGCGCAGCTCGCCGTACAGGCCGCCGTCCTTGATGAAGATGATGCGGTTGCAGTAGCTGGCCGAGAACGAGTCGTGCGTGACCATGAGGATGGTGGACCCGCGGCTGTTCAAGTACGCGAGCGATTCGAGAAGCTGCTTGGCCGACTTCGAGTCGAGCGCGCCGGTGGGCTCGTCGGCCAGCACGAGGCGCGGGCGGCCCACCGTGGCGCGCGCAGCGGCAACGCGCTGCTTCTGGCCGCCGGACATCTGGTAGGGATGCTTCTGCAGCACGTCGGAGATGCCGAGCGTGCTCGCCGCCTCCTGCACGCGCGCATCGATCTCGCGCGCAGGGGTTTTCCGGATGGTGAGCGCGAGCGCGATGTTCTCGTACGCCGTGAGCGTGTCGAGCAGGTTTGAGTCCTGGAAGATGAAGCCCAGCTCCTCGCGCCTGAACCGCGCCAGCTCCTTGCCTGCGAGCGACCCCACGTCGCGCCCGCCGATATGGATGCTGCCGCTTGTGGGCGCATCGATGGTGGCCAGGCAGTTGAGCAGCGTGGACTTGCCCGACCCGCTCGGCCCCATGATGCCGGTGAACTCGCCTGCCGCCACCGCGAAGCTCACGTGGTCGAGCGCCTGCGTCACGCTCCCATCGCGCTTGCGCCCCTCGATACCGTAGCGCTTGCCCACGTTGCGCACCTCGACCACGGTTTGCATCGGCTGCCCTGCATGTTGTGCCGCCATGTCGTCTCCTTCTCTCGATCGGTTCCGCAGACAAGCTTACGCGGGCGGCCTTACGCTTCCCCTTCCCCTTCCTTGCGTTTCCCTTACGCAACCTTGCGCCTGCCTTACGCCCCGCGCGCGGCCGCCCGGGCGCGGGGCGGATGTGCCATAATGCGAACGTGAGAGAAGGGAGGCCAGATGGCATCGGGCGGATTCGGCATGGTGGACGAGCATCTGCGCGGCAAGCGCATCCTGGTGGTGGACGACGAGCGCGAGCTGGCCGACATGGTGGCGGCCATCCTGCACGGCGCGGGGTTCGCCTGCGTGGACGTCGTGCATGCAGGGGCCGAGGCGCTCGCTGCCATCGACAGCCGCGCGGCCTCGCCCGAGCGCGCCTACCAGCTGCTCGTGCTCGACGTGATGATGCCCGGCATGGACGGCTTCGACCTGCTCGCCCGCGTGCGCGAGCGGCCTGCG
>NC_021021.1:295165-296207 GCF_000210055.1 Gordonibacter pamelaeae 7-10-1-b
GCCCGCGTGCCCGCGGTGTTCCTCACGGCGAAGGACGAGCCCTTCGACCGCGTGAGCGGCCTGGCCCTGGGCGCCGACGACTACCTCGCCAAGCCGTTCCTCCCCCAGGAGCTCGTGCTGCGCATCGCCGCGGTGCTGCGGCGCTGCTACGCCGAGGAGAGCCCGACGCTCGAGCTGGACGCCTGCCGCGTGAACTTCGCCACGGCCGAGGTGGAGCGCGCCGATGGAGAGACGGTGCTGCTCACCGCCAAGGAGCACGAGATATTGAGCGTGCTCGCGCGCAACGCCGGGCGCATCGTCACCATCGACGCCTTGTGCGAGGCGTGCTGGGGCACGTCGTTCGGCTACGAGAACTCGCTCATGGCGCACATCCGCCGCCTGCGCGAGAAGATCGAGGCCAACCCGTCGAAGCCCGCCTCGCTCGTCACGGCGCGGGGGCTCGGCTACAAGCTCGTGAAGCGGGGATGAACATGGCCGGCACGGCGCGTCGGAGGCGCGGGAAGCGCATGCCCAGCCTCGCGCGGTTCTTCACGAAGCAGCTTTTGCTGTTCACCGCGCTCGCCTTCCTCATCGTGGTGGCGGACTTCTTCCTGTACACGGTCATCGCCTTCCACGAGTCGAACGAGAACTTCGACGACGGCACGCCCGCCCTGGTAATACGCGCCGTGGACGGCGCGCTCGCGCTCGGCGAGGAAGGCTGGACGCTCGGCGAGGCGGGGGCCGCGGAGCTCGATGCCCACGGCGCTTGGGCCGTCCTCGTGGACGGCGAGGGGGCGGTGGCCTGGTCGCACGGCGCGCCCGACGACGTGCCGGCGTCGTTCACGCCCAACGAGCTGGCCATGGCCGCGCACTACGCCAACATCGCCGACTACCCGGCGTTCTTCTGGAACCGCGACGACGGATTGCTCGCGGTGGGCTTCCCGAAGGGCACGTACTGGCACATGGGCCTCACGTTCCCCGCATCCACCGTGCGCATGGTTCCGTTCTACCTGCTGCTCGTGTTCGCCGTGGACCTGGGAATACTCTTCACGGTGTACGCGGT
>NC_021021.1:297073-302793 GCF_000210055.1 Gordonibacter pamelaeae 7-10-1-b
AGCGCCACGAGCCCGGCGCCCATGCCGATGCTGCGCGTGTCCACGATGGCGCACTCCAGCCCGGCCACCCCCGACGCCACCGAGCGCATGAGGTCGTAGGTGGCCGAGAGCCCGCTCGAAATGGTGACGACGACGGCCTGCTCGTAACCGTCGGCCACCACGCGCTCCAGCACCTCGCGCGCCACGGCCGGCGTGGGCGTGGACGTGGTGGGCACTTCCTCGGCAAAGCGGTCGTACACCTGCTGGGGCGTGATGGTGACCTTGTCCAGGAACGTCTCGTCCCGGTAGTTCACCTGCAGCGGCACCACGTACATGCCGAAGCGCTCGATATCCTCGGGGGGAACGTCCGTGCACGAGTCGACGACGAGCGCGATGCGTGAGGATTCCATGGGGGCCTGCTTTCGATCGGGTGCTTCTCTATCTTGTATTAAAAACTAGATTACGTGCTTAACGTCACCATGTCAACAAGTTGTAATAATTGACGCAGAAACCCTTTCTTGCTATGCTCCCCCGATACGGCACGCAAAAGCGCACGAACCGGAAGGCACGGCCCATGAAAGACGTCAGCGCAACGCCCTACGCCCAGCGGCTTCTCGAGCTGCACTTGCCCCGCTACGGGGAGATCCCCCGCATCGACCTGTACATGGACCAGCTCGTGGGCTTCCTCGAGGATACGCTTGCGCCCCTCTACCAGCCCGACGAGAAGATCATCACGCGCTCGATGGTGAACAACTACGTGAAGCAGGGCGTGCTGGCGGCCGCCACCGGCAAGAAGTACACGCGCGCCCACGTGGCCTACCTCGTGGTCATCTGCACCCTGAAGCAGAAGTTCTCGCTCTCGGAGATCAACCTGCTCATACGCCGCCAGATAGCAACGTTCGACACGGGCGTGGCCTACGACTACTACTGCGATGCGTTCGAGGCGGCCGTCCGCGCGCTGTTCGGAGCTCGCCCCGCCAGCCCCCAGGGCCTCGCGAGCGGCGACGCCCCCGGCGACTTCGAGCGCGACCTGGTGCTGGCCTCCACGGCGGCCGTGGCCTACACGCTGCACATCAAGGCCAGCGTCGCGCTCATACAGGAGGAGTCCGCGGCGGGGATCGGCTCCCAAGGCGTTGCGGGGCCCGCGTAACCACATGAAAAACCCTCGCCTTTGACGGGCGCCCCCGCTCGGCGGTCGGTTACAATGAAGGGGCCGGCCCCTCGGCCCGGCATCCCGGAAAGCAACGCAACGTAAGGAGGGCGATCGGTGGAGGCACTCGTGCTCGCACTGCTCATGCTCGCGGCCGTCCTGCTCTCCTCGGTGATCGACCAGCTTGTCCCCAAGGTTTCCTCCCCCCTCATCCAGATCGGATTGGGCCTGCTCATCGCCCTGTTCGCTCCCTCGCAGATCAACATCACGCTCGACCCCGACCTGTTCCTCGTGCTGTTCATCGCGCCGCTTCTGTTCGACGAGGCCAAGAACGTGGACAAGGGCGCGCTGTGGAAGAACCGCCGGCCCGTGCTGTCGCTGGCCATCGGCCTGGTGGTGGTCACCGCCCTCATCATCGGGTTCGCCGTCGAATGGCTCGAGCCCTCCATCGGCCTGTTCGCCGCCTTCGCGCTGGGCGCCGCGCTCGGGCCCACCGACGCCGTGGCCGTGGCATCGCTGTCGAAGGAGACGGACATCGCGCCGCGCGACAAGAGCATCCTGGAGGGCGAGTCGCTCATCAACGACGCCTCGGGCATCGTGGCGTTCCAGTTCGCGCTCGCCGCCGCCACCACGGGCACGTTCTCGCTGCTGAACGCCTCGCTCGACTTCGTCGTGAGCTTCTTCGGCGGCATCGCCATCGGCCTGGCGCTCGGGTACCTGGGCAACTTCCTCGTCCGGCGCGTGCGCTCGTGGGGGCTCGAGAACACCACGTTCCACGTGCTGTTCGAGGTTTTCACGCCGTTCATCGTGTACCTCGTGGCCAACCAGCTGGGCACGAGCGGCATCATCGCCGTGGTGGCGGCGGGCCTGGTGAACGTCATATCGCCGCGCACCATCGGGCCGTCCATCTCGCGCATGAACATCGTGTCGTCCAGCGTGTGGCGCGTGCTGTCGTTCGCGCTCAACGGCATCGTGTTCGTGTTCCTGGGCACGCAGCTCCCGAAGGCCATGCAGGGCACCTGGGACGACGTGAGCATCGACAACGGCGTGCTCATCGGCTACATCCTGCTGCTCACGCTCATCTACGTGGCGGTGCGCTTCGTGTGGCTGCTCGCCATGGAGCGCTACCATTCGCACCGCTCGCCGAAGGGGCAGCGGCCGGGATGGCGCGCCGACGTGCGCTCGTCGCTGGTCATGGCGCTGGGCGGGCCGAAGGGCACCATCACGCTGGCCGTGGTGCTGACCATACCGGTGACGTACCTCGACCCGCTGCGCGGCGTGGTGGCCTTCCCCCAGCGCGAGCTCATCATATTCCTGGCCTGCGGCGTCATCGTGGTCACGCTGCTGTTGGCCACGTTCGTGGTGCCGCTGCTGGCGCCGAGGAAGCCCCCGACCGACGAGGATCTGCGCTGCGACGAGACCCAGGTGAGCCTGGAGATACTGCGCGCCGTGATAGAGGAGCTGGCCGCGCGCCAGACGCCCGAGAACCGCGCGGCCACGCAGACGGTCATCCACTCGTACAACCAGCGCATCGCGCGCATCAAGAACAGCAACGACATTCTGGACGAGCCGAACACCGCCCTGCGGCTGCGCGCGCTCGATTGGGAGCAGGACTACGTGCTGAAGCTCATCGAGGCCGAGGAGGTCTACCCCCTCGTGGGCTACCAGTACCTAAGCCGCCTCGCGCACATAGAGAACCTGCTGAAGCACCATGCGGGTCGTTGGTCGCTGCAGAACGCCTACCTGCGGCTGCGCGCGCTGGCCCGCACCGGATGGCACCGGCTGCTCAACGGCCTGCCCGGCGTGAGCCCCACCGAGCGCACGCAGGCCATCCGCGAGCTGCAGATCAAGGGCTCCGAGCACGTCGTCGGGAAGCTGCAGGCCATGCTGACCTCGCCGGAGTGCAACGAGCCTGCCGAGGACGTGAGCGCGCTGGTCATGGAGTACCAGCGCACCATCTCGGTGCTGCGCAACGCGAACCCCTCCATCACCGCGCTCGCCCGCACCGGCGCGCTGGCGATGGACGTGGAGCGTTTGGGGCTGCGCTTGGAGCTGGAGCAGATCCAGACCCGCTACGAGGAGGGCGACCTCTGCCGCGCCTCCGCGAAGCGCCTCCGCGAGAACGTGTACCTGATGCAGGTGGACCTCGAGGACAACGTGTGACGGACGGCGAAGAGGCAACGCCGGCTGGTGAAGGGAAAACTGGCCTCCTCCTTCATCAGCCGGCCGAGGACGCATGCGCCGGAAGAGCCCTCCGGCGCATGCGGAAGTCCCCGAGGTCGACCGTGTGCGCCGGGGCGGCCTCCCCTGCAAGCACGCGCTCGGCCGGCTGATATGAAGAAAGCCCCTCCCGCGCACCAAAAAAGGGCCGCCCCGCGGGGCAGCCCTTCGAATCGCCGGTAGTCGTGTCTACATCTTCGCCGGAGCGGTGACGCCCAGGAGGTCGAGCGTCTTCGCCAGCACGATGCGGGTGGCGTCCACGAGCGCGAGGCGCGCGTTCGTAACGGCCTCCTCCTCGCCGATGACGTGGCAGTTCGTGTAGAACGAGTGGAACAGCGACGCGAGGTCCTGCGCGTAGTGCGTCAGGCGGAACGCGGCGCGGTCGCGGGCGGCCTGGGCCACGAGCGGTCCGAAGTCGTCCATCTTGCGCATGAGCGCGAGCTCGGACTCGTGCGTGAGCGGCGACAGGTCCACGTCGGCCGGGATCACCTTCGCGGCCAGCTCGTCCATGCTCATCTCGCCGGCCTCGGCGGCCGCGGCGTCGGCGGGGTCGGCCGCCTTGCGCAGGATGGAGCAGATGCGGGCGTGCGCGTACTGCACGTAGTACACCGGGTTCGATGCGTCCTTCTTCTTCGCCACCTCGATGTCGAAGTCGATGGGCTGGTCGGAGGACTTCGCCAGCATGAGGTAGCGGGTCGCGTCCACGCCCACCTCGTCGATGAGCTCCTCGAACGTGATCATCTCGCCGGTGCGCTTGGACATGCGCACGGCCTCGCCGTCGCGGAACAGGTTCACCAGCTGGCCGAGCATGATCTCCAGCGCGCCGGGCCAGCCCCACGCGGCCAGCATGGCCTCGCAGCGGGCGATGTAGCCGTGGTGGTCGGCACCCCAGATGTTGATGAGGTGGTCGAAGCCGCGTTCCATCTTGTTGTAGTGGTACGCCACATCGCTCATGAAGTACGTCATCTCGCCGTTGGCCTTGATGAGCACGCGGTCCTTCTCGTCGTCGAACGCGCTCGACTTGAACCAGGTGGCGCCATCCTTGACGTAGATGTAGCCCTTGGCGTCCATGGCCTCGAGGCTGCGGTCGACCGCGCTCTTGCCGGTCTCGTCGGGCACGTACAGGCTGCGCTCGCTGAACCAGCACTCGAACGTGGTGCCGAAGCGCTCGGTCACGCGATGCTGCTCGGCCAGCTCGTAGGCGTAGGCGCGCTCGCGGAAGTTCTCCATGCGCTCCTTCGGGTCGGCGTCGAGCCATTTGTCGCCGTCCTCGTCGATGATGGCCTGCGCGATGTCCTTCACGTAGGAGCCGGCGTAGCACGCCTCCGGCATCTCCACGTCGCGGCCGAGCAGCTGCTGGTAGCGCACCGCCACCGACTCGCCGAAGTTGTCCATCTGCGTGCCCGCGTCGTTGATGTAGAACTCCTCGAACACGTCGTAGCCGGCGTGGCGCATGACGCGCGCCGTGGCATCGCCGAGCGCAGCCCAGCGGCCGTGGCCCACGTGCAACGGGCCGGTCGGGTTAGCGGAGATGTACTCGAGGTTGATCTTGCGCTCGCCCTCGGGGATGGTGCCGCGGCCGAAGTCGCCCTTCTCGGCGCGCGCCTGGGCGGCCACGCCCTGCAGGGCCGACGGTGCCAGGCGGATGTTGATGAAGCCGGGGCCGGCGATGTCCACGCTCTGCACGAGGTCGTTCTCGGGCAGGTGGTCGACGATGATCTGGGCGATCTCGCGCGGGTTCTTCTTGGCGAGCTTGGCCGAGCGCATGGCGACGGTGGACGCCCAGTCGCCGTTGGCCTCGTCGCGCGGGCGCTCGAGCGCCGCCTCGGGAGCCTGCTCGAGCTCGAGCGATCCGTCCTTGCACGCAGCCGCGACGGCCGCGTCGATCAGCTGTTCAAGTTGTTCGCGAATTTGCATGGTGCGCATCTTTCCTGTTCGATATCCAAACGGTTGCATATCAATCGATTCTACCACCTTTTGCCCGCACGGAGGACCTGCGCGGCGCCTCCCGGACCAGGCGTGGCTCCTTATGCAGAAAAAGCACACATGACCTCGTAAAAAGCAGGTTCGGTTAAGCGCGCCCCGTCCGCCGTGCGCCCTGTGGTATCGTGGACGCCTGCACCTTACGGAAAGGAAACGCCATGGAATACCGGTTCGAGCAGGGAAACTTCGCGGACGCGCGCATCGTGCGCACGCGCGTGTTCATGGAGGAGCAGGGCTTTGCGAACGAGTTCGACAGCCTCGACGAGCACCCGGCCACCCTCCACGTGACCCTCTACGACGCCGAGGGCGCGCTCGCGGGCTGCGCTCGCACGTTCCCCGACCCCGAGCACCCCGACGAGCCCGGCCGTTGGGTGTTCGGCCGCCTGGC
>NC_021021.1:302911-310775 GCF_000210055.1 Gordonibacter pamelaeae 7-10-1-b
AGATGCACCTGCACGCCCAGTGCCGCGTGACCCCGTTCTACGAGCGCCGCGGCTACGAGCAGTACGGCCCCGTCGAGCTGGACGAGCACGTGGAGCACATCTGGATGAGGAAGGCGTTGTAGGAAGGACGGCCCGAGCAGAAAAATCCCCCGCCGAAGCGGGGGATTCCGAAGCGCGTCGCGAGCGTGCGATGCGTCAGCCGAGTGCAGCCGACGTTACGCGGCGCCCGGTATGAGCATCATCGCCGCAGTGAGGATGATGATGCAGGCAACGCCCAGCACGATGAACAGCTTGCCGCCGAACTTCAGCCACGTGGAGTACTCCACCTTGGCGAGCGCCAGGCCGCCCATGATGGCGCCGGACGTGGGGGTGAACAGGTTCACCAGGCCGTTGCCGGCGCTGAAAATCATAATCATCACGTCGGGCGAGAAGCCGAGCGAGTTCGCCAGCGGGCCCATGATGGGCATGGACACCGTGGCCATGCCGGACGACGACGGGATGAGGAACGACAGCACCACGTAGAGCAGGAACGACATGGGAGCGAATATGATCGCCGACAGGCCGTTCAGCGCGTTGGCCGCGTTGTTGAGGATCCACATGTCCAGACCGGTCTCGCCCATGAGCACCGTGATGGAACGGGCGAGCGCGATGATCAGCACGACGCTCATCATGTCGGCCGCACCGTTGATGAAGGCCTTCACGAAACGGCTCTCGGACACGCCGCCCACCACGCCGATGATCAGCGCCATGATGAGGAACCAGGTGGAAGCCTCGTCGAAGTACCACTGCCCCAGCGGCAGGCCCGTGAGGAACGCGGACCAGCCCTCGGAGACCTGCTCCTCGGCCGTGACCGTGCCGGTCACGTCGCCGTTGAACGTGAGCTCGCCCTCGGTCGCGCCCGCATCTGCGGCATCGGCCCATGTCGCCGAGATATCGTCGCCGCTGACCTGCGTCGTGACCTCCTCGGTGGCAGCGCCGGCATCGAAGATCTCCACGCCGAAGTCGCCCCACGGAATGAAGCCGACGATCATGACCACGAACGTGAGCGCGAACACGATGAGCGCCCACTTCTGGCGGCCCGTCATGAGCTTCTCGTTCGGGTTGGCCTCGGCGTCGACCGCCTCCTGCTGCGCCTCGCCGAACTCAGCCTTCATGGTCTCCTGCTCCTGCAGCGACAGGATGGTGGAACCCTTGTTAGCCTTGACCTTCTTCGCGTAGCGCATGACGAAGATGATGGAGATGACCAGCGTCACGAGCCACAGCACCACGCCGAGCATGATGATGGTGCCCTGGTTGATGACGATGCCGCTGCCAGACAGCGAGTCGACCGCCGCGCCGACCGCGAACGGGTTGACCGTCGAGCCGAGCACGCCGCAGCCGGCGCCCAGAAGGACGACCGCCGCGCCGACGACGCTGTCGAAGCCGGCCGCCACCATGGTGGCCGCCAGCAGCAGGTAGAACGGGACCGTTTCCTCGCACATGCCGTACGTCGTACCGCCGATGGAGAAGATGAACATCAGGATCGGTATGAGCACGAGTTCGTTGCCCTTGAGCTTCTTCACCAGTGCGGCGATGCCGGCATCCAGCGCGCCCGTCTCGGTCACGATACCCAGGAAACCACCCAGGATCAGCACGAACAGGCACACGGGAAGCGCATCGGTGAAGCCCTTGACGGGTGCCGTCGCCACGTTGGCGATGGTTGCGCCCTCGACTCCCTCAACACCGGCAAAAGACATGGCCACCGTGATCAGAGCAAGTGCAACGAGCATGATGAGCAAAATGGTGAATGAAGATATAGATCGCTTCTTTTTGCTTTTTTCCTTCGTTTTCTCGGTCATGAGAACCCCTCCTTTGAAGAGGATCGAGGTGAATACGTTTGGCGAACGAGAAATCTCTTAAACGTGCCGGCCGGAAGCATAACCGCCCGGCACGCGGATACCCCCATGCGGCGGCGAGACGCTCGCGCGTCCGCCGCCGCAGGTAGAACACTAGGCCGTGATGACCGTGCCCGTCTTGCCCTTCAAGCCGTCGGCAGCGCACTCGAGCGAGGTGATGAGCGCCTTGCCCTCGGGATGCTGCTGCACGAACTCGATGCAGGCCTCGACCTTCGGCAGCATCGAGCCGGGCGCGAACTGGCCCTCCTCGATGTACTTCTGAGCCTCGGCGACCGTCATGGAGTTGAGCTCCTGCTGCTCGGGCGTGTTGAAGTTGATGCACACCTTCTCCACGGCCGTGAGGATGACCAGCATGTCGGCCTTGAAGTCGGCGGCCAGCTTGGCGCTGGAACGGTCCTTGTCGATGACGGCCGGCACGCCATGGTAGCTGTCGTCCTTCTCGATGACCGGAACGCCGCCGCCACCCGTGGAGATCACGATGTAGCCGTCGTCCATGAGATCCTTGATGGCGTCGAACTCCACGATGCGCTGCGGCTTCGGGGAGGCCACCACCTGGCGCCAGCCGCGGCCGGCGTCTTCCTTGTAGGTGTAGCCGGTCTCCTCGGCGCGCTTCATGGCCTCTTCCTCGGTAAGGAAGGCGCCCACGGGCTTCGTCGGGTTCTGGAACGCCGGGTCCTCCGGGTAGACGACCGTCTGCGTCACGACGCAGGCCGTGGAGCGCATGATGCCGCGGCGCTTCATGTCGTTCAGGATTGCCTGCGACAGCTGGTAGCCGATGTAGCCCTGGCTCATGGCGCCGCACTCGGGGAACGGCATGGCCGGCGTCTTGCCGTCATGCGTGGAGGCGTAGTCGAACGCGTTGTTGATCATGCCGACCTGCGGGCCGTTGCCGTGGGAGACCACGACGTTGATGCCCTCGGCCACCATGTCCACGATGTGCTCGGCCGTGTTCTTCACCAGCTCCAGCTGCTCCTGGGGCGTGTTGCCCAGGGCGTTGCCGCCGAGCGCAATGACCACGGACTTGCCTTCGCCTTTCTGGTATGCCATAGTTCGTCTCCTTTCTCCGGCTCGTGCTTAGGAGAGCGTGGCGTACATGACGGCCTTGATGGTGTGCATGCGGTTCTCGGCCTCGTCGAACACCTTGGACTGCGTGGACTCGAACACCGCGTCCTCGACCTCCATCTCGGTCACGCCGAACTGCTCGGCGATCTCGGCGCCGATGGTGGTCTTGGTGTCGTGGAACGACGGCAGGCAGTGCATGAAGATGGCGTCCGGGGAGGCCATGGCCATGACTTCCTTCGTCACGCGGTAGGGCTCCAAGAGCTTGATGCGCTCGGCCCAGAGCTCGGCCGGCTCGCCCATGGACACCCAGATGTCGGTGTAGATGACGTTGGCGCCCGTGCAGGCCTCCTTCACGTCCTCGGTCAGCGTGATGGTGGCGCCGGTCTCGGCGGCAACCTCGCGGCACTGGGCCACGAGATCGGCCTTCGGCATACGGGCCTCGGGGCCGCAGGCCACGAAGTGCAGGCCCAGCTTCGCGCACACGACCATGAGCGAGTTCGCCACGTTGTTCTCGGCGTCGCCCATGAACACGAACTTCAGGCCCTTGAGGCCCTGCGGGAAGTTCTCCTCGACCGTCAGCATGTCGGCGATCATCTGCGTGGGATGGAACTCGGTGGTCAGGCCGTTCCACACCGGCACGCCGGCGTTGGCGGCCAGGTCCTCGACGATCTCCTGGGAGAAGCCGCGGTACTCGATGCCGTCGTACATGCGGCCGAGCACGCGGGCGGTGTCCTCGATGGACTCCTTCTTGCCCATCTGGGAGCTGCCGGGATCGAGGTAGGTGACGCCCATGCCGAGGTCCATGCCGCCCACCTCGAACGCGCAGCGCGTGCGGGTGGAGGTCTTCTCGAACAGCAGGACGATGTTCTTGCCTTCGAGGTAGCGATGGGGGGTACCCGTCAATTTCAGGTTCTTGAACTCCTTGGACAGCTTGATGAGGTAGCGGATCTCGTCAGGCGTGAAATCCAGCAGCTTCAGGAAGTTGCGTCCGCTCAGGCTCGTGGGCATGATTCATTCCTTTCGTCGTTCTTTGCCAAGTTTTTCCTACGTGTGAACCGTGCAGGCAGGCGTCGCCAAGTTTGAAACCGCCTGCCTCTTTCAGCCTTCGAGGGGAACCCGCCCGGGACTCCCCTCTCTGCTGGAAAGACAAAGGGTTGCGGCCCGGTGCGCCCGGGCCCGGCGCCGCTAGTCCTCGCGCCAGATGGGCATGCTCATGCAGCGTGGGCCGCCACGGCCGCGGGAGAGCTCGGCGGAGGGGATCACGACGAGCTTGATGCCCTTCTCCTCGAGCACCTTGTTCGTCACGTCGTTGCGCTCGTACACCACGACGGTGCCCGGAGCGATGCACAGCGTGTTGGAGCCGTCGTTCCACTGCTCGCGCTCGGCCGCGATACGGTCGCCGCCGCCGCAGGGGATGAGCTCAACCGGCACGCCGACGTACTTCTCGAGGATGTCCTCGAGCTTGCCGGTCATCTCCTTGACCTTGATGCCGTCGCCCTCGGGGGTGATCTCGAACACGGTCAGCGGGCCCATGATGCCCGGGTGGATGGTGAACTTGTCCGTGTCGATCTGGGTGAACACCGTGTCGAGGTGCATCATGGCGCGGTTGTTCGGGATGTTGAACGCCAGGATGGTGTCGATGGGGCTGGTCTCGTCGTTGAAGATGTTATGCGCCAACGCGTCGATGGCATCGGGCTCGGTGCGCTGCGAGATGCCCACAGCGAGCACGTGGTCGTTGATGTTGAGGATGTCGCCGCCCTCGATGTGGAACGTGTTGTAGCGGCTGTAGTACTGGGGGACGTCCTTGAAGTCCGGATGGTACTTGAAGATGTACTCGCCGTAGATGGTCTCGCGGTTGCGCGTGACGGAGTACATGCGGTTGATGGACACGCCGTTGCCGATCATGGCGAAGTTGTCGCGCGTGAAGTACAGGTTCGGCATGGGGGCAACGACCATCTTGGAGGCCTCGGACACGAGGTCGACCAGGGAGTTGGACTTGTCGGTGTGGAGCTCGGTGAGGTTGATGCCCTCCATCGTCTTCAGCACGAGGTCCTTGTTCTCGGGATAGTTGTCGTTCAGGTAGTCGAAGATGATCTTCTGGTAGCGGTCGGTGCGGATGCCGGCTTCCTCGATGAACTGCTTCAGGAAAGTCTCGCGCACGTCGGGGTTCTGGTCGAGCACCTCGGTCATGAGGTCCTCGAGGTACACGACCTCCACGCCGTTGTCGCGCAGAGCCTGGGCGAACGCGTCATGCTCCTCCTGGGCGACCTTCAAGAACGGGATGTCGTCGAACAGCAGCTCTTCGAGCGTGTTCGGCGTCAGGTTCAGAAGCTCGTTACCCGGGCGGTGCAGCAGGACTCGCTTTAAAGGCTTGATCTCGCTTTTAACGTTGACACCAGCCATTGCAACCCTCCTTTTCTTTATGCATTTTCCAGATTTTCGGCCTCGAGGGCATCCGTTGCGCACCGTCTGCCCGCTCGATGACCCCAAAATCGCACGGTTCGATTCGAATTGCAACCACAATTTCGCAACAAAACCGGACCCCGTTTGATATCGGGTGCTTTTTCGGTGAACGGTTGCTTTTAGATGACCTTTTATTCACAATTCCTTCACATACACTTTACTGCGACGGAGCGGTAAATCGAACGGAACGGCGCTTTTTCGGCCCGGTTGCGGGACGGGCGCCCCCCACCCCGCGGCACGCTGATAAATGGGAGTGCATAAACAAGGCCAAAGATGCATTCTTAGCGCAAACGGCTCATCGATGGGCCGCCCGCTGGGCGGTCACGGCGGGGGCTCCTGCTCGGCCGCTCGTCGAAACACGCATGAAACGAGGTTTTCACGTGCGGTTTCTCCGTAGAGGGCGCTTCGTCGGCCTTTCTCGGCTCCGCAGGATGCACACGCGCATTTTACGGTATAATACCGATGCCGAAGCAAACGCGCTCGTGGCTCAATGGATAGAGCAACGGACTTCTAATCCGTCGGTTGCAGGTTCGAGTCCTGCCGGGCGCACCAGGAATCGCCAGCCGCCTCCCCCTCGGGAGGCGGCTTTTTTGATGCCTGTTCGAAAAAACTTTAAAGTATAGCATAAGTTTTGCGGAATGGAGAAATTTTTTGCTATCCGGTTTCCGATCCCAGGTCCCGCCGAAACCGAGGACCCCCTTCTCGCGGCGCGCCCGCCGACACGCGGCCCCCCCGGCGCCGGCAGCCGGGCATGCCTTTGAAGGGCTGTCGCCCGGAGGCGCGCTCATTCCGAGCAAGCGAGATCGCAGTACGCGCGCGGCGTCATGCCATAGTGCGCGCGGAAGGCCTTGTGAAAGTTGGAGGTGTTCAGGTAGCCGAGCGTCCGCGCCACTTCGGCCACGGACAGGTCGGTGCCCTTCAACAGGATGGCCGCCCGATCCATGCGCTGCTTCAATAGCAGCTCGGAGAAGGTTTTGCCCGTTTCCTGGCGTAGCAGCGTGGACACGTAGTTGGGGTGGTAGGAGAAGCGCGCGGCGAGCGCGCTCAACGTCACCGTGTCCACGTGCTCGCCCAGGTAGCGCACCATGAGCTCCGCCGTCCCGACCGGCGCGGCGTCCGCGCGCTCGTCGTCCGCATACTGCCGCGCCACCTGCATGAGCAGCGCCAGGGCGAGGGGCTTGAGCACGTCCTGGGTGTCCTCGCGCCTGTTGGCGTACTCCACCGCCATCATCTCGAACAAGGCGCGCGCCGTGCACTGGTCCTCCAGCTTGAAGTGGATGAACTCGTCGGCGAAGCAGTCGGTGGACGGATCGAGCAGGAAACGCAGGAAGCCCGAGTCGGAGGACAGCAGCGGAAGGAACGACCGGAAGAACGCCTCCTTCTTCACGAGCATGCCGATGATGGTGGTGTCCGCGTCGTCGTGCACGAGCAGGGCGTGGCCCGCGGACGGCTGGCCGGCGTACAGCTCGCCCTCGCGGATGGTCACCACGTTGTCGTAGCGCTGGCTCAGAGAGTCGTAGGAGCCGCAGTAGGTGTAGTTGAAGTAGAAGAAGTCGTGGCGGTGGAACAGCTCGCGCACGCCCGAGCACTGGTGCACGACGATCACGACGTCCTCGTCGGGAGGCCCCGGCCACGTGAACATCTTCTCGCCCGGCTCGCCCAGGGGGAAGTCGCGATAGGAGAAGTCGAGCGTGGGGTACTCGAGCTTCAACGCGCCGATTGCGTCCTCGACCCTTCCCACAGCACGCCTCCTTGCCCGATCCGATGATTCGACACGCGCACCTGAACTTTCGGCGCTGCTTTCGAACAGGATGAAGCATACCATACGAGGTTGGTCGGAAGAGGAGGGAGCGTCGTGGCACGTACAAAGGAAAACACCCGGCAAGGCATAGTGTCGCTGCCCGTTATCGCGCTGACCACCCTCAGCTTCGCGCTGGGGTGCAGCGAGTTCATCGTGGTGGGCATCCTGCCCGACATTGCGGGCTCGCTCGCGGTCGACATCACGCTCGTGGGCAATCTCGTGGGACTTTTCGCGGGCGTGTACGCCATCGGCACGCCTGTGCTGGCCATCGCCACCGCGCGCGTGCCGAAGTTCCGGTTGCTCATGTCCTTGTGCGCCGTCTTCGCGATCGGCAACGTGGCCACCGCCCTCGCCCCCACCTACGAGGTGCTCATGGTCGCGCGCGTTCTCACGGCCAGCGTTTCGGGCGCTGCCTGCACCGTGTCGATGACCTTCGTGGCCGACATCGCCGCGCCGGGCGCGCGCCCGAAGGTCATCGCGATCATCTTCGCGGGGTTCAGCGTGGCGTCGGTGCTGGGAGTTCCCCTTGGCACCGCCATCGCGCAGGCGCTCGGATGGCATGCGGCCTTCTGGGTTATCTGCGCGCTTCTGGCGGCGACGATCTCGGTTCTCGTGCGCGTCCTGCCGCACGACGGGGCGAAGG
>NC_021021.1:310953-313763 GCF_000210055.1 Gordonibacter pamelaeae 7-10-1-b
GAGCGGAAGCCGGCCGCCCCCGCGACACCGGCCCCGCAGCCTTCCTGCTATCGCAGCTGGCCGTTTTCAAGGACGCGCGCGTGCGGCTGAACGCGTCGCAGATCCTGCTGTCCATGGCGGGGCTCTACGTGTACTACACCTACCTGAACCCCCTGCTCGTGCAGGTGATCGGCGTGCCCGAGGCCGCGTTGCCGCTGGCGCTGGCCGCCTACGGCGCCATGGCGATACTCTCGAACCTCTCGGCGGGCGTCGTGGCCGACCGCTGGGGGCAGCGCGCGCTGCCGGCAGTCTACGGAGTGCTCGCAGCGCTCTTAGCCGTGCTGCCAGCCACGACGTCGGCGGGGCCCGTTGCGAGCATCGCCAATTGCCTGGCCATCGCCTATGTCACTGCGCTGCACAACTCCCAGGTGCAGGTGCTGTTCATGGAGGTGGCCGAGGAGGCCTATCCGCAGGCGCTCAACTTCGCCTCGTCGCTGAACCCCACGTTCTACAACATCGGCATCGCCGCAGGCTCATTGGTGGGCGGCGCGCTGCTGGCCCAGAAGGGCACCTACGCCTGGCTCGGCCCCGCGGGAGCCGTCCTCGCCCTCGCCGCGTGCGCCTGCGCCGTCAGGCTGAATTATGTCGTGCGCGCGAGAACACGCTAAGGCACGGTTCCAAGGGGCGTGCGGACGCCCCTTTGCTTTATCTTAATAAAGTAAACCGCTCGGCAACAAGTTGGCCCTCGGCTGCAAACAAATCGGGGTGCTCGCCTATGATAAAGTTTCCGTTCATATATATCGTCGAGGCCGCTTGCTCGAGCGATGAGGAAAGGAACGTCCATGCCTTATCTGGAAGACCACACCCTGTACTACAAGAAGTCGTGTCCCTACTGCCAGAAAGTGCTGCGTTTCATGCAGGACAACAAGATCAACCTGGACATGCGCGACACGCTCCAGCCCGGCAACCAGAACGACCTCATCCACATCGGCGGCAAGAAGCAGGTTCCCTGCCTCGTCATCGGCAACAAGCCGATGTACGAGTCCGACGACATCATCGCCTACCTGCGCGGGAAGGCGGGCTGAGCGCGGCACGTCGCGAAACCCAAGCTGCCAGGCGCCCTGCGTCGAGCCAGACCGAATCCGGCTTGCGCCACCCCCCCAACCCCGGCAATCCAAAACGGCCCCGCCAATTGGCAGGGCCGTCGTGTTTCCGTGGAGCGGGTGACGGGAATCGAACCCGCGTCATGAGCTTGGAAGGCTCAGGTTCTACCATTGAACCACACCCGCGTAACGCGGCGATTATTGTACCGCAAGATGGCCCCCTGCGAGCGAGAATATCGAGCATCCAAGTAAAACCCGGAAGATGCGGAGGTATCCGCCGTGCCCGCGAAGCTGAGCGCCTACAACGAGAAGCGCGATTTCAACCGAACCTCCGAGCCGGAGGGCGTGGGCGGCGAGCCCGCGGGGCGCCTGCGGTTCCTCGTGCAGCACCACCTGGCCCGCCGCGACCACTACGACCTGCGCCTGGAATGGGACGGGGTGCTGCTGAGCTGGGCGGTGCCCAAGGGGCCCTCGTACAACCCGCGCGACAAGCGGCTGGCCGTGCACGTGGAGGACCATCCGCTGGAGTACCGCAACTTCGAGGGAACCATTCCGCAGGGCGAGTACGGCGGCGGCACGGTGATGCTCTGGGACGAGGGGTTCTGGGAACCGCTCGGCGACGTCGAGGCGGGCCTGCGCGACGGCGAGCTGAAGTTCGTGCTGGACGGCCGGCGCCTCAAGGGCGCCTGGGTGCTCGTGCGGCTGAAGCCCAAGGCGGGCGAGCACGGAGACAACTGGCTCCTCATCAAGGAGAAGGACGGGCACGTGCAGGACGAGCCCGGCATCGCCGGCTTCGGCACGAGCGTGCGCACGGGCCGCACCATGGACGAGATAGCGTCCGGCGGCGACGGGCGGCTTGCGCGCAACCCCTTCGACCGCGCCGACGTGGAGCTGGCGAAGCTCGCGTCGGCGGCGCCGAAGGGCGACGGGTGGGTGTACGAGGTGAAGTACGACGGCTACCGCATGCTTGCGTTCGTGGAGGAGAACCGCGCGCGGCTGGTCAGCCGCAACGGCAAGGACTACACCGGGCATTTCCCCGCCATCGCCGCCGAGCTTGCCGACTGGTCCGCCGGCCGCGTGTTCGTGCTGGACGGAGAGGTGGCGATGATCGACGCTGACGGCCGCACCGACTTCCAGGCCCTCCAGAACTTCCTGCGCAACCCCGGCGGCCCGCAGCCCGCCTACCTCGTGTTCGACCTGCTGGCGCTTGAAGGCGCGGACCTGCGGGACCGCCCCTTGCTCGAGCGCAAGGAAGTGCTCGAGCAGCTGCTGGAAGGCGCGCCCGCCAGCATACGCTACAGCAGCCACGTGCGCGGGCGGGGCGAGGACAGCCTTCACGCCGCCTGCGAGCTGCGCCTCGAGGGCGTGGTGGGCAAGCGCGCCGCGGCTCCCTACCGCGGTGCGCGCAACGGCGACTGGGTCAAATTGAAGTGCGACCATCGCCAGGAGTTCGTCGTCGGCGGCTACACGCGCTCCGAGAAGAACCGCACGGGCGTGAGCTCGCTGCTGCTCGGCGCCTACGACGACGGCGGGCTCCGCTACGTCGGCCGCGTGGGTTCGGGCCTGGGAGCAGCCGAGGCGCACGAGCTGGAAAGGGCCGTCACCGGCCTGCAGCGCGCCGACGCGCCGTTCGAGAACCCGCCGAAGCCGCGGCCGCACGAGCAGGCGGCCTGGCTCGAGCCGAAGCTGGTGGCCGAAGTCCGCTTTGCCGAATGGACGCAGGACGGG
>NC_021021.1:314264-316111 GCF_000210055.1 Gordonibacter pamelaeae 7-10-1-b
CCCGCGCCGCCTCCCCCGACCCCTGGAAGGGCTACTTCGACGTGGACCAGGGGCTGGGGTGACGGCGCACCTCACCCGTGTCGTAGTCGACGGCGCAATCGGGAAGGAGCCCCTTCTTCTTCAGCCTGCCGAGATCGTCGACGACCTCGGCGGCAGAAGTTCCCTTGCGCGAAGAGATTTCGGCGATATCGGAGCCGTCGCCGACAAGCCCGTCGTACTCTCGCGCTAGGCGGAACCATCGCCGTCGGCTTCGACCCCATGCAAGGCATGCCGAGCCAGCGATGAGGCATGCCGCGCAGCTCGCCATTCTCTCTTGGAAGGTGATCGTGGTTTCGAGGACGCCGAGACCCACGAGCACGGCAACGAAGACGTGAAGCGAGCCGAGAAACAGCAGCATGAGTCCGATGCCGCGGCGCACCGCACCCGGATTGAAGAGATACAGATCTTTCCTGCTAACGGCCATCCTGGAGCCCCCGCAAGTCCGCACCGCAGAACTCGCACGCTTCCAAGTTCGGGGTTCGGTAGTTCAGCTCGCCGCACTGCGGACACTGGAGGACGATATCGGCTATTTCAGGATCAAGGGGTTTGTACGTTTTTCGCACGCTTGCACGACGGGGCGAGCCTCCCGCCGTCGTCACGCTGGCAGGAGGCAAAGGGCCTTGACCACCGAACGCCTTCGCCTCCGTTTCCAGAGAGCGCACGAACATATAATTGCCACGGTCGACGTACGCGCCCGGATACCAACCCTCGCCGATGAGCTCACGTAGGTCACGGTCCGTCTCATTCAGGGAGCGCCCAACAAGCGCCGCGAGGTCTATTAGGGGCGTTTCCACATCATCGATCGCGAACACGTAGCTTTTGAACAAGTTGCGCTTGGCCCTCTCAGCACGCCAACGGTACGCAAAGTACGCGCCGGGAACCACGAAGGCGACGAGCGCGACGATACCGTCGTCCAGGTCGTAGCCGGACGGCCCGGCGCCCAATGCGCTCGCAAGGAACGACACGAAAGCCGACACCCCTATGACCAGGAAGATCGCGGCGGCTATCGCATAGGGAACCCCGCTAAAAGAACTCTGGAGCTTCTTTTCCGCATAGACCGAGACCACCGTTTCGCCCCCTCCGCTCGCAAGCCGACCCGACCATGATACATGATCAGCACCAGCCCCCTTCAAATGCCAATAGCCAAAGAAGCTGGGCCCTCGCTTGATTTCAAACCATGACAGCAGTCTTTCAGTGGTCGGGGCGACAGGATTTGAACCTGCGACATCCTGCTCCCAAAGCAGGCGCGCTACCAAGCTGCGCCACGCCCCGACGCCGAAACGGCAGGGGCTATTATAGCAGAAGCCGCCATCGTGGCGAGGGCGGCTTCATCAGCGTTTCCGGTATTTGCTACGCGTCCCTACGCCCCCAAGCTCACTCAGCTCAGGAGGCGGAAAGAGGCCGCGCGACACGAAGCGGACGGCGCGCCCCGTGCGCCGAAGCCCGCGTCGACGTTGCCGAACAGGCGAGTTTAGCATCGCTCTAGGCGTTGGCGCCGCCGGCTTCCTGGAGCTTGGCGCGCAGTTGGCGCAGGGCGTTGCCGCGGTGGGACACGGCGTTCTTCTCGTCGCGGTCGACCTCGGCGAGCGTGCGGGCGCCGCCGAACACGTCCGGCAGGAACAGCGGGTCGTAGCCGAAGCCCTCGCTTCCCCGTCCCTCGTGCCCGATGCGGCCCTCGACCGTACCCTCCGCCACGATCTCCGAACCGTCCTCGTCCACGAACACGAGCGTGCTTGCGAAGCGGGCGGCGCGCTCGGCGTCCGGCACGTTGCCCAGCGCCGCGAGCAGCTTGGCGTTGTTCGCGGCGT
>NC_021021.1:316354-318076 GCF_000210055.1 Gordonibacter pamelaeae 7-10-1-b
CCGCGAGCGCATCAACCACCAGGCCGGAGTCGTCGGCCAACGCCGCGAGCCCGCCGGACGCCTCGTGCGCCGCTTGCGCCTTGATGCGCGCGTTGCCCTCGAACGTGTCGGCGTCCTCCGCCGGGTCGGACTCTATGCCCAGTTCACGCAGCGTGCGGAACTCCCAATCCGGGAAGTCCAGCGCCGTGGCGATCTCCGCTACCTTGTGGGCGTTGTTCGTGGCCAGCACCACCGTCTTCATAGCAGCTCCCCTTCCCTACCGCGCACCGTGGCAAACCGCGGTGCGTCGTCGTCTTTCATCGCCGCCTGGGCTCCGCGGCCCTCGCCGCGCCGCCGTCAAACAAGGTCGACGTGCGCCACCGTGTCGATGGGCTCGCGGAACACGCGGCTGCCGAAGCCGCGGAACTCCTCCAGGTCGTCGCCCGTCGTGAAAAATTCGTAGCGGGCTTCATGGTCGGCACGCGCGTAGGCGCTCCGGCGTGCCAGGATCTCGGCCACGTCGCGCGCCGCCTCCGTCGACGACGAGATGAGCGTGACCTCGCGCCCCATAACCCCGCCGATCAGCGCCTTGAGCAGCGGGAAGTGCGTGCAGCCCAGCACGAGCGTGTCCACGCCCGCGCGCCGCAGCGGTTCCAGGTACTCGCGCGCTATCTCCTCGAACGCCGGGCGGATGTACACCTTCGACGCGAGCGACGTGTAGTTCTCCAGCGGCCCCTCCGCCATGCGGATGCCCTGTTCGGCAATCTCCACGAAACGCGGCGTGGCAGTGGAGAACACGGTGATGCCGGCGTCCAGATGCCGGATGGCCTTCGTGTACGCGTTCGACTCCACCGTGGCCTTCGTGGCCACGACGCCCACGCGGTTGTTCCTCGTGGCGTGCGCCGCCGCGCGCGCCCCCGGCTCCACCACACCGATGACCGGCACGGGGAACGTCCTCTGCGCGTGCGCCAACCCGGCCGCCGTGGCCGTGTTGCAGGCTATGACCACCATCTTCACGCCGCGGTCCACAAGCCAGCCGCCGATCTGCTGCACGAAGCCGTCCACCTCCTGCAGCGTGCGCGGCCCGTAGGGGCACCGCGCCGAGTCGCCCAGGTACACGATGGATTCCCTCGGAAGCGCCTTCGCCAGCTCGCGCGCCACGGTGAGGCCGCCGAACCCGGAGTCGAACACGCCGATGGGCGCATCGTCGAAGGCGGGCGCGGGCGCTGTGGGCCCCGGGGCCGAGGATGGCACCGCGGCTGCGTCGGATGCCGGGGAGGTTGTCTGCATGTCGTCCATGCGGCCAGTATAGCGTAAGGCCCCGGCCGTTGTTCGCCATCGGTACCGGGCTGCCATAGTTTCTGCTAATCTGGAACATGAGCAAAACAGGAACGACCACGCGAGAGGAAGGCACGCCCATGAAGGTCCTGCTGATCAACGGAAGCCCGAACGAGAAGCGCTGCACGCACACCGCGCTGGCCGAGGTGGCCGGCGCGCTCGAGGCCGAGGGCGTGGAGACCGAGATAGCATGGATCGGCCGCGAGGCCGTGCGCGGTTGCCTCGGCTGCGGCGGCTGCGCCAAGCGCGGCGACGCCCGCTGTATCTTCGACGACGACGTGGTGAACGGCCTCATCGCAAAGGCCGAGGCCGCCGACGGCCTGGTGGTGGGCACGCCCGTCTACTACGCCGGCGCGAACGGCGCCCTGCTGGCCGTGCTCGACCGCATGTTCTACGCCGCGAGCG
>NC_021021.1:318282-327533 GCF_000210055.1 Gordonibacter pamelaeae 7-10-1-b
CAAGTGCTTCCAAATCAGCTGCATGCCGGTCGTCTCGTCGAACTACTGGCCCATGGTCCACGGCAAGACGGCCGACGACGTGGCGCAGGACGCCGAGGGCCTGCAGATCATGCGCGTCCTGGGCAGGAACATGGCCTGGCTGCTGAAGGCCACAGCCCAGGTGCCGGCCCCCGAGGTGGAGCCCAAGGTGATGACGAACTTCATCAGATAAAGAGCGAAACGCCCGGCCTACACGAGCCGGGCGTAATTCTGCGCTGTATGGAAAATACGGCCAACCTTCACCGTGCGATCCTCCACACGATAAAGCACCACATACCTCATGAACAGGTACTTGCGATACCCCATGCGCGCAAGCCGAGACTCGGCCGATAGGGCAAAGAGCTTCGGGTTATCACTAAGTATAACGATCATTTTATCGAGCTCGTCGAGCACATGGCTTGCAGCTTGGGGCGAGGCAAGGTCATAGAGCAGGTACTCTACTATCCTATCTCTGTCCCGCTCAGCTGAAAACGACCAAACAACGTTATAGGCCATAACGCTCGCGCGTCCTTCTTTGGGACTCGTTCGCCTCCGTCATCCTACCGTGGGCGAAATCATCCTCGGCTTCGTCTATGTCCCGATACAACTGAGCACGAGCGGCTTCCAAGCGAAGTGCGTCCAACTCCTCTACTGTCATGACGGCAAAAGACTCCCGACCGTTCCTCGTAACGATAACCGGGTCTGGCGAGCTCTCGACAAGCTTGGAAAACGTCGCCGTATTCTTTAAATCCTTTATGGGTACGCAAACCGTCATCGCCGTCTCCTTTCGGGCCATAATTGTGGCCTTTAGTTTATCAGCGCAGGGGCGCGACGTCAACGCAGAGGGAGACTCTTAGCTGCAACCGCAAGCTCATGAGGATTCCGCCCGGAAGATCGTCACTGCCCACATCAGCCCCGGCCTAGTCGGGGATATACTCCATGATGTCCCCCGGCTGCACGTCGAACCGCTCGCAGATGCGCAAGATGGTGTCCTACGGTAAAAGCAGCTCGCACAGATACTCCGATTGAAACGCCCCGTTATAAGTGATATTCTCCGTACATTCAGCCACTCAAAGGAGAGTAGATGTATCGGCAAAGGCCCATTATAACGACGCAACTAGAGGCCCTCGACGAGCTGCGCGACGTGCAGATGACACTCGATGGAACATCGGCGCTCGCGATGGCGCTCTCCAAAAGCGGCATGGCCGATACGGAAGCCGTCGCACTCATCTCCTGCCTGCTCGAGTACTGCGCGCTTACCGTCGAGGCCAGTTGCCAGGTTATCGGCAACGAACCGGTGAGCGGCCAAGGGTGCTGCGCGTAGCCGGCATTGCCCCTCTTCCAATCATCGCCTTGCGAGATCACAACAGAAGAAAAGTGCACCACTATACCCTACGAAGAACCTTTACGACGGCGTCTTGATTGTCTTCGCTTCCGTCCCAGCCAAAATCCTCGAGCACGGCTATCGCATCATTCCCATGCCCGCTTTCGATCATGTTTTTGAGAGCAGCTAGGTCTTCATAAGAAAGCGTATCGATTACTTGATCCAATGTCATATTTCCAACTCCTAAATCATTCGCTTCAATCAGGAAAGAACCTGGTCGAATATCTCCATGCAAAGCTGGTAGTAAAATTGCTCCTCTTGGTGCTTACTCTTGTTTTTGCCGAAGGAACCCGATAATCCACCTATCACTCCGATGGCAAGATCGACCCCGCTCGCTTTCCCTGCCAGAACATCCTCGATCATGCTCTTACCTACGGTCGACCTATTGAACTTGCCCATTTGCTTGCTTTTTCCTGCTGCGTAGACCGACACGAGCGCATATGCTCCCTGCCGACCAATTGTGATCAGCATGTTGTAGTAATCGGTAGGATGCTCGGGATGAAACACGACAAGGCAAGGAGTTGTGTCACCCATTAGGGCGCCTTCCTTGATATGATCCATGCGAAAGGCCATCGGCAACCTCGCTTCGCTCGCTTGCGCTGCAAGGGCGTTCTGTACCGATCCGAACGTTATTTCATCGCCGTCTTTGTAATAGACGGTATCGCGCATCTCCTCAACTTCCTTGCGCTTGAACATGCATACCACCCCTTCTGCTCAACGGGGAGCCGAGGATTCAGCGCCTGCACAAAACAAGCCGCTGAACCCCGACTCCCTTCGATTCAGCCCATCCCCCGCTGGGATATGCCTACTGCCTTTCCACCGTTTCGTCGGCGCTTATTTCAACGCCGCGGAAGCCCTCGACCGCAAGATACACTTTGGACGAATCCGAATAGGAAGTGCCTACCTCAAGAACCTTATGCCAACCCGATCCCAACCAAGAAGCCCTGATATAATCGCCAACCCTCAACTCCGAAACCCGTACCATGACCTTCTCCTTTCCCTATTGGAACGGCGCTTTGCCGTTTTCTACACGATCAGCCACACCTAGCGACGAAAGATCCTGCGCAGTAACAGTACTGCCGTTTCGTTCTTACAGGCGATCCCAACAGCCCCGTACGTAATTGCAGAAAGAACAACCGAGACTCCCGTACAAAGAAGATGATCTGAAATAAGAGCCCCACACAAGAGCAGAACCGCTCCTGTCGCGACCAAGCCACCGAACAGGGAAAGCCAGAATCGAAGTTGTATAGCCAAACACATATGCTCTTTGATGTAGAACGCAAGCACAACATCGAGAACGATCTCTGTTAACACCGTAGCCACAACGGCGCCGTTTTGCTGAAGCATTGGGATTAGTGCAAAATTCAACGCGATATTGACCGCAACACCTACCGAATAGGCAACAAGTTGAAAGCGTTCGTTACCGGTCGCAATGGTAACTTGATAGATAATCTGACCAATACTTTTGGCTATGATCAATCCGGAAAACATCTGCAACGTGAGAACAGCCGGAAGAAACGCCTCTCCAAAAAGAAGGGGCACGATATGCGGGGCAAGCATGAAAACCCCCATGGCCATGGGGGCGGAAATCCATATGTTCAGCATCATCGACTGGCGCATGAGGCGCGAAAATTCTTTTCGGTCATGGATGAACTCGTAGCTCAAACGAGGAAGATAAACACTCGTCAAAGACACGCAAAGCATCTTTGCTATTTCTTCTGCTTTGTAGGCGTAGGCATAGTAAGCCACTACGGAACTTGCGCAAAACACACCGAGCATTGTGATATCCACTTTTGTATAAATACTGAACAGCACAATCGTTCCCGCAAGCACTAGCACAGGCCTTAGATGCCTAAAAGGAGCGATACCGCGCAACGTGAATTTCACTTGGCCGTGTAGGCAGACAACGTTCACCAAGTAATTTGCGACCGTGGCGAGACAGGTTACGCCAGCATAAATCAAAACATCATCAGGACCTTTTACAAAAACGAGAGTCAAAATCAAACTGGCAATACGTACAACCATGCCGCGCACGGAAATGAACACATAACGTTCCAGACCGCTGAAAAGCCATTCGACATTCAGGCAGTTGGCGACAATAAGCGAACCGAATATCAGGTAAAGGGCGGGTACTGCGCCGTCGAAGAAAACGAGAACGCACGTCGCATAGACACCCAGAAACAAGAGGGTTGACGCGAAGTTCAAGAGCACGAGCTCTGAAAAAATCCTTGAGCGCGCTCTTTGGTCTCCTCGCACCTTTGCCACCTCACGCAGCCCGTATGCCGGGATTCCCAAAGGCGCAAGCGCCGTGAAATACGACACCAGATTCTCCGCCGTCGCGATCTCGCCGAGCCCTTCGGGCATCACCACACGCGACACATACATGGCACTGGCAAGCGGCACCAGCAGCAACACAAGCTGGTAAAGCATATTAAAGAAGGAATTTCGCATGAGGGAGGGCATCGGCTAACCTCATCCGACGCTTCGAGAGAGCAACTGTCTTAACCAACCAGACTCCGAAAACAGTTTCTTGACCAAAAAGATGCTACGCTCATACATGAAGGCGACGGATATGAACTCGTGGCGCAAGAGCCAGCAAATTGGCTTCACGCGAATAGACTCCTTCATCGACGCACACGGAACGCTTCCCAAACACGAACGAATACCCTCGTCGTACAGAAGACTGCGCCAAGTACGCTTTGATGCATGTAGATCGGAAGAACCCAGCCTCATGCTCCTTTTAAACTGGCTGATAGCTTCCCGAGTAAATACTAAACTCCGCTCACTCATGGAAAGAAGGTCGTTCTTCACCAACACATTGACAGCATCCTTGAACGGCAAGAGGCCCTTTGCATCATCGACGCGAACTACGGCACAGGTATCCGAGTTTCCCAAATCCCAATAATAAACCGGATGGCCGGACAAGATTACTTGCTCCTCGCCGAGAAGATCAAGTAATGCCAAGTTGAATAGCTTATCTTCGGAAAAGCGCAGATTAACGGGAAAGGGAGCTTGCCCTTCTCCGAGCTTTGAGGACAATCGCAGAACCGCCTTCCGTCGATAGAGGCGCGACCTCGCCGAATTGGTCTCATACCACTCCAGCCTTTTTGGAACCCCCGAGGAAAGCGGTGCGTATGCGGGATCGATCATAAAAGACCGCAGGGCAGATGCAGGAAGCGTCCTATCCTCGGCGACAGTCCCCCAGCCCTTCCACGATATATCTGAATAGCCAACCACATTCTCCCTAGCACTGAGTATCACAGGGAACAGCACGAGGGAAACGGAAGAAGCCGTCATCTCCCGAATCTTCCCTATGCCGTCGGCGAGTAGATAGTCATCCGCATCCAAAAACATGACCCACTCACCTCGCGCCGCGCAGAATCCGGCGTTCCTCGCCGCAGACCTTCCTGCATTACTCTGTTGCAAAAGTCTGACACGAGCATCCACTTTGGTCACTTCTCGCACTATCCCCGCCGTGTAATCATCCGATCCGTCATCTATCACGATGACCTCCATATCATCGCCGGGCCATAGCAAGATACTGTTTATCGCGCGTAGAATCGTTTTTTCGGCCCTATATGCGGGAACGATTACGCTCAAAGTGATCCCAGCTCCTCCAACAGCGCTTGCCATTTCTCAGCAATCGCTCCCCAAGAGAAACGCTTGGAAGACTCGATGGCGTACAGAGCCATTTCCTGCCGCATGCCAGCATCCTCCATGAGTTCGAGCACGGCTTTTGCATAAGCGCTTACATCCGCAAAGGGAACGTATCTGCCGTTTTCCCCATCGGTTATGATCTCTCGAAGCGAGGCGTAGGAATCGAACGCGACGGGCACTGCCCCGAACTGCTGCGCCTCCGTCAACGTCAGACCCCATCCTTCGCTTGCCGAAGTCATCAGGAACAGGGACGCTATGCAATAGTCCCCCCCCCCCGATGGGGTCTCTGCGGCCAACGAAGTCAACGTCGGGTAGACGCATGCGGGCCGCAAGCCTCTTGTAGCGGCTCTCGTCTCGGCCATGCCCCACGATTCGGAGCGTCCAACCTTCCGATACTGGATCGGACTTGACCGCCTCCCATGCTTTTAAGGCAAGGGAGATTTTCTTCGGAGTATCCTCAAGTCGCGCTACAATCAATGCGATCTTTTTCTTCTCGCAATAGGCAGCAGGATCAAGATATTCTTCGCATGACAAAGGATTTGGAATGAACCTGAACTTTTCAACGTCCTCTAATCCGCCAAACGCTTTATAGCCCTCAGAGAAACCCTCTGAAAGCAGCACCACGGCATCGGCAGCCATATACGCCGCTTGGTAGTCCCCCCTCAGCCTTCTTGTATAACGAGCCTTGTAAATCGGATAGCAGAGCACCTTAACAGCCGGCTTGACTTTTCCGGTTCCACTAGCAGATCCAAGTTGCGATAAGCACGTCCGCAGATCGCCGAAATGAACTTCCCAGCCTGGCTCGAAATGGTGGGCAAGAACAAGCTTTGTGCATCTGGGCAAACCGGCTTTTCGCAAAGCAATAACAAGCTCGAAAGATCCTTGGCTGACAACCACGTCAACGCGTCTGTCTTGAACGAACGAAGCTATCTGCGAAGCAGCGGTTTTCAAATGCCCGTCGACCATTAACTCCCCCGCGAAACAGAGTTCCTTGGGAGCACTATCTTCGATCGAATAAGCTGAATAGCATTCGTGTCCATAGCGGCTCGACAAAGCTGATGCAACGGAGACGGTGGCCCTCTCCGTGCCACCCTTCATGGCAATAGCTTTGCATGAGGTGTAAAAAAGAATTTTCAAAGACTCATCTCGCGCGATTGGATAGCTACTCTTTTGCAGATATTGCGCAAACGAAATGCTGCTGAATCCCATCCAAGCATTGAAAAGTCCAGCGATTCATAGAGCCTGGATGCATTTGGGCACTCTAAAAGATATTCTATTTTATCGGCAACCTCGCACGCATCCTCACAGTCGCGCACGACATCGGAATCCTCAAGAGAGAGAATCTCGCCTACGCCGCAATTCCCAGACAAGAGAAGCGAGGCTCCAGCTCGCAAGGCGTCGATGGCGGAGAGGCCGAAGGATTCGTGCCGGGAGTTCATAACAAAAACGTTGGTTTCGCCGAGACCGCTAATGAATTCTTCATGTTCGACCTGGCCGAGGAACACCCCTCCCGCACCGTCCATAATGGCGCTTAGATCGTCGTTGGCAGCATACTGGCGGCCATACACGCGCAACTCGCAGTCGACATTCCTGCCGCGTAAGGAGCTCACCGCACGCGCAACCACATCGCTGCCTTTAACTGGACGAGTGCCCCCGCTCACTGCGACAACGGAACATCTACTTTGCCTTATGCAGGAATCCTGCTCGAATGGCTCGATACCAAGATGGACGTACGACACCCTGCCCGCAATCTCAGGCAACTCGTTTACAAGAAACCTCATCTGCAATTCTGAATTGGCGACAACGAAATCGGCAGTGCGCAGATGCCATTCAACGGCCGCGATCTTGCGCGACGAATAACCCAGCTTGTTAATGATGTTCTCAAAGCTCCAGCTCCTGTCTGCTCCCATCTCCATAAATTGCGTCGTTGCGCGCCTCGACCTGCCACCAGCCTGTGATACCCGGCTTCGCGGAAAGAAATTCATCGACCTCATCGCCGTACGCGACCAATTCGTCCTCGACGACAGGGCGAGGGCCAATCACACTCATCCCTTTTGTCAAGACGAAAACGCAAGGCAGGACGGGGATTTTGCGCAGGTGGAGAGGATTGCCAGCAATTTCGATGGAGCATTTCGAGCCGCCTGGGACGCATTAGAGAATCGGAATAGCACATAGCTTCAAACGCACGGCACGCACCGATTTCCCCTATGCCTGATGCCAAAATCGTCCCATTGGGACCCGTTTCCCAATGGGACGATTCTTCACAAAGGGCATTAAGGCGCATGAAAACGTGGAAGGGGCAAGCAAACGCGCTTTGCCACCGCGACTACACGACCGGCACGTCCGTTCAGGTAAACGTCTACATGGACTTCATCGAGATAATGAGCCCCGGGCTGTTCCCCGAGGGCGACTCCCCCGACAGGCACCTCGAGGGATCGGGCGGCGACTCCAAGCAGCGCAACCCGAACATCGCGCAGGTGCTCTTCAGATCGGGCATGATCGAGCAGTACGGCACCGGCATACCGCGCATCAAGAGGGCGCGCGACGCCGCTGGCGTGGCATTCAGCTACCGCCAGGACGTCAACTCAACCGTAATACGCTTCGAGCGTCCCGGGGCACAGACGAGTGACGCCGCGGCCATCAGTTCAACAGACGCCGCCTCCCCCGGTTCCCTCGAAAAACTCAGCGAAACCGAGAAGGTCGCCATGCAGATTGCGCACGACTCGGGTTGCGTGGCGAGAAAAGAGCTCATGGAGCAAACGGGGATCGGGAGGGTAAAGGCGACGGAGACCCTGAAGCGCCTTGCCGAAAAAGGACTTCTCGAATGGGTCGGATCAAACCAGCACGACCCAAGGCAGTACTATCGAGCAAGCGGGAGGTAAGCGCCTGCCCGCTACTGCCCGCGGCATTCGACAAGCCTGCCGAATGCCGCGGGCATGAGCAGATATCTCTTTTGTCGAGACGAAAACGCAGGGAAAAACGAGCGGTACGCCCTGCTAGACGCATCGCGATTCCGAAAGACCACGAGGGCTCGCAAGGCGTCATTAAATGTAACTAATTGATTTGCTATGTACCATTCATAATGGTACATTGATAATTGTTTAGTTACATGAGGAGGCGGAGCATGAGGGAGTACGTCGAGAAGACGCTGCACACGAGAGTCGATTGCGAGCCCGTCGACGCCTCGGGGCTCCCCCTCTACCTGAGGGAGAAGAACGCGCTCACGCCGGAGCTCGCGGCCGCGCTCTCCCCGCGCATCGCGCTCGTGAGCGCGGGCGCGGGCAACCGCTACGGGCACCCGGCCGACAAGACGCTGCGGGAGCTGGCCGACGCGGGGGCGCAGATATGGCGTACCGACGAGGCGGGGGATGTTTCGTGCAAATCCACCGCGCAGGGCATCGCGGTCGCGTCGCTGCGGTAGAATGCGGGGCATGCCGACTAACAAGAAACAAGAAGCACCGCTCCTCCCCGTCTACCTCATCGTGGGGGAGGACGCGCTCAAGCGCGACGCCGTGATGAAGCGCCTGCGCGCCCGCCTTTCCGCGCTGGGCGACCTGTCGTTCAACGCCGACGAGTTCAACGGCGAGACCGCCCTCGGCGGCGACGTCGTGGCGGCCTGCAACACCGTGCCGTTCGCCAGCCCCGTGCGCCTCGTGGAGGTGCGCGCAGCCGACAAGCTCAAGAAGGCCGATGCCGAGGCACTCGTGTCGTACCTGTCCTCGCCGAGCGGGTCCACCGTGCTCGCGCTGGTGGCCGAGAAGCTGGCGAAGAACACGCGCCTGTACAAGGCCGTGGCCGCCCATGGCAAGACGGCCGTCATCGACTGCGCCCCGCTCAAGCGCAACGAGCTGCCGAAGACGGTGCGGGCCATGGCCGCGGGCCACGGCGTCACGCTCACGGAGGGGGCAGCGCGCGCACTGGTGGACCTGGTGGGCGAGAACACCGTCCACCTGGACAGCGAGCTCAAGAAGATCGCGCTGGCGCACCGCGGCACCGATGCCGTGAACGAGCACGAGATCATGGGGCTGGTGGCGCGTACGGCCGAGGTGAAGCCCTGGGAGTTCGTGGACGCCCTCGCCGCCCGCGACGCCCGCAAGTGCCTGCTTTTGCTGGGTCGCATGGAGTCCGTGTCGCCCCACGCCCTGCTGGCCATGTGCACGACGCGCCTGCGCGAGCTGGTGTGCGCCCGCGC
>NC_021021.1:328340-331649 GCF_000210055.1 Gordonibacter pamelaeae 7-10-1-b
GGCGTAGGCCTCGGCGCCGTTGCCGGCGGCCACGGCGTCCTTCACGCGGCGGGTCGCGGTCTTGAGCTCGCTCTTGACCGCGCGGTTGCGCATGCGGGCCTTCTCGTTGGTGATGATGCGCTTCTTCTGGCTTTTGATGTTCGCCATGTGGTTCGTTCCTCCAAAAAAATCGTTTTACCTTGTCTTGCGATACGAATCGCGCTGCGCCTCCAGCGATACGGGCGGGCGATGCCCTCCGCGTGGCCGCAAGGTGGCCGATTGCCTCGCAACAAGGCCCCGGAGGAGCCTCCCGCGCCGGGCGCGGGCGTTGGCGATGCGATGGAAACAGGCGGGATTTCTCTGTTTCGCAGACCAATCGGTCACCAGCGAGGACGAATCCGTAATGCAGCCACGTCTGCAGATTTGGCGATAAGATCATCGCACGCACGTATCGCTGGATACACAATGCGATAGAATACCAAACGTTGACCCTGTTTTCACGGGGAAATTCCCGAAAACACGTTTTTCGCCCGTGCACCGCCCGAAGAAGAAAGCTACTATGACCACCGACCCGAACCTCATCCGCAACTTCTCCATCATCGCGCACATCGACCACGGCAAGTCGACGCTGTCCGACCGCATCCTCGAGCTCACCGGCACCGTGGCGAGCCGCGACATGCAGGAGCAGCTGCTCGACAGCATGGACATCGAGCGCGAGCGCGGCATCACCATCAAGAGCCAGGCCGTGCGCGTGGACTACACGGCCGACGACGGCCAGACCTACCAGTTCAACCTCATTGACACGCCGGGCCATGTGGACTTCACCTACGAGGTGTCCCGCTCGCTGGCCGCGTGCGAGGGCGCCGTGCTCGTGGTGGACGCCACCCAGGGCGTGGAGGCGCAGACCGTGGCCAACGCCATGATGGCCATGAACGCGAACCTGGAGATCATCCCGCTCATCAACAAGATCGACCTGCCGGCCGCCGAGCCCGACCGCGTGCGCGAGGAGATAGAGGAGGGCCTCGCCATACCCGCCGACGACGCCGTGCTCGCCTCCGGCAAGACCGGCGCGGGCGTGCACGACCTGCTCGAGGCCGTGGTGTACAACATCCCCGCGCCCGAGGGCGACGCGCACGCACCCCTGCGTGCGCTCATCTTCGACTCGTACTTCGACCCCTACCGCGGCGTGGTGGCGCTCATCCGCGTGGTGGACGGCTCGCTCAAGAAGGGCGACCGCGTGCTCATGATGGCCACCGGCACCGAGGTGCTCGTGGAGGAGGTGGGTGCGCGCCGCCCGGCGGAGACGGCCATGCCCGAGCTCTCGGTGGGCGAGGTGGGATACCTGGTCACGGGCCTCAAGGACGTGCGCCAGGTGAAGGTGGGCGACACGATCACCGCCGTGCGCGGCGGCGTGGAGAAGCCCCTGCCCGGCTACCGCGACGCCAAGCCCATGGTGTTCACGGGCCTGTTCCCCATCGACGGCGACCAGTACGAGCCCTTGAAGGAGGCGCTGGAGAAGCTCTCGCTCAACGACCCCGCGCTCATGTGGGAGCCGGAGAAGTCCCACGCGCTCGGCTTCGGCTTCCGCGTGGGCTTCCTCGGCCTTCTGCACATGGAGGTCATCAAGGAGCGCCTCGAGCGCGAGTTCGGCCTGGACCTCTTGGCCACGGCGCCCTCAGTGGAGTACCACGTGTACCGCGCCGGCGGCGAGATGATCAGCCTGCACTCGCCCCAGGAGATGCCCGACCCCGGCGAGATCGAGCGCATCGAGGAGCCCTACCTCAAGGCGAAGATACTCATCCCGCCCGACTACGTGGGCGCCGTCATGGAGCTCACCACGGCGCGGCGCGGCACGTTCGTCACCATGAACTACCTCTCTCCCACGACGGTGGAGATGATCTGGGAGATACCGCTGTCGGAGCTCATCATGGACTACTTCGACAAGCTCAAGTCCAACACGAAGGGCTACGCGAGCCTCGACTACGACTTCGACGGCTACAAGCCCTCCAAGCTGGTGAAGCTGGATATCCTGCTGTCCGGCAAGCCGGTGGACGCGCTGTCGTTCATCATCCACAAGGACAAGGCCTACGACCGCGGCCGCGTGCTCACCGAGAAGCTGCGCGGCATCATCCCGCGCCAGATGTTCGAGGTGCCCATCCAGGCCGCCATCGGCGGGCGCGTGCTGGCCCGCGAGACGGTGAAGGCGAAGCGCAAGGACGTGCTGGCGAAGTGCTACGGCGGCGACATCAGCCGCAAGCGCAAGCTCTTGGAGAAGCAGAAGGCCGGCAAGAAGCGCATGAAGAACATCGGCAACGTGGAAGTGCCGCAGGAGGCCTTCATGGCCATTTTGAAGGTGGACGATTAGGATGGGCACGACGGCTATTGCGATGGCCGCACTAGCCGTCGTCGCCTTTTTAGTCCTCGCCGTGGTGTTGTGGAGGGGCAATGTCGAGATCATCTCGGGGTTTCCCGAAGAAGCGGGTTCGCTCAAGGAGGCCGACCGAAAAAGCATGGGCCGCGGCCTGGCTGCCCTGGTTCTGTTCCTCATGTTTGTGGCGGTTTTGATGATATTCGCATTATCGCAGTTCGAAGGTTAGGAACGATATATGGCACGGAAAGGCAAGGAAGAGTTCGACTGGCTGGACGACCCGTTCGACGAGAAGAAGGCTGCGCGCGAGCAGGTGCGGTCCTCCACGTCGGGCGGCACGAAGATGGTGCTCGGCTGTGGCTGCCTGCTGGCCGTGGCGGGCATCGTGGTGCTGCTGGTGCTCGCAGGCGTCAGCATGATCGACCTGCTGGCCGCCTAGCGCCGGGATGCGCCTGCGCCCGGCCGCCCTCGAACCGGCATGAGAAGGAGGAGCCCCGTGAGAGAGAACCCCGTCATCGAGAACATCCTGTCCCGCCGCTCCGTGCGCGCGTTCCGGGACGAGCCGGTCGCGCGCGAGGACCTGGAGGCCGTCGTCGCGTGCGGGCAGTGGGCTCCCTCGGCGAACAACCGGCAGGAGTGGACGTTCGTGGTGGTGGACGACCGCGCCCGCATCGCCCGGCTGTCAGCGGTTGTTCGCGAGGCGCTGGGCCGCGACGCCTACGACATGTACGGCCCTGCGGCCATCGTGATCGTGGCGCACGAGAAGGGCGCCCCGTTCGGCCGCGAGGACGACGGCTGCGCGATGCAGAGCATGATGCTGGCCGCCCACAGCCTGGGCCTGGGCAGCGTGTGGATCAACCAGCTGCAGGGCATCTGCGACGAGCCCGCCGTGCGCGCGGAGCTCGACGCGCTCGGCGTGCCGGCCACCTCCGAGGTGCACGGCGTGTGCGCCCTCGGCCACG
>NC_021021.1:332246-334582 GCF_000210055.1 Gordonibacter pamelaeae 7-10-1-b
GTGCGCATGCGCAAGCACGCCATGTGGTACCTGGCGGGCCTGCCGGGCGCCGCCGCGGCGCGCGCGAAGATCAACGCCTGCGTGTCCGTGGAGGACTTCGACCGCGTGTTCGACGAGCTGCTCGCCTTTTTGGGCGGGCATGAACAGGAAGGCTAGACCATGCCGCACGACCCTTACCGCGCCCTGTACCTGCACCTGCCGTTCTGCGTGAGGCGGTGCGGGTACTGCGACTTCGCGACGTCGGCGGTGCCGGCCGATGCGCCGGAGATCGACGCGTACGTGGAGGACCTCTGCCTCCAGATCCGCCGCAAGGCGAAGGAGGGCGAGCTCGGCGCGCTCGAGACGGTTTACTTGGGCGGCGGGACGCCGAGCCATATCGGCCTGGCGCGTCTGTCCATGCTGCTGTACACGCTGTCGCTGTCGATGCACCTCACGCCCGAGGTGGAGTGCACGATGGAGGCGAACCCCGAGAGCCTGACGGAGCGCATGGTGCGCGACGCGTGGGCGCTCGGCGTGAACCGCCTGTCCATCGGCGTGCAGAGCTTCGACGACGAGGTGCTGGCCGTGCTCGGGCGCGCCCATTCGGCCGATGACGCGCGCCGCGCCATCGAGGCGGCGCATACGCGCTTCGAGAACGTGAGCGTGGACCTCATGTGCGGCATCCCCGGCCAGGGCGCCGAGAGCTTCGAGGCGAGCGTGCGCGAGGCGGCGGCGCTCGGCGCGGCGCACGTGAGCGTGTACCCGCTGACCATCGAGGCGCACACGCCCTTCGACGCCGCCGTGCTCGCCGGGGACATGGAGGAGCCCGACGACGACGTGGAGGCCGCGCACATGGAAATCGCCGCGTGCGTGCTGGCCGAGGCCGGCTACGAGCGCTACGAGGTGGCGAGCTACGCCCGCCCCGGCTTCGAATGCCGCCACAACATCGCCTACTGGACGGGCGTGCCGTACCTGGGGCTCGGCCGCTCGGCGGCCACGATGACCCAGAACGCTGAGCGCCGCATGCGCGTGCAGGACGGGCGGGTGACCGACGACATGGACGCGCGCGGCATGGCCGCCGAGGACCTCATGCTCGGCATGCGCATGACCTGCGGCGTGCCCGACGAGCTGGTGGAGGCCGCCGCCGTCCTGCTGCCCGACGCCCCCGCCGTGCTCGCGGAACTGGAAGGGGAGGGCCTCGTGGCGCACGCGGACGGGCGCTGGCGCCCCACCGACCGCGGCTGGCTCTGCGGCAACGAGCTCTACGGGAGGCTGTTCGACTTGGCATAGGGAACCGGCGCACGCGCTCCTCCTATGCAGTAACCGTCAAGTTTCTCCATAATTTCCCGCTGTTGTTAGCACTCTCGGCTTTCGGCTGCTAATATGATGCGTTACTATGGTTCGGGTTCGGGGAAAGCCGACGGGCGAGAGAGAGGAAGGTGGAGAGGCGTGCTATCCGATCGCAGGCAGCGGGTGCTGGCCGCGCTCATCGAGGAATACGTCGCGCGCGCCCTGCCGGTGGGTTCGCGCACGCTGACGGAGCGCTACCAGCTGGGCGTGAGCCCGGCCACCGTGCGCAACGAGCTTTCGGTGCTCGAGGACGGCGGCTACATCACGCAGCCCCACACCTCGGCCGGGCGCATCCCCACCGACCACGGCTACCGCGCGTTCGTGGACAACCTGCTGGCCGCCGACTTCACGGGCGAGGACGAGCGCTACCGCCCCGTCGTGGACGAGCTGCGCCGCAGCGCGAGCGAGCTCGATGCGCTGCTCGAGCAGACGTCGTCGGCCCTCACGCGCCTCACCGACTGCCTCTCCATCGTGCTGGCGCCGTCGGTGCTGAACCTGCACATCAAGCAGCTCTCGCTCATCTCGCTCAACGCGTACCGCGCGCTCGTGGTGCTCGTCACCGAGGACGGCCAGGTGTTCAACCGCCAGATGGAGTTCGCCGAGGAGGTGTCCTCGGACGAGCTGGCGCGCGTGCAGGCGTTTCTGGGCGACGTGTTCACGGGCAAGTCGCTCCAGCAGATCGAGGACGGCCTGGGCCAGGGCATGGCCGAGGCGTTCCGCGACCCGCTCGTGCGCATGGCGCTCGACGAGGTGCTGTCGTGTTTGCAGGAGAGCGAGCTGTCGCGCGCCCACCGGCTGGGCGTGAGCTCGCTTCTGACGAAGCCGGAGTTCAGCCAGTCGCAGGCGCTGCTGCCCGTCATGCAGGTGCTCGAGGACGACACGGTCATGCTGCATATCCTGGACGATGCCGTGCGCCAGGGCGACGGCACGCCCAGCGTGCGCATCGGGCGCGAGAACGACGCGGCGGAGCTGGCGGGCGTGTCCGTGGTGGCCAGCCGCTACGGGCG
>NC_021021.1:335089-336173 GCF_000210055.1 Gordonibacter pamelaeae 7-10-1-b
GGGCGCCAAGAAGGAGATCGTCTACGACCGCCTGGCGCCGTGCCCCGACTGCGACGGCACGGGCCTCGGCCCCGACGGGCGCGAGATCACCTGCCCGGACTGCGGCGGCCAGGGCCGCGTGGTCTCGGTGCAGCATACGTTTCTGGGCGACATGCAGACGGCCACCACGTGCAAGACCTGCAACGGCACGGGCCGCTCGGTGGAGAACCCGTGCCCGGAGTGCGAGGGGCAGGGCCGCGTGCCCGACCGCCAGCGCGTGACCGTGGAGGTGCCGGTGGGCATCCGCGACTCGCAGCAGCTGCGCCTGTCCGGCTTCGGCGAGGCGGGCATGCAGGGCGCGGCGCCGGGCGACCTCATCGTCACGGTGCGCATCCAGCCGCACGAGTTCTTCGAGCGCGACGGCGACCACCTGCACGCGCGTGCGAACGTGTCCATCGTGCAGGCCGCCCTCGGCGCGGAGATCGAGATCGACGGCATCTTCGAGGTCGAGAAGGTGCAGGTGCGCATCCCCGAGGGCTGCCAGAACGAGCAGGTGGTGCGCGTGAAGGGCTTCGGCATGCCGAAGTTCCGCAGCGACGCGCGCGGCGACATGTTCGTGCACGTGAACGTGGTGGTGCCGAAGAAGCTCACGAAGAGGCAGCGCGAGCTGTTGGAGCAGCTGGCCGAGGAGCTGGGCGAGGACGTTTCCGACGAGCGCACGCCCCTGCAGAAGCTGCGCGACGCCTTCAACTAGCGGGCAAGCGATGTCCCTGCAGCATTTCTACCTTGACGAGCAGGTGCTCGCCGACGAGGTCGGCGGGCCCTTCCCGCTGCGCCTCGCGGCCGACGACGCGAAGCATGCGCGCGTACTCCGGCTGGCGCCGGGCGAGCGCATCGCGGTGGTGGACGCCGCCCTCGACTACTTCGCGTGCGAGATCGTCGCCTTCGACGACGCGCTCCCGGTCGTGCGCATCGCGCAGCGCTTCGAGCGCGCGGACGCGGGGCCGTCGGTCGTGCTCGTGCAGGGCCTGGCCAAGGGCGACAAGATGGAGACGGTCATCCGCCACGCCACCGAGCTGGGCGTGGCGGCGTTCGTGCCGCTGGC
>NC_021021.1:337918-342029 GCF_000210055.1 Gordonibacter pamelaeae 7-10-1-b
CCCAGCTCGTCCAGGCGGCCGGGACGAGCGACGACGCCGCATGGGTCGCCGCCCATCCGGACGCCTACGCCGTCGACGGCGCGGCCGTGCAGTACAAGCTGCTCAAGCTGGCCGCCGTCGAGCCCGAGGCCCGGTCCTTCGTGCGCACGTTCCCCGACGCCTACCCCGCCGAGAGCGCGCTCGACACGGACGACCCCGAACCCGGCCAGGTGCCGCGCCTCTACCAGTGGGATTCCCGCTGGGGCTCCACCGTCTACAGCTCCACGGCCTTTGCGCTGACGGGCTGCTGCCCCACGTCGCTTTCCATGGTCTACCAGGGCCTTACGGGCAAGGGCGACCTCTCGCCCTACGACATGGGCAGGCGCGCGAGCGAGGGCGGCTACGAGACGCAGTTCGACGGCACCGACGCGGCGTTCCTCGTCAACGAGGCTGCCTCGCTCGGGCTCTCTTGCGCGGCGCTCGCCGCCGACGCCGACAGCGTGCGCGCCGCGCTCGAAGGCGGTGCGGTGCTCATCTGCAACGTGGGCCCCGGCGACTTCACCGACAACGGCCATTTCCTCGTCATCACGGGCATCGACGACGAGGGGAACCTCGCCATCAACGACCCGTACTCGGCCGAGCGCTCGGGCAGGACGTGGAACGTGGACACGGTGCTCGGCCAGACGAAGGCGCTGTGGGCCTACCGGCTTGCGTGACGCGCCCGCCGGCGGACGGCCGTCGCCGCCTCGCCGTTCCGTCGCAAAATTGGGCACCTGCACTATATTCCCTTGTCGGTTCGATGACATCGAGGTCGGCCGCAGCGGCACGTGGTACAATGCCCTCATGACAGACCAGACGCAAATCACCCTCACGGCCCCGCAGAGCGTGAACATGGCGCTCATCGTGGGACCGGCCGACGAGATCCTCCATGTCGTGCAAGACGCCTTCGCCGCCCGCATCACCGTGCGCGGCGACACCATCGTGCTCGAGGGCGACCCGCTCGAGGTGCAGTCGCTCACGGCGCTGTTCTCCGATCTCATCAAGCTCGTGGAAGGCGGCGGCGAGCCCACGCTCGAGTACGTGCGCCACGCCATCGACCTCTTGCGCACGGCTGAGTTCAGCCCGCAGGCGCTGCGCGAGGACATCCTGCTCACGTACCGCGGGCGGGCCATCCGCCCCAAGACCGCGGGCCAGAAGCGCTACGTGGACGCCATCCGCGAGCACACCATCACCTTCGGCATCGGGCCGGCGGGCACCGGCAAGACCTACCTCGCCATGGCCATGGCCGTGGCCGCGCTCAAGCGCAAGGAGGTCGGCCGCATCATCCTCACGCGCCCCGTGGTGGAGGCGGGGGAGAGCCTGGGCTTCCTGCCCGGCACCCTCACCGAGAAGGTGGACCCCTACATCCGCCCGCTCTACGACGCGCTGTTCGACATGACCGACATGGAGCGCGCCACCCAGCTCATCGAGAGCGGCGTCATCGAGATCGCCCCGCTCGCGTTCATGCGCGGGCGCACCCTGAACGACAGCTTCATCATCCTCGACGAGGCGCAGAACACCACGCCCGAGCAGATGAAGATGTTCCTCACGCGCCTGGGCTTCGGCTCGAAGATGGTGGTGACCGGCGACGTGACCCAGCTCGACCTGCCGCGCGGCATCTCGGGGCTCAAGGGCGTGCGCGGCATCCTCGAGGGCATCGACGATATAGCGTTTTGCGACTTCACCGGCAAGGACGTGGTGCGCCACTCGCTCGTGGCGGCCATCGTGTCCGCCTACGACGAGGCCACCAGGAAGGCATAGCAACATGGACATCCAGATCAACTACGACTACCGCAAAGACGAGCTGGAGAAGCTGCCGCTGCACGAGCTGGCCCAGTTCGTGCTCGCGCGCGAGGACAAGCCCTTCAACACGGAGGTGTCCGTGAGCTTCGTCACCGACGAGGCCATCGCCGAGCTCAACGAGAGGTACCGCCACAAGGAGGGCCCGACCGACGTGCTGTCCTTCGAGTGCGACGGCGTGAACGACGACCTGTCGGCCATGACGCTGGCCGAGGACCCCGTCTACGAGCTGGGCGACGTGATCATCGCCCCCGACGTGGCCGCCCGCCAGACGCGCGAGTTCGGCACGTCGTTCGAGGAGGAGATCAGCCTCTTGCTCGTGCACGGCCTGCTGCACCTGTGCGGCTACGACCATATAGCCGACGACGAGGCCGAGGTCATGGAGAAGCGCGAGGCCGAGATCCTCGAGGCGTGGTCGAAGCGCACGGTGTAGCGGAGAGGCGGGGAGGCGGCGTGGCTGCGGAAACGGCGGTGGAGGACGATCTCGTGGACGTTCCCGACAGGGGCGGGAGCGGCGCGCGCAACGAGCCCCCCTGCTGCGGCGAGGGCTTCGTGCGCAACGACGCCGACAAGGGCGCGCGCTCGCGCTTCTCGCTCGTCTGCGCGTTCAGGTGCGCATGGGACGGCATCGTCTACGCCGTGCGCACGCAGCGCAACATGAAGATACATCTGGGCATCGCCGTGCTGGCCGTGGCGCTGGGATTCGCGCTGCGCATCGACGGGGCCTCCTGGGCCGCCGTGATCCTCTGCATCGCCGCGGTGTTCGCGGCCGAGTGCGTGAACACGGCCATCGAGAGCGTGGTGGACCTCGTGTCGCCCGAGTACCACGAGCTGGCCCGCCGGGCGAAGGACTGCGGGGCGGGCGCCGTGCTCGTGTTCGCCATCGTGGCCCTGGTCGTGGCCGCCGTGGTGTTCGGCCCGCGCGCATGGGCGCTCTTCTTCGGCTAGCGCGCGCCTGCTTTCCCCTTGCTGGAACGGACGACCGGGGGGTTGTCCCGAATGTCGATCATAAGGATGCACGCTATGGATTTCCAACCGCACGCAGAAGGCTTCAAGTCCGGCTTCGTCACGCTCGTGGGCAGGCCGAACGCCGGCAAGTCCACGCTCATCAACGCCATCATGGGCAAGAAGATAGCCATCACGTCCGACACGGCGCAGACCACGCGGCACCGCTTCCGCGCCGTGCTCACGCGCGAGGACTTCCAGCTCATCTTGGTGGACACGCCGGGCCTGCACAAGCCCCACGACGCGCTGGGCGAGGAGCTGAACACCTCGGCGCTCAAGGCGCTCGAGGACGTGGACGTGGTGGCCATGCTCATCGACGCCTCGCAGCCCATCGGCCGCGGCGACGAGTGGGTTGCCGAGCAGCTCTCCCGCGTGCGCTCGAAGAAGATCTGCGTGCTGTCGAAGCTGGACCTGGCAACGGAGAAGCAGATCTCCGCCCAGCGCGAGGCCGCCGAGGCCCTGGGCGCGTGGGACGCCATGGTGGGCCTGTCGTCGGCCACCGGCAAGAACGTGGACGCCTTCGTGGAGGAGGTCGTGTACCTGCTGCCGGAGGGCCCCGCATGGTTCCCGGCCGACATGGAGACCGACCAGCCCATCGAGGTGGTGGTGGCCGAGTTCATCCGCGAGAAGATCCTGCGCTCGTTCCACGACGAGGTGCCCCATGCCATCGGTGTGCGCGTCGACGAGATGGAGTACGACAAGAAGAAGGACCTCCACCGCATCTTCGCCACCGTCTACGTGGAGCGCGACAGCCAGAAGGGCATCATCATCGGGAAGAAGGGCGCCGCCATCAAGCAGATCGGCACCGAGGCCCGCGCCGACCTGGAGCAACTGCTGGGCACGCGGGTGTATCTGGATCTCTCTGTGAAGGTGAAGAAGAACTGGCGCCGCGACGCGAGCCAGATCCGCCGCTTCGGCTACGGCGAGGGCGCGTAGGGGGCGGCCGCCCCCGCTGGAAGCCGCCTGCGGCTTCGGCGTGCGCCGGGCATCGCCGCCCGTCACGGCGTCCTCTTGCAGGTATTGTCGCGAAACCGGCTATCGCCCGGATACCCTGCCGCGCCCGCTGATTTTCCGTTACAATACGCAGCGGAGTTGACTTCGCGAGGGAGACGCATGAGCATGATCTGTCCGAACTGCCGATCAGAGAACAAAGAGGGCGCGAAATTCTGCAACGAGTGCGGGTTTCCGCTGACCGGGCGCATGGCGGCCGTTGCCGCCGCGTCCACGAGCGACGACACGCTGCGCTCGATCGCCGCCGAGGGGGCCGCCGCGCCCCCCGGAGATGCCG
>NC_021021.1:342270-344013 GCF_000210055.1 Gordonibacter pamelaeae 7-10-1-b
GGGGCGGGGCGCCCGCGGAGGATGCGTCTACGACGGAGGAAGCCGCCGAGGCCGGCGACCCCGCAGACCCCGCTGCCGCTGCCGACGCCCAAGCGCTCACCGGCAACAGCTTCGAGCCCTCTGCCGCCCCCACTGCCCGCCCGCAGGGCTCGGGCCCCTCTCGACCCGGCGAAGCTGCCGGTCATCGGGGTGGCGGGCGTCGACGTGGACGAGGACGGCAACGAGTTCGACTTCGGCGACATCGACGACGCTCCCGCGGCGGGCAAGGGCCGGCAGGCGGCCGCGCCGAGCGCCGCAGTCACGGCGGATCTCTCGGGCCTGGACGAATGCCTGGTGGATTCCGGCTACACGCCGCCCGCGGCCGCATGGCGCTCGGGCGACACCATGGAGATGCCCCGCGTCGAGGGCAAGGCCGCGCCGAAGCAGAAGGAGTTTCGCGCGCCCGACCCGCGCGAGAAGAAGCACGGCCGTGGCCGTGTGGTCGCCATCGTGATCGTGCTGCTGGTGGCCGCGGCCGCCGCCGCGGCGGGCATCACGTACCAGATGGAGCTCTGGGGCGGCAAGGTGGTCCCCGACGTGGCGGGCATGACGCAGGCCGATGCCACCTACCAGCTGGAGGGCAAGGGCTTCACCGTCCGCGCCACGCAGGTCAAGTCCGACGAGACGGAGGGCCTCGTGCTGCTCACCGATCCCGGGTCCGGCGGGCGCGCCGAGGAGGGCTCCGAGGTGGTCATCCACGTGGCCGTGCCGCGCATCGTCCCCGACGTGGTGGGCAAGACGCGCGACGAGGCGGCGAAGCTGCTCGAGGCCGAGGACTTCGCGCGCGTGACGTTCGCCGAGGAGAAGTCCGACACGGCCGAGGGAACGGTGTTGTCGGTGACCCCGGAGGCTGGCGAGAAGGCGAAGGCCTCCACGGACATCACCGTGACGGTGGCCGTGCCTTTCACGGTGCCTGACGTGGCCAACCAGCCGCTCGATGCCGCGAAGGCCGCCCTGCAGGAGGCCTCCTACGTGCCCGAGGTGGCGTACTACTACACCGAGGACGTGCCCGAGGGCACGGTGGCGGGCACGAGCCCCGCCGCGGGCGAGAAGCTGGCATCGGGCTCCTCCGTCACGGTGAACGTGGCCATGTCGCGTGCGAGCGTGCTCGTGCCGGCAGCGAAGGACTACCTTTCCAGCATCGGCACGATCTCCCTGGGCGGCACGACCTACGAGATCGTCTCGGTCGACGACGTGAAGTACACCGGTTACAACCAGACGTCGTTCACCGTGACGGCGGCGGCCGTGACCACGCTTGACGGCGAGACGGTGCGCGGCTCGGCCAAGCAGAAGAGCGGCACCATCGTCTGGGACGACAGCGACAACGTCGTGAGCATCTCCTAGGCACGATGGCCAGCGCGACGTACACGGCACGCGCCATCGTGCTGCGCAAGACGAAGCTGGGGGAGAGCGACCTCATCGTCACCCTGCTCGCCCAGGACGGCTCGCAGGTCCGCGCCGTGGCGAAGGGAGCCCGCAAGCCCTCGAGCCCGTTCGCCGCGCGGCTGGAGCTGTACTCCTCGGTCGACCTGCTGTGCTCGGAGGGCCGCAGCCTCGACATCGTGAAGGAGGCGCGCATCGCCTCCTCCCACGAGCGCCTGCGCCGCGACCTGGAGCATGCGGCCTGCGCCGCGCCCATGGCCGAGCTCTTGGACCGCGTGACCCAGGAGGGGCTTGCGAACCCCCGCCTGTTCGCGCTCACCG
>NC_021021.1:344229-345229 GCF_000210055.1 Gordonibacter pamelaeae 7-10-1-b
CCGCCCGTCCGTGGAGGCCCAGGGCGTGCCGGCCGCGGCCGTGGCCTGGTGCAGGGCGCTCATGGGGTCGACGTTCGCCGAGATCGCAGAGCTCGACGTCCCCCCGTCCGCATCGTTCGCCGTGCTGCGCTTCTGCCAGCAGTGGGCGCACGAGCACGTGGGTGCGAACCTGAAGTCGCTTAACTTCCTGTTCACCTGCGGCCTGTTCTGAACCGCGAACGCGTTACCCGGCACGGCCGCCGCCGGGGCGCGCACCTGCAAGGCGGCGGCCTGCGAAGAAGGAGAAGGAACCATGCATACCTACACCCCGCGCGGCGTCTGCTCGCGCGCCATCAGCGTGGAGCTGGACGGCGACCGCGTGTCCCACGTGGAGTTCGCCGGCGGCTGCGACGGCAACCTCAAGGCCGTCTCGAAGCTCGTCCGCGGCATGGCGGTGGACGACGTGGCGGCCCTGCTGGAGGGCAACACCTGCGGCCGCCGGTCCACGTCGTGCGCCGACCAGCTCGTGCGCGCGCTGCGCTCCGCTCAGGCGGCCGAGTAGGCCCAGAGGTTGCGGCACTGACGCAGCACCGTGTCGAAGTCCCAGGTCTTGGCCGTGCGCTCGGGGCTGTTCGGGTCGCGTATCTCAAGGCGGCCGTGCTCGTCGATCCCCGCGAGCACGATGAAGTGGCCCGTGCTGGTGAAGTCGCCGGGTCCCATGCTGCAGATCACGGGCCGCCCCGCCACGAGAGCGCGGCGCACCGACAGCTCGTCGGCGGGCAGCTCCTCGGCGGAAAGCCCCAGCTGGGCGGCGCCTTCGGTCATGAAGGCCCAGGCCGTGCCGTCCGAGGAGGCGCATCCCATCCGCTCGGACAATGCGCCGGCGTCGGCAGGGGAGAGGTCGCTTCTGCCCGTGAGCGCCACGTACGCCATGGCCAGGCACGTGGGGCCGCAGCCGGTCACCCCGAACGCGTCTCCGCCGTAGAGGGCCTGCGACCAGGCGGGGTCGCGCTGGTAGAGC
>NC_021021.1:345899-347149 GCF_000210055.1 Gordonibacter pamelaeae 7-10-1-b
GTGGCGCTGGACGAGGAGGCGTACGCGGCCACGCTCCACGGCGAGCCGCTCGCGCTCACGCCCAAGGAGTTCGCCATCCTCGCGTGCCTGCTGCGCGCGGCCGGCCGTCCGGTGGCGTCGCGCGATTTGTTCGAGGCCGTGTGGGGCGAGGAGGCGAACGCCCAGTCCAACAACACGGTCATGGTGCACATACGCCACTTGCGCAAGAAGCTGGCCGCCATCGACTCCTCCCAGGAGTTCGTCGAGACGGTGTGGGGCGTGGGCTACAAGCTGGGATAACGGCGACGACGCCGCCTGGACGGCCGGCGGCGGGTGCGGCGGATGAGAGGGAAGGGACGCGCGATGGACGCGAGCGGATTCAGCCAGGCGAAGCAGGACCAGACGAGACGGTTGTCGAACAGCGTGCTGCGGCGCACTCTGGTGAACGTGGTCGTGTTCGCCGTCGTGTACCTGGCGCTGTTCCTCGGCTTCATGAACACGCTGGGATCGAGCCTGTCGAACCTCGCGTACAACCTCGTGGGCCAGAGCTACTGGATGCACACGGCCATCGCGAACCTGTTCCTCGTGTGCGTGGCCGTGGGGTTCATCGTAGGAATCGTGCTGGTGGTGCGCTCGGGCATCAACCGGGCGCTGCGCTACTTCGACCTGCTGCTCGACTCCGTGACCGATGTGCTGGCCAAGAGCGAGGGCCCCGTCGTGCTGCCGAGCGAGCTCGCGCCCACGGCGCTGTTCTTGAACGGCATCAAGGCCGAGGGCGAGCGCAGCGAGCGCGCGGCGAAGGCGGCCGAGGAGCGCAAGAACGAGCTCGTGGTGTACCTGGCCCACGACATAAAGACGCCGCTCACGTCCATCATCGGCTACCTGACGCTCCTAGAGGAATCGCCCGATTTGCCGGTTGACGTGCGGGCGCGCTACACGGGCATCACGCTGGCGAAGGCGTACCGCCTGGAGGAGCTGCTCGACGAGTTCTTCGAGATCACGCGCTACAACCTGCAGACCATCCCCATCGAGCGCTCGCGCTTCGACGGCGCGCTGTTCGTGAGCCAGGTGATCGAGGAGTTCTACCCGCTGGCCGAGGGGCGCTCCCTCTCGCTCGTCTTCGACGGGCCGGACGAGCTGCCCGTGTTCGCCGACGCGGGGCGGGTGGCGCGCGTGCTGAACAACGTGCTGAAGAACGCCGTGGCCTACGCCGACGCGGGCACCGAGGTGCGCGTGCGCACGGGGCTCGTCGTCGCGCCGGACGGGTTCGT
>NC_021021.1:347428-350893 GCF_000210055.1 Gordonibacter pamelaeae 7-10-1-b
ACGAGCGACGCGGGCCTCACGTCGTTCACCGTGTGGATCCCGCAGGGACCGAGCGTGGGGAAGTGAGGAGCGCTATGCCCGCCATCGAACCCTACCAGCCCCATCTCGCCGCGCCCCTGCGCGCCTTCCTCGCGCGCTGCCTGCCCGAGTCGGGGCGCACGTTCGACCCGGAGGGACGCCATGCGCACCTGCTCGACGTCGAGGCGGCCTACGAGGCCTTCTGGTGCCTCGTCGAGGACGGCGCCGAGGTGGTGGTCGGCTGCGTGGGCGTGCGGGCGCTTTCCGAGGACGTGTGCGAGCTCAAGACGCTGTTCGTCTACGAGCGCCTGCAGGGCCAGGGCTGGGGCCGGCGCCTGGCCGAGCAGGCCATCGGCCTCGCACGCTCCCGGGGCTTTCGCGCCATGCGCCTCGACACCATCTCCACGTCCGCGAACGCCATCGGCCTCTACCGGCGCCTCGGCTTCCGCGACTTCGACCGCTACGACGACAACCCGCAGGCCGACGTGTTCATGGAGCTGGACCTGGCGCGGTAGCGCCGCGGGCGCACCGCGGGCGCGCGCAATGTGGGAAACCTGTGGGTGAGGCCCCGGGCGCTTGCCCGCCCCTGCGGCATCGCCTACAATAGGCAGGCTGCGAAAACGCAGGCACTCTTCGCTTGGTCCGCATGTCTCACCGCATGCCCACCCAGAGGGGAGCGCAACGAGCGCAACCGCCCAGGCCGGGCGGGGGCGATGACGAGGCGGCGCGCGAGCGCGCCCAAGGAAAGGTGGAACCATGGCCGACAAGCTCAGCATCACGAAGGAGCGCACCGCGGAGCTCATCAAGGAGTTCGGCAAGGGCGAGGGCGATTCCGGCAGCCCCGAAGTGCAGATCGCCATCCTCACGGAGCGCATCCGCAACCTCACCGAGCACCTGAAGGTGCACAAGAAGGACAAGCACACGCAGCGTGGCCTCATGATGCTCATCGGCAAGCGCCGCGGCCTCTTGAAGTACGTCAAGAACCGCGACATCGAGGAATACCGTGCCCTTATCAAGAAGCTCGGCATCCGCGACAACATCTAGCACGAACCGGGAGCCCGCACACGCGGGCTCCCGCGCATAGGTGGCGGCGGGGACCTGCCGGACGAGCCGCCCGCCGCCCTCCGCGTGCCGGAGGGACGCCGTCCTTCGAGGACGGCGGGGAAAGGACAGCCGGAAGCGCTCAGCTTCCTTCTGTATAGAGCGGTCGGAAGCGCAAGGGCGCTTCTGCTCGCGGCCCGCCCGCAGGGAGCGGACGGCGCCGAAGAAGCTTGGCCGCACTAGGGCGTCCAAGGCGAAGAGAAAGAAATGTGCATATGGAGAAAATCGTCGAATCCTTCGAGCTGTACGGGAAGCAGTACCGCTTGGAGACGGGCGAGCTGGCCAAGCAGGCGACCGGTTCCGTGGTCGTCACGCAAGGCGACACCACCGTGCTGGTCACGGCGGTCATCGGGCAGGAGAAGGACTACGACTTCTTCCCGCTCACGGTCGACTTCATCGAGAAGATGTACGCCGTCGGCCGCATCCCGGGCGGCTACCTGAAGCGCGAGGCGCGCCCGTCGGACAAGGGCACGCTCACGGCCCGCATGGTGGACCGTCCCATCCGCCCCGGCTTCGTGGACGGCTTCAAGCGCGAGGTGCACGTGGTGTGCACGACGCTCGTGGTGGACAGCGTGAACCCGCCCGACACCATCTGCGTCATGGGCGCGAGCGCCGCCCTCATGCTGGGCGCGGCCCCCTTCGACGGCCCTGCCGCCTGCGTGCGCATCGGCCGCGACATCGAGACGGGCGAGTTCATCGTGAACCCGACGTTCGAGGAGTCCGAGCACTCCGACCTGGAGCTCACCATCGCCGGCACGGCCGACTACATCTCCATGGTGGAGGCGGGCGCCGACGAGATCTCCGAGCAGGACATGCTGGCCGCCATGGCGTTCGGCCAGGAGGCCATCGCCGCGTTCTGCGAGGTGCAGCAGCGCTTCCTCGACCGCGCGAACATCCAGCCGGTCGAGTGGCCCGTGCACGTGGCCGACCCGGCCATCGCGGAGCGCGTGGCCCCGTTCATGGACGAGATGTCCGCCGCGCTGCACGACGCCGACAAGCTGTCGCGCATGGGCAAGGTGGAGGAGCTCAAGGAGCGCATCAAGGCCGAGCAGTTCTCCGACGAGGAGCGCGCCGCCTGGAAGGGCGACATCGCCGCCGAGCTGAAGAAGCTGGAGAAGAAGGCCATGCGCGCCATGGTCATCGCCACCGGCGAGCGCGCCGACGGCCGCACGCCCGAGGAGATCCGCCCGCTCTACATCAAGCCCGGCTACCTGCCCCGCGTGCACGGCTCGGGCCTGTTCCAGCGCGGCCAGACCCAGGTACTGTCCGTGGTGACGCTCGGCATGCTCAACGAGTGGCAGCGCCTCGACACCATCGACCCCGCCGAGGGCAAGCGCTACATGCACCAGTACAACTTCCCGCCGTACTGCACGGGCGAGGCGGGCCGCATGGGCGCGCCGAAGCGCCGCGAGATCGGCCACGGTGCGCTCGCCGAGCGCGCGCTCATGCCGGTGCTGCCGGACGAGGACGAGTTCCCCTACGCCATCCGCGTGGTGAGCGAGGTCCTGGAGTCCAACGGCTCCTCGTCCATGGCCTCCACCTGCGGCTCCACGCTGGCCCTCATGGATGCCGGCGTGCCCATCAAGGCGCCGGTCTCCGGCATCGCCATGGGCCTCATCAAGGAGGGCGACGACGTGGTCATCCTCTCCGACATCCAGGGCATCGAGGACTTCCTCGGCGACATGGACTTCAAGGTGTGCGGCACGGAGAAGGGCATCACCGCCCTGCAGATGGACAACAAGGCCCGCGGCCTGTCCGTCGAGATCCTGGCCCGCGCGCTCGCCCAGGCGAGCGAGGGCCGCGCCCACATCCTGGACGCCATGCTGGAGACCATCGAGGCGCCGCGCGAGGAGCTTTCCGAGTTCGCGCCGCGCATCGAGACGATCCATATCCCGGTGGACAAGATCCGCGACGTCATCGGCAGCGGCGGCAAGGTGGTCCGCGGCATCCAGGAGGAGACGGGCGCCCAGATCAACATCGAGGAAGACGGCACCATCCACATCGCCGCCATCGAGGGCCCGGCCGGCGAGGCCGCGAAGGCCATGATCCTGGGCATCGTGAAGGAGCCCGAGGTGGGCGAGCAGTTCGACGGCGAGGTCGTGGGCATCAAGGACTTCGGCGCGTTCGTCAAGCTGACGCCGGGCAAGGACGGCCTGCTGCACATCTCCCGCGTGGCCAACGGCCGCGTGGCCTCCGTGGAGGACGTGCTCGCGCTGGGCGACGTGGTGAAGGTGGAAGTGCTCGAGGTGGATCCGAAGACGGGCAAGATCTCGCTCGACCGCCTGGACAAGCCGGACGCGCCCGAGGGCGCGGGCAACGGTGGGGAGCGCCGCGAGCGCAGCGACC
>NC_021021.1:351342-355268 GCF_000210055.1 Gordonibacter pamelaeae 7-10-1-b
GCGCGCTCGTGGAGGGCGTGCCGGTGCACTCCATACGCTCCATGGGCTACGTAGCCAGCCAGGAGGTCGTGTTCGGCTCGCTCGGCCAGACGCTCTCCATCCGCCACGACTCGTGGGACCGCGAGTCCTACATGCCGGGCGTGCTGCTGGGCATCCGCAGCGTGGGCGAGCGGTCGGGCCTGATTGTAGGTTTGGAGAACTTCATGGCATGAGCGCGGCGCGAGCTTCCGCACATGGCATAATAAACGTTTGTACGATAGGCAAGGTTCGGCGCGGCGGATGCCATCCGCCCGCCGCCGTGCAGTGAGATGAGGAGTCAGCATGTCGCAAGAGCCCCGTTTCGGCCGCATGATCCCGGCCATGGTCACCCCGTTCGACGAGAACCGCGAGCTCGACGTGGACAAGGTCCAGGCTCTCGCCGCGCGTCTTGTGGACGGCGGCAGCGACTCGCTCATCATCAACGGCACGACGGGGGAGAGTCCGACCGTGTTCTATCCGCAGAAGATCGAGCTCTTCCGCGCCGTGGTGGAGGCCGTGGGCGACCGCGTGCCCGTCATCGCGAACGTGGGCGACAACTGCACGGCCGACACGGTGGACTTCGCGCGCGAGGTGGCGGAGCTTGGCGTAGACGGCTTCATGTGCGTGGTGCCGTACTACAACAAGCCCCCGCAAGAGGGTATCTACCAGCACTTCCGCACCATCGCGAACGCGGTGGAGCTGCCCATCATCCTGTACAACATCCCGGGCCGCTGCGTGGTGAACATGGAGGCCGAAACCACGCTGCGCTTGGCGCGCGAGTGCGCCAACGTCGTGGCCGTCAAGGAGGCGTCGGGCAAGCTGGACCAGGTGAAGGCCATCGTGGAGGGCGCGCCGGAAGGCTTCGCCGTGTACTCGGGCGACGACGCCGCCACGTTCGACATCATGCGCCTGGGCGGCGCCGGCGTCATCTCCACCATCGGCAACGTGGCTCCTGCGCGCATGAAGGAGATCGTGGATTTGTGCGCGGCGGGCGACTGGGAAGCGGCCGCGGCCGCGAACGAGGCGCTCATGCCGCTTATGAAGGGCCTGTTCGAAACGTCGAACCCCATTCTCGTGAAAGAGGCGCTCAAGCTCTTGGGCTTCCCGGTGGGAGGCGTGCGCCTTCCGCTCGTGGACGCGACCCCCGCGCAGTCCGAGCGCTTGGCCGCCATCATGAGGGAAGTCGGCGTGCTGGACGCGTAAGGCGCGTCCGAGACTGACAACGCAAGGTTGCGTCGCCCCGAGGGCGGCGCTGCAAGACAAACCGCGACGAGCGGGCGCGCCCCTATCGGAGCGCCCTGCCCGCAGGACCGTCCGTTCGGGCGGCTGCGGCAGAAGCGGAGCCGAGGCGAAGCCGGGACCCCCGGCTCTTCGTCTATGCGCACCCGATCGCGCAAGACCGGAAAGACAAGGTATTTATGGAACAGCAGAACAACCAGCGCTCCGAGCGCCGTTCGCAGGAGCAGTCCCGCAACGGCCGCGGCGGGGGCAACGGCAACGGCGCCAAGGGCGCCGCGCGCGGCGACGAGAAGAAGACGCGCTCCTACAAGCACGTGCAGCTCGAGCATCGCCGTCCCCAGCTCTCGAAGGCGGGGCAGGGCCAGCAGCGGCAGGGCGGCCAGCAGAACGCGCGCCGCGCCAACTTCAGCTCGCCGAAGAAGGACCCGAACGCCACGCTCAAGATCATCCCGCTCGGCGGGCTCGATGCCATCGGCAAGAACATGACCGTGTTCGAGTGCAAGGGCGACATGATCCTGGACGACGCGGGCCTCATGTTCCCCGATGACGACCATCCGGGCATCGACCTCATCCTGCCCGACTACACCTACGTGCTGGAGAACGCCGACAAGCTGCGCGGCATCATCATCACGCACGGCCACGAGGACCACACCGGCACGCTGCCGTACCTCATGAAGGACCTTGACCGCCAGATCCCCATCTACGGCACGAAGATGACCCTCGGCCTCATCGAGGGCAAGTTCGCCGAGCATAAGATCAAGAACGCGAAGCTCATCGAGATCAAGCCGGGCGACCAGGTGAAGCTCGGCTGCTTCACGGCCGAGTTCTTCGCCGTGAACCATTCCATCCCGGGCGCGGTGGGCGTGTTCTTCCAGAGCCCGGCCGGAAACGTGCTGCACACGGGCGACTTCAAGCTGGACCAGACGCCCATCGACGGCGTGACCACCGACTTCGGCGCGCTCGCCAAGTTCTCCAAGACGGGCGTGGACCTCATGATGAGCGACTCCACGAACGCCCAGAACCCCAACTTCACGCCTTCCGAGGCGGAGGTGGGCAAGGAGCTGCGCAAGATCATCTCGCAGGCGCGCGGCCGCGTGATCATCGCCTCGTTCGCCAGCCACATCCACCGCATGCAGCAGATCTGTGATGCCGCGCGCGACAACGGCCGCAAGGTCGTGGTCACGGGCCGCTCCATGATCCAGAACACCGACATCGCGCGGCGCCTGGGCTACCTGAACATCCCCGACGAGGACATCGTGGACGCCTACGACCTGAAGGGCATCCCGCCCGAGCAGGTGGTCATCATGTGCACCGGCAGCCAGGGCGAGCCGCTCTCGGCGCTGGCCCGCATCGCCAACGGCGAGCACAAGACCATCGACCTGGAGCAGGGCGACACCGTCATCATCTCGGCCACGCCCGTGCCCGGCAACGAGAAGGCCGTCACACGCGTCATCAACTCGCTGGCGAAGATCGGCGCCGACGTCTACGACAAGAAGCGCGCCATGGTGCACGTCTCCGGCCACGCCGGCGCCGAGGAGCTGAAGCTGGTGCTGTCCATCGTGCAGCCGAACGCGTTCATGCCCGTGCACGGCGAGGCCACGCACCTGCGCGCCCACGCCAAGCTGGCCGAGGCGACCGGCGTCCCGGCCGAGAACGTGTTCATCTGCGAGAACGGCGAGGGCCTGGAGCTTTCGAGCAGGGGAGTGAAGCGCGGCGAGACCGTGCAGAGCGGCATCGTGTTCGTGGACGGCCTGTCGGTGGGCGACACGTCGCAGGACGTGCTCGACGAGCGCAACGCGCTCGGCTCGCAGGGCTTCGCCTCGGTGGCAGCCGCCATCTCGTCCAAGCGCAAGGACGTGGTGGGCGAGGTGCAGGTGGAAATGCACGGCATCACGGGCGGCGACGACGACTACCTCGTGCGCGAGGCGCGCTCGACGGTGAAGAACGCGCTCAAGCGCCAGCTGGGCAAGGGCGGCGGCCAGAAGGAGCTCAAGAAGGCCGCGCGCGACGCGCTGCTCTCGCTTCTGTGGGAGCGCACGAAGCAGCGCCCCATGGCCATCGTGAACTTGCTCGAGGTTTAGGCTATAATGGCCGCATGCGCCCGCGCGCATGCGGCTCTCCGGCCGCGCAACCGAACCAGAAACGCACCCTAAACGCAGCAAAAGGAGCTGGGCCGTGGCCCGTCAGTCAGCACCCGCATCGAACAAGTCGAAACCGTCCTCCTCCGCCAAGCCGAAGGGCAAGGCGGCGTCGCCCGCCGAGAAGAGCGCCCGCAAGGGGGGTGGGAAGGCCGCCCAGGCAGCCCCCGCCGCAGACGGGCACCTCATCGACGAGCGCACGCGCCGCGACATCACGGGCGTCGCGTTCGCCGTGGCGGCCGTCGTGCTGTTCGTGGCGGCCGTCATGCCCACGAGCGCCGTGGTCACGTCGTTCGTGTCGACGGCGCTGCACCTGACGCTCGGCCTGGGCGCCTACCTGCTGCCGTTCTTCCTGCTCGTCATCGGCGCGAGCTTCCTCGTCCGTTTCGATCGCGAGCGCGTGCCGGCGCGCGTGTCGGTGGGCCTCGTCATGATACTGGTCGCCGTGCTCGTGCTGCTGGCGCTGTTCACGCCCCTTGCGCCCGGCGAGGAGGGCGCGCCGGCGGCGCTCTTCGAGCCCGCCCAGCTCTC
>NC_021021.1:355629-357519 GCF_000210055.1 Gordonibacter pamelaeae 7-10-1-b
CCGAGAAGAAGGCCCCCCTCTCCCAAGGCGTCGTCCGCGGCCACGCCGCTCGCCACCCCCCGCCCGGCGGATGGCTTCGAGCTGCCCCCCTTCGACATCCTGGCCACCAGCACGTCGGCCAAGAAGGACAAGGCCACCGACGCCGAGCTCACCGAGACGGCGGCCTGCCTCCAGGAGACGCTCGAGAGCTTCACCATCATGGCCGAGGTCGTGGGCTGGGTGGCCGGGCCCACGGTGACGCTGTTCAAGGTGGACCTGCCCGCCGGCGTGCGCGTGAGCCGCATCACGGCGCTCGAGCAGGACATCGCGCTCGCGCTGGCAGCGCCCGGCGTGCGCATCTTCGCGCCCATCCCCGGCACGAACTACGTCGGCATCGAGGTGCCGAACCGCACGCGCCAGACGGTGCTTCTGGGCGACGTGCTGAAAGACGCCCCGGCCGGGCCCTTGCAGGTGGCCATCGGCAAGGACGTGGAGGGACGCTCCATCGTGTCGGACCTGGCCAAGATGCCCCACCTGCTCATCGGCGGCACCACGGGATCGGGCAAGTCGGTGTCGGTGAACGCCATGATCATGTCCATCCTCATGCGCGCCACGCCCGCCGAGGTGCGCTTCATCATGATCGACCCCAAGCGCGTGGAGTTCACGCCCTACAACGGCATCCCGCACCTCTACGTGCCGGTGGTCACCGAGGCCCGCGAGGCCGCGAGCGCGCTGTCGTGGGGCGTGGCGGAGATGGAGCGGCGCTTGAAGGTGTTCTCGAAGGTGGGCGCCCGCAACATCGGCCAGTACAACGCGAAGGTGCAGGCCGAGCAGGCCACCATCGAGCAGGCCGAGCAGGCGGGCAAGGAGCCGCCGGCCGCGGAGCTGGGCGACGAGCTCCCCTACATCGTCATCATCATCGACGAGCTGGCCGACCTCATGATGAACGTGGGCAAGGAGGTGGAGTTCTCCATCAGCCGCATCGCGCAGCTCGCGCGCGCGGCCGGCATCCACCTCATCGTGGCCACGCAGCGCCCGTCCACCAACGTGGTCACGGGCCTCATTAAGGCGAACATCACGAACCGCATCGCGTTCAACGTGGCCAGCGGCATCGACAGCCGCGTCGTGCTGGACACGCCGGGCGCCGAGCGCCTCATCGGCCTGGGCGATCTGCTCCTGTCGAAGCCCGAGTACGCCAAGCCCCAGCGCATCCAGGGCTGCTACGTGTCCGAGGACGAGATCAACGCCGTGGTGGAGCTGCTCAAGGCGCAGGGCGAGCCCGAGTACCACTCGGAGATCCTGCAGACGAACCTCATCACGCTGGGCGCGTCGCAGCCCGACGGCAGCGGCGGCTCGTGCACGTCTGACGACCCCCTCGTCTGGGAGGCGGCCGAGATCGTGGTGTCGAGCGGCCTCGGCTCGACGTCGAACATACAGCGGCGCCTGAAAGTTGGCTATTCGCGCGCCGGGCGTATAATGGACATGCTCGAGGAAAAGGGCGTCGTGGGACCGCCGAACGGCAGCAAGCCCCGCGAGGTCCTGGTGGACGCCATGGAGCTGGAGACGTTGAAGGCGTTCGAGGCGCAGGACTCAAGCGAGGAGTGACGACGTGGCACAGATGACATTCGGAACGGTTTTGCAGGAGGCCCGCGAACGGAAGGGCCTTGATCTGTCCACGGCGGCCCGGCGCCTGCGCATCAGGCCCGACATCCTGCGCTCCATCGAGGAGGACGACTTCGCGCGCATGCCCCCGCGCGGCTACACACGCAACATGGTGAACGCCTACGCGCGCCTCCTGGGGCTGAACCCCACCGAGATCACCCGTATGTACCTGGACGAGGCCTACGCCTACCAGGTGGGCCGCGCCCGCTCGGACGTGCGTCCGAGCGGCTTCGACATGGGCGGCACGTC
>NC_021021.1:357696-359658 GCF_000210055.1 Gordonibacter pamelaeae 7-10-1-b
ACACGCGCCCCGACTGCGGCCGCGGGGCGGCCCCGGCAACCGGGGCGCGCCTGTACTCGGAGGACCGCACGCACACGAGCCGCCACTCGGCGCTGCCGAACGGCCACTACACGAACTTCTACGCAGGCCCCAAGGCTCCGAGCGGCGTGCAGTCGAAGCTGCCGTTCGTCATCGCGGGCGCGGTCATCCTCGTGGTGCTGATCGTCGTGCTCGTGTTCGCGTTCGGGGGCAAGGGCGGCGGCGAGGAGGACCTGCCGGCCGTGCCCGTGACGGGCATCGACGACACCACCCAGGGCGAGGGCGACGAGGGCTCCCAGGAACCCGTCGCATCGCCTGCGCCGGTGGCGCCCACGAGCGCCAAGGTCGTCTACGAGGTGGCGTCGGGGCAGTCGGTGTACATGGATATCTACGAGGACGGAAGCATCACCTCGGGCGGCACCGTCGACGGGCCTGCCAAGAAGGAGTTCGACGTCACCGGCACGTTCAAGATCGTCACCTCGAATCCTGGCGGCGTGACCGTCACCGTTGACGGGACGAAGCTCGAGCCGACGGGCGACGAGAGCACCGGCATCAACTCGTTCAGCGTGGACTTCCCGGCCATCCTCGAGCAGTGGAAGGCCGACCACCCGACCGCCGGCACGACGGGAACAAACGGCACGACGGGAACGGGCGCATCCGGCACCGGCGCGACGGACGGCACGGACACGCCGGCCGCCTAGCCTCCCGGCCAACCGCAAACCAGCTTGCCGGCCTCTCCAATCCAGCCGGCCGAGGACGCTCGCCCGATGGCGGCCGCCCCGGCGCATTCGACCAACCTCCAAGGTTGACCGCGTGCGCCGGGGCGGCCGTCTTTATTCTCACGCCTTCGGCCGGCTGATGAAGAAGAGAGAACCGCATGTTTTTCGCGCTTCGCAATTCGCCGGCCGGCAAGAAGAGAACCGCTCCCTTCGCGCTCTGTGGAACTCGCCTGCAATCGCTGCGCGGGCGGGACGAAATAGGGTATGCTGGTCGGAAACGAAAAACGAGGCGGCCCGCGCGCTTGGCGGGCCGATGAGGAAGGGAGCACCCATGGCGAAAGAGTGCAGCTTCGACGTCGTGTCCACGGTGGACATGCAGGAGGTCGACAACGCGTTCCAGCAGGCGAAGAAGGAGCTTGCCCAACGCTACGACCTGAAGGACTCCGGCGCCGAGATCACGCTCGACAAGGCGAACAAGGCCATCACGGTGGCCGCCCCGGCGGAGTTCGTGGCCAAGCAGGTCATCGACGTCATCGCCTCGAAGCTCGTGAAGCGCGGCATCGATTTGGGCTCCGTGAAGTGGGGCGAGGCGCAGCCGGCCGCCGGGCAGAGCGTGCGCCAGACGGCGAGCATCGTCGAGGGCATCGACAAGGACACGGCCGGCAAGATCAACAAGGACATCAAGGCCACCAAGCTCAAGGTGAAGGTGCAGATCGAGGGCGACAAGCTGCGCGTGTCGAGCACCTCCCGCGACACGCTCCAGGAGGTTATCGCCTTCCTGAAGGGCCAGGACTACGGCCAGCCGCTCCAGTACGTCAACTACCGCTAGGCCGCGCGGTGGGCAACGAGAGGGCGCGCGGGGGCGAGGGCCGGAAGTCCGTGGCGTTCGTCACGCTGGGATGCGCCAAGAACGAGGTGGACACCGAGCACATGCGCGCCCGGGCGACCGCGGCAGGCTACGCGCTGACGGACGACCCCGAGGCGGCCGACGCCATCGTGGTGAACACGTGCTCGTTCATCCAGGCGGCCACCGAGGAGAGCCTCGAGGCGATCTTCGAGGCGGCCGACCTGCCGAACGTGCGTGACGGGGGTGCTGCGCTCGTCGTGGCCGGCTGCATGCCGGCGCGCTACGGCGAGGACCTCGAGGCCGAGCTGACCGAGGCAGGCGCCTTCGTGCCGTGCTCGCACGAGGACGACATCGTGCTCGTGCTGGCCGACGTCATCG
>NC_021021.1:359892-361514 GCF_000210055.1 Gordonibacter pamelaeae 7-10-1-b
CCGTGTCGGCCTATGTGAAGATATCGGACGGCTGCGACCGCTTCTGCTCGTACTGCACCATCCCGTACATCCGCGGGCGCTACCGCAGCTTCCCGCTCGACGACGTGCGCGCCGAGGTGGCCGCCAAGGTGGCGGCCGGCGTGCGCGAGATCGTGCTCATCGCCCAGGACACGGGCCGCTGGGGCACGGACTTCGAGGAGCCCTCGACGCTGGCCGCGCTCGTGGGTGCGCTGGCCGAGGAGCATCCCGGCACGTGGTTCCGCGTCATGTATTTGCAGCCCGAGGGCTTGACCGACGAGTACCTGGAGGCCGTGGCCGCGCACCCCAACGTGTGCGACTACTTCGACATCCCGCTGCAGCACGTCGACGCGGGCATCCTCCGGGCCATGAACCGCACGGGATCGCGCGGCGAATTCGAGGAGCTGCTCGCACGCGTGCGCCGCCGCATCCCGGACGCCACGCTGCGTACGACGCTCATAGCGGGCTTCCCCGGCGAGACGGACGGCCAGTTCGAGGAGCTGTGCGCCTTCGTGGAGGATGCCGGGTTCGATTACGTGGGCGTGTTCCCCTACTCGCGCGAGGAGGGAACGCGCGCGTTCGACCTGCCGGGCCAGGTGGACGAGGACGAGAAGGCCGACCGGGCCCAGCGCCTGCGCGACGTGGCGGACGCCGTGTGCGCGCCGCGCGTGGCCGAGCGCATCGGACGCACGCTCGACGTGCTCGTGGAAGGGCGCGAGGAGGACGGGCAGCTGTTCGGCCGCGCCATGTGCCAGGCCCCCGAGGTGGACGGCGTCACCTACCTCGAGGACGGCGAGGTGGGGCAGGTCGTGCGCGTGACGATCGGGGACACGCTGCTCTACGAGATGGAAGGTGCGTGACCAGGCCCATGGCCCCAACCGACCAGGCGAAGCCGACGTCGACCGACAAGCTCATGACGCCCGCCAACATCGTCACGCTCGCGCGCATCTGCCTCGTGCCGGTGTTCGTGGTCGTGCTCATCAGCCCTTGGCCGCAGTGGCTGGGGCTGCCGCAGGTGGCCGACGACGCGAAGAGCCTCATCGCGGCCGGCATCTTCATCCTCATATCGTGCACCGACTGGCTCGACGGCTACCTGGCCCGCAGCCGCGGCGAGGTCACGGACTTCGGCAAGTTCATGGACCCGCTGGCCGACAAGATACTCGTGGCCGCGGCGCTGCTCGCGCTCATCGAGCTGGGGTCGCTGCCCAGCTGGGTCGCGCTCGTCATCCTGGCGCGCGAGTTCATCGTGTCGGGCGTGCGCATGGTGGCCGCCAGCGAGGGCGTGGTCATAGCGGCCAGCTGGTACGGCAAGTTCAAGACCGTGTTCCAGATGGCCGCCATCGTGCTTTTCTGCGTGAAGGACTCCTACATGGTGGGCAGCTTGAACGCGGCGCTCTCAGACTGGCTGTGGCTTCTGAGCTGGGGGGTGATGATAATCGCGCTCGTGCTGACCGTGGTGTCCATGCTGGACTACATCGCGAAGGCCCGCCATCTCATCGGGTTCGGGCGCAAGCCCAAGGGCGCGGTGGCGGACGGCCTCGGAAGCATCCCCACGGCCGAGGGGACGGCCCCTGCGGAGGACGCGGCGGGGGAGCCCCGGCCGC
>NC_021021.1:361893-363788 GCF_000210055.1 Gordonibacter pamelaeae 7-10-1-b
CGCGTCTGCACGAGTTCCCGGGCGATCGCGCCCAGGTGCGCCTGCTGACCGTGCGCGCCGCGCTGGAGCGCCTGGAGGAGGCCTTGGAGGGCGCGGACGCGTGATCGGGGCCGGGCGTGCGGACTTGCCGCGTTTCCGCTGGATTCGCGCTGGAAACGTGCAAGGTCCCCGCGGCGGGCGCGCAAGGTTCCGGCAAGGTTCGCACGGTTGCCGCGTATGATCCGCGCAAGGTTCCGGAGGCTTCCCGACGGTCTTTTTCCGGTTCCCGCGCAAGGTTGCGGCAGTATGCTTTTCCCGCAGCGAATCGCGCTGCAAGTCTTGACAGACAAACATATGTACGCATAATAGAAGAATGACGAAAAGCCGCTACGCCGGGGGAAGAAGGACCATGAACGACGAAAAAGCGAAGATGCTCAAGCTCACGACCGACCAGATCGAGTCGAAGTTCGGGCAGGGATCCATCATGAAGCTCGGCGAGGACGGCAAGGAGCTCAACATCGGCGTGATCCCCACGGGAGCGCTGCCGCTCGACGCCGCGCTCGGCATCGGCGGCGTGCCGCGGGGCCGCATCATCGAGGTGTACGGCCCCGAGTCGAGCGGCAAGACCACGCTCGCCCTGCAGATCCTCGCGGAGGCCCAGGCCATGGGCGGCATCGTGGCGTTCATCGACGCCGAGCACGCGCTCGACCCTGTGTACGCGGCGCGCCTGGGCGTGGATATCGACGAGGTGCTCATCTCCCAGCCCGACACCGGCGAGCAGGCCCTCGAGATCTGCGACATGCTCGTGCGCTCGGGCGCCATCGACGCCGTGGTCGTGGACTCCGTGGCCGCGCTCGTGCCCCGCGCCGAGATCGAGGGCGAGATCGGCGACACCACGGTGGGCCTGCAGGCGCGCCTCATGTCGCAGGCCCTGCGCAAGCTGGCGGGCTCGCTCTCCAAGTCGAACACCACGTGCATCTTCATCAACCAGCTGCGCGAGAAGATCGGCGTCATGTTCGGCAACCCCGAGACCACGACCGGCGGCCGCGCCCTCAAGTTCTTCTCCAGCGTGCGCATCGACATCCGCCGCATCGACTCCATCAAGAAGGACGGCGAGATAACGGGCAACCGCGTGCGCGCCAAGGTCGTGAAGAACAAGGTGGCCCCGCCGTTCAAGCAGGCCGAGTTCGACCTCATGTACGGCGAGGGTATCTCGCGGGAAGGGTGCATCGTCGACATGGCGGTGGAGGCCGGCGTGGCCAAGAAGAGCGGCGCGTGGTACACCTACGGCGAGGAGCGCCTGGGCCAGGGCCGCGAGGCGGCGAAGCAGACGCTCAAGGAGAACCCCGACCTGCGCGAGGAGATAGAGCTCAAGGTGCGCGAGGCCTTCGAGATCCCCGTCATCACCCGCACCGCCGACGAGGCTGACGCGATGTCCCCCGTGGCGAAGCCCGCCAAGAAGAAGTAGCATGCCCGACGCCGCCGAGGTGAGGGCGCGCCTGCGCGCCCAGATAGCCGCTATCGAGGCATCGCCGTCCGCCTGCAAGGGGGATGCCGGCCGCGAGACCCCCTGTCCCTCCCCTGAGGATGCGCAAGTCTTACGTGGGGCGCTCCACCCCTCCTGCGAGGCGCTCGATCCCTTGCAGGAGGAAGATGACCTGTGCGCCGCATCCGGCAGCCTCGCGCGCTCGCGCGGAGGCGGAGTCCCGCCAGCGGCGTCGGTTGAAGCCTTGGCTGCGGACGACGCCGAGCGCGCCTTCCGCAAGATCGAGCGCCTCGCTCTCGCACGCGAGCAGGCCTCGGCCGCGCTGCGGGCACGACTCGTACGCGAGGGGTTCCCGCCCGAGGCGGCGGATGCCGCCGTGGGCCGCGCGCTCGCCTGCGGGCTCGTGAACGACGCCCGCTACGCCGAGGTG
>NC_021021.1:363965-367561 GCF_000210055.1 Gordonibacter pamelaeae 7-10-1-b
GTCCCAGGGCCGCGGCGCCCAGGGAATCGCAGCCGAGCTCGAATCCCTGGGCATCGACGCGTCCGTCGTGCCCGGCTGGCCCGAAGAGTTCGCGGTCGACCACGAGAGCGAGGTGGCACGCGCCCTCGCGCTGCTCGACCGCAAACCTCCCCGCGCGAAGAACAAGCGCGACGCCGCGTACCGCCGCCTCGCCCAGAAGGGCTTCGGCGCCTCGGTCGCCTCCACCGCCGCCCGCATTTGGAGCGAGGGGAAGGAGCGCCAGTAGCGGTGGCATCACTCCGCGCTTTCACGCTTGACACCATAAGGAATACCTTATACTATACGGTTGATCTTATACGGAGGATCGATGGGCTGGCATGTTGATATCGACTTGACAAGCCTTGGCTCGATACCCAAGATCTCGTCACGGTTTCCTGCATAGAAGCGGCGATCGAGGAACTTGAACGTAAGGGCCCGAGTCTTGGCAGGCCGCTGGTGGATCACATCAAGGACTCCAAGCTTTGCAATATGAAGGAGCTTCGCCCTGCATCACCCGGGAGATCGGAAGTCCGCATTCTGTTTGCCTTCGATCCGAAAAGACATGCGATCATGCTTTTCGCCGGCGACAAGTCGTCCGGAGAGAAAAGCCGCGAGAAATGGAATGGATGGTACCGATCCGCCATTCCCTTGGCGGAGAGACGGTATCGCGAGCATCTGGGACAATTGGAGTGAACGATGGACATTCACGAGTATGCTATCAAGCGCGGTGTCACCGAGGAGATGCGCGATCAGGCTCGTCGTATTACTCAGGCCAAGGTCGATGCATACGACCTTGCCCAGGCGCGCAAGGAGCGCGATCTGACCCAAAGGGAGGTTGCAGCCAAGATGGGCGTCTCCCAATGCCGCGTATCTGAGCTCGAGGCCGGTCGGCTGGCTACGATGCGCGTCGATACGCTGTCGCGTTACATTGCAAGCCTTGGCAGAAAACTTGTTCTCAGCGCTGAATGGCCCGACAAGACCATTCCCTTGACTCTCTAAAACTCCAAAATCCGACACTCTATTGCGGACCTCGCTACGTTGTGTGCATGCAACGAGGTCGGCAGAACTCAAAACCGCCTATCGACCTCGTTTTCCGCTATTTTTCTGACAGGACTTCACCAAATGGGGAACAAGCCTTATCATGTGGTATAGCTTGAGTGAGACGTACCCGATAGGGTATTTCATATAGATACAATTCCATATGATCGCCCCCGTATTGCGTGCTCTTCGCTCATGCCCGGTTCATGGAACCGGCCTTTTTATGTAAACCGAGCAATATGAACAACGCATATCCGAACCAAAACGAAAGGGGGAGGCATGCCCGAGATCATCTGGCTGCTCATCGGTGCCGTGATAGGCATCGCCCTCGGCTTCGTCGGTGCCCGCTTCCTGGCCAGCTCGTCCGCGAAACGTGCGGCGCAAGAGGCCGAGACCGTGGTGGCCGACGCGAAACGACAAGCCGAAACACTGCGCCGCGAGGCCATCGTCGAAGCCAAGGACGAGGTCCTGAAGCTGAAGCAGGAGGCCCAGGCCGAGAACAAGGAGCGCATGCGCGAGGTGCGCGCCGCCGAGAACCGCGTGTCGCAGCGCGAGGAGTCGCTCGATCGCCGCGTGGAGTCGCTCGATGCCCGCGAGCATCAGATATCGTCCCAGCAGGGCCAGCTCGACCGTCGCGAGCGCGACCTCGAGGAGGCCGCCCGGGAGATCAACCGCCGCCTGGAGCGCGTGGCCGGCATGACGCCGGAGGAGGCGAAGGCCGAGCTGCTCGACACCCTCAAGGACGAGGTCGTGCACGAGTCCGCTGCCATCATCCGCGACTCCGAGGCCCGCACGAAGGCCGAGGCCGACAAGAAGGCCCGCTCCATCCTGAGCCTGGCCATCCAGCGCGTCGCGGCCGACCACTCCGCCGAGAACACGGTGAGCGCCATCCATATCCCCTCCGACGACCTCAAGGGCCGCATCATCGGGCGCGAGGGCCGCAACATCCGCTCGTTCGAGCAGCTCACCGGCACGAACCTCATCATCGACGACACCCCGGAGTGCGTGACCATCTCGTGCTTCGACCCGGTCCGCCGCGAGATCGGCCGCGTGACCATGGAGAACCTCGTGGCCGACGGGCGCATCCATCCGGCGCGCATCGAGGAGATGTTCGGCAAGGCCGAGGCGTTCGTGAACCAGCGCGTGCAGGAGGCGGGCGAGCAGGCCGCCTTCGACACGGGCATCCACGACCTGCATCCCGAGCTCGTGCGCACGCTCGGCCGCCTGCGCTACCGCACCTCCTACGGCCAGAACGTGCTGAACCACTCGCTCGAGGTGGCCTACCTCTCGGGCGTCATGGCCGCGGAGCTCGGGCTCGATCCCATCCCGGCCAAGCGCGCGGGGCTCTTGCACGACCTGGGCAAGGCCGTCGACCACGAGGTCGAGGGCAGCCATGCCGTCATCGGCGCCGACCTGGCGCGCCGTTTCGGCGAGAAGCAGGACATCGTCCATGCCATCGAGGCGCACCACAACGACGTGGAGCCCTCGAGCGTGCTCGCCGTGCTCGTGCAGGCCGCCGACGCCGTGTCGGCCGCCCGCCCCGGCGCCCGCAAGGAGACGCTCGACGCCTACATCAAGCGTCTCGAGAAGCTCGAGGAGATCGCCAACTCGTACAAGGGCGTGGAGCGCACGTACGCCATCCAGGCCGGCCGCGAGGTGCGCGTGATGGTGGAGCCCGAGGTGGTCGACGAGGCCGCCACGACCGTGCTCGCCCATGACATCGCGCACCGCATAGAGAACGAGATGCAGTACCCCGGCCAGGTGAAGGTCGTGGTCATCCGTGAGAGCCGCGCGGTCGGCGTCGCGAAGTAGGGCGACCCCGGCATGGCCAACGGCTCGCTGGAAGCCTTCATAGAGAACGTCAGTGGCGACAGCCATCTCCGGGTCGAGGCGGACCTCGGAGATGGCTTCGTCCGTTTGAGGAGCGCGGAGGCCGAACGGCGCCAAGCCGCCCACGATATCCGCTCCACGGAGGACATCGTCATCGAGATGCTGCGCAACGCGCGCGATGCCCATGCCAAGAGCGTGTTCACTGCCGTGTCGCGCGAGGGCGGCCGCCGGCGCATCGTCATGGTGGACGACGGTGACGGCGTGCCGCCTGCCCTGCACGAGCACGTGTTCGAGCCGCGCGTCACCTCCAAGCTCGACACCATGCACCTGGACAAGTGGGGCGTGCACGGCCGCGGCATGGCCCTGTACTCCATCGCCGTGAACGCCGAGACGGCGCGCATCGCCGCCTCGGATGCGGGACGGGGCTCCTCGTTCGTCGTGGAGACGGACCTCGCGCGCGTGGGGGAGAAGGCCGACCAGTCGAGCTTCCCCGTGTTCGAGCGCACCGATGCGGGTACCGTGGCCGTGCGCGGCCCGAAGAACATCCTGCGCACCGTGTGCGAGTTCGCCCTCGAGTGTCGCCGCGACTGCACCGTCTACCTGGGCTCCGTCACCGACGTCGTGGCCACGCTCTACGCGTTCGGCCTCTCGTCGCTCACGGCGGCGTCGCGCGCGTTCGGGCGAGCCGACGAGCTGCCCGTGTGCAAGCG
>NC_021021.1:367817-369295 GCF_000210055.1 Gordonibacter pamelaeae 7-10-1-b
CAGCCCCGCGCACCGCCGCCCCGTGTGCCTCCCAGGACGCACGGGGTCTCAAGCTGGCCCGCGAGGATCTGGACGACTTCGCTGGCCGGGTGGCCGCTGCCTACCGCGACGTCGCTCAACGCTACTACCTGGAGCCCGACGTGCAGCCCGAGGTGCGCGTGGGCAAGGACGGCATCCGCATCCATATCCCCGTGAGCAAGCTCCGCTAAGTTCCGCATAAGCTGCGCCATCTGGTCGGCGTACTGCCATATCCGCAGGTTGCGCGCCATACCATTAATAGCTAGAATAACAATACCTAGAAATGCGGCGCCCGCGCGCCGCGCGCATATTGAACGTACGCCAAACGCACGAGCAACGTACTCAAACGACGAAGGATATGCATGACCGCACCCGAGCACAAGCCGGAGATCGGCTGCCTGAAGGTTTCATCGAAATCGTCGCCTGCTTCCGTGGCCGGGGCCATCGCCGGCATGGTGAAGGACGGCGTGGGCGTGGAGATACAGGCTGTCGGGGCCGGAGCGGTGAACCAGGCCGTTAAGGCCATCGCCATCTCGCGCGGCTTCCTCTCGCCCGTGGGCATCGAGATCGCCTGCGTGCCCTCCTTTGCGGACATCGTCATCGAAGGCGAGTACCGCACGGCCATTCGCTTCGCAGTCGAGCCGCGCTACACGCGCGGCGTGTCCATGCCTGTTGTCGACGGGGAAGCGGAAGCCCACCCGTCCGACCTTGCACACTGAGGATACCCATGCACACCCATACCCCTTTCACGAACCTCGCGTTCTGCATCCGCACGTTCGGCTGCCAGATGAACAAGCACGATTCCGAGCGCGTCGCCGGCATGCTCGAGGGCCTGGGCGCGCTGCCCGTCGATGCCATCGAGGACGCCGACCTTGTCGTGTTCATGACGTGCTGCGTGCGCGAAGCCGCCGACACGCGCCTCTACGGCCAGGTGGCCTCGCTCAAGAACACGCCGCTGCGCGCCGACACCCCGCTGTCGAAACGCGTCGTGGCCGTGGGCGGCTGCATCGGGCAGCGCGACGGGCAGAAACTCGTTGACGAGCTGCCGCATTTGGACGTGGTGTTCGGCACGCACAACCTGGGCTCGCTGCCGCGGCTGCTCGAGGAGGCGCTCGACGAGGGCGGGCACCACGTGGAGGTGCTCGACGCCGGCTCTTCGTTCGCCTCCGAGCTGCCGACCGCGCGCGAGCACGCATGGGCCGCCTGGCTTCCCATCGCGCAGGGCTGCAACAACTTCTGCTCGTACTGCATCGTGCCCTACGTGCGCGGCCGCGAGAAGTCCCGCCCGCTCGAGGATATCGTGGCCGAGGCGGAGGGTTACGTGGCCGCCGGAGTGAAGGAGATCATCCTTCTGGGCCAGAACGTGAACTCCTACGGTCGCGACCTGTACGGCTCGCCCCGCTTCGCGGCCGTGCTCGATGCGCTCGACGCCACGGGCATCGAGCGCTTGCGCTTCGCGA
>NC_021021.1:369543-390341 GCF_000210055.1 Gordonibacter pamelaeae 7-10-1-b
TACCGACGAGGTCATCGGCAGGTTCGGCACGCTGCGCTCGCTCATGCCGGCGCTCCACCTGCCCGTGCAGTCGGGCTCCGACGCCGTGCTGGCCGCCATGAACCGCCGCTACACGCGCGCCCACTACCTGGAGCTCGTGCGCAAGCTGCGGGACGTGCTGCCGGAGATCGCGCTCTCCACCGACATCATCGTGGGGTTCCCCGGCGAGACGGCGAAGGACTTCGAGGACACGTACCGCCTTGTGGACGAGGTGGGCTACCACCAGGTGTTCACGTTCATCTACTCCAAGCGCGAGGGAACTCCTGCCGCCTCGGTCGACGATCCCACGCCGCGCGACGTGATCCAGGGGCGGTTCGACCGTCTGGTCGATCTCGTGCAGAAGCGGGCCTTCGAGGCGAACCAGGCCGACTTGGGAAGCACGGTCGACGTGCTGGTGGAGGGCGCGTCCAAGCGCGATGCGGGCCTGCTCGCGGGCAAGAGCCCGAAGAACCAGACCGTGCACGCGCCGCTGCCCGAAGGCACCTCGATCGAGGAGCTGGCCGGCACCACGGTGCGCGTGCGCATCGACGAGGCGAAGACGTGGTATCTGGCAGGCGAGGTGGCGGAAGGCTCCGAGCCGCCCGCGGAGGCGGCGGATGGGCGCTGACCCCGTCGTCTGCATCGTCGGCCCCACGGCCTCGGGCAAGTCCGCCCTCGCGCAGGCCGTCGCCCTCGCGCTCGACGGCGAGGTGGTGAGCGCCGATTCCATGCAGATATACCGGGGCATGGATATCGGCACGGGAAAGCTCGCTCCCGAGGAGCGGCTCGTTCCCCATCACGGCCTCGACCTTGCCGATCCCGGCGAGCCGTACTCGGCGGCCCTCTTCCAGGAATACGCCCGCGCTTGCTTCCGCGACATCGCCGCGCGCGGGAAGCGCGCCGTGCTGTGCGGCGGCACCGGCTTGTACGTGCGCGCAGCCATCGACGCCTACGAGTTCCCGAAGGGCGAGCAAACGGGCAATCCCGTGCGGGAGCATTACAACCGCCTTGCCAACGAGCAAGGTTCCGACGTCCTGTGGGAGCTGCTGCGCGAGCGCGACCCCGCAAGCGCCGCCATCGTGCCCGCCGCCGACGTCAAGCGCGTCGTGCGCGCCTTCGAGCTGCTGGAGGAGGGCACGAGCCTTGCCGAGCAGCGCGCGAAGCTGGCGGACATCCCGCAGCTCGTGCCGGCATGCTTCGTCGGGCTGTCCGTGGAGCCGGCGGTGCTCAACGCGCGGATAGACGCGCGCGTGGACGGCATGTTCGACGCCGGCCTTGTGGACGAGGTCGCGCGCCTGCTGCAGGGCGGGTTCCGAGACGGCATCACGGCCCCCCAGGCTATCGGGTACAAGGAGGTCGTCGCCGCCCTGGACGGCGAGACGACGATGGAGGAGGCCGCCACGCGCATCAAGACAGCCACGCACCGCTACGCGAAACGGCAGCGCACGTGGTTCCGCAAGGATAGGCGCATCCGCTGGATCGACGCGAACGAGCCCGACGTCGCGGCGCAGGCGGCCGAGGCGCTGGACGTGCTGGGAGACGCTGTTGCCTGAGCGTTTCCGTGACAGGGTGGGCTTGTGGTATGATACGGTTCCGCAGGCCGGCCCTGCCGAAGAGCCTTCAAGATCGGAGCACCTATCATGCAGACAGCACACGCGTTTCCCTAGCGGTTGCGACCGCGCCCGACTGTCTTCGCACGCCGCCGTCAGTACCGGTGTGCCTGTTCCTGCCTCGAAAGGTTGGCTCCATGTCTGAATTCGAATCCGTTATCACGCGGGGCATGACCCCTGTATCCGAAGAGCGCCGCGAGAAGGCCGTGCTCGTGGGCGTCGACCGCCCCGGCGCCTCCTGGCCGCTGGCCTCTTCTCTCGCCGAGCTCGAGCGCCTCGTGGACACGGCGGGCGCCGACGTTGCGGCCGTCACCACGCAGAAGCTCGACGCGCCGAACCCGCGCACGTTCGTCGGCTCGGGCAAGGCCGAGGAGGTAGCCGAGCTGGCACGCGCCCACGCGGCCGACCTCGTGGTGTTCGACGACGAGCTCACGCCCTCCCAGCAGTCGAACCTCGAGAAGGTGGTGGGCAAGGACGTGAAGGTCATCGACCGCACGGCGCTCATCCTCGATATCTTCGCGCTGCATGCCACCAGCAAGGAGGGCCGCCTGCAGGTGCGGCTCGCCCAGAACGAGTACCTGCTGCCGCGCTTGCGCGGCATGTGGGCCCACCTGGCCTCGAACCGCATGGGCGGCGGCGTGGGGTCGCGCTTCGGCGAGGGCGAGAGCCAGCTCGAGGTCGACCGCCGCATGGTGCGCAAGCGCATCACGTCCATCAGGCGCGAGCTCAAGCATCTGGCCGAGGTGCGCGCCATCCAGCGCGAGAGCCGCTACGAGAGCGGCATGTTCAAGGTGGCGCTGGCCGGCTACACGAATGCCGGAAAGTCGAGCCTGCTCAACCGCTTGACGAATGCGGACGTGCTGGCCTACGACAAGCTGTTCGCCACGTTGGACTCCACTACGCGCAAGTTCGAGCTGCCTGAAGGACGCGAGATCACCGTCACTGACACGGTCGGGTTCATCCAAAAGCTGCCGACCACGCTCATAGAGGCGTTCAAGTCGACGCTCGACGAGATAACGGGCGCCGACCTGGTGCTGCACGTGGTGGATGCGTCGTCGGACGAGTACGAGGCTCAGATCGCCGCAGTCGAGGACGTGCTCGGGCAGATCGAGGCGCAGGACCTGCTCCGCGTGCTCGTGTTCAACAAATGCGACCTGCTCGACGGGGAGCAATGCGGCGCCCTCAAGGCGCGCCACCCGCAGGCACAGTTCGTGTCGGCGGCGACGGGGGAGGGCATTGCCGAGCTTGTCGGGCATGTCGCCCGCGTCGCCTCGGCGCAGGACGAGCATCTCGACGTGGTGATCCCCTACAACCGGGGCGACCTCGTCTCGGTGGCGCACGAGCGTTGCCATATCCTGTCCGAGAAGCACGAGGAGGACGGCACGCACCTCGTCATGCTGGCAGCTCCGTCCTTTGCCGGCCTGTTCCGTCCCTACGCGGCGGAGAAGGACCGTTAGGCGCGTCCCTTCCGGGAAGCTGCGAACTGCTTGGTTAGAGTAACTCTAACCAAGCAGTTCGCGACCGAACGACGCGATCTCGGATCGCCGGCCAGTCCTGGGACGAACGGGCTCCCTCTTTCCAAGGCCGGCGTTTCCCCTGCAGGGGCCGTACCCCGACAGGGCGCGGCGCTTCTCCGGCGGAGCACCGCAAGGCGCCGCCTACAGGCGTCGGAACACCGCCACCACTTTGCCCGCGATGGAGCAATCGGTGGTGATGATGGGCTCCATCGTCGAGTTCTCCGGCTGCAGGCGGATGTGGTCGGATTCCTTGTAGAAGCGCTTGACCGTCGCGCCGTCGTCGATGATGGCCACGACGATGTCGCCGTTGTTGGCGACGGGCTGCTCCTTCACCACCACGTAGTCGCCGTCGTTGATGCCTGCCTCGATCATCGATTCGCCCCGCACCGACAGCAAGAACGACGGCGCGTCGCCCACGATGTCGGTGGGGAGCGAGATGGTGTCGGTGATGTTCTCCTCGGCCAGGATGGGGGAGCCGGCCGCCACGTTGCCCACGAGCGGCACGTTCACCACCTTGTTGAAGCTGGGCTTGACGACGTTGGAGGCGCTTTCCGTGTCGCCGAGCGGGTAGGTGAGCGCGATGGAGCGCGACTTGAGCGGATCGCGCTTGATGAGCCCCTTCTCCTCAAGCGCCTTGAGGTGCACATGGACCGTCGAAGGGGAGGAAAGGCCCAGGCTCTGGCAAACCTCGCGCACGGTGGGACCGTAGCCCTTCTCGCGGATGCACTCCTCGATGCAGTCGAGCACTGCCTTCTGACGCTTCGTCACTTTGTCGGACATGCCCCGTCCTTTCCCTTGAACGAACAAATGTTTTAATTACGTATTGACATGAACTTTTGTTCGTCCTATTATATATGCGAACAAAGGTTCTACGCAAGGGCTAGGAGGCAGAAAGATGAAGAATTTCGAGATGCGGTACCCCCTCGACGGCACGTCGGCCCTGCAGCCGGAGTTCGGGCATGTGCCTGCAGCTGGGGCTATCATCGAGTTTCCCGGGGACGTTTCCCAAGGCGCTTGCGCGTCGTCTGCGCACGCGCAGAGACCATCGTCTGCAGCGCATCGTGCGCACGCCCACTACGGCGCTCCGGAAACGGTGCGGGCCCTTCACCGCGGCAGCGTAGCCGGGTGCGCCTACGGCCGCGTGAGGCCGTGGCAGGGCGCCCTGGCGGGATGCGTCTTCTCCCTCTTTGCCTTCGTCAGCATTTTCATCGGCCTCTAACGGCCTTGGAATACCCACAGATGCTGCGTTTCTGTGGCTGCGAGGCGCCCCCGCCACCCCGGGGGCGCCCCCATTCCGTCGGAGGGGCCTTCCTCCCTGCGGGTCCGTGTGGTAGACTTCCGCTTAGATCGATAGTCCAGACAGGCTGCCGCAGACGGCGCCTTCGAAAAGGAGACAAGGAACATGAGGTTTTAACGAAAGCCTTCGGACACCCGACAGGTCATGCAAGCTATGCACCGGGTGCGCTTTCGTTGCCGTTCCTTGATGTTCCCAGCCCTGCCCTCGCTGCCGCGTCGGCATGCGGGCGACCAGCGCGAAAAGCATCGCTTCCGGTGCCTCTCAAAGGGAGGCCCCTCCATGTTCGTTTCAGCCCACCATCTTACCTATGCCTACGATGGCGCCGATGCCCTGGCGCTCGATGACGCGTCTGCCGTGTTCGCCCCCGGCTGGACCGGCGTGGTCGGCCCGAACGGGGCCGGCAAGAGCACGCTGCTCAAGATTGTCTGCGGGGTGCTCAAGCCGCAGAAGGGGAGCGTTTCACCGCAGGTCGCTGGCTTGTTCTGTGCCCAGTCGACGGATGCTGCGCCCGCGGGCCTCGAGGAGTTCGCCTGCGACTACGGGCCCAAGGCCGTGCGCCTGCGCTACCTGCTCGGCATCGACGACGCGTGGCTGTGGCGCTTCGACACGCTGTCGCACGGCGAGCGCAAGCGAATCCAGATAGCATGCGCCCTGGCGGCCGATCCCGTGCTCCTTGCGCTCGACGAGCCCACGAACCACCTTGATGCCGACACCCGCGATCTGGTGGCGCGCACGCTCGCCGAGTATCGGAGGACGGGCCTGCTCGTATCGCACGACCGCGCGCTGCTCGACGGTTTGGCCACCTCGTGCGTGTTCGTGGACCAGGGGCGCGCCGTTACCGTGCCCGGCTCGTACTCCCAGGCGAAGGAGCAGATAGACCTGCGCCGGAGGACCCTGGCAGAAGAGCGGGCCAACGCCCGCCGCGAGCTGGGCCGCCTCAAGGCGGAAACCACCCGTCGGGAGGGAGTGGCAGCCCGCTCGGCCGCACGGCGATCGGCCCGCCATCTCGACCGGCACGACCACGACGGGCGCACGAAGGTCAAGCTGGCCATCTATTCCGGCCAGGATGGCAAGGCCGGGCGGCTCTCGTCGCAGATGGGGAAGAAGCTCGAGCGCGCCGAGAAACGGGTGTCCGAGGCGCATACCGCGAAGGTGTACGAGGGCGCGCTCTGCCTCGACGCCGAGCCCTCCCCACGCAAGGTTCTCGTTCACCGCGAGGCCGGGTCCTTGGCGCTGGGCGGGGGGCGCATGCTGCACCATCCGCAGCTGTACGTGGGCAACACCGACCGCATAGGCCTGGTCGGCAGGAACGGCGCGGGCAAGTCTACGCTGCTCGCCGAGGTGCTGCGGCAGGTGCCGGAAGAGGGCGTGGTGCTCGTTCCCCAGGAGATAGGGTGCGACCAGGCGCGCGACCTGCTTGCCTCCGTGAAGGTCCTCGAGCCTGCCAGCCGCGGGCGCCTGCTCTCCATCGTCGCCCGGCTCGATTCGCCGCCGACGCGCATCCTGGAGGGAGACGACCTTAGCCCCGGCGAGATGCGCAAGCTCCTGCTGGCTTAGGGCCTGATGGGGCGTCCTCATCTCATTGCCATGGACGAGCCGACGAACCATCTGGATATCCGCTCCGTCGAGGCCCTGCAGGACGTGCTGGCCGACTGCCCCTGCGCCCTGGTGCTCGTATCCCACGACGAGCGCTTCCTGGACGCGCTCACCGCAACCCGTTGGATGTTCGACGTCGACTGCGCCGAAGGGGGAGGGCTGGGCGACACCCACGTGAGGGTGAAGCTGTGACCCTTTCCCCGCTGCTTGGCTGCAGGTGAGGTTGCAGGCTCGTGCAGCTTCGGAACCGCCCCCTGATTCTGCAGGGGGCGGTTTTTTTGCAGGGATCGACGATGCGGATTGAACCACAATATCCTGTATGCTAGGCTGAGCCAAAATCGAGCAAAGGAGCCTTTCATGCGCTGTCCTTCCTGCGGAAACCTCGAATCGAAAGTGGTGGACTCGCGCCCTTCCGAGGATGGCACGGCTATCCGGCGACGTCGCGAATGCCTCGATTGCGGTCGCCGCTTCACCACCTACGAGCGCTTGGGCGAGAACCCGCTCATCGTCATCAAGGCCGATGGGTCCTCAGAGGCCTACGACCGCCAGAAGCTCATGCGCGGCCTGCTCATCGCCTGCGGGAAGCGGCCTGTCTCGCCCGAGCAGATAGCGTCGCTCGTCGACAGTATAGAAACCGAGCTCCGCAACGCCTCCTGCAACGAGATCAGGTCGAAGGAACTCGGGGACATGGTGCTCGTGCGCCTGGCGAAGCTCGATGACGTGGCCTACGTGCGGTTCGCAAGCGTCTACAAGGATTTCCAGAATGTGGAGGAGTTCGCCGCCGCCCTCGAGGGGCTGCGCTGATGGAGCGCCTTGCGATCCCCCTCAAGGCGCTCGACGCCGAGCTTACGGTGCCTGCCTGCGCCTACGCGGGCGATGCCGCCGTCGACCTGCGCTCGACGGTCGACGAGACGCTGCAGCCCTTCGAGCGCAAGCTCGTGCCCTGCGGCATCGCCGTCGCCATTCCGGCCGGCTACGCCGGTTTCGTGCTGCCGCGCAGCGGTTTGGCCGCGAAGCACGGGATCTCCCTCGTGAACGCACCGGGGCTCATCGACAGCAACTACCGTGGCGAGATCAAGGCCATCCTCGTCAACCTCGACCCGCGTGAGCCTTTCGAGATCAAACGGGGAGACCGCATCGCGCAGCTGGCCATCATGCGCGTGGCCGAGGCCGTGTTCGAGCCGTGCGAGGATCTGCCCGCCACCGATCGAGGGACCGGCGGGTTCGGCAGCAGCGGCATCGGCGCATAGCGGCTCCGGGTAGGCCGAGGCTTTCATATTGCACTTAGAGTTACTCTAAGTTAAAATCATTTTTAGTTAGAGTAACTCTAAGCACGTACTCAAGTCGACTTCCGAGGAGGCCTATGGGCGACGAGGGGCGAAATAGCCGGATCGCCGACGTTCCGGCAACGCAAGCCGATCCGATCTACGGCATCGGCGACGTTGTCGCCTTGACGGGAATCTCGGCTTTCACCATCCGCTATTACGACAAGTGCGGGTTCTTTCCGAACCTTCACCGCGACAAGCGCGGCGTGCGGACGTTCTCCGAGGCCGACGTTGCCCAGCTGCACCTGGTCGAGGCGCTCCGCAAAAGCGGCCTGTCCATCGAGGGCATCCAGTACTTCGTGCGCCTCTGCAGGCGTGGCGACACCACCCGGGCCGAGCGCCTGTCGATCTTGCGGGCGCAAGAGACCGTGCTCGAGTACCAGCGCGAGGAACTCGACGAGAGCCTGAAACGGCTCCATGCCGCTACGGTGGATTTGGAGGCCGCGGAACGCTCCCAAGAACACGGCATGCTATAGTGCGTGGGCGAAGCGCAAGAAAACGCCCTGTTTCCATGACCTAGGACTCATCGAAGGACAAGATGGGGCCTTAGAACGGCTCTCAGAGCCTCGTTTATAAAACCGCAGGTCAGAGACGCGAAATTTTGATAGATTGGACGCAATCGACTATGGATGACCAAAATCAGCCCCCCAAGCCGCCCGGATACCCCGAACCGCCCAACCAAGGCCCGAGGCTGCGGCCCAACGAGCGCGACGTTCGCGACCTGAAGGTTGCCCAGAACCTCGTCATGGTGGCAAGCATTGCCGGACCCGTGTCTTTGTTCGTTGGAGGCGTGTTCCTCGCAACTGCCGGACTGGTGTGCGCCGTCATCGCGCTCAAGAAGCTGAACGCCTTGTCTACCAGGTTGACCGATGTCGCCGCGCCAGCGAAGCGACTCAAGCGGTCTTGCATAATCGGCATCGTCGTATGCAGTATCGCGCTGGTGTTGAACGCGGTTTCCGCGTACCTTATGTACCCGGCCGTGCTCGAAGCCCTCGAATCCGGCGATTACGGAAACCTCGCACCCGGCACCGACCTGTGCACAACCCCCAAAGGCAACTCAACCTGGGGCTAACACCGACAGCACTACCCCACAACGATAACAAAATTATTGATAACATATGTTATGTAAAGTTAAGGATGAAAGAGCTCGTTGATCGGTGATGGTTAATTGCAATCCGAAAAGCGGAGAATTATGGAAATGACCTGCTGATTTGCATTTAGTCTCGCAACAGCGAGTTCCAGCCCCTGTTTTCCTTTGCGTTTAATCTCGCAACGCTCGCGGCTCACTATTGAATTGTGAAGATCCATGCGTTTTAGGGCACACCTGTTCAAACCCCAATTTTGGTAATTGCGAGACTAAACGCAAAACGCTGGGGTGAATCAAGCCTCGCCCGTGCAAGTGAAATGCCTGCGTCTATCCGATGCGGGACCCGGAGTCCCGCGCGCATCGTCTTTACTTTCCGGCTATCGCATGGGAGAGGAGATAGGGCTTCAGCGTCACCTCCTCTGCGGGGATCCGGCCGATGCTCAATCCGTCGAGCAGGTTGGTCGGCAGCGTCAGCTGCGCAAGATCGTACGGAGCGGCCCATCCGAGCGCTTCCCGCCCGTAGGAGTTCACATGGGACATCAGGACCGCCATGTCGGGCTTGGAGAGCGCGTCGAAGTCGCTCTCCCCTTTCGGCAGCACCTTTCGGATCTCGACGTGGTTCTTCTCGCATTTGGGCTTCTGCTGCGATTGCAGCGGGTCGCAGAAATACACTTTCGCACGGGGCTTGGCGTTCCTCGAATGCTCTATCCGCTCAGGGTCCGAGAATTCGCTTCCCCTGTCGCAGAGGAATATCGGGAAGACCTTCGGGAACAGCTCTCCGCACAGCGATTCAAGCATGTCTATGGCTGTCTGCGGTGGAGATGGACTGCGTCGTGGGGCGCCAGGGCGTGGACAAACAGGCGATCCTCACGATCCTGTTCAGGCGCACCAACTTCCAGCTCATGCTCCTCCTCGAGGAGAAGACCTCCAAGAACGTGGTCACAGCCTCTGCTGCTCGGTGAGCTTCTCGAAGTCGTCGTACGTGCGGCCCACGAGAGCCTCTCTGGGGATGCCGCGCTCCTGCCCCCCGCTCTTCTTGCGCTTCCTGTACCTGACCTTCCTCGGCAGATGGATGTTCGAGACGTCCTCGATGAGGCCGTCTTCGACGTAGTCGTAGTAGGTTCGCCACGAGCAGCACATCTTTCCCTCGTTGGCGGCGAATATGTGGCGTATGCTCTGTCCTTGGGCAAGGCCTTTCTTCACGATCGCCGTGGTCGCCGCCAGCTCCTCGGGCGTGCAGTCTATCCCCATCCGGGACGCCACTTTCCTGTCCGTGGCCTTTTCGTGGGCGGCCTTCGCGTCGTAGAAATGATAGGGGTGCGTGCACCCGTAGCCGTATAGTTCGATGCATCCGTTGCAGCAGTACGGCGGCTTCTCGAGAAGCGGGCACGGAACTGCCTCGAATTCCGGGCAGAGCCTGTTGCAGAGGAAGTCTTTGCATTTACGGCAGGGCGTCAGGCACCCCTTCCCGCACAGGTCCACCTGTGCGCAGGCGTTCTGGTGGACGCATATGCTCCGCGTCGTCACGGCGAGCTTGCCTGCAGGGGAGTCGGTGCCGTTCCTCTTTATCTCGCGCTCCACGGTCGAGGGCGATCTGCCGATGGCCCTCCCTATCCCGGAGATGCTTTCCTTGCGCATGATGAGCCTTTCGATCGTCTCGCGCTCGCCATAACCGAGCTGCCCCTTTCCCTTTCCGGACATTTTCATCACTTCCTTCCGTCCTCGCATGTATGCGCCGCATGCTAAACTTCCCATATAATGGCAGTTGACATCGCCGTACGCACGGCGATATAGGAGAACGGGCGATGCCGAAGACCAGCACGTGGATAGACCCGAGGATCGTCGACGAGATGATGGAGCGCTCGCGCATGGTCGCCGCGTCCCAGAGGAACGTCCGCTACCATCTTCGCCTATATGCCGACCACCTCGAGTCGCGGGGTGTCCCGTTCGAGGATGCCGGCGCCGACGACGTCCTCCTCTTCTACGACGAAATGCGGGCATCGTATTCGAGCAGCACCGCCAGCCAAGCCCTCAACACCGTCAAGCGCCTGCACAGGTGGGTCAGCGAGGGGGAGGTGGAGAAGGCCGGGAAGGACGTCGCAGTGCCCAGCCGTGCGCCCGGAAAGGGGATGAGGAAGGCCCTTTCCCCCGCCGAGGCGCGCCTGGTGATGGCGGCGTGCGAAACGGACAGGGACGCGGCGCTCATAGGCGTCCTGATGGAGGGCGCCCTCAAGCCATGCGAGGCTCGCGCGGCAAACGTAGCGGACGTGGCCTTCCTCGAGGACTGCGCCGTCGTGCTCGTGAACGCGTCCGACTCCAGGCCGGAATCCGTTCTGAGGCTCCCGAAACCTCCGGCCGACAAGCTGAAGAGGTATCTGGATGCCAGAAAGCCGCGATCTTCGGACGAGCCCCTGTTCGCGTCGGAGTCGACAAGGTCGTTCGGAGCCAGGCTTTCAGACAGGAGCATCCGGGAGATCGTGCAGAGGGTGTTCTCGAGAGCCGGGATCCCAGGCACTGCGGGCGGCTACGACATGAGAAAGACGGCGCTGCTGCTGGCAAGGGAAGCTGGCGCCGACGACGAGGACCTGGTCAGGTTCGCGCGCCTCCGCAGCATGGCCACGGTAAGGGACGCCGATGGGCAGTACCGCTACGCTTCCGACGGCCCGCAGGAGCGCCTTTCGCGGGCCTTGGCGGGCTTCGAGCCCGAAGAGAGGAGCTGTCTCATGACCGCGTCTGCCGTGAGGGACCTGCTGGAGGGCTTCGGCGACGAAGACCCCGTGATCATGTCGATCGACAAGCTCGGAAGGCTGGCCGTCGAAGGCGTGTGAGCTCTGATGCCGGCGCCGGTTCTTCACTAGGGCCGAGCAGGTCGGCCGTCCCGTGCTTTTCCGGACTCCTTTGCTATTGCGAGACTAAAAGCGGAGTTTTTGCAAGTCAGATTTCAATTAGGGGTTGATCGGTGATGGTTGGCCGGTGATCGGTCGATGGTCGGTTGATAGGGATCGGGGATGCGGGGTTGTTATGCTCGGCTATTATTTCAAAATATGGCAGAATATCGAAAGAGATGAGCGCGGCTCGATATGGCGGCGTTTTGCGACCAATGCACCGTTCTCTGCGAAGGTTTTCCTGATAGTGCTGATTCTGTGCCTGTTTGGCATTGCTGCTTCAACGCTGCTGCCGAGCGATTTTGCCTTTAACGTTCAAAGTGCCGTCTTGGCGTTCACGCTCGTTCTTTCCTTTTTCTATTCGATATTGTTGAACAGGCTCAAACGTAAAAGCGCGCTGGACGATCTCGGGAGCGCCATCGAGCAGGTTGAGCGGATCAGGCGAAAGTTCGTTGCCCAAACCGGCCTGACTCCCGATGCTCTCGGTTTCGTGCAGGAAGAAGCCCAGCGGTTCTTGCTGCTCCGGCGCGAGGCGCGCAAGACGTTCACCGACCGCGCGTATGCGGCGCTGGTGGTGGGTGTGTTCGTATCGTTTCTGATGAGGCTGGCAGATCCGTCAGGAGACTCCTCCAGCATGAGCCTTGCAGCGGCTCTTTTCGTGATAGTCGGGTTCGCGACGATCGTCCTCATGTCCCTAGCCGGCCCCTTGTGGGATTTGGCGGACCGGAAAAACGAAATGCCTGTCGAAAGCGTCGAGCTGTTCTCGAGAGACATCGAGCTAATGATATTGATCGCGCGAGGCTGCAGGCCGCAGGCGAAAAGGATTCCAGCACCATAGCCGCAGATGCTTGCTCCGCCCATATTCGCGCCAGGGCGCATTCGCCGTCAGGTTCCGATGGGCGAACGTTTCCGTTGATGCGTTGAACGGAAACGTTCTTAGGGAACGTCCCTCCCCTTTCTATAATGGGCTTGCGGAGCGGCAGGCGACGATCTTTAGGGGAGGTACCTTATGAATCGCGAGGAGTTCATGGCTCTGGAATCACCGAAGAAGGCGGAGGAGCTGAACGGCTTCATCGAGGCGGGGATGAGCCAGAAGGAGGCCATGGCGCAGATCGGGGTCAGCTTGAAAGACCTCATGGCAGCGCAGGTGTTCTTCTCCAAGGGCGAGGGCAGGTTCGTGTCCAACGCGGTCGGCGGCTTCTCCAACTTCCACAGCGACACCACCGCGAAAGCAGCGAAGTAGGTCTGCAGGTCTGGACCATCGAAAGATGAAGGCGCACAGGCGGGTCGCAGCGTAGCGACCCGCCTGATGACGCATCGCCCCCTGCCCCGCCCAGCGGCAGACCCCGCTCCTTGGGCGGCGCGCCTAGCAGCGCACCCCGCTCGATTCCGCCTCGTCACCCTTCTTGACCAGGCTTTCCACGAAATCCGTGATCATGGCGGCAGACTGCCCGCACACGAAGATGCGCTCCCTGCCGTCGACCGCCACCTCCCTGACGATGCCCGCGCGGGCCAGCTGCCTTATGGCCTCGTTGGTGGCACCGTAGCTCTTCCCGATCAGCTCGGCGGCGCGTATGGTGGACAGCCCGGGGTTTCCCAGGAGCAGGTCGAGCAGCTTGTCCAGTGCGGAATGGGCCGGTATGCGCAGGTTCTGCGACCTCCATTTCGCGCTCAGCTTCTCAGCCTCGGCCAAGAACGAGTCCGCGACGACCACCGACAGGTACGTGTTCTGCGCATTGTAGACTGCCCAGTGCTCCCTTAGGTCCTCCCCCTTCCCCGGCGGGTGGTCGATGCGCGAGGAGTCCTTCAGCTTCCGACGGTATTCCCTCCCGATCGAGGCGCCCCAGCATATGGGCGCCATGTAGCCGCTCGCAAAAAGGCCGCGTCTGAACATGGGCATGAAGGCCAGTATCAACCCCGTCCGGTCGATCATCGTGTCGAACGGGACGATCCTCTCGAAAGCCCAGTGGATGATGGACGCCTGCCCGAGCGGCGAGTACGCCTCGCTGCTCGCAAAGGCGCAGAGGTCGCTGATTTCCAAAGGGATGGCGGTGGGGTCGGACCCTTTCTTGTGCGGCAGGAAGTTGCTCCTGAAGCCGTGGTAGCGGTTGTCGCCCGTCTTGCCGCTTAGGAGTATCTCGTGAAGGTGCAGGACGGTCTCCATGGTGATGGCGGCATCCTGCCTGCTCACAGCAGAAGCCCACTCTATGGCCTGCATATAGTGAATCGCCTGCAGGGCGGCGTTCAGGCAGTCGTCGGGGAGCCGGAACTCCGGCCTTTGCATGCGTATGCCCTGCTCGGCATCGCCACGGTACTTCCCGTTCGACAGATCGAACGCAGTGATCAGGGGAACGGCCGGAAGCGTCATGTCGTGCGACATGCGTATGGCGAAGATGGCGTCGATAGCCAGCAGCGTGTCCTGCAGGTACTTGGCGCTGGGGCTGTGCGCGAGCCGTTCGCCGAACCGGATCAGCTCGGCCTCCGCCTTGTAGAACTCCGCCTGGGTCAAGGCCGAATAAGAGTAGCCGGAGTATCCCATCTCACCCCTGTCCTTCCCCTGAAAGCTCCCGGCCGGCAAAGGCGCCCGCCCTGCCCCGCGCCGGCGAACGACTTCCGCACCCGGCAACCTTTTGGCCGGCGTGCCGTATCCGGGAATTCTCCGTTCATTTTAGCATCTGGATTTTCCGGGTCGCCTCATCCTTCGCAATGGCGGGAATCCACAAAATTCGGGTCATGCGATATTCCCGAATAAGGGAAAAGCAGAAACTACCTTGCGAACCCCCTCCCATGCTCAGTAGCCTGCAGGCAAGCGGGTTGCGCCAACGGGCGCGAGCGCGTTCTTTCGAGCGAGTCGCTCAAACGAAAGGGGGCACGATGTCAAGGGAATCGGTAGTCGAGAAACTAGGCGAGCGTCACGAAGGGGTCGACTTCTTCTACACCACCTGCCATAACAACGGCTGTTGGGACGCCACCTGCCTGATCAAGTGCAGCGTGAAGGATGGGAAGATCGTCGCCATCGAGCCCGACGACTCGGTCAATCCGGGTATCGCACGCGAGGATGACAACGAGGATGCCGTCCAGACCGGCATGCTCCAGGCCCGCGCCTGTCCCATGGGCCATGCGTGGCGCCAGGAGCTCTACTCGGAGAACCGCCTGCTCTACCCCATGAAGCGCGTGGGCGGGAAAGGCTCCGGCAAGGGCCGTTTCGAGCGCATATCCTGGGACGAGGCGCTCGACACCATCGCAGGCAAGATGAAGCAGATGGCCGAGGAGAATCCCGACAACCCCTGGCTGTACTACTGCTACTACGTGGCGTTCGAGAGCTCGGACTTCCCGTTCGCCTCCTATATGCCGGGCACCATCACCGGTTGGGGCGACCATTCCACCTCCGGCAGTGCCGCCGCCGAGGACTTCCACCTGGGCGTGCGCCTCACCGACTGCCTTATCAAGGGGACGTCCGACGCATTCCCCGGTTTCGAGGCCCCCGACCTGCTGAACTCCAAGCTCGTGGTGCTCTGGGGATTCGATCCCATGGTGTCGTGGTTCGGCCACGTGCCCTACTACATGAAGCTGGCCCAGGAGCGCGGCTGCAAGTTCATCCTCATCGACCCGGTGTACAACGTGAGCGCCGAGGCTCTGGGCGCCCAGTGGATACCCATCCGCCCCGGCACCGACACGGCGTTCGGCCTGGCCGTGGCCTACGTGCTCTACACCGAGGACCTCTACGACCACGAGTACGTGGCGCAGTGGGTGGAGCCCGAGGGCTTCGAGGAGTGGCGAAAGTACGTCGTCGGCGAGGTGGACGGCGTCGCGCACGACCCCGCATGGGCCGAGCCGATCACGGGCATCCCGGCCGAGACCATCGAGGCCTTCGCCCGCTACTACGCCTCCATGAAGCCCGTCCACCTGCAGCAGATGTACGGCGTGTCCAAGCGCAACCTGGGCGACTACGCCGCCGCCGTGGCCATGCTCCTGCAGGCCATGACCGGCAACCTGTCCATTCCCGGCGGCTGCGAGGGCGGCGGCGCCAACCTGGTGACCCAACCCCGCCTCTTCGCCCCCGTGCCTGATACCGGCCAGATCAAGGGCGACGTGGTCAACCCCATCACCAATAACAACAACAAGGTGACCGAGGTCATGCACTGCCAGAAGCTCTACGCCGCCGGTGAGATCACCGAGGACGAGTTCCGCCGCCGCATCGGCTGCCCGGCCGACAGCCCGCTGCCGAACCTGAAGATGGCCATCATCCCGAACAACTACATCAACAACCAGCATCACGTGTCCAAACGCATGCAGGGCTTCGCGGACATGGAGTTCTCCTGGGGCTGGCAGTACTTCCACGATCAGCCGTCCATCGAGTTCCTCGACATCGTGCTGCCCTCCCCCGTCATCCAGTTCGAGTCGACGGACATGCACTTCTTCGGCATCAACCGCTTCTGGAACTCGCCCTCCGGCATGATGAACTACTTCCTGTTCGCCGGCAAGGGCGTGAACCCTCCGGGCGAGGTCCGCTCGAAGGACTGGGTCTGGATGGAGCTGGCCCGCCGCCTCGGCTTCGCCGACAAGTACTGCCCGAAGATGCTCGACGTCACCGACTGGCACGACTGGGACGACCAGGTCATCGAGCGCATCTACAAGCCGGCCTACGAGAAGTGGGCCGAGGACGAGAACGGCCTTCTGGGTTACTACGAGATTGAGCCGCCCTCGTGGGAGGAGTTCCAGAAGCTGCCCATCGTCCGCGTTCCCGGCGAGCCGGGCGAGTGGTTCTACCCCTTCAAGAACACGGTCGAATGGGGCCGCTCGCCGTTCAAGACGCCGTCCGGCAAGATCGAGTTCGAGAGCTCCTACGTGAGGGACACCGACCTGACGAAGACCCGCTACGGCGGGCAGATGGATGCCTACCCGCGTTGGCAGCCCACCTACCAGGACCTACCCGCGAACGACAGCTACTACCACCCGTGGACGAGGAACTTCCCACTGTCCATGGTCACGCCGGTGTCCACGTACCGCCAGCACTCGTCCAACGACCAGAACCCCTGGCTCAAGGGCGACTGCTACGAGCACATGGTGCGCATGTCCCCCGCCGACGCCGCCGACCGCGGCATCAAGACGGGCGACCGCGTGCTGGTGTACAACCAGTTCGGCGAGGTGGAGATCACCGCGTACGTCTCCTCTAAGCTGCTTCCCGGCACCGTGTCCATCGGGCATGGCGAATGGTCCAAGTTCGACAACGTAAGGAAGTCCAAGCTCATGCCCTACGGCATCGACGAAGCCGGCAACTGCAACCTCCTCATCGGCGACACGCACCTGCCGCATGTGGTGGGCGCGCTGCTGACAGCCGGCCTCGTGGAGATCAGGAAGGTGGGAGAATAACATGGCCCAGTACGGATTCTTCTTCGACCAGGGACGCTGCTACGGCTGCAAGGCCTGCTCGGTGGCCTGCAAGGACTGGTACGACATCGCCCCCGGCCCCGAGAAGTGGATGAGCGTCTACATGTGGGAGAAAAACGCGTTCCCGCTCACGTCTATCGGCATCCTGGCCTTCAGCTGCGGCCATTGCGACAACCCCGTGTGCGTCTCCGCCTGCGAGCACGGCGCCATCTTCAAGGAGGACCGGTACGGTGCCGTGCTGGTTGACCAGGAGAAGTGCCAGGGCGACCGCAACTGCTTCCAGGCCTGCCCCTACGGCGCCCCGAAGTTCGCGAGCGACGAGCTCGGCACCAAGATGAGCAAATGCACCCTGTGCATCGACCGCTTGGAGAAGGGCCAGCTGCCCCTGTGCGTGGCCTCCTGCCCGATGCGCGCCCTGGACTTCGGCCCCATCGACGAGCTGGTGGAGAAGTACGGCGACGTCCGCAAGATAGAGACCATGCCCGACCCCGAGCTGACCATGCCCAACTGGGTCGCCAAGGCGAACCCGCCCAAGGAGCAGCTCATTCCCTACGATGCGGAGAAGGCCGTCCAGCTCACCAAGCGCCGCACCGCCACCGACGACGTGTACGCGGGCGACTGCGGCAGCGTCACGGAGCTCGGCGGCGACGTCATGTGCCTCCGCGAGCTGCGCATGAAGAACGCCACTGCGGCCGAGGTCATGGCCGCCACGTCGAGCGACCAGGGCTAGCGTCGGCGAGGCATCGCCTTGGGATGCGCGGCGACCAGGCTCGCACGCCGCGCATCCCGATTTTTCACCGAATGCATGCGAAGGAGGGGAACCATGGAATCGGTCTTTCATCATGTGGGGATCTACTGCCGCGATATCGAGGAATCCATCGCGTTCTACGAGGATGTGCTCGGCTGCAGGCTCCTGTTCGAGTCGGACGCCCAGGAGGGCGACAAGCCGCTCAAGATGGCATGGCTCAAAAGAGGAGACCTCGTCTTCGAGCTGCTGGAATGCGAGGACAAGGCCACGTGCGAGGCCGCCGGGAGCTGCCTCAACCACGTGGCGCTGCGCGTGGACGACATGGACGGCTTCGTCGCGCATCTGGCCGAGCGGGGCGTCGCCGTCGAGGCGGGCCCGTTCGACCCGCCCCTGGAGTTCGACCGTCCTCTGGCAGGCGGCGACTCCGACGTTTTCGCCGTCTGCGGCGATGCCGGGGCGCAGCTGCGGATCATGTTCTTCCGCGGCCCCGGAGGGGAGCGCTTCGAAGCCGTCCAGGACAACATAAGGGCGCTCTAGGCCGAAGGGGTTGCAAGGTTCCGGCCTGGGCTCGTGCATGCGAAACACCAAAGGAGGAGGTTCCTTATGAGCACCAGCAAGAAATACGGGAACTGGGCGCTGATCGCCGTTGCCATGCTCCTGTTCGGAACGGCTATCGCGACGATCCAGTTCAAAGTCCCCGTCGTCATGGGCGACATCATGGCGAACATGGACATGGATGCAAGCTCCGCGTCGTGGCTCATGTCCATCTTCACGTTCGTGGGCATTGTCCTGGCGCTTCCCACGGGCGCGCTCGCGAAGAAGTTCGGCCCGAAGACCATGCTGCTCGCCGCTGCCGCCATCATCGCCGCCGGCTCGCTGCTGGGGGCCTTTGCGGGTAACGGCATGGTCCTCATCGTCTCCCGCGCCATCGAGGGCGTGGCGTTCATATTCGTGACCATCTGCGGCCCCTTGGCCGTGCAGAAGTACGTCGCCCCCGACAAGATCGGATCGGCGACGGGCATCTGGGCGCTTTGGGTCTGCCTCGGCTCGGTGGTCGGCGGCGTGCTGACCCCCACGCTGTACGCATCGACCGGCTTCGTGGGCGTGTGGGTCATCTACGCCGCCGCAGCCGTGGTGTTCGCCATCGTGGTCGCGGTGATCGTCAAGGCCCCCGGCAAGGCGCTCGAGGAGGCTGCGGAGCCTGCCGCAGGCGGGAAGGTCGGCTACGGCGAGTTCGTGAAACCCAACATCCTACTGTTCTTCGCGGCCTTCCTCGTCTTCAACATGACGCTGATGGCGGTGCTGAGCTTTGGCCCCACCTTCTTGCAGCAGCAGGGCGTCGACCCGACGCTGTCCGGCTTCGTCAGCACGCTTCCCATGCTGCTTGCCGTCATATCGTCCCCGCTGTTCGGCGCCTTGTCCGACAAGCTGGGCCGCTGCAAGCCGCTGTACCTGGCCGCGATGCTCGTCATGGGCCCCTGCACGCTGATCCTGCTCACCCAGACCGGTCCCTTGATGTGGGTCGGCGCCATCGTCATGGGCCTCGTCGGCTTGGGCGGCCCGGTCATGTGCCTGACGTCGTACATCAACGTCCTCGGTCGCCCCGAGCTCATGTCCATCGGCATGGGCGTGCTCATGCTCATCCAGAGCCTCGGCCAGTTCCTGGGTACCTGGCTCGTTCCCCTGCTGCTCGGGCCCGACGTGTCCGCCTGGATGTTCACCGGCATCGTGATGTGCGTGATCGGCTTCGCCGGCACCGCAGCGCTTGCCCTGTGCAAGTTCAAGTAGGGACTGGGCTCGGAAGGGGCCCTGCCCTGCATCCCTCCGCTCAAGGCTCGGGCGCCGCAACGGTGCGGCGCCCGAGCTGATCCGAAAGGAAGTGCCAACCATGTGCTTCAGGCCCGCCGATGCGTCGGCCGACGCAAGCTCGAGCAAGTGCCCCGAGTGCGGCCAGGATATCCAGGTTCTAAGCGGCATCGCCTTGAAGAGGTGCCCGCACTGCCGATGCGATCTCGTACCCTATCTGAAGGGCGAGAAGCCGATTCCCGCAGCTCCTGCCGCTCCCAAGCCCCCCGCTTCCCCCACGGCCCCGAAGGCCCCCGGCGCCCCGAAGGCCTAGGGAAGAACCGCCGCGTACCGGTTTTGCAACGGAAACCGCAGGGGCCTGCCGCGAGCGCCTATGCTGGCCGCATGGACGGCGAGGTGCGGAAAGGCAGGCGGTGCCATGAACATCGGGTACGCATCGAAGACGCTCGGGCTTCCCGAGGGGCGCATGCGCTCCCTGGCCATGCGGAACGCGAGCGACGAGCGGCTGGCGGAGGCCATCGGCGCCAACCTGTCGGCGCTGGAGGCGGTCATCCGCTACTGCGGCGCCAACGGCATCCGGCTCTTCCGCGTCGGCTCGGACGTCATCCCGTTCGGGTCGAGCCCGGCGAACCGCCTGGACTGGGCGCATGCGTTCGGGGAGCGGCTCGCGGCCATCGGGGCGCTGGCCGCCCGGAACCAGGTGCGGCTCAGCATGCACCCGGGGCAGAACACGGTGCTGAACTCCCCGGACGACGATGTCGTGCGCCGGGCCGTGGCGGATCTGGCCTACCACGCGGCCTTCCTCGATGCGCTGGGCACCGGCGCCGAGGCCAAGGTCGTCCTGCACGTGGGCGGCGCCTACGGCGACAAGGAGGCCGCCCTGAAACGCTTCGTCGCGCGCTGCCGCGAATTGGACGCGGGCGTGCGCCGGCGGCTGGTCGTGGAGAACGACGACCGCCTGTTCACGGCCGAGGACGCGCTGGCGGCGAGCGAGGCCTGCGGCATCCCGATGGTGCTCGACGTGCTCCACCACCGGCTGAACCGCGGTCCGGGCGGCCGGGACGGGCTCGAGCTCCTCGATGCGGCGGCGCGCACGTGGGGGCCGCAGGACGGTCCGCAGAAGGTGCACTACGCCCAGCAGGCGCCGGGCAGGAGGCCCGGCAGCCACGCCGACACGATCGGCCTCGACGGGTTCCTCGCCTTCGCCGCGTCGCTCGAAGGGCGGGCGCCCGACGTGATGCTGGAGGTGAAGGACAAGAACGTCTCGGCGCTGAAGTGCCTGAACGCGTTGGACGCGCACGGCACGACGGCGGTGCTCGAGCGGGCATGGGCGGCGTACAAGTACAGCGTGCTGGAGCACGGCCAGGCGGCCTACCAGCAGGTGAGGAACCTGCTCAAGGACAAGGCCGCCTATCCGGTGCGGGAGTTCTACCGCCTGGTGGACGGCGCGCTCGCCCGCCCAGCGCCGCCCGGCAGCGCGCGCAACGCGGCCCAGCACGTTTGGGGCTACGTGTCGGG
>NC_021021.1:390424-393596 GCF_000210055.1 Gordonibacter pamelaeae 7-10-1-b
GTGTCGGGGGCCGCCTCCGCGCGCGAGCGCGCCTCGTTCGCGCGCCTCATGGAACGCTACGAGGGCGGACAGGCAGACCTCGTAGCGGTGAAGCGGCACCTGGCGAAGCTAGCCGGCCGCTACGGGCAGGAGTACCTGCTGCACTCGTATTACTTCGACCTCTGAGCGGCATCCTTCGCAGGCGCCTCCAGCCGCACGAGGGCGAGGAGCGCCGTGCCCACGAGACCCAGCACGAGCGCGAAGGCGCCGGCGGCGGCCCATCCCCCGGCGCCGAGCACCGCGGGCATGATGGACGAGCCGAGGAACTGGCCCAGGCTCTGCGTGAGCACGAGGAAGCCCATGGCGATGGGCATGGCGTCCTTGTTCGCCACCACCGACGGGTACACGATCAGAAACATCGTGGGAGCGCCGAGGCCCACCACGCCCATGACGAGCGCGGCCGCCCACAGGGCAGGCCCGGCCGTGGTGAGCAGTACGGCCGCGCAAGGCCCCATGACCAGCATCGACGCCACCATGAGCGCCTTGAGCCTGCCGGTCTTGTCGGCCAGCACCCCGAAGAGCGGCGACGACGCCACGGCGACGAGCATGGGCAGCGTGCTCGCGAACCCGGCGAGCGTCGCGTCCATCCCCTCGCCCTGCAGAAACGTCGGGCTGAACGACAGGAACGAGATGAGCACCATGTTGAACATGAGGAACCCGCCGAGCACCAGCAGCACGTTGCGGCCGAACAGGCCCGCCATGCCCATCTTCTCGCGAGGCGCGCCGTCCTGCGCCCGCGGGACGCGCTCGAGGAAGCGCCCCCCCGCCAACCGGCCGCACGAACAGCAGCATGAGCCCGCCCGCCGCGAGCGCGATGCCCGCCATGACGCACCACGTTCCCTGGAAGCCCACCGCACCGAACACGGTCGGCGTAAGCACCCCGCCGAAGAACGAGCCGAGCGAGAACCACAGCGCCCAGATGCCGCTCGCGAAACCCACCTTGTCCGGGGCGACGTAGGCCCTGATGGCAAGCGGCGCGCTCACGCCGCAGAACACGAGGGCCACGCCCTCGACGGCCCGCGACAGCACGAGGACCTCAGCCGAGGTGGCCAACGCGCCTGCGGCCGTGCCGGCCACCATGACGACGACGGCGGCCACCATCATGTTCTTGGCGCCGAAGCGCCGCGCCAAGAAGCCCGTGGGAAGCGACAGGAAAATGCCTGCCAGCGTGAACACCGACATGAGCATCGAGGCGGAGCCCACGTCCATATCGAACTGCTCCATGATGGCCGGCATGATAGAGGGCACCTTGAACTGCCCGAGCGCCACGGCGATGCCGGCGAGCACGAGCAGCACCGACACGAGCACATGGTTCTGGTACGCGGAACGGGGACGAGCGCTGGTCTCCACGAAAAGGCTCCCTTCGCCGCAGGGGAAGCGCCCCCGCGGATCGTCGCAGTTGAAAAAGGCTCCCCGGACCTCGCCGGGGAGCCCGCATGAAGGCGCCGGCCATCCGGCGCCGAGCGTGGCGGAAAGTCCTACAGCCCCAGGACGCCGCAGATGAACGGCACCCAGAGCACCATGCACACGCAGAAGATGACGGCGGGTATCACGCCGGCCTTGAACATGTCGCCGAACGTGTAGTACCCCTCGCCGTAGGTGACGATGAGCGTGGGGTTCACCGGCAGGAGGAAGTTGCCGGCCACGATGAAGGCGAGCAGCATCGTGGGGATGGCGGGCGACACGCCGAGCGTCGTGCAGATGCCGATGAGGATGGGCAGAAACAGGCTGATGATGGCCGCGCCCACCGGGGCGATGGTGTGCAGCAGGTAGATGAACGCAACGGTGATCAGCAGGAACACCGTGAAGTTAAGGTCAGCCACGCCGCTGCCCATGAACAGGTTCGTGACGAACTTGTCGGCGCCCGAGGCGCTGAAGATGTTGCCGAGGGAGAGCACCGAGCCCATCATGAGGATGATGGTCCAGGGCACCTGCTTGCTGAACTCGTCCCACGTGAGCAGGTTCAGGCCGGGGAGCATCATGATGGCCAGGCCGATGATGGCCACGGTCGTGACGTTCAGCAGCGGGACCCACGTGCCGGCGATCCACAGCACGGGCAGCGCGAGGATCATGACGAGCGCGCGCACCTCGAAGCCCGTGGGCTTGCCGGCGTCGGCGGCCGCCTGGCGCAGGCTGTCGTAGGCGCTCGACTCGAGCTGCTCGGGCTTGAGGATCTTCACGATGGAGATCCAGCACAGCGGGATGCACAGGACGGCGATGGGCAGGCCCACGATGATCCAGTCCAGGAAGCTGATGGTCTGGCCGGTGGCGCCGGTGAGCACGCCCATGGCCACCATGTTGAACGAGCTGCCGGCCGGCGTGACCACGCCGCCGATGACGGCTGCAATGGGTATGGCGATCATCATGCACTTGCCGAGGCGTGACTTGCCGGGCTCGGCGCCGGCCGCCTTGAGCACGACGTAGGAGATGCCCATGAAGAGCACCGCCGCCGGCACGTCGGACATGATGGTGGAGATGAGGCACGTGCCGATCATGAACGCGAGGATGAGCTTCTCGGAGCTCTCCCCCGTCAGCTTGAACAGCTTGGCCACGAGGCGCACGCCCCACTGCGTCTTGAGCAGCAGCGCGGGCAGCGCGAAGATGGCGATGACGTAGAACACCACCGACACGCCGAACCCGCTGAACACGGCCTTGTAGTCGGTCGCGCCCATGACCACGGCTATGACGAGGGCCAGAATGCCCGTCACGCCCACGGAGAACGAGCCGCACACCCACAGCGACACCGCGAACAAGAGCGATGCGATGGCCATGATCCCCTGGTGCGACAGGTCGGCCGACTCGGGCACGAACGACGCGACCACGAGGATGGCCACGGCTATGACGATGCCCAGCCCCCTCTTGTTCACGAACCCCTCTTTGCTGAAGAACTTCGTTAACGCTTCTTGTGCCATTTGCCTCTCCTCCTTAAAGAAAGAACGTGGCAGATCCCCTGTAAGCTACCGCGCCTGGCGCCTCCTTCCCCTGGGCGCGGCCGCGTCGTGGTATACGGGCTCGCATCCGCCGACGTCGCGCAGGCGAGCCCCCTTTGACGACGGCCCCTCGTGGAGGAGCCGTCGGTCTCCAGGCTCTTCCCCTCATGCCGCCAAGCGGCGGCACGAGGGCGTGCGTCTAT
>NC_021021.1:394255-396742 GCF_000210055.1 Gordonibacter pamelaeae 7-10-1-b
AACGCGTGCGTCGAGGTCGTGGCGTAGGGCGCGATGAGGTTGTTCGCCCCGCCGCGGTCCAAGCCGCCGCGGCCGAGAACCACCGAGTCCACGCGGCTGCCGTGATCCTGGTACACCACGCTCGGCATGATGCGCTCGGTCACGCGCACGCCGCCGAGCACTGCGCCGCGCTCGTTGTACAGCTTCACGATGTCGCCCGTCGAAAGTCCCAGCAGGCCCGCGTCGGCCGGGTTCACCCATACCGGCTCGTACTTGTAGCCGTCGGGGCCCGTCACCTTGCACGTCTCCTCCATCTCGCGGAACCAGGTGACGTCGTCGAGGTTCGCGTGCACGCGCCACCGCGGGTGGTTCGACACGAGCAGGAAGGGGTACTTCCGCCCGCGCTCCAGGTACTGGCGCTCCTGGTGGCCGGCGCCCTCGTCGACCCAGTGAGGTATGGGCCCGCGCTCCTTGTCATCGGGGAACTGGCTGGCCAGCGTCGTGGAGTAGTACTCCAGCTTGCCGGACGGCGTCTGGAGCGGGTGTTCCTCCGGGTCCTCGTAGAACTGGATGAGGCCGGCCGGCATCTCCTCCCACCCCTCGCGCGTGGGGAACGGGTAGTACTGCTTCTCCTTGAACTCCTCGAAGTCCATCTTCTTGGCCGCTCCCGTGTTCTCGAAGCCGGCCTGGATGTACTCCTCGCAGGTCTTGCCGCCCATGTAGCGTTCGTAGAGGTTCTCGTAGATGCCGCCGAACTTCTCCAGAGCCTTCGCGACCTCGCCCACGGCCTCCATGTCGGACTTCGACTCCAGGCGCGGCTTGATGGCCTGGCGCTCGTAGTACACGAGGTTCCACTGGCCGTTGTCGGAGTCGGTGCCGATGTCCTCCGTCTCGAACTTCGTGTTCGTGGGCAGGATGACGTCGGCGAAGAAGCAGTCGTTCTCCATCCACGGGTGCTGCACGACGATGAACTCGATGGAGGGGTGCCGCAGCGCCTCCTGCATCTCGTTGCCGCCGTTCCAACAGGTCTCCCAGCACGGGGTGTCCGACCAGATCATGTGCAGGCGCTCGTTGCCCTCGAGCGGGAACGTGTAGGGCCCGTCGAACTGGTCCTCGCGCGGGAACCCGGCGCCGATGTGGCCGTACCACGATACGGGCGGGTTCATGATGGCCTCGGGGATCATGGTCTTGGGGATGAAGCTCTTCGGGAAGCTGCGGTACCAGCCGCGGTAGGCCGGGCTGCAGTCGGGGATCTCCACCGACGGCGGCAAGGGCGTCACGGTGTCCATGCCGTAGAGCGTCCACTCGATGAACTTGAACTGGTTGGCGCCCGGCTTGCCCAGTCCCTGCATGCCGAGGAGCGCCACCTCGAGGCGCGCCGGCTCGTGCGCGTAGCAGGAGCGGATGTAGGAGCCGCCGTTGCAGTGCGCGATGGACACGGCGTGCGCGGCCCAGTAGCGCGCGAGGGCCTTGATGGTGTAGGAGGGAACGCCGCAGATCTTCTCGGCCCACTTCGGCGTCTTCGGCACGCCGTCCTCGCCGCCCATGACGTAGTACTTGAAGTTCTCGAAGCCCACGGCATGCGTGTCGAGGTAGGCCTGGTCGTAGGTGCCCTCCTTGATCCACGTGTAGGCTATCGCCAGCTGCAGGGCCGCGTCGGTGTTGGGCTTGACCGGTATCCACTTGTCGGCGTGCACGGCGTTGGTGTAGTTCACGTCGGGCGAGATGTGTATCTGCTTGATGCCGAGGTCGGTGAACCAGTAGCACAGGCGGCTGGCCAGGTAGCCGCCCCAGCCGAGCGGCGTGGTCTCCACGTCGCAGCCCCAGAACAGCACCGCGTCGCCGTTCTGCGCCACGTCGCGGATGACGTTGTTCATCTGCGAGTTCTGCCCCAAGGGGTCCATGCCCCACATGTGCTTCGCGCCCCAGTACCAGCCCTCCCAGCTGTCGGGCTGGCGGGTTTGCAGCGTGTAGGAGCCTATGAGGTCGAACATGCGGCTCTGGCAGCCGTGCGGCGCGTGGACGAACTTCGTCTCGCCGTGGCCGTCGAGCTCGCAGAGGATGGACGCCGGCCCGTACTCGTCATGCACGCGCTTGATCTCGCCTGCGATGAGCGCGCACGCCTCATCCCAGCTGATGCGCACGTAGCCGCTCGTGCCGCGGTTCTGCGGGTTGCGCTCGCCGTTCGGGTCCCAGTCCACGCGGCGCATCGGGTACGGGATGCGGTTCTTCGAGTACACGCGCTTCTTGTAGCACAGCGACAGCGGCGATATGAGCGTCTTGAAGCCCGGCTCGAAGGTCTTGCCGCGCGCCTCGATCTTCCAGGCGTTCAGGTCCTCCGGCGTGTAGTGCTCGTCGAAGCGCAGCGGGCGGATGCGCAGGATCTTGTCGTTCTCCTCGTCGATGTCGACCGAGCACGCGTTCGTGCCGATGCCGAAGCTGTTGAAGCCCAGGCCCTTCACGATGGGCGTGCCCAACACGTTGTTCCCCATGCTCTCTCCTCTCCTC
>NC_021021.1:398266-399210 GCF_000210055.1 Gordonibacter pamelaeae 7-10-1-b
GGGCACCAGCCCTACGCGCTCGGCGCCATCGCGCAGGCCGTGGAGCCCTTGGGCGAGTGCAAGTCGGACCAGCGCATCATCTACGAGCTGGGCGACCGCTTCGCTGGCCGCGACCATCGGCCCTGGGATTCCGAGCAGGATTTCTACGACTACCTGCTGCGCAGCACCGGGTTCACCTACGACTCGCTCAAGGAGCGCGCGTGGGCCTACCCCGAATTCGAGTACCGGAAGTACGAGAAGGGGCTGCTGCGACCCGACGGCACGCCCGGCTTCGCCACGTCTACCGGCCGCTACAACTTCTACTGCGCCGAGATGGCCTACTTCGGCTTCTCGCCGTTCGCCACGTACGAGGAGCCGCCCGAGAGCCCGGTATCGGCGCCCGACCTGGCCGAGAAGTACCCGCTCGTGCTCACCACAGGCGCCCGCAAATGGGGGTTCTTCCATTCGGAGCACCGCCAGAGCCCGTCCATGCGCCGCTTGCACCCCGAGCCCGAGTTCCTCGTGCATCCCGAGACGGCGGCAGCCTACGGCATCGCCGACGGCGACTGGTGCACCATCTCGAACAACCTGGGCTCCGCCCGCCTGCGCGCCCATACCACCGTGCGCATCCGCAAAGACACGGTGTCGGCCGACCACGGCTGGTGGTTCCCCGAGCGCGGGCCCGAGGACGGCACGCTGTTCGGCACGCTCGAGAGCAACATCAACCAGCTCGTGCCCATGCGGCCGGGCAAGTCGGGGCTCGGCGCGTCGTACAAGTCGCAGCTGTGCCGCATCGATAGGATCGAGGAGTGAGGACCATGCGCAAGTACCTGGCCGTCGACTACGAGTTCTGCACGGGGTGCCACACCTGCGAGATAGCCTGCCAGCAGGAGCACGGCCTGGCGCCCGACCGGTTCGGCATCAAGCTGACCCAGATAGGCCCCGACCAGCTGGACGAGCGCCGC
>NC_021021.1:399461-403821 GCF_000210055.1 Gordonibacter pamelaeae 7-10-1-b
GGCCGGGCGGTGCGGCTGGCGCAACGCGCTTCCCGCACCGCCCCGTGCGGCCGCGGGGGCTCCTCCCCCGCCATCGTCCGATACGCTACAATGCTGGGTAGACAAAGGGGGTTTGCCTTGCGCATCGAGACGCTATACGAGTTTTTGCTGCTCACGTCCAACCTGAACTTCACCGAGACGGCGAAGAGCTTCTTCATCTCGCAGTCGGTGCTCTCAGGGCACATATCGAGCCTCGAGAAGGAGCTGGGCGCGCTCCTGTTCGTGCGCGACCGCCATTCGGTGCGCCTCACCGAGGCGGGCCGGCTGTTCCAGCAGGACGCCCAGCGCATCGTGGAGGACTACGAGCGCGCGCTCGAGCGCCTGTCCCAGTACGCCGACGGCGTGTCGTCGGTCGTTCGCATCGGCTTCTTGGAGGGCTCGTTCGGCTCGTTCCTGCCGCTCGTGTGCCGCAGCTACCGCAAAGAGCACCCCGACGTCGACTTCCATTTCCGCACCATGGAGCTGGCCAACATACAGAAGGCGCTCAACGAGAACGAGATCGACGTGGGGCTTTCCATCTACCAGGACGGCATACAAGGCGCGAAGTTCTGCTACCGCCGCCTGTACGAGGACCGCTACATGCTGGCCGTGCCCGTGGGGCACCGCCTTGCCAAGCGAGCGTCGGTGAGCATCGCCGACCTGCGCGGCGAGCGGGTGGTCGTGCCTCACTTCAACCGCTCCAAGAGCATGCTCGAGCAGATGCACGTGAAGCTGCGCAACGCCGGCGCCGAGGTGCGCCCGGCCGGTTTCGAGGACGTGGGCGCCATGATGGCCACGCTCGTGACGGCTGGCGCCGTGGCCATAGCGCTCGACCACCTGCGCGTGTTCGGCAACGGCAACGTGGAGTTCGTGCCGCTCGCGGACGAGAACATGGAGATCTGCGCGGGGGCCGTGTGGAAGAGGTCGAAGGAGACCGGCGCCATCACGTCGTTCGTCGACTTTCTGGAGCAGGCTTGCGAGGGCTTCGGCAAGGAGGACTTCCTCGCCCGCAGCGGCCCCGACGCGCTTCCCTCGCTGCGGCTCCCGCCCGCGTCGCCGAGGGCCTCGTTCTCCGGCGGGCCCGGCCGTCCGTAACAGATTGAAAACCGGAAGGTTACGGCGGGCATCGCGGGCTTACCCGTACTCTCGCGCGCGTGCTATAGTCCGGGTAGCAGAACCTGACAGGGAGGGTTCTGGATGCAAGGAGGAACCAATGGGATACTCGATCTCCTTGCTGTGCTTCGCAGGCGCCGCGTTCTGCATCTCGCTCATACGGCGCCTTGCTTAAAGCACAGCGCGCGAACGGGGCCGGTCCGAGAGGGCCGGCCCTTTCTTTGCCGCCCGTTGCCGGCAACGGCAAGGCGGGGCCCGGCATGGCCCTTCGCCGCACGGCCGCCTGCAACCGCAGCCGATCCGTCAACGCGCCATCACCGCTTCAGCAGCAGGTCGTCCTCGGCAGCGCTGCCTGCGGCGACGGCCCGAACCGCGCTGCGCTACGATGCAGGCCCGGCCGCTATCGGGCCGATCCCCGACCGACAGGAGGCTCCATGGCAGGAAGGAAAGGCGCGATCGCCTTCGGCCTCGTCTACATACCGGTGGAGCTCTATCCCGCCACCCAGGACGATGCCGTGCGCTTCAACCAGCTGGCGAAGGAGAGCATGCAGCGCGTGCGCTACGTGAAGACGTGCCCCGATTGCAACCGCGAGCTGGGCCCGGACGACATCGTGCGCGGCTACCAGTACGAGAAGGGCAAGTACGTGGTGGTGAGCGACGAGGAGCTGGACGCCATCAAGACCGATGCCGACCGTGCCATGAAGATCGTGCAGTTCGTGGATCTGCAGGAGGTGCCGCCCGTCTACTTCGAGAAGCCCTACCAGGTAAGGGCCCAGCCCGGCGGCGAGAAGCCGCTCGAGCTTTTGCGCCTGGCCATGGTCGAGGAGGGCAAGGCCGCCATCGGCACCACGGTGCTGGGCAACTCCGAGACGCCGCTGGCGCTCATCCCCTACGGCGACGACCTGGTCATGATGACGCTGCACTACCAAAGCGAGGTGCGCGACCTCCCGAAGCCGGCCGAGCGCCCCGCCGTGGACGACGCGGAGCTGGACATGGCGCGCCGCCTGGTGGAGAGCATGGCCGAGCCGTTCGACCCCGCCCGCTTCAAGAACGCCTACCAGGAGAAGCTCATGGGCCTCATCCAGGACAAGATAGCCGGCAAGCAGGTGACCCCCGAGAAGCACGGCCCCCAGCCCGCGAACGTCATCAACCTCATGGACGCCCTCGCCGCCAGCCTGAAGGCCCGCACCGGGGAGGATGCCGGAGGAGCGAAAGCGGGCAGCGCCGAGAGCGCGAAGGCGCCCAAGCCGAAGCGCAAGCCCCCCGCGAAGCGCGCCGGCTGACCCGCGCCCGCCAGCCTAAAGACATGCGGGCATGCCCCGCTGCGCCTGATCCCCCCCCCGCAGGAGAGAAGCCCCCGGCTGCAGCAGCAACCGGGGGCTTTCCGAGGAGAGAGAGGGAGCGAAAGGAAGTTCGGCGGCGCCTAGGCCACGGGCGGCGTGCCCTCGGCGTTGCCGAAGATGGCGTCGATCTGCACGAGGGCGCCCATCGGCAGGTTCGACACGCCCACCACGCGGCGCGCGGGGGCGCCGGGGAAGTAGCGGGCGTACACGTCCTCGATGGCGGCCAGGTCGGCCAAGTCGCGCAGGTAGACGTTCGCCTTGACGGCGTCGTCCATCGTGTGGCCCACGTTCTCGATGATGGCCTGGATGTTCCTGCACGCCTGCTCGGCCTGCGCCGCGGCGCCGCCGGCAACGAGCTCGCCGGTTGCGGGGTCGAGGCCGATCTGCGCGGAGATGTTGTTGTAGTGCGAGAAGGCCACGGACTGGGTGGACAGCGCGCTCACGGGAGCCGCGTCGGTGTTGTTCGCCTCGATGATCAGGCCGTGGCGGGCCTCCACCTCCTGCGGCGGGGTGCCGTCGCCGTGCGACACCACGGCCTCGATCTGCACGAGCGCGTGCATCGGAAGCTCGGCCGCCTCCACCACCGTGCGCGCGGGCAGGTAGCCCACGGCGCGCGCGATGCCCGAGTCGGGGAAGAAGCGCCGGTACGCCTCGTCCACGGCGTCGAGGTCGGAGAGGTCCTTCAGGAAGACGGTCACCTTGACGATGTCGTCGAAGGGAACGTCGATGCTCGCGAGGATGGCCTTGATGTTCTTCAGGCACTGGACGGCCTGCTCGGCGGCGCCGCCGGCCACGATCTGGTTCGAGACGGGGTCGAGGGGCAGCTGGGCCGTCACGTTGTTGTAGTGCGAGAAGGCCACGGTCTGGGACGACAGGGCGTCGTAGGGGGCGTTGTGCGTGTTGTTCACGTACTTCACGAGGTCGCCGGCCTGGGGCTCGTTCGGGATGGTGCCCTCGCCGTTCGTGAGGAGCGCCTCCACCTGCACGAGCGCGTCGAGGGGCAGCGCCGCCACGGCGAGGTTCGTGCGGGCGGGCACGTAGGTTGGGAAGTAGGCCCGGAACGCCTCGTCGACGGCGTCCAGGTCGCGGATGTCGCGCACGAACACGGTGAGGCGCGCCACGTCGCCCAGCGTGTGCCCGATGCCCTCCGCCACGGCCTCGAGGTTCTCGAGGCACTGGGCGGCCTGCTCAAGGGCGCCGCCCTCGACGAGCTCGCCGGTCTCGGGGTCGAGGGGAAGCTGGGCCGACAGGTTGTTGTAATGGGAGAACGCCACGGTCTGCGCGTGCAGGGGGCTTGCGGGCGCACCTTCCACGTTCCGTGCCAGGACTACGTTGTCACCGCTCATTGAGGTACCTGCTTTCTCGAGTGCTCGCTTTTCGGTTGCGCTGCTCGGCCCCAGGGGCCCGCGCCCTCGCGGAAGGACGGCCCTGCCAGGCCCTCCCTTTACGCGAGGGCTGCATTATATCGTTTTGTGCATCTGCACAAAACACTTTTCGAATGATTTACTGACCAGCGGAAAAACCGTCGACCGACCGTTTACCGCAAATTCTGGAAGGCCCTGCGGGGCCTATGCGGAAATCCGGGGGCGCGGCCCCCGTTTCATGCAGGATTATGGTACCTACCGCTCACCGATTAGCCTTGCGCGCGGGGCCGGCGCAGGGCGCGGGCGGGGTCAGGACGGCGTTTTCTCGGGCCAGAGCCACAGCACGAGCCGGACCGACAGGACGCCCACGGCCGCGCCCACCACGGCGCCTATGAGGATGTCGCTCGGGTAGTGCACGTAGAGGTACAGGCGCGAGAAGGCGATGAGGCACGCCAGCGCCACGCCCGCCGCCTTGAGCGCCACGGACAGGCGGCCCCTGCCGGGCACGCAGCAGAGCGCGGC
>NC_021021.1:404095-406398 GCF_000210055.1 Gordonibacter pamelaeae 7-10-1-b
CGCGCCCGCCGGCGCCCTCGCGGGCGACGAGGGCGGACAGGAGCCCCGTGCACCCGGCGAGCACGTCGTCGTAGGTCGCGTCGAAATCGCCCGTGTACCACGGGTCGGCCACGTCGCGTTCGGAGCCGGCGTACTCCAGCAGCTTGCGGCAGCGCCCCTCGGCCCCGCGTCCCAGCTGGCGGCGCATATCGCGCATGTTCGCCTCGTCCATTCCCACGAACAGGTCCCACTCGTCGGCGTCGGCGCGGCGCAGGCGGCGGGCGGCCTTGCCCGAGCAGTCGATGCCCTGCGCTTCCAGCACGGCGCGCGTGCCGGGATGCACGGGGCTGCCTATCTCGTCGTCGTGCGTGGCGGCCGAGGCGATGGAGAAACTTCCGGCCAAGCCGCGCCGCCGAACAAGGTCCCTCATGACGAACTCGGCCATCGGGGACCGGCAGATGTTGCCGTGGCACACGAACAGGATGCGGAAAGGCGCGCTCATCGGCCCTCCCCCTCGTCCGGCTCGAGCACCTCCGCATAGCGCCCGTACAGGTCGGGCAGGCAGCGTTTGAGGCTCACGGGCTTGAACGTGGCGGCGTCCACGAGGCAATGCGTGCTGCGTCCCGTGCAGCACGGCCTCTCAACGTTCCTGTCCTGCCCTTCCCGGAACACCTCGTAGGCGTACACGGTCTTCGTCGGGCGCGACGACACGACGCGCGTGCGCACGACCGCCCCCTCCCCGTAGCGCAGCGGCTCGCGGTAGTCGCACTCCATGTGCGTCACCGGCGACATGAAGCCCGCCTCCTCGATGCGCGCGTAAGGGTACCCGATAGCCTCGAGGAACGCCGTGCGCGCGTCCTCGAAGTACAGCAGGTAGTTGGCATGGTAGACGACGCCCATCATGTCCGTCTCGCCGTAGCGTATGGTTATTGGCGTGCAAACCCGCATGGCCGCTCTCACGTCCCTTCCGTTTTGGTACCATGGTCCTATGGGCAATATCGTATCGTATATCCAGGAAAACCAGCGAACGTTCGCGGAATCACCGTTCAACCCCGTCGACAGCCTCGTGTTCTCCACGCTCTGCTACTTCAACTACGAGGCGTGCGGGCTCGTGGACCCCTCGTCGCCCGAGCGCGTGCTCCTGCACGACGTGCTGGCGCTCGCCGACTGGCGCACGCTCACGTGCGCAAGCTGGCTGGAGGACGCGAAGGACACGCGCGCGTTCCTGCACGTCCTCATGGCCAGCCGGCGCTTCCGCGGCGTGGAGCTGGCCTTCTACGCCAACGAGCGCTCGGATGCCGTGGAGAAGCAGTTCTCGGCAACGACGTTCGTCGTCCCCGGGCGCGTTGCCGCCCAGGCGGAGGGCGCGCCTTACGAGGGACGGGCCTGCGGGATGCGTGCCGGGCGAGACGAGTTCGCCTGCCTGGCGTTCCGCGGGACCGACGGCAGCTTCGCGGGCTGGAAGGAGGACTTCAACCTCTGCTTCAAGGAGGTCATCCCCTCCCAGCGCGCGGCGGCCGCCTACCTCTCGGGCGTGGCGTCGGCCGTGGAGGGGCCGCTTGTGGCCTGCGGTCATTCCAAGGGCGGCAACCTCGCCGAGTTCGCGGCGCTCGTGGTCGACGAGGGCGCCTACGCGCGGCTCGCGGGCGTCTACAACCACGACGGGCCCTCGTTTCTGGACGATCCGTCGCCCCGCATCCACGACGGGCGCTTCGCAACGCTGCTGCACAAGACGGTTCCCGAGTCCTCCGCGTTCGGCATGATCTTGGAGCGGCGGCCCGACTACCGTGTGGTGCAGTCCTCGGCACTCTCGGTGTTCCAGCACGAGCCGTTCTCCTGGCAGGTGGACGGCGACGACTTCGTGTACCAGGATGCGCTCAACCGCGCGGCCGTGTTCTTCGACGAGGCGCTGGACGCATGGCTGCGCGGCAAGACGCCGGCCGAGCGCGAGCGGTTCATCGACACCATCTACGAGCTGTTCGCCTCCACGGAGGCCAGCACGTGGGCCGAGTTCCAGGAGGGCCTTTTCGCGAACACGCGGCGGTTGCTGGGCTCGGGCACGAAGCTGGACGCCGAGACGAAGAGCTTCATCTGGAAGACGCTCGGCAGCTTGGGTGGCATATTGAAAGACGAGACCGTCAGGCGCTTCAGGCCGTCCCCGTCCACCTGGCTGGCGCGGCGGCGCGAGGCGTACGATCGGAAAGGACGAAGGCAATGAGCGAGGTATCGGCAGCGGGCGGCATCGGGGAAGACGCGGGGCGGCAGGCGCCCTACGGCCGGCTTTCCGCGCGCATGGCGCTGCAGCTGGCCGCGCCGCACACGTG
>NC_021021.1:406569-409460 GCF_000210055.1 Gordonibacter pamelaeae 7-10-1-b
GGCAACGGGGGGCGTGTCCGTGACGATGGCGTGCGCGCTCCTGACCATCTGCGTGCTCATGCAGTCGGCCGTGAACACGTTCAACGACTACTACGATTACGTGAAGGGGGCTGATTCCGCCGACGACAACGTGGACCCCACCGATGCCGTGCTCGTGTACAACAACGTGAACCCCCGCGCGGCGCTCGCGCTGGCCGTGGGCTTCCTTGCGGCGGCGTTCCTGGTCGGCGCCTATGTGATCTGGATTGCGGGTTGGATACCCCTCGCCATCGGCGCCGTGGGCGCCGTGGTCGTCGTGCTGTACTCGGCGGGCAGGACGCCCCTCTCCTACCTGCCCGTCGGCGAGCTGGTGAGCGGGTTCGTCATGGGCGGCCTCATCCCGCTTGCGTGCTACCAGGCGCTTACGGGCACGTTCGACCTGCGGGCGCTTCTGTGGGCCGTGCCCACGGTGCTGGGCGTGGGCCTCATCATGTTCACGAACAACACCTGCGACGTGGAGAAGGACGTGGAGGCCGGGCGCCGCACGCTGTCCGTGCTGCTGGGCCGCGAGCGGGCGCGCCGGCTCTACCACGCGGTGCTCCTCGCGTGGATCGCCGCCATCGTGGCGCTCGTGGCCGTGTTCTTCACAGGCGGCCTCGTGGTGGTGCCCTTCATGCTGCTGGCCGCCTGGCCGCTCGTGGGCGCGCTGCTGAAGAACCCGCTGGCGCCGCCCGCCCGCGTGGGCGCCATGGCGCAGGTGTGCAGCGTGAACGTGGCGCTCGGTGCGTTCTACGCCGCCGCCATCCTGGCGAGCGGGACCGTGCTCGCCGTGTAGGAACCGCAGCCGGTTCCGGTGCGCAGGGCGCTATCGGAGCGGCACGTCAGAATCTAGGAGGAGGCGCTATGGAGATCGTCCGTTTCGCCGTGGGGGCCCTGCTGCTCGTCGCGTCGGCCCTGCTGGCCGTCCAGCTGTGGAACGGCCGCTGGCAGTTCCTCGTGGCCCGGCCCGAGCGCACGAAGAAGGGCACGTTCTTTCCTGCCGGCACCCGCGAGACGGGCCGGCACCTCTCCTGGGTCATGGTCGCCTGCTTCGCGGCAGTCGCCACGCTCATGGCCTCCGAGATGGGACGGCTGTCCGGCAGCGCCCTGTTCGCGCAGGCGGGCTTCGTGGTGAGCGGCGTGGCGCTCGTGGCGTACGGGGCCTTCGTCGTATGGACCGTGGCCTTCCACTGCAAGGCGCACGGCCGCCCCTACTTCGCCGGCGGCTCTTCGCGCCTAGTCGTCACCCTCGCAGCCACCTGCGCCGTGCTCACCGCCCTGTCGCTGCTGTTTGCCTGACGGCACGCCCGCTTTGCGGCTGGCCACAGCTGACCTGCAATGCGATTCATGCCGCCCTGCCGATGCTTGATTGCTCGGCGCGCCTCGCAACGGCGCTTCGCTATACTGGTGCGACCGGTTGGACACTGAGAGGGGGGGCCGATGGAGGAGTTCGGGAAGCACCTGGTGGGAGTCGTGTTCTGGCTCGCGACGTTCGCCCTCTTCGCGGTATTGGGCTGGAAGTTCTGGCATGGGCAGTGGCTGCGGCTCATCGCCGGCAATAACCTCGTGTCCGACGAGGAGCAGAAAAGCCCCTTTCAGCGCGCCCTCGGGCGCCGCATGGGCGTGGTCATGCTCTGCTGTTGCGGTTCCCTTGCGGCGCTCGCCGCCTCCTCGTTCGTCGAGGCGGCGGGAGGCCCGTCGGCCGGGGCGGTGTCCGACGCCTTGGTCGCGGCGGGCATAGCCGGCATCGTCGTTCCCTGCATCTGGGTCGTAGTATGGTCCAATGTCCAAGGGCGCAAGGCACGCTGCGGACAGGAGGGCGCGAGGGAAGATTCCCGGACAGCCGAGGACCGGAGGCTCGACCGCCTGTCCGGCCGCGTGCTCCTCGCCATTCTGGGAATCTACCTGCTCGTCATGCTGGTCGTGGTTCCCTTGGCAGCCGGCTGAGCGCGGCCTTTCCGGTCGTTGCTCGCCTTCCGCCCCTTCCGCGGGGCGGCCGCACGCTCCTAAGGCGAACGCGTTGGGTTGCGCCGGGACCGTGCAGGCGGGGCGCGCGGGTGCCGGCACGCCTGCGGGCTATTTCGTGATGAGCACCGGCACGGGGGAGGCGTGGAGCACGGCCGTGCTCACGCTGCCGAGCATGCCCTTGATGGCGCCCAGTCCCCGGCTGCCCATGACGATGAGGCCGCAGGGCTCCTGAGCCGCCTCGCGGACGATGGCCTCCTGGGGCTTCCCGAACGCCACGCGCAGGTCGACCACGCCCTCGTGCTCCGCGATGCGGTCGGCAACCTGCTCCTTGAGGGCTTCGAGGCTCGCCTTCTCGTCGCCGCCGAGCGACAGCAGCACGCCTGCAGCGCGCGCTGCGGCCACGAACGCGGGATCTTCCATTTTCAGAGGATAGCTGACGCTCAGCACCACCACTCGCGTGCCCAGCCCGCATTCAACGAGCTCGAGAGCGTCCGCCAATGCACGGTTCGAGGGTGCCGAACCATCGTATGCGACCAAGATCGCTCCGTAACCCATAGCAGTCCCGCTTTCTCCCGTGCCCGAGGTCGCGCGAACCCGCAGCCCATCAGGCATCTTGCTCGTTGCCCTCATTCTACCATGCCCGCAATCTCCCGAGAACCCATCGGCAGTCGCCCCTCCCCTTCGGCAAGAACGCTATAATCAAGCCGAAGGCAACCAAGGGCACGATCCAAGACTGCGAGGTTTCGAATGGATGGCACCACTCTCGCCGCCTTTGCGGCGGCCGCGGCGGCACTCGTCGCGTTCGCGCTGGCAGCGTTCATGTTCTGGAGGGGGAAGGTGGCTGTTCCTCGTGGCGGGAGGCGCCGCAGCCGCCGAGGAGGCCGAGAGCGCCGCCGGCTGCGGCG
>NC_021021.1:409563-412226 GCF_000210055.1 Gordonibacter pamelaeae 7-10-1-b
ATGGGGCGGCGCATGGCCGTCGTGCTGCTCGCGGCCTGCGTGCTCGTGGCCACGCTGCTCGCGTTCGAGGGGGCGAAGCTGGCCGGCAACGCCCTGCTCGCCTCGGCGGCCACCTTGGTCAACAACGTGGCGTTCGTGGCCCTGCTCGTCGCCATGGTGTGGTTCTTCATCGTGCAGCGGCCCGACCGACCCAAGGAGGGCGCCTCCTCGGAGGATTCCCCCATGGCCTCCCGCGCGCACGCCGCGCGCCTCGATCACCTGCCCCTCGCCACCATCCTGTTCACCCTGGTCGTCATAGCCGTCATCGCCCTCGTGGGCATCTTGTTCGCCGGGCTGTAGGTCGAGCCCCTATTCCCAGCGCACCTGCACGAGGTCGGGGAAGGCCGTCGGCAGGGCGGCGAGGTCGAACGTTCCCAGCAGCTCCTCGGGGGTGGCGGGGTCGCAGGTGGGCGCGAGGCCGGTGAGACCGGCGATATGGCCGATGACGGCGGCGGGCGTCTTGAAGCGCGCGAGCAGCGCGTCGAGGGCGGCGTCGCGGTCGCGCTTCGAGAGGCGCCGGTCGCGCTCGGCGACGAGCAGCGGGACGTGCGCGTAGTCCGGGTGCGGCAGCCCCAGCAAGCTCTGCAGGTGGATTTGCTGCGGCGTCGAGCACAGAAGGTCCACGCCGCGCACCACCGAGCTCACGCCCTGCTCGGCATCGTCCACCACCACGGCCAGCTGGTAGGCGAACGCCCCGTCCGAGCGGCGCACGAGGAAGTCGCCGCAGTCCTGCACGAGGTTCTGCGCATAGGGGCCCTGCACCTGGTCGGTGAACGCCACCTCCTCGTGGGGCACCCGTAGGCGCTGGGCGGGCGTGCGCTCCAGCGCACGCGAGGCGCGCTCTGCAGCGGAAAGCCCCCGGCAGGTGCCCGGGTAGACCGGCTTCTCGCCCCGATGCGGCGCCGAGGCGGCGTGCAGGTCGGCGCGCGTGCAGAAGCAGGGGTACACGAGCCCGCGCGCGGCCAGCTCGTCGAAGGCGGCGCGATAGGCCTCCGTGCGGCTGTGCTGGAAGTACGGCCCCTCGTCCCAGGTGAGGCCGAGCGCCTCGAAGTCGCGCTGCACCGCGTCGATGTAGGCGGGCTTCGATCGCTCGGCGTCGAGGTCCTCGATGCGCAGCACGACCTTCCCGCCCTGCGACTTCGCCACGAGCCAGGCCGCAAGCGCCGCGAACACATTGCCGGCATGCATCCGCCCCGTCGGCGACGGCGCAAACCGCCCGACGACGGGAGCGGGTGGAGTGACGGCGGTCATGCGGGACCCCTACTTCCTCAGGTCTTCCACGTGCTTGGCCTTGCCGGTCGTGCGCTCGATGCCGCCGGGCTCCACCAGCTTAACGCGCACGCCCACCAGAAGCACGCCCTTGAGCCTCTCCTCGATGGAACGGCGCAAGTCCTCCATCTCCTGGTACGAGTCGGAGAACGCCTCGGGTTTCAGCTCCACGTGCACCGTCATGCGGTCCAGGCCGTTCACCGTCTCCACGACGATGCGGTAGTGCGGCGTGACGCCCTGGATGCCGGAGAGCACGTCCTCCACCTGGCTCGGGAACACGTTCGTGCCGCGGATGATGAGCATGTCGTCGCAGCGGGCGCGCACCTTCTGCATGCGCGCGCTCGTGCGGCCGCAGGCGCAGGGCTCGCATACCACGCGGGTCAGGTCGTGCGTGCGGTAGCGCAGCACGGGGATGGCCTGCTTGTCGAGCGGCGTGAGCACGAGCTCGCCCATCTCGCCCTCGCCCACCGGCTCGCCGGTCTCGGGGTCCACGACCTCCCACAGGAAATGGTCCTCGGCGATATGCTGCATGTCGCGGCTGGCCAGGCACTCGCCCGACACGCCCGGGCCCATGACCTCGGTCAGGCCGTAGTTGTCGGTGCACACGATGTGCATGCGCTCCTCGATCTCGGCCTTGAGGCCCGGCGGGCAGGGCTCGCCGCCGAACAGGCCCACGCGCAGCGTGGACGCCTCCCAGTCGAAGCCGAGCCGCTCCCCCACCTCGCACAGGTGCAGCGCGTAGGAGGGCGTGGCGATGAGCACCGTGGTGCCGTAGTCCCCGATCATGGCGATGTGGCGCTCGGTGTTGCCGGAGCCGGCGGGGATCATCATGCAGCCGAGCTTCTGGCAGCCGTAATGCAGCCCGAAGCCCCCGGTGAACATGCCGTAGCCGAACGCCATCTGCACGCGGTCGCCGGGTACGACGCCCGCCATCTGCGCCAAACGCGCGATGCAGTCGCTCCACACGTCCATGTCGTGGGCGTTGTAGCCCACCACGATGGGCTTGCCGGTCGTGCCGGAGGACGCATGCAGCTCCACGACCTCGTCCAGCGGCACGGCGAACAGGCCGTAGGGGAACGTGTCGCGCAGCACGGACTTGTCCGTGAACGGGAGCTTTTGCACGTCTTCGAGCGTGCGGATGTCGCCCGGGGCCACGCCGAGGGCGTCCATGCGCTCGCGGTACCACGCCACGCGCTCGTAGGTCCAGGCCACCTGGGCCTTAAGCTTCTCCAGCTGGAGCGCGCGGATCTCCTCGCGCGGCGCGCACTCCCTGGCGCGGTCGTACACGGGCAGGTCGGCGAAGTTGCCAGCACGGGCCGCCGCGAGGGCGGCCCCCTTCGCAGTCAGGTCGGCCA
>NC_021021.1:412553-414260 GCF_000210055.1 Gordonibacter pamelaeae 7-10-1-b
CCGGCTCGCCCGCCAGCAGCTGCTCGGCGCGCGCGAGGTCCTTCACGGACAGCGCGATGTAGGTGGAGATGAGCGAGTAGCTGTACGTGACGTTGATGCCGCAGTCGGCCATGACGCCCATGACGCGCGCGAGCTCGCCCGGCTCGTCGTTCAGGCGCGCGCACAGCACGTCGGTCGTCGTGGCGGCGGCGCCCATGTCCACGAGCACGTCCAGCGCGCGCAGGGGGTCGTCCACGATGAAGCGCACGATGCCGTAGTCGCCCGTGTCGGACGCGCTGTAGCCGCGCACGCTCACGTGCGCGTCCTCGAACGCGTCGAGCACGCGGCGCAGGTGCCCCGGCTGGCTTTCCAGGAACACGCTGATCTGCTGAACGCTCATGCTTCCCGCACCTCCTCTTTCTCGTCGGCAGGCAGGGCGAACGCGCGGCCGGCGCGGAACGCCGCCAGGTTCGCCTCCACCGTCTTCGGCGGCACGCGGTCGGCCACGATGCGCTCCCACGCCTCGAGGGCGAACGGCAGCCGCGTGGACAGCGCGCCCAGCAGCACGACGTTCACCGACTTGGCGCTGCCCGCCTCGCGGGCCAGCTGGCCCGCCGGGATGAGCGTGGCGCCCAGGTCGGCCAGCGTCTCGCGCGCATGGGCGGGCATGGAGGCGCGCCCGGTGGCCACGGGCAGCGGCTTTATGGCCTCGTCGGCCACCAGCAGGTAGCCGTCCTCGGCCAAAAACGGCAGGTTGCGCAGCGCCTCGGTCGTCTCGAACGACACGACGCAGTCGGCCGTTCCGGGGTCACACACCATGGAGGGCACCTCGTCGCCGAAGCGCACCACGGTGGTCACGGCGCCGCCGCGCTGGGCCATGCCGTGTATCTCCGACACCTTCACCGACGTGCCGGCCGCAAGCGCCGCATGGGCCAGGAGGTCGGCCGCCAGGATGGTGCCCTGGCCGCCCACGCCGCAGAGCAGGACGGTGGTCGCTTTCGCGTTACTCATGGGAGCCCCCTTCCGGCTGCTCGATGGCGTTGAAGGCGCAGTACTGGGCGCACTGGCCGCACCCGATGCACAGGCCCGGGTCGATGGAGGCCCGTCCCGTCTCGGCGTCCTTCGCGATGGCCGGGCAGCCGAGCGTCGGGCACACGCCGCATGCCGTGCAGGCGCCCGTCACCAGGTAGGCCGGCTTGCGCGTGCGCTCGAGCAGCACGCAGGGCGCGCGGAACACGAGCACGGACAGCTCGCCTGTGCCGGTTGCATCCTTCAGCGCCGCGCGCACGGCACGCGCGTCGTGCGGGTCGACGGTGCGCACGTCCCCCACGCCGAGAGCGCGCACGACCCCTTCCAGGTCCAGCTCGCGGCTCGGGCGCTTCTGCAGCGTCTCGCCGTTGAAGGGGTTGCCCTGGCGGCCCGTCATGGCCGTCGTGCGGTTGTCGAGCACGCACACCGTGCCCCCGCAGCGGTTGTACACGGTGGAGATGAGCGATGACAGGCCCGAGTGCGCGAACGTGGAGTCGCCGATGACGGCAACCACGGGGCGGTGCTCCGTCCCTGCCAGCGCCAGCTCGAAGCCGTGCGCCATCGACACCGACGCGCCCATGTCCACGCACGTGTCCATGGCGGACAGCGGCGGCAGCGCGCCCAGCGTGTAGCAGCCGATGTCGCCCGTGACGATGGCCTTGAGGCGCGTGAGCTCCTTGAACACCAGGCGGTGCGGGC
>NC_021021.1:414664-416236 GCF_000210055.1 Gordonibacter pamelaeae 7-10-1-b
CTCCACCACGTAGAGCGCCTCCACGCTCCCGGCGAAGGCGCGCAGCGCCTCGGCGGGCAGCGGCCAGGTGCAGCCCAGCTTGAACACCGACGCGTCAGGCAGCGCCTCCGTCACGTGCTGGTACACGGCACCTGCGCACACGACGCCCACGGCGCTCCCGCGCCGCACGACCTTGTTATAGGGGCAGGTCTCGACCCATTCCCCCAGCGCCTCCACGCGCGCGAGCTGGTCGCGGCGGCGCGGCTTGGCGAAGGCGGGCATCATGACCCACTTCGCCGCGTCCTTCTCGTAGGGCTTGAGCGGCGCCTCGGCGCGCGGTCCGGGCTCCACCGGCGTCTTCGTGTGCGACACGCGCACCGTGGAGCGGATGAAGACCGGCACGTCGAAGCGCTCGGACAGCTCGTAGGCCTCGCGCGTGAAGCGCAGCGCCTCGGCTGAGTCGGCGGGGTCGAGCATGGGGATGTGCGCCGCGCGGGCGTACCAGTGGGAGTCCTGCTCGTTCTGCGACGAGTACATGCCGGGATCGTCGGCCGCCAGCACCACCAGGCCGCCCCCCACGCCCGTGTAGGCGGCGGTGAACAGCGGGTCGGCCGCCACGTTCACGCCCACGTGCTTCATGGTGGAGAGCACGCGCGCGCCCGCGGCGGAGGCCCCCACCCCCACTTCCACGGCCACCTTCTCGTTCACGCACCATTCGGCGTACACGCCGTCCATCTTCGCGAACGCCTCGAGCGTCTCGGTAGAGGGCGTGCCGGGATAGGCCACGCCGATGTGCGCGCCGGCCTCCCATGCCCCCTGGGCGATGGCTTCGTTTCCTGACATCAGTTCCATAAGCGACCTTCCCCCGCTTCAGATTACCATGGCGAATTATACGGCAACGAACGCCGAGCAGCCCGCTCAACCGTCGCAGGCGGAGGAAATCAGCGGAAGGGGGCGCCCCGCCGGCGCGCCGCACGGGCGCAGGCGCTTCGGGAACAGCGGCGAGGGCTTTCGGCCCGTCAGCTATGCGGAAACGCTACCTCCGGGACGAGATCGGAGCTTATGGCGCGTTTTCTACGTCGCCGCACGAGCAACATCGGGAAAGCCCCAGGTCGCGGGAGCCACGACAACGCACGATGCGCGGAGGTCGTGCCACGGCCTCCGATCTTGTCCATTATCTTGACAATCATGTTTACGAGCGCATGCGGAAGCGCGGTGCTTCGCGGAGAAGGAAGGAGGAAGTGGCTCCCCTTTTCACCAGCCGGCCGGGGCCGTGCGGGCGATGAGAGCCGCCCCGGCGCACCGGGATGTCCCGGAGGTCGACCGCATGCGCCGGGGCGGCCGCCCTCGTCCGCACGGCCCCGGCCGGCTGGTGAAAAGAAGGGGCCTCGCCGGTTGATACCGAGGGCAACTGGCTGATAGGTGGAGGGCATGCGGCTGATAGCGCGGCCGATGGCTGGTTGCCAACGAGGGTACGGCCGATGGATGAGGGTGCAGGGGGCTGGCGAAGGAAGCGCTCGGCGATGACGAGGGAGAACCGGCTGGCAGGCGCCGGGGCGGCCGGCCGATAGGCGAAGATCACGGCCGACTCGC
>NC_021021.1:416820-418011 GCF_000210055.1 Gordonibacter pamelaeae 7-10-1-b
CTCGGGCGAGAACGACTCGTCGGGCAGCGCCACGGGGGCGAAGCGCTGCGTGGAGCCGAGCAGCTTGAAGCCGCAGTGCGGGCACGCCGCATCGTCGGGCGCCAGCTCGTTGTTGCATACGGGGCATTTCTCGGTCATGTGCGGCTCCTTCTATCGGGCGCGTCGGCTAGCCGACGACGGCGGTCTTGTCCACGACGAGCGGCGTCTCGTTCAACGTGACGGCCGAGGCGGTCTGCGGTTGGCCGGACAGGCCCCTGAACAGGCGGTCCCACCAGATGCCAATGCCCTGGAACACGTCGGGCGCCGCCACGTCCTCGCAGGCCACGAGGTCGAGCGTGGCCACGGTGGCGTTGCGCTGCTTGAACGTGATCGTGCCCACCTTGTCGCCGGCATGCACATCGCCCCTGACCTCGTCGAACTCGAGCGACTGGCTCACGTTGCCGTTCAGGTCGAATATGCGCACCGAGGCCTCGGGGTCGGAGAGCGTGGCCTTCACGGTCTTATCGATCCAGTCCGCGTGCGGCACCTCGGCCACCACGGGCACCTCGGACGTCTGGCCGCCCACCGTCATTGAGGCCGTCTGCGTGCTGTTGGCCAGCGGGTAGTCCCTCTCGTGCTCGTAGACCCATTCGAACAGCGTCTCGGCGTCGTTGAAGCGCTGCGTCTCGGACGTCGAGTGGATGACGATGGCGTAGAGCTCCTTCTCCCCGTTGCTCGCCGCGCCGGCGAACGAGGGGCCCGCGAGCGCCGTGAAGCCGGTCTTGATGCCGATGGCCTTGTCGTAGTAGTCCATGAGCTCGTCGGTGGACTCCAGCTCGATGGTGGCCCTCGTGCCGTCGGCGCGGTCCACCACGATGCCCGTGTCGCCGCCGCCCACGATGGCCCGGAACGTCTCGTTCCTCATGGCGTAGCGGGCCATCTTCGCCACGTCGGCCGCGCAGCTGTGCTGGTCGCCGGCGAACTCGCCGTCGTCCAGGCCGTGGGGGTTCTCGAACACGGTGTCGGTGCAGCCGAGCTCCGCCGCCTTCGCGTTCATGGCGGCCACGAACGCGTCCTCGCTGCCGCCGACCGTCTCGGCGATGGCCACGGCCGCATCGTTGCCCGACGGAACGAGCAGCGCCTTGAGCGCCACCTCGAGCGGCATGGCGTCGCCCTCCTGCAGCCCCGCCGACGACTCGCCCACCGCGGCGG
>NC_021021.1:418528-420773 GCF_000210055.1 Gordonibacter pamelaeae 7-10-1-b
CGTGCATGTTGATGCCGGCGTCGGCGAGGGTCTGGCACGCGGCGGCCAGGCGGCCCTTCTCGTTCTCCAGGAACACGGTCAGCTGCTCGATCATGGCTTACTTCCCTTCCCTCTGGTCGATGACGCGCTTCGCTTTGCCCTCGCTGCGGGCGATGGTCTTCGGCTCGACGATCTTGACCTCCACCGATACCTGCAGGTTGCTCTTCAGCTCCACGCCCAGGCGGCGCTTCAGGTCCTCGATCTTGCGCACCTCGTCGATGGGGAAGTCGGGAACCGTCTCCACCTGCAGCTCCACGTGGTCGAGCGGGCCGCGCGTGGTGAGGATGATCTGGTAGTGCGTAGCGATCTCCGGGAAGCCGGTGATGACCTGCTCGATCTGCGAGGGAAACACGTTCACGCCGCGGATGATGAGCATGTCGTCGGTGCGGCCGCGCAGCTGGTCGATCTTGCGGTGCGTGCGCCCGCACGCGCACGGCTCCGAGATGATGCGGGTGACGTCGCGCGTGCGGTAGCGCACGAGCGGGCAGCACTCGCGGGTGAGCGTGGTGATGACGAGCTCGCCCCACTCGCCGTCGGGCACGGGCTTGAGCGTCTCGGGGTCCAGGATCTCGCAGTAGAAGTGGTCCTCGGCCACGTGCAGGCCGGCGCGTTCCGCGCATTCCATGGCCACGCCGGGGCCCATGATCTCGGAGAGGCCGTACACGTCGCAGTACTGGATGCCCAGCTTCGAGGCTATCTCCTCGCGCATGTTGTCCGACGCAGGCTCGGCGCCGAAGATGCCGCCGGAGATCTTGAACTCGGTGGCCGGGTCATAGCCCATCTCGATGGCGGTGTCCGCGATGAGCAGGGCGTACGAGGGCGTGCAGGCAAGGATGTCCGTGCCGCAGTCCTTCATCATCTGCACTTGGCGACGCGTGTTGCCCGAGGAGGTGGGGATGACCGAGCAGCCCATGGCCTCGCCGCCGGCGTGCGCGCCCAAACCGCCCGTGAACAGGCCGTAGCCGTAGGACACCTGGATGGTGGAGTTCTCGTCGCCGCCCACCATGGCGATGCCGCGGGCGAAGCAGTCGCCCCAGTTCTTGAGGTCGGACGCCGTGTGACCCACCACCGTGGCCTGGCCCGTCGTGCCGGAAGACGCGTGGATGCGCGCCACGTCCTTCTGCGGCACGGCGAACAGCCCGAACGGGTAGGCGTCGCGCATGTCCTGCTTCACGACGAACGGGAGGCGCTCCAAGTCCTCGAGGGTCTGGAGGTCGTCGGGGGTGACGCCCGCCTCCTTGAAGGACTGCTGGTAGAACGCCACGTTATCATAGGCGTGGCGGACGCTCTGCTTCATGCGCTCGAGCTGGAGTTCGCGCAGCTGCTCGCGCGGCATGGTTTCGATGTCTGGCTGGTAGTACACGGCTCACCTTTCCTCGTTCTGCTTCTTCGCGGCGTCGTCCCCGGCGGCCGCGCCGTCCGTCTTCTCCTTGGCCTCGGGGCCCGCGACCACGACCTCGGTGACGGGGTCGTACGTCGAGTAGAACGGGTCCTCGTGCAATATGCTTCCGTCGGAGGAAGCCACCGTGCGGATCACCGTGATCTTCCTGCCGTCGGTGCCCGCGGTCTTGACGTAGCTCGTGCCCGGCGCCATGGAGTCGTCGCGCTCGGTCTTGGTCTTGTGCTTCTCTCCCTCGGTCCACTCCCCCACGTTCGTGCTCACGCGGTAGCCCGGATCGACTCCGTACAGTGTAACGGTTACGGACGTGTCGGTGTAGCTGGTGCGCATCAAAACATCGGAAGCGCCGTCGTTCTTCCATACGAGGTCGAGCTCGTCCCAGCTGACCGCCGCGTCGCGTCCGGCCGGGTAGCTGGCGATGTAGAGCGAGTGGTTGTAGCGCGTGGGCACGGGATAGCCGGCGTCGTACACCGCGTTGAACACGGTGGTGGCCACCTGGCAGATGCCGCCGCCCACGGCGTCTTCATATTCGCCGTCGATGATGGCGCCGGCGCCCAGGAAGCCGCGCTCGGCGTTGCACTCGCCCGACGTGCCGTTGAACGACCAGGTGCCGCCCGCCGGGGCCACGGAGTCGTTCAACAGGTCGGACACGAGGCGGATGTTGTGGTTGCGGTTCTCGGTGCCCGCGCCGCTCGTGAACTCGGTCGTGTACGACGAGATCTCGGCCACGAGGCCGAGCGAGACGGCCTCGTCGAACGTGGACGTCTCGGGGGCGGTGCCGCTGCCCACCGCCACCTCGACGGGCTG
>NC_021021.1:421703-424214 GCF_000210055.1 Gordonibacter pamelaeae 7-10-1-b
CCCGCCATCGGCTACCGACGCTCCGGCTGGGCGGCTTCGGCTTCGCGCTTGGCGGCGCGCACCTTCGCGAAGGCGGAAACGGCGTAGTAGGCCGTGGTGAGGAGCGCGAGCACGAGCCCCGCGTACACGAACCAGATGCCCCACGAGTACGGGCCCGCCGCGAGGCCCGGCAGCCAGGCGGCGTCCACCACGCCGAGGCCCTCCAGCAGCGGCCAGTTCAGCAGCAGCCCGGCGAAGCCCACGAACAAGAGCGTGGTGGCCACCTTGCCCGCATAGACCACCGCCACGCGCACGCGGTAGCGCTTGAGCAGCACCGCACCGCCCACGAGCAGGGCCAGGTCGCGTATCAGCACGACGAGTATGATCCAAAGCGGCAGCCGTCCCACCAGGAACAGGCCCGCCACGCCCGCTATCATGAGGATGCGGTCGACGGCCGGGTCCAGCAGCTGGCCGAGCTTCGACACGGCGTGCGTGCGGCGGGCGATCTGCCCGTCGACCCAATCGGTGCCCGCGGCCAGCGCGAACAGGAACGTGGCCATGAGGTCGTAGCCGTTGAACAGCAGCACGAGGAAGATGGGCACGAGGCACAGCCGGATGAGCGATATGATGTTCGGCACGGTGAAGATGCGGTTGCTCGCCTCCTCCTTGCCCTTCGGTCCCGCGGCCCCGCGCGCTTCTCTGCCTGCCATCGTCCTCTTCTCCCGCCGTCCGCCCTGCGCAGGAGCCGCCGGCCAAGACCCGCGGCGGCCTCCCACGCAAAGACCGGGCTCGAAGCCCGGTCCCTTGCCTATCGGCGTTCATTCTAGCAGTTTTGCGCGCGCCCGCCGACGCGCCCACGCATCCTTCGCAGATTTTTAAGACTGCGCCGCAGCCGCCTTCGCATGCTCGGGCACCTCGAACACGTCCGAGCGCTTCTCGGTGGCGGGCGGCGTGTACGTGGGCTCCATGGCCAGGCACTGTTTCGGGCACTCGCGCACGCACGTGCCGCACTGCACGCAGCGGAAGCGGTTGATGGACCACGTGCGGGCCGGCTTGTCCACCGTGATGGCGTCGCAGGGGCAGCGCTTCATGCAGATGCCGCACAGGATGCACGCGTCCACGTTGTTGGTCACGTGGCCCTTGAGGCCCGGCGGGGGCGTCTTCTGCTCGACGGGGTACTGGATGGTCTCCGGCTTGCCGAACAGCGACTTCAGCGTCATCTTTCCCAGTTTGAACGATCCCATTCCCGCCTACCTTTCCGTGCAGCTGATGCAGGGGTCGATGGTCAGCACGATCATATTGACGTCGGCCAGGTCGCATCCGGCCAGCGCCGTGGCCATGCCGGCCAGGTTCTGCGAGGTGGGCGTGCGCATGCGCATGCGCTCCAGGTACTTCGACCCGTTGCCGCGCGCATAGTAGTAGCACTCGCCGCGCGGCTGCTCCACCAGGTTGGCCGCCTCGGCTCCCGGCGCGGGCGAGCCCTTCACGTCCACCGCGATGTCGCCGGCGGGTATCTTCGCGATCATCTCCTCGATGATGTCGATCGACTGCAGCACCTCGAGCGCGCGCACCTTCACGCGGGCGTAGCAGTCGCCCTGCGTGTCGAGCACCGGCCGGAAGTCGGCGAGCTTGCCGTAGCCGCCGTTGCCCAGGCAGCGCGCGTCGTTGTTCACGTTGGACGCGCGGGCGAAGGGGCCCACCATGCTCAGCGAGAACGCATCCTCGGGGCTGATGTAGCCGATGCCCACGGTGCGGTTCTTCACCGAGGTGTCCTTGAGGAACGCGTTGCAGAGCTGGCGGTAGTCGTCCTTGATGCCGTCCAGCACGCGCTTCATCTCGGCGAGCATGCCCTCGTCGATGTCGCGCACGACGCCGCCCACCTTCACCACCGAGAAGATGACGCGCCCGCCGGTGGTCTTCTCGAAGATGTCGAGCACCCGCTCGCGCAAACGCCAGCAGTGCATGAACAGGCTCTCGTAGCCGAACGCGTCGGCGGCCAGGCCCATCCACAGCACGTGGGAATGGACGCGGGACAGCTCGTGCCAGATGACGCGCAGGTACTCGGCGCGCTCGGGGATCTCAACGCCCATGAGCTTCTCCACCGTCTCGGCGTAGCCCATGGAGTGCCCGAAGGCGCAGATGCCGCAGATGCGCTCGGCCACGTAGATGAACTGGTTGTAGTCGCGCGTCTCGACGAGCTTCTCGAGCCCGCGGTGGATGAAGCCGATCTGCGGCACGGCCTCGATGACGGTCTCGTCCTCCCACCACGAGGTCGAGGTGCAGGGGCTCGGGCAGCACCGGGTGCTGCGGGCCGAACGGGATGACGGTCGCCTTCCCCATGCTACTCACCTTCCTTCCCGGCCTCGGCGGCCGCCTTCTTGGCCTTCGCGGCGATGGCCGCGCGCACGCGGGCGACCATCTCGGGGTCCATGCCGGCCAGCTTCGTCTCCAGATCGTCGTCCTCGGGCGGCGCGATGTAGCCGTGCTCGCCGGGGGCGGGCGCGGCGTCGGGGTGCGTCTCCACGTAGGCGG
>NC_021021.1:424376-432274 GCF_000210055.1 Gordonibacter pamelaeae 7-10-1-b
CCACGTAGGCGGCGTTCGCCGCGGCCGCCTTGGCGGCCTTCTCCTTCGCGGCCTTGGCGGCAGCCACCTTCTTGGCCTTCTCGCGCGCGGCCTTCTGCTCCGGCGAGATGATGGTCATGGGCTCCTTCTGCGCCAGCGCGTAGAAATTGCCGCCGAAGTCGATGGCGATGCCCTGCACATCCACGCCGAACAGGTCGTGCGTCTCGTTCTCGAACACGAACGCCTCGAGGAACCGGTCGGTGATGCTGGGCACGGACGTGCCCTTCTGCAAGCCCTTGATCTCGTGGTTCTCCAGCAGGTTGTCCTTCATGAACGAGTAGATCAGGTCGATGCCGTCCTCGGTGTTCACGGCGAGCAGCTGCACGAACCGCCAGCCGCCGTCCTTCTTGGCGGCCGCCAGCGCCGGCAGCTCCTCGACGGTCAGCGGGACGAACGTCGTCTCAAGCGCCATGTCACGCTCCCTTCTTCTGAGCCTGCAGGGCCTTCGATTTCTCTTCCAGTATGCCCAGGCCCTGCACGACCGCGTCGATGATGGCCTCGGGGCGCACGGCGCAGCCGGGCGCGTACACGTCAACGGGTATGGCCTGGTCCACGCCGCCTATCACGTTGTAGCAGTCGTGGAAGATGCCGGCCGAGCACGCGCAGATGCCGCACGCGATGACGACCTTGGGCTCGACCATCTGGTTGTAGATCTCCTGCACCACCTTGATGTTCTGCTCGTTCACGCTGCCCGTGACCAGAAAGATGTCGGCGTGCTTGGGGTTGCCCGTGTTGATGATGCCGAAGCGCTCCACGTCGTAGCCGGGGCACAGCGCCGCCAGCACCTCGATGTCGCAGCCGTTGCAGCTCGAGCCGTCGTAGTGGATGACCCACGGTGATTTCGTTGCGAACGTCATTGGTTCTGCGCCTCCTTACAGGTACGCCAGGACGGCGATGTTGACGAAGCCCGCCACGAACGCCACGGCCCAGGCCGACGAGAGCATGGCCTGCCATTTCACGCGGGCGAAGTTGTTGTCGATCCATATCTCCAGGAAGTACACGAGCACGACCACGACGATGGCCAGCACGATGGAGAGCGGGTTGGCCCAGACGAAGAACAGGCCGACCCAACCCAGGAACAGCACGTTCTCGCACCAGTGCATGATCTCCACCTTCGCGAGCGTCTTGCCGCTCATCTCGGTGGTGATGCCCTTGACGAGCTCCTGGTGGGCGTGGTGGGAGTAAGACAGGTCGAACGGCGACTTGCGCAGCTTGATGGTGAGCACGAACAGCAGGCCCAGGAACACGAGCCAGATGCTCGTGACCACGGGCGCGTCGAGCGCGAAGACGCCCGCGGAGTCGAACGTGCCGGCGGCCATGTAGAACGCCACGGCCATGAACAGCACCATGGGCTCGTACGACATGACCTGCAGCGTCTCGCGGTTCGCGCCGAGCTCCGCGTAGGGGCTGCGCGTGGAGTACGCGGCGACGATGAAGAACAGGCCCGCGAGCGTGATGACGAACACGCTCATGAGCAGGTTGCCGCCCGAGTAGAAGATGCCGCCCGCCAGCAGCGTGAACACGAGGGCGCACGTGATGTAGGTTCCCTCGCTGGAGTTGACGGAGACGTTATCCTTCTCGATGAGCTTGCGCACATCGTAGTACGGCTGCAGCAGCGGCGGGCCCACGCGGCCCTGCATGCGCGCCGTGATCTTGCGGTCGAGGCCGGCCAGGAGGCAGCCCAGCACCGGTGCCACGATGGCGAAGGCGAGGGTGCCGATGAGAGCGAAGAGCAAGGACATTTCAGATCACACCCTTTCCTAGAACAGGCCCGGCAGCGTGATGGCCGAGAAACCGAACGCGACGATGATGACGATGGCGCAGGCCACCGTGCCCACGGGGTTGATGCGCTTCTCCCCGAAGATGCCGTCCAGGTACATGTTGCGCGACGTGGCGGCCGACTCGCCCGACAGCGAGTTGCGGTAGACGCGCGCCTCGTTGTCGGCGCTCACGCCGGCGAGGTACACCTCGGCCTTCTTGGCCTTGCCGCGCCCGAGCCCCGCGAACAGCACGATGGCGATGAGCGCCGCGGCGATGGAGGCGATCCACAGGTTCGTGGAGGCGATGTCCTGGCCGAGCACGCCGAACACGCTGTACACGTAGGGTTCCACGACGAGCTGCGAGATGATGGGCAGGCACACGCAGCCCACGACCACGAGCACGGCCATGACCACGATGGCGGTCCACTCGCTCTTATGCACGGTCACCTCCACGTTCGCCGGCTGGCCGGCGATGCCGGAGAGCTTGCCCAGCCACTTGGCCCAGAACATGAACGTGGCGGCCGAGCCGAAGGCCAGAAGCAGGATGAGGGCGACCTGGCCCGTGTCCACGAACGACACGAGCGTGGCCCACTTCGCCACCAGCATGCCGAACGGCGCGATGAACATGCACATGATACCCAGCATCATGAAGCGCGCCAGCCGCGGCATGCGATCGAACAGAAGGTCCATATCCTCGATATCGCGGCTGCCGATGTGATGCTCGGCCGTGCCGACGCACAGGAACAGCAGCGACTTCGCGATGGCATGGAACAGGATGAGGAACGCGGCGGCCCAGACGGCCTCCGGGGTTCCGACGCCCGCGCACGCCGTGGTGAGGCCGAGGTTCGCGATCGTGGAGTACGCGAGCACGCGCTTGGCGTTGCTCTGCGAGATGGCCATGAACGAGCACAGCGCGAACGTGATGCCGCCCACGAGCACGACCATCACCGACGGCACGGGGCACACCAGGAACACGGGCGCCAGCTTCACCAGCAGGAACACGCCGGCCTTGACCATGGTGGACGAGTGGAGCAGCGCCGAGGTGGGCGTGGGCGCCACCATGGCGCCGAGCAGCCACGTGTGGAACGGCATCTGCGCGGCCTTCGTGAGGCCCGCGAACGCCAGCGCGCACACCGGCAGCACCACGAGCGCCGGGTTCTGGATGCCTATCTGCAGGAACTCGAGGAACGACAGCGTGCCCAGCTGGATGGCGCTCAGGTAGAGCGCCGCCAGGAAGCCCAGGCCGCCCAGAAGGTTCATGATGATCTGGCGGAAGGCGTTCTTGATGGCCTCCTCGGTACGCGTGTAGGCGATGAGGAGGAACGAGCAGACCGTCGTGACCTCCCAGCCCGTGAACATCCACACCATGTTGTTTGAGAACACGATCAGGAACATGGCCGACAGGAACACGAACATGAGCGCGAAGAACACGGGGCGGCGGTCCTTGGCCCCTTCGGGCTCGTGGGCCTGGAAGTCCTCCATGTAGCCGAGCGCGTACACGCAGATGCCCGAGCCGATGACGCCGATGATGAACGCCATGAGCAGCGACAGCGAGTCGAGGTACAGCGCCTCGGTCACGTCGATGGAATGGGCGAAGCCGAACTCGAACACGAGCGACCCCGCCACCTGGATCACGGCGAGCACGCAGGCGAGCACGTTCTTGTAGCGGATGCCGTAGTACAGGATGGCCGCCGCCACGAGCACGCTCACCGCCGTGCTGGCGTAGTCGATGAGGGGCGATTCGAAGTCGAACGTTACCCAGGGAGCCCCCAGGTAGGTGGCCACCAACCAGATGGAGGCCAGGCCGATGACGAGCGCCGAGGCGCCCACAATCGCGCTTCTCGCCCGGTTGTTGCGCACGACCAGAAGCACGGCGGCAACGACCAGCGGGAAAAGGATTAAGAACCCGAGCAGAGCCACGTCGTATCCCTTCACTTGTGTTGGTTGATGGAAAGCTTGCAGAATGCGGCAGGGAAACCTGAACCCCCGTGCAAGCGATGACCGCACTTTAGCAAACCTGGGCATCCGCGGCCGCAGCGCTTCCCCATCGGAGCGTATTATCCGGCGAAAGGAGAGCGCCACGGTTGTATTATGGATGCATTGGGTATTCGTATCGCCGGGCAGCGGCGCGTTTGCCGTCGCCAGCGGTTTTTGCCGATGGCAACGGCCTTTCAACAGGTCGTATACCTTTTGGACACGAAAGTGCGCGGCGCGTCCTCCCCCGCACGCAAAAACGCCCCGCGAGGATGCGGGGCGCGCCTTCGGCCATGCTTCGAGCCGGATCCTACCTCATCTTGACGACCGGCTTGATGGTCTTGCCCGTTCGGGAATCCTCGAACGCCTGGTTGATATCCTCGAAGTCATAGTACTTCACCAGCTTGTCGAAGGGGAAGCGGCCCTGGCGGTAGTACTCGACCAGCTCGGGAATGAACAGCTGGGGCACGGTGTCGCCCTCTATGACGCCCGTCACCGTCTTTCCCTCCGCCATGATCTCGCCGAACATGTCGACGGTCATCTCGGGCGTGATGCCCACGATGGCCACGGTGCCCAGCGGGCGCAGCGCGGCCAGGCTCTGGTGGACGACCGCGGGGACGCCGGTCGTCTCGACCGCGTAATGGGTGCCCGCCCCCGTCGCCTTCCCTATCTCCTCGACCACGTCCACCTCGGCGCCGTTGAGGGCATAGTCGGCGCCCAGCTCGCGCGCCAGCTCGAGGCGGCTCTCGTGCACGTCGACCGCGATGACGGTCCTGCATCCCGCGATCTTCGCCGCCATGACGGCGCTAAGCCCCACCGCGCCGCAGCCGTACACGACGATCGTGGAGCCGAACGCGGGCTTGAGGCAGGCGAGCACCGTCCCGCTGCCCGTCTGGATGCCGCAGCCCAAGGGGCCGAGCAGCTCCAGCTCCACGTCATCGGGCACCTTCACCACGTTGCGCTCGTCGGCGACGGCGTAGGTGGCAAAGGAGGACTGCCCGAAGAACGTGGCCACCGGCCTCCCGTCTTGCTCCAGGCGCTCGATTCCCTGGGAGCCGAAGTTCAGGTCGTTCATCTTCTCGCACGTGGAGGGATGGGCGGACAGGCAGTTTTCGCAATGGCCGCACGAGGAATACGAGAGCACCACATGGTCTCCCGGCCCGACGGCCTTCACGTTCTCGCCCGCCTGCTCGACAATGCCGGCGCCCTCGTGCCCGAGGACGATCGGGTAAGGCACGATGCCGTTGTCCCGGGCGACGGCATCCGTATGGCAGACGCCCGTCGCCACCACCCTCACCAGAACCTCGTTGGAGCGGGGTTCAGCCAGCTCGACTTCCCCGATCTTGAATTCCTCGCCTTGGCCGTGGGTAACGGCGGCCTCGATCTTCATGTGCGCTCCTCCCTCGTGCTCCTCGATAGCCTTGCGCACCATGCTAGGCCCCGTGCCGAGCACGGGCGGAGCCGCGCCGCCAACCGGCGGCATCGAGCGTCCCTGCGGACGCACGCAACGGCGAACGGCGAGGCAGCCGCGGTGAGCGGACGGGCCCTAGGAGGCGGCGCCCGTCGCCTCGAGGGCCTCGTGCGCCTCCAGCTTGCGCAGGCGGCGCCACTCCGCCGCCAGGAAGGCCACCACGAGCAGCGTGGACGTGATGTCGGAGATCGACGGCGCGAAGAACAGGCTCTGCAGCGGCGTCCAGGGCAGCACGAGCGGCAGCACGTGGGGGCTCGCCAAGAGCAGCGGGATGAAGAACAGTATCTGGCGCGTGAGCGTGAGCAGCGTCGCCTTGAGCGCCTGCCCGGTGGCGTCGAAGTAGTTCGAGCCGATGAGCGCCACGGGCAGGATGGGTATGAACACGAGGTAGGCGATGAGGGCCCACGCCGTGGCGTCCAGGTAAGCCTCCGGCAGGCTGAACAGGTGCGCGTACATATCGGGCAGGAAGAGCACGGTGAGCCACAAGGGCGTGGTGATGGCGATGCCCAAGAGGATGCCCTGCCCCAGCGTGCGCTTCATGCGCCCGAACTTGCGCGCGCCGTAGTTGTAGCCGATGATGGGCTGCGCGCCCATGGCGATGCCCATGGACGGCATGATGGTGAACATGCCCACGGCCGAGAGCACGCGCATGACCGCGAGCGCGCCGTCCGAGCCGAGCGGGTCGGAGGCCCCGTAGGAGAGCAGCAGGTTGTTCATGATCATGTTCGACACCGCGAAGCCCAGCTCCATGACCGAGGGGGCCACGCCGAGCGCGCAGATGCGCAGCGCCACGCGCCACTTGATGCCGAGCGCCTCGCGGCGCAGCGGCATGGGCGAGCCCTTCTTCAGGAAGAACTGCATGACGAAAGCGGCCGAGAGCGCCCACGAGCACACGGTGGCGAGCCCCGCGCCCATCATGCCGCCGCCGAGCACGATGATGAACAGGTACCCGAGCACGATGTTCGCGCCCGTGCCCACGAGCATGGAGCCGAGCGCGCGGTTGGGATGGCCCGCCGTGCGGATGAAGTTGTTCATGCCGAACGCCACGAACTGCAAGGGGCAGCCCGCGATGATGACCGTCATGAAGGTGCGCGCGTGCGGCAGCACCGCATCGTCGGCGCCCGAGGCGCGCAGGATGGGGTCGAGCGCCACGAGGCCGACGATCCAGGCAATGACGCCTGCGCCCACGAGCAGCACGAAGCTGTTGCCCAGCACGCGCTCGGCCACGCGCTTCTTGCGCTCGCCCAGCTTGATGGCCGCGAGCGCGTTGCCGCCCACGCCCACGAGCATGGCCACGGCCACCATGAACGTCATGGCGGGGTTCGCCACCGTCGTGGCAGCCAGGCCGTTCTCCCCCACGGCCGCGCCCACGTACACGGCGTCGATGACGTTGTAGAGCGTCTGCACGAGCACGCCGAACACGGCCGGAATGGAGAACTCCAGCAGCAGCTTGAGCGTGCTGGCGGTTCCCATGCGGTCGATCTTCGCGTCGCCGGCGCGCTGCTGGTCCGTGCGCGCCACGGGCACGGCCACCTCCAGGTCGCCGGTGTCGAGCACCGGGCGGCGCTCGAAGGGCTCCTGGGCGGCTATCTGGGCCGAAAGGGAGCGGTCCTGCGCGTCTCCCCCGTCGCTTGCGGCCGCCTTGCGGCAGCCCTCGTTCTCTCTCTCGTTCACGATCGTGCTACCCCGCTCAGTGCGAGCGACCCCCGCGCGCCCCGTGCGGGCTGCGTGCGATCGCGTGGATTTCCCGGGTTGTCCCGGCAGACTCTGGCTGCGCGGCGGAGCTCCCCCTGGAACTCTACGCCGGCCGGCTCGGGTCATCCCGAACGAAGGCCAGTATACGGGAGCCGGTGTGAGGCGGCAAGGGCGAAGAGGGCGGGGTTCCCACCAGCCGGCCGGGACGCACGCTCCGGCTTCCCGGAAAATTCGCGTATGCTGTCAGGAAAGCCGTCCCTGGATCGTATTGCAGGTGAAGCGACGTTGCTCGAACATCCCCGGCGGCAGCCGGGCAAGAGAGGGAAAGCCACGGATGGAAACGAGAAGAGCGAACGAGGTGGAGGCCGAACGGCTGGTCGGGGCCTACGCGGACCTCATACTGCGGCTGAGCTACACCTACCTGAAGTCCACGCATGACGCCGAGGACATCTGCCAGACGGTGCTGCTCAAGCTCATGGGGGCGCCCGCGAGGTTCGAGGGACCGGAGCACGAGAGGGCCTGGGTCATCCGCACGACGGCGAACGCCTGCAAGGACGTGCTGCGCAGCGGGCACAGAAGGCGCACGGTGGGGCTGGAGGCGGCACCCGACGCCGCAGCCCCCGAAGAGCCCGAAAGCGAGGTCGTGGACGCCGTGATGGCGCTGCCCTGCAAATACCGCGAGGCCATCTACCTCCACTATTACGAAGGATACTCGATCCGGGAGATCGCAAAGCTCACCGGACGGAGCGAGTCGGCCGTCAGCGCGCATTTGAGCCGCGGCCGTGCCAAGCTCCGCACGATGCTGGAAGGAGCCTATTGTGAACAGGGAGTATAACGAGGCCATGGACGACTTGAGATTCTCGCCCGGCGCGAAGGAGCGCATGGCGGCGCACCTGGCCGCAGCGCGGGAGCAGGCGCGGTCGGAGCGCCCGCAACCGGACGTCTACGCAGCGCGCGGC
>NC_021021.1:432580-433668 GCF_000210055.1 Gordonibacter pamelaeae 7-10-1-b
GTTCTGGCAGGGGGCCTGGCCGGGGGCGCGTACGCCTCCGGCGCGCTCATGGGCGTGGGCAACGTCATGGACGACCTGTTCGGCGGCCCGCCTGCCCAGACCGAGGTCGTGGACAAGATAGGGCGCCCCCTCGGCGCGAGCGCCACGTCGAACGGCGTCACCGTCACGGCCGAGGCCATCATCGGCGACCGGGCGAACTACACCATCGTGTTCAGCATCGCCAAGGACGACGGCACCCCGTTCGAGGATATCGAGGCCCTGGACAACGGGCTTTTGCCCCTCGGGTTCGGAGAGGCGGCCGGAGTCCACGTCGATGGGGTGACGACAAGCGGTGGAAGCAGCCACTTCTACGATGCAGACCCCTCCGACAACGCTATCCAGTACGTGGAGCAGATGTCCGTCACCTCGACCAGCGGCAGCATCATCGGGCATACGGCGCGCGTTTGCTTCCAGGACCTGTACCGGTACGGCGACGGCGGGCGGGAAGTCCTCGTCGAAGGCACCTGGAACATGAAGTTCGTCGTGGACTACGAGGACACCTCCATCAACCTGCCGGCCGGGCAGCCGTTCGAGCTGAACGGCATGGGCGCCACGCTCGACAGCGCCAGCATCTCGCCGATCGCGCTCACGCTCGAGTACACGGCCGACGGCCGCATGGACTGGATCGAGAAGGAATCCGGCCGCATGTCCGAGCGCGAGGCCGGCGAGCGCGACCGCTTCCTCAACCCGTCCATCACGGTGAACATGAAGGACGGCACGGTCCTGGAGATCGACGCATCGCAGCACAGCGGGGGCTCCCGCGAGGACGGCAGCACGACCGTCTGCCATAAGAATATAGTGTTCGAAGAGTTCCTGAACACCGACGAAGTGGCCTCCGTCACCATCGGCGGAACGGAGATAGCGCTGCCGTAGCCAATACGCCAGAGGGGGTCCCGCAAGCTCGGCTGCGGGACCCCCTCTGGTCGGCCTAAGGAACCGCCGATTAATTATCGGATTCGGCTTTTTCGCAGGGCGGGCGCGGCAAGAGCGTCGATCAGCGGTTCCCGGGTCCGCAACGGATCGACGCGCATCCCGGCGGCACGGCGCCG
>NC_021021.1:434079-438158 GCF_000210055.1 Gordonibacter pamelaeae 7-10-1-b
GAGCGCGGGGGGGGGGGGCTCCTGCGCCAGACGGGCACGTCCATCCCCTGCTGCGCATGCGCCTCTTGCAGCCGTGGTTCAACCTCTCTGGCGAAGGGGTGGGAGACGCGGTCTGCGGCCCCCGAGCCTTCTCCGAATTCACGGGCGTGCCCTTCGGGCTCGGCGGCCAGGTTCCCGACGCCGCCACGCCCTTGAAGATCCGCCGGAGGCGGCTCGATCGCGGATGCCGCGTTCGCCGAGGCGCCGAGCTCCGCTAGAAACGCGAAGGGCGGGAGAGATCCAGAGGCCCGGGAGCCCACGGGAGGGAGAAGGCGTCCCTAAGCGGCCCTCCCGGCGCCGCTTAGGGCGAAAAACCGACTGTGGAAAGCGATCAGACCGGTACGAGCACCATTGACCAGCGGTTCGCCTAGGCGCTCTTCTTCGTGACGAAGTTGATGATGGCCAGCAGCACCACCGATCCCAGCAGCGCCACCACGAACGACCAGAGGTTGAACCCGGTGAAGCCCTCCGCCCCGAAGAAGCTCATGATGAACCCGCCGATCAGGGCACCGACGATGCCCACGATGATGTTCTTCACGAGGCTGCCCTGCTCCTTCATGATCATGCCCGCGACCCAGCCGGCCAGGCCGCCGATGATGATCCACACGATAATGCTCATGGTTATGCTCCTTTCCTGTGACCGACATCGTCCAGTGTAGGAGTTCGCAAGCGGGGCAGCCGATACTGGAAGCATCTCGTGCACCCAGCGTTTCCGCGTCGTTTCGCGAAGAACCGCAGACGGCCGTCAGCGGCAGTCCAGGTACTCCAGGAAGCGCTGCGTGGCGAGCGAGGCGGCTTCGCGGCTGCGCAGGGCGAGCCCGATGGTCCGGTAGGCGGGCTCCTCCAGCGGCCGCGCCGCGATGCGGTACGGCGCGCGCCGCAGGATGAGCCCGGGGAGGATGCTCACGCCCAGGCCGCATTCCACCATGGCCATGATGGCATAGTCGTCCCAGGTGGTGAAGCGCGTGCGCGGCGACAGGCCGTCGCGCTCGAACACCTCGGACACCACGGTGTTGTCGCCCTTCTCCAGCAGCAGGAACGGCTCCTCGCACAGCTCCGCCGCCGGTACGCGCTCCCGTTCGGCCAGCGGGTGTCCTTCGGGGAGCACGGCCAGCAGCTCGTCGCGCTCGATGAACGCCGTCTCCAGGCCGCGGTGCGCAGGCAGGCGCAGAAAGCCGCAGTCAACGCGGCCCTCGAGCACCCATTCCTCGATCTCGCCGTAGTCTCCCAGCAAAAGCTCGTAGTCGATGTTCGGGTAGTCCTCCTGGAACGCGCGGATGACGTTCGGCAGCCAATGGGTGGCCACGCTGGAGAACGTGCCGATGCGGATGAGGCCCGCCTGCAGCCCGTTCAGCTCGTCGACCTGGGCCTGCAGGCGCGCATGCTCCTCGCACACGCGTCGGATGCACGGCAAAAGGCGCGTGCCCTCGGACGTGAGGCGCACGCCAGCCCGCCCGCGCTCGAGCAGGGCGACCTTCCACTCGCGCTCCAGGTCGGCCACCATGCGGCTCACGCCCGACTGGGAATACGAGAGGGACTCGGCCGCCTTGGTGAAGCTTCCCAGCTCCACCGTCCTCACGAACGCCTGGTACTTCTGGATGCTCGCGTCCATCGGCGTTTCTCCTTCCATCCCCGTCTCCGCCGGCTCTGCCCGGTCTGCTTTACCATGCAATTTTATCATGCTTATTATGATAAACATTCGCTTTTGTGCTTATTTGTTCTATGGCACACTGTCTCCGGCAGTTTCCCGCACACGGTGCGGGATGGGCGGCGAAGCAAGGGGAAGAAGGGCGAGGGTGGCACGGGACTACGGGAAGTACGTGGGGGCGTTGCTCCTGTTCGGCAGCAACGGCATCGTGGCGAGCGGCATCGCCTTGCCCAGCTCCTCGGTCGTGCTGCTGCGCACGCTGCTGGGCAGCCTGCTGCTGGCTGCGCTGCTGGTTGCCGCGAAGCGCCGCATCACGTTCCACCGGCACCTTGGCGACCTGTGCTGCCTCGCCGCGTCCGGCGCGGCGCTGGGTGCCAGCTGGCTCTTCCTGTTCGAGGCTTACCGCCATCTGGGCGTTGGCACCGCCTCGCTCGTGTACTACTGCGGCCCCATCATCGTGGCCGCCCTGTCGCCGTGGCTGTTCGGCGAGCGGCTGACCCGCGCGAAGCTCGCCGGGTTCGGCCTCGTGCTGGTCGGCGTGCTGCTGGTGAACGGCCGCGCGCTCGGCGAGGGCGCCTCGGGATGGGGGCTCTTCTGCGGCGGGATGTCGGCCGTCATGTACGCGGCCATGGTGGTGTTCACGAAGAAGGTGCGCCACGTAGAGGGACTGGAGAGCTCCGCCGTGCAGCTCGCGTCCAGCTTCGCGGCCGTCGCGCTGTTCGTCGGCGCAACCGGGGGGACCTCGCTGCAGATAGGTACCGCCGACTGGGCGCCCTTGCTCGTGCTGGGTCTGGTGAACACCGGCTTCGGCTGCTTCGTGTACTTCTCCGCCATGGGTAAGCTGCCGGCGCAGACGGTGTCGGTGTGCGGCTACCTGGAGCCCCTCGCAGCCGTTGTGCTGTCCGCGCTGCTCTTGGGCGAGGCCTTCTCCCCCGTCCAGGCCGCAGGCGTGGCGCTCGTCATAGGCGGCGCCGTGTACGCCGAGTGCGGCGCGAGGCTGCACCTGCCCCACGTCCGTCGCGCCCGCGGCGCGGAAGCCGCGCTGTAGGCCTGGGCATCATGCTCCCTGTCGGCGCCGACAGCGGCCGTCGACAAGCACGAAAAAGCCGCCCGAAGGCGGCTTTCGAGTTTCTGGTCGGGTTGACAGGATTTGAACCTGCGACCCCTTGACCCCCAGTCAAGTGCGCTACCAAACTGCGCCACAACCCGTTATGCGTCTTGGGGTTTGAATCGTTTCCCCGTCAGACAGCTTGAACATATTACCGTTACTCGCCGGGTATTTCAAGATGGAATTTATCATCTTCCCCGAATCTTTTTCAATTACGCGTGTTCTGTCTGGGGTGCGGCGCCCGCCGATGGGCCGTCAAGGGACCGATCGTGTGGATAGCGTGTGCAAGGGGCTTTCCGCCCAACCCCGACCGAAAAGCACGCGGATGCGCGTACACTGGTTGACGCGGCACGTTGCCGCACGTTGTTGGCAGTGGTTCGGGCTCGGCCCGCGCTGCCTGTTAAATGCCCCGCGGGGCAGAAAGCTAGGTTTTCATGTCTACAGGTACAGTTAAGTGGTTCAACGCCGACAAGGGCTACGGTTTCATCTCCCAGGACGGCGGCGATGACCTGTTCGTGCACTTCAGCGAGATCCAGACCGACGGGTTCAAGACCCTCGAGGAGAACGCCCACGTGGAGTTCACCGTTGCCGTCGGCAACAACGGCAAGAGCCAGGCTACGATGGTGCACACCATCTAGCTCGCCGAACTTCGAACTGCCCGGGGCCGGCCCGCCGGTCCCGATTCTAAAGCCCCTCCGCCCTTCACGGGCCGAGGGGCTTTTTGCACCCACGTAAGGCCGGCGCAGACCTGGCCCGGCCTTACGGCAGGAACGAGGCGGCCACGTCGAGGATGCGGTCGGCCAGACGGTCCTTGGGCATGAGGGGAAGGCCGTACGTCTCCTCCGCCGTGACGAACCACACCTCGTTGTCGTCGGTGCCGAAGGCGCGGCCCCCTCCCACCTCGTTTCCCACGATAAGATCGGCATGCTTGGAAGAGAGTTTCCGCTGGGCATTGGCCACCACGTCGTCGGTCTCGGCGGCGAAGCCCACCACCACCTGGCCGGGACGCTTGGCGGCGCCGAGCGTGGCCAGGATGTCGGGATTCTCCACGAGCTCGATGGTGCCGAGCAGCGCATCCGCCTCGCCCTTCTTCAGCTTGCGCGCCGCAGCCTCGCGCGGCCGCATGTCGGCCACGGCGGCCGAGAACACGGCCACGTCGGCCGTCGCGAACGCCTCCTGGGCCGCAGAAAGCATCTCGCGCGCCGTCTCCACGTGCACGGTGCGCACGCCCTCGGGCTCGGGGAGCGCCACCGGGCCGGACACGAGCGTGACGTCGGCCCCGCG
>NC_021021.1:438328-442004 GCF_000210055.1 Gordonibacter pamelaeae 7-10-1-b
AGGTAGCGTACCGGGTCGATGGGCTCCACGGTGGGCCCGGCCGTGACCATGACGCGGCGGCCGGCCAGGTCGCGGCGCATATCCAGCTCCTCGAGCACGGCGGCCACGATGTCGGCCGGCTCGGCCAGGCGGCCCCGTCCCACGTCGCCGCAGGCCAGATACCCGTCGCCGGCCTCGACGATGCGTGCGCCGCGGATGTGCAGCTTGCCCAGGTTGTAGCGCGTCGCCGGGTTCTCGTACATGTGCACGTTCATGGCGGGCGCGACCACGAGCGGGCACGTGCAGGCGAGCGCCGTGGTGGTGAGCAGGTCGTCTGCCAGGCCGTTCGCTATCTTGGCGATAACGTTCGCCGTACAGGGCGCGATGACGAAGCAGTCGGCCTCCTGCGCGAGCGACACGTGGTGTATGGGGTCGGCCGGGTCGTCGAACAGGCCCACGGCCACCGGCTCGCGCGTGAGCGCGCGGAACGTCGTGGGACCCACGAACTCGGTGGCGTGCTCGGTCATGACCACCTTCGCCCTCACGCCGGCCTTCTGCAGAAGGCGCACGATCTCGCAGGACTTGTAGGCCGCGATGCAGCCCGTCACGCCCACGAGCACCGTCTTCTGCGGCGCCGGGGCTGCGGCGCCTTCCTCCCTGGCCATCAGCGGCCTCCTTCCAAAGGGGTGCGCAGCACGTCGGCGAGCACCCTCACGTGCGCGCGGCTGCGGTCGAGGCAGGGTACATACGTGAAAGCGCCTTCGCGCGGTTCGCGGCCCGCCTTCCTGATCTGGTCGAAGTAGAACGGTTTCAGCTCGTGCTCGATGTCGTAGAGCGTCTCGAGGCAGTCCACGGCGAAGTTCGGGCACACGAAGAACACGCGACCCACGTCCGCCTCGGCCCAGCGCGCCAGCACGTCGCGCGTGAACGGCGAGAGCCATTCGCGCCCCTTGTCGAAGCGGCACTGGTAGCCGATGGTCCACCGGTTGCGCTCGATACCCAGCTCGCCCGCTATCTGGAGGCTCGAGGCGCCCGTCTGCAGCTCGTAGGTGTCGCCCGCCTCGATGTCGGCGAGCGGGATGGAATGGTACGAGAACAGCACCTTGTCGTCCGAGCCGGGATCGAAGCCGGCATGCCGTAGGGAGGCGGCGATGGCGCGCACGTAGGTGGGGTCGTCATGGTAGTTGTCCACGAAGTCGCACGGCACGTTCCAGCGCTCGCGGCGCAGCGCGCGGGCCACGCCGTCCGACACCGATCCGGTGGTGGAATGCGCGCTCTGCGGGTACAGCGGCAGCACGACGAGGCGCGTGCAGCCGGCCTCCTTCAGCTCGCGCACGGCATCGCGCACGAACGGGGCGCTGTAGCTCATGGCGCAGCGCACGACGGCATCGAGGCCCTCCTCGGCAAGCTGCGCGTCCAGGCCGCGGACGAGCTTCCCGTGGGCGACCGTGAAGGGAGAGCCCTCGTCGGTCCAGATCCTCGCGTACTTCTCCGCCGACGCGCGCCCGCGCTTCGGCAGGATGAACAGGTGGAGGACGAACCACCAGCCCACACGGTTCATCGGGACGATGCGCGGATCCATGAGGAAGCGCGCGAGGTACTTTCGCACGGCATGCGGGCGCGGCTCGTCCGGCGTGCCGGTGTTCACCAGGAGAATGCCGGTGCGGTCCCCTTCTTGCACGATGTCGATCCCCTTCCCGGCCCGCGCGCGTCGCCGAGGCGAAACGGTGCCCGTCCAACTTGAGAAATCTGCTATAGTTTAGCCCTATCGGCCCCTCGAGGAACGGACGAATGGAGAAAGAACCGAAAAACCCGGGTTCGCCCGAAGCGGAGGGCGATGCTCCGGCCCCTTCGGGGGCTGCGCCCGCATGCGCGGGCGCCTCGGAGGGCACGGGCCTGCTGCGCGAGGTCAAGCAGGAGGTAAAGGCCCAGGTGTTCCACAACACCGGCTATCTGCGGCTCGACTGGTTCACCCTGTTCTGGCTGTTCGTGGCGGGCTGCGTTATCGGGCTCGCCGTGGAGACCGTGTTCCACGCCATCGTCTACGGCGGCCTCGAGAGCCGCGCAGGCCTGGTGTGGGGACCCTTCTCGCCCATCTACGGCGTGGGCGCCGTGGTGCTGACGCTGTTCCTCAACTGCTTCTACCATTCGCACAACCTGGTCATATTCCTGGTTGCCATGGTGGTGGGCAGCGTGCTGGAGTACGTGACCAGCTGGGGCATGGAGTTTTTCTGGGGTGCCGTGGCCTGGAACTACTCGGGCACGTTCGGCTCCATCAACGGGCGCACGAACTTCGCGTTCGGCATGATGTGGGGCCTCTTGGGCCTCGTGTGGGTACGCGTGGCACTGCCTGCCGTCAAGCAGGCGTTCTCGCACGTGAACGCGCAAAACGCAGCCGTGCGCGCCGTGACGGTGCTCATGACGGCCTTCCTGGCCGCAGACATCGCGGTGACGGTGCTCGCCCTCGACCGCGAGGGGCAGCGCGCCCAGGGCGTCCCCGCCACCACCTGGGAGCAGCGCTTCCTCGACGAGCACTTCCCCGACAGCTTCCTGCAAGCCAGGATGCAGAACATGAGCGTGTACGGGAAAGGATAGGCAAGACAGGGGGACGGTTCTCTTGTCCCCCTGTTCGATGAAAGCCAGCAAGGAGTGGAGGGGGACAAGAGAACCGTCCCCCTGTCTTACCCCTTGCTGTCTTGCCCCTGCCTTACAGCCTCGGGCGCGGCGCATCCCTCAGCAACTCGAAGACCTCCTCGCCGGCCTCGGTGCGGCCGCGGCTGCGGTCGGCCAGGGAATCGAGGGCGGCTTGCAGGTCGGCGGGCAGGTTGTCGGCGAACGAGAGCTCCTCCCCCGTGGCGGGATGGGTGAACGCCAGCTGGAACGAATGCAGGAACTGGCGCTCGAGCCCCAGGTCGGCAGCCGGGTCCTTAGGGGCGCGTGAGCGGTAGACCGGCTCGCCGGCCAGCGGGTGCTTCGCATACTCCATATGCACGCGGATCTGGTGCGTGCGTCCGGTGAACAGCTTGCAGTCGATGAGCGAGTAGCCATCGTCGCGCGGCCCGTGCTCGAAGCGCTCCAGCACGCGGAACGTCGTCACCGCGTCGCGGGCAGAGGGCACGTCGCGCACGGCCATGCGCGTGCGCTCCTTCTCGGCGCGGGCGATGGGCGCGTCCACCATGCCGGTGTCGTGCGGGATGACGCCATGCACGAGCGCCAGGTAGCGCCGGTCGACGGCGCGGGCGCGGATGTCCTCCATGAGCGCGTAGCCCGCCTCGTCGGTCTTGGCGGCCAGCATGAGGCCGCTCGTGTCGCGGTCGAGGCGGTGCACGATGCCCAGGCGGTCGTCCTCGCCCTGCACGTTGCACAGGTTGGCGGCCCCGCAATGGTGGACGAGCGCGTTCACCAGCGTGCCGTCGTAGTGGTCGACCGAGGGGTGGCACACCAGGCCCACCTGCTTCGACAGCACCAGGAGGTGCTCGTCCTCGAAGCGGATGTCCAGGTCGATGGGCTCGCCTTCGAGCGCGCGGGGGGCTGCCTCCTCGGCCGCCTCGTACACGACGGTGTCGCCGGCCGCCACGGCGTGCTTCTTGGCCACGTTCGCGCCGTTCACGAACACGGCGCCCTCCTCAATGGCGCGCGCGGCGGCGCTGCGGCTGGGGTATAGTCCGCGCTCGGCCGTGAGCGCGTCCAGGCGCGC
>NC_021021.1:442230-445844 GCF_000210055.1 Gordonibacter pamelaeae 7-10-1-b
GGCGCGGCGGTACGCCAGGATCATCCCCGCCACGAACAGCACGAATCCGCACGTCACGCCTATGTCGGCCACGTTGAACACGGGAAAGTCGATGAAAACGGGCTCGATGAAGTCCACCACGTAGCCCAGCGTGAAACGGTCGAACGCGTTGCCCAGCCCGCCCGCCACCACAAGCGCCACGCCCACGACCTCCAGCATCCCCGGACGGGGCGACAGGAAGAACAGGTACGCCACGAGCACGAGGCACACCACGATGGACACCACGCCCAGCAAGAACGTCGAGTCGCCGAACATACCCCACGCCGCACCCGTGTTGTGCACGAGGCGGAAGCGCACGAGCCCGAGGAAGGGTCCGCCGGCTACCTCGCCCACGGCGAACGAGCCGTTGAAGTACCCTTTCGTGAGCGTGTCGAGCGCGAGCCACACCAGGGCAACCGCGCCGAACACGAGCGTATCGCGCAGCCGCGCGGCCCGTCCGAGGGCGCCGGCGCCGCCTACGGCACCCACGCCCGTCCCGCGCCTGTCCTCGCTCAAGCGTCCGACCCCGCTTCCTCGTAGCCGATGGCGTCGAGCACGTCGCCGCAGCGCTCGCACACGGACGGGTGGTTCGGGTTGCCGCCGAGCTCGCGGTAGTTCCAGCAGCGCGGGCACTTCTCGGCGGTCGTCTTGCGCACCTCGGCCGAGAGCTCCTCGCCTTCGACGAACGAGACCGACGCCACGATGAACAGCTCCTCGAACACGGCGGCGTCGTACTGCTCGACATGGTCGAGCACCGAGCGCGGGGCCGTCACGGTCACATCGGCCTCCTGGCTCTTGTTCACGATCTTCTGGCCGCGCGCGTCCTCGAGCGCCTTCGTCACGATCTCGCGCACCCCGAGGATGACGCCGAAGTCCTCGGCGATGCGCTCGGCGTCCGCATCGCCCGGCAGCGCGGGCGCGAAGTCGGACTTCTCGGGCCAGCCGGCCAGCTGCACGTTTCCGGGACGTCCCTCGCGCGAGCGGATGGCCTCGGGATAGTGCTCCCACACCTCGTCAGTGGTGAACGACAGCACCGGCGCCAGCACGCGCACGAGCACCTCGACGATGTTCATGAGCACGGTCTGCGCAGCGCGGCGGCGCGGCGAGTCGGGCGCCTCGGAGTACACGCGGTCCTTCGTGGCGTCCATGTAAACGGCCGAAAGGTCGCCCACGATGTAGTCGTACACCGCGCGGTACACCATATGGAACTTGTATTCGTCGTAGGCACGCTCCACGTCGACGAGCAGGTGCCACAGGCGCACCATGGCCCACTGGTCGACGGGTTCAAGCGCATTCCAGTCGGTGACCGTATGCTTCAGGTCGTCGAAGTCGCTCAAACTGCCCAGCAGGAAGCGCATCGTGTTGCGGATGCGGCGGTACGCCTCGCTCGTGCGCTCGAGGATCTCGTCGCCGATGTTCACGTCCTGGGAGTAGTCGACGCTGGCCACCCACAGGCGCAGCACGTCGGCGCCGCTCTTCGCCATGACGTCCGCCGGGTCGACGCCGTTTCCGGCCGACTTCGACATCTTCTTGCCCTCGGCGTCCATCGTGAAGCCGCAGTGCATGACGGACTTGTACGGCGGCACCCCGTAGGCGCCCATGCTGGTGAGCAGGGACGACTGGAACCAGCCGCGATGCTGGTCGGAGCCTTCGAGGTACATATCGGCTGGGAAGCGCAGGCCCTCGTCGGCGCGGTGCTTCAGCACGGAGGTGTGCGACACGCCGCTCTCCCACCACACGTCGAGGATGTCCTTCTCGGGGATGAGCTCGGAGCAGCCGCAGGTCTCGCACTTCACGCCGCGCGGCAGGTACTCGGACGGCTCGTGCGTGAACCACGCGTCGGCGCCCTCGCGGTAGAACAGGTCGATCACCGCGTCGAACGTCTCGGCGGTGGCCACCGTGTTGCCGCACTTGGCGCACTTGAACACGGGGATGGGCACGCCCCACGAGCGCTGGCGCGAGATGCACCAGTCGGGGCGGTCGGCCACCATGGACCCGATGCGGTTCTTCGCCCACGCGGGGATGAATTCCACCTTGTGGTCGATGGCGTCGAGCGCATCCTCGCGCAGCGAGTTCTTGTCCATGGACACGAACCACTGGTCGGTGGCGCGGAAGATGACCGGCTCGTGGCAACGCCAGCAGTGCGGGTAGCTGTGCAGGATCTTCTTCTCGGCCATGAGCGTGCCGCGCTCGCGCAGCCACTCGATGATGGCCGGGTTCGCCTCGTCCACGTCGAGGCCCGCGAAGGGGCCCGCCTCGTCGGTGAGCACGCCGTTGTCGTCCACCGGCATGAGCAGCGGCACGTCGAACTCCAGCGCCACCAGGTAGTCGTCCTGGCCGTGGCCGGGGGCCGTGTGCACCGCGCCCGTGCCCGACTCGAGCGTGACGTGGTCGCCGTAGATGACGGTGCCCTTGAGGTCCTGGCGGATGGGGCACGTGTAGGTGAGGCCCGTGAACTCGCGGCCCTTGAGCGCGACGGGCTCGCCGTCGGCGCCGCGCACGAGATCGTAGGACTCCCAGCCCGCGATCTCGGCCACCTGCTCCACGAGCTCGCGCGCCATGATCATGTTGGAGCCGTCGGCGACCACCATGACGTAGTCGGCGTCGGGGGCCAGCGACACGGCCGTGTTGGCCGGCAGCGTCCAGGGCGTGGTGGTCCAGATGAGCACGTAGGCGTCGCCCTCGGCGCCCGCGGCCTCGAACATCCCGGGCATGAGGTCCATCTTGAACTTCACGAAGATGGACGGCGACGTCTCGTCGGAGTACTCGATCTCGGCCTCGGCGAGCGCGGTGTGGCAGCGCTTGCACCAGTGGATGGGCTTGCGGCCGCGGTACACCGAGCCGTCGAGGTACATCTTCTTGAACACCTCGACGTTGCCGGCCTCGTAGTTCGGGGTGAACGTGAGGTAGGGATGCTCCCAGTCGCCGTTCACGCCGAGGCGCTTGAAGCCCTCGCGCTGCACGTCGACGTACTTCTCGGCCCACTCGCGGCAGAGGCGGCGCAGCGTGGGCTGGTCGATCTTCGCCATCTTCTCGGGGCCGAGCGTCTTCTCCACCATGTGTTCGATGGGCTGGCCGTGGCAGTCCCAGCCGGGCACGTACGGCGTGAAGAAGCCGCGCTGCGCATGGGACTTGTTCACGAAGTCCTTGAGGATCTTGTTGAAGGCGTGGCCGATGTGGATGGGACCGTTCGCGTACGGGGGGCCGTCGTGCAGGATGAAGGGCTTGCCGTCCTTGTTCTTCTCCAGCACGCGCTCGTAGATGCGCTCCTCCTCCCACTTCGCGAGGCGCTTCGGCTCGTTCTCGGGCAGGTTCGCCCGCATCGCGAAGTCGGTCTTGGGCAGGTTCATCGTTTCCTTGTAACTGTTCGCCACGGCTGTGAGTACCTTTCCTTCAAGTATGCGCTCTCGCGGGGCGGCGATCGGGCCGCCGGGCCCCGCGGGGTTTCCGTTCGTTACAAACCGCTCTAGTATAGTGTAAGCGGGCCCGGATGCCCACGTCCTGCGCGGCGATTTCCAAAAACGCCACAGGAGCGGGCGGGCGCGGACGGTCAGGCCGCTAGCGGCGGCGGGAGGCCGTGCGCAGGAGGGCGGCGG
>NC_021021.1:446042-448270 GCF_000210055.1 Gordonibacter pamelaeae 7-10-1-b
GATGGCGAGGTCGGTTTCGGCCGAGGCTGCGGCGTAGAGCGCGCCGCCTGCGTCCGCCCCCTCGGGAAGCGTCGCGCGCACGCGGTACGTTCCGACATCCTCGGGCAGACCGGCCTTCCAGTCCGACCGGCCGGCTTCCCGATGCTCGAACGCCACGGCGTCGAGGGCGTCGGCGTCTCCGTAGCGCGCAGTCGAGACGACCTCGGACGCGGCGACCGCCGATCCGTCGCAGACATGCTGGACGTCGGCGCGCACTTCCAGCGTGGCCACGGGGAGCACCCGCACGGGGAAGGCGTCCTTGGTCGCCCCCTCGCGGTTCTCGGCCGCAGCGTACCCCGGCGCGGGCGCCAGCCCGTAGACCGTGTTGCCCGCCCAGTCCCGCGCCTCGTCGGCGAAGAACCCTCCCGTGATGGAGGAGTCGCCATAGGTCAGCGAGCCGTAGCCGCTGCCGATGGCCTGCGCGATCGGCCTGATGACGGTTCCTTGGGCGTAGTCGGGGTCTGGTGTCTGACCGGGGATCGCCGCGACGAATCCGCCGGTGATCGCAATGTTCGAGCCGCGTCCGCCCGAGCACGGCCTGATGTTGTTGTCGAGCCCGGATCCGCCGCCTATGGCGGTGGCGAAGTCGCCGCCATAGGCCATAACCGTCCCGCCCGAGATGGCGATGTTCCTGCCATCGCCAACGACCCCGCCGCCGATGCCGGCCCCTTCCGATCCTCCCGTCGCCGTCACCGTTCCGCCCGAGATGGCCATGTCGCTGCCGTCGCCATTGAAACCGCCGCCGACGCCTGCGGCCCATTCACCGCCTGTCGCCGTCACGGTTCCTCCGGTGATGACGATATCGTTGCCGCCGCCGCCTTCGCCGCCGCCGATGCCTGCGGCGCGCTCGCCTCCTTGAGCCGTGACCTGACCACCTTCTATCACAACGTTTGAGCAGAATCCCCAGTAGCCGCCGCCGATGCCGGCTGACCCGTATCCGCCTATCGCCGTGACCTCGCCGCCCGTGATGGTGACGTCTGCGCTGTTGCCGGTGAGGTCGTATCCGTATGAACCACCGATTCCAGCGCCGAACTTGCCTCCTTGGGCCGTCACGACCCCTCCGGTGATGGTGATGCTCGAGCCGCTGCTCATGAACCCGCCGCCGATGCCTGCTCCCGGTTCATTGCCTACAGCCGTCACCGTCCCGCCCGCGATGGTGATGTTCGAGCCGTTCTGCTTGCGGTCGCCGCCGATGCCGGCAGCCCCTCCGCCTTCTGCGAAGAGCGAGCCTTGTCCGGATATGGCAAGCGGATTCTCGCCGTTCCGGAGACCGGCATGGCCAAAAGTCGACGTGAGGGAATTCTCCCCTTCGATCACGAGGTCGAGTCCGCCGGACGCAACCGAAAACGCCGCTCCCGGATTTTCTGCCGTCGTCGGTGGGCGGTGCGCCCGGGTCCGCCATCGAGATGGTCAGCGGCGTCTCGCCGAGAACCGTGAGGACGCCGCCCTCATAGGTGAAATCGACGCCCTCCTGGCCGCCGAGCACATTGAGGGCGCGGCCGTCCGCGTAAGCGGTCCGCGCGAGGACGAGGGCACAGCACGCCGCAAGGACGATAAGGACCCGCGCCCAGCGAACCGCCGACGCGGCCTGGCGCAGCCCGGGCCGTTCCGCCGCCTTCGAAGCCCCCATACGCGCCGCCTCTTCTCGGATCCCTCGCCCTCCTGCACGATCGGTAGCCCATTCTATCATGGGCCCAAAGCAATTCGTTGAAGAGGGGCGCGCGCCTCGGAGATCGGAGGTGTTCGCCCGTTCTCCAAAATCGCGGCGTCGAACGCGTAGCGAAAGGCTATACTTTTACTCGATACACGGAGAAGCTATGCGTAGAAGCCGCTGATCCCGTTCCACGTCGGCGCGGTGCAACAGAGGAAGGATCCGCCATGCCCATGGATTTTGAGATCGTCACCGATTCAAGCAGCAACCTCGTCGAGGAGATGATCGACGACTTCGGCCTGCACGTCCTGCCCCTCACCTTCATGGTGGACGGCGAGGAGTACCAGAGCTACCTCAAGGGCCAGCACACCGACCTCAAGCAGTTCTACACCATGATGCGCGAGGGCAAGGTCATCACCACGTCGCTGCCGAACCTGGCCGAGTCCGAGGCGCTCATGCGCGGCCTCCTAGAGCAGGGGCGCGACATCCTGTACCTGGGCTTCTCGAGCGGCCTCTCCGGCACCTTCGAGGCCACCGA
>NC_021021.1:448436-450348 GCF_000210055.1 Gordonibacter pamelaeae 7-10-1-b
GATGCGCGACCTGGCGGCGGAGTTCCCGGAGCGCACCCTCCTCGCGGTGGACACGCTGGCGGCCTCCGGTGGCGAGGGCCTGCTCGTGTGGCATGCCGTGCAGCGCGCCCGCGCCGGCGCCCCCCATCGGGGAGGTGCGCGACTGGGTGGAGGAGAACAAGCTGCACCTGGCCCACTGGTTCACGGTGGACGACCTCATGTTCCTGTTCCGCGGCGGGCGCGTGTCGAAGACGGCCGCCTGGGCGGGCACCATGCTCAACATCAAGCCGGTCATGCACGTGGACGACGAGGGGCATCTCATCCCGCTCGAGAAGGTGCGCGGCCGCAAGAAGTCGCTGAACGCGCTCGTGGACCACATGGAGAAGAGCGCCGTCCAGCCCATCGACCAGCAGATGGTGTTCATCACCCACGGCGACTGCCTCGAGGAGGCCGAGTACGTGGCCGAGCAGGTGAAGGAGCGCTTCGGCGTGAAGGAGGTCGTCATCAACTACGTCGACCCCGTCATCGGCGCCCACTCCGGCCCCGGCACCATGGCCCTGTTCTTCCTTGCCGACAAGCGCTAGCCTTGATCTTGAGCGGGCCGCCGGGCAACCGACGGCCCGCCGTCACTTGTAGTCCGCCGGGTTCTTGCTGGACGAGCCGGTGGTGTTCTCCTCGTTGCGCAGCTCGTGGCCGAAGCGCACGGCGGCCTCGCCGAAGCGGTCCTTCACGAGGTCGGTGGCCTCGATGAGGCCGCGGCGCTTGCGCTCGTCGCGCACGACGGGCTCGACGTCGTCAGCGGACGGCGCCGCCTCGGCCACGTCGAAGAGGCTCTCCTGCACGACGCCCTCCTCCGAAAAGCCGCTCATGCCCACGCCGATGAGGCGCAGCGGCGTGCCGGGGCGCCACACCTCGTCGACCATGGCATAGAGCAGCGGCGTGTAAGCCAGCTCGTCATCGCTCGGGCGCGGCAGTTGGCGCTGCACCGAGCGCACGCTCAGGTCGTCGAACTTCACGCGCAGCGCGAGCGTGCGGCCGCGCAGGCCCTTGCGGCGAAGGCGGCGGCCCACCTTCGCCGCCATCGTGGCGATGGCGGCCTCCACGTCCTCGCGGCGGGTCAGATCCGTCGCGAACGTCATCTCGTTGGACACCGACTTCACGGCATCGTCCTGCTCGACCGGCGCGTCGTCGCCGCCGTTCGCCCGCACGTGCATCACGCGCCCGAGCTTGCCGAACACGCGCTCGAGCATGCGCAGGTCGGCGTCGGCCAGCTGCCCCAGCGTGCGGATGCCGCGCGATTTCAGCTTCTCCTCGGCCGATGCGCCGATGCCGCTCATCACTCGCACGGGCAGCGGCGCCAGGAAGTCGCGCTCGCTGCCGGGGTAGACCACGGTGAGGCCGCGCGGCTTGTCCATGTCCGAGGCGATCTTCGCGATGGTCTTGGAGGTGCCTGCGCCGATGGAGCATGTCACCCCCAGCTCCTCCACGCGCCGCTGGATGCGCTGGGCCACCCGCACCGGGTGCTCGCGGTTCACCACGGTAGGCGTGACGTCCAGGAACGCCTCGTCGATGCTCACCTGCTGCACATGCGGCGTCTCGGAGCGCAGGATGGCCATGATGGCGTTGGACACCTCGCGGTAGCGATCGAAGCGCCCGTGCGTCCAGATGGCGTCGGGGCACAGGCGGCGCGCCGTCGACGAGGGCATGGCGCTTCTCACCCCGTAGGGCCGCGCCTCGTAGGAGGCGGTGGACACCACGCCGTGCTTGTCCGCATCGCCGCCCACGATGACGGGCTTGCCACGCCAGGCAGGGTGGTCCAGCTGCTCGACCGAGGCGAAGAACGCGTCCAGGTCCACCAGCAGGATGGCCGACCCCTCCCACGGCTCGAGCGGCAGCGGGCGCGCCGGAGCTTCCCCTGCCGGCGGGCGGGAGG
>NC_021021.1:450833-452768 GCF_000210055.1 Gordonibacter pamelaeae 7-10-1-b
GGTGGGCTCGACCGTGGGCGACATGGTGCGCGCCGTCGCGCAGACCTACCAGCCCTGCACCGTGGGCGTGGCCGTGCCGGGCCCGGTGGAGTACGCGCTGGCGGCCGGCAACGCCGGGCACCGCGTGGTGGAGATCACGAGCCCCGCCGGCTTCGTCATGCCCGACCCCGCCGCGGCCGCGCGCCACGGCGTGTCCTTCGACGCCGCGGTGCTGGCGAACCCCGGCTACCCTACGAGCCGCCTGCTGCCCCTGCCCACGTTGCTGGCCTACCTGGACGCATGCACCTGGGTCGTGGTGGACGAGCGCTCCATCGAGCTCACGCTCGGCGGCGAGAGCATGGTGGGCCTGGTGAAGGAGCACCGCAACCTCGTGGTGGTGCGCTCGCTCTGCGAGCCGTACGCCATGCCGGGCATCCCCATCAGCTACTGCGTGGCGCACCCCGACACCATCGCGCAGATCGCGCGCTTCTACGACAGCTCGGGCGTGCCGATGTTCGCCGAGGTGCTGGGCGAGCTCGCGCTGGCCGAGCGCGAGCACCTGGAGCGCACGCGCGAGTTCCTGGACTCCGAGATACCGTGGATGCAGTGCATGCTGAGCCTGGTGCCGGGCATCGACATCTTCCCCGCCGAGGCGAACTACGTCATGTGCGCGTTCGACCACGGCCCCGACCTGGATCTGGGCGTGGCGAGCACCGAGGAGCTGGCGGCGCGCCTGCAGCTGGCCGGGTTCCTCATCCGCAAGCTGCAGGGCACGCCGGGGCTCACCAACGGCAAGTACTTCTGCGTGGCCGTGCGCACCCGCGAGGACAACGAGAAGCTCATCGCCGCCCTCCGCGAGATCATCGCGGGGTGCTAGGGGAGGCTACTCCACGCCCGTCACCTCGTAGTCCTGCTCCTCCACGGCGGCCTTCAGGGTCGCATCGTCCACCTCGTGCGCGAGCTTCGCGACGGCGGTCTTCGCGTCGAGGTCCACGACGGCCTCCTCCACGCCGTCCACGGCTTCGAGGGCCTTCTTCACGCGCGCGACGCAGTGCTGGCACATCATGCCCTCGACATGCAGGGTCTTCTCCATGGCGCTCTCCTTCGTTATAGGGTCTTCCTTCACGGCGGGCGCGGGGGCGTCCGCCGGTGCTGCTGTGAACCGCGGCTGCCACCCGCGCAGCCGCAGCGCGTTCGACACCACGCACACCGAGCTCAACGACATGGCGGCCGCGGCGATCATCGGGTTCAGGTTCACGCCTGCGAAGGCCAGCGCGCCGGCCGCCACCGGGATGCACACGGCGTTGTAGACGAGCGCCCAGAACAGGTTCTGCTTGATGTTGCGCAGGGTGGCGCGCGACAGCTGGATGGCCGCCGGCACGTCCATGAGGTCGCTTCTCATGAGCACGACATCGGCGCTCTCGATGGCCACGTCGGTGCCGGCGCCGATGGCGATGCCGATGTCGGCGCGGGCGAGCGCGGGCGCATCGTTGATGCCGTCGCCCACCATGGCCACGCGGCCGCGCTCGGCCAGGCGGCGGATCTCGCGCTCCTTGCCCTCGGGCAGCACGCCGGCTATCACCTCGTCTGCGCCCACCTCGCGCTGGATGGCGGCGGCCGTGCGCTCGTTGTCGCCGGTGAGCATCACGGTGCGGATGCCCATGGCTTTGAGCTCGGCCACGGCGGCGCGGCTCGTGGGCTTCACCGTGTCGGCCACGGCGATCACGCCCAGCAGCCTGCCGTCGGCGGCGAAGAACAGCGGCGTCTTGCCATCGTCGGCCAGGCGCTGCGCCCGTGCCCCCATCTCGCCTGCATCCACGCCGTGCGCCTCCATCATGCGCAGGTTGCCGGCCAGCACGGCCGCGTCGTCCACGGCGGCGGACAGGCCCTCGCCGGACACCTGCATGAAGCCCTCGACGCGAGCGTCCGCCGCCATCCCGCGCGCCTCGGCGAAGC
>NC_021021.1:453744-455923 GCF_000210055.1 Gordonibacter pamelaeae 7-10-1-b
CGGCTGCGAGCGTCTCGGGCGCGCCGTCGGAGTCCACTTCCATGCTGTTCTTCAGCAGGTTCACAGCAACGTCGGACACGCCTTCCACGCCGCGCGCCGCCTTCTCCACGTGCGCCGAGCACGCCGCGCACGTCATGCCGGTCACGTCGAACGTCTGCTTCAAGGCTTCCGCCTCCTAACTTGCGCGGCCCGTGCGGACCGCGTCGTCCGTCCTGGTTGTCTTCGCCGTCGAACGGGGCCGCGTGCTCCTGCGCCACGCGCATCGCACCGTTCGATCGGGCGCGAGCCCGCCTTGGCTCGCATGCCCGCGACGTCGGTTTTTCGTTCGCTCGCAAGCCCGCCCGATCCACCCGCTGAAAGCACCGCTTCCGCACAGGCAGCTTTCCCGATCACGAACGGATGTTTCACGTGAAACATCCGCCGTCGAATCGCTTGCGGCAATACGCGCTGCGGTGCGGTCAGCGCGAGAACTTCCTCATGAGCTGCATGACCTCGTCGACGACCTCCACGTTGCCGCGCTGTATCTGCTCGACCACGCATGTCTCCAAATGGTTCTGCAGAAGCTTGCTCGAGATGCTGCGCACGGCGCTCTCGGCCGCGGCCAGCTGCACGAGCACGTCGCCGCAGTAGCGGTTGTCGTCGAGCATGGCCTTCACCCCGCCCAGCTGCCCTATCACCCGGTTGAGGCGCTTTTGCAGGTCGGCCTGCAGCTCCTCGTCGCGGGGCGTTTCCTTGTGACGGCACGGGCACGCCGCCCCGTCGCGCGCGCCGCCCTCCGTCGCCCTCGCGCCGTCGTCGGTCGCGATCGCGCCGTCGTCGGTCGCGGTCGCCTTTTCATCCGTCAACGGGCCGTCGCTCGCCATGGCTCGTCCTCTCTGCTTGCCTTATACCCCTGTCGGGTATCTATCACGCGGTCAGTATATACCCCATGAGGGTATTGTCAAGAGACGTTGCCCGACAGTTTGTCAACATCGTGCAGGTTTTCGCTCCTCCTTGGCCCGGGTCGGTCCGTGCGAAACTGCATGAATGGTAGAATTGCCCGCTGAAACCGATAGAGGAGGAATTCCATGACCACCGTCTCGTCCGTGAAAGACGTGAGGAACAGCAAGATAAGCGTGCAGGTTGCCGTGATATCCATGCTGCTGGTGCCGGTGGCGGGCGTGAGCTGCCTGCTGTTCCCCGCCCTTGCCGAGGAGGCGCTGCCGTGGTACCTGGGCGTGCCGATGGTGGTCTCGGCCATCGGCAGCATCGTGGCCGTCGTGCGCGAGCGCGATGCGGGCGCGGGCCGCGAGAGCCTGGGGTCGGCCATCGTGCTGTGCGTCCTCGGCCTGGTCATCATCGTGCACGGGGCGAACTCCACCGTGTTCATCGGCATCGTATGGGGCCTTCTCGGCCTGCAGAAGGCCGCCCGCACGTTCGACGGCATCTTCTCCGACATCAGGCACAAGCGCCCCTTCGCCGTGGCGCTGGCGTTCTGCGTGCTGCAGTTCGTGCTGTCGGTGCTGCTCATACTGAACCCGTTCGCCAACATCGAGCACCATCTCATCGTGCTGGGCATCGAGCTCATCCTCTATCCCTTCAAGCTGCATCGCAAGCACGGCAAGCTGAAGATAGAGGCCGAGGCGTAGCGACGGGGGCAGGGCTGCGCGGGCGGCATCCGCGCAGCTGCAAGAGGCGTGCCGCACTGGAAAACGCGCGGCAGAAGCCCGTCTTGGAGGCGGTCCTGGCAGGCGGTTCCTAGAGCAGCTCGCCGCGCGTCGATATCGTGGCCACCGCGAACGGCACGTCTTTTCCGCTGCGCGCGAGCGCCGTCCGCGCCGCCTGCTCCAGCCCGCCGCAGCAGGGAACCTCCATGCGCGCGACCGTGACCGAGGCCACGTCGTTGGAGGCGAATATCTCGGCCAGCTTGTCCGCGTAGTCGACCGCGTCGAGCTTGGGGCAGCCGATGACCGTGATCTTGCCGTCCATGAGGCGACGGTGGAAGTCCGCATAGGCGAACGCCGTGCAGTCGGCCGCCACGAGCACGTGCGCGCCCGCGAAGTACGGCGCCTGAGCAGGCACGAGCTTGATCTCCACCGGCCACTGCGCCAACCGGGACCTCGGCGGAGCGTCCGGGGCTGCGGCGGCGGCAGAAGCGTCGGCCGCCGCCGACGCGGCAGGCGAGTCCTCTGCCGCGAAG
>NC_021021.1:456139-458600 GCF_000210055.1 Gordonibacter pamelaeae 7-10-1-b
CGCATGCCCCGACGACCCATCGGCCGGGGACCCTGCTGCCGCCTTCGCCGCGAGCACCGCCTGCTTGTCGTAGGGCTGCGCCTCGCGCTGTACGAACGAGATGGCCCCGGCCGGGCATGCCGGCAGGCAGTCGCCCAGCCCGTCGCAGTAGTCGTCGCGCAGGAGCCGCGCCTTGCCGCCCACCAGGCCGATCGCGCCCTCGTGGCATGCTTCTGCGCACAGCCCGCATCCGTTGCAGGCAACCTCGTCTATCTCCACGATCGTACGGATCATCTCCGCCTCCTCCGTCTCCCCGCCTGCCGCGGGCCCGCAACCTGCGTCACGCAACCGCCGCCCGCGCCCGAGCTTGCTCCTATTCGAGGCAAGCCTACCATCCCGACCTCCTCTCTTCTGTTGTATTTACAACATTTCCCACTCCAACCGTTTTTTGGTTCGCGAAAAAACGGTTGTGGAGCCTCTCGCCGCGGTTCGACAGCCCCGAAACGCCGCGACCCCTCGGCTCGGCAGCTCGGTAGCTCGGCAGTTCCGCAGGACTCTCTCGGTTACCGCATCTCCCCATCCCTCTTTTTTCACTCCCCTGCTCACTTACTCCCCGCGGGCACTCCCCCTGCATTTTCTGCAACAATACGGCGCCCGGGCGGCCTGGCCGTCCCCTGCGCTGGCACCACCGGGCCCCGTCATCCAAAAATGTTTCACGTGAAACATTCGTTCGCTATCCCGACGACCCACAGCCCCCGCCATGAGAGGTGCCCCCTCCTCTTTTTCTCTTTCTCTTGCACATCTTTCCCGCGACCTCCTTGCCTCCCGCTCATCGACCGCCGTTTTTCCAGCACCCTTCCACCCCCCTCCCGGCCCAACCCCAACCCCTCCGCTCCCTTTCGCCGTTTTCCGGCGATTCGTTTTTTCGTTGGCTGGGAGAAAATCTCCCGAACCTCTTGACAGCTCCCTTCCGGTTCGTATACTTATGATCAGTTGTTCATATGTTAAGAGGTTGAAATGACATCAAAGCGAAACGAAGCGAACGAAGCGCCCGCCCCGACGACGGAGCACGATCACGGATGCGCGTGCGGAAGCGCGGAGCATCCCTCGCCCGACCAGCCGCCCGATTCGTTGCCCGACGAGGAGCTGCTCTACGACCTGGCCGACCTGTTCAAGGTGTTCGGCGACACCACGCGCATCAAGATACTCTACGCCCTCATGGGCACGGAGCGGTGCGTGGCCGACATCGCCGAGCTCATCGGCGCCACGCAGAGCGCCGTGTCGCACCAGCTGCGCACGCTCAAGCAGGCCCGCCTCGTGAAGTTCCAGCGCGACGGCAAGAACGTCATCTACTCGCTGTCGGACGACCACGTGTACACCATGCTGGCCCAGGGCATGACCCACATCTGCGAATGACGAGCGCCACCGACACGTACAGATGTTTCACGTGAAACATCTCGCCCGGAAGACGAAAACAGGAGAGCGCCGGCAGCGGCGCACGTGAAAGGAAGAACCATGCGCAAGGCTTTCAAACTCCAGGACCTCGATTGCGCGAATTGCGCCGCGAAGATGGAGAACGCCATCAAGGGCATCGACGGCGTGAAAAGCGCCACGGTCAGCTTCATGACGCAGAAGCTCGTGATCGAGGCCGACGACGACTGTTTCGACGCCGTGCTCGACGAAGCGCAGCGCGCCTGCTCGAAGATCGAGCCGGATTGCGTCATCCTGCGTTAACCCACCGACCATCGAGGGGGCGCCTGCGCACGAGCGCGCTCGCCGCACTTTTCACGAACGGATGTTTCACGTGAAACACTCCGGCGGCGTTCCGCGCCCTCGACCGAACCGAAAGTTGAAATCGATGAACAAGAAACAGAAACGAACGAGGAACCGCATCGTCCTCGCCATCGCGCTGTTCGCCGTCGTCTACGTGATCGCCGAGCTCATGCCGCTCGCCACGTGGCTCGGAAGCGAGACAGCCGCGCTCTGGGTGGAGTTCGCGCTCTTCCTCGTCCCCTACCTCATCGCCGGCTACGACGTGCTTTTGCGCGCGGCGAAGAACATCGGCCACGGCCAGGTGTTCGACGAGAACTTCCTCATGAGCGTGGCCACCATCGGCGCGTTCGCGCTGGTGCTGTTCCCCGACAGCGACCCGCACATGGCCGAAGGCGCGGCCGTCATGCTGTTCTACCAGGTGGGCGAGCTGTTCCAAAGCTACGCCGTGGGCAAATCGCGCAAGTCGATCGCCGACATGATGGACATCGCGCCCGATTTCGCCAACGTGGAGCGCGACGGGCGGCTCGTGCAGGTCGACCCCTACGAGGTGGCCGTGGGCGACGAGATCGTCGTCAAAGCCGGCGAGCGCGTGCCGCTCGACGGCGTGGTGGTGCGCGGCTCCTCGCAGCTGGACACCGCGGCCCTCACCGGCGAGTCGGTGCCGCGCGAGGTGCGCGAGGGCGACGAGATCATCTCGGGCTGCGTCAAC
>NC_021021.1:458692-461702 GCF_000210055.1 Gordonibacter pamelaeae 7-10-1-b
CTCGGGCTGCGTCAACATGAGCGGCCTCATCACCGTGCGCGTGACCAAGCCCTTCGGCGAGTCCACCGTGAGCCGCATCCTCGAGCTCGTGGAGAACGCAGCCGAGAAGAAGGCCAAGACCGAGAACTTCATCACCCGCTTCGCGCGCTACTACACCCCGGCGGTCGTCGGCATCGCGGCGCTCTTGGCCATCATGCCGCCGCTTCTGCTGGGCGGCGGCTGGTCCGACTGGGTGCAGCGCGGGCTGATCTTCCTCGTGGTGTCGTGCCCCTGCGCGCTCGTCATCAGCGTGCCGCTGTCGTTCTTCGGCGGCATCGGCGGCGCCTCGCGCCTCGGCATCCTCGTGAAGGGCAGCAACTACCTGGAGACGCTGAGCCGGGCCGAGACCGTCGTGTTCGACAAGACCGGCACGCTCACCGACGGCTCGTTCAACGTGGTGGCCGTGCACCCCGCCTCCGGCATCGACCCCGACCGGCTGCTGTCCATCGCGGCGCACGCCGAGGCGTACTCGAACCATCCGATCGCGCTGTCGGTGCGCGCGGCCTACTCGGGGCCCATCGACCAGCAGCGCATCGACGACGTGGAGGAGCAGAGCGGCCACGGCGTGCGGGCGCGGGTCGACGAGCACGTGGTGTACGTGGGCAACGACAAGCTCATGAGCGCGTGCGGCGTGGACTGCCGCGACTGCGAGCTGACCGGCACCATCCTGCACGTGTCGCTGGACGGCGAATACATCGGCCACATCGTCATCGCCGACGTCGTCAAGCCCGACGCGGCCGAGGCCGTCGCCGCCTTGCGCGCGGCCGGCGTGAAGAAGACCGTCATGCTGACGGGCGACCGCGCCGACGTGGCCGCCGCCGTGGCGAAGGAGCTGGGCATCGACGAGTTCCGCGCGCAGCTTCTGCCGCAGGACAAGGTCGCCGAAGTGGAGAAGCTGCTCGAGGAGACCCACGCGCAGGGCGCCGGGAAGGGCAAGCTGGCCTTCGTGGGCGACGGCATCAACGACGCCCCGGTGCTCACGCGCGCCGACATCGGCATCGCCATGGGCGCGATGGGCTCGGACGCGGCCATCGAGGCGGCCGACGTGGTGCTCATGGACGACAAGCCGTCCAACATCGCCCGCGCCATCCGCGTGGCCCGCACCACCATGGGCATCGTGTGGCAGAACATCGTGTTCGCCCTCGGCGTGAAGTTCTTGGTGCTGATCCTGGCGGCGCTCGGCATCGCCAACATGTGGCTGGCCGTGTTCGCCGACGTGGGCGTGGCCGTGATCGCCATCTTGAACGCCATGCGCGCCATGAACGTGGGCAAGCTGAAGTAGCCCCCTCCCCAAGCGGCGCCGTCCTCGCAGCCGTCGCCGCTTGGCAACCCCACCATCAACAGGATGAGCCTCCCGCCCCTACGTTTCGTTCGAGACACCTGTTCTCGGCGTATGGTTGATAGAACTTTGCAAAGTGGAGCGTGCGACGGATGCAGAAGGCCGTGCACCTCGGCATTCCGCTCACATGGAACCTGTCCAGGAAATCTTCCTCGCACTCCTTCGAGTAAGCCATTTTCCAGGCTTCTTTCATCATCGTAAAACCAGTCCGGAAAACGTCCGAAAGCCCTAACGATATAATGAGAAAGAACAAGTTAAAGCGAGAGGAAATTAGCAATGAAATCAGTTTTACTTATAGGGCAGTCAAATATGGCAGGACGTGGATTTTCAAGCGAGGTTATGCCGATTTGCAATGAGAATATTTTTATGCTTAGAAATAGCAGATGGCAGATGATGACAGAGCCTATCCACTTTGACCGGGCAGTTGCCGGTGTCGGACCGGCAGCGTCATTTGCGCAAGCATGGTGCAACGCGAATAAAAATGAACAAATTGGGCTTATCCCTTGTGCGGAAGGAGGAAGTTCCATTGATGAATGGAATAAGGAAGGCGCTCTATTTCGCCATGCAGTCAGCGAGGCAAAATTCGCCATGGGAAACAGTGAATTGATTGCAATTCTGTGGCATCAAGGTGAAAGTGATGGTCACAGCGGAAAGTACAAAAATTATTATCAAAAACTTAACGTTTTAATTAATTCATTCAGAAAAGAACTGGGAGCTTTGGAAGCTCCGTTCATTGTTGGTGGTTTGGGAGATTATTTAGGTAAGTCTGGATTTGGAATAAGCTGTGTAGAGCATGACTTGATTAACCAGGAATTACTTAAATACGCAGAAAATAATAGGAATTGTTATTTTGTAACAGGGAAAAAATTATACCCTAATCCAGATGGTATCCATATCAATGCAGAGTCTCAAAGAAGATTTGGCATTAGATATTTTGAAGCTTATCAGACCAAATCAAATATTGTCGAGCCGTTAGATAATGAAGCGAACATAGTAAAAGGGTTGCATGAAAGAGAACACACTGTTGCGGAGAAAAGATACCTGGCACTAGAGCGATTTACATTAGGGAAAAGCTCTATGGAGGAAGTGATGGAATTTTTAAAGTAGGGGTATGACTTCTAGTTTATGTAGGAAACGGGGCGTTCATGGGCGGGCAACGGGAGGGCGACCGCTTAGGCGCGGAGGGGGCGGCGCAGGCGGCCCGCGGTACGCTGGCGGGCATGGAATCTCGCAAGACATCAGGGAACGCCCCCGCCCCCTCCGGCCGCTCGAAGATGCGGCCGTTCATCGTCGCCGGGCGATGGGCGGTCGCCGTCGCCTGGGGCGTGGCGGTCGTGGCGCTCTGGCCTGCCATCCCCCGCATGTTCGCCGCCTTCCTGCTCGCCTTCCTCCTGGTGAACGCGCTCTGGCAACACGCAGAGCTCAAGCGGGCATGCGCGATGGCGTTCGCCCTCACAGGGCTGCTTGCCATCGTGGGAGAGGTTGCCCTGGGAACCGCCGACTACGTGTCCGTCCCGGTGCTCTGGCTCGTGGACGCGCTCGGCGCGGTCATCGGGGTCCTCGTGGCCTACACCGCGCTGCCGCCGATCGACCGCGCGATCAACCGCCTCGGGTAGCGTCCGGCGAACCGCA
>NC_021021.1:461841-462343 GCF_000210055.1 Gordonibacter pamelaeae 7-10-1-b
CCGAGCCCGCCCGCATCGTGGCGCCTCGAGGGCATGAGCCAAGCGAGCGAACCCGCCCCGGCACGCCTTCCTCCCTGCGCGGCATCCCGTTTTCTGCTACCGTGTTCGCAAACGCCCGCAGGAGAAGGAGCCGAGCGCATGCGCATACTCATCGTGGAAGACGACGCGGCCATCGTGGCCAGCCTGACCGACCTCTTGCGCCGCGAGGGGTACGAGACCGAGCACGCCGACGGCCAGGACGCGGCCGAGGGGCTCCTGGCCGCATCGCGGTTCGACCTCGCGCTCGTGGACGTGGCCCTCGCGCAGGGCAACGGGTTCGCCGTGTGCGCGGCGGCGAAGGCGGCCGACCCGGCACCGGCCGTGATCTTCCTCACCGCCTCCGACGACGAGTACAGCACGGTGGCGGGCCTGGACATGGGGGCCGACGACTACATAGCCAAGCCCTTCCGCGCCCGCGAGCTGCTCTCGCGCATCAAGAGCGTGCTGCGCCGCACCTCGGGCG
>NC_021021.1:463170-464839 GCF_000210055.1 Gordonibacter pamelaeae 7-10-1-b
TTCGATTTGCGCGGCGTGGCCTGCGAGGTGAACGTGGCCCCCGGCGCCACGTTCACGGGCGACGCCGCGTGGTCGGCCGAGGCGCTCGGCAACGTGCTGAAGAACTGCCTCGAGCACACGCCCGCCGGCGGCACCGTGCGCGTGAGCGCGCGGGAGGACGCGGTGGCGCTGCGCCTGCATGTCACGGACACGGGCCCCGGCATCGCGGCCGAGGACCTGCCGCACCTGTTCGAGCGCTTCTACCGCGGGGAGGGGTCGGAAGGCTTCGGCATAGGGCTCCCGCTCGCCCGCTCGCTCACCATCGCCCAAGGCGGGACGCTGCGCGCCGGCAACGACCGCGCGACGGGCGGCGCGCGCTTCGACTTCGCGTTCCCCAAGATGGTGGTGTGACGCGCGGCCCCGCGAAGGCGAAGATGACGATTTCGTAATGCGGGGTTCACGGTGCCGCAAGCGCGCGATGGGACACTGTTCCGTAGAGAATCGAGAGAAAGGCGAGATATGGATATCCTCTCTGCGGAGCGGCTGACGAAGGTGTACGGGCAGGGGCCGACGGCGCTCAAGGCGCTCGACAGCGTGACGCTGTCCATCGGGCAGGGCGAGTTCGTGGCCATCGTGGGCTCGTCGGGCTCCGGCAAGTCGACGCTTCTGCACCTCATGGGCGGCGTGGACCGCCCCACATCGGGCACCGTGCGCCTGGCCGGCGCGGACGTGTACGCGCGCACCGACGAGGAGCTTGCGGTGCTGCGCCGGCGCGAGGTGGGGCTGGTCTACCAGTTCTACAACCTCATCCCCGTGCTCAACGTGGTGGAGAACATGACGCTGCCCGTGCTCATGGACGGCCGGCCGGTGAACGAGGAGCGCCTGGGCACGCTGCTCGACGGCCTGGGGCTGCGCGGCCACGAGGGATTCCTGCCCAACCAGCTCTCCGGCGGCCAGCAGCAGCGCGTGGCCATCGGGCGCGCCCTCATGAACGCGCCCGCCGTGGTGCTGGCCGACGAGCCCACCGGCAACCTCGACTCGCGGAACTCCCGCGAGATCATGGGCCTTCTGCGCGACTCGAACCGCCACTTCGACCAGACGCTCGTCGTGATCACGCACGACGAGGACATAGCCTGCGCGGCCGACCGCGTCATCGCCATCGAGGACGGGCGCGTCGCCTCGGACGAGAGGCGGCGCTAGCATGGGCATCTTCACGCGCTTCACGCTGCGGTCGCTCGCGAAAAACCGCGTGCGCACCGCCGTCACCGTGGTGGGCATAGCGCTCTCCACCGCGCTTCTGGCCGCCGTGCTCACGAGCGTGGGCAGCATGCAGGCGGCGCTTATGGAGCGCACCATGGCCACCGAGGGGTCGTGGCACGTGTTCTCCTCGGAGCTGTCCGCGACCGCCGTCGACGCGCTTGCGGACAGCGACCAGGTGAGCGACCTCATGACGTTCACGAAGGGCGGCACGGCGGCGCTCTCGGAGGAGGATGCGCGCAACCTGGGCGACTTCCTCACGCTGAAGAGCATGCCCACCGTGGCTAAGGGGTCGGACGAGCCGATGGGCGCGCCGTACGCGCTCATGCCCGAGCTCGTGGAGGGCGGCATGCCGCAGACCGCGGACGAGGTCATCCTGCCCGACTACCTCAAGGGCGAGACGCTCGGCGCCGACGGCAGCGGCGGCGTGCGC
>NC_021021.1:465582-468396 GCF_000210055.1 Gordonibacter pamelaeae 7-10-1-b
AGACCCAGGACGTGCGCCTCTCGAAGCGCGCGCGCCGCAAGGCGGCCGCGCCCGCCGGGACCCAGGTGAGGATGGGCACGGCCGGGAAGCTCTTCGGCGTGCCCGGCTTCGTGGCGCACCGAACCTCTCGCGCTCCGCCTCCCGCGGGCGCACCGTCGTGGCGTCGCTCGCGGTGAGCGTGGTGCTCATCGTGGCCACCGGCAGCCTGGCCGACGCGCTCTCGCCCATCTCCGACCGGGTCGGGCGCGGCGGCGCGGCGGGCCAGGCGGACGTCACGGTGTCGGCGCACGTGGACTCCTACGAGCAAGGGTCGACCGCCGATCTGCACTCCTACGCCCAGGAGCTCGAACGCTTCCTCGAGCAGGCCCGCGCTGTCGAGGGGGTCGAGTTCCTGGGCTCCACGCGCCAGGGGCAGGCCGAGGCCGTCGTGCCTGCGGGCATGATCTCGCCCGAGGCGAGGGCGGCGCGCGAGCTCATCGACGCCGAGCGGCGCGCCGCATACAGCGCGCCGAGCTTCAACGCGCAGGGGGACTACCTCGGATACCTGGCGCTGTTCTACCTCGACGACGCCTCGTGGCGCTCGCTCGTGGCGGAGCTGGGCCAGGACGAGGCGGCGTTCTGCGATCCGGACAACCCGCGCGCCATCGGCCTGAACACGTTCCAGGAAACGCTCGCGGACGGCACCTACGTCTCGGCCGAGCCCTTCGCCGGCACGGGAAGCATCGAGCTGTACACGGTGGATCGCCGCGAGGGCCTGGCCTTCATGGGATTGCGGGAAGGCCCGAACGGAGAGCTCGTTGCAAGCTATACCGATGGGAACGACCCGAACCAGCGTATCGAGACGTTCCCGATCGAGGAGGTGGCGGCGAAGCGCGTCCTCGACGTGGGCGCGCTCACCGAGGGCGAGCCCGGCGTCCTGAACGCCTTGGCCGCGAGCAGCCAGTTCCCCGCGCTCGTCCTTCCCGAGAGCGCGGCCGCCGCCCCTGCGGACGACCGCTTCGCCAGCCCGTTCACGTACTCGTTCGCAAGCTTCTCCTTCAAGGCGGCCGACCACGCGAAGGCCGCCGAGGAGCTCGAGGCGCTCGCGCAGGGCCTCGACGGCGTCACCCTGTACGTGAGCGACCTCGCGGAGAGCGCGCGCCAAAACCGCCTGATGACGCAGGCCATCCAGCTGTTCGTGATGTGCTTCTCCCTCATCATGGCGCTCATCGCGGTGGCGAACGTGTTCAACACGCTGGCGAACAGCATCATCCTGCGCACCCGCGAGTTCGCGGTGCTGAAGTCGGCGGGCATGGGCAACCGCGCGTTCGCCCGGATGCTCGCCTACGAGTGCGCGAGCTACGCGGCGCGCGGCCTCGTGATCGGCCTGGCGGCGGCCACGGCCGTGGCCTGGGCGCTCCACCGGGCCACGTCGCTGGCGTTCGAGGGCCTGGCGTTCTCGCTGCCATGGGCCTACGTGGGCGCTGCGGTGGGCATGGTGCTGGCAGTGCTCGCCCTGAGCGTGGCCTACGCGCTCGTCCGCGCCCGCGCCGGCAGCATCGTGGAGGCCCTGCGCGCCGACGCGATCTAAAAGGGCAGGCTCCTCGCCCCGTCCTGCTCGAGCAGGACGGGGCGCTCCCTCCCTCAGCGGTTCTCTATGTGGCCGATGTTTTTGAGCTCGATGTTGATGAGGCCGTTCGGGCCGCTCACGAACTCGATGAAGTCGGGGTTCTCGCCGTACTCGGCCGGGAAGGTTATGTCGATGCCCGTGTCGGTGCGGATCTTGTGGCTCTTCGCCACGCGCTTGGCCACGCTCTTCTCCACCACCACGCGCTCGGGCAGGGCCTCCTCGGCAAGCGCCTCCTCGAAGCGCTTCTGCAGGGGCTCGTCCTCGAACACCTCCTCGCCCAGGTCCCACGGGGCCAGCTCGTCGGACTCGTCGGCGTTCTCGGCCACGTAGGCCTTCGCCTTCGACACCGCCACGGCCGTGTTGGCGCCGTATTCCTCGGCCACTTCCTCCACCAGGCGCGCCACCGTGTCGAACACCTCCTTGCTCGACGCCTCCATCGAGCATTGCAAGAGGCCGTCGGGGATGAGCCAGCGGCGCTCGCCCGCGATCTCGCGCTCCTTGTCGCAGAACGACACGGAGAGCGTCTTGGACTCCACCACCGCGAACGACGCCACCTTCTGCGAGGGGTTCGGCAGGATGGCGTGGTGGCGCGCCACGTCCACGCGCTGCGCGCCGCTCTCGCCGTAGCCCACCTCGTGCATATAGGCCTGTTTGCTCTCCAGCAGCATGAACGCGAAGTAGCGCTTGCCGCGCGCCTCGTAGGCGGCCACGGCCTCCTCGTCGTCCATCGCGCGCACCGTGGTATCGGGATCGTCCTCGAAGTCGAGCACCAAGAGGTCGGCCGACTCGCTCTTCTCCATCCGCCCCAGCTCGCCGGCTATGAACTCCGCCACCTGGACGGACAGGTCCACGAACCCGCGCTGCCCGCGGAAGTAGGCGCGCAGCTCCTCGGCGAACATGCTGTCCTCGGCGAACTCGCCGCGCTTGCTGTCCATGTTGCCGAGCGCCTTCTTTGCATGGCTCGTCACGTAGCGCTTCGCGTTCTTGCTGGCAAGGTCCAGCTCCTCCTGGGCGTACACGTTCACGCACGACACGAAGTCGAAGACGTGCAGGATGGCATGGTTTATCTTCATGAACGGCTTTCCTCTTTCTCTTCCATTTCCTCGAACCCCCACAGGCGCACCTCGGGCACGAGCTCCACGCCCGCGCTCTCGCGCACGCGCGCCTGCACGTCGGCGATGAGCCGCCGCACGTCGGCAGCCGTC
>NC_021021.1:468858-470392 GCF_000210055.1 Gordonibacter pamelaeae 7-10-1-b
GATGATGCCGCCCAGGAACGTGCCCTCGGCGTCCAGCACCTCGAAGTTCGTCGTCGTGCCCAGGTCCACCACCACGAGCGGCCCGCCGTAGTCGGCAAGCGCCGCCGCCAGGTCGGCCACGCGGTCGGGGCCCACCTCGGCAGGGTCGCGGTAGCGCATCCTGATGCCCGTCTTCAGGCCGGGGCCCACCACGAGCGCCCGGCGCCCGCACTCCGCGTGCAGGGCCCGGGCCCACACGTCCACGAGGTCGGGCACGACGCACGAGAGGATGGCGTCGGCCGGCCGGCACGCTCCGCCTGCGGGCGCCGCATCCCCCTTCCCGGCGCCTTTGCGGCGCGCGAGCGCATCGAGGAAGCCCGTCACCACGAGGCGCGCCTCGTCGGACGTGCACCGCTCCGGCGTGGTGGCCTCCCACGTTGCCACGAGCTCCCCGCCGTCGAACAGCCCCAGCCGCGTGACGGTGTTTCCCACGTCGACCGCCAGCAGGCCGCCGGCCCGCTCGCCGCCGACCGCCTCACGCGCATCCGTTCCCATGATGTCGCCTCGCCTTCCGCGCCTCGTGCGGCCGTCGGACCGCGCGCTGCGCCTTTTTTACCCAATACTGCGAAATTAACGATGTTCACCGTCGCTCGCCTCGATTATACTGTACCCGTCTCATCAGTAACCCGACTTCCCGAAGAGAGGGGAAGCGGATATACGAGAAGGAGCGGAACATGCAAGCCTTGAAGGGGCAACTGACCCTGCGCGGCGTCGCCATCGGGTGCGTCGGCTGCGCGATCATCACCGCGGCATCGGCCTACACGGCCCTCAAGATGGGGGCGCTTCCCTGGCCCATCATCTTCGCCGCCATCATCTCCCTGTTCTTCCTGAAAGCCCTCGGGCACACGAACCTGAGCGAGGCGAACGTCACGCACACGGTCATGTCGGCCGGCGCCATGGTGGCGGGCGGGCTGGTTTTCACCATCCCCGGCGCCTGGATGCTCGGGCACGCCGCCGAGATCGACTGGTTCCAGATGCTGGCCGTGGCGCTGGCGGGCGTGGTGCTGGGCCTCGTGTGCACGGCCCTGCTGCGCCGGCACTTCATCGAGGACGCCGAGCTGGAGTACCCCATTGGCCAGGCGGCCGCGCAGACGCTCGTCGCGGGCGACTCCGGCGGCTCCACCGGCAAGAAGCTGTTCGGCGCCATGGGGCTGGCGGGCCTGTTCACGGCGCTGCGGGACGGGTTGGGCGCCATCCCCTCCCTGCTGTTCGGCAACGTGGCCCTGCCGGGCGTGGCGTTCGGGGTGTACCTCTCCCCCATGCTCCTGGCCGTGGGCTTTCTCGTGGGCACCGGCGCGGTGGCCGTATGGTTCGCCGGGGCGCTCATCGGCAACTTCGGCATCGTCGTGGGCGGCACGGCGGCGGGGCTCTGGGACGTGGCCGCGGCGCAGGGCATCGTATCGAGCCTGGGGATGGGCGTTATGATGGGCTGCGGCGTGGGCGTCATCGCGAAGAACATCCTGCCGAAGGCCGTCTCGCTCGTCAGGGACACGCG
>NC_021021.1:470794-473968 GCF_000210055.1 Gordonibacter pamelaeae 7-10-1-b
TGGTACCATGGCGAGGACGGGCGCGGCGCGGGACGCGCATCGGCCGACCCCGCAACCGCCCGCCCCGCCCGACCCTCGGAGGTTTTCCCATGGAGCTCATCATCACCCTATGCGCGGCGCTGTCCGCCGGCACGGTGTTCGGCGTCGTCGCCGGCGCGGCGAAGTACCGCCTGCACCGCAAGCGGAGCTATTCCGACAAGCAGGTGGCCGCCTACCAGCGCCTGTGGAAGAAGGGCTCCATCCTCTTGCGGTTCGCCACGGGCACCGTCCTCGCCCTCGGGCTCATCTGGTGCACAGGCTTCCTCGTCGTCGGCGCGCTCTACCCCGACCAGACCGATTACGCGAACAACATGGCGGAGCTCATCGTGTGCGTGCTCACCGTGGTGTCCATCATCTTCGCCTTCTACGAGTTCGTGCGCAGGAAGTAGCGTCGCGCGCGGATCGGGCACGAAGCGAAACGGGTGCGGAGGTTGGCGTGGCAAGACAGCGAGAAGCCCCCTCGTGCCGAATCTGCACGAGGGGGCTTCTCGCTGCTGGCTCGTTCCGGCAGCCGTCGAGCCGCCGGAACCTAGTTGAACTTGAATATCTTCTGGGCCATGCGGTAGCCGGTGATGCCGATCTTGCGGCCCAGCTCGGTGGGCAGGTTCGTGCCCATGTTCAGCACGCTGCGGCGGATGCGCCGGTAGACGTCGGGGTTCTTCTCCTTGAGGTAGTCCCAGATGCCCTCGCGCTTGTCCTCGGCCTCGTCGGTGCCTATCATGCGCAGGAAGATGGAGCAGATGCACATCATCATGGACAGGTAGTTCTCCATGTAGCGCTCCAGGCGCTTCTCGGGAACGGCGTCGGGCAGCTGCACGGCGTCGATCATGAGGCGCGTGACGCGCAGCTGCTGGTCGATGCGGCCCTTCATGACGCTCTCGTTCACGCTCTGGTCCTCGCGGCCTATGTAGTAGCGGTACATGTCCACGTCGCGGTAGTAGATGGTGCGCACGTGCGGCAGCGGCACGTACACGAAGATGTTGTCCACGTAGAACGTGTGCTTCGGCAGCTCCAGGCCCATGTCGCGCAGAAGCTCGGTGCGGTAGACCACCGAGTGCATGAGCAGGTACTGGCTCTGGCCGAAGTGCCCCACCTCGTCCCAGCCGAACTCGCGTCCCTCGGGGAACACGTTGCGGTAGTGCATGACGGTGCGCGAGCCCTCGGACACCTTCTCGTACACGTAGTTGCCGATCACGAGGTCGGTGGCGTCCTCCAGCTCGTTCTGGCGGCGCAGGTAGGCCATGATCTCGCGCATGGCGGCCTCGTCGAGCCAGTCGTCGGAATCCACCACCTTGAAGTAGCGCCCCGTGGCGTTCGCCAGGCCCGTGTTCACGGCCTGGCCGTGCCCGCCGTTCTCCTGGTGCACGGCCTTGACGATGCCGGGGTGCCGCTCCGCCCACGCATCGGCCTTGGCGGCGGTGTCGTCCTTCGTCGAGCCGTCGTCCACGATGATGATCTCTATGTCGTCGCCGCACTTCAAGATGGACTCGATGCACGCGTCCATGTAATCGGCCGAGTTGTAGCACGGCACGGCGAAGGAGATGGTCTTCACGGCGCTACCCCACCAGCTCGTCTGCCAGCGCCAGCGCGCGCCCGATGATGACGTCCATGTTGTAGTAGCGGTACTCGGCCAACCGGCCCAGCGGGTGGAAGTTCGGCAGCGACTTCGTCAGCGCGCGGTAGCGCTCGTAGTGCGCGGCGTTCTCGTCGTTGATGATGGCGTAGTACGGCGTCTGCGTCTTGGGGTCGTCGTAGGAGTGGCTGTACTCCTTCATGATGGTGGTCTTGTCGGTCTCCTGGCCCGTGAGGTACTTGAACTCCGTGATGCGCGTGTAGTCCTCGGTCACGGTGAAGTTCACCGTGCCGCAGGGCAGCACGTGGTCGGCGTCGTGCGTCTCGTACACGAAGTCCAGGCTGCGGTACGGCAGGCGGCCGAAGCGCGACAGGAAGAGCTCGTCCAGCGGCCCGGTGTAGACGATGGGCCCCGTGAACGGGCGGTCCTTGACGTTGATGGCGGACAGCGGAGCGTCCTCGTCGTCGCTCTCGAACTCCAGGTCGAACACGCTCTCCGCCTCCACGCCCAGGCACACCTGAATGTTCTCGTGGTCGAGCATGCGCTCGAACAGCGGGGTGTAGCCGTGCAGCGGCATGCCCTGGAAGGCGTCCTGGAAGTAGCGGTTGTCGCGCGACACGAACACGGGCACGCGCGCCGTGACGGAGGGGTCAACCTCCTCGGGCGTGAGGCCCCATTGCTTCTGCGTGTAGTAGAGGAACACGTTCTTGTAGACGAAGTCGGCGATCTCGGAGAGCTCCGGGTCGTCCTGGGCGCGCAGCTCGGTGATGGTCACCTTGCGCTCGTCGCCGAACGTGTCCACGAGCTTCTCCGTGAGGCGCGCGGCCTTCTCCTCGCCGAAGGCGATCTCCATGGAGTTCTTGTTGAACGGCACGGGCAGGTAGGTGCCGTACCAGTCGGCCAGCACCTCGTGCTGGTAGTCGCGCCATTCGGTGAAGCGGCGCACGTAGTCGAAGGCGCGCTCGTCGTTGGTGTGGAAGATGTGCGGCCCGTAGCGGTGCACGAGGATGCCGGCCTCGTCGGCCTCGTCGTACATGTTGCCGCCGATGTGCGGGCGCTTCTCCACCACGAGCACGCGCTTGCCGCCGCGCTCGGCCAGCTCGCGCGCCATGACGCCGCCCGCGAACCCGCTTCCCACTACGAGGGCGTCCACCTCGTCGATATCGACGTCCTTGAAATCGCAGTACTGCACACCCATGGGGCACCTTCCTTTAGTCTCTATACCAGCGGTAGGGCCTCTCCCGGCCCGAAGTATGCGCATATTGCACCGAGAAGCCAGTTTACCGAAAAACCCAGCCCGCGGGCACGCTATCATACAACCATCGTTTTTTTCGCATGCCTTCCGTCGTGCGAGCTTCGATCATATACGCGAAAGGATAGTGCCGATGAGTGCATTTCTTGATTCCATGCTGGTTCGCGCCAAGGGCGACCTGCAGACGATCGTGCTGCCCGAGGGCGACGACGAGCGCACGCTGCAGGCGGCCGAGCGCATCTTGGCCGAAGGGGTTGCGAACCTCGTCATCCTGGGCGATGCCGCGGCCATCGAGGCGAGCCCCTACGCG
>NC_021021.1:474171-477393 GCF_000210055.1 Gordonibacter pamelaeae 7-10-1-b
CGCACGGCCGCCGAGCGCGCCGAGTTCGCCGCCGCCCTCTACGAGCTGCGCCGCCACAAGGGCCTGACGCCCGAGCAGGCCGAGGCCCTCATGGACGACGTGCTGTACTTCGGCGTGATGATGGTGAAGCAGGGCTTGGCCGACGGCATGGTGGCCGGCGCCTGCCACGCCACGGGCGACGTGCTGCGCCCGAGCCTGCAGATACTCAAGACCGCGCCCGGCGTGAAGCTGGTCAGCTCGTTCTTCGTCATGTGCGTGCCCGACTGCGACTTGGGCGCGAACGGCACGTTCCTGTTCTCCGACTGCGGCCTGGAGGTGCAGCCCGACAGCGAGAGGCTGGCGCACATCGCCGTGAACTCCGCGAAGTCGTGGGAGACCCTCATGGGCGAGGAGGCCCGCGTGGCGCTGCTCTCGCATTCGACCCATGGCTCGGCCAAGAACGCCGACGCCGCCAAGGTGGTGGAGGCGACCGAGATCGCACGCGAGCTGGCGCCGGACCTGGCGTTGGACGGCGAGCTGCAGCTCGACGCGGCCATCATCGGCTCCGTGGGCGCGTCGAAGGCGCCCGGCTCCCCCGTGGCCGGCCGCGCGAACGTGCTCGTGTTCCCCGACCTGGACGCCGGCAACATCGGCTACAAGCTCGTGCAGCGCCTCGCCTGCGCCGAGGCGTACGGCCCCGTCACCCAGGGCATCGCCGCGCCGGTGAACGACCTGTCACGCGGCTGCTCCGCCGACGACATCGTGGGCGTCATCGCCATCACCTGCGTGCAGGCCCAGGCGAAAGCCATCGAATAGCGAAGCGCCTGCAGGCCGCCCCCGCCTATGCGCAAGGGGGCGGCCGAGCGCAGGGGATTTCCTGCTCCCCCGGACGGCCATGCACGGCATACCAAGGCGGCCCCGCGCGTTGCGCGGGGCCGCTCCAGGTTCTGGGCTCGCAGGAGAAAGCGCCCTACACCAGCACCGGCTCCTCGTCGAACACGGTGCCTTCCACGCGCATCTGCTCGTGGACGATGTCGTAGGTGTCGCGCGCGATCATGTACTCCTCGTTCGTGGGGATGATGATGATCTTCACCTGCGAGGAGTCGGCCGATATCTCGCGCTCGAAGCCGCGCTGGCGGTTCTTCTCCTCGTCGAGGATGATGCCGAGCGGCTGCAGGCCGGTGAAGATCATGCGGCGCATCTTCTCGCAGTTTTCGCCCACGCCGGCCGTGAGCACGATGGCGTCCACGCCGCCCATGACGGCGATGTACTGGCCGATGTACTTCTTCACGGAGTTCGAGTACATGTCGTAGGCGAGCATGGCGCGCTCGTCGCCCTTCTCGGAGGCGTCGCGCACGCTGCGCAGGTCGTTCGAGATGCCCGAGATGCCCAGCAGGCCCGACTTCTTGTTCATGAGGTCGTTCATCTCGGCGCCGGTCAGGTTCTCGTGCTCCATGACGAAGGGCACGATGGCCGGGTCGATGGCGCCGCAGCGCGTGCCCATCATGAGGCCATCGAGCGGCGTGAGGCCCATGGACGTGTCCACGGCCACGCCGTGGTCGATGGCGCTGATGGAGCAGCCGTTGCCCAGGTGGCACGTGATGAGCTTGAGGTCCTCTATCGGCTCGTCGAGCACGGCGGCGGCGCGCTCGGAGATGTAGCGGTGGCTCGTGCCGTGCGCGCCGTACTTGCGGATGGCGTACTTCTCGTACAGCTCGTAGGGCAGCGGGTACATGTAGGCCTTCGGGGGCAGCGTCTGGAAGAACGACGTGTCGAACACGGCCACCATGGGCACGTCCGGCATGTGCTTCTGGCAGGCGTGGATGCCCATGAGGGCGGCACCGTTGTGCAGCGGCGCGAGCTCGGCCAGCTCGTCTATCTTGTCGATGACGTCCTGGTCGATGAGCACCGAGCGGTCGAAGTACTTGCCGCCCTGAACGATGCGGTGCCCCACGGCGTCGATCTCGTCGAGCGAGTCGATGGCCTTCGCCGGGCCCGACGTGAGCGATTCCAGGACGAGCGCCATGGCGTCGTCGTGGTCGGACATCTTGGCGTCGATGACCTCCTCGTTCTTGTCGAGGCCGTGCTTGTGGAAGGCCTCCGCCGAGCCCACGCGCTCGCAGATGCCCTTCGCGAGCAGCTCGTGCTGCTCCACGTTCACCAGCTGGTACTTCAAGGAAGATGATCCTGCATTGATAACGAGAACGTTCAACGACCTGCCTCCTTTTGGGCTCAATTCCTGAAACAATTAGTTTAGGGAAGCACTGCGGTCGTTGAATGGATACGGCCCGTTCATTCGGCAAACGGCGCGCCGCTCACCGAAAAAGCGTGACAGGGGGACGGGGATATTGTCACATTCCGTGACGCATCACGACCAGGCAAGACGAACGTGAATGTGACAATATCCCCGTCCCCCTGTCACGCCCCGTTGCCGCAGAGCTACTTCCGCGAAGGGTCGCCCGAGTTCATGGGGGCGCCGCCCAGCACGTGCACGTGCAGGTGGTGCACCGACTGCTGCGCGTCATTGTTCGTGTTCACGATCACGCGGTAGCCGCTCTCGGCGATGCCCTTGATGTCGGCAACCTTGCGCACCGTGTTGAACAGGTAGCCCAGCTCCTCGTCCGGCACGCCGTCGCCGATGTTGTCGTAGTGGTCCTTCGGCACGATGAGCGTGTGCACCGGCATCTGCGGGCTCACGTCCTCGAACGCGAGCACCCGCTCGTCCTCGTACACCTTCGTCGACGGGATCTCCCCCGCCACTATCTTGCAGAACAGGCAGTCTTCCTTGCGCATGGCGCCCTCTCCTTCCTTTCCGTGCGCCGCCCCGTCGGGGCGGCGTCAGCCTACGACAGCGTGGCGTCGCGCGTGGCGTCGTCCACCTCGCCCTCGAGCTCGCCCATCAGCACCTCGACCTTCTGCTGCGCCTCGTTCAGGCGGCCCTGCAGCGCGCGCAGCAAAGACACGCCGCGCTCGTAGCTGACCAGGCTGTCCTCGAGCTCCAGCGAGTTGCTCTCCAGAACCCGCACGATGCCGTCGAGCTCGCCCATGGCCTCGCGGAACGTCAGCTCCTCGACGGGCTTGCGATCACCGGTCTCCATTGTCCTCATCCTCCCATAGTATCATCTCGATGTCCTCGCGCCGAGCCGACTCCACGCGGCACGCCAGCACGCCGTCCGACACCGTCACCTCGAGCGCCGATCCAGGCGGCGCGTCCTCGACGCGCTTCGCCACGGCGCCCTCCTG
>NC_021021.1:478465-479327 GCF_000210055.1 Gordonibacter pamelaeae 7-10-1-b
CCCTTCTCCTCGATCCCCCATGTACGCCTCCGCTATTCCCGGCGCTGGCCCAGCAGCCACAGCAGCTGCAGGATGGACGTGAGGGCCGCCGCCACGTAGGTGAGCGCGCAGGCGCGCAGCACGGAAAACGCGCCGCCCTGCTCGGACTGCGGCAGCGCGATGGTGTCCATGTAGGTCATGGCGCGGCGCGAGGCGTTGAACTCCACCGGCAGCGTGACCAGCTGGAACAGCACCACCACGGCGTACATGACGATGGCGAGCGTCGTGAGCTGATTACTCACCAGTATGATGCCCAGCATGAGCAGGAAGATCCACGCGTTCGAGGCCAGGTTCACCACGGGCACGATGGCCCCGCGGATCTTCATGGGCGCGTAGTTCTCGGCGTACTGGCAGGCATGCCCCACCTCGTGGCACGCGGTTGCCGTGGCCGTGATGGAGCGCCCGTCGAACGCGTCGGGCGAGAGCGTCACCGAGTTCGTGCGCGGGTCGAAGAAGTCCTGGCCCGGCCCGCCGCGGTGCACCGCCACGTTCGTCACGCCGTAGTAGGCGAGCATGCGCCGCGCGGCCTCGGCGCCGGTGAGCCCGTTGGAGATGGGCACCCTCGTGTACTTCTTTAGCTGCGAGTTCACGTACCACGTGGCGAGCCCGCCGATGGCGAGCGTGACCACGATCAGCAGCAGGTATCCATAGCTCAATCCGAAAAACATAGGACGTGACCACTCCTTCGAAGGGGTTGCTTCCGCGGCCGCGCGGCGGCCGCTCTGTACCGTACACCTGTATTATACAAGAGCATGAAATCGGGCCGAAAACACGCGGCAAACAGCGCGGAATCACCAAAGGCGCGTTACCGAGCCGTGATCTT
>NC_021021.1:479600-484706 GCF_000210055.1 Gordonibacter pamelaeae 7-10-1-b
GTGGCTGGCCAGCGTGGGAAACGCGATGCCGTTCTCCTTGGCGCGCAGGCGCACGAGCGCGCTCATGAGGTCGAGCTCCGCATCCACGTTCGGCTCGCTCTTGCCGCAGCGGTCGAGCTCGGGCCACGTGTCGGGCGGCGCCGAGAGCGCCGAGGAGATGAGCGACACCACCGCGCGCGCGTCCTTCGTGGACAGGCGGTCGGACAGCCCCCGCACCATGAACAGCTCGTCGATCGTGCGCGCCTCGCGCTTGCACGCCTCCACGATCTGCTCGTCGGTGACCACCCACTTCCGCGGCACGTCGCGGCGCTGGGCCTCCAGCTCGCGCCAGGCCGCCACCTCGCGCGCTGCCGAGAGCTGCCGGCGCGACAGCTGGGACACGCGCTTGAGTCGCCGGAAGCGCTCGCGCTCGTTCGCCTCGTAGCGCGCCGGGTCGGACAGCTCCTCGAAGTCATGGTCGAGCCAGTGCAGCCGCCCCTTCTCCTCCAGTGCCGCGCGCATCCCCGCGTACAGCCGCGGAAGGTACACCACGTCGTCGGCCGCGTAGTCGCGCTGCGAGGCCGACAGCGGCCGGCGCGACCAGTCGGTGAACGAGTCGATCTTCTTGAGCGACACGCCGCATTCCGCATGCACGAGCGCCGCGTAGCCGATCTGCTGCGTGTGGCCGAGCAGCGCCGCCGCTATCTGCGTGTCGAACACCGGGCGCGGCAGCACGCCCACCTCGCGCAGGATGATCTCCAGGTCCTGCCCCGCCGCGTGGAAGAGCTTCACGATGCGCTCGTCCGTGAGGAGCGGCGCCAGGACGGAGAGGTCGTCCATCTCGAAGGGGTCGACGATCACCACCTCGTCGTCGGTGGCCATCTGCAGAAGGCACAGCTTGGCGTAGTACGTCTTCTCGCGCAAGAACTCCGTGTCGATGGCAAGCACGCTCGACGAGCGCGCGCGCTCCACGAACGCCGCGAGGTTTTCCTGGGTAGCAATATACATGTACGAGATTCCCTGCCTTGTCATCCGCGCTCCATGTTGTACTATGCCATCATAGCAAACAGAAAGGGATTGTGTGAAACTGCTCGTCATCAACAACCTGGCTTCGGGTTTCGGCGAAGGGTCCGTCTACGACTTCATCCGCTCGTTCGCCCGCGACGGCGACGAGGTGTGCGTGCGCTCGACCGACGGCACCACCGACGTGCGCGACCTTCTGGGCGACGCGGAGGCGTTCGACGCCGTGGTGGCGAGCGGCGGCGACGGCACGGTGGCCACCGTGAGCTACCGCCTGGCGAACACGGGCGTCCCCATCCTTCCGTTCCCCGCGGGCACGGCGAACCTGCTGGCCGCGAACCTGGCCTCGCCCATGGAGCCCCACGCGCTCGCGAAGCTCGTGCGCGAGGAGCGCACGCTCGACTTCGACCTGGGCGAGATCGAGGTGGACGGGCACCGCTTCGGCTTCGGCATCATGGCGGGGGCCGGCTACGACGCGGCCATCATGCACGGCGCCGCGCCGGCGAAGCGCCTGCTGGGCCCTATGGCCTACTTCTCGGCCGCCCTGGCGAACCCCCTGCCGCAGACCTCCAGGTTCAAGCTGGACCTCGACGGCGAGCACGTGGAGAGCGAGGGCCTGGGCATCCTTTTGGTGAACTTCTCCAAGATCCAGTTCGACATCACGGTCACGCACGACAACGAGCCGCGCGACGGCGTGTTCGACGTGGTGGTGCTCAAGGCGCAGAACGCCTTCGAGCTCATCCCCGCCCTCCTCGCCGGTCTGCTCGACCGCGGCGGCGACTTCCCCAACCGCACGGGCTCGCTCGAGATCCACCGTGCCCGCGAGGTGCGCGTGGAGGCCGACCCGCCCATGGAGGTGCAGTACGACGGCGAGGCCACCAACCTCACCACGCCGTTCACCGCCCACATCATGCGCCGCGCCGCCCGCTTCTTCGTGAGCGAGGAAGGCTGGGACCTCTTCGCCGAGAAGTAGGATGCGACAGCGGGACATCCCGCTGTCGCATCCCCCGTCCCGTCCGGCGAGGCGTTCCGCCCCTACTTCTCCGCGGGCTCCTCGTACGTCGGCTCCACGTCCTCCACCTGGGCGCCTATCTCCAGCGGGGCGTCGAAGGCGGCGCTTGCGGTGCTCGAGGAGGCCATGAGCTCCTTGAACGATGCGGCGTCCTCGCCGGCCATCGGCATCATCACGTACACGTTGTTGCCGATGATGACGGGCCGGATGCGCTCGGCGGCGGCCGCCTTCGCACCCTCGGCCGAGGCTCCGGCGGCGGCGTCGCCGTCAGCATCGCGCTTCATCTGCTCCATCATCTCGGCGCGCACGCTGTCGATCTGCGCGGCCGTCTCGTTCTGCCAGCGCTCCTTGCGCCACGCCAGCACGTTCGCGTTGTAGCGCATCTGGATGACCTCCAGCACGATGCAGAACACCATGGCGAAGTACACGATCAGCTTCTCGAGCGGCATGTGCAGAAGCTCGATGCCGGTATGGAATCCCGCACTGTCGATGACGAGCAAGCAGCCGATGGCCACGATGAACGTGAGCGCGAGCATCTTCATCTCGGGGTGCCCGTTGATGAAGTTGGAGATGGGGTCGATGAAGATCATCATGAGGAACACGGCCAGCATGACGGCGATGATCATGATGATGAGGTGGTCGGCCATGCCCACGGCCGTGATGACCGAGTCGATGGAGAACACGAGGTCCATGACCATGATGGTGCCCACGGCCTGCGGCAGCGCGATGCGATGGAGCGCCTTGTGCTCCTCGCAGTGCTCGGCCTTGAGCTCGGTGAGCTTGAGCGTGTCGCGCAGCTCGGCGATGCCCTTGTAGATAAGGTAGCCGCCGCCGACGAGCAGCACGAGGTCGCGCACCGAGAACCCGTGCGCGTAGGGCCCGAGGTCGATGGTGAACAGCGGCGTGGTCATATGCACGAGGAACGACGCGAAGCACAGGAAGACGATGCGCATGGCGAGCGCGCCCGCCAGGCCGAGCTTTCGGCCGATGTGCTGCTTGTCCTCGGGCAGGCGGTTCGTGGTGATCGAGATGAACACCAGGTTGTCCACGCCGAGCACGATTTCCAGGAAGATGAGGCTGACCAGGCTGATCCATGCCTCGGGCGATGCGAAGATTGACAGATCCACGGGTTGCTAGCTCCTTTGTCGGGTTCCTCGTCCGTACCGCGGGCGGGCAGAGTCCATAAAAAAGACTCATGGCGCGGCTGCATGCATGCAAGCTGCGCCATGAGTCTCGTTATTCAAGACACGCCAGGCTTTTCGGCCATGATGTTGAACGTGCCGCTCGCGCTTCCAGAGCGCGAGCCAACTACTCCCCCACGGGCGAGACGTATCCTATCACGGAGCGGTGCGGGAACAATGCTATAATGCCCAAAGCACACAAACCCCTCAGGAGTACGCTCATGTTTTTCAACGCGCGAAAGAACGGCTACGACGCGGGCGACGGCCCCGTCCGCTACCTGGACGGCAGCTCGCTCACCCGCCCGCTGGAGGCGCCCCGTCCCCAGATGCTCGCCATGGCCGCGTTCGTCCTGGCCGCCGCCGTCATCGGCGGGGTCTTCCTGTTCAACGTCATCGACAACGTGACGCATTCGGCCGAGCGCGCGCGGGCCACGGTCGAGCAGAACCTCGCGCGCCCCGCCTCCATGGCCAGCCTGCCGAACCTCGCCTCGCTCGTCGGCCTCAATGCCGAGGGCGTCAAGGCGGCGTTCGCGGAGTCCGGCTGGTCCATCGCCGACAAGGGCGCCCTCTCCGGCGACGAGAGCGGCAACCTGGACCTCATCAAGCTGCCCGACGACGTGAGCGAGGCCCAGGCCCTCCTCATGTACAGCAACGTCTCCGGCCTGTCCGCGGCCGACGCCACCCTGCTGCTCAACGGGTCGTGGCAGTTCACGTGGGAGGCGGGCGACTCCGCGAACATGCGTGTGAAATACGCCGACTTCTCGTCCGGCAGCGTGGAGGCCGCCGTGCAGACGGCCATCGCCTCCGAGGGCTTCGACCCGGCCACGGCCGGCGAGATGGCGGTCGACGAGTCGGGCAACACGTTCCAGGAGGGCACGGTCGCCGCAGGCGACGCCACGTACCATTGGCGCGTGTCCGCCATCAAGCTCTCGAGCGTCTACGACATCAAGGGCCTGCCGGACACCGCCGTGTACGTGGGCATCCGCCTGTACGCCTAGGCGCCCCCTGTCCCACCTCGATTATCCGCTGTAAAAAATAGAAGAAAACCCTCGCCCCCTCGAGGGGCTTCCCCTGCGCATCCTCGGGGCTACCCCGATTGGCAGGACCTCGCCTTCGGCGCATCATACGAGGTGAGGAAAGAGGGAGCGAATGAGACTATCAAGCGTCATAGCCGGCCTGTCAGCCGCCGCCGTGGCCTTCCAGGGCGTCGCCTACGCCGTGCAGGGCCCCGCCAAGAGCCTGCTGCGACCCCCCGGGGCGCAGGGCGAGGCCGATTTCTCGGCCCGCTGCATCAAATGCGGCAAGTGCATGGAGGCCTGCCCGTACCTTGCCCTCTCCCCCGCACCCGGCGACCAGGGAATCGCCGCCGGGACTCCCATGGTCGACGCGCGCGCCCAGGCCTGCCGCCTGTGCGAGGACTTTCCCTGCGTCGAGGCGTGCCCCACGAACGCGCTGCGCGGCATCGAGGGGCGATCCGACGTGCGCATGGGCACGGCCGTGATCGACGAGGATCTGTGCATCGCGTTCCAGGGCATGCGCTGCGAGGTGTGCTACCGCACCTGCCCCCTCATCGACCAGGCCATCTCGATCGATTACCGCCTGCGCGAGGGCGATGCCATCCATTCCTTGTTCGCCCCCGTCATCGACGAGGAGCAGTGCGTGGGCTGCGGCCTGTGCGTCGAGCGCTGCGTGGTGGACGAGCCGGACGTGGCCATCCGCATCAAGACCGACGCCGAGCATCCCCGCACCGGCGCCTGACCCAAGCACTGCCAATCCGTTCGAGGAACGGTGGGATAGAAGAGCGAAGAGCTAAAAGGGAGAGAAGGAGGGGTGTCATGGACATCTCAAGACGAGCATTCGTCAAGGCGACGGCCGTCGCGCTGGCGAGCGCCGCAGCGGCGGGCAGCCTTGCGT
>NC_021021.1:484820-487424 GCF_000210055.1 Gordonibacter pamelaeae 7-10-1-b
CGATGACCGGCTGCGCGGGCGGCGGTTCGGGCTCCACGGGCGCCGCGTCGGGCGGCGAGGGGCAGAAGCACACGGCCGTGTGCCGTTTCTGCGGCTGCGGCTGCGGCGTGATCTGCGAGGTGAAGGACGGCAAGCTCGTGAGCGTGACGGGCGACCCGGAGAACCTTTCCAACAAGGGCCTCAACTGCGTGAAGGGCTACTACCTGGGCAAGATCCTCTACGGCGACGACCGTCTGACCAAGCCGCTCATCCGCGAGGACAAGGCCACGAAGGGCACCGACGAGGGCCTGCGCGAGGCCACGTGGGACGAGGCGCTGGAGCTCGTGTCCGCGAAGCTCAAGGAAACATGGAAGGCCGACAAGACCCGCCTGGCGTTCTGGCTCTCCGGCCAGCAGCCCATCACCGAGGGCTACGCCTGCGCCAAGTTCATCAAGGCGGGCCTGCTGTCGAACAACGTCGACCCGAACGCGCGCCTGTGCATGGCCAGCGCCGTGGTGGGCTTCATGAACGTGTTCCAGACCGACGAGCCGGCCGGCTGCTACGCCGACCTCGACAACGCCGACGTGTTCGTCACCTGGGGCGCCAACATGGCCGAGGCGCACCCCATGCTGTACTCGCGCCTCACGGCCCGAAAGCTCTCGGGCAAGAACGTGAAGCACTACGACCTGGGCACGCTGCGCACCCGCACGTCCGTGAGCGCCGACACGGTCATGCTGTTCAAGCCGAACACCGACCTGGCCATCGCGAACTGCATCGCGAACTACCTCGTGCAGAACAAGAAGTACGACGAGGCCTTCGTGAACGACCACCTGCAGTTCAAGCAGGGCACCGAGAACATCGGCAACGCCACCGACGACGGCTACGACGCGAGCGACGTGGGCAAGACCGTCGACGCCGTGAGCCCCATCACGTTCGAGGAGTACGCCGCGCGCCTGGCGCCCTACACCTTCGAGTACACCTCCGAGCTCTCCGGCGTGCCGGCGGAGGACCTGAAGTCGCTCGCGCTCGAGTTCGCCGACCCCGACAAGAACATCATGTCGCTGTGGACGATGGGCGTGAACCAGCACAACCGCGGCACCTGGATGAACCACAACATCTACAACATCCACCTGCTCTCCGGCAAGATCGCCCGCCCCGGCTGCGGCCCGTTCTCGCTCACCGGCCAGCCCACGGCCTGCGGCACGGCCCGCGAGGTGGGCACGTTCTCGCACCGCCTGCCCGCCGACCTCCTGGTGGCCAACGCCCAGCACCGCCGCTACACCGAGGCCATCTGGGATTTGCCCGAGGGCTACCTCGACGCCATCCAGAAGCCCGGCATGCACACGGTGAAGATCTTCCGCGAGATGTCGAAGGGCAACCTCGACTTCCTATGGACCGCGCACAACAACTGGGCGCAGTCCATGCCGAACCTCACCCGCTTCCTGGGCCAGGGCGACAAGAAGGGCATCTTCGACACGTTCATCGTGGTGAACGAGGTGTACCCGACGCTGTCCACGCAGTACGCCGACGTCGTGCTGCCCGTGGCCATGTGGGTGGAGCGCGAGGGCCAGTTCGGCAACGCCGAGCGGCGCACGGCGGTGTTCGAGAAGGCCGTGGACCCGCCGGGCGAGGCCAAGTGGGACCTGTGGGCGTTCATGGAGGTGGCGCACCGCGTGCTCGACGGCGAGCAGATCGACGGCAAGGACGCCTTCGACCACCTGTTCGGCTTCGTCTACGACAAGGGCGCGCACGATTTCAAGAACGACGGGCGCGAGACGAACCGCCTGCTGTGGGAGGAGTACCGCATCTTCTCGAACCCCGACATGAACGAGCGCGCCAAGGCCGTGAACGACGATGCCGACGGGAAGTTCGAGGCGAAGCTTAAGATGGAGGCCAAGCAGCTGGCCCCCTACGAGAAGTACCTGGCGCACCATGGCATGACGTGGCCCGTGCGCAACGTGGACGGCAAATGGCTCGAGACGCACTGGCGCTTCGCCGACGGCAAGCAGGCCGACGGCTTCGACGAGGTCGGCGTGGCGAAGTACGGCAAGCAGGGCCAGGCCAACAACCTGTCGTTCTACAAGTCCGCCAACATGAAGCCCTCCGTGGTGTTCCGCCCCTACGAGCCGCCGGCGGAGGAGCCCGACGGCGAGTACCCGTTCTACTTCTGCACGGGACGCCTCCTGGAGCACTGGCACACCGGCACCATGACGCGCCGCGTGCCCGAGCTCGACCGCGCGCTGCCCGAGGCGCTGCTGAACATCCATCCGAACGACGCGTCGAAGCTCGGCGTGAAGGACGGCGACCTCGTGCACGTGAAGTCGCGCTTCGGCGAGTTCGACATCAAGGCCTCCACGGCCGGCCGCACCGAGCCGCAGGAGGGCATCGTGTTCGCGCCCTTCTTCGCCGAGGAGACGCTGGTGAACCTGGCAGTGCAGGACACGTACTGCCCGCTGTCGAAGGAGCCGGACTACAAGAAGACCTGCGTCTCTATCACGAAGGTCGAGGGGTGATCGCTATGAGGAAACATTTGGTTGCCGGCGCCCTCGTGGTCGCGATGGCGTTCGGTGCGCTGGCCGCGGCCGGATGCTCGGGCGCCGCGCCCGCAGAGGACGTCAACGCGAA
>NC_021021.1:487575-497761 GCF_000210055.1 Gordonibacter pamelaeae 7-10-1-b
CGTGCCGGCCGGCGCGCCGCCGCTCATGCCCGCCACGCATCAGGACCGGTTCGAGACCCTGGGCGCCTCCGGCTGCTACGGCTGCCACGGCGCGAGCGAGCGCTCGAACCCGATGCTGAACGGTTCCAAGGCCATGCCCGAGGACCACTACGTCGACGGCTCGTCCCAGACGCTCGAGCTCGATCCCACGCACGACCAGTGCAACACCTGCCACGTGCAGGGCTAGCACCGGCCCTTCCCTCCGGCCGGGGCGGCTCCCTCCGCCGTCCCGGCCCTTTTCGCAAGCCGACCTTACCGTAGCAAGGAGAGCAGCATGGTCATATCAAGCCTCGTCGTGGAGACGACGCCCGAAACCACGGCGCGCGTGGCCGAGGACCTCGGCCGCATCGAGGGCGTCGAGGTGCATGAGACGAACGGCTACAAGGTGGTGGTGACCATCGAGGCCGAGACGCTCGACGACTCCCACGACATCGCCAGCACGTTCATCGCCCTTGAGGGCGTCATCGGCATCAACCTGGTGTACGCCAACTTCGAGGACGACCCCACGGTGCAGAAGGCAGCCGTGAGATGATGCGCACCCCGAACACCTCGCATTCGCTCAAGTGGTCCTGGCTGCGGCACGCGGTGCAGATAGCGGCCCTGCTGCTGTTCGCCGCGCCCTTGCTCGTTGCCGGCTGGGGCCTGTTCGGGGTGTCCGTCGGCGGCGACGACCCTGTTCCCGCTCCTGCCGACCTTCCCTTTTTCGGCAGCCTTTCCTCTTCATCGATAGGAGGGGTCACCCTCCTGGACCCGTTCGGGGTCCTTCAGGTCGTCGCCGCCTCCAAGACGTTCGAGCTCGACTGGCTCTGGTTCGCGCTGCCGGTCGTGGTGCTCTACGGGCTCGTGCGCGCCCGGGCGTTCTGCGGCTGGGTGTGCCCGGTGAACCTGCTGCTGGAGCTGGTGGACGCGCTGCGCCGCAAGCTGGGCATCAAGGTGAGCGAGGCGCCCGTGCCGCGCCGTGCGAAGATGGGGGTCGCGCTGGCCGTGCTCGTGCTGTCGGCGGCCACCAGCGTGCCGCTGTTCGAGTCGTTCTCGCCCATCGGCGCCGTGAACAAGGGCATCCTCTTCGGCAGCGTGGCGGGGCTCTGGACGCTCGGGGCCATCGTGGCAGCGGAGCTTTTCTGGGGCCACCGCGTGTGGTGCCGCGCGCTCTGCCCGCTCGGCGGCTTCTACGAGGCCATCGGGCGCATGGGCGTGGTGAACGTGAGGTACGACCGCACGGCCTGCATCCACTGCGACGCGTGCCGCAAGGCGTGCCTGGCCGACCCGTCCATCCTCGATCCGGTGCTCGCCGGGGACGACACGTGCGTGCGCGCCGGCGACTGCATGGCCTGCGGCTCCTGTGTGGATGCCTGCCCCGCCCGCGCCCTGTCGCTGGGCCTGGGCAAGGGCGCGAAGCCCGCCGCCGAGCCGGCCGAGGAAGGGTCGGCGGCAGCCGCGTAGGGCCCTCACACGTCCAGCAGCTTGTGCTCCAGGGCGTAGGACACCAGGTCGGCGCGGGTCTTGAAGCCGAGCTTCTTGTAGATCTTCGAGCGGTGGGCCTCCACGGTCTTCACGGACAGGTACACCTGCTCGGAGATCTCCTTGTTCGTGTACCCCTTCGCCAGAAGCTGCAGGATCTCCAACTCGCGGTTCGACAGCTGCTGGTAGGAGCGGTCCTCCTCCTCGCCGGCGCCCACGAGCTGCTTGGTGAGCAGCGCGGCCATCTTCGGGTGGATGTAGCTGCCGCCGCCCGCCACGGCGTGGACGGCGGAGAGCAGCTCCTCGGACGTGGAGTTCTTCAGCACGTAGCCCGCAGCTCCCCCGCGCAGGGTGTAGAACAGGTACTCGGGCTCGGCGAACATGGTGAGGATGACGATGCGCGTGCCGGGGAAGTCGCGCGCGATCTTCTCGCAGGCCACCAGGCCGCTCTGGCCAGGCGGCATGGAGATGTCCATGAGCAGGATGTCGGGCCTCTCGCGCGAGACTATCGTATAGGCCTGCGTGCCGTCCGCGGCCTCGGCCACCACCTTGATCTCGGCGTCCTGCTCCAAGATCATCTTGAACCCGGCGCGCACCACCTCGTGGTCGTCGGCCAGCACCACGCGTATCATGCCGCACCGCCTTCCGCTATCTTCATGGGCGCGACGAGCGTCACGACGGTGCCGTCCCCGTCGGAGGCCATCGTGAGGGTGGCGCCGATGAGGCGTGCGCGCTCGCGCATGCCGGAGAGCCCGCAGCCGCTCCCCTTCACCTCGGGGTGCTCCACGTCGAAGCCGCAGCCGTGGTCCACGACGGTGGCGTGCAGCCAGCCGTCGGCGTCCTCCAGCGTCACGTGGACCTTGTCGGCGCCCGAGTACTTGCAGGCGTTCAGCACGGCCTCCTGGCAGATGCGGTAGGCCTGCGTCTCGAGCGCGGGGTCGAAGCGCTTGCGCGACAGGTTGCCCTCGAACACGATCTCGGCGCCGTAGGTCTTCTCGAACACGGCCGCCTGCGAGCGCAGGGCCGGGATAAAGCCCAGGTGGTCGAGCGCCGAGGGGCGCAGCTCCACCGAGATGTTGTGCAGCTCGTCCAGGATGCGGTCGATGTCGTTGTTGGCTTCCGCGAACAGCTGCCGCGCCTCCGCGTCGTCGCCCAGGTGAGGCTCCAGGCGCTTGAGCACGAACGAGACCCCCAGGAGCTCCTGGGCTATGCCGTCATGCAGCTCGCGCGAGATGCGCTTGCGCTCGGCCTCCTGGGCGGCGATGACGCGCGATACTTCCGAATGGACGAGCAGCGGGCTGTCCACTTCGTCGTCGCGCTTCTCCTCGGCGATGCGCTCGAAGTCCATGAAGTCGCTCGATACCAGGTCGAAGTCGGCGAGCCGTCCTTTCTGGTCGGCGATGAAGCGCTTGTAGCTCGCGCGGTGCGCGTCACTCACGGTGCGGAACGCGCACAGGATGGCCCCCACGACGCGGCCCTCCTTCACGAGCGGCAGGGCGCAGAAGCTGTGCAGGTCCTCGGCGAACACGATGGGGTACGACGAGTACTCGCGCGGGTCGATCTCGGCGTCGATGTTCGTGAACAGCATGGGCTTGCCCGCCTTGATGACGATGCCGCCGATGCCGTGCCCCGGCGCGAGCACGATGCGGTGGTGCCGCTCGTCGGTGGCGCCCGCGCTGTAGATCCACTTGAGCGGCGCCCCCAAGAACGCCGTCAACCCCAAGCCCACGAAGTCGAACCCGTAGCGCTCCTTCAGGTCCTCCACGGTGCGCGCGTAGACCTCGCTCCTGCCCGCAAGCACGTCCTCGCAGAAATTCGACGCCCCCATGCCTCTCCCCCTCGCCTCGATGCGGATGCAGCTGCCGCCGTCCTCGCGAAACGGCCTCGCCTCCCCTTGCTCTTTCGCCATTATCCCCTATTTCGCGTGTCGTTGCACGACATTCGGGCCCACACGCGCCTGCACAGAGCCTGCGGCGCGCCTTGCCCGCCGCAGGGGCGTCGCCGAATGCTCGCCGTGCCGTTGCAAGGCCGCCACCGCCCGGGGGCGGCCCCGTGGTAGGCTGCTTGCCGAAGGATCCCTCCGACAAGCGAAAGGAGCGCGACATGGAGTTCCATACCGGAGACCAGCCCGAAGAGGGGCGCTACCGCTGCAAGAACTGCGGCTACATCGTGCGCATCACGAGCGATACCGAGAAGCTGCCCGCCTGCCCCAACTGCGGCCACCACGAGTTCGAGAAGCTCGAGGACGAGGACTGACGCGCACCGGCCGAAACGATGGCCGGCCGGCGCCCGCAAGGTCGTCTGCATGAGAAAAGGCACCCGCGAGGGTGCCTTTCGAGTTTCCGTGGTGCGCGATGCAAGATTTGAACTTGCGACCCCCACCGTGTCAAGGTGATGCTCTCCCCCTGAGCTAATCGCGCACATTCTGCGGTTCGGACACCGTCCGTACCGACGAGTTGGTATGTTACCAGAACACGGCGCCATGTCAAAGGGCCTTTTCACTTTTCGGACGAAAAGTTTCGAATTGCGGGTGAAAAATTCCGGCCTCCCCGCGTCAGAGAGTTGGAGGGGGTTGTTGGCACAACCGTTTGGATTTTACGAGGTCCGGGAGATTCTAATCACTTTCGTTATGCCGCCCTTCGTATGTCGACAGGGCACGCTTGCACTTTTCGATGATGTCTTGCTTATCGGCGATCATGCGATCGAGCTCGTCGCATAAATCGTAAACCTCGAAGTCGGCCTTCCTGTCGAGGGCGCCCCGCGAAACCTCGACCCTGCTGGAGGGGATTGCAATCTCCAGATCCCTTAGCTTCAACCGAAGCAGGCAATCCTGCTTGCGCTCCTCCAATTGCGAGATGTCGAACTCAAGAGAGCGAATCCTCTGCCTTGTTTTCTCGATATCTTCCCGCATGACAGCCTCCTGCATCAAAAGCGAAGATGGCAGGAAGCGTTCTCCGCCTCAATCCCCTACGCAGCTTCATTGAATGATATAAGCATTGAGTTCCTGCCGCGTCAACCCGGGCACGGCAAGAGGGCACCAGAGCCTGGAAACGGCCGCGAGCATCCTCCGGCAACGGCTTTCGGGGCTCTTCGGCAGGAGTTGTCATCGAGATGTGAAAAAATCAGAAATGGGGGCTTGCGCGAAAGGGGTCGTTCCAGTATTATATCTCCTCGCGACGCGGACGTGGCTCAGCTGGTAGAGCACGACCTTGCCAAGGTCGGGGTCGCGGGTTCGAACCCCGTCGTCCGCTCCATCGTCATCACGAGGCCGGTCATACTCCAAAGTTTTGGCCGGCCTTTTCCATGACGGTTTTGCCGCAACACGGCGACGTGGCCAAGTGGTAAGGCAGAGGCCTGCAAAGCCTTCACCCCCGGTTCGAATCCGGGCGTCGCCTCCATTCGCTCCTCCTTGCGGGGACGGATGACCAAGCACTGCACGCTTCACAATGCGGACGTGGCTCAGCTGGTAGAGCACGACCTTGCCAAGGTCGGGGTCGCGGGTTCGAACCCCGTCGTCCGCTCCACGAAACCTCGCCCGCCGGACATCGATCCGGCGGGTTTTTTCATGCCTTTGGCCTACAGCGGGCAGATCCCGGCTTATAGGACTAGATCCCCTTGCTCCCGCGACACCTCTGCAGCCGGTTCCCCGCCGATGGCAGGCGCACTCCAACGGCTCGTCAACCTCCCTGGTTCCAGCCGGATGACAAACCGCCCTCTGTCCCGGCCCTTCTGCCATCATGTTCTGCGATATCCCCCGGAAAGGAGCAGAGCAATGTCATCCACGAAGAAGACCATCGCGGAGGGCGCGCAGTCGGCCATAGCGCGCAAGCTGCTGGCATACGCGCGAGGAGGCGACCCCGACGTGCAGCTGCCCAAGATGCTCAAAGCCGTGGACGCGCTGGTTCCCAAGGACTACCTCGTGGAACAGCGAGCCTTGTTCCACGAGGTCATCGACAACCCCGACAACAACTGGATGGTGCTGCTGAAGAGCCTGTGGGCCGACATCGACCCCGGCGTGCTCCAGAAGGTGCTGGAGAACTTCCTCGTGAACGCGAGCCTCGTCGGCCTGCGCCGCCAGGACGCCGCGGCGGCCGAGCACGGCTGCAACGTGCCGTGGGCCCTGCTCGTAGACCCCACGAGCGCCTGCAACCTGCATTGCACCGGCTGCTGGGCTGCCGAGTACGGCGACCGGCTCAACCTCACGTTCGAGGAGCTGGACTCCATCGTGGAGCAGGGCAAGGAGCTGGGGGTGTTCTTCTACCTGTTCTCGGGCGGCGAGCCGCTCGTGCGCAAGCGCGACGTCATCCGCCTGTGCGAGAAGCACGACGACTGCGCGTTCACGGCGTTCACGAACGCCACGCTCATCGACGACGCGCTGGCCGAGGACATGCTGCGGGTGAGGAACTTCATCCCTGCCATCTCGGTGGAGGGCTTCGAGGAGGCCACGGACGCCCGCCGCGGCGCGGGCACGTACGCCGCTGTCGTGCGCGCCATGGACGTGCTGAGGCGCCACCGCCTGCCCTTCGGCGTGTCGTGCTGCTACACGCATGCGAACGCCGCCTCCATCGGCAGCGAGGCGTTCGTCGACGACCTCGTGGCGCGCGGGGCGAAGTTCGCCTGGTTCTTCACCTACATGCCCGTGGGGGCCTCCGCACCGACCGACCTTTTGGCCACGGCCGAGGACCGCGCGTTCATGTACCGGCAGATACGCGCGTTCCGTGAGACGAAGCCGCTGTTCACCATGGACTTCTGGAACGACGGCGAGTTCACGCAGGGGTGCATCGCCGGCGGGCGGCGCTACCTGCACATCAACGCGAACGGCGACATAGAGCCCTGCGCGTTCATCCACTACTCTGACGCGAACATCCGCGACACCCCCCTTCTGGAGGCGCTCAAGCGGCCGCTGTTCATGGCCTACCACGACAACCAGCCTTTCAACGGCAACCACCTGCGGCCCTGCCCCGTGCTGGACAACAAGGACCGCCTGGCCCAGATGGTGGAGGCTTCGGGCGCCCACTCGACCGACCTGGAGGAGCCGGAGGACGCGGCGGCGCTCTGCGCGAAGACGCACGCCGCAGCCGACCGCTGGGAGCCTGTGGCACAGCGCCTGTGGGAGGAGGGGCACTGGACGAGCGGGCCCAACGCAGGGAGGCGGAAGTAGCTCCTCGGACCTGCGGGGGATTCCCTTACAGGAAGCCTGGGACGTCGGCGAGGGTTTCCACGCGGTCGTAGGGGCAGTCCGGCTCGGCGCCGTGGCGGTCGACGATGACGGGGCGGATGCCGGCGGCTTGGGCCCCGTCCCCGTCTGCATCGGGGCGGTCGCCCACGTGCGCGCATGCGCCGGGCCGCACGCCCAGCTGCTCGCAGGCGAGGTCGAAGATCACGGGGTTCGGTTTGCGGTAGCCCACTGCGGCGCTCGACACCACCGTGTCGAAGTACGGCAGCAGCTTGAGGCCGCGCAGCAGGTCCTCGAGCTCGGCGTCCCAGTTCGACACGACCCCCAGGGCGAGCCCCCGCTCCTTGAGGGCGCGCAGGCAACCCGCGACGTCCGCGTACACCTCCCAGCTCGATGCGTGGCGGTAGGCCTCGTTGACCGCGGCCGCCATGCCCTCCGCGTCGTGGCCGATGCCCGCCAGGTGGCACACGTAGCGGTACTGGTCCAGCCAGATGGCCGTCGACCCCTCGTGCGAGCACCAGAAGTCCCCGTCGCGCAGGTACTCCGCCTCGTAGTAGGCGTCCATGGCGGGCATATGGAGCTCGAAGTCGCGCACGGTCAGCGCATGCCCGCGCTCGGCGGCTGCGCGCGCCATCGTCTCCGCCACCGACGGGCACGGCCGGATGAGCGTCGACCCCACGTCGAAGAAAACGGCCTCCACCATGCGGCTCCCCCTCCTAGTCCACGTGCCCGTCGTCGGGCTCGATGTGCACGAGCGCCTCCGCCACGTTCGGGAAGCGCTCCTCCACGGCGCGCTCCACGCGCTCCGAGAGGTCGTGGGCGTCCTTCACCGTCATCTCCGGCGCGACGAGCACGTGCAGGTCCGCGTACACCTCCCCCTCCGTGCCCCGCGTGCGTATGCGATGCGCATCGCGCACGCCGGGCACCGCCAGGGCCGCCGCGCGCACGTCCTCCTCGGGGATGCGCGCGCGGTCCGAGAGCGTGGCCAGCGCGTGCTTGAACACGTCCCAGGCCGTGGCCAAGATGGCGAGCGTCACCACGAGCGCCATGACGGGGTCGGCCATGGGGAATCCGAGCGCCACGGCTGCCAGGCCCACGATGACGCCGACGGACACGAGCGCGTCGGAGAGCGTGTGGTTGGCATCCGCCGCCAGCACCTCGCTCTTGAGGCGCTTCGCGCAGCGCCGCTCGTAGGTGGTCACGCCCAGGTTCACGGCCAGCGTGCCTGCCATGACCGCGAACGACAGTGGCGTGACCTCGGCCGTGTAGGAGCCCGACGCGAGCTTGGCCACGGCGCTCGACCCCACCTCGAAGGCGGCCAGGAGCAGCAGCACGCCGATGACGAGGCTCGCGTACGTCTCGAACTTCGCGTGCCCGTAGGGGTGCCCCTCGTCGGCCGGCCGCGAGGCCAGTGCGATGCCCACGAGCCCCACCACGTTGCCGGCGGAGTCGAACACCGAATGGATGCCGTCGGCCTGCATGGACGCCGACCCGGTGACGGTGCCGTACACGTACTTGGCGGCCGCCACGGCCAGGTTCAGCACGAGCACGATCCACAGCACCCGGCGGATCGACCGCATGCGCGTCGAGACCGCGTCCTTGGCAGCAAGCGCCTTCGCCATGTTCGATTCCTCCGCATCTCATCGTCAGGGGCCCAAATACGAAAAAGGAGAGCCACTCGGACTCTCCTTCTAGCTTCGATGGTGTCGGAGGCGGGATTTGAACCCGCACACCCGTTGTGTGGGCACTAGCACCTCAAGCTAGCGTGTCTGCCGTTCCACCACTCCGACGTATGCTGCTCACAAGCAACGTTGGTTATTCTACCCGAACCTTCGCCGCTTGTGAAGAGCGAATTTTCGCTATTTTGCGATCGTTCCCTGCGGGTAGATGATCATCAGCACGATGAGCGACAGCAGGAACACCACCGCGAAGATGATGGTGATGCGGTCGAGGTTCTTCTCCACGATGCTCGTGCCCGTTTGCGTGGAGTACACGGAGCTGGCGATCATGTCGGATATGCCCGTGCCCTTGCCGGAATGCAGCAGGATGAACACGATGAGGCCCAAGCCCGAGACGACGAGCAGGATGAGCATGATGATAAGGAACGGGTTCAAGGCGTCTCTCTTCTTTCCATTGAGAACGATCGTTTACACAAGTCATGAAGTATACCCGAAAAGCGCCTCCCCTGGCAAGCAGGGCAGGCCGCAGGGGCGCGGGCGTCGCAAAACGTCCAGAAGAGAGGCGCTACGGCCCGAACCGTGGCGCCTCTCGTGGCCGGTCGATCATGCCGGGTTACGCGAGCAGGCTCCTGCCCGTCATCTCGGCGGGCTTCGGCAGGCCCATGAGCCCGAGCAGCGTCGGCGCGATGTCGCAGAGCGCGCCCTCGCGGCCGTCGAGGGTGCGGCCGGTTCCGGCGAAGTCCGCGAGCACGAGCGGCACGGGGGCCGTGGTGTGCGCCGTGAAGGGGCTGCCGTCCTCGCCGAGCATCTTGTCGGCGTTGCCGTGGTCGGCGGTGACGAGCGCGACGCCGCCCTTGCGCTCGAGCGCGGCGAGCACCTGGCCCACGCCCGCGTCCACCGCCTCGACGGCGGCGACGGCGGCCGGGATGCGCCCGGTGTGGCCCACCATGTCGCAGTTCGCGAAGTTCACGATGTAGACGTCGGCCTCGCCCGCTTCGATGGCGGCGGCCAGCGTGGCGGCCACGTCCGGCTCGCTCATCTCGGGCTTGAGGTCGTAGGTTGCCACCTTGGGGCTGGGGACGAGCGCGCGCTCCTCCCCCGCCTTCGGCTCCTCGCGGCCGCCGTTCAGGAAGAACGTCACATGGGCGTACTTCTCCGTCTCGGCGATGTGGTACTGGCGCAGGCCCGCCGCGGCCAGCACGTCGGCCAGCACGTTGTCGGGGAACTCCTTGGGGAAGGCCACCGGAGCCGGGATCTCGGGGTCGTACTCGGTGAGGCACGCGAAGCTCACCTGCGGCCACGCGCCGCGCTCGAAGCCGGCGAACGCCGGGTCCACCAGCGCGCGCGTGATCTCGCGGGCGCGGTCGGGGCGGAAGTTGAAGAACACGGCGGCGTCGCCGTCTTGCACCCCGCGCCCGGAGAGCGCCGTGGGCACGACGAACTCGTCGGTGACGCCCTCGGCGTAGGAGGCTGCCATGACCTCGGCCGACGTCGCGTCCGTACACGGCTCGGCGGCCACGACGGCACGCCACGCCTGCTCGACGCGCTCCCAGCGGTTATCGCGGTCCATGGCGTAGTAGCGGCCGGAGATGCTGCCGATCTCGGCCGTGCACGCGTCGTCGGTCAGCTCGGCCAGCACGGCCTCGAGCTCCTCCAGGTAGCCCGCGCCGCTCTTCGGCGGCACGTCGCGGCCGTCCATGAAGCAGTGCACCACGATATGCCCCACCCCGGCCTCCCTCGCCGCGCGCGCGAGCGCGTAGAGGTGCCCGTTCGTCGAATGGACGCCGCCGTCGGACACGAGCCCCATGAGGTGCAGCGCCGCACCCGGCTC
>NC_021021.1:497975-499588 GCF_000210055.1 Gordonibacter pamelaeae 7-10-1-b
CGGCCCGTGCCGATGGCCCAGATGGGCTCGTAGGCCACGACGCAGCCCGCCGCGTCCTGCGCATCCACGCCAGCGAAGGCGGCGCGCACCTGGGCGGTGACGTACTCGTCGGTCGTGCCCTCGTCGCGCACGGCAAGCGACTCGCCCACGCACACGATGGCGTACAGGCCGCCCTCCACGAGCGCCTTCACCTTGCGGTTCACGTCCTCGTTCGTCTCGCCGAACAGCTCGCGGCGCTCGGAATGGCCGACGATCGAGCAGGCGCAGCCGATCTCCTTGATCATCGGCACCGAGATCTCCCCCGTGTAGGCGCCCTTCGGCTCCCAGTACACGTTCTGCGCGCCCACGGCGATCTTCGTCTTGTCGAAGTCGAGCACGGTCTTGGCCGGCTTGAGGTCCACGTAGGGCGGGCAGATGACGATGTCGACCGACTCCGGCCACTCCTTCTCGTACTGGTTCGAGATCTCCTGCGTGAGCACCACCGCCTCGCCCACCGTGTTGTTCATCTTCCAGTTGCCCGCCATCATGGGTTTGCGTGCCATTGGGGTATCCTTTCCTTCGAGTGTCGTGCGACCCGTCCGCGTCGCGGGGGCCGCACGGAACGGGTCCTACCGCAGCGCCTCGACGCCGGGGAGCGCCTCGCCCTGGACGAGCTCCATGGAGGCGCCGCCGCCGGTGGAGATGAACGTCATCTGCTCGGCCAGGCCGAACTTGTTGACGGCGGCCACGCTGTCGCCGCCGCCGATGACGGTGTCCGCGTCGGCGTTGGCGGCCACGGCTTCGGCAACAGCCTTCGTGCCGGCCTCGAACGCCGCCATCTCGAACACGCCCATGGGGCCGTTCCAGAACACGGTCTTCGCCTCGGCCACGGCATCGGCGTAGAGCTTCGCCGTCTCGGGCCCGATGTCGAGCCCCATCATACCATCGGGGATGTCGTCGACCGAAACCGTGAGCGTTTCGGCATCTTCAGCGAACCGGTCGGCCACGACGACGTCCACCGGCAGCAGCAGCTTCACGCCGCGCTCCTCCGCCTTGGCGATCATGGCCGCCGCGCGCTCGACCCAGTCCTCTTCCTTGAGCGACGTGCCCACGGCCTTGCCCTGGGCGAACAGGAACGTGAAGCACATGCCGCCCCCGATGACGAGCGTGTCGCACGTGTCCATGAGCGCGTCGATGACCTTGATCTTGTCCGACACCTTCGAGCCGCCGAGGATGGCGGCGAAGGGGCGGCGGGGCGCTTCGAGCATGTCCGAGAGCGTGGCCACCTCGCGCTGCATGAGGTAGCCCGCGTACGCCGGCAAGAGCGCGGCGACGCCCGCCGTGGAGGCATGGGCGCGGTGCGCGGTGCCGAACGCGTCGTTGACGTACACGTCGCCGAGCGCGGCCAGCTCCTCGCAGAACGCCGGGTCGTTCTTCTTCTCGCGCTTGTCGAAGCGCAGGTTCTCCACCACGAGCACGTCGCCGTCGCGCAGCGACGCGGCCTTCGCCTGCGCGTCGGGCCCCACCGTGTCGGTGGCGAACACGACGGGCTTGCCGAGAAGCTCGGACAGGCGCTGCGCGGCGGGGCGCAGGGTGAACGCCTCCTCGAAGCCCTCGCCGGCCGGGCGGCCGAG
>NC_021021.1:499769-502663 GCF_000210055.1 Gordonibacter pamelaeae 7-10-1-b
GATGGTGGGCAGCGCGGCGCGGATGCGCGTGTCGTCGGCGACGGCGCCGTCCTTCACGGGCACGTTGAAATCGACGCGCACGAGCGCGCGCTTGCCGCGCGCGTCCAGCTCGTCGATGGTTTTGATGTCGGCCATACTTACTCCTTTTTCAGAACAGGTTGGCGTAGTAAGTCAGCGAGAAGCCCCGAGGTGCCCAAGATTGCCGTGAAGGCTTGGCGAAGCGTACTTGGGTACGTGAGCCAAGCCGGGAGCGGCAAGGTTGGGTGCCTCGGGGCTTCGCAGCGTCGAGCAGTTCCGCCGGTCGTCAGACCGGCGGAACGAAAGGCTAGAGGAGGATCTTGACGAGGTCCTTGACGCGGTTGCTGTAGCCCCACTCGTTGTCGTACCAGCTGATGCACTTGACGAAGTTGCCCTCGCCGCCCAGCACCATGGTGAGCTTGCTGTCGAAGATGGAGGAGTGCGGGTTGTCCACGATGTCGATGGAGACGATCGGGTCCTCGGTGTACTCCAGGATGCCCTTGAGCGGGCCTTCGGCGGCGGCCTTCATCGCGGCGTTGATCTCCTCGGCGGTAGCGTCGCGCTCAAGCTCCACCGTGAGGTCGACCATCGAGCCATCCGGCGTGGGAACGCGCGTGGCGAAGCCGTCGAGCTTGCCCTTCAGCTCGGGCAGCACCAGCGACACCGCGCGGGCGGCGCCCGTGGTGGTGGGGATCATCGACATGGCGGCCGCGCGGGCGCGACGCAGGTCCTTGTGGGGAAGGTCGAGGATCTTCTGGTCGTTGGTGTAGGAGTGGATCGTGTTCATGTAGCCGCGCTTGATGCCGAAGTTGTCCATGAGCACCTTCGCGAAGGGGGCCAGGCAGTTCGTCGTGCACGAGGCGTTGGAGATGATGTTGTGCTTCTCGGGATCGTACTGGTCGTCGTTCACGCCCATGACGATGGTGATGTCCTCGTTCTTGGCCGGTGCGGAGATGACGACCTTCTTGGCGCCCGCGTCGAGGTGCGCCTTGGCCTTCGTGCCGTCGGTGAAGAAGCCCGTGGACTCCACGACCACGTCGACGCCCAGCTCGCCCCAGGGGAGGTTCGCCGGCTCGCGCTCGGAGAGCACCTTGACCGCATGGCCGTCGGCCACGAAGCCGTCCTCGGTGACCTCGACGGTGTCGAAGGCGCGCCCGTGGATGGAATCGTACTTGAGCAGGTGGGCCATCGTCGGAATGTCGCCGAGGTCGTTCACTGCCACGACCTCGATCTCGGGATCCTCCACCATCGCGCGGAACGCCAGGCGGCCGATGCGACCGAATCCGTTAATGCCTACTTTGATTGCCATGCGTATCCCCTTTCATAAGATACTCTTGCTCGCTGAAGCTTAAACGATAATACAACACGTACGCGAACCATTCTAGCGGTGTAACTCTTTCGCCATCTGCTCGATCCGGCGAACGCGATGGTAAACGGCCGATTTGGACAGGGGCGGGGTCGCGCGCTCGCCCAGCTCCTTGAGGGTGGCGTCGGGATAGGTCACGCGCAGGCGTATGAACTCCTGCAGCGCCGGGGGCAGGTTCTCCATGCCGTGCGCCTCCAGCACCTCCCTGATGGCGTAGATCTGGTCCACCGAGGCGCTGGCCGCCTTCGCCTGGTTCGCGATCTCGGCGTTCGTCATGCGGTTCACGTCGTTGCGCACGCTCTTGATGACGCGCGCGTTCTCCATGGACAGCGCGCTCTGGTGCGCGCCGGTGAACGCGAGGAACTCGAGGATGGCGGCGCCGCTTTTCAGGTACACCATATGCGAGCTGCGCCTTTGCATGACGCGCGCGTTGATGCCCTTGCGGTCGAGCAGCTCCACCAGCCCCTCGGCCAGATCCTCGCTCTCCACGGTGACCTCGAAGTGGAAGTCGCCGCGCGGGTCAGACACGAAGCCGCTTCCCAGGAAAGCGCCGCGCAGGTAGGCCGCCGTGCAGCACTCCTTCGCCACGAGGCCCTCCTTGATGCCCAGCTCCAGGCCGCCCTCCTCCGAGAGCACGCCCATGTCGCGCAACGCGTCGGCCAGATGGGGCTGTGCCGGCACCTCTATGAGGTAGTTCGGCGTCTTGTGCAGCACGCTGCGGCGCACGGTGAGCTCGGTCTTCAGGTGGTACAGCTCGTGGAGCAGCTTGATGATCAGGCGCGCCACGCTGGGCACGTCCGTGGCTATCTCGATGCGGTAGGTTCCCTGCCCGCTGAAGAACAGCGTGCCCTCGATGCGCACGAGCGCGGCCAGCGTGGCCTTCTCGCAGTGCGAGCAGGTGGGCGGCACGCGCGCGAGTTCGTCCTTTACCTCTGCCGTGAACGACATAGCTTCAACACCCCCGAGAACGCGTCACGCAGGGCCTGCGGGTCATGCCACGTGGGGCTGCTGCCGTCCACGAGGTCGCGCGCGATGACCACCGGCCCCTGGGCCTGGATGGCCTGCACGTCATGGTAGCTGATCCGCACGGGGCGGATATGGCCCGAAAGCTCTGCGTCGTCGAGGCCCGACGTGGAGGCGTGCTCGGGCTCGGCGCCGGTCATGGCGCCGAACACGCCCGTGGCCGGGCTGTCGGGGCGCAGCGGCACCGGCGTGTGCACCAGCAGGTAGTCAACGAGGCCGCGTAGGCCGTGGTCCATGAGCGCCTCCACGTGCTCGCGGGCCGTGAGGCCCCAGGTCTCGCCCTGCATGTCGGCGAGCGAGCACACGAAGAGCGTGCTCGCCTGCGATGTGCGGATGGCGTCGACCACGCCCGGCACCAGCAGGTTCGGAATGATGGACGTGAAGAGCGAGCCGGGGCCCAGCACGATGAGATCGGCCTTCCGGATGGCCTCGAGGGCGGGCGGGTAGGCCTCGATGGGACGGTCGGCGCGCAGCGTCACGCGCTCGA
>NC_021021.1:503037-504045 GCF_000210055.1 Gordonibacter pamelaeae 7-10-1-b
CCTGCGGGTCCGCCGCGAGGCGGCCGTCGGCGCCCTCGGCGAGCGCCAGGTCGCGGTGGGCGATGCTCACGCGGTAGCCCTTCGTCTTCAGGTAGTCGCCCGTGGACTCCGCCAGCGCCACGGAGCGGTGCTGGCCGCCCGTGCAGCCCACGGCGATGGCGAGCTGCTGCTTGCCCTCGGCCACGTAGCCGGGCATGACGCAGTCCAAAAGCGCCCGCCAGCGCTGCTCGAACTCCTCGGTCTCGGGGCGGTAGAGCACGTAGTCGCGCACCGGCTTGTCGAGGCCCGTGAGCGCGCGCAGCTGCGGCTCGTAGTAGGGGTTCGGCAGGAAGCGCACGTCCATGACGAGGTCGGCGTCGAGCGGCGCCCCGTGCTTGAAGCCGAACGAGTACACGGTCACGGCCAGGCCCTGCTGCTCGGAGCCGGGAGCGAACAGCGCGCGGATGGTCGCGCGCAGCTGAGCCGGCAGCATGTCGGTGGTGTCCACCACGTGGTGCGCCGCCTCGCGCACCTCGAACAGGAGGTCGCGCTCGCGGTCGATGCCCTGCGCGATGGAGGCGCCGTCGGCGCACAGCGGGTGCCGGCGGCGGCTGGACTTGTAGCGCGCGACGAGCTTCTCGTCGGCCGCATCCAGGAACAGGATGCGGTAGCCGATGCCCTGGGCCTTGAGCTTCGCCAGCTCGGCCGTGAGGTTGGCGAAGAAGTCGCGGTTGCGCGCGTCGCACACCACGGCGAGCCGGCGGTGCTCGTCGGGCTGGCCCGGCATGCCGGTGAGCTCGAGCAGGTTGCCGATGAGGCTGGAGGGCAGGTTGTCCACGCAGAAGTAGCCCAGGTCCTCGAAGGAGTGCATGGCCTCGGTGCGCCCGGCGCCGCTCATGCCGCTCACGATGACCAGCTCGGGCATGCTCGCCAGCTCGGTGTTCTCGTCGGTCATGCGATCGTCCTTCCCTCGTTGTCTTCCCTGCCGGGCTCCCTGCCCTGCACGGCCGCGCGCACCGCCTCGTCCAC
>NC_021021.1:504183-506229 GCF_000210055.1 Gordonibacter pamelaeae 7-10-1-b
AGGCGGCCGCACGCTCGTCGAACGCGTCGGAGGCGTTTGGGCCGTCCACGACCTCGGCGGCCGACGTGCCAGGGCCCTCCGCCCTCCCGGCCTCGCCGCCCACGACGCGCTCGTCCTTGCGGTCCCTATTATACTGCTGGAGCACGCGGAACAGCTCCTCGGCCACCTCGTTCGGCACGACGCGCGCCTCCTTGATCTCCTCGAGCGTGGCGGATTTCAGGTTCCTGAACGACTTGAAGTGCTTGAGCAGGGCCTTCTTGCGCACGGGGCCCATGCCCGTCACGTCGTCCAAAATGGAGGCCGTCATGCCCTTGCCGCGCAGCTCGCGGTGGAACGTGATGGCGAAGCGGTGCGCCTCGTCGCGCACCTGCTTCACGAGGTAGAGCGACGCCGAGCCCGAAGGCAGCACGACGGGGCCGGTGTCCTGCCAGGGCACGAACAGCTCCTCGTCGCGCTTGGCCAGGCCGCACAGGGCGATGTCGTCGATGCCCATCTGGTCGAACATCTCGAGCGCCGCAGAGAGCTGCGGCTTGCCGCCGTCGAGGATGATGAGGTCGGGCTTTGAGCCGAAGCGCTCGTCGGCCATGCGCTCGGGCGCGTAGCGGCGGCTCATGACCTCCTGCATGGACAGGAAGTCATTCGCCTCGTCGAGCGGCGTCTTGATCTTGAAGCGGCGGTACTGATTCTTGTCGGGCTTGCCGTTGGTGAACACCACCATCGAGGCCACCGTGTAGGAGCCGTGGATGGTGGAGATGTCGAAGCACTCGATGCGCATCGGCGGCTCGTCGAGGGCGAGCGCGCTCTCCAGCTGCAGGAGCGCGTTGTTGATGCGCTTGTCGTCGTAGTTCGTGCGTACCTTGTAGCGCATGAGCGTGTGCTTCGCGTTCGTCTCGGCCATGCCCACGAGCTCGGCCTTCTCGCCTTTCTGCGGCGCGCAGATGCGCACCTTGGCGCCATGGGGGCTGGCCAGCTTCTCCGTGAGCCAGGCCTCCATGGCGTCCTTGTCCTCGGGCTCGTCGCGCAGGATGACCTCGTGCGGGATGGAGGTGGTGGCGTCGTAGTAGCGCAGCAGAAACATGTGCAGCAGGTCCTGGTCGGGCACGTCCTTGCCGCGGTCGAGCACGAACTCGTTGGAGTTGATGATGCGGCCCTCGCGCACCATGAACACGTGCACGCCGGCCACCGTCTCCTCGCGGAACAGGCCCACGACGTCGGCGTCGAGGTTGCGCGTGGACACCGCGTGCTGCTTGTCGGTGAGGCTGTTGATCGTGTCGATGCGCGCCTTGATGCGCGCGGCGCGCTCGAAGTCGAGCTCGGCGGCGGCGGCCTGCATCTCCTCGGTGAGCTCTGCGACGAACTCGCGGTGCTGGCCCGACAGGAAGCGCTCGATGCGCTTGACGTTGACCTGGTACTCCTCGGGCGTGATGCCGCCGCAGCACGCGCCGGGGCCGAGGCCCACGTGCGCGTCGAAGCACGGCCGCGCCTCGCGGTCGAGCAGCGCGAGCGGGTCCTTGTCCAGGCGACGCTTGAGCCCGCGCCAATCGGCGCACGACGTGGCGCACAGCGGCACGACGCGGCGGGCGATGTCCACCATGTCGCGGGCGGCGCGGCTGTCGGTGTAGGGGCCGAAGTACTTCGTGTCGGGCTTGTGCTTCTCGCGCGTGTACTTGATGGCGGGGAACACGTCGCCCTTCGTGAGCGCGATGAACGGGTAGGACTTGTCGTCCTTGAAGTCGGCGTTGAAGAAGGGGGCGTGCTGGTTGATGAGGTTCTTCTCGAGCACGAGCGACTCGTGCTCGTTCTCCACCACGAGGTAGTCGAAGGAGTCGATCTGGTCGACCAGCAGCGGGATCTTCGCACGCTCGTCCTGGTAGTTCACGTACTGGCGCATGCGGGCGCGCAGCTGCTTGGCCTTGCCGACGTAGATGACCTGGCCGGACTTGTCCTTCCAGAGGTACACGCCCGGCAGCGTGGGCACGCTGTCGAGCTCGCGCTTGATGCGCTCGAGCTTGGCCCGCTGCGGCTCGGACGCAGCGGGTTGCCCCC
>NC_021021.1:506439-510611 GCF_000210055.1 Gordonibacter pamelaeae 7-10-1-b
CGGGATCGGGTTCGGTATCGCCGCCGCTCTCGGAATCGAAGCCGAACCCAAGGCGCTCCACGCCGCCCGCGTCGGCAGGCCCGAGGCCGTCGTCGGCGAAGCCGCCCCAGCCGCTCTCTTCCTCTATCATATCGCCTTCGAAGGCGCTCTCATGTAATTCGTCCATGGCAGGAGTATAGCAAACCGCACAAGCGTTCCCCTGAACCCGCTCCCCCTCCACGCGGTTTGCAGAAGCCGGCTCACGCCTGCAGCGCCTCGACCTCGGCTCGCCGTCTGCGACCGTCTTCGAGCGCATCGAACGGCACGACCTTCGCCAACCGCGAAGGCGAGGCAGGCTCGTCGACGATAACGAGCCTCGGTACCTCAAGCGTGCATCCCAGCGCGAGGGCCATCCGCGCCATGGTCTTCAACGTCATGTTGGAGGTGCCGCGAAGCATACCGCACAACGTGGGCTGCTTGATGCCCATGCGCCGCGCGAGCTCCGCCAGTGTGATCCCCTGCCGCTCGAGCTCGTCCATGACCTGGCTGGCGAAATCGCCCGACAGCCCGTACGAGAGCGTGTCGGGAGTCTCCTCCAGCTCCACTCCGAAGAGCTCCTCCGCCTCAGGGCTTCTCACCATGCGTCAGCCCTCCTTCCCTTCATCGATCAATGCCTCGACGATGGCCGCTTTCCGTTCGGCTTCCTCGATCAAAGGATGCATGTTGCCGGAACCTTGATGGGTCCGCTCGACGGAAAGCAGCACGAGCATGAGCCCGCCGGTACTGCAATAGGCCAAGCATCTGATCACCGTCCCCTGCGCTTTCACTTCGACAATGTTGCCTTTCAGCCGCTTGATGCGGCCGACGGTCAAACTGCGCGCGATGCCGTCGCGCACGACCTGCTGCAGGGTCTTGGCCACATACACGGCCGCCTCGCGGTTCTGGCGCTTTTCCGCGAACTTGTCGAGAAAGGTCTTTTCAGCACCCTTCGGCGCAAGAACGCGTAAAAACGGACATCCGAGCACCTCGCGCAACTCCCAGCGATATTGATCGGACATAACGCCTCCTTAGGTTATAACCTAATAACCTTCGTTTGTAAAGGGATTGCGGCGCGCTTGAAGAAACTGCTGAAACTCATACACTGGCAGGTGCGAACCCCTCCACACGGCTGTCCCCTTCGAAGGTTAGGCATCGCCAACCTTTTCTCGTTAGATGATACTATAGCACATTATAGGAACATTTGTTCTTATTCATTTGTAGTTTTCTCCAAATCAGCATCTTCGGCCAAGACGCGCGTCACCGGTGCCGGTGGCGTGTGTCTTGGCCGAAGATGCTGATCATATAGGGTCTCCTTCAACAGAAAGGCGAAGGTTCGCGGCCCTCCTCAGGCTTCTTCCAGCTTGGCCTTGAACGAGATGGTGCGGGGCGTGTCCATGCCGTCGAACTCCACCTCGTAGGCGCGCTTCCCGGTGTCGACGGCCGACACGCGCCCCGCGCCGAACACCGCGTGCACCACGCGGTCGCCCACCGAGAAGCGCGCGTCGCGGACGAGGTCGGCTATCCAGCGGTCGGTCAGCGCGTAGACGGAGCGCGCATCGGCCATCTGGGGGTCAGAGGGCTTGTCCGAGAACTCGAGCGCTGCCGGGTCGATGTCGAGCAGGAAGCGCGAGGGGTAGCGCGCCGCGCCCTCGTGAGAGCGGCCCTCCGCCTCGGTGAGGTACAGCCCGTCGCGCGCCCGGGTCATGGCCACGAACGCCAGGCGGCGCTCCTCCTCCATGCCCTGCGGCGTGCTCGTCTTGCGCGACGGCAGCACTCCCTCGCTCATCGAGCAGAGGAACACGTGCCGGAACTCGAGGCCCTTCGCGGCGTGGACGGTCATGAGCCGCACCTTGTCCTGCGCGTCGTCCATCGCGTCGGCGTTCGAGAACAGGGCCACGTGGGCCAGGTAGTGCTCGAGGGTCACCTCTTCACCGCACGTGGTTTCGAACTCGTAGACGGACTGCTTGAGCTCGGCCAGGTTGTCGAGCCGCTCCTGGCTTCCCTCGGTGCGCAGCGCGCGCTCATAGCCGCTTTCCGAGAGCACGGCGGCGAGCACCTCCGATACCGGCCGGCCTTCGTAAGACGAGTGGAAGCGCTCGATCAGGTCGAGCAGCTGGCGCGCCTTCGTGCGCTTGAACAGGTCGTCGTCCGCCGCGAGCGCAAGCGCCTCGTACAGGCTGCACCCGCGCTCGTCGGCCTGCTGCCGCAGAAATGCCATGCGGCGCTGTCCCAGGTTGCGCTTGGGCACGTTCGCCACGCGCGCGAAGTCGAGGTCGTCCCGGTAGGCGACGAGCCGCAGGTACGAGAGCGCGTCCTTGATCTCGCGGCGGCCGAAGAACGGCACGCCGCTGTGCACCGCATGGGGCACCTCGGCGCGCAGCAGCGCCTCCTCCACCGGCCGCGATGCGTAGTGGGCGCGGTAGAGCACGGCCATGTCGCGGAACGCCACGCCCTCGACGTGCAGCGCGAGGGCGCCCTGGGCGATCCAATCGGCCTCGTCGGCCGCGCTCTTCGCGTGATGCCACACGGTGGGCCCGTGAGCCAAACGTGCGGCGACGAGCCGCTTGGGCATGCGCTCGCGGTTCTTCTCGATCAGCGAGTTCGCAACGGCCACCACGCGCGGCGCCGACCGGTAGTTCTCCAGCATCATGACCGTGTGCGTTTTGGGAAAGCGCTTGTCGAAGTCCAGCAGGTAGCGCACGTCCGCGCCGCGCCACGTGTAGATGGTCTGGTCGGGGTCGCCCACCACGAACAGGTTCTTGTGGTAGCCGGCCAGCACCTCCATGAGCTCGTGCTGCAGGCCGTCGATGTCCTGGAACTCGTCGACCATGACGTACTCGAGCCGCCTCTGCCACTTCGACCGGATGGCAGGGTTCTGCTCGAAGAGGTACAGCACGAACACGATGAGGTCGTTGTAGTCCAGCCCGAAGCACTTCTTCTCCTGGTAGAGGTAGCCGTAGAAGATGATGTCCTTCGCAGCCTCCGCGTCGAGGTACTTCTGCCGCAGGTCCTCGAGCGGCATGGCCAGCATGTCGCGGTAGTAGCCGGGGCGCTCCTTCAGCTTCATGATCTCGATCATGTCGCGGGCCTTCGCGAACGTCATGTCGCGCAACGTGAGCCCGCGCTCCTCGTAGACGACCTGGAGCATGGCGTCGATGTCGGCGTTGTCCAGCACGAGGAAGCTCTTCGGGTACTGCAGCGCATGGGCGTCCTCCTGCAGCACCGACACGCAGAAACCGTGGAAGGTGTTGATGTAGCCGGTGTCGTTGTCGCCCGTCAGCCGCCGGATGCGCCGCCGCATCTCGCCGGCCGCCTTGTTCGTGAACGTGGCGCACAGGACGTTGCCCGGCATGATGCCCAGCTCGTTCACGAGATAGGCAAACCGCTCGGTGAGCGCCCGCGTCTTGCCGGTGCCCGCGCCTGCGATCACGCGCACATACCCCTCCGTCGTCGTGACGGCCTCGCGCTGCGCCGCGTTCAAGCGCGGAGGGGCGCCCGCGCCGTCGGGTTGGTCGCTCGCCGCTGTTTCGATCATCTGCTCCATAGGGACAGTATACCAGAAACCGCACAGATGTTCCCGAACAAATGTTTCACGTGAAACATTCGGAGCGGGGGTTTGCGCGGAGGGCTTGCAGGGGGAAAATGCTTCACGTGGAACGCAGGGCGCGGGGGGTTCGCGCAGACGGCCTGCAAGGGACGAGGGGGCACGGCGCGAAGGCTCCCGCCGCCCCTACATCAGCTGGTGGAACGCCTCGATGAGCACGGGCACCAGCGCGGAGCAGATGACACCGTTGAGCACCGAGAGCACCACGGTCTCGCCGTTCGTGCAGCGGACGAGCATGGGCAGCGTGGTGTCCTCGCTCGTGGCGCCCGCGGGCGCGATGCAGGTGGGATAGTTGAGGTGCTTCGCGATCCACGGGATGCTGAAGAACGACACGAGCTCGCGCAGCAGGTTCGCCAGAAACGTGATGCTGCCCGCCTTCGCGCCGGCGATGTCGGTCATCATGACGCCCGCGAGGCTGTACCACCCGAGCCCCGACGCGACCGCCGCGCCCTCGGGCAGCGACATCCCGACGAGCGGCGCACAGGCGAGGCCGCCCAGCACCGAGCCGATCACGATGCCCGCCGGGACGATGAGCACGCGCACGTGGTAC
>NC_021021.1:510785-512470 GCF_000210055.1 Gordonibacter pamelaeae 7-10-1-b
GCGGCGGCCACGCGGGGGCCGGGCGGTCGGCGGGCGATGTCAGAGAGGAACAGGTTCGTCAGCCCGTACACGGCGGCGGTGGAGAACGCCACGGGGACGAGGCAGAACAGCACGCTCGCCCACCCCACGGCGCCCAGCTCCTCGAGGAACGCATCGCGGCCGGCCAGCAGCACGCCCATCGAGAAGATGAGCAGCGCGGTGGCAGCCAGCGTCAGCTTCTCGTTGAGCCCCTTGAGCCGCGCGGGGAACACCGTGGCCCCCACGAGCACGCCCGCAACCATCACTGCCAGAATTTCCACGACATCCCTCTCCCACCGCCCGGAGCATGCGCGCCCGGCGGTCGATCTACGGTGAAGGAGTCATCTTAGCGCATTCGCGCGCTTCCGGGAGGAGGTTTCGCCGCCGGCTTCGCGAGCAACGCGAGCTTCGCCGCCCCCGCGACGACGAGCAGCGCGGCGCATAGGACGAGCACGAGCGCGGCGTCGGGCGAGAACGCGAGCAAATCGCGCCAGGGCGCGCCCCACTGCAACGGGAGGGCGAGAATCGCGACGGGCAGAGCCGCATGCAGACCGAGACCTTGCGCGAGCAGGCGCCGGCGCGGCACCGAGGCCAGCCGTCGACGCCAACGGCCCGTCAGAAGCAGCGGAACCGCGGCGGCCAGCAGGGCGCAGGCGTACAGCACATCGGTCCGCTGCCGCCACAGCGCCGCCCAGGCAACGTCCACCGGCCCGGGCGCACCGCCCACCGCCACGCTCACCACGCCGCCGGCCAGGTCGAAGAACCGGTCGTTGCCGCCGGCGTTGTCGTTGGCGTCGCCGAGCACCGCCACGCCGATGCCGCGCTCGGGCAGCAGGCACATGCTGGCCACGTAGTTCTCCACCTGCCCGTCGTGCGACAGCACCAGCTCGCCGTCGTCCCAGTAAAACGACGTCCATCCCATGCCGTAGTACGTGTCCCCCGCAGGGTCGGGCACGCGGTCGAGGAACATGCTTCGCACGCTGTCGGGCGACAGCACGCGCGCACCGCCGTCGGTCGCGCCGTCGTTCAGGTACATCCGCAGGTAGGAAGCCATGTCCTCCGCGCTTGCGGCCACGTATCCCGACGCGGGACCGCCCCACGCGGAGTCGCCCTGCGCATGCCGGAACCCGTCGGCAAGGTGCAGGCCGAACCAGTCGCGATGCCCCGGGGCCATGCCGAGCGCCGCCGCCTCGTCCGCGTCCGCCGTCGACGAGGCCATGCCGAGCGGACCCAGCACGTGCTCGTCGAGGTAGGCTGCGTACGTCTCGCCCGTCGCGCCCTCGACGACGCGGCCGATCAGGTCGTAGTTCGCGTTCGCGTAGGAGAAGGTGCCGAAGGTGTCGCCCACCTGGGCATCGGCGAGGGATTCATCGTACCCGAAGCCGCTCGTCTGGTTGAGCAGGCTGCGCACCGTCACCTCGTCAGGCACGTCGTAGCCGGGCGCGTAGGACGAGGCGGGCGCGTCGAGGTCGACGAGCCCCTGCTCTGCCAGCTGCATGACGGCTGCCGCAGTGAACGACTTGCTCAGCGAGCCGATGACGAAGGGGGCGTCCGCGCCGGGGCAGTCGCCGAACGTGTCGAGGTAGCGCACGCCGTCGGCGTCCACGACGGCGACGGCCACGCCGGGCACGCCCGTGCGCGGCACGTTCTCGCGCAGGTAGGCGTCC
>NC_021021.1:512865-516763 GCF_000210055.1 Gordonibacter pamelaeae 7-10-1-b
TTTCGCCCGCGCCATCACGAGGCCTCCTCCCCCGCGCCGACGAGCGAGGCGCCCGCGTTGCCCGCCGCGTAGAGCCCTTCCGCCGCGCCGAAGGAGCCCCCGCCGAGGAACGCGTCGTCGCGATCGTGCACGAAGTCGTAGAACGCCTGCTCGATGCGCACCCATCCGCGCCATCCGGGGTGCACGGTATCGCAGAGGAAGTACTTCTCGTACTCGCAGGTGGAGAAGTCGGCGTAGGCCGCGCCCGCCTTGTCGCACAGCCCGCGGATGCGCTCGTAGTACGCCTGCCGCTCGCTCGCGGGCACGCCCTCGCGGTCGTACCAGGCGCCGTGCACGGGCAGGATGACCACGAGCGGCTCGAGGCCCACCTCGCGGCATACGTCGAGGAAGCACGAGAAGTCGGCGTACTCGTCGTCGGCCTCGGAGAAGTTCTGCCCGCGCTCCACGTCGTACCCGGAGTTCTTCTCCCAGTACGCGTCGTAGATGCCGTAGCCGTTCGTCGTGCACGCCTCGTCGCCCGACGCGTCGGCCTGCGCGAGCAGCGCGTTCCAATCGGGCTCGCCCGTGGGCGCCCCGGCGGCGCGCACGGGGCTCTTGAGCGGCGCCTTCTCCACGACGCCCGGGAGCTGGGCGCGCAGGCTCAGGTCGTCGGCGAGTGCACCCGCCACGTCGTTGACCGCGTCGAGCACGGTGTCGTGGTGCGCGGCGGCCGTCGTCTTCGCGTCCACGCCCAGCTGCTCGACGCGCGAGCGCACGTACGCCTTCGTCTCGTCCGAGACGTTCGGGTTGCCCGCGAACTGCCGGTACAGCGTCGACGAGAACTTCGAGGCGAACTTGCCCTGGTCCCCGTTGTTCTTGAAGAACCACTGCGGAGACACGACCAGCATCGCCTTCTTGTTCTGCACCGCGCTGCCGTACGCGCCGGCCGCGATGGCCTGCCACAGGCTCTGATCGTAGGCCTCGCCCACGTACGCGAGGTCCACGCCGCACACCTGCTCGCCGAACACCGCCTGCGGGCACTGCGCCACCTTGTCCTTCGAGATGAAGAACTCCGACGACCCGAACGCCACATGCCCGTCGTCGCTCATGGCAGACAGCGTGAATGCCGTGCTCTCGGACTTCACGCCCGAGTACACGTAGTCGTACAGGCGCGCGGGGTCGTGCGCGTCCTGCGGCGGCAACGCGAAGCACGCGCCCGTCAGCACGAGCGCGGCCACGAGCAGCCCGACGAGAACGCCGCGCAGGAGCGCCATGCCCGTTGGCGCCGCGCCCCGGTTGTTCGACGGCTTCGCCATCCTAGAGCCTGATCTCCACCTGATGGATGATGAGGTTCACCGTGTTCATCTCGTCGCGCTCCACCTCGGTGGGCGCGATGCACACGCCGAAGACGTCCTCGATGTCCACCAGCAGCTCGATGGCCCCCATCGAGTCGAGCAGCCCGAGGGCGAACAGGTCCTCGTCGCGACGGGCGCGCACCTCGTCGTCGCCGCACACCTCCTCCAGGATGTCGAGCATCTTCTCCTCGAGTTCCGCATGATCCGTCTCAGCCATGGAACGCTCCCTTCACGAGCATCGTTATCTGCCCCGAGAACAGCGCGAACCCGAACATCACCAACTGCAAGGTGACGAACCAGGACAGCGCCTTGAACGCGGGGTTGTTCTTATGCTTCTTGTAGAACTTCGATTTCTTCTGGAACACTTCCGTGCCGGCCAGCAGCAGGCCGTGGAACAGGCCGTACAGCAGGTAGTCGGCCGTCAGGCCGTGCCAGGCGCCCATGAGGGCCATGTCGAACACGAAGCCCCAGCACGCCGTGGTCAGGCGGCTCGCGAACCAGCGCTTCTTGAGCGCGAGCCGCGAGAAGCGCATGAACACGAAGTCGCGCAGCCAGAACGACAGCGTGATGTTCCACCGGTTCCAGAAGTCCTTGATGTCGAGCGAGGCGAACGGGGCGCGGAAGTTGCGCGGCGTGCGGATGCCGAAGCAGTAGCTCGCCCCCATCGCCATGAGGCTGTACCCCGCGAAGTCGAAGAACAGGTACAGCCCGTACACGTACGCCGTCTGCACCTGCGCGGCCAGCTCGGTCAAAAACGGCCCCGAGCCCCACGTTGCGGGGACGTAGAAGCGGTGCAGCCACGCGGCCACGACGAAGGTGTACACGAGCCCGACGAGCACGAGCAGGATGCCGCGCGCCAAGAGGCCCGCGTACTCGTCGCGCGAGCGCACCGCCCGCGCGTCCTCGGCGAAGCGGCGCGACCGGTCGATGGGGCCCGACGTGAACACGGGGAAGAACAGCAGGAAGTACAGGTAATCGAACAGCCCGCATTCCTTGATCACGCCGTCGCGCACCTCGAACATCACCTGCAGCGCCTTGAACGTGAGGTAGGACACGCCCATGAAGCCCAGCAGGTTCTGATCGAACACCGCGCCCGCCTTCGCCGACACGAGCGGCAGCAGCGTGAGCGCGAACGCGACGGCGAAGCGCAGGTTGGAACGCGGCGCGGCCAGCACCCAGCGCATCGACAGCACGGCCACGACCACGAAGCCCGCAGCGGCGATCAAACCCGGAAGGTCCTTGCAGAACAGGCATGCCAGGAACACGACCGAGGCGGCCATGCCGTAGCGTGCGAGCGGTTTCTCGCGCAGGCCGAGGAAGGCGGCGCCCGCCACGGCCAGCGCCAGCAGCGCGAAGAAGCTCGGATCGGCGTAGAACGTCATCGATGCCCGCCATGCCTCATGCCTCGGCCAGCGCTTTGCGGTCCACCTTGCCGTTGCAGGTGAGCGGCAGCTCCCCCACGAGCGACACGGCCCGCGGCACCATGTAGCCGGGCACGCGCTCGGCGAGCCGCGCCTTGATGAGGCGGCCGATCTCGAAGTCGGTGCCCGCAGGACGCTCCTGCAGCACGACGCACGCCTTCAGGTACACGATGCGCTCTTTGCGACGCACGGGCACGACGGCCGCCTGCTTCACGAGCGGAAGCGCGCCGAGGTTCTCCTCCACATCCTCGAGCTCGATGCGGAATCCGTTCACCTTCACGAGCGAATCGAAGCGCCCGTCGCAGTACAGCATGCCGCTCTCGTCGAGATGGCCCGCATCGCCCGTGCGGTAGCCGCGCGTCGGCGTGCCGTCGGAAAGCCGCGTCTCGAAGAACGCCGCCGCCGTCTTCTCGGGGTTGCGGAAATAGCCCTTGGCCACCGTGTCGCCCACGATGACGATCTCGCCCGTCTGCCCGGCGGCGCAGGGCGCGCCCGTCTCGGGATCGACGATGAAGAGCTCGGTGCCGGGACGCGCCGTGCCCACCGGCAGCGGGCGCGCGTCGGCCAGCTCCGCCGCGCCGATCTCGACGCAGGTGACGGCCACGGTGGATTCGGTGGGGCCGTAGGTGTTCACGATGCGGGCGCGCGGGAAACGTTCGCGCAGGGCCGCGGCCGTGGAATGGCGCAGGGCCTCGCCGCAGAACAGGAACAGGCGCACGTCGGGCAGCAGCTCCTGGGCGAAGCTCTTGTCGGCAAGGCACAGATCGGCGAACGAGGGCGTGGACGTCCACACCTCCACGCCCGAGGAGCGCAGGTCGGCGAACAGGGCGCGCAGGTCCTCCGTCTTCTCGCGCGAGACGGCGTGCAGGCAGCCGCCCGTGGACAGCGCGCCCACCACCTCGTATTCGGACAGGTCGAAGGAGTACGGCGGCTGGTCGAGGAACACCCGGCCACCCTCCGCTATCACGGGAAACGTGCGCACCCACGCCATGAAGCAGGCCACGTTGCGGGCGCTCACCTCGATGCCCTTCGGCCGGCCGGTGGAGCCGGACGTGAAGATGAGGTACTGCGTCTCCTCGCCCGTCACCCAGCGGCTCCGTTCGGGAGCGCGCATCGTGCCGGGAGCCGACGCGATCGCGCGCA
>NC_021021.1:516933-519428 GCF_000210055.1 Gordonibacter pamelaeae 7-10-1-b
ATCCACGATGCGACCGGCGGGCACGCGGCCGCGCAGCGCCTCCGGCAGCGGCACCGTCGCCGCCAAAAGCGGCGCGCCCAGCTGGGACACGATGTCCATGAGGCGCGCGGCGGGCATCTCCGTGTCCACCGGCACGAACGCATGCCCGCTCTTCAAGCAGCCCAGGAAACCGGCCACCATGAGCGGTGCCTTGTGCCCCAGACCACGACCGGCTCGCGGTCGTCCGTTCGCGCGGCCAGCTCCGCGGCGATGGCGTCCGACAGCTTCCACAACTCCCCGTACGCCATCGTCGTCCCGTCGGCCGCGCGGTAGGCAGGCGCCTGCGGACGCGACCGCACCGCCTCCTCAACCGATTGCAGGAATCCGTTCTCCTCTGCCATCTACCACCGCCCCGTCTCTCTCGTCGTGGTTGCAGCCCGGCTGCGTTCCTCAAGCGGGCGGATCAAAGATAGGACCCGATTATGGAAGCGCTGTCACGGCCACAGACTCCTGACAGAACGGTCACCGGCCCGTTACGGAATGCGCGCAAACCCCACGGTTCTCAACCCTATACTGGAGAGGGATCACGAAAACGACGGAGGCAGCATGAAACCCACGATCTTCCTGGATGCAGACGCATGCCCTGTCACAGCCGAGGCGCTCGCCGTGGCGCGCTCCTGCGGGGTGCCGGTCGTCATCGCAGGCAACTCAACGCAGAATCTGGCACGGCATCTGCGCCGGGGCGATCCGCGCTCGCCCACCGACGGGTTCTGGGCAGACACGCTGCCCGTGGGCGTGGGAGCCGACGCGGCCGACTTCGCCATCGTGCAGGAACTCCAGCCCGGCGACATCGTGGTGACGCAGGACATCGGGCTGGCAGCCATGGCGCTCGGGCGCGGCGCGCAGGCCATCGGCGTGCGCGGGCGCGTGTTCACGCTGGCTGCCATCGACCTCGACCTGCATATCCGCCACGAGGAGAAGAAGGTGCGCCGCCAGGGCGGTCGGACGAAAGGCCCCGCCGCCTTCGAGGACGACGACCGCGAGCGCTTCGCCGCGAACCTCCGACGCCTCGTCGACAAGGCGCTGCGCGAGGGGGACTGAAGGGCGAGGGGCGCCTCACGCTCCCCCACTTGCTGCTGGTTGATCGCATCCTTCTTCCGCCCGTAGTAGGCGCGGATCATGTCGCCCGTTTCGTCCAGACCGCGAACCCCGCGCACGTGCTCGCCAGCGAGCTCGCGCAGATACGGCGACGGCTTGAGCCCGTCGACCTCCTGCAAGCCCATCGCCACGCGCCAGTACCCCTCTCGCATGGCAGGGTCGTTCGGCTCGCGCTTGGGTTCGTACGGGAAATCATCGGGGCGATCGGCGGTCAACGGAGCCTCCTTCTCATGTTGTTCGAAGCGGGGTCGAGGCCATCATTGCAGCGCATCATGCGGCGGGCATGTTCTCCCAGTAGTCGGACGACGTGTCATCGTTGCCGACGATCACCTTCGCGCGCAGCACGCCCTCGGCCGGCAGGTCGGAGAACCCGATGATCACCCCGTCCATTCCCCACTGCAAGCCCTTCATACCGTACAGCCGTCGCTCGACGAACGCTTCGGACACGTGCAGCTCGGTGCCGTTCTCGACGAATCCGCCCCCGTCGTCCACACGGAACGAGAACCCACCCTCCCCGACGGCCGAGGTGACCGTGCCGGTGATCGCGTAGGGGCAATCGTACGACGCGAGGATGTCGTCGAGGCTGCGCTCGGGACCCCCTTCCGATCGGTAGTACTCGCTGATCTCGACGAACACCTTCTGCGCGACGATGACCCTGTCCGCGCAGGCCTCGGTCGAGCGGATCTGCACCGTCTCCCCCACCGCGAGCTCGTCGAACGGGACGTCGAAATGCTCGGCCATCGCGCATTCGACGGTCACGCGCTCGCCAACGGCAAGGTACTCGGTCGAATCCGTCACCGCCAGCTCGAGCGTCTGCGCCTCCTCGTCGATGGATGCGATGGTGCCGGTCGTATGGTAGGAGTGCCCCGACTGCTCGCGCGGAAGCGGATCCTCCGCTTCGGGGACCGCAGCTTCGCTTGCTTCGGGCAGCAGGCGCATGAACAGGGGCCCTTCGGGTACGGCATAGCGCACGCGCGGCTTGTCCAACCACACGGGCGTCACCACCTCGATCGTTCCGTCGGGCAGCTCGGTTTCCTCGGGAACGTCCAGGCGGGCCGAGCTGAACAGCATGACGGGGAGCAGCACGAGCGCGCAGAGCACGGCATACCCAGCGATACGGTAATCCTTGCTCGGCCCCGCCGCCGCGCCTATGGCGGCGAACGGGATGGCGACGAAGCACGTGGCCAGCACGCAGAAGGTCGGCACGTCGTACACGACGTTGCGCAGGGCGAGCCCCTGCGAGAAAGCGTACTGGCGGCATGCGAGGAAGAACGCGAGCGCGGCCACGCTGACGGCCACCGATACGACCAGCACGGCTATACAGGCCGTGCGCAGCTTGCCTCGCGGCGCGACGTCCG
>NC_021021.1:519553-531095 GCF_000210055.1 Gordonibacter pamelaeae 7-10-1-b
GGTCGAGCACGCCGGCCGAGGCCAGCGCTCCCGCCACCAGGACGAAGGCGGCCTCGCCCGCGACCCAGCCCCATGAACGCCGAGCCCAACGCACGCTGCTGCCGAGCGCCCATGCCGCCGGCAGCGCGAGACCCAGCCCGCTGTACACCATGAACATCGCGTAGCCCCAGAACCAGACGAGCGGGCTGGAATAGCCGAACATGCTCGGCGAGCGCAGGAAGTCGCTTGCAACCTGGACGAGCATCATGGTCGCGAACACGACGAGCGCCTCGAGCGCCACCGAGCCCGACGAGCCGCGCGAGGGCTTGAACGCCGCCCATAGCATGAGCACCGCGCTCATCGCGGCCACGAACGCGAAGAGCTCGAGGAAGCCGGAGTGCGCCGACGGCACGATAAGCGAGAGGAGCCATGCCGCGAGCACCGCAACGAGCGTGCCCGCCAGCGCGTACCCCGCCCGAGCGAGCATCGAGCCGCTCGCTTCGTTTCCCGCCGATTCGCCATCGTGCCGCATGCTGCGCTCCGTCCGACTCAGATTACAATCCGCGAGACTCCCGCCTCTTCTGCGCTTCGCGGTAGACCACATCGTCGGATCGCACCCCGATGACGACGATGCGCATAGCATGCTCTGCTCGCTCCAACTTGTACACGATGCGGATGCCGTCTGACTTCAATTTCACCTTCATCAATCCGCTGAGCTGGGATACGCGCTTGTTGCCGAGAGGCTTTCCGTAACCGCCCTCGGATGCGGGCAAGGGATTCTCCTGAACCTTGGCGATCGCCTTCACGACGCGGATGCGCTGCGATCCGTCGAGGCTCCTCAAATCATCCTGCGCTTCGGGGAGAAACGAAAGCTCCCATGTCATGACAGGTCCACGTCGTCGGCTGCGGCGATATCCTCAGGAGCGATGCCCAGGTCGGCGTACACCTCGTCGGCGGACAGGAAGCCCGCGTCCTGGTTCGCCGTCAAACGCGCCATCGCCTCGGCCATGAGCACCATGTCGGCTTCGACTTCGGACAGGTACGCGTATTCGTCGGGCGTGGTAATGACGCGATAAGGCGCGTTGTTCTTCAGCACGATGACCGGATTGGAGTTCGACGCGGACGAGAAGGCCTGCGCCGCCTTGCCCCGGCTGAACGCCGACACCGGCACCATGTTGTCCAAAAGCTCTGCGGGTGTTGCCATGCGACCTCCTTAAGTCGTGAAAATATACTATCATATCTTCACGACTTAAGGCAATTTACGACGCGTCCTCTTCCTGCTCGGCCTTCAATGCTTCGAAGGCGGCCTTCATGGTGGGGTTCTTCCTCGTCAGGCGCTTGATGGTGAGGTCTTGGGCCTTGTTGTTCGCCAGGCGCAGGTTGTTCTCGGACGACATGAGCGCCTCCTTCGTCTTCTGCAGGTGCAGGATGGTCTTGTCGATCTCGTCGATGGCCGTCTGGAACTTGCGGCTGGCCAGGTCGTAGTTGCGCGCGAAGCCCGCCTTGAAGGCCTCCATCGACTCCTCGAAGTTCGTGATGTCGATGTTCTGGTTGCGCACGACGGCGAGCTCCGCCTTGTACGCCATCGAGTTCAGCGCCGCATTGCGCAGGATGGAGATCATCGGGATGAAGAACTGCGGCCGGATGACGTACATCTTCTCGAACCGGTACGACACGTCCACGATGCCCTGGTTGTACAGCTCGCTCTCGGGTTCGAGCAAGGTGACCAGCACCGCGTACTCGCAGCCTTTCTTCGCGCGGTCGGCGTCGAGCTTCTTGAAGAACTCCTCGTTCTTGTGGCGGTAGGCCGACTCGTCGGACTCGTTCTTCATCTCGAACATGATGGAGACGATCTCGTTGCCCTCCTCGTCGCACTCGCGGAAGATGAAGTCGCCCTTCGAGCCCTCGGACGCATCGTTGTCCTTCTCGAAGTACGCGCGCGGGAACGCCGTGGCGCGCAGCTTGTTGAACTCCACCTCGCAATGCTGCTCGAGCGACTCGCCCACGAGCTTGGTGGACAGGCGCGCCTTCATGTCCTTGTAACGCTCGATCTCGCCCTCCTTGTAGGCGATGATGTCGTCCTTCGCCTTGAGCTCGATGGCCAGCTGCTCCTTGAGGGCGCTGGTGGCCTGGCACTTCTCGGCGTCTTTGAACTTGACCTGCGCCGCCAGCGCGTCGCGCTCGCGCTCGAGGGCCGAGCGCGCCTGCTGGACCGCCAGCTGCTTCTCGGTCTCGAAGGCGCGCTTTTGCGAGGAGGCCAGCTGCTCGAGCTCGGCGATGCGGGCGTCCTTCGCCGCCACGGCGTCGGCCAGCGCGCGCTCGCGCTCCGCCTGGGCGAGGCGCGCCTCGTTCTCGCGCTCGCGCGCCGCCGCATCCAGGCGAGCCTCCAGCTCCGCAATGCGCGCCTCCTTGACCGCGGCGTCGCCCTGCGCCTTGCCCAGCGCCTCGGCCACGGCTAGCTGCACGGCCTGCTGCTTCTCGGTGGCCAGCAGCTCTTCGTGGCGGCGCACCTCCTTGTCGAACTCGGCGTCGCGCACCTGCTTGAGGATGGCCGCGAAGCCGGCCTCGTCGATGGTGAACATCCCGCCGCAATGGGGGCACTTGATCTCGTTCATGCTCGCTCCTTCTCGTGTATCCCCCGATTCTACCGCATCGATCAGCGCCCGACAGTCCCACGTTCGGTACGATTGGCGATGTTTTCACTCGGACATGGCGAAAGCCGGGAGTAAGGCCGCGTTCTCGCAGGGGCGCCAGGGTCGTTGCCCGTCCAAGAAGGTGACCTTACCCCCGGAATGTGACCTTACCCCCGGGCTTTCGTCACGCTCCCATCCCGCTCCCAAACCGCCGCCTATCGTGCTCTTTGTTTCAAAACGTTTAAATCATCGCAAGCCTCAAGATTCGCCCCGTATAATGGCGAAAGATGCAAATTCCCCGAAGGAGGTCCCACGAAGATGAGTTACGTCGATCGCGTCATCGAGCAGGTGAAGGCCAAGGATTCCGAGCAGCCGGAGTTCATCCAGGCCGTCACCGAGGTGCTGAAGTCCCTGGAGCCGGTCATCGAGTCCAACCCAGCCTACGAGAAGGCGGGGCTGCTCGAGCGCATCGTCGAGCCGGAGCGCGTCATCATGTTCCGCGTGCCGTGGGTCGACGACGAGGGCAACGTGCACGTGAACCGCGGCTACCGCGTGCAGTTCAACAGCTGCCTCGGGCCCTACAAGGGCGGCCTGCGCCTGCACCCGTCGGTGAACCTGGGCATCATCAAGTTCCTGGGCTTCGAGCAGATCTTCAAGAACAGCCTGACCACGCTGCCCATGGGCGGCGGCAAGGGCGGCTGCGACTTCGACCCGAAGGGCAAGTCCGACCTGGAGGTCATGCGCTTCTGCCAGAGCTTCATGACGGAACTCTACCGCCATATCGGCGCCGACACCGACGTGCCGGCCGGCGACATCGGCACGGGCGCCCGCGAGGTGGGCTTCATGTTCGGCCAGTACAAGCGCATCAAGAACGTGTGGGAGGGCGTGCTCACCGGCAAGGGCCTCGCCTACGGCGGCTCGCTCGCGCGCACCGAGGCCACGGGCTACGGCCTCATCTACTTCGTGCAGGAGTACCTGAACTGCCATGACGACTCCTTCGAGGGCAAGACCGTCGCCGTGTCCGGCTCCGGCAACGTGGCCATCTACGCCACGCAGAAGGCCCAGCAGCTGGGTGCTACGGTGGTCACGCTCTCCGACTCCACCGGCTGGATCCACGACCCGGCCGGCATCGACGTGGACCTGGTCAAGCAGATCAAGGAGGTCGAGCGCGGCCGTATCAGCGAGTACGCCAAGCGCAAGGCGGGCGTGGAGTACCACGACGGCCGCGGCGTATGGAGCGTGCCCGTGGACATCGCCCTGCCCTGCGCCACGCAGAACGAGCTCCTCATCGACGACGCGAAGCAGCTCGTGGCGAACGGCTGCAAGATCGTGGCCGAGGGCGCGAACATGCCCACCACGATGGATGCCACCGACTACCTCATGGAAAACGGCGTGGTGTTCTGCCCCGGCAAGGCGGCGAACGCCGGCGGCGTGGCCACCTCCGGCCTGGAGATGTCGCAGAACTCCGAGCGCCTCTCCTGGTCGTTCGAGGAAGTGGATGCCAAGCTGCAGGGCATCATGAAGAACATCTACCATGCGGCGGACGACGCGGCCAAGGAATACGGCCACGAGGGCAACTACGTCATGGGCGCGAACATCGCCGGCTTCAAGAAGCTCGCCGACGCCATGATGGCCCAGGGCATCGTGTAGCGCGAAGCGCGACGAAGCGAGCGCATCGAGCGGCCCCCGACGTTCGGCGGGGGCCGCTTCACGTTCTAGCCCCGGCGCCTGCGATTGGAGCCGAACCCCTCCGGCTTGTCGCGATCGAGCAGCGCGATCGTCCGCTCCAAGAGCGCCACGAGGTCGTCGCCGTCCTCCGGATAGCACACGGCCGCCGAACGGGCACGGCAGAACGCCTTGCGGTCGCCTGCGCGCGCCTTCCACATGAGGGCGAGCTCGAGCGAGCGCATCAGGTCCGCGAGCACATGCTTGCCCACCCGCCCGCGGATGGCGACGACGAAGGTCCCGCAGCCCACCCGCGCGCTCACCTGGTCGCCGTGCACCGCGGCACCAATTTCCTCGAGCACTTTGCCGAGATAGCCCTACCGCGCGTCCCAGCCCATGGCGAAGGACGTCTCCTCGAAGTCGTCCACCGTCACGCATATGAGCGTGAGCGGCGAGTCGGGGCCGAGCCTCTCCTTTCCCAGCGCCTCGACGAAGCCGCCGAAGTTGTACATGCCCGTCTCCTGATCGGTGCGCCTCGCCTGGTCGACGCGGCGGCTTGCCCGCCTCGCCCGCATGCCCATGAACAGGCAGCCGACCAAGAGGAGCGCGATCGCCGTTGCCACGGCCACGATGGCCGCCGTCCAAGGGCCCGGGACCCAGCCGTCGGCGGGCATGATGGATAGCGTCCATTCGGTGGGCATGTCAAAGGACGCCTTCGCCGCATGGGAGAAGTCGCGGCCCCCGTCCGAGACGGCGATGACGTCCTTGCGCCCGTCCTGGGGGCTGACCGCCCAAAGCTCGTAGAGGTAGCCGTCCTGCTCGAGCTGCGAAAGCCCAAGCTGCTCAATGACGTAATCCGCCTTGAGGGCCACCGCCACCTCGCCGTGGTACGCCCCGTCGACGTCGACGGGCTCCAGGAACACGAACGACTCCTCGCCGTTCGCCAGCGTAACCGGGCCCTCCACCACGAATCCGTCGATCCACTTCGCCAAGGTGAACACGTAGGTGAACTGGGTGAGGTCGCGCCCTGCCATGTCGCCGAAGTCGCTTTCCGGGAACGCGTAGCGCATCGTGTCGCCCACCACGTAGAGCACGCCGACCACCTCGTCGCGCTCGAGGAGCGCGCCTGCGGCGGCGGGGAGCCACGACTCGTCGTCGGGGTCGACCTCGAGGGCCGCCGTCAAATCGCCTGTCTCGCCCAGGCTTCCCTTCAGCTTCAGCTCGATGGTCTGCTGGAACGAGGCAAGCAGGCTGTCGGCATCGACCCGACGGATGTCCTTCACCTCGTTGTAGGCGGAAACGCCCAGCACGGCGCACAGCGCCACCGCCGCGAGGGAGAGCATCGCGAACCCGAAGCCCCCTCGCCACCCCGCGCGTCTCACGACAGCCCCTCGTCCTGGTAGAGGCAGTAGCCTTCCTTGCCGCGCTGCTTGACGAGGTACAGCGCCCGGTCTGCCTGCTCCAAGAGCTCGTCGGCGTCCGCCTGGCGGTCCCACACCGTCGCGCCCACGCTGCAGTGCACCTCGAACGATGATCCACCTGCCTGGATGCTCACGTGCAGGCGCCCGGTGAGCTCGTCGAGGACGCGACGCAGCTCGGCCTCGTCGTCGAAGTCGGTCATGAGCAAGGTGAACTCGTCTCCCCCGTAGCGGCCGACCAGCCCGTCGTAGCGGCGCTCGTACTCGCGCAGCAGAAAGCCCACGGTCTTGAGCGCCACGTCGCCGGTGGCATGTCCGAACGTGTCGTTGATGTTCTTGAAGTCGTCGAGGTCGATGAAGCAGAGCGCGTAGATGCCGTCGCCGGCGTTGTCCAGCGCGTTGGCGAGCCGGCTTGCGAACACCGAGCGCGTCACCGTACCGGTCAGTCCGTCGGAGAGCCCCGAGGAGGTGAGCTCGATGAGGTCGGCGAAGCCGCTTTCGGCGGGCCCGTCGGTGTACACCTTCTTCTGCAGCTCGGCAACCGACCTCTCCAAAAGGCGTGCCTCCTCCATCTGGCGCGCGAAGGGGCGGCGCATGAGCAGGAAGGCCGTGGCGATGACCGCCACCGCCACGATGGCCAGCGGGAAGACGGCGCGCATGACCTTGGCGTAGGCGTCCCAGAAGCTCGCCACGCCCACGATGTCCCACTCGGTGCCCACCACGGGATAGGCGGAGTAGTAGCGCACGTCGAGGCCGTCGACGGTCCAGAACGTCACCGGGTTCAGGGCCAAAAGCTCGCTTTGCACGATGTCGGCCGTCATGCCGAAGGCGATGGTGTCGCGGATGGGGTCGAGGAAGGGGTCATCGTACTCGTGTCCCGACGTGGCGGACATGACCTGGCCCTTGCCGCCCACGATGAGCGACTCCACGTACGAGCTCGCACGGCTCTCGTCAAGCATCTCCACCATCTCGTCGAAGTAGATGGACGCGAACAGCGAGCCTGTCATGGCGCCCCGCCCGTCACGCAGCGGCACGATCACCGTGTAGTTGAGCGTGGTGCCGTCGGCGCCCGCCACGAAGCTGTCGGTGACGTAGCGCTCGCCGGTGGAGTACACGCGCTGCATGTGCGAGCGGCTGGCCAGGCTGGCGGGCCCCGTCGCGTCCCACACGTTGATGCCGGCATCCACGTAGCAGAGCAGGAAGAACCCGAAATGCTCGTTCACCTTGTCAACCAGGTCGACCTTCGTCATGACATCCACGTCAGGATCGTAGAGTGTCTCGCGCTCCGCAAGCGTCTCGAGCAGCTTGAACGTCTCGTCGATGCGCCCTTCCACGCGGGGAAGTGCCGACGCGATCGACACGTCCGCCTCGTGCCGCATGTCGGAGACTGCCATGAACGCGCCGAACACGAACACCACCAGGACGGAGGCGACGGCCAGCATGACGCCGTAGAGCGCCATCTGCTTGTACGAGAACCTGGAGGCCCCCTGCCCGTTGCGCGCTTCGCCTGCCATTACGTACAGCTCCTTCGCCTTTAGATCCACGGAGGCATTGTAACATGGCCCCATACCGCGGCCGCCCTTCAGCGGTCCTTACGAGGCCTGCAGCACCTTGGCGGACACGACGTTGCTGGGAGATATGAGGATGGCGCCCACCGAGCCGACGGCCGGGGCGTCCACGTAGAACGTGCCGTCGATGGTCTCGCCCATGACGAACAGGTCCTCGTCCTGGGTGGACACCACGATGTCGATGCCCGAGACGTCCTCGGCGTACTCCTTGTCGGGCGTGACGAGCACGATGAAGTCGACCTTGTGGCGCTTGAAGTAGGCGATCTGCTTCTCCAGCACGATGGTGGACGTGGGCTCGGCGATGCCGAACACGCCGAAGCGGTGCCCGCCCTTCTTCAGGATGACGCCCTCGCGGTACGCGTCGAGGTCGACCGTGTCGAGCGAGAACACCGTGGCGCCCTTCTCCTCGTAGCCTTCCTTGGCCTCCTGGGCGCTGAGCGTCTTCTTCTTCGGGCCGAGCAGGCTTCCCTCGCCCTCCGCCTCGGGGACGGGCGCGTTCCCGGCCGCGTCGGAGCCGTCCTTGCCGTCGGCCGCGCCGAAGGCGTCCGGCGAGCCAGTATCGGCCTCCCTGTCAGCGGCCGCACCGGTATCGACCCCTTTGTCGCCGGCCACGAGGTCGACCGCGTCCTTGCCGTCGACCGCGTCCTTGCCGTCGGCCGCGTCCCCGGCCGCGCCGTCCTTCGGTACGGCGGCGTCCGCATCCCTTCCCAGCCGCCGGTTCTACGGCGGTCCCCGGGTACACGATGGCGGTGTAGCCGTCCATGCTGCCGAACGTGTCGTCCAGGTTCGACGCCGCCACGTTCCAGGAGTGGCCCGCCACCAGGTACCATCCCAAGCCGCACAGGCTGAGGACGATAAGGGCCAGGAACACGAAGAGCGCTATTTTCTCGCGAGATTTCACCGACATAATGCTCAGCATTATACCGTGCCGAACCGAAGCCGCCTCCCAGATGGGCAACCGACAGAATTTCGACAGCTACGCGCTCCCGCCGATGCGCGCGACGCAGGAAAAACCGCGGTGCGGCAGCCCGCCCGCCTACACCAGCTTCTCGTAGGCGATGCGCTCGGGCGTGCCCGCTTCGGCATGCGCGATGTAGATGACGCCGCATTCGGCGTAGCCGCTCTTCTCCAGCAAACGGCGCATGGGCAGGTTGCCAGGATGCGTGTCGATGCGCACGCTCTCGCATCCACGGTCGCGCGTCAGCTCCTCGGCGCAGGCCAGCAAGAGCGAGGCGGCGCCGCGTCCCTTGCACGATGCCGATACCGCCACGCGGTGCACCACGCCGTAGCACGCATCGTCCGAACGCGTGGCCGTGAGCCAGGAGCCTCGATCGATCAGGTCGTAGTCGCCCTCGCCCGAGAAGCCCACCATGGCCGTGGCCACGACGGTGCCCTCGTCGTCGACCACGACGTAGGACTCGCCGCGTGCACGGTCGATTTCGATAGCCTCGCGATGCGGGTACCCGCCCTGCCACTGGTCGATGCCGAGCTCGGCGAGCGCGCGCCGGCCTTCGGCGAGGATGTCCATGATGCGGTCGACGTCCGACGCGCGGGTTGAGCGGAATTGCACGGGGGTGTTCTCTTTCTTCTCAAAGGAGCCGTTCGAAACAGAGCGGCGATCGGATAGGCGCCGTAGGGGTACGGCGGCGCACGGTCAGGGGATTGCACGGCCGGCGGGGATGCCCGCCTTCACCACAGGCGCTCGAACGCGTCGCGGCGTCTCTCGCGGCCCAAGCGGTCGCGCAAGGCGATGGTGCCGCAGGACGAGAAGCCGTACTCCATGAGCAGCGCGCGCATGGGCCCGTTGCCCTCGTACACATCGCAGCGGAGGCTGCGCTTGCCGGCGGCCTTCGCAAGGCGCTCCGCCTCGCCCAGGATGAACATGCCCACGCCGCGGCGGCGCGCCTCCGATGCCACGCACACCCAGTGCAGGGCCGCATACGAGGCCTCGCCATCTGGCGGGTCGGGTGACTCGGTGAGCCAGTCCGCGCCCGAGGAGCGGCCGTAGGCCTCGTCTCCGCGCGGATCGACGGCGAACACGCCGATGATGCGCTCGCCGGCGGCCTCCTCCTCGCCGCTGCGCTCGGGCACCGTGACCACGTGGGCGGTGCCCCAGTCGATGGCCCGCATGACACGGCGCTCGGAGGGGTATTTCTTCGACCCCTTCTCCTCGATGCCCAAGGCGGCCAGCGCCTCGTGGCCGTCTTCCAGCACCTCCTGAAAGCGCACGAAGTCGTCATGCACCGCCGGGCGGGAGCGATAATAGCCCAGAAGCGACGCACGCCCCTCGAAGGGAGGCAGGTCATCGGGCGATCCGTCCAGGCCGCCCTCGCCCTTCGCGGGCGCCTCCTCGCGCTGCGTCACCAAGAGCACCATGACCACGATCATGGCGATGCCCGCCACGTCGACCGGCGTGACGGGCGTGCCCAGCCACACGGCCGAGATGACCGTTGCCGACACGGGCTCGACGCAGCCCACGAGACCGGCGCGCACCGGGCCGGCATCGGTGATGCCCTGCAGGTAGAACAGGTACGCGGCGAACGTGCCGATGATCACCATGGCGCCCATGACGCCCACGAGCTCCGGCGTGATGCCCACGGGGATGCTCCATGGCTGCACGAACACGGTGGCCACCGTGCCCCCCAGGAGCATGGCCAGGCCCGTGACGATGAAGCTTCCCCACTTCGCCAGCACCTTGCCGGGAAGCAGCGTGTAGGCCGCCAGCGCGAACGCCGACACGACGCCCCACATGAGGCCCTCGGCCGGTATGGCGAGCGCGCCGATGTTGCCCTTCGTGGCGATGAGGAACGTGCCGCCCAAGGCGAACACGAGGCCGAACAGCTCGCGCGGCTTCGGCCAGCGCCGCACGCGCACGCACACGATGAGCATGATGACCACGAGGCCCAGGCGCTCCAGAACGGTGCCCGTGCCCGCGTTCGTGTAGGAGATGGCCGACAGGTAGCTCATCTGGGTGAGCAGCACGCCGAACATCGAGAAGGCCGCGATGCGCAGCAGCGAGCGCTTGTCGCGCAGCACGGCGCGCAGGCTGCGCCAGTTCTTGAACAGGCACGCCACGAGGAAGATGAGGGCCCCCAGCAGCAGGCGCACGCAGGTGATCCACGCCACCGGCACCCCGAGCTCGCTCGTCATGAGCTGGGCGCAGGTTCCCGAGAACCCCCAGCAGATGCCGCCGAGCGCCGCGAACGCGATGCCGCGTGCCACATGGCTTTTCCTGGGCGCCGCCTGCGCGATCGCCGCCTGACCGGCCATGGCCCTCCCCCTCTCCTTGTCTCGCGGGGCCGAGCCCCCTAGAATCCATCAGCGCATTGTCCCACGGAAGCCCACCACGGTAAAGAGGTTTGGCGAGCCTTTTACGTCGTTTTTGATCATGCGCCCAAAACCGGGCGCAGGCGGCCGCTGCCTACAGGAGGCGCTCGTAGGCCACCCGGGTTTTCCGACGGCCGAACACATCCTTCATGGAGAGGATGCCGCAGCGCGCGTAGCCGTGCTTCTCCAAGAGCTTCTGGATGGGCACGTTCTGCTCGTACACGTCGGCGCGGATGCTCCGGCGCCCGCCGGCGCGCGCGATGCGGCCCGCCGTCTCCAAGATGAACTGCCCCACGCCGCGCCGCCGCGCTGCAGGCGCCACCGAAACCCAATGCAGCTCGGCGTAGGGTTGGGGCTGCGCGTCCGTGTCGGTGAGCCAGGCGCCCTCGATGCCGGCCGCGTAGTTCTTGTCAGGCGAGAACGACACGGCGAACACGGCTATCATGCGCCCGTGCGCGTCCTCCACCACGTGGGTCGTGCCGTTCTTTATGCTGTGCATGAGGCGGCGCGCCGAGGGGTACTTCTTGCGCCCCTCGTCGATGCCGAGCGCGGCGAACGTCTCGTGCCCGGCGTCGAGCAGGGCCGACACGCGGTCGAAGTCCTCGCGCACGGCAGGGCGGCTCGTGTAGTAGCCCAGCACCGAGGCGCGTCCAGCGAACAGCGGCGGATCGTCGTAGGCGGCCGCTCCGGCGGCGGCCGGCTCCGCAGATCCGCCTGCGACCTGCGGCTTCTTCTCCCGCTCGGTCACGAGGAAGATCATGGCCACAATGAGGCCGCAGCCTGCCAGGTCCCACGCCGACACGGGCGTGTGCAGCCAGAACAGGGCCAGCACCATGGCCGATACCGGCTCGACGCAGCACAGCAGGCTCGCCTTCACGGGGCCGGCGTCGGCCACGCCCTGCAGGTACAGCATGTAGGCGCCGAGCGTGCCCACGAGCACGATGGCCAACGA
>NC_021021.1:531383-535746 GCF_000210055.1 Gordonibacter pamelaeae 7-10-1-b
CCTCGCGCACGCGCGGCAGGCGCCGGGCGCGCACGCACACGTAGAGCATGATGAGCACGAGGCCGATCTGCTCGATGGTGGTGCCCACGCCGGCGCTCGTGTACCTGATGGCGTTCAGGTAGCTCATCTGGGTGAGCAGCACGCCGAAGACGGCGAACAGCGCGATCTGCACGAGCGAGCGGCGGTCGCGGAACACGGCCACGAGGTCGCGCCAGTCGCGCACCGCGGTGAGGAACAGGAAGAACGCGGCGGCGATGACCATGCGCACGCAGGTGATCCACTCCGCCGGCGCGCCGTAGTCGTTCATGAGCAGCTGCGCGCAGGTGCCCGAGAAGCCCCAGCACACCCCGCCCGCCAGCGCGCACACGATGCCGCGCGCCATATGCCGGCTCCCCGCCGGAGCCGTACCCGCCTCTGCCACCTGCACCCGCTCCCCTCGCTGTCCGTTGGATTCCCGGCCGGAAAAGGCCGCAGCGCATTGTCGCACGAGCACGCGGGCAGGTAAAGGAGGCATTCGGTAAGATTCTCGCAAAGCGGGAACCGGGGCGTGACGGGGGGACGGGGATAATGTCACGCTCCTCGATGCGATAGGGGCTCGCAGTGCTTCCGAGAGCGTGACATTATCCCCGTCCCCCCGTCACGCCCGCCTCGTCGACCTACAGGCGGCCGTCCTCCAGCATGCGCTTCACGAACTGGCCGGTGTAGCTGCCCTCGACCTGGGCCACTTCCTCGGGGGTGCCCTGGGCCACGATGGTGCCGCCGCGGTCGCCGCCCTCGGGGCCGAGGTCGATGATGCGGTCGGCGCACTTGATGACGTCCAGGTTGTGCTCGATGACGAGCACCGTGTTACCAGCATCCACGAGGCGCTCGAGCACTTCCAAAAGCTGCCGCACGTCCTCGAAGTGAAGGCCGGTGGTGGGCTCGTCCAGGATGTAGAACGTCTTGCCGGTCTGGCGGCGCTGCAGCTCGCTCGACAGCTTCACGCGCTGCGCCTCGCCGCCCGAGAGCGTGGTGGCGGGCTGCCCCAGGCGGATGTAGCCGAGCCCCACGTCGTGCAGCGTCTGCAGCTTGCGCTTGATGCCGGGGATGTTCTCGAAGAACGCCAGCGCGTCGTCCACCGTCATGTCCAGCACCTCGGCGATGTTCTTGCCGCGGTACGTCACCTGCAGCGTCTCGCGGTTGTAGCGTGCGCCGCCGCACACCTCGCAGGGCACGTAGATGTCGGGCAGGAAGTGCATCTCTATCTTGATCTGGCCGTCGCCCTTGCAGGCCTCGCAACGGCCGCCGTTCACGTTGAAGGAGAAGCGCCCCGGCCCGTAGCCGCGCGCCTTCGACTCCTGCGTGCTGGCGAACAGCGCCCGGATGTCGTCCCAGAGGCCGATGTAGGTGGCGGGGTTCGAGCGCGGCGTGCGCCCGATGGGGCTCTGGTCGATGTTGATCACCTTGTCGATCTTGTCCAGGCCGGTGATCTTCTTGTACGTGCCGGAGCGGCGGTGCGCATGGTTCACGCGGTTCGCGAGGGCCGGCGCCAGCGTGTCGGTGACGAGCGAGCTCTTGCCGCTTCCCGACACGCCCGTGACCACGGTGAGCGTGCCGAAGGGAACCTCCCAGCGTCACGTTCTTCAGGTTGTTCTCCGCGGCGCCCGTGAGCTTGAGCGACCCGCGCCGCGGCTTGCGGCGCTTCTCCGGCACCGGGATGGTGCGGCGGCCCGAAAGGTAGTCCGCCGTGAGCGAGCCCTCGAACCTCACGATCTCGTCGGGCTTGCCGGCCGCCACCACCTGGCCGCCGTGCTCGCCCGCGCCCGGCCCCATGTCGATGACGTAGTCGGCGCTGCGGATGGTGTCCTCGTCGTGCTCGACCACGATGACGGTGTTGCCCAAATCGCGCAGGCGCTCGAGCGTGGAGATGAGCCGCTCGTTGTCGCGCTGGTGCAGGCCGATGGACGGCTCGTCCAGAATGTAGAGCACGCCCATGAGGCCCGCGCCGATCTGCGTGGCCAGGCGGATGCGCTGCGCCTCGCCGCCCGAGAGCGTGGCCGTGGCCCGTTCGAGCGTGAGGTAGTCCAGGCCCACGTCCACCAGGAAGCGCAGGCGCGCCTTGATCTCCTTCACGATGGGGCCGGCGATGTGCTCCTCCGCACCATGGAAGGCCAGGCCCTCGAAGTAGTCGAGCGAGTCGGCCGCGCTCATCTCGGTCACGTCGTGGATGGACTTGTCCCCCACCGTCACGGCCAGGATCTCGGGCTTCAGGCGCTTGCCGCCGCACGTCTGGCACGGCACGATGGCGAAGTACTCCGACAGCTTCTCGCGCTGGTTGTCTGACTGGGCCTCCTGGTAGCGGCGCTGCACCGCGGCGAGCGCGCCCTCCCACTCGATGTACCAGTACGTCTCGCGGCCGTCCACGGTCACGTAGTCCACGCGCACCTTCTGGTCGCCCAAGCCGTAGAGCAGCGCGTCGGTCGCCTTCTTCGGCAGGTCCTCCCACGGCGTGTTCTCGTCGGTGCCCATATGATGGGCCACGGCGCGCAGCACCTGCGGGTAGTAGTTGCCCGTCTTGAACGGCGCGATGGCGCCCTCGGCCAGCGTGAGCGAGGGATCGGGCACCACGAGCGAGGGGTCCACCTCCTCGCGGCTGCCGATGCCCAGGCAGTCGGGGCAGGCGCCGTAGGGCGCGTTGAAGGAGAAGTCGCGCGGCTGCAGCTCGTCCATGGAGTGGCCGTGCTCGGGGCACGCGAGCGCGAGCGAGAAGATGTGCTCGCCCTCGCCCAGGCCGCCCTTCGCACCGGAGGACTGCCCGCCCGCCTCGCCGAGCGGCTGCCCGTCGTCGCCCAGCACCTGCACGAGCACGCGCCCGTCGGCCAGCTTCGTGGCCAGCTCCACCGCCTCGGCGATGCGGCTCGTGGCGCTCTCCTTCAGCTGCACGCGGTCCACCACCACGTCGACGAAGTGCTTGATCTTCTTGTTCAGCGTGAGCGGCTCGGCCTCCAGCTTCAGGATCTCGCCGTCGATGCGCACGCGGCTGAAGCCCTCCTTCTGCAGGTCGGTGAACAGCTTCGTGAACTCGCCCTTGCGGCCCGCCACCACCGGCGCCATGACGATGGCCTTCGCGCCCGGCGCCAGGGACAGTATCTCGTCGGTCACCTGGTCGGTGGTCTGCTTCCTGATGACGCGCCCGCACTCGGGGCAGTGCGGCACGCCCACGCGCGCGAACAGCAGGCGCAGGTAGTCGTAGATCTCGGTGGTGGTGCCCACCGTGGAGCGCGGGTTCTTGGACGTGGTCTTCTGGTCGATGGACACCGCCGGCGACAGGCCGTCGATGCTGTCCAGGTCCGGCTTGCTCATCTGCCCGAGGAACATGCGCGCGTAGCTGGAGAGGCTCTCCACGTAGCGGCGCTGACCCTCGGCGTACATCGTGTCGAACGCGAGCGACGACTTGCCCGAGCCCGAGAGGCCCGTGATGACCACGAGCTCGTCGCGCGGGATGATGAGGTCGATGTCCTTGAGGTTGTGCTCGCGGGCACCCTTGATGACGATGGCGTTCTGTCCCATGTGGCTTATCGCTCTTTCTCTTGCGCATCCGCAGCCGGCAGCCGGGCCCGGCGGCGCGCGTCGGGGGTTGCAAATTAGGCTACCGGAAAACTATCATTTCCGTGCAATCGTTCATTCTAGCGCAGCGCGCGGAAAGAGCCAGCGAAAACATACGTTCGTGTCCGAGCGTTCAAACGATGCGCACAATTCGTTCGCTTTCCGCCGTTGCGGCGCGCCGGGAGGGGTGGCGGCGGCACCTGCCCCTAGTCCAGCCGTGCGCGCTCCACCATCTCGTCGAAGGGCAGCGCCGGCGCATAGAGGTAGCCTTGGAACAGGGAGCAGCCGAGCATCTTCAGCACGTCGCGCTGCTCGGCCGTCTCCACGTACTCGGCGAGCACGGTGAAGCCCAAGTGCTCGGAGAGGTCGGCGATGGACGAGACGATCTCGGCGTAGCGCTCGTTCTCCATCACGCCCTTGGCGATGGTCCCGTCGAGCTTGACCACGGAGAACACGCTGGTTTCCAGGTACTGGAACGAGGTGCGCCCCATGGAGAAGTCGTCGATGGCGAGCCGCATGCCCGCGTCCGCCACGCGGCGCAGCAGGTCATGCGCGCCCGCGTCCCACAGCAGCGCCTCGCGCTCGGTGGCCTCCACCACCACGCGGCCGGCGTCGAGCCCGCGGGCGAGGAAGGCGTCGATGACGAAGCCGACGGCCTCCTCGTCCTGGAGCATCGTGGCCGTGGCGTTCACGCTCACGCTGAAGCCCGGGTCGAGCTCCCCCGCATGCGCGAGCGCCTCTGCGGCCTGCGCATCGGCGAGCGCCCGCTCGAACACGG
>NC_021021.1:535893-538616 GCF_000210055.1 Gordonibacter pamelaeae 7-10-1-b
CGGCGAGCGAGCGGGCCACCGCGCCCAGCGAGCCCGCGGCCGCCACGAGCTCCACCGAGCGCCCGGCGCGCTCGTCGTCCTGGAACGATGCGAGCAACGCTTCGTACTGCACCCGCGCGTGATCGTCGGCCAACCGCTCGTAGCGGCGCAAGAACGGCAGGTACAGCACCGTGCCGAGCGCGATGCACACGAGCTGCAGCACGGCTCCGGCGGGCGAGCCCGTAACCACGTAGCCGCCCACCAGGGGAGGCGTGGTCCACGACACGTCCACCACCACGGGCGGCACGAGGCCGACCGCCATGGCGCCGTACGCCACCACCATATTCACCAGGGGAACCACGATGAACGGCACGAACAGCGCCGGGTTCCACACCACCGGCAGCCCGAACAGCATGATCTCGGAGATGTTGAAGCACATGGGCACGGCTGCGAACGCCGAGAGGCGCCGCGCGCTCCTGCGGCGGCCGAACAGCAGGATAGCCGCGAGCAGCGACAGCAGCGCACCGGCACCGCCGATGGAGGCGAACACGTCCATGAACGTCTTCGTCACGATCTGCACGGGCTCGCCGCCTGCTGCGAGCGCCGCCGCGTTGGCGGCCGTGCCGGGCACGAACACGCTCTGCGCCACGCTGTCGAGCATGTTGCCGCCATGGATGCCGAAGAACCACATGACGTTGTTCAGGAGCAGGTACAGAAGCCCGCTGCCCAGCGTGGCCGTGGCCAGCGGGAAGAGCGCGCTCACGCCGTCGAAGAACAGCTGCTCGATGCAGCTCGAGGCCGTGAGGGCCGCCACGGCGGCATTGAGCGCCGCGAACAACGCGATGACCGCCGCGATGGGCAGAAGCCCCGACACGGCCTGGTTGAACACGTTGTCAAGGGTGTCGCCGTACAACGCGGGAGCACGGCGCAGCCGCACGAGCCTGCAGTACAGCACGGATGACGCCAACCCGCACACGATGGCGATGAACAGCGAGCGCGTGCTGAGCACCACGAGGTCGAAGCCCTCCGCGCCGAAGCCCACCGACATGAGGTAGGCCGCAAGGGCGACGAAAGGCGCGCCTTGGATGAAGAACGCACCGTGCCGCTCGGCGCAGGCGTTCGCGTAGCGCAGCGCCACGGCCACCGCCACGTAGAGCGAGAAGATGCCCATGGTGGCGTTGTACACGAAGTTGAGCAGGCCCTCGATGTGCGGCGCGCCGGCAAGGGCGTCCTGGTAGGGTTCGAGCGGCAGGTTGAGGAAGATGAGGCAGAACGACCCCACCAGCAGGACGGGGATGGTGAGGATGAGCCCTTGGCGGATGGCTTGGAACGCCATGACCTCCTCCAAGCGCGCGAACAGCGCGTCAACCTTGTCGAGCATGCCCGCCCTTCCGTCTCGTTCGTCGGCGCTAAGCCGCTTCGAGCATTGTACCCCGAACGGAACGGGCATGGTATGCGGGAGAGAACGTTTGGGAAACGGATGCGGGAGCCGGCCGTCAGCGCCCTTCGGGACTGGGCGAGGAGCTGCAGAAGTTCATGGCAACGCCCACGACGTTCGCGCCGGCCTGCTCGAGTTGGGCGCATGCCCGAGCCACGCCCTCACCGCGTACGTAGCCCTCGCGAACGACCAGCACCGTTGCATCCGCCTGCGATGCGACCACGGCCGCATCGACGAACGCGCCGACCGGCGGCGTGTCGACCACCACATAGTCGAACGTGCGCGCCAGCGTGTCGAACAGCGCACGGAAACGCGCCGAATCCAACAGGTCCGCAGGACTGGGCAGGTCGGGCTCGGCATCGAGCAGAAACAGGTTCTCTCCGCCGGCGGGCGACACCGCCCGGCGCAACGCGGCGTCACCCACGGCCACAGCCCCCCAGCCGATATCAGGGCGCACGCCTGCCATGCGTGCGAGCGAGCGGCGGCGCAGATCGCATTCCAGCAAGAGCGTTCGCTTGCCCGACGCCGCCATGGCGCGCGCGAGGGCGAGCGCTATCGTGGACTTCCCCTCTTCGGGCACGGTGCTGGTGACGACGACCGTGCACAGCGGGTCGTCCACTCCCATGAATCCGATGTTCGCGTAGAGCGTGCTCACCGCGTTTGCGAATGCCGCGTCCTTGCCGCACTGCCGCCCCCGTCCGAGCTTTCCGACCACCTGTCCCCCTTCATCCCGCAGACGCCCCCGCGCCGCCCGCGCGACGCATCGGCGACCGGGCAGGCAGTGCGGGCGAACGTGCGGCAACCGTTCGTGCACATCGTCTTGACGGCTTCATATATGAAGCCGTCAAGACGATTATACCGAATACCCTGAGAAAATGAATCCGGAACAAAAAAGATTGCGCCTCGGCGCTGCCATCAGAGACCGCCGAGAAGCCCAGGGCCTGTCACAGCACAAACTGGCCCTCATGGTGGGCAGCAGCAAATCGCATATCTGGAGGATAGAGTCAGGCCGCGTCAGCGTGGGGTTGGACGACCTTGGGCGGATCGCCGACGCCCTCGATATCGAGGTGCGGCAGCTGTTCACGTTCTGATCCGCCGCGCGCGGGCGCTCAGCGGCCCAGCAGGTGCCTCACGGCCGCCACCGGGTGCCTTCCCAGCATGCGCGGGCCTGCGTAGCGCATGACGGCGCGGATCTCCTCGCGCTTCTCGGGAGCGTAGCAGTGGTTGCCGCACTCCTCGCACGACGTCTTCACGTCCATCTTGCGGCAGCGCTCGGTGCGCAGCACCGCGTAGGCATCGATGGCCG
>NC_021021.1:538775-544095 GCF_000210055.1 Gordonibacter pamelaeae 7-10-1-b
GCCGGCGCAGTACAGCGCCACCATCTGCGAGATGGTGCGCTTCTCGCGCTCGCGGCGCTTGGCGGTTTTCGGCGAGTCTTCCATGGAGAGCATCCTAGCAGAACCGCCGCCGCCCGGCGAGGGGGATTATCCCTCGCCGCGGCGGATGGCCCCCCTTCCCTACCCCACGAGCTTCTTGCCGAGCGCGGCGCGGATGATGCCCTTGCTGGCGAAGTACGTGACCAGCAGGTAGGCGCCGTACACCACGGCCACGAGGGCGCCGGTCATGAGGGCCGGCTCGAGCACCGACACGCCCAGCTGCGAGATGACCGAGTCGCTGATGACGCCCACGGCGCACACGGTATGGCACACGGCCACCGCCAACGGCACGAGGAAGTACACGAGCACCTGGGCGCGCAGCGACCGGAAGATCATGCGGCGGTCGCAGCCGATCTCGGCGAGCACCTGGTAGCGCGCGAGCGAATCGCTGGCCTCGGACAGCTGCTGGATGGCAAGCACCGCCGCCGTGGCGATGAGGAACACGAAGCCGATGTAGAGCGCCAGGTACGAGATCATGAGGTTCATGCCGCTCGACTGGACGAGCACCTCCTCGGCCGTGAAGGACAGCGTCACGGGCCAGGGCTTCGGGCTGAACGTCCAGCCGGACGCCGCCACCTCAGGGTTCGCGGGCGATGCCTCGGCGAGCATCTGCCCGAGCAGCTTGTCGCCCTCGACGCGGCCCGTCTTGTACATGAGGTTGAGGATGCTCTGCTCGGGAACCGCCCCCTGGGCGCGCAGGGCGTCGATCACCGAATCGGGCACGATGAGCTCCGCCCCGCTCGCGGCGAACGTGGTGTCCTCGAGCGGCTGGCTGCGCAGCTCTCCCACCGATTCGAGCACGCGCCCGCCTACGGTGACCGTCTCGCCCTTGCGGGCGAGCGCCTCCGAAAGCGCCTTCATGGCGTCGAGCGTGTTGTTCACGGCGTAGCCGCCCTCGCCCACCTCCACCGTGGGCCGGCCGACGAGCTCGGCCAGCGCGTTGAACTGCGAGACGCCGATGAGCGTGACGCCCTGGTTGTGCAGCGCCTCGTTCTGCTTCTCGTTGCCCGTGTCGTGCCCGTAGCGGTCCATGAGCTCGCCGTACGTCACGTCGGTGCTCTTGAACGCGTCCAGCTGCGCGGATTTCCCCACCAGCTCGCCCCAGACCGGCGAGGCGTCCGCCAGCTTCGCGGCGATGTCCCAGCCGTAGGCCTCCGCGTCGGCCTCGACGGCCGCGGCCTTCTCGTCGGCGACCCGCTGGTACTCGCGGTCCTCCTCGCTCATGGCCGCGAGCTTCTCGGGATCGTGCGTGCCGCCCGCGTTCAGGTACACGTTCGCCGTGAGCGTGGCGTCGTACACGGTGCCATCCTCTATGTTGCCGGTGAACGCGCGCGCCAGGCCCATGCCCGTGGAGAACACCGTGAGCGAGAAGAACAGCATGATGCACACCACCGAAAGCGACACGAACGCCGTGTTCACCTTGCTGGCAATCTGGCGCGTCGTGAACATCGTGAGGCCGCGGAAGTACACGCCGCGCGTGCGCTCGATCACCGCGATGGCGAAGCCCGCGAGCGACCAGAACAGAAGGAACGTGCCCAGCACCATGAGCGCCGTGGCCCGCCAGAACCCGTCGTCGAAGTACACCAGGCCGTTGTCCATGAGCGTGAGGTACGCCCAGGCGAGGATGCCGACGGCCGCAACGAACGCCACGAGGCTGATCCACGGGTTGCGCACGCGGAAGCGCGCGTTCCTCGAGCGGGCGGACAGGAGGTCGATGAGCTTGTAGCGCCGGATGGACAGCGTGTTGAACAGCCCTGTCACGACGAAGATGAGCACGAAGCACATCAGCGTGAGCATGAAGGCGTCGAGGGAGAAGACGAAGCGGTACTGGGTCATCTGGATGTTGAACAGGCCGGCCGTGACGAACGACAGCCCCTGCGACAGCGCGAAGCCCAAGGCGAGGCCCACCACGAGCGACACGAGGCCCACCGCCGCCGTCTCCATGAGCACGATGGCCGACACGCTGCGGGGGTTCATGCCCAGCATGAGGTACGTTCCGAACTCCTGCTTGCGCCGCCTGATAAGGAAGCCGTTGGCATAGAGCACGAGGAACCCGAGCACGCAGGCGATGAGCACGCTGAACATGCCCAGGAACTGCCCCGTCATGTCGAAGACGCTGGCCGAGGCCGTGTCCTCGAGGTCGAACAGGATCGACTGGCTCGACACCGAGTTGAACGCGTAGAACACCGCCACGCCGAACACGAGCGTGACGAAGTACACGCCGTAGTCCTTGACCGAGCGGCGGATGTTGCGGAAGGCGAGTTTAGCGAGCATCGCGCACGTCACCGCCCAGGAACGTGACCACTTCCATGATCCGGTTGAAGAAGTCCTTGCGCGAGGTGTCGCCCTTGCGTATCTCGTTGAACACGGCGCCGTCCTTGACGAACAGGATGCGGCTCGCGAACGAGGCGGCGTAGGAATCGTGCGTGACCATCATGATGGTGGCGCCGAGCGAGGAGTTCATCATCTCGAGCGTCTCCAGCATGACGGTGGCGCTGCGCGAGTCGAGCGCGCCCGTGGGCTCGTCGGCCAGCACGAGCTTCGGATCGGCCACCATGGCGCGGGCCGCGGCGATGCGCTGCTTCTGGCCGCCCGACATCTGGTAGGGGTACTTCCCCAGCACCTCGGACACGCCGAGCGTGGCCGCGATGGCGTCCACCTTCGGCTTCACCCGGCCGGCGGGCTCGCCCTTCACCGTGAGCGCCAGCGCGATGTTCTCGAAGCCGGTGAGCGTGTCCAGCAGGTTGGAGTCCTGGAAGATGAAGCCCAGGTCGTCGCGGCGGAACTTCGCAAGCGCGCGGGAGCGCAGGCCCGTCACGTCGCGCCCGTCGACGAGGATGTGCCCGCTCATCACCGTGTCGATGGTGGCCACGCAGTTCAGGAGCGTGGTCTTGCCGGAGCCGGACGGCCCCATGATGCCCACGAACTCGCCCGGCATCACGTCGAAGCTGATGTCGCGCACCGCCTTGGTGACGGAGTCCTTGTTCCCGTACACCTTCTCTATCTGGCGAACCGACAGGATGGGCCGGGAGCCGGACGCATAGGCGGCCGGCGCCTGCTGCGCGCAAGCCGCTTCCGGGGTCGCGTAAACTTCGGTCATGGCAAATCTCCTTCTCTCGGGGTCTGCCAAGATACTACGTCCGCCGTGCCGCGCCCGCCATCGAAGAGGCTTACCGCAACCTTACGAATTTGCAAGGGAGAGGCGCCCGTCGGTGTGACAAAGGGACGGGGATAATGTCACATTCCCTGATGTCTACCAAGCTCGTTAGGCGCACGGGGAATGTGACATTATCCCCGTCCCTTTGTCACACCTGGTCGTCCATGCGCCTGCGGTCGTGGGGGAACGCGAGCATGACGCGGGTGCCGGTGCCCTCCTCGGAGGCCAGGCCCACGCCGAGGCCCATCTTCTCGCAGAGCGTGGCCACCAGGTACAGGCCCATGCCGGTGGCCGAGCCCTGGGCGCGGCCGTTCTTGCCGGTGAAGCCGCGGTCGAACACGCGCGGCACGTCGGCGGCGGGGATGCCCGGGCCGTCATCGGCGATCTCCAGCACGGTGCGCGCCGCGCTCGTGCCCGCACCCTCCTCGCGCACGGTGAAGCGCACGGACGTTGCACCGTACTTCGCCGCGTTCACCAAAACCTGCCCCAGCGCGAAGGAGAGCCAGGAGGCGTCGGCGAACACGGTCACGCCGTCCCCCACCTCGATGGACGGGGTGGTGCCGCGCTCGATGAGGTAGCGGGCGTTCTTCTTGCAGGCCGTGCGCACGGCGTCGGCCAGCGACAGCTCGCGTATGGCGTAGTCGCGCGCGAGCGAGGTGGAGCGCGCGTAGTAGAGCGCCTGCTCCACGTAGGACTCGATGCGGTCCAGCTCCGCCTTCAGCTTCGAGGCGACGCCCCCGTGCAGGTCGGCCGTCATGAGGTGGGCGGCGGCGATGGGCGTCTTGATCTCGTGTATCCACAGCTCGATGTAGTCGCGGTACGATTCGGCCTGCCGCCGGTGGAACGCCACGTCGTCGGCCGCGGCCTTCCCCACTGCCTCGAGCGCCTCGTGGGCCAGGCGCCCCTCCAGGAAGCCGGGCTCCTCCACGAGCTCCGAGGCGAAGTAGGTGCGGTCGAGGTCCTCCACGATGCGCGCGAGCTCAGTGTAGAAGCGGCGCCTGCGCACGTAGCCCAAGCCGAGCACCACCGCGCCGCACAGCGCCACGAAGCACGGCACGAGCACCGTGGCGTACACGCCCACGCCGAGCACGGCCAGCATGCCGGCCACGCCCAGGCAGCACAGCACGCCCACGCCGATGGCCGCGAGGTTGTCGCGCAGGTAGGCGGACAGGCTCATGGCCGCGCACCGCTCATCAGACGAGGTAGCCCTGCCCCCGGCGCGTGGCCAGGAAGCCGTCGGGCACGCCGATGGAGGCCAGGCTCTTGCGCAGCCGGTTCACGTTCACCGTGAGCGTGTTGTCGTCGATGAAGGCGTCGGACTGCCACAGCTCCATCATGAGCTCCTGGCGCGAGATGATGGCGCCCTTGTTCTCCATGAGCAGGTGCAGCACGCGGAACTCGTTGCGGGTGAGCTCCACCCCGCGGCCCTCGTACTCCACGCGGCTTCTCGCCACGTCCAGCACGACGCCCTTGTGCTCGATGCGCGACGGCGGCTCGGTGCGCGCCGCACGGCGGAGCACCGACTGGATGCGCGCCAGGAGCACGGCGGGGTTGTAGGGCTTGGTCACGTAGTCGTCCGCCCCCAGGTTCATGCTCATGACCTCGTCGAACTCGTTGTCCGACGAGGTGAGCATGACGATGGGCACGTCGCTTGCGCTGCGCAGGTCGCGGCACACGGCATGGCCGCCGTCGCCGGGCAGCTTGAGGTCGAGCAGGACGCAGTCGGGGTCGGCGGCGAGCACCTCGTCGGCTATGCGGTCGAACGCCGTGCTGGCGAGCGCCTCATGCCCCTGCAGCTCCAGCAGGCGCATGAGCTCGCCGCGCAGCGCCGCGTCGTCCTCCACGACGAATATCCGGGCCACCGGGCCTCCTTCGCATTCGGTTTCGCGCACCGCGCCCAAGGGGCGATGCCGGGGTTCGCCCCTCATACTAGGGCAAGGGGGCGCGAGCGACCCCGAGCCGTAACCGTTTCGTCAACGGGCCGTCAGCGAAACCGCCGGGTTCGCGAACCCGGCAATGCCACCCGCGCCTTCATGGGGCAGCCGCCGCACGGCATGCGGCCCGGCGGCGGTCAGCCGCGCTTCG
>NC_021021.1:544237-544840 GCF_000210055.1 Gordonibacter pamelaeae 7-10-1-b
GGCGGTCAGCCGCGCTTCGCGTAGGTGCGCGGCAGCAGGGGGCACCCCGGCTCCACGTTCGTGAAGTACCGCAGCAGGAAGGTGAGGCCCGCCACCGCGAGCGCGACGCCCAGGCCCGTGTAGAAGAAGGCGATGAACCAGTCGGGCACGAGCCCCGACATGCGCAGGCCGATGCCTCCGCCCATCATGATAGCCATCATGATGTAGCCCTTCTTGTCGAAGAACTTCAGGATGTTCGTCTTGGCCTCCTCGTAGCCGCCGATGCGCTTGGCGTGCTTGCCCACCATCTTCTGGAAGATGCGCGAGTGGAACAGCACGAAGATGACCGCGGAGCCCACCAGGAGTGCCCAGAGCACCCAGCCCCAGTCGTGCCGGTAGGCCGTGAGCCCGATGTTGGCGATGTTCGCGCCGGCGATGGCCCACACGATGCCGGCCACGAGCATGAGCTTGTTCGTTGAGATCTTGAGCATTGCTACCACCTTTCCCCGGCGGCCGCGGCGGCCGCCCCTTCCGTGCCGCACGCAGGGGCCTCCGGCCCTCCCACGCCGTCTGCCGCACCTTCAGCATCCGGCGCGGCCGGTCCGTAGAGCGCGGCGCGCAGCA
>NC_021021.1:545465-546208 GCF_000210055.1 Gordonibacter pamelaeae 7-10-1-b
GGCAGGGCCGTCCTTCGCGGCAGGCGGGGACGCTACTGGTCCAGGCCCTGCTCCGCAGCCGCGGAGCTCACGGCGCCGTCGGCGTTGGACTGGAGTATCTCCAGCTTAGAGGGCCGGATGTCGGGGCCGTCGCCCGAGCCGCTCATGACCACGATCTGGTCGGCCGAGACGGTGGGGTCGTCGACGACGGCGCCGGACTCGTCCACGATGACGACGTCGCCCTTGTTGAAGGTGACCTCGTCCTCCTGGGCCTCGAACTTCTGCAGGCCCTCGCCGTCCGCGGCGCTCAGGTCGCCCAGGACAACGGTGATCTCGTCACCGTTCACGCCCATGACCTGGCCGTAGTAGACGACGTCGCCCTGGCTGCCCGTGTTCTGCTGCTCGGAGCCGTTCTGCTCCTGCTGCTCGGTCGCGTTCTGCGAGCCGTTGTCGTTCGAGGAGCCGCCGTCGTCGGTGGCGCACCCGTGCAGAAACGGCGTCATCGCCAGCACGCCGGCCAGAACCATGCCCATCATTCTCATCTTCCGCTTGTTCATAATCGTGTCCCTTCGACGCAGGTGTCCGCGCGGCGAGGCGCGCGTGGTATCGGGTTCCGATTGTGAGGGACATCGGCGCCGGGCGCGAGGGGTTCCGGGCAACCGTCAGCCGCCGGTCACGGCGCTGAAACCTTCGCGCAAGGAGCGCCCCGCCGGGCGGAGGACCGCTGCGCGACAGACCCGTGCGGTCAGCCGCGCGGGTGGGCG
>NC_021021.1:546611-547261 GCF_000210055.1 Gordonibacter pamelaeae 7-10-1-b
CTCCAAGAGGTCAGTGGCGAAGGTGTGGCGCATGTCGTGCGGCGAGAGCGTCTCGTCGAGCCCGGCCGCGCGCAGGGACTCCTTGAACATCTTGCGGATGGCGTCGGTGGTCATGCCGTTGCCGCGGGTGGACACGAAGAAGAACGGGCACTCCCTCTCCTTGAGCAGCTTGGGGCGGCCGAGCAGCTGGTAGGTGCGCATGGAGGCGAGCGCCAGGTCGTGCAGCGGCACGATGCGCTCCCTCGCCCCCTTGCCGAACACCTTCACCTGACCGCGCTCGAAGTCGACGTTGGCCGCGAGCAGGCCCGACGCCTCGGACACGCGCGCGCCGCACGCGTACAGGAACTCCAGTAGCGCCAGGTTGCGCAGATCGGCGGGCGACTGCTCGCGCGGGTTGCCGGCGGCGTCGCGCTTGCCGTGCACCGAGAGCAGCCTCGCCATGTCGGCCGCGCGGATGACATGCGGCAGGTCCTTCTGCTGGCGGGGGCCCGAGAGCACGCTCGCCGGGTCGCAATCGCACACCCCCGTCACGTTGAGCCAGCGGAAGAAGCTGCGCAGCGCCGAGAGGCGCCGGTTGACGGTGGTGCGCGAGTACTGCGCGCGGTCGAGCTCGCCCAGATAGCGGCGCAGCTGCCGGTGGGTCGCCGCCA
>NC_021021.1:548294-549369 GCF_000210055.1 Gordonibacter pamelaeae 7-10-1-b
GCACGGCGTGCCGGTACGCGGCGGCCAGCAGATGCGATCCCAGCGCCTCGAGCTCGGCCTTGAGCATGCCGGCCGCGCTCTCGGGCTTGGTCGACTTCAACGAGTTCGAGCACACGAGCTCGGCGCACGCACCGGTGGCGTGCACGGGCGTGGGCGTGCCGGGGCGCATCTCCACGAGGCGCACGCGGAAGCCGCGGTCGGCAAGCTGGAGCGCCGCCTCGCTTCCCGCGAGGCCGGCGCCGAGTATGGTCACGTTGTCAGACATGCCTGCAAGGATACCAAACCTCGGAGCCATGGGAAACGGCGGGCGAGAAAAACCGGCGGATCGCCGGAGGGGGCGCTACGTACCGAGCGCGTCCGGCGGGCGCCGGGCGCAGCCGGCGAGAAGCGGGCGCGGCCCGCGCCGCTACCCGACAGGCGTGCTGAACTCGTACAGGGCCTCGGGGTACACTTCCTGGCCTTCAGGCCATCCAAGGGCCAAGCCCCCGTCGATGATGCGCACCTGCGCGAAGTACCGCTCTTCCGCCAAGCGTCCGTACGATCCGCCGCAGTCGATAAACGGGGCGGCGTCGAAAAGACGCCTCTCCCCCGTTTCGAACTCGAGCAGAAGCTCGCTTCCGCCCCTCGGCTCGACCTTCGTCAAGTCGGGCTGGCTTTTGCCCATCCCGCAGGCAACCTCGTCGACCAAGACCGGCTCCCCCATGAGCACGCCACCGCCTTCCTATCGCAACGGATCGATCTTGAAAGCATCGAGCCCCTCCGAGAGGAGCTTCCAGTCGGCCTCGAGCTCTTCCCTATGAAGGACGACCCATGCCCTAAGCAGCGTCAGCTTCCTCGGCGGGAGATACCCGTCGAGCACCTCGCCCTCGAAATCGAGCGAGCAGCTGAACTCCGCATAACGGGCGTGGACATGCGGTGCGTGATGCTTTCCCGCCGACTCATTATACATGATGACCACTATGCCGAAGAACATGGAGATCGTCGCCATCTCGCCCCCTCCTTCCGCCTTTCCGCTCATCCACCGATGCGATGCCCCTCACCCCGCCGGCCCCCAGCGGCCGTCGGGGTAGCGGGC
>NC_021021.1:550273-550869 GCF_000210055.1 Gordonibacter pamelaeae 7-10-1-b
GTCTTGCGCAGGGCGCCGGGCGCCAGGTTCACCACCACCCGCTCGTTCGGCATGGAGAAGCCTGCGGCCCGCAGGGCGGCGCGCACGCGCTCGCGCGCCTCCTGCACGGCGGCGTCGGGCATCCCGACGATGCAGAACGCGGGCATGCCGCTGCCCACCACCACCTCCACGTCAACCGGCACGGCCTCCACCCCGCGCAGCGTCGCGCCCTGCACGGCGAAGCGTCCGAACACGCCGCTCACCCCGCCGAGAAGGCGCCGATATGGTGCCGTATGAACGCGCGGTCGGGCGGCACCACCACGATCGACACCACGTCGAAGCGCACCGGCACGTCCACCACGTCGTAGTCCACCAGGAACAGCGCCGCGATGCGCTCGTAGCGGCTGCGCTTCCCCGCGTCCACCGCCTCGGAGGGAAGCCCCTTCTCGGTGTTCGACCTCGTCTTCACCTCCACGAACACGAGCGCCTCCCCGTCGCGCGCGATGATGTCGGCCTCCCCCGCCGCGCACGTCCAGTTGCGCTCGACGATGTCGTAGCCGCGCCGGTCCAAAAAGCGCGCCGCCGCATCCTCGCCGCGCCGGCCGAGCTCCCGGTTG
>NC_021021.1:551227-552220 GCF_000210055.1 Gordonibacter pamelaeae 7-10-1-b
TTCGCCTTGGAACGCGGCTTGCGCCGCTTGGCGGGGGCATCCGGCGGGCGCGCCCCCTTTCCTTCGTGGAGGTCGGTTCCTCCTGCAGCCGCTCCTGCACGGCCGCGGTACCGTTCTCGTCCATTCGTCGCCCCTTTCTTCTCTAGGGGCATCATAGGTCCGCAACCTTTCCGGGGAACCGTCGCGGAGGCCCGCATGGAACCGCCCCGATCATGCGCGGTCCTTGCACGGCGGCCGCATGAACCTGGCGCGCTTCTTGCACGGATCTGGCAGAAAGCCGGCGGAAATTCGGCAGCCAGCCGATGCGGGGGCAACTCCGCAGGTGGAACATGCAGGGGCCGATGGTCGGCACCTTGGGCGCCGGCGGGAGGAGGGGCACGTGCGAAGGTGGAAAACCGTGGCGCGCGACAAAGCCGCCGGACGGCATGCACGGGAGAGCGTCGCCCCGGCGAGGCGCCGGGCAGATGCGAAGCGCCCTAGAACAAGGTCGGCTGCGTGAAGGCGGTGCAGAACGTGGCGCGATGGAGGGGGGTGAGGCCGAAACGCTTGATGGCCTCGATATGGGCGGGGCTCGCATAGCCCTTGCAGGAATCGAAGCCGTACTCGGGGTAGTCCTCGGCGTAGCGGCACATAAGGGCGTCGCGCTCCACCTTGGCCACGATGGAGGCTGCGGCGATCGACGCGCAGCGGCAGTCGCCTTTCACCACGTTCACCTCGCGGTCGTCGAGGCGCAGAGGGTTGCCGTCCAGCAGGACGACGTCCGGGCGCACGCCGGCGGCCTCGATGTGAGCCAGCGCATGCCTGAACGCGGTGACGAGCGAGGCCGTCATGCCCGCGGCATCGATGTCGGCCGCTTCCACGTACTCCACCGTCCACGCCACGGCCACCTGCTTGACCTCGAGGGCAATGCGCTCGCGCACTTCGGCTTTGAGCTGCTTGGAGTCGTTGAGGCCCTCCACCGCGGGCTCGGGGGGAAGCACGACGGCGCCCACC
>NC_021021.1:552597-554695 GCF_000210055.1 Gordonibacter pamelaeae 7-10-1-b
GGCGCCGCGCCACCTCCACGGCGTCGCGCACGCCCTTGCGCGTGTCGGCCACGAGCGAGCGCTCGAGCACGGCGAACTCCCGCGCGCCCGCCTCCTGCAACCGCTGCCTTATCTCGGCGACCGTCGGCCCCATGCGCCCGCACGTCCCTTCTCGTCCGCGCGCCCGCCCCCGCGGCCGCGCCCGTTCCCGTCTCTCTCCCATGATAGCAAAAGCCGCCCAACCGGGCGGCAGAAGAAACACGGCAAGCGTAGTCACCGCCTACCAATTCGCGCGCAGCGCGAATATTAACCGGCCAGGTTGGCGTAGTAAGACAGCGAGAAGCCCCCTCGCGCCGATAATCGGCCCGTTTCGCGGCAGAGCGTACTTCTGTACGCGAAGGCAAGCGAAAAAGGGGCGAGGATCAGTGCGAAGGGGCTTCGCAGCGTCAGCTCGTTCGGCGGCCGTCAGGCCGACGGAACCTAGCGGAAGGACTTCTCCTTGATCTTGGCGGCCTTGCCCACCTTGTCGCGCAGGTAGTACAGCTTGGCACGACGGACGTCACCCTTGCGCATGACCTCGATCTTCTCGATCTTCGGGGAATGCACGGGGAACGTGCGCTCCACGCCGATGGAGAAGCTGACCTTGCGCACCGTGAACGTCTCGCGGCTCGAGGCGCCGTGGCGGCGGATGACATCGCCCTGGAACACCTGGATGCGCTCGCGGCTGCCCTCGACGATGCGGTAATGGACCTTCACGTTGTCGCCCACGTTGAAATCGGGGAGGTCCTGCTTGATCTGCTGCTGTTCGATAGCGCGAATGATGTCCATGTTCGTTATCCTTCTATGCGTTCAGATTGAATCTCGTATCGTGTTCTGTGGAAAGACACAATTGGACAGTATACTGCCCCATGCCCGCTCGCGCAAGGAAAAAAGCGCCGTCTTCCTGCATTTTTTCCCGAAACCGCCCCGCACTCCACGCAAATCCCAGATTCGGCGCGCCCTGCGCTCATCATTTCGCCGTGCGGCACCGCGAAGCCGCAACCCGGATGCGGGGCGCGGGACGTTCCCGGCAAAGCTGCCAAGCGGGCCAGCGCCGCCTCAGACGAGCGAGAGCAGCGCGTAGGCGGCCACGCCCGACACGGCGCACCACAGAAGCGACTTCGTCCTCCATGCCACGATCGCCACGACGCCGGCAGCCAGAAGCGGTGCGGCTGCCGGCCAGAGGCCCGCGTCGAACATGCCGGGCGTCAGCAGGTCGTTCGCCACGAGCGCGGCGAAGGCGGCCGACGGGATGAACCCGAGCGCCTGCTCCACCCCCTCCGGCAGCTGCTTGCCCTTGAGCGCGAACAGCGGCACCGTGCGGCACACGAGCATGGTGACGGCGCAGCACGCGAACACGACGAGGAAGTCGCCCCATCCCATCGGCTCCATCAGCCTCGCTCCTTCGCCCAGGTGAACGCCAGCGCCGCTGCGACGCCCGCGAGCGCGCCCACGAGGATGGCCGGCCCCCCGAGACCCACGGCCTTGCAGGCGAACACGCCCAAGACGGCCACGGCGGCGGCCACGAGGTTCGCAGGCGTCGGCCTCTGCGTGACCAGCAGGCAGATGAAGATGGAGGTCATGGCGAACGCCGCTATGGCCAGCGGCACGCCGATGGCGTTGCCCACGAGCACGCCTGCCACGTTCGAGAGCGCCCAGGAGCTCTGCGAGAACAGGTTAACGAGCGTGGCGCGCCCCACCGACCAGTCGCCCGCCTCGAACCTCGCCGTGTTCACGCCGTAGCTCTCGTCGGTCACGGTGGCGGAGAACAGGAAGGCCAGGCGCTTCCTCACGCCCTTGCACGCCGGCGCGAAGGCGGCCGAGTACAGCATCTGGCGCGTGTTCACCAGCGACACGCTGGCGATGATGGAGGCCAGCGGCGAGCCCGCCAGCCACATGTTCGGGATCATGAACTGCCCGGCGCCCGAGTAGAACAGCGCCGAGAGCAGGAACACCTGCAGGGCGTCCAGGCCGATGGAGGCGCACAGGATGCCGCAGGGTATGCCGATGGCCACGTAGCCCAGCATGATGGGCAGCGCGGCTGAAAACGATTGTCGTATGTGGTCCCCGGAAAGCACAG
>NC_021021.1:554878-556589 GCF_000210055.1 Gordonibacter pamelaeae 7-10-1-b
CTGCGCGCGGCGCCGGGCCCGCAGGGGCCCGGGCTTCCCTAGTAATGCACGGAGTGCGGGATGAACAGCTGCTGGAACAGGTTCTTGGCGAAGCGGTCGGTCATGCCGGCCACGTAGTCGGTCACGGCGCTCAGATCGTCGCCCTCGGCGATGGCGCGGTACTCCTCGGGCACCTCTTCCGTGTGCGCCACGTAGTAGTCGAACAGGGCGCCCACGAGGCGCGTGGCCTTGTCCACCTCCGCCATCACGACGGGCGCCGTGTACACGCGCGCGAACAGGAACGCTCTAAGCTCCATCATGGCGTCCCACACCGAGTCGCTCATGCGGATGTCGTCTGCGGCGGCCGACGTCTCCACCATGTCCATGACGAGCGTCTGGATGCGCGAGGAGTGGTCGGGGCCGAGCACCGCGTGCGTCGTGTCCGGCAGGTCGCCCTCGGACAGGATGCCCGCGCGTATGGCGTCGTCTATGTCGTGGTTCACGTAGGCGATGCGGTCGGCCGTGCCCACGATGCGGCCCTCGAGCGTCTCGGCTCGCAGGTCGCCGGTGTGATTGAGGATGCCGTCGCGCACCTCGGGCGTGAGGTTGAGCCCCTTGCCGCCGTTCTCGATGCGCTCCACCACGCGCAGGCTCTGCTCGTTGTGCCGGTAGAGCGCCTCGGCCTCGGGCGAGGCGGGGTCGATGCCCCGGTGGCGGGCGATGCTGCGCGCGAGCGCCTCCTCGCCGGTGTGGCCGAACGGCGTGTGCCCCAGGTCGTGCCCGAGCGAGATGGCCTCGGTCAGGTCCTCGTTCAGCCCGAGCGCCCGCGCGATGGTGCGCGCGATCTGCGCCACCTCGAGCGTGTGGGTGAGCCGGGTGCGGAAGTGGTCGCCCTCGGCGGCCAGGAACACCTGCGTCTTATGCGACAGGCGTCGGAACGACTTCGTGTGGAGGATCTTGTCGCGGTCGCGCTGGTAGTCGTTGCGCAGGATGTCGGGCTCGGCCGAGCGGGCGCGACCCTCGCTCTCGTCGGCGAACGAGGCGTCGGGCGAGAGCGCCTCGTGCGCGCGCTCCTCCTGGTCTTCGCGATGGATGATGCGCATGGCGGACCTCCTTGCTCGTCGTAGACGCCCTCAGTATACCAGCTTGCCCGGCTCGAACACGCCGCGCTCCGTGACGATGCGGGTGATCAGGGAGGCGGGCGTGACGTCGAACGCCGGGTTCCACACCTCCACGCCGGGGATGGGCGCGGGGAGCACCTCGGCGGGGTCGCGCTCCTCTATGGGGATGCCCGAGCCGTCCGGAAGCGTCGGGTCGATGGTGGACGTGGGGGCGGCCACGTAGAACGGGATGCCGTGGTGGCGCGCGAGCACGGCCACGCCGTACGTGCCTATCTTGTTGGCCGCGTCGCCGTTGGCGGCGATGCGGTCGGCCCCCACGAGCACGGCGTCCACCCGGCCGGAGGCCATGAGGCTGGCGGCCATGTTGTCGCATATAAGCGTGCAGGGGACGTTCGCCCGAGAGAGCTCCCATGCCGTGAGGCGGGCGCCCTGGCCCACCGGGCGCGTCTCGTCGGCGTACACGCGCTCCACCTTGCCCTGCGCGGCGGCCGCGTACACGATGCCGAGCGCCGTGCCGAAAAACGCGGTGCCCAGGCTGCCGGCGTTGCAGTGCGTGAGGATGCGGGAGCCGGGCGCGAGCAGCTTCGCGCCGTGGGCGCCGATGGCGCGGT
>NC_021021.1:557077-558042 GCF_000210055.1 Gordonibacter pamelaeae 7-10-1-b
CTCGCGGCGCTCGAGACCTCGCCGGACGGCCTGACGGACGCCGAGGCGCGACGCCGCCTGGCCCAGAACGGGCCCAACGAGCTGGCCTCGAAGCCGCCCAAGACGCTCGGCGCCATGGTGCGCGAGCAGCTGGGCGACCCCATGGTGCTCATCCTCGTGGTGGCGGCCGTGCTCTCGGCGCTTCTGCGGGAGTGGGCCGAGGCGGGCATCATTTTCGCCATCGTGGTGGTGAACGCCGTGATCGGCATCGTGCAGGAGCGCAAGGCGCAGTCGTCGCTCGAGGCGCTGCGGTCGCTCTCCGCGCCCACGGCCCGTGTCGTGCGCGGCGGCGCCGAGGAGATCCTGCCCGCCCGCGAGCTCGTGGTCGGCGACCTGGTCATGCTGGACGACGGCAGCATGGTGCCCGCCGACCTGCGCCTCTTGGACACGGCGAGCCTGCGCGTGCAGGAGGCCTCGCTCACCGGCGAGTCGGTGCCTTCCGAGAAGGACGCCGACGCGAAGGTCGCCCCCGGCGCGCCGCTCGGCGACCGCTCCACCATGGCCTTCGCCACGTCCATCGTCACGGGCGGACGCGGGCGGGGCGTGGTGACAGCCACGGGAATGGGCACCGAGGTCGGCCAGATCGCGGGGCTTTTGGAGGGCGACGAGGAGCTGGACACGCCGCTCAAGCGCAAGCTGGCCTCGTTCGGCAAGCTGCTCACCATCGTGGGCGTGGCGGCGGCGCTGGCCGTGGTGGCCATCGGCCTGGCCTACGGCCGGCCGTTCGTGCCGCTTCTGCTGCTGGCTGTGTCGCTGGCCATCTCCGTCATCCCCGAGAGCCTTCCCGCCACCGCCACCATCGTCATGGCGCTGGGCGTGCAGCGCATGGCGCGGCACCAGGCGCTCGTGCGGCGCCTGCCCGCCGTGGAGACGCTTGGCGGCGCCACCGTCATCTGCACGGACAAGACCGGCACCCTCACCGAGAA
>NC_021021.1:559037-560056 GCF_000210055.1 Gordonibacter pamelaeae 7-10-1-b
AACGGGCGACCACGCCGCCACGGCGCGCGCCATCGGCGAGGAGCTGGACATCTACCGGCCCGGCGACCTCGTGGTCACGGGAGAGGAGCTGGAGGAGATGGACGACGCGGCGCTCGACGACGCCGTGCGCCGCGCCAGCGTGTTCGCCCGCGTGTCGCCCTACCACAAGCTGCGCATCGTGCGCGCGCTCAAGCCGACGGCGAGGTCACGGCCATGACGGGCGACGGCGTGAACGACGCGCCCGCGCTCAAGGCCGCCGACATCGGCGTGGCCATGGGCATCACGGGCACCGACGTGGCGAAGGACGCCGCCGACATGGTGCTTCTGGACGACCGCTTCACCACCATCGTGTACGCGGTGCGCGAAGGGCGGCGCGTGCACCGCAACATCCAGAAGGTCGTGCAGTTCCTCGTGGCCGACAACCTGGCCGAGATCGTGGTGCTGCTGGCCGCCGTGGCCCTGAACTGGAACGCGCCGCTCACGGCCGTCATGATCCTCTGGGTGAACCTGGCCACGGCGACGCTGCCGGCCCTCGCGCTCGGCGTGGAGCCGTCGAGCCGCCACATCATGGAGCACCCGCCGCTGCGCGCGGGCACGCTGCTGGAAGGGCGCCAAGCGCGCCGGGTGGTGTTCCAAGGGCTGTTCGTGGCCACCTTCGCCCTGCTCGCGTTCGTGATCGGGCGCGAGGCGGGCGGCGATGCGGTCGGGCGCACCATGGCGTTCGGCGTGCTGGCCTTCTCGCAGGTGCTGCGCGCCGTGAACCAGCGCTCCGACACCGATCCCGTCTGGGACCGCGAGGGCGGCCGCAACCCGCAGCTCGCCTGGGCCGTGGCCGCCAGCACGGCGCTCATGCTCGTCGTGCTGCTCGTGCCGCCCGTGCGCGAGGCGTTCGGCGGCGCGGCCATGGACGCGTGGCAGTGGGCGACGGTGTTGGGCCTGGCCTTCCTCTCGCTCGTGCAGACCGAGGCCGCGAAGGCCATCGGGCGCTGGAGGGCGCGCCGCGGTCAGGCGACGGCCGG
>NC_021021.1:560688-561591 GCF_000210055.1 Gordonibacter pamelaeae 7-10-1-b
CGCGGGGCGCCCGATCGTCTATACTGGGGCCTAGCTGGCGCGGGCGCCGCATGGCGGCCGCGCTTCCTGGGAAGAGGCGTTGGAAGGGGAGGCTTATGGACGGTAACGGGTTCTCGTGCTTGAGCTGCGCCGGCGAGGCGTGCGAGTTCCAGACGGGCGGCAACCCGCCGCAGTGCGTGGAGGGGCTCGTGAGCGAGGCTATCCACGAGGAGGTGCGCGAACGCTACCGCGAGCCGGAGAACCACCGCGTCATGCAGGCGGCGGCGCTCACGAGCGAGCGCTGCGCGAACCTCACGCGCGTGCAGGAGACCTTGGAGTTCGCCGCGCGCATGGGCGCGCGCAAGATCGGCATCGCCACCTGCACGATGCTGCTCGACGAGAGCCGCACGCTGCGCAAGCTGCTGGAACGCGCGGGCTTCGAGGTGTTCGGCGTGGCCTGCAAGGTGGAGGGCAACCGCCGCGCCGACCTCGGCCTGGCGCCCGCCGCCGACGGCGGGGAGGGCCCGGTGCTGTGCAACCCCGTCATGCAGGCCCGCCTTCTGGAGGAGGAGGGCACCGACCTGAACATCGTCATGGGCCTGTGCGTGGGCCACGACACGCTGTTCTACCGCCACTCGCACGCCCCCACGACCACGCTCGTGACGAAGGACCACGTAACCGGCCACAACGCCTGCGCCGGCCTCTACGCCTCCAAGTCCGTGTACCGCCGGCGCCTGAACGAGACCGTCGACGCCTGCCGCGAGGGCGTCATCGCGCAGGTCTGACCTGTTTCGACCTTGCGGATACGGCAGGCCTAAGGCTTCGGTACCGTTCGATGGCGCAACGCTCAATGCGAGGCCTTAGCTGCGCGCGCGTTCTCCCTCGCGCATGCGGCGCAGCGCGCACACCCCCAGGGCGCCGGCC
>NC_021021.1:562230-563711 GCF_000210055.1 Gordonibacter pamelaeae 7-10-1-b
GGCGAGCGCCGCCTCTATCTGCGCTATATCCGCATCGCTTAGATCGCTGATGGGTTCGAGCGCCTCGGCGATGATCTCGATGAACCGCCCCAGCAGGTCGTTCGAGCCGATGGTCACGCTCACCGCGGTCGCATCGGCAAGCGCCGCGTCGTAGGCGCCCGCCTGCAGCGCGTCGAGCAGCTGCGTGCTCGTCCAGCCCGAAGCAGCCAGGTTGTCCGTCACCGACGGGCCGAACGCGTCGGCGAAGTGCGCGCCCACCAGCGACACGAACGCGTCGGAGGGCGTGGGCTCCTGGTCGTAGCACTGGTCGCTGTTATCGTATTCGGGCAGCGCGTAGCCGGCGGCGATGCTGTCGCCGAACGCCACGTACTTCGTGAGCAGCGGCTCGCAGGCTATGCGCTCCTTCGCGATGCCCGCGGCCATAAGCCGTTCGACCATCGCCGCATCGCGCACGGTGAACGTCGTCGTGTCCGCGAGTCCCGCGAACGCGGCGGGGTCCACGTCCAGGACGCCCTCGATGTCGATGCGCTCCACCGCGCCCGATGCGGCCGCCGCGCCGCTGAAGGCGCCCGCCGCGATGCCCTCCACCGCGTAGGTGGCGGGATCCTCCCACGCCTCCATCACCATGATGGAGGCGGGAACCGCGACGATGCCCGCAGCTCCCTCCGGCAGCCCGGCCAGCACGACCGCTCCTTGCGCGGCGCCCGCGTCGCGCACGATCGTGTACGACATGTCCATGCCCGACTTCTTGTGCACGACGGTGTCCCCCGCCGCCGCGAACGCCTGCAACGGGCAGAACGCGAGCACGAGCGTCGCCGCCAGGATTCCCACCGCGATGCGGCGCGCGCTCGGCATGATCGATCTTCCAGCCATTCCCTCGCTCCTTCTTCGAGTTCGGACGAATCGCTTGCGAATGCCGGTTGGCCGCCGAGACGCCGCCCGATCAGCATTCCGGCACCCCAAGAGCCGCCGCGACGGCATAAGTATGGCGTGCCTGCGTGCGGCACGCAAGCGCGGCGGCAGGAAGCGGGGACCGACGGCACGAAAGCCGATGGTTGGGCGGCGAGTGGCGACGCGTGGAGAGTTTGCGCGACCGCGGGCGGCGTGGGAGCGCAGCGAGCGCAGAGGGTTATTATTGTTTCATCACTGAAGCACTTTCACCAGGACGGACGAAGGACGGCATGACCGCAGCAGCAGGCGCATACAACGAGAGCGACCTTGCGCTCGACTCGACGTTCTTCGTGGCGTTCGACCTCACCCACCGCGCGCTCAAGGGCGGCCTCGCGGCGGCGAGCCCGCTCAACGTCACGCAGTACCGCATGCTCGTGAAGCTGCTGGCCGCGGGCCCGGACGGCGTCGCGCAGTCCGACTTGGGGCGCCTCCTCGACCTCAAGCCCAACGTGGTCACGCAGGCGCTGAACGCGCTCGAGGAGGCCGGTTTCGCCGAGCGCCTGCGCGGCGAGGGGGCCGACGGCCGCACG
>NC_021021.1:564008-566292 GCF_000210055.1 Gordonibacter pamelaeae 7-10-1-b
AGCCGCGCTCGAGCTCCTGCAGCCCATCGAATGAGGCGCGGGCCGCGCTCCCCTGAAGACAGGAGGAACGCGGTCCGCTTAGTTCCTACCCGACCGGCTTCGACGCGGTCGCCTTCTTCGCCAGGGCGTTCGCGGCGAAGAGAATGATCAGGTTCACCGCTAGGTCCGCTGCGAACCAACCGCCGACGGCGGCCAGGTTGATGCTGGCGGTGTTGATGGCGGCGAAGGTGCCCACGGTGAGGACCATGACCACGAGGCCGCATCCGAGGGTCGCCACGACGAGCGCGCGTCCGGGGCGCTTGCGGGCGAGGCACGCGCTCACCGTCATGGAGGCCGCGCCCAGAAGCGTGCCGAGGAACGCCGCGAAGCCCACGAGCGCCACCACGAGCACCGCCGTGCCCGGCAGCTTCGAGCTCATCGACGCCACCTGCACGGCCGAGAGTATCCCGCTCACCGTGACCAGCAGGCACGCGATGGCCACGAGCGCCGTCGCCCAGCCCCACAGAAACGCCGTCGCGGGCCGCGCCGAAACGCCCTCTCCGCGCCAGACCAAAAAGCCGTACAGCGCCACGCCCGCCGTGGATACTGCCATCGCGAGCGACGCCGCGTACATGAACGCCACGAGGGCCGAGCCGGTGAGGATGGAGCACACGACGTCCAGGATGGGCACGTCGGCTGCCGAGATGTAGTCGTAGGAGAGCGTGCCTGTCGCGTCCATCACGGCCAGGCCCACGCGCCCCACGAGCGCCACGGCGAGCGCAATCAGAAACAGCGTCCCGAACGGACGGGCCATTGCCTTCATCTGCCCCCTCATGCTACTCCCCTCCCTTCATCTCGTTGACCACCGCGAAGGTGCCGCACAGGTACCCGCCGCAGAACGCCAGGCTCACGTCGCCCAGGAGCGATCCCAGGATGGGGTCGCCGATGTAGCTGTTCTCGCCGCACGCGCCGCCGGCGGTGTGCCATCCGGCGTACAGGCCCGGGATGGGCCGCCCCTTCGTCGAGATCACCTGCATCTCGTCGTTGATCATGAGGCCCGCCTTCGTGCCGTAGAGGTTGCCGCCGATGCGGCAGCCGTAGAACGGCGGGTCCTTGATGGCATGCAGCCACTCGGGCGGCATGGGGTACATGAAGTCGTCCTCGCCGCGCTCGCAGCACTCGTTCCATTTCTCCACGGCCTCCACGAGCACGCCGGGCTCGAACCCCAGGTCGCGCTCCAGCTCCTCGAGGGTGTCGCGCCTCTTCAGCACGTCGGCCTCGATGGCGTCCTCGACGCCGTGGTGCCAGTCGCGGTAGTGCTCGGGCACCTTGTCGATCTGCTCGAGGTCCGGCGTGATGAGCTTGCGGCAGTGCTCCTGCGCGAAGCCCGCCAGATGGTCCTCGTAGTGGGCGTCGAAGATGATGTAGGAGCGGTGCCCCGGCGGGGTCATCTGGATGGTGGCCAGATCGCCCAGCGCGTAGATGGCGTTCGCGCCGTCCTCTCCCACGCGGCTGTCCATGTAGCGCAGGCGGTTGCCGCAGCGGTCGACGGTGAACCACGGCTGGCGCGACAGCTGCGTCATGCCGTCGTAGAGGAAGCGCGCCCACTGGCCGCCCTCGGCCTCCCAGTCCACGCCGCCGTCGAAGCTCGCCGAGCTGTTGAAGCCCGACACGTCGGCGTTCACGCCGAGCCCCATGCGGAAGCACTCGCCCGTCTCGCCCGCCGTGAGGTAGCTGCTTGCGCAGCCCATGGCCGCCGTGGGTATGTAGCGCTGCAAGAGCGCCTTGTTGTTGCAGAAGCCGCCGGCCGTGAGGATGACGGCGCGCTCGGCGTGGATGTACTTCTCCTCGCCGTAGCCCTCGCGGACCACCACGCCCACGACGCGGTCGTCGCCGTCCTGCACGAGCGCCTCGGCCGGACTCTGGAAGAGGTACTGCACGCCGTGGCGCTGACCGAACGCGAACATGGCGTCGGTGGCGTCCTTCATCTTGAGCACGTGGTGGTCGAGCGTCGAGTTCTTCGGTGCCACGTAAACCGGCACCTCGCCCAAGCGCCAGCGCACGCCGCAGTCGGCCATCCAGTCGATGCAGTGGCCGCCCTCTTCCGCGATGCGGTGGATGAGCAGCGGGTCGCAGGCGTAGTGGTACTCGTCGATGGCCCAGTCGGCCAGCTTGCGCGCGTCGAAGGGATAGCTGGGGAACGCGAAGCGCTTGGACTCCTGCAGCTTCGAGCCACCGAGGATGGCGCACATGCCGGCCTCCTGGGCGTTGCCGCCGTGCAGGCCCAGAGCCTCCACGCAGATGG
>NC_021021.1:566687-570346 GCF_000210055.1 Gordonibacter pamelaeae 7-10-1-b
CGCAGCGCCAGCTGCTCGGCGCTCGCCGCGTCCTTCCGACCCCGACCCCTCGAAGGTCGAGGCGCAGCCCGTCATGCCCACCGCGAGCACGGCGGCGCCGCATACGGCCGTTGCCGTCTTCCTTATCATCGCATCCTCCTTCTCGCAGAGCCTACCGGGGGCTTTCCCAGCCGGCGGGCACGTCGTAGTCGTGGCAGGTGTTGCAGTACATATACGATGCGCCGTGCGCGCCGTGGCAGTTGCTGCAGTCGATGGCCTCGCCCTGGTGGGACGCGTGCGGGTTCACGCCCGCCTCGCCGCCCCAGTTCTCGGTGGCCGCCTTCACGTCCTCCCAGTCGTGGCACCCGGCCGTCGCGCACATCTTCTTGTCGGCCGTCACGCCCTGCACCGTCAGGTGCCCCGACTCGTCGGTGGCGAAGTCTCCGCGCACCCAGGCCAAGCCTTCCGTCACCTGCTCCTCGATCTTCGCCTCGTGGCATTGAAGGCACGTGACGTCGGCGCGCGCGTGGGCGTTCGCCATGAGCGTGGCGTCTTCGTAGTAGCCCTCCACGTAGGCATCCATCGGGTCGTGGCAGATGGCGTTGCAGAAGCCCGGCTGCTCGTGCCAGACCCAGAACCCGGCCCCGGCGGCAACCAGCACGACCGCGACCACGCCGACGACGATCGGCCAGCGCCTCCCGCGCCGCCTGCCTGCCGGTTCTCCGGCCTCGCGCGATGCGCCTGCTTGGACCTCGGGCGTTGCCGCTGCGTCCTTGCGGGCCTCCGCCCCCTGCTTCTCTTCCATGGTCTCCCTCCTCCGTTCCTTGTTTTGCTTCATTTGTGTTTCTTTTTTATTTCATTATTGAACTTCTTGAGCGCATGCTAGCACCTTTCGAGGGCCCGCGGAAGACGTCGTTGACGGCAGCGCGCCATCCGTCAGCAACCGTCCCGCGCCAGCCGTGCCGCACCGTTCCCGCCGCCCTGCCAACGGGTTGACGAATCGTCGAAACTGTCTATTGACGCTTCGTCAACGAGGGGCGTATGCTGCGCTCATCAGGGGTCGGCCAGATCCGGCACGGAGCGCTCGGCGCACCGGGCAGCCGGGCCGCACAGCGCAAGGAGGGCAGCATGGAAACCGCAGGCGACAGGGCACGCAACGCGGCATCGGCCGAACGGCGCGCCGACATCGTGGCCGCCGCCCGCGAGCTGTACGAGGAGCAGGGCCTCTCGAAGACCTCCGTCCAGGACATCACGAACCGCGTGGGCGTGACGCGCTCGCTGTTCTACCACTACTTCCCCGACAAGGAGGCCGTGACCTCGGCCGTGCTCGACGACTACGTGGCGGACTTCATCGAGGCGACGCACTACTGGAACGCGCAGCGCCATCCCGGCGACATCGAGAGCGCGCTCGCCAGCGTCGTGAAGCTCATGCGGCTCGGCGTGTTCGAGCATGACGCGTTCCGCCGCTCGCTCGCCTCGCGCGAGAACGCGGCGCTCTACATCGACTTCGTGAACCGTGTGGCCGACCGCGTGGCCTCCTACATCGTGGAGACGACGGTGCGCGACTACGGTGCGCTGCACGAGATACGCATCGAGCATGTCTACGAGACGTTCTACGTGCTCATCCTGGGGATCGTGGGCTACCTGCGCACGCATCCCGACGCCAGCGACGAGGTGCTGAAGGACCTCATCGCCCAGACCCTGCACATGGACCGCGGCGACGCGAGCCCGCCCGGCGGGGGCTAGCCGCACGCGGCGCCTCGGGCGCATCGAGGCACGCAGACATCTCATCCAAGGAATCAGCAGGCCGGAAGGCGGCCTGTGCGAAGCATACCCGAAAAAAGGAGGGTTTCCATGTTGTTCCAAGTTTACGGGGAGAACGCCCTGTACCAGTGGCTCGGCTGGGCCATGGTGTTCATCGGCCTCATCCTCATCAACGAGGTCGCGCGCCGCTCGAAGATCGGCGGCACCGTCTGCTTCATCGGCGTGCCGTTGGCGCTCACGGCATACTTCGTCGCCATCTACGTCGGCGCCGGCATGGGCGCGGACTGGGCGCTCGAGAACCCCACGTACCTGCACATGAACAGCTGGTTCCACTACGCAAAGCTCTACGCCGCCACCATCGGCTGCATCGGCTTCATGGCGCTCAAGTACCGGTGGGGCAAGATCGGCAAGTCGCACTGGTTCAAGTGCTTCCCGTTCGTCATCGTGGCCATCAACATCCTCATCGCCGTGGTGAGCGACTTCGAGAGCGCCATCCGCGCCTGGGGCACCACCTGGGTGTCCTCCGAGGGCGTCACGCTCTACGGCGGCTGGCACAACGTGTTCAACGGCGTGGCGGGCCTCATCAACATCGCCTGCATGACCGGCTGGTTCGGCATCTACGTTTCCAAGAAGAAGCAGGACATGCTGTGGCCCGACATGACGTGGGTGTTCATCCTGGCCTACGACCTGTGGAACTTCTGCTACACCTACAACTGCCTGCCCACGCACTCGTTCTACTGCGGCCTCGCGCTGCTTTTGGCCCCCACCGTGGCGGCCATGTTCTGGAACAAGGGCGGCTGGATCCAGAACCGCGCGTTCACGCTGGCCATCTGGTGCATGTTCGCGCAGGTGTTCCCCGCGTTCCAGGACTACAGCGTGTTCAGCGTGCAGTCGGTGAACAACCCGAACGTGAACCTCGCAGTATCGGTGATCGCGCTCGTCGCCAACGTGGCCGCCTTCGCCTACATCATGTACCGCGCCAGGAAGCTCAAGGTGAACCCGTACCTGAACGAGGTGTTCGTGGGAACGCGCGACTACGAGGAGGCCATGGCCCGTCGCGAGGACGCGCCTGAGCTCCCCCGCAGCCCGAAGGGCGACGAGGCCCCGCAGGCCGCCTAGCCAAAGGCAGGGCATCATCCCCGGGGGCGCCCGTCCCAAGGACGCCCCCCAGCGAACGGCCCGCCCTCCGGCGGGCCGTTCGCCGTCCGGATGCTAGAACGACGTCCAGCCGCCGTCGGTGGCCACGATGGCGCCGGTCATGTGGGAGGCGTCGTCCGAGGCCAAGAACAGGATGGAGGCCGCCTGCTCCTCGGGCAGCGCCTCGCGGCGCAGCATGGAGTTCTGCTTCTCGCCGGCCATGGACTGCGCGGCGGCCGGGTCGGCCCCCGCCGCGATGGCCTCCTTCTGCCTTGCCATCACGTACTCGTAGGCTTCCTGCACCATGGGCGTGGTCGTGCCCGCAGGGTTGACCGAGTTCACGCGCACGCCGTGCGCCGCATAGTCCAGGGCGAGGTTCTTCGTCAGGCCGTTCACCGCATGCTTCGAGGCCACGTAGGCGGGATTGCCCGGCAATCCCGTCACGCCCGCGATGGAGGCGTTGTTCACGATGGCGCCGCCCTCGCCCTGCGCCAGGAACTGCCGCAGCTCGTGCTTGCAGCAGAAGAACACGCTGTAGAAGTTGTTGGCCATGGTGTAGTCCATTTGCCCCTTCGAAAGGTTGTGCACGTTGTCGGGCTCGCCCATGACGCCGGCGTTGTTGACAGCCACGTCCAGCCGCCCGAAGCGCTCCACCGTGCGCTCCACCAGGGTCTGCGCGCTTTCCTCCACCGACAGGTCGAGCGCCAGGAACTCCGCCTCGGCGCCGAGCGCGCGCACCGCCTCGAGCACCTGCAGGCCCTCCGCCTCGCGGCGGTCCG
>NC_021021.1:570445-575389 GCF_000210055.1 Gordonibacter pamelaeae 7-10-1-b
CCGCCTCGCGGCGGTCCGCCAGCATGAGCCGCGCTCCCTCCTGGGCCGCACGCAGCGCCACGGCCTCGCCGATGCCCCGCGCCGCCCCCGTGACGATCATGGCCTTGCCCTCAAAGCGGTTCGCGAAAAACTCCTTCATGGCTGCTCCTCCCGTTGCCGGACGTACCCGCCCCTGTGCCGGGCGGTTCATCAGGGAGTATAGACAAGGCGACAGAGATGCTTCCCCTCCTGCGCGAAAGCAGCCCTGTTGCCTTCGAAACCGGCATTCCCCTTCTCGCCAACCCCGCCCCGGAAAACGCGGAGGGCCCGCTGCTGCGGGCCCTCCGGGAGGCGCAAGATGCGAACAGGCGGCTTACTTGTCGCGGTGGTCGCCCATCTTCTCGGCCAGCGCCGCCTGGCCGGCGGCGAGGCGCGCGAGCGGCACGCGGTAGGGCGAGCAGCTCACGTAGGTGAGGCCGATCTTGTGGAACGTCTTCACGGAGTCGGGGTCGCCACCGTGCTCGCCGCACACGCCCAGCTGGATGTCCGGGTTCGTGGCGCGGCCCTTCGTGCAGCCCATGTCCACGAGCGCGGCCACGCCGGCGTCGACCGTCTCGAACGGGTTGCACGGCAGGATGCGGCGCTCCAGGTAGCGCGGGATGAACTTGGCCTCCACGTCGTCGCGGCTGAAGCCGAACGTCGTCTGGGTCAGGTCGTTCGTGCCGAAGCTGAAGAAGTCGGCCTGCGTGGCGATCTCGTCGGCGGTCACGGCCGCGCGCGGGAGCTCGATCATCGTGCCGATGGGAATGTCCAGCTCCACGCCCTCGGCCTCGCACACCTCGGCGATGACGGCCTCCACCTCGGCGCGCAGCGTCTCCAGCTCGGGCAGCACGCTCACGAGCGGGATCATGATCTCGGGCTCGGGATCTAGGCCCTCCTTCTTCAGGCGGGCGGCGGCGGTGGCGATGGCGCGCGTCTGCATGGCCGGCAGCTCGGGGTAGAGGATGGCCAGGCGGCAGCCGCGCAAGCCGAGCATCGGGTTCGCCTCGGCCATGGCGTCCACCAGGCTCAGCAGCTGGCGCTTGTCGGCGAGCTCGGCGGCCGGCGTGCCGGACGCCTCCAGGCGGGCGATCTCCACCTCCAGGTCGCGCGGGCTCTCCAGGAACTCGTGCAGCGGCGGGTCGAGCAGGCGCACGATGACCGGCAGGCCGTCCATAGCCTTGAACATGCCGTAGAAGTCGCCCGTCTGGGCCTCCAGCAGGTCGGCGAGCGCCTTCTCGCGGACGGCCGGCTCGTCATTGAGGATGAAGGACTGGATGATCTGCTTGCGGTCGCCCAGGAACATGTGCTCGGTACGGCAGAGCCCGATGCCCTCGGCGCCGAAGTTGCGGGAGAGCTCCGCGTCCTCGGGGTTGTCGGCGTTGGCACGCACGCCCATGGTGCGGAACTCGTCGGCCCACTCAAGGATGGTGTCCAAGTCGCCGGTGAGCTCGGGCAGCACGAGGTCCACGGCACCCAGCACCACGGAGCCCGTCGTGCCGTCGATGGAGATCATGTCGCCCTCGCGGATGACGATGTCCGTGCCGGCCACGGCCGCTTCCTTCTTCTCGGCGTCGATCTTCAGGGCCTCCACGCCGCAGACGCACGGCGCGCCCATGCCGCGGGCGATGACGGCCGCGTGGCTCGTCTTGCCGCCGTGCGACGTGAGGATGCCCTCGGCGGCGATCATGCCGGCCAGGTCGTCGGGGTTCGTCTCCCAGCGCACGAGCACGCACTTGCGGCCGGCCTCGGTCACGGCCACGGCGTCGGCAGCCGAGAACACGGCCTCGCCCACGGCGGCGCCGGGGGACGCGTTCAGGCCCTTGGCCACCACGTCGTAGGAGGCGTTCTTGTCGAACTGCGGGTGCAGCAGCTGGTCGAGCTGCTCGGGGTCGACGCGCATGACGGCCTCCTCCTTGGAGATGAGGCCCTCCTTCTCCATCTCGATGGCGATGTGCAGCGCGGCGGCGGCGGTGCGCTTGCCCACGCGGGTCTGGAGCATCCAGAGCTTGCCCTGCTCGATGGTGAACTCGATGTCGCACATGTCGCGGAAGTGGTTCTCCAGCGTCACGAACACCTCCTCGAGCTCGCGGCCGGCCTCTTCCAGGCCCTCCACATGCTTGAGGTCGGCGATGGGGCTCGTGTTGCGGATGCCGGCCACGACGTCCTCGCCCTGGGCGTTCACCAGGTAGTCGCCGTAGAACTCCTTCTCGCCGTTGGCGGGGTTGCGCGTGAACGCCACGCCCGTGGCCGACGTGTTGCCCTTGTTGCCGAACACCATGGACTGCACGTTCACGGCGGTGCCCAGGTCGTCGGCGATCTTGTTCTGCTTGCGGTAGAGGACCGCGCGCGGGTTGTTCCAGCTGCCGAACACGGCCTCGATGGCCAGCTGCAGCTGCGCGCTCGGGTCCTGCGGGAACTGCACGGAACCGTCCACCACGAGGCTCGGGTACTCCTCGGCGGACACGTTCTCGGAGAAGATCTGCTTGAACTCGGCCACGAGCTCCTTGAGGTCGTCGGCCGAGAGGTCGGTGTCGGAGGCGGCGCCGCGCACGTTCTTCATGGACGTGATGGCGTTCTCGAACAGGTCGCCGTCCAGGCCCATGACCACGTTGGAGAACATCTGGATGAAGCGGCGGTAGGAGTCCCAGGCGAAGCGCGGGTTCTCGGTCTGGGCGATGAGGCCGTTGATGGACTCGTCGTTCAGGCCGAGGTTCAGCACCGTGTCCATCATGCCGGGCATGGACATCGGCGCGCCGGAGCGCACGGACACGAGCAGCGGGTCGGCCGCATCGCCGATCTTCTTGCCCATGCGGGCCTCGAGGTCCTCGCGGTAGGACTGGATGGTGTCGAGCGCGCCCTCGGGCCACGTGTTGTCGGCGTTGGCGTACTCCATGCAGGTCTGGCACGTGATGGTGAAGCCGGGAGGCACGGGCAGCCCGATGTTGGCCATCTCGGCGAGGTTGGCGCCCTTGCCGCCCAGCTGCGCCTTCATATGCGTGTTGCCCTCGGTTACGTTGTTGCCCTGAGCGTCTTTGCCGAATGCATAGACTCGTTTGACTTCTTCGGTCACCTTTTTCTCCTTAAACGCGACGTTTCAATCGTACAGAGTACCGAACCCCTTGCAGGTTCGCAGGCCTAGCCCATCATATCAGCGGATGGCGGGTGGGCGCGCTCATAGTAGCGCAAAATTTCTTGAGCCGTTTCCTCAACGGCGCGATTTTCGGTGTGGATGACAATACAGCCGAGTTTGCGCATGAGCGCGCGGGCCTTCTCCAGATCCTGGTACACGTACTCCGGGTCCGCGTAGCTCGACGCCACCACGCTCGCGTTGCCCAGGCGGCGCTGGCGGATGCCGATGAGCACCTCGGCCGTGGTCATAAGCCCGAACAGCCGCGTGCGCTCCACGTCGAGCAGCTCGCGCGGCGGCTCGGTGGTGGGGTCGAGCGGGATGTTCGACACCTTGTAGCCCTGCTGCGCCAGGTAGATGGACGTGGGCGTCTTGGACGAGCGCGACACGCCCAGAAGCACGATGTCGGCCTGGGAGAGCTCCTGCGGGTTGCGCCCGTCGTCGTGCGCGATGGTGAACTCGATGGCCTCGATGCGCTTGAAGTAGTACTGGTCGGCCACGTGCAGGCCGCCGGGCTTCGTGGAGGGGTCGCGGCCCGTCATGCGCGCGATGGCGCCGATGGCGTCGGTCATGAGGTCCACCGCCACGATGTCGTCGCGCGCAGCCGCATAGGCGGCCAGCTGGCCCGCCAGATGGCCGTTCACCAGCGTGTAGAACACGAGCATGCGCCCGTCGCCCGAGTTCTGCCGGTGGACGGCGCCGTGCTCGTCGATGAAGGTCTTGATCTCCTCGAACGTGCGCACCTTCGGCAGCACTTCGATGGCGGGGTTCGTGACCCCGAACTGGGCGGCGGCCGCGCGGGCCACCGCCTGGGCCGTGAGGCCCACCGAGTCGCTGACCACGTGTATGGTGGGGAGGCCCCCGGGGCCGGTGCTCGGCGTGCCGTACGTCACGAGGTCGTCCATGGCGCTACTTGCCGCCCTTCGCCATCTTGCCGAAGTCGGCCACGTCCGTGAACACGCCCACGAAGCGGTTCAGCAGGCGCAGGCGGTTCGCGCGCACGGCCTCGTCCTCGTCCATGACGAGGACGTCGGCGAAGAAGGCGTCGATGGGCGCGCGCAAATCGGCGAGCGCCGCAAGGGCGGCCGCGTAGTCGTCGGCGGCGAGGGCGGCGCTCACCTGCGACTCCACGTCCCGCGCAGCAGAGGCCAGGGCGCGCTCCGCGTCGCCCATGAGCTTCTCGTCCACTTCCTCGCCCAGCTCCGCGTCGCGCAGGTTGTTGGCGCGCGCGTAGGCCGTGGCCAAGTCGTCGAACGCCTCGCGCTCGCCGGTGCGGGCGGCCTCGAGGGCGCGCACGCGCGCGATGACCTGAGCCGGCTCCTCCACGCCCGCCGCCAGCACGGCGTCGATGGCGTCGGGGGACGCGCCGGAGTCGCGCAGCATGACCTTCGTGCGCGTGACGAAGAAGTCGGCCACCTGGGCGCGCACGTCGTCGCGGTCGAAGTCGATGCCGGCGTCCGCGTATGTGGCGAGCGAGGCGTCCACGGCCCCCATGAGCGACACGGGCAGGCCCGCCTCCAGCATGGCCGTGATGCCGATGGCGCTGCGGCGCAGCGCGAACGGGTCCGACGAGCCCGTGGGGCCCTGGCCCACGGCGAACAGGCCGCAGACCGTGTCCAGCTTGTCGGCCATGGCCACGACGCGCCCCACGTCGGACGCGGGCGGCTCGTCGCCGGAGAAGCGCGGGCGGTAGTGGTCGGCGATGGCGCGGGCCACCTGCTCGTTCTCGCCCGACGCCTCGGCGTAGTACGAGCCCATGACGCCCTGCACGCTCGTGAACTCCACCACGGCGTTCG
>NC_021021.1:575820-577792 GCF_000210055.1 Gordonibacter pamelaeae 7-10-1-b
CGGGGGCCAGGAAGCGGTGGCCGCGCGTGAGCCTGCCGGCCGTGAGGCCCGCGAACTCCACGGGCACCACGCGCTCGTCGAGCAGGGCCACGAGCCAGCGCACCGGGCGCGAAAAGTACTCGCCGCGGGTGCCCCAACGGCACGATTTCGGCCAGGAGATGCCGGTGATCACGCCCTCCAGCACGCCGGGCAGGAGCTCCGCCACGTCGCGGGCGGGCACGCTGCGCTCGGCGAACACGTACTCGACGCCGTTCTCCTCGCGGCGCTCGAGCGCGTCCACGTCCAGGCCCTTGCCGCGCGCGAAGCCGATGGCGGCCTTCGTCGGCTTGCCCTCGGCGTCGAACGCGATCTTGGCGGACGGGCCGCGGAACACCTCCTGGAGCGCCTCGGTCTCGTCGGCCACGTCCTCCGCCAGCACGATGAGGCGGCGGGGCGTGGTGTGCACGGACACGGCCCCGTGCGGGATGCGCACGGCGTCGAGCGCCTCGGGCACGAGCTTCTCCAGCTGTGCCGTGGCCTTGTGCAGGTCGAACGCGGGAATCTCCTCGGTGCCTATCTCGAAGGCGAGCGTATGCAGGCTAGCCACGGTTTGCCTCCTCCCCTTCCTCAGCGGGCTTCATGCCCACCACGTGCTCCATGTAGCTCGCGCACACGGCCTTCGCCAGCGTGCGCACGCGCAGGATGTAGGCCATGCGCTCCGTGGCCGATATGACGCCGCGGGCGTCCAGCAGGTTGAACGTGTGGCAGCACTTGAGCACGCTGTCGTAGGCCGGCAGCGGCAGGTTCGCCGCGAGCGTGCGCTTGCACTCCTCCTCGCGGTCGTTGAACTCCTGGAACAGGAAGTCGGTGTCGGCCACCTCGAAGTTGAACGTGGAGTACTGGCGCTCGTTCTCCAGGTACACGTCGCCGTAGGTGAACGTGACGCCGTCGGCGCCGCGGCTCCACACGATGTCGAACATGGAGTCCACGCCCTGCACGAACATGGTCAGGCGCTCCAGGCCGTAGGCGATCTCCACGGGCACGGGGTTGCACTCGAAGCCGCCCACCTGCTGGAAGTAGGTGAACTGCGTCACCTCCATGCCGTCGATCCACACTTCCCAGCCCAGCCCCCACGCGCCGAGCGTCGGGCTCTCCCAGTCGTCCTCCACGAAGCGCACGTCGTGCGCGTCCACGTCGATGCCGATGGCGCGCAGCGACCCCAGGTACAGCTCCTGGATGTCGTCGGGCGAGGGCTTCATGAGCACCTGGAACTGGAAGTAGTGCTGCGTGCGGTTCGGGTTCTCGCCGTAGCGGCCGTCCGTGGGGCGGCGGCAGCCCTGCACGTAGGCGGTGCGCCACGTGTCGGGGCCCAGCGAGCGCAGCGTGGTGGCCGGGGCGTTCGTGCCGGCGCCCACCTCGTTGTCGTAGGGCTGCAGGATGACGCAGCCCGCGCCCGCCCAGTAGCGCTGCAGGCTCATGATGACGTCTTGGAACGTGGGCGGCAGCGCCTCGGCGGCCGCCTGCCCCGCCGCGCGGGCGGCAGGCTCGGTTTCGGTTGGCATGGCTCTCCTTGTCTTCCCTATCCTATGCAGTCGCGCGAGGCGGCTTCGATCCCTGGTGCGGGCCTGCTAGTCCAGCAGGCCGAAGTTGCTGAACGGCCAGTACACGAGCGCGGCGCGTCCGGTGAGCGTGTCCTCGTCGATAGCGCCGAAGTAGCGCGAGTCGTCGGAGTTCGTGCGGTTGTCCCCCATGACCCACAGGTGCCCCGCGGGCACGGTGTAGGGGTAGGACACCTCCACGCCGAGCGCCGTCTTGAGCGGCTCGGAGGGGAGGCCCCGGGTGTAGGGCTCGTCGAGCGCCACGCCGTCCACCACCACGCGCCCGTCCACGAGGTCGACCGTCTGGCCGCCCACCGCGATGCAGCGCTTGATGAGCACGCGGCCGGGGATCTCCGGGTCCTGGAACGTCACGATGTCGCCGGGCTCGGGGTCGC
>NC_021021.1:578875-583616 GCF_000210055.1 Gordonibacter pamelaeae 7-10-1-b
GCACCTCCCAGCCGTCCCAGGCGCCGGCATGCGCCTCGAGCACACCCTCGGGCAGGTCGGCGCGTCGCACGAGGCAGTGGCAGCCCACGAGGGCCTCGGCCATGTCGATGCCCTCCACGGCGTCGAACGTCACGATGGCCGTACGGTCGTCGACCGGCGCGACGGCCGTCACCCGCGCACGGCGCGGGGCGTCCAGCACGGGCGGCACGAAGGCAGCCTCTAAGCCCTCGGACAGCAAAAAGGGAAGGCCCGCCGCGCTCTGCGCGACGAACCCTCCCTGCAGGTTCTTCGTTCTCGCCAGTACGGCGACGTCCGTCCAAGCGCGCATCTAGTCGATGAGCTCCACTTCGACATGGGTGTTCGTGCGCGACGCGGCGGCACGGGCGAGCGTGCGGATGGCCTTGATGACCCGCCCTTGGCGGCCGATGACCTTGCCGGCATCCTCCTCGTTCACGTGGAGCTCCACGAGGATGGAGCCGTCCTCGGCATCGCTCGCCTCGATCTGCAGCTCATCGGGAAACTCGATGAGCGGGCGCACGACGGACTCGACGAGGCCGACGATGTCTTCCGTCTGCTCGGCCATGGCGCTTACGCGTTCTCGCGGGCGTTCTTGAGCAGGCGCGCCACCGTGTCGGTGGGCTGGGCGCCGTTCTTGATCCACTGGTCGACCTTCTCCAGGTCGAACTTCACCATCGCGGGGTTGGCGCAGGGGTTGTAGCGGCCGACCTCCTCGATGAACTTACCGTCGCGCGGGCAGCGCGCGTCGGCAACGACGATGCGGTAGTACGGGCGCTTCTTTGCGCCGTGGCGGGCCAGGCGAATTTTGACTGCCATGAAGGTGAACTCCTTTTGCTTCTTACGTCAGGTCGGGCGGGTTGGGCGGGGCCTTCTGGGCGCACGCACGATTCCCGCAAAACAGCAATTGCTTATGATACGGCGTAATCCCCCGTTTGACAAGCGATTGTCGTCTCGTAGTGCCCGCTATTGTACGCGAACCCTCGCAAAGCCGGCATCCCCGACCCCCCACGTCCTCGAAAAGCCCACGTTTCGCCCCCCGCTCGGCGCGTGGGAGAGTCTGACGAACCTGCGAGAAGGCTGCACCCGCGCCGCGGCCTTCTCGCAGGTGCTCTCGAAGGTGCGGGAAGTACGAGTTAATATGATCAATAACATCATGGACGAAAAAAAGTTGGCTCCGATCTCGTCCACCTAGGAGCCGCACTCTGAAAAGTCATTCGGGGAAGCCGGCGCCGCGCCCTCCCGCCGCAAGCCCCGACCGGGGCCCTCCTAGCCTCAGCAGGGACGGCGCGTGTCGACGCAGTCGCGGTAGTAGATATGGATGTCCTCGTAGCCGCCCATGAAGTTCACGAAGCCGCCGGGCACGGTGCCCACGCGCACGAAGCCCAGGTCCTCGTACAGGTGGATGGCCCCGGCGTTGCCGGCCACCACGGCATTGAACTGCAGGCCCCGGAAGCCCTTGCGCGCCGCCTGCGCCAGCGAGTCCTCCACGAGGGCACGGCCCAGACCGAGTCCGCGCACGCTCGACGCCACGGCGTAGCTCGCATTGCCCACGTGCGCGCAGCGTCCCACGTTGTTCGGATGGAGCACGTACAGGCCCATGACCTTTCCATCGAGGTCGGCCACCACGGAAAGCGTCTGGGCCGCGAAGAACTCCGCCGCCTTCTCCAACGTGAGCGGCTCGATCTGGGGGAAGGCCTCGCCACCCTCCACGACCTCGTTCCACACCTTTAGCATTCCCGCGAGGTCCTCCTCGCGGTACGGCCGAATCTCCAGGGCCATGGGCGCATCCTTTCTCGCGGGCTTCACCATGCGGCGCCAGTATAGCAGAGGGCGCCGCGCCGTCCATGCGGCGCGGCGGCAACCGTCGGATGCGGGAGGGAGGAGGACCCGGGGAGGTTGGCGGAGGAACCCTACTCGGCCACCAGCTCGCGCACGTCCACGCGCCTCACTTTTCGGGCGCTCGCGTAGGCGGCCACCAGGAACACGAGCGCGAGGCCGAGCGTCAGGCCGCCCACCATGAGCGGATTCGCGTCGATGGCGAACCGTGACACGCCGAACAGGCCGAACAGCTGCCCCATGAGCCAGCTGCCGCCGAGCGCCGCCGCCGTCGCGCCCAGCGCGCAGCCGACGAGCGCCACGAGGAAGAAGCGCAGCGCGAGCTGCAGGCGCAGGGCCCGCGAGGTGAAGCCGAGCGCGAGGTACACGCCCAGGTCATGGCGCTCGGCCGTGAACATGCGCCCGATGATGAGCGACACGGCTAAAAACGCGAGCACCGCCGCGACGCCCGCCATCGCATAGCCCATGACGGTGAACAGCTGCTGGATGAGATCGATCATGCTGGTGGTGTCGGCGAACATGCCGGTCGAGCGCGTGTCCACCGCGTCGCCGAACCGCGACTCGACGGCGGCGCGCGCCTCATCGGCGGCACCGGGATCGGCCAGCTGGTACTGGCGCGACGGCTCGGCGGCTTCCTCGGCGGTTCCGGCCAGGTCGCGCACTCCGTCGTAGGTGAGAATGGTGCCGTAGCCCGCATTGAACATGGCGGAGAGCAGCCCGCTCACCACGAACCGGCGCTCCTTCCCGTCCGCGCCGTCCACCGTCAGCTCGTCGCCCACCCGCAAGCCCATCGTCTTCGCCAGGTTGGTGCCGACGAGCGCCTCGTTGTCGTGCTCGGGCAGACGGCCCTCCGTCACGCCCTGCACGAGGGTTAGGTCGCTCAGGCCTGCGAACGAGTGGCTCTCCCCGCCGAAGCTCACCATGGCGAACGCCTCCTGCCACGACTTCTCGATGGGGCTCGACTCCTCGATGACGCGCTCGACTTCGGCTATGTCCACGTCGGGCGACGCGAGGGTGATCGACAGGTTGCTCTCCCACATGCCGAACGCGTCCTGTGCCGCGTTCTCGCCGCGCAGCGTGCCGCCGATGCCGAACACGAGCACGATGAACGCGCACAGGACGCACGCGCACCCTGCGAGCCCCACATAGCGCCGCTTCGCCGACATGATGGCGCGCACCGCCAGCTGCAAGCTCAGATGGCTGCCGCCCAAGGGACGCTCGCCGCGGCTGCGGAAGCGCACGTCGGCAGCGCCGCCGCGAAACGCCACGAGCGACGAGATGCGCGCGAGCTTGCCCGTCTTGAGCGCGACGACCGCCGCCACGAGCGCGAGCAGCACGGCCAGAAGGCCGATCGCCAGCGCAGGCGGGGTGACGTTGCTCGCCAACACGCCGGTGAGCTGGGCGAAGAACGGGAGCGCGAGGGGCACGAGGGCGGATCCCAGCGCGAGTCCCACGGCGAGTCCCGCCAGGCTCACGCCCGCGTACTCGACGACCAGCATGCCGCGCAGCGCGCGGTTCGGCAGGCCGAGGGCCTTGAGCGTGCCGTAGTCGGCGTAGCCCTCCTCGATGGAGGTCGACACCGTGTGCGTGCAGATGATGAGCGCTATCGCGAACAGAAGCAGCGCGAACACGCCCATGACGGCGCCCCCGATGACCACCACCATCATCGCATAGCCGACGAGCGTGTCGGAGGCGAACATCCCCGAAGCGGTGTTCGCCCAGGCGATCTCCTCCGCGATGATCCGGGCAAGGTCGGACGAGGTCGTGCCGGCCGCGCGCGCCTCGTCCGTCAAGCGCACGTTGATCTCGGCCATGCGGTACGCGGCGAGCTTCGCCTGGGACGTGAACAGCTTCTGCGTCTCGCCGTCGAAAGCCGCCGCGGCGTCCACCTCGGCGGCCACCTCGTCGAAGGTTCGCGCCGCCACCACGTAGCGCTTGATCTCCATGAACGGGGTGCCCATTTGGGGATCCTCGTAGAAACCCGCGATGGCGAGGCGCCGCGTCGAGTCCCCCACGATCACCTCGAGCTCGTCGCCTTCGCGGACACCGGGAGACGCCTGCATCGACATGGGCACGTACACCTCGTCGGGCCCGGGCTCGGGCATCTCGTCGACGAGGCTCATGCCGTCTTCGGAGAACAGGCGGAAATCAAGCGCATCGCCCCAGGCCACAAGCGCTGTTCCCGACGTGGGGTTCTTGTCGACGGCCGTGCCGTCCCCCCGGTAGTACTTTACGGGAACGCCCAGAGCGTCGTTCAGGCGCGCCTCGGAAACCTCGGGCAGCGCCTCGATCTCGGCGGCCACCTCGCGGTTGAGGTTCGCCGCCGCGTCGACGGCGTACACGTCGCCCGCCTCTATCTCGGCAAGGGCCGCCTCCTCGCGGGCGTTCAGGTCCACGTACATGCTCGCCGTGAACGTGAGCACGGCGCCCGTGAGGGCCATGAGCAGGAAGATGCCGAAGAACGACCGACGGCCGCGCTTGAGGCCGGCCGCGATCAGCGTGCGCATGAGCGCCATAGCGTCCACCCCCCCCTACCAGGCCAGCGACGACAGCCAGGCGTTCACCTGGGCGTCGCGGGCCTTGAGGTAGGCGGCGTCTCCGTCGGCGCGGAAGGCGGGCAGCTCGAGCTCGCCCTTGATCGAGCCGTCCTCCAGGTACAGCACGCGGCTCGCGCGCAGGGCGCAGAACACGTCGTGCGTGACCATGCAGATGGACTGGCCGCTTGCGTTCAGCTCGCCGAGGAGCGCGAGCACCTCGAGCGTGTTCGCGCGGTTGAGGGCGCCCGTGGGCTCGTCGGCGAACACGATGTCGGGGTCGTTCACCACGCTGCGCGCCACGGCGCAGCGCTGCTGCTGGCCGCCGGACGCCTGGCTGGGCAGGTGGTGCG
>NC_021021.1:583818-585148 GCF_000210055.1 Gordonibacter pamelaeae 7-10-1-b
CACGGCCACGTTCTCGAACAGCGTGAGGTTCGACACGAGGTGCGCCTGCTGGAACACGAAGCCGAAATGCTGCGCGCGCAGCTCGGCCATGTCGCGCTCGCGCAGGCTCGTGATGCTCTTGCCCCGGTAGAGCACGTCGCCCGCCGTGGGTGCGTCCATGCCGGACAGGCAGTAGAGCAGCGTCGACTTGCCTGAGCCCGACGGCCCCATGATGGCGGTGAAGTCGCCTGCGTACAGCGCCAGGTCGACGTTGCTCAGCACGTGCGCCTGCACGCCGTCGGCCGCATAGCTCTTGCAGAGCCGCTCGGTTTGGATGATAGGTTCTTTCATGATGCCCTCTCGTCTCGCATGGTCGCTTGAGGGCATCGTACCCGTCCAAACATTAAGGCGTCCTTAAGGTTCGAGGGGGAATTCCAGAGCGACCCTGAGCCCGGGGTCGGCATCCTCCAGCCGCAGGGCGCCGCCCATCTGCCCTACCAGGTAGCGCGCGATGAACAGGCCGAGGCCGGCACCGGGAGCTTCGTGCGCGTTCGAGCCGCGGTAAAAACGCTCGGTGGCGAACGGGAGGTCCTCGGGCGGGATGCCGGGCCCATGGTCGCGCACGGTCGCCCGGTAGACGCGCTCGGCGATGTCGAGGACGCCCTCCACCTCCACGGCCGCGCCGGGCGCGTACTTGGCGGCGTTCGCCAGCAGGTTCTCCAGCGCCTGCTCGAGGCGCTTCGGATCGTGGGCCACCCGCGCCTCGTCGAGGCGCCCGAGCGCCACGTTGCCCGCCACGCCGAAATCTGCGACCGCCTGGCGGATCGTGCGGGCTATGGGCGCGTCTTCGCAGCTCACGCGGATGCGGTCGAGGTCGGCGAGCGCATGGAGGAACAGGTCGTCGGTGAGCGAGGTCACCTCGTCGCACTTGCGCGCGATCGTGCGCGCGTAGCCTTCGCGCTCCGCGTCGTTGCGCGCGAGGCCCAGCTCCAGCGCCTCGGAGTAGGCGCGGATGGACGCGATGGGCGTCTTGATATCGTGCGAGAGCGCCGCCACCGCCGTCTTGCCCTGCTCCACGGCCTCGGCCTCGGCGGCGCGGGCGCGCTTGATCTCGGCGCGCATGTTGTCGAACGCCCAGGTGAAGCGTCCGAACGGATTGCTACGCTCGTAGGCGAGCGGAGTGTCGAGGTTGCCCGCCGCCACGTCCTGGGCGAACGACTCCAGACGCATGAACGGGCGCACGACGCTGACATGGAGGTACGCGACGACGCCCCACACGACCGCCGCCCCGAGCGCGGCGAGCGCCCAGACCAGAGCGATGGGGAGGCCGCCCTTCACGCCGGCGGCCGCG
>NC_021021.1:585481-590957 GCF_000210055.1 Gordonibacter pamelaeae 7-10-1-b
CGATGCGCGCGCCCTCGCGGGAGGCCGCCGTCACGACGCCCCGCCCGCCGCGTCGAAGCAGTAGCCCCGCCCGCGCACCGTCTTGAAGTGGGCAGGGTGCGCCGGATCGTCCTCGACCTTCGCGCGCAGCCAGCTCATGTGCACCGACACCGTCTGCGGCTCCACCTCCGAGAACGCGCCCCACACCTCGGCCAGCAGGCGATCCTTCGACACGACCTCTCCCTCGCGCGCCATCAGGTAGCGTGCGAGCGCGAACTCCTTGGGAGAGAGCGGGATGGCCGCGCCGTCCTTCAACATCGAGCCCGCCGCCTCGTCGAGCACGTACGGCCCCGCCGCGAGCGCGCCGTCGGCCCCTTCCCCGCCCGCTCGCCCACGTGACCGCCTGAGCAGCGCGTTCACGTGGGCCAAGAGCTCGCGCAACGAGTAGGGCTTCGGCAGGTAGTCGTCCCCGCCCGTGTCGAGCCCGACGATGCGGTCGGTCTCGCTCGTGCGCGCCGAGGCGAACACGATGGGCACGTCGCTTGCGCGCCGCAGAGCCGCGCACGCCGCGAACCCGTCGTCGCCCGGCAGGTTGATGTCGAGCAGCACCAGGTCGAACGCACGCGTGGCAAGGACGTCGTAAGCCTCCTCCGCGCTCGCCGCGCGCTCCACCGCGAACCCCTCGCTCTCCAGATAGCGTGCCACGATGGCGGACAGGTCCGCATCGTCATCGACTATGAGTATGCTCGGCATCGCACTCCCCTTCGGCCAGCCGGATGGACGAGACCATTGTACCCAAGTTGGCTGGAAATCTCTTTCCGCGAGCGCAAGCACCTGACCTCGTTGGTTACGGGCCGTAACCAACTGCTACCACGCAAACGGTTACAATATGTAACGGTTTGCCCCCGGACAATCCCCTGTTGCACGTGGCAGCCAAGTTGTCCGACGGCGCACGGGGCGTACGTCACGCGCGTTGAAAGCACGACCTGGGGTTTCGCGCGAGCGAACCGCCACGTCCGAGCGAAGCCCGTCCTTTTCCGCCTACGCGTACGCAGGTAGCAGGAAGACAGAAGAGAACCGCCCCCATCTGTCCGCAGCTTAGCTCCGCAGCTTCTTCCACTTGCGGATCTTGCTGAGGAACGACTTGAACGGCGCGACGGTGTTCGTGTGGACCCACTTCCACACCGGCCACATCGACGGGGTCGACTGCGCCCACTTCCGGCCGCCCGGCTCGAACAGCTCGTCGTCGGAGAACCCGTCGACCCACTCCGCGAGCGCGTCCACGTCGGCCGAAAACGCGGCGGCCTCGAAGCCGCCGCGTCACGCCTATTCGCCCATCATGTCCTGGAGTTTCTTGATGTCGGCCATGCTCATGCCCCCCATGCCGGGCAGGCCCATGCGACGCCGGCGGCCCTTCTTGCCCTTCTTGCCCTTCTTGCCGCCTTGCAGGTCCTCAACGGCGGGCATCATCTTCTTCATCATCTTCTTCGTCTCGTTGAACTTCTTGATCAGCTGGTTCACGTCCGAGACGGTCACGCCGGCGCCGGCGGCGATGCGGGCGCGCCGCGAGCCGTTCAGCAGATCGGGCTTCTCGCGCTCGGCCTTGGTCATGGAGTTGATGATGACCTCCATATGGTCGAGCGCCCCCTCGTCCACCTGGCCCTGCGACATGGCCTTGTCGCCGCCGGGCAGCGCGCTGATCAGCTTCGATATGCCGCCCATCTTGCGTATCTGACGGTTCATGTCGATGAAGTCGTTGAGCGTGAGGTTCGCGCGCATCATGCGCTCGGCCTGCTCCTGCTCCACCTCTTCCTGCTGCACCTTGACGGCGCTCTCGATGAGGCTGACCACGTCGCCCATCCCAAGTATCCGCTTCGCCATGCGGTCGGGATGGAACTCCTCGAGGGAATCCGGCTTCTCGCCGGACGAGATGAACTTGATGGGCTTGCCGGTGACCTGCTTGATGGACAGCGCGCCGCCGCCGCGGGCGTCGCCGTCCATCTTGGACATGATAACGCCGTCGAAGTCCACGCGCTCGGCGAAGGCGGCCGACACGTTCACCACGTCCTGGCCGGTCATGGCGTCCACCACCATGAGGATCTGGTCGGGCTTGACCGCCCGCTTGATGGCCTCGGCCTCGTCCATCATCTCGTCGTCCACGTGCAAACGGCCCGCCGTGTCCACGATGACCACGTCGCGCAGGTTGTCGATGGCGTCCTGGACGCCCTCGGTGGCGATGCGCACCGGGTCCTGCCCGTCGCCGCGGTACACGCGCACGCCGATCTCGCCGCCGAGGGTCTGCAGCTGGTCGGCCGCGGCGGGACGGTACACGTCGCAGGCCACGAGCAGGGGCGAGTGGTTCTCCTGCTTCAGGCGGTAGGCCAGCTTCGCGGCGGCCGTCGTCTTGCCGGAGCCCTGCAGGCCCACGAGCATGATGACGTTGGGGATACGGCTGCCCAGGACGAGCTTGCTGTCCGTGCGGCCCAAGAGCTCGGTGAGCTCGTCGAGCACGATCTTGATGACGTTCTGCGCCGGCGTGAGCGAGTCGAGCACCTCCGCCTCCAGGCAGCGCTCCTTCGTGCGGGCGATGAAGCCCTTCACCACCTTGAAGTTCACGTCGGCTTCCAGAAGCGCCATGCGGATCTCGCGCATGGCGTCGTTGATGTCGTCCTCGGTCAGGCGGCCCTTGCCGCGCAGCCCGCTGAATATGCCCTGAAGGCGTTCGGAGAGGTTCTCGAGCATGGAAGTGCGCTCCCGTCGTCGGTCATGTTGTTCGCTAGAGGGAGATTATACTTGAACCCCGCCGCCCAAGGCGAACTTCACCTTTTCAACGAGCAAAACGAGTGTCCATTGTGAAAACTGCGATTGAGCAGATAAGCTTAGGTGTTCAAGCATTGCATAACTAATACGCTAATATTTATAAATCATTCTATCCCAAGGATGGGCGTTCGGAACTTCAGACTGCCCAAACGGACACAATCGGTTCAACTTGCACCGATACTTTGGCCCGCTATACCAATTCGCCCCCTTGCCCTCCATGGTAGAATGGCCGCATGGACGAAGCTCGGACATACCGGTTGAAGCTCTTCGACGCCGACGTGGCGCGGTTCACGCTTGCGCGCGATGCGCGCACGGGGGCGCGTTGCACGAACATCGAGGTTGACAAAGAAAAACGTCATCTGCTCCCCTTTCGCATGGCAGGCGAGCCCGCCTCGGTGGATCGTTGGATCCGGGCGCGCACCATCTCGAAGAACCGGACGTACGCCTCGCGTATCGTGCGGCAGTACGGCATCCACCTCGACGACCCCATCCAGATCCTCGACGTCTGCAACGCGCTTTCCCTGAACGACGCCTATTGGGTCGTTCCCGATGACTCGAACGCGACATTCGCCGAGAAGAACCTCTACGAGAACAATTTTGACGACCTGGTCGCGACCGTAGCCTTCTCGGGCGTCGTCGACTTGTCCCGAACGCCGGCCGGGCCCTCCGGCGAGCTCACCACCAGCGGCCAGTTCCCTAAGGCATGGCGCATCCACGAAGGGAAACGGTTCCTCTACAAAGCGGGTTCCCTCAACACGAATGGGCTGGAGCCGTTCGCCGAACATTTCGCAGCCCAGCTAGCCGAAGCGCTCGGAATCTACCATATCCCCTACGACCTTGCTGAATGGCACGGATCGTTATGCAGCGCCTGCCCGCTGTTCACCAGCCGCGAAACAGGCTTCACGCCCTTCGCGGCCACGTTCGGCGTCCTGCCGTTCGAGGAGGCCGCAGCCGTGTACTTAGAGCTGGGCGAGGAGGCGTTCAACCTGTTCACAGGCATGTCAGTACTTGACGCGCTCACCGCCAACGACGACCGGCACCTGAACAACTTCGGCTTCCTCTTCGACAACGCCTCGCGGCGCGTGACCGGCGCGGCACCGGTGTTCGACAACAACCTGGCGCTGTTCATGCGCGACATCGATTCGGGCTTGACCGCCGCCGACCTTGCTTCCACGGCGGCGTGGTACCGCGGCCACATGGACGTGACGCTGGACTACCAGGCAGAATATCTGATGACCGCAGACATGAAAGATCGCCTCGCGCTCCTGCGCGGATTCGAGTTCGCACCGCATCCCGTCCATGCCCTTGCGGACGGATACGTCGATCTCCTCAACGAGTACATCCGGCTGCGGGTGGAGCATCTGCTCGCCTTGCCGACGGTAAATGCAGCCGACCTTCGCCGCAAGCTGCAGCGCGTGCCGGATACGCGAGCAGCGGATCCCTTCGCGCCCGAACGGTGATGCCCCTCTTCTTGCCGCTCCTTATGCCGCGAACGCGATGGTGCCGCCGTAGATGGCGTAGCCCTGCTGGGCGCTCGTGACGTAGACGCTCTCCACGTGGAGCGCCGCCTTCAAATCGTCGACGAGGCCGAGCACCTCCTGCTCGCCCGCATGGATGCCGGTGTACACGAGCGTGCCGTTCTCCACCAGATTGCCCGCATCATCGGTGTAGCCGCCTTGCGCCTCGATCACGGTGTAGCCTTCGCCCGTAGCGGAGACGAGCGGCGTGGCCAGGGCCTTCGCCTCGTCGAACGAAAGCTCCTGCGCGCCTGTGTCCGCATCGGCCAGCCCCACGTACAGCGTGAACGCGACGCCCTCCTGCGTGGTGACCTTGTTCACAAGGCCGATACCCGACCCGCCTGACGGCTCCGACGTGGTGCATCCAGCCAGCACGCCGCCACCGAAAGCAACAACCGCCAGCACCGTCGCGAGTAAGCCCGCCCTCGCCTTCGCGTTCATCCGCTACTCCTTTCGCCTCCCCGGCGGGAGATTCGCTTTTCGCGCAATGGTAGGGATTGCCAGACAGCGGTGCAAGCGAAGCGCATAAACAGTCGACAAAAGCGCGAAACAGGTTCCTCAGAAGTACCGCCGTAGGCCGTCCTCGCCCACCTCGCGGCGGATGCGGCCGCGGTCGACCAGGTGGTCGAGGATCACGAGGCCCTCCATGAGGATGCACCAGCGCTGCACGAACGAGATGTCCTCCCAACGGCCGTGAGGCACGTTCCACTTTATGCGGCGGATCACCTGCTCGCCGGTCAGGCCCGGGCCGGCGGCCACGATGCCCGCGGCCTCCTCCAGGCGCTCGCGGTGATGGGCGTCCAGCCAGTCGATGCGCTCGGCGAAGTCGTCGCGCGGCTCGCCGTGCGACACGAACAGGCGCGAGCAGCCGAGCGCACGCACCTTCGCCAGGCTGTCGAGGTAGGCCTGCAGGGCGTCGGCGCCGTCGGGGAAGAGCGCGATGCCCGGCGAGATGACGAACAGCACGTGGTCGCCGCCGAACAGCACGCCCGAGTCGGGCTCGAACAATGCGAGATGACCCGGCGTGTGGCCCGGCACCTCGATCACCCGGAAGCGGAAGCGTCCGACGGCCACCTCGTCGCCCTCCGAGACGAACGTCGCGCGCACGCGGCCGGGATCGAACAACGGCGGCTCCACGGCGTACCGCGCGTAGCCCGAGG
>NC_021021.1:591655-592800 GCF_000210055.1 Gordonibacter pamelaeae 7-10-1-b
TGCGCGGAACGTATCGGCGCTGCCCAGGAGCACCGTGCGGCCCGCGTCGGTCGCCTCCTTGGCGAGCTTGCCCACCGTGGTGGTCTTGCCCGTGCCGTTGATGCCCACGAACAGCACCACGGCCGGCCCGCCGCCGAGCACGTCCTCGCCGCCGGGCGTGAACGTGGAGGCTATCTGGTCGTTCAGCAGGTCGAGCACCGCGTATGCATCGGGAAGCGCCCGTCTTGTGGCCTGGTCGCGAAGGTTCTCCACGATCTCGCTGGCTGCCGCGCCCCCGATGTCGGCCAGGATGAGCGTCTCCTCCAGGCCGTCCCAGAACTCGTCGTCCAGATCCGGGCCGCGGTCCAGAAGGACGTTCATCTGCTCTTTGAACTTGTCGCGCGAGCGGGAGAGCCCCTCGCTTATCCTATCGAAAAATCCCATGTGCGGGCTCCTTTCTCAACAACCTGAACAGTGTATCCCAAATAGGGCCGCACGTCAGCGGCGCGGGTCCGCTTCCTGCTCGGCGTGGATCTTGCGCAAGGAGCGCGTATACCCGACGAAGGGGAAGAGCGAGAGAACGAACCCGGACGCGAGGGCCACGCACGCTGCGAGGCAGGCCCACGACGCCGGCTCGTTGCCCTGGGCAGAAAGCCGCGCCTGGAGCACGAAGAGCAACGCCGCGGCAACCGCGCAGAGGAGCGCGCGCACGCCCAGGCCCTTCCGGCTCTCCCGAAGCGTCTCCGCCTCCGCGTCGTCATCGGTGTACAAGGGGGTCGTGCCGGCCTCGGCGCGCACGATCTGCCAGCCGGACCCCAGCACGACGGGTTCCCAGCCGCCGAGGCCGTAGAGCTCCCGCGCCTCCTCGGAGAAGTCGCGCTGGAAGTCCACCGCGTAGTCGTAGTCGTGCGGCTCGCCCTGCTCGAAGCGGTACAGGAGCGCCCGGTTGATGCCGCGCACATGCCAGCCCTTCGCGCTCATGCGCTTGAGCATGGCCATGTCGTGCCCGGGCATGATCGCCAAGCCCCCGCACATCCTATAGGTCGTCTTCGCCATGCCCCTCCTCGCCTGCCCCGGCACCGGCGCCATCGTCCTCCCTGCCCAGCAGCCCCTCGGCGAGCGCCAGCAGCCGCCGGCGCCGCTCGAAGTCGCGCCGCAGCACCGCG
>NC_021021.1:593196-594777 GCF_000210055.1 Gordonibacter pamelaeae 7-10-1-b
CCAGCCCGCGCCTTTGAGCTTCTTGAGCGTCGTGTACATGGTGGCCGGCCCTATCTCCACCGTGCCCTGCGTGGACTCCCTGATGCCCTGCATGATCCGGTAGCCGTGCGCCGGCTCGAGCGTGGCCAAGAGGATCAGGAAGATGCTGTCGGACAGCTCCCCCGTCTCGTACGGGCTCCTCTTCGCCATTTCGCTCCCTCTACTATATCAATGATGGATACTATGCTACAATCAGCCTGCTTGCAAGCGAATACTTTCGGTTCCCACTATACTCTATCTGGAAATGGAGCGTCTCATCATGGCTGAAGAGCATTTGGAAGCTGCGGCAAGCGGGCAGGCGGAAGGCTGGTTCGAGCAGAGGAAGGACCCCGGGTTTCGCAAGCGGCAAGATGCGAGCCTGTTCCAGACGATAACCCTGGTCATGCTGCCCTTCATCTGGGCGGGTTTCGTCTACTCGCTGGTCACGGGCAACGAGAGCAACATGAACGGCTACTCGCTCATGATCCTCTTCTTCTCGTTGCTGAACGCAGACGTGCTGGTCAAGGGCGAGAAGCTGTCGAACAAGGTGCTCGACGTGCTGGCGAAGGCCAACTGCGTGCTGTTCTTCGCCTGGGCCCTCGCCAACATCGTCTACCTGCTGGTGAAGTAGGCGAGGCGGCCGCGGCGGGGGTGCGGCCATCGCCCGCTCCCCCTCCCGCACGCACGTTGAAGCTACTCCGCGTGGCGCAGCGCGTGCTCCAGCTTCTGGCTGACCACCTTCGTCACGCCGTCGGCCTGCATGGACACGCCGAACAGCACGTCGGCCATCTCCATGGTGCGGCGCTGGTGCGTGATCATGATGAGCTGCGTGGAGTCGCGCAGCGATTCCAGGTACGACGTGAGGCGCCGCAGGTTCGAGTCGTCGAGCGCGGCCTCCACCTCGTCCAGGATGTAGAACGGCGTCGTGCGGATACGGTACACCGCGAACAGGAGCGCGAGCGCCGTGAGCGACTTCTCGCCGCCGGACATGAGCATCATCTTCGTGATGCGCTTGCCGCGCGGCTGCGCCGTCACCTCCACGCCCGTGTTCTCCAAGTCGTCGGGGTCCACGAGCGAGAGCTCGGCCGACCCACCCGGGAACAGCACGGCGAATATCTCGCTGAAGTTCTTGCTGACCGCGTCGAACGTGCGGACGAAGTCGTCCTTCATGCGGGCGTCGATGACGCGCACGATCTTGCCGAGCGCACGGCGCGCGCCGTCGAGGTCGGCGAGCTGCGCGGCCAGGTAGTCGTAGCGCTCCTTGAGGCGCTCGTATTCGTCGGCGGCATCGGGGTTGATGGTGCCCATGTTGGCGATGCGGCGGCGCAGCTTGAACGCCTGGTCCTCCACCGCGCCCCGGTCCTCCAGCTCGGGCAGCGCGAGCGCATGGTCGAGCGGCACCTTGCAGTCGTGCACGATGGCGTTCACCGCCCCCTCCACCTGCACCTCCAGGCGGCCCTTGTCGACCCGGGCCTGTCCCATGCGGGCGTTGGCCTCGTCGAACGCGTCGTGCGCGGCGCGCGCGGCGGTGCGGGCCTCGTTGGCCGCCTGGTGCATGCCCCC
>NC_021021.1:595881-598269 GCF_000210055.1 Gordonibacter pamelaeae 7-10-1-b
CGCTGCAGCACGCGCAGGTCGTCCACGGCCAGCGCCAAGGTGAGCTCGGAGAGCTCGGCGGACAGCCCCTGGTAGGCCCGCGCGCGCTTCGCCTTGCGCTCGAGCGGCCCCAGCTGGCGCTCCACCTCGGCCGCCACGTCCTTCACGCGCGCGAGGTGCTGGTCCATGTGCTCCAGCTTCCGCTCGCTCTTGGCCTTGCGCTGCTTGTGCTTCAGCACGCCGGCCGCCTCCTCGATGAGCGCGCGGCGGTCCTCCGGCTTGGACTGCAGGATGGAGTCGAGCGAGCCTTGGCTGATGATGGAGTGCGTGCCGGTGCCGAGACCCGTGTCGTGCAGGATGTCCAGCACGTCCATGCGGCGCGCCACCACCCCGTTGATCAGGTACTCGCTCTCGCCGGAGCGGTACATGCGGCGCGTGATGGCCACCTCGGCGAAGTCCACGGGAAGCGTGCCGTCCGAGTTGTCCAGCACAAGGTCCACCTCGGCGATGCCCACCGGCTTGCGTGCGGACGACCCCGCGAAGATGACGTCCTCCATGGCCTGGCCGCGCAGGTTCTTCGCGTTGCGCTCGCCCAGCACCCACAGCACCGCGTCCGAGATGTTCGACTTGCCCGAGCCGTTCGGGCCCACCACGGCCGTGATGCCCGGCTCGAGCGCGAGCGCGCTGCGGTCGGCGAACGACTTGAAACCCTTGAGGACGAGCGACTTCAGGTACACGGCCTACCCCTGCTTGCGCTGCTTGGCCTGGGCGCGCTCGCTCTTCTTGCGCGCCTTCTCCTCGGCGCGCGCCGCCGCCTTCTCGGCCTTGGCCAGCTTGGCCGCCTCGGCCTTCTCGGCGCGCGTCTCCTCGTCCACGCCCAGCCCGAAGAACTCGCCGAGGCGCGCGAGCGTGCTCTTGGCCGCCTGGCTCTCGGCCTCCTTCTTCGTGCGGCCGGTGCCGCGGGCCAGGCCCTGCGTGCCGGCGAACACCTGCGCCACGAACGTGCGGTCGTGCGGCGGCCCCTGCGTCTCCACGAGCTTGTACGTGGGCGTGATGCCGTCCTCCTGCAGCTTCTCCTGCAGGGCGCTCTTGGGGTTCTCCGGCTCGCGCGCCATGTCCAGCGACATGCGCGGGATGAGCGTGCGCTCCACGAACTCCTGCGCGGCCCCGATGCCGCCGTCCAGGTAGAGCGCCGCCACCACGGCCTCGTACACGTTCTCCAGCGCGGAGTGCAGGCCGCGCTTGCCCGTGCCCGTCTCCGACGAGCCGAACACGATGACGTCCGCGAAGCCCAGACGGTCGGCCACGTCCGACAGGCTCGCGCCCGACACGAGCGCCACCTTGATGCGCGTGAGCCCGCCCTCGTCCAGGTCGTGGAAACGGTGGAACGCGATGGCCGCCACGATGGCTCCCAGGATGCTGTCGCCCAAAAACTCAAGGCGCTCGTAGGAGTACTTGACGGATTTGCCCTCGGTTGCCGAGGGGTGGGTGATGGCAGAGAGCAGGAGGTGCTCGCTATCGAAGCGGTAGTCGAGTATCTCTTGCGCTCTGGCGAGCTTCTGTTCTTGCTCTTCGGTCAATATCATGAAGGTTCGGCCCTCTGCTGGTCGCTTCTCTCGTGTGTTCCGGTCCGTCGGCGCCGCCCCGCGCCCCCGCCAGGACGGGGAGGCCAGGCGCAAGGAAGGCCCCGGACGCGGACGCGCCGGGGCCACCTTGCCGTTCGGTTCATTGTAGCCGACTACGCGCCCTTCGCCACGGTCTGCGCGATTATTTCAGAAACCCCCGCGCGCACCACGCCGGCCGTGGTGAGCACGCCGTTCTTCACCGCGAAGGCGCTCGAGGAGCCGTGCCCCACCAGCAGCGCCCCCTTCACGCCCAGAAGCGGCGCGCCGCCGTACGTGTCGGGGCTCACCTGCGCCATGAGCTCCTTCAGGCCGCCCTTGATGGCGAGCGCCCCCAGCTTCGTGACGGGGGTTCGCATCATGATGCCCTTGAGCGTCTTGAACAGGGTCTTGGACGTGCCCTCGATGGTCTTCAGGCACACGTTGCCCGTGAAGCCGTCCGTGACGATGACGTCGAACTTCGCGGGGAGGATGTCGCCGCCCTCGGCGTTGCCGGCGAAGTTGGGCAGCTGCTCCTTCAGCAGCGCGTGGGCCTCCTGGGCGAACTGCGAGCCCTTCGCCTCCTCCTCGCCGATGTTCAGCAACGCCGCGCACGGGTTCTCGATGCCGACGATGCGCTCGGCGTAGACGGTGGCCATCTGGGCGAACTGCACGAGGTACGCAGGCTTGCAGTCCGCGTTCGCGCCCACGTCGCACATGACCACCGGGCGCACGGGCGACGGGATGACCGTGGCCAGCGCCGGGCGCGCCACGCCCTTGATGCGGCCCATGACGAGCGTCCCTGCCG
>NC_021021.1:598679-600090 GCF_000210055.1 Gordonibacter pamelaeae 7-10-1-b
GGGCCCCGTCGGCCTCGAGCGCCTGGGCCACGCCGTCGAGCACGACGCCCGGGGCGTCGTCGCCCCCCATGGCGTCGACCGCTATCGTGACTTCCTCGGACATGATTGCCTCCTTCTGCCGACGGCCTCCCGCGAGGCCGGCCTCCTGAGCGAGCCCCGGCCCTGCCGGGTCCCAGCCGCGCGCCTTGCTCGACCAACCTGAAAAAGCCTCCCCATGCATCAGCGGGCGCTGACGTGCGGGGAGGCTTTTCAACGCGGCCGAAGAGCGCGCGCCAAAGCGCGGATGCGCTATTCCGTCTCGATAACCTCGCGGTTCTTGTAGAAGCCGCAGTTCGGGCACACGCGGTGCGGAAGCTTCACTTCGCCGCACTGCGGGCACACGGAACGGGCGGGCGCACCGATCTTATCGTTGCTGCTGCGACGGTTATGGGTGCGGATACGGCCCATCTTGCGCTTAGGTACTGCCATGATCTATGCTCCTTCTGTAAGCCGGGCGAACCCGTGCCGCCCGTCCTCGCTTAGTAAACATGCGAAACGGTATAGTACCAAAGGTTCGTGCGCCGCGCAAGGCCCCATCTGCGCTTTTCTTCGACATGCCACACGTGCTCCACACGGCGGCCGCCCCGGGGGCGCGCCGCGTGGATCAGAGCCCCTCCGACGGGCGGCCGAACTGCATCTCGTAGTAGCGCGCGTACGTGCCGCCCAGCTCCAGCAGCTCGTCGTGGGTGCCCTGCTCCACCATGCGGCCGTCCTCCACCACCGCGATGAGGTCGGCGCCGCGTATGGTGGACAGCCGGTGCGCGATGACGAGCGTGGTGCGGCCCTCGGACAGCTCCTCGAGCGATGCCTGGATGGCCCGCTCGCTCTCGTTGTCGAGCGCGCTCGTGGCCTCGTCCAAGATGAGGATGCGCGGGTTGCGCAGGAACACGCGCGCGATGGCGATGCGCTGCTTCTGCCCGCCCGACAGCCGCGCCCCGCGCTCGCCCACGAACGTGTCGTAGCCCTCCGGCAGGCCCATGACGAACTCGTGGATGTTCGCGCGCCGCGCCGCCTCCACGATCTGGGCGTCCGTGGCATCGGGTCGCCCGTAGGCGATGTTCTCGCGCACGGTGCCGCCGAACAGGTACACGTCCTGCTGCACGATGCCGATGGCCTCGCGCAGCGTCTCCACCGTCACGTCGCGCACGTCGATGCCGTCGATCTCCACCGAGCCCGCGCCCGGGTCGTAGAAACGGGGCAGAAGTGAGCACGTGGTGGTCTTGCCGCCGCCCGACGGCCCCACGAGCGCCACGGTCGTCCCGGCCGGTATGGCCAGGTCCAGGCCGCGCAGCACCTCGTGCTCGCCGTCGTAGCCGAAGCGCGCGCCGCGGTAGCGCACTTCTCCGGCCACGAACCCGTCCGCCCGCCCGCG
>NC_021021.1:600329-601596 GCF_000210055.1 Gordonibacter pamelaeae 7-10-1-b
CGCAAGCGGCAGGGCGCCGGGCCGGTTGCGCACGTCGGGCCGCACGGCCAGCACCTCCATGAAGCGGCGGAAGCCCGCGTAGCCCTTCTGGAACTGCTCGGTGAAGTTGATGAGCTGCTCGATGGGCGACAGGAAGATGCCGATGTACAGGGCGTAGATGGCGAGCTCGGCGGGCGCCAGGCCGCCGGTTGCCACGAAGTAGCCGCCGCCCACGATGGTCACGGTGTACAGCACGCCGGTGAACACCGAGTTCACCGCGTGGAACGCGCCCATGAACCTGTACGAGCTCTCCTTCGTGTCCACGAAACGCTCGTTCGTGCCGCCGAACTTCGCTATCTCCACGCCCTCGTTGCCGAACGACTTCACCACGCGGATGCCGCCGAGCGAGTCCTGCAGCCGCGCGTTGATGTCGGCCATCTTCCTGCGGTTCTCCGTGAAGATGACGCGCTTGCGGTAGTTGCGCCAGAACGCGTAGGCCGCCATGACCGCCGTGGCCGCCAGCATGATGGCCGTGAGCGGCACGTTGATCATGAACAGCAGCACGAACGAGCCCGCGATCTTCAGGATGCAGATGAACAGGTTCTCCGGCCCGTGGTGCGCCAGCTCCGATATGTCGAACAGGTCGGTGAGCAGCTTGCTCATCATCTCGCCGGTGTTGTTGCGGTCGTAGTAGCTGAACGACAGGCGCTGGTACTGCCTGAACAGGTCCATGCGCATGTCGGCCTCCATGCGCGCGCCCATGATATGGCCCCACGCCGTGATGAAGTACTGGCAGGCCGTGCGCAGGGCGTAGAGCGCGGCGAACCCGAGCGCGATCCAGCCGAGCGCCGAGAGGATGGCCTCGGGCGGCTCCAGGAAGAACTCCCTCGTGAAGAAGCCCAGGAACTGGGGGAAGGCCAGATCGACCGCGGCGAGCACCGAGGCGCACACGAGGTCGAAGAAGAACAGGAACTTGTAGGGCTTGTAATAGGCGACGAAGCGCGCGAGCACCTGGCGCGCGGAAACGCGCGGCTCGTCGGCGCCCGAAGGGGCCGTGGGATCGGCCGCAGGGGCCGGGGTATTCTTCTTAGTGTCCATGGTTGCCATTGTAGCGCTACCTCCGGTGCTTTCGCATGCGTTCTTCGCGGGCCCGTGCGCGCAGGCGCTCGAGCTCGCTTACCGTGCCGTGCCCGAACACGCCCACGTCGCGGCTGCCCGCGTAGGCCACGGCCACGGCGAGCGCCAGGTACGGCGCGGCGGCCAGGCCGAATATCTCCGCGCCCATGAG
>NC_021021.1:602300-606115 GCF_000210055.1 Gordonibacter pamelaeae 7-10-1-b
CGGCGAGGTCGACGGCGAGCGAGAGCGCGATGGAGGCCGCGGCCCCCGCGACGCCCGCCGCGAGAGCAAACAGGAAGTGACGTGCGACCTGGGAGGGATCGACGCCGCCCCGCGCCCTGCGATTCGCCATGCCCGCCTCACCGCCTCGTCGCCCGAATGGATGCCTATCCCGCTCATGGTAGGCGACGCGCAGCGAGCGACGGAGCCGCAGACGGCGCCCGTCAACGACCCGCCACCCCCCGGTTGACGACGCGGGGGCGTGTCGAGGGAACGGTTCCCTCGACACGCCCCTCAGGTTCAGCGAACCTCGATGCGGCGGACAGCAGCCCAGGCAACGAGCACGCCGAGGGCCGTCACGACAGCGAACAGGAGAAACGGGTTCGCCAAGCTCGCCCCTTCGCCGAAGCCGAGCAGCCAAGACATGGTTCCGGCAAATGCCCAGGCCGCTCCCTCGACGTTCGTCAAAATCGTGAGCCCTACCAAGACCAACGCCGCGCAGGCGAGCACGACGCGCCGCGTGCCGAAACGCATCTGCAGCGCGGCAAACGCGAGTCCCGCGCCCGAAGTCGCGGCGCACCCCAGAGCCATGAACAGGAAGTCGAGCGCAGGACCGTTGCTGAGCCCGTACGACATCAAGTACAACGACTGCATCTGCGGCCAGAACGACACGAGGATCACGCACGCGGCTTCGACGAGACCGAGGAACAGGCAGGCCGCCCCCAACGACGCAACCGTGCTCGCGATGACCTGAGGGCGCGTGAGCCCCATCTGCATAAGGAAGCGAATGTCGCCTTGGAACGTGGAAAGGGCGAGCAGGGGCATGAGGAAGTAGGGCAGGAACCCCATGTTAGGCACCGACAGATAAGCGCCCTTCGTGAGGCCGATCAGGGCCACAGCGGCGATGATAGCCCCGATGATCAGGCAGAACACCGCCGCGCTCTGCACGAGCTCCACAGCTTGGTAGCGGATGGCCGCTTTGAGTTTCATGAGGTCACTCCCCCTTCTCGGTCAGTTTGACGAACAGTTTCTGCAGGTTGACGGGCGCCGTGTCCAGACGGTCGTTCAACCGCTCGGCGTCCGGAGTGCCCAAGAGGTACGCCACCGCAACGCCGCCCAGCTCGTCGACGTCGAGCACGTCGAGCCCTTCGCAGTACGCGCGCACGTCGGCTGCGCGCCCCGACACGCTGTAGCCGCTCGAGCGCAGCTCGTCGGCCGAGGCCTGCATGAGCACGCGACCCTCGTCGATGATGGTGACGCGCTCCACGAGGTTCGCCACCTCCTCGATGAGGTGCGTGGCGATGACCACCGTGCGCGGGCGCTCCAGGTAGTCCTCCATCAGCAGCTGGTAGAACAGCTCGCGATGGGCGGCGTCCAGGCCCAGTACCGGCTCGTCGAGCAGCAGGTAGTCCGCGTCGAGCGAGAGCGCCAGCACGAGCTGGCAGATGGTGCGGTAGCCGGTGGAGAGCGCGCCCGTCTTCGCCTTCACATCGAGGTCGAACGCCTTAGCCAAGCGCTTGGCGCGCTTGGCGTCGAACCCCTCGTGGAAGCGACCCATCTGCTCGATGAGGTCATCCACGTGCATAGCTCGCCGTCCACCAGGATGCGGCCCTCCGTGGGCACGAGGCGGTTGGACGCGATGCCCAGCAGCGTCGTCTTGCCCGCGCCGTTGCGGCCGAGGAGCGCGTGGATCTTCCCGTATTCGAAGGACAGCGACACGTCGTCGAGCGCCGTCGTCTTCCCGAACCGCTTCGTCAAATGCTCGGCGCGCAGCTCACGCATGATCGTATCCCTTCTCGATGAGGTCGATGACCTGCTCTTTCGTCAGGCCCAGCTTCTTCGCCTCGGCCACGAGCGCACTCACGTAGCGCTCGTCGAAGGCGCTCTCGCGCTTCGCGCGCACTTTCTCGCGCGCGCCGTCCTGCACGTACATGCCCATCCCCCTCCTCTTGTAGATGATGCCCTCGTCCACGAGGATGTTCATGCCCTTGAGGACGGTGTGCGGGTTGATGCCGAGCAGCGCCGCGAGCTCGTTGGTCGAGGGGACGCGGTCCCCTTCGGCGTACGCGCCCGTGAAGACGTCGTCCTCGATCTGCTCGGCGATCTGCACGAACAGCGGCACGTCGCGCCCCGGATCGATGTTCACGATTCCTCCGTCCTTTCCTTGCTGGTTAGTTACTCAAGTAACTAACCAGCAGTGTACGGGCAGTGCGATGGGATGTCAAGCAGAAAAAGGGAGGCGCGCCGGATCGTTCGACCCAACGCGCCTCCCTCGCGTTCGCAACTCTACTAATTCGCGCAATACATCTGGCGATTTAGCACGGATGTTTCACGTGAAACATCCTATCCGCGCACCTCAGAGCACCCCTTGGAACACCGTGTCCGTGTCGCGGCAGAGGTGCTGGACGGCGGTGCGGGCGGTCTCCACCGCAGTGGGCAGGCCGCCGGGGGCGACGAGACGCTGGCCGGCGAAGTACGCGCCTGCGATGCCCTCGGGCTTCGCCGGGTAGCTGCGCGTCTTCTCGCCCGGGGCCATGTTGGACATCCACGAGCCCTTGTACGAGTGCAGGTAGCGCTCGTAGGTGAGCGGCGTGGCCACGTCCCACACCTCCACCTTGCCCTCGATCTGCGGGTACTTCCTCGACACCGCGGCGATCACTGCCTCGGCGAGCTTCCGCTTCTCCTCGGCGTAGGTGCCGTCGGCCTTGCGCGCCGCCCACCAGTCGTAGGTGTCGCCGTTCATGAACAGCGTCATGGCCGTGCAGCCCGCGGGCGCGTAGCCCTCGTAGGCGGCGTAGTTGTTGATGGCGAGCGCGTCGTGGCGCTGCCCGCCGCAGAAGACAGGCTCGTCGACGGGGAAGCCGACCGATTCGGGCACGTCCGAGAGGTCGGCGCGGACGCCGAGGCTCACGAACGTGTCGAGGATCGGCGAGACGTTCGCCCGCAGGTCGTCGGCCCACCCTTCGGCAATCGGCGGGTCGAACAGCTCGTCGACGGCCATGCGCAGGTCCTGCGTCACGATCACGGCGTCGAAGGCGCGCTCCTCGCCGTCCACGACCACGCCCGTCGCGCGGCTGCCCACCACCGCCACGCGCTCCACCGGCGTGCGGTACTCGATGCGGCCTCCCAGCCGCTCCAGCGTCTCCGCGATGCGCCGCGCCATGGCGAGCGAGCCTCCCAGCGGGTAGCCGCCGTCGCCTGCGGCCAGCGTCGAGAGCGTGAAGGCGAGGCCCATCGCGCTCATGTCCTCGCCGACCATGCTCGAGAACAGGGTGCGCAGAAGAGGGCTCGAGAATCGCTCGGCGAAGGCGCGGGCGGTCTGGTTCGCATAGAAGGGCATGCGCGGCATCGCCGGCAGCATCGGCAGCATCGCCCCGAGTCCCATCTTGCGGGGTTCGGCCGCCTGCACGCCCTTGAGGTCGGTGACGGGCATGTCCATCTTCATGAACTTCCGCACGTCCTTGACCAGACGGCGTATCTCGCGCGCGTCCTCGGGCGCGACGTCCAGCAGGTGCTTCTCGAGCCGGTCGAGGTCGCGATAGAGGCAGACGGTCCGCCCTTCGAACTCGTAGACGAGGAAAGGGTCGCGCACGTAGACGGGCACCTCCGGGTTCAGCGCGCCGATCTCCGTCCACACCGCGTTGAGCGCGGTCTTCGGCGACGATCCCGTGAGCCAGTGCATACCTCCTTCGAAGAGGTAGCCCTTGCGGCTCCAGCTGGTCGACGCGCCGCCAGGGATCGTGTGCGACTCGAAGACGGTGACGTCGAAGCCGCTCTGGCGCGCGTACACCCCCGCCGCGAGTCCCGCGATGCCGGCC
>NC_021021.1:606239-608066 GCF_000210055.1 Gordonibacter pamelaeae 7-10-1-b
CCGCGATGCCGGCCCCCACGACGGCGATGCGCTTCGGCGAGGCTCCCGCTCCCGCCGCCCCTGCCGAGCCCGCCATGCTCGGCAACCCGTCCACCGATGTTTCACATGAAACATCCGTTCGCTGCATGTTCATTCCCTACCTCTTCCTCACGATGTCGACGATCCATTCCGGCTCCGGGCACGGCATATCGGGATACACGGCCAGCTCTTCGGCGATGCCCTGGATAGCGGCCCAAAACGCGACGGACAGCGCAACGGGGTCGCCCTCGCGGATGCTTCCCTCGCGCTGGCCGCGGCGCACCACCTCGGCAGTGGGCGTGTTCACATCGAAGCCCGCGAGCAGCTCCTTCGCGCGCGGCGGTATGGCCTCGTCCATGAGCGCGTTGCCCATGAGCACGAACATGTCCGCCATGAACGGCTCCTCGCGCAGATAGCCCAGGACCCCCGCGGCGGCCCCCTCGAAAAACGCGATCGCGCCGCCCTCGGCCCCCTCGCCCATCATCGCCATCGGGCCGCTCACGCCCAGGCCTATCAGCTCCTCGTACAGCGCTTCCTTCGAATCGAAGTAGTGGAACATGAGCCCCGCGCTCATGCCCACCGCCTCGGCGATGTCGCCCACCTTCGTGCCCGCGTATCCCTTGCGCACGAACAGGCGCAGCGCCGCCCGGAGTATCTCCTCGCGCCGCTGCTCCCGCTGCTCCTGCCTCGTCACCATTGGTTGAACATCCTTCATTGAATCATTATTCAACATAGTAGCACGAGGAAGGAGCACGCGAGACGAGAATGCGAGGAATATGAGATCGCGTGTCATGCGCGAGAAAGGGGCCGGGCAGCGAACATCAACGGAGTGCACAGACGTTTCACGTGGAACATCTGGGGTCTTAGCACGGATGTTTCACGTGAAACACCGCAGCGGCCATGGAGCGAAGCAAAAACGGCCTTCGCAGAGAAAGCCGGCAGCCCGCGTAAGCGTCCGCAGCGCGCGGCGCCCTACCCCGCGAGGAACCTGCTCGGCCTTCCCCGGTGCAGGACGGTCAGTCGGTGCAGGGCGCGGGTGACCGCGACGTAGAGGAGGGTGCGTTCGAGCTCGGTGGAGAAGAAGCGCTCGTCGGCGTCGAGCACGACCACCTCGTCGAACTCGAGGCCCTTCGCCATCTTGACGGACGCCACCGACACGCCCTCCTCGAAGGTCTCCGTGCGCTCGGTCAGCAGGTGGACGTCCACGTCGCGGGAGAGCAGCTCGGCGTAGCGCGCGGCCAGCTCGTCGGAAGCGTGCAGGATCCCGAGCGTCTTGCGGCCGCTCGCGCGAAAGGCGCGGACGGCTTCGAGCGTCCGCGCGAGCACCTCGGCCGTATCCGCGCAGCCGACGATGCGCGGCTCCTCGCCGTGCCGCTCCACGGCCTCAAGCCCGGCGGCGGGCTTCACGCGGTTCGCGAGCGCCACGATCTCGCTCGTGGAACGGTAGCTGCGCGTGAGCCGCACGACGCGCGCCGCGCCGTAGGCCCGAGCCACGTCCTCGAGCGTGGCGGAGTTGCCGTCGTCCACCACCTGGCAGCAGTCGCCCAGCACGGTCCTGCCGCAGCGGAACAGGCGCGCCACGAGCACATGCTGCACCGGCGTCAGGTCCTGCATCTCGTCCACCACGAGGTGCTTGACGCCGTCGTAGCGCTCGAAGCCCGAGAACGCGCCCTGGAGGAGCGCGAGCGGCGCGGCGTCCTCCCACTCCACCGTGCGCTTGGACCCGATTGCGAGCGCGCCGTCCCATCCGTGCTCGGCCATGAAGAAGCGGTAGAGCGAAAGCGCGTCCTTAGCGCGCAGCATGCCGGC
>NC_021021.1:608642-609699 GCF_000210055.1 Gordonibacter pamelaeae 7-10-1-b
CTCCACGACGCCGCGCAGGTCGAACGCCTCGATGGGCTCCTCGCCGAGCTCCGGCAGCACGCCGGCGATGTAGTCGGCGAACACGCGGTTCGGCGAGAGGAGGGCCACGTGGCGCGACGACAGCTCGCCGCGCCGCCGGTACAGCAGGTACGCCACGCGGTGCAGCGCGATTGAGGTCTTGCCCGAGCCCGCCACACCCTGGATGACGAGCGTGCCCGGCTCCTCGTCGCGGATGATGCGGTTCTGCTCGGCTTGGATGGACGCGACGATGACGCGCATCTTCCGGTCGGAATCGCGCCCCAGCTCGCGCGCCAGCACCTCGTCGCGCACGCTCGAGGCGCTGTCCGCCGCATACACGAGCTCGCCCCGCTCCACCCCCAGCTGGCGCTTGCGCGAAAGAAAGCCTTCCACACGGCCCGAGGGCGCTTCGTAGGCAGCCGGGCCCGTCTCGTCGTGCTCGTAGAACAGCGCCGCCACCGGCGAGCGCCAGTCGGACACCACGGTGCGGCCCTCCGCCGCGAACGAGAAGCGCCCCAGGTAGAACGCCTCCGGCCCCCCTTCCCCGTCGGCCGCGAAGTCCACGCGCGCGAAGTAGGGCGCGTCGAGCATCTTGCGCAGCTGCGCGGCCGCCTCGTGCGACTGCGCCGCGCGCCGGTCGACCTCGGCCAGCGCCAGCTCGTTCTGGAAGGCCTCCGCAGGGTCGATCTCCCCGCGGTACGCCACCTGGTAGCGCTTGGCCTCGCGGTAGCCGTCCTCTATCCGCCCATGCAGGGCCTCGGCCTCGCCGAGGGCGGCGCGCACGAGGCCGAGCGTCTCGGCGAGCCGCGCCTCCTCCTCCGCCTTGACGGCGTCGTGCCCTTCCCTTTCGCTCATAGGATGCTCCTCCTTCCGCTTCCGCTTCCATCCTTTGGCTCCGCGCGCAGCAGGAACCATTGCACGGGATAACCGAGCTCCGTGCCCAGCCCAGCCTCCTCGAACCCGAGCGCCGCGAGGTCTCGCCGGTATCCCGTGTCGGCGCGGTCGCCCGCGCGGTACGTGGCGATAGCCAGGTCGCGTC
>NC_021021.1:610307-612521 GCF_000210055.1 Gordonibacter pamelaeae 7-10-1-b
CACGAGCGCGCGGGCGGCCTCGGTGAGCCGGCGGCGCGACGCGTAGGCGTGCACGGTCATGCCCGTCGCCTCGCCGAACAGGCGGTGCAGATGGAACTTCGAGTAGCCGGCAGCGCGCGCGATGGCGTCCAGATCGAGCCGCCCGCCCCGGTGCGCCTCGATGCACGCCACCGCCCGCTCCACCGCGCGCAGGTGCTCCAGCTCCATGCCAGCCTCCTTCCTCCCTTTCGGCCCGGATGCTCCATTGAACCAGAACGCCACGGCACGCGTCTCTACTTTTCTTGCTCTGTCGGGAAAAGGAAACGCCCGCCGAGGGCGGGCGTTTCGAAACAGTGCGGCAAATGCATCGAAAAGGGCGGGGACGGGCCCTCCGCGATGGCGGGAAGGAGGTCAGTTCTGCTCGAACGGGAAGTCCTTCAGCACGGCGAACGGGTTGGGCGGCGCGTCGTCGCCCGCGTCCTCGGCCGGCGCGCAGCCGCACGGGCCATCGTTGAGGTTCGCACCGCACGTGGGGCAGAGCCCCTTGCATTCCTCGTCGCACAGCGGCACGAGCGGGAACTCCAGGAGCAGCGCCGCGCGCAGCAGCGGCTCCAGGTCGATGACGTTGTCGTCGGGCAGCACGTCGAACTCGTCGTCGTCCATGTCCTCGGGCGCCTCCCTGTCGGCGCCGATCAGGAAGTACCCCTCGACCTCGCCCGTCACGGGGAACGAGAACTCGTCCACGCAGCGCGCGCACGACGTCTTCGCCTCCCCCTCCACGGTGCCGGTGACGAGCAGCGCGTCGCCCGTGTTCGTCACGTCCACCTGCCAGGCCAGCGGCTCGGCGAAGTCGTACAGGTCGGGACCGGCCTTCACGACGGGCACGGCGTACGTTCCCTCAAAATGCGAGCTCTCCGCAGGTGCGAAGAGCTCCGGAGGGTATAGGGATGCGCGTCGCTTCCATCAGCGGCCCGCGGCGAGCGAGTTGGCGTTGAGGCGGTCACGGCAGCGGCGCACGTTGTTCAGCAGCGTGTCGAGGCTCTGCTCCACGTGGCCGAACACCTCGTCGGCGTAGTCCTCCGCGCCGGCGCGCGTCTGGCGCTCCAGCTCGCGGGCGTCCGCGAGGATCTGGTCGGCCTGCTGCTGGGAGATGCGCACGATCTCCTGCTCGCTGGCGATGGTCATGGCCTGGCTGCGCGCGTCCTCGATCATGCGGTTGGCCTCGGCCTCGGCGTCGTCGAGCAGGCTCTGGCGCTCGCGAACGATCTGGCGCGCCTGCGCGAACTCGCTCGGGAACGTGTCGCGGATCTCGTCCATGATCTCGAACGCCGCGGCTATGTCGACTTGGCGCAAGTTGCTTTTGCCGAAGACCGGCTTCGAGTCCTCGAGAAGAATCGAGAGCTCTTCGAGCAGCCCCAAGACTCCTGTTTCGTCCATGATTGTCCTTCCACCCAAGCGTGCTGCGTTTCAAGTGCGTCGGCGCACGGGGTTTGAGTCTTCCTGCGCGCATGCGTCAAAGTATTCTAGCAGGTTTGACCGGATAACCCAACGTCACTGCACAAACCGTGCACATTTTACCCGGTCGGAGGGCCCCTGTCGCATTCTCGTTGCCATACCGGAACCCACGGCGCAAAGCGGGGCCGCCGCCCGCTACTCCGCGAACTTGGCCTCAAGGGCGCCTTTCACGCACGGGGGCACGAAGCCGTTCACGTCGCCGTGCAGACTGGCTATCTCGCGCACGATGGACGACGACAGGTACATGTACTGCGGGGGCGACATGATGAACAGCGTTTCCAGCTCCTGGTTCAACTGGTAGTTGAGCGCCGTCATCTGGAACTCGTACTCGAAGTCGGTGATGGCGCGCAGGCCCTTCACCACCACGGTGGCCTCCATGCGGGCGGCGAAGTCCACGAGCAGCTCGTCGAAGGGCTCCACGCGGACGTTGGGCAGGTGGCTCGTGGCCTGGCGCACCAGCTCGGCACGCTCCTCGAGCGAGAACAGCGGCTGCTTCTTCGGCGAGGCGGCCACGGCCACCACCACCTCGTCCACCAGCTGGGCCGCGCGCGTGATGACGTCGAGGTGGCCGCTCGTGATGGGATCGAACGTTCCGGGCGTGAGTGCTCGTCTCATAGCAGGTCAAGCTCCTTAGGTCTGAAAAGGTCCACGACAGTATCGCCGTACTTCTTGCGCGATGCAAGCGCCAGCCCGCAGGCGGCGGCAGCCGCGTCGGCCTCG
>NC_021021.1:613319-614156 GCF_000210055.1 Gordonibacter pamelaeae 7-10-1-b
CGCAGCGCCGCGTCCGTGCGCGACGCGCTCACCAGGTACACCTCGCCGGGCTTGCTCCCGCGCCCCACGCGGCCGCGCAGCTGGTGCAGCTGCGACAGGCCGAAGCGGTCGGCGTCCTCCACGATCATGACCGTGGCGTTCGGCACGTCGACGCCCACCTCGATGACGGTGGTGGCCACGAGCACCTGCGTCTCGCCCGCGCGGAAGCGGGCCATGACGTCCTGCTTCTCGGCGGCGGGCAGCCGTCCGTGCAGAAGCTCCACCTTCCAGTCCACGAACGTCTTCTGCTGCAGGAAGGCGGCCTCGCGCTCGGCGGCCGCCACGTTGCCGCCGTCCAGGTCCGCGTCGTCCTCGATGCTGATGGCGGCGTAGGCGTACTCGTCATCGTCGCCCTCGCGCGCCGCGCGCTTGCCGGCCAACGCATCGCGCTCCTCGGTGCTCGCCCCCACGAGCGGGCACACCACGTACACCTGCTCACCGCGCGCGAGCGCGGCGAGCGCGGCGTCGTAGGCGCGCCCGCGCTCCTGCTTCGAAACCACCTTCGTCGTGCGCGCCGACGTGTCGTGCGGGCGGTGCCTGATATAGGAGAGCGTGAGGTTGCCGAAGAGCGCCAGCGCCAGCGAGCGCGGAATGGGCGTGGCCGTGAGGTAGAGCGCGTCGGGCGCCTCGCCCTTCGCCAGCAGCTTCGCCCGTTGGTCCACGCCGAAGCGCTGCTGCTCGTCGATGACCGCGAGCGTGCAGCGCTTGGGGCGCACGTCGTCCTCCAGAAGCGCGTGCGTGCCCACGAGCACGTCCACCTCCCCCGCCGCCACGCGCGCGAGCAGCGCCTCGCGCTCG
>NC_021021.1:614556-621274 GCF_000210055.1 Gordonibacter pamelaeae 7-10-1-b
CGCGGGCCGTCCGTCACGTGGCGCACGGGCTCGCGCCCCGCGGCGCGCTCCCGGCCCTCCTCCATGAGCATGAGCTCCAGGAACAGCAGCTCCTCGTACACGAGGCGCCGGCGCGCCTCGGCCGCCTCGTCCATGCTGCGCGGGAAGTGGATGGACGCGAGCGCCGCGCCGCGGCTCATGAGGCGGTACTTCGCACGCAGCTCCAGCGGCAGCGGGTCGTGCAGCCCCGCCACATGCGCAAGCGCGTTGCCCACGAGCCGGCGCACCCAGGCGGCCGACAGCTTCTCGGTGGCGGGGTGCACGGGTATGACCATGCCGGCCGCCGCGCCCTCGGCGCCGTCCAGCGCCTCGAGGTAGGGGTTCGTCATGCGCTTGAAGCCGTAGTTGAACTCCAGCTTGCCCGCCACGGCGATGCGCATGCCGGCGCGCACCTGGTCCATGAGCCACGGCTGGCGAAACGCCGTCACCATGAGCGTGCCCGTGCCGTCCACGAGCGTTATCTCCACGAGCGGCAGCTTCGGCTTGGGGCGCTTGAGCTTTATCTCGTGCACTATGCCTTCCACCGTGCACTGCTCCCCGATGGCAGCCGACGCCACTGTCTCGCGCCGCGAGAGGTCGATGTAGCGCCGGGGGAAGTGCGTCACCAGGTCGCGCACCGTGCGCACGCCCAGCGCCTCGAGCGCGCGGGCGCGCGCCGGGCTCACCAAACGGACGCGCCCGACGGATTCGTCGAGCGCGAGGGTGGCTGCGAGTCTGTCCGGCGCGTCGCTACTCAACCGACATGACCACCGGGTACAGCGGCTGCTCGCCGCGGTGCGCGTCGATCTCCAGCTCGTCGTACGCCTCCTCGATGCGCGCCACGAGGGCATCCAAGGCCGCGTCATCCAGGTCCTCGCCGGCCAGCAACGTGAGCGTGTCGGCATCGGCGGCGTCCATGCGGGCCAGAAGGTCCATGACCACGTCCTCCACGGCCGCGCCCACGGACTCGATGGAGCCATCGGCGATGCCGATGACGTCCCCTTCATGGATGGGGTTGTCGTGGGCGTCCTTCGCGTCCTTGATGGCGCGCGTCACCTCGCCGGTGCGCACGTCGGCGTACGCCTCCGTCATGGCCTCCACGTTCTCCTCGAGGCTCGCGTCCTCGTCCAGGCCGAACAGCGCGGAGAACGCCTGCGGCACGCTCGTGGTGGGCACGACGGCGCACGGCTTCTCGGACAGGCCGCATGCGCTCTGCGCGGCCATGATGATGTTCTTGTTGTTCGGGAGGATGATCACGGCGTCCGCGTTCACCTCGTTCGCAGCGTCCAGCAGGTCCTTCGTGGAGGGGTTCATGGTCTGCCCGCCCGAGACGACCACGTCCACGCCCAGGCTCTTGAGGATCTTCGCGTTGCCCTCGCCCGCAGCCACGGCCACGAAGCCGATCGGCTTGCGCGCGGCCTCCCCCTCGGCCGCCAGCGCGTCGGTGCGCGCGGCGCTCTGCAGCTGCATGTTATGGATGTGCACCTCGGCTATCTGGCCGCGCTCCAGCATGTAGGCGAGCACCTTGTCGGGCGTGTTCGTGTGCACGTGCACCTTGAAGTTGGGGTTCTGGCCCACCAGCAGCTCGCAGTCGCCCATGGTGCCCAGGAAGTCCAGGCCCTCCTCCGCGTCCAGCGTGTCGGAGCTCACCAGGAACTCGGTGCAGTAGCGGTAGGCCGAGCCCTCCCAGTCGTTGATCTGCTCGATCTCCACCTTCGGGGCCGCGCCGCGCGCGAAGGCCAGCTCGTCGCCCAGCGGGCCCTCCTTGCCGGTGAGCGCCGCGGCGAACGCGTCGAAGAAGATGGCCAGTCCGTAGCCGCCCGCGTCGACCACGCCGTTGTCCTTGAGCACGGGCAGCAGGTCGGGCGTGCGCTGCACCGATGCGTAGGCCTCGGCCACCACGGCCTCGAGCGCCTCGTCGGTGGAGAGCTTCTTCTTGCGGGCGCGCTTGGCGGCCGCCGCGCTGTCGCGCAGCACGGTGAGGATGGTGCCCTCCACCGGCTTGCGCACGGCCTGGAACGCCACATCGACGGCGTGGGAGAACGCGGAGTCGATGCTCTCGGCGTTCACGGCCTCATGCCCGACGCTGCCCTCGCACAAGCCGCGCAGGATCTGCGACGTGATGACGCCGGAGTTGCCGCGCGCGCCCATGAGGGCGCCCGTGGTGATGGCCTTGCGGATCTCGGCGCCGCCGGCGCCGATGGGCAGGTTCGCCAGGTTCTCGACGACGGTTTCCAGCGTCAGCGACATGTTCGTGCCCGTGTCGCCGTCGGGCACGGGGAAGACGTTCAGGCGGTTGATCTCGTCCTTGCGCTCGCTCAGCGTCTTGCTCGCAGCGGCTATGGCATTGAGCAGGTCGTTCGCGGTATAGGATTCTGGCATGGTAGGTCTGTCTCTCTCTCGGCGGTAAGCCCCGCACCCTCTCGGCCGCCTCGGGGCGGGCCGCCCGCTGGGCACGGGGCTCGTCTCTATACGCTTATCTTCGCGCGGCTACTTGCGCACCTTGACGCCCTGGACGTGCACCTCGACGCCGTCGATAGGCACGCGGGCGTACTCCTTCAGGGCGAACGTCACCTGGTCCACGAGGTTCTGCGACACGGTGTTGATGTTCGTGCCGTACTCGATGACCACGTAGAGCTCCACGTGAACGCCGGCATCGGTCGTGGTCACCACGACGCCGCGGCGCAGGCGGGACGTGGGCAGGATCTTCGCGATGCCGTCGGCCGCGGACGGGGCGGCCATGCCGACGACGCCGTAGCATTCGAGCGCAGCATTGCCGACCATGTCGGCCAGGACGTCGTTGGCAACGTGCAGGTTGCCGGGTATCACAGTGCTCATGGCTCTTCCTTTCGAAGCGCGGGCGCGAATCCGCGCGGACGTACGCAGGCTATGGACGAAGTATACCGCATGGGCGAAACGCTGTGCGTCGGGCCTGTTCTGGGCGCCGTCCATACTACACGAAAAATTCTTGTAAGGCATTCGTTTTATGTGCTATAGTATGAAGGCTTTTTTGTCATCAACGGTATTTTAGCCGTGCGGAAACAAGACGAACCTGGAGTGATAACGATGTCTAAAGTTTGCGAAGTTTGCGGTAAGCATCCGGTTGCGGGACGCAACGTCAGCCACTCGCACCGCGTGACGAACCGCGTGTTCCGTCCGAACATTCAGAAGATCACCATCAAGGACAAGGAAGGCCGCGTCCGCAAGGCCAACGTGTGCACGAGCTGCATGAAGGCCGGCAAGGTCGAGCGCGCCTAACCGGTTCGTCTCCCGCCCTGCAAGCGAAAGCCCGCAACCGCGGGCTTTTTTGCGTTGGAGCAATGGAAAGTTCGAAGAAGTGTTGCGAAGGCTCCTTACGGGCGGTAGACCACCTTCGCCGCCGGGCTTTCCCAGACGGCCACCTCCATAAGCGAGATGTGCGCGGGGAACGTCTTCTCCAGCTCGTAGAACACCACGCGGGCCAGGTGCTCGGCCGTGGGGTTGATCTCGTCGAAGGGCGGCACGTCGTTCAGGCAGCGGTGGTCGAAGTTCTCCAGCACGCCGTGCAGGTCGCGCTTGGCATCCTTGAAGTCGTAGAGCATGCCCACATCGTCGAGGTGCTGCCCTGCGATGGTCACCTCCACCTCCCACGTGTGGCCATGGAGGTACTGGCAGGGGCCGTCGTAGCCGGGCAGCGCGTGGGCCGCGTCGAAACAATCCCTCACCGTGAGCTCGTAGTGACCCCCGCCCACGTGCAAATGCATGCTGCCCGACAGCTTGCCAGGACCGTCGTAAGGGGCGTTCCTCTGCATGGCGCAGGTTTCCTGCGCCGCATCCCGACCGGGCTCCCTGGCTCCGCCTTCCACCGTCGACCCCTCCATCACATGACCACCAGCAGGCGCTTGCAGTGCGGGCACGTGCCGAGCGGCGCCTCCGCCTTCAGGTCGATGAGGCGGCCGCCGTCGATGACGGTGCGGCACACGCCGCAGCGCCCCTCAGTCAGAAGGCCCACGGCCACCCCTCCCGTGCGGGCGGCCGTGCGGTGGTAGGCCTCGCGCAGATCGGCGGACAGATCGGCGGACATGCCCTCGCGGTCGGCGCTCATGCGCGCGATATCGGACTGCAGCGCGCTGCCCTCCCGCTGGAACGATGCGATAGCCGACGCCTCCTGCTTTTCCAGCTCGGCGAGCGCGCGGGACACCTGGCCCTGCACGCCCTCGATCTTCGCCAGCTCCTCGCCGAGCTTCGTCAACTCCCCCTCCAGCGTGTTGCGGCGCTTCGCGAAGCCGCCCAGCTCCTTGGAATGCGCCTCCACGTTGCGGTAGTCGCCGCGCGATCCGTCGATGGCCTCCTGCACGCGGCGCTGCTTCTCCGCAAGCTCGGCGTCCTCGGCCTCGAGCTTGGACGCCTTGGCCTCGGCCTGCGCGCGCATCTCGGCCAGCTGGTCGCGCTTCTGCTCGATGGTGCGCTTCTTCTGGCGCGCCGCGAGGATGGTCGCGCGCTGGGGCAGCTCCTCGAGCTTCTTCTTCGCCTTCATCAGGTCGAGGTCGATCTGCTGCATCCGCAGCAAGTTGGTCAGGTCGTCGGTCGTTGCTTGCATGTGCTTCCTTCTCTTCGTTCGGCGCTCGCGCGCCTAATCCCCCGACGCGCCTAGACGCGCGTCGTCTCCGGATACGACCAGTTGTCTCCCTGGTCGATGATGGTGATGAGCTCGCCGGGCACCCCCGCGCCCTCCACGGCCGCGGCCAGCACGGCCGCCAGCGGCAGCTCGCTCGTATCGTGCCCCAGCTCCACGATGGTCAGCCCCGCCTGCGAGAGCGCCAGGGCCTCATGGTACTTGATCTCGCCGCACACCAGGCAGTCCACCTGGTCGCGTAGCGCCGTGGCGGCCACGTCGCCCGCCGACCCCGTGGTGGTCACCACGCGCTCGAGCTCGCGGGAGAAGTCGCCCCACACGCGCGGCTGGCGCCCGAACACCGAGGTGCAGCGCGCGGCCAGCTGCCCGAGCGTGAGCGGCCCGTCGCCCGCCTTCACGGTGCAGCGCTGGCCGTAGCCCTTGCGCTTCGAGGAGGCGAGCGGCACCTCCACGCTGCGGAACTGCAGGTTCAGCATGCCGGGCAGCACGCGCTGTGCCTGCGCGCTCACGTCGAGCGCCGTGTGGTACGACAGCAGCGCCACGCCCCGCGCCACGGCGGCCCACACGAGCGCGCCGGGGTTCGCCGCCACCGAGGAGGCCGGCGAGAACGAGTCGGGCGGCTGCAGGAAGGCGGGATGGTGCGTCACGAGTACGTTCGCCCCCATCGACGCGGCCTCCTCCACGGCATCCACCGTGGGGTCGAGCGCCACGGCCACGCCCTCCACGAGGCGCGCCGGGTCTCCCACCGTCATGCCGGTGCGGTCCCACGCCTCGGCGTCGGCCGCCGGGAACTCCTTGAGCAGCGCGCGCTCGAGCGCACCCACGGTCATGGTGGGCAGCTGCTTCGAGAGCGGCCCCGAGGCCCGCTGGGCGAGGCCCCTCTGCACCTTGTCCTTCTTCGATCCAGCCATGTCGATCATCTTCCTTCCCGCACGTCGCCGACCGTTTGCTTCACAGTATGAGGTCGATCTCGCGCCGGTCGCCCGTGGCGGTGGGAACCGTTACCGTTCGATAACCGCATTCGTACATGAGGCGGTAGGCCGCCTCCACGTCGCGCGCCACGTGCTCGGGATGGTGCGCGTCGGTGCCCACGGTGCACGGCACGCCCGCGCGGCAGAACCGGCGCAGGAGCGCCGGCGCGGGGAACATCTCCTTGCAGGCGTAGTACGACCCCGACGTGTTCACCTCCACCATGCGCCCCGCGGCCGCGCACGCCTCGGCGGCCTGCTCGTAGAGCGGGGCCACGTCGTAGGTCGGGTAGTAGGCGAACTTCTTGGCCAGGTCGGGGTGCGACATCACGTGGAACGGGGCGTCCGAGGACACGGCATCGCACCACAGCTCGAAGTAGCGGCGCCAGATGGCGTCCGGCGCGCCCGGCTCGTCCCAGCGGCCGCGCTGCGAAGGGTCGTCGAAGGGCCAGGCGTCCACGAAGTGAACCGAGCCCAGCACGAGCTGGAACGGGGCGAGGTCGTCCTCCCCGATCGTGCGGTCGTCGTCGGCCCCGAGCCAGTCGAGCTCGCAGCCCGCGATGATCTCGAGTCCCGGGTGCCGCTCGCGCGCCTCGTCGATGGCTGCCAGGTACTCTCCCACGCGCGCGGCCGGCATGGACAGGTAGTCCCGCGGGTCGAACGCCTTCGAGAGCGGGTAGTGCTCCGTCACGGCGAGGGTCGTCACGCCGGCCGCCTCGGCCGCGGCGGCGAGCTCCTCCACCGTGCCCTCGCCGTGCCCGCAGAACGAGGTGTGCGCGTGCGTGGTCACCAGCTCCATGTCAGCTCCAATCCAGCACGCCGGCGACGGCGCCGAGGAAGGCGTCGACGTCCTCCTCGGTCGTGCCGCGTCCCATCGAGATGCGCAGCGCCCCGTGCGCACGGTCGTCGTCGATGCCGAGCGCATGCAGCACGTGGCTGGGCGCGAGCGAGTGCGACGAGCAGGCCGAGCCGCCCGACACGCCGAACCCGCGCAGGTCGAAGCGCAGGATGAGCGTCTCGCTCTCCAGCCCGCGCACCAGCACGTGCACGATGTTCGGCAGGAACTCCATGCTGCCCGGCGCCACGTCCACCGTGGCCTCCACGGCGCCGTGGGCGG
>NC_021021.1:622062-622728 GCF_000210055.1 Gordonibacter pamelaeae 7-10-1-b
TGTCCAAGTCGGCGACGACGGGCGCCAGCACGCCGGGCGCCGTGCGCGGCTTGAGGCTGACGGCCGCCTTGGCCCCGGCCGCATGGATGGAGGCCACGGCGCGGGCGAGCCCGTCGGCGTCCAGGACCTCGGCATGCACGGTGACGAGGTCGGCGCCCGCGTCGAGGAACCACGGCAGCTGCTCCAGCGGGTTGTCTATCATGAGGTGCACGTCGAGCGGCAGCGCCGTGGCCTTCTTCAACTGCCTCACTATCGGCACGCCCATGGTGAGGTTCGGCACGAAGTGCCCGTCCATGACGTCGACGTGCACGTATCCCGCACCCGCCTCCTCGATGAGGGCGATGTCGCGCCCGAGGTTCATGAAGTCGGCCGACAGGATGGACGGTGCGATCTTCACCGGTTCGAACATGAGGGACTCCTTATCCGGGCGTTGCGGGCTCTTTGACCGTCCCCCATTCTAGCGCAACGCCCCGCGCCGCCGCATGCCCGGCCCGGGGTACGCGAAGAAAACCACACGTGGGCGGCACGCCGCGCTCCCGCAGAGCGTTCCCTCCCGCCCTCCCAACATGCCGTCCCCCTGAACCAGCCGGCCGGAGGGATGCGGCCGGCGCGGGCCGGCCCGGCGCACCCGGAAACCCGCGAAGCCGACTGCATGCGCCGGGACAG
>NC_021021.1:623483-625540 GCF_000210055.1 Gordonibacter pamelaeae 7-10-1-b
CCGGCCACAACGAGCAGGGCCACATCGCGGGTGCGCGTCTTCGACGTCATGACCACGCTCGCCGCCGCGCCCACGGCGCAGAGCAGCACGGGCCCGCCCAGGAGGAGCACCGAGGATGTCCAGTCGAGGGTCGCGCTGTAGCCGGTCAGGCCCTGCTGGCGTATATACCCCTCGAGCAGGCCCCCAAGCGAGAAGATGCCCGCTACGAGGGCGAAGCCCACCATGATGGGGGTTTCGGTCGAGGTTGAAGCGGCAAGGCCATAACGCGCGGTGCGCCGCGCCAGGTACCAGGCGTGCAAACGGCGTTGCGGCACGGGCGCCGTCCAGGCGGCCATCAGGGCGGAAAGGGCCGCAGGGGCCACCGGCACCAGCGTCGCTACCATGAGCAGCGGAAGGAACAGCGAGTTGCTCAGCGCGCGCAGTTCGGCCCCGAACAGCGACGAGGCGATCTGCCATGCGCCAAGCCCCAGCACGGCGGACACGAGGGCGCGCATCGCCGTAACCCCCTTGCGCGCGGCCTCCGGCTCGCGCAGAGCGGCCACGGGAGGCATCTTCGCCGCGCTGCGAGCGCCCCGCGCGCCGCCAACCAGGAACACGCACGCAACCGCAGCCCACACCGCAGGCATGAGCAGCAGCCCCGCGTCGGGAACCACCTGGTCGATAGGTTGGTAGTCGGGCGAGCTGAACACAATCGGGAACAGCGGGGCGAACGAGGCGGCCTCGATCGAAGTGCCGACTGCCGCACCGAGCACCGCCACCACGGCCAACTGCGCAAGCACCACCGCGGCCACCCGGCGCGGGCTCACGTTCGCCAGCTGCCAGAGCGCATAGCTTCGCCGCTGCGCCGATACCGTCAGGCCGGCCACCGAGGCGAGCACCGCCACCGCCGCGACCGCGGAGAACATGATCACCGACGCCGCGAGCGATTCCGTGTTCGGGTACGTTCTCGCCGTGGCTATCAGCGACGCCGCGAAGCCGCCGACGAAGCCGCAGGCCACCGCCACGCAGAACGCTCCCGCCCAAGTGGCGGCGTGGTCGCGCAGGTCGCAGAGCACAAGCCGGATCATCGTGCCTCCTCCAGCGCCTCGAGGATCTCCGCCGGGGTCGATCGTCCCAGCTCGCGCAGCACCCGGCCGTCCTTCAGCACGAGGACGCGGTCGGCCATCGAGGCGGCCTCCAGGTCGTGGGTCACCATGACCACCGAGCGCGCCGGGTCGTCGGCGATGCCGCGCAGAAGCCCCAGCACCTCGCGACCGTTCTTCGAGTCCAGCGCGCCGGTGGGCTCGTCGGCGAACACCACGTCGGCCCCGCCCGCGAGNCCCGGGCATGGCCACGCGCTGCTGCTCGCCGCCCGACATGTCCGCAGGCCGGCTCTTCGCACGGCCCTCCAACCCCACGCTCGCGAGCACGGCGCCCGTCTGAGCGGCCGTGAGCGGACGTCCCGCCAGGCGCGCGGGCAGCGACACGTTCTCGCCCGCCGTGAGCGAGGGGATGAGGTTGTACGACTGGAAGATGAAGCCCACGCAGTCGCGCCGCGTCTTGGACAGCTCGCCGCGGCCCGCGCCCACGACCTGCCTCCCCATCACCTCGATGGAGCCCGCGTCGGCCTCCTCCAGCCCCGAAAGGCAGTAGAGCAGCGTCGACTTGCCCGAACCGCTCGGCCCCACGATGACCACCATCTCGCCGGGCATGACGCGCAGGTCGACGCCCCGCAGCACGTCGACAACCCGCCGCCTGCTCCCCCTTCCCGTGCCGAACGACTTCCTCACCTCATGCGCGGAAACGGTGGCGCGCGTGCGCCCTTCTGCAGCTACCATTCGATCTCCTTTGATTTTGACAGCACTGACCTGGGCGAAGCATCTTTCGCCTGGTTTCAGCCCTCTGAACGAGCGGTTTCGAGATTGGCGCGCCGGGCACCTTAGCGATCGCCCCGTGCTGTTCGCAGCGCCCTGATCGCAAGGCACACGATGCCGCCGACGGGCCACGCCAGCAAGAAGAAAGCCGCGGCGGGCGTGAACGCCAGCACGAGGCCGACCGCCGTCGCCGCGCACATGACC
>NC_021021.1:625767-627032 GCF_000210055.1 Gordonibacter pamelaeae 7-10-1-b
AGGTCGTCATCGCCCATCGCCGCGATCTGCTCCTCGCTCATGCCGCCGAGCGATCTCCGGTTGTAGCGCGCGAGGTTGCAGCGCGAGCCCAGCAGGCAGCCGCGCACGACGACGAACGCGCCGGCCGCGGCGCACACGAGGAACGCCGCGCCCGCAAGCCACACGTCCGCCTGCAGCACGATGGTCGCGGCCAGCCCCGCCATGAGGAGCACGGCGCCCACCACGAGCCCCGTGGTCATGAGGGAGCGCGCTTGGCTTCGCTGATCGGCCGTGTAGAAGTCGTCGACGAAGGGATGCTCCTTGCGAAACGCGCTGCGCTCGAACGATGCGGGGAGGACGAGCGCGAGCCCGACGGCCGCGCCGACGAACACGGTCACGGTTGCGAGGTTCCGCACCTCGGGCACCGGCACGAACGCGGGGTCGGACAGCAGCAGCGCCAGCGCGGCGCCCAGCATGACGACGGCGATGCCAAGCGGGAGCTTCCATGCGAACGTGCGCATGGCCTGGTCGTAGCCGGTCACATCCTGGGGCTTGCCCGCCGGCACGCGAGCGGTCCCGTCAGACGGGCGTGCGGTCAGATCGCCGCATACCAGCTCGTCGAGCGTGCAGTCGAACAGGGCGCACATGCGCAGCAGCTTGTCCATCTCGGGGTAGGCGCGCTCGGCCTCCCACTTCGACACCGATTGGCGGCTGACGCCCAGCAGCATGGCGAGCTGCTCCTGCGTCATGTTGCGCGAGGCGCGCAGATGCTGCATGTTGTCGCGAAAGCTCATTGACCCATCCTTCGTTCGTGCGATCGATGCCCCTATCATGCAGGCGCCCCGGTGCCCGCTCAACCAACTTGCGGCTTCTTTTTCGCGGTTCCCCCGACAACTTCCGGTAGCGAATCGCAGGTCAAAGCCAAGTATACCGCAGCAACGAAAAGTTCCCGCTCGCGGCCGCGAGCGGGAGGCGCGTCCTGCCGCCGCCTGCCGCCCGAAGGTGACGCCTTGATGCAGAAGGGGCCTCCGGCGCGCCGCAGCGGCCGCGCGCGCATTATAATGGAGGCCGTCCACGACCGAGAGAAGGTGCGCCATGACCGGCCCCGCCCCCACCTACTTCGCCTACCGCACGCCGCTCGGGCACGTGACCATCGCCTCGGACGGGCAGGCGCTCACGGCCCTCGCGTTCGGCGAGCGCGAGCTGGAGGGCCGCAAGCTCGCCACCGAGCTCACGAACCGCGCCGCCAACCAGCTGCAGGAATACCTCGCCGGCAGGCGCCGCGC
>NC_021021.1:627239-629234 GCF_000210055.1 Gordonibacter pamelaeae 7-10-1-b
CCCGTCATCGTGCCCAGCCACCGCGTGGTCGGCGCGAACGGAAACCCCTCGGGACGCGGCGACGACGCGAAGGCCAAGGCGTACCTGCTGGACCTGGAGCGGCGCGCCCTGAAGGCCGAGGCGCAGGCGAAGGGGCCGACGGCCCGCACCTGAGAGGGGCGTTGTCGGACGTCCGAGAGCCGGGCGGGGAACTGGCCGGAACCGCATGGGCCGAACCGCAGCGCCTCGGAGTCTCAGAGCCGCCTCAACCGTAACGTTGAGGCAATGGCACGGGCAGCGGCCCGCGCGCCATCGCCTATAATCGTCACGTGCGCCGCGCAGGCACGCCCCGCACGGCCATTGCGTCCCCGACCCCGAGGAGAGCCCGTTCCATGAGCGTCTACACCGGCAACATCGTGTCCGGCCTTCTGACCTTCCCGCTGATCGCCTTCGCCATCACGCTGCCCTACATGGTCTACCAGTACCGCAAGTTCGGCTCCATCCCCTGGCTGCGCACGCTCATCGTGTACTCGTTCGTCTTCTATATGCTCGTGGCCTACTACATGGTCATCCTGCCGCTGCCCGAGAACCGCTCGGCCGTGGTGCCCTACGCGGCGCACCCGCAGCTCGTGCCGTTCCACTTCGTTCAGCTCATCGCGGACAGCTCTGCAGCCTCGCTCGCGGACCCCTCCACCTGGCCGGGCCTGCTGCGCAACCCCAACGTCTACGAAGCCTTCTTCAACGTGCTGCTGCTGGTGCCCCTGGGCATGTACTTGCGCTACTACTTCAGGCGCACGTGGTGGCAGACGCTGCTCATCGGGTTCGCCACCACGCTGTTCTACGAGACGTCGCAGATCACGGGATTGTGGGGCCTGTACGCGCATCCGTACCGCCTGTTCGACGTGGACGACCTCATGCTGAACACGCTCGGCGCCATGGTGGGCTTCTGGGCGGTGGGGCCCGCGATGCGCGTGCTGCCCGACATGCGGCTCGTGAACATGGAGGCACGCGAGGAGGGGCTGCGCGCCAGCGTCACCCGGCGCGCGTTGTCGTTTCTGATCGATATACTGGCGTCCCAGGCGGCGGCCGGCCTCCTCGCCGGGGTTTTCAGGATGCTGGGAGCGCAGGCTGCCATCGAGGCCGCAGGCGGTAGCTGGGACGCAGCGGTGCGGGGCATAGAGCTGGCCTCGCTTGCCGTGCTCTTCGCTCTCGTGCCGGCGCTCACCCGCGGGCAGACGCTCGGCCAAAAGCTGCTGAAGCTGCGCATCGTGCGCCCCGACGCCTCGCCGGCGCGTTGGTACCAGCCTGCGGCGCGCTACGGCCTGCTACTCCTGTTCGCCTGGGTGCCGTTCGCCCTGTTGTCGGGCATCGTGGGCCTGGACACGGGCCGAACAGGCGAGATGGGTGCGCTCGCGGCATTCGCAGCACGACACCAAGCGGGCATCATCTGGGCCTGGCTCGCGTTCATGGCCGCCTGGGCCGTGTCGCTCGGCGTGCGCGCCGTGCGCGCGGCGGTGCTGAAGCGGCCGTTCGTCATGCTCAACGGCGTGTTGTCGAACACGCGGGTCATGACCGTGGAGGGCGTCGAGCTCGAACGCGATCGCCGGACCGTGATGGACGTGGCCGAGGTGGCCGCGCTCGAACGCCGTATAGCCGAGGACGGCACGCCGCTCGCCACGCTCATGGAGCGCGCGGGGAACGCCGTGGCCGACGAGGTGCGCGCCTGGGTGCCCGACCCCTCCCCCGTCGTGGTGCTCGCCGGCTCCGGGAACAACGGCGGCGACGGCTGGGTATGCGCCCGCGCGCTGGCCGAGGCGGGCTACCCCGTGACGCTCGTCGCGCCCGACCTTGCCGAGCGCCTGCATGCCGAGCCGGCGCGCACGACGGCGCTCGCGGCGTTCTCCGACGCGGCAGCACGCGACCTGCCGCTCTCGGTGCTCATCGCGCCCGATGCCGACGTGCTGTCCGACGCCTTCGAGAAGGCAGGGGCCGTGGTGGACGCGCTCCTGGGCACCG
>NC_021021.1:629480-635776 GCF_000210055.1 Gordonibacter pamelaeae 7-10-1-b
AGCACGGCCGACGTTCGCCGCCGACCTGACCGTGACCATGCTCGCGTTCAAGCCCGGCCTGGCAGGGCCCGCCGCCGCCCCGTGGACCGGCGCCGTGAAGCTGGCGAAGCTCGGCGTGGACGTGCCCGCCCTGCGAAACGAGCTGCGCGGCAACGCGGCCGGCGACGGGGCGGGAGCCGATGCCCAGGCCTAGCGCCCGCGCCTAGCCCTCCACCTTGTACACGTAGAGCCCGGCCAGGGAGCCGTCTTCGTAGAAGCTCACATTGAACTGGGCTTTCTGGTTCTCGTAATCGGCACGTTGGATGACGGTGACGGCCGATCGGCCGGCCGGCTCGCTCTGGCCGTACTTCACATCTGTGAAGCCCTCGAACGCGCCGAACTGGTCGAGGGCGCCGCCCAAGCCCTGCTCCAGCTTCTCGGCGGTCGCGTTCTTGTCATCCCAGCGGGCAGCCACCTCGTCGAAGTCGCGCGCGTTAACCAGGTCGATGACCTCGCGCGCCTGCGCGGTGACGGCAGCCTCGTCCGCCCAGGCGGGCAGCCCCTCCCGATAGTTCTCGTCCGAGGCGCTCGACCCGCAGCCCGCCAAGCACAGCACGGCCAGCGCGGCCACGAGCACCGCCGCTGCCAGCATCCTCTTCTTCATAAAGCCGCTCCTTCCACCACAGGGTACCTAGCTGATGCGGAATCCGACAAGCCTGCCGTCCTCGGCGATGCCGACGGAGTAGACCAGGTCGTCGTTCTCGCAATGCGCCTGCTGGACCACGATGGCCGCCACGCCGTCCGCGCCTCCGTCGTAGTGCGCGAAGGACACGTCGCCGTACGATTCGAAGCCGCCCACGTCCTCGGCCGCCCGGCCGGCCTTCTCGAAATCAGAGGCGGCCGGCGCGGGCTCGCCGAACAACGCCGCCAAGCCATCGTAATCCCTTGCAACGAACAGGTCTATCGCATCGCGCGCCTGCTCGGTGACAGCAGCCTCGTCCGCCCAGGCGGGCAGTCCCTCGACATCCTCCTGGGCCTTTCCGCCCGCTGCATCCCCCGAGCTGCATCCCACCAAGCCGAGCATCAGCGTCACGGCTGCCAGCAAGGCGACGAGCACCAGTCTTTTCCTCATGGAGCATCCCTCTTCCTCCGAGCCCAGCCGGACCCCCGGCCGTTCCCGCCATCCACGTTCTCCGCCCGACCATCCCCAAAGGATATCAGAAACGCACCCTGTCGGCACAAAAAGACCCTCCTCCGGATGGGGGTCCGGAGGAGGGCCATGCAGTGCGCACTGAGGAGAAGGGGAAGGTGCGCATGCTTCACGTGCCCGTCGAAGGTTTGAGAGAGAGAGGGGGGGTTCACACGAGAGACGAGACGACGGGTCACTCGAATAGGTTGTCTTCTACTTGCTGCTCCTGCCCGACTCCAGCTCCTCTTGGGTGCCGGTGTCGTTGCGTATGGACGATCCCATGAGGTCGTCGGCCACGCTCTTGTCGATGCCCAGCTCGGCCATCATGCCCTCGACTTCGCCCACGCCTTCCGCCAAGTGCCCGGCCTCGGCTGGATCGAGGTACTGGAGCAGTGCGAGCAGCTCGCCCATGTGCTCCTTCTCCTCGTCGGCGATATCCAGGAACACCTTGCGCGCCACCTCGTCATCGGTAGCCACCGCGTGCGCCTCGTAGAGCATCTGGGCCTCCAGCTCGCCGGTCAGCTCCACGCGCACGGCCTGCACGAGCTCCTGCTTCGTCATCGTGCGCGGGACATTCGCGACGAACGGGTTTGCTAGCTCGGGCATGGCGTGCTCCTTCTCGATGCGGTCCGCTGCCGTTTCCGGCGCGGAGGGGGTCGTCGTTTCGGACAAGCAGTACCTTAAGCCACCGCAGCACGTCCCACAACGCGATTCCCCCGACGGTAAGCCCCCGGTCATCGCGTTGTCACCGCCCCGTTAGATAAAGCGCACCCTCGCGCTCATAGAAAGCCGGAGCGGGGGCGGGCGCGCCGCAAGCCCCCGCGCCATGGGAACGCCCCGGACGCACGAGACAGGGAAATCGTCCTCCCTGCGTTATACTTGAAGGCAATGCAACCGAATCGAGAGGGGCGGGACGAAGATGGAATGGGATGCGGAGCTCTACGACGGGCAGCACGGCTACGTGGGGGCGTACGGCGAGGCGCTCGTGCAGCTCGTGCGCGAGGAGGCCGCCCGGCGCGGTGACGGGGCCGCCCCCCTGCGCATCCTCGACGTGGGCTGCGGCACGGGGGCGCACCTGGACGCGCTCGCCGAGATCGGCCCCGTCACCGGCGTCGACTCCTCGCCGGAGATGCTGGAGAAGGCGCGCGCAAGTCATCCGAAAGCCTCCCTCGCAGAGGCGGACGCCTGCGCCCTGCCGTTCGAGGGCGCGTTCGACGTGGCGTTCTCCAACGCCGTGTTCCATTGGGTGCCCGACCAGGTGGCGCTGCTCAAGAGCGTGGCAGGCGCGCTCGACGACGGCGGCCTGCTCGTGGCCGAGATGGGCGCCCACGGCAACATCGCAGGCATCGAGGAGGGCTACACCCAGGCCCTGCGCAAGCACAGCGGCGACTACTCGGGGCGGTTCTGCTTCCCGAAGGAGGCGGCTTACCGCCGCCTGCTGGGCATCGCCGGCTTCGAGGTCGAGCAGATGGAGGCGTTCGACCGCCCCACCCCGCTCGCCGACGGCAGGGAGGGCCTGCGCCGGTTCGCCGAGCAGTTCTTCGCGAAGAGCCTGCACCTGTACCGCGAGGACGAGCGCGCCGCCATCCTCGACGATCTGGAGCAGGCGTGCGAGGACGACCTCTGGGACGAGGGGGCCGGCTGCTGGGTCGCCGACTACCGCCGCCTGCGCTTCACCGCCCGCAAGGTCCGCTCCGTTCGCGGCGCCGGCGGCATGGCCCAGCTAAGCGTCCTGGGCTCGTAGGCCGCCGGAACCCTACAGCCCGTAGAACTCGGTGGTGAGGGGCCGGCTCGTGAGCGTCTTGGCCACGTCGCGCGGATCGGTGCCCTCCCACACCACGCTGCGCACGACATCGGTGATGGGCAGCTCCACCCCGTAGGCGTCGGCCAGCGTCTTGAGCGTCCGGCAGGCCAGCGCGCCCTCCACCACCATGTGCGTGCGCTCCGTGAACTCCTCGAGGGTGCCACCCTCGGCCAGGAGCTTGCCGAAGCGGCGGTTGCGCGAGTGCTCGGAGGTGCAGGTGGCCACAAGGTCGCCCGTGCCGGCCAGCCCCATGCACGTGAGGGCCTGACCGCCGCAGCGCACCACCAGCCGGCTCATCTCGGCAATGCCGCGCGTCATGAGCATGGCCGCCGTGTTGTCGCCGAACCCGATGCCGTAGGACACGCCCACCGCGATGGCGATGACGTTCTTGAACGCGGCGCACAGCTCCACGCCGATGACGTCGTCGCTGGCGTAGGTGCGGAAGGCGTCGCTGGCGAACAGCTCCTGGAAGAACGCCGCCGTCCCCGCGTCGGGGCTGGCCACCACCGTGCCCGACGGGATGCCGCGTATGACCTCGGCCGCGAAGTTGGGGCCGGAGAGCACGGCCAGGCGCGTCGCATTGCCCATCTCGGCCTCGAACACCTCCACCGGCAGAAGGCCGCTGCCCTCCTCGACGCCCTTCGAGCAGACGATTACCGGGAAATCCTCGCCCACGAGGCCGGCCAGCCGGTCCGCCACGTCGCGCATGATGCTCGACGGCGTGACGATGACGGCGGCGCAGGCGCCCTCCAGCACCTCCTCATGCGAGGAGGTGGCTGCGATGCGCTCGGACAGCACGACGTCGCTCAGGTAGCGCGGGTTGCGGTGATCGGCGTTGATCGCCGCCGCCACCTCGGGCTTGCGCGCCCACAGCCCCACGTCGTGCCCGTTGCCGGCCAACACCTGCGCCAGCGCCGTCCCCCAAGAGCCTGCCCCGATAACCGCTATCCTCATCCTGAGCCTACGCTTTCTTCTTGTCGCCTATCCTGCTCTCGGTGCCGGCACGCAGGCGCTTGATGTTCTCGCGGTGCGCCCACACCACCGTCAGCCCCGCCAGCGTGCACAGGGCGACGGCGATCCAGTCGCCCCAGAAGTAGTACAGCGAGAAGAACGGGCAGGACAGGGCCGCGGCTATCGAGCCGATGGACACGCGCTTCGTAGCCACCACCAGCACGATGAATATGAGCAGCTCCAAGCAGGCGCCCACCCAGCCGAACGTGACGAACAGGCAGCCCACGGCAACCGCGATGCCCTTGCCGCCCTTGAAGCCCAGCCAGGGGCTGAAGATATGGCCCCACACGCAGCCGAGGAACGCGACGGCCAGCAAGGTGTCGTAGCTGACGAGCGCATCGGGCGCCAGCCCCCCGCCCGGCAGGAACTGCCAGCTGAACCACCAGGCCAGCACGCCCGAGAGCAGGCCCTTGCCGAAGTCGAGCACGAACACGGCGTAGCCGCCCACCTTGCCCATCGTGCGGATGGCGTTCGTGGTGCCGATGTTGCCCGAGCCATGCTCGCGCAGGTCGGTGTGGTAGAACACCTTCGAGATGATGAGGCCCCACGGAACGGAGCCCAGGAGGAATGCCGCGACGAACAGCGCGGCCGCAACCAGCAGATCCTGCATCGTACCCCTTAGTCCTTCTTCTTGAACTTCAGCTTCACCGGCGTGCCCACGAGGTCGAAGCCCTCGCGCAGGCGGTTCTCCAAAAAGCGCTCGTAGTTGTCCGTGACCAGGTCGGGCCGGTTCACGAAGAACGTGAAGTACGGCGGGCACGTGCCCGTCTGCGTCACGTACTTCATACGCAGAACGGCCTTGCCGTTGCTCACCGTGTGCCCGCCCTCGCGGATGCCGGAGAGCCACGTGTTCAGCTTGTTCGTGGGGATGGTCTGGCTGAAGTTCTCGTACGCCTCGTCGATGGCCTCCCAGATGCGGTCGACCTTCTTGCCGGTGAGGGCCGAGATGGCCACGACCGGCGCATAGCCCACGAACGTCATGCGGTCGGCGATGCGCTCGCGTATGTCGGCCTTGGCCTCGGGTCCTTCCACGAGGTCCCATTTGTTCAGCACGATGACCATGGCGCAGCCGCGCTCGGCCGCGTAGCCCGCCACGCGCTGGTCCTGGTCGGTCAGGCCGAGCGTGGAGTCGATGACGAGCAGCGCCACGTCGGCGCGGTCGATGGCGCGCATGGCGCGCACGAAGCCGTAGTACTCCACGTCCTGGTCGATCTGGCTCTTGCGGCGCAGGCCCGCCGTGTCCACGATGGTGTAGAGGGTGCCGTCGTGCTCGACGGCCGTGTCGATGGCGTCGCGCGTGGTGCCCGCCACATCGGACACGATGGAGCGGTCGCCCTTCGTCATCTTGTTCGTGAGCGACGACTTGCCGGCGTTCGGGCGGCCGATGATGGCCACGTTGATGGAGGGTTCCTCCTCCTCGTCGGCGGGCACTTCCGCACGGCGCAGCTCTTCCACCACGGCATCGAGCAAATCTCCCGTGCCATGGCCGTGCGTGGAGGACACCGGCCAGGGATCGCCCACCCCCAGCTGGTAGAACTCCCACAGCTCGTCGGTGCGGTTCGGGGTGTCCATCTTGTTCACCACCAAGAACACCGGCTTGCCCGCCTTGCGGAGGATGCGCGCGACGGCCTCGTCGTCGGCGTTGATCCCCGTCTTGCCGTCCACGATGAAGATGACGACGTCGGCCTCGTTCGCGCCGGCGATGGCCTGCGCGCGGATGGAGCCTTGGAAGGCGTCGTCGTCGCCCATCTCGATGCCGCCGGTGTCGACGAGCTTGAACTCGACGCCGTTCCAGTCGGCCTCATGGTACGAGCGGTCGCGCGTGACGCCGCGCATCTCGTGGACGATGGCCTCGTCGGCCTGGGCTATGCGGTTCACGAAGGTGGACTTGCCGACGTTCGGCCGTCCGACCACCGCGACGAGTGGCAGGGGCATGATGGCACCTCACAGGTTGGTTCGGTCAGGGGCCGGGCTCTCGCGCCCGGCCAAGTCGACGATCTCCCGCAGGAAATCGGACGCGTTACAGGATACCACGGCAAGGGGGGCGCCCGCGCCCTTTTCCATATCCTCCAAACTCATGTCATCGAGCGTCACCGAATCGTCGTTGAATATGACGCGCGGGAGGAGGAACAAGGTGCGCGATCGCGTTTCGCTGTCCTGCCGCACGGCCCCGCGCACGGCCGCCGCTATGTCGCAGCCGCAGAGGAGCCCCGTCACGTCGACGTTGCCGCCGAAGAATCCGTTCTCCACGTAAAGGGGTTCGAACAGGCCGGCGAGCGGGCTCGCCGCCGCCAGCGGCCCCAGGAAGTGCCG
>NC_021021.1:635856-638843 GCF_000210055.1 Gordonibacter pamelaeae 7-10-1-b
CGCCGCGGCTTGCTCCCAGTCGTCCACGAACGAGCGGATGATGCCCACGCCGTCCTCGAACATGCCGAAGTCGCCGTAGTGTCCCGCTGGCGGCAGGTTGTCCAGCAGCGTGGGGCCGTAGGCGTTATGGTAGAACTCGTCGGCCGGAAAGGCCCACATGCTCCCGCGCTCGGCGAGCGCCCGCCGCTGGAACGGCACGACCAGGTCCATGACGGCGCGCGACGACACGGGATCGTTGAAGCTGCGGTCGAAGACGCTCTGGTGCTTCGTGAAGCCCAGCGGCACGATGCACACGTCCAAGATGCCGGGACGCGCATAGGCCCAGGTCAGCGTATCCTCGAGCACGGCCCCGTCGTTCTGGCCGGGCACGAGCACGATCTGGGCGTGGAACTCGATGCCGGCGGCCAGCAGCCGCTCCAGCACGTCGATGCCGTGCTGCGCATGCCGCCCGATCATACGGCGGCGCACGTCGGGGTCGGCCACGTGCAGCGACAGGCGCAGGGGCGAGATGCGCTGCTCCACGATGCGCTGCTCGTCCTCGGGTTTCAGGTTGGTGAAGGTGACGAACGTGCCCGCAAGGAAGCTCAAGCGGAAGTCGTCGTCGCGCAGCGTGAGCGACGAGCGCATGTCATCGGGCAGCTGGCGCATGAAGCAGAAGGTGCAGGCATTGCGGCATTGCCTCACCCCGTCGAACACGACGCCCTCGAACTCGAAGCCCCAGTCCTCGCCCTCGCCGCGCTCGAGCTCCACGACCCCCTCGTCGCCGTCGAGGTCGATGTAGCCGAGCTCCATGACGTCGTCGGACGCGAGCCATCGCCAGTCGATGAGGTCGCGCACCGGCCAACCGTCCACGCTGGTCACAAAGCAACCCGGCTCGAACCCCGCGTCGTCGGCAGGACTCCCCGGCGCCACCGCGCGCACGAGCGCCCGCGGCGCGTTGGACTCGCCGATCCGCGCCGCGCGTTCGATGTCCTTGGAGGGATAGGTGCTCATGAACAAACCTTCACTTTGCCAAAAAACCCTTCGATGACGTCAAGCACAGCCGGCCATGACAAGCAAGAAGCATAGGAAAATCTCGCACCATATGCCTGCCACAAGCTTGACATCTCCCTGCTCGATCTAATTTCCCGAACAATCACGTCAATGCGATCTCCAGCTACCGACGTGCCCCTTTTGCCGCATGTGTTGACGAAGGCTTGCCGCAACACCGCTTCATCGATGGGCACGGACTTCGTTTTCTCAAGCACGAACAGATCGTAGAAATCGCGCATCCTGGTGTTGGCAACGCCTCGGGCCACAACCGTTTCCAGCTTCTCAGCTATCAAGGTCTCGGCATTGTACGCCATGATCGCAACTGAGCGATTCTCGAACATCAGCCTGTACTCGAACCTCAGCTCGCTCGGGGTGATTGCCTCATCGGTTGAAAAATCGAGCTTCATGGGGATACGTATCCGCTCAAGCGTCGCTTGCAGGTAAACCCTGATGCCGGGGTATTCGTCGTCGTCCATAATGGTTTCGACTTTTTCGATCTCGAAAGCCATGCCGTCGTCAAGGGAAATGGCGCAGATCTCATCCACGACCGCGCGGATGTCTTCCTTGGTCAAAGGAAGGCTTTTGATCGTCGTATCCACATCCATGGTCGAACGGGCTTCCAATCCGACTAGGGCGGCTACAAGAGTGCCACCCTTCAAGATGAGATTCTCGCGATAAGGGGAAAGCGAAAGCCTTTCCAAGAAGCGCTCCGTCGCGTACGTCCGCATGAGCATCTGCGCTTTGGCGCTATCGCCCATCGAAAGGTTGCGAATCTTTCCTTTGAGCTGTTGGGCTGTGCGGATCATCACAGGAGCACCTCCAGGTAGCGGCTCAAGACCTTCTCGACGGAGAGCGCCTTCGCATAACGCATCAGCAACGGGATATCTTTGCCCTTGCGTCGGACGTAGCTCTTCAGAGCTCCTTGCAATTCTTGCGCTTCCACGAATCTGCGCTTGCGCACGATATCGCACACCGTCCTCTCGGCATTGTACACACGCACGGTGTGCCCAAAGGGCGTTTGAATCTCAATAACACCTAAAGAGAAGAGTTCGGAATTCACCTTGTGCACTCGCACCCCTTCACGCGCCAAATTGGAAGAGCTGGCGCCCGCCTTCAAAGTGATGCTGTAGCGATCGGGCTCGCGATCGGTGAGTCCAAGTAGGAACAAAGCCGTCTCGTGAGAGAACACCGCACCCGGATAACGGGTCTGCAAGACGAACATCCCGTCATCCCACGCATCTTGGGCTCTGTAAAGGCCTTTGGCCACCCGCTCCATTCCGTTGGCCCGCACGTAATCGCCGACAAAAGCCCTCGAAACGCCTGCCTCAACCGCGTCGGACGTTTTCAGGTACCCGAGTCCTTCCTCGACCAAAGCGTCCAGAAAAGCTGTCTTTTCCATAACACCACCTTACATTCACGCCCTGATTGTATTCGAATTGGGCGTGAATGTAAATCATAGCCATGCCCATGAGCACGCTATTCCCACCGGCTCCGATATATCGCACGCATCTCCTCGTCCGTCAGGGTCGAGCATGCTCCCTCCCCTATGCCCGCAAAGGCCTTGAGAGCGGCTTTCTTTTGATCACGTCCATCCTGCCGGTTGAGCCGAGTGCAAGCTGCGGCGCTCCAAGGCTGGATCTTCCTCAGCTTGGGGCCCAGCTTGCGACGCGCCATCTCGGTGTCGTAGGCGGCCTGGCCGCGGAGCCAATAGCCGTTCGCCCACGATACGCCTCGCTTCCGTCTATCATGACGTCCCTCGATAGCATAGGACAATAGTATCATGATTCCTCAAACCTCACGACGAGCAGGCCGTCCTCGTGGCGGGCGCTCGCGACGTCGCGGCCGCGCAGGTGGGCGGGCAGGGGGATGCGGCGGCGCTGGTTGGCCAGCGACACCACGAGGGCGTCGCCGTCCTGCACGAGGTCGAGGTCGCGCTTGTCGAAGAACGGCGCGGG
>NC_021021.1:639244-641656 GCF_000210055.1 Gordonibacter pamelaeae 7-10-1-b
ACCGCGCACGCCGCCGCATGGCGCACCTCCGGCGGCACGAGCGAGGCCACGGCCTCGGCCTCGAGGCGCTTGGCGTCCAGCAACTTGGACACGAACTCAGCGTTCATCCTCTTCCCCTTTCGCGAACTCCACGCGCAGCACGCCGTCGTCGAGCTTGGCGGAGGCCACGTCCATGCCGGCCAGCACGTTCGGCAGCGGGATGCAGCGCGTCATGGGGCCGACGCGCACTACAAGGTCGCCGCCGGCCTGGTAGAGCTCCATCGCCCGCTTGTCGGCGAGCGGAAGCGCCAGCATGAGCGCCCAGCCCGCGTCCGTCCTCTCGTAGCGCTCGTGCTCCACCGGCGGCGCGGCGGCGAACACGGCGTCGTCGGGCAGCTCGGCCGCGAGCCGTCTCACGGCCTCGAGCCCGCAGACGTCGGCGCCGTACCAAGGGACCTGCGCACGCGGCAGGTCGCCGAACACCTGCGCGAGCTCCTCCATGCACCGCTTTTGCACGTCGGCCCACTCGGCGAAGAAGCCGCCTTGCGCCTCGGGGGGCAGCACGCGGTTCACCACGAGGCCGTCCACGCGGTATCCGAACAGGTTCAGGTAGAGGAAGTTGCGCTTCGTCTCCTCCACCACCATCTTCTCGGGCAGCGCCACGATGCGCACGGAGGTGCGCTCGGGATCTTTGAGCAGCTGCTGCAGCTCGACGAGCCGCGCGTAGAGCCGCTCGATGTCCGACATGGCGCGCCTGTCGGGCAGCTCCAGCTTGAGCAGCTTCTTCGACAGGGGCGAGAGCACCCGCAGGGCCACCTTGCCCGCCGGCAGCCACTTCTCCAGGTACCAGCCGAACAGCTCCGGGAACTTGAGCAGCGCGAGCGTCTCGCCGGTGGGCGCGCAGTCCACGACGATGCGGTCGTACGCGCCGCACTCCGCGAAGTCGATGAGCTTGAGCAGGGCGAACAGGCCGTCCATGCCCGGCATCGCCGGCATCTCCCCGTCGTCGGCGTCCCCGCCCATGCTGGAAGCCATCGACAGGGCCGAGCCCACGAGCGCGCCGTACTCCTCCTCCATGATGCGGTCGGCGTCGAGCTCGACGGCATCGAGGTTCTCCGCCACGCGCACGATGGCCGCGCCGACGCGCCGATCGAGCACGTCGCCCACGCTGTGCGCCGCGTCGGTGCTGGCCAGCAGCGTGCGATGGCCCTCGGCGGCGAGCGGGCCTCGTCCGCCTGCCCGACGGCATGCGCCTCTACGTGGACCCGTTCGCGCGGGGAGCGCAGTGACCGGTGCCGATGCGCGCGCCCGCAGCCCAAGGTCCGCGCAGTTGTAGCCGAAGGAGCCGCGAAGGCGGTTCGAGAAGGCCGGGGCCGCAGCGCCCCGGGCCCGGAAAGGAGGGCCGACATGCCCGTCCCGGTGTTCGTCAACGCCTACCGATGCGCCTACGAGCTGCGCGAGCGCGCCCTGCGCGCCGCCGACGCAGGTCTGTACGACGCAGCGGCGTTCTATATGAGGAAGATCATCGCGGTCGTTGCCGACTCGTTCATCGAACGGTACCAAGAGATCGGTCGCGGTGCCGAGTTCGAGTGCTTCTGCCGGCGGAACAACCGCTCGACGTACTCGCTGAACGAGAAGGTCGACTTCCTGTGCAGCCAGGAGAACATTCCCGCGGCATCCAGGGACGCTTACGACGCCGTGCGCACATACGGCAACGCGGCGGTTCACAAGACGGACTTCCGCGAGGACCCGCGCCAGCACGCCGAGCTTATGCGCCGCCTGGACGCAGAGCTCACGAGCTTCTACCGCATGGCCATGGGCGACTAGCGCGGCGCCCGGCGGACGGGGGCGTGCCGAGCACCCTGCCGCGCCGATGCCGCATGGTTTCGCCACGAGCCTGCCGCCTGCGCATACGCGGATGTTGGGGAGCCGGTGAGAACGTTTCATGGCCGACCGGTAGCAATTGGGTGGAAAACGCCGCCGCCGCGCGCTGGTGCGGTATGTTCGGATGGGGCGAGGGCCCCGTATGGACACGAGGCGAACAGGAGGTTGCGGCATGGCGCGAGATGCGGGCGGCGGGAAGGCGAAGAGGAGCAGGCTGTTCGATGACTTGTCGATCGCGCAGGTCGTTGCCGGTGCGCTGGCAGCCGTCACCTCCATGCTGCTGGCCTCGCAGATAGGCATCTACGGCTCTGTGATAGGCGTTGGCGTGGGCTCCGTTGTGTCGGCGGTGGCATCGCAGCTGTACAAGAAGTTCTTCACCGCGTCGGCCGAGAAGCTGCGCGAGCTGAAGCCGGGCGAGACCGGCTACGTGCCTCCCGCAAAGGGCGCCTCGGACGATGCGGAGGCGGAAGCGCCGGACCCGTCGGGACGGACCGCCGCCCGGCATGCCGCCGGATCGGCGGGGGCCACGGCAACCCTCCCGCAGGCGGA
>NC_021021.1:641888-643641 GCF_000210055.1 Gordonibacter pamelaeae 7-10-1-b
GCGCGAGCGACGCGAGCACAAGAAGAAGCTGCAGCGACGCGTGGTGGCGGTGTCCATCGCGTCCGCCATCGTGGCTGTGGCGCTGTCCGCCCTCGTCATCGACCTCGTCACCACCGGGCAGGGCGTGGGCGCGAAGCCGCAGCCACTCATCTCCTCGTCGTCGCAGGCCCAGAAGCAGGACTCCTCGGGAAGCGGGGATGCTTCGAACGAGGGGGAGGACAAGGGGACGTCTTCGGGCTCGAGCGATCCCTCTGCGACGGACCCGTCGAAGGACGCGGCGCCGAACGGGTCCTCGGGCTCGTCGGGCGGCAACTCGTCGTCGGGCGGAGACCAGGGATCTTCGGACGGCTCGGGATCTTCGGGATCATCGGGATCGGGCTCGTCGGGTTCGTCGGGCGACTCCTCGGGTTCGTCGGGCTCGTCGGACGGCTCCGGCAGCGGCAGCACGGGGGGTGGCAGCGGATCGGGCGGCAGCGGGCAGTCCGGCAGCGGCTCGCACGATTCCGCCTCGCAGCCGAATTCGGGCGGCTCGCCCTCCAGTTCGACCCAAGGCTCGGCGACCCAAAGCTCGGGCGGCGCCGCGGTTGCCGTAACCCGGTGAGCGGCGGGAACGAGGGCGCCCTGCGCGAGAGGTCGCGGCGGGGGCGCCCCTGCCCGGGTTCGCCCGCTGCCTAAAGGTACCTCTCGCGCAGGTACGCCAGGCACTCGTCGTTTCCGTTGACGAGCTGCTGGCCGTCCCACAGGTAGGGGATGAGGTCCGCGTTGCCGCCCAGCTCGAGGAGCTCCTGGTAGGGGGCTTCCTGCTCCACGTCGCGCTTGTCGAGCTCTATGCCGTGCTCGTCGGCGAAGTGGGTCAGGACCGAGCAGGTGGGGCACGGGGCCCAGTAGTACAGAATCGGCTTCTCCATGGTGGCGTTTCCTCTCGTCTCTCATCGCATTCGGCGACGCCGCGGTATCTCATTTCCTGGGAGAGCCCGCGGCACGGCTATAATACTCCCATGGGCACCCTGACGGTCAACATATCCGACGTCGCGCTCGTCATCGAGGGCGGCGGCATGCGCGCCAGCTACACGGCGGGGGCCGTGGTCACGCTGCTGGAGCGCCAGCTGCATTTCGGGCGCGTGTACGGCATCTCCGCCGGCTCGAGCCACGCGGTGAACTACGTGTCGCGCGACATCGCGCGCACGAAGGCGTCGTTCGTCGACCTCGTGCGCGACCCGCGCTTCGGCGGCGTGGGCAGCTTCCTGCGCGGGCATGGCTACTTCAACGCGCCGTATCTGTACGAGGGCGTTGCCGAGGAGCTGGCGGGAACGGACGCCGTGATGGCGTTCGATTTCGACACGTTCGCGGCCAGCGACGCCGACGTGCACATCGAGGGCTTCGACTGGGACACCGGTGAGACGGTGGCTTGGACGAAGGCCGATTGCCCCACGCTGCGCGATATGATGCTGCGCGTGCGGGCCAGCTCCACCATGCCCCTGTTCATGCCGCCCACGGTAATCAATGGGCGCACGTTCATGGACGGCGGCCTGGGCGAGAGCCGGGGCATCCTGCTGGACGCCGCGCGCCGCGACGGGTTCGAGCGGTTCCTCGTCATCCGCTCGCAGCCGCGCGGCTATCGCAAGAAGCCGCCGCGGCCGGCTGCGCAGGCGCTGTTCCGCGCTGCCTTCCGGGCCCATCCGCAGGTGGCCGAGCGCACCATCGGGCGCTGGCAGCCCTACAACGCCCTCTGCGACGAGGTCGACCGCCTGGA
>NC_021021.1:643791-646462 GCF_000210055.1 Gordonibacter pamelaeae 7-10-1-b
AGCGCGAGGGCGCCGCCTGCGTGTTCCACCCCGACGAGATGCCGGTATCGAACCGGGAGACGGACCACGCGAAGCTGTCCCGCGCCTACGACCAGGGCTACGCCCAGGCCCAACGCGAGGCCGACGCCTGGGAAACGTGGCTGCAGCGCGGCTGAGGCGCGCTGCGGAGAAGGGTGCGGCGACGCCGCGCGCGAGAGGTGAGTACTCTCTGTCAAGCCGGCGTCGACACCCCACAGACCAGCCAGCGTTGACACCCCGCAGGCCAGCCGGCGCTCTGCTGCCTTGGGCCAGCAGAGCAGGCCAAGGGACCCATCACGACGGCCCAACGTGGTGGAGCGCTGTCAAGCCTGCGAGGTGTCGACGGAGGGCCCCAATTTGGCAGAGATTCCGAGATATGTGATTTTTCACCTGCCGAAAAATCGTCTCGCGGGAGAGCGCAGGCGCAAAAGGCCAGATCGGCCTATCCTGTTTAATCGATTCGAACCGAACGTGTCGGGCCGAGAGTCACACACCTCGGAATCTCTGCCATTTTTCGGTCCTCTGCCCCTGCTGCTTTTCGACACCTCCTTTCGATTCGCGTGTACTGGGGCCGGCCGGTATCCTCGGCTGCTCGCCTCGGCCGTGCGCCGGACGGCTCGGTCTGCGTACCGCGCTCCGACCGTGCTGTCGGCTATACTGGGTTGTATCGATTCAGGCGATGCGAAGGGAAACGCTCGGTGCAGCTGGGCATCACCATACCGTTGCAGCGGCATCTGCGGCTTGCGCGGCCGCCTTACGGCGAGCCGGAGGAGCCGCTCTTCTGCTGGGAGGCGCACCGTGCGGCGCTCGGCGGGGCCGACGTGCTGCTGCTGGCGAACGCGCGCAACCGGTTCGCGGCCTTCGCGTGCATGCAGCCGGGGGATTGGCGCGATTGGGAGGCCGTCGCGCTCGCGGCGTTGCACGCCTCGCTTGCAACCTGCGGGTTCGACGAGGACGCGATCGGGGCGTACCGGTTCCTCGCCGGCGCGCCCGAGGTCACGCGCACGCACGGCCGGCGTCCCGTCGCGTTCATGAACGTGCTGGTGGACAAGCTGCTGGCGCTCCCGCTTGCGCTCGACGCGGCGGCCGATCCGTTCCCGGCGGAGCTGTGCCGTCTGGCGAACGAGCAGATGCCGTGCAAGGCGGCCGGCTTCGAGGGCCTTGGCCTGCCCGCCGGACGCTTCGCCGCGGACCTCGCGCGTTTGGGGATCGCCCGCCCGTTGTAGGCGCTTCTCGACGGGCGTGCTACCATGGTCGCCGACAGAAAGGAAGCGCATGACGGCAACCGGCGACACCGCCACCTCGAAACTCGAACTGATCATGGGACGCGACGGCCTTGCGCGCCTCGCGGACTCCACCGTCATGGTGCTCGGCGTGGGCGGCGTGGGCTCGAACTGCGTGGAGGCGCTTGCGCGCGGCGGGGTGGGGCGCCTGATCGTGGTGGACCACGACGTGGTGCAGGCGAGCAACATCAACCGCCAGTCCATCGCGTTCACGAGCACCATCGGCCGCAAGAAGGTGGACGTGGCGCGCGCCATGGTGGCCGATATCAACCCCGCGGCGCAGGTGGAGGCGATCGACGAGTTCCTGCTGGCCGAGAACGTGCCGACGTTCCTCGACGCGCACGCCGGCGGGGCGGACTACGTGGTGGATGCCATCGACACGATATCGGCGAAGCTCGCCATCGCGCAGTACGCCGACGAGCGCGGGCTGCGCCTGATCAGCAGCATGGGCGCGGCGAACAAGCTGCGCCCCGAGTGCTTCCGCGTGGCGGACGTGTACGACACGGTGAACTGCCCGCTCTGCCGCATCATGCGCAAGGAGGGCCGCAAGCGCGGCATCCGGAGCCTGCGCGTGCTGTACTCGTGCGAGCAGCCGGTGGACGTGCCCGTGCGCGAGGGCGCCGCGCGCCGCGAGCGGTCGAACCTCGGCACGGCGTCGTACGTGCCGCCCATCATGGGCCAGATGATCGCCGGCGAGGTGATCTGCGCGCTGGCGGGGATCGGGCGCGCATGAGGCATCGCCTGTTCGATATGCACTGCCATCTGGACTTCGACGCCGATCCCCGTGCGCTTGCGGACGGGTTGGCGGCGTGCGGAACGGGCGCGTTCTCGACGACCGTGACGCCTGCGGGCTTCGACCGGGCCGCGCGGCTGCTCGCGCCGTGCCCCAACGTGTGCGTGGGGGCGGGGCTGCATCCCTGGTGGGTGGAAGAAGGGCCGGCGGGCGAGGCGGCCGTCGAGCGCGCCGTTGCGAACGCGGCCGCGTCGCGCTACGTGGGCGAGGTGGGGCTCGACTTCGGCCTCAAGCACGTGGCGACGCGCGGGGCCCAGGTGGCGGCGTTCGACCGTATCGCCGCAGCCTGCGCGGCGGAGGGCGGCAAGGTGCTCTCGATCCACGCCGTGCGCTCCGCGGGAACCGTGCTCGACGTCCTCGAGCGCTACGGCGTCCTCGTCGGCAGCGCCTGCATCCTCCACTGGTTCTCCGGCACGTCCGACGAGCTGCAGCGCGCCGCGAAGCTCGGCTGCTTCTTCTCCGTGGGCCCGCACATGCTGGCCTCGAAGCGCGGCCGCGCCTACGCGCAGGCCATCCCACGAGACCGCCTGCTGCTGGAAACCGACGAGCCGCCCGAGGCCGGCCCGGTCGTGCCAGC
>NC_021021.1:647061-651297 GCF_000210055.1 Gordonibacter pamelaeae 7-10-1-b
CTACGACGTGTTCTTCTGGAGGCGTCCCGCCATGCGCGCGGCCCTGGACACCTGGGCGCGCCGTTACAACGCCGAGCTCGACCGCCTTGCGCGCCTGGAGGCGAAGGGCCGTGCCTACGTGTTCTACGCGAACGGCCAGGGAGTGGCCAACACCGAGCGCGACCGGGCGAGGCTCCAGGCGAACTTCCGGCGCGGCCGCGCGCAGGCCCAGGCGGAGCTGCCCGCCTGGGAGCGCTTCCTGGGGAGGTAAGCACGCCCCGCACGGCAAGAAAAGTCGAGCGCCCGCGGGCCTTCTGCGGTTTCATACGTACCCGGACGAACGAAGGAACCGGAGAAGGAGGAGAGGGCATGGACGAAGTCATACGGGCCAAGGGCCTTTCGAAGTCGTACGGCGGCCGTCCCGTCGTACGCGACCTTGGGCTCTGCGTGGGAGCCGGCGAGGTGTTCGGGCTTCTGGGCGCCAACGGCGCGGGAAAGACGACGAGCGTGGAGTGCCTGCTGGGCGTGCGCAAGCCCGACGCAGGCACGGTGCGCATCCTGGGCATGGACCCGCAGCGCGAGCGGCGCCGGCTGTTCCAGCGGGTAGGCGTGCAGTTCCAGGAGGGCAGCCACCAGGCGGAGATCCGCGTGGACGAGCTCTGCCGCGAGACGGCGTGCCTGTACGGCAGGCCGGCCGACTGGCGGGCGCTGCTCGCGCGCTTCGGCTTGGAGGGGCGCGAGCGCGCCCAGGTGAAACAGCTGTCGGGCGGCCAGCGCCAGCGGCTGTTCATCGTGCTGGCGCTGACAGGGCGCCCTCAGGTGGTGTTTCTGGACGAGCTGACCACCGGATTGGACGTGAAGGCGCGCCGCGACGTGTGGCGGACGCTGGAGGAGCTGAAGCACGACGGGCTGACCATATTCCTGACCTCGCATTTCATGGATGAAGTGGAGGCGCTGTGCGACCGTGTGCTCATCCTGCGCGACGGCCGCGAGGCGTTCTCGGGAACGGTGGGGCAGGCGGTGGACGCCAGCCCGTGCAGCACGTTCGAGGATGCGTACCTGTGGTTCTCCGGGGAGGAGCCCGAGGGGCCCGACGGTGACGAAGAGAAAGGAAACGTGCGATGAGCAGGTTCAAAGGTTTCGGGACGCTGTTCGGTATCGAGCTCAAGCTGAACGTGCGCGACATGAACATGGTGGTGTTCGCCATCGCCATGCCGCTCGTGGTGCTGGCGGTGCTGGGCATCGTGTACGACACGGACCCCGCGTTCGAGGGCGCCGGCTACTCGTTCGTCGAGCAGTCGTTCGGCGCGGTGGCCTCCATCGCCATCTGCGCGGCGGGTGCGATGGGCCTGCCGCTGGCCGTGGCGGACTATCGCGAGCGGAAGGTGTTCAAGCGCATGAAGGCGACGCCGGCCAGCCCTGCGCTCATCCTGGGAGTGAGCCTGGCCATCTACGCGCTGTATGCGGCGGTGTCGCTCGCGCTCCTCTGGGCGGTGGCCACGCTCGCGTTCGGCGTGCAGATGCGCGGATCGTGGCCGGCCTTCCTCGGAGGCTGGCTGCTCACGCTGGCCGGCATGCTGAGCATCGGGCTGGTGGTGGGAGGCCTGGCGCGCACGAGCAAGCAGGCGTCCATCATTGCGAGCATACTGTACTTTCCCATGCTCGTGTTCTCGGGTGCCACGCTGCCGTTCGAGATCATGCCCCCGGCGGTTCAGCAGGTCGCGGGAGTCATGCCGCTTTCGCAGGGCATCCAGCTGATGAAGTCGGCGTTCTTGGGTGCGCCGCCCGACGTGGCGGCGGTGCCGCTGGCCGTGCTGGCAGCGGTGGCCGTGGCGTGCACGGCGGTGGCGGTTCGGTTCTTCCGGTGGGAATAGGGCAAAAACGGTCGAGCGCCCGCGCGCGCGTCCGGTAGAGTGGTCGGGTGCAGGCGCGGGGCAGTGGAAAGCGGACGGCGGAAAGGGGCGTGCGGCGTGAACGAGCAGGTGCAGGCAGTGCAGCGGATGCAGGACTACCTCGAGGAGCACGTGGAGGACGAGGTGACCCTTGAGGACCTCGCTGCCGTGTCGCTGTTCTCGCCGTGGCATTCCTACCGGCTGTTTCGCCGGCTCACGGGCATGACCCCCGCCGACTACCAGCGCCGGATGCGCCTCACGCATTCGGCCGCGCGGCTGCGCGAGGAGGGCCGGCGCGTGGCCGACGTGGCCTTCGAGTCGGGGTTCGGCAGCGTGGACGGCTACCAGCGGGCGTTTCGCCGCGAGTTCGGCTGCAACCCCGGCTCCTACGCGGCCGATCCGGTCCCCATCGGCCTGTTCGTGCCTTACGGCGTGAAGTTCGACGAGCTGCGCCGCGCCCACGTGCCCGCCCCTGCGAACGCGGCGAGAAACGTGCTGGTGCAGACGATCGAGAAGCCGGCGCGCCGCGTGGTGCTGAAGCGCGGCGTGTCGGCGCACGACTACTTCTCGTACGGCGAGGAGGTGGGATGTCAGGTGTGGGGCCTCATCACCAGCATGGAGCAGCTGGGCGGCGAGCCGGTGAGCCTATGGCTGCCGCCGCGCTTCCGCCCCGCCGGCACGTCGGTGTACGTGCAGGGCGCGGAGATGCCCGCCGGCTTCGAGGGCCCCGTGCCCAACGGCTTCGACGTGGTCGACCTGCCCGCCGCCACGTACCTTTCGTTCCAAGGCGAGCCCTTCCGCGAGGAGGACTTCGTGGACGCCGTGGAATCCGTGCAGCGCGCCATGGACCGCTACGACCCGGCCGCCATCGGCTATGCCTGGGACGACGACCACCCCCGCGTGCAGTACGAGCCCGATCCTGCAGCCGGCTACCGCGAGATGCGCGCCGTGAGGCCGCTCGCAACGGGGGAGCGGCCCGCTTGCGCCGCCCCTACCGGCCCTGCCCCTGCTCCCAGCGCTTGAGGTGGGGAAGCAGCGCGCCCATGAACGACACCGCCTCGTCGCGCGAGATGCGGCAGGCGGCGGCCATGTGGGGGGCGGCCTCCTCGATGAGCTCCTCCATGGTCTCGTCGCGGACGAACGCGCCGTTCTCGTAGCACATCGAGCAGAAGTCGCGCGAACGGCCGCCGCCTGCCTCGCTGCCGTGGTCGGCCTCCTGGTAGAACGGCATGCCGCAGCTTTGGCAGTAGTCTTTGTCGGGCATCTCCAGCAGCTCCATGAGCGGCATGTCGAACGTGGCGGCGATGAGCTTGCACATGTCCACGCCCGGCTCGGTCTCGCCGGTCTCCCAGCGCGAGACGGCTTGGCGGGTGACGTAGAGCCTGCGCGCCACGTCCTCCTGCGTGAGGTTGCGCTCACGGCGCATGCGGGCTAGCGACTCTCCGATGGCCATGCGGATTCCTTTCTTCGCGAAGGGCCCCGTGGGGCCGCGGCGCCGTTTTCTCGCCGCAGGGCCATTGAACCACGTCGTGTGCGTTGCGGTAAAGAAACAAAACGTTGCCCGACGCCCGCCCGGGTCTTACGCCGGGGCGGGCACCCCGCGGTCGAAGGCGAGCAGGCGGCGGTAGCGCTCGCTCGTGCGCTCCAGCTCGGCGGGCGAGCCCTCCATCTCTATGCGGCCGTCCTCCACGAACACGACGCGGTCCATGGCGGACACGCCCTGCAGGTGGTGGGTGATCATGATGAGCGTCCTGCCCTCCGCGTTCTCGACGAACGTCTTCAGCAGCGCGCGCTCGGTGGCGGGGTCGAGGCCCACGGTGGGCTCGTCCAGCAGTATGACGGGCGTGTCCTGCAAGAGCACGCGGGCGAGCGCGATGCGGTGGCGCTCGCCGCCCGAGAAGCGCATGCCGGCCTCGTCCACCAGGGTGTCGAGCCCTTCCGGCAGGCGCTCCACCAGGCCGGAGAGCCCCACGTGCGCCAGCACCTCGCGGATCTGGCCGTCGGTGGCGGCGGGGTTGCCGATGCGCAGGTTCTCGCGCAGCGTCATGTTGAACAGGTACGTCTGCTGCTGGATCACGCCGATGTGCCGCGCCATGGCGTCGCCGAAGCTGCTGGCGGGCACGCCGTTCAGCGTCACGCTGCCGGACGCAGGCGCCAGATCGCCGCGGATGAGGGAGGCCAGCGTGCTCTTGCCCGAGCCGCTGCGCCCCAGGATGGCGACCTTCTGGCCCTGCGGGATGGTCAGGCTCACCCCGTCGAGCACGGCGCGTGCGGAGCCGGGGTAGCGAAACGCCACGTTCTCCACGGCCAGGGCGAGGGGCGCCTCCACCGCGGGCGCGGGGCCCTCCTCCGGCGCGGGCTGGGG
>NC_021021.1:651991-654577 GCF_000210055.1 Gordonibacter pamelaeae 7-10-1-b
TCGCCGATGCGCGTGTCCAGCCCGCGGGGCAGCTCGTCCACGAGCCCCTCGAGCCCCACCACCTCCACGGCGCGCGCCACCTCGTCGTCGGTCGCGTCGGGGCGGTAGAACACGAGGTTCTCGCGCAGCGTGGCGTGGAAGAGGTAGGGGTCCTGCGGGATGTAGGCCACCTGGCTCTGCCAGGTCGTCTGGCGCAGGCTTTGCGCCCGCACGCCGTCCACGTCGATCCCGCCCTCGTCGGGCGAGGCGAAGCCGCCGAGCAGGCTCACGAGCGTGCTCTTGCCCGAGCCGCTTGCGCCCACGATGCCCACTTTCTGGAACCCCTCGGCCGCAAGCGTCACGCCCTCGAGCGCCTTGAACCCCGGGTACGAGAAGCCCACCCCCTCGAGCCCGAGGCGCGCATCGGCGTGCCAGGCGGGCAGCGGCAGCTCCGCAGGCGGCTCGTCGGGCGCGTCCACGAGCGCCTGGATGGACGCGAGCGCGTTCTTGCCGTCGAGCGAGGCGTGGTAGTCGGCCGCGAACTCGCGGATAGGACGGAAGTACTCGGGTGCTATCACGAGCAGCGCGAGCGCTGGGAACAGCGTGACCGAGCCGTCGATCAGGCGGAATCCCAGCATGAACGCCACGGCCGCCACCGAGAGCGTCGCGAACGTGTCCAGCACCAGGCTCGAGAGGTTCGCCACCTTGAGCGTGCGCATGGTGGCCTCGCGGAAGCGCTCGGACACCTCGTAGATGCTCTTCCCGTAGCGCTTGGACACGCCGAACAGCTTGAGCGTGTCGATGCCGCGCAGCGTGTCTATGAAATGGTTCGACATGATCTCGAACGTGCGGTGCTGCCGCGACGCCTTCTCCTTGGCCGTGTGGCCCATGATGACCATGTACAAGATGATGAACGGGAATGTCACGAACATGATGAGCCCCGACACCCAGTCGAGCGCGAACGAGGCCGCCAGCAGGATGGCGGGGATGAGGGCGATGCCCGTGACCTTGGGCAGGATGAGCTTGAAGTACGTTTCCACCTGGTCGGCGCCCTCCAGCACGGCGGCGGTCACGCTGCCGGTGCCGTGGTCCTGCACGAGCCGGGCGTTCGTGGTGAATATCTTCTCGAGCAGCGAGCGGCGCAGCGCGTTCGCCTGCTCGTAGGCGTAGGCGTCGAGCAGGGCGGACTGCGCGCAGAGCACGCCTTGCCGGCCGATGAAGCACGCGAGGAACACGGCTACGAGCAGGGCCTGGTCGATGACCGCGCCGCCCAGCCACAGGTTCGTGATGGCGCGTGACAGCGACCAGGCCTGCCCCAGCACCGCGAGCGCCTGCAGCGCCGCGGACGCCGCGAGCAGCCCGAGGATGCGCCCCACCCCCGGAAGCGCGAAGATGGCCTTGTCGATCATGGCTCGCTTCCCTTGCGTCCCGGGGCCCGCGGCGGCCCCGCGCCGCTGCCCTGCCGTTAAATGATACTACTATAGTAACATAAAGGGAGGGGCCGCGCCAGCTGGAACGGCGCGGCTGCGGAGCCTCGCTTGCGCGGCCGCTCGCCCCTCCTTAGCGCCAGTCCTCCTCGTCGGCGGACTCCCATCCCAGAAGCGCATCGCCTATCAGGCGGAACGTGAAGGGGAGCGGCTTTGCCAGCGCGCCCTCGTCGATGAGCACCGCGATGCCCTCCAGCTCGTCGAGCAAGTCGAAGAACGACACCTCCTCGAGCGACGGCATGCCGGCGGCTATCTCGTCCGCCGAGATAGTCATGATGGCAAGGACGATGTCCAGGTAGCCGTCCAGCTGGTCGTTGCTGGCGCGCAGCGCCTCCACGTCGTCCTTGCCGAAGAACGACTCCTCCACGCAGTACCAGCCGATGACGCCCTCGTCGTCGGCCTCCTCGTCGTCCAGAAGGTCGCTTAGCACAATGCCGTTGCCGGCGAGGTCGTCCACGGAGAAGCACGCCGAGGCCAGAAGCTCGGGCGTCACGAGCGGCTCCTCGCTGTCGTCCAGGTCGCTCATCACGTACACCACGCGCGCGACCAGCCCGTTCTCCATCACGTTAAGCGACAGCCCGAAATGGTATCCCGGCATCGCCTGGCGCGTGCCCCAGTACAGCTCGCCGCTGTGCTCGATAAGGGTCTTGACGGTAGCGGCCATGCGGCCTCCTTCGCATCGGATGGATCGGTTGGAAAGAGTATAGGGCAAACAGGGCCCGGGCGATGCGCTAGAATGGGCGGAAACACCGAACACGGAAGGAAGCGCTCATGGACGTTGTCGAGACGAAGGGGGCCCCGGCGGCCATCGGCCCCTATTCGCAGGGGGTCGTGGCGGGAGGGCTGCTGTTCGCCTCGGGGCAGATCGCGCTCGACCCGGCCACGGGCGAGCTTGTGGGGGAGACGGCGGCCGAGCAGGCGGAGCAGGTCATGCGCAACGTGGGCGCGCTGCTCGCGGCCGCCGGCACCGATTTCGACCACGTGGCGAAGGCCACGTGCTTCCTTGCCGATCTGGGCGACTTCGCGGCGGTGAACGAGGTGTACGCCCGCTCGTTCGGCGCTCATTTGCCCGCGCGCTCGGCGGTGCAGGTGGCGGGCCTGCCGAAGGGCGCGCTCGTGG
>NC_021021.1:654767-655882 GCF_000210055.1 Gordonibacter pamelaeae 7-10-1-b
GTAGCCGGCAACCAAGGGGCGCACGTGCGGCCGCCGCTTCCCGGCGCGCGTGTCCGGGCGACGAAACGACCGGGCGCGACGTGGCGGAACCGGGCCGGCTCGGGTATGCTGTAAGCCGCATCCGGCGGACGTGCGGGAGGCGTTCGGGAAACGTTCGAGAAGAGGGGTTGTACCTATGTATGTGACCTGCCTTGACCTGGAGGGCGTGCTCGTGCCCGAGATATGGATCGCGTTCGCCGAGGCGAGCGGCATCCCCGAGCTCAAGCGCACCACGCGCGACGAGCCCGACTACGACAAGCTCATGGCCTTCCGCCTGGACACGCTCGCAGAGCACGGCCTGGGCCTTCCCGAGATCCAGCGCACCATCGCCGCCATCGACCCGCTGCCGGGCGCGCGGGAGTTTCTGGACGAGCTGCGCTCGCAGATGCAGGTCATCATCATCAGCGACACGTTCACCCAGTTCGCGAGCCCGCTCATGGAGAAGCTGGGGTGGCCGACCATCTTCTGCAACGAGCTGGACATGACCGCCGACGGCCGGATCGCCGGCATCCGCATGCGCTGCCCCGAGTCCAAGCTCACCACGGTGCGCGCGCTGCAGTCGTGCGGCTTCGACACCATCGCCGCCGGCGACAGCTTCAACGACCTGGCGATGATCCGTGCGAGCAAGGCCGGCTTCCTGTTCCGCAGCACCGACGCCATCAAGGCCGACAACCCCGACCTGCCGGCCTTCGAGGAGTTCGGCGACCTGCTGGCCGCCATCAAGCAGGCCGTCGCGTAGGGAGAGGGCGTCCCGTGCCGATCATCCATCTCGACGGTTTGGGCGACCCGCGGCTCGCGGTGTACTCGGGCATGACCGATTCGCAGCTGCGCGACTGTCCCGACAGCGCGCACGGCCTGTTCATCGGCGAGTCGCGCAAGGTGATCGAGCGCGCGCTGGACGCCGGCGTGCGGATGCGCTCGCTGTTCATGGAGGAGAAGTGGCTCGACCAGACCATGCCGGTCGTCGAGCGGGCGCTCGCGGCCGATGCGGAGATGCCCGTGTTCGTGGCCACGCGCGAGCAGTTTCACGCGCTCACCGGCTACGAGGTGACGCGCGGGGCGCTCGCGGCGTTCGA
>NC_021021.1:656284-658202 GCF_000210055.1 Gordonibacter pamelaeae 7-10-1-b
GGCGACGGAGGGCGTGCCGCTCTTGCGCTCGCTCGGCTTCGCCACGGCCGCGCTCGCGCTCGCGGACGACGCGATCTACCTGCACGATGCGCGCCTGCGCGACTGCGAGCGCCTGGCGCTCGTGCTCGGCACCGAGGGCGACGGCCTGGCCGCCTCCACGATAGCCGCCAGCGACTACACCGTGAAGATCCCCATGGACCACGACGTGGACTCCCTCAACGTGGCCGCCGCCAGCGCCGTGGCCTTCTGGGAACTGCGCACGAAGTGGCGTTAGGCCATGCTCGATTTCCTGCTTTCCTTGCTGATCGACACGCCCCTGCCCACGTTGCGCAATAGAGATGGCGAAGTCCGCGTGTTCTGGATTGTCGTTGCGATCGCAGTCCCGTTCTTTGCCGTTGTGGCCCTGATCTTCGTGGCGCTTGCGCTCGCCGGCGGCCGCTGAGCGCCGCCTACTCCAAATCCAACCCGCTCATCACCTCCCGCATCGTCTCCGCGGATGCGTGCAGGCGGGCCAGCTCGTCGTCGGAGAGCGGGGTGGGCACCTGGTACTCGATGCCGTCCTTGCCCACGACCGCGGGCATGCTCAGCACCACGTCGTGCAGGCCGTGGACGCCGCGCTGGAAGTTCGACACGGGCAGGATGGGCTTCTCGTCGCGCACGATGGCCTCGCAGATGCGCTTCACCGACATGGCGATGCCGTAGTAGGTGGCCTTCTTCTTCGCGATGATCTCGTAGGCGCTGTTCTTCACGTCCTCCGCGATGCGCTGCATGGACTCGTCGTGGTCGAAATGGCCGCGCAGCTCGCAGAAGTCGTTCACGGGGATGCCGGAGACGTTCGCCGTGCTCCAGGCCGCGATCTCGCTGTCGCCGTGCTCGCCGATGATGCGCGCGTGCACGTTGCGCGGGTCCACGCCCAGATGCTCGCCGAGGATGTACTTGAAGCGCGCGGTGTCGAGCACGGTGCCCGACCCGATCACGCGGTTCTCCGGCATGCCCGACAGCTTGAGCGCCACGTGCGTGAGAATGTCCACCGGGTTCGACACCACCAGCAGGATGCCCTGGTAGTCGCGCTGCGCGATCTCGGGGATGATGGACTTGAAGATGCGCACGTTCTTGTGCACGAGGTCGAGGCGCGTCTCGCCGGGCTGCTGGTTCGCGCCGGCCGTGACGATGATGATGGCCGCGTCGGCCGCGTCGTCGTAGTCGCCCGCGTAGATGTTCATGGGGCCGGCGAAGGGCATGCCGTGCGCGATGTCGAGCGCCTCGCCCTCCGCGCGGTCGCGGTCGACGTCGATGAGCACCATCTCGGTGAACAGCTCGCTCTGCATGAGCGCGAACGCCGTGGCGGATCCCACGAACCCGCATCCGACGATGGCGACCTTCCGGTTGTTGGCAGTTTTGGCCATGTGAAGCCTTTCCCTAGCGTTACGGTAGCGTATTGGCTCGAACCTACTGCAACGACGCGTCGCCGTCAAGGCCTCAAGGATTTCGCCAGGGTTTCCCCGTTTGGCAAAGTGATGGCGATCGGGATGATGCGGCATCGCTTTCCGTATTAAAAAGAAACGGAAGAGGTTGGCTGCCCAACGCGGTTCTGCTCTGTTTCAATAGCAGGATGAATGTTTCAAAATGCTGCCGCCCGTCGAAATTCCCGTGGGGTTTGCGGTTCCCGGTGCGGCCGCCGCCGGGGGCGCGGCCGCTCTGCTATGATGCGGAGGTGTTTGGGAAAGGAATCGAGCGGGGGAGGGTCATTGGCAAGGTTATCGGTGGCGCCCAGGGCGAAGGACGACGGGCGCATCGCCGCCACTCTAGACAGATACGTGCGCCGTGTGACGGCCACGCCGCCGGGCACGTGCCCGGTCGTGGTGCAGCGGTCGCTTTTGCAGGCGGCTGCGGCGCAGACGTGCGGCAAGTGCGTGCC
>NC_021021.1:658448-660460 GCF_000210055.1 Gordonibacter pamelaeae 7-10-1-b
CTGCGCCATCGGCTACGAGGCGGCGAACGCCCTGATCGAGGGCTTGGAGGAGTTCGCCGACGAGTACGCGAGCCACGTGGGGGCGCGCTCCTGCGCCGCGGGCGTGGGCCAGACGGTGCCCTGCGAGACGCTCTGCCCGGCGCACGTGGACGTGCCCGGCTACATCGGCCTCGTGGCGGCCGGCGACTACGCCGGTGCCGTGAACCTGGTGCGCAAGGACAACCCGTTCCCCACGGCCTGCGCGTTCGTGTGCGAGCACCCCTGCGAGGCCCGGTGCCGCCGCACCCTCGTCGACGCGCCGGTGAACATCCGCGGCATCAAGCGGTTCGCCGTGGACCAGGCTCCCGCCGACCAGGTGGCACCCCCGCCGCACAGCGTGGACACCGCGCGGAACATCGCCGTGGTGGGAGGCGGCCCGAGCGGGCTCACCTGCGCGTATTTCCTCGCGCTCATGGGGCATCGCGTGACGGTGTTCGAGGCGCGCAGCCAGCTGGGCGGCATGCTGCGCTACGGCATACCGGCCTACCGCCTGCCGCGCGAGCGCCTGGACGAGGACTTGCGCGGCATCCTCTCCGCCGGTTCTATCACAGCGCTCTGCGACACGCCGGTGGGCGCGCACGAGATGGCCGAGATCGCCGAGAACTACTACGCGGTGTACGTGGCCGTGGGCGCGCAGGCGGGCAAGACGCTCGCGCTGCCGAATGCGGACGCTGCGGGCGTCATGTCGGCCGTGGAGCTGCTGGGGGCCATCGGCGACGGCGACTACCCCGACTTCACGGGCAAGAAGGTGGCCGTGGTGGGCGGCGGCAACGTGGCCATGGACTGCGCGCGCACGGCGGTGCGCGCCGGCGCCGAAGAGGTGTCCGTGGTGTACCGCCGCCGCAAGGAGGACATGACGGCGCTTCCGGCCGAGGTGGAGAGCGCCGTGGCCGAGGGCGTGGAACTGGTGGTGCTGCAGGCACCCGTGGGCATCGAAGTGGACGGGAAGGGACGTTGCGCGGCGCTCGTCACGCAGCCCCAGATGATAGGCGCCGTGCGCGGCGGCCGTCCGGCACCGGTGACGGCGGACAAGCCGCAAGAGCGCATCGCGGCGGACATCGTGCTCATCGCGGTGGGGCAGGGCGTCGAGACGGAGCCGTTCGAGGAGTTCGGCATGGCAACCGTCCGGGGCTGCTTCGACGCCGACGAGGGCCTGGCGGCCGCGGGGTATGGCAACGTGTTCGTGGGCGGCGACTGCCAGACAGGGCCGGCCACGGTCATCCGCGCCATCGCGGCGGGCAAGGTGGCCGCGCGCAACATCGATGCGTACCTGGGCTGCTCGCACAAGCTGGCCTGCGGGGTCTCGGCCCCGCCGGCCCCGCCCAACGACCGCACGCCCAAGGGTCGCGTGGAGCTGGTGGAACGGCCGGCGCGCGAGCGCAAGCGCGATTTCAAGGACGTCGAGTGCGGCATGAGCCGCGAGGAGGCCGAGCAGGAGTGCGGCCGCTGCCTGCGCTGCGACGTGTTCGGCTGCGGCGCGACCGAGGAAGGCAGGGAACAGTATGCCTAGCATCACGATAGACGGCATTGCGCGGGAGGTGCCTGCGGGCACGACCGTGCTGGAGGCGGCGCGGGAGGCGGGCGTCCGCATACCTACGCTCTGCTACTTGAAGGACGTGAGCGCCGTCGGCTCGTGCCGCGTGTGCGTGGTGGACGTGGAGGGCCTGGCCCACCCGGTGCCGTCGTGCTCGACGGCCGTGTGGGACGGCATGGCCGTGACCACCGACTCGCCGCGCGTGCAGGCCTATCGAAGGGTCGCGCTCGAGCTGATCATCGCCGACCACGGGCAGGGCGTGGGCGCGCCGTGCTTTTCATGCGACAAGAATGGGGCCTGCGAGCTGGCCGACCTCTGCCGCGAGTATGGCGTGGAGGGCCCGGCGCACCCGGCGCCGCGCGCGCAGGAGCCCGTGCTGGACGGCAACCCGTTTTTGCGCTACGACCCGAACCTGTGCATCCGCTGCCAGCGCTGCGTG
>NC_021021.1:661087-662125 GCF_000210055.1 Gordonibacter pamelaeae 7-10-1-b
GCGGCCTTCGCCTGCTCGCGGTCCACCAACGAGGACATCTACCTGTTCCAGAAGATGGCGCGCATAAGCCTCCACACGAACAACGTGGACTGCTGCGCGCGTGTTTGACACGCTCCCACCGTCGCCGGTCTGGCGACCATGCTTGGCTCGGGAGCGATGACGAACTCCATCGACGACGTGTGCCGGAAGGCGGACGTGGTCATGCTCGTGGGGTCGAACCCCGAGGAGGCCCATCCGGTCATTGGCATGCAGCTGCGCGCCGCCGTGGAGCGGGGCTGCCGCCTCATCGTGGTGGACCCGCGTGACATCGGGCTGGCCGCGCAGGCGGACCTCCATCTGAAGCTGCGGCCCGGCACGAACGTGGCGTTCGCGAACGGCATTGTGAACGTCCTTTTGGCCGAGGGCCTCTACGATGCCGAGTTCGTGCGCGAGCGCACGGAGGGCATCGAGGTGCTGGCCGCCACGGTGCGCGACTACACGCCCGCGCGCGTGGCCGAGATCTGCGGCATCGACCAGCGCGACCTCGTGTCCGCCGCGAAGATGTACGGAGGGGCGGGCGCGGCCGCCATCGTGTACTGCCTGGGCGTGACCGAGCACTCCACCGGCACCGACGGCGTGATGGCGCTCTCGAACATCGCCATGATCACGGGCAACCTCGGCAAGCCCGGCGGCGGCGTGAACCCGCTGCGCGGGCAGAACAACGTGCAGGGCGCCTGCGACATGGGCGCGGGCCCCGACGACCTGCCGGGCTACCAGAAGGTGGCCGATCCCGAGGTGCTGCGCCGCTTCGAGCGCGCCTGGGGTGCAAGCCTGCCGCGCGAGCGGGGGCTCAAGGCCACCGAATGTTTCCCCGCCATGCTGGAGGGGCGCGTGCGCGGCCTGTACCTGTTCGGCGAGGACCCGGTGCGCACCGACCCCGACACGGGGCACGTGCTGCGCGCGCTCGCGGCGCTTGACTTCCTCGTGGTGCAGGACCTGTTCCTCACCGAGACGGCGAAGCTGGCCCACGTCGTGCTGCCCGGGCGCAGCTATGCGGAG
>NC_021021.1:662417-674782 GCF_000210055.1 Gordonibacter pamelaeae 7-10-1-b
GGCGCGAGTTCGCGCAGGGGGTGGGTGCGTTCTCCACGCCGGACTACCGTCCCTCGGCGGAGCTTCCCGACGAGGAATACCCGCTGGCCATGATGACGGGCCGCGTGCTCGCCCAGTACAACGCATGCGCGATGACCGGGCGCACCGAGGGCCTGGGCGCGCTGTCCGGCAGCTCGTTCATCGAGCTGAACGATGCCGACGCCGCCGCCCTCGGCATCGCCGACGGCGACCGGGTGCGCGTGACGTCGCGCCGCGGCTCCCTCGAGACCACGGCCCATGTGTCGGACAAGACTAACCCCGGCCAGACGTGGATGCCCTTCCACTTCCAGGACGGAAACAGCAACTGGCTCACCATCGCCGCCCTCGACCCCGTGTCGAAGGCCCCCGAGTACAAGGTCTGCGCGGTGCGGGTGGAGAAGGCATAGAAAAGCGGCGGCCGAAGGGCCGCCGCTCGCGTTGCGGGGAGATGGGGCAGGTTTGGACCGCCCCTTGCTCGCTTTCGCCTAGTCGCGCGTGAGCTTGCGGTGCAGGCGGTGGGGCTTGGAGGCCTCGGGTCCCAGGCGCTCCAAGCGGTTCTCCTGGTAGGCCTCGAAGTTGCCCTCGAACCACGTCCAGTTGCCGGGGTTCTCGTCGGTGCCCTCCCATGCCAGGATGTGCGTGGCCACGCGGTCGAGGAACCAGCGGTCGTGCGAGGTCACCACGGCGCAGCCAGGGAACGCCAGCAGCGCCTCCTCCAGGCTGGCCAGCGTCTCGGTGTCCAGGTCGTTCGTGGGCTCGTCGAGCAAAAGCAGGTTGCCGCCCTGCTTGAGCGTGAGCGCCAAGTTCAGGCGGTTGCGCTCGCCGCCGGAGAGCACGCCGGCCGGCTTCTGCTGGTCGGAGCCTTTGAAGCCGAAGCTGGCCACGTAGGCGCGGCTGGGGATCTCCGTGTCGCCCACGATCATGAAGTCGTTGCCGCCGGAGACGACCTCCCACAGCTTCGTGTTCGGGTCGATGCCCTCGCGGTTCTGGTCTACGTAGCTGATCACCACGGACTCGCCGATGTCGAGCGTGCCGCCGTCGACCGGCTCAAGCCCCATGATCATCTTGAACAGGGTGGACTTGCCCACGCCGTTCGGGCCGATGACGCCCACGATGCCGTTCGGGGGCAGGTCGAACGACAGGTCGTCGATGAGCACGCGGTCGCCGAAGGCCTTGTGCAGGTGGCTCGCCTCGATGACCTTCGCGCCCAGGCGGGGCGGCACGGGGATCTGGATCTCGTTGTAGTCGAGCTTCTTGTTCGCGCGCGCCTCGGCGGCCATCTGCTCGTAGGCGGCCAGGCGCGCCTTGCTCTTGGCCTGGCGGGCCTTGGGGCTCGAGCGCACCCACTCGAGCTCCTTCTTCAGCTTCTTTGCCAGCTTCTCCTGGCTCTGGCCCTGCGCCTCGATGCGGGCGGCCTTCGTTTCCAGGTAGGTGGAGTAGTTGCCCTTGTAGGGGAAGAGGCTGCCGCGGTCCACCTCGCAGATCCACTCGGCCACGTGGTCGAGGAAGTAGCGGTCGTGCGTGACGGCCAGCACCGCGCCGGGGTAGTTCCGCAGGAACTGCTCGAGCCAGAGCACCGATTCTGCGTCCAGGTGGTTCGTGGGCTCGTCGAGCAGCAGCAGGTCGGGCGCCTCGAGCAGCAGGCGGCAGAGCGCCACGCGGCGCCGCTCGCCGCCGGAGAGGTGGTCGACCCTCTCGTCGGGGTCGGGGCACTGCAGCGCGTCCATGGCCTGGGAGAGCTGGCTGTCAAGGTCCCAGCCGTTCGCGGCGTCGATCTCGGTCTGGAGCTGGCCCATCTCCTCCATGAGCGCGTCGAAGTCGGCGTCGGGCTCGGCCATCTCCATGCCGATGGCGTTGAAGCGCTCCACCTTCGCGAAGATGTCGCCGAAGGCCTGCTTGATGTTCTCGAGGACCGTCTTATCCTCGTCGAGGGGCGGTTCTTGGAGCAGGATGCCCACGGAATAGCCCGGCGTGAGGCGCGCCTCGCCGTTCGTGACCTCCTCGAGGCCGGCCATGATCTTGAGCAGGGTGGACTTGCCCATGCCGTTCGGCCCCACGACGCCGATCTTCGCGCCGGGGTAGAACGACAGCGTCACGTCGTCGAGGATGACCTTGTCGCCGTGCGCCTTGCGGGCCTGATGCATCTGGTAAATGAATTCTGGCATGTCGAGCTTTCTGGGTCGGGGTTCGTTCGTGCACGCGCTATTGTCGCACGAGCGGGGCTGATGTGCGAGCTTATCACGGTTTCTGCGGCATTTGCGGTACCCGGGTGCGAAGAGGGGATAGGTTAAGTGCTGATCGTGGTTGCTTACCTTACGGCGTATAATTAACAGGGGCAAGGCATCAAGAGAAGATGCGCTTTCGCACGTGATTTGTTCTGCTGGGAGAAGGTTGATTGTAGAAGAAAAAACAGGGCCCCGAAGGGCCCCGTAATAAGTCAAAATGCCGCCTCCGCGGCGCCCCGAAGGGCAGGTAAGGCTGAGCCTTTATTTTGACTTGCAGTGACATCTTGACTGGTATCAAGATGTTGCCCATTCTAGCAGGTACATCCGGAAAGGGGAACCTATGAATCTGCGCAACGTCGAATCGTATCAGGTGGGGCTGGACATCGGCACGGGGTCGGTTGGCTGGGCGGTGCTCGACGACAACGGCGATCTCTGCCGCTTCAAAGGCAAGCCCACTTGGGGGAGCCGCGTGTTCCCGACGGCGGAGACCGCCGCCGAGGCCCGGGTGCATCGCGGACAGCGACGCCGCTACGATCGCCGGCGCCAGCGGATCGACTTGCTGCAAAGGTTCTTCGCGGACGAAGTGGCCAAGGTGGACCCCGAGTTCTTCATCCGCCTCAACCAGGCGCGCCTGCATCCCGAGAACCGCGATCCGGCGCATGCCGACTACCGCTGGCCGCTGTTCAATGGAAGCAACTTCACCGAGAAGGACTACTATCGGCAGTTCCCCACCATCTACCACTTGCGCGCGCACTTGCTGAAGTCCGACGAGCCCGCCGACATCCGGCTCGTGTACCTGGCGCTCCACAACATCGTGAAGCATCGCGGCAACTTCCTGCACCAGGACAACCCCTCGCTGAGCGCGCGGAACGCCAACGTGGGAGATGCGGTGGAGGCGCTGTGCCTCGCGCTCGACGAATGGTGCGGGGCCCATGACGTCGAGTGCGCATGCGACGAGGCCGCCCTGGCGGAGGCGCTGGGCGACGCGTCGCTGCGCCCGGGCGAGAAGCGGGAGCGGGCGGAGGCGGCGCTCGGCGTGGAGAAGGCGCACAAGAAGCTGGCCAAGGCGGTCTCGTCGGCTGTGGTGGGGTATGCGGCCGAGTTCGGGCACGTGTTCTTCGCCGAGTCCGAGGGCAGCAAGTTCGCGCTCTCAAACGATGAGAAGGTGGAGGCCTACGTCTGCCCCGACGAGGGACGCGACTTGTTCGACGCGATGCGCGCGGTGCATTCGTCCTACGTGCTCATGGGTATTTTGAGCGAGGCGCAAGGCGAGCTTCTCTCGGTGTGCAAGGTGGGGGAGTACGAACGCTACAAGCGCGATCTCGAAACGCTCAAAAGCCTGGTTCGCGCCTACGGGCCCGAGCGCTACGACGAGTTCTTCTGCGGGCCGTTCTACGAGGGCACCCGCGACTACGATCCCGGCAAGGCGCAGGGCTACACCAAGTACAACCTGGGCGCGAGCAAGCTCTCGCACGAGGATTTCCTCAAAGAGGTGCAGAAGCTGCTCAAGGACATCGGAGCCCAGGCCGACGAGCGCTATGCGGACATCGAGCGCGCGATCGAGGCGGGCGCGTTTTTGCGGCGGCTCAAGACGAGCGACAATGGAACGATCCCCTACCAGCTGCACCTCGAGGAGATGGACGCCATCATCGAGCGGCAGGCGGCGTTTTACCCCTTCCTCGCGCAGGAGAAGGACAAGCTGAAATCGCTCGTGAGCTTCCGCATTCCGTATTACGTGGGGCCGCTGACGCAGAAGAACGCCGCGCGCGATGGCAAGGGCGAGGCTCGTTTCGCGTGGTCGTCGCGCAAGCCGGGGATGGAAGACGCGCGCGTCTACCCCTGGAACTGGGAAGACGTCATCGACAAGGACCAAAGCGCCGAGGACTTTATCCGTCGCATGACGGGCACGTGCACTTACCTGAAAGGCGAGCCGGTGCTGGCGCGCTGCTCGCTCGACTACGAGCTGTTCTGCGTGCTGAACGAGCTCGCCGGAGCCCGCTGGACGCAGGACGGCGACAAGAGCTACCGCTTCGACGCGGCCGATCGCCTAGGTATCGTGGAAGACCTGTTCAAGAAGCGCAAGCGCGTGACCTACGAGGCGGCGGAGAAGTGGCTCGCGCGGACGCACGGGCCCGAGAGCGGCAAGTCGGCCGGCGGGGCGTACCACGTATCGGGCGGGCAGGGCGAGGACGCGTTCGAATCGCAGCTCTCCTCGCACTACGACTTCTGCAAGATCCTCGGAGTTGACGAGCTTTCCGATGCCGACGAGGCCATGGCCGAGGACATCATCCTGTGGAACACCGTGTTCGAGGATCGCTCGATCCTGAAGCGCAAGATCAAGCTGGCGTACGGCGACCGCCTGGGCGACGCGCAGGTCCGCAAGCTCTGCCAGAAGCGCTACACCGGTTGGGGCCGACTGTCGGGCGAGCTTCTACGCGGGCTGCGCAGCGCTACTGACAACGGGCCGAAAACCATTATGGACATCCTTTTGGAAGGAGACCCGAACCATGCGCGGCGCATGGGGGCGGCCATGAACCTTATGGAGATACTGCACGACGATCTGCTGGAGTTTCAAGCGAAGATCGACGAGCACAACCGCGAGCGCGCGCTTGCGGTAGGCGGCATGTCGGTCGACGAGGTGACGGGCTCTCCCGCTTTGCGTCGCGGCATCAACCAGGCGCTGCGAGTCGTAGACGAGATCGCCGGGATCGCCGGCAAGCCCCCCGCGCACATCTATGTGGAGGTGACGCGCGACGAGGGCGCCCGCAACAAGGGAAGACGCACCACGAGCCGCTACCGGGCCCTGGAAGCGGCGCTTTCCAGCATCAAGGCGCAGTGCGCCGACGTGTATGCCGAGCTCAAGGAGCGGGATCCGCGCGCGCTCGATGACGAGCGGCTGACGCTCTACTTCATGCAATGCGGCAAGTGCATGTACTCGGGCGATGCGCTCGACATCAACAAGCTGCAGACGTACCAGGTAGACCATATCCTGCCGCAGTCGTACGTCAAAGACGACAGTTTCGAGAACAAGGTGCTGGTGCGTCCTGACACCAACCAGCGCAAGGGCGACACGCTGCTTCTGGACGAGCGGCTCATCGCGCGCATGCGCGGCTTTTGGCGCACGCTGCGGGATGCGGAGCTCATCGGCGAGAAGAAGTTCAACAACCTCACACGCACGAGCGTGAGCGACGAACAGATGAAGAAGTTCGTGAGCCGCCAGCTGGTGGAAACGGGCCAGATGGTGAAGCAAGTGCAGCAGCTTCTGCAGGCGCGCTACCCCGAGAGCGAGGTGCAGCCGGTGAAGGCGGGCGTGTCGCATCAGCTGCGTGTTGGATGCGCGCTGGCGAAGAGCCGCGAGATCAACGACTTCCATCATGCGCACGACGCCTATCTGGCGTGCCAGGTGGGGAGGTTCGTGCAGTACCGACACAGCGCCGTGTACAGCGAGCCGGTGAAGATGGCCGCGGTGGTAAAGCAGTTCATCAAGAAGCAGGCGGAGGACTATCGCCGAACGCGAGAGCTGCCGGGCTCGGACGGTTTCATTGTGTCGAGCTTCATGACGCCGGGATTCGATGTGAAGACGGGCGAGGTGTTCCGCGATGCGTGGGACGCCGGGGCAGAGATCGACCGTATTAGGCGTTGTTTCGACTATAAGGATTGTTTCATCTCACGCATGCCCGAAGAGACGCATGGAGCGTTTTGGGACGCGACCATCTACTCGCCGAGGGCGGCGGGCAAGACGCTGAGCCTTCCTTTGAAGAGAGGTCTTGACCCGCGCAAGTACGGCAGCTACTCGCGCGAGCAGTTCGCCTACTTCTTCGTGTATGAAGCCGTGAAGCCCAAGAAAAAGCAGCGGGTGTTGGAGTTCGCGCCGGTGCCGGTGCGGGTTGCATCGGCTTTGGCGAACGACCCGGATGCATTGGAAGACTACGCACGCGAGCTCGCCGAGGCGGAGGGCTTGGTTTTCGAGCGTATCCGGCGGCGCAAGGTGTACAAGTACCAGCAGATCATCGTTGGCGATTCGCGGTTGTATGTCACGGGGAGAGAAGAGGTGAGGAATGCCAGGCAGCTTGCTTTTTCACAAGATGAGACGAAGCTCATCTGCCGAATTGAACAAGGCGAGGAATGCGAGGAAGGGGAATTGCTCGACTTGTTCAGATCGATGCAGCGCAAATACCTTGCATGCGCACCGCGTTTGGCTCGCCTCATGAAGGTGGCTGAAATGGAAGAGGGGTTCATCGCGGCAACAGCCTCGGGCAAGAGGGAAGTTCTGCTGTCGTTGACGTCGATCGCGGCGGCGCATAGGAACAGCATAGACTTGAAGCCGATAGGCCGAAAAGGATCATCGGGGCAGATGAAAATCACGTTCTCTAAAGAACTGTCGACAAATGGCATCCTCTTCGTCGACTCGTCCGTCACCGGCATGTTCGAGAGGCGGTGTCGCCTTGGCCTTTAGAACCATCTTCATCGAGAGCCAGTGCCGGTGCGGCTACCAGGGCGGATACTTGGTGGTGCGGAAGACCGATGACACGAAGAAGATCCATCTGTCGGAGATATCCTCCATTATTTTGCAGAATACCCAGGTGTATTTGAGCGCCTATTTGTTGGTGGAGTTGGCCAAGTGCAAGATATCGCTGGTGGTGGCCGACGAGAAGTGCAACCCTATCGGCCAGTACCTGCCGCTGTACGGCGCCCACAACGCGAGCAAGCGCGTCGCGGAACAGCTGGCATGGGGTGAGCCCATAAAGAAGCGCGTGTGGCAGCAGGTGGTCAAGGAGAAGATCCGCCAGCAGGCGCGGCTGCTTGAGGAGAAGGACCTGCCCGAGGCCGCGAAGTCCCTGTACGCGTGTCGTGACGAGGTGAAATCGGGCGACACGACGAATCGGGAGGCCCGTGCGGCGCGGGTGTACTTCGCCGCGCTGTTCGGCCGCGATTTCTCGCGCGACGACAACACGCCGCTCAACGCCGCTTTGAACTACGGGTACGCGGTGCTGCTTTCCATGGTGAACCGGGAGGTGGTCTCGCGCGGGTACCTGACGCAGTGCGGCGTCTGCCACCGCAACGAGTACAACCAGTTCAACTTCTCCTGCGATTTGATGGAGCCCTTCCGGCCCGTTGTCGATCGCCTCGCCTTCGACTACGCTCAGGAGCTTTTCGACCAGGACGTCCGTCGCCTGCTCGGCGATCTGGGGAATCGCGTGGTGTCGTACAAAGGAGGCTCGTACCGCCTGCATTCGGTGGTGTCGCTTTTCGTGCAGGATTGCCTCGCAGCGCTCAACAAGAGCTTGGCACCGTCCGAGATCGAGGGCTTCGAGCAGCTATGAGCGCTCGGGAGAGGATCCGCTATATGAGGGTGTTCGTGTTCTTCGACTTGCCGGTTGACACGGCGGCGCAGCGAAAAGAGTACCGATTGTTTCGAAAGTACCTCGTCAAAGAGGGTTTTCTGATGCTGCAGGAATCAGTGTACGCCAAGCTGGTGGTGAACGACGCGCAAGCGAATGCGGCTGTCATCCGCCTGCGACAGCACCGCCCGCCAGCGGGGTTGGTGCAGGCGCTCAAGGTGACCGAGAAGCAGTTCGCGGGGATGGAGTTCATAACGGGCTCGCGGCAATCTTACAGCGAGCTCGACACGTTAGAGGAGTTCGTGGTGCTATGAAGCTGATCCTGTCGGGGTTTCCTGAAGCGCTTGACTTGGGAAGTGATGCGGTGTCGGTTCTCGAGATTCATAATCGCACATTGTTTTCGCGAGTGTGCCAATCGTTGTTCTCGGAGCTCGATGACGAGGCGTTGGAGCCGTATGCCTTTTGGGACGATGATGAGCGGCGGAGTTCGCGAAACCAATTTCTCTTTGTGTTCAATCCTTTCGCGCTTCCTTGGTCAGAGCGGGTACTTATCGGCGAAGTGCTTGAGCGTGTGGAGGGCATGTTTCTCTCTGAGGATGACGTGCGTCAGGAGATTGAGACGGCGGGACGAACGCTATCCGAGCGGGTTGCCGCTTTGGGGTTGCGGCTTCAATCGGACTATACTTTTGACATACAATGGGAGATGCGGAAGTATCTGAAAGCTTTTGATTTCAGCGTTGATGTCGATTCTTCCGACACGCTCTTTGACAACCTGATAAAGTTCTTGAAGTTTGCATCCGACGCGTCGTTTAAAAAGCAGTTGGTTTTCGTGAATCTGAAGAATTTTTTGGAGACGGAAGAGGTTCAAGAGTTCTATCGGCAAGCGATTTTTTCAGAATTGAACGTTCTGCTGCTGGAGAACGTACCTGATGGAGCGAACTTTGAGTTCGAGAGAAAAATGTGCATTGATAAGGACTTTCTTCAATCATGAAGAAGCCCGCCAGTCGGCTTGTCCATCCTCCTGCAGAGAGGATTTTGCCCCAACGGTTTTGGAGCAGTGACAAACTGACTGGTAGTCAAACCTGGCATCGCGTTCGTAGCACTCGCATAGGGTTTTGGAGCAGTGACAAACTGACTGGTAGTCAAACTTCCACGGTGGACTAACGGCTTTCTCATAGGTTTTGGAGCAGTGACAAACTGACTGGTAGTCAAACTAACCTTAGCGCTGATAGAGAAAATCTTGAGTTTTGGAGCAGTGACAAACTGACTGGTAGTCAAACTTGAAATGGACACGGATAAACTGATTCAGGGTTTTGGAGCAGTGACAAACTGACTGGTAGTCAAACGGAGGAAGGAACGGAATGAAAAGCAAGTTGGTTTTGGAGCAGTGACAAACTGACTGGTAGTCAAACCGGTACACCGCGCCCGTGGACGTGTTTAGGGTTTTGGAGCAGTGACAAACTGACTGGTAGTCAAACAAGGTTGACGATAACAAGCTGTTACGCCGGTTTTGGAGCAGTGACAAACTGACTGGTAGTCAAACTATAGAGATTGATAATCTAGATACAAAATCGTTTTGGAGCAGTGACAAACTGACTGGTAGTCAAACCGGTAGCGTGATATGGCTTCGCGTCGTGTAGTTTTGGAGCAGTGACAAACTGACTGGTAGTCAAACACACGTACAGGACGTGCAGCACGAAGTCAAGTTTTGGAGCAGTGACAAACTGACTGGTAGTCAAACCGTGCGCCACGCGCGCAACGAGGTGGCCGAGTTTTGGAGCAGTGACAAACTGACTGGTAGTCAAACGGGTTGCGGCAAGGCTTGTATCCATGAGGTGTTTTGGAGCAGTGACAAACTGACTGGTAGTCAAACTGGACGGTAGTAGTTTTATCGGTATGCGTAGTTTTGGAGCAGTGACAAACTGACTGGTAGTCAAACTGTTGGCGGCGCTCAAGGGACGGTCGTTTGTTTTGGAGCAGTGACAAACTGACTGGTAGTCAAACCCCGCGGGCCGCTCCCATGTGACGCGTCAGGTTTGGAACAGTGACAAACTAACTGGTGGTCAAACCACCGCCCCTGCTAGGCTCTCGCAAGTCGCGTTTTGGAGCAGTGACAAACTGACTGGTGGTCAAACAAGCGGCTGATGCGCTCGTCGTATGTGCTGGTTTTAGTGCGGTGACGAACCGACTGTTATTCAGGCTAATCTTGGGCGCGTAGCCTTCGGTAGCCGTTTTGGAGCGGTGGCTGGCGGACTGGTGGACATAAACGAATAGGATGGCCAACCGGAGGGCATCGCTTTAAGATACAGGGGTGGGAGGGTGTGAGGTTGGATGCGTCTTCCGTCGTCGGTTAACAATTGTCGGTGGTTTTCAGGGCGATTGCCTGTACCATAATGGGGATAGATAGTTTATACTCGCACGTAGGGATTGCAAGCGAACCTGTTGCGAGGAGGAACCATGGCCGTCAACCGTCAGAAGCTCAAGCTGCTGTATCTCATGCGGATGCTCGAGGAGGAGACCGACGCCGAGCAGGGCCTCACGATGGCGCAGATCCTCGAGCGACTGGAGGCACAGGGCATCACGGCCGAGCGCAAAGGCATCTACCGCGATATCGAGGCGCTGCGCGAGTTCGGCTTGGACGTGCGCACCTATCAGCGCGCGCCGGTGGAGTACGCGCTGGAGCGGCGCGACTTCGCCTTCCATGAGCTGTTGCTGCTGGTGGACGCCGTGCAGAGCTCGCGCTTCCTCACGCAGCGCAAAAGCGACGCGCTCGTGGCCGGCGTGAAGCGGCTCGCCACGAAGCGCCAGCGCAAGCTGCTCGACAAGCGCGTGCACGTGGAAGGCCGCATCAAGATGCAGAACGAGTCGGTGTTCTACAGCGTCGACCGTATCCAGGAGGCCTTGGCGGGCAAGCGCAAGATATCCTTCACCTACTTCAAGTACGACGCCGAGAAGCGCAAGAAGCTGCAGCATGACGGCAGGCGCTACGTGGAGACCCCCGTGCAGCTCGTGTACTCCGAGGGCTACTACTATCTGGTGGTGTTCAACGAGAAGCACGACGGGTTCGCGAACTACCGTGTGGACCGCATGGACCGCATCGAGGTGCTGGACGAGCCGGCCGCCAAGAACGAGCGCATCGCCACGTTCGACCCGTGCGAGCTGGAGAGCCGTGCATTCGGCATGTACGCGGGCGAGCCGGTCCCGATGACGCTGCTCGTGGACGAGTCAGTGATGGGCGCCGTGATCGATCGCTTCGGCAAGGACGTCGAGTCCCTTCCGGCGGGCGAGGGCCGGGCGCGCGTGTACGCCGTGGTCATGAAGAGTCCCGTGCTGTTCGGCTGGCTCGCCCAGTTCGGCGACCGCCTGCGCATCGAGAAGCCCGCTTCGCTCGCGGCCGAGTACCGCGACTACCTGGCGGGCATTGTCGCCTCGTACGGGGAGTGACGCTCGGCGCGGCCGCGGCTAGACCGCGTGGGCGAGCGGCCATGCGTCGCGGTTGCCCAAGAACAGCCGCCCACCGTCGTCGAGCACGACCTCCACGTCCTCGAGCAGGCCGCCTCGGCCGGTGACGAGCACGAGGTCGGCCACCGTCCGCCCGATGACGTACGAGCAGGGGCGGAAGCTCTCCCAACGCAGGCCCGCCACGGGGGCGTCCGTGGCGATGCGGCCGGAATGCAGGGCGATGCACGGCTCCCTCATGACGAACGCGGCGAGGTCGCCCGACTCGAGCCGCAGGATGGTCGGAGCGCCTGGAAGCCATGAGCGGGCGTGCTCGTCCCAGAGCGTCAGCACGTCGGCCACGCGGGCGCCGACCGCGCGTCGCGCCTGCCGGCGGTTGGCCTCCGCAAGGCCGCGGGCATCGTCGAACCAGCGCTGGTACAGGTTCGCGAACGCCGTCGCGGCCTCCACCGGCGCGCCCATCGCGCGTCCTTCGCGAAGATCCCCCTGCGCATCTTGCTTTGCGGGGCGTGACGGTTCGTCCACGGTGCCTCCTCAGTCTCGGTTTTCGCCTGTCTTGCCATCATACGCGCGCGGTTCGACGCGGCTGTCCTTCCTATGGGACAGCTCCGCGGTTTTCTCGCGCGGCGGCCGGCATTCTCGGCCGCCAAGGTTTCCAACGTGTTTCGATGCGATGGGGCTTTCTTGGAGTTGACCTGCGCGCATTGACGGGATGGGCACAGTTCGTGGATGATCGTTGCAACACGTACGGACACTTTGGCAAGGAGCGGAACTATGGCGAAGACGCGCATCGGCATTTACGGATACGGCAACCTGGGGCGTGGCGTGGAGCTGGCCTGCCGGCAGAACGAGGACCTGGAGCTTGCGGCGCTGTTCACGCGGCGCGACCCGGCGAGCGTGCAGCCGCTGACCGCCGGCGTGCCCGTGTACGCGGCCGACGACCTGGCGGCGCACACGGGCGACGTGGACGTGCTCGTGCTGTGCGGCGGCAGCGCGCGCGACCTGCCCGAGCAGACGCCCGCTTGCGCGAGCCTGTTCAACGTGGTGGACTCGTTCGACACGCATGCGAACATCCCCGCCCACTTCGCCGACGTGGACGTGGAGGCGAAGGCGGGCGGCAAGGTGGCCCTGATTTCCGGCGGCTGGGATCCGGGCATGTTCTCGCTCGCGCGCCTGTACGCCACGAGCATCCTGCCCGAAGGGCACGACTACACGTTCTGGGGCCGCGGCGTGTCCCAGGGCCACAGCGACGCCATCCGCCGCATCGAGGGCGTGGCCGACGCGCGCCAGTACACCGTTCCCGTGCCCGCGGCGCTCGAGG
>NC_021021.1:675152-677000 GCF_000210055.1 Gordonibacter pamelaeae 7-10-1-b
GTGGCCTGCGCCACCGGGGCAGGCGATCACGCGGATGGCGGGGGCGTCCCGTCCGGTACGCGCATGCGCCCCGCGGACGGCGGTGCCGTGCGAGGGCGAGGGCGCTTCGGCAAAGGGGTAATTCGTGGCAAGGGCGGCGTTGGCGACCATGGTGCCTCCTGGGGTCGTGCGTTGGATGGTGGCCCCATCATACGCGCCGCCGCTTGTCTGCTTGTCCTACTAACGGGACGGTTGTGACAAATCCTCCCGTTTCCGCGCATAAAAAGGCGGCGCGCAGGTTCCTGCGCGCCGCCGTGGCCGAAAACCTATTCCCTGCCCGACCAGCAGTACGTGCACACCTTCTCGCGGTCGATGCCGATGGCCTCCAGCATGCCGTCGAGCGACTGGTAGCCTAGCGAGTCGAAGCCCATCTTCTCGCAGATGGACTTCAGCATGCACTGGCCGCGCTCGGTGGAGCTGTCGGCGTACTCGTCGAGGTGCTTCTGCCCTTCGTCGCCTTCCAGCTCCTGCACCACGCGGCGCGCGATGAGCTCCATCTCGGAGCGGCTGCGCGAGAAGCTCAGGTACTTGCAGCCGAACATGATGGGCGGGCAGGCCGAGCGCATGTGCACCTCGGAGGCGCCGCATTCGTGCAGGTAGTTCACCGTGCCCTGCAGCTGCGTGCCGCGCACGATGGAGTCGTCCACGAACAGGAGCCGCTTGCCGTTGATGAGCTCGGGCACGGGGATGAGCTTCATCTTCGCCACGCGGTCGCGCACTTTCTGGTTCGCGGGCATGAACGAGCGCGGCCAGGTGGGGGTGTACTTGATGAACGGGCGGCCGAAGGGGGCCTTGCTCTCGGTGGAGTAGCCGATGGCGTGCGGCACGCCCGAGTCGGGCACGCCGGCCACGTAGTCCACGTCGGGCACGCCGCCCGCCGCCGCCTCGTCGCGGGCCATGATCGCGCCGTTGCGGTGGCGCATGACCTCCACGTTCACGCCCTCGTAGTTGGAGTTGGGGTAGCCGTAGTAGACCCACAGGAAGGCGCAGATCTTCATCTGCGTGCCGGCGGGGGAGATGGTCTCGTAGCCGTCCGCATCCACGCGCACGATCTCGCCCGGCCCCAGCTCGTACTCGTCGTGATAGCCCAGCTTATGGTAGGCGAACGACTCGAACGAGATGCAGAAGCCCTCGCCGTCCTTCCCGATAAGCACCGGCAGGCGCCCCATGCTGTCCCGCGCGGCGATGATCGTGCCGTCGCTCGTCATGATGAGCAGGGTGAGCGAGCCCTCGATGACGCTCTGGGCATGCTTGATGCCCTCCACGAAGCTGTCCTTCTGGTTGATGAGCGCGGCCACGAGCTCCGTGGTGTTCACGGCACCCGAGCTCATGGCCATGAACTGCCGGTTCCCGCTGGAGAAGTAGCGCTCCACCAGCTCTTCGGCGTTGTTGATGGCGCCCACGGTGGTGATGCCGAACGTGCCCAGGTGCGAGCGCACGAGCAGCGGTTGCGGGTCGGTGTCGCTGATGCAGCCGATGCCGCTCATGCCCTTGAACCCCGGGAGGTCGTCTTCGAAGCGGGTGCGGAACGGCGTGTTCTCGATGGAGTGGATCTCGCGCTGGAAGCCCACTTCCTCGTCGTGGAAGATCATGCCCGCGCGCCGTGTTCCCAGATGCGAGTGGTAGTCCACTCCGAAAAATACGTCCAGCACCACATCGTGATGCGATGCAGCCCCGAAGAATCCGCCCATTGGTTTGCCTTTCGTCGTGCCCGTAGCCTTTAGTGCCAACAAAGGTACCAGTATAAGGCTCCCGGCGCGGGTCTGGGGCGAGGCGGGCGGGCGATTCGCGGTTTCTGCACGAGAAGCT
>NC_021021.1:677779-690668 GCF_000210055.1 Gordonibacter pamelaeae 7-10-1-b
GTCGTCGAAGGCGCGGACGGCCGGCGGCTCGTCGGCGCGCTGGATGGAGGAGACCTGGAGCTGCTCCTCGGGCGGCAGCAGGCTCGCGAACAGAGCGGTGATCTCGGGCGTCGAGCGGTAGCTCGTCATGAGGCGGCATTCCTCCACCTGCCCGCGGGCGGCTTGGAACACCTCGCGCACCTCGTCGAACGAGGCCGTGTCGGGCGCGATGGCCTGGTTCGGGTCGCCCAGCAGCAGGAAGTGCGCGCGGCGGAAGTAGCGCGCGAGCACGGCCAGCTGGGCGGCGGTGTAGTCCTGCACCTCGTCCACCATCACGTACTTCGCGTCGGGGTTGCCCAGCCCCGTGAGCGCCATCTTCAGGTAGAGCCACTCGAGCGGCGCAAGGCCGTCGGTTCCGAGGAGGCGCATGCCGATGCGGTCGATGCGCAGCCAGTTGTCGTTCTCCACGGCGGCGAAGGCGTCGGCGTAGCGGTCGGTGAGGTAGCGCAGGGCGAGCGCGCGCTCCTCCTGCTCGTCGGCGGGCGCGATGAGCTCGCCGAAGATGCGCAGCTGCTCGTCGGCCTCGAGGGCCTCCAGCTCGTCGAGCGCCTCGTCGGTGCCGGCCATCTGCTTGAGGCGGCTCTCCAGGCGCGCGTGCAGCTCCTCGCGCATGAGCGTGATGCGGTGCGGGCCGGCGGGGATGCGGCCGAGCTTGTCGGCGAGCTTGCGGATCTGGTCGGCGGCGATCAGGCGCTTCTCGTCCACGCGGACGTCCTTGAAGTCGTTCGCGTCGAACTCGAACGATTCGACGGTCCGGTCGATGCGGGCGAGCGCGGCGAGCGGCACGTCCACGCGGCCGCTGCCCCGGTCGGGCGGCAGCAGACGGCGCGCGAACTCATTCCAGGTGAGGCTTTCCGGGTTGCGCTCGCCCAGGTCGGGGAGCACGCTTGCGATATAGTGGCTGAACACCGGGTTCGGCGAGATGAGGAAGACCTCGCTCGCATCGAGGCTGCCGCGCTGCTGGTAGAAGAGGTAGGCGATGCGCTGCAGGAGCACCGACGTCTTGCCGCTGCCCGCGATGCCGCTCACCAGCAGCACCGGCACGTCCTCGTGGCGCACGACGGTGTTCTGCTCCTTTTGGATGGTGGCCGTGATGGCCTTCATCTGCGCGGTACGCTGCTTCGAGAGCGACGCCAGGAGGAGCGAGTCCTGGATGGCGACCGTGGTGTCGAAGTAGGCGTTCAGGCGGTCTTCCTCGATGTCGAACTGGCGGCGCAGCTTGAGGTCGGCTTCGATGGTGCGGCCGTCGGCCACGTACGAGGTGCGGCCGTTGTCCTGGTTGTAGTAGGTCTCGGCCACGGGCGAGCGCCAGTCCACCACGAGGCGGCGGTAGTTCTCGTCCGAGATGCCGGCCGTGCCGATGTAGAGCTCCTTGGGCTCCTGCCCGGGCTTGAACTGCAGGGCGACTTTGGCGAAGTAGGGCTGCTTGAGCAAAAGCTCCACCTTGGCGAGCTCGGCCGCATCGGCGTCCTGCGCCAGGTTGTACCCGTCGATCACGCGGTTCATGGCCGCGAAGTCCGCGTAGGTCTCCATCGCGTCGGCGTAGGTGGCGAAGTTGGGCGCGAGCTCCTCCGCCATCGCCTTCTTGTCGGCCGCCGCCTCGCGCTGCGCGCGCTCCATCTTGCGCACGAGGGCGCGCCCGATCTGCTGGAGCTTCGCGTAGGTGTGCGCGAGGTGGCTTTGCTCCTGGTCGAAGACGGGGTCGGCGCTGTCGTCGGGTGTGGGGGCGGGTTCGGTCGGCACGGGTTCTCCTTGCAGCACGCATCGGTCAAGTCGAAAAGTTCGCCGAAACATTCTACCGGATTCCCACGCGCGAGTGGCCGTTGTCAGCGATTCGTGGAGGAGGGGTGGCCGCCGGTCAGATCAAAATGCCGTCGCAGTGGTCGATCTCGTGCTGGATGATCTGCGCGGTGAAGCCGGTGAACGTTTGCTCGCGCGGTTGGAAGCCCCGGTCCTCGAAGCGCACCTTGATGGTGCGGTAGCGCGTTGTGCGGCGGCTGCCGGGGAGGGACAGGCAGCCCTCCTCGGCCTCGTACGTGCCCGAGCGGCCGACGATCTCCGGGTTGAACATGACGCGCGGGGTGCCCTCGTCGTCGAAGACGATGATGCGCTTGGCCGTGCCGATCATGTTGGCCGCCATGCCGACGCACTCGTGGGCGTGCGCCGCGAGCGTGTCGAGCAGGTCCTGCGCCGTCTGGGCGTCGGCCGCCGTGGCGGGCGACGAGGGCAGCAAGAGAAACATCCGGTTCGTCATGATGGGCTTGATCATGGTCAAAGCCTCCTGTCGTGTTTCGGGCACACGGCGAAGCTTGAGCTATGTCAGCTCGCTCCACCATGGTTCGTGTGCAATGTCCCTGACTTCCGGCAACGAAGGAAAATCAACGCCAAGGGTCTTCGCCATTTTCTTGAGAGCCACGCGGAATATGCCCGCCATCGTGGCTGCGTTGAAATATGGCTGTCCGTAGTGAATACTTGCTTCTTGGGTTGCCCTATCGAGATGGTCGTTGAAAAGCTTTTGTGCCAAAGGAGAATCCACGGGGATTCCTGCAGATTCCAATATGGCCTCCGCCTCTTCCAGTGCGCTGTGCCTATATATGAAGCGGTATTCCTTCATTCCGACGATTTTCCAAAACGTGCCATAGTATGAAACACCGTAAGCTTTCAGCCAGTCCCACATGATTTCCGGGTCGTTGACGTTTGGTCCTTCTGCATGGCATCGGTGGCAGAGAAGAACTATGTTCGATGGTTCGTCTTTTCCACCTAGGGCGTGGGGCACAATGTGACATCGCTCCAGGTTTCTCTTGCAGCCACACCTCCAACAGTGAGTTTCAGCTTCGCTCCAGTCGACGCTCAGTCCGCATTCGTTTACGTGTCGCGACCAATAGTCAATCGACTCCTGAACGGTTGTCTTTATGTGTTGTCTATCATTCATGGGGCGATCTTTTCTGGGGGAGCTCTGGTATTTTTGCGCGGATAACACGCCCCCTCATTTCATCAAATTACGTCAATTGAGTGAGAAGGCGAGCGTAGACATTGGCTGATAATTCAGGAGAACAAGGCTTGAAGGGATATCTTGATGCTCGTATCCTTAGACCAGCTTGCCCTTGCAGTGGTCGATCATGTGCTGGATGAGCTCGGCGGTCCAGCCGGTGAAGTCGCGCTTGCGGCTGACGAGGGCGCCGTCCACCAGCTCGTCGTAGACCACCTTGACGCGCTCGTAGCGGGTGACCTTGGACTCTGACTCCAGGGTGAGGCAGCCCTCGACCGTCTTGTACGCGCCGAGCGCCTGCTTCAGAACCGGGTTGTACATGACGTGCGGCTGCTCGTTCTCGTCGTGGTAGACGATGACGGCCTTCGCCACGCCTATCTGGTTGGCCGCCAGGCACGCCGCCTCGTCGAGCGAGGCGAGGGTGTCGAGCAGGTCCTGCGCCACGACGGCGTCCTCGGCGGTGGCGGTCTCGCACGGCTGCGAGAGGATGGCTTCGTCGGTCACGAGTTCTTTGATCATGATGCTCCGTCCGGTTGGATGTTCGGCGGCTGTGGCGCGCGAGCGCCAGGCCGGTTTCGTTAGGGGAGCATTCTATCATGAAGGGGCGCGGGAAAGGGTCGTTGTCGGGTCCTGCCATTAGTCGTTCTCGGATAAAAACGCTCAGCTAGGAATTGACGATAGTCTTAAGCTCTTCGATCGTGTAGACGCCCGAACTCTTCCGATGAATCATGCGATGGCAGTTGGGGCACAAGGGTCTCAGGTCTTCGATTGGGTCGACGCGACGGTCTTGCTTGGTACTCGAAGATCCCCTGCAGGATCGCTTCCGACGTCTCCGACGAGCAGGCCCTGGTGCTGCTTCACACTGCAAACTTCTTCACCCGCTCTTTGACCGTCACCGAGCGCGCTGCCGCCACCAAGGCCCTTGGAATCCAGGTCGAGCAGATGCGCGCCAACGACCCGACGCTCACAGGCATGAGAACCGAGGACGTGAAGGCGCGCATCGTCGAGGAGATGACCGGCCGCAAGGTCAGCGGCAAGACCATCAAGCGCGAGGAGGCGCTGGCCGAGAAGGTCGCAGGGCTCATCCCGGAATGGCGCGACGCCGCCGACTCGGGCGAGCTGTCCGCCAAGGCCGTCGGCGCCTTGGCCGAAGCCGACGAGGCAACGCAGAGAGCCGCGTTCAACAAATGGGCAGAGTCGCCGAAGTCCAAGGCGGCGACCACCGAGCTGGTCGCCTCGATGAAGGCCTCCGAACCCGCCGCCGACAAGCGGCTCGCAAGCGCCGAGAAGGCGCTCAGCCGCTTCGTCGCGAGCCTTCCGCGAAACCCTTCTGCGGCGGATTCGGAGGCGATTTTCCGCATCGCCGAGCTGGCCCGCCAGGCCGGCGACGCGGTGCGAGGGTTCGCCGATGCCCATGGGGCTCGGCAGAACCCGTCAGATTCGAATCGTAGCAAGTAACTCATTGCGTATTACAACGCAATGAACTTGGCCAGAGGCGGGGCTGGGCGCTTCCACCCCCGGATGGGAACATCATCCGGGAAACCCTCCCCGACCTCCGGCATGCAGAAGCGGCAAGACGGCTTTCACCGCCGCCGCTTCCTTCACGGGGGATCCCCCGTGGCCCCTACAAGACGCAAGGAGAAAACGATGGGCGAATACACGCGCACCGTGAGCTGCCGCATGACCGAGGGGGACAGGCAGCTCCTGGACAAGAGAGCGGAGGCCTTGGAGCTCGCAAACTCCGAGGCGATCCGTGCCCTCCTCAGGCTTCCCATAGCGGATCCCGACGAGCTAGACGCCTTCGACCGAGGGAGCCGCGTCGTCGTGATCGACGCGAAAATCATGGGGCGCATCAACCGCGAATTGATTCGCTGGGGGCGCCACTACAACCAAGCCGTTCGGGCCTTGAACACCATCGCCATGTTCGTCAGGAACAAGGGCGGCATCGACCCGCAAGTGGCCAAGGAGCAGCTGACGAAGGCGGCAGACGAGCTCGAGCTCGTTCAGGGCTCCGTTGAGGAGATCAAGGACATGGTCCACGACGTCCATGAGTCCGAGAGGTTCTGGCGATAGCCATGCCGATGCTGAAAGCCATCAACGGCCACACTGGCTGCAGCCGCATCGAGGACTACTTGGAGAAGAACGGGAGGGCCTTGATGCGCGACTTCTTCAACCTCTCCTGGGACGAGGTCGAGGACAAGGGACTGGATACCGCTCTTAAGAACGAAGTGGAGTGGGCTCTAGAGATGGACGCATTGCGCCACGACTATGGCAACGACACGCCATGGAAGGGGCAACGCGCCATCGCGTTCCGTCACTACGTGATCTCCCCGGATCCTAGCGACAGCATCGGCCTTGAAGGACTGCGCGAGCTTACGCACGCCTGGGTCAAGAAGCACTTCTCCGACTACCAGGTCGCCGTCATCTACCACGACGACAACAAGCAGAGAATCCCGCACGCCCACGTTGTGGTGAACAACACGAACCTGGCTACGGGAAGGCGCCTGCACATCCCGAACGCGCTGGACATGAACCGGAGCCTCCAAGAGATTGCAAAGGAGAAGGGGCTGAGCGCGTTCTCCAACGAGATGCCGAAGGGCAGGATGGGACAGAGCGACCCGAGAAACCCTCCCCGACCCCAAACCAGGCAAGCGATCTACATCAACCATTCGGAACGCGGCTTGCTCGACGCCGGCGCATATTCCTGGGTGAGCGACATCCGCAACCGAGTGTCGGTCGCGAAGGTGCTGTCGCGAAACGAGGGAGAGTTCATGAGGATCCTGGAGCTCATGGAGGTAGAGGTCTCTGAGAACTCAGCGCACGCGCCCCGCGAGGACTGGATTTTTTCCCTGGCCGACCAGCGGTCGAAGAAGGTATCCGGGGAAAGGCTCGGCATGACGTTCGGAAAGATAGCCCTGACGGAGCGGTTCGAGCGCATCGGCTCCTACCATCCGGATGTCGCATCATCCAGGGCAATCCTCTCCATGGCAACCGACGCGGTTGAGCTCAACGACATAGCCGAGCTCGGGAGCCTGGCGAAGACGGTCGAAACAAACGCGCGCTACTCGATCGGCAGCAGCGCCGACTACGGCAGGCGAATCGAGGCCCTGCAAAGGCGAATGGACCGCGAGGAAGAACCAAGAGCCGCATCGAAATGCGCTGAGCGCATCGAGGAGCTGGAGTCGGCTATGGAGTATGCGACAGAGCGCGGGCTGATTCCCGAAAGGACAGCCAGAAACGCCATCAGAAACGGTGGTGCCGAGCGTTGGCAGTACGAGCCCAGGAGCAGGCAGAACGGGTCCCAGAGGGCTGTTCAAAGCGCTTCTGCGGCAAGGCAGCGCGAGAGGGAGAGACAGCAGGGAGGACGAAGCCGATGAAGGTTCAGATCAAGTATCGGAACGGCCGTTTGGATGTGTTCGACACAGATTCCTACACGCCGTCCCAGCCGTTCGGGGACGGCTGCATGCTGGCAAACTACGAGGTTCGCCTCGACCAGCTGGAGGAGGGCTTGTGGCTGCAAGCGCATTTCTACGAAACGGACCCGCGATTCAAGGAAGACCTGGATGATGGCGTGATTCCCGTAGGACGAAGGTCTATGGGCTGGCGCTTCCTGATCGCCGAGACGGGCGAGCTCGACGACATCGAGCAGGTGCTTGTTGACGGTGACCGCGCGCTCGTCCGCATGGGCGATGCCTTGGTCGATGTCATGCGGCTCGACTGCGCGTCGGCGCTGCTTCTGTCCGATGGGGGCGGACCGCCCTTGGCAAGCCAGCTCCAGGGTGTGGTGGAAGCGTTGAGGGCGTCGAACGACGCGATGGACGACGAGTCCGCCGCCAAGCTAGTCGGCGCTTCATGGGAAGCGCTGGCATGGGCCAGGGAGTTGCAGCCGCTGCAACAGGTTGAAATTGAAAGCGAAGAGGAAGATTGGATGGATCATGAAGGTGATTAGGGTGATTTTCAAAGCCATCGGCGGCTTCTGCAGGTGGCTCATCAAGGCCGTGTTCAGGTTCATGTGAGCCGCCTCCCGTGTCGTGGACTGTAGGCATTGCAATCGAAACGTGCCAAAAATATAATGCTTATTACCATATCGGTGATAAAGGTGATAACTATGACACGTTACATACCGCAATGGCTCAGTCCCGTAGTGGAAGCCCTCGAGCTCGACAGGCCCGAGCTGGTCACAATGGCCGAGCTGACGTCCATAGCCGAGCAGTCGGGCGTGGAAGCGCAGGGCTACGCCATCGCAGACAGGCTCAGGAAGCTCGGCTGGCTGCTGGAGACCCCCCAGAGGGGGGTCTGGGAGTTCGCCCCAGCCGAGAGCGCGGGGCCGTACTCGACCGCAGACCCCCTTCTCCCCATGAAGGCGTTCATGCTCTCTCACCCTGGCTGCAAATGCGCGCTGACGATGCAGACGGCGGCTTGGGCGCTCGGGCTTGCCGATAGGGTGCCGGCCTGCATCGAAGTTTCCTTTGAGAAGCGCCCTGCGGTAAAGGTTCCGAGGGAGATATCCCCCTCGGTGTTCGAGAGCACCATCGGCTCTGTCGAGGCAAAGGGCGTCCCCTGCCTTCACCCCGAGTCCATAGTGGTGCACATGGCCCAGAAGCCGAGTGCCGTCAGATCGTGGCAGGGGGCGCTCGAATGGCTTCCCGACGTCGCGTACGAGATGAGAGAGGAGCCATTGCTGGATGAGCTGGCGGGCAGGCCGCAGTCCGTCTGGTCCAGGACGGGCTATCTCGTCTCAGGCATGAGGCCCGATCTTGCCGAGGGGATATCCAGGGGCATCGAAACCGGCTCGAAGGTGAGGTTCGGCCCCCGTGGAAGCGCAATCAGGAACGACGAGAGATGGAAGGTGTCGGACACGCTGCTGCCGTTCGACCCGAGAGAGTTGGAGCGAGTTCTATGAAGACGATAAACATACAGCCAGGTCACATCGCGAGGCACACCCCGAGAAACGCCGGGGCCCAGGGTCGAGAGGCTGCGGTGGTGGATGTGGCGCAGGACCTCCTGCTCCAGCGTCTTCACGACGACGGAGACCTCGACTTCTCGGTATCTGATTTCGACTTGGGCAGGGACGAGGTCGCCGAGGCCTTTGCGAGCGCAGTGGACAGGCTGTCCATAGGACCATTCCGCTACAGCGTGAGGGAGCGCCGCGGAAAGTGGTCCGTCGTGTTCGAGAGCGGCTTCGTCCGAGAGCCGTCCCTTGCGACGAAGCTCGACTTCTCGCCCGCGCCGTGGCTCGAGCCCGTCGAGAGAACGTGGGTCGCCATGCCGATCCACAAGCAGTATGCGGCCCCTCTTCCAGCGATCAAGACGGTCAGGCTTGAGGAGAACATCGCGGAGAAGGTCGCAAGGCTGAACAGGACCACTACGGCGCGCGACATGTACGACCTCGCATGGATCATGGGCAAAGCGCCGTTGGCTAGAAGCCTGGACCTCGACCTCGTCAGGAGGCTCTCGGTCCTCAAAATCTGGGTCGATTCAAACGGGTTGCACAGCGGGTCAATGACCTGGCCGCCAGGTCACGAAAAGTCGGTGTTCGATGTCGAGCGCTGGCTCAGGGAGAGATCGGACGGGGAATTTGACCTTGAGGACATAGGCGCCCTGGCCGTTCCCGCTCCCAGCCCGAAGGAGCTAAGCGAGTCTGTTCGCATCGGGTTCTCGTTCCTGTCGAACCTGACCGATGAAGAGGAAGTCCTGGCAAAGGCGGACAACAGGGACCGATCCCTGGCGATCAGGCTTCTGGAGGGTCTCCCCGGCGGCCGTTTCGTAGGCTCGGGTGCGTACTAGCCTTGGTTTTGCCGAACGGGAGGGATCGACGGGAAAGCGATCGGGCTGGCACCAGGCGATAGGTCCGATATTCTGGGCGGCTGTGGCCTGCAGATGGCTTGTCGAGGCCGTGTTCAGATTCATGTAGCAAGTAACAATTGCAAGGCTCGAATTGTTTGGCCGGTGTCTTCTTTGCTGGACACCGGCCCTTTTCTGAGTGAGGAAAATACGATTGACGCAAATTGGTTTGAAGCGATAATTATCAAAAGCTTATCGGCGAGGTAATGAATGAATGTTTCAGGGACATACGAACAGCTGCTAGGAACCAGGGAAGAAATCACTTCCTCATTGAGGCGCACAACTGGTTGCGACATCACTGACGTTCTTGCGGCAGTTGCATGTGGCTCGATAGGCGGTATGATCGATATCTTTCTCGTTGGTGCTCCGGGCGACGGAAAGCCTCTCGAAACCTGGTCAGGCAACCAGGTTGATAATGCTGTTAAAAAGTTCGCAGGAATATGCGGCTGGGATTCGAGCGATCCCGACAAGGGCACCGTCGCCTACGCTATCGACCACCTCGAAAAAATGTTCAAGGTGAATTACGACCAAAGATATGGCGCCGACGTAGGCGGGTTGTTCGACATGTCGACAATTGACCACCACATGAAATCGTTGGCCCATTCACCAAGCCCTGTAGGTTTGTTTTTCTCTATTCTCAACCAGTTCACTTCGACAGCGAGCTTCGTGTCGGACGGAGAGCTCATTACGGTAAGGACAGACCTTTACGATCCCGTTCACCCAAACGGCAAGGATTCCATCGTTCTTCAAGGTCATACTGTTGAATCGAAATTATTCTGCGGCATCGCGAATTGGATAGGTCATATCATGTCCGACGTTGCCGGCAGCTCTCTCACGCGCAGAAGAGCTGGAGATGGCTCAGGCGTCGTCATCCCATTCTTCGAATTGTTCCAATTCTGCAAATTCGGTGATTTCAATATTGACGGCAAACGGATGGATGTCGCCGAGCTGTCCATCAGGGTTTTCCAAGACGGCTATGACGCTAGGTTCGCACTTAGCATGGGCATTCCGGTTGTCGTTACCGACCTAAGCATTAAGCTCGTCTGGGCGCTGAAAAGGCATTTCGGCAAGGGCGAACCTTTCAGAAACTGCATTCCTTCTTCTAGGCATGACGACTTGAGGACAATGCTGCTTGTCGGATACTCTGCCTTCTGCCTGATTGATGGAGCCGATGCCTTTGCGCGGTCTGGCGGCGGAATGAACGCAGCGTTGTTTGCCGAGCGACTCAACTACTTGGCTTGGCTGCGTCTCGCGAGCTTGGTCGTTCGCGAAGTCGCAATCCGAACCAGCCCAGAGCGCGAAGTGGCTATTATGAAGGAAATCAACGCTGCGCTCGAAAGTTATCTAGAAGAGCTTAGAGCCATTGATGTCGACGCCTTCAATCGAGAATCGGCAACTTGGAGCGTTTCGTCGGAAAAAATCGAGCACGCGTCCTCTGAATCCGAGCTTAACGCAATCTTGCTAGACGAGTATGAAAGGCTTGGAATTCCAAAACCCTGGAAAGGCTCGTTTGACAAGCATATGGCCGACAAAACCGCGTTCTTGGTTTTTGAGTAGTGGGAGAATCTGATGCCTGTTCCTGTATTTGTTATAGCCGGAGCGGCGATTGCGGGTGCCTTCGGTGCCTGCAATGCCGTCTATGGCGGTTTAAAGATTAAAGACGCAAAAGGGAAAGAGAAGACAGCTAAAGCCATTCACCAGGAGTCGATGGAGTACTTCGAAGCCATGGGCAAGAGAGCCAATGCATCTATGGATGCACTCGGACTAGCAGAACTTGAGACAATACAGGGTTTCGAGGGATTCTCAGACGTTATCGAGTTGATTCAAAATCGCCCTCAGTTCGCTGAACTTGAACTCAATGACTTCGACCTTCCGGATTTTGACTCGGATGAGTTTAAAAAGTTATTTATCGGCGCAAAGGCGCTTCTGGGTGGATTAAGCAGCGCGGCAGCTGGCGTTGCAGGCGGAGTTGCCGCATCTGGCGCAACTACGGCGATTGTCGCTGCCGTAGGGACGGCATCTACGGGAACCGCCATCTCGACATTAAGTGGCGCGGCTGCCACAAATGCTATTCTCGCAGCCCTTGGAGGGGGGTCCCTTGCCGCTGGGGGTGGCGGAATGGCCTTGGGTACGGTAGTCCTGAGCTCTGCCGCTGGAGGCGCGGCTCTTCTTGTCGGCGGAATCGTCGTCAATGTCATGGGTCATAAGATCGCGAAGGATGCTGAAGAGTTCGAAAAGCAGATCGCCCAGGAAAAGGCGAACGTTGATGAAGCGTGCGTCCTTCTTGAGGAAATTGCTGCGATTGCAGATGCTTACTGCCGCGCTCTTGCAATCGTGAAGCAACTTTACGACGAAAAGCTTCAACAACTTAAAGCGATTGTTGTTGGGCAGCATAAGACGGATTGGAACAGATTCGATGAGGAAGAAAGGGTCCTTGTTCAAAACGTTGTGCTGTTAGTGGGAATGCTTTATTCGATGTGCAAGGTGAACCTTGTTATCGACGATGACGGTGACGGCATCACGGACAGGGTGAACACCTCGGAAGTCCAAGCCCAGCTGCAGAAATCATCCGAGCTTATTGAGGCTATCTAAGCAGACGAGGAGGGCAAATCGTCCTCCTCATTTTTTAGTCGGCCATTTCGATTGCGCAGTAAACGAGCGTCCTCTCGTTTCCCCATGTCGAGTAGCTGCAGGTGCAGAGCGTAACGACGTTCTCGACTGAGTCGAAGTCGAATCCGGCAGAGCTCAAGTTACGGTCGGATGCGGCCGTGACGCTTGCCAGCCATGTGGCGTGGTCTAAGGCTGTGTCAAACTCGAGCCTCGCGGTCTCGCGGTTGGCGTTGACCCTGTCTACCGCCAGGACGGTCAAGCTAGCCTTCTCAGTTGGGGTCTGGATCTGTATCGGCGTGTGCTCGTCCAGGTAGGCGACGTCTATGAAGCCGCCGAGCTTGGAGAACATGGTCCCGTCCTGCAGATGGTGGCCGAACACCAGCGCGTTAGGGCTGTGCAGGAGGCCTCCCTCCGCGCATTCCCAAGTCAGGTACGGAGCGCCGTGACACGACGCGCGCAGCGCGCCCGCGCAGGCCCGTGCGATGTCGGGCTGATTCATGGTGTACACGTGCAGGCCGTCCGCGCCGTGCTGCTGCAGGTCCGTCAGCTGGGCGCATGCGTACTCGATGCCCGCCGCGCGCAGCGAGCCCGGGTCGTCCTCGTACTTGGCCAGAAGCTTGATGATGGGCGATGGCAGCGAGGCTCCGCACATGAACACCATGCGCTGGATCTGCGCCTTCCCCAGAAACGGCATGACGCCGCACGCGATGGGCACGGCGATGCCCGCCGCGTCGGCCGCCTCGCGGAAACGGTAGTAGTACGAGTTGTCGAAGAACAGCTGCGTGACGAAGAAGCACGCGCCCGCGTCCTGCTTCTGCTTGAGGTGCGCCACCGATGCGCGGAAGTCCGTGCATTCGATGTGCCCTTCGGGATACGCCGCCGCCCCCACGCAGAATCCCTCGTCTGCCAGGCGCATGACCAGGTCCTTCGCGAAACGGAACGGCCCTTCCGCCGCCGGCGCGTCGGCCGTGCGGTCGCCGCGCAGCGCGAGCACGCTGGCTATTCCCTTGCGCTTCAGGTCGTCGATGGCGCGCGAGATGGACTCCTCCGTGGCGCCCAGGCAGGTGAGGTGCGCCACCGTGGGGATGTCGAAGTCGTCGTGGATCATGGCGGCCACGTCGGCCGTGGCCTGCCGATTGCCGCTGCCGCCCGCCGAGTACGTCACGCTCACGAAATCGGGCAGCAGGTCGGCCAGCTCGGCCGCCACCTCGTGCGCCGTCTCGAGCGTGAGATCGCCCTTCGGCGGGAATATCTCGAACGAGACCGGCTGGCGGCCCGCCGCACGGGCGGCCGCGTATATGTCTGCAACGCTTCTCATGGGGGTCATTATACGGAAGCGCCCGGGCCGCGGCAAACCCGCGCAGCCCGGGCGCGCCGGAAGGGGCGTTATCGGCGGCGCCGGCCCCG
>NC_021021.1:690996-692441 GCF_000210055.1 Gordonibacter pamelaeae 7-10-1-b
GGCGCCGGCCCCGAGCCTTCGCAGGCACCCGCCAAGAAGGGCGCCGGAGCACCTGCGAGGCCTCGGACGAACACCCTCGCGCCGGAAGCCCGCCTACCCCCGCACGGCGGAGCGCAGCTTGCCCAGCGGCACGAACGTGAGCACCGCGCCCGCGATGACGAGGATGAACACGAGGGAGGACACGAGCCACGATGCCTCCGCCACGTGGATGCCCACGCCGATGAGGGCCCACAGGAACACGAGCGGGAACGCCACGTCATCGTACATCTTGCGCATGACGTAGCCGAGCGCGAGCACGCCCGCCGTGAGCGCCACCACCGACAGCCCGTTGAAGAACGCGATGCCGCCGTCCAGCGCGCGCGTCACGAGGATGGCCATGTTCGCCAGCGCAGCCACCGTGACCCAGGCCGTGTAGATGGAGATGGGCACCCAGCCCCAGCCCGACTTCGCCGACCGGCGCACGTTCAGGTACAGGGCCGCGAGCACCGCCCACTCGGCCAGGATGACGATGAACGAGATGCCCACCAGCTCGAAGTGCCACAGCGCCAGCCACAGCACGTTCAGCACGCAGCTGCCGATGAACAGCACGGACACGGGCGTGAAGCGCTTGGCGCGCAGGGGCGCCTCGCGCGTGTAGGCCACGAGCCACCCGATGAGCGCCACGTAGATGAGCGACCAGATGGAGAACACGTAGCCGGCCGGCGTGAACCACGTGTACACGCCGTAGGCCACCGTGGCCGACGTGTTGCCTCCCACCTGTCCGCCCTCGATGACAGCGTTGCCCACGAGGGTGAGCGCGTAGACGATCCACATCGTCACCGTCTCGACGGTCAGGTAGCCGCCGCGTTCGAGCTTGCGGCCGGTTTTCGTGCTGCGGGCACGTTGCACGACGCCCGGCGCCGCCGTGGCATGGTAGGCATGGTTGGGCATGATGCACCTCGCTTTCCCAAGGGGCGCGGAAAGCGCCCTCGATTCGATTGGTGCAGCCCAGTGTAGCGCGGCGCCGAGGCCGGGCCGTTACGGCCACATGGCAGGTATCCATCGCTTCGGCGCAGATGAGGGGCGCAAAGCTCAACGATGACGAAGATGCCGCCCTTCCCGCGCCAGCCGGAGGCCCTCCCTCATATCAGCCGGCCGAAACCATGCGAGCAAAGGCGGCCGCCCCGGCGCATGCGGTCAACCTCGGGGATTGCCGTATGCGCCGGACAGCCCCCTAGCACGCGAGCACTCGGCCGGCTGATGGGATGACGAAAGGATCGCCTACGGTGTCCTTATGCGCAGGAAGTCTCCTGGCGCGAGCTCTTCGGCGACCGTGAACGCATACGCCTCGGCGGAGCGGTTCGCCACGGCGACGAGCACGGGCGCGGGACACGGGTCGTCCGCATCGGGCCGCGGCAGCCAGGCCAGGTCGCGCACCCGCACGCCGAAGGATGCACGGCCGGGGG
>NC_021021.1:692726-693425 GCF_000210055.1 Gordonibacter pamelaeae 7-10-1-b
CGGGCCCGTAGTAGAAGCCGGTGGAGTACGGCCGGTGCGACACGCACGCGAGCTCGGCCGCGCCCTCGGCCGGGTCGGCCCCGTCGAGCACGCGGCGGTAGGCATGCACGACCGACGCCACGTAGAACGCCTTCTTGTTGCGCCCCTCTATCTTGAGCGAGTCCACGCCAGCTGCGGCCAGATCGTCCAGGTGCTCCACCATGCACAGGTCCTGCGCGTTCATGACGTAGGTGCCGCGCACGTCCTCCTCCACGGGGTAGAACTCGCCGGGACGCTGCTCCTCCACGAGCGCGTAGCTCCACCGGCAGGGCTGGGCGCAGTGCCCCTTGTTGCCCGAGCGGCCGGCCATGGCCGAGCTCAACAGGCAGCGTCCGGACACGGCCATGCACATGGCCCCGTGCACGAAGGCCTCCAGCTCCAGCTCGCGCGGCGCGTCGGCGCGCATGCGGGCGATGTCGGCCACGCTCATCTCGCGGGCGCACACCACGCGGCTCGCGCCCAGCTCGTGCCACATGCGGGCCGCCTCGGCGTTCATGACGCCGGCCTGCGTGCTCACGTGCAGCTCGACATGCGGCGCGTGCCGACGCGCGAGCGAGAAGGCGCCGAGGTCGCTCACGATGAGCGCGTCGGCATCCGCCGCGTCGAGCGCCTCCAGGTACGCCGGCAGCGCGGCCACATCGTCGGCGCCCATGAGCGCGT
>NC_021021.1:693959-706239 GCF_000210055.1 Gordonibacter pamelaeae 7-10-1-b
GCCAGCGCCACGACCTCGGCCGGGTAGGCGCACGCGCCGTCGGCAGCGTCGGCGGCGGCCTCCACGTCGATGCCGAACACGCCCATCAGCTCCACGATGAGCGCGCGGACGTCGCGCACGGGCGGCACGTCGGACAGCGACAGCGTCTTGCCCGCCGTCTGCGCGTTCACGTCGGCGATGAAGTCGAACACCTCGCCGAGCGCCTTGCACGTGTTGAAGTCGTCGTCCATGGCCAGGATGAAGCCCATCTTGGCCGCGCGCGTGCGCTCGATGAGCGCGCGCAGGTCGAGCGGCGAGGGGATGTCCTCGGCGTTGTCCAGCAGCCAGTCCAGGTTCTTCACCGCGTTCTCGATGCGGCAGAGCGCCGATGCCGCCTCGGCCAGGCGCTCATTGGAGAAGTCCAGCGGGCTGCGGTAGTGCGTCTGCAGCATGAGGAAGCGCAGCACCTCGGGGCGCGTCACCTCCAGCACCTCGCGCAGCAGCTTGAAGTTCCCCAGCGACTTGCTCATCTTCTCGGAGTTGATCTGCAGCATGCCGCCGTGCATCCAGTGGTTCGCGAACGTGCAGCCGCACGCGGCCTCGCTCTGGGCGCGCTCGTTCTCGTGGTGCGGGAACACGAGGTCGCCGCCGCCGCCGTGGATGTCGAAGGGCAGCCCCAGGTACTTGCGCGACATGGCCGAGCACTCGATGTGCCAGCCCGGGCGGCCCTGCCCCCACGGCGAATCCCACGCCGGCTCGCCGGGCTTGGCGGCCTTCCACAGCGCGAAGTCGAGCGGGTCGCGCTTGCGATCCTCGATGCCCTTGCCGTCGGCGCGCAGCTCGCGGTGGCCGGCCTCCATCTCGTCGACGTTGCGGCCCGAGAGCGCCCCATAGTCCGAGAACGAGCGCACGCTGAAGTACACGTCGCCCTCCACCTCGTAGGCGTGGCCGCCGTCCACGAGCTCGCCGATGAGCTCGATCATCTCGGGGATCTCCTCGGTGGCCTTCGGGCGCACGTCGGGATCGAGCACGTTCGCGCGGCGCATGTCCTCGATGAACGCCTCGGTGTACTCGGCGGCCACCTCGGCAGCGCTGCGCCCCTCCTCGAGCGACTTCGCGATGATCTTGTCGTCCACGTCGGTGACGTTCTGCACGAACTTCACGTCGAAACCGCGCCACATGAGGTAGCGGCGGATGTTGTCGAAGCTGATGAACGTGCGCGCGTTGCCCACGTGGATGTAGTTGTACACGGTGGGGCCGCACACGTACATGCCGACCTTGCCGCGCTCGATGGTCTCGAAGTCCGCCTTCTCGCGGGTCTTGGTGTTGTAGAGCCTGATCATGGAATTGTCCTCGCATCCTGCCTGTCCGAGCGCACGCCCGAGCGGGCGCACGTCAACCTGAAATTCTAGCACAGCGGGCCGATCCGGCCGGCTTCCCGGAGGAACCGACCTTCTAGCTACATCGGCAGAGCAGGCACGCGGCCGTGGCGGAGATGCCCTCCTCGCGGCCCTCGAAGCCCAGGTGCTCGGTGGTGGTGGCCTTCACGCCCACGTTCTCCACGGGAATGCCCATGGCAGCGGCCAGGTTCGCGCGCATGGCGTCGCGGTGCGGCGAGAGCTTCGGCGCCTGCGCGGCGATGACGGAGTCCACGTCGAGGATGGCGTAGCCCTCCGCGCGCACCTTGTCGGCCACGGCGGCCAAGAGCTTGAGCGAGTCAGCGTCCTTGAAGGCCGGGTCGGTGTCGGGGAAGAGCTTCCCTATGTCGCCGCCGCGGATGCCGCCGAGCAGGGCATCGGCGATGGCGTGCGCGAGCACGTCGGCATCCGAGTGCCCCAGGAGCCCGCGCGCATGCGGTATGTCCACGCCGCCCAGGACGAGCCTTCTCCCCTCAGCGAACGCGTGCACGTCGTAGCCCTGCCCGATGCGCAGAGAGGACGGATCGAACGAGCCCGTCATTCCTCCGCTCCCTTCATGTAGTTGGTGCGCACGGCGGCGGCCAGCATGAGGTAGTCCTCGGGCACGGTGAGCTTGATGTTGTCGCGCTTGCCCTCCACCACGAGCACGCGGCCGCCCAAGCGCTCGATGAGCGACGAGTCGTCGGTGCCCATGAAGCCGTCGGATAGCGCCGAGGCATGCGCGCGACGGTAGATGCCGGCGCGGAACACCTGCGGGGTCTGCGCGTTCCAGAACACGCGGCGGTCGGGCGTGCCCACGATCACGCCGTTCTCCACCACCTTGAGCGTGTCGACGGCCGGATGCGCCACCACGGCGCCGTCGCAGTCGATGTTGCCCTTGAGCGTGGCGATGGTGTGCGCGATGAGGTCGGGGCTGATGAGCGGGCGGGCGCCGTCGTGCAGGATGACGTACTCGTAGTCGTCCGGCACGAACTCCAGGCCCGAGAACGCCGACTCCTGGCGGCTGGGGCCCGAGGGAGCCACCACGATGGGCGTGACGAACGGGAACGGGTCCACGGCGCGCTTGAGGTACTCGGAGCAGCGGTCCTCGGGGCACACGATGACGATGAGCCCGATGTCGCCCACCGCGTCGAACGCCTCGGCCGACCAGGTGAGGATGGGCTTGCCCGCTATCTCCACGAGCTGCTTGCCGCCCTCCTTGCCGAAGCGCTCCCCCGTTCCGCCGGCCAGTATGATGGCCGCGGTCTGCGGGTTCTTGTCGACCTCGCCCTTCAGCCCGTGCAGCGACTGCGCGATCGTGTCGATGTCCAGGCTGTCGCACGCCAGCTCCGGCGCGCGCAGCACCTCCGACGAGAACACGGGATCGATTGTCTTGGTCATGGAATCTTCCTCTCCGCCTTGCGCTGTTCCGTTTCCGCCCTACCCGCTGCGCCCGCGGGCCTAATCCCGCTCGCCCGGCTGGCGCACGGTGATCTCCTGCGCCTTCAGCGACACGCGGGAATGCGGAGGGATGGACGAGGTGACGAACGCGGAGCCGGCGATGACCGACCCCTTCCCGATCACCGTCTCGCCGCCGAGCACCGAGGCGTTGGAGTAGATGGTCACGTCGTCCTCGATGGTGGGATGGCGCCGCACCCCGGCGAGCCGCTGCCCGCCGCGCGTGGACAGCGCGCCCAGCGTGACGCCCTGGTAGAGCTTCACGTGGTCGCCGATGACCGTGGTCTCGCCTATCACCACGCCCGTGCCGTGGTCGATGAAGAAGTACTCGCCGATCTGGGCGCCCGCGCCGATGTCGATGCCCGTGCCGCTGTGCGCGAGCTCCGTCATGATGCGCGGGATGATGGGCACGTCCTGCTGGTAGAGCACGTGCGCGATGCGGTACACGTAGATGGCGTACAGGCCCGGGTACGAGAAGATGACCTCCTCCTTCGAGCCCGCCGCCGGGTCGCCGTCGTAGAGCGCCTGCACGTCGGTGAGCAGCACCCGCTGGATGCTGGGCAGCTCGTCGAAGAACACCGTGCACACCTCGGAGGCGCGCTCGCAGATGTGCTCGGGCGTGCCGCCGCACAGCGACCGGGCCGGGTCGGCCTCCCCGGCGTCGCGGTCGTCGGACGTGTAGGCCAGCGCGAGGACGATCTGCTCGCGCAGCGACCGCTCGATCTGGATGAGCGTCTCGCCGATGAAGTACTCGGGGCTGGTGGACGGCGTGAGCATCTCGTCGCCGAAGTAGCCCGGAAACAGCACCCGACGCAAGTCCTTGAGAACTCCCTTCACGGCCGAGCGGCTGGGAAACTGCCGTCCGGGCTTCGTGAAGAATATCTCGTCGGCCTCGTAGTTCTTCTCGATGCCCTTCACGATGCGATCGAGGTTGTCTCCGAACATAGAACCTCCTGTGGTCGGTCGGCTTGGCGGCGCGCTGGGAACATGCCGTCAACGCGGCGTTTCCCCAGTATACGACAATTACGGGCCCAGAACGCAAGAAACCCCTGCTCCCCGGGCGTCGGATGCGAGCCCAGGGAACAGGGGAGCTTTTCAGGGGAGCGCTAGTCCGCCGCGCCGCCCGACATCGACCCGCCGCCGCGCACGCCGGCGTGGCCCAGGTCGTAGTTCGTCAGCAAGAGCTCGGCGTCCCGCGCGATGCTGTCGCGCTTCCGCGGCTCCGGGACAACGCCCGAGCCCTGGGTGAACACGAGCTCGCCGTCCACCGCGTCCACATCGATGATCGACCCCGTGGACCACTTGCCCTCGAGGATCTCCTCGGACAGCGGGTCCTCCAGCAAGCGCTGGATGGCACGGCGCAGCGGGCGCGCGCCGAACGTGGCGTCGGTGCCCTCCTTGGCGATGAGCTTGCACGCCGTGTCGGTCAGGTTGATGGACATGTTCTGCGCGATAAGGCGCTCGCGCAAATCGGCCACCATGAGCTTCACGATCTCGGCGATCTGCTCGTCGTTCAGGCTCTTGAACACGATGATCTCGTCGATGCGGTTCAGGAACTCGGGACGGAACAGCTTCTTCATCTCGGACATGACGCGGCTCTTGATCTCCTTGTCGGAGAGGCCCGCGTGCTCCTCGGTGGAGAAGCCGAGCGTCGTCGGCTGCGCGATCTCGCGCGCGCCCACGTTCGACGTCATGATGATGACCGTGTTGCGGAAGTCAACCGTGCGGCCCTGCGCGTCCGTCAAGCGGCCCTCCTCCAAAATCTGGAGCAGGATGTTGAACACGTCGGGGTGCGCCTTCTCGATCTCGTCGAACAGCACCACCGAGTAGGGGCGCTGGCGCACGGCCTTCGTCAGCTGGCCGCCCTCGTCGAAGCCCACGTAGCCCGGAGGGCTGCCCACCAGGCGGCTCACGCTATGCTTCTCCATGTACTCGGACATGTCGAAGGACAGGAGCGCGTCCTCGGAGTTGAACAGGAACTCGGCCAGCGCCTTGGACAGCTCCGTCTTGCCCACGCCCGAGGGGCCCAGGAAGATGAACGAGCCGGCGGGGCGCTTCGGGTCCTTGAGGCCCGAGCGCGAGCGGCGGATGGCCTTCGAAAGCGCCGTCACGGCCTCTTCCTGGCCCACGACGCGCTCGTGCAGCACGCTCTCCATGCGCAGCAGCTTCTCGGTCTCGGCCTCGGTGAGGTTGGACACCGGCACGCCGGTGGTCATGGACACCACGTCGGCGATATCCTCCACCGTCACCTGCTGGATGGTCTTCTGGGCGTTCTCCTCCCAGTCCTTCTCGGCCTGGACGCGCTTGTCCTTGAGCTGGGCCTCCTCGTCGCGCAGCTGGGCGGCGCGCTCGAAGTCCTGGGCGGCGATGGCGCCGTCCTTCTCGGCGCGGAGCTTGCGCAGCTCCTCGTCCAGGTCGCGCAGCTCCTTCGGCAGCGTCATGTTGCGGATGCGCATGCGGGCGCCGGCCTCGTCGAGCACGTCGATGGCCTTGTCGGGCAGGAAGCGGTCCTGGATGTAGCGGTCGGCCAGCGTCACGGCCGCCTGCAGCGCCTCGTCGGTGAAGTGCACCTGGTGATGCGCCTCGTAGCGGTCGCGCAGGCCCTCCATGATGCGCAGCGCCTGCTCCTCGTTCGGCTCGCCCACGGTGATGGGCTGGAAGCGGCGCTCAAGCGCGGAGTCCTTCTCAAGGTGCTTGCGGTACTCGTCGATGGTGGTGGCGCCGATCACCTGGATCTCGCCGCGGGACAGCGGCGGCTTCAGGATGGCGGCGGCATCGATGGAACCCTCGGCCGAGCCCGCGCCGATGAGCGTGTGCATCTCGTCGATGAACAGGATGATGTCGCCCGCGTCCATGACCTCCTTGATGCACTTCTTCAGACGCTCCTCGAACTCGCCGCGGTACTTGGACCCGGCCACGAGCGCGCTCACGTCGAGCGTGAACAGGCGCTTGTCGCGCAGGATGTCCGGCACCTGGTTCGACACGATGAGCTGCGCCAGGCCCTCGGCCACGGCGGTCTTGCCCACGCCCGGCTCGCCGATGAGCAGCGGGTTGTTCTTCTGGCGGCGGCTGAGCACCTGCATGACGCGCTCGATCTCGCCCGCACGGCCGATGACCGGGTCGAGCTTGCCGTCGCGCGCCTTCTGCGTGAGGTCGGTGCCGAACTCCTTGAGCACGCTGTCGGAGCCTTGGCCCTGGGGGTCGAACGCGTTGCGCCCGGCGTAGACGGGGCTCTGCCCCACCAGGTCGTTGAGCGCGCTGCGGATGTCGTCGCCGGAGACGCCCAGGCGCGTGAGCACCTCGAGCGCCGTGCCGTCGCCCTCGCGCACGATGCCGAGCAGCAGGTGCTCGGTGGAGATATAGGATTGGCCCATCTGCATGGCCTCGCGCAGGCTGTTCTCCAGCACGCGCTTGACGCGCGGGGTGAACGACAGGTGGCCGGACACGTCGGTGTCCTCGTCGATGGCGACCACCTGGCGGATGGCCTGCACCACGGCGTCGTACTTCACGCCCTTGCGGTCGAGGGCTTGGGCGGCCAGGCCGTCCTTCTCTTGTATGAGGCCGAGCAGGATGTGCTCGGTGCCCACGTAGGGCTGATGGAGCGAGCGGGCCTCGTCCTGCGCCAGGACGAGCACCTTGCGCGCTTTGTCCGTAAACTTCTCAAATGACATGCTAGCCTCTATTCTCGCAGAGTCTATCGTATGGTTCCGTGCCATCTTAGCACTCTTGTATTGAGAGTGCCAATGCCGCATATAGCCGCACACGCTCGCTCCACAAGCGCAGGCGGCGGCGACCCGTCCATCCTATCACGACCTCTCCCGGCACGCCGCCGTGCCTCCCGATGCCTCCAAAAGTGCGCACGTCTGACGAGGTTCTGACACGTGCGCGAAAAAGGCCGCCCGCGCGACGGTGCGCGGGCGGCCTTCGATGCGGTCGGTTCTGCGGACGCGCTAGTACAGCTTCGCGCCGGCGGGGATGCGGTCGTCCACCATCAGCAGGTTCAGGCGCTCCTCGGGCTCGCCGTCCTCGCCGGGCTCCTCGTGGATGGCCGAGAGCAGCATGCCGCACGATTCGATGCCCATCATCTTGCGCGGCGGCAGGTTGGTGATGGCGATGAGCGTGCGGCCTGCCAGCTCCTCCGGCTCGTAGTAGGCGTGGATGCCGGACAGGATCACGCGGTCGACGCCCGTGCCGTCGTCGAGCGTGAACTGCAAGAGCTTCTTGGACTTGGGCACGGCGACGCACTCCTTCACCTTCACGGCGCGGAAGTCCGACTTGCTGAACGTGTCGAAGTCCACCTCGTCCTCGAACAGGGGCTCGACGACCACCTTCGAGAAGTCGATGGGGGCAGGGGTCTCGGCGGAAGCTGTCGGCGCAGCGGCGGCAGTGGCAGCCTGCGCCGCGACACGCGGGTGACCGCCGGCTGGCGTCTCATCCCTCATGTGAGGAAAAAGCAGCACGTCGCGGATGGACGGCGCGTCGGTGAGCAGCATGGCCAAGCGGTCGATGCCGATGCCGCAGCCGCCCGCCGGGGGCATGCCGTACTCCAGGGCGCGCACGTAGTCGTCGTCGTAGCCCATGGCCTCGTCGTCGCCCAGGTCCTTCGCCTCCACCTGCTTGCGGAAGCGCTCGGCCTGGTCGATGGGGTCGTTCAGCTCGCCGAAGGCGTTGGCGTACTCGTGCCCGCAGATGAACAGCTCGAAGCGCTCGGTAAGCTCGGGCTCGCCGGCCTTCTTCTTGGCGAGCGGGGACACCTCCAGGGGATGCTCGGTCACGAACGTCGGCTGGATGAGCTTCTCCTCGGCCACGGCCTCGAATATCTCGGCGATGAGCTTGCCCTTGCCCCACGCGTCCTCCGCGTGGCCGCCGTTGCGCTCGAGGATGGCCACCAGCTCGTCGCGGGTGCGCGCGAAGCTCACGTCCTCGCCCGCGCCCTCGCTGGCCAGCTCGATCATCGTGGCGCGGCGCCACGTGCCGCCGAGATCGACCTGCTGGCCCTGGTACTCCACCTGCGTGGTGCCGCACGCGGCCATCGCCGCGGCCTGCACGACGCCCTGCGTGAGCTCCATCATGCCCTCGAGGTCGCTGAACGCCTGGTAGAACTCCATGGTGGTGAACTCGGGGTTGTGGTAGGGGTCCATGCCCTCGTTGCGGAACTGGCGGCCGATCTCGAACACCTTCTCGAAGCCGCCCACGATGAGGCGCTTCAGGTGCAGCTCGGTGGCGATGCGCAGGTAGAAGTCCTTGTCGAGCGCGTTGTGGTGCGTGACGAAGGGCCGCGCGTTCGCGCCGCCGAGGATGGGATGCAGGATGGGCGTCTCCACCTCGTAGTAGCCGTGATCCTCCATGTAGCGGCGGATGGCGGCCACGATCTTGAAGCGCTTCTCGAACGTGCTTTTCACCTCGGGGTTCATGACGAGGTCCACGTAGCGCTGGCGGTAACGGGTCTCCTTGTCGGCCAGGCCGTGGAACTTCTCGGGCAAGGGGCGTAGGCTCTTGGACAGAAGCTCGAACGAGTCCACGGCCACGGACAGCTGGCCGCGCTTCGTGCGCATCATCGTGCCGCGCACGCCGATCCAGTCGCCCACGTCGAGATCCTTGAGCTCGGCGAAGGCGTCCTCGCCCAGCGCGTTGATGCGGCAGAACAGCTGCATGTCGCCCGAAGAATCGCGCAGCTCGAGGAAGGCGAGCTTGCCCTGGTCGCGCTTGGCCATGATGCGGCCGGCCACCTTCACCTCGTCTGAGGTGGACGCGCCGTCCTCCAGGCCCTCGTACTGGGCGGCCAGGTCGGCCAGGTGGTGCGAGTACGCGAATGCGTGCCCGTACGGGTCGCGTCCCGCCGCGATGAGCGCCTCGCGCTTCGCGCGGCGCACCGCGATGGGATCGTCCTCGACGACCTGCCCGTTGCCCGTCGTGTCGTTGGTGTCGCTCATAGTTCGGTGCCCCTCAATCTCGTCCAGCTCGCAGAGCGGGCTCGCCCGCACGGGCCGAGCCCTTCGCGCGAAGCGCGAAAACCAACCGCGCAGGTTGGCGTAGTAAGTCAGCGAGGCCCGCCCTCGTGCCCGAGATTCGGGGGATGGCGCGGGCGCCGCGTACCTTGGGTACGCAAGCCCGCGGCATCGCGCGAAGATCGGGTGCGAGGGCGGTCCGCAGCGTCGGCGAGTTCCGGCGGCCGTCAGGCCGACGGAACTTCCTAATGCTCGATCTTCAGAATAACCATGGAGATGTCGCGGCCGGTCGGGCCCGTGGTCTCCACTTTGTCGCCCTTCTTGTGGCCCAGCAGCGCAGCGCCCACCGGCGACTCGTTGCTGATCTTGCCGGCGGCCGCATCGCTCTCGGCGCCTCCCACGATGGTGAACACGCGCTCCTTGCCGCCCATGTCAACCGTGACCATGGAGCCGATGTTCACCTTGCTGGAACGCTTCGGCGTGTTCACGACGGTGGCCTCGGAGAGGATGCGGCTGATCTCGGCGATGCGCGCCTCCATCATGCCCTGCTCGTTCTTGGCATCGTCGTACTCGGAGTTCTCCGAGATGTCGCCGAACTCGCGCGCCACCTTGATGCGCTCGCCGATCTCGGCGCGCTTCTCGGTCTCGAGGTAGTGCAGCTCCTCCTCGAGCTTGTCCTTGCCCTCCTGCGTGAGGATGAAGTTGTCGTTTGCCATGCTTCTCACCTGTCCGATACCTACAACAGGCACGTCCGGTTTCCGGACGTGCGGTTTGACTCTCTGTACGTGAGTTCCCGACGGAGTGTCGGTCGATATACAAAAAAGCGGTATGTGCCCGGCCGAGCCGTCTGCACATACCGCGAACCAATTCGCTAGCGCCGGGCTATTCGGCCTTCTTCTTCGCCGCCGTGGTCCTCTTCGCAGTCGTGGTGGTCTTCTTGGGGGCCGGCTTCTCTTCCTCGACCTCTTCGATGACTTCCTCGTCCTCGTCCTCGGCTTCCTCGATGGCCTTGCCGCCGCCCATGCCCTCGCGCAGGTTCTTGACGGTCTTGCCGATGGCGCCGCCGAGCTTCGGAAGGTTCTTCGGCCCGAAGATCAGCAGGATGACTGCCAGGATGATCAGCAGCTCCGGCATGCCCATACCCAGGATTTTCATACATTCCTCCAAGCTTGTCTTACGGGCCGCCACCGCAGCGCGTCCCGCCCACTCCAACGCCATCAGAGTAGCACACACTATGCAAAAAAGGGATGCTCCTTGAAAGTTACATCCCTTTAGCTCCCTGGTCGGGTTGACAGGATTTGAACCTGCGGCCTCTGCGTCCCGAACGCAGCGCTCTACCAAGCTGAGCCACAACCCGTAAGCTGCTTGTTGCAGCGACGGATATGATAGCACAATGTAATCGAAGGTAAAAGAAAATGTGGCAATATTTCCCCCTCCACGTCTTCTTCACCAGTGGCCGAGGCCGATTTCCCCCGTTGGAGAGGCCGGCGGATGCGCCCTGGACGACAAAGCATCCGCCTCGAGCAAGGCAGGGAGACGGAGACGGCGGCTCACACCCCGGCTTCGCCTTTCGCCTCCAGGTGCACGAGGGGAACGATCTTGGTCATGATCACGCCGTCGGACACCACGTCGCCGGCGTCATCGTAGGCCGCCACGTTCCAGTACTGCTTCACGGCGCCGGTGCGCTCCGAGACTTCTTCGCGGTCGAGGTCGGCCACACCCCGCAGCAGGCCCTTCTTGCCGCCCTTGCGATGGCGCACCCGCACGTCGACGCCGAAGGGGCGCTCGCGTTCGAAATCGGTGCTCTGCTCGGCGCCGATGCTGGCCACCGTCTCCAAGAGCGCGATGGTCGCGCCGCCGTGCAGGTAGCCGTGCGGCTGGAGCACGTCGGAGGTGATGGGCATGACCGCCTCCACGTGGCGCCTGCCGGCAGAGACGGTGTCGATGTGCAGCGTTTCGGTGAGGGCCATGGTGCTCCTTCTAGCAGGACGTGCCGGCAAGCGTGCGGATGAGTTCCTGGATATCGGCAGGCACGGAGGGCGGTTGGGCGGCGGGCTTGCCAATGAGGTAGCCTTGCAGGTAGTCCACGCCCAGCTCGATGACGGCCTTGAGCTCCGAGGGCGTCTCCACGCCCTCGGCTATCACGCGTATGCCGCGGTCGTGCGCGTAGCCTATGAGGTTGCGGGCGATGTCCTGGTGGTCGCGCGCCACGTCGATGCCGCTCACGATGCCCATGTCCAGCTTCACGAAGTCGGCGTGGTAGTCGAGCAGCGACGTCTCGCCGTTGTAGCCGCTGCCGAAGTCGTCGATGGCGAGCCGCGCGCCCCAACGCCGAGCCAGGCCCTCCTTGTACAGCGACATCTCGCGGCTGTAGTCGCTCTCCGTGATCTCGATGACTAGGCGCCTGAGCAGGGGGCCGAACCGCTTCTGCAGCTCCACCTCGTCGTCGGAGGACAGGCGCTGCGTGGCGATGCTGTTCACGAACAGGGTGGCCGCGCAGGCGGCGTCCTCGTGCTTGGCGAACGCCTCAAGGGCGCCGAAGAACGTGAGGTGCTCCACCCGGTAGAGCTTCGACTGCGAGCGCGCGAGCAGCAGCACGCGGTCCGGCGTGGCGATGGAGGGAAGCTGCGGTCGCATGAGCGCCTCGTAGGCCACCGCCTCGCCCATGCGGGCGTCCACGATGGGCTGGAAGTGGTAATCGATGAGGTTCTCGTCGAGCAGGCGGTTCAGGTCCTCCTTGTTGTTGAGGATGAACGCCCCCCGCTCGTGGCTCTTGGGGTCGAAGCGCAAAAGCGCGCCCTTGCGGTGGTTCTTCGCCTCGTACATGGCGAAGTCGGCATATTCGCGCAGGTGGGAGAAGTCCACGGCGTCCTCGGGATAGAACGCCACGCCCACGGAGGCGCGCACCTTGAGCACCGTGGCGTCGGGCGCCTCGAGCACGCTCGTGTCGAGAGCGCGCATGAACGCGTCGAACAGGCGGTACGCCCCGTCCGCATCAGCGCAGCGGTCGACGAACACGAGGAACTCGTCGCCCGAGATGCGCGCGAAGAAGCCCTCCCCCTCGAACGTGCGCTCGATGACGCTGGCCGCGGCCTTGATGTAGTGGTCGCCCCAGTCGTGGCCGTACGTGTCGTTGATGTACTTCAGGTTGTCCAGGTCGAGCATGAGCATGACGCCGAACGCCGGCGGATCGTCGGCCAGGCGCTCGGTGACGGCCTGCTCGAACGCACGGCGGTTCAAGAGGCCCGTGAGCACGTCGTGGTCGCGTTCGTGCTCGATGCGGCGGCGCGTGGCTATCTCGTCGGTCACATCCTCAACCAGGCCGAACACCCGCGTGCGGTCGTCGCTCTCCACCGTGACGATGCGCACCCAGCGCCGGCCGTCGGCGTCAGAAACGATCCAGCGGCCGTCGGGCTCCTGCTCGTAGCGGGGGCGCAGCGACTGGAACAGCTGCTCGAACGCCGCGAGCGGCAGCGCGCCGCCGAGCGAGCCCTCGCG
>NC_021021.1:706366-709693 GCF_000210055.1 Gordonibacter pamelaeae 7-10-1-b
AGCCCTCGCGCGCGGCGCCCTGCTCGCCCGTGCCCGGCGGGAGCACGAGGCCCATCGCGTCGAAGAAGCCGTCCGTGTACGTGGCCGTAGACGAGGCAAGGTTGCATTCGAACGCGGCAATGGAGCGGTCGGAAAGCTTGAGTATCTGCGACAGGCGCGAGGCGGCCGAGGCCACCTCGGAGCCCAGCATCTCGATGGACTCGGACAGCTCGTCCACCTCCACGATGCCGGTGGGCGTGAACGAGATGGGCTGCTCGGGGCTCGCGGCGCGCACCTCCCCCATGAGGTGGCGCAGGCGGGACGACGAAAGCCATGCCGTGAGAACGGCGACGACGATGCCCACCACGATGGAGGCCACGAACACCTTCAGAAGGTTCTCGGACAGCAGATGGACGGCGGAAAACAGCTCGTCCTCGCGCTCGAGCCCCACGAGCACCCAATGTTCGGAAGCGAACGGCGACGTGCTGTCGTAGAGCTTGATCTCGGACGCGCTGGCAGCTGCCAGCGCGTCCGACGATGCGGCTTCCGACGGCTCCACCGTCATGCGCCCCTTATCGTCGAGGAACGATTCGAACGAGCCGTCCTCCACATAGAGGCTCTGGGACGCGCCCGTGGCCGTGAGCACCTCGTAGACGCGCGGCTGCCCGGCCGCCGGCGCTGCCCCGCCGTCGCGCGCGAAGCCGCCTTCCTCGCCCGTGACGGCCAGCAGGTAGGAGCCGTTGCCCTCCTCGTTGAGGTCGAGGTACGGGAAGAAGGAGGCTATGCGATCGAGCCGGACCTCCACGCCCAGCACGCCCACGACGTTGCCTGCGGCGTCTCTCACCGGCTTGCTGTACGTGACGGACTGCGTGCCCGTCCATCCCAGGTCGACGGGGCGCCCCCAGTAGCCCAGGTCGCTCGTATCGGCATCGGGGTACTGCTGGGCCGCGCGCAGGGGGCGATAGTAGAAAGCGCTCTGGCCCTCGCCCTCGGCGGCCAGCGGGAACGTGGCCGACCACTGGCTGTCGAGCGCGATGTCGAGCCGGCGTGCCACGCTGATGGGACATGCCGCCAGCTGGAGGTCGGAGCCGTTCGCCACATCCACCTTGGGGTTGGCGTCGCGGATATAGAGCGCCGGGTGCCCTTCGCCCTCGGCGGAAGAGGCGGTCGTGCCGTCCGTGAGCACGAGGTAGGCGCCATCCACCTCGGCGCGGCGGGCGAACGACAGCAGGTCGTCGGCCGATGCGTCGATAACGGCAAGCGAGAGGTCGGATCCGGTGACGATATCGGCCGCCGACGCACCGTGCGCGGCGAGGGCGGCATCGATGTCGTCGCCCACATGCTCCACGACCACGTCGAAGTCGGACCAGCGGAAAATCATGTCGTTCTCAAGGTAGCCCGCCCGGCTGGAAACGCGCTCGGAGAACAGGTCGTAGGCGTCCGTCTCCATCTGCTCGAGCGTCTCGCTGCGCGCGAGCACGGCCACGCACATGATGCCCTGGATGGCGAGGGCGATGCAGAAGGGCACCACGACAAGGACCTTGAACGTCAGCCCACGCCGCGCGCCCCGCTTTTTTCCCGTACCCAGGCCCATGCCGCCGTCGCCTTCCTTCCCCAGCCCTCGCCCGGAAGCGATTCGGCTAGGCTATCGCCGCTTCGAGCTTTGCGGTCAGGTCGGCGAGCCAGGCGTCGAACACGGCGTCCTCCAGGTACGGCGCCACAGCCTCCTCGGGGGTCGCGCCGCCCTCGACGGCGGCCGCCACGGCGGCGCGGTCGGCCACAGCCTTGTCGGACAGCGCCTTCTCAAGCACGGCGCGCGCCTCCACGCCTCCCTTGAACGGCGGGTTGGCGTACACGCCCGCCTCGATGGTATCGAGCGTGGCCGGCAGGTTCACCAGGTAGTTCTCGGACGTGCCCTCCACGGACTCGGCCGCCTTCTGCAGGTTGTCGAGCGTGAGCGCATCCTTCTTCACGGGCACGTAGCCGGCGCTGATGGAGAAGGCCGTGTTCTGCTCCTTGTCGGTGAACCACTTCAGGAACTCCACGCAGGCGGCTTCCTTCTTCTCGTCGGACTTCGCCACCACGAAGCCGGCGCCCTGCTGGGGCGCGCACGGCTTGCCGTCCTTGAACGTGGGGTTCGACAGCGCGGCCAGCTCGATGGGGTAGCTCGTGTTGTCGTCGACCGTCACGGTCTTGGGGAAGTACACCACCGACGAGGACGAGCCCACATAGCAGACGAGGTCGCCCGTCTTCACGGCGTCGGAGCGGAACTTGCCCTCGGCGGAGAACCAGCCCTGCACCATGGGCACGTAGTAGTTGTCCCAGAGCTTCTTCATGGTGGTGCGGTCGAGGTCGAGCGAGCAGGCGCCGCCCTCGATGTCGAACACATCGTGTCCCAGCTGGCGCGAGCCCATTATCAGGTAGTTCGCCATGGCGTCGCGGCCGAAGAACGGACGCCCGTCGCCGGCGGCGTCCGGCGTCTGGGCGTCGGTCCACTCGTAGTAGCGCTGCGCCACGGCCGTGATGCCCTCGATGGTGGAGAGCTCCTCGAGCGTGGACCCGGTGGCGTCGGCGAATTTCTGCCAGTCGGTCAGGTTGATCTGCAGGGTCTCGGTGGACTTACCCACGGGGAACACCTTGAGGCTGCCGTCGCCGTTGATGTCGCCCTCCTCGATGAAGCTGTCGACGTACTGGGCCTTCTCGTCATCCGTCAGGTAGGGCGACAGGTCTGCCACGCGGCCGAGCTCGTCGATGACCGACGCGGTGTCGGAGTACGAGAGGAACGCGTCGGGCATGGCCTCGGAGCCCACGAGCTCCTGCGCCGAGTCAGTGACGGCGGCGGCCAGGTCGTTCACGCCGCCCTGGCTGGAGCTGGTGACCACGACGCCCGTATCCTTGCCGCGGCCGGCGTTGAACCCCTTGACCAGATCCTCGAACGCCTGCTGCTGCGTGCCGTTGTAATAGGTCCAGAGCTCCACCTGCACCGGATCGGCCGGGTCGAGCACGGACGCCTTCCCGGCATCGGTCGACGCCCCTTGGCCGCCGCCCGCGCATCCCGCGCAAGCCAAGGCCCCTGCCAGCGCGAACGTCGCAACGGCGCCGAATATCCTCCCACGTTTCATACTGCCCCCGTTCTGCAAGCGGGCCTGCGGCCCACGATATGCTACCATCCCGCTATTCTATAGCATGGGAAACCCCCGTATGGCGGAAACCCTTGATTGACTCAGTTTTTGAGGTTGGATAACGTGCGGAGCGCCGCGGGCGGCGGTCAGCGATCACCTGGATCGGAGGAGGGGGCCGGCGTGCCGGCGTGCCGCTCCTGCGTCGGGCGGCCGGTGCCCGCCGAGG
>NC_021021.1:710126-711925 GCF_000210055.1 Gordonibacter pamelaeae 7-10-1-b
CGCGATGACCAGCAGGCCCAGCAGGAACCACAGCGGCGAGAGCCCCACGGTGAACGCGAGGATGGCGAAGCCCACGAGCATGATGGTGGCGAAGCCCGAGTCCACGGTGATCTGCATGAGCAGGGCCGCGCTCGTGGCCCGCCCCGGCGGGATGCCGCGGCGGCGCGCGTCGTCCACCACGAGCGTGGTGCCGGCGAGGTTGAGCGAGGGGGCGATGGTGTTCATGAAGAACGTGCCGAACACGAGCGGCAGCGTGGAGCGCGGGTCCATGCGCTCGCCCACGGCCTCGAACGCGAACGAGTAGGCGAAGCTCTGCGCGAAGTACTTGCCCAGCTGCGTGCACAGGGCGGCGACAAGCGGGATGACCGACCCCTTCTTGATGGTCTCCACGAGCTCCACCAGCTGGTCGCCGCGCAGCAGCACCACGGCCAGCACGATGACGATGACGAGCCCGATGAGCAGGTTGCGCACGCTCAGCTTCACAGCCCGCCCCCGTTCCGTCCCATGGCTCCCCCGCCGCTAGCGGAGGAACTCCTTCAGATCCGTGTTTTTCAGGAAGTCCAGCTCGTCGGCCGTCTCGGCATCCGTCTCCAGGAACAGGAAGCCGTAGGTGCCGGTGCGGCGCACGTCGAACGGGCGCAGCGCGAGCACCTGCGAGAAGCGGTCGCGCAGCGCCTCGTAGTCGAAGCGCTCGTCGCCCGTCGCGTCGTCGGGCGCGTTGAGCAGCGACATGGAGTACACCTTGCCCTCCTTGCCGGCGAACGCCGCGCCGAAGTCGGGCTGGACGCCCTCGAGGAACGCCTCGTAGGTGCGGTAGCCGTACGCGTACCAGCTGACGTCCGTGCCGCCCAGGCCGGCGAAGCGCAGCGGGTTGAACTCGATGGGGCACACGTGGCCCTCGTCCACGCGCACCTCCACGTGCACGGGGAAGTTGCGGGCGCCCACGAGCGCGTTCACCTTGTCGAGCCAGGCGGCGAAGGCCGGGGCGTTGTCGCGCACGATGGCGGCGCTCGTCACGTACATGCGGTCGGACGTGTCCTCGGCCGAGGCGAAGTCGTGGCGCAGCACGTTCAGGATGCGCGCGCGGCCCTGCTCGTCGAAGTAGGCGTCGAGCGCGTACTCCGTGCCGTCGATGTAGCCCTCCAGGATGAACGATCCGGCGCCGATGACGCTCTCGGGGTAGAGGTCGTGCCAGCTCGCGGCATTCTTCTGGATATCGGCCAGCGCGCGCTCCCAGTCCTCGCGGTCGGCCACGGCGTACACGCCCACGCTGCAGAAGCCCACGGAGGGCTTGAGCACGAACGGGGCGGGCAGGCGGGCGAAGTCCAGCTTGAACAGCTCGTCGATGGAGCACGTCTTGAAGAACAGGTCGGGGTCGAGCCCGGCCAGCGCGCGGCGCATGGCCGCCTTGTCCTTGAACAGGTCGATGGCGCGCGCGAGCGGCGCGTTGCCCGCATGGTCCACGACCCACGCCAGCGCGTTCTCGGAGTTCGTGTACACGCGCTCGCCCGCTTCGATGCGGCGGGAGGCCTCGTCCTCGCCCACCAGGTTGAGGCGGCGGCCCTCCGTGGCGAGCGCGGCGGCCACGGCGTTGTCCAGCACGGGATGCTGCGACTGCTCCAGCCAGTCGACCAGGGGATCGGATACGTACGGCTCGTCGAGCACTATCATGGGCGCAGCTCCTCCTTCGCAGACGGTTCGTCTGCCAGTATACCCTCCTGCTCCACCTGCCGCATGAGCAGCGCGCCCTTTTCGGCCTGCTGTTCCCAACTTGTTTTGCGCGGCGGCTCGGCCGCCTT
>NC_021021.1:712115-713916 GCF_000210055.1 Gordonibacter pamelaeae 7-10-1-b
GGCGCTCGGCGCGCCAACGGCGGAACCGGGCCACGTTCTCGCCGAACTCGCGGGCGATGCGCGCGGCGTCGCCCTTGAGCACCACGGGCCGGTCGAACGCGGAGCGCTTCCAGAACAGCCACACCACCAGCACGACGGCGGCCACGGCCACCTGCCACGTGTTCACGTAAAGGAACTCGGCGCCGGCCAGCAGCACGAGCGCGCCGATGGTGAGCGCCCACGCCGTGCGGAAGCGCAAGATGAGGCCCACCGCCAGCACGACGAGCACCGCGCTTCCCACGATGAGCGCCGGGCCGATGAGCACGCCGCCGATGTTTACCCACTCCGTGAGCACGGTGAACGGCTCGAACGACTTGGGGATGAGGGCCAAGCCCAGGTTCACCAGGCCCACCAGCAGCACGAGCGTGCCGGATATCCAAGCGAGGTCCTTCGCGCGCTGCTCTTCGGAGGGGTTCTTCTTGTCGGCGAAGAAGCCGGATTGGGACAGCAGCACGGCGCCGATGCAGAAGGGCATCCAGAACATGATGCCGCGGTACACGAGCGCGATGGCCGTGGCCGTGGCGAGCGAGCACCCATGCGCCGTGAGGATGGCCGCGATGGCGGCCTCCACCACGCCCACGCCCTGCGGCGTGGGGCTGAGTATCACCGAGATGGCCGCCACGGCGAACGCCGCCACGAGCGCGGTGACGTGGGTGAAGCCGAACGCGTAGCCGATGGCCACGAGGCACGCCATGTTGAGGATGGCGGAGAACGACGCATAGGCCACGGTGACGAGCGTGCCCTGGGGGTTCTTCGCCAGGATGGACGCCGACGAGATGAACGAGCCGGCCGTCTTGCGGCCCCATCCGGGCTTGAGGTGCCTTTTCAGCAGGCCGAGCGCCTTGTTGATGAGCGACTCGAGGCCCAAGAACAGCCGGAACAGGATGCGCGGCTTGCGGTAGCCCGCCACGAACATGCTGGACAGCACGGCCAGCACCGCCGCGAGCGCGAGGCCCCCCACGAGGAAGAGCGTGTTCATGGAGCCGGACACGAGCATGGTGACGAAGCCGATGACCGAGATCACGAGGATGGCGGCGAAGTAGCCGATCTGCGAGAGGATGGCCCCCGAGGTGGACTGGCCCGCGTCGCAGCCCCTCCGGTGCGCGTCGTCGATGATGAACGCCACGCCCGTGGCGCCCGAGAACAGGCAGAACGTGTTGATGAACACGAGCGAGAAGATGAGCACGACGTTGTGCCAGAAGCCGGTCTTATGGCCCACGGCCTCGAAGGCCGCATCGTAGGAGGCTGCCTGCACCAAGTGGCGGGCCAGCATGAGCGCGCACGCCACCACGAGCGGCACGAGCGCGCCGGTCTGGAGCGTGGCGAGGAAGCTCGCCAGGTAGTCGGCGTTCGCGATGAGGAAGCACACCGCGACAATGCCGAGGACGAGCAGCAGCGCTTTCTTCAACCGGACCCTTCCTGCGAACGTTACCTGGAAGCGGTTAGTATAGCACGAGGTCGTGGAGGGGAGGCGCTACGCCCGGGCGGCACGTTTGGCGGCGCGGTAGGCGCGCAGGGCGTTGCGCAGGTTCTTCACGTCGAACAGCACGGCCGCGAGGAAGAAGACGACCAGGCCGACGGTCACAGCGCCCTGGCGCGGCGCGATGAGGAACACGAAGGGGGCGCCCAGAAGCGCGATGGGGACGATGAAGCCGATGAGGCAGCTGCCCAGCCGCTTCCACAGGCCCCAGACGAGCGATATCATCACGTAGAAGAACAGGCCGGTTGCCACCGAGCCCAGCAGCGCGGCCACGGCGAGCAC
>NC_021021.1:714209-718447 GCF_000210055.1 Gordonibacter pamelaeae 7-10-1-b
GCAGCGGACGAGCCGGGACGGCCGGGATGCGCGTAGGGGTTGTTGGCATAGGGACGCGGGTCGCGGCGGGGGTCGAACTCGGGGGTCCACGAGCGGTTCAGCAGCACGTCGCGGGCCTCGTTGATGCGCTTCGTGAGCTCCTCGGCCTCGGCGCGCTCCGGCGAGTCCAGGGCGAACTTGTCCGGGTGATGCGCGATCACCAGCTTGCGGTGGGCCTGCTTGACCTCGTCGTCGGTGGCGCCGTCGGCCAGCCCCAGGGTTTTGAGCGCTTCGGATTTCTTCATGGGGCCACTATACAAAACGGCAACGGCGGGGCGCGAGGCGGGACGGGCGCGTTGCCGTCCCGTCAGACAAGAAACACATCACACGGCGCCGGCATGCCGGGAGCAGACAGCCTGCGCAGCTTCTTCGAGCTCGGGCGCCCCCTCCCACGGACCTTTCTGCACAGTTTTTACCAGTTTTATACATGCTTGGAGCGCTTGCGGGGACTTTTGCATCGTCGGCCTTTTCGCGATCAGGGAAAACGACGCCAACGGAAGGCACCGCGATGCCGTCGAGGCGTACAATCGTCCCTCGAACTCCTCCTTTTGCAGAAATCTGGTAAAAACTGTGCTACCGCAGAGCCCGCCTTGGTTCGTTCCTCTTGGTGCGGCCCTCGGCATGATCGGCCTTGAAGTCGGCGTGCATGCCGACTTCGCCTGGCAGGCCGGAAGAAGCGGACGAAAGCGACGGGTCGGCTGGCTGCTCGGCCGGCTGGTCGGGCGGCCGCTCTGGTGGCGGGTCGGGCGCCCTCTCGGGCGGCGGGTCCTCCAACACGCCGGTCAGGCGCTCCTTGAGCGTGAGCTTGCGCGGGGCGAAGGGGTGCGGAAGGGGCACATCGTGGCCGATGGAGCGCAGGGCGATATCCCAAAGCGTGGGACTGCCGCCGCAGTAGAGGTAGCGCTTGCGCTGCCCGAAAAGCGCCGCCTCGTCCACATGTCCCGCGGCGGCAAAGCCGTCGAGGATGCCGTCGGCCGTCTGCTTGGCGCGGCCCTTGCGCCAGGCCACCACGCCGTTCGCCACGAACACGCCCACCGTGTAGGGCAGCACGAACGCCTTGATGAGCGCAACGAGGTCGTCCGAGCGGTACTGCGCGATGGCCTGCGCCTGGCTGCTGGCCACGCCGGCGTCGAGGCCCGCGCCCAGGTGCCCCGCCGCCCCCTGCTCGGCCAGATGCTGCACGTCTGCCAGCCACACGCCCGCGAACACGATGACCGCCGCACCGAACGCCGCCGCGGCCACGCCGATGCCCTTGAGCCAGCGCGACACGCTGCGCAGCCAATAGAGCGGCACCGAGTAGGTGTACAGCAGCAACAGCAGCGCCGCCGCCACGATGGACACGCCGACGATGAGGGTGTCCTGCCTAAGGAAGTAGCCGACGGCCGCGCCCAGGAGTCGCTGCATCTCGTAGAGCCAGGCGAAGCCGCCCTGCAGCAGGCCCTCGGCCGGCACGCCCAGCCCTGCGAGCACGTCCATGGCCCACGACAGCAGGATGCTGGCCACCGCCACCACGATGAAGAACACCGGCAGCGTGACGGCGATGCTGGTGAGGCCGCGCAGCACTGAGGAGTCGAACCGCAGCGCCAGGGTGTAGAACAGCAGGAAGCCGCCCAGCAGCACCGCCGTGAACGCCAGGTAGGGAGCGAGCACGCCGTCCTCGGCAAGACCCGGGAACACGGCCAAGGCCGCCCGCACGGCAAGCAGCACGGCCACGCCCGCAGCGACCGAGGCCGCGCCGAGCGCACGGGATCGCTGCAGCAGGTCGCGGCGCACGTCGAGCGAGGGATGCCCCTCGCGGTTCTCCGCCACACCCACGTAGCACAGCGAGGCAACGGCGCGCACGGCATGCGCGACCTTAACCCCGACGACGGCCGCCACCGGGGCGAACAGCAGCAAGCCAACCCAAGGTGGCAGCGCGAGGCACACCGCCCCTGCGGCGAGGACCGCCGCCGCAACCCGGTACAGGCTGGCGAACGGCGCGCGCACCCAGGCGACGAGGCGCCGCGCCGGAGCGCGCAACGAGGACTTCATGGACGTTGCGAATCTGCTCATGGACAGCAGTGTAGGATGGCCAGCCTGCAGGCACAAGCAACGAATGGGCCGCAGTTGCCTTAGAAAGCCTTGATGGCGTCGCGGAGGAACTCGGCGGCGCCGGGGGCCCATGCCTCGTAGTAGGCCTTGAAGCGCTCGTCGGCCACGTACATCTCGGCGAGGCCCGCATGCGCGGCCTTCGAGTACGTGCCGTCCTTCCAGAAACGGCACAGCCACTGGCGGTGCAGGTCGGCCGCACGGTGCGCTTCCTCGCTTGCCGGGTCGCCCGTCTCCATCGCCGCCACGAGGGCGTCCCTGATCTCCCGCTCCAGCTTCTGCGTGGCGCGGTACTGCTCTTCGGTCATGCCCATAAGCTTCGCGTTGCTCGCGTCGGCGGCATCGTCCCCCCAGCGCTCGCGCACCTCCTTGCCGTACTTCTTCTCGTTCTCGTCCACGAGGCCTTGCTTGAACGCCTCGAACTTCTCCTCGTCCTTCATCGGGTCATCTCCTTCCATGCTGGCGAGCGTCTTCTCCACGCTCGCGATCAATCTGTCAAGGCGCTCCTTGCGCGCGTGCAGCTCGCGCAGATGCCCGGCCAGCGCTTCGCGCGCGTCGAACGCCGGGTCGTCCAGCAGCCGCTTGATGTCCGCCAGCGGCATCTCGGCCTCGCGGTACAGCAGCACCTGCTGCAGCCGGTCCACCTCGGCGGGTCCGTAGCGACGGTACCCGTTCGCCGCGCGCCCGGCCCGCACCAGCCCCAGCTCGTCGTAATGGTGCAGCGTGCGCACCGTGCACCCCGACAACGCCGCCAGCTCGTGCACCGTGTAGCCGCGCTCCGCCCGCTCGCGCTCCATGGGCGCCTCCTTCCTTTCGCGATCGCACCGATAGCCTACACCCTCACGTTGCGTGAGGGTCAAGCGAGAATAACCGCCGATTGTTTCCGTCTCTTCAAATACTTTATTATAGATGATATTATGTACTGAATTAAGCATGACGAAAGGAGCATTATGCCAGCCCTTGCCGCGCCGCTTCCCATCATCAGGCCCATCACCGACCTGCGCACGCAGCTCAACGACGTGTGCACGCAGGCGACCGCCACCCAGGAGCCGGTCGTGCTCACGAAGAACGGCACGGCGTCCTACGTGCTCATGGACAGCGGCGCCTACGAGACGGCCGAGCGCCGCAACCGCGTCTACCTGGCCCTGCGCGAGGCCGAGATCGAGGAGCGCTACCGTCCCGAGGCCGTGCCCGCCGCGGAGTCAGACGCGAAGATGCGCGAGATATTCGCCCTCTGGGGGCTCGACTACCAGCCGAGCGCGAGCTAGCCATGCTCGACCTCGCCTGGAGGCCCCGCGCCCATCTCGACCGCGAGTCCATCGCCATCTACCTGGGGGTCGAATGCGGCAATCCGCCTGCCGCGCTCGCAGCCGTCCAGTGCATCGACGCGGCCGTCGAGCGTGCGCGCGCCCTGCCCGACGCCGGCGGCCGCTTCCGCATGGAGGGCCTGGACGCCAAGGAGTGCCGCACCGTGCACGCGAACCCCTACACCGTGTACTACCGTTTCGACGACACGACGCTCACCGTGTACCGCGTTCTGCACCAGCGACAGAGCATCGACACCTACGCCCTTGTCGATCTGCCGGGCTAGCTGCGCCGCATCGCGGAACACAGTGCTGGCCGCCCGTTCACCGCACGCGGCTCATCCGCAACTTCAGCACGTCCTTCGGGCAGGCGTCGGCGCAGGCGGCGCACTGGATGCACTCGGCGTCCTCGATCGCCCCCGCGCGCAGGAGGCGCTCCACCGGCAGGCTCATCGGGCAGGCGCGGTCGCACTTCCCGCAGCCGATGCAGCGGTCGGCCTCGGCGCCCACGTGCAGCTGCGGCAGGCGCAAAGCCGCGCCCAGCTTCTCGCCCAGCACCATGAACGGCGCCATCCAGCAGATTCCGTGGCACATGGCGCGCCGGCCGAGGAACAGGTTCGGGACGAAGAACAGCGCCACGATGCCGAAGTAGATGGGCAGGCCCAACGGGTTGTTCATCGATACGCCGCCCGGGATGCCGTACAGCGGGTCCACCACCGTGAAGCCGCCCGCCACCCAGGCGCACGCGGCGATGGAGAGCACCCACGGCACCCAGATGACGTACTTCACGCGCTTGAGCCACGCCGG
>NC_021021.1:718654-722355 GCF_000210055.1 Gordonibacter pamelaeae 7-10-1-b
ACGACCGGCCTCCCCCGCACTGCCAGACAGCGCGACGCGGCCGGGCTCCCGGCCGGGCTCCCCCGTATCCCCGTCCGTATGCTTCATATAAAACATTCGTTCCGTATCCGCAGATGTTTCACGTGAAACATCTGCACGGATCGTCTGCTCGCGGATATTCGGCCCGCCGCCATCCCGGGCGCTCATGCGCGCACCAGCGCGACGAAGCCTCGGAACGCGCGGTCCATGCGCTCGCGCAGCTCCTCGTCGGAGAGCTGCGCGCCCGTGGCCAGCATCGCGGCCATGCCGTGCACGTAGACGATCATGTCGAGGTACAGCTCGCGCGCCGCCTCGGGCGACAGGTTCCCCAGCTCCTCGATGCACGCCTGCACGCCGTCGACGGCGACGCTCTCGTACACCTCCTTGAAGCCCGTCGCCTCCATATGGGGCGACAGGTACAGGAAGTGGAACAGCGGCCGCTCCTCGCGCGCGAGCCGCAGGTGCGCGAGGCCGTTGGACTCGAAGGCGTTGCACCCGTCGTGCTCGTGCTCGCGGTTGTACGCCGCGACCCAGGCGCGGGCGTGGCCGTACAGCTGCCGCACCAGCTCCCCCATGTCGCCGAACAGGCTGTAGATCGGCTGCACCGAGCATCCCGCCCGCTGCGCCACCGACCGCGCGCTCAGCGCCGCCTCGCCCTGCTCGCGCACGACGGCAAGCGCCGCGTCGAGCACTGCCTCCCTGGTCACCCGCTGCTCCGGCATGGCCGCCTCCTTCACATAACACTTGTTATATTACATTCGTAATATAACAAGCTCGCGCCCATCGGTCAAGGGAAGAGGCGGGGCGGGATGCCAAAAAAGGAAAAAAAAAGGGGGGGGGGTGCCCATGGGTGGGCAGGACGGGACGCCAATGGATGGGCGGGACGCTTTTGGAAACGCCTCCGTTTCACCTCCCCAACGGGCCGCCATCGGGAAAGGCACGGCTCCCTTTCGGAACCGTTATGCGAAATCAAACGCGCGGCTCGGGCCCTACAATCGGCGCTGAATCGAACACCTGCGAAAGGAGAACCGTTCATGAAGAACATCGAGGAACGCCGCAACCGCACCATCGCCCGCGAGGCGAACTACCACGCGAGCATGCGCGCGCCGCACATCGACAAGACGGCCATCAGCCCTTATGACGATTACTGCGACGGCTACGGCATGCCGGGCGCCTACGGCAACGGCTACGTGTCCGTGCTGAAGGTGTCGGCCGGCACGGTGGAGAAGACCAACGACGCGCTCATCGACACCATCGTCACCTACGACAAGGCGGAGACGGCCGACGCCTACATCGGCCAGATCAACATGCTCACGGCCTCCTCGTTCTGCGGCATGGCCGGACAGGTATGGGGCTACGACCTGGCTCGCCACGACGACATCACGTCGGGCAAGAGCCAGCCGCTGTTCACCGAGAAGCAGTTCGACGGCTCCGAGCTCAAGGTGTTCGACGCCGCGCCTCTGCTGGATGCCGGCATCGAGCTGTTCGGCACCGAGAACAACCGCCGCTACCACCCCATCCCCGGCGCGCACACCATCTGCGCCAACAAGGGCGTCACCGCCTACCGACCGAAGGAGGACCGCCCGCTCAAGGCCGGCGAGGCCTACGGCATCTGGTCGTTCATCGCCATCTCGCTGTCCGCCGACCGCGACTTCTCGGCCGACCTGTTCATCGAGGACGCCGGTGTATGGACCGAGAACGACAACGAGGACGACATGATGGCCTTCCTCGAGCAGCACCGCAAGGAGATCGTCTGGTCCGTGGTGGAGTGCGGCCGCGACTCCAACGTGCTGTTCGACCGCACGTACGTGGGCTTCGCGCACCGCATGATGAAGCCGGGCGAGATCGGCAACGCCATCACCGTGGGCCCCTACGTCACGCTTGCCCGCAACGCCGTGCCCACCACGGGCTTCACCTCGCTGAACGACCTGAACCTCTCCGACTGGCTGAAGGAAATGGACTTCGAGTCGCTCACGAACCTCGCGAAGTAGCGCGGAGCTCCCCTATCGCATGACGGCGGGCGCCCGTTGCCCCCGCCGCAACGAAGATCGCCGCGCGCCCGCCTCCCAGCGGGCGCGCCTCTCATGACAAGGACTGGAATCATGGCAGACAATACCTCGACCGGTTCCAGCGGAAGCGCCGCCAAGGCATCCGACAGCTCTAAGAAGGTAGGGCTGATCGGCCTCGTCGGCATCGTCATCAGCGCCATGATCGGCGGAGGCATCTACAACCTCCCCCAGAACATGGCCGCGGACGCCTCCGCTGGAGCCATCATCATCGCCTGGGTGGTCACGGGCATCGGCATCTGGTTCATCGCGAACACGTTCCGCATCCTCTCGGCCGCGCGCCCGGAGCTCACGAACGGCCTGTACACGTACGCCGAGAAGGGCTTCGGCAAGCTCATCGGCTTCTTCGTGGCCTACGGCTACTGGATCTGCAACTGTTTCGCCCTCGTGGCGTACTCGGTGCTGGTCATGGCCACGCTCAACTACTTCGTGCCCGACTTCTCGGGCGGCAACAACATCCCGTCCATCATCGGCGGCTCCATCATCACGTGGATCATGTACCTGCTGGCCCTGCAGGGGGCGAAGTCCACGAGCTTCCTGAACATCATCGGCACCATCGGCAAGCTGCTGCCCGTGGCCATCTTCATCATCGCCGTGGCCACCGTGTTCAAGTTCTCGGTGTTCATGGAGGGCTTCTGGGGCATGAAGGGCGCCGTCGACCTGACGTTCAGCTGGGACAACGTCATGCCGCAGGTGCAGGCCACCATGCTCGTCACGCTGTGGCTCTTCCTGGGGATCGAGGGCGCCGTCGTGGTGTCCGGCAAGGCGAAGTCGCAGGCCGCCGTGCGCAAGGCCACGACCATCGGCTTTCTGGTCACGCTCGCGCTCTACATCATCGTGTCGCTGCTGCCGCTCGGCGTGTACTCGCAGGCCGACGTCGGCGCCATGGCCGACCCGTCCATGGCCGCCATCATGCTGGACAAGTTCGGGAAATGGGGCGAGATCCTGGTGAACGCCGGCGTCATCGTATCGGTGCTGAGCTCCTGGCTCGTGTGGATGCTCATGCTGGGCGAGATGCCGTTGGCCGCCTCGAAGAGCGGCATCTTCCCCAAGGCGTTCGTGAAGGAGAACAAGAAGGGCTCGCCCTCCACCGCGCTTTTGTGGACCACCATCATCGTGCAGATCGTGCTCGTTGTCTCGTTCTTCATCGGCAGCAACGCCTGGACCACCATGATCAGCATCACCAGCGTCATGGCGCTGCCGTGCTATCTGTTCTGCACGCTCTTCCTGTTCAAGATCGCCATCAAGAAAGAGTACCCTAAGGGCATCTTCGCCAGCCGGAACATGGCGGTGTTCACCGGCGCGGCCGGCTCGCTCTACGGCCTGTGGCTCATCTACGCCGCCGGGCTGAACTACCTCATGGTGGCGTGCATCGTGTACGCCGTCGGCCTGCCGCTCTACATCGTGGGCGTGCGCCAGCACGACCCCAAGGCGAAGCTGTTCGCCAAGACCTCCGACAAGGTCATCGTGGCCGTGGTGGTGGCGCTGGGCATTGCCGGGCTCATCTATTCCATCGTCACGTTCGGGCACGTCAAGCTCTAGGCTCGACGGCCACCTCCCGCAGGTAGAGTTCGGGGCGCGCGCCGGCGCGTCCCGGCCCGGGCGCGCCGTCCGGCT
>NC_021021.1:722529-724284 GCF_000210055.1 Gordonibacter pamelaeae 7-10-1-b
AGGACGATGGACGGGCAGGCCTCCTCCAGCGCCGCGGCGTCGTCGTCCGCAAGCGCGAGGCTCGGCACGTCCGGGTCGTAGCCGCAGGCCACGCCGGCGCCCTCGGCCCATTCCCTCGCCCGGCGCGCATCCTCCCCGAAGGCCTTCGCACACTTCAGGAACCGGTCGCCCTCGTCCGCGCGCATCCACGGGTGGGCATCCCGCAGCGCCGGGTCCGCGAAGAACGCCTTGTTCTGCTGGTATATCTGGCCGGTGTTCTTGTTGTCCGAGCTGCAGTAGTGGATTCCCAGCCGCAGGCCCTCGCGCTCGGCGAACGCCAGCAGCTCCAAGGCCTCGGCCTCGCTGCCGGCCACCGGCACCCCGCCGCCGTACCAGTAGTTGTAGAGGTACTTGAAGGGATGCTTGCGCAGCTGGAAGCCGCGTTTCGCGAACTCTGCGGCGTTGTGCAGCGGAAAGCAGAACTCCAGCAGGTTAACCCCGCTGATGCCGAGGGCATCCGACCGCACCAGCAGGTCCTTCATCTGCCCGAGCGAGCCCGGTATCACGGGCACCTCCACCACCACGGCCGGGATCGTGCCCACCGCCTGCTCCATGAGCTCGTACACGCGGTCCTGGCCGTCGCCCGCGTCGGGCGGCTTGATGCTGAAGCGGATCTCGTCCAGGCCGCTTTCGGCAAGCTCCTGCAGGCTGCGCTCGTCAAGCAGGTCGCCGCACGTGTACAGGCGCGTGTGGGCGTCCGGGTAAAGTTGGCCGGCATGCCGGAGAAAGGCGTTCACCTGCTCGGGGTGCAGCAGCGGCTCGCCGCCCGTGATGGCCAGGCAGCGGAACCGCGCGCCCATGGCATGCGCCTGCTCGAGCTCCGCCACGATGTCGCGCTCATGGGAGAGGAAGTGCTCGTAGTGGTCCTGGTTCGGGTTGAAGCAGAAGTAGCACTTCTTGACGCACCGCAAATCGACGAAGAACGTGGCCGTCTCGTCGCCGGTGCGGCAGGCCAGGCACGCAGGCGATATCCAGTTGCGCCACAACGACGAGGCGCCGTTCTCGCAGCGGCACCCGCACGATGCCGCCGTGCGCACGCGCGCCTCGCGCGGGGAGGCCTCCTCGCGCTCGAACGCCAGGCCGTACTCCTCCACCGCAGCCTCGAAGTCGCGCTCCGCCTCGTCGAACGCCTGCCTGTAGCCCTGAAGATCCACGGTACCCTCCTGTAGAAACGTCGGCCCTGCTGCGCGGGCGGCCGACTCGATCGGCCCCGCCTACTCCGGCTCGGCCAGCTCTGCCTCGACCTGCTCGGACAGCACGCGGTCGAGCGCGGCGAACGCCGCCATGCCGCCCGCGAGTACACCATAGCACCCCTGCGCATCGTGCTCGATGACCTTGGCTGCGAATTGGTCGACCCAGTTCAGCAGGTGCCGGTCGACGAACTGCCGCTGCGTCGCGAGCGTCCGGGCCGCCTCGTCGTCGCGGCCGTCGGCGAACGCCTCGTACGCACGCTGGCTCAAAGCGCCCAGGTAGTCCATCATAGCAGCGATGTGGTCGTCGGGGAATCGCTTCTCCGCTCGCAGCTTGAAGCCTGCCGCATGGTAGAACGACCGGACGTCGAGCGTGCTCTCTTGGAACACCACAGACTCCTTGCCCGTGTACGGCGATTCCCAGGGATGCACGTAATGCTCGCCGGGCACCTGGAACAGCCGGTCGTAGGAGGCGCGCAGGCGCGCGGCGAGAGCCTCGGCGCGCTCCGGGTCGGCCGTTTCGCCC
>NC_021021.1:724489-731180 GCF_000210055.1 Gordonibacter pamelaeae 7-10-1-b
AGATCGGCGAAGCCGTCCCGGGCCAGCGCCTCGCCCACAGAGCCGAGCAGGGCCGGCGTCTCGCCGCCGAGCACCTTCGCGACGCCCTCGCCGGTCGGGCGGCTTCCGAACACCACATGGAACAGGCGGTACAGGTACGTGCGACGGGCCAGCCCCATCGCTATCGCGCTCTCGCGCTCCTCGTTCGGCATAGCGGTCTCCCGTCTCTCGTGGCAGCCCGCGGGCAGGTTGGCGGGTGCTCCGGCAAACATGGTTGCCGCGCCGCAGGGAGGGATCTGCGACGCGGCAAGAAAGGGGGTAGGTTACCAGGTAAGCTCCCGGTATCCTGCATCTTGGGCACAGTCCTTCGCCTTGATGAGGATGTTCGGGTGCGTCTCGTCCGGGGACGGCAGCACGGCGATGCTGCCCTCGTTCAGGTCGGGGCCGAACTCGGCGCGCAGCTCGTCCATCTCGCCGAACTTGAGCGCGCGGTTGGGGCATCCCGCCACGCACGCCGGCTCGCCGCCGGCCTCGCGCAGGCCGTAGCAGCCGTCGCACTTGCCGGACACGCCCTCGTCTGGGAAGTACTTCGGCTGGCCGTACGGGCACGACATGACGCACATGCGGCACCCGATGCACTTGCTCTGGTCCTGCACGACCGTCCCGTCGGGCGCCCGGTAGATGGCCCCCGTCGGGCAGTTCTTCAAGCAGATAGGCTCCTCGCAATGGTTGCAGCCGAACGAGTAGCTGTAGCCGTCCACCTCGGGGAACGTCCCCACCGTGTAGCTGTGCACTTCGCGGTACAGCGTGCCCACCTCGAGCCGGTTCTTGTCCTTGCAGGCCACCTGGCACGCGCGGCAGCCGATGCAGCGCGTCATATCAAGGTAAAATCCAACAGCCATGGTTGCTCCTCCTTCCCTAGCCAAGCTCGATGATGCGCTTGTCAGTGTCGCAGTCGTCTTCCAGCGGTGTGCCCTCGTACTTCTCGAAGTTGCAGTTATTGTTGTTGTAACTGGTCAAACCGCCGCCGGAAATATCGTTGCCAATGAGGTAGTTGTCCGCACCGCCGTGGTCGATGCCCGTCTCCTCGTCAACGCGTACCCAGGCGCCGTGGGGAATGCCCACCTCGCCGGGCCGCATGTTCTCCATGCAGCAGGCCTTGCGCAGCACCTCGCCGTACTTCGTCCATACGCGCACGGTGTCGCCGTCCGCGATGCCCTTCGCCTCCGCGTCGCTCGCGTTCAGGAACACCGGGTTCGCCCACGCCTCACGCAACCATGGGCAGTTGTTGAACACGCTGTGGGAGCGCCTGAAGTAGTGCGGGTTGAACATGAGGTACGGGTACTCGCCTGCCTCGCCGTCGATCTTGCCATCCTTGAACGTGGTCTCGTAGCCCACGGTGGGCACGAGGTACTCGGGATACGGCTGGTACTCCTGGTCGATGAGACCGATGCTGTTGAACAGGTCCGCCTTGGCCTGGCAGGTGATCTCCAGCTTGCCGCTCTTGGTCTTCAGCGGGTTGGCGGCGGGGTCTTTGATGTAGTCGGCATAGCCGATGAACGAGCTGTAGGCATCGCCCAGCTTGCGCTCCACCTGGTAGCCGCCGTTGTCGATGAACTCCTTGAGGCCCACGCGGCCCGTCTGCGGCTTGCCGGAAACGCCCCACTCCTTCAGGTCGGCATCGGTGATGGTGACGAGAGGCTCGTACTTGCCCGAGCCGTCCTCCTTAATCACCGTGGCACCGGCGATCTGGTTGAAGAACGCCTGCTTCTCGCTGATGGGGTAGACGGTTGACGGGTCGAGCCCCAGCGCCTCCATGATGAGCGTGTTGATCTGGGCATCGGTCTTGGCCTCGTACAGCGGCTCCGTGACCTGGGAGAAACAGAAAAGGAACTCGCGGTTCGAGGAAGCGAGGCCGCCGGGAACCTCCCACTGCGTCGTCACGGGCAGCACGATGTCGGAGTAGAGCGCCTGGGTGGTGAGGAACTGGGCCTTCGACAGCACGAAGTCCATCTTGCGATGCGCCTCGATGCCGCGCTTCATGTTGGGGCCGGTCTGCAGGTAGGCGTTCTCGTCGTGGATGATGCAGTGGATGTCGCACGTCTCGTCGACGCCTGCCTGGGCGCCCTTGCCGCTGTACCAGTCGCCCACGTTGCGGTACTTGCCCGTGAAGCACGCCTCCCACACCTGCGGGCCGGGGATGACGCCCTCGATGGGGTTCTTGAGGCTCGGCAGGCCGGAAGAGCCGGCCTTCACCAGTGCCGGGCCGCCATTGCCGGCGTTGGCATGGTAGTTGTTGGCGGAGCAGTTGCCCGGCTTGCCGTAGTGGCCACCCATGGCAGACAGCGTCATGAACAGCTGGGGCACGTTCTCGGACCCGTTGCAGCGGGCGGCGGCGAAGTTGTGGAGCATCCACACGTCATGCTCCTTGCCGATCTCGCGCGCGAAGTAGGTGATCTTCTCCACCGGCACGCCGCAGATCTTCGAGGCCCACTCGGCCGTCTTGGGTTCGCCGTCGTAGACGCCGTTCAGGTAGTCGAGGAAGTTCACGTCCTCCTTGAGGTCGGCCGGCTTGTGGTCGGCATCGAAGCCCACCGTGCACTTGTCCAGGAAGTCCCAGTCGACGACGTTGCCCTCCTCTTTGTCCAGGCGCAGCATCTCGGAGGCCACGCCCAGCATGAACGCCGTGTCCGTACCGGTGCGGACGGGTATCCAGTATGCGTCGAGAATCTGGGCCGACGCCGTGTAGATGGGGTCGACCGTGATGAACTTGACGCCCGCCTCCTTGGCGCGGATGTAGTGGTAGCTCGGCGTGCCGGCGGCCGACCAGGCAGGGTTGGACGCGTAGAAAACGATGGTCTCCGCATTCAACATGTCGGTGCGGTCGTTGCACACGCCCGCATCGGTTTTCGGGATACCGATGGTGTCGGCCGTGTTCAGCAGGTAGGCGCCGTGGGACGTGGAGTCCGCCACGGAGGTGTGCCCGCCATAAGCCAGAAGCGGAGAGAACGCATAGCGCGAGCCGTAGCTGCCGATGAGGAAGGCCTGGTTGCCGTACTTCTCCTTGATGGTCTTGAACTGGTCGGCGATATAGTCGATGGCCTCGTCCCAGCTGATGCGCTCCCATTCGTCTTTGCCGCGCAGCTCGCCGTTCGGGTTCTCTGGCGACCAGCTCTTGCGCTTCATGGGGTATTTCAGGCGATCCGCCCCGAAGCACTGCTGTTGCTGGGCCTTGCCGCGCACGCAGCCGCGCTGCTGCGGGTAGTCCGGCGAGTCCTCGTGCGTGTCGTCGGTCTTCTGGCGCACGACGGCGCCGTCCTTGACCATGACCTTGTTCATGCAGCGCCCGCCGCAGTTGTGCCAGCACGCGGCCGCCACCCACTCGCCGCCTTCAGCCGGGTCGACGGGCAGCTCGTGCTTGTCGGCGGCGTCGAGGCTCGCCTCCGCGGAGCAGCCCGTGGCCGACAGCAGGGCAGCGCTCGCCGCCACCGCCGCCGAGGCCCCCAGAAAGCCGCGACGAGAAATGTTCTTGGATTGAATGCTCACGATGAATCCCCCTTTGCTTCCCTACGCCACCGTGCAGGTTGCGTAAAACGCGTAGCGCGCGATGGCGACGCCGACGATCGAGGCGACGCAGATGGCAATCGCAAGCGCCTTCTTGTTGTTGATCTTCGACGACAGCGCCACGAGCACGACGGAGACGACCGGTGCGATAACGAGTCCCGCGATCTGGGTGATCGGGCTGAAGCCCTCGCCCGAGAACGCGACGGCCTCCAGCACGAGGCCCACGGCCAGCACGGCGTTCACGATGTAGGCCGCCAAGCGCAGCGGCTTGCCCGCGTAGTCTGCCGAGGCCAGCAGGGCGAACAGCGCCAGGCCCATGGCCAGGTCGCCCGCGACGAACGCGAGGATGGTCGCCGGCGCGTTGCACCAGACAGGGTTCCCGTAGACATCGATATAGGCAACGCCCATCATGACCAGGCAAATCACGCCCACCACGGCGCCCACCACGCGCAGCGCGTAGGGGCTGCCCTTCCGAACCAGCGTGACCACCAGGTCGATGATCGCCAGCACGAAGAAGCATCCGGCAACGGCGACCTCCTGGATCATGCCGGACCCGAAGTTGACCGTGCCGCCGAACACCGATTCGACCGCACGCGGGATGCTGTGCACGTGCGTGGTTGCCGCAATCATGCCCACGGCGAACAGCGCCACGACGACCAGGGGAACCAGCCAGGGACGGCTGCCCTCGCGCGTGCGGCGCAGACCGGCGTCGAACGCGTACGCGCCGGCGGCCATACCCCCCAGCATAGTGAACAGATACAAAGATTCAAGCCCCATACTCAAGCCTCCTCTTCCCATACGCCTGCCCTCTGCAGGCGTCCGCTTAGCGGCGCGCGCCGCGATGGCGCACGCCTCGCCCAAGCCTCTCGGGCGCACCGCCTCCTGGGAAGGGGGCGTGGGCGCAGCGATCGCTCGGATGCGTGTTTGCAGGAAATCGGCCGATCCCTCTGTCGCCTATTATGGAAAATTGTCGTGCGACAATCAAGAGTGTCGCACGACAATTTTTGCTGTCTTTATACTATTTTAGGTATAACTAAGTCGCGGGGTTTCCGTTAGCCTTCGGGGCGTCCTTGTTCGGGTCGAGCGTGAAGCCCTCGCTGTAGGCGCTCGGCACCACGACGGTTCCCTCGTTGTCCTGCATGCCCTCGTACACCAGGTGGATCTTGCGCAGCGAGAGCGCTATCTCGTCGTGGGAGTAGGTTTCCGCGACCTCCTGCAAGATGGCGGACACGTCGCGCTCGGCCTCCATGAGCGTGATGCGCGCGTTCTTGCGGCATTCGGCCTGGGCCTCGAGGGACATGACCCCCTGCAGCTCCTTCGGGATGATGATGTCGCGGATCTCCACCGAGAGCACCGCGATGCCCCAATCGGTGACCCTCGCCTCCACCGCCTCCTGCAGCTCCTGGTCAAGCTGGTGGCGCCGCATCACCACGTTGGACACAGACGCGCGACCGATGGCGTCGCGCAGCGCCGTCTGGGCGGTCAGCGCCACGGCGAAGCGGCAGTCCTCCACCTCCATGCAGGCCTTCTCGGGGTCCCATATCATCCAGAACAGCACGGCATCCACGTCGAGCGGCACCAGGTCGCTGGTCAGCGCCTCCTCCGCCCCGAAGGGGGTGGCCGTCGTGCGCTGGTCGACGCGCAGCGTGCTGAACTCGATGAGCGGGATGCTGAAGAAGATGCCGGGGCCCGCCAGGCGGTTGAACCGGCCCAGGCGCATGATCACCGCACGCTCCCATTCGAGGCACACGTGGACCGAGGACAGCACCCCGAGTCCCACGATGAGCGCGACGGCGATGCCGACAAGGCTCAAGCCGCCCGCAACCGCGTACCACAGCGCCAGCACCGCGAGGAAGGCGGCCAGCGCGAGCACCACCGTCACCATCACGGCCCCGTTGCGCGTGGCCTTCCTGCTGGGATCGGAACGATAGGCGTCGGCGGCGACGCCGAACTCCATCTCCGAACGGCGATAGGAGTCCCGCTCGTCCCGCGCGATGCGCTCTTTGCTACTTCTCTTCATGCTCCCTCTTCATCTTCCGTATGTGCTTCGACACGAGCTTGGGAATGTCGTCGTAGGCCATCCCCTCTTCAAGGCAGCTTTTCACGAACTCCTCGACCAGCAGGTCCGCCTGGCCGCCCTCCCGGGGGAACGCGCCCGGGTCGCTCACGAACACGCCGCTGCCGCGAACCGTGGTCACGTAGCCGTCGCGCTCCAGGCCCATGTAGGCCTTGCTCACCGTGTTGTAGGCTATATGCAGGTCGGCGGCGTATTTGCGCACGGTGGGCAGCTTCTCGCCCGGCTGGTAGAACCCCGAGTTTATGAGGTACGCCATACGGTCGCGCAGCTGCACCCACAACGGCAGGTCGCTCTGGTCGCTCAAGGTAAAGGGGGGTATGTCCTTCGTTGCCATCGGTCCCGTCGTTTCTCACACTGCGGTTTGGACGCCGGCGTTCACGAGCACGAACCGCAGGCTCAGGCCACCGACCAGGACGAGCACCGCCAACACGGCGACGACGCTGCTCCGATGGCTGCGTCGGGCGGCCAACGCAGATACTTCGATAGCCAGAGGCGCCAGTATACCGCATCCTACGAAGCCGAGCCAAAACACGCAGGACTGCTCCCCCGCAAGCAGCGCGTCGAACGGCCGGCCGGCGCTCGCGGCGTTCACCGTCACCGCGCATGCTGCCGCCGAGAGCGCCTCGAGCACGATGAACACGGCGTCCGCGATGGCCAGCCCGCGGATCCACGCAAGCACGCCCGGGGAGGCTACGCAGAAGCAGGTGCTCAAGAGCACGACGCCGCAGCCGCACGAGAGCGCCGAGAACAGGAACAGCACGGGCAGCCACGCCGACTGCCACAGGTCCACGGCAACGACGCTCTTCAGGAGCAGCCCCGTGTACACCATCACGACGACGGCCAGCACCGCCCCGAGCGCTTTCGCGACGAGCGCGGCCCTCTCCCACGCAGGGCCCAGCGTGAGCACGGATTCAGCGAGCGCCACGACGAGGCAGGCCCCGAACAGCGTGAGGGCGAACGTCCCCACGGACACGAAGCTGCCGGTGGGATAGAGGAACAGCAGGTAGAACGCCTCCGGCCGGCCGAGATCCGCCAGCAGGCACAGCATGCCCGCCACCAGCAGGACGAAGG
>NC_021021.1:731306-739313 GCF_000210055.1 Gordonibacter pamelaeae 7-10-1-b
CGCGGGTACCGCGGGGCGTGCGGGCGAGGTGCGGGTCGTTCGCATGCGAGAAGGCCGTGTACAGGTCGATGGCGGAGAGCACCGCGAAGCTCCCGGCAGCGGTGCCGCCGAGGAACAGGTACCACACGATGAGCTCGCCGAAGACCACCGCTCCCCCTCTCGCCGTCTCCGCCGTCCGCCGCGCCCGCCGGGACGCGTTCCTGCACAGCATACCATTTTGTCGTGCGACAATCAGCACGACGTTTCCACCGGCGCCCCGCCGCGCCTGCCGCGCTCCTTCCCGCGCCGCGTCCCCTACGCCGGCCTGTTCGCGTCCATGAACGCCTTGAGCTCCTGCTTGCGGGCGGGGTCGAGCTCCTTCTTCGGGATGCCCTGCACCGCGCCCTCCAAGCCGTAGAGCATGTGCAGGCACACGCCGGGGTCGATGGCCTGCACTTTGAGCCACGCCTGCTCGGCCCCTGCGGCCATCAGGTCATCGGGCGTCGCGATGCCCACCTGGGCAAGCTGCTCGGCTGCATGGGGGCCGATGTTCGGCAGATCGGTGAGATTCGCCATGGGAGTCCTCCGTTTCTCGCTGCGGAAGCAGCGGTTCGCACGCGCTCGAGGGCCGGCGGCCCCCGAGCCTTAGGCCGAAGGCGCAGCCTGCACCCTGGCGCGCAGGCGCGCAAGATCGGCGTCGTTCGGGTGCGCGGCCGCCTCGTCGAAGTTCGCGATGAGCTGCGCCATGCGGGCGGCTTGCACGGGATTCGCCTCGGCCGTGCGCTCGTAGCGGCGGCGCACACTCGAAGGCATGCGGCCCTGGCACATGAACGTGCCTATGAGCTGCGCCGACTCTGGCAGATGCGCGGCCGCGCGGGCCGCCACGCCGGCGAAGTACGTCTCGTCGGCACCGAACCCGCACGTGCCGAACAGGAACACCTCCTTGCCCGCCAAGCCGGCCAGCAGCTCCCCCATCTCGTCGGTGCAGTCGCCCCGGTTCGTCCAGAAGCCCGCGTACACGCGGTCGGCCTGCGCCACGGAGGCGGCGTCCACCTCGCCCACGCGCCCGAACGCCAGGCGCCCTTGGGCGGGCAGTGCCTCGGCCACGGCGCGCGCGAGCTCCTCGGTGTTGCCGGTCCTGCTGTCGTAGACGATCGCGTACGTCATGGGCTTCGCTCCTTACTTCGGGGCGGCGGCGCAAGGGCCGCCGCTGTTCGGATGCAGATCGTTATACGCCCGCCCGGCATCCATGTAAACCCCGCTATACTGAACCGAACGGCAAAACAACAGCATCGCAGGCACCGAGCGAAAGCGGCGGCAGGGCGAAGCAGGCGCAGCGGCGCCGGATCCTGCGATGGCAGCGCACCTCGCGGCAACGCGCCAAGCGCGCCCCTGCGCCGCGGCAAAGAAGCAGGCTTAGGAAAGGGAGCATCCATGCGGGCAGTCATTCAGCGTGTGAGCAGCGCGCAGGTGGACATCGACGGCGAGACGGTTGGCAGCATCGGGCACGGCCTGCTCATCCTGCTGGGCGTGGGCCACGGCGACGGCGAGGAGCAGGCCGAGCGCCTCTGGAGAAAGATCGCGCGCCTGCGCATCTTCGAGGACGACGACGGCAAGACGAACCTGTCGCTGGCCGACGTCGGGGGCGAGGTGCTGGTGGTGTCGCAGTTCACGCTGTACGCCAGCTGCAGGAAGGGCAACCGCCCCTCGTTCACCGCAGCGGGCGCACCCGGCGAGGCGAACCGCCTCTACGAGTGGTTCGCCGAGCGCGCCCGACGCGACGTGGCCCGCGTGGAAACGGGCCGCTTCGGCGCGTACATGGACGTGTCCCTGGTGAACGACGGACCCTTCACGCTCTGGCTCGACACCGACGAGCTCTGATGCGCACAAGCCCGTCGTGCATCGCCGAGCCGCGAGCAAGAAAACTCGTTGGGCGAGGAAAGCCATCGTTCGTGGCAGAAATCGAAGTTATTCGTCGTAGCTTGGACAGGCTCCGGGAACACATCGCAGACGAACCTCATTTGAACTGGGGAAACGCAGCCTGTCGCCGTCGGAACGCGACACAGGGGCTAGCCGGGCGGCCGTCGATGACGAATAACCTTCGAAATCTGCCAAAAAGGTAGCTTTCCGGCGCGCGCCTTGCCGTCCCATGATATATCCGGCCCGGCGCCGCAAGCGCCGGCGCCGCCAGACTGCCTGCTAGCCCAGCAGCGCCTGCTCCCATTCCGCTTCCTTGAAGCCCACGAGCACGAAGTCCTCGCCCACCACGAGCGGCCGCTTCACCAGCATGCCGTCCTCCGCAAGCAGCGCGTACGCCTCCTCGTCGCCCATGCCCGCATCGAGGAGCGCCTTCACGTTGCGCTCGCGGTACACCATGCCGCTCGTGTTGAAGAAGCGCCACAGCGGCAACCCGCTGGCCGCATGCCACGCCGCCAGCTCGTCGGCCGTCGGGTTGTCCTCCACGATGTGCCGGTCGGCATACGCCACGCCGTGCGCGTCGAGCCATGCCTTCGCCTTCTTGCAGGTGGAGCACTTCGGGTACTCCAAGAACAGCACGCTAGCCATCATTCCTCCCCATCACTCCACCAGTCGACATCTCCGTACGAAAGTCCGCGCTCTCTCTCAACCCAATCGAGGAATGCCTCGGGGCGTTTTACCGGGATCTTCGATTGGGCAAAGCCGGCCGCATCCCGAGTAAGGAGAAAATCGGCCTTCACCTTTCGAGCGGCCATTTCAATCACGCAATCCTCGAAGTCCATCCATTCGAGCCTCACGGCGCTTTTCACGTCTTCCCCGTCAATCGAGCAGATGCGAAGGAACTCGAAACTCGCATCAAAGCCGCGGAGTATGTCGGCGCCGACGCATTCCTTCCGCATAATGTAGTAGATATCGGTGAACGATTTCGCCGAAGCCCATAGCTCGGCATCACCGAACTCCTCCATGATCTGAAGCTTTTTCACGTCCTCATAGTACGGATGCCGTTCCTGGTAGAGGTCGATAAGCACGTTCGTGTCAAGAAAGAGCCTCATAATCGGCATACCTCATTTCAGCGAGAACGTCTTTGAGCGAACGACCGTTCAGGGCATCGCCACCGGGCTTGACCAGCATCCTACGTCCGCGCTCTTTGAGCTTGTTTTTTTGGCCCGGTGTCAGCTTCCTCGGGCCTGGGCGCACGAACCCCCCTTCGGTTGGCAAACTCCCATGCGAAATAGCATATTCGTAAGCCGAATTGATCAGCTCGGTAGGGGTAGCACCGATCTTCTCCAACACAGCATTGCCTTGCTTCTTGATCTCCGTCGGCACACGGGCGGTGACGATGGAATCGACTCGACCCGACTTCTCCGAAGCCTTGCCGACAGCCTTCTTCGAGGTCCTGGGGTCACCCTTTTCCGTTACAGCGTCCATGCCAAACCTCCCTTCAATCACTGGAGAACAGTGTATCGTAATACCGTATTACTTTCAAGTTCCGCGAATTTCGCTTCCTTCCCCTTGACACCCTTCGCCTTAGGTGTTTATAGTGTGCATAGAGGGTATATACACTTTGAACACTGTCGCGAGGCGGGGTGCAAGGCGGGGAACCCTCGGGGCGGCGGGGAAGAACGTGTTTCCCGGCCGTCAGGCGAAGCGGCGAGACGTCGCGGCTCCGCCGCCGGGAGCGCTTGGGACGCCGGGCGCCCCCTCAAGGGACAAGACGAGGAGCACCGTTGGACATCATCATCTCGAACGCAAGCGACAAGCCCATCTACGAGCAGATCACCGCCCAGATGAAGAACCTCATCCTGAACGGCACGCTCGCGGAGGGCGCCCAGCTTCCCTCGATGCGCGCGTTGGCGAACGACCTGCGCATCAGCGTCATCACCACCAAGCGCGCCTACGCCGACCTCGAGGCCCAAGGGTTCATCGAGACGGTGCAGGGCAAGGGCAGCTTCGTCGCCGGCGGCAACATGGAGCTTCTGCGCGAGGAGCGCTTGAAGCACATCGAGGACCTGATGGCGCGCGCGGTGGAGGAGGCCCGCAGCGCGGGCGTCGCGCCGGGCGAGCTCCACGACATGCTCGACCTCCTCATGGAGGACTGACCGGGGAAGGCGCCCGCCGGGCACCATCCCCAAACCGTTCGACCACGGAAGAAAGTGACGACTGATGAGCGACCTTTTGCGCATACAGAATCTGGAAAAGCGCTACGACGACTTCGATCTGGAAGGCATCTCCCTAAGCGTGCTGGCCGGCAGCGTCGTGGGCTTCATCGGCTCCAACGGCGCCGGCAAGACCACCACCATCAAGGCGATACTCGGGCTCATCCGCCCCGACGGCGGCTCCATCTCGCTCTTCGGCGAGGAGGTCACCGGCGCGCCCGAGAAGCGCCTCGCCCAACTCAAGCAACGCATCGGCGTGGTGTTCGACACGTGCTCGTTCCCCGAGGAGCTCACGGTGGACACGGTGAGCAAGCTCATGGCCCAAAGCTACAAGGACTGGAACCCCGGCGCGTTCCGCACGTTCGCCCACGCGTTCCAGCTGCCCCAGGACAAGACGGTGAAGGAACTGTCGCGCGGCATGGGCATGAAGCTGTCGCTGGCGTGCGCGCTGGCCCACAACCCCGACCTGCTCGTGCTCGACGAGGCCACGGCCGGCCTCGACCCTATGGCCCGCGAGGAGGCGCTCGACACGCTGCGCCTGTACATGGGCCACGAGGGCCGCGGCATCCTCATGTCCAGCCACATCACCAGCGACCTGGAGAAGATCGCGGACTACATCGTGTGCATCGATGCGGGCCGCATCGTGTTCTCGGTGGAGAAGGACGTCATCACCGATGTGGCCGGCGTGGCGCAGTGCCGCGCGGCCGAGTTCGACGCCATCGTGGACAGCGGCTTCTTCCCCCGCGGCGGGATGCGCTACGAGCGCAGCACCTACGGCACCACCGTCCTCGTTCCCGACCGCCAGGCGTTCGCAGCGAGGTTCCCCCACATCGTATTGGAGCGGGCCGACATCGAAACGTACATGTCGCTCATGCTGAAAGGAGAGGCCCGATGAAGACCATGCTCATGTTCGACCTGTTGACGGCCAAGAAGCTCGCACGGTCGCAGCTGCTGCTGGGCGTGGTGGTGGCCCTGGTCCTCACGGTATCCACCGGCTCCGCCCTGTGCATCATGCTCATCATGGCGCTCATGCTGGCCTACTCGGTGGGCTTCACGCTGGTGGCCTTCGACGAGCGCAACGACTGGGAGCGCTTCCGCCTCACGCTGCCCCTCTCGCGTGCGAACGTCGTGCAGGGCCGCTACGCCACGTTCGTCGTCATGACGCTGGTCGGGCTCGTGCTGGGCGTGGCGGTCACCGCCATCGTGTACGGATTGTCGCTCGCTCTTCCGCAAACCGAGCTGTTCGCCGGCCTCTTCGAGGGCATGGACTGGCAGATAGTGCTGGGCATGGTTGCAGCCTCCATCGCGTTCTCGCTCGCCCTCTGGCTCGTCGCCCTGCCGCTCGTCGCGCGCTTCGGCATGACGAAGGCCGTGCGCTACCTTCCGCTGGCGTTCATCATCCTGCTGCCCATCGGGACGGTGCTCGTGCAGAAAGCCGGCCCGCCGCCCGCATTCGTCCTCGACCTGGCCGCTTGGGCGAGCACGCCGACGGGCACCGTCGCCTTGGTCGCCGCGGTGCTGGCCGTCATGGCCGTGCTCACCGTGCTCTCGTGCATGCTTTCCGTGAAGCTGTACGAGAGGCGGGAGTTCTAAGCAGCACCCCCGCGCCGCCTGCACCGCCCCGGCAAGCAGGCGGCGCTTCTGCCGGGCGCCGGAGCGCACCGACCAAGGGAAAGGAAGCCCAGCCCATGAAAGCGATGTTCCTGATGGATTTCATCACCGTGAAGAAGCTGCTGCGGCGCTACCTGCTGCTGCTTTTGGGCATGGGAGGCGCGGCCGCCCTCATGATGGGCAGCCATCCGGGCATCATCCCGTATTTCGGCATGATTTCCGTAGTCTCGGTCGCGCAGGCGCTCGCGCTCTACGACGACCGGCGCGATTGGAGCCGGTTCCGCCTGACCATGCCGCTCACCCGCACGGGCGTCGTGCTCGGCCGCTACGCGTTCCTCGCGGCCGTCGCCGCGGCGGGCACGCTGATGGGCGTGGCGGTCTACCTGGCTGCCACGCTGGCCGTGCAGGGGGTGCCGGCCTATGCGGCGCTCGTGCTCCGCCCGGGCGGCTTCGACGCGATCGGGCTCGCCTGGTCCGCTGCCGCGTCGCTTGCGCTCGCATTCGTGGTCGGGGGAATCATGCTGCCCACGTTCTTCAGCTTCGGCATGGGAAACGGCCCGCGCTACGCGATGGCGCTGGTCATGATGGTTTCCGTGCTTGCCATCGGCCCGATCGTCAACGTCTGGGCCAGGCCGGAGGCGGCACCCGCGTTCCTCGGCGGGCTCGTCTCGCTCGCCACGTCGTCCGAGACGTTCCTCGCGGTGGCGGGCGCCTTGGCGGCGAGCGCGCTCGCGCTCTACGTTGCATCCTGCGCCGCATGCCTTGCCGCCTACCGCCGGCGCGATTTCTAGCCGAAGCCACCGGTTCCCAGGGCCCCGCACCGGGGAAGGGGCGCCCATGCAGGGCAAGGCGGTCTGCGCGACTCGGCCGCCGCCTCCGTCGGATTGCGCGTCAAGCGGGCGCCCGGGGCCGCGCTAGCCCATCTTCACGAGGTCGGCCAGGGTGACGCCGTCCACGTAGCCCTCGATGGTGCGGTCCAGGCCTCGCCAGAAATTCACGGCCACGCACTCGCTGCGGCGCGGGCAGGCTTCGGCGCCGTCCTCGAGGCAGGCCACGGGGGCGCAGCCGCCCTCGGTGGCGCGCAAGACATCGCCGGCGGTGATGTCCTCGGCGGGCTTGGCAAGCAGGTAGCCGCCGCTCACGCCTCGGATGCTCTTCAGGATGCCGGCCTTCACCAAGGCACCGCCCAGCTGCTCGAGGTACTTCACGGACAAGTCCTCGCGCGCGGCCGCCTGGCGCATGGTCACGGGTGAGCCGTCCTGCTCGCGGCTGGCAATGTCGATCATGAGCCGCAGGGCGTAGCGCCCCTTCGTCGAAATCATCATGTCCGCCACCGTCCTCACCGCTTCGTCGCACCCGTCTCCACCTGCGGGCAGCCGTTCAACCGCCGTAAGTATAGCGCATCGGTAGCATATCCGCGCCGATCTTCCTTTCAGGAATGTAAGGCCCGGGCAAGCGGTCGGTAAGGTTGCGTTAAGGAAGGCTTGGTATAACGGAAAGCGTAGGGAAACAAGGCAAGGGAAAGGCACCGCCATGGCACCGAGCATGCAGCGCACCACCCCGGACCGGCCGGTCGCACGGCTTGTCGGAAACCTGCTGATATTCGTCATCGTCCTGGTGGCGCTCGCCGCCACGTTCTTCGTGGCACGCGGCTTCAACCAGTACCGCGAGGCCCTGGCCGCGCTCCCGCTGGACGAGATGGAGCAGCGCATCGAGAGCGCATCCGGCTTCACGCCCATCCAGGAGCTGCCCGACCTGTACCTGCAGGCAGTCGTGGCCGTAGAGGACCACCGGTTCTACGCCCACCCGGGCTTCGACGTCATCGCCACCGGACGAGCCCTCGTGAACGACCTCAAGGCCGGGGCGATCGTGGAGGGCGGCAGCACCATCACGCAGCAGCTGGCGAAGAACCAGTACTTCACGCAGGAGCAGACCGTCGAGCGCAAGGTGGCCGAGGTGTTCATGGCGCTGACCATGGAGCAGCGCTTCACGAAGCGGGAAATACTGGAGCTGTACGTGAACTCCATCTACTTCGGCGACGGCTACGAGGGCATCGGCAATGCCAGCGTCGGCTACTTCGGCAAGGAGCCGGGCGCGCTCGACGCAGGCGAGTGCACGCTCCTGGCCGGCATCCCCAACGCGCCGAGCGCCTACGCGCTCTCCGAGAACCCCGACCTCGCCCGCCAGCGGCAGTGCCAGGTGCTGAAGAAGCTCGTGGCCTACGACTACCTCGACGAAGCCGATGCCCGCCGCATCGGCGCACAGGGCGCAGGGGCGTAGGGGC
>NC_021021.1:739457-742083 GCF_000210055.1 Gordonibacter pamelaeae 7-10-1-b
CGCCTTCTCCCCGCTCCGCCCCGCGGCGCAGGCGGGCGCACGGCGCTGCGCGGCAGTGTAGGGGGCGGGAACTTCTGATATTCGCATGGGCAGCGCGAGGGCGTCGGCGGAGACGCGCGGCGGTTTGCTAGGATGGAGGGCATGAACACGAAAGGAACCCTCCCGCCCAAGCCACCGCGGCGCAATGTAGCCGGAGCCCCTGCACCCCGGCGACGGCCGGTGCAGAGACGTGCGTCGTCACGGCGCGCCATCGTCGGGCTGTTCGCCCTGGCGCTGCTCGCCCTTGCAGCGGGCTTGACGGCCGGGCGGTGCGCCGGCACCCCACACACCGCGGCACCGGCCGCGTACACGAGCCCCTACGACTGGGAGGGCCTTGAACGCACCGGCGACCGGCTCGCCTACTACGAGAACGGCGAGCTGCGCTCCGATCTGGGCGTTGACGTGTCCAGCCACCAGGGCGCCATCGACTGGCCGGCCGTGGCAGCCGATGGCGTGGACTTCGCCATCGTGCGCGCAGGCAACCGCGGCTACACCGAGGGCGCGCTCTACGCCGACGAGCGCTTCTCCGAGAACGTCGACGGCGCCGAGGCAGCCGGCCTGGCCACGGGCGTCTACTTCTTCTCGCAAGCCGTCACGCCCGACGAGGCCCGCGAGGAGGCCGACTTCGTGCTCGGGCTCTTGGCCGGGCGCCCCCTCGACCTGCCCGTCGCCTTCGACCACGAGCCCGTCTCAGACGAAACCGGCCGCGCGAACCATCTCGCGGGCACCGAGCTGGCCGCCTGCGCCCGCGCGTTCTGCGAGCGCATCGAGCAGGCGGGCTACGACACGCTCGTGTACGGCAACAAACGCGACATCGCCCGGTTCGGCGGCGATGTGCCCGACGGCCGCCCGGTGTGGTTCGCCGAGTACGACGTGGCCGTGCCCACCGGGCAGTTCGACTTCGTCATGTGGCAGTACACGAGCACCGGCACGGTGGCCGGCATATCCACCCGCGTGGACCTGAACATACGTTTTGATGCCGTGGGCTGACGCGGCGTCGCCCGAAGCCGGCTGCCCGCGTTCTTAACCGCAACAATCGGTTGCAACCCTCGCCGAGCGAGGTGCCCTGATCCTAAAAACCGCACATTCGTACTTGACAGGCCCCCAACGCGCCAGTAGACTGTGCGGACTGGAACCAACCAAGGAGCTCTGTTTCGATGTATCACGTATTTCAGTAGTCGGCACGCCCACGCGCGCCGAATTCCCTCGCAACTTCCCGTTGCATCCTCATTGCCAACCGAAATGGCTGGCGCGGCCGCGTTCGCAACCCCACACTAAAATGCACACCGCCCAACACTTGTTGCGCGGCCGACAAGTACATCGACCTTGAAGGAGCTCCCTCCCATGACCGAATCTGCCATGACCCTGAGCGCCGCGGGCCATCCGCTTCCCAAACGCTGGCTCGCCGTCATCGCCACCATCTGGATCGGCCAGGCCGTGTCCATGATAACCAGCTACGCCGCCGGCTACGCGGTGGTGTGGTACATCACCGAGACCACCGGCAGCGCCCTCATGCTGTCCGCCGCCGCCATCTGCGCCTACCTGCCGCAGGGACTGCTCTCGCCCTTCGGCGGCGTCATCGCCGACAAGCACAACCGCAAGACCGTCATGATCGTGGCCGACCTGGGCGTCGGCTTGGTGTCGCTCGGCCTGGGCGTGGCCATCTTGCTGGGGCAGGTGTCGTTCGCCCTGCTCATGATACTGGTTATCGTGCGCAGCATCGGCCAGGCGTTCCACGGGCCGGCCATGATGGCCGCCATGCCGCTCCTCGTGCCGGAACGGCACCTGCTGCGCATCAACACGCTCGACCAGCTGCTCATGAGCGTGGCGTCCATCGGCGCGCCGGCGTTCGGCATCTTCCTGTACACCACGCTGGGCTTCCACACCGTCATGTTCCTGGACTTCTTCGGCGCGCTCGCGGCCATGGCGGGGCTCGCCTTGGCGAAGATTCCCACCGTCATCGACAAGACGGCCGAGGACCAGCACGTGCTGGCCAACCTGCGCGACGGCTGGCGCGCGCTGTCGACCAGCCGGGGCCTCGTCATCCTCATCGTGGGCGTGACCGTCGGCATGGTGGCGTTCGCGCCGCTGGGCGCCATCTTCCCCCTCATGACCTTCGACCACTTCGGCGGCGACGGCTACGCCGCGTCGCTCATCGAGGCCGCGTTCGGCGCGGGTATGGTGGTGGGGTCGGTCGTCCTCATGGCGTGGGGCGGCGGCAAGCGCCTGGCCGGGCTCATCGCGGTGGCCGCCGCCATCGTGGGTGCCACGACCATGGCCTGCGGCTTCCTCTCGCCGGACATGTTCTGGGCATTCGCCGCGCTGTGCGCCGTGATGGCCATGGCGTGCGCCTGGTTCAACGGCCCGCTGATCACGCTCATCCAGCGCAACGTGCCCGAGGAGAAGACGGGGCGGGCGCTCGGCCTGGCCATGGCGGGCATGGGCCTTGCCTCCCCCGTGGGCATCGCGCTCGGCGGCATGCTGGCCGAGAGCATCGGCGTGGCCCCGTTCTTCGTGGTGGACGGCGCTATCTGCCTGGTGCTGGGCCTGGTCGTCTACCTTCCGAAGAGCGTGCGCGCCCTCGACC
>NC_021021.1:742267-746019 GCF_000210055.1 Gordonibacter pamelaeae 7-10-1-b
CTCGCACGTCCAGCAGCTACGACCGGCGGCTCGATCCATAGGCGGCGTTCTTGCGGTTGCCGAAGGCGCTGCCCTTGCGGGCGCCCTTCTTCAAGTCTTTCAGCACGTCCTCCTCGCTTGCGCCCTCCACGCTCGCGCGCAGCTTGACCACCTGGTCGCGCAGGCGGGCCGCCTCCTCGTAGTCCATGCTCTGGGATGCCGAGGCCATCTCGTCCTCCATGGAGGCGATGATGCGCAGCACCTCCTCGCGCGAGAGCGCGGCCAGCTCGGCGTTCACCTGCTCGGCTGTGGTGTTGCCCACCTCGTCGGTCACGTAGTCCATGATGTCGTTGATGGCCTTGCGGATGGTCTGCGGCTCAATGCCGTGGTCCTCGTTGTACTGCATCTGTATGGTTCGGCGGCGCTTCGTCTCGTCGATGGCCAGGGCCATGGAGTCGGTTATCTTGTCGGCGTACATGATCACCTGGCCCGACACGTTGCGGGCGGCGCGGCCGATGGTCTGGATGAGCGAGCGGTGGTTGCGCAGGAACCCCTCCTTGTCGGCATCGAGGATGGCCACGAGCGACACCTCGGGCAAGTCCAGGCCCTCGCGCAGCAGGTTGATGCCCACAAGCACGTCGAACTTGCCCTGGCGCAGCTCGCGCAGGATCTCCACGCGCTCGAGCGTGGCGATGTCCGAATGCATGTAACGCGCCTTCACGCCCTGGTCCAGCAGGTGGTCGGTCAGGTCCTCCGCCATCTTCTTCGTGAGCGTGGTGATGAGCACGCGCTCGTCACGGGCGGCGCGGTCCTTCGACTCGTCGATGATGTCGTCGATCTGCGAGGCGCTCCCGCGCACGATGATCTCGGGGTCCAAGAGGCCGGTCGGGCGGATGATCTGCTCCACCTGCTGCTGCGACACCTTCTGCTCGTAGTCGCCCGGCGTGGCCGAGACGTACACGAACTGCGGAATGCGCTCCTCGAACTCGTCGAAGCGCAGCGGGCGGTTGTCCAGGCAGCTGGGCAGGCGGAACCCGTGCTCGGCCAGCGTGATCTTGCGCGAGCGGTCGCCCTCGTGCATGCCGCGGATCTGCGGCACCGTCACGTGGCTCTCGTCGATGATGCAGAGGAAGTCCTTCGGGAAGTAGTCGATGAGCGTGTAGGGCGGCTCGCCCGGCGAGCGCCCGTCGATGTGGCGCGAGTAGTTCTCGATGCCGGAGCAGAAGCCCATCGTCTCCATCATCTCCAGGTCGTAGTTCGTGCGCATCTCCAAACGCTGCGCCTCGAGCAGCTTGCCCTCCTCCTTGAACTGCTGCAGGCGCTCGCGCAGCTCGTCGCGGATGGTGCCGAGCGCGCGGTCCATCTTCGGGCGCGTGGCCACGTAGTGCGACGCGGGCCAGATGGGCAGCGCCTCGAACTCGTTCACCACCTCGCCTGTGACGTTGTCCACCTCCGCGATGCGCTCTATCTCGTCGCCCCAGAACTCGATGCGCAACGGGTTGTCCGCATAGGGAGGGAACACGTCCAGGTTGTCGCCGCGCACGCGGAACGTGCCGCGTTTCAGCTCGTAGTCGTTGCGGTCGTACTGGATGTCGATGAGCTCGTGGATGACGTCGTCGCGGTCCATCTCCTTCTGCTTGTCCACGAACACCGCCATGCCGGCATAGTCCATGGGCGAGCCGATGCCGTAGATGCACGACACCGAGGCCACCACGATGCAGTCGCGCCGCGAGAGCAAGGCCGACGTGGCCGCGTGGCGCAGCTTCTCCACCTCCTCGTTGATGGAAGCGTCCTTCTCGATGAACGTGTCGGACGAGGGCACGTAGGCCTCGGGCTGGTAGTAGTCGTAGTACGACACGAAGTACACCACGGAGTTGTTCGGGAAGAACTCCTTCAGCTCGCTGGCCAGCTGGGCCGCGAGCGTCTTGTTCGGCGCCATGACCAGCGTGGGTTTCTGCACGGCCTCGATGGTCTTGGCCATGGTGAACGTCTTGCCCGAGCCCGTCACGCCCAGGAGCGTCTGGTAGCGCAGGCCCTCCTCGACCCCGCGGGCCAGCTTCTCGATGGCCTGCGGCTGGTCGCCCGACGGCTCGTAGGGCGACACCACCTTGAGAGGCGTCGTTGCCAGCCGCACCTCCGGCAGCTTGCCCTCCATCTCAAGGCCCTCGATATTCGAAAGATGCGCCACGTAAGCTCCTTCCCGCATACGTCAGGGAACCAGTGTAGCACAGCGCATCGATTATGAACAGATGTTCGTTATTGAGTTGTTACAGATCCTTGCGGTACTCCCCCCACCAGGCTATCACCTGGTTGTGCAGTTCCTCGGGGGTGCCGTCGTTGTTGAACACCACGTCGGCGGCCTCGATGCGGTCGGCATCGGTGATCTGGCGGGCGATGCGGCGGCGCACGTCGGCCTCGTCGAAGCCCGACGCCACGGCGCGCTCGATACGCACGTCCAGCGGCGCCAGCACGGCGATGACCACGTCGGCATCGTAGGCGAGCGAGGACGTGCGGTTCTTGAACACGGAGTGCTCCACCACCACGGCCGGATGGCCCGCGGCCTCCAGCTCGGCCACCTTGTCGCGATAGGCGTCCTCGATGCGCGGGACGGTGATGCGGTTGAGCTTGCGCGTCTCGGCAGGGCTCACGAACGCCTTGTGGGCGAGCGCCTTGCGGTTCACCTCGTCGCCGTCCATGATGTCGGCGCCGAACGTGTCCACCAGCTCTTCCCTCACCGTGTCCCAAGCGAGCACGTCGTGGCCCACCTTGTCGAGGTCGATGTACGGCAGGCCTGCGTCCACAAGGGCCTTGCGGGCCGTCGACTTGCCGGCGCCCATGCCGCCGATGATGAACAGCTTCTTCATACCGATGCTACCTCCTCGATCATGCCGCCTCCGAGCACGGTGTCGCCCACGGAGAAGACGGCGAACTGTCCCGGCGCCGTGGTCGGCTGCGGCTCGCGCAGCACTGCACGAACGCGCCCTTCGGGTTCGGGCTCTATGATACACGGAACGGCCCGGCTTCGGTACCGCAGTTTCACGCTGGCGGCACGCGGCCCGTCCAGGCACGCGAGGGCCTGCCACCTCACCGGGCCCGTCAGCACGCTCGAGATGCGGGCCTCGTCGGCGAATCCCACCACCAGCTCGCACGTCTCGGGCCGCTTGGCCACCACGTAGTACGGCTCGGGCGCGGCTACGCCGATGCCCTTGCGCTGCCCCACCGTGTAGTTGGCCAGCCCGTCGTGCCGGCCGAGCACAGCACCCGCGCAATCCACGATGGTGCCCGGCCGATCATCGACGCCCCGCGCGCGCAGGAACGCGCGATAATCACCCTCGATAAAGCACACATCCTGGCTCTCGGGTTTCTCGGCAACGGGAAGCCCCAGGTCGGCAGCCAGCACGCGCACCTCCGCCTTCGTGGTGCCGCCCAGCGGCAGCACAAGGCGCGCCAGCTGCTCCTGGGAGAGCAGCGCCAGCATGTAGCTCTGGTCCTTGCGCGCGTCGAGCGCGCACTTCACCACGTAGCGCCCGCTGTCCGCAAGCTGCGCGATGCGGGCGTAGTGGCCGGTGGCCACCGACTCGCAGCCCAGCTCGTCGGCGGCAGCCAGCAGGGAGGGCAGCTTGCAGCAGGCGTTGCAGCCCACGCAAGGGCTCGGCGTGAGGCCCGCCGCGTAGGCATCCACGAACGGCTGGACCACCGCGCTCTCGAACAGGGCGGCGCAGTCCCACTCCACATGGCGCAGGCCCAGCCGGGCGCACACCGCCGCCGCGTCG
>NC_021021.1:746211-747697 GCF_000210055.1 Gordonibacter pamelaeae 7-10-1-b
CGCCGCCGCGTCGCCGACGGCGCGGTCGGCCGCCGCATCGTCGGTGAAGCGGCAGGTGACGCCTACCACTTCGTAGCCTGCGCGCATAAGCAGTGCGGCGGATACCGCGCTGTCCACCCCGCCGCTCATGCCCAGCGCAACGCGCCGTGCGCCGTTCTCACCCGTTGCCATCTTCCCTCCTTTTGCATCTTCTTTCGTCGCCAGTATAAAGGAAGCGATGCCCGTGCAGCGCAGCGCTTCAACTATACGTGAAGAGCCTACGCAGAACAGCCGCAGCGCGGTATGATACGCTCTCGGCGCTCGGCGGAGCGCTATACTGGATCCTGCGCATCCCGCGCATCGACCGCAAACACAGCAAGGGGGATCGCACGTGTCAGGCTCGAAGTCTCGCTATATACCGGCGCTCGACGGCCTGCGGGCTTTCGCCGTGCTCGCCGTCATCGCCTACCATATGCGCATGCCCTGGGCGCCCGGCGGCCTGCTGGGCGTCACCGTCTTCTTCGTGCTGTCGGGTTACCTTATAACCAGCTTGCTGCTCATCGAGTACGACGATACCGGCAAGATCGACCTGCCGCACTTCTGGCTGCGCCGCATCCGGCGGCTCGTGCCCGCCATCGTGCTCGTCATCGTTTGCACGGCCGTGCTCTGCACCCTGTTCAACCACGCCCTGCTCACGAAGATGCGCCCCGACGTCCTGCCGTCCCTGCTCTTCTTCAACAACTGGTGGCAGATATTCCACGACGTGTCCTACTTCGAAGCGCTCGGCGCTCCGTCGCCGCTTGCGCACTTCTGGTCGCTGGCCATCGAGGAGCAGTTCTACCTCGTGTGGCCCGTGGCGCTGTTCGCCGCGTTGAAGCTGGGGGCGAAGAAGGGCACCGTGCGCAATGCCGTGCTCGTGCTGGCCGCGCTCTCCGCGCTGGAGATGGCGCTGCTGTTCAACCCCGCCGCCGACCCGAGCCGCGTGTACTACGGCACCGACACCCGCGCATTCTCGCTGCTCATCGGTGCATGGCTGGCGTTCGTGTGGCCGTCGCACCTGTTGGGCGCCAAAAGCGGCGTGCGCCTGACGAAGCGCGAGCGCTCCGTGCTCGACGGCGTGGGGGCCGCGGCGCTCGCGGGCTTGCTGCTGCTGGTGGTGTTCTCGAACGGGTTCTCGCCCTTCCTGTACCGGGGCGGGCTCGTGCTGTGCTCGGTGCTCACCGCCGTGGTCATCGCGGCCATGGTGCATCCGGCCAGCGTCATCGGGCGCGTCGCGGGCGCGAGGCCGCTCGTGTGGATAGGCAAGCGCAGCTACGGCATATACCTGTGGCACTACCCGTTGCTGCTGCTCATGGACCCGGGCGGCATCGGCGACACGCCCTGGTGGCTCTACCTGCTGCAGCTGGCGGCCGTGTTCGGCTGCGCTGCGCTGTCGTACCGCTTCGTGGAGAACCCCTTCCGCCACGGGGCCTTCGGCCGCCTGGTGAAGAAGGTTCGCTCGGGCGAG
>NC_021021.1:747926-758786 GCF_000210055.1 Gordonibacter pamelaeae 7-10-1-b
TCGTGGCCGCAGGCGGGCTGGCGCTCGTACCGCCCACCTCGGCCTTGGAGGGAGGCGACCTGCTGAAACAGGCCGAGCAGGGCCAGGCCGCCCCCTCGGGCCAGGCACAGGCGGAGCCCTCGGGGCAGCCGCAGGAGGAAGGGCCCTCGCAGGCGTCCAGCGGCTCCGCACCGGTCGCCGACGAGCAGCCGAAGCTCGACGTGCTCATGATCGGCGACTCGGTATCGGTGCGCTCCATTCCCTACTTCCAAGAGCGCTTCCCCCACGGCGCCATCGACGCCGCCGTGAACCGCCAGATCTACGTGGGACAAGAAGTGTACGACTCGTATCGCGACCAGGGCCTCGTAGGCGGCATCGTCGTGCTGGCGCTGGGCACGAACGGCCCGGCCACCGATGGTCAGCTGGACGAGATCGTCGCCGACGTGGGAGCCGACAAGCAGCTCTGGCTCGTGAACACCCGCAGCCCCCAAGACTGGGTATCCTCCACGAACGACGTGCTGGCAAGCGCCGCCGAACGCTACGGCAACGTGCACCTCATCGATTGGTTCGGTGCGAGCTCGGGGCGCGACGAGCTCTTCGACGGCGACGGCACCCATCTGACCGAGGAGGGCGCGCACGTCTATGTCGACCTCGTGTACGACGCCGTGGCCGACTACCTGCCGCAGCATGCCGATGACGCCGCGCAGCCTACCGTGCAAACCTCCGCCGACCTGGCCCTCGCCGAAATCACGGGAGCCTACCGCTCCGCCCTGGATGCGGCATCCCGCAACCTCCTCAGCCCCATCCGGCGCTAGGCGGGTCGCCACAAAAAAGCGAGGGCCCCTCGCGCGATGCGAGAGGCCCTCGTGCTTGCAGCGGGAAACCCTACTCCGCAGCCGGCTCCTCGGCAGGAGCCTCGGCCGGGGCGGCCTCTTCCTTCTTCTCGGCCTTCTTCTCCTCAGCCTGGATGGACTCGTCCACCTCGATCTCGAAGCCCAGCTCCTCGGCGGCGGCCTTCATGGACAGGGAGATGCGGCGACGCTCGGGGTTGATCTCCATGACCTTGACCTTCACCTCGTCGCCGGCCTTAACGACCTGGGCAGGGGTGTCGATGTGGCGCTGCGACATCTCGGAGATGTGCACCAGGCCCTCGATGGACTGGCCCAGCTCGATGAACGCGCCGAACGGCACGATCTTCGTCACCTTGCCGTCGACGATGGTGCCCACCGGGTAGCTCTCGACGAGCTTGATCCACGGATCCTCCGTCGTCTGCTTGAGGCCGAGCGAGATACGCTCGCGCTGCAGGTCGACGTCGAGCACCTCGACCTCCACCTCGTCGCCCACCTTGACGACCTCGGAGGGGTGGTTGACGTGGTTCCAGGACAGCTCGGAGATGTGCACCAGGCCATCGATGCCGCCGAGGTCGACGAAGGCGCCGAAGTCGACGATCGAGGAGACGGTGCCCTTGAGGCGCATGCCCTTCGAGAGCTTCGCCAGGATCTCGGCGCGCTCGTTCTTGCGGCCCTCCTCCAGCAGCACGCGGCGGGACAGCACGACGTTGTTGCGGTTGCGGTCCATCTCGATGACGCGGGCCTCGATCTCGGTGTTGAGGTACATGTCGAGGTCCTTGACGCGACGGAGGTCGACCAGCGACGCCGGCAGGAAGCCGCGCAGGCCGATGTCGAGGATCAGGCCGCCCTTGACGACTTCGATGACCTCGCCCGTGACCACTTCGCCGGCCTTGAACTTCTCTTCGACGCGGATCCACGCACGCTCGTACTCGGCGCGCTTCTTGGAGAGGATCAGGCGGCCGTCCTTGTCCTCCTTCTGGAGCACGAGGGCTTCGATCTTCTCGCCCAGCTCCACGATGTCGGACGGGTCGGCGTCCTTGCGGATGGACAGCTCGCGGGAGGGGATGACGCCCTCGCTCTTGAAGCCGATGTCCACGAGCACCTCGTCGTGCTCGATCTTGACGACCGTGCCGTCGACCAGGTCGCCCTCGTCGAACTCGGTCAGCGTGCCGTCGATCATCTCGTTCATCTGCTCGTCGGAGATGTCGCTGAAGTCGATGACGGACGTGTTCTTGATGTCGGTCAAAACGGACCCCTTTCAAACTTTCTCGGGGACCCTTCGTCATGATTGATTGCTTACACCATGTTCGCTCTGCAAAAGCTTGCTCGCTCAGCTGTGCAACAAAAACATGTCTCGGGGGCCTACAGTTACCTGCGCTTACGGGCTTATTCCCGATAAGCCGTATTAGTATAGCACACGGGAAACAACCCCTGCAGCACTATTCGAAAGGCCCCACGATTATTTCTCGCCGTTGCCGAAGGAGTCGCCGAAGGCAAGCCGCTCGAACTCGACGGGCGGGACCGGGCGCGAGAACAGGTAGCCCTGGATCATGTCGCACCCCGCGCGCTTGAGGAACGCCGCCTGCTCCCGCGTCTCCACGCCTTCGGCCACCGTCCGCATGCGCAGGCGGCGCGCCAGCTCGATGACGATGTCCACGATGGCCGCGCCCCGCCCGGTGTCCGCATCAACGGCATCGAAGAACACCCGGTCCAGCTTCAGCACGTCAACATCGATGTCCTTCAGCACGTTGAGCGAGGAGTAGCCGCTGCCGAAGTCGTCCATGGAGCAGCTGTAACCGGCGGCGTGGAGCTCGTCGATGACGCGCCCGAGCCCGACGGGGTCCTCGAACACGAGCGTCTCCGTCAGCTCGATCTCGATGAGCGAGGCGGGCACGTCGTGGCGCCGGCGGATCTCCTCGTAGCGCCCGAGGAAGCAGGGGTCGGCAAGGTGGGCGCGCGACATGTTCACCGACAGGACGACCGGGCGTCGGCCCCCGTCGATCCAGGCGCGCAGCAGGGCGCACACCTGCTCGAACACGCACAGGTCGAGGTCGACCACGAAGCCGTTGCGCTCGAACAGCGGGATGAAGTCGCTCGGCGGCACGAGGCCCCGCACCGGGTCGATCCACCGCACGAGCGCCTCGGCGCCCACGACCGCATCCGTGCGCAGGTCGAGCTTCGGCTGCAGGTAGATCGCGAACTCCCCGGCATCGAGCGCCGCTCGCATGCGGTTCTCGATCTCCTTCTCGGCGGAAAGCTGCAGGCTGTCCTCGCTGCTGTAGAACCGGCATGCGCACAGACGGCCGCCCCCGGCGCCCTCGCCCACCTTCTTGCGGGCCACGTTCGCCCGGTCGCGTATCTGCATGAGGGGCAGCGCGGGGTCGTCGACCATGCACACGCCGGCCGTCATGGTGAGCAGGTAGGTGCGTCCCTCGTCGAAAGCGAGGCCGTCGTTCACGACGCGGGCCATGCGCTCGATGCGCGCCTCGAGCGCCTCTTCGGTACCCGCCTTGAGCAGCAGGTTGAACTGGTCCGCCGAGATGCGGGCCACGTACTCCCCCTCCTCGAGGCACGACAGGAGGCGGTCGTGGACGTAGGAGAGCACCCGGTTGCCGCTTTCCACGCCGAACTGGTCGTTCACTACTTTGAACTTCTGGATGTCCATGGACACGAGCGCGAAGGAGCCGGCCGGCGCGGCGGCCAGGGAGGCGGCCGCGTCCAATTCGAAGCTCGTGCGGTTGCGCCCCTGGGTGACGGGATCGACGAAGGCCAGGCGCTCCAGCTTCCTGTTCGCCTCCTCCACCAGGCGTCTCTGCTCGGTGATCTCGGTCGTGTCGAGGTACAGCACGAGGTAGACCGGGTCGCCCTCCAGCCAGTCGATGCAGTTCCCCACCACGGTGAAGTACGCCCGCTGCCCGGAGCGCCCGATTGCCTCGATCTCGAACGAGGCGGGCTCGCCCCGTCGGAAGCTGGCGAACCGCGACCCGATGGCGTGGGCGTTGGCCTCGATGTTGAGGTGGAACAGGCTCTCGGCCCCGCCCTCGCCCACCGCGCCGAAGAACTCCTCGAAGCGCTCGTTGCCCCACAGAAGGCGCAGGCCGTCCTCGGCCACCCGGTAGCGCGCGACGAAACCGGGCAGGTTGTCGTAGGTGATGGAGCGTTCCTGCTCCATCTGCACCACGTCGTTCACGCCGGTGAACGTGGCGTAGATGACGGGAACGCCGTCCACCTTCTCGCTGGTGAACAGGCCCACGACCCGGATCCACAGGCGGCTGCCGTTCTTCTGCGGCATCTGGAGCAGGCACTCGTAGCCGGGCTTGCCCGCGGCGACGGCCCCCATGACCGCGGCGCTCAGCTCCTCGAACACCTCGGGGAAATCGGCGAAGTAGTCGGCGCAGTTGTTGTTGAATAGCGCGACGTACTCCTCGCGCGTGTAGCCCGTCATCTCGTAGTAGAAGTCGTTCGCCCACACCACCTCGAACTTCTCGGTGAACAGGTGCTTGCTCACGCTCACGTGCATCGCGCTCATGAGCATGTTGTACTCGCGCAGAAGCGCGTTGTCGTCGAAGGGGATCAGCGGCGAGGCGCCGGCTGCGGCATCGCGGACCTCCGGCGTCATGCCGACCAGCGCCTTCCCAAGATGGAACATCCGCTTGCGCTCGTACATCTGGGCATCGGCCGCCAGGAGCATGGCCCGCACGTCGGAGGGGTTCTCGGCCCATTGCGTCCCCAGCGACACGAAGCGCTCGGCCGTCCCCTCCTCGAGTCCCACTCGGTCGCACTCGTTGGCGAACGCCCTGTTCAGATTCTCCACCATGCGCCCGAAGGCCGCCTCGTCCACCCCGGGCGCCAGGGCCACGAACTCGTCGCCGCCGATGCGGTACAGGCTCGCACCCTCGAACGCACCGCGCATCATCTCCGCGCAGAAGCGTAGCAGGCGGTCGCCGCACTCGTGGCCGTAGCGGTCGTTCACCACCTTGAGGTCGTTCACATCGAGGAAGAGGATGCCCAGCGGGCCGGTGCCGCCGCCGAGGCGCTCAACGTCGCCTAGGTAGCGGTTGCGGTTATACAACCCGGTCAGGTCATCGCGGAAGCTCAGCGAGGTGAGGCGGTGCTCGTTTCCGATGCGCGAGACCGTGGTCATGAAGAAGTAGCCGAGCGTCTTGAGCGGCGAGGCGATGTTGCGAACGAGCGATGCGGACGGGTTCTCGATGGCCAGGAAGCCCACGACGCGGCCCTGCCGCTCCAAGGGAACCGCCACGAGGGAGGAGACGCCCTGCTCCTGCAAAAAGGCGCGCTCGGCCGCGCAGGAGGTGGGCAGGCCCTCCACGCTCTCGATGATGAGGCAGCCGCCCTCGTCGAAGCGGCGGCGCCAACGTTCGATGAGCGAGGCGTCCAAGCCGCGCAGGTCGTCGACGACCCGGGGGCTGCCGTCGGCGCGCCATTCGAACGTGGCCGAGAGCAGGTTGCCGTCCAGGCGGAAGAAGCGGATGCGCTCGGCCATGAGGTAGGCTCCCACGCGGTCGAGCATTCCACGGGCCGCCGTCTCGACGTCGCTCGCGCCGTACAGGTCGTGCGCGCACTGAAGCACCATGCCCTCGGCGTCGAGCGCACGGCGCAGGTCCTCCTCGCCCGTCTGGCTCGCCGTCATGTCGAGCGCCACCTCGAGGCGGGCCGGACGTCCCTCCCAGTCGATGAGGCGGTCTTTCAGCAGGTAGCGATGCCCGGTGATGGGGTTGACGTGCTCCCACGTGTAGTTCTCGTCGAAGGAGAGACGGTCGTTGGTGCAGAAGTCGCACGGCGCGTCGCGGCGCTGCAGCACGGCGTGGCATGTCTTGCCCTCGATGGCATCGACGTCTGACAGGCGCTTCCCCGAATCGTTCAGGTAGAGCAGCTCGTGCGTCTCGATATCCGCCACGTACACGACCTCGGAGATGTCATCCATGTATTCGAACACGCGCGCCGCCCTTAGTCGTCAACGCCCGCCGAGGCGTAACCGTTGTCGAGCCATACTAGACCTTTTCCGCAGGGTGCGCCACTGGGAAAACCGGGGATGGACGACGGCATGCGAGGAACCTGCAGCAGATCCGAAGGTCAGCGGCCTTCGGCTTTCCGGCACTCCGAGCACACGCCGTTGAAGATGATCTCGTGTTCCTCGATGGCGAACCCGTGCGCGTCGGAGACCTTCGCCAGGATGTCGCTTTGGTACGGCATGTCCACGTCGAACACGCCGCCGCACACGCGGCACTTCGCGTGGTAGTGCGGCCGGTTGAGGAAGTCGTAGCGGTCGGCGCCGTTGGGCACCTCCACGCGCAGCACCTCGCCGCGGTTCGCGAGCACGCCGAGGTTGCGGTACACCGTTGCGCGCGAGATGTTCGGGTGCTTCTCGCGCACCACCTCGTACACGTCGGCGGAAGTCGGATGGTTGTGCAGCGATCGCACCGCCTCCAAGACGAGCGCTCGCTGGATGGTGTTGCGCGTCGTCGCGCGCTCTGCGGTCTGCGTTGCCATGATGGTCCTGTCGTTCGCGTATCTAACCGTACTATTGATTAATTAGGATTATATATCATTAGTAGGAAATGGCAAGGCGCCGCGCCGAACCGCGCCGTGCCTCCCGCGAACATCCACAACCGGGGCCCTGCGCCCCTGCGGCCCTCCCACGTACGCGCCGCGGCTCGCGTGCACTGGAAGGGCCGCGCGAGGAGGGCGCCTACACGGCCGCCTCCCCCGTCTCGCCGGTGCGGATGCGCACCACCTCCTCCACCGGGAAGATGAATATCTTGCCGTCCCCCACCTCGCCGGTGCGCGCCGTGGCGCGGATGAGGCCGACGAGGGACTGCACCTGGTCGTCGGCTGCCACGAGCTCGAACTTCACCTTGGGAATCATGTTCAGCAGGACCTCGGTGCCGCGGTAGTACTCCTTCCAGCCGTGCTGGCTGCCGCAGCCCTGCACCTGGCTGATGGTCATGCCGCCCACCTGCGCGGCGAACAGCGCCTCCTTGAGCGGCTCGAGCTTCTCGGGCCGCACGATGGCCGTGATCTTCTTCATGTAACAACTCCTTTGCAATCACCGGTTCGTCAAAGTCAGCGAGGGGCCTCGTGGTGTGCCGAATCGCCGTGTTGCGCGGCCGAGCGTGCTTCGCACGTGAGGGAAAGCGCAAAAGCGGCGAGGCGGTGCGACACGGGGTCCCGCAGCGTCGGCCCGTTCCGCCGTTCGGCAGAACGGCGGAACCTCAGTCCAGACCTACGTACGCCGGGTACGCGCTCTCGCCGTGCGCGGCCACGTCGAGGCCCTGCGCCTCCTCGGCCTCGCTCACGCGCAGGCTGCCCTTGAAGCACGCCTTCACGATGAAACCGAGCACCACGTCGAGCACGCCCACGAACACGACCGTCACCAGGATGCCGAGCGCCTGCGCGCCCAAGAGCGTGGGGTCGCCGGTGTAGAGCAGGCCGCCGAAGTCGGTCCATGACAGCTCGGGCACGCAGAACAGCCCGGTCAGAAGGCCGCCGGTGATGCCGCCGACCGCGTGGATGCCGAAGGCGTCGAGCGCGTCGTCGTAGCCGAGCCTGCGCTTGAGGAGCGAGACGGCGGCGTAGCACACGGGCGACACGACGACGCCCATCGCCGCCGCTGCCCACGGCTCCACGAAGCCCGCTGCCGGCGTGATGACCACGAGTCCGGCCACCAAACCCGTCGCCGCGCCCACGAGCGTGGGCTTGCCGACCCGCACGCGCTCGACGACCAGCCACGACACGAGCGCCGCGCCCGAGGCCACCACGGTGTTCACGAGCGCGAGCGCGGCCACGCCGTCGGGGGCGAACTCGGAGCCCGCGTTGAAGCCGAACCATCCGAACCACAGAAGCGTCGCGCCCAGCGCCACGAACGGCACGTTGTGGGGACGGTAGCTGATCATGCCGAACCCGCGCCGCCTACCCGCGATAACGCAGAGGATCAGGCCCGTGAGGCCCGACGAGATATGCACCACGTCGCCGCCCGCGAAGTCGAGCGCGCCGATGACCTCGCCCACGAGGCTGCCCTCGCCGCCCCACACCATGTGGGCGAGCGGCGGGTACACCACGACGGTCCACACCGCCACGAACGCGCACACCGCGCCGAACTTCACGCGCCCGGCCACCGCGCCCGTGATGATGGCCGTGGTGATCATGCAGAACGCCAGCTGGAACACCACGTCGGCCATCGCGGGGTACGCGTCGTGGCTCAGTGCTTCGGGGGCTTCGCCCGTGATGCCGGCCACCAACCCCGTGAGGCCGATCTGGTCGAAGCCTCCGAAGAACGGAAGCGACCCGTCCCCACCGTATGCGAACGACCACCCGCACACCGTCCAGGTGACGCCCACGATGCCGAGCACCGCAAACGACATGAGCATCGTGTTCACAACGTTCTTGCGACGGCTCAAACCTCCGTAGAAGAACGCCAACCCCGGCGTCATCAGCAAGACGAGCATCGCGCATACCAGCATGAAACCCGTCGATCCTGTGTCGAACATGTGCCTCTACCTCCTTCTCATGCGAACGCTTTTCCGGTTACGCGTCCGATGATCCCACCGCCCCGCCATCGTCCCAAGCGAGACCCCCAACTGTTAACGCGTTCAAAAACGCCTTTTAACAGACGGGAAGCATCCCCGTTACCGAACGGAAACACGCGCCTCCGCGGCACCGGGCTGCAAGCTCGGGGAATCGGCCTGCGGGGACGATGGCGGTACGCTCCGTTGCGGTATAGTGGAGGGGACACGCGAGAGAAAGGACCGTCGCATGACCATCGAGTTCGTCCCCGTCGAAACGCCCGAGGACCGCGCCGCCCTGGCGGCGCTTGCCAGCGAGATCTGGCACGAGTACTGGCCCGCCCTCATCGGCGAGGCCCAGACCGATTACATGGTGGAGCAGTTCCAGAGCCTCGAAGCCATCGAGCGCGACCTGGCCGAGCACGCCTACGAGTACTGGTTCCTGCGCGCCGCCGAGGACGGCCGCACGGTGGGCTACACGGGAGGGCGCGTCGAGCCCGAGACGAACCGCTTCTTCATCTCGAAAATCTACCTGCGGGCCGAGGAGCGCGGGCACGGGTTCGCCAGCCAGACCATCCGCTTCTACGAGGACCTGTGCCGCGCGCGCGGCCTCGCGGCCCTGTACCTGACGGTGAACAAGCACAACGACCTGGGCGTGCGCGCGTACCGGGGCAAAGGGTTCGAGACCATCGACTCCGTGGAGACCGACATCGGGCAGGGCTTCATCATGGACGACTTCATCATGGAGAAGCGCATCGGCGCATAGGATGTCGTTCAACCTTCGGTGAAACCGCCCGCCGCGCCGCTCCTTCCGGTGAAGCGGGGTATATGATTCCGGTATCGTCGAGGAGAAGGAGCGGGTCTCATGGGCAAGTTCGTCATCAAAACGTCCGACACGGGATGCCATTTCGTGCTGAAAGCCGACAACGGCGAGGTCATTGCCACGTCGCAGCACTACAAGTCCAAGGAATCCTGCAAGAAGGGCATCGAGAGCGTGAGGAAGAACGCTCCCGAAGCGGAAGTCGTGGAAGAAGGCTAGTTCGTTCCGCTGGCCTCACGGCCAGCGGAATCGCTCGACGCCGAGAAGGGCTCCCGTCAACAACCTGGTTGGACGCCCCGCCCAATCCCCCTAGAAGAACACCAGGAACAGATGCGTGAACGCGAACGCCAGCAGGCCGCAGCCGGGGAACGTGAGCACCCAGGTGCCCACCATGCGGCCGGCAAGGCCCCATTTCACGTTGCGCAGGCTCTTCTCGGCGCCCACGCCCATGATGGCGGTGGTCTTCGTGTGCGTGGTGGACACCGGCAGGCCCGTGAACGTGGCCAGGCCGATGCAAAAGCAGGCGGAAAGGCAGGCGGCGAAGCCCTGGTACTGTTCCATCTTCACCATGTTCATGCCCACGGACTTGATGATCTTCTTGCCGCCCACGGCCGTGCCGAGCGCCATCACGGCCGACACCATGATGATGAGCCAGAACGGGAACGACACGTCGCCCCCCGACTGGCCGCTCATGGCCAGCATGATGCCCAGCATGCACAGCGACAGGAACTTCTGGCCGTCTTGCGCGCCATGCAGCACGGCCACGCCGGCGCCGGACACGATCTGCGCCCACTTGAAGAACGAGTTCGCCTTCGAGCGCTCGGCGCGCCGACACGCCTTCTTTATGAGGCGCGTGAACAGCCACCCCGTGCCGAACCCGAGCACCGTGGAGATGACCAGGCCGTACACCACCTTCATCCACTCGCCGCCGTTCACGCCGCCCAGGCCCCCCTGCAGGGCGATGGCCGCGCCGGTGATGCCGGCGATGAGCGAGTGGCTCTGCGACGTGGGTATGCCGAAGTACCAGGCCGCCACGCCCCATACGATGATGGCCACCATGGCCGCCGCCAGCGCGACGAGGGCGGCGTGGTTGTCGCCGCCGAAGTCCACCATCTTGAAGATGGTGGCGGCCACGGCCGACGAGACCATGGTGATGCCGGCTAGGCCGACGAAGTTGCATATCGCCGCCATGGCGATGGCCGGCGTGGGTTTCATGGCCTTCGTGCCCACGACGGTGGCGATGGCGTTGGGGGCGTCAGTCGCCCCGTTCACCACGGTGGCGCCCAGCGTCAGGATGACGATAAGGGCGAGTATGGGGTCGCTGACGAACGCTGCAGCGAACGAGGCGAAATCGTAGCTCACGCGGACTCCCCCTACAAACGAAGGACGCCGATCGGCAAGAGTATTCAACCTGGGATCCCTTTCACGGCTTCGGTGACAAAGCACACGGAATTTAATGATAGCGGTGCTTTGTCAAGTCAAGGCAACGGAAAGATCAAGTTTAGGTAAAGTCGCTCCTATTGCATGCGCTCCTCGATGGAGCGGGCGATGCCCTCGGGGTCGAGGCCCAGGTCGGCAAGCAGCAGATCGGCCTTGCCCTGCGGCACGAACGTATCGGGGATGCCCAGCGTGAGCGCGGGCACGGCCCGCCCCAAGCGCGCGAGCTCGCCCAGCACGCCCTCGCCCG
>NC_021021.1:759062-768912 GCF_000210055.1 Gordonibacter pamelaeae 7-10-1-b
CGCCCAGCGCACGGCCCACCATGCGGCCGAACGCAAGGATGGCCACGTCGGCGCCCTCGCGCACCACCTGCGCCTTCCCCACTTCCAGCACCTGGGGCTCCTCGGGCAGCGGCACGCCCTCGGCCGCCCCGCGCGGGTAGCGTATGGCGAACGGACCTCCCAGCGCCAGCGCCGTGTGCAGTGCATGCACGAGCTCGGCCTCGTTCGACGGGGCGAGCACCCGCATATGCGGCACCATGCGCGTGTACGCGAGGTCGAACATGCCGTGGTGCGTGGGGCCGTCCTCCCCCACCACGCCGGCGCGGTCGATGGCGAACACCACGTCCAGGTTCGGCAGCGCGTTGTTGATGATCAGCTGGTCCACCGCGCGCTGGAGGAACGTCGAGTAGATGGCCACGACCGGCTTCTTGCCGCCGATGGCCAGGCCCGAGGCCAGGCCCACGGCGTGCTCCTCGGCGATGCCCGAGTCCACGAAGCGGCTCGGGAACTCCTCGGCGAAGCCCGCCAGGCCCGTGCCGTCCTTCATGGCGGCCGTGATGGCCACGATGCGCTCGTCCTTGCGCGCCTCGGCCGCAAGCGCCTCGCCGAACACGCTCGTGTACGAGGGGGCGGCGGCCGGCTTCTTCCTCACGGCGCCGGTGGCCACGTCGTACGGAGCGATGCCGTGGAACTTCTCGGGGTTGCGCACGGCCGGCTCGTAGCCGGCGCCCTTCTTCGTCACCACGTGCATGAGCACGGGGGCATCGGTGGCCAGCACCATGGCGAGCGTCTCCTTGAGCGCGCCGATGTCGTGGCCGTCGATGGGCGCCGTGCACAGGATGCCCAGCTGCTCGAAGATCATGGTGCGCGGAAGCACGAACTGCTTCATGGACTCCTTCATGTTGCGCCCGAAGTTCGCGAGCGCCTCGCCGAAGGGGCCGCTGCTCTCCAGCCTCTCCTGGACGGAGTCGCGCGTCTGGCGGTACTGCGAGGAGGCGCGCATGTAGCCGAGGTGCTTCATGAGCGCGCCCACGTTGCGCGAGATGGACATCTCGTTGTCGTTGAGGATGACCACCATCGGGGTTTGCGCCTGCCCGATGTGGTTGAGCGCCTCGAACGCCATGCCGCCCGAGAGCGCCGCGTCGCCTATCAGCGCCACCACCCTGTTGTCGCCGCCCGAGAGGTCGCGCGCCTTCGCCAGGCCGAGCGCCACCGACAGCGAGTCGGAGGCATGGCCCGAGGGGTGCACGTCGTAGGGGCTCTCGCCGGGCTTCGGGAAGCCCGAGAGGCCGCCGTAGGTGCGCAGCGACTTGAACTCGTCGAGGCGCCCCGTGACCAGCTTGTGCGCATAGGCCTGGTGCCCCACGTCGAAGATGAACCGGTCGCGCGGGCAGTCCAGCATGCTGTGCACGGCCAGGATGATCTCCACGGCGCCGAGCGACGAGCCCACGTGCCCGCCCGTCTCCGACGTCACGGCCACGATCTCCTCGCGTATCTCGCGGGCAAGGATGGAAAGCTCCTCGTTGTCCAGCAGCTTGAGGTCGGCCGGCGACGAGATCACGTCGAGAATGCGATGGTCCATGGTCACGCCCCCCGTCACGCCTGGGCCGCAGCCGTCGCGGACGCCTCGGCGTCCGGGCCTGCGGCCTCGGTTTCACCCGCGGCTCCCGCCCCGGCCTCGCGGCCGGTCGCGTCCGCCCCGTCTTCCGTCACGTCCTCGGCGTCCCGGGCCTCGATGTTCTCCTCGAGCAGCTCGCTGGCGCGCAGGCCCAGGCCCACGGCCTCCTCGTACAGGGAGAGCGCCTCGTCGAGGGGCATCTCGCTCGAGCCCACGGCGTCGACGATCTCGTCAAGGCGGGCCTTCACCTGGTCGAAGCTCGCATACGACTCGCCCGCCACGTCACGCCTCCTTCGGCGTTTCTTCTGCTGCGCCGTTTACCGGGGCGCTCTTCGGCGCCGCCTTCTCCTCGTCCAGGATCTTGGCGATGCGGCCCAGCACGCCGTTCACGAAGCGCGGCGACTCGTCCTCGCCGCCGAAGTCCTTCGCCAGCTCCACGGCCTCGTTGATCGTGACCGAGGTGGGCACGTCGTCCACGTACATCATCTCGTAGGTGGCCAAGCGCAGGATGGAGCGGTCGACGATGGGCATGCGCGCAAGCGCCCAGTTCTCCGACGTGGCCGCCAGATGCTTGTCGATGGCCACGCGGTGCGCCTCCACGCCGCGCACGAGCGCCGTGGCGTAGTCGGGCAGCGGGCCGTCCTCGGCCAGGTAGCGGCCTTCCTCGGCGATCTTGGTAGCGCCCTCGTCCGTGATCTCGCTCGTGTAGAGCAGCGCGAGCGCCGAGCGGCGCGCACGCGTTCGTTCATGTCGTTTAGCAGCCATAGAAGCTCAGCAAACCTCCGGCTAACCGGCAAACTGGATGCCGTCGATGTACACGTCGACCGAGGAGACCTGCGCCCCCACCTGGCTCGCCACGGCATCGGCCACGGCCTGGCGCAGGTTGGCGGCCAGGTCGGGCAGCACGTAGCCGTAGTACACGTCCACGCGCACCGAGATGACCAGCTTGTCGTCCTCGTCCACGGCGATGTCGATGCCCTGCGTGGACGGCTTGGCGCCGAACACGGAGCGCAGGCCGCCTGCGGCGGCGGAGCCCACGGAGGCCACGCCCTCTACCTCGTTGGCCGCAATGGACACGATCGTCTCGACGACACCCGGCGCAAGCGCCATGCCGTCAAGGTTCAGCTCGTTCATAACACGTCTCCCATCTGGGTTTCAATAAAGTCGGTCGTCGCATCGCCCGCGCAGAACACGGCGTTGTCCAGCACACGGCGGTGGAACGAGATGGTGGTCTCGATGCCCTCGATGACGAACTCGTCGAGGGCGCGGCGGCCACGCGCAAGGGCCTCCTCGCGATCCTGTCCGTACACCACGAGCTTCGCCACGAGCGAGTCGTAGTAGGGCGAGATGCGCGAGCCCGTGCGCACGTAGCTCTCCACCCGAACGCCGGGGCCCGCCGGAGGCTCGAACTTGGTGATGGTGCCCGGGCACGGGCGGAAGCCGTGCGCGGGGTCCTCCGCGTTGATGCGGAACTCCATCGCATGGCCGAACGGGACGAACGGAGCGCGGGAGGCGCAGCTGATGGGCTCGCCGGAGGCGATGCGCAGCTGCTCCTTGATGATGTCGGTGCCGGTGATCTGCTCGGTCACGGGATGCTCCACCTGCACGCGCGTGTTCATTTCCATGAAGTAGAAGTTGCCGCGCTCGTCGAGCAGAAACTCGATCGTGCCGGCGTTCTTGTAGTTCACGGCGCGCACGGCCTTGATGGCCGCCACGCCCATGGCACGGCGCAGGTCCTCGGTGAGCGCCGGCGAGGGCGCCTCCTCGATGAGCTTCTGATGGCGGCGCTGCACGGAGCAGTCGCGCTCGCAGAGCGCCAGGTTGTTGCCGAAGTCGTCGGCCAGCACCTGCACCTCCACATGGCGCGGGCGCAGCACGAGCTTCTCCAGGTACACGCCGTCGTTGCCGAACGCGGCGCCGGCCTCGGTGCGGGCAGCCTGGTACTGGGCCTCGAGGTCGGCCGGGTCGTGCACCTCGCGCATGCCCTTGCCGCCGCCGCCCGCCGTGGCCTTGATGAGCACGGGATAGCCCACGCTGTCCGCGAACGCCTTGGCCTCGGCAGCCGTGTCGATGCAGCCGTCGGAGCCGGGCACCGTGGGCACGCCGCAGGACTTCATGGTCTCGCGCGCCATGCTCTTGTCGCCCATGCGCTCGATGCAGTCGGCCGCGGGGCCTATGAACACCAGGTCGTTGTCCACGCAGGCGCGGGCGAAGTCGGCGTTCTCGGCCAGGAAGCCGTAGCCGGGGTGGATGGCCTCGGCGCCGGCGTTCTTGGCGGCGGCGATGATGCTGGGCATGACGAGGTAGCTCTTGTTCGCCTGGGCGGGGCCGATGCACACGGCCTCGTCGGCGTACTGCACGGGATAGGTGTCCGCGTCCTCCGTGGAGTACACCGCCACCGTCTTCACGCCCAGCTCCTTGGCGGCGCGCATGATGCGCAGCGCCACCTCGCCGCGGTTCGCTACCAGTATCTTGCTAAACATTACGCCGTCTCCGGGGCCGGGGCCGGGGCGCCGTGGGGCTCGACGTAGAACAGCGGCGTGCCGAACTCCACGGGCGAGGCATCCTCGAGGCACACCTCGCGCACCGTGCCCATCTCCTCGGCCGTGATCTCGTTCATGAGCTTCATGGCCTCCACGATGCAGAGCGTCTGGTTGGCAGCGACCTCGTCGCCCACCTGCACGAACGGCGGCTCGCCGGGCGCGGGGGACGTGTAGAACGTGCCCACCATGGGAGCCGTCACGCAGTACCAGTTGGAGGGGCGCTCGATACCGTCGCCGGCGGAAGCGGAAGCCTCGGCCGCAGGAGCGGGGGCGACGGCGGCCACCGACGCCGTGGCGGCTGCAGCCGCCACGGCGTCGGAGGACAGCGTGCCCGGCATGCGCACGGCGATGCGCGTGCCCTCCTCCTCGACTACGATCTCGCCGACGCCGCTCTCCTCGGCGACGCGAACCAGCTCGCGAATCTGATTGATGTCCACGTAATCGTCCTCCTTGGTATGGCTCGACTCCTGCTCCATGAGGAAGTCGACCTTCTCCGATGTGCGGTGCTTGCTCAGGTACGTGCGCGCCTCGTTCGGGAACAGGGCGTACATGAGCACGTCCTCCTCGCTCTTCGCGAGGTCGCCGATCTCGTCCTCCACCTGGGAGTACGTGGTGGTCACGAGCGAGCCGGGGGCCACGTCGGGCGGCAGCATCTCGGAGTTGCCCACGACCTTGGCCACGATGTCCTTGTCCATGCGGCCCGGCGCCTTGCCGTAGTAGCCGCAGATGTAGTCCTTCATCTCCTTGGACACGACGCTCCAGCGCTTGCCGGTGAGCACGTTGAACACGGCCTGCGTGCCCACGATCTGCGACAGGGGCGTGACGAGCGGCGGGTAGCCCACCTCGGCGCGCACCTTCGGGATCTCCTGCATGACCTCGGGCAGGCGGTCGCCGGCGTTCTGGATCTCCAGCTGCGACACCAGGTTCGACATCATGCCGCCGGGCACCTGGTGCGAGTACACCTTCATGTGCGTGAGCGAGGACACGCCGCGCTTGTAGTGGCCGCGCTTGCGCACCTCCTCCCAGTACTCGGCGATCTCGAACAGCAGGTCCAGGTTCAGGCCCGTGTCGTAGCGGCTCTCCTGGAGGGCGGCCACGATCATCTCCACCGCAGGGTGCGAGTTGCCGAAGGCGAGCGGCGCGTGGGCCGTGTCCGCGATGGCGGCGCCGGCCTCGGCGGCCTTGATGATGTTGGCGGGCGCCATGCCGCCCACGTAATGGCAGTGGATGTGCAGCGGCAGGCCGATCTCGGCGTTGAACGCCTTCACCATGCGCTCGGTGCGGTAGGGCGTGAGCATGCCGGCCATGTCCTTGATGGCGATGGAGTCGGCGCCCAGATCCTTCATCTTCTGGCCGTACTCCAGGTAGCTGTCAAGCGTGTGGACGGGCGACATGGTGTAGGAGATGGCGCCCTCGAAGTGGCCGCCGCATTCCTTGATGGCCTCGGCGTTGTCCACGACGTTGCGGATATCGTTGAGGGCGTCGAACACGCGGAACACGTGGATGCCGTTGCGCTTGGAAGCCTTGATGAAACGGTTGCAGATCTCGCGCGAGTAATGCTTGTACCCCACGAGGTTCTGACCGCGGGACAGCATGGCGAGCGGCGTGTTCGGCGTGTTCGCCTTGATAGATCGCAGACGCTCCCACGGGTTCTCGTCGAGAAAGCGCAGGCACGTGTCGAACGTCGCGCCGCCCCAAGCCTCGATAGCCCAGTACCCGACCCGGTCCATCTTCGGCAGGATCGGCAGCATGTCCCCGATCTGCATGCGCGTGGCCCAGAGGCTCTGCTGGCCGTCGCGGATCGTGGTATCCATGATTTGAAGTCTCGGCATGAACTCACACCCCCTTCGATTTGCAGTTAGTCAAAGATCGAATATCCGATTATAGAGGAAGGTTGAGGTCGCGGCGTAGATGCCGGGTGAAATTCACTGCTAAGCAACAGAATAGGGGGACGAGGGGCGCAAACGGCCGTGCTTCGCGCAGGCGGGTGGCGGGCCAACCGCACGCATCCCGAAATGAGCGGCTTTGTCGTCCGGCGCAGACAAAGTGTATTCAGCTGAATACTTTCAACTTTGGAGGCTCGCCTACGATTTCGATCATGCCGGAGAAGTCACGACAGGCCAAGATGCTGGGCAAGGACCCCCTTGTCCAACTCCTCGCGCGCACGTTCGGCGAGAACGTGCGCGTCCTGCGCGAAAGCCAGCACCTGACGAAAAAGGAGCTGGCGGACATGGTAGGGTCCAGCCGAAGCCACATCACCGACATCGAGGACGGCTTGATAGACGCCGACTTCTCGAAGGTCGTGAAGTTCGCACGGGCTTTCGAGCGCCCCCTCGACGCCCTTTTGGCCCCCGGAGGAGCCCTCCATTCCCTGGGCGAGAACGAGAGGGGCTAGCCCCGCAGCCCAGCCTGGCCCGCCCGACCCGGATGGCGTTTTGGACGCCTGACCGGCTGGAACAGGCTAGGAGCCCCTAGAGCAGGCACCCGCGGAGCTCTTCCACGTTGCGGCATGCGACCTCCGGCTTTTCCGCCAGCAGCACCTCTTCGGGGAACATGCCCCACAGGACCGCGGCGGTGGGGCAGCCGGCGCCGCGCCCGGCCTGGAGGTCGAAGGGACTGTCGCCCACGTACGCGCACTCCTCGGGGCGCAGGCCCAGCTGGCGGCAGCCCTGGAGGACCGGGCCGGGATCGGGCTTGTGGGCAGCGCAGTCGTCGGAGCCTATGAGCAGGTCGAACGCGCCGTCCAAGCCGAACGTGGCCAGGCCGCGCACGGCAGCCTCGTGGCGCTTCGAGGTCACCACGCCGAAGGGCAGCCCCGTCTCCCGCAGGTCAGCCAGCAGCTCGGGCACGCCGGGGAAGATGCGGATGAGGTCGTCGTGCACGCGGGCGTTGTAGTCGCGGTAGACGGCGAGCAGCTCGTCGTGCACCTCCTGGTCGTCCGTGAAGTCCCACATCTGCACCGTGAGCGGCTGGCCCACCTTGGCCATGAGCAGCTCGTCGGGCATGCTCTTCCCCAGCACCGTCTCCACGGCATGGCGGAACGAAACCAAAATCAGGCGCTGGGTATCGAGCAGGGTGCCGTCCAGGTCGAACAGCACCCCGCGCACGTCCGGGAAGGAGCTCATCAGGCGAACAATCCGCCGAACAGGTCGACCTCGGAGCCCCACACCTTCGTGTTGCGCTGCGCGAACGCCACCGCGTCGGTGAGCGCCATGAGCGAGATGTCGCGGCGCGCGCCCGTCTTGCGGTGCTTGATCTCCACCTTGCCCTCGGCGAGGCCGCGCTTGCCCACCACGACCTGCAGCGGCCAGCCCACGAGGTCGGCATCGGCGAACTTCACGCCGGCGCGCTCCTTGCGGTCGTCGATGACCACTTCCAGGCCGAGCTTCGCCAGGTCGCCGGCCAGCTTCTCGGCCGCCGGCTGCACCTCGTCGTCGCCCACGGTGAGCGGCAGCACGCACACGTGCGCCGGCGCCACCGAGAAAGGCCACGCGATGCCGTTCTCGTCGTTGTGCTGCTCCACGATGGCCGCCATGGTGCGCGACACGCCCACGCCGTAGCAGCCCATGAGGAACGGCTGCTCGGAACCGTCTTCCGCCATGAACGTGGCGCCCATGGCCTTCGAGTACTTGTCGCCCAGCTGGAACACCTGCGACACCTCGATGCCGCGCGCGCCCTCCAGCGGCAGGCCGCACTTCGGGCAGCTGTCGCCGGGCTGCACGATGCAGAGGTCGGCCCACTCGTCCACCTTGAAGTCCACGCCCAGCTGGGCGCCCACGTAGTGGTAGCCGTCCTCGTTCGCGCCCACGACCCACTTCGGCACGGCCTGCAGGCTGCGCGCCGCGATGACGCGTGCGGCCTCGGGCAGGCCGACCGGGCCCATGGAGCCCTTGTGCAGGCCGAAGGCCTCCATGTCCTCGTCGGTGAGCAGCGTGAAGCCGCCGGCCACACGCTCGGCCTTCAGCTCGTTCAGCTCGTGGTCGCCGGGGATGAACAGCACCACCAGGTCGCCCGCGTCGTTCTTGCCCGACAGCGCCTTCACGGTGGAGGACTCGGGGATGTCCAGGAACGCCGCCAGCTCGGCGATGGTGTGCACGCCCGGCGTGGCCACCTTCTCCATGGCCGGCACGTCGTAGACGGTCGGGCGCGCCAGGCAGTCGCCCGCCTCGGCGTTGGCCGCCCAGCCGCACGCGCAGTGCACGAGCTCGGCCTCGCCCGCTTCGGCGAGCGCCATGAACTCGCAGGTCACGCTGCCGCCGATCTGGCCGGAATCCGCCTCCACGGGACGGTAGTCCATGTCCATGCGCTCGCAGATGCGCCCGTAGGCGGCGCTCATGTCGTCGTAGGTCTTCTGCAGCGACTCCTGGCTCGCGTGGAAGCTGTAAGCGTCCTTCATGATGAACTCGCGGCTGCGCAGAAGGCCGAAGCGCGGGCGGATCTCGTCGCGGAACTTCACCTGGATCTGGTACAGCGTGAGCGGCAGCTCCTTGTAGGAGCGCAGCTCGTTGCGCACGAGGGCCGTGATAAGCTCCTCGTGGGTGGGCCCGAGGCAGAACTCGCGGTCGTGGCGGTCCACCAGGCGCATGAGCTCGGGGCCGTAGTCGTTCCAACGGCCGCTCTCGTGCCAGAGCTCTCCGGGCTGCAGCGCCGGCATCATGATCTCCTGGGAGCCGATGGCGTCCATCTCCTCGCGCACGATGCGCTCCACCTTCGCCAGCACCCGCTTGCCGAGCGGCAGGAACGTATACACGCCCGAGGCCGTCTTGCGGATCATGCCGGCGCGCAGAAGCAGCTTGTGGCTGGCGATCTCCGCATCGGTCGGGTCCTCCTTGAGCGTGGGCACGCACAGCTCGCTCATGCGCATGATATTCGCGTTCGTCATAGCTTTCCTATCTCCTCCATCAAAGCGTCCACGATGGCCTTCTCCTCCACCTTGCGGACGACGTCTCCCTTGGAAAACACCACGCCCATCCCTGCTCCGCACGCCACGCCGATGTCGGCGTCGGCAGCCTCGCCCGGGCCGTTCACCACGCAGCCCATGACGGCCACCTTGAGCGGCTTGCCCAGGTTCGCGATGCGCTCCTCCACCTGCTGCGCCAGCCCGATGAGGTCCACCTGGCAGCGCCCGCACGTGGGGCAGCTCACGAGCTCCGGCGCGCGGCGGCGCAAATCGAGCGCCGCGAGCAGCGTCCAGCAGGCACGGACCTCCTGCACGGGGTCGTCGGTGAGCGAGATGCGCAGCGTGTCGCCGATGCCCTCTTCCAGCAAGATACCCAGGCCACAGGCGCTCTTGATGACGCCCTGGAACAGGGTGCCGGCCTCCGTCACGCCGATGTGCAGCGGGCACGTCGGCAGCTCGCGGGCGAGCTGGCGGTACGTGGCCACCGTGGCCATGACGTCGTGGGCCTTCGCGCTGACCACCAGGTCGCGGAAGCCGCGGCCCTCGCAGTAGCGCACGTAGTCGGCGGCCGAGCGCGCGAGCTTCTGCGCGAGCGTGAGGTCGGTGCGCGCGGCCAGCTCGACGTCGAGCGAGCCGGCGTTCACCCCGATGCGGATAGGGATACCGGCCTCCCCCGCCGCGTCGAGCACGGCGTCCGTCTTGGCGAGGCCCCCGATGTTGCCGGGGTTGATGCGCAGCTTCGCCGCGCCGCGGCGCGCGGCCTCAACCGCGATATCGGCCGAGAAGTGGATATCGGCCACCACGGGCAGC
>NC_021021.1:769063-771743 GCF_000210055.1 Gordonibacter pamelaeae 7-10-1-b
CGCCTCGATCTGCGCGAGGTTCGCCGCCACGTCGCCGGCCGGGGCGTTCAGCATGGACTGCACGACGACGGGCGCGCCGCCGCCGAGCGGCACGCTGCCCACCATGACCCGCCGGGTCCCCTTGTTCGGCTTCGCTGTGCCGGGCATCCGCCCCTCCGTTTCCTCAAGCACCTCAAACCGCATGTCGGGCTATTGTACCGCCGAAAGCGGCCCGCCCGAGGTCCCTTCACGAAGTCTGCCGCAAAAACCGACCGGAAGCGGCCGGCGGAAGCGGCCGGCAAGCAACCGACAGGTGCCCCGAAGGGATTCAAGGTGCGCCGTACCGATCTGAGCCTTGCGCGGGCCGCTCGAAGCGAGAGCCAAGACCGAGGCCCCGTTGCACAGTAATCACCGATTTTCTACCGATTCGAGGCAGGAACCGCCTGCGCGAACGCGCTTCGTCCGGGACTTCGGACGTTTTCCCTGCTCGCGAGGTGATGATGAAAGCGGCGTAATCCCGGGAGAGGAACAGCCCGTCGAAAACCGGTGATTACTGTGCCTTTGCGGCCCCATCCCAAGGATGCACGGAGGGCGCCTCCGGCGCGACGGGGCAAGCCGGGACCCGAAGGCCGGATTCCAAAAGCGGCCGGGCGATCAGCGGGTTCCGGCGGCCCCGAGGTCGCCGCTCACCAGTTCCCGAACACGAACCGCTGGATGTCCTGGTTCGCCATGATCAGGAAGAATCCTAGGAACAGCAGCATGCCCGCCGCGGAGAGGTAGTTGAGCGCCCGCGTGGACACCACGCGCCGTGACACCTTCTGGAACACCTCCACCACGAAGCGCCCGCCGTCGAGTGGCGGGATGGGCAGCAGGTTCATGATGCCGAGCGACACCGAGATCATGGCCGTGAAGCTCAAGATGCCCATGAGCCCCATGTCCACCGCGTCCTTCGACATGACGGCGATGCCGATGATGGAGGTGGTGTTCGACACGGTGTCCGCGGCGGTCGCGGGATTGAACAGGCTGGCCACCAGGGCGATGACCTGGCCGATGTAGGCGAAGCCGGCCTGCAAGGACTGCAGCGGCGTGAGCGCGGCGTGGTAGAACACGCCGGTGTTCGGGCTCTGGGCCTCGAAACCGATCACCGAGTACATGAGCACGAACAGCAGCATGGCGAACAGCAGGTTCACGAACACGCCGGCCACGAGGATGACGGAGCGCTTCCAGAACGGCAGCGCACGGTACTGCTGGCGGTACTCGCCCTGATACAACGCATGCGCGTCGTCCACCGGGCGCGCCTGCCCGAGCGCATAGGACGCCGGCGCCGGCTCCCCCGCCGCCGCGGCCTTGAGCTGCTTCTTCGTGGGCGCCGTCGCGACGGCGCGGTACGTGTTGTACTGGTCCTTCTTCGTGGGGCCCTTGATGCTGCCCCACTCCACCAGCTCCTCGAGCGCATCGTACGCCTCATCGTCGGAGATGCCGCAGTCGCGCGCGATGTCCTCCATGTTGGCGGTGCCGCGGCGGTAGAGCGCGGCGAGCACGGCCTCGAGGTGCGGGCTCATCTCGCCCGCCTCCATGCCGCACACCTTCGCGTACCCGCCGAGCGGCACGGCCGTCACGCCGAATCGCGTGCCGCCCCGCGTGAAGCCGATGCTCGGCCCCGGCAGGCCCAACATGAACTCCGTCACCCGCACGCCGAACGCGCGCGCCGCCAGATAGTGCCCGCCCTCGTGGATGAACACGAGGAACCCGAGCAGGATCGTGGCGTATATTATCATCAGAACTATATCCATGAACTCGAATCCTTTCGAGCGCGAGGTTGGGAAAACCAACGCGGTTTCCCGCGCCTGCGCCCATTATAGGAAACGGGGAGCCCGCCCGAACCGATGTGCGGGAAAAACCTACAAGCCCTGTGGAAAATGCACATGGGAAGCCGACGGCGGCAGTGTGCGCAGCCGACCCTTTCTTGCAAAGGGGGCCGCCTAAAAGTCCCGCTTGCCGCCTACCGTCCCGCGATCCACTCCCGGGCCTTCATGCGGGCCCAGGCGTCCACGGCCTCCAGCTGCTCCAGGCTCTCCACGGGCTGTACGTCATGGGCGTCCATGACGGCCTCCACGCAGGCGGCGATGCCCAGGTACGTGCCCTCCTCGGCGAGGAACGCCGCCACGGCCACCTCGTTCGCGGCGTTCATGGCGCAGGGCAGCGTGCCACCGCGCTCGCCGGCCGCGCGCGCGAGCGCCAGGCAGCGGAACGTGTCGGTGTCGGGCGCAGCGAACTCGAGCGAGCCCAGCTTCGTGAAGTCGAGCGGCTCCACCGGCGCGTCCCAGCGCTCGGGATACGACAGCGCGAACTGGATGGGGATGCGCATGTCGGTGGTGCCGAGGTGCGCCTTCACGCTGCCGTCGGAGTACTCCACCATGGAATGGATGGCGCTCTGCGGCTGCACCACCACGCTGATGCGGTCGTAGGGCATGGCGAACAGGTGGTGCGCCTCGATGACCTCGAGCCCCTTGTTCATGAGCGTGGACGAGTCGATGGATATCTTCGCGCCCATGTTCCACGTGGGGTGCGCGAGCGCCTGGGCGGGCGTGATGTGCGCAAGCTCGCCGCGCGTGCGGCCGCGGAACGGGCCGCCCGACGCCGTCACCCACAGGCGGCGACCTCGCGCGCATCCTCGCCCAGGAGGCACTGGTAGATGGCG
>NC_021021.1:772091-782582 GCF_000210055.1 Gordonibacter pamelaeae 7-10-1-b
CGTGCCCGCGGCGAGCGCCACCACCTCTAGCTTGTCGGCATGGCGGCGTGCCACGTCGAGCGTCTGCGTGCCGATGGAGCCGGTCGACCCCAGTACGACGATGCGTTTCATACGTGCCTCCTTGCGCTCCGCGCGTTCACGCAGGCGCGATGCCTAATAAGGTATGCAGCCCCCGGCCACCAGCAGGATGGCGGAGGTCACGGCCACCAGGAACAGCGAGTCGCAACGGTCGAGCAGGCCGCCGTGCCCCGGCATGATGGTGCCGGAGTCCTTGAAGCCGGAGTTGCGCTTGATGCGGCTCTCGGCCAGGTCGCCGAGCACGCCCATGAGGCCGCTCGCCAGGCCGAACAGGATGGCCTGCGGGATGGACATGGTCACGCCGGGCACGAGCGTCATCAGGCACCAGAACACCGCCGAGCCCGCGAGCCCGGCGAAGAAGCCCTCCCAGCTCTTCTTCGGCGACGTGCGCGGAGCCAGCTTGTGCTTGCCGAACTTGCTTCCCACCAGGTAGGCGAACGAGTCGTTGGCCCATACGCTCAAGAGGATGCCCAGCACCAGCACGCCGCCCCAGGGCGCCGGCAGCGCCTCGCGCACCACGATGATGCCCGACAGCAGCATGCCGCAGTACGCGGCGCCGAAGAAGCTCACGCCCACGTCGGGCACGCGCGCCCGCATCCAGAACACGTACCACACGATGAGCGCCAAGAGCAGCGCCAGGCTCACGTACAGCGCCCCGTTCAACCCGAGGAAGAACACGCTCACGGGATACAGCATGGCGGCGATGATGCCCAGCATCTCGTTCGGCAGCTTCGCGTCCTGGCGCAGCATGTAGTAGAACTCGCCGGCCGTGATGCCGGCCATGGCCACGAGCAGCGCGAGCGTGGTCCATTCGCTGGCCAGCACGCACACCACGGACACGACGATGTAGACGAACCCGGTGCGGAAGCGCACCTGGAAGTTCGTGGGGTTCTTCAGCTTCTTCGGGGTCTTGTCCTGTGCGAAGTTCTTGAGCCGCTCCTTGCGCGTGCGGTCGTCCTCTTCCGGAACCGCCTCGTCGGCCCGCCGCGGCTCCATCCTACTTCACCGCCCCGAACCGGCGGTCGCGCCCCTGGAACTCCAAGAGCGCCCGCAGGAGCTCGTAGCGGTCGAAGTCGGGCCACAGCACGTCGGTGCACACGAACTCAGAATAGGCGATCTGCCACAGCAGGAAGTTCGACACGCGCATCTCGCCGCTCGTGCGGATGAGCAGGTCGGGGTCGGGGATGTCCGCCGTGTACAGGTGCCGGGCGAACGACTCCTCGGTAAGCTCCTCGGGCGCGCGTCCGGCGCGCACCGCGGCGTGGGCCTCGTCCATGAGCGAGCGCATGGCGTCCAGCATCTCCACGCGGCCGCCGTAGTTCACGGCCACCACGAGCGTCATGCCGTCGTTGTCCTTCGTCTTCTCCCACGCCTTCGCGAACGCGTCGCGCGTCTTCTTCGGCAGCTCGTCGGTGCGCCCGATGGTCATCACGCGCACGTGCTCCTCGTGCAGGCCGTCCACCTCGGCGAGCATCGTGGTGGCGAACAGGTTCATGAGGCCGATGACCTCTTCCTGCGGCCGTTTCCAGTTCTCGGAGGAGAACGAGTAGATGGTGAGGTAGCGCACGCCCACGTCCGACGCGCAGCGGATGGTCTCGCGCACCGCATCGATGCCGGCCTTGTGGCCGAACAGGCGGTTCTTGCCGCGCTCCTTGGCCCACCGGCCGTTGCCGTCCATGATGACGGCCACGTGCTCGGGCACCGCCGCAGGGTCGAGCCGTGTGGGATCGAGGTCGGCGGGAGGGTTCGGGAATATGTAGTCGAGCGGTTTGTTCAAGGAAGCACTGCTTTCAAGTCGTACGCCAGCCGCACAGGTTGATCTCGAACTCCCCGGTTGGCTTAGTAAGTCAGCGAGAAGCGTTGCGGTGCCCCAGATCGTGGGGATGGCGATGATGAAGCGTACTTCAGTACGCGAGTCATCGGCATCGCCGCGAGATGGGGTGCCCCAACGCTTCGCAGCGTCGAGCAGTTCCGGCGGCCGGCAGGCCGCCGGAACGTTAGATTTCCATCACTTCGGCTTCCTTCTTCTTGAAGGCCTCGTCCACCTGGGCCACGTACTTGTCGGTGAGCTTTTGCACCTCGGCCTGGGCGCGGCGCTCGTCGTCCTCGGGGAGGTTGTCGTCCTTCACGCAGCGATCGAGGGCGGCGTTGGCGTCCTGGCGCGCCTTGCGCACCGCCACGCGGGCCTCCTCGGCATAGTTCTTGCACTGCTTCACCAGTTCGCGGCGGCGCTCCTCGGTGAGCGAGGGGAACGGCAGGCGGATGCACGAGCCGTCGTTCGACGGCGTGACGCCCAAGTCGCTCTCCATGATGGCATGCTCGATGGCGCCCAGCACGCCCTTGTCCCACGGCTCGATGACCAGCATGTGCGCGTCGGGCGTCTTGATGCCGGCCATCTGGTTCACCGGCGTGGGCACGCCGTAGTAATCCACCTTGATGCGGTCGAGCAGCAGGGCGCTCGCCCGCCCCGTGCGCACGGAGCCGAACGCCTCGCCCAGCGATGCGAGCGCACGCTCCATGCGCTCCTCGGCCTGCAACATAATATCATCAACCATGATCGGCTCCTTTCACCCAACTCCCTGCGGTGCGGCGGCGCGCACCGATCGCCCGCGCCGGAGCGCGGACGTGCCTCTATTCTACCGTGGTTCCGACGTTTTCGCCCTTCAAAGCGCGCGAAATGTTGCCCTCGACCATCAGATCGAACACGATCATGGGCATGTGGTTGTCCATGCACAGCGACGTGGCCGTGGAGTCCATGACGTTGAGGCCCTTCGACAGCACGTCCATGTAGCTGATGCGGTCGAAGCGCTTGGCGTCCGGGTTCTTGGTCGGGTCGCTGTCGTAGACGCCGTCCACCTTCGTGGCCTTCATGAGGCAGTCCACGTTGAGCTCGCAGGCGCGAAGCGCGGCCGTGGTGTCGGTGGTGAAGTAGGGGTTGCCCGTGCCGGCGGCCAAGATGACCACGCGGCCCTTCTCCAGGTGGCGCACGGCGCGGCGGCGGATGTAGGGCTCGGAGACCTCCTGCATGGTGATGGCGCTCTGCACACGCGAGAAGATGCCGTGGCGCTCGAAGGCGTCCTGCAGGGCCAGCGCGTTCATGACGGTGGCCAGCATGCCGATGTAGTCGGCCTGGGCGCGGTCCATGCCCTCGGCGCTTCCCGCCAGGCCGCGGAAGATGTTGCCGCCGCCCACGACCACGGCCACCTCCACCTCGTCCTCGACGATGTCGGCAATCTCGTCGGCCAGCGCGTCGACCACCTTCGGGTCGATGCCGTACCCCACATCGCCCGCCAGCGCTTCGCCCGAGAGCTTCAGCAGCACGCGCGGGTACGCATACCCGCGCTCGCGCACGCGCGCCCACTTCTCAAGCTCCTCGACGTTCTCCTCCGCCTTCGCCCTATCCTCAGCCATGACCAACCCCTTCGATGACCGTCATATGTGCATACGTTGCCTCAATCTTACCCGAAAATGGAAAAGGCCGCGCAGTTCGCGCGGCCTTTTCCAGGCAGTTCACGCAATGAGCAGACGGGCGGCAGGTAGCCGCCCGCAGCCCTTACGCCGCGTTCTCGCTGGACCCGCTGCCGCCGCCGAGCAGGCGCTCGAGCAGGGATTCCTGCGCGCTGTTCTGCTGGGTGGAGGCGCTTTGCGAGCTCTCGTCGGAGCCGAGCGTGACCTCGACCTCCTTCGTCTCGCCGTTGCGGTTGACCTCCAGCTTCACCTTGTCGCCAGGGTTCTTGGAGCGGACGTCCAGCATGAGGTCGCTCGCGGACTCTACCTTCTGGCCGTCGAACTTCGTGATGATGTCGCCCTCCTGCAGGCCGGCCTCGGCGGCACCGGAGCCCGCGCTGACGGCGGCCACGTAGGCGCCCTCGTCGACCGACAGGCCGTAGCGCTGGGCGTTCTGGGCGTTCACCGTGGACAGGGACACGCCGAGCTGCGCGTGGGTCGGGGTCTTGCCGTCGATGATCTGCTGCGCGAGGTTCACCGCGTAGTTCACCGGGATGGCGAAGCCGACGCCGGAGTAGTTGCCCGAGTAGGACGTGATCAGCGTGTTGATGCCGATGAGCTTGCCGTCGGCGTCAACGAGCGCGCCACCGGAGTTGCCGGGGTTGATGGCCGCGTCAGTCTGGATCATGTTCGGGTAGATGGTGGTCTCACCGGAGCTCTGGCCGTACTGGTCGGTGCTGGAATCCATGATCTGCGAACGGCTCGTGGCCGACACGATGCCGGTGGCAACGGACTGCTCGAGGCCGAACGGGCTGCCGATGGTCATGACCCACTCGCCGATGATGAGGTCGTCGGAGTTGCCGATCTCGATGGCCTTGAGGCCGCTGGCGTCCTTGGCCTTGATGACCGCGATGTCGGAGCTGGGATCGCTGCCCACGACCTCGGCGTCGTAGGTCTCGCCCTCGATGGTGACCTTGTAGGCGTCGCCGCCTGCGATGACGTGGTAGTTCGTGATGATGTAGCCGTCGTCGGTGAGCACGACGCCGCTGCCGAGCGAGGCCTGCGTGAGCGTGCTGCCGGAGCCGGAGTTGGAGCCGCCGCCGAAGCCGTACATGCCGCCCATGTTGGATTGGTTCGCGTACACGTCGATGGCGGCCACGGAGGGCAGCGCCTTCTGCGCCACGGCCTCGGCCAGCGTCTGGTCGGACTCGGCATCGGTGGCGTTGATGCTGCCGGAGTTCTGCGAACCCAGCTGCGTGGACGAGCCGGAGTCGGAGCCGCCGCCCTTGTCGGCGCCGGTAGCGGCCTGCCAGATGCCGAAGCCGCCCAGCCCGATGACGCAGGCGAGCGCCGCGCCCGCGAACGCGAGCAGGAACGTGCGCAGGCCGTGCGACTTCTTCTCCACCGTCACCTGGCCGGGCGTGTGCTGCGCCTGGTACGGTTGCTGGTAGGACTGCTGGTAGTAAGGCTGCTGCCCCGTTTGGGCGGCATGCTGGGCATGCTCGTCGCCCGAAGTCGGCGGGACGGGGCCGCCGGGGGTGTTGCCGTGCGTATCGGTCATGTGGTTCACGCTCCTTGGGTATCGTTGTGGTCGATGATCGCTTCGCTTAGGTAGGTGATGGGCCTACCATATCACGCGTGGTTCCTGATCAGGTTTCCTTCAACGCAATTGTCATCTTCGCGTCATGGAATTACACCGTTTGGTGTACAGGACGTACACCGGCCGACGCAGGCCGAGGAACGTGCCGCGCCGGGGATGCGAGGATAGGCGTGCTATCATGAGGTGCATCGTCATCGAGGATGTGCAAGGAGCGCCTATGTCCGACCAAACGCCTCCGCGGCGAACCGCCGCCCAACGCCTCCAAGCGCTGTACGTGCGCGCGCTGCTGCGCCTGCTGCCGCACCTGATTACGCTGCTCCGGCACGTGTCTCCGAGGATCCGCGCCGAGGTGGCCTACCTGGCGCCGGGCTACACGTTCAGGTTGTCGGTGCGCGGCACCGACCTGACCTGCACATGCCGCCGCACCGACCGAGGCTCGTTCGAGCGTATCCCGCCCGCGCGCGTCGCCCGCGACGTTGAGCCGGGAAGCGGGCTGGCCAGCGCCGACGCGGATGCGGTGACCGTGGACTACGTCATCGACTTCCGCTCGCTGGCCTATGCGTTCGGCTGCTTTTCGGGCGGCCTGACGCTCAAGGACGCCCTCGCGCAGCGCGCGTTCTCCACACGCGGCCCCAACGATACGGGCGTGGCCCTCACTTACCTGTTCACGGCGCTGCTGAAGATGTTCTTCGGCTGGCGGCGCGCATATCGCAGGCCGGCGGCGGCGATGCCGTAGGAGAAAGGGAAACGGTGCCCGGAACGTGCCACAGCCTCCGATTTCGGCCGCACCTCCGCAAGCGTTCGACCTGCGCCTATGTAGCATAATACCTGATCATAGCGCTGGACGAAAACAGAGGCTGTGGCAGAGTTTTCCCCGAGAAAGCGAAGGAGAAGCCGTGAAAGCATTCGAATTCTGCTGCCCCACCAAGATCATCGCGGGGGCGCACGCGCTGGACAAGCTGCCCGGCGAGCTGGCCGACCGCGGCGTGGCGCACCCGCTGGTCATGACGGACGCGGGCCTGGTGAAGCTGGGCGTGGCCGCCAAGCTCACGGACGTGCTGGACGCGGCCGGCGTCGCTTACGACGTGTTCGATCAGGTGCCGCCCGACTCGTCGATGGACGTGGTGAACGAGGTGGCGCGCCTCTACGCCGCACGCGGCTGCGACGGGTTCGTGGCCATCGGCGGCGGCTCGGTCATCGACACTACGAAGGGCGCGGCCGCCTCGCTTGCCTGCGAGGGGGTGGACTTCGCCACGCTGCAGGGCTCGGAGATCCTCCACGCCGACCTGCCGCCGTTCATCGCCGTGCCCACCACGGCCGGCACCGGCAGCGAGGTGACGCTCGTGGCCGTGGTGGCCGACACGCAGAAGCACGCGAAACTGTCGTTCACCTCCTACAAGCTGGTGCCGCACGCGGCCATCCTCGACCCGGCGCTCACCGCGTCGCTGCCGCCGAAGCTCACGGCCACCACCGGCATGGACGCGCTCACGCATGCCATCGAGGCGTACACGTCCATCCAGAAGAACCCCGTGAGCGACGCCTTCGCGGTGAAGGCCATCGAGCTTATCGCGGCCAACCTGCCGGTGGCCTGCCGCGACGGCGCGAACGTCGACGCGAGAGCGAGCCTGGCGCTGGGGTCGCTCATGGCGGGAGCGGCGTTCAGCAACGCCATGGTGGGCATCGTGCATGCGCTCGGCCACTCGCTCGGCGGGCTCTGCCACATCCCGCACGGCCAGGCCATGATGATGCTCCTTCCCCACTGCGTGCGCTTCAACCTCTACCATGGCGTACATGCCGGGCTTTACGGCGAGCTGCTGCCCCACCTGGCACCCGCGCGCGCAGCCGAGCTGGGACCGGGCGCGATGCCCGCCGAGCGCGACCTGGCCTTCTGCGATGAGCTGTTCGCCATGAACGAGCACTGCCACGAGCAGTACGGCGTGCCGCTCAAGCTGTCGGAGCTGGGCGTGGCGCACGACCAGCTCCCCGCCGTGGCGAAGCAGGCCCGCTACGACGGCGCCGCCCTGTACAACGAGGCGGAGATCACGCTGGACGACGCCCTCGAGATCCTGGAAGCAACGTACTAAGGAGCGCCCATGACCACCGCACCCATCTTCGAAGGCGTCGCCGACGTCGAGGCCCAGGCGCAGCGGATGCGCGCCTTCCATCTGACAGGCGCCACGCTGCAGGTCGAGTACCGTCGCGAAGCGCTTTTGAAGCTGAAGGCCTACCTCAAGGCCAACGAGGAGCGCATCCTGGACGCGCTGCACGCCGACCTGGGGAAGGCCGCGTTCGAGGGCTACGCCACCGAGCTCGGCCTCGTCTATGACGAGATCAACACGTGCGTGAGGCATCTGTCCAAGTGGGCGCGCCCGCGCCGGGTGCCCACGCCGCTCGTGCACTTCCACTCCACGTCGAAGGTGTACCCGAGCCCGCTGGGCGTGGTGCTGGTGTTGTCGCCGTGGAACTACCCCGTGCAGCTGGCGCTCGTGCCGCTGGTGGACGCCATCGCGGCCGGCAACTGCGTGGCGCTCAAGCCCTCGCGCACCTCGAAGGCCACGAGCGAGCTTCTGATCGAGATGCTGGCGAACGTGTTCCCGCCCGAGTTCGTGTGCGGCTTTCCCGGATCGGGCGCGATGAACGACTGGCTGCTGGAAGTGCGCTGGGACCAGATCTTCTTCACCGGCAGCCCGAACGTGGGGCACACCATCATGGAGGCAGCGGCCAAGCACCTCACGCCCGTGGTGCTGGAGCTGGGCGGCAAGAGCCCCTGCATCGTGGACGAAACGGCCAACGTGAAGCGCGCGGCGCAGCGCGTGGCCTGGGGCAAGGGCATCAACTGCGGGCAGACCTGCGTGGCGCCCGACTACTTCCTCGTGCACGAGAACGTGGCGGACGACTTCGTGGCGCAGCTGGACGCAAGCTTTCAACAGTACTACGGCGAGAACATCCTGGCGTGCGAGCAGTGGCCGCACATGATCTCGCAGCGCCACTTCGAGCGCGTGATGGGGCTCATCGAGAACCGCAACCCGGACGCGACGGTGACGTTCGGCGGCCACGGCGACCCCGAGACGCTGCGCATCGAGCCCACGTGCCTGCGGGGCGTGACGCTGGACGACCCGGTCATGGGCGAGGAGATATTCGGGCCCGTGCTGCCGGTGCTCACGTACCGCTCGCTTGACCAGGCCTTCGACATCGTGCGCACGTTCGAGAAGCCGCTGGCCTGCTACGTGTTCTCCGACGACAAGCAGGTGCAGCACCGCGTGCTCACGCGCCTGCCGTTCGGCGGCGCCACGGTGAACGACGTGGTGATCCACCTGGCGAACAACCACATGGGCTTCGGCGGCGTGGGGAACTCGGGCATGGGGGCGTATCACGGCAAGGTGGGCTTCGACTGCTTCACCCACTACAAGTCCACGCTCAAGAAGGGCACCTGGCTGGAGATGCCCATCCGCAACCCACCCTTTGACGATACGAAGATGAGGCTTTTGAAGATGCTAATGAAATAGGGTGTGGACGTCCCGTTGGCCGGGGCACCGCCCGTGCAGCGCCTCTCGCACACTTCGCGAAAGCTCGGCGCGCCGCACGGGCGGTGCCCCGGCCAATGGGACGGCGGACTCTTTCGCAGGAGGCTAAGCTGCGAGCTTTTCGTCGCTGGGAGCGGGTTGCGGGCTGTTCGGGTGAGAGGAATCCACCTGCGAGAGTGCGTGTGCTTGCTGACAGTCCTTTATTGTGTTATAAATAAGTTACTTATTTATAACACAGGAGGCGTTATGGCTATGCAGGCGGCGTTGCCACAGATACGGCCTATCAGTGACTTGCGAACACGTTTGAACGACATCGAGGCGCTTGCGCGCGAGACGCGCGAGCCTATCATCATGACGAAGAACGGCGCGGCCTCGCTCGTCGTCATCGACAGCAAGGCCTACGACGAGCACCTGCGCCATGAGCGTGCCGTGCGAAAACTGCGCGAAGCCGAAATCGAGGAGAAGTACCGCCCCGCCGCCATCCCCTTTGACGAGGTGAAGGCGCGCGTGGAACAGCTCATCGATGCGGCGGAGCAGCTCCATGCGCGCGATTGAGTTCAGGCCGCGCGCAAGCGCCGACCTCGACGGCATACTCGCCTCTATCGCGCTCACCTTGAAGTCGCCGCAGGCTGCACGTGACACCGCCGACGCAATCTTCGCCGCCATCGAGCGCGCGGCCGAGATTCCGGAGCTCGGCCAGCCGTTCTTCGACGAGGACCTCGAGCATCCGACCTACCGGCGCAAGCTCGTGAAGCGATACTGGGTGTACTACACGTACACGGACGACACGCTCACCGTGCGCCGCATCTTCCATATGACGCAGGACACCGACTGCTACGGGTTCGAGATCCTGGATGACTGACGCTTGCGCATTCATGAGCTTCATGAAATAGCGCTTGAAACCCTCCGCAGACGGGCTGACGCGCGTCGGCGGAGGGTGTACAATGGCGGCTCCGTTCAGAGACGTCGCGAGGAGGACGCCATCTTCCCCATCCAACACATCGACCCTTCTATCGAAGGGCGCCTGTCCCCTGGCGCGTTCTTCGAGCACTACCGGCTGGTGGATACCGAGACGTACCTTGTATACGACTATCGGGACGGCCGATTCCTGTCCCATGACGACACATGCTACCGCTGTTGGAACCATGGTCGGCCCTGCACCAACTGCGTCTCGCGCATCGCCGTGCGCGAGAACCGGCAGGTGGTCAAGCTGGAGACGCTGGGGCGGAGCATCTTTCTCATCGTTACGATCCCGTTCGGGGGGAGCGATCGCAAGTTCGCGCTTGAGTTCATCAAGAACGTCACGGACGACCTGATGGTCGCCGACATAGAGACAGATGGGAACGTAACGGCCGTCGACCTGGTGGACCGGATCAACGAGCTCACCGTGCGCCATCCGTCCACGGGCCTTCTGCGCAAGGAATACGCGGAGCGCGAGCTGGGCAAGCTGGTCGCGCAGTGGGATGGCACCTCGCCGACCACGCTCTGCATCCTCGACATCGACCGGTTCAAGCAGGTCAACGACGAACATGGCCATCTTGTAGGCGACGAGGTGCTGGCGCGCGTCTCGCAGCTTTTGCTGGAAAGCGCCGAGCACGGGGGCGGCTGGGCCAGCCGCATCGGCGGAGACGAGTTCATGCTCGTGCTTCCCAGCTTGCCCAAAGACAAGGCCGATACGCTGACCGAAGCGCTCGAGGCCGGCATAGCCGCCTGCAAGTTCCAGGGCACCGAGCCGTTCTCGGTGACTGTCAGCCACGGCGCCGCGCGCCTGGACGCCCGCCACGGCTCGTGGCGCGACCTCTTCGCCGAGGCCGACCGCGCGATGTACGCCGCCAAGCAGGC
>NC_021021.1:782715-784040 GCF_000210055.1 Gordonibacter pamelaeae 7-10-1-b
GAGCTTGCGACCCCTACCTCTTCTCCACCGGGACCTGGATCTCGGTGAGCCACTGGGACTCGTCGGTGCAGTTCCAGATGCCGTCGATGTAGCTCTCGTGGGCGAGGCCGGACGCGCGGTAACCATTCTGCTCGATCCAGTCCATCGCGAACGCGTAGGCGCGCGGCAGGTCGGCGTAGGGGCCGCGGTGCATGACGGACGCGACGGTGACGGCCGGCGCCTCCTCGAACACGATGCCGTCGGTCTCCACGCCGTACTCCTCCACGGCCTCGCTGTACTTGATGGTGATGTCGCGCTCCTTGTACTCGCCGTCGAGGTAGGTGATGAAGCAGTACTCGGGCGCGGCGCACTTGAGGTTCGGGTTCGCCGCCTTCACGGCGCGGCCGATAGCCGGGATGACCTCGTTGTAAGCGGAGAAGTTGGGCACGGTCATGGTCTTGGAGTACACGATGCAGCTGGGCAGGTCCTTGATGGTGGCTTGGTAGTTCATGGAGAACCCCTTTCCTTCGTCTGAGAGCATGAATGCGATGCGCGCGAGGCGTTCCTGGCGCGCGGCGAGTTCCCGTTCGATGAGCTCGCGACGCCGTGCGAGGATGGGGCGCGGGTCGGCGCCGCCCTCGATAGCGGCCACCTCGTCCACCGACAGGCCCGCCTGCCGCAGCGCCTGGATGCGGTGCAGGTCGACGAGCTGGGACGTGGTGTACAGGCGGTAGCCCGTCGCGCCGTCCACGGCGGCCGGGCGCAGAAGCCCGATGCGGTCGTAGTGGTGCAGCGTCTTGACGGTGGTCTTGCCCATCTTCGAGAACTCTCCTATGTAGAACATGGTTCTCACCTCCTTCTCATCGCATTCAACAGCCTCCTGCACGGGGAGGGTCAAGGGGTGTTTTCGAAATTTTCCAAAGGTGTGGCACCGAAGGTGCGGCCGGCGCCTGCGGAAAGCGCCTCAAGGGTAGCGCACTTCAGGACACGCCGCTCGGACGAACGTGGAATTGCGGAGGTTTTGCGGCGGGCGAAACAGTTCGGCGGCGGCGCGCGTGTTCTTGATAGCGGCTCGAACGTTCGGAAACCGGGGCCGCACCAGTGCGCACGCAGGTTCGCCCGTCTTTCAGCTTGCTTTCAAGTTCGGGCGCTACCCTCGGCACCAAAGGAAACCGCGCGAAGGGGCCCCTATGCCGTACCTACCGACACGTCGCCAAAACACCCTCCCCGGCGCCACACCGTACCGGCGCCGCCCAAGCGTTGAAGGCGCCCGCCGCGCGCGACCACTGTTCGCGCGGAGCCGCGTGGCGCGGGCGGGAAACGTCCTGGCACGTTGCAAGGCGGCC
>NC_021021.1:784222-791221 GCF_000210055.1 Gordonibacter pamelaeae 7-10-1-b
GCCGAGGCCGCCCAGCTGCAGGCCGCCGCCGAGCTCCCGCGCAGCGCGTCCCTCGACGTGCCGGCCCTGCAGCAGTACCCCGAGCTCCCCACCGGCTGCGAGTCGGTAGCGCTCACCAACGCGCTTCTGGCCTGCGGGTTCGACCTGCAGAAGACCGAGATAGCCCAGGAGTGGCTGCCCACGGGCGCCGACGACTTCGTGCACGCCTTCATGGGCGACCCCACCTCGCCCGACGGGCACTCCTGCATGGCCCCTGCCATCGCGGACCCGTGGGCAGCCTACCTGGCCGCCCACGGGTCCGACCTCGAGGCGGCCGACCTGACGGGCGCGCCGTTCCGCGACGTGCTCGCCCAGGCAGCTGCCGGCAACCCCGTCGTCGTATGGTGCACCATCGGCCTGGACGAGCCCGGCGCGTGCTACCGCACCGCCCAGGAAGGCGGCCGCACGTACAACCTGATCACGAACAGCCATTGCGTGGTGGTGCGCGGCTTTGACCTGGACGCCGGCACCGTGCTGGTCAGCGACTCCCTGGCCGGCCAGGTGTCCTACCCCCTGGCCACGTTCGCCGCCCGCTACTACGCCCTGGGCGCGCAGGCCGTGGTGCTGCGCTGAAGGCGCCGGCCCCGCCTGCACGAGGCAGACGGGGCCGGCCGGGCGTTTCAGGCTGCGGTACCTACCTGCGGGCGGGCTCCTGCTGGGTGATGCAGTGGATGTTGCCGCCGCCGTAGGCTATCTCGCGGGTGGGGACGCCCACGATCTCGCGGTCGGGGAACATGGCCTGCACCTGCTCGCAAGCCAGGTCGTCGTACTCGTCGCCGTACTGCGGGAAGATGATGGCGTCGTTCACGATGAGGAAGTTCATGTACGAGGCGATGGCGTAGTCGTCGGTCGTGCGCGGCAGCGTGCCCTCCACCACGTCGATGGCGTCCACCTCCTCCTGCGACATGTAGGTGGGAACCTTCGGCATGGTGAGCTTGTGCACCTTCAGCTGGCGCCCCTTCGCGTCGGTGGCCTGCGACAGCGTGTCGTAGGCGGCGTGGGCGGCCTCGTAGAACGGGTTGTCCTCGTCATCGGTCCAGATGCAGGCCACCTCGCCGGGGCGGATGAAGCACGCCACGTCGTCGATGTGGCCGTTCGTCTCGTCGGGATCGATGCCGTCCTTGATCCAGATGACCTTTTCCACGTTCAGGTACTCGCGCAGGTAGCCTTCGATGTCCTCCTTCGAGAGCTCCGGGTTGCGGCCCGGCGACAGCAGGCACATCTCGGTGGTGATGACGGTGCCCTCGCCGTCCACGTGGATGGAACCGCCCTCCAGCACGAACGTGTCGGGGCGGTAGCGCACGGCGCGCGCCAGGTCGGCCACCTTCACGCCCACGAGCGCGTCCTGGTCCCAGGGGAAGTACAGGCCGTCGTACAGGCCGCCCCAGGCGTTGAAGTGCCAGTGCACCGCGCGCACGTCGCCGTCGTCGTTCTTCACGAACGTGGGGCCGCAGTCGCGGATCCACGAGTCGTCCGAGGTCATCTCGATGACCATGACATTCTCGTCCTCGGACATCTCGAAGCGGGCGGCCTCGTAGTCCTCCGGCTTCGCGCCGATGACGACCGGCTCGAAGCGTGCGATGGCGCGCGCCACCTCCGCGAACGCCTTCTGCGCAGGCTTCGCTCCGTCACGCCAGTTGTCGGGGCGGTGCGGCCAGAGCATCCAGATGCGCTCCTGCGGCTCGAACTCGCCGGGCATGCGGTAGCCGTCCTGCCTCGGGGTTGACTGCTCTTCGTAAATGGTTTCCATAGGTCAGGTCCTTTCGAACGTCGTTACAACATAGCAGGTGCAGGGACGAAGCGCTACACCAGGTCGCGCGGCTCGCGGCCGATGAGCATCTCCTCCTCCATGGCAACCTCCTCGGAGGGGGGCTCCTCCTCGAAGCCGTGCGCCACATCGTAGGCGAACGGATCGCCGTGCGTGCCCATGCCGCCGTAGTGGTCGTCGCGCCCGCGGGCCGACCACACGCGCACGATCTCGCCCAGGATGACGAACGCTATCACGCCGATGAGCATGGGGATCTTCGACATCTCGGCCTCGGAGCCGTTCAACGGCACGATGGTGGCGATGATGGACAACACGAGCAGCACCACGGGCAGCCACGTGACCACCAGCAGCACGCCGCGCCCGCCCGGCACCTTGAACACGCGGTTCACCGTCGGGTCGACCGAGCGCAGCTTCAAAAACGCCGGGAACATGGGAATGTAGCTGATCAGCAGGAACACGATGTTCATGGAGAAGAAGATCCAGAAGAAGCCGTCGAAGCCCGCCAGCTCCATCACGGGCGACAGCAGCACGAGCACGCTGGCCACGATGCCGTTGACGATGGCGGCGCCGGTGGGCATCTGGTTCTTCTTGCTCTCGTGCGCGAACACGTGCGGCATGTTCTGCTTGCGCGCGGCGTGCTCGGCCACGAAGTTCACGCCGAACGACCAGCTGACCATGTTGCCGAACAGCGTGATGAGGAACACGATGCCCACCACGATGAACAGCACGCTGCCCACGCCGGCCATGATGCCCACCGCGTCCATGATGCCGGAGTCCAGCGAGATGTCGAGCGCCGGGATGGCCGCCGCGATGCCGAACGAGCTGAACAGGTACAGCGCCGCGATGGCGATGCCGCCGGCGATGATGGCCTTCGGAATTTGCTTGCTGGGGTTCTCCATGGAGCCCACGTAGGTGGTGATGACCTCGAAGCCCATGAAGTTGAACAGGATGATGGACAGGTACGTGAGGCTGTTCGAATCGAGCGACGGCAGGAACGTGGCCGGGGCCATGTCGTTCGCGAAGCCGTAGTTCACGGCGTACCAGATGCCCAGACCGCCCACCACCACGGCGATGCCCACCTTGAGCACAGCCGCCAGGTTGAGGATCCACGCCGAGTCCGACACCTTCGAGAAGCTTAGGAACACGACGATCCAGATGAACGCCAGCTCGATGACGAGCGACGGCACCAGCCCTATCTCCATGCCCGTGATCATGGCGATGGTCTCGGGGAACAAAAACGCGAGCGAGGCCATCCACAACGGGAAGTTGATCCAGTAGTACCAGCTCACGCGGCTGCCCCACTTGTCGCCGAACGCGCGGCGCACCCAGTCGTACAAACCGCCCTCGTCGTCGTAGGTGGTGCCGAGCTCGCTCACCACCAGGCCGTACGGCAGCAAAAACGCGATGATGAGGAAGATCCACCAGAAGAACTGCGAGTTGCCGATAGCGGCGGCCGGTGCCGCCGCCTCCGCCACGAACACGACCGTGATGACCGACAGGATGGCGTCGATAAGGCGGAATTTCTTGTTCTTTGCCATAAGTTTCCTTCTTTCGATAGCGCAGAGGTCAGATTGGCGCTCGTCAGCCTACGAGGGCGGCCGTGGTGCCCGCCCTCTTCGGGAACTTGCTTCGCGGCGCAGCTTGCCGACCCGTCTCGATGGCCGTTAGGCCGTCGGAACCCCCTGCTTCCCTAAGCCCTCCAGCAGGTAGTTCAGCTGCTCGCGGGCGTCATCGGCCTCGGGCTCGTCAACCTCGGCCTGCGGGCAGAACCACGCGAGCAGACCGCGGATGGAGTGCTTGCGGTTCTCGGCCTCGTCCCAGCAGATGGACTGGGGGCCGTCGATGACCGCGTCGGTGACCTCCTCGCCGCGGGACGCGGGCAGGCAGTGCATGAACTTGGCATCCGGGGCGGCCATGTCCATGAGCTCGGGTGTGACCTGGTACGTCGGATAGAAGATGGCCATGCGCTCGTCCTTCGACAGCTCCTTGTCGTACAGGCCGTACCACACGTCGGTGTACACGAAGTCGGCATCGCGCATGGCTTCCTCGCGGTTGTCGGTGACGGTGACGCTGCCGCCGGACTCCTCGCAGTTCTTGCGGCCGATGGCCAGCAGGTCCTCGCGGATCTGGTGCCCCTCGGGGCCGTACTGCACGAAGTCCATGCCCATCTTCGAGCAGATGAACATCTCGGACACGCACACCTGCGTGGCGTCACCCACGAACACCATCTTGCAGTTCTCGATGCGCTTGCCCTCGGGCAGGTGCTCGATCATGGTGAGGAGGTCGCCCATCTCCTGCGTGGGGTGGTTGTAGTCGGACATGCCGTTTATCACGGGCACCTGCGCGTACTTCGCCAGCTCTACGATATCCTCATGACGATCGACGCGTGCCATGATGACGTCCAGGAGGCGCCCCATCACGCGCGCGGAGTCCTCGATGGTCTCGTGGCCGCCCAGCTGGATGGTGCCGGGCGCGTAGAACTGCGCGTCGCCGCCGAGGTCGGCCATCGCGCCCTCGAACGACAGGCGCGTGCGGGTGGACACCTGCTGGAATATCATGCCGAGCGCCTTGTGCCTCAAAAGCTCGGGGAAGTAGCCGGCCTTCACGCAGCGCTTGAGCACGCGGGAAAGCTCGATCATGTCGAGCAGCTGGTCTTTGGTGAAATCGTTGGTGTCGAGAAAATCTTTGGCAGTCATCGCGACGGGCCTCCTTCAAGCCGAATGGTCTATTGAGAACAGGGACGATTCTGCCGGACGGCGCACCGCCCTCCGGGGAGCCTCCCCCGTTTGCAACACCGCCGTTGCCGCGCAATCAACCAGACGTTGCGCAGATGGCGAGCCGGCTTGCATGCTTGTCGCCGAAACCAAGCGTGCCAGACCCAGCCTGAAAGAAACGGCACGGCCGGATTGCCAGCACGGCCGCGCCTTGGGCGTCAGCGGGAAGCCGCCCAGAGACACGGCTCGACAGAGGAGGAGAGTCGTGCGAGAATCGACGGCGAACCGAAACCGAACCACGACGAAGGAACTCGCCATGAACCTGCCCGGCCTCATCACCGTGCACCCCGATCAAACCGACGAGCTGGACGCCCTCGCAGCCATGGTGGGCACGTGCTTTCGCGAGGAGATGTGGTACGCCACCTGGCTCGACGTTCCCAACATCTCCGAAGGGCGCAAGCTGGCCATCACGCAGGCCGTCATCCGTGCCGACTACGCCGTCACCGCGCCCTACGGCTGCGTGTTCACGCTGGACGACCGCGCGGGGGCGGTGAACGCCTTCTTGCGCAGCGAGCTGCCCGAGGGCGGATGGGAGCCTTTGGAGGAGGAATCGGGGCGGCGCATGGCCGCGTCGCTCACGCCGCAGGAGGCGGCGTTGCTCGACCCGCGCGCCGAGGCGATGGAGCCGCTTTCGGACACGAACTGGCCCCTCGCCCATGCGAAGGCCGACGAGGACTTCATCTACTTCATCTCGGTAGGAGTCGACCCCGCCAGCCGAGGCACCGGAGCGTTCCGCCGCCTGTTCACGCCGTTTCTGGACGAAGCCGACCGGCGCGGCCTGCGCTGCTGCCTGGACTGCTACACCAACCGGTTGGAGAGCCTGTACAGCCATTACGGCTTCCGCACGGTAGACCGCAAAAGCGCGCCGGGCTTCGACCTGGTCGAGCGCCTCATGGTGCGCGAACCCCGCGCATAGGAGGCTCGTCATGAAATCGAGCGAGATCGCACGGCTCGCCGGATGCACGGTGCGCACGCTGCGCCACTACCACGCCATCGGGTTGCTGCCCGAACCGCCACGCGGCGAGAACGGCTACCGCGACTACGGCGCGGAAGATCTCGCGCGCCTCCTGCGCGTGAAAAGGCTCGCGTCGCTCGGTTTCTCGCTCGACCGCATCGGCGAGGTGATCGAGCAGATGGACGCGCACCCGCCCGACAACGCCGGTGCGGGGGCCAGCGACGCGCTGGACGAGCTCGACCGCGAACTCGAGCTGCAGATAGAGCGATTGCAGGAGCAACGCCGCACGATCGCCCTGTTGAAGTCCGAACGCCTCGACCCCGACCTGCCGGTGCGGTTCGCCCAAGTGGTGAGGACCCTCATCGACTACAAAGAATGCGCCATCACCAGTGGCGAGCGCGAAGCCCTGCTCATCACCGGGCACCTCTACACCGAGTCGGACACCGCCGAACTTGAACGCGTAATGGAGGGAATCCATCAACTCGGATTATTCGAGCAGATGAAGGAGATGAGCGATCGATTCGACGAGCTGTCGGCCGACACGCCGCAGGAGGAGCTCGACCGCTTCGTCGAGGAAGCGCTCGAGCTGATCGACCCAGTTATCACCTGTTTCAATTCGGCCAACTGGGAAGACGTGACGAGCCCGGAAGACGTCGAGATGGAGCGCTTCGTCGACGAGCTCATGCGCAAGGGCCTGAACCCCGCCCAAATCTACGCGGAAGATCGCCTGGAAGAGGAGATGAAAGCCCGCATCCTCGCCCTCCAAGAAGACTAACGATCCAACGTGCCGAAAAGCGACCTTTTGCCGTTTGATCCGTTCGCTCGCAAGAGCGGGGCTCCTGCACAATTCCCCCATATCCCGCTTGACCCCGACGCAACGTCGTAGTTTTAACTTCCTTTCTGACGGAACAGAAAGGAACTCCCCATGCACACGAACCCGCACCCGGCCCGCATCGCGCCACGCTTCTTGGCATCGAACGCGCTCTCGCTCCTCGGCAACTCCATAGCCGCCGTGGCGCTGCCGCTTATCCTGCTGGCCACCACCGGCGACGCGCTGGCCGCCGGCACGCTCGCGCTCATCTGCGCCGTTCCCCAGATGGTCATCGGCGTGGTGGGCGGCGCGGCCCTCGACCGCTTCAACCGCCGCGACATCTCCATCCTCTCCGACCTCGTATCGGCCGCGAGCGTGGCGCTCATCCCCGTGGTCGATATGCTCTGGGGCCTCAACTTCGGCTGGTTCGTGGCGCTCGGCCTGCTGGGAGCCGTGGGCGACATCCCCGGCATGACGGCGCGCGACGCGCTGCTGCCCGCCGTGGTCGCCCGCGACAAGGCCGACCTCCAGCGCTTCATGGGGCTCACGCAGTCGCTCGACTCGCTCACCACCATCGTGGGGCCGGCCGCAGCGGCGTTCCTCATCGGCGCGGTGGGCGGCGTGCCGTCGCTGTGGCTCACCGCGGCGCTCT
>NC_021021.1:791864-793029 GCF_000210055.1 Gordonibacter pamelaeae 7-10-1-b
CGGAGGTGCCGAGCACGCAAGCCTGACCCGGTCACCGAGCATTTCGCTGCGATGGCGCGCGCGTCGCGCCTTCGCAACGCCCAGCCGACGTCCGGAACGGACCGGCTGGGCGCTTTTATGATGCGAGGGCAAACGTCCGGACGCCGGGCAGGCCGCGGCATGCGGCCCCCGCCGCCCCGATCGAAAGGAGCATCACCATGTCTCAAACCGTCTTGGTAACCGGCGCGACGAGCGGCATCGGCGAGTCGCTGTGCCTGCTGTTCGCCAGCGATGGATACGATCTGGTCACCGTAGCCCGCGACGAGGAAGCCCTCGAGAAGCAGGCCGATGAGCTGCGCATCCTCGGCGTCGACGTGCTGCCCGTGGCCTGCGACCTGTCCGACCCCGACTCCGCGCGCACCATCTTCAAGCGCGTATGCAAGGCGGGCAAGGACATCGACATCCTCGTGAACGACGCAGGCTACAGCCCCGCCGGGCAGTTCTCGGACCTGCCCGTGGCGGACATCCGCGCCATGATCCAGGTGAGCGTCACGAGCCTGGCCGAGCTCACGCGCGTGTTCCTGCAGCCCATGCTCGAGCGCGGCCACGGCCGCATCCTCAACATGAGCTCCATGATGGCGAAGACCCCCTGCCCTTACAACGCGCTCTACGGCGCCGCCAAGGTGTTCGTGCTGTCGTTCTCCACCGCGCTCGCCCGCGAGCTGCGCGGCACGGGCGTGAGCGTAACTACCGCCTGCCCCGGCGCCACGCGCACGAACTTCGCGAAGAACGCCGGGATCCAGAACGCGCCCGCTTGGAAGTACTTCTCCATGGACGCCGACGAGACGGCCATCCGCGTGTACCGCGCGCTCATGCGCGGCGAGCTGTGCGCCGTGACCGGCTGGTACAACAAGGTGGGAGCCGTCTCCGTGCGCTTCATGCCCATGGGCGTGCAGCTCTCCGCCGGCGAATGGCTCATGGGCAAGCGAAAGCACCCGTTGGACCACGAGGGAGCCGAGTCCTCCGACGCGCGCAACGGCAAGGGCAAGGAGCACGGCGAGGGCAAGGACGGCCGCGACGGAAGCGACGGCAAGCGCGGCTTCTACCGCGGCGGCGACTCTGGAACCGACCACGAGCCCGAGCCATGGCCGAAGACGGCACGCCCCCAGAACCCCTGCGGGGGCGG
>NC_021021.1:793298-807577 GCF_000210055.1 Gordonibacter pamelaeae 7-10-1-b
CCGCTGCCCCCGGAGCGCCGGATGGGCAGGGAACGCAAGCGCGCCAAGACCGCCAGCAGGCGCAGCAGCCGCAGAATCCGCAGCGCGGGCAGGCGCGCGGGACGGGCTTCCACCCCGCTCCCGGACACCACCATGGCCCCACCAGCGATGGGCTCCCCGCCAACCTCGGCCTCTTCGCCTGGCACGGGCCTTTCTCCAAGTAGACGCATCTGACCTGCACCTTCAAGAACATCTGCCCTCCTCATACCAATGGTATGAGGAGGGCAGACATACATAAATCACCTCTCGAAACCCCTCTCTACGCCCCGCACCCGATTTTCTGCCACGCGCCGCTGTGGGATGGTGTGCCCGAAGGCTTCGGTCTGGCACATCCCGCCTCGGGCGGCCGCCACGCCCGAAGCCGCAGGCAGGGGGAAAGACGGAAGGAGAGGGAGTGTGATGGCAGAGAAAAGAGACTATACCACCGTCGAGCACAAGAAGCCTTATCGCTACGAAGAAGACGGGCTCCACGTGACCAGGGGGTGCGGCTGGTCGGCACCGGGATGCCACCTGGGGTGCGGGGTCCTTTTGTACACCGACGACGACGGCCGGCTCGTCAAGGTGGAGGGAGACCCGGAAAACCCCTTCAACCAGGGGCGCCTGTGCGTCCGCTGCCTCGACTTGCCCGAGGTCGTCTACTCGCCGGACCGCATCCTGCACCCCTTGAAGCGCGACCGCGGAAATCGCGGCAAGGACCGGTGGGAGCAGGTGGGCTGGGACGAGGTGCTCGACGAGATCGCCGGGATAATCCTGGAAGCCAAGGAAGCGTACGGCCCGGAATCCGTCGCGTTCTACTCCGGGACCGGGCGCGACATCGGGCAGTACATCACGCGCCTGTGCTGGGGGTTCAACAGCCCCAACTTCGTGTTCATGATGTCGGGCCAGTCGTGCTACTCGCCCCGCGTTGCCGGCTGCTTCTCCACCTCGGGGTCGTTCTGGGTCGGCGACTACGCGCAGCAGTTCCCCGACCGCTACGACAACCCGCAGTGGGAGCAACCCGACCTCATCGTCATCTGGGGCAACAACCCCGTCGTCTCGAATTCCGACGGCCTGTACGGGCACTGGGTCGTCGACTGCATGAAGAGGGGCACGAAGGCCATCGTCATCGATCCCCGCCTTACCTGGCTCGCCTCGCGCGCCGAGCTCTTCCTGTAGATCCGCCCCGGCACCGACGGCGCGCTCGCCCTCGGCATGGCGAACTACCTCGTGGAGAACGACCTCTACGACCGCGAGTTCGTCGACCTGTGGTGCTACGGCTTCGAGGAGCTGGCGGAACGCGCCCGGGACTACCCGCTTGACGAGGTCGCCGAGATCACGGAGATCCCGGCAGAGGAGATAGCCGCCGCGGCCCGCCGCATCGGGGCGGCCGAGCGGGCCATCCTCCAGTGGGGCGTCGCCATCGACCAGATCAAGGAGACCATCCCCACGGCGCAGGCCGTGCTCGCCCTGTTCGAGATCACCGGCAACATCGGCAAGCCCGGCACGATGCAGCAGCCTGCGAGCATCCTCAACTATGCCGCCGGCTGGGGCTCCGAGTTCCTCACGCCGGAGCAGGAGGCGAAGCGCATCGGCCAGGAGGCGCACCCGCTCATCAAAATGGGCTTCCAGGAATGCGTGACCGACGACTACATCAGGTGCCTGGAAACGGGCGAGCCCTATCCCATCAAGGTCGCCTGGATGCAGACCACCAACCCGCTGGCCTGCACGGGCGTCGACGCGAAGCGCACCCTCGCCGCGCATATGAACATCGACACCATCGTTGTCGTCGACCTGTTCATGACGCCGACGGCCATGGCGCTGGCCGACTACTTCCTGCCCGCCTGCACGTACGCGGAGCGCAACGGCCTGCGCATCGGCGATGGGGCGCAGCGCGCCGAGACCATCAACAAGGCGATAGAGCCCCTGGGCGAGTCGAGGTCCGACATGCAGATAACCCTCGACATCGGCAAGCGCATCTCGCCTGAAGCCTGGCCGTGGGAAACCGTGGAGGACCTGTTCTCCGACATCCTGGAGGAGACGGGGCACTCCTTCGAGGAGATGCAGGAGCTGGCACCCGGCTACCCGCCGTTCGACTACCGCATGCACGAGAAGGGCCTGCTGCGCACCGACGGCAACCCCGGCTTCCAGACCGCAACCGGGCGCATCGAGCTGTGGAGCACCCTGTACAACTCCCTGGGCCTCGACCCGCTCCCCTCGTACGAGGAGCCCGTCCCCAGCCCTCGGTCCACGCCCGAGCTCACCGGGGAGTACCCGCTCGTGCTCACCACGGGCGCCCGCGTCTGGAGCATGTTCCACTCGGAGCATCGCCAGATACCGCGCATGCGCGCCCTTCACCCCGAACCGCTCGTCTACGTCAACCCGGCCACGGCCGCGCAGCACGGCGTGAAAGACGGGGACTGGGTGTGGCTGGAGAACCAGCACGGACGCTGCAAGCGCCAGGTACGCGAGACCCCCATCGTGAACGAGCGCACCGTGAGCACCGACCACGCCTGGTGGCGCCCGGAGGCGCCCTGCGAGCTCGACGAGGGCCTCTACGACCTGTGGGACCTCACCGTGGAGAACCTCCTGCCCTACGACTGCGGCACTTCCGGCTTCGGCGCGAACTACAAGAACACGATCTGCAAGATGTATCCGGTAGGGAAGGAGAATAGGCAATGGGAGCAAAAGGATTGCTCGTCGATTACGAGTGGTGCTCGGGCTGCCACACCTGCGAGGTGGCCTGCCAGCTTGAGCATGGCTACCCGAGCGACCAGTGGGGCATCAAGGTGCACGAGGTGGGCCCGTGGGAATACGCCCCGAAGACGTGGCAGTACAGCTATCTGCCCGCCCCCACCGACCAGTGCGACCTGTGCGCCGACCGCGTTGCGAAGGGTCATGAGCCCACCTGCGTGAAGCATTGCCAGGCACAGGTTCTGAAGTACGGGGACCTCGAGGACCTGGCGAAGGAACTTGCCCGCAAGCCGAAGCAGACCCTGTTCTCCTGCGAGGCAGAGGACTAGACCAACGATGCTCGTGCCGGCGCCCGACACGAGGGGAAACGACCGCCAGGCGCCGGCACCATCAAGAAAGGGGACACAATGAGTAAGAAAAACCGGGCGTGGATTCCCGTGTGGGCCATCATCATAGCCAGCGTGCTCATAGCGTTCGAGTACGGCAAGGTGCCGCCCGCCGCCCCGAACATGATGGAGGTGCTCGGCATCTCCTACACCACCCAGGGCCTCATGATGACGATGTTCTCCATCGCGGCCGTCGTGATGGCGCTGTTCGGCGGCGCGCTCATGGACCGCTTCGGCGCGCGCAAGGTGGTGAGCATCGCCCTGCTCGTCTCCATCGTGGGCAACATCGCAGGCCTGTTCTGGACCAGCGACGCGGGCATCCTGGTAACGCGTGCACTCGAGGGCTGCGGGTACGGCGCGGCCATGACCGCCGGGCCGGGCATCATCGCCATGTGGTACGAGCCGAAGAAGCGCGGCCTCGCCAACGGCGTGTGGGGCGCGAACGTCGGCTTCGCCATGATGATCGTGACGCTTTCCGCCACCCCCATCATGGAGAACGGCAACTGGACCGGCATGTGGGTGTTCGGCCTCGTCGGCGCCGTGCTGGCATTCCTGCTGGTGATCGTCTGCGTGAAGGCTCCCGCCGAATCCGAGCGCAAGGACCTGGAAGAATCCGCCGGCGCCAAGGAGAATCCCGAGAAGCACGGGGTCCTGTGGGGCTACCTGGCGCCGCTGTCCCTCCTAAGCGCTGTCATGTTCTTCCTCGTGGGCGGTGCGACCGACGCGTTCAACGCCTTCACCATCCCGTTCCTGAACGTGGAGAACGGCTGGACCGAGGGCGCGGCGAACCTGTGCGCGACCATCGCGGCCGCCGGCATGCTGGTTGGCGGCACGGCCATGGGCCTCGTCCTCGCGCGGACGAAGGACAAGGGCCTGCTGCTGTTCATTGACATGCTGGTGTGCGCCATCGGCCTCTTCCTGTGGTTCAACCTGGACATCGGCGTGGTGGGAACGTACGTCATCGCCTTCGTCCTCGGGTGCTTCCTCGGGGCAGCCCCGACCGTCTTCTTCGCGATGGCCCCCGAGGTCGCGCGCTCGCCGAAGACGGTGGGCGCCGCGACCGCCGTCGTGGTGCTCGGGCAGAACGGCGGCACGCTGGCGGTGCCTGCCATCGTCGGCATGATCCTCGACAGCGCCGGCTACGGGGCGGCGGCGATGGCCATGGGCGGGCTGTCCCTTGCGGCGTGCGTCATCTGCCTCCTCGTGTTCCGCCGCATCTACAATAAGAGCATCCGCAGCACGCGCGAATAGCGACAGGCCGCATACGCACGTTAAAACGGCGGGCATCGGTTTCGGCCGGCGCCCGCCTTGATGATTCGAGAGGGGGTACTGTTGTGAGGGAACATTGCTTTCCATGCCGAAACTGCGGGAAATGCCATCCCGCCTACCGCGAGGGGCTGTGCCCCTGTGTGCCTGGGCATGAGCAGAAGCGGCGCGAAGACCTGCGAGACGTGCGGCTTCGTCTTCCCCGAACCGCCGGGGACGAAAGGAGGCTTGGGCAGCCTTCGCCGCGCTGCGCACCATGACGAGGTTTAGCCGAGACCACAGGAGAAGACCGTGACTGCTCAAGAGAGGCAACTGCCCCCCGCCAACAAGAACGTCGAGCCGACGGAAGGCGACGCCCGCGACCTGCTCATCGGCAACAGCTCGAGACGCGTGATCTTGGGCATCGTCGCGCTGGCTGCCTACTGGGCCTGGATCTTCTCGATATTCCATGCGAACGTGCTGAACCCGTTCGCCACGGCGGATTTCAGCGCCTACCTCCTGCTCTGCGTGATCGTGGCGGGCGCCTCCGCGCTCAGCATGGTCGTCTTCGCCTTGGCCGGCTGGCACCTGTAGCATGTGGTCGACCGCCTTTGGTTCGGAATCGGCGTCGCGCTGCCGTCGATCCTGGCGGAGGTCCCGGCTTTTCTGGGGCAGATGGGAAGCGAGCTCGGCTTCCTGCAGGCAGGCGTGCTCTTCGCCCTCGGGGGGCTTGCGTCCTCGTTCGTCTATCTGAAGACCGGTCCCTTCTTCGTATGGCTGCGGCGCGCCAAGCTCATGCGCAGCATCGCGCTCGCATTCCTGCTGGCCTCGCTTTTGTATGTTCTTCCGCTGTTCATGGACCCCGTCGTGGGCATTGTCATGATAGCCTCCTTCCCCGTTGCCTCCGTTGCGTGCTCGCATTTGGCAAGCAAGGGCATCGGCCCGAAACGGCTCGAAGATGCCGCGTCCTACCGTGCCTACCTCGAGGCGGTGCTCGACCGGTTCCGGGAATTCGTTCCCACGTTGCCGCGCACCCTCCTGTACACGCTCGTATTCGGCGTGACCTCCTATACCGTGCTCAGCCTTGCCGTGGAGAACGGGCTGGTGGTGGTGATTGCCGCCTCGATCGCCGTATCGTCTTTGGCGTTCGCGGTGTACGTTCTGTCGAAGAAGGTGGAGGCCGACTCCGACCTGTACCGCATGCTCCTGCTTCCGCTCATCGCCTTGGCGGTGCTGCCGTTTCCCTACGTGCCGGAGATGCTGAAGGTCTTCTTCCTAGCACTGATCATCTTCGGGTTCACCTGCTACGATGCCATCACCTGGGGCGATCTGGCCGACGAGATAAGCGACCGCCAGCTGCCGGTGTACGCATCCTACGCACCGCCCACCATCGGCAACTTCGCGGGTATCTTCATCGGGTGGTCGGTCGGGGCGCTGCTGTACGCCGGGCTGGGAAAGGCGGGGTTTGACACCGGGTACGCCATCTTCTCCATCGTCATCGTGATCGCCCTGGTCATGCTGCTGGTGTGGGACCTCGTGAAAAGCCGCAAGGAGGAGTCCGGCGAGCCGCAGGCGGACGCGTTCTTGGACAAGTGGAAGGCGGCGTGCGCCGAGATTGCGGAGGCGTACGAGCTGACCAACCAGGAGACGCGGATACACACGATGCTGGCGCGCGGGCGAAACCAGCACTACATCGCGGAAGAGCTGGTCATCTCGCCGCACACCATCAAGACCCACACCTACCACATTTACAAGAAGCTGGACGTGCATTCGCAGCAGGAATTGATCGACATGGTGGAGGCCAAGCTGTAGGTGAGACGGGGGGAATCCCCCGTCTCACCGTTGCCAGTCGGTGGAGCCTATCTCGGCCAGCGAGAACGCATGGCCGTCGTAGCCGATGCGCGTGACGCTGGCGTTGGGGATCTTCGCCGGGTCGTTCACGCGCGCAGGGTCCAGCAGGTACACCAGCGTGCGCACCACGAACGAGTGCGTGACCACGAGCGCGTTGCCGCCGCCGGCCAAGCGCACGGCCTCGCCCGCCTCGGCGAAGAAGCCGGAGAGACGCCGCTCGATGGCATCGAAGCGCTCGGCACGCCCCGACGTATCGGCACGCGCGAGCACGTCGGCCACCTCGGGCAGGCGGCGGTTGTGCTCCTCGAAGCCCAATTCCGCGCCGAACCCGCGGGCAAGCGCCGCCCGCAGCTGGTCGCCCGGCTCTCCCTCCAAATCGCCGTAGCACCACTCGCGCAGGCGCGGGTCGTGCGCCAGGGGAAACGGCGTCTCGGCGCAGAGCAGGGTATGCAGCGCACCGTACTCGATGGCCGAAGAGGGGCCGTTCGGCACGCAGGTGGGCGGGAAGGTCTCGGGAGGCGCGTACGCCTCGCCACGTTGCGCGGCCCGCGCCCCCAGCAGCGCGTCGAGCGTCTGCACGGCCCGACCGCTGTCGCTGGAGAACGCGGCGGCGAAGTCGACGTCGGCCAAACGCGGCCGAGCGCCTCGGCGGCGCGCACGCCCTCGTCCGTGAGCGGCGTGTCGCACCAGCCCTGCACCTTGCCCATGACGTTGAACAGCGTCTGGCCGTGGCGCACCACGTAGAATGTCACGGGCGCCCCTTCTGCACCGAAGCGGGCAGCAGGAAGCAGGCTGCCGTCCTGCACCGTCATGGCAGCTTGCACACGTCGACCCACGTGCAGGGCTCGGCGCAGCGCTCGAGCTCGTCGGGCGAGAGGCGCACGGCGCTCGCCGCGCTGCCGGCCGCCGGGTACACCGTGTCGAAGCGGCGCAGCGACTCGTCCAGGAACACGTCCACGCCCTCGTTCACGGCGAACGGGCACACCCCGCCCACGCCGTGGCCGATGAGCGGCTCGGCCTCGTCGGCGGCGAGCATCTTAGCCTTGCATCCGAACTGCGCCTTGAACTTGGGGTTGTCGATGCGGGCGTCGCCGGCCGCCACCACGAGCGCCACCCGGTCACCCACGTGGAACGACAGCGTCTTGGCAATGCGCGCCGGCTCGCAGCCCACGGCAGCCGCCGCCAGCTCCACCGTTGCGCTAGACGTGTCGAACTCCAGCACGCGGCCGTCCATGCCGCGCTCGCGCAGGTAGGCCTTCACCTTGTCGATGGCCATCGCTACTCCCCTTCGTACTTCGCCAGAAACGCGCGGGTGCGCTGGTGCTGCGGGCGGTTGATGACCTGCTCGGCGGGGCCCTCCTCCACGATCACGCCGCCGTCCATGAACACGATGTGGTCGGCCACGTCGCGCGCGAAGCTCATCTCGTGCGTCACGATCACCATGGTCATGTGCTCGGCGGCCAAGTCTCGGATGACCTTGAGCACGTCCTTCGTGAGCTCCGGGTCGAGCGCGCTCGTGGGCTCGTCGAAGAACAGCACGTCGGGGTCGAGCGCGAGCGCGCGGGCGATGGCCACGCGCTGCTGCATGCCGCCCGACAGCTCGCAGGGCACCTTGTCCTCCGTGCCCGCCAGCCCCATCTTCGCCAGCAGGGCGCGCGCATGTTCCATGACCTCGTCCTTCGGGCGCTTCTGCACGTGCAGCGGCGCGTCGGTCACGTTCTTCAGCACCGTGTAGTGCGGGAACAGGTTGAAGTTCTGGAACACCAGGCCGAAGCGCGTCTTGGCCTCCTTGAGCGCGGCCTTGCCCGCGTAGACGGCGCGGCCGGCCGCATCCTCCTCGGCCACCACCAGGTCGCCGTATGCCAGGCGCCCGCCGTCCAGCGTCTCCAGCAGCGTGCAGCAGCGCAGAAGGGTGGACTTGCCGCCCCCCGACGGCCCGATCACGGCCACGACCTCGCCCCGGCGCACCGAGAGCGAGATATCCTTCAGCACCGGCGTGCCGCCGAAGCTCTTCCTCGCGTGCTCCAAGAGCACGAGCGGCTGTTCGCTTGTCACAACTTCCAGCTCCTTCCAGGTCCACCAAAGTCAGCGAGGGTTTCCGCAGCGTCGGCCCGATCAGCCCTTCGTCAGAGCGGCGAAACCATCAGTCATGGTAGTAGTTCAGCTTCTTCTCGATGCGCGTGAGCACGATCTCCACAATGAAGTTGAACACCCAGTAGATCACGCCGGCGATCACATAGGGAAGCATGCTCACCTGCGAGGCGGCGATGGCCTTCGCCTGGCTGAACATCTCCATGATGCCGAGCACGAACGCGAGCGACGTGTCCTTCACCAGCGTGATGATCTCGTTGCTCATGGCGGGCAGGATGCGCTTGACCACCTGGGGAAGCACGATCTTCATGAACGTCTGGAGCTTCGAGTAGCCCAGCACCTCGGCCGCCTCGTACTGCCCGCGCGGGATGGACTGGATGCCGCCGCGGTAGATCTCGCCGAAGTAGGCCGCGTAGTTGATGATGAAGCCGATGGAGCACGCCCAGTACTTCCAGTCGCCCCCCATGTTGAGACCTAACAGGTAGTAAGGTCCGAACATGAGCGCCATGAGCTGCAGCATGAGCGGCGTTCCCCGCATGACCGAGATATAGAAGCGCGTGACGAGCGCTATGGGCTTGAAGCGGCTCATGCGACCGAACGCCACCAGCACCCCAAGCGGCAGCGAGCCGACAAGGGTGACGAGGAAGATCTGCACGGTGAAAGCCAATCCCGAGAGCAAGAGTTCCATCATCGTCGCGAATTCCATGTCCGGCCTTTCTCAATCATCACAGGTCCATCAAAGTCAGCGAGAAGCGCTGACGTGCCCCGGATTGCCCCGTTTCGCAGCCGAGCGTGCTTGTGCACGTGAGGGCAAGCGAAAAAGGGGCAAGCGGGGTGCGTCAGCGCTTCGCAGCGTCGAGCAGTCTCGGCGGCCGGCAGGCCGCCGGAACGCTACAGAACCCAGTTGTCGTAGGTGATGCCCTGATCCTCGTACTTCGCGCAGAGCTCCTTGACGAAGCCCTCCTCGTCGAGCTGCTTGAGGGCGTCGGTCACCTGCTTGGCGAGCTCCGTGTCGCCCTTCTTGAAGCCCACGGCGTAGTTCTCGGGAGCGAGCACGCCCAGCTTCACGTAGGCGTCGGGCTTGGCAGCCATCTGGAAGCTCGCGATGGACAGGTCGCACGCCACGGCGTCCACCATGCCGGACTCGAGCTGCATGAAGGCGTTGTTGTAGTCGCCGATGGTCTGCAGTTCCTTGAACGTGGCGGCAAGCGCGGCCTGGCCGCCCTCCTCCGCGTTGTCGTTCTCGAGCACATGGAGCGCCGCCGAGTCAACCTGCGTGAGCACCGTCTTGCCGGCGAGGTCCTCGAGGTTCTTGGCGCCGCTGTCCTTCTTCACGACCACCACCTGCTCGTTGTACATATACGGCTCGGAGAACGTGTAGTCGTCCTCTCGGTTTTCCATGGTGAAGCCGTTCCAAATGCAATTGATGGTGCCGCTGCCGATGAGCGCGTCCTTCGCATCCCAATCGATGGGCTCCAGCTTCAGCTCCCAGCCCATCTTCTCGCACACGGCCTTGGCAAGCTCCAGGTCGAAGCCCGTGAACTGGCCGTCATCGCCCACGTAGCCGTAGGGCGGGTAGCCCTGGTCGAAGCCCACCGTGAGCGTGAACGGGGCGTCGCCCGCCTTGCCCTCGTCGCTCTTCTGCGCGTCGCCGCCGCCCGAGCAGCCGGCCAGCATGACGGCCGCCAGTGCGAGCGTCGCCGCAGCAACGACGATGCCCTTGAGTTTCTTCTTCATAGGTCCGTTCCTCCCATGTCCCTGCGGCCCGACGCCCGCCTCCCCTGGCTGCGCGCCCCTCGACCGCTTTTCTACTTTACTGCGCTAAAGCGTTGCTGGCAGTATAACACAGCTCCCGGGAAGGGGAAGAGCCCGAACACGGGAATGCACGGGAATACGCCGCACCCGCCCGGCGGGCGGCAGGCGTGTGCTACTTCCGCACGCCGGAGACGGTTTGGTCGACGATGCTGTCCATGACGTCGGCGGTGAGCATGCCGGCCGCGTAGCCGAACACGTACCCGTCCTTGTCGATCATGAACGTGGTGGGGAACGAGCTCACGCCGAACGACGAGAACAGCTGGCCCGTGGTGTCCATGAGCACGGGATACGTGATGCCGTACTCGTCGACGAAGGCCTTGACCTCGTCCACGCCCACGTCGCTGTTCTGCGGATGCTCGGGCGTCTTGGGGTTCGCCACGCCCAGCACCACCACCTCGCCCGCGTTTTCCCCGCGGTCGCGGTACAGCGCCTCGATATCGGGTATCTCGCGCTGGCACGGCCCGCACCAGGTGGCGAAGAAGTTCAGGAACACCGTCTTGCCGCGGTAGTCGGACAGCCTGTGCTCCACCCCGTCTTGGTCGGCCAGCACGAGGTCGGCGTTCGGGGCCATCCTCATGCCGTCCTTGGAGGCCGCGCCCGCGTCGGCCGAACCACCCTCGGATGACCCACCGGACGCGCTGCCGGAGCCGGTGCCTTCGCCGCCGGTGCTTCCGGTGCCGTTGTCACCGCTCGCCGCACCGCCCGCGCCCTGGTCGGCCGGCTGCTCCTGCGCGGCCGGAGCAGCACCGAAGCTCGAAAGGTAGCTGGTCACGCCGTTCATCCACCCGGTCGCGGTCATCACGCCCATGACGATGAGCAGCGCGCCGCCCACCTTCACCGTGTACTTCACCACGTTGCCGTGCGTGCGGAAGAACCGCAGCACCTCTCCCGTGAACAGGCCCACCGCCAGAAACGGCAGCACGAACCCGACCGTGTACACGCCCACGAGCGCGAAGCCCGTCGCAGCCGACGCGCTGGACGACGCCATGAGCAGCACGCTGGCCAGCACCGGTCCCACGCACGGCGTCCACGCGAAGCTGAACGTGAAGCCCAGCACAAGCGCCACCAGCGGGTTCATGGCAAAGCGCCCCAGGTTGAACGGCAGACGGCGCTCCGTCTCGATGACGCGCGTCTTGCCGAAGGCTCCCAGCATGTACAGGCCGAACGCCGCCATGATGATGCCGGCCGCCACCGAGAACACGCGCTGGTTGCCTGTGAAGAACTGGCCGAGCGCCGTGAACCCGAAGCCCAGCAGGAAGAACGCGAAGCTCACGCCCACGACGAAGAACAAGGTGTTCACCAGCACCTTCTTGCGCGGGTACGCGATGGTGCCGTCGTCGCCCTCGACACCCGCCCCGCCTGCGAGATAACCCACGTACAGCGGGATGAGCGGAAGCACGCAGGGCGAGAAGAAGCTCAACAGGCCCTGGACGAACACGGTGAGCGCCGGAACGCTCGTCTCAAGCGAGAAACCCATGGTTGCTCCTCATCGGTCGTCGTCGGCGCGGGGCCGAACGCGGGAGGGGATGCGGCGCTACGCGGGCTTTGCCGCGGACGCCCCGCCGAAGATGCGGTCGTCGATGGACGCCACCGTCACCTGTTTCAAGCGCTCGCGGCAGCATTCGTCCAGCTCGGCGAATATGCCGTCCATGATGCCGCCCATGCCGGAGGCCACGAGGCACTCCTTGTCGGCATCGCCGCTGTGCCAGCGCGCCTCGACGAAGCGCACGCCCAGCGCCTCGGCGATGGACGCCAGGTCGGTGCCAACCGGGTCGGCCGCGAACCGGTAGCCCCCCTCGTTGCCTTCGCGCGTCTCCACGAGCCCCGCGCGCTTGAGCGGCGCCATGACCTTGCGGACCCGGGCGGCGTTCGTGCACACGTTCTCCGCCAGCGCCTCGCTCGACACGACGCCCTGCTTGTGGTTCAGGAACACCAATGCGTGCACCGCCACGATGAAATCGCTGTTCAAGTTGACTCGCCCGCCTTCGCTCGCACTCGGCGCCTGCGCCGGACTGCTTACCTAACTGTTCACTTTACTTATACAGTATGTTCTGTACAAAGAAAAGGTACAGTTCGCGAAAGGCACGAATAATCCGCCGGCGACCGCGTGCGGCTTACCGCTTCAGGCTCGATAGGATGCCCGGGCGCGCGGGCGGGTTCGGCAGGTAGATCAGCCGGGGCTCGAAGTCGAACAACTCCTCGGTGGCCACGATGGGGCTCACCGTCAGGCAGTCCTTCAGGCAGGCATCGGCGCACAGGTTGCACTGCACGCAGTCGGCCGCCGAGAACTCCAGGAAGCTGCCCTCGCCCTCCTCGGGCACGAGGTCGCTCTTCTTGAGCGCGCCGGTGGGGCAGAACACCGCGCACATGCCGCACGACGAGCACGCCTCGGCATCCACGTGCACGCTGCCGAACAGGCGCGTGTCTATCTCGGGCGCCACCGACGGTCCCAGGCTGTCCATGGCATCCAGCACATGCATGCGCCGCACGGGATTGAACTGGGGCAGCGTGCCCGCATCGGACATGCGCAGCCTGTCGCGCAGCGACGGCACGTTCGCCATGCCGGTCTTCTTGAAGGCAACCTCCACCGTCTTCCCGGCCGCATCCAGCGCCGTGCCCTTGGCCTGCGAGAAGAAACCGCGGCGCGAGGCGCCCAGCAGGCTGCGCGCGTCCTCCAGCAGCACGTCGTCCGGGAACGCCGAGGCGCGCTCCACGCGGATGGGCGAACCCTGGGCGGCCAGCAGCTGGTTCGCCGAGGCCACCGTGGCGTCGATGCCCGGCACGCACGCACGGAACTTGCAGGTGGCGCAGGTGCCGTCCACCAGCAGGATATCCTCCACGCCGCGGGCCGCCAATTCCAACAGCACGCTCTCCTCCATGCGCGCCAGGCACGGCACTTCCGCGAACTTCGTGGGGTCCCCCTTGCGCTTCGAGGCGATGCGGGCGCACGCGAAAACAGCGCGGCCGCCCGAGGCCACCACGGCGTCGGCCACCGAGGCGGCCAGGTCCTCGTCGAGCGGGGCGAGCGGGATGAGCGCCTCGGTGGGGCACACGGTGGTGCAGGCGCCGCACGCCACGCACCGTTCGTTGTCGAGGGCGAGCACGTTGTCCTTCGCGCCCACGGCATCCGTCGGGCACGCATCGGTGCACTTCCGGCACGAGGAGTGGCGGTTGCGCACCACGGTGCAGCGATCGGGCGCCAGGAACACGGCCTTGCTCTCCAGGGCCTCGGCCACTTCCACGATGTCGATGAGGTTGGGCATGCCTATCCTTCCAGGAACGACTCCTCGAGCGCGTGCAGCTCGTCGGGCGTGTTCGCGTTGATGAAGCAGCCGCCCATGGGCTCCGCCTCCAACACCTTGCTCTGCGGGAACTCCAGCACCTTCACATCGTCGAAGAACGCCTGGGCGCGCTTCTCCCCCCGGTCGAGCGCGCGGCGCACGGCGGGCAGACAGGCCATGCGGCGGTACAGGGCATGGAACGGCTCGTAGCCGTGCTTGTTCACGGGCACCACCACGTCGGCGCCCGACTCGTTCATGGCCAGCGCCTCGGCCACCACGAGCGACCCCGAGGCGAACACCATGTCGCACGCCACCACGGCCACGTAGGGGTTGCGGGCGGCCTGCATGGCCGTGTAGAGGCCGGGCAGCGCGCCGCGGTAGTCGAACGCGTCGCACACGAGCTGGATGCGGTACTGCGGGAACTCGGCGTGAAGAAACGCCAGGTTGTCCGGCTCGTTCGTGGTGATGACCAGGTCGTCGGACACCGGGGCCAAGCGCTCCACGAGGCGGCAGATGAGCGGGCGCCCCGCGAAGGGAACGGTGGCCTTGCTACGCCCCATGCGCCGGCTCTCGCCGCCCGCCTGGATGACCACGGTCACGCGCGGGCGCACGTAGTGCTCCTCCACGAAGTCGGCGAGGCCGGCCACGTCGCACAGGTCGAACGACGGGACGTTGTACAGCTTGGCGGCATGCACGGCCTCGGCGATGTCGGTGACCACGGCCACCGTGTCGGACGTGGGCAGCTTGTTGGAGATGTCCACGTGGTCGGGGTGCTGCGTCTTGAAATGCTCGCCCACCGCCGAAGCATCGGCCGGCACGTCGTCGCCCTCCATGACGCGGCGCAGCGCTTCGCGCGCGTCCTCGTCGTCCGCGGGCGGCACCGTGCCGCGCGAGAACTGCG
>NC_021021.1:808348-809470 GCF_000210055.1 Gordonibacter pamelaeae 7-10-1-b
GCCCACGGGCAGGCCGCTGGCGGGACGCGTCACGTTCACGCCGAGCGGCTTGATGAGGCGCGCCAGGTAGGCGGCCGTGGTCTCGCCCTCCACGTTGGGGTTGGTGGCCAGCACCACTTCGGTCACCTCGCCCGATGCCAGGCGCTTCATGAGCTCGGCGATGCGCAGGTTGTCCGGGCCGATGCCCTCCATGGGCGACAGGGCGCCGCCCAGCACATGGTAAAGGCCCGAGAACACGGCCGTGCGCTCGATGGGCGGAATGTCGCGCGGCTCGCTGACCACGCAGATGATGCCCGGGTCGCGCCGGGACGACCGGCATATCTCGCACAGGTCGTCCTCGGCGTAGTTGAAGCACTGCCGGCAGAAGTGCACCTGGTCCTTCACTTCCGCGATGGCCTCGGACAGGCGCAGCGCCGTGGCCTTGTCGGTGTTGAGTATCCAGTAGGCGATGCGCTGCGCCGACTTCGGGCCGATGCCGGGCAGGCGCTCCAGCTCGTCGAGGAGCTTCTGGATGGACGGCGCTGCGTACATGGCTGCTGCCCGCGCCTACATCAGGCCGGGGATGTTCATGCCGCCGGTCACGGAGTTCAGGCGCTGGGCGCTCACGTCGGACATGCCGCGCAGGGCCTCGTTCACCGCCGCCAGCACCATGTCCTGGAGCAGGTCCACGTCCTCGGGGTCCACGGCCTCCGGGTCGATGACGATGCTCTTGATGGCCATGTCGCCCGTGGCCACCACCTTCACCATGCCGCCGCCGGCCGTGGCCTCGTACTCCATGTCCTTGATCTCGTCCTGGGCCTTCGCCAGCTCGGCCTGCATCTTCTGGGCCTGCTTCATCATGGCGCCCATGTTGCCCATGCCGCCGCCTCCGGGGAACCCGCCTCGTTTCGCCATCGTGGTCTCCTGTCTGCTCTCTGCTCGTAGCTTGTCGTTTATCGGATGCCGCCTGCTTGCCGCGGCGTTGCTTCGCGCGCTATTCTCTCACTTCTTCGACGATCACGCCATCGCCGAATCCCGCCGCCAAGATGGCCTCCAGCTCGCCGGGCGACTGCACGGGAGCCGTCAGGTCCACGGAAGGCGAGGTGCGCGCATCGGGCTCCGGCGGCAGGTCCGGGCGCGACG
>NC_021021.1:810120-811464 GCF_000210055.1 Gordonibacter pamelaeae 7-10-1-b
CTGGGCGTCAGCAGCCGAGACCGCGCGCGCATCTGCGAACGACGCCGCCTGCATGTTAGCCGGGGACGCAGCCTGCTGGCCCGCCGCAGCGGACACCACGTGCGCAACGGCCGAATGGCCGCCCTCCAGCGCCTCGACGCGCTCGGCAAGGGCCTCGAGCGTCAGGTCGGAATCCGGGCGCACCATGCGCGTCAGCGCGATCTCGAACGACAGGCGCGGGTTCGTGGACGTCTTGAGCTCGGCCGAGAGGTCGCCCAGCACGCCGAGAAGCCGCGAAAGGCGGTCGGGGCCGAACCACTGCATCTCGTGGGCCAGCTCGCGGCGCGTGGCGTCGCTCACCTCGAGCGCCACGTCGGCACCCGCCAGCGTCAGCACGTACATGTTGCGCACGTGCTCGGCCAGGTCGCGCACGAACTGCGCCAAGTCGGCGCCCGTCTCCACGTAGTCGGCCGTCCAGCGGAAGCAGGCGGCCACGTCGCGCGTGCCGACGGCGCGCACGATCTCGGCCACGTCGCTCGTGTCTACGCCGCCCAGCATGCGCTCGGCCACTTCCAGCGTGACCTTCCCCTCGCCGAACGCGATGAGCTGCTCGAGCGAGGTGAGCGCGTTGCGCATGCCGCCTTCGGCGCGGTGCGCGATCAGGTCGAGCGCCTCGCCCTCGAACTCCACGTCCTCCGCCACGCAGATGGCCCCGAGGCGCGTCACGATGGACTCCGACGAGATGCGGCGGAAGTCGAAGCGCTGGCAGCGCGAGTGGATGGTCTCGGGCACCTTCTGCGGGTCGGTGGTGGCCAGGATGAACACCACGTGGCTCGGCGGCTCCTCGAGCGTTTTCAGCAGCGCGTTGAACGCCGCCGTGGACAGCATGTGGACCTCGTCGATGATGTATATCTTGTAGCGCCCGCGCGTGGGGGCGAACTGCACGCGCCCGATGATCTCCTCGCGCACGTTCTCCACGCCGGTGCGGCTCGCGGCGTCCAGCTCGTAGACGTCCGGGTGCTCGCCGTTGGCTATCATCACGCAGTCGTCGCACGTGCCGTCGGGCTCGGGCGTGGGGCCGTGATCGCACAGAAGCGCCTTCGCCAGCAGGCGCGCCGTGGTGGTCTTGCCCGTGCCGCGCGGGCCCGTGAACAGGTAGGCATGGCTCACCTTGTCCTGCTCGATGGCGTTCTTGATGGTGCGCTCGATGTGCTCCTGGCCGACGACGTCCTCGAAGATCTGCGGCCGGTATTTGCGGTAAAGTGCCTCTGCCATCGCGTATGCTCGCTTCCCTGCTACTCCGTCTCGGATTCCGCCTTCGCATGCGCGCCGCGCGGCGAGCGCGCGCCCGTCGCCGCCGGGGCC
>NC_021021.1:811627-828887 GCF_000210055.1 Gordonibacter pamelaeae 7-10-1-b
CCCGCTCCTCGGCCACGTCGGCATCGATCTCGGCCTGGACCTGCGTGCGCCCGTCGCCCGCCTTCTTCTTGCGGGAGCCCAGGGCGGCCTTAACCGCTCCGATGATGGCCGGCGCCACCGACACCGCCACGATGCCCAGGACGATGACCTCGAAGTGCTCCTGCACGACCGGAATGCCGCCGAAGAAGTACCCCACCAGCACGAACAGGCTCACCCAGGACACGCCGCCGATGACGTTGAACAGCGTGAACTTCGCGAAGTTCATGTGGCCGGTTCCGGCGATGAACGGGGCGAACGTGCGGAAGAACGGCATGAAGCGCGTGATGACGATGGTCAGGCCGCCGTACTTCGCGAAGAAGTGGTCGAGCTTGGCCATGCGCTCGGGCGTGAGCGCCTTCACCTTGCCGGAGTCGATGATGCGCGTGCCGAAGAACCGCGCGATCCAGTAGTTCGACGTATTGCCCAGGATGGCCGCGACGTAGAACACGACGAGCGTGGCCCAGACGTTCAAGCCCCCGCCGTCGGCCGAGAACACGCCGGCCGCGAACAGCAGCGAGTCGCCCGGCAGGAACGGGAAGAACACGAGCCCCGTCTCCACGAACACGATGAGGAACAGCGGCGAGTACACCCACACCGGCCCCAGCGCGATGATCCAGCCTGCAATGGCCCCGCGCGGATCGCTGAGCAGGTCGACGAAGAAATTGATGATGTCCATGTACGCCCTTCAGTGCCACAGGTTGTCAAACCACCAGTCCGGCCAGCCAGCGAGAAGGGCTGTGGTACCGGAGTTTGCCCCATCATGCGGCCGAGCGTGCTTTGGCACGTGAGGGCAAGCGTAAAAGGGGCAAGATTCGGTGCCACAGCCCTTCGCAGCGTCGAGCCGTTCCGTCGGTCGCCAGACCGACGGAACCGAGTAACCCGGATAGGCAGGGCGCTCGCCAGCGGTCCCTTATGGCTGCTTCCTCCCGGACCTGACCAGGTTCGGAACATGGCGCCGCCCGGCCCATCCGAAGTACTCGGTTCATACGGTTCCTAAGTATAGTCGAAAGCGAGGGCGGGCGCCCTCTCCCACCCTCGCGCGCAACCAAAAGCACATAGCTTTCACGTGTTAGAAGAAATGATGAGGATAGAAATAGGAAAGCCGGCCCCCACTCCAAGGATGACCGGCTTAACTAAATAACACGCACCACCCGCGCTGGCGGGCGCTGCCGTTGGCAGGATTGCACCGCGTTCCTGCCGAGCGTGCAAGCGCTACAGCGTGCGCAGGTTCACTTCCTTGAGCTGGCGGCCCGTCACGGCGCTCGGGGCGCCCGTCATCGGGTCGGACGCGCTCGACGTCTTCGGGAAGGCGATGACGTCGCGGATGGATGCCTTGCCCCCCAGCAGCATGACCAGGCGGTCGAGGCCGAGCGCGATGCCGCCGTGGGGCGGCGCGCCCAGCTCGAGCGCGTGGATGAGGTGGCCGAACTTCTCGTCGATCTCCTCGTCGGTGAGGCCGCACGTGCGCAGCACGGCGCGCTGCTCGTCGGCGTTGTGGATACGGATGGTGCCGCCGCCCACCTCGAAGCCGTCCATCACGAGGTCGTAGCTGTAGCTGCCGCACGCCAGCGGGTCGCTCTCGATCTTGTCCACGTCCTCGTCCAGCACGTGCGTAAACGGATGGTGCTCGGCGGCGTACTTCTTCTCGTCCTCGTCGTAGCGGAACATGGGGAAGTTCACCACCCAGAGCAGCTGATGGCCCTCGCGCGGCACGTTCAGCGCGTCGGCCATGTGCAGGCGCAGGGCGGAAAGCACGGCGCTCGCCACCTCGTAGGTGTCGGCGGCGAACAGCAGAAGGTCGCCCGGCTCCACGTCCATGGCCTCCTTCAGCGCGGCGAACTCCTCGTCGCTGAAGAACTTGATGATGGGGCTCTTCTCCTTGCCGTCGGAGGTGAAGGCGATCCAGGCCATGCCCTTCGCGCCGTTCTCGGCCGCGATGTCGGCCAGCTTCTCCACGTCGCCGCGGCTCCAGTCGCCCGCGCCCTTCGCGTTGATGGCCTTCACCACGCCGCCGGACTGCGCCACGCTCGAGAACACCTTGAAGCCCGTGTCCTTCACGATGTCGGTGATGTCCACGAGCTCCATGCCGAAGCGCGTGTCGGGACGGTCGTTGCCGAAGCGGTCCATGGACTCGCGGTACTGCATGCGCTGCAAGGGGAACGCATGCTCCACTCCCACGGCGGCCAGCGTCTCGGCCATGACGTCCTCCATGAGGTTCATCACGTCCTCGCCCTGCACGAAGCCCATCTCGATGTCCACCTGCGTGAACTCGGGCTGGCGGTCGGCGCGCAGGTCCTCGTCGCGGAAGCAGCGGGCGATCTGATAGTAGCGCTCGATGCCGCCCACCATGAGCATCTGCTTGAACTGCTGCGGGCTCTGCGGCAGCGCGTAGAAGCGGCCCGGGTTCGGACGGCTCGGCACGATGTAGTCGCGCGCGCCCTCGGGCGTGGAGTTCGCCAGGATGGGCGTCTCCACCTCCAGGAAGCCGCGCTCGTTGAGCGCGCCGCGCATGGCCTGGGCCACCGTGTGGCGCAGGTGCAGGGCCTGGTACATCTCGGGGCGGCGGATATCGAGGTAGCGCCACTTCATGCGCGTGGTCTCATCCGTCTCGATGCCGTCTTCGATGGAGAACGGCGGGGTGACGCTCGTGTTCAGAACCTCGACGGACTTCGCCAGCACCTCGATCTCGCCCGTGGCCATGTTCGGGTTGACGGCCTCCGCGCCGCGCTCGCGCACCGTGCCCGCGATCTTCAGCACGTACTCGCGACCCAGGTGCTCGGCCTTCGCGAAGTCGTCGGCGCTCACACAATCGGGGTCGACGACCACCTGCGTGTAGCCCGCGCGGTCGCGCAGGTCGATGAAGATGAGGCCGCCGTGGTCGCGGTTGTGCCACGCCCAGCCCGTGAGCACGACCTCGCGGCCCACGTCGCCGCGGCGCAGCTCGCCGCACGTGGCGGTGTGCATGCAGTATTCGTTCATGAAGTCCGTCATAATGGCAGTTCCTTGCTCCTTGACGCCGCTATCGGTATCCGCCGCACACAGGCGGCGGAATTGCTCAAACTGGTTTATTGTACAGCAGGTTTATCGCGAAACGTCATATTCCCTTGTCGCTCCATGCAAAATGCGCCGCTCACCGCCAGGTTGGCGTAGTAAGTCAGCGAGGCCGGCCGAGGTGCCCCGAATTCGCGGGATCGCGGAGGCGAAGCGTACCTTGGTACGCGAACCTCCGGGATCGCGCGAAGGCGGGGTGCCTCGGCCGGCCGCAGCGTCGGCTAGTTCCGCCGTTCGGCAGAACGGCGGAACAAGATGTTGTTCGTCTCCAGCCAGCTCTCCACGGTGCCGGTGTCGAAGCCGTCGGCGGGGTCGATGACGAGCGCGTACATCTCCTCCTCGCGCAGCACGGCGTCGAGCGCGTCGGTGAGCTGAATCTCGCCGCCCACGCCGGGCCGCACGTCGGCCAGAAGCTCCATCACCCGGGCACTCAAAAGGTAGCGACCGAACACGGCCAGGTTCGACGGCGCGTCCTCGAGCGCCGGCTTCTCCACCAGCGCATCCACCTTCCACACGTCGTCCTCGCCCTCAACGGCCGCGCCCGCGATGACGCCGAAGCGGCTCACCTGGTCGTCCGGCACGGGCATGACCGCGATGACGCTCGCGCCGCCGTGCGCGTCGGACACCTCCTGCATGCGGGGCAGCATTTGGTTGTCGGGCACCAGCACGTCGCCCAGAAGCACGTAGAACGGCTCGTCGCCGGTCTTCTCGGCCGCGCAGCGCACGGCATGCCCCAGGCCCAGCGCCTCGTCCTGGTACACGTAGCTCACGTTGTAGGCGCCCACCTTCTCCACGAGGTCGGCGTACTGGTCCTTGCCACGGGCGCGCAGCGTGGCCACGAGCTCCGGGTTCGGCGAGAAGTGCTCCTCGATGGCCTTCTTCTCGCGGCTGTTGATGATGACCACCTCGTCGGCGGCCGACGCCAGGCCCTCCTCCACCACGTACTGGATGGCCGGACGGTCGACGACGAGCAGCATCTCCTTGGGCTGGGCCTTCGTGGCAGGCAGGAAGCGCGTGCCGAGGCCGGCCGCGGGAATGAGAGCCTTCATGGACGGAAACCTTTCTTCTCGGACAACAGAAGAGGCGCCGCGATCCTGCGGCGCCTCGTGAAAATCGCTTGGGCTATTGTAGCACGAGCGGACAGGCCGTCATCAGACGGCTACCTGCCCTGCTGCTCGGCCAGGGCCTCCTCCAGCACGGCCATCTGCTTCTCGGCCTTCTTGAAGCCGAACATGATGATGAGCGCGTACACCAGGATGGCCACCCACATGAGCGCGTACGCGCCGATGATGAACGGCATGGACGGGGCAACGGTGCTGTAAATCTCAACGAGAACCGGATTCATAGGTCAATCTCCTTCTCAACTCATAGGTCGTTTCAACGTCGGCGAGGCGCTTCGCAGCGTCGAGCCGTTCGGCAGAACGGCGGAACCTCAGTCCTCCAACTGCTCCTTCAGGGCCTCCACCCGCTCGGTCAGGCGCACCTGGCGGAAGCGGAGGCGATACAGCGCGAAACCCACCATGGCGATGCCGGCCAGGCAGAACATGAGCGTGATGCCCATGTCGCCCGACATGCCGCCCTCGCGCACCACCACGGGGTGGATGCTCGAGGGAATGAGGCGCGTCACCATGAAGCAGATGGGCACGTCGATGAGCGCGATGATGGCGAGCACGGCACCGTAGGTGGCGCGCCGCTCGGGCTCGTCGATGGCGTTGCGCAGGATGAAGTAGGCAATGATGATGAGCATGAGGATGAGGTACGTGGTCAGGCGCGGATCCCACGTCCACCACACGCCCCACTCGAAGCGCGTCCACAGGTCTCCCGTGATCATCGTGCAGGCCACGAACAGCAGGGCGACCTCCATCGCGATCTTCGAGCAGGTGTCGAAACGGCGGTTCTTCGTCATGAGGAAGCGCACCGCGTAGTAGCCCGCGAACGCGAGCGCCGCGAACGACGTGATGGCCACCGGCATGTGGAAGTAGAAGATCTTCTGCGACAGCAGCAGCACGTTCGTGACCATCTGCCCGCCGATCATCTCGACGCCGTTCACCGCGGCGCCGTTCACGGGCGAGGCCCACAGAAACGCCAGCAGAAAGCCGATCGTCGACAGCACGATGCCCGCCACGAGCACCGCCGGCGCGATCCGGTCGGGCCACTGGCCCGCCTCCGGAAGCTTGGGCGCCTTTTTCGTTTCCCCAGTCATACGGCTCCTCTCTAAGCGCTAATCACGAAATCGTACAGAACCCACGATGCGAGGATCATGATCACGTCGTAGCCGCCCGCAAGCGCCAGCGACGTCAGCATCACGTCCGCGTACCCCTCCGCGCCCACGATGGCCGCGGTCGTCGCCGACACGCAGGCGTACAGCAGCGGGAAGATCAGCGGGATGAACAGCACGGCCAGCATGACGTCCTTGCCGCGCGTGTTGATGGTGATGGTGGAGAGCAGCGTGCCGATGCCCGCCACGCCCACGGTGCCCACGAGCAGCGGCACCACGAGCAGCCAGAAGCTCTCCGAGGGCGTGGTGGTGGTCAGGAAGAAGAAGTAGAACAGCGGCACGGCCACCACTTCCACCACCAGCAGGAACAGCAGGTTCGACGTCGCCTTCGCCAGGAACACCACCGAGCGGTCCATCGGCACGAGCAGGATGCCCTCCAGGCAGCCCTGCTCCTTCTCGTGCGCGAACGAGCGGTTGAGGCCCAGAAGCGACGTGAACACGATGAGCGCCCACAGCAGGCCGCCCGACATCTGCAGGATGTCGGTGGTCTGCGAGGTCTGCGCGAGCGCCGCGCCGTAGACGATTATCACCAGTAGCGCGTAGATGCCCATGGAGGTGAGCATCTCCTTCGTGCGGAACTCCTGCTCCAGGTCTTTGCGCAAAAGCGTCTTGTACTGCTGGAACGTGGAGGGCTTCTTGAGCGCCACGCCGCCCGCCGTGCGCACGGTCGCGCCCTTCTCGGCCGCCATCTTAAGCCACCCCCATGCCAACGGTCGAGCGGTACAGGGCCGCGAACTCGTCGAAGTCGAACGCGTCCTTCTGGTCGAACGCCACCACGCGGCCGCGCGCCAGCACGAGCGCGTGCGTGCACATGGCGAAGCCCTTCTGCAGGTCGTGGCTCACCATGACGAACGTGCGGCCCTCGCGCTGCCGCTCGATGAGCTCGTCGAATATCTCCACCGCATGCGGGTCGAGGCCCGAGTACGGCTCGTCCAGAAACACGACGTCCGGGTCGTGGATGAGCGCGCGGGCGATGGAGAGGCGCTGCGTCATGCCGCGCGAGAACGTGCGCACCACGTCGAGGCGGCGGTGCTTCAGCTCCACCGCCTCCAACAGCTCCATGACGCGCGCCTCGGGGTCGACCACCCCGTAGAGGCGCGCGTAGATCATGAGGTTCTGCTCGGCCGTGAGGTCCGGGTAGAGCATCGAGTTGTGCGAGATGAGCCCGATATGGTCGCGCGCGCGGTCGGGCTCCTCCTTCAGGTCCACGCCCATGAGCGTGGCTTTGCCGGACGTGGCGCGCGACAGCGTGGACAGCACGCGCAGAAGCGTGGTCTTCCCCGCCCCGTTCGGGCCGAAGATGGACAGGAACGCCCCTTGCGGCACCTCGATGGTCACGTTGTCGACGGCCTTGCGATTGCCGAACACCTTCGAGAGCTTCTTGGTTTCGATCGCAGGCTCAGCCACAGCTTCCATGGCGCGTTACGCCTCTTCTCTCTTCTTCTCGTCGACTTTCGCCGCCGAATCCTCGCGCGGCAGATCGTCGGAAACCTCCTCCGCCTGCTTGCCGCGCTTCGCGCCGCGGCGGCCGGCGGTGGCTATCAGCACGCCCAGCATCAGCAGGCCGAAGCCCACCCACACGGGCGTGATGAGCGGGTTCACGCGCACGTCCATGGAGAAGTCGCCGTTGGTGTTCACGCCCTTGTAGACCACGAACAGGTCCTCCGTGGGAAACGAGATCACGCCCGCCACCAGTTTCTGCTGCTGGGTGGACTGCACCAGCTGCACGGCCGGCGACACGGAGCCCACGAACTCGCCGTCCTTGAACACGTCGTAGTTCACGGTATACAGGATATCATCGCCGTTCGCCATCTCCTCGATGGTGTTCGACGTGTACTTCAGCGTGAAGTCCTGGATGGTGAAGTCCTCGGTGGTCGAATCGGTGGCCTCGTCGTAGCCCACGTAGCCCACGCGCTCGGTCACGAACATGGACGAGCCGATCAGGCCCACCAGGATCACGGCCATGGCCAGGTGCGACACGAAGCCCCCGAACGAGGCGGCGCGGTTCGCCAGCATGCCGAACGCGGCGCCGAACACGTTGCCGCCGTGCTTCTCGCGGTAGGCGCGGATACCGCGGCCCAGCATGAACAGCGAGTTGAACAGCAGCAGGCTGGCCACGAGCAGGCCCACGACCGTCAGGCCGTTGTAGTACCAGGCCGGCCCCAGCGTGGAGAGCATCTCGGAGGCCGAGACGCTGCCCTGCGCCGCCAGCTCCTGGTAGTACGCCACGTTCGCCTGGTAGCTGGGCAGCAGGTACGTAGCGTAGTAGAACATGAGCACCGCGAACAGCACGAGCGCGCAGGCGCCGGGGATGCGGGCGCGCTTCCAGAACTGCTTCCCCTCGGTCTTGCCCCACGACAGCAGCGGGCACGCCGTGAGCACGATGAGGTACAGGATGCCCAGGGGACGCGCGATGGCGTCGTAGGTTCCCGTGGAGAACTTCAGGTTGAACGGCAGCGCCGGCGCGATGGTCATGAACGTGAGCATGAGGGTGAACACGATCATGATGAGGTTGTTGAAGTAGTAGGCCGCATCCTTCGACATCATGCTGGAGATGTCGTCGCCGCCCGCCTTGGCAGGCCCGAACGACTTCCAACGCACGATGAGGCCCACGATGCCGGCCAGCACCGACGCGGCGATCAGGCCGCCGAACAGCACGAGCGACACGTTGTCGCCCTCGAACGCGTGCACGGACTGCACGAGGCCCGAGCGCGAGATGAACGTGCCCACGATGACGAACGCGAACGTGAGGCACGCGCACATGACCGACCAGCGCTTGAACGCGCCGCGCTGGCGGTACACGGTGAAGCTGTGGATGAGCGCCACGCCCACGAGCCATGACAGCAGGCTCGCGTTCTCGACGGGGTCCCAGCCCCAGTAGCCGCCCCAGCCGAGCACCACGTAGGCCCACACGGCGCCCAAGCCGATGCCGATGCCCAGGAACAGCCACGAGAACAGCGCGTAGCGCTGCGAGCGCACGACCCACGCCTTCGAGGAATCGTTCACGATGATGGCCGCGATGGCGTAGGCGAACGGGATGGTGAGGCCGGCGTAGCCCACGAACAGCGTGGGCGGGTGGATGGCCATGGCCCAGTGCTCCAAGAGCGTGTTCATGCCCCAGAGCGCCGCCTCGCCGCGCAGGTTGCCCGATGCGTCGAGGTACTGGGCGGCCAGGGCCGTGAACGGCATGTTGCTCTCGGAGAACAACGTGACGCCCACGAACGCCGCCAGCACGATCTGCGCCACGAGCAGCGCCATGGAATCGAGCTTCTCCTGCCGCTTCAGGTTGCGCACGGCCACCACGGAGTTGAACAGCGAGATGAGCCAGGCCCAGAACAGAAGCGAGCCCTCGCGGCCGGCCCACAGGCCCGCCAGCTGGTAGAGCCACGCATCGGCGCCCGCCGCGTTGCTGTGGTAGCGCACCACGTACTCGATGGACGTGTCGCCCGTCATGAAGCAGTACACGAGGATGCCGCAGCACGCCGTGAGCCCCACGGCGGACACGAGGGCCGCCACATGGCCGCCCCAGGTGAGCGTCTCCGCCACGCCGCTCGCACGCTTGCGCCCCGCAATCGCGCCCGCCACAAGGCAGATGATCGACACGATGACGGCCGCAAACGAGATGAGCAGTCCAATCAGACCGAATATTGACATGTAGGTATCCCTTCGTTGCGGCCGCGTGCGCGGCCGCCAAGCTTATGAGATGGCCGGGCCGCGCATGCTATTCCGCGAGCGAGACCTCGGTGGCATGGAACTTCCCGTCTTCGTTGAGCGAGCCGGTGAGCACGAGCGTGGAGCCGTCCCTCACCTCGTCGGACAGCGCGTCGTCGAACAGCACGGACAGCTCGGGCGCGCCCTCCGCGTCCACGAGGACGAAGCGGTCGCCCTGCCCTGCCGCGGCAAGCGTGCCGTCCTTCACCGTGCCGGTCACCTTCACCGGCTTGTCCAGAACGCTGTCGCCGTATTCCGCAAGCTGCGCCACGCCGAGCGCGTTGCTGGAATTCTCGTACTTCGACGGGCACTTCGTCACGAGCTCGGTCGCATGCAGCACGCCGTCTGCACCCACCTTGCCCGTGCAGATGGCCGTGACGTCGTTGCCGAAGGTGGCTGCCACGCCTCCCTCGTACTTGACGCGCAGGTACTGCGTCTGATCGCCCGACGGGTCGTACATATCGAACGTGAGCACATTGTCCTCCGTGGAGAAGGAGTTCTCCACCACGTTGCCCGACACCTGGACCTTCTGGTCGGCGTACTGCCCGTTCGCCATATCGGCTATCGTCACGGACTTCGCCGACGAGCTGCCCCCGACGACGGCCAAGACAACGACCAGCACGATGACGATGATACCGGTGACCACCACGAGCCGCCGCTTCGTTTTCGTGTTCACGCTCGCCTCCTCCTCAAGAGTCTTACGCCCAATTGTCACGTACCCCAAAGTTCCGAGGAACGGAAGCACGGTGAATTCAAAGATTCACCATGTCGCCACGGGATTTCCCCGCTCGGCGCGGTGCAAACCCCCGCCGGCCACGGGGCTCCGCCCGCCGTTTCCGTTCATCGAGCCTTTGAAGAGGGAGCCCGTCCAAGCAAGACGCTTGAGGCGGGCTCCCTCTTCGTTATGCGGTTGCGTCCGAAGACGCCTCTTTGTGCTGGCGAACCTTACGCTGCGTTAAGCTTGTTGGCCTGCTGGTACGTCAGCCAGCCTTCCGGCACGTAGGACTCGCTGTGGCACTGCGTGCAGGCGTTCACCGACGCGCGGTGTGCCTTGTGGCAGCTGCTGCACTCCTGCTCGCCATGCTGCGGCTGGTGCGGGTTGTACTGCCCCAGCTCGGACGTCGCCTGCTTCAGGTCTTCGCGCGTGAGATTGTGGCAGGACTCGTTCAGGCAGAACTCGTCGCCGCTCTCCAGTCCGCGTGCCTCGACCAGCTGGTCGACGTCACGCTCCTCGAGCGGGTAGTAGTAGTTGCCCGTGATCCATGCCATGCCCTCGGCCACCTGCTCGCCGATCGTCGGAACGTGGCAGCTCATGCACGTGGCCTCGGCGCCGCCCTGATCCTTCGAGACGCGGTGCGCCGCAGCCATCATGCTGCTGGCGTCCTCAACGTCGTTGCCCCACTTGTCCACGGCCGCCTGGCCCGGCTCCGCCTCGTACGTCGGCAGATACGGATCCATCGGCGTGTGGCAAATAGCGTTGCAGAAGCTCGGCTGCTCATGCCAAACCCAGAAGCCGGCACCGGCTGCAATCAGAACAACCGCCACGACGCCGACGACGATCGGCCACTTCTTCCCCTTCTTCTTGGGAGCGGCCTCGCCGGCTTCGGCGCCTTCCGCCTTCACGGCTTCGTCCGTGGTTTCCACATCGGTCGTGGAGTCCTCGGTCGCGGCTGCCTCGGTGGCGGCTTCCACTTTGGTTTCCTCTTCGCTCATCTCCATAACCCCCTTTCTTGCATCCTCGATTGCCCGTGCGTCCGGTTGGTTCGCGGGTTTCCCGCCCGACCCTCGGCACGAGCACGTTACCTCATGCATACTAGCCCTCGGCCGACGTTGCGCCTATCACCCATTTGGGGGGAATTAGCCCGTTTTGCCCCCAATTTCGTGTGAGGCACGCCCGTTGCGGCCGAGTTTTGGTGCAATACGCCGGGAAGGGAAAGCAGGCGCCTTCCCTTCCCCAGCGCGGCGGAGAGACCGGTCGCGTTTCGTTTAGATCTGTGCCAGAGCTTGATCCACCGCTGCCTCGGACTTGTTGAGCGTGTCCTGGGCAAGCGCGGAGTTGTGAGCGCCATCGCTGTTCTCTACCATGACCCAATCCCAGTAGAACTGAGCCGTGCGGTTGAGGTCGCGGAGCTTGTTCAGCTGATCCTCGCCCATCGAGCCGTTCGCAACGATCTCGGAGAGCTTGTTGTTCAGCGTGACCAGCTTGTTGCCGATGCTGTTGACGCGGTCGATGGCAACCTTCTGCTTCGCGGCGACCTCGGCCTTGATGTCGGCGTGGCACTGCGAGCAGTCGTTGGCGATGAGCTCCTCGTTGTCAAGCGGGCTCGACCAGTTGTGGTTGTCGAACTCCTTGCCGTCAGCGTTCTTCGTCGTGCCCATGTGGCAGTCGGAGCAGCTGTAGCCCTGCTTGGCCATGGGGGCCATGTCGCCGCCGTACATCGTCTCGAACTCGGGGTGCTGCACCTTGAGCTGCTTCGTGCCGTTCGTCGGGTTCGTGTGGTCGACGTAGTTGATGGAGTTCTCGTACGCCAGCACCTTCTCCGGCGTGGCCTCGGCGAGGCCCTTCCACGGGTTCTCGGCCGACTTGTTCTCGTTCGGGAACAGGTACTCGTTGTGGCACTGGCCGCAGGACATGGCGCCCTCGGGCACCTTGCTCGCGTCGTCGCCCACCGCGTTCACGAAGAACTGGCGGATGGCCTTGGCGCCTTCGGCCGGGCTGTTCTCATGGCAGTCGTAGCAGCTGATGGGCTCGGAGACCTGAGCCTTCATCGCCTGAATGTCCGACGTGTTCAGCGTGGGGTCGGCATTCTGCTTCAGGATGAACTCGGACGACTTGCACGTCAGGCAGTTCGCCGTCTTGGGGTTGCGCCCCGTCTCGTTGATGTCGGTCAGCGAATAGACATGCCCGTTCGGCTCGGCGTAGAACTTCGAGAAGGCCGAGCCGGCCCAAATGGTCTGGATCTGCGGATAGATTTGCGTGTAATCGCCCGGATCCTTGTTCTCTTCGTTCTGCTTGTACGTGGCGTACTCGTCGGGGTACACTTCCTGCCACGCATCAGCGGTGATGATGCCGTTCTCGTTCGCCGCGGGGATTTTGAAGTCCACCACGGATTCTGCTCCCTTGTTCGCATCTTCGCTTGGCTGCTGGGGCGCGCACGCCGCCAACCCCATGACCAGAACGCAGATGCAGGTGAGGGAAAGCCCTAATCTCGTCTTCTTGCTCGCAAAGATGGCTTTCATCAAGCATCTCCTCCCTTCGACCTTCAATAGATCTCTCCTTCACGAAATATACACTTTTCAAACGGGGAATGATGAGCCGAAATTCCCCCGTCGGGAATTCCCACGAACGGGATAGGGAAAAACCCGCCTCGGCCCTTTGCAGGTCAGCGGTCGGCCAATCTCGCAAGCGAAGAATCGCAATTACTTTAGCAACTAAAATGGTGTGACTTTCGCTTGTTGGAGCCGCCCGTGCGCGCGGACGTTCGCATCGAGGACTTCGAGGGATCGATGATCGTCGTAGCCGACGTTCCCGAGACGGCACCCTACCTAAAGCCGTGCTACGTCAAGGCGCGCGGCCCTTACGACGGCGCGTTCGTGAGAATGGGGGAAGGCGATAGAAAGCTGTCCCGATACGAGGTAGACCGGCTCATCGAGGAGCGCCAGCAGCCGAAATACGACGCTCAAATGGTCGGGGGATCCGACATATCGGAATTAGACCCCGAGTTGACGGAGAGTTTTCTGAAGCGGGAGTGCGCCGCCTCCCCTCGGGTTTTCGCCGGTCTGTCCGACGCCGACGCGCTGCTGACCATAGGAGTCGTTGGCGTGTACCATCCCGATGTTTTAATAAGTAAAATGTTGATCTGCCTTTCGCTTATGAGAAATGTCCCGAAACATGTCCCGAAACATGTCCCGAAATGATAAAATGTCTCGAAACAAGTGAAGGGATCCCGAATGGACCAATCCGAGTTCGAGCGACATCTTTCCAAAGGCGAAGGATTAACGGTTGAGTTCAAGCGATGCGGCAATCAGCCTGAAAAAGACACCTTTGAAACCCATTTGCTCGTTCGCGAACCGTCAGGGCGGCAGCATCTTCCTTGGCGTTCAAGATGATCGCACTGTATCGGGGGTGCCAAGGCAAGCTGAATTATCCATACAACGTAATATCATCAACGTCGTGTCAAACCCGAACGCATTCAACCTGACCCCATCCCTCGAATTTGAGACAATCGAGTACGAAGGAAAAATGGTTCTTCGCATCTGGGTTCCTATGGGGCCTGCTGTGTACCGCTACAAAGGTGACGTTTACGACCGCATGGCAGACGTGGACATCAAAATCACGAGCGATGATCAGGTGGCAGGGCTCTACATGCGCAAGCGCAATCATTATTCAGAGAGGAAAGTCTACCGATTCCTGAGCAAAGATGATCTTCGAGCCGACCTCATTGACCGTGTACGGAAAATGGCGCTATTGAGAGCTCCGAGACACCCTTGGGGAGAAATGTCCGACGAAGAGCTTTTGCGCAGTTCGAGCCTTTACCTTCGGGACAGGGAAACCGGCGAGGAGGGTTACACGCTTGCTGCCGCGCTATTGCTGGGAACCGATGAAGCCATATCCGATATTTGCCCAGCGTACGGAACAGATGCAATTGTGCGCAAAGAGAACCTCGATCGCTACGATGATCGGCTGATAATCAAAACGAACCTTATCGAGGCATACGACACTCTGTTCGAATTTGCCCAGAGGAACCTTCCCGACAGGTTCCATTTGGAAGAGGGGCAATCGGTCAGCGCACGCGACATCATCGTCCGCGAGGTGGTGTCAAACCTGCTCGTTCATCGCGAGTACCAAAGCCCTTATCCTGCCAAGCTTATCATCGACAACGACGGGCTTCGCACCGAGAATGCCAGCAGATCACTTTTCGAGGGGCGCATTACCCTCGCCGACTTCACCCCTATGCCCAAAAATCCGGTTATCGCCAACTTCTTCTCTCAGATAGGACGCGCCGATAGACTAGGTAGCGGCATGCACAACTTAGTGAAGTACACCAAAGCATACTCGGATGGGGAGCCCGAGCTTGTGGAAGGCGATGTTTTTCGGGCGTACGTTCCCGTGCGAAAGAGAGTACTTGCCGAAGCGGACATCGCATTGGTGTCATATGACGAGAACGAAGCGAAGAGCGTGGACGACGCCATTGAGCTTATGCTTTATCGGTTCGGATATGCAACTTCTCTTGAAGTGTCAAAAATGTCAGGAACTTCATCGAAAACGGCACAACGTCATCTTGCGGCAATGGTCAAGCAAGGCTTTCTCATTGCGGAGGGAACGACACGTGACAGGAAATACCGGAAAGCTTGATTCGGGCTATATAAGGCGAGCCCCCGTCTTTGGGACGAGGACTCGTTAGTTTCCGTGGTGGAGATGATGGGATTCGAACCCACGACCCCCACGTTGCGAACGTGATGCTCTCCCAGCTGAGCTACATCCCCACGGGTTATGTGCGCTCTCGCGCGAGGACTTATTTTGCCGGTATTGGGGGCATTTGTCAAATGGGGATTTGAAATGTTCATAGAACGTTCGGGTTTTTGGCTAGATGCCCTCGTCTTCTTCAGAGGGATCGGGATCGTCATCGTCGTCGAGGTATTTCAGGATGTCGCCTGGTTCGCATTCGAGGACTTTGCAGATGGCGTTGAGCGTGGAGAAGCGAATGGCCTTGATCTTGCCGGTCTTTATGCGCGACATGTTCACGTTGGTGATGCCGACTTTATCCGCAAGGTCGTTGAGCGACATCTTGCGATCAGCCATGATGCAATCCAACTCGAGAAGAATAGCCATGGCGAAGCCTAAATCACATCATCAGAAAATTCTTGTAGAAGAACTCCGTATTTGAACACGAATGAGAAGGCATACACTACAGCTGCAGCGATAAAGGGAGCGAAATCTATGGTAATAATTCCGCTGCCATTTGTTGAAAAATAGCCCGAGTTTATGCTGCCAAGCTGCATCATTACGGAACTGGCAGAAAAAGCCACTTCGAGAACTGCATAAACAAGTAAAGATAAAGCCATGATGCGCGGTCTTTTTACCTGTTCGAGAGTAAAAGGAGATCTGCCATTTGCAGCATCAGAGAATACCCCAATCAGCATTATAAATAATACCGCAATGACCGTACCTCTCAATAAATGCATGATAACTTTTGCGCCTACTCCTTCAGAGAAGAGACCCGATATGGAAAAAACCATAAAGCCAGCTGCAACTAGCCAGCAAATGCAAAAAACAGCAAAAGCAATTTTGACAAAAATACTGATATATCTACAAACTTTCCTGATTCGACATAGTGAAGATTCTTCTTTTTCTTTGTCTTCGCATACCATTACAATACTCCTAACAAACCATCTAGAAACATAATCACCTTTAGTCTCTACAGTACAGAATATAACAAGTTGGACCCTGCTACTTTGCAGAGTCCAACTTGGCGTGCTTTCAATAAATGGAGGCTAGAAGCCCGGGGCAATGCAAATACCCCCGACAATGCCAATGGGATAGCATACCGAGCGCGGATCGGCCTCACTGTAAAACAGCATATTACGCACCTCCTTTCTTGTTTTCTATTGCGGCTTTCATGGCCGCTCCTAAACGGTCGTAGAACTCTAGGGTCATCGCGCAGTAGGAGTCGGGCGACTCCAGACTGCCCGATGCGAACAGCGAGCGGGCTCGGCAGCCTCCCCCGCAGATTCGCTCGTAACGGCACGTGGCGCAGCCCTCGAAGTCGGCGGCATCCAGGGCGCGGCACCGTGCGGAAACCTCGCTCTCCAGCGCCTCCGCAAGCGTGCCGACGAAGACGTTGCCCATCGCCAGCTCGGGGCGGTGGAGCATATGGCACGGATAGACGGTGCCGTCGGCGGCGATGCTCACGCCGCGATAGCCGGCGCCGCAGTTCCTCTTCACCGTGAGGTTCAGGCCCACGGGGGCGTCCATGAGGGCGAGCGGCTTGCCGCCGTCCAGCGTGAGGATGCTCGCGCCCAGCTTCCGCAGGGCCTCCTCATCCGGCAGCAGGGCGGCCAGCTCGTCATCGGGCGCGCACGTGAGCAGGCTGAAGTTCAAGGTGGCGCCCAGGTCTTTCGACAGGCGGACGTAATCGGCCAAATCGTCGATGTTGCGCTTGTGCACCGTGGGAATGATGTGCGCCTGGATGCCGGCGGCCTGAACGGCCTTGACCGCGGCCACCAGCTCGTCGAAACGCTGCTCTTCCCGGATATAGGCGGGGGCGGATGCCGAGCAGCCGTCAAACGAGATGGAGACGCAGTCGACGTTCGGCGCGAGCGCGGCCAGAGACCCCTCGGCAAGGCAGGTGCCGTTCGAGAGCACGGTGACGGACTTGATGCCGCAGGTACGCTTCGCGTAGGCCACGATGTCGGGCAGGTCGTCGCGCAGGAACGGCTCGCCACCCGAGATGATGAGCGTGGCAAGACCGGCGGCCGCCAGCTCGTCGAGGGCGCGCTCGATGGCTTCCAGCGGGGCGTCTGGCAGGCAGTTGCGCTGGTCGTCGAACGAGTAGCAGCCCACGCAGGACAGGTTGCAACGCTGCGTGACGTGCAGGTAGGCGGACACCACGGCGTCGGCGGGCTTCTCGTCGCTGAAGAAACCGCCGCGAACCAGGTGTTCGAGCAACGCCGCATCGACGGCGGCGACCTCGGGTTCCGCAACCTCTTCCCGCAGCAGGCGCTCGCATACAGCGGCCCCTTCGGCGGTCAGGCCGATCGCATACCCCGTGTTCATGTTGCCGACCATGGGAATGCCAGCGAAATCGAACGCGACCACCTGGTCACTGAACCTCATGAAGCCTCCTCGCGCCACCCCATCCGCTCGCCGTCTCTCAAAGGGCAAGCGGCAGATACGCACCCGTCGTCAACCGTTATTCTATAGGTTCGATTATGGCTTGTCGATTGGTTCCGCCGAAAAGCGCAGTTGCGCAAAGGAGAATCGAGGCGGAATCGAGCCGCGCAATGCCGTTCGCTACAACTCGGCTTCCGTTCGCTATTTATCGTTTAATGATTAATATAGTATGATACATTACCCCAGCAACGCTATCGAGGCGACCCGCTACCGCACCGCGACGGCGCGTTCGGCCTCCCGCATCGGAAAGGGGCGATCACGATGAGATCATGCAAAGAACCCCCCCC
>NC_021021.1:829065-831444 GCF_000210055.1 Gordonibacter pamelaeae 7-10-1-b
ATCACGATGAGATCATGCAAAGAACCCCCCCCCCCCCCGCACTCGGCCGGGTCCTCGGCCCGCAAGCCTGCCAGCCCTTGTGTCCAACCACGTTATGGAAAGAGAAGCCACCATCATGCCCGTTCAGACGAATCCTGAGATTGGCGCCGTCGACTTGACCGCCTTCGGCGAAGCTGCAAAAGCGCTGTTCTCCACAGCGGACACCCCCGAAGAAGTGGCCGCCATGCGCGACGAGGTGCTGCGCCGGATAGCCGAATGCGCCGCCGCCACCCGCCAGAGCATCGCAGAATCGGAGCGCACGCCGCACGACGAGTAGGCCGGTACCGCAGCGGAAGGAAACGGCGCGGAAAACGCGACGGCCCCTTCACGCCCTCTCGGCCGCACCTCGTGCCTATCTGCCTCAACGTTGCGCTCCACGTCGATCCAGCCTTCCGGTAGTGCGGCTTTGGCCTATACTGGGAGCATGGACTTCGAGAGAGCACACGACCCCATCCCTCTGGAGGAATTCGTTCAAACGTCGGGCCCCGACGAGCGCGGAATGACAACGGAGCTGTTCTATGCGTTCAACACCGTCGTCACCCTGCAAGCGTTCGGCGATCCTGGGCAGTGCCGTGCGGCATATGCTGCCGCACGCGCCACGTGCCGCTCGTTCGAACGACGCCTCTCGCGCACGCTCCCGCACTCCGATATCGCCCGGCTGAACGCTGCGAAGGGGCGCCCCGTGCCCATCGCGACCGACACGGCCGCGCTGCTGCGCGCAGCCCAAGGCTATTGTGCGGACAGCGAGGGACGGTTCGACATCACCATGGGTGCCGTCGTGCGGCTCTGGAACTTCCACGAAGGAACGGTTCCCGAGCGCGAGCGCATTCGCGAGGCGCTCGCGCACGTCGACTGGCGCACGCTGCGCGTATGGGACGAGCCGACGGCCGCGGCCGCAGAAAGCGCGGCCCCCCAAACGGGCACCACAGCAGGCAGGCAGGCGTTCGCGCAGCTGGAAGACCCGCTGGCTGCAGTGGACGTGGGGGGCATCGCGAAAGGCTGGATAGCCGACGCCGTGGCCGACCTGCTGGCCGAGCACGGGTTGGAGGCCTTCATCGTGAACCTGGGCGGCAACGTGGTGGCGCATGGCGAGAAGCCGGGCAGCGTGCCGTGGCGCATTGGGCTGCAGGATCCGCGCGACAAGGGGGGCGTGGTGGGGGCCGTGGCAGTGCGCGACGCCTCCGCCGTCACGAGCGGCGTGTACGAACGCCGCTTCGAGCGCGACGGCGCCTTCTACCATCATATCCTCTGCCCCGAAACCGGCCTGCCAGTGGAAACGGATGCTGCGGGAGCCACCGTGATCGCGCGCCGCTCGCTGGACGCCGAGGGGTACTCCACCACGCTGCTGGCCCTGGGCATCGAGCGCGGGCGGGCATTCGCGCAGTCGCATCCGGCCATCTTGGAGGCGCACTTCGTAGACGCGGCGGGAAAGGTGCATTCAGCGTAGTTCAGCAGGCGCCGAGCGCAAGACGGGCACCGCGCGATGCGGTGCCCGTCGGGGAAGCGGCTTGCGGCGCCTTTCGCGAGAGGAGCGCTAGGAGAGCACCGTCTCCTCTTCGCGCTCGTCGACAGCCGCAGGGGTGTCGGCCAGCGGGTTCTCCGGAACGAAGGGCTCGAACAGCGGCTCGCCGTTCTGGGAGAGCTCCACCATGCCGGTGAGGACGTCCACGTACTGGTAGGACTGGCGCGCCGTGCGCCCGCGCTTGCGGTCGACTTCCAGGATGAACAGCTGGGGGTGCACCTGCATGAGCACGCCTTCGCTCTCGACGATCTTCGAGCGACCCATATTGGCGCGCACTTTCAGGCGTTGACCGACGAAGTCATGTAACGTATCATGGATGGAGTCGACGATTTTGGCCTGTTTAGCTAAATCCATGCTCACTCTTTCTCGCGTGTGCCGTTATGCAGAAATCACAAAGCGAGATTATACCACCTTGGTCAATACTCTACAGAATCTGCACGGATATGTTACTTTTCGCAAACCATAAGTTGACGGCCGGCCATTCAGGCCCCGTTTCCGGTTGAATAGGCTACGCCCCTTCTTCGGCGCCATCGGGCGCGCCTGATGCCTCCAGCTTCTCCAACCCCGCTCCCAAGCGGACGAAATCCTCCAGGGCCAGCGCCTCGCCCCGGATTCTCGGGTCGACGGCAGCCTGCTCGAAGAGCTGCGGGAGGGCGGCGGCGATGCGCGCGCCCTTCGCCCCGCGGGAGCCGAAGTAGGTCTTGCAGGAGTTCGAGAGGGTCTTGCGGCGGTTCGCGAAGGCGGCGTCGGCCATGGTGGCGGCGGCCTTGAGCGTGGATGCGGCGAGCGGCTCCCCGCCGGCACCGCACAGCGGACGG
>NC_021021.1:832161-836246 GCF_000210055.1 Gordonibacter pamelaeae 7-10-1-b
GGCTCGGGCGTCATGTAAGGCGCATCCGTCTCGGTGAGCAGGCGATCCGCCGGCACGCGGGCCGCGGCCTCGCGGACGTCGTCGCTCTTCTTGAACGTGAGCGGCCCGCCGAACGCCACGTAGCAGCCGGCCTCCACCCACGGTTCCAGCACGTTCCAATCCAGGTTGAAGCAGTGCAGCAGCGTTCCCGCCTCAGGGAAGCCCTCGTCGCGCATGATGGCCAGCGCCTCGTCGTGCGCCTCGCGCACGTGCAGGATCACCGGCAGGCCGCACTCCCTCGCCACGCGCAGCTGGCGCCGGAACGCCGAGCGCTGGTCGTCGCGGGGCGAGAAGTCGTAGTGGAAGTCCAGGCCGATCTCCCCCACGGCCGACGTGCGCGGATCGGCCAGCCGCTCGCGCAGCGCGGCCTCCAGCGCGTCGTCGTAGTGCTTCGCGTTGTGGGGATGGCAGCCGGTTGCGATGCGCACCCGCGGCACGCGCGGGCAGGGGTCGCCTCAACAGCGGTGGACGAGCCGGGCAACGTCCACCGCCGCCTCGTGCCTCCAGGCATCGAGCCGGTCGTAGGTGACGGGGCCGTCCTCGTACACGTCGGTTATGGTGCAGAGGAATCCCACGCCGTGCGCGGCGCAGCGCGCCAGGGCGAGCGCCGGGTCGTTAAGCAGCTGCAGGTGGGCGTGCGTGTCGGCCACCAGCCCCTCCAGCTGGGGCGCGTCGACGGTGTCCCACTTGCCGTGCTTGCGCTTGCGGTGGAACAGCGTATCGAAGAACACGGGCTCTGCAGATTCGGACATGGAGAAACCTACCCTCTATCGAACAGCCGAACGGAAGACTCCATCATATCAGAGAGCGGCGATGCCCGCGCGAACGTCCCGGTAGCACGCCAGCGCCTCCGCGCCCAACCCCTCGATGCCGTCGAGCTCGCCCGCACGCGCCGCCTGGACCACCTTGTCGCAGCGCGCACTCAGCTCCGTGAAGCCCAAGGTTCGCCGACGTGCCCTTCACGGCGTGGGCCGCGCGCTCGATGGCGGCGCCGTCGGACTCGGCGATGGCCGCGGGAAGCCGCTCCAGCAAGTCTTCCGCGGCGAACTCGCGCAGCATCTCCACCAGCAGGTCCGTGTCGCCGCAGAAGCGCTTCATCGTGGCATCCATCTCTATGCCGAGCGCCGCCAGCTTCCCGCGCGCCTCGTCCATGCCCTCAGCCCCTCTCGCCAGGCGTCGCGGCCGCGGCTGCGGCCACCAGCGCCACGTACTCGTCGCGCGGCATGGGGCGTGCGTACAGGAAGCCCTGCACGTAGTCGCATCCTATGCTCTTCAAAAACGCCGCCTGGTCGGCCGTCTCCACACCCTCGGCGATGATGGGCAGCCCCAGCGACTTCGCCATGGGAACGATGGCCTTCAAGATGCCCTTCTCGCGCTCCTGCGCGCCCGCGCCGCCGTCTCCGAGGAAGCGCATGTCCAGCTTGATCATGTCCACCGGCACGTCGCGCAGCATGCTAAGCGACGAGTACCCGGCGCCGAAATCGTCCATGAGCACCGTGAAGCCGTGGCTCTGCAGCTGCGCCACGGCCTCCAAAAGCTGGGGCAGGTTGTCGGCGTAAGCGCTCTCGGTGATCTCCAGGCGCAGAAGCGATGGGGGCACGTTGTAGCGACTCACCAGGTCGATGAGGTTCTGGCAGAACCGCGGGTCGTAGAACTCTAGCCTCGACACGTTCACCGATACCGGCGGGCACGAGGAGCGCTGCTCGGACATCTGCACGAGCAGCTGGCACACCGCCTCGCGGATATGGCCGTCCAGGCGGATGATGAAGCCGCTGTTCTCGAAGAAGGGAAGGAACTGCCCAGGCGGAACGAGCCCCTTCTGCGGGTCGCGCCAGCGCACGAGCGCCTCGCCGCTCACCAGCGCACCCGTGGCCAGGTCGAACACCGGCTGCACGAACGGCTCGAAGCGCCCCTCGCGCAGCGCGCGCTCGCCTTCGCCCACCAGCTCGTGATTGGCGAGGAACGTTTGGTGCATGTCGCTGTCGTACAGGGCGAAGTGCGTGTTGTAGTCGCCCTTGACGGAGTGCAGCGCCAGGTTCGCGCGGTCGCACATGATGTCGACCGGCATGGTGCGATCCTCTATCTCGTACACGCCGAAGTACAGCACCACCTGACGGTCGACTTCCGTCGCCGCGACGGCCTCCTCGAGCGCCCGGACGTAATCGCCCTCCAGCGCCACGTCGTGCGGCAGGCACAGGGCGAACCGGTCGCCCTCCATGCGGCCGTACACGCCCGCCACGTGCAGCCATTCGCCGAGCGTGCGGGCTATAGCCAGCAGCACCTCGTCGCCCTTGGCGCTGCCGTACAGCTCGTTGATGATCTTGAAGCGCTCGATGTCGAACTGGATGACGGCGAACTCCTCGTCCGGATGCGCCGCCAGGAGCTCGGCGGTCTTGCGGCAGAAGGCCGTGCGGTTGTACAGCCCCGTGAGCCGGTCGTGCTCGGCCACGTGCAGGAGCTCCTGGGCGCGGCGGGCAGCCAGAAGCTCGGTCTCGCGCAGAGCCGCCTGGAGGCGCTCGCGCTCCAGCACGTGCTTCACCACGATGTTGTCCACGCGCTTGCGCGCGACCACGGGATTGAAGGGCTTCGCGATGAAGTCATCCGCGCCGCAGGTGAGCGCCGTCTCCTCGTGGGCCGTCTCGCAGGTTTCGACGATGACCGGGATGTCGGCGAGGTCGGGGTCGGCCTTCATGGCCTCGAGCACGGCGAACCCGTCCATGCCCTCCATGCCGATGTCCAGCACGACGATGTCCACCTTGCCGCGAGCCAGCACGTCGAGCGACTCGCGCCCGCCGCTGGCCTGGAGCACCTTGTACGACCCCGCGAACAGGTTCGCGAGCAGCGTGCGATCGACTTTGGAGTCGTCCACTATGAGCATGGTGCGTGGAGCGTCCACGGGCGGCCACTTTCTCGAGAGCTCGGCAAACCGGATGCAACGGGCGGATTCGCGACGTCGTGCGCGGTTTTTCACCCATCCATTATAGCCATACGCGCCCGAAACGGGCAAACGCCGCGCTTTTTCGCCAAGCCCCGCGCGCTCGAAGGCTACGAAGGTTCGGGCGGCGCGGCGAGCGGGGGCAGTCCCAGCAGGGCGCGGACAGCGTTCGTTCCGGCGAGGTCCTCCTCAGGCTCCAGCACATCACTCCCCGGATCGCGTCCCACCAGGGGATACTTCCATACCTCGATATAATCGTCCTGCTGTGCCTCCCCCTCGAGCACGATGCGGAAGCCGTCGGGAAGGCCGCTGCCGAACGTGAACGGCGTGTTCCACGAGTACATGACGAGCTGGGGAGGCTCCTCGCCCGAGAACGTGACCGCTTCCAGGCTCGCGCAGCCGTTGAAGGCGTCGGAGCGGATCTCCTCGATGCCGGCGGGCAGCTCGAGCACGGCGAGCCGCGAGCAGCCGGAGAACGCTGAGAAGTCGAGAACGATCACGCTGTCGGGCAGCTCGATGCGCTCGACGGCGGTTCCCGAGAACGCCTCGCCGCCGATGGTTTCCAGAGCGCATGCCGGCCCGAAGATGACGCTCTCGAGCGCGGTGCAGTCGGAGAAGGCCGAAGCTCCCAGATCGACGAGCTGCGACCCCTCGATATGCACGCTCTTAAGCGCGGTGCAGGCTGTGAACGCGCCGTAGCCCAGGTAGTCCACGCTGCCGGGAACGATCACGGCGCCCGCGAGACCCGCGCCGAAGAACGCCGCATCGCCGATAGAGCGGAGGCCGCGGGCGGCCTCGAAGTCGGCTGAGGTCACGCCCGCGCACCCGGAGAACGCGCCCGTGCCGATCGACGCGGTGCCCTCCCGAAGCGTCACGATGCCCGAGGCCGTGCTGGTGGCCTTGACCAGGCTCCAACCCTCCACGGCGGCGCCGGGCGCGCGCTCGGCGTACAGCACCATGCCCCGGCCCTGCTCCGCCAAGTCGAACGACAGGCTGTCCAAGTCGAACTCGAACTCGGGGTAGCCTTGCGCGCCCTGGCGCGCGAAGCCGGGGAACACCAGGGGAAGCGAGTCCGGCTCGTCGAAGGACGCGCTCGCGGCCTCGAACGCGG
>NC_021021.1:836496-838258 GCF_000210055.1 Gordonibacter pamelaeae 7-10-1-b
CGTTGACGGCGGTGAGCCCCTCGGCGGCGGGCTCGTCGCCTGTGAAGCGCTCGACGGCCGCCGGCGCTTTCACCAGCAGGTTCGATGACGGCTCGGCAAGCACTGCGAACCCGTCGACGTCGCGCAGCTCGAAATCGAGCTCCTCTAGCAGGGCGCTCGCCACGTCGCCGCCGAGGGAGGCGGCCCATGCATCAGCATACGCCTCGAAAGCGGTCGGGACGACGCACGCCGTCACGCCTTCCGCGTCGAAGGCGCCGGCCGCCGCGGCCGGGGGCTTCGCGCCCTGGAACAGCACGCGCTCGAGCGCCGGGGCGCCCGCGAGGCTTCCCGCCTCGAGCACGCGCACGGTCGAGGGCATGACGAGCGCTTCCAAGTGGGGGCAGTCGCTCACCGCGCCGGATTCGACCACGTTCACGCCCGCGGGCACCACGAAGGTTCCCGCCGCCTCCTCGAGCACCTGCTCGAGCACCACCGAGCCGTCCTCGCCCTCGCGTAGGAGCGCGCCGTCGCGCACGTAGACGTCGGGCGCATCGCCCGAGGCCGTGATGAGCGAGTTGCCCTGGAAGTCCGACCCCCAGGCCTTGAGGTAGTTCACGTAGTGCTCGTCGGGCACGACGATGACGGCGCCGTCGAGCGCGCCCAGGTCGAGCTCGGGCGGTTGCTCGGAGTTCAGGCGCAGCTCGGCGATGTTGTTCTGCTGGGGAAGCGCGACGGACGGCGTCCCCGCCGGCACGTCCACCACCGCCTTCTCCGTGGGGATGCCGATGAGCGCCCCTTCCCAGGCATCGAACAGCATGCCGTCGCGCGAGAAGTAGGCCCGGTTGCGCTCGTCCACGCGGTAGGCGGTGCGCACGGACGTGCCGTAGCTGCTGTAGAGGTCGAGCTTCTGTACCGATTCGGGTACGATCACCTCGTCGAACTCGAGGGGTTCGTCGAAGTTGTAGATCGACACCGCGTCGATACCTTGGGGGATGTCGAGCACCGTCGCGTCCTCGGGCGCGCCCACAAGATCCTGCGACCCCCAGGAGTACTGCACCTCGTAGCCTGCCGGCACCGGCCTGAACGGCAGGGGCCGCACGATGGAGAGGCCCTTGGCGGCGGGCTCGTATTGGCTGATCACCGGCGAGCCGTCCGCCGCGTCGGCCCACCCTTCGAAGTACTCCTCGAGCGGGACGGCGTCGAACAGCGAGCCGAGAATCACCTCCTCGGGGAACAGGGCGTCGCGATGGCCGTTCAGGTCGACCGCCTCGTCTTCCTCCGGGTAGTACGTGGCCAGGTACGATCCTGCCTCCCACCCCTGCACGTAGAGCTTGTAGGGGTACACCGTGAACTCGACCGTCTGCACGATCCAAGGACTCTCGGCGTTCAACCGCACCCGGAACTCCACTTCGAGCGTCTCCTCCTCGCCGAGCACGCGGGGATAGGAGCCCACCTGGAAGTTCTCGCCGAACTCGGTCAGGCGGTACTGCACGCCGTCCACCGTCAGGTAGCAGCAGGTGGAGCAGAGCAGCTTCCAATCGGTGAGCAACTCGCCGCTGTACAGGCGCTCGACGCCGTACGCGTCGGTGATATCCATGCCGGCAATCACCTCGAACACGGGGGCGGGAGCCTCCTGCCCAGGGCTCGGCGCAGGAACGCCCTCCTCGGGGAACGCCGGCAACTGATCGCCTGTCACGCCTTCCACCAGGCCTTCCGGCAGCTTGCTCGGGCCGGGATCGGGGTCGACCGCCGGGATATCGGGGCCGGGGCCGTCGGGGCCGTC
>NC_021021.1:839054-840085 GCF_000210055.1 Gordonibacter pamelaeae 7-10-1-b
GAAGCCCGCGACGCGTCCACGGGCACCCACCCGATGCCGTCGCGGTACGCCTCGGCCCAGGCATGGGCGTCGGCGTCGGTGAGCACGAGGCGGTTCTCGCCCGACGCCGCCAGGCGCGCAAGCTCGTCCTCGCCGATACGGTACCCCTCAACGTAGCGGGCCGGAATACCCTGCGCACGCAAGGCCGCCACCGCGGCCGTGCTGAAGTACGCCGAGTTGCCCTCGCGCGCGTCCTCCAAGAACCAGGCGAGGAAGCCCTCCCCGGCGGGAGGGGCCTCCACCTCGTCGGCGTAGGACGCCAGCGTGGCCAGCATCGCGCGCACGCGCGACACCGTGGAGTGGAAGTCGGCGGCTTCGGCATCCCATGTCTCCTCGTCGAAGAGCAGGCGCATGACCAGCTCGCGGTCGGCCTCGCTCACGTCGAGGTAGTGCTCGTGGACGAACGCCCGGTACACCGACTCGGCGGCGGCGTAGCCCTCCTGCTGCGAGGAGCCGCCCTCCAGCAGCCATGCGGGCGCGTCCTGGTACTCGGCGTCCGCCACGTCGTCCAGCACGATGCGGTACGACCGCTCCCCCAGCAGGCCCTCAGCGAGCGTGCCGCCGTCGCGTCCGCCCACGATGGACGCGCCCTCGGCGGACCTCAACGAATACGGCGCGTACACGTAGGCGCGGTCGGCACCCACCGCCTCGAGGGAGATCGTGCAGGTTCCCGTCGGCTGGCCGCCGTTGGCGACCGACGCGTCATCCAAGGAGGCGCGCTGCTTCGCGGGCTGGAACCCCTGTTCGGAGAGCCAGGCGAACATGCCCGTCCACGTACCCTCGTAGGCGGCGTGGTCGAGCGGCTCCCATGCGCCGTCGGCGAAGGTCGCGCCCACGAACCCGCGCAGGCCCACCTGGTCTTGCGGAACGCCCTCGAAGGTCACGGCGAGCCGCTCCTCGTCGCCGCCCATGCCGGGAACCTCGGCCAGGTCGCCCTCGGGGAGCGCGTCGTCTCCGAAGCGCGCCTCGTCCACCCCGGCCGCCACCGCCCC
>NC_021021.1:840811-843487 GCF_000210055.1 Gordonibacter pamelaeae 7-10-1-b
CTGCCCGCCGGGCCGTCGGCGGGCGCCGGCCGGAAACGCTGCAGCGCCGAAACGAGGATGTTCTCGCGAGCTCCCATGTCAGATGGACACGCTCCTCACCCGTTCCTCCAGCGCGTCGACGGGAATGCGCGTGATGCGGAAGGCTTCGGCGTCCTCCACCGACTCGGCTCCGCCGGCCTCCACCAGAAGCACGCTCAAGTCGGTCAAACGCCCCATGACGCCGAGCGCGACGTGGTCGACCATCGTCGTGACCAGGACGGTCTTCGTGAAGCTGCGCTCGCGCCGGTAGGCGTCGAACAGCTGCGCGGCCTGGCCGAACGAGAGCGGCAGGGGCACGGACACCAGCAGGTCGAGCGCCGAATCGAACGACGCGGGCGAGTCGACCATGGCGTCCACGAGCTCCCCCTCCGACGCGACGGCCACGTTGTGGCCCAGGCTCTGCCGGCAGAGGTCGTAGCTCACCGACGCGGCCAAGCCGAGCGCCGCCGCCAGCACGTCTGCAGGCGGGCGCTCGCCGTTCGGCAGCCTCCGCCCCAGATCCACGAGGACGAGCACGTCGTAGTTCGAAGGGTGGCTGGCCTCGCGCACCATCAGCTTGTCCATCTTCGATGACAGCTTCCAGTGGATGGCTGCCAAGGGGTCGGAGGGCCGGTACTCGCGGATGTCGAACGTCTCGCTCATGTCCTGCCCCTTGCGATGGCGGTCGTACGACGACCCGGCGAAGCGCGCCTGGGGAGCACGCTCGAAGGGGACGCTGAGGTCGACCAGCGCCGGGTAGACCGTGTACGAGCCTGAGAACGGGCAGGCCATGCGCTCGCGCCAGAGGCCCAGGGGGTCGAACGAGAGAACCTCGGCCGCAGACACCTCCACGCGCCCGCAGGCCGCGGTGTCGAGCGGGAGCTCGAAGCGCCCGCCGCGCGACGCGCCCTCCAACACGACGCGCACGCGCTCCTCCTCGCCCAGCATGACGTTGCGGAACGTCACCTCAAGCTCGATGCGCTGGGGTGCCGAAGGGCCGCGCCGCCCCACGCCGACGGCCAGGAAGAGCGGCTGCCCCACCCGGCACGATGTGGGCAGGCCCAGCTCCACCGTCATGCCCCGCGCCGCGGCGACGCCCGCCAACTTGCACGCCGCAGGCAGCAAGGCCAGGAGTGCGAGGAACGCCAGCGCCGGCGGCTCGTTCGTTCCCACGAACACGATAGCGGCGACGGCGAGCGCAGCCAGGTAGACGATGCGGGGGCGCAGCACGGGCCGACCTCGCGCCTAGCGGCGAACGTGCGCGGGCGAGCCCAGGGAGGGCGGGGCGACGGACTCCATGACGGATCGGAGGATGTCGGCGGCCGAGACGGACTCGATGCGCGCCTGGGGGCGCAGCACCAGGCGGTGCGCGCACACGTCCACGAACACCTCGCGCACGTCCTCCGGCGTGACGTAGTCGCGATCGCGCATGAGCGCGCAGGCGCGCGCCATCCGGCTGAGCGCGATGATGCCGCGCGGGCTGACGCCCAGCTCAACCAGGTCGATGGCGCGGGTGGCCTCGCACAGGCGCGTGATGTAGAGCAGCACCTCGTCGGAGACGGCGATGGAATCGAGGTAGTTCTGCACGGCCAGCAAATCGTCACGGCTCACCATGGGCCGCACGTCTTCCAGGGGGTTGGCGTGGCGGCGCGATTTGATGATGTCCACCTGGTCGGCCGTGCTGGGGTAGCCGATGCTCAGGCGCACCATGAAGCGGTCGAGCTGCGAGTCGGGCAGGGGCTGCGTGCCCACCGACCCCACCGGGTTCTGCGTGGCTATGCATACGAAGGGCCGGGGCACCGGGTGCGTGACGCCGTCCACGGTGACGGCCATCTCCTCCATGACCTCGAGCAGCGCCGACTGCGTCTTGGCCGAGGCGCAGTTGATCTCGTCGCCCAGAAGCAGGTTGCAGTTCACCGCGCCCATGGTGAAGCGGAACGACCCGGCATCCTTGTCATAGAGCGAGAAGCCCATGATGTCGGAGGGCATGGTGTCGGGTGTGAACTGGATGCGCTTGAAGTCCAGGTCGAGCGCCTTCGACAGGGCCAGCGCGAGCGTGGTCTTGCCCACGCCGGGATAGTCTTCCAGCAGCACGTGCCCGCCGGCGTAGACGGCCATGAGCGCCTTCTCGATCACCTCCTGCTTGCCCACGAGCGCCTTGCCCACCTCTTTGACGATGCTGCGCGATTGCTCGATGATCATGCGTTGTCCTTCCCCTTGCATCTGCCCGAGCGGATGCGGCCGAACAGCGCCTCCAACTCGTCGAAGTCCACGGGCTTGCCGATATGCCCGTCCATGCCCACGGCACGCGAGCGGCGCGCGTCCTCGGCGAAGGCGTTCGCGCTCAGCGCCACGAGCGCGATTCTCTGCGCGTCGGGCCGCGCGGAGGCCCGTATGCGGCGCGCGGCCTCCCAGCCGTCCATGCCGGGCATCTTGATGTCCATGAGCACCGCGTCGAAGCCGCCGGGCTCGCTGTCCTCGTACAGCTCGAGCGCCTCCTCGCCGATGCGGGCGCGCACCACGTCGATGCCGCGCAGCTTGAGCAGCGACGTGGTGATGCGGGCGTTCACGTCGTTGTCCTCGGCCAGCAGCATGCGCAGGCCGGCGAGGGGCGAGTCGGCCGCGGGGACGGGGGCTGGGGCCGGATCGGCAGGGGCA
>NC_021021.1:843557-847305 GCF_000210055.1 Gordonibacter pamelaeae 7-10-1-b
CGCTCGGCGGCGTGCAGAAGCTCGCCGGTCCAGCGCGACGCCTCGGCAGTTGCGGCCGAGGCGGCCACCGTCGCCTCGTCGGACAGGTCGAGGGCCAGGTAGACGGACATGTCGCTGCCGCGCCCCACCTCGCTATCGATGACGATCTCGCCGCCCATGAGCCTGACTAGGCTGTCCGCGATGGCCATGCCCAGCCCGCTGCCCCCGAACGTCGGCGCGATGGAGCCGTCTTCCTGCTCGAACGGGCGGAAGATGCGCCCGAGGAACTGCGGGTCGATGCCCTTGCCCGTATCGCGCACGCGCACGAGGTAATGCGCCCGCCCGTCGCGGCGGCGCATCTCCTGGAACGTCACCGTCACCGACCCGCCGGCCGGGGTGAACTTGAGCGCGTTCGACACGAGGTTCACGATGACCTGGCCCAGCCGCAGCCGGTCGCCCACGACGAAGCGGTCCTCGCACTCCTTCAACTCTACGGCGAAGGCCACGTCGCGCTCCGCAGCGGAATGCCCGAAGATCGACCTCACGTCCTCGGCGAGCGACGCCAGGTCGAAGGGCCGCCGCTCCAGCTCCACCTTACCCGCCTCCAGCCTGCTCATGTCCAGGATGTCGTTGACCAGCGACATGAGGAACTGCCCGAGGCCGGCCGCCTCGTCCAGGTCGCGCGCCAGCTCGTCGGGCTGGCCGCCGTGCGTGCGCGCCAGCTCCAGCAGGCCCACGATGCCGTTGAGCGGTGTGCGTATCTCGTGGCTCATCTTGTTGAGGAAGTCGGTCTTGACCTGCGCGTCGGTGGACAGGTCGCGCAGCTGGCCGCGCAGCTCGTCCATGCGCTCGCGCTCGATCTGGGCATCGTCGAACGACACGAGGTAGCCGAAGCCGTCCAGCACGCGCTCGACCGTGCAGCGGAAGAAACACGGTTCGTCATCCCCGTCGGCGGTGAACGGGAAGTCGAACCAGAGGCGGCCCACCCCGTCCCATGCGTCCACGCGGTGCCTGATCGAGCGCCGGGTCTCGGGCTCGATCAGGCGGTAGAGGGCCTCTATGTCGTCGTCCATGCGCTCGGGCGGCAGGCGGAACACGCGCTCGAAGTTGGCGCTCACGTGCACGGGGCGCAGGTCGCCCGCCCTGACCAGCAGGTGCACCGACCTCCCCGCCTCATCGAAGGCGCGGCGAAACAGGTCGAAGCCCTCGTCAGGCCGACCCCTCTTCCGTGTGCCCAGCACCCGCGCCCCTCTCCGGCGATGCCCCGTCGCGGCGGCTTACTCCATGCTCAGGTCGATGGCGTCCATGTCCAAGCGCGGGAACAGCGGGTCGCCGATCTCCACCGCGTTGCCGGCGGGCAGCTGGCCCCAGGCCGTGGCGGCCTCGATGTCGGTCACGGCCGTGATGTCGCCGAGCGACAGGCGGCGGAACACCTCGGCCGACGTGTTCGGCATGAACGGCGCCAGGTACAGCGCGATGATGCGGATGGCCTCGAGCGCGTTGTAGATGACGGCCGCCAGCTCATCGGCGGTCTCCTCGTTCTTCGCGAGGTTCCACGGGGCGCTCTCCTCCACGTAGAGGTTCACGCGGCCCGCGAGCTTCTGCACCGTGGCGGCCGCGGCCGTGAAGTCCACGTCGCCGAGGGCGCGGTCGTACTCGGCGTACAGCTCCTCGGTTATCTCGCGCAGCGGGTTGGCCCCCACGAGCGCCGCAGCGGACGCCGGCACCTCGGGCACCTGGCCGTCGAAGTACTTCTTCGTCATGTTGAACACGCGGCTGCAGAGGTTGCCCCAGGTGTTGGCCAGGTCGGCGTTGTACACCTGCACCATGCGCTCCATGGAGATGGAGCCGTCGGCGCCGAACTGCACGTCGCTCATGAAGTAGTAGCGGTACGCGTCCACGCCGAACACGCGGCAGAGGTCGGCCGGCTTCAGCGCGTTGCCCTTCGACTTCGACATCTTCTCGCCCTTGGTGAGCAGGAAGCCGTGGCCGAACACCGTGTGGGTGATGGGCATCCCGGCCGCCAAGAGCATGGCCGGCCAGATGACGCAGTGGAAGCGCGTGATGTCCTTGCCCACGAAGTGGTACTGCATGGGCCAGCGGCGGTCGAACTCGCCGGCGCGCTCGCCCTCGTCGCCGTAGCCGATGCCGGTGAGGTACGCCAGCAGCGCGTCGGCCCACACGTAGGCCACGTGGCCCTCGTCGAACGGCAGCGGCACGCCCCAGTCGAACGTGCTGCGGCTGATGGACAGATCCTTCAGGCCGCTCTTCACGAACGACACGATCTCGTTCTTGCGCGTCTCGGGGCGGATGAAGTCGGGGTTCTCCTCGTAGAACGCGAGCAGCTTGTCGCCGAACTCGGACAGCTTGAAGAACCAGTTCTCCTCGCCGCCCGCCTTCTGCACGGGACGCTTGCAGTCGGGGCACACGAGCTGCCCCTCGTCGTTCTTTTCGAGGTCGCTCTCGGCGTAGTACGTCTCCTCGTGCACGCAGTACCAGCCCTCGTAGCTGCCCTTGTAGCACCAGCCCTTGTCGTAGAGCTCCTGCCAGAATTTCTGCACGCTCTTCGCGTGGCGCGGCTCGGTGGTGCGCACGAAGTCGGTGTAGGTGATGCCCAGCATGTCCCACGCGTCGCGGAACGCGGGCTCCATGGAGTCGCACCAGTCCTGCGGGGTCATGCCCTTGGCGGCGGCCGTGTCGGCCACCTTCTGGCCGTGCTCGTCCATGCCCGTGACGAACGCGACGTCGTAGCCGTTCATGCGCTGGTAGCGCGCCACGGTGTCGGCCGCGATGGTGGTGTACGCCGTGCCGAGGTGCGGGGCGGCGTTGACGTAGTAGATGGGAGTGGTGAACGAGTAGGTTCCCTTTGACATGGTGCTTTCCTCACGTATCGGGACCGCAGGGCGAATGATGCCCGGTCGGCCGCATGGACAAACGCAACAACCGATCTATTCTAGCACGTGGGTCCCGCGCGAAGGACCGGATCTCGCCCCGAGCACATGAAACGAGAACGCCGATACACGGGGCGCGGGAACACGGCTGCAGCCAGCCGTCGCATGCCAACGGCGGACGACGCAGCAGCATCGCGGCGTTCGGCTGCTGCCACCAGGGGGCGGATGGAAAGGGAACACCCTGCGCAAGGGCGCCTCAAGTGGGCGGCAGCATGGGCATGCGCAGGTCGCGGGCGAAGTCGTAGCCGATCACCTTGCCCGAGGGGGTTTCGAGCCAGGCGCGCTCCCCGTGCGAGTACGAGGACAGCTCCGCAGTGGTGGCGAAGCCGTTCGCGAAGGCGGCCACGGCGTCGAGGCGGGCGACCTCCCCAGGGGCGAAGGCGGAGAGGTCGGCGCTGCGGCGCGCGACGACGATGCGCCCGTCGCCCTGCTCGTGGTACGCGAGCGTCGTGCCGTCCACGAGCGCAGCCATGACGAGGTCGTACTGGTCGGGGACCGGGCCGTAGTCGGCGCGGGCGTAGCGCAGCCCGGTGAAGCCGACGCCCTCGTCGCGGAAGGCCGAGAAGTCCAGATAGAACAACACCTTGTTCAGCTTCGTCACGAACAGGTTCCCCACCTGCGCCGCAAGGTAGACAACCGCCTCCCGCAGGCGGTCGGCATCGAATACGCGCATGCCCGTTTCCGGCGAGGCCGTGCGCGGCAGGCTATCCAGCAGGTCGAGGCGCACCACGGCATAGTCTATCCTGCTGGCCGCCTGCTGCTCGACGGCCCGCAGCGCGCGCTCTCGGTCCCGCTCCCCCAGGCGCGGCGCGCCGCTG
>NC_021021.1:847430-851762 GCF_000210055.1 Gordonibacter pamelaeae 7-10-1-b
CGCGCCTGGCGGAGCAGCTCGGCATGCGACTCCGAGGGGAGGGCGCCGCCCTCGTAGCGCTGCACGCTGGCCACCCCGATGCCGAGGATGGCCGCGAGCACGCGCTGCGAGAATCCGTAGCGCCGCCGCAAGGCCACGATCTCGTCGGGCTGCGGAACGTCTCGGGCCTCGCGGTAGGCCGCATACATCTTCTCGAAGTTGCGATCCATGGTTGCCGCATGACCGATACGGTTGCCGCACAAGGGGCAAACAGGGTACCAAAACTCGTCGGTTATAGGGACGCCCCTGACATCGACCGTCTCCCGAACCGCAATCACCGGGGCATCGACCTCGTTGTAGCAGGCATCACAGATGGTTCTCACGGTTTCAGCCAAGTTCGGGTCCCTCCCTTCGGTACGGATAGGACAATCGATGCTCGGCTTCGTGGAACGAGACGCACACCGCTTGCACGCATCCCGACGAGAAGAAAGCCGCCAGCTTAACGTATACCTCGTACATAGGTATATAAGCGCCGAACACCCACACGTCATGAGGGCGTCCTTTGTCGTCGGGAAGAGGACCGGCGGAGTAATTGGAAACGCGCAAACCGCAAACGGTCGGTCTCATGTACCTGCCGGCTGTTAAATCCGACAAGCTGCATGAACCGCCTCGTCTTTCCTTGCGGGTTCCCCAATCCGGCGATGACGAATCGCTCGTAAGGCACAGCCCGCACCAAAGCCAGCACGGCTTCGATCTTCCATCTTTCGGCTACCTTGCCCGACATCGACCCTCGCTTAAACTCACCTCAATTGATGTGTCTACCCTACATGATAAGCAAGTAGATGTCCAGAAGAATCACCTCAATTGATGCGGCTAATCGAAGTAGAACAGGTCCTCGAACTTCTTGTCGAGCGCGATGCACAAGACGAGCGCCAGCTTCGCGGTGGGGTTGAACAGGCCCGTTTCGATGGCGGAGATGGTCTGGCGCGACACGCCCACGAGGCGCGCGAGGTCGGTTTGCGACAGGCCCTGCTCGGCCCGGGCCGCCTTCAGGCGGTTCTTGAGCTCGAGCTCGCCATCGTTGCCGTGGACGTCGTCGATCCCGAGGGAGGGAAGCTTCATCATGGCCGGCCCTACATCGTTCCCAAGAGGTACTTGATCGCGAACGTCACGGCCCCGAACGCGGCCAAGAGGCCGCAGACGAAACTGAACTTCATTCTGAACTGGTAAAACTGCCAGAAGCCCATAGCGGCCACGCCGGAGAGCATGATGGCGCCGCCCTGACTGGTGTCCAAGCCGCGGAACACGTTCCAAAGAAACAGAAGCAGCCACATGGCCAGCATGGCGCCGACCATGACCACGCTTTGGCGCTGGTTCAGAATGCGAAACCGTTCATCGGCACCGCGATTGTCCTCGCGGCTCTTCGCCAAGATCTCCTCTTTGTTCATGCCGCACCTCCGGAGCCCTCTGATCCGACCATCCGAATGTTTCACGTGAAACATTCGTTCGCTCTACTGACAAGTTTTCTTGTCAATGTGACAAGTATACTTGGCACGCTTGAGAAACGCAAGGGGTGCGGCACGTCGACGACATGGCACGAAGGCGAACCCGAAGAGGCACGCGCGGCGAGAACCTGCTATCATCGAGGGCATGGAACATCATGAGAACAACTTCGCGGGCCGGGAGGCCGAAACGGGAACCGGAGCCGTCGCGCCCCGCCGGCGCTGGCCGCGACGGGTGGCCATCGCACTCGTGGCGCTCGTCGTGGCGGCGGTGTTGGCGGCAGCGGCGTTCCTCGTGTACGCGAGCGACTACTACCGCGACGCGGACGCCGCCCACGAGAACCTCGTGTCCACCCCGCAGCTCCCGGTGACCCAAGGCGCGCACTACGTGGCGTTCGGCGACCCTGCGGCCGAGACGGGCCTGGTGTTCTACCCGGGCGCGAAGGTCGAGTACACCGCCTACGCCCCGCTCATGCGCGATTTGGCCGCGCGCGGCTACCTGGCCGTGGCCGTGGAGATGCCCTTCAACTTCGCGTTCTTCGGCATCAACGCGGCCGATGAGGTGCGCGAGGCGTTTCCCCAGGTGAGCGAGTGGTGGGTCGGCGGGCACTCGCTCGGCGGCTCCATGGCGGCGCAGTACGCGGCCGACCACGCCGATGACGGTGCGCTCGCGGGCCTCGTGCTGCTGGGAGCGTACACCGCGAGCGACCTCTCGGCCAGCGACCTGGGCACCCTCGTCGTGTACGGCTCGGAGGACCAAGTGCTCAACCGCGGAAAGCTCGCCGACAGCGCCGCCCTCATGCCCGAGGGTGCGCGGACGATCGAGATCGTCGGCGGCAACCACGCGGGCTTCGGCGCCTACGGCCCCCAGGAGGGAGACGGTTCGGCCACCATATCGGCCGAAGAGCAGCAGGGGCAGACTGCCGCCGCCATCGACGCGTACGTCAAGGCGCGCCGTCAGGCACCGGCCGCACTGCCCGCAGCCGCCTAAGCGGCGTCCCTCCCCGCCCGCAGAGTGCTCCCCCTCCCGAGCGTCACGGCGAACAGCACTCGGCCTCCACGCCTTCGGCACGCAAGCTTCAGCTTTGTTTCGCTTTGTCAACGGTTAGATGCCGTTCCGACGCCCGTTCCTATACTGATTCGAACGTACCCGAGCCGACCGTCCGAAGGAACCCCATGGCGAGGCCGCGCCGCCCTATCGCATCCGTCATCAACGCATCGCTCACCGCGCTGGCGCTGGTCGGCCTGTTCGTCGTCCAAGCTTACTTCGTGGGCGGCGCGGTGGGCCTGCTGCCCGCCGCCCATGCGGAGATGCCGGCCTTCGCGGCGGCGGACGTGCCGGACGGCCCGATCATGGTGGACTACTGCAGCGAGGCCGTGGCCGCACGCGATCCGGGCAACCCGTCGGGCCGCACGTCCACGAGCGTCGAGCTGGACGATGCCTGGTTCGCCGGCGACTCCCGCCGCTACCATCACGGCATCGCCACGAACTGCGCGGTGCTCAGCGCCGTATGCAACGCGGAATCGCACTTCTACTCCGGCAGCGGCGACCGCATCCCCTACGCCGAGCAGGCCCTGAGCGCGCTCGGGTTCTCCCAGGTGCGCACCGACTCCTACGAGCTGCGCAGCGCCGTGCTCGACCAGCTGGCCGCACTCGTCAGCGGCTCGCACGACGTGGCCGCCTACACGTTCGCCAACCGCCGGCTCGATACCGCACGCCACGGCGACGCCGCCGCCGGCGACGCCGCTGCCGGAGGCTCCTCCTTAGGCGGCCCTGAGGCGGGCAGCGCGGCCGAGACCCTCGTGTTCGTGGGCATACGCGGAAGCTACGGCGCGGAATGGGTCAGCAACTTCAACCTGCCGGACGCGGCATCGCCCGACGCCGACCACCGCGGGTTCAAGACGGCCGAGCAGGAGGTGGCACAGGCGCTCGAGCGCTACTTGGACGAGATCGGCGCAGACCCGGCGCGCACGCGCATCCTCATAACCGGCCACAGCCGCGGCGGGGCCATCGCCAACCTGCTGGCCGCCGACCTCGTCGACCGGGCGGACGGGCCCCAAGCCTTGGCGGCGGCCGACGCCGTCTACGCCTACACGTTCGCCGCGCCGTGCCCCACGAAGTCGGCAGAGCGCGGCGACAGCGCGTACGCGGGAATCTTCAACATCGTGAACCCCTCGGACCTCGTGCCGCAGCTGCCGCTCCCCGCCTGGGGCTATGGGCGCTACGGCACCACCGTGGAGCTGCCGGGCTACGCCAGCACCCGCTTCGCGTCGTCGCTCGCCCTCATGCAGCAGGCGTACCAGGCGAACACGGGGCTGCTGGACTCCTACAGCCCCGACGCGCTGGAACGGCTCGACTCGTTCGACGCCCAGGCGGCTCAGAGCCTTCCCACGGTGGAGAGCCTGCTGAATCCCTTCGGCATCTTCACGGCCGTGCGGGAGCTGCTGGAGGTGGACTTGGGGCTGGCGTTCACATCGCACTGCCCCGACACGTACATCGCCTGGATGCAGGCGGTCGACGCGCGGGCGCTCACGTTCACGCAGCGGGCTTAGCGCAGCTTCGCGCGGCGCTCGCGCCAATCGGGCATATAGGTGTCCATGAGGTCCTTGAAGCGCTGGCCGTGGCCGCGCTCCCGCAGGTGGCACAGCTCGTGCACCACCACGTACTCCAGGCACTCGGGCGGGTAGAGCGCCAAGCGGACGTTGATACAGATACGCCCGGTGGCGGGCTGGCAGCTGCCCCAGCGGCTGGTCATGTTGCGGTAGGCGAGCCGCCCCGCCTTCACGCCCATGATGGGCTCCCACGCGGCCACGAGCGGCGGCACGCACGCCTCCACCACGGCGCGCCATG
>NC_021021.1:852458-853589 GCF_000210055.1 Gordonibacter pamelaeae 7-10-1-b
AGGCGCAGGCCCGGGTCCGACACGCCCGGCATGCCCGCGTCCGAGCAGTACGCGATGACCTCGCCGTCCAGCACGCGCCGCACGAGCGACGCCGCGCGCTCGCCGATGAGCGCCTCGTCCAAGCGCTCCAGCCGCTTCTCGATGCCGTACGCCGCCAACAGCCGCCCCGTCACGCGCGTGTCCTCGGCGCACACGACGTCGGCCGCGCGCAGCGCCGCCAGCGCGCGCTCGGTCATGTCGCCCAGGTTCCCGAGCGGCGTGGGGCAGATGACCAGCTTCCCGTCCATAGCTGCTCCCCGCCCCCGCTAGCGGTTGCGCCGCATGAGCACGAACGCCGCTATCAGCACCGCCGCCGCCACAACCGCCACGCCCACCACGATGAACGGCAGCGGGCCGTCCCCCGTGCAGGCCAAGCTCCCCATGCATCCCATGCCGTCCGCTCCTTTCCCGCCGCGCCTACCGCGCAGCCGTGCCGCTGTTTGCTCTCATAATCGCACACTTCGGCCCGCGCGCCCAGCACGTGTCCGCCGCCCTGCGGCCACGTCCGCCAAACCATCACGACCACGGGCGCGCGATCGCGCCCCGAACGACGGCGTGCGGCCGATGCCGCCCGCACGTCCCGCTCGCCGCGCGATCGCGCACGCCTGCGCGCCGTCTCGCCCTCCCCAGTTCCCTGCGGCAACAGCCGATACGCCGCACCCCGCTCGCCACAACCCGCTCGCCGGGCCCTGCAACCACGCAAGCGCAGATTCTCCCACCGGTGATCACCGGTTTTCCGCCAGTCAACCGTTCACCGCAGACGGATGCCTCCTGCTCGCAGGCTCCTATACTGAGCGGATTGGCCCGTGCGCGACGGCGCCACCCGATCCCGCCGCGCTCCGAGAACAGGAGACCGCCATGGCACCCTCAGCGAACACCCCGCCCTCCGCATCCCCCCGCCCCTACGACGGCCTCGACCGGCTCTTCATCGCCGGAGCCTGGCGCGACGGCGCAAGCGGCGAGACCGCGCAGGACGTCAACCCCTACAACCAGGAGGTCCTGTCCGCCCACGTGCTGGCGAACCGCGCCGACGTGGACGAGGCCTACACCGCCGCCGAGCGCGCCCAACGCGAGTGGGCCGCGGCCGCTCCG
>NC_021021.1:853773-862630 GCF_000210055.1 Gordonibacter pamelaeae 7-10-1-b
CTGCGCCGCGCCGTGGAGCTCTTCGACGCGCGCCACGATGAGCTCGTGGGCTGGGTGCAGCGCGAGTCGGGCAGCATCCGCGCGAAGGCCGAATTCGAGGTGGGCGCCGCGCGCAATATCACCGAGGAGGCCGCAAGCTTCCCCTATCGCATGCACGGCGAGATATTCCCGTCCGACACGCCGCACAAGGAGAACCGCGTCTACCGCCAACCGCTGGGCGTGGTGGGCGTCATCAGCCCGTGGAACTTCCCCATGAACCTGTCGAACCGCTCGGTTGCCACGGCATTGGCCTGCGGCAACGCCGTGGTGCTCAAGCCCGCCAGCGACACGCCCGTCACCGGCGGCCTGCTGCTCGCCAAGATCTACGAGGAGGCCGGCCTGCCGGAGGGGCTGCTGTCGGTGCTGGCGGGACGCGGAAGCGAGATCGGCGATTACTTCGTGGAGCACCCCGTCCCCAAGCTCATCTCGTTCACCGGATCGACCGACGTGGGGCGCGGCATCGGCGCGAAGACGGCCGGCGGCATGCGCCTCAAGCGCGTGGCGCTGGAGCTGGGCGGCAACTGCCCGCTCGTGGTGCTTGACGACGCCGACCTGGGCCTCGCCGTGGACATCGCCATCATCGGGCGCTTTTTGCACCAGGGGCAGATCTGCATGAGCACGAACCGCATCATCGTGGACGCCTCCCTTGTCGACGAGTTCACCGAGCGCTTCGTCGACCGTGCGCGCAAACTCGTGTGCGGCGACCCGCTCGACCCGGCCACCGATATCGGCCCCATCATCAACCAGTCGCAGCTCGCGGGCCTGATGAAGAAGGTGCAGCGCGCCAAGGACCAGGGCGCCCGCGTGCTGCTGGACGGCGAGCCCGACGGCCTCGTCATGCCGCCCGTCGTGTTCGGCGAGGTGGATCCCAGCTGGGACATCGCCCTGCAGGAAAGCTTCGGCCCGCTGGCCCCCATCATCGCGGCGCACGGCGAGGACGAGGCGCTCCGTTTCGCCAACATGAGCGATTACGGCCTATCGTCCGCCGTCGTCGGCCGCGACGTGGAGCGCGCTGCCGCGTTCGCCCTCAAGATCGACGCCGGCATGACCCACGTGAACGACATGACCGTGGCCGACGAGCAGCACGTGCCCTTCGGCGGCGAGAAGAACTCCGGCCTCGGCCGCTTCAACGGCCGCTGGATCTTGGAGGAGATGACGCGCACCCACTGGACGAGCGTCCAGCACACGCCGCACCCCTACCCGTTCTGATCAATCCCCCGGCCCGGCCACCTTGCAGGGTGACCGGGCTTTTCCTCTATTCCGGACATTATTTCGCCATTGCCGTTGGTTAATCCTAGCACCCCTTTGCATCGCATGCTAAGCTGTATGGACACGCATCTACCCAACGGAATGGCACTTGGACCACTTAACCGACAAAGAGTTCGATCGAGTTTGCACGCACCTGTCCCGTACCTTCGGGCTGAACATGCGATCAAAGCGGGTGCTGCTCGATTGCCGACTTTCGCGCGAGCGAGAGCGTCTTGGGTTTTCCTCGTTCTCGGCATACCTCGACAAGGTGGAGGCGGAGACCGACCCCGAGGCCACCGCGCGCTTCGTGGATCTCGTCACCACCCACTACACCTACTTCCTGCGCGAGCGCAGGCAGTTCGACTTCCTGCGCACCACGGCGTTTCCCGAGCTGGAGCGTTCAAAGCCAAACCGCACCTGGAACATCCTGTGCGCCGGCTGCTCCACCGGCGAAGAGTGCTACACCGCATCCATGATCGTGGAGGATTACCGCCGCGGGCGCGACCTGCCCCCCGTGCGCATCACGGGCATCGACATCTCCAAGGCGGCCATCGAGAAGGCGCGGCGCGCGACGTACCAGTTCGCCCACGTGGAGAAGGTCCCGCCCCGCTGGCTGTCGTCTTATTTCACGAACGACGGCGGCAATTACACCGTGACCGACGCCATCAGGCGCCGCGTGACGTTCGCCCAGGCGAACCTCAACGACCCCGATGCCCTCCAGCGCCGCTACGACCTTATCATGTGCCGCAACGTCATCATCTACTTCGACGGTCGCACGCGGGAGCAGGTGCTCGACAGCCTGTATCGCCACCTTGCCGTTTCAGGCTACCTCATCCTCGGCCACGCGGAGATCATCCGCAGCCGGACCAAGTTCGTCTATCGAAGAGATTCCGTATACCAAAAGCAACCGGAAGCGATCATCCCATGAAGCCATCCTTGAAAAACGCAAGCATCGGCCGCATCCTCATGATGTCCTACGTCAGCATCATCGTGCTGTTCGTCGTCTCCATCTGCGTGGCGGTTTTCGGCGTCCACCAGAACTCGGCGATGACCACCGAGTTCTACGAGCAGCCCTACCGGGTTTCCAAGAGCGCCCTGTCGCTGCGCAGCACCGTCGAGCAGATATCGAACCAACTCAAGCAGTGCCTCGTGACGGAGGACTCCCTTGAAAGGGAGCGGCTGGTCGACACTATCAACCAGCTGGCCATCGAGCGCGAGGCCGAGTACAACGTCATCGCGGCGAACTTCAAGAGCGACGCGAAGGTGCTCGACCAATTCGCCTTGGCAAGCGAAGCCCTTCTTTCTGCACGCGACGAAGTGGTCGACGAGCTGCGCTCGGGCAACACGGAACAGGCCAACACGGTTTACGAGCAGGACTACCTGCCTCAGAAGGACGTCACGCTGGTCCTGGCCGATGGCATCATCGATGCTGCCGAGCAGGATGCGCACGAGTACTCCCAAGAAACCACCTACGTAGAGATCGCAACCTCGATCATCATCATACTGCTCGGCCTTCTCACGATCGGCCTCGTCATCGTTCTCTGGCGCCGCATCACCCGCGCCATCGCCGTGCCGGTGGGCGAGATCGAGGGTATGGCGAAGCGCGTGGCGGAGAGCGACCTCACGGTGCACGTCATCCCGAGCTCCCGCAACGAGCTGGGTGAGCTCGCAGCCTCCATGAACAAGACGGTGGCGGCGCTACGCCTCATGGTGGAGCAGATGAAGGCGACGGCCGACCAGGTGGAGCGCTCGTCGTCGCAGATGTCCGACGGCTCCCAGACGATCGCGCAGGGGTCGGCCGAGCAGGCCATGAACATCGAGGAGCTGGCCACCAGCGTGCAGGACATCACCCAGGTGGTGGAAGAGAACAACGAAAGCGTTCTCATAGCCAACGAGAACACCGCCGACGTGCTGTCCGCCGTCGAGCACAGCAACACCCAGATATCCCAAGCCGTCGAGGTCATCGCCGACATCAAGGTCAGCACCCGCAACATCTCGCAGCTGGCTAACACCATCGAGGACATCTCGTTCCAGACGAACATCCTCGCGCTCAACGCCTCCGTGGAGGCGGCGCGCGCGGGCGAGGCGGGACGCGGGTTCGCCATCGTGGCCGAGGAGATTCGGCGTTTGGCCAACCAGGTGAGCGAGGCATCGCGCGCCGCCGACGAGCTGGCTGCGCGCGCCACTGCGAGCGTGGAGAACGGCAGCGCGCTCATCAGGGTAACCTCCACGAGCATGGAGGGCGCCGTGGCCGCGACCGAGGGCGTCAAGGAGATGATGTCGGCCATCGCGCAGGCGTCCACGCAGCAGCTGGAGGCCGTGTCGCAGATCCAGGAGAGCATGGACAGCCTGTCCGACGTGGTGCAAGAGAACTCGGCAGCTTCGGAGGAGAGCGCCGTCATCGGCGAGGAGCTGGCCGAGCAGGCCCGCAGCCTCAAGCACCTCATCGATCGGTTCGTGCTTGAGAAGCCCGCCGGCGGTTCAGACGGCGGTGCACGGTGACCGGCCAGGCCGTCAAACCCTTGCCGAGCTTTTTCGCAGAACCGGAGCGCGCCGAGTTCCTGAGCCTGCGCGCAGCCAACGCCGCGCTGCGGGAACAGCTGGACACCATGCGCAGCCTGGCCTTTCGCGACCAGCTTACCGGCCTGTTCAGCCGCCACTACCTCACCGACTACCTCGAGGAGAGGATTCGGGAGGACAGCAACGAGACGAACATCGTGCTCGCCCTCTGCGACATCGACGACTTCAAGACCATCAACGACGCGCGCGGCCACCAGTCGGGCGACATCGCCATCGTCTGCATCGCCGACATCCTCGACGATCTGGCCGGCAACCACCCCGTCATCCGCTGGGGCGGCGAGGAGCTGCTCGTCGTGCTGTTCTCGACGCCCGACCACGAGGCGCTGCGCCTGTGCAACCGCATGCGCGAAGAGGTTGCCGCGTACCGTATAGACGACGGGACGGGCGAGTTCTCCTGCACGCTCACGTTCGGCTTGAGCGCTTACGATCCAAGCCTCACGTTCGCCGAGAACTTCGTGCGCGTGGACCGCGCGCTGTATCGCGGCAAGGAAACCGGCAAGAACCGCTGCACGTTCGCGCAGCCCGACACGGCGGGCGAGCAGAGATGAGGCCGGCGAGCAAGGAACTCACGGTGCAGGTCATGCTCAAGCCCAATTGCGGGCTCGAGAATACCCGCGCGTCGCTCGTGATGCGCCGCATCCTGCCGCTGTGCGACAACCTTTCCTGCCATCCGCGCACCGTCAAGAGCGACCGGTCGACCATCGCGTTCCTGCGCGACCACGGGCTGTTCATACGCTTCAGCTCCCCCACCCCCGAGCAGGTGCTGCTGACCATCAAGAGGTCGTTTTTCGTTGACCACTGCTCCCTTGTCGAAGACCCGGACACCATTCCCTCTTACGAGAAGGCGGGGATCGAGGCCGACGCGATGGAGGACTCCGCCTTCGCGCTGCCCTCCACCTTCGCCGACGAAAACGGGCTGGACAGGCGCGGCGACGAGCTGACGAACCTGCTCGCGCGGTTCGAGGAAGTGCACCGCAAGCTGCGCACGCACGCCGAGGGCCAGCCGCAAGACCGCGCGTTGAGCAGCATCGTATTCTCGCACACCCAGGTGGTGGACGAGCTGCGCACCGCGGTGGCACGCTCTCGCATCGAGCCTTTCGACCGCATGGCCCCGTCGCTGCGAACGCTCATCGCCGACTACAGCGGCCGTTTCGGCGTGCTCGCCGACCTCGATATCGTCGACGGCCATATGGCGCTCGACCGGTCGGTGCTGGCGTCGATGGAGGAGATCATCAAGCGCGTCCTGCGGTTCTGCCTGCGCGACGGCATCGAGCAGCCCGAGCACCGTGTGGCGGCGGGCAAACCCGCGCGTGCCCTGCTGCGCCTGCGCCTGGAAAGCGACGGCTCGGAAGTGGTGTGCCGGATAGAGCACGACGGGAAGCCGTTCGATTCCCGCGGCATCGCCCGGCAGGCGGTGAAGCGCGGGCTGCTGACGCGGCCGCTCGAAACCTACACCGAGGAGGAGATGGGCGCCCTCCTGCTGCTGCCCGGCTTCGTCGCTGCGGCGGAAGGCCCTGTTTCAAGCTTGTTTCCCAGTTCAACGAGATAGGATCTCTCCTGCAGCACGTGGGCGGGCGCGGCGAGGTGCGCAATACCGACCACGGCACGCTGGAGATAGCGCTCCACTTCCCCGTGCCGTTCACCATCATGGAGGCGGCGCTCGTGCGCACCGGCGCGATGCGCTTCGCGCTGCCCGCCCAGCAGATAGGGCGCTTCGAAGCGTATCGCCCCGAGCGGATCGAGCGGGGCGAGAAGGCCGCGCAGGAAGGCCCCTCGGGAAGCCGTCCGCCAGCACGCCCCTCCTTTTACACGGGCGAGGACGGCAAGCGCACGGAGTTGTTGAACGGGCCGGATTCGGGCTCGCCGCTCGAGGCGGAGAATCCTGTGTTCGCCCTGTTCCTGGAAGCGTTGGGAGAGCAGCGCTGCCTTGCCGTGGACGCTGTGAACGGCTACGAGAACATCTCCGTGAGCCAACTGCCCCCGCTGCTCGACCACGGCCCCCTGCCCAAGGCGGGTTGCTTCGGCTACGCCCTCCTCAAGGACGGCGCGCCCTGCGCCGTGGTGAGCATCCGCCATCTGCTGAACGCGATTCTGAAGAAGGAGGGCTCCCATGCGCGTGCGTGACCAGCGGCTACGGTGGATAGAGAAGCTTATCAGCGGAAACCAGCAGGATGTCCACCGCTCGAACGCGCTCGTCATTCCCTCGGAGAGCGGAAACATGGCCATCGCGTTCACCTCTATCGAAGAGGTGGTGTCGGCCGGCGAGATGAGGTCTCTGGCCTTCCTTCCCCCCGAGTTCAGCGGCGTTCTGCCGCGCAGCTACGAGCTTGTGCCCGTGCTCGATGCCGAAACGCCCGGCGATGGGGAATCGTCCCACATCGTGATCGTGCGGAGCGGCGACAACCTGCTGGGGCTGCGGTTCGTCGGCACGCCGTACGTGGTGAACCTTGACGAGACGAAGCACGCACCGCTCAAGACGCGCTGCCCGCAAGGCTTCGACCATGAGACCCTGCCGGTGCTCGACGTGGACGCCATCGTAGATATGCTGCTCGCCGCCGGCCGTTAGCGTCGGCGCGGCGGCTGTTGCAGGTCGGCCGAAACCACGGCGCTACCGCCGCCCACTGCTCTTTCCGGCTGCCTCGTTCACGGCCTTCGCGAATGCGTCCGGGTGCTCGTAGTGGATGTCGTGGCCCGACTCGATGACGGTCGTCTCGCAGCACGCGATGAGCTGCTGCACGCGCGCGGCGTCTTCGTCCGAGTTGGCGGCGAACAGGGTGCCGTCCTCGCCGTAGCTGGTCTGCGCCTTCAGGTAGACGGTCGGGCATGTTATGCGGGAGAGCAGGTCGGCCTGGTCGACGCCGTCGAACCACGTGCCGTCGTAGAACGTCTCGCCGAACCGCACGTCGAAGTCGTCGTAGTAGTAAAGGCCGCGCACCCAGTCGTGCGGTACCCAGGCCAGCGTGAGGTGGGCGTCGGGAGCGGCCGCACGCTCGGCCGCCGTCCACGCAGCGATTTTCGGCTGCAAGCCGCCGAACAGGCCGAACAGGTAGCTGTGCTGCGCGTAGTATACGGCTGGATCGACCGCGTCTTCCTGGTTGAGGTACGCATGGATAACTTCGAAGGCGTCCTTCCACACGAAGCAGCCCGGAGGCGCCTGCATTTCCTCGGGCGTCACGCGGAAGAAGGGCGGGTCCTCCAGCACGCAAGCCGTCACGTGCTCGACATCGTTGGCGGCGAGCCACGCGGCCACGATGCCGCCCGACGAGTGTCCCGAAACGAGGTACGCGCCGCCCACCTCCTGCGCGGCGAAGGCCTTGACCGCCTGCCCGATGGCCTCGCACGAATAGAGTGCGGGGTCGTGGCTGGACTCGCCGTGCCCGAAGCAGTCGACGGCGAACACGTGGTAGCGTTTTGCCAGGTCGGGAAGCACGCGCGCGTAGTCCTCCCACTGCATGCCCTGACCGTGCACGAGCACGAGCGCCGGGCCGTTGTCGGGGCCCTCGGCGTAGTTGAGGGTCGCATCGCCGGCAATGGCGATGCTCACCTGCACCTGCTTCTCCTCGAAGCCGGCGGCATGGGCTCGCGCCAGGTCGCGCTCCTCGCCGTGGCGGTTGTTGTCCACGTACACGGCGAGCGCGATGCCCGCCGCCAGCGCCAGCGCCGCGATGGCAATGCCTGCGATCATACCTGCCTTCTTCCCAACGCGCGCCATGGCGCCCCTCCCCCTCCCCCGCCGTCTGCGAGGCGACGGGTATTATCGGTCGATCATGCTGCGAAGCTTCGACACGCGGTCCATGAACTCGTCTGCCTTCAAGATGGCGAGGCCCTGCTCCTCGTCACCAAGCACGAGCAGTGCGTCGCCGGCCTCGATACCGAACAGCTCGCGCGCCTGCTTCGGGATGACGATCTGCCCGCGCTCCCCCACCGTGACGGTGCCGAACAAGTGCTTGCCGCGCGGCGGCATAGGCAGCATCGTGCCCTGCGGGTCGTAGCCCACGAGCGCGTCGAGCGACACGTCGAGCGCCTCGGCCAGCGCACCGGCGTTTGCGAGGTCGGGCACGGAGTCGCCCGCCTCCCATTTAGCCACCGTCTGCCGAGCCACGGCCAGCGCCGCGGCCAGTTGCTCCTGCGTGAGGCCGATTGCCCTGCGCCTGCTCTGAATGTTCGAACCAATCATGCTTCTCATACTCCTCGCCCTTCATGGTAAGCCGTCGAACAGCCCTGATCTACCAATCGATGATGACAGATCGCGCGCTGTTTGTCGCGAAAGGGTTGCAAGGGCAGAGCCTCCTCCTACCGTCCTCCTCCTCTTCCCGTCCTCCTCCTCTTCCCGCCCTCCTCCCCGAAGGCATTTTTCCATCCGGTGTATATATGATTGGCAACGTCATGGACAAAAAGGGCGGGTAATCATTAGATTTCAGGTGAAAATCAGCCTGCTGGGAATTCACGTTTTGCGTAATCCCTGATAGAGTCACATTATTCTTTATTTGGAATAAAGAAAACTCAAGCATTTTGTCCACGGCTCCGCGCATCCGCCGCCGGCACCATCATGAGCAGAGCGCGAAGCCGAAGGACCCCGCGCGGCGATAGCAGAAAACGCTGCGGCCGGCGCCGGGCAGAGGATACCTCGACCCGCCGCGCTCGCCCAGGTTGGCAACCTGCTCGCGCCCTCACAGGAAGCGCACGTCCGCGGGCTCCTTCGGGGCGGTGCGGCGATAGTTCACGGCGGAATGCCCCACAACGAGCGCGGTGACCGCCTTCTGGCCGCGCGCGAGGCCGAGCTCGCGGCGCAGTGCGGGCGAGAGCCGCGCCGCCATCGCGAAGAACCCGCTGTAGAGCACACCCAGCCCGTGCGCCTGGGCCGCGAGCTCCATGTTGGAGGCGGCGAGCGCACCGTTCACCTGGTCTTTCGCCACCACCACGACGACGGCCGGCGCACCTTTGAAGAAGAAGCGGTCGTCGATCTCGGTGCGGCGGGCCGTCGCGTCCA
>NC_021021.1:862764-866573 GCF_000210055.1 Gordonibacter pamelaeae 7-10-1-b
CGGGCGCGGCTCCTCGTCGAAGCCGCTGATGGTAACCGCGTTCGTCGGGCAGACGGCCACGCAGTGCGCGCACATGATGCACCCCTGCGTGAGCGGCGCGGCCTTCCCATCCGCCACGACCAGGTTGGCGGCCGGGCAGTCGTCGACGCACCGGCCGCAGCCGATGCAGCGTGCAGGGTCTATCGCTATCTCGTGATGGAAACGCATGGAACTCCCCTCCTCGGCACGGGCGGTTATGCCCTCGCTCCCTCCTTCAGGTAGTAGCGGCGGCGTCCCTTCGACTTCTCGCCGTACTCGATGGCCTCCGCCGGGCAGCCGCCGATACAGGCCATGCAATGCGTGCACGTGCCCTTCCACACGGGCCGGCCCCCTTCGAGCGCGATGTTGTTCAGCGGGCAGCGCGCGGCGCACAGGCCGCACGACGTGCACGCGTCCGTCGCGACGAACGCCTTGTCGTGCACGAGCGCAGGATAGAACGCCGCGTTCACCGGGCCGCTGCGGAAGCGGTCCTTCGCGGTCGGGCGAGCCTCCGGCAGCGGCTCCCCCGCTGCGATGCGCGCGGCGAGCCCTTCCAACTGGGAGCGTGCGGCGTCGAGCAGGCGCTTGCAGGTCTCCTCGTCGGGGACGTCGTAGAGCGCCACGTAGTTCTCCGGCATCACCACCTCGGCCAGGCCGCGGTAGCGCAGGCCCTTGTCGCGGCAGAGCGCCCGCGCGTGCTTGGCAGCGTTGCCCACGCTTCCGCCGCAGGTCAGAACGAAGTAGACATCGCGAGAGCCCTCGAGGCGCGCGTCGCGCAGCCATGCGTCCACCACGCGCGGCAGGCGCCAGGCGTAGGTGGGCGCCACCACCACGAACGGGCGCTCCGAGCGCAGCGCGGGCACGGAACCCTGCCGCAAAGCGTCGTTGACGGACACGATGTCGCCGTCGCCGAGGTGTTCCGCGAGCTGCCGGGCCGCCCATCGGCTGTTGCCCGTGCCGCTGAAATACAGGATCATGGCGTGCTCCTTCTTAGTCCGGCCCCCTGCACTGCGCCTCCTCAAAGCTCCGTCGTCGCCCGAAAAACACGGTTCTCGCTTCAAAACCGTGCTTTACGGGCGACAAGGCGCATCGGGAAGAGCCGTTGCCCTTTGTTGTTTTATGTGATACATTTTGTATCAGGTTGTGCACCGCCGTCAACCGCGAACGCGGGACAATACGGGAGGATCTGTCTCATGGACAAGCGCAAGGTCGCTAACCAGCAGGTGAAGGATCGGCTTCTGGCGGCGCTCGTGGAGTTCGCCGGCCGCAAGGACTGGTCGAAGGTGACCGTCACCGAGCTCGTGGAAGCCGCTGGCGTCGCGCGCGCGTCGTTCTACCGCAACTTCGCCTCGGTGGAGGAGCTCGTGGACTACGGCATCCGCCAGGTCACCGAGCGCTACCACGCAGGAAAGCCAGAGGGCCGCGAGGGCTTCCGCGACCGCGCGCTCGTGGAGTACAAGTTCCGCTTCTACCAGGAGAACGCACCGCTCGTGCTGGCTTTCCACCGCGCGAAGGCCGCCACGTCGCTGCTCGACCTCATCACCGACTGCGAGATAGCCTGCTGGGGCGACATGCCCTTAAGCTCGCCCGACCGCTACGAGGTGTACTTCTACGCCGGCGCGTTCTACAACGTGCTGCTCTGCTGGCTGGAGAGCGGCACGCGGGAATCGCCCGAGGCCATGGCCGACGCGTTCATGAGGCTAGCTGATGGGGTTGCCGGCGACTGACGGATCTCCGATCATGACGAGGATGTCGTAATCCATGCTCCAGCCGCCGCTCCAAGCATCTTCGTAACAATAGGGGTCGAAGGGCGGAAGCGAGTCGAACAACGACGCGACCTCGTCCACTTCTGCGCGATGCTCCTCATGATGGTACGAAACCCTGCTTTGAGGGTGATTCCACTGCGTCGCGTTGTCCGTGGTCACGTTCTTGAAACCGAGCGCGCGAACCTTCTCGGCCGCCTCCTGGGCGGCCCCTTCGATGCCGCAGCCGTTCAGCACGAGCACGGTGATCTCGTCTTTTCCCTGGCGGAGCGGGGCCTGGGCAGGCGCGGGCTCCTTGAAGTCGGGATGCAGCTCGGCCGCCGCCTGCCAGTCCTGATCCGCCTCCTGGGCCGCAGGCTCCTTCGCCGCACATCCGAAAAGCGCCGCGCACAGGCATGCACATGCCGCCATGGCCGCCAACGCTTTGATCCTCTGCATACGCGCCGCCTTCCTCGCGAAGCCTTTCTCCCGAGTATACAGGATTGGATGCATGAAGCCCCCCCCCCCCGAATTCGGCGAACGGGCCGCCGCGTTTCGGCGGAGGCCCGTCGGTGTTACGCTTTCTCGGTCTCGATCTCCAGCTCGCCGGCGTCCTCTTGGGTTGCATGCGGGCGGGCCGCGTCCACGAACCGGTCGCGCGCCTCCTTCGCCTCGGCCTCCTTCTCGGCCAGGTTCGCCTTCGCCACGCTGATCATCAGCTTGATGCGGTTGAGCTGGTTCACCTCCGAGGCACCCGGATCGTAGTCAACGGCCACGATGTTGCTCTCGGGGTAGCGGCGGCGCAGCTCCTTGATGACGGCCTTGCCCACCACGTGGTTCGGCAGGCACGCGAACGGCTGCGTGCACACCACGTTCGGCGCGCCTGTGCGCACAAGCTCCACCATCTCGGCCGTGAGCAGCCAGCCCTCGCCCATCGAGTTGCACAGCGACAGGATCTCGCTCGCGTACCCGGCCAGCTCGTAGATGTCGGCCGGCGGCTCGAAGCGGCTCGAGGCCGTCAGCGCCTTCGTGACGGGGGCGCGCAGCTTCCCGATAGCCCAGATTCCAATACGGCTGCCCACCGCGCCCTTCGCCGAACGCCCGAGCGGGTCTTTCTGGAAGATGCCGCCCGCAATGCCGAACAGGAAGAACTCCGCAAGCCCGGGCACCACGGCCTCGCAGCCCTCGCGCTCGATGACGTCCACGATCTGGTTGTTCGCCGTGGGATGGAACTTCACCAGGATCTCGCCCACCACGCCCACGCGCGGCTTCGTGCCCTCGCCGACCAGCGGCAACGTGTCGAAGTCCTCCACGATGCGGCGCACCGTGTCCTTGAACTCGCGGCGCTTGAGCCCGCGCATGAGCTGGTCCTGGCACACGCCCATCCAGTGGTCGAACAGGCGGTTCGCGCTGCCCGGCTCCGCCTCGTAGGGACGCGTACGGTACAGCGCCATCATGAGCAGGTCGCCGTAGAAGATGGAGTACGCGGCCTGCAGGAGCATGCTCGGCGTCACCTTGAAGCCCGGGTTGCTCTCGCCGAGGTCCTTGAACGACAGCGCGATCACGGGGATATGCGGCAGGCCCACGGCCGCGAGCGCCTTGCGGATGAGCGAGATGTAGTTGGTGGCGCGGCAGCCGCCGCCCGTCTGCGTGATGATGACGGCCAGCTTGTCGGTGTCGTAACGGCCGCTCATCACGGCCTCCATAATCTGGCCCGTGACCAGGATGGACGGGTAGCAGATGTCGTTGTTCACGTACTTGAGGCCCGCATCCACCGCGCCGTGGTCCACCGACGGCAGAAGCTCCAGGTTGTAGCCGTTGCGGTGGAAGACCTTCACCAGCAGCTCGAAGTGGATGGGCGCCATCTGCGGGCACAGGATGGTGTAGCCGGCCTCCTTCATCTCCTCGGTGAACACCGCGCGCGGGAACTCGGTGGTGGCGCCCTCGCGCTGCTTGAAGCGCTCGATGACCTCGGGCGCCGCCTTCTGGGTGAACGTCTCGGGCGTGGCGGCGAGCTTCTCGGGGTCGAAGCTCGCGGCCGGGCAGCCG
>NC_021021.1:866709-875019 GCF_000210055.1 Gordonibacter pamelaeae 7-10-1-b
CCTTGAGCGCCGCCAAGAGCGAGCGCACGCGGATGCGCGCCGCGCCCAGGTTGGACACCTCGTCGATCTTGAGCACGGTGTACACCTTGCCCGCGCGCTCGAGGATCTCCTGCACCTGGTCGGTGGTGAGCGCGTCGAGGCCGCAGCCGAAGCTGTTCAGCTGCACGAGGTCGAGGTCGCGCCGCTCGGTGGCCACCTTCGCCGCCGCGTACAGACGCGTATGGTACATCCACTGGTCCACGAGGCGGATGGGGCGCTCGAGCGTGCCGAGGTGCGCGATGGAGTCCTCGGTGAGCACCGCCAGTCCGAAGCTGGTCAGAAGCTCGGGAATGGCGTGGTTGATCTCCGGGTCGTTGTGGTAGGGGCGGCCGGCCAGCACGATACCGTGCGTGCCCGTGGCCTCCATCCAGGCGAGCGTCTCCTCGCCCTTCGCGCGGATGTCGCGCTTGAACGCCTCGTCCTCGGCCCACGCCGCGTCCACGGCGGCGTCGATTTCGGCCTGCGTGGGCGCGCCCGCCTTGCCCATGAGCTCGGGATGCGCCTCCACCAGCTCCACGAACAGACGCTTCTTGAGGTGCTCCTTCTGGTCGTAGGGCAGCCACGGCGTGAGCAGCTGCACGTCGGAGGTGCGCAGCTCGTCGATGTTGAGGCGCAGCGCCTCGGGGTAGCTGGCCACGATGGGGCAGTTGAAGTGGTTGCCCGCGCCCTCGTCCTCCTGGCGCTCCCACTTGCTGCACGGGAACCAGATGAAGTCGGGATGCTTGTCCAGCAGGTTCATGATGTGGCCGTGCGAGAGCTTCGCCGGATAGCACACGCTCTCGGACGGCATGGACTCGATGCCCGCCTCGTACGTCTTCTTCGTGGACGGGTCGGACAGCACCACGCGGAAGCCGAGGTTCGTGAAGAACGTGAACCAGAACGGGTAGTTCTCGTACTGGTTGAGCGCGCGCGGGATGCCCACGCTGCCGCGCGGGGCGGCGCTGGGCGCAAGCGGCTCGTAGCCGAACAGGCGCTGGCTCTTGTACTCGTAGAGGTTCGGCACCGCGGCCTTGCTCTCGTCGAACGTGCCCGCGCCCTTCTCGCAGCGGTTTCCCGTGATGAAGCGACGGTGTTTGCCCGTGGCCTCGTCCACGCCGAAGTCGTTGACGGTGAGCAGGCAGTGGTTCTCGCACGCCTTGCAGCGCACGGTCTTGTGCGTTGGGGAGAGGGCCGCCAGCTGCTCGAGGGAGAGGAGGGTTGACCTGATCGGGACTGATGTGTCCAGCTCCTCGCTGTCGGAGCTCCACGCGGCGCCGGCCTCGGCCCTGCGGGCCTCGAGCGCCACGGTCGCATGGTAGCGGTCGCGCGCCAAGAGGGCTGCGCCGAACGCGCCCATGTTGCCGGCGATGTCGGGGCGCACGGCGTTGACCTCGGACAGCTGCTCGAACGCGCGCAGCACGGCGTCGTTCAGGAACGTGCCGCCCTGCACGATGACCTTCGTTCCCACGTCGTGCGGGTCGCGGATCTTGATGACCTTGAACAGCGCGTTCTTGATGACGGAGATGGCCAGGCCCGCGGCGATGTCGCCCACGGTGGCGCCTTCCTTCTGCGCCTGCTTCACGCGGCTGTTCATGAACACGGTGCAGCGGCTTCCCAGGTCGACGGGGCGCTCGGCGCTCACGGCCGTCTGCGCGAACTCGGCCACGTCGAGCTTGAGCCCCGTGGCGAAGCTCTCGATGAAGCTGCCGCAGCCCGAGCTGCACGCCTCGTTGAGCATGATGTGGTCGATCACGCCGTCCTTCACGCGCAGGCACTTCATGTCCTGGCCGCCGATGTCCAGGATGAACTCCACGCCCGGCAGCATCTCCTGCGCGCCGCGCAGGTGGGCCACCGTCTCGATCTCGCCGGAGTCCACGCGCAGCGCCTCAAGCAGCAGGTGCTCGCCGTAACCCGTCACCGTGGCGTGGCCGATGCGCACGAGCGGCTCGCCGGTGTCGGCGTTCACCGGCATGGCGTTGTACAGGTTCGTGAGCGCCGTGCGGGCGCAGCCCAGCACGTCGCCCTTGTTGCTGGCATAGTGCGACCACAGAAGCGCGCCGTCCTCGCCGATGAGCGCCGCCTTGAACGTGGTGGAGCCGGCGTCGATGCCCAGGTAGGCCGTGCCCTCGTAGTCCATGAGCTCGCCGCGGCGCACGCGTTCGCCGTTGTGGCGGGCTTTGAACTGCGCGAGCTCGTCCTCGTTGGCGAACAACGGGGGCAGGCGCACCACCTCGGAGCCCTGGATGTCGCCGAGGTTCTTCAGGCGCTCGAGCACGTCGCCCAGGAGCTCGGCGCGCGTCGTCTCGCTGGCCGCGCCCGCGATGGCGCAGCCGCTGGCCACGAACAGATGGGCGTTGTCGGGCACGATGATGTGCTCGTCGTCCAGCTCGAGCGTCTCGTAGAAGCGCTTGCGCAGCTCGGGGAGGTACTGCAAGGGGCCGCCGAGGAACGCCACGTGGCCGCGGATGGGGCGGCCGCACGCCAGGCCGCTGATGGTCTGCGTCACTACTGATTGGAAGATGGACGCCGCGATGTCCTCCTTGCGCGCGCCCTCGTTGATGAGGGGCTGCACGTCGGTCTTCGCGAACACGCCGCAGCGGCTGGCGATGGGATAGAGCGTGGTCGCGCCCTGCGCCAGCACGTTCAGGCCGCCTGCATCGGTGTTCAGGAGCGCGGCCATCTGGTCGATGAACGCGCCCGTGCCGCCGGCGCACGTGCCGTTCATGCGCTGCTCGATACCCTGGTCGAAGTAGATGATCTTCGCGTCCTCGCCGCCCAGCTCGATGGCCACGTCGGTTGCGGGGATGAAGGTCTCGACCGCCGTCTTGCTGGCGATGACCTCCTGCACGAACTCGATGCCCAGCCACTGGGCGAGAAGCAAGCCGCCCGAGCCCGTGATGGCGATGGTCATGCGCTTGTCGCCGAAGTCGGCCGCGGCCTCCGAGAGCACCTCCACGATGGTGGCGCGCACGTCGGCATGGTGGCGGCGGTAGACGGAGAACTTCACGTCGTTCGCCATGTCGAGGATGGCCAGCTTGACCGTGGTGGAGCCCACGTCGATGCCGATATGCAGGGGGGCCGGCTCCGCAGCCGGTCCGCCTTCAGCGCCGACGCCGCCTGCCGGCCCCTGGCCGGCTTCCGCCCGGGCCTCCGCGCACCCTGCCTGCTTCTCGTTGGTGTTCATGGACTCGTTCGCCATGACGCTCTCCTTCGTAGGTTCCTTCATAGAGTCCGCCTCCTCGGCATGCGCTTCGAGGCGCTACAGTTTGATCGATTCGCCCGGCTTGATGAAGAACAGTCGCATGGCGATCAACGCCATCTCCTCCGAGCTCTCCTGCATGCCCGTCTCTATCCATCGCTCGATCACGCCCAGGTACGCCGACGCGAAGAACGCCACGTAGTAGCCGACGAACGGCGCGGGGTCGTTGCGGTAGCGCTCGTGCAGAATGGACTGCACGAGGTTCATGCAGACGGAGTCGCGCAGGCGCGGGCCGAAGCGCACGTCGCCGCCGGGGCCGAGCACCGCGTGGAGGAAATCGCCCTGCTCGCGCAGGTAGTCGAACAGCTCCACGAGGAAGGGCAGCGGGCGCTTCTTCGCCTTGTGCGCCCACAGGTAGGGCATCGTCAGCTCCTGCATCTGCGCCTGGAAGCGCTCCAGGTCGTGCATGATCTCGCCCTCGAACGCGGCGAGCAGCGCCTCCTTGTCGTGGTAATGGTTGTAGAACGTCCCGCGGTTCAAGTCAGCCCGGACGCACAGGTCGTTCACCGTGAAGCCGTCGAAGCCGCGTTCCTCCATGAGCTCGATGAGCGCGTCGCGCAGGGCGCGCTTCGAACGCGTGATGCGACGATCCTCGCAGCATGGGGGAGCGGAGCGGGCGCCCTCGCCCGACTCCATCGCGGCAGGGGCGGATGCGACCACAACCGGCAACGCAGCTTCCGCGGCACCCCGCGCCATTTTCCCCGCAACAGCCGTCGTCATGCGACCCCCTTCGTTCCAACCGATACACACTGGTCGAACAGGCAAATTATACGCTTTTGAACATTTCGACCAATAATAGACAACTTGTTCAATAACGCCTATTGTACGAGGATAACCGCAGAATTTCAACGCCACTCCCCGATTCCCGGACTTTCCCCACCCAAACCCGACCGCAACCGGAAACCCCAACCGCATTTCGCAAAAGCGCATACGGAATCCTTGCGCGAATTTTTCATTGCAAGGAGCGCAAGCGCCCGCCCTGCCGACGACTTCCCGCCTGCTGCCGGCGATCTCCTGACCTGCCGACGACCTCCCGCCTGCTGCCGTTCTCCACTTCCTTCGTTGTTTCACGTGAAACATTCGTTCTATTTTTGGTTGTTTTCATTACCAGGCGTCTGACCGCTCAAATTTTCGATCGCTATCTCATCGAAGCGAGGCCGCACGCGAACTCGATTGTCACCTTTCCTTATCATGTACGTTGACAGTGAGGGAACCGCTCCCCTAGGATGGAAGGTCGACGGACGAGGGAGGCGCGCGATGGGGACCAAGGATCAAGTGCTGCGGATGCTGGAGGACCAACGGGACCGGCAGGTGTCGGGAGCGCGGCTGGCAGAGGAGCTGGGAGTGACCCGCAACGCAGTGTGGAAGGCCGTGGAGGCGCTGCGGGCGGAAGGGTACGTCATCGATGCCGCCACGAACCGGGGGTATCGCCTGGCGCAGGAGAACGACCTGCTGTCGCCGGCCAGCATCGAGCGGTTCCTCCCCGACGGGCACCCGTTCGGCATAACGGTGCGCAAGCGCGTGGACTCCACGAACGCCGAGGCGCGGCACCGGGCGCTCGAGGGCGCACCCGAGGGCGCGGTCGTGGTGGCCGAGGAGCAGACCGCCGGACGGGGGCGGCTGGGCAAAACGTTCTACTCCCCCGCCGGCGCGGGCGTGTACTTGAGCGTGGTGTTGCGCCCTCGGCTGCAGGCCGACGCCGCGCAGTACCTCACCTGCGCGGCCGCCGTATCCTGTGCGCAGGCCATCGAGGCCGTCACCGGCGAGGAGGCCCTCATCAAGTGGGTGAACGATATCTTCTGCCGGGGCCGCAAGGTGGCGGGCATCCTCACCGAGGGCGTGGTTGACATGGAATCGGGGCGTTTCGAGCACGCCGTGCTCGGCATGGGCGTGAACGTGCGGGTGCCCGCCACCGGCTTCCCCAGCGAGATAGCCGACGTGGCCGGCGCCGTGTGCGACGAGGCCGTCGGCGTGCTGCGCAGCCGGCTGGCCGCCGAGATGCTGGCGCGCTTCTGGAGCCTTTACGAGAACCTGCCCGACCGCTCGTTCTACGACGAGTACCGCCGCCGGTGCTTCCTGCTGGGTCAGCCCATCGTCGTGACGCGCAACGGCTCGCGCGTGCGCGCCCGGGCCGTCGACCTGACCGAGGACTTCAAGCTGGTGGTGGAGCTGCCCGACAAGACGCGCCGCGAACTGCCCCACGGCGAGGTGAGCACCGGCCCCGCCTAGCCTCCTTCCGCCCGGCCTTCCTCTTTTCGCATCTGCGCCCGCCTTCCCTCTCGCGTCAAGCCCGTCGCGCACCTGTTGCGCCTTCGCCGTCCCATCACCGGCTCCTGCGATCTCGCCGCGATGTTTCACGTGAAACATCCGTTCTTTTTTTCGCATTCCTCGTGAGAAGAAACCTCGGAATCGAACGAACGGTGCCGCCGCCGCACGCGCGGTTTGCTAGACTGGTTCGGCACGCATTCCGAGCACGCCAGAGAGAAAGACGGGGCCATGCAGATCACGCCTGCCGAAATCGCCGAAACGCTTGCCATGGTGAGCAAGCAGCACCTCGATATCCGCACCATCACGCTGGGGCTGAACCTGCGAGGTTGCACGGACGCCGACATCGACGTCATGGCGCGCAAGGTGTACGACCGCATGACCACGGCCGCCGAGCAGCTCGTGCCCACGGCCGAGCAGCTGGAGCGCGAGTACGGCATCCCCATCGTGAACAAGCGCATCTCCGTCACGCCCATCGCCGAGATCTGCGCCGCCACCGACGCGGCCGACCTCACCCCCATCGCCGTGGCCATGGACCGCGCCGGCAAGGAGGTGGGCGTCGACTTCGTGGGCGGCTTCTCCGCGCTCGTGCACAAGGGCGCGTCGGCCGCCGACCACAAGCTCATGGACTCCATCCCGCACGCGCTCTCCGTCACCGACAACGTGTGCTCGAGCGTGAACGTGGGCTCCACGCGCGCCGGCATCAACATGGACGCCGTGCTCAAGATGGCCGGCATCGTGAAGGCCACGGCCGAGGCCACGGCCGACCGCCAGTGCATCGGCGCGGGCAAGCTCGTGGTGTTCTGCAACGCCGTGGAGGACAACCCCTTCATGGCCGGCGCGTTCCACGGCTCGGGCGAGGCCGACGCCGTGGTGAACGTGGGCGTGTCGGGCCCCGGCGTGGTACGCGCCGTGCTGGCCGACCTGCCCAAGGACGCCGACCTCACGAGCGTGGCCGAGGCCATCAAGGCCACCGCGTTCAAGATCACGCGCGCCGGCGAGCTCATGGCCCGCGAGGCCAGCAAGCGCCTGGGCGTGCAGCAGGGCATTTTGGACCTGTCGCTCGCACCGACGCCCGCCGAGGGCGACTCGGTGGCCGAGATCCTGGAGGCTATCGGCGTGGGCCAGTGCGGCGGCCCCGGCACCACGGCGGCGCTCGCCATGCTCAACGACGCGGTGAAGAAGGGCGGCGTCATGGCCTCTTCGAGCGTCGGCGGCCTGTCCGGCGCGTTCATCCCCGTGTCCGAGGACGCCGGCATGATCCGCGCGGCCGAGGACGGCGCGCTGTCGCTCGAAAAGCTTGAGGCCATGACCTGCGTGTGCTCGGTGGGCCTCGACATGATAGCCGTGCCGGGCGACACGTCCGTGGAGACCATCTTCGGCATCATCGCCGACGAGTGCGCCATCGGCATGATCAACTGCAAGACCACCGCCGTGCGCCTCATCCCCGCCATCGGCAAGACCGTGGGCGACCGCCTCGACTTCGGCGGCCTTTTGGGCTACGCGCCGGTCATGCCGGTCAACCAATATGCCGGCAGCGTGTTCGCCCACCGCGGCGGCCGCATGCCCGCCCCGCTCAACTCGCTGAAGAACTAGGGGCGAGCCACCGCGCGCTATCTCTCGGAGGCGGCCATGGGCCGCCTCCGTTATTCATCCCGCTCTATCGCACACTCGATTGCAACTTGTTCGACGCCCCGGGCGGAGCGCCTCGCATCGCTTCCTCGGAATACGATGCGGCAGCTCTTTTGACCAGCAGCCAAGACCAAGTCTCGTTAAAACGCTATCTCTTCGTAGGCAAGGCCCTTATCCTCCGCAAGGTGATCAAAGAACTCCTCGCAATCGAATACCCTGATGGACGATTTCTCGAAGTCTTTCTGATTGCGCGTGACGATGGCATCTGCCTTCAGCTTGAGGGCAGATTGACATACGCACGCATCCTCGAAATCGCCCCAAGTCGAATCGAGCACAGCATCAACGTCGGCTTCGTTGAGCGAGCATATATGGACGTGCTTTCTCAAACGGCGCAGAGCCAGCTTCGCATCCTCAACCGCTATTCTTTCAGGACCGCTGGTGAGCAGAAAGAAGATATCGGTGATTTTTTATAGGGGAAGGGCTCCTACTTCCCGCGGACGACGGCGCCGAAGGGCAGCAGCGCGAGCTTCGCCTGCTTGAAGCACTGGAGGCCGAAGGGGATGCCGATGACGGTGATGCACAACAGTACGCCGTTGAGCAGGGCCTCGAGGGCAAGGAAGACGCCGCCGAATATGAACCAGAGCACGTTGAGGATGGCGGAGCCGGCTCCGCCGCCGTACTCGACCTCCTTGCCGAACGGGAAGAACGCGAGGCCGGCCATCTTGAAGCACTGCGTGCCCACCGGGATGCCCACGATGGTGATGCACCACAGCGCGCCGACGAGAACCCAGCTCACGCCCTGCCAAAGCCCCGCGAAGATGAACCACAGTATGTTGCCGATAACGCTCATGTCTCGTCCTTTCCCCCTGTCGCCCAGCGAGTATGGCACACCAAGGCGCCCGAAGGGGAAACCGTTACCGCATCATAAGCAATGAACACGAGAGGTGCGGGGTGCGGGGTGCGGGGTGCGGGGTGCGGGGTGCGGGGTGCGGGGTGCGGGGTGCGGGGTGCGCCGGTCAGGCGCTTTCCCCGTACACGGCGCGCACAAGGTACTCCACGTTGCCCTCGGGGCCGGTGATGGGCGACTCCACTACGCCGGTCGTGCGGAAGCCCGCGTCCTCGAGGGCCGCGCGCAC
>NC_021021.1:875219-877021 GCF_000210055.1 Gordonibacter pamelaeae 7-10-1-b
GCACCTCCTCGACCACGCGCCCGCGCACGGTCTCGTCGCGCACCACGCCGCCCTCCGCCTCGCCGGGGCGCGACTCGAACTGCGGCTTCACCAGCCCCAGGAACACGCTTCCCTCCCGGGAGAGCCGCGCGAACACGGGCGCGAGCTGCGCCAGGCCGATGAAGCTCAAGTCGGCCACGAGCACGTCGAACGGCGCGCCGAGCGCGGCGGGGTCGGCCAGCTTGATGTTCGTGCGCTCGAACACGGCCACGCGCCCATCCTGCCGAAGCCGCCACGCCAGCTGGCCGTAGTTCACGTCGACGCAGGCCACGCTGGCCGCCCCGGCCTGCAGCAGGCAGTCGGTGAAGCCGCCGGTGGACGAGCCTATGTCGATGCAGCGCAGGCCGGACACGTCCTGCCCGTACGCGTCGAGCGCGCCCTGCAGCTTGTGCCCGCCCCGCGACACGAACCGACGCCGCCCGCGCACCCTGATCTCGGCATCGGGCGCCACCTTCAGGGCGGCGCTCGTGGCGTACACGCCGTCCACCTTCACCTCGTGCGCCAGCACGGCGCGCAGCGCGGCATCCGCATCGGGAAAATAGCCCTGCTCAACAAGCAGCGTATCGAGTCTCGTCTTCTTCATGGGCACCAGTATAGCGCATGCGGCAGCCTCGTCGCGCACTGCCGCGCAGCGCGCCTTAACGCGATCTTAACCGCTGGCGCCGGCTTCTTCAGCGCGTCTTAACGCGCCCTTGGCTAAGCTTGAGAGGCGCACCGGGGAAAGGAGTTCGCCATGTCGGCATTGGACCTGCTCTTCGCGCTGCTGGGCATTGCAGCGCTTGCGGGAGCGGGAGCGTTCGTCTCGTTCCTGCTGCTGGTCGAGCGTGCCGGCCGCGCCTGGCGCATCAGGCTTCCCTGGTAGCGGGCGGCGCCCTGCAGCGGAGCAGCGCGCCGCCCGCAGCGCGCTACCGCACGATCTTCATGCTTTCTTAATGCCAGAACCATGACCTTAACGCCGCGCTCATGGGCGCAGGCGTATGATGGGCCCGCTATGGAGACATCTTCGACAGAGCCGATCCGGCCCAACCCCGACAACCTGCTGCGGGCCATCGCAGCAGACGCGGGCGCCTGCGCGCGCGGCGATAACGAGCGGCGCGGCCGCCTCAAGATATTCTTCGGCTACGCGGCCGGCGTGGGCAAGACCTACGCCATGCTCGAGGCGGCCCACGCGGCGAAGGAGCACGGCCGCGACGTGGTGGTGGGCTACATCGAGCCCCATACGCGCCCCGACACGCTCGCGCTGCTGGACGGCCTGGAGCAGCTGCCCGTACGCGAGATCCCGTACAAGGGCATCACGCTGCGCGAGTTCGACGTGGACGCGGCCCTCGCGCGCAAGCCCGGCCTCATCCTCGTGGACGAGCTGGCCCACACGAACGCCCCCGGCAGCCGCCACGCCAAACGCTACCGCGACGTGGAAGAGCTGCTGCACGCGGGCATCGACGTTTTCACCACCGTGAACGTGCAGCACCTGGAAAGCCTGAACGACAAGGTGTCCGCCACCACCGAGGTGGTGGTGCAGGAGCGCATCCCCGACCGCATCTTCGACTACGCCTCGTCGGTGGAGCTGGTGGACCTTGATCCCGACGACCTCGTGGAGCGTCTGGAGGGCGGCAAGATCTACGGCGCCGAGCGCGCCGAGACGGCGCTCGCGAACTTCTTCTCCAAGAAGAACCTCGCCTACCTGCGCGAGCTGGCCCTGCGCCGCACGGCCGACCGCCTGAACCGCAACCTCGAGCGCGGCCTGGGGCGCGCTGCGGGCGACG
>NC_021021.1:877163-890462 GCF_000210055.1 Gordonibacter pamelaeae 7-10-1-b
GCCGGCAACGCCACCGTCATCCGCGCCGCGGCGCGCCTGGCCGCCGCCTACCACGGCACGCTCACGGCGCTGGTAGTGGAGCCCGTCGACGATCAGAAGCCCTCCAAGGAAGACGCCCGCGCGCTGCACGCGAACGTGGAGCTGGCCGAGGAGCTGGGGGCGCATGTGGTGACCGTCTACGGCGACGACCTGGCGCTCCAGATAGCCCAGTACGCGCTCTCGGGCACCATCTCGAAAACCGTCATCGGCTCGTCCGAGAACAGCCGCAAGCGCACGCTGCCCTTCCTGCCCCCGCGCGAGTCCGTGGGAAGCCGTTTGGCGAAGCTGTCCTGCACGGCCGACGTCGTGGTCATCGCCGACCGGCACGAGGCCCGCCCCACGTCCAGCCGGCCCCTGACCGCGCGCTTCAAGCCCACGCGCACCGACTTCGCCGCCGCCTTCCTGGCTCTCGTAGGCGCCACGACGCTCGGGCTCCTGCTGCACGAGGCAGGGCTCGCCAGCAGCACGGTCCTTGCCGTCTACCTGATGGCGGTGCTGCTTGGCTCGCTCAAGGCCGACAGCTTCTTCTACAGCATCTTGGTCTCGCCGCTTGCCGTGGTCCTGTTCAACTACTTCTTCCAAATGCCGCGCTTCACACTGACGGCATACGGGCTGAACTACCCGTTCACGTTCGCGTTCCTGTTCGTCACGTCCATGGTGGTGTCGTCGCTGACCATCCGCATGCGCCACGAGGCGCAGATGAACGCCCGCAAGGCCTACCGCACCGAGGTGCTGCTGGAAACCGAGCATCGCCTGCAGGAGGCGAACGGCGTGGACAGCATCCTGTCCACCACGGCCGAGCAGGTCATCAAGCTGCTGCGCACCACCGTGGTCATCTACCAGGTATCTCCCAGCGGCCGGCTGCTCGACCCCATCCCCTTCGCCTCGGGCAACCCCGACGAGGACGTGACCATGACGTCGCTCGTGGGCGACGACGAGCGCGCCGTGGCCGCCTGGGTGGCCGGCAACAACAAGCGCGCCGGCAAGGGAACGGGCACGCTCATGAACACACGCTGCCTCTACCTGTCCATACGCGGCAAGGATACCGTGGTGGGCGTGGCCGGCATCGTGCTGGCCGACGAGGACCTGGACGCGTTCGAGAAGAACCTGCTGCTGGTCATGCTGGACGAATGCGGCCAGGCCGTGGAGCGCGAGCGGTCGGCAGAGGACGCGCATCGCATCCGCCTGAAAGCCGAGCAGGAGAGCCTGCGCGCGAACCTGCTGCGCAGCATCTCGCATGACCTGCGCACGCCGCTCACCAGCATATCCGGCGACGCGTCTATCCTGCTGTCGAGCGCCGACGTGCTCACGGACGACAAGAAGCGCGCCATCTACACCGACATCTACGAGGACGCGCTGTGGCTGGTGAACCTCGTGGAGAACCTGCTGGTGGTCACCCGGCTGGATAACGGCACCATGACGCTCAAGACCGAGCCGGAGCTCGTGGAGGACGTGATACGCGAGGCGTTCCACCACCTGAACCGCAAGGCCGCGCTGCACGATGTGCGCGTGGAGGTGGACGATCCGCTGCTCATGGCCCAGATGGACGGGCGCCTTATCATGCAGGTCATCATCAACCTGGTGAACAACGCGGTGACGTACACGCCGGAAGGCTCGCGCATCACCGTGTCCGCCCGGCGCGCGGAACGCGGGCAGCAGCCTGGCTCCATGGGGCTCGTGGCGGTATCCGTCGCCGACGACGGACCCGGTATCGCGCCGGCCGACCGCACCGAGATATTCACGATGTTCTACAAGGGGAAGAACGTGGGCAGCGACGCGCGGCGCGGCATGGGCCTGGGGCTCGCGCTGTGCAAGTCCATCGTGGAGATCCACGGCGGCACCATCGCCGTGGACGCGCTCCCCGAAAAGGAGCGCACCTCCCCCGACCGGCCGGGCACCGTCATCACGTTCACGCTTCCTGCGGTAGAATACGAGGCGGACCATGCAGAGGCCGAGCAGCGGGCGGCAGCCGTCGCCGCAGGAGCATACGACGAAGGAGGGGGCGCATGACCGACGCAGCCGAGGGCCACGGCGCCTTCACCGTCCTCATCGTGGAGGATGACAACGCCGTGAAGAGCCTTATCGCCACGGCACTCAAGGTGCAGGGCTACCGCCTGCTCGAAGCCGGCACGGGAGGGGCCGCGCTGCTGGAGGCCACCACGAAGAACCCCGATGTCATCATCCTGGACCTGGGGCTGCCCGATGCCGACGGCATCGACCTCATCCGCCAGGTGCGCACGTGGTCGCACACCCCTATCATCGTGGTGTCCGCGCGCACCGAGGACGCCGACAAGGTGGCCGCGCTGGATGCCGGCGCCGACGACTACCTCATCAAGCCGTTCTCGGTGGAGGAGCTGCTGGCGCGCCTGCGCGTGGCCACGCGGCGCCTGGCGGCCGATTCCGGCACCGACCGCGACGGCCCCGTCTACGAGAACGGCGACCTGCGCATCGACTACGCGGCCCGCACCGTGACCCTGGCCGGCGAGGAAGTGCACCTCACCCCCATCGAGTACAAGCTGCTGGCGCTTCTGGCCCGCAACACCGGCAAGGTGCTCACGCACAACGCCATCCTCAAAGAGGTGTGGGGGAACGCCCTGGCCAGCGACCTGCCGTCGCTGCGCGTGTTCATGGCCACCCTGCGCAAGAAGATCGAGCGCGACCCGGCCCACCCCGCCTACCTCCAGACCCACGTGGGCATCGGCTACCGCATGCTGCGGAAGTGAGCACCTTTCACCTGTCGAAGCACAGGGAGGAGCTTGTCGGCGGTCAGTCTCGGAACGCGCCCTCGTCCGGCGCCCCCGTTTCCAGCAGCCGGTAGAACTCCTCGGGCGGCACGGGGCGTGAGAACACGAAGCCCTGCACCATGTCGCACTCGGTCGTGCGGAGGAACGCCAGCTGCTTGGGCGTCTCCACGCCCTCCATGACGGTTTCCATGCGCAGCTCCCGAGCCATGGTGATGACGAAGCGCACCACCGTCTCCTCCGTGCCGGGAAGCGAGCTCTCCAGCAGGAACTCGCGGTCGAGCTTCAGCACGTCGGCGGGCAGGTCCTTCAGCACGTTGAGCGACGATTGCCCCGAGCCGAAATCGTCGATGGCGCAGCGGAAGCCAGCGCGGCGCATGCCCTCCATGATGCCGAACACGCCGTGCAGGTCCTCTATGACGATGCTCTCCGTGAGCTCCAGCTCGCACAGCCCGTCGGGAATGCCGTACTCGTCCTTGATGCGCACGTAGGTGGGCAGGAAATCGGGCCGATGCAGATGCAGCCGCGACACGTTCACCGAGATGGGCACCACGGGCAGCCCGGCGTCCAGGCGGGCGCGCAGGTCGCGGCACACGCTCTCGAACACGAACTCGTCGAGCCGCAGGATGAACCCGTTCTGCTCGAACAGCGGGATGAACTCGTCGGGTCCCACGATGCCCTCGTCGGGACGCCTCCAGCGCACGAGCGCCTCGCCGCCCAGCACGCACGTGCCCGCCACGTCGTACTTCGGCTGCACGAGGTGGAAGAACTCGCCCTGCGCGAGCGCCCCTTCCATCGACCGCTCCAAATCGGCTCGGCGCAGCAGGGCGTCGCGCATGGGCTTGCTGTAGGCGCATGGCGTGATGCCGCGCTTGCGCGACTCGTTCTGGGCGATGCGCGCGCGGTCCATGAGCTCGTTGACGTCGCGCGCATCGGGCGCGTCCTCCGAACAGCACAGGCCGATGTGCAGCGAGAGCGGCTTGCCGTTGCCCACGATGCCCCGCGCGCGCTCGGCCACGCGCCTGCACGCGTCCAGCGCTTCCTCGCAGCGCGCGTACGGAAGCAGCAATAGGAAATTGTCGGCCGAAAGGCGCGCCGCAATGCCGTCCCTGCCCGCCTCGTCGCACAGGATGGCGGCGAGTTCCCGCAGCACCTCGTCGCCGCGCTCATAGCCGTCGACGTCGTTGATGAGCTTGAAGTTGTCGATGTCGACGCACACCGCCGCCGCCCCGTCCGAGCCGCCGCGGCCGAGCTCCGCAAGCCGCTCATCGCCCTCGAGCGCAAACTTGGCGGCACTGTACAGCCCGGTCAGGTCGTCGTAGAACGCCATACGCTCGATCTCGCGCCGATGTGCGCGGCTGCCCCGCCAGTACACCGCCAGCACGATGCCCAAACCCGCGATGATGACGAGGCACAGCAGCAACGTGGCGTTGATGATGGCGTTCGCCTGCTCCATAACCACGTCGTTGGGAATGATGGACACCACATCCCAGCCGTCCGTGCCGGCGAGCGGCGTGTAACAGAACACGTAGTCGTCTCCATGGTACGAGAACAGCGCCACGCCACGCGCGTTCTGCTCGAGCGCGGCCCGGAACGACTCGACGTCCGCCTCGTCGTTGCCCTCGTAGCCCACGATGTCGTAGATGTTCGAGAACGTGCGGTTGCTGTTGCGGTGCTGCGAGCGCATGACCACGTCGCCTTCGGTGTTCACAACGTATGAGAAGCCGCTGCCGTTGTAGAACGACAGAGAGAACCGCGCCTCCATGTCGTTGAGCGGCCGGGCTTTGCGCACGATGCCCGGCGTGCCGTCGGAGAACGCGAAGCGCTCGTAGACGCCGATCATGTTGCTGCCCGTGCGCTCGTCCAGAAACGGCTCCATGACCCCTCTCTCGCCAGCCGTCTCCGCAAGGACGAGCTGCTCGGCAGTGAGGTTCGCCGCGCTGTCGTTGTCTGTACGGTACACGGCGCCCGTGACGAGATTCGCGCACACGTACACCGTGCCGTCGTTGCCCGCGCCGAACAGCGCCAGCTTCTCCGCCATACGCGCCTCGTCGTCGGGATGCTGCAGCGACAGCTCCGATGCGAACAGGTCGAGCGTGTCGAGATCTTTCCCGAAGTACGTGTCCAGGGCATGCTGGCCCTGCTCCGTCACCTCCAGCACGTCGGTCACGGACTTCTCCCACAGCGAATCCTGCACGAAACGCGCGAACAGCACCGTGCCGGCGATCACGGCCACGGAGACCAGCGTCACGAGGATCGAGATGAGCGTCTTCCGCGACTTCATCAGGATGCATCCGCCCCCTCGGCCAGCAGGCTGCGCAGCTGGTCCTCGGCTTGGGCGGCCGTCGCGCCCCCGAGCAGGGAAACCACGCTCTGACGCAGCGCGCCCCAGACGGGCAGGAGGATGTTGTCGTCCGCGCCCACGACCGCGCCCGCAGCGAACGCGCCGGCCAGCGGCTGCAGCGGGGCGTCGTCGGGGGCGGCGTTGCCCTCCAGCGGGCTGAACGAGCACTGGCTGTTCGCGAAGCGCTCGATGGCGGACGGCTGGGTGAGGAAGGCCGCGAACTCCTTGGCCTCTTCGACATGGGCGCTGTTCGCGTTCACGCTTACCCGCGTGTCGACGTTGACCACGAGCACGGGCCGGTCTTCGAGGACCGGATAGGGGTGCACCTCGTACGCCAGGTCCGGCGCCATGTCGTGCACGCGCACCGAGGCCCAGGCGCCCGTGAGCATGAACGGGTAGCGGCCAGTGGCGAACTGGTCCAGGTCGTCAGAGGTCTTCTCCGTATCCAGGGCCGTGCCAGCGTCCACGTAGCCGCGCTCCACGATGCGCTCCACCAGCTCCAAGCCGGGGCGCAGCTGGACGGCCAACGCATCGGGATCGGCGCTCAGGGCGGCAACGCGCTCGCGCACGTTGTCGGCGGCGTACACCTCCGCCATGCCCCGTGCGATGGCGAGCGTCTTGAGCGAGATGTCGTTGTTCGTAACGAGCGGCGTGACGCCGTCGGCAAGGAACGCGTCGCAGGCGCGCTCGAACTCCGCCAGCGTGCGCGGCGCCTCGATGCCGTGTGCGGCCAGCAGATCGGTGTTGCAGTACAAGCCGAACGCCGAGATGGACGTGGGCACGTACAGGATGGCACCGCCCGCCTCCATCTGGTCCAGCGCGAGCCTGCTGAACGTGGAGATGGTGGGCAGGTCGGCCAAATCGGCCAGATAGCCCTTCTTCTCGAACGACAGGGCCGTGTCGTGGTCGATCATGAACACGTCATCTCCGCTGCCCGAATCGAGCCGCTTGACCAGCGCCTCGTAGTACGGCAGGCTCTTGATGCCCTCGTAGGACACCGAGACGTTCGGGTACTCGTCCATGTAGTCGCGCAAGATGTCCTCGATGGCGGCCACATTGAGGGGCTCGTACTTGAAGCCGAAGAATGTGAGCCGCATGTCGACCACCTCGTCGCCCGCAGTGCCCACGACAACGTTCTTGCTGGTGGAGCAGCCGGGAAGGGCCGGCGCAAGCGCGGCCGCCAAGCCGAGCGCCGATGCCGCCAAGAAGCCGCGACGCGTGAGGGCGCGCGATGCCGAGGGCACGCGGACGCACGCCCCGTCCGAGGCGCGAGCTTCCTCATGCATGCGCTGCCCGTCTTCCAAAACCCCGTCCTTCGTCCAAGAGCCGCCCCCTCCTCAAGCGCTGCCTTCGGCGGCTGCGCCGGCAAGTTCCGCCGGCCGTCAGGCCGACGGAACCCCTAGGCCGTCGGAACCAAGAGCTGCGCAATCTGGACGGCATTGAGCGCCGCACCCTTGCGGATCTGGTCGGCAACCACCCATAGGGCCAGGCCGTGCTCCACCGTGTCGTCCTTGCGCAGGCGGCCGACGTAGGTGTCGTCCGTGCCGGCGAGAAGGCCCGGCATGGGGTAGGTGTTCGTGGCGCAGTCGTCCATGACCGTGATGCCGTCGGTCGCCGCAAGCGCGGCGCGCGCGGCCTCCACGCTCACGTCGCCGGCGAACTCCACGTTCACCGATTCGGCGTGGCAGCGCAGCACGGGCACGCGCACGCAGGTGGCGGCCACCTTGATGCCCTGGTCGCCCATGATCTTCTTCGTCTCCACGACCATCTTCCACTCTTCCTTCGTAGAATCGTCGTCAAGGAACACGTCGATGTGCGGGATGCAGTTGAACGCGATGCGGTGCTGGAACGCGCTCACCGTGAGCTCGTCATCGGTCTTGCCGTCCAAGAACTCCTTGGTCTGGTCGTAGAGCTCGGCCATGGCCGGCGCGCCGCCGCCGCTGGCCGCCTGGTAGGTGGACACCACCACGCGCGTGATGGGCGACAGGTCGTAGAGCGGCTTCAGCGCCACCACCATCTGGATGGTGGAGCAGTTCGGGTTCGCGATCACGCCGTTGTGCCAGGCCACGTCGTCCGGGTTCACCTCGGGCACCACCAGCGGCACGTCCTCGTCCATGCGGAACGCGCTGGAGTTGTCGATCATCACCGCGCCGGCAGCCGTCACGGCCGCGCGCAGCTCCTTCGACACGCTCGCGCCGCAGCTGAAGAGCGCGATGTCCACGCCCTCGAACGACTCGGGCGTCATCTCCTGCACCACGAACTCGCCGGCCGGCACCTGGCCGCAGCCCGCGAAGGGCAGCTTCCTGCCCGCCGAGCGCGCCGATGCGAGCGCCCGCACCTCGCTCGCCGGGAAGTCCACGTCGTGCAGCACCTTCAGGAACTCGCTGCCCACCGCCCCCGTGGCGCCCGCAATGGCCACCACCGGATGAGCCGGCATCTCCTTCGTCCATGTCATAGGTCGTTTCTCCCTTTCCCCAGGTTGGCGTTAGTCAGTCAGCGAGAGGGGCCGGGGTGCGCCGAATTCGTGGGATCGCGGAGGCGAAGCGTACCTTGGGTACGCTTCGCCTCCGGGATCGCGCGAAGGCGGCGTGCACCGGCCCCTCGCAGCGTCGAGCCGTTCCGCCGTTCGGCAGAACGGCGTAGCCTTAACGTCCCTTGTTCATCTTCGCGGCGATCTCCTCGGCGGAGAGCTGCGTCTCCTCGAACACGCTGTCGCTGTCCAGGTCGAATGCGGTATGCAGGCAGCGCACGGCCTCGGCGGCCTGCGAGCCGTCCACCACCACGGACAGGCGGATGGGCGACGTGGAGATGGCCAGGATGTTGATCTGGTTCTCCCCCAGCGTCGTGAACGCGCGCGCCGCCACGCCGGGCGACGACTTCATGCCCGTGCCCACGAGGCTCACCTTGGCGATGTCGGCGTCCACGTCGAACTCGCGGGCGTTGATGTCGGGCAGGATACGCTCGATGGTCTCGCGCGCGAGGGCCAGGTCGGCGCCGGCGCACGTGAAGCTGATATCCGTGAAGCCGTCCTCGGAGATGTTCTGGATGATCATGTCCACGCGCACGTTGTTGCCCGCCAGCGCGCTGAACACCTTCGCCGCCACGCCCGTCATGTCGGGCACGCCGCGGATGGTCACCTTCACCTCGGACGTGTCGTGCGCGATGCCGGTGATGACGGCTTCTTCCATCATGTCGGTTTCCTCCTTGATATAGGTGCCCTCGGCCTCGGAGAACGCCGAGCGGGAATGGATGACCACGTCGTACTTGCGCGCGAACTCCACGGCGCGCATCTGCAGCACGCCCGCGCCCGAGCCGGACAGCTCCAGCATGTCGTCGTAGGACACGGCGTCGAGCTTCTTGGCGCGTGGGCACACGCGCGGGTCGGCCGTGTACACGCCGTCCACGTCTGAGTATATCTCGCACACATCCGCGCCGATGCCCCAGGCCACGGCCACGGCCGTCGTGTCGGAGCCGCCGCGGCCGAGCGTGGTGATGTCCCCGTTCGCGTCGATGCCCTGGAAGCCGGCCACCACGGGGATGGCGCCGGCGGCGATGGCCTCCATGATGCGCTCGTTGTGCACCTTCACGATCTTGGCCTTCGCGTGCATGCCGTCCGTCTCGATGCCGGCCTGGCGGCCCGTGAAACTCATGGACTTGTAACCGCGCGCCTCGATGGCCATGGCCAGAAGCGTCATGGACACCTGCTCGCCGGTGGACAGCAGCCGGTCCATCTCGCGGGCGGGCGGGTCCTGGTTCAGCGCGCGGGCGAGGCCCACCAGCTCGTCGGTGGTCTTGCCCATGGCGGACACCACGGCCACCACGTCGTGGCCGGCTTGCTTCTTCGCGATGACCTTCTTCGCCACCATCTGGATGCGCTCGGGCGAGGCAACGGAGGTTCCCCCGAATTTTGCTACGATTAGCGACATGGCGTTCTTTCTCGTCATTGGCCCAGTTGGCTCTCCACTATACCAAAGAGCCGGCCCCCACGCGCGCCGAACACCCGCGAGCAGGCGTTTTTTCACGGGGAAAGCGAAACGGGCGCGGCGACGGCGACTCGGCGGGCCTCCGCTCGCTCCCGCCTCGACACGCCGGACGTCAGCTCCCGAGCAGCGGATTCGTGCGGTCGAGGAAGACGAGGCCCAGCAGGAAGGCGAACTCGCGGTCCGGGGCGTCGGGCATGCCGAGCACCGCCTTCGCCCTGCGCAGGCGGTAGCGCACGGTGTTGGGATGCTGGTGCAGCGCCTCGGCGGCTGCGCGCACGTCGCCGTAGGCGCGGGCGAGGGCTTCGGCAGTGGGGGCCAGCTCGGCGTCGTTTTCCGCATCGTATTCTTCCAGCAGGGCGCGATGAAAGGCGGCGGTGCGGCCGAACAGGCGGCTGGCGGCCGCCGCGGCGCGGAAGGCGTCGTGGTGCAGGTCGGCCCAGCACGCCACGGCGTCGCCCTCGGTGCGCGCGGTCTTGAGCGCAGCCAGGGCCTCGCGCACGCTCAGGTCGCCGTCCGACAGCGGGCCTTCCTCCCCCACCCCGAGCCACAGAGGACCGATGCGCTGGATGCGCGCCACCAAGTCCGCCTCGGAGGCCGCGCGGACGGAGGCGGGCGGCTGCGCATAGGACACGAATGCGAGCAGGAGGTCGTGGTAGCGGCAGGCGAACACCGTGTCCACGCTGGCCCAATCGGCCTTGAACGCGTGCAGCACCCCCGCAAGCGCATCGAGCGCAGCGTACAGCGAGCACTCGTCGGCATTGCGCGGCGCCACGGCGAGGCACTGCAGCGTGGCGCCCATGGCCCCGGTGAGCTGGTAGAGCCTCGTGCGGGTGCCCTGGCTGTCATGAGCTGCCAGAAGCGCATCCACCATGCGCCCCTTGTCCGACTCCTCGCCGTCGCGGCGAATGAGGTCGAGCGCTTGATAGGCCAGCACCTCGTGGTAGGCGCCTTCGTAGAGGTACAGCGGCACGCCCATCGCCGTGCTGGCCGAGCGCACCGCTTCGCTCAAATGAGGGTGGTACACGTTCTTCACGGCCACCGCCGCCACGTTTCTCCTTATGAGCGCCAAGAGCGATGCCTCGGCAAGCGCCGCGTCGTCGCGCGCGAAACCGAGGTTCGACGCGATGAACTCGCCTGGCAGGTAATCGGCATACGCCTGCTCGTCGGGTGCGAGATCAAGGATACCCACGTTGCGCACCTCGCGCGCACCTGCTCCCGCGCACGGAGCCGCCAGCTCGATGCGCTCGAACGCCGGCAACGCGATGATGTCCGCAACGGTTATCACACCTGAACCCCTCTCGACGATGGGCCCATACTACACCAAATGCGTCGCTGCCGTCGGGGTGCGCCGTCCTACGGGCAGGGCGATGCACCCCGACGGCAGCGGGACCGCGCGCCGCCCCTGCGCCAGTGGGCACCGTTGCTGGCCGGCATTTTACAGGCCGACCTGCGCTTAACCGGGGAAAACATTGCCTATCCAGCCTGGTAAAGGTCCTCCAGGTTGCCGTTTTCCACCAGCGTGCAGAGTGCGTTGCTGGCATGCTGGGGGCTTACGCCCATTTGCTCGAAGCGCTTCGTCAGCTTCAGGCAGTACGCCAAGTCACCGGAATCCAGCGAGAGCAGGGCCGACGTGGCCTGCTCGTCCAACTTCTCCAACATGGGATGCTCCTCTCGGTCGAATTCTCGTACCAAGAGGATATCCTGCACGCCCCTGCCCGCTTTTGGACAAGCGAGACAATCGCAAGCCCCCGTTTTGTGCTACTGAACAAAACAGCGGGGGCGAAAAGCCTCGCTTTCCGGCTGACGGGGGATAAGCCTGCCTGCCGGCGTCAGGTGCGTACCGCCCTCGCCGGCCGGCGGAGCGCCGAAATCCGCCGCCTCCCCTATTCCCGTTCCGGCATCCGCCACAAAAGCACGAAGCCCACCACGAACAGCACGGCGATGGACAGCACGCCCATGGACGAGTTGCCGGTGAGCTGCGTGAACACGCTGACCAGGAACGTGCCCATGACGGCGGCGTACTTGCCGAAGATGTCGAAGAAACCGTAGTACTCGTTGGCGTGCTCCTTGGGGATGAGCTTGCCGAACTCGCTGCGCGACAGCGCCTGGATGCCGCCTTGGAACAGCCCCACGCAGATGGCGAGGATCCAGAACTCCACGGCCTCCCGCAGGAAGAACGCCGCGAACAGCGTGATGCAGAAGTACGCGAACACGGCCACGAGCAGCATGCGCTTCGTGCCGAACCTCGTGGACAGGCGCCCGTAGGCGATGGCCGACGGGAACGCCACGAACTGCGTCACCAGCAGCGCCAGCACGAGCTGCGTCGCGTCGATCCCCAGGTCGGTGCCATAGCTGGTGGACATCTTGATGATGGTATGCACGCCATCGATATAGCAGAAGAACGCCAGCATGAAGTAGCGCAGCCGCTTGTCCTTGAAGATGCGCTTCACCGTCTTCCACAGGCCGCCGAACGTGTCGCGGATCAGGTGCTCGGCACGCTCCTTGTAGTGGGTCTGGTGCACGTCGCGGATGAGCGGGATGCTGAACGCCACCCACCACACGGCCGTGATCAAAAACGCGATCTTCATGCCCACGTCCATGGGGATGCCGATGGAAGGCCCGCCCAGCACCACGGCCAGGCACGCGATGAACGGCACGCACGAGCCGATGTAGCCCCACGCGTAGCCCTGCGACGACACCTCGTCGTAGCGCTCGTCGTCGGTGGCGTCCACGAGGAACGCGTCGTAGAACACCATGGAGCCGTTCAGCATGATGGATGCGACCACGTACAGCACGAGGAACGCCATGGCCGCCGTGGGTATGCCGAGGGCCGCCAGCGCGATGGCGCCGGTGCCCACCGTGCCGATGAAGAACTTCTTCTTGTTGCCCTTGAGGTCGGCGAGGCTGCCCAGGACGGGCATGAGCAGCGCCAGCACAAGCGAGGCCACCGTCTCGGCGTAGCCCCACGCCACCACCACCGAAGAGCCCTCCTCGGCGATGGAGGCGAAGTACACCGGGATGAGCGCCGTGGCCAGCAGCACGAAGGCCGAGTTCCCCACGTCGTACAGAACCCAGCTGCGTTCCTGCCTCGTCAACTTCGCTCGCGCCATGGTGCGCCTTCCTCTCGTCTCGCGCGCCCCCGCGCGCCTCGCGCACCGCCGTTCAGCCGGAAACGTTCTTCACAACTGGGAAACCGACGGTTAACAAGCACCGCCTCATTGTATATGATACCGCTAAGCGACACGGGTAAATTTCACGTCAGAAACGGGGTACCGCGCCATGCCCGCACTCATCACGCACGACTTCTTCGGCCAAGACGTCTACGACCGGCTCTTCCGCGATATCGGCGGGACCCGCGACGAGGCCGAGGCGTTCCTGCTGGGCAACCAGGGCCCCGACCCCCTGTTCTACGCGGTAACCGACCCGCGCCTGCGCGAGCACAACCGACTGGGCAACGTCATGCACAGCGAGAAGCCGAGCGAGCTCGTCAAGGCGTTCAAGGATTCGCTCGGCATCCTCGACGAGGACGAGCTGCCCGTCGGCCGCGCCTACGCGTTCGGCTTCCTGTGCCACTACACGCTGGACTCCACCCTGCACCCGCTCGTATTCTTCCACGAGTACCGGCTCACCGACGCCGGCGAGCCGGGCCTCTCGCGCGACGACGCCCACGAGGTGCACGCCGTCATCGAGAGCGAGCTGGACGAGCTCGTGCTGTTCGAGAAGCGCGGCGAGACGGTGGCCACGTTCCAGCCGTGGCGCGAGATACTGCAAGCCAGCGACTTCGTGCTCGGCGTGGTGTCGAAGATGTTCTCCTACGTGGCGCTCACGGTGTACGGGCGCATCGTCCCGCGCGACCTGTTCGCGCGGTCGGTGCGCGGCTTCCGCCGCGTGCAGCGGCTGTTCTACTCCAAGACCGGCGCCAAGCGCGCCGCCCTCGGGCGCATCGAGCAGCTGGTGCGCCCGTACTCGTTCTACCAGTCCATGAGCCACCGCCCCGTGGCGCTCACCGAGAGCGCCTACGACAACCGCGCCCACGAGGCCTGGGAGAACCCGTACACCGGCGAGGCGAGCACGGCGAGCTTCTGGGACCTGTACGGGCAGGCGCTCGAGAGGGCCGAGGAGAACATCGCCGCCTTCGAACGCGACGGCTTCGACCTGGAGGCCGCCCGCTCCCTGACCGGCGAGCTGGACT
>NC_021021.1:891062-898689 GCF_000210055.1 Gordonibacter pamelaeae 7-10-1-b
GGACCGCGAGGAGCTGCGCCGCATCATGGGCGGCGAGGACGACGAGCCCCGCGACCCGTTCGAGCCGCGCTCGTAAGGGACGGCGAAGGAAGCGGCAGCCGAGGAGCCTCCGCGCAGGAGCGAAGCGACCTGCGCCTCGCGCGAAGCGCGAGAACAACCGCCCAGGTTGGCGGGCGGGAGCGAAGCGACCCGCCCATGCGCCCGGAGGGCGCATAACAGCCGCGCAGGTTGGCGTAGTAAGTCAGCGAGAAGCCCCCTGGTGCCCGAGATTGGCGGGATCGCGGAGGTGAAGCGTACTGCGGTACGCGAACCTCCGCGATCGCGGCAAGATCGGGTGCCAGGGGGCTCCGCAGCGTCGGCAGGTTCCGCGGGCCGGCAGGCCCGCGGAACGCTATACGTTCTTCAGCAGGATGGTGCTCATGGTGTCGGCCACGTGCTCGCAGGCGTCGCAGCACTTCTCCATGCGGTCGAAGATCTGCGACCACACCAGCACGCGCATGGGGTTGTCGTTGTCCTCGGTGTGCAGCTTGCGGATGACCTTGAGGTACAGGCGGTCGGCCTCCTCCTCGTAGGTGTTCACGTCCACGATGAGCTGCTTGAACGTCTTCGACTTCTTGAAGTTGCGGAAGTCCACCATGGCCTTGTCGAGCGCCACGCAGCTCTTCTTGATAAGGCAGGCGAACTCTTCCGCATCGTGATGCATGAAGTGGACGTCGTACATGTAGAAACGCTGCATGACGTCCTCGATGTAGTCGATGATATTGTCGAGGTACTGCGACAGCTCGATGATGTCCTCGCGCTCGATGGGCGTGATGAAATCGGTGGCCACCGTCTTGAAGATGGCGTGGTTGACCTCGTCGCCCTCGTGCTCGATCTGGTGCGCGCGGTCCATGATGCCGCGCAGGTCTTCGGCCTCGGTGAAGTTCTCGATGGCCTCGATGAGCAGCTCGGCCTCTTTCACCGCCATCGCGGACTGCTTTTCAAAGGCGTCGAAGTAGTCGAACTTGTGCTTCTTGGACATTGAACTCTCCTTTTACGAGAAGAACAGGAACAAATGGGCGAATGCGAACCCGAGCAGGCCGCATCCGGGGAACGTGAGCACCCATGTCTTCACCATGTCGACGGCGATGCCCCATTTCACGGCGCTCTTGCGCTTGGCGGCGCCCACGCCCATGATGGCCGTGGTGTTCGTGTGCGTCGTGGAAACCGGCAGGCCGGCGAACGTGGACAGCATAAGGCAGAAGAACGTGGCAGCGCTGGCCGCGAACCCTTGGAACGGCTCCAGCTTCACCATGTCGAGGCCGACGCTCTTGATGATGCGCTCGCCTCCCACGGCCGTGCCGATGCCCATGTTCAAAGCGCAGAAGAACATGAGCCAGATAGGCAGGACCATCTGGTCGGCCTGGCCCACGCCTGTGGCCAGGGTGATGGCCAACACGAAGATGCTCATGAACTTCTGGCCGTCCTGGGCTCCGTGCATGAATGCCACGCCCGCACCCGAGGCCACCTGGGCCCAGCGGAACACCTTCGTCGTGCGCTTGCGATCCATGTTGCGGCACACGCGGCCGACGATCTTGGAGTTGGCCCAGCCCAGGAAGAACCCCAGCAGCGTGGACAGCAGGATGCCGTACACCACCTTCATCCACTCGCCGCCGTTGATGGCGCCGAAGCCGCCCTGCAGCGCGATGGCCGCGCCCGTGAGGCCGGCGATGAGCGAGTGCGACTGGCTCGTGGGGATGCCGAACCACCAGGCGGCCGCGCCCCACACGATAATGGCGATCATGGCAGCCGTGAGCGCGATGAGCGCCTGCTGGGAGTTGCCGCCGAAATCCACCATGTTGAAGATAGTGTGAGCGACGGCGGACGTGACGAGTGACACGAGCAGCAGGCCCAGAAAGTTGCAGACCGCCGCCATGAGGATGGCGAACTTCGGCTTCATGGCCCGCGTCGAGACAACCGTTGCGATGGCGTTCGGAGCGTCGGTGGCGCCGTTGACGACGATGACGCCGATATTGAGCAGCGTCACGGCCACCAGCACCGGGTTGGAGGCGAGCTCGGCGATGAACGTAGCCCACTCTATGGTCACGGGTTCCCTCTCGACAAAACAGCAAAAAGGCCAGCAGCTCATCAGTTTAACGCAAATCTGACAAAGAGCTAGGGAACGACCCTGCTTTTTACGTCGGCGGACGTACCGTTTGGTAAAATTCGCGTAAAGGGGCCCATACGAAAAGAAAATACCGGGCATTCGGCAAAGGGCTGCGTGCACCGACTGCTAATATATAAGCATGTCGCTATGGATTGAGGGCGGGGGCCGCGCAGGGAGGCCGATGCCTCCGGCGGCACGAGGGGGACATCTTTGCTCGAGGGGAGCAAACGCATGAAGAAGAGCATACAGCTGCCGCTGCAGACGGGCGACCTCATCGTGGGCTTCATGGTGTGGGTGATCCTATCGTCGCTGCTGCCGTACATCTTGCAGGACATCGCCATCCCGCCTGATCGGGTGGCGCTCGTCACGGCCGTCCCCGTGATCCTGGGCTCGGTGCTGCGCGTGCCGTTGGGCTACCTGACGAACCGGCTGGGTGCGCGCACGGTGTTCCTAGCCAGCTTCGCCTGCCTGCTCCTCCCCGTGTGGCTCATCAGCGAGGCCACCACGTACGAGGCGCTCATCACCGGCGGGGTGTTCCTGGGCATAGGCGGCTCCGTGTTCTCCGTTGGCGTGACGTCGCTGCCGAAGTACTACCCGCGCGAGCGTCACGGCTTCGTGAACGGCGTGTACGGGTTCGGTAACATGGGCACGGCGCTTACCACGTGGCTCGCGCCCCTCGCGGCGGCGGCCTGGGACTGGCGCGTGGCCGTGAAGCTGTACCTGGTGCTGCTCGTGGCGGCCATAGCGGTGAACCTCGTGCTGGGCGACCGTACGGAGCCGCGCGTAAAGACACCCATCGTGGCCCAGGTCAAGGCCGTGTGGCGCGACGGCCGCCTGTGGGCCTTGTCGCTGTTCTACTTCGTGACATTCGGCGCCTTCGTGGCGTTGACCGTGTACCTGCCGAACTTTCTTGCGACGCACTACGGGTTGGACGGCGTGACGGCGGGCCTGTTCACCAGCGCGTTCATCGTGGCGGCCGCAGCCGTGCGCGTCTTGGGCGGCTGGCTGGCCGACCGGCTGGACTGCCTGCGGCTCCTGGCGGGCGTGTTCGCCGCGCTTGCGGTGGGCGCCGCGGTGCTGGCGCTGGCACCCGGCTTGCCCGTGTACCTGGCGGGCATCTATCTGATCAGCGCGGCATGCGGCATCGGCAACGGCGTGGTGTTCAAGCTGGTGCCCACGTACTTCCTGGGACAGGTCGGCCCGGTGAACGGCCTGGTGTCCATGTGGGGCGGTCTCGGCGGCTTCTTCCCCCCGCTCGTGCTGTCCGCGAGCACGGCCGCCTTCGGCTCGAACATGCCGGGGCTGGCCCTGTTCGCGGCGTTCTGCATCGCATGCCTGGGCGTGGCGACCTGGATGGGGAGGAAGGAACGGGCGCAGGCGAGCTAGGCGCCCATGCGGCGCCGCCTTGCGGCCGCCTTACGCGTACAGCTTGAACACGCGGTTGCGCTCGGCGCCGATGGTGGTGAGGGCGTTGTGGCCGGGAAGGACGACGGTGTCGTCGGGGAGCTGGGCCAGGCGCTTCAAAGAGCGGCGCATATCGTCCATGCTGCCGCCGATGAAGTCGGTGCGGCCAACCGTGCCGCAGAACAGCGTGTCGCCCGACACGAGCACGGGCGCGGCGGCCGGGTTCGCGGTGCCTTCAGCGTCGAGGTACAGGCAGATGCCCCCCTTCGTGTGGCCGGGCGTCGCGATGACCTTCCACGTCATACCGCCTACCTGGACCTTGTCGCCATCCTTCACGGTACGGTCGACCGGGCATGTCTCGAAGGGACGGTCGTCCCGCGGCAGCTCCTCGTCGCCCGAGATCACCGGGGCGTCGATGGCCGAGGCGATGACGAGCGCGCCCGTCTTCTCGCGCAGCGCGCGCGCCGCGCCCACATGGTCGAAATGCCGGTGCGTGAGCACGATGGCGTCCACCTTGCGGCCGCCGAGCGCCTCCAAGATAGCATCCGCCTTGCAGGAGGGGTCCACCACCATGGTGGACTCGCCGTCCGATATGAGGTACACGTTGTTCTCCAGCATGCCGAGCACGAGGTACTCCACCGACACGCACGTTCCTTTTGCCTGGTTAGCCATGGGGTGTTCCTTCCCTATTTCTTCTTCTTGCCGCTCTCGCCGGGGAGCATGCGGCGCGCGTCGAACACGCCCTCGATGCCCCTCAGCTTGCTAAGGATGAGGTCGATGTGCTTGATGTCCGACACTTGGAACAAAAAGCGCATCTCGGCCATGCCGTCGCGGTGCGAAGTCGTGGACGACGACAGCACGTTCGCGCCCACCTCGGAGAGCACGACGGCCACGTCGCGCAGCAGGTTCATGCGGTCGAGCGCCTCCACGAACACCTCGATCTGGTACGACGTGCTCTTCGACGGCTCGTTCTCCCACGACACCTCGATGATGCGCTCGGGTTCCGTCATGAGGTCCTGCGCGTTCGGGCAGTCGGCGCGGTGCACCGACACGCCGCGCCCGCGCGTGACAAAGCCCAAGATGTCGTCGCCCGGCACCGGGTTGCAGCAGCGCGACAGGCGCACGAGCACGTCGTCGATGCCCTTCACCACCACGCCGTTGGAGCTGTGCGCCTCGTGCTTCTTCGGGCGCTTCACGCTGGTGAGCATGGGCGGCAGCTTGCCGGTGGACATGTCGCCCGCACCCAGGCCCACCGTCTCGGCCGCTTCGTTGCCCTTGTCTACCAGTATCTTGAGCAGGCGGTTCGCCACGTGCTGGGCGCTCTCCTTGCCGGTGCCGATGTTCACGAGCATGTCGTCCGGGTCGTTGTAGCCCAGATGCTCCGACACCGACTTCACCGCGCGCATGGACTGCGCGCTGGAGATACCCAGGCCGTGCTTGCGCATTTCGCGCGTGAGCTTGTCGCGGCCGTTCTGCAAGTCGTCGCCGCGGCTCACCTTGCTGAAGTACGAGCGGATCTTGCTGCGGGCGCTGGGCGTCTTCACCAGGTTCAGCCAGTCGCGCGAGGGGCTCGCGCTCTTCTGCGTGAGGATCTCCACGCGGTCGCCCAGCTGCAGCTCGTAGGTGAGCGGCACGATGGCGCCGTTCACCTTCGCGCCCACGCAGTGGTTGCCCACCTCGGTGTGGATGGCGTAGGCGAAGTCTACCGGCGTGGAGCCGGCGCGCAGGCTCATGGCCTCGCCCTTCGGCGTGAACACGAACACCTCGGACGGCGCCAGGTCCACTTTCAGGTCCTTCAGGAACTCGCGCGAGTCCTGCGTCTCGTCCTGCCAGTCCACCATCTGGCGGAGCCACGCCAGCTGCTGGTCGATGGCGTCGCCGCTCTTGCCGCCCTTCTCCTTGTAGCGCCAGTGCGCGGCCACGCCGTACTCGCTCTGGCGATGCATGTCCTCGGTGCGGATCTGCACCTCGAGGGGGCGCCCCGCCGGGCCGATGACGGTGGTGTGCAGGCTCTGGTACATGTTGTACTTCGGCATGGCGATGTAGTCTTTGAAGCGTCCGGGCATCGGGTGCCAGAGCGTGTGCACCGCGCCGAGCGCCAAGTAGCAGTCCTTCACCGACGGCACGATGATGCGCACGGCAATGAGGTCGTAGATCTCGGAGAAGCCCTTGCCCTTCTGCGTCATCTTCTGGTAGATGGAGTAGAGGTGCTTCGGCCGGCCCATGATCTGGGCGGTGATGCCCACCTTCTCCATCTCGTCGTGCAGGATGCCGATGATCTGGTCGAGATACCCCTCGCGCTCGGCGCGGCTCTCCGTGACCATGCGGCTGACCTGCTTGTACTTGTTCGGTTCCAGGTAGTAGAACGACAGGTCCTCGAGCTCCCACTTGATGTTGTTGATGCCGAGGCGGTGCGCGATGGGCGCGTAGATCTCCAGCGTCTCGCGCGCCTTGAAGATGCGGCGGTCCTCGCGCAGGGCGCCCAGGGTGCGCATGTTGTGCAGGCGGTCGGCCAGCTTGATGACGATGACGCGGATGTCCTTGCTCATGGCCACGAACATCTTGCGGATGGTGGCGGCCTGCTCGTCGGAGAGGCTCTCCACCTCGATGCGCGTGATCTTCGTCACGCCCTCCACCAGCTGGGCCACCTGCTCGTTGAACTCGACGGCCACCTGCTCGGTGGTGACGCACGTGTCCTCGACGGTGTCGTGCAAGAGCGCCGCGCAGAGTGTTTCCACGTCCATGCGCAGGTCCGCCAGGATGATGGCCACCTCCACGGGGTGCGCCACGAACGGCTCGCCGCTCTTGCGGCACTGGCCCTCGTGCGCCTCGCTGGCGAACTGGAACGCCTTGGCGAGCAGCGCCTGGTCGGGCTCGGAGAGGTAGGCGGACGTGAGCCGCTGCAGCTCGGCGAAGCGCTCCTCGGGCGTCTCCGTGCGGTGCGGGTTGCGCGCGTCGGCGCGACCTTCGGAGGCGAACGCCTTCTGGGCCACGTGGGGGAGGCCCAAGAGGTCGTCCTCGACCGTCTGCTTGTGCGACGCCTGTTCGAGCGGCTCCCCCAGCAGCTCTTCGCGCTTGTGATCGGCTTTGCCCATAACGGTGCGCCTCCTTTCCTCGTCCTAGCGCGTTCCGCGCGGCGCGGAGCCCGGCAGGATGGGGCGCGAGACACGCACGTGCAGGCTCGCTGCGTCGGTGCCCATCGCCCAGTCGCGAAACGCGCTGAATATAGCGCGCTCGCCCAAGCCCTCGCGGTAGCGCACGCTGTCGGTGAGCTCCACCTTGCTTGCGGTGTCCACCACACGGATGGAGCGGGTGATCTCGCCCGACGCGTAGGCCGTGTGCGTTTCGATGAGCCCCAGCTCGCGGAACACGGCCACGCCGCATGCCGCCGACTGGGAGCTCACGGCGTGCCCGCCCTCGCTGGCGAGCTTGGCCAAATCCACGTTGCCCAGCGTGAAGAACCCGTCGCCGTGATCGCGCTGCAGCGCGCGCAGGCGGCGGTACACCTGGGCCAGGCAGTCGTGGTCGGGCGTCATGTCGCGCAGCACCTGCTCGTTCACGCACGCATCGCCGCGACCGAACAGCAGGTGCACCTGCGCGGCGGCGCCGTCGCGGCCGGCACGGCCGCTCATCTGGTTGAACTCCACCTCGTTGTACGGCAGGTGGTACAGCACCACGTGCCGGATGTTCGGTATGTTCACGCCCTCGCCGAAGGCGGACGTGGCCACGAGCACCTTGAGCGCGTCGGTGCGGAACAGCTGCTCCACCCGCGCGCGCTCGGCACGCGTGAGGCCCGCGTTGTAGAAGCCGATGAGCGGCGCCATCTGCGGCACGCGCTTGCGCAGCGTGCGCGCCACGGCCACCGACTGCTCGCGCGAGTTCACGTACACGACCGTCTTCTCGCCGCCGGCCACGAGGTTCACCAGGTAGTCGTCGCGGTTCTTCAGGTTGCGCCGGTCGTCCACGCCCAAGTTCGCGCGTTCCGTCTCGTCGAGCACGAGCTCGTCGAGCGGCAGGGCGCCTCGGATAGCGTCGGCTATGCCGTCGTCGGCCGTGGCGGTGAGCGCGAGCACCGTG
>NC_021021.1:898901-902071 GCF_000210055.1 Gordonibacter pamelaeae 7-10-1-b
CGATGGCGGCATAGGCGGGGCGCTGTCCCGCGCGGGCCAGGCCGATGTGGTGCGCCTCGTCCACCACCACGAAGCCCACGCGGCCCGGGCGCGCGAACTCCCCGGCGTGGTAGCCCAGGAACTCGGGCGTGGTGAGCACGATGTCCACCGAGCCGTCCGCAAGCCCTGCGAACGTCTGGCGGCGCTCTTCGGGCGTGCTCTCGCCCGTGAGCACCGCCACGGCGATGCCGAAGGGCTCCAGCGCCTCGTTCAGGTGGAACGCCTGGTCGGCGATCAGCGCGCGCAGCGGGTACACGAACAGGCTGGCCGTGCCCTCGCGCAGGGCGCGCTCGGCAGCATGCACCTGGAACAGGAGCGACTTGCCGCGTCCCGTGGCCATGACGGCCAGCACCGAGCGGCCCGCGTCCAGGCAGTCGAGCACGGTGCGCTGCGACGCATGGAGTGAGCCGTCCCCGATGATGGCCCGCACGATGTCGGCCTCGAGGCCCGCCGGGTCCTCGTGCGCACGGCGCTCCCACTCGGCGCGCCGCGCGGCGCGGGCCGCCTCGTAGGCCTCGATGTCCTCGGGGTTGTGGGCCACGTCGGCGCAGAGCTCCGCATCGCTCGTGGCGTACAGGTCGGCCACGAACGAGCGCTCCACCGGGTCGAGGCACGCCTCGAGCGCACAGCACGTGCGCGCGGGGGCGAGCGACTGCAGCATGGCCTTCACCGAGCGGCGGCCGCGCCATTCGTCTATCTGCACCTCGAACGCGGCGTTGACCACGCTGTCGGTGTGCATGAGCGCCTCGATGTCCGTGCAGTGGAACATGATGCCGGCCACCGTGTTGCGTCCGTCGGAAAGCGCGCACGAGAAGTGGTTCTTCTCCGCGCCCACCGCGCGGCAGTTCGCGAGGGTGACGTCGCGCGCGAGGAAGCACGGCACGGGGTTCTCCTGGCCGAAGGGGGCGAGCGTGTCCAGCTTCTCCACGTTCTCCAGCGTGAGCTCGCCGAGCGCGACGCAGGCGTCAATCTCGATGAGCGGGTGGAACGCGCCCTCGGGCAGCTCGTCCATGTAGGCGCACAGGCGGCGCTCGAACTCCGGCAGGTTGGCCGTGGGCAGGGTGACGCCCACGGCGGCCTCATGCCCGCCAAAACGCGTGACCAGGTCGGATGCGGCCTCCACGGCCTTGAACAGGTTCACCTGGCCCACGCTGCGGCCCGAGCCGCGCGCCTCGTCGCCGGTTATGGTGAACAGCAGGCTGGGCACGCCGTAGGTGTTCACCAGGCGGCTGGCCACGATGCCCTTCACGCCCTCGTGCCAGCCGTCGCCCGACACCACGAGCGCGCGCTGGCCACGGTAGACGTCGGCAGCCTGGGCCTTCGCTATCTCGGAGAGCTCGGCCTCGATGGTGCGGCGCTGGTCGTTCACGGCCTCGAGCTCGGCCGCCAGGCGGCAGGCGGCGTCGAAGTCGTCGGTCATGAGCAGGTCGAGCGCCAGCTGCGCGTCGCCCATGCGTCCGGCGGCGTTGAGGCGCGGAATGAGCGAGAAGCTGAGGTTCGTGGCGGAGACGGGCTTGTCGGCCGCGCCGCTCGAGCCCAGCAGCGCCGCGATGCAGGGGCGCGGGGCGCTGTTCATGCGGCGGATGCCGTCGGACACGAGCGCGCGGTTCTCGCCGCGCATGGGCATGAGGTCGGCCACCGTGCCGAGCGTGGCCAGGTCGGTGTAGCTCCGCCACAGGTGCGGGTAGCCGAAGCGGCCGCCCAGCACCTGCACGAGCTTCAAGGCCACGCCCACGCCAGCCAGGATGGCGCTCTCGCAATTCTCGTCGCACTTCGGGTCGGCCACGGGCACGTCCTCGGGCACGAGGTCGACCGGCTCGTGGTGGTCGGTGACGGCCAGGCCCACGCCGGCGGCCACGATGGCGGCCGCCTCCGCCTTGCAGGCGATGCCGCAGTCCACCGTGACGATGAAGTCGGGGTTGAGCGTGCGGGCGCGCGCGAAGGCGGCCTCGGTCAGGCCGTAGCCTTCCTCGAAGCGCCGCGGGATGAACGGGTCGGCGTGGGCGCCGAGCGCACGCAGGCCGCGCGTGAGCACGGACGTGGCCGAGATGCCGTCGAGGTCGAAGTCGCCGAACACGAGGATGCGGCCGTCGGCGCGCATGACCTGCTCCAACGCGTCCGCCACCTCGGACAGGCCGGGTATGGTGTAGGGGTCGAGCCAGTCGCGGTCGAGCGAGGGCTCCAGGAAGGCGCGGACCTCGGAAGGCTCGGAGATGCCGCGCGCGACGAGCGTCGCGGCCACGAAACGCGGAAGCCCCAGCCCGCGCTCGATGCGCGAGACGGCGGCGGGGTCGGCCGCTTTGATGTTGAACTGGGCAGACATGGCGCTCATACCTCACATGCGAAGAGTAATATTTCACGTCCCATTGTCCCACAATCGGCGCGAGCTGTCACCGCAGGGAACGAAGCGTGCACGAGAAGAAAACGGAGGGCGTGCGGAGAGCGCCCTCGGCCGACGGGCGACGGGTTGTTCTCGCCGAGGGCGCCCCCGCTGCCGCCGGGCGGTCGCGGCCGCATCTGCACGATCGGCGTCTGCCCGCGGAGGGTGCGCCGACACGATTTCCCCCACCGCGAACAATCGCGGCGCTTCGTTCGTGTTATGGTCGAGGAGGTGAAACCCATGCCCGAACATATCCCCTGCAGCCGCGACTCGGCGGACGCCGACGGCCTGCGCTCCGATGCGTTCCTCGAGGATGCCATGCACCGCTGGGGCGACACGGTGCTGCGGCTGGCGCTGAGCCAGCTGCGCGACGCCTCCGACGCCGAGGACGTGTTCCAAGACGTGTTCGTCCGCCTGCTCAAGGACCGCACGGCGTTCAACGACGACGAGCACCTGAAGGCGTGGCTGCTGCGCGTGACCATCAACCGTTGCCGCGACATCGGGCGCTCGGGATGGAAACGCCGCAACGAGCCGCTTGCAGAACGCCATGCGGCCCTGGCCGTCGAGGCTCCCGACCTGCTGGAATCCGACATCTGGAACGCCATCGGCGCCCTCCCGCCCGACCTGCGCGCCGTGGTGCACCTGCACTACGTGGAGGGCTATTCCACCGACGAGGCGGCCGCCCTCGTGGGATGCCGCCCTTCCACCGCGCGCACGCGCCTGCACCGCGCCCGCAAGCACCTGAAGGCCG
>NC_021021.1:902467-919014 GCF_000210055.1 Gordonibacter pamelaeae 7-10-1-b
GCGGGCTCGCCCTGGCCGCCTGCCTGGCCGCGCTGGCGGCGGTCGTGGGCATCTCGCTCGCGTGGCCGCAGGGAAGCGGTTCCCTGCCTGCGGGGATATCCCCCACCGCGTTCGCCGTGAAGGCCTACGGCGCGGTGGACGACACCCTTTTTCCCACCGGTTCGAACGGCACCATCGTCTTCAACTGCGAGACGGAGACGCAGCGCATGATACCGCCCGAAGGCGACGATTATGCCAACGAGGGCTTCTACACCGGCTGCGTGTTCAGCGTGGAGGGCGACAACATCGCCCGCGTCCAGGCGAACGTGTCGCGCGGCGAGCTGTACCGGGTGACGAGCAAGGTATGGTCGCGCGAGAGCGACCCGGAGTTCGTAAAGGAAGTCAGCAGTTGGAAACCTTATAAGATCGGGCAGGGAGAGCTGCTTGGAAAGTACGACTACGTGGCCGGCGTGCTGTATTACGGTACCATCGAACCCGGCGACGAAAACGTGGGGAAAGACCGCAATGACCCCAGCAGGACGGGCAAGTCCAACCTTTACCAGCGGCTCGGGTCCACGGTCGACACCTCCGTCATGGACGAGCCCGAAGCGAGCGCAAGCGAGTACCGGTTCGGACTGTGGACGAACGAGCCGTTCGACGCCGTGGAGAACGATCGCGGGGAGTTCGACGGGCTGGCCAGCATGAACGCCGCCCTCGACACGCTCGACGGCGCGCAGCTCACCATCACCGTCACGTTCACGGACGGCCGAACGGCCACGCAGGTAGTGGACCTGCACGCGGCCGACTTCAAGGCCAACATCGTAGAGACCGCCGACGGCGTGAACCATGTACTGGAGCTGGTGCCCCAGATCACCACCGAGGCGAAGAAGACCGCGGACGAGTTCTGGGAGGCCTACAACCAGGGCATCGCCTCCATCCACACGCTGTACGGCACGGTCGCGAGCGAGACGGACGAGCCGTTCCCCTGCGGCGAAGCGTCGTACCCCTTCCTCACCGAGCCGCTCACGCAGCCGCGGGAGCTCGAACCGCCGCCCGAGACCTCGCCCGACGGCGTTGCGCCCAGCAGCAAGTCCAACGTGCCGCCCGGCCCGACCATCGAGCGGGACAATGTCACCGACCTCGCGTCCCTGGAGCCGTACCACGAGGCGAACACCACGACCACGTTCGAGCGCGTCGAACGCCTGGACGGGCTGCCCCAGGGCGTGGCGGTGGAGGACCTCATCCTGTACTACGAGGGCAGCGGCGGTCGCCGCGACGAGGAGACCGGCAGCATCGACGTGCGTGGCGAGTTCTCCATCGCGGCCGACGGCACGCTGTCGCCCGGCTTCTCGTACGTGCTGCTCACGAAGACGGTGACGAACAACTCCGACGAACAGGCCAACGTGTACTTGACCGGAGGCTTCTTCGCCACCCTCCGACCGAACGACGATGGAACCTTCTCCGCCAACACCGGGGCGTCCTTCGAGCCTATCTGGCGAAGCGGCCACGAAGGACCCACCTGGGAGTCGATGTACTACTTCCAGATGATGGAGCCCGGCGAGACGCGGGAGGTGTCGATTTTGAGCGTGGTAAGCGACGAGATGCTGGCCGACTCCGGATTCTCGTTCGTGTACTACGGCCACTCCGACATGCCGGGCGTGCTGGCCTTCCGCATCGGCGCACTCGCATAGGCGCAGACCGCCCTCAACGGGGGCCGAATTCGGCCTCGCCCCCGCCTTTTCACGAACGCCGCTCTCCTTTACGGGGGCGGCGTTCTTTTTCGTACGGCTTTTCCTTTCTCTGAAACATTCACTCTCCCTTGATCGTATGCTTCTTCAAGGAGGTGAAACCATGCCGAACCATGAACGAGCGGAAGACGGGGCGTTGCGAGGGCCCGCGGCGCTGCGGCAAAGCGGGGCGAACCCGCATCCCGAGGCGTTCCTTAAGCAGGCCATGGCCGATTGGGGCGATGCGGTGTACCGGCTGGCGCTCGGCCAGACTAGATCGCGCGCCGATGCGGAGGACGTGTACCAAGACGTGTTCCTGCGACTGTTGGACAGCGGCACGGCATTCGAGAGCCCCGAGCATCTGAAGGCGTGGCTGTTGCGCGTGACCGTGAACCGATGCCGCGACCTGGCACGATCAGGCTGGAAGCGCCGCACGGTCGCGCTCGACCCCGAATGGGACGCACCCGACGCCGCCGCGCACGACGACGAGGACGCCGCCGTCTGGGACGCCGTGGGCCAGCTGCCCGAGCAGCAGCGCACGGCCGTGCACCTGCACTACGTGGAGGGCTACTCGACCGAAGAGATAGCGAGCGCGCTCGACTGCCGCCCCGCGACGGCGCGCACCTGGCTGTTCCGCGCCCGAGCACGCATCAGGGAGCTGCTGGAGGCCGACGCCGCCGAAGATGCGCCCGCAACACTGCCGAACAGCGGGAACGCGTCCGCAGCCGGCGGCGCGCCGACCTTGCCGCGGCCGCCCAACGCCGCAGCCCTGACCGCTGAATAGCCCCCTCCCGATTGACCACCTCCATCCTCCCCTCGAAAGGAGGCACCTTATGAGCACCGACCCTCTGGACCGCTACCAGTCCATGATGCACGACACCCATGCGCCCGCCCACCTGCCCGACCAGGTGCTCGAGCAGGCCCGCGCCCGGCTGGCTGCCGACAAGGCCGAATCGGCAGCGGCAAGCTGCAGCGCCTGTGCGGCCAACGCAACCTGCACGCCGCAGCCGAGCGCTCCCACCCCGGCACGCGAGGCGCCCGCAACTCCCGTGTTCTCCGTGAAGCGCAGCCGCATGAAGGGCTTCGCCCTGGCCGCCTGCACCGTGCTGGCCCTGGGTCTGGGCGGCACGGCCATCGCGCTGGGACTGCCCGGCCTGGTTGGGAACGACGACGTCCCAGCAGTCGCCAACTCGTTCCAGCTGGCCGCCTTCGCCGACGAGGGCGGGACGCCGGCGAACGGGCCGGTTACGTTGAGCTCCCAGGATTTCATGCTCATGCGCGCGTCGACCGGACCCCTCTACGACGCCGAAACGGATTCGTATCCAGGCCCTATCGTGGCATCGCGCGCCTACAACCTGAACCTCACCTGCTCGGGCGAGAACATCGCCTCCATCACCTACGAGCTTCAGGGCGAAGGGGTCTCCTTCAACAACTGGCAGCTGACGAGCGAGTACCTTGAATCGAACGGCGAACCCGAGGTGGGAAGCGCCGTGGCAACCGCAGACCAAGACAGTACGTTCACCGTCGATTACCACGACCAGGACATGAGCGCCATCGATCGCGTGCACCATGAAATCTGCCTGAGCTACGTGCTCGAGGGCAGCGACAGGCAGGCGTGGGACGAGCTCCAAGCCAGCACCGCCCAGCCTCGGGTTCCGCGCGACAACATGACCGAAGAGGAAATCGCCGCATGGAACGAGGCATCTGACAAATTCGAGCTTGTGCTCGGCCAGCATGATGCCGAGATAATCTCGCAGGCCAAGATCGCCATCACCGCCACGTTCAACGACGGAACGACCGCCACCAAAACCTACCGGCTTGTCCCCGTGGACGACTTCGAGCAGGCGTACTCCGCGTACCTTGCAGACCGCTTCTCCGCCGATGGTGCTGCCGAGCCGAACCGTCCCGTCCTCTACACGCTCGAGGAAGTGACCGGTTAGACGGCGCGTCCAACCGGGCCGCGTTTGCGGAATGCGGCCGTGCGTCCTATGATGTCGGGAGCCCGAACGGTGTTCGGGCTCCCGTTCTCTTGTCCAAGGAGCCGACCCATGAGAATAGCCGGATTGCAGAAGCTGACGTTGTTGGACTTCCCCGAGCACACGGCGGCCACCGTGTTTCTCCCGGGATGCAACTTCCGCTGTCCCTTCTGCCACAACGCCGCGCTCGTGCTGGGCGCGGGCGATGCAACCGGCGATACGCCGGTCGAGGAGTTCTTCGCGTTCCTGGACAAGCGGCACGGCCTGCTCGACGGCGTGTGCATCACCGGCGGCGAGCCGCTGCTCCAGCCCGAGCTGGCCGATTTCTGCGCCCGCATCAAAGGCGCGGGCTTCGCGGTGAAGCTGGACACGAACGGCAGCTTTCCCGACCGGCTGCGCGAGCTCGTCGAAAGCGAACTCGTGGACTATGTGGCGCTGGACGTGAAGAACGCGCCCGAGCGCTACGCGGAAACCGTCGGCGTGCCCGGCTTCGACCTGGCACCCGTCGCCGCATCAGTCGACTACCTGCTCGCCAGCGCGGTACCCTACGAGTTCCGCACCACCGTCACGCGCGAGCTGCACGGGACGGCCGACCTTGTGGCGCTCTCCCGCTGGATCGCCGGCGCCCATGCCTGGCACCTGCAGAGCTTCGTCGACGCCGACACCGTACTTGCCGGCCCCGGCGCCCTGCACGCCTGGGATCCCGCCGACCTCGAGGCCCTCCTTCCCGAACTGCGCCAGGCCGTCCCCAACACCCAGCTGCGCGGCGTGTAGAAGAGCGCACGCGACGAATTTTTCGCCTTCTTCGGAACAATCGGGACGCCTCTCCCGTATTGTCTCCAGAGAGGTGAATGCATGCACATTCCGTTTAAGCGCACAACGGGCCGCACCGATGCGGCCGACAATCCTTGCCCGCTTCGCTCGGACGCGTTCTTGAGACGCGCCATGGATGCGTGGGGCGACACGGTGTATCGTGTGGCGCTCGCGCAGACGGGGTCGCCGAGCGATGCCGACGACGTGTACCAAGACGTGTTCATGCGCCTGCTGGAGCACACGGCCGCCTTCGAGAGCGACGAGCACCTGAAGGCGTGGCTGCTGCGCGTCACCATCAACCGCTGCCACGATTTCGCGCGGCTTAGCTGGAACCGCCGCACCGGCGGATTGGAGCAGGAGCACGTCGACATACCCGCACCCGATGCCTTCCGGGCGGGCATCTGGGAAGTTGTCGGCGCGCTGCCGCCCGACTTGCGCACCACCGTGCATCTGCACTACGCAGAAGGCTATTCGACCGAGGAGATCGCCCGCATCGCGGGCTGCAAGCCGAGCACCGTCCGCACCCGCCTCCACCGGGCACGCGAACGCCTCCGGACAACGCTGCGGGACGAGCAGCTTGGGCAAGCTGGCAACATCGAGTCGAGAAAGGAGTCGGGCCATGGCCGAACAGCATAACCGTCCTCATCCCCCCACCCTCGACGACTACCAAGCCATGATGAGCGATTTGCGCGCTCCCGAGCAGTTGAGAGAGGCCGTCCTCAAGGAAGCCCGCGCACGTCGTGGCAGTGCGAGCGCTGCAGCAACGGGGCACGGCCCCTGCCGCCCGTCTGCGTTGTTCAGGCACCACCGAACCAGGATGCTCGTCATAGCCGCCTGCATTGCCTTGCTGCTCGGTGCGGGCACGACCGCGCTCGCCCTCAACTCGCCGGGCGGGTTCGGCATCGTCAACGACCTCATGGCAGAGCCCCCAACCCCGGACGAGAACGTCGCAAAAGCGCCCGAAGAAGTGAAAGAGAACTCTATGGAGCTCAATGCGAGCCAGTTTCATGGAGACGGAGGCTACAGCGGCCCGTGGTACAACCCCGCCGACGACTCGTTCTGGAGCTACGAATGGGCAGGGTACAAGTACCATTTCAACATACGCTGCGAGGGCGACAACATCGAGACCATAACCTACGAGATAGAAGGCGAGCGCTCATATTTCGAGATCATCGACAAGACCGTCACGCAGCAGCAGCGAGCGGAGGGCATCCATGTGTTTCATTATCCCAAGACCGTCACGTTCGACTACAACCACCAGGAATCGATCGATGACACGCGCATCGTGGAAATCTATATCGGGTTCCCCCTTTCGGAATCAGGCCTCGAGGCGTATCGCCGCCTGATGGCCGAGGGCCACTCATACGAGGCGGCCGCACAGCTGGATGCCGCCATCGAGGAAGGAGCCGCACGCGAGCTGACAGGCTCGGTGCTCAGCGCGACGGCCACGTTCGCCGACGGCTCGACCCAAACCAAGTCGTATCTCATAGAAGCCCCCGACCTCGGCAACCCGACCAGCTACACCTTCACCGAAATAGCCGGCAACTAGACAGTCGAAGCGAAATCGCCGGGCGCAGAAGCAGGTCCATTCATGTCCTCTCCTGCATCCCGCTCGAGGAACAACGCGCTGGTAGGCTCGAGGGCGCGCGCTAGCTCCTCCTCGGTGGGAAGGCACAGCGTGTAACGGAAGGCGAACAGGCCCTTGCCGTCGGCGAGCGCCGAGTACCGGGCCACGGTGGCGTCCTTCGTCGCGCAGAGGATGATGCCGATGGTGGGGTTATCATCCGGCTGAGTGCAGCGGTCGTCGAACAGGCGCACGTAGAAGTCCATCTGGCCCACGTCCTGCGGCGTGATCTTGCCCGTCTTGAGGTCGATGAGGACGTAGCATTTCAGTATGCAGTTGTAGAACACGAGGTCGACGTAGTAGTTCTCCGTCTCCGCGGCGATGCGCTGCTGGCGCGCGACGAATGCGAAGCCCTTGCCGAGCTCCAGGAGGAACTCCTGCAGCCGATCCATGAGCGCCTGCTCAAGCTCGTCTTCGCGATAGTCGGTGCGGCCGCCCATGTCGAGGAAGTCGAGCACGTAGGGGTCCTTGAGCAAGCCGTCCGCCTTGGTGGGCGGCTCAAGCACTTTGACCTCCTGCCGCACGGACTCGCGCCCCTCCTCCCGCGTCGCCAGAAGGCGCTCGTAGTAGAAGGAGTGGATCTCGCGGTCGAGCTGACGAACCGTCCAATTCTGCTCGACAGCCTCCCGCATGTAGAACAAGCGCTTCTTCTCGTCCTCTACACGCATGATCAGGCGATAATGCGACCAGCTCAATTCGCTACACAGTGTGTAGCGAATTGGAAACACAAGGTAGAACTGCCTCATGTTTTTAAGATTGGGGACGCTGAACCCCTTCCCAAACTCCTTCGTCAGGCGCTCGGACAGATACTCCATGAGATGCTTGCCGTACTCGGCGCGGTCGCCCTGCGCCTCCACGATCTGGCGGCCGATCTCCTAGTACGCTTCCACCATGGCGTCGTTCACGGCGACGGCGGCCTTCTTCCGCGCCGCCTCGAGCGCCCCGCGCACCGAGTCGTACACCGCCGCATCTTTCCGCACCATCGAATCGTCCATGCCTCGCTCCTCTCGTCCCTTCGGGCGCACGTCACGCATGCGCACGCAGAGCGCGGCGGCGCGAAGGGCATTCCGTTGGCTTCGAGGATCTTGCAAGCGTGGTACGGGCGGCGCGGAACCCGCCGCCATCTATGGGCATCCCCGCCATCAACGGATGCGGATAGGATGCGCTTGCACTGGCTCGTTTCTGAAGGTATTCTAACACATAAAAAGGAACAATTGTACGTTAATTTCGTTCATTTTGGAGATTCGGCGCACGCTGTGTGCCGAATTCGCTATACAGCGTGCAAAGAATCCAGCACCCCACCCGACTCCGAATTGCGCACACGCTGTGCGCACAATTCGGAACACGGTGTGTTCCGAATTCGAGGCACGTTGTGCCCCGAATTCGCCTCAGTCAAAAAGGGCCGGATCGCTTCGATCCAGCCCTCAACCTGCGCGTTTGCTCCGCGCCTTATGCCACCACTTGGGCGCGCATGGCGTTGACTTTCTGGAACACCGCTGCCGCACCGGCCGTGATGTCCACGGAGCCGTCCGCACCCACCTCGAGCAGCGTCGGCGCCTGCATGATGCGGTAGCGCTGCGCCAGCTCCACGTTATCCTCGGCCAAAAGCTCCTCGTAGGCGATGCCGGCGGCATCCATCTCGGCTGCCGCGAACTTGCAGTTCGGGCACGTGCGCGTTGCCACCAGGTATAGACCAGCAGGCAGCGCACTGTGCTCGGGCGCAGTCGCCGGCTCTTCGAAGCCCGGAACCGTCACGTGCGAGCCAGCCTGCCCAGCCTGCTCCGCGGCGGCCGTGACCTGCACGCCCTCGCGCGTCAGATGCGAATGCCCCAAGTCGTACTCAACACGATCGGCGAACTCCTGCGACTTGCCGTCGTTCCAGTTCTTCACCGGGCGGTAGTAGCCGGTGATGCGCGAGTACACCTCGGTCTCCTCGTGGCAGCACGGGCACTCGTACACCTCGCCGGCGATGTAGCCGTGGTTCTTGCACACGGAATACGTGGGCGACATGGTGTAGTACGGCAGCTTGTAGTTCTCGGCGATCTTGCGCACGAGCGTGGCGGCCGCCTTCCAGTCGGGCAGCTTCTCGCCCAAGAACGCATGGAACACGGTGCCGGACGTGTACAGCGTCTGCAGCTCGTCCTGCACGTCGAGCGCGCTGAAGATGTCATCGGTGAAGCCCACCGGCAGATGCGACGAGTTCGTGTAGTACGGCTTGCCGTTCTCGTTGGCCGTGATGATGTTCGGGAACTGCTCTTTGTCGTGCTTGGCGAAGCGGTACGTGGTGCTCTCGGCCGGCGTGGCTTCCAGGTTGTACAGGTCGCCGTACTCCTCCTGGTAGTCGGCCAGGCGGTCGCGCATGTGGTTCAGCACGTCCTTCGTGAACGCCTGCGCCACCTCCTGCGTCATGTCGGCGCGCAGCCAGCTTGCGTTCAGGCACGCCTCGTTCATGCCCACGAGGCCGATCGTCGAGAAGTGGTTCTCGAACGTGCCCAGGTAGCGCTTCGTGTACGGGTAGAGGCCCGCGTCGAGCAGCTTCGTGATGACCTGCCGCTTCGTGTGCAGCGAGCGCGCGGACACGTCCATGAGATGGTCGAGGCGGCGGTAGAAGTCGGCCTCGTCCACCGCCTGGTAGGCGATGCGCGGCATGTTGATGGTCACGACGCCGATCGAACCCGTGGACTCGCCGCTTCCGAAGAACCCGCCGGACTTCTTGCGCAGTTCGCGCAGGTCGAGGCGCAGGCGGCAGCACATGGAGCGCACGTCGGAGGGCTCCATGTCGGAGTTGATGTAGTTGGAGAAGTAGGGCGTGCCGTACTTGGAGGTCATCTCGAACAGCAGGCGGTTGTTCTCCGTCTCGCTCCAATCGAAGTCGTTCGTGATGGAGTACGTGGGGATGGGGTACTGGAAGCCGCGGCCGTTCGCGTCGCCCTCGATCATGATCTCGATGAACGCCTTGTTCACCATGTCCATCTCGGCCTGGCAGTCGCCGTAGGTGAAGCCTTGCTCGCGCCCACCCACGATGGCCGGCTGGTCGCGCAGGTCGGCCGGGCACACCCAGTCGAGCGTGATGTTGCTGAACGGAGCCTGCGTGCCCCAGCGCGACGGCGTGTTCACGCCGAACACGAACGACTCCACGCACTGCTTCGTCTCGTCGTAAGAGAGGTCATCCGCCTTCACGAACGGCGCGAGGTAGGTGTCGAAGCTCGAGAACGCCTGCGCGCCGGCCCACTCGTTCTGCATGATGCCGAGGAAGTTCACCATCTGGTTGCACAGGCTCGACAGGTGGCTGGCCGGCTTCGACGTGATCTTGCCAGGCACGCCGCCCAGTCCCTCCTGGATGAGCTGCTTGAGCGACCAGCCCGCGCAGTAACCCGTGAGCATGGACAGGTCGTGCAGGTGGATGTCGGCGCTGCGGTGCGCGCGCGCCACCTCGTCGTCGTAGATCTCGGAGAGCCAGTAGTTGGCCGTGATGGCGCCCGAGTTCGACAAAATGAGGCCGCCCACGGAGTACGTGACCGTGGAGTTCTCCTTCACGCGCCAGTCCTCAACCTTGACGTACTGGTCCACGAGGTCCTTGTAGTCGAGCAGCGTGGCGCCCGCGTTGCGCACCTTCTCGCGCTGCTTGCGGTAGAGGATGTAGGACTTCGCCACGTCGGCGTACCCGGCGGTGGAGAGCACCTCCTCCACGCTGTCCTGCACGTCCTCGACGGTGATGATGCCGTCTTCGATCTTCGGCTCGAAATGGGCGGTCACGTTGAGGGCCAGAAGGTCGATGGTCGACGGATGGTACTGCTTGCCCAGGGCGTCGAACGCCTTGGCGATGGCGCTTGAAATCTTGGCGATGTCGAATTCCGCGATCTTGCCGTCGCGCTTCTGAACCTCGTACATGTGGTCTCCTTTTTCGCTTGCTTCCGCGTTGCCTCTACGATTGGTCGATCGCGTGCAGCATGGCGCCGGCGGACGCAGATGGGGTTTGCGATCGGTCGGGAATCGGTAGCCCACACCCTACCAGCGTCGCGCTTCCTCGTCAACTTCTGTCACCCATATGTTGAAGTTCTAAAGGTGCGAACCAACTAGATATGGTATGTTTTGCCATCTGGGGTTTTATACGAGCATCCCGGTAAGCTCTATGAAAGACGACCTGCGACAACAGAACAAACCGCCCGCCGCGTCCCGCGAACAAGGTACGGAAGAGGCCACCTGCGGCTATCTGTTTCTCGTGGAATTCGGCGGGCGGAACGGCCTGTGTTGCCCCTGCTGCCGCTTGCCCGCAGGTGCCCGGCGAACCGTCCCGCCTCCTGACGTCGAGCGTGCACACCGCCGTGGAATCCCTGCGCCTTTCGCAAGTCTCCGGGCGCAAATCGTTGACGAACCGGCCCGGGCGCGCGATACTCGGCAGCTACCGAAGAGAACAGGAGCGTATCATGGCCAACTGCCTCGTCGCGCAATCCGGCGGGCCCACCGCCGTCATCAACTCCAGCCTGGCCGGCGTCGTGCGCGCCAACCAGCTGAACCCGCTGTACGACCGCGTGTTCGGCGGCCTCTACGGCATCGAAGGCACGTTGGACGACCAGCTGTACGACCTCACGAACCTCACGGGCCACGACATCGAGCTCTTGCAGCAGACGCCGTCATCGGCGCTCGGCACGTGCCGCTACAAGCTCAAGCGCGGCAACGACGCCGACTACCATCGCCTCGTGGAGGTCATGGACGCGCACGATATCACGACGATGTTCTACATCGGCGGCAACGACTCCATGGACACCGTGGACGCGCTGGCCGAGTGGGCGCGCGACAACGCGCCGGGCAAGCGGTTCATCGGCATTCCCAAGACCGTGGACAACGACCTGGTGCCCGTGGACCACTGCCCCGGATTCCCCAGCGCCGCAAAGGTGGCCTGCGAGATCACGCACGCCACACGCCTCGACTACGATGCCTACACGCGCCCCGAGGTGTTCGTGCTCGAGGTGATGGGCCGCGATGCAGGCTGGCTCGCCGCGAGCTGCTGCGTCACCGGCGACGTGGATTTGCTCGTGTTGCCGGAGGTGGACTTCGACCGCGAGGCATTCTTGGCCGAGGTGCGGAAGAAGTTCGAAGAGACGGGCAAGTGCTACATCGTCACGTCCGAGGGCGCGCATTACGCGGACGGGACCTACCTCTCCGCCGGCAAAGCGGCCGACGACGGGTTCGCGCACGCCGTGCTGGGTGGGGCCGCGGCCGCCATCAAGCAGATGATCGTCGACGCGGGCATCGTGCCGCGCGGCATCGTGCAGGACCTGTCGCGCGCGGCGCGTTCCAGCAACTTCGCGCAGAGCATCGTCGACCGGACCGAAGCCTGGGAGCTGGGCTTGAGCGCCCACATGCGCAGCGCCGACCCTGCGTTCACCGGCCAGGTGGTGGGCGTGCGCCGCGACGAGGAAGCGGCTGCGGAGGGCCTTTACAACGCGTGGTTCTTCGCCGCGCCGGCGAGCGAGTTCGCGAACTTCGTGCGGCACTTCCCCTCCGAGTGGATCCTGCCCGCCTACCAAGGCATTGCGCCGGAGGCCCTGGACTACTTCCGCCCGCTTATCAAGGGCGAGCCGCGCGTGGTGATGGACGGCGGCATCCCCGCCACCATCGTGCCGTTCAACCGGCGCTAGACGGCGGGCGTCACGGCGGCCGGGGCCGGTGCGGGGGTGTGCCATTGGCGTCACGGCGGCCGGGGTCGGTGCCGGGATGTGCCATTATCCCCGTCCTAATGGCACTAATGGCACATCCCGGGCTTCTGGCACGCCCTCTTCACATTTTCTTAAGGCGGATGCTGACGGTTTCTTAACGGTTGGCGGCTATACTCTTCGTCGAACGTCAAACCGTTGAAAGGAACCGCCATGATCGTCACCACCACCCCCTCCGTCGACGGATACCGCGTAAGCGGCTACTACGGCATCGTGTTCGGCGAGGTCATCACCGGCATCAACTTCCTGCGCGACTTCGGCGCGGGCATCCGCAACATCGTGGGCGGCCGCAGCGAGGGCTACGAGCAGGAGCTTTTGCAGGCGCGCACCGAGGCCCTCGCCGAGCTCGAGCAGCGCGCCGCCGCCATGGGCGCGCACGCCGTGGTGGGCGTGGACATCGACTACGAGGTGCTCGGTCAGGGCAACATGCTCATGGTCACCGCCTCCGGCACCGCCGTCACGCTCGAGCAGGCCTAAACGCCGGGCTTTGCGGCTTCCAGCGCCTCGGGGGCGGCGGGCACGACAACGGCGACTCCGTCTGCCGCCCCCGCCCCATTCCCCGCCGGCAGGCCGCGCTTGAGCACACGGTTCGTGAGCGCCGCGATGACAAGGGCGGCCGCAGCAGTACCCAGCGCCACCGGCACCAGGTTGCCCCGCAGCGCGTCGAACAGGCCGCCGTACACAAGCTGCCCGAGCGGCTGCGCGCAGTTCGCCATGGCCATGGCCAGCGCGATCACCTTCCCCACCAGGTGCGAGGGCGTCTCCAGCTGGATGAACGAGACGCCCTGGATGCTGAACATGGTGGCGCAGACCATGCAGGCGAACAGGCTGGCCACCAGCACGCCGTAGGCGACGAGCGGGTCCATCGGAGTGCCCAGCACCACCGCGATGGGCAGGAGGGCGAGGGCCGCCACGAAGAGGAACACGGGCGCCTGGCGCAGGGTCAGGCGCTTTGCCAGCACGCCCACCAGAATGCCGCCGGTCAGGCCGCCGAGCGCGAGAGCGCCCTCCGCGAATCCCATGAACTGGTTCGGCAGCCCGAGGATCTGCGTCACCGTGACCGGCGCGCCGATGATGATGAACGCCGTCAGCGTGACGTTGATGCCGGCCACCAACAGGATGGTCTTGAGGATGACCGGCCGCTCGCCGCGCAGGAACCGGAAGCTCTCGGCGAGGTCGCCCACCACCGTGCGCAGGACGCCCGCGCCACTGCGCTCGACGTCCGCCGTCGGGATGCGCACCACGCACACGATGAGCAAAGCCGACAGGGCGAACGCCGCCCCCGCCACTACGACCACCGGCTCGATGCCGAACAGCCCGAACACGAGCCCGCCGATCACGGGACCCACCAAACCCGACAGCGCGCTGATCTGGCTCACCACGGCCGTTGCCCGCACCACGTCGGCGCGCGGCACCACGAAGGGCACCGCTGCCTGCACGGTGGGCTGGTACACGCTCTGCGCCGCGTACAGCACGATGAGCGCGCAGATGCACAGTCCCACGAGATCGATCACGCCGTCGAGCGCGAGGAACGCCGCGCACGTGAGCGCCAGCAACGTGTCGAGCGCGGCCATGATGCGCCGCTTGTTCACGCGATCGGCCGCCACGCCCCCGATGGGCGTGAGCACGAGGTACGGCAGCCACGCCGCCGCCGACACCGCCCCCATGAGCGCGGCGGACCCCGTCACGTTCAGCACGTAGAGCGGCAGCGCGAACCGCAGCACCGCGTCGCCGAACAGCGAGGCGATCTGCACGATCACGATCGAGACGAACGGCCGGTTCAAGAGCTTGTCCATAGGTTCTTCCTTTCTTTCATACCTTCGGTTGGTATGTATCTTGGTTAAAAAGACGCTGCGCCGAGGCAGCGATTAAACGACAAGCAACCGCGAACAGCACCTGCCTTTTCAGTACAAATGTTTCACGTGAAACATCGGGAAGCGGACGAATTGCAACTGCGATCCAGCATCGTGGCACTACCACGGCCAAGATGCGCGATACAACCGCAGCCGAAAACAGAGCGCCGCAACCACTGCGGCCCATCTTGCGCTCAAACAATCATGCGCGCTCCCCCTTCTCCTGCAGGTTGCGCTCGTAGCCGTCGCGGAACTCCTCGAGCATGCCGGCGATATGACCCGGCTGCACGTCGAGGCCCATGAGGTGCAGCAGCTCCACGTAGTAGTCCATGCGGCGGCGCAGGCTCTCGGCATCGGTCATGCGGAAGGCCGGGCTCACCCACAGGTTTGCCAGCATGAGGATGACCTCGGCCATCTCCTGCGGGTGCTCCGTGCGGATGGTGCCGTCGGCCATGCCCTCGCGGATGATGGGCTCCACGAACTGCGGCGCCACCTCCTCGACGATCGACTGGTACTGCATGCCCAAGAAGCGGCTGTTGCGCACCGGGTCGGGCGCCATGGCAACCTCGGCGCTGAGCGGCAGCTGAGGGCCGTTCATCGATGCCTCGAACAGGGCCTGCATCTTCTCGAGGCCGGTCATGCGCGGGTCGTCGCGGATCTCCACCAAAAGCCGCATGAGGGGCTCGCTCTCGCGGTCGATGGCGGCGTCGAGGATGTCCTCCTTCGACTTGAAGTGGTGGTACACCGCCCCCTTCGTCACGTCGAGCTGGTCGACGATGTCCTGGATGGTGGTGTGCTCGAAGCCCTTCTCGCGGAACAGGCGCATGGCCGCGTCGAGGATGCGGCTCACCGTCTCCTCGGGGTACTTGTTGCGCGCCATGGACGCCTCCTCCTTCGATCAACCGAACGGATGTTTCACGTGAAACATCCGGCGGAACTCGCGCCGCATCGATTTCTTCGTGCCGAAATTCGGTGCGTCGTTTTTTTAAAAACATACCGACGGTATGTATCTTACGACACCGAGACCCGGAGAGCAAGGGCGAACTTCGCAGCGATGTGAGATACTGGGAGGCGGCTTTAAGCAAGCGGCGAAGGAAGGCGGGGGCGTGGCAGCAAAGCGAAGCGAACGGAAGCGCCAGCGGGGAACGAGGGCGTTCGCCATCGTGCTGTTCATGGCGGCCGGTGCCGCAGGCGGCTACCTTATCGGACGCTCGATGGACGCCAGCGGAACCTCGGGCGACCCGCTCGGCACCGTCGCCTGGCTCGCAGCGGTCGTCGTGCTCTTGACCGTGTCGTACCTCCTGCAGATCGTCGTCCACGAAGCGGGGCACCTCGCACTCGGACTGGCGACCGGCTACCGGTTCCGCTCGTTTCGCGTGGGCAGCTACATGCTCGTCGAGCAGGACGGGCGGCTGCACCTCAAGCGGCTTTCCATTCAAGGGACGGGCGGGCAGTGCCTCATGGGGCCGCCCGACCTCGTGGACGGGCGCATCCCCTACCGGCTCTACAACCTGGGCGGCGCGTTGGCGAACACGTTGGTCGCCCTGGTCGCGGCAGCCCTCGCCTTCGCGCTGCCGCAGAGGCTCGCGACGATCTTCTTCGCGTTCCTCGCCCTGGTCGGCGTTGCGTTCGCGCTGACGAACGGTCTGCCGCTCACCGTCGGGGGCGTGAACAACGACGGCAAGAACCTGCGTGCAGCTGGCGAGTCGCCGGACGCGCTGCGGGCGTTCTGGGTCATCCTCAAGATAGGCGAGGCGCAGGCCGACGACTTGCGCGTGAAGGACATGCCCGCCGCCTGGTTCGCCGTGCCGGCAGATTCCGGGCAGCTGCGCAACCCCCTCATAGCGTCCGTGGCGGTGCTCGCCTGCAACCGGCTGCTGGACGAGGGACGCACCCCCGAGGCCGCAGGCGCCATCCGCGACCTGCTGGAACGCGAGACCGGCATGCTCGGCTTGCATCGCTCTCTGCTGAAGGTTGACCTCGCGTACTGCGAGCTCGTGGGCGAGAACCGTGCGGCGGAGGTCGAGCGCACCCTCGACGCCGACGCGCGCAAGCTCATGAAGGCCATGAGCCGCTTCCCCGCCGTGATGAGGACGCGCTACGCCCAGGCGCTCCTCGTCGGCCGCGACGAGGAGGCGGCCCGACGCATTCGCGAGGAGTTCGACCGCGCAGCGGCGCGCTACCCCTACCCGAGCGAGATCGAGGGCGAGCGCGAGCTGATGGACGCGGCCGATGCGCGCTTTCGCGAGCGAGCCGCGCACGAAACCGACGCAACCGAGGAAGGAGCACGACCATGACCGCGCACGATTGGCTGGACGCCTACCTGCTGGGCATGCCCGGCGCGACGACGGACTACAAAGTGGAATGGGAGTGGCAGCGCTACCAGGTGGGCGGCAAGATGTTCGCCGCCACCATGCAGCCCGGGCCGCAGCACCACGAGTACGCCGGTCGCCGGCTCGTATCGCTCAAATGCGACCCCGCCTGGGCCGAACAGCTGCGCGCCGAGCACCCCGACGACATCCTGCCCGGCTTCTACGCCGACAAGCGCCATTGGATCTCCGTCGACCTCGACGGCGACGTGCCCGAAGAGCTGCTTCGCGAGCTGTGCGACCACTCCTACAACCTCGTGTTCGCCAAGCTGACCAAGAAGCTGCAACGCGAGATCGCCGGGGAAGGGGCTTAGCGGGGAACCGCGCACCCTTCCGGCAGCCCCAGCTCCACGACCAGCACGTTTCCCTCCAGGCGCGCGGACAGGCGCATTCCCATGGCGGCGGCGAGGCTGGCGGACACGGCGAGGCCGAGGCCGCTCCCGGCCGCGCTGCGAGCGTCGTCGGCGCGGTAGAAGCGCTCGAACAGGC
>NC_021021.1:919345-925376 GCF_000210055.1 Gordonibacter pamelaeae 7-10-1-b
CGCCCATGAGCGGCGTGCGGATGTCGTGCGAGAGGCTGGCCAGGTCGCGCTGGAACTCCTGCTGGCGGCGCTGGCCGTCCAGCCGCTCCTGCTGCGCAGCGTCCAGCTGGGCGTTCACCGCCTCGGCCAGCTCGGCGAACGCCCGCCCGGGCGCCTCCACCGTCATCCGCGCGTTGCTGCGCGCCTCCCGCCCGCGCAAAAACCCTGCCATGCGGCGCAGCTCCCTGCGAAAGAAGAGCGCCGCGATTCCCGCTCCTACGGCGAGGCATGCGATTCCCACCAGCACATACGTCATCCGCACGCCCTCCGCATCCTACACGTCCCTCCTCCGGCACACCGTGAGCGCGAGCGCCGCGCACGCAACAGTGATCGCTCCGAACACGATAAGCCCTTGCACCGCTGGCGACAACCCGGCCGCCGCAGACGCGCCCGCTTCGAACAGGCCCGTTCCTCCCGCCGCCAGCCGCTGCTGCACGGACAGCGGCAGCCACTGCATCGCGTCGCCCACCAGCGGCATGGCCGGCGCGAGCACGGCGGCCGCCGAGAGCAGCATCGACTCGAGGAACCCCGTGGGCACGAGAGCTGCGAACACGACGCCGGCCACCTTGCTGCGCGTCGCCCACGCAATGAGCGCGGCGAGGAACGCGTACGACGTCAGCACGAGCCACGAGAGGCCAGCCCAGCTCCAGTACTCCGCCACCGTCTCCGTGCGCTCGTAGGAGAACCCGAGGACCGCGTACGCCGCATCTGACAAAAGCATGCCCGCCAACAGGAAAGCCCCGCACAAGGCCGCGATCAGCACGAGCTTCTCCGCGAAGTACGCCCGGCGGTTCCCGCGCCCCGCGAGCACGTTCTTCGCGAACCCCGTGTCGAAGTCCGACGAGGCAAGCAGCGCTGCCAGCACCGCGACGATCAGCCCGAGGAAGCCCACCATGAACGTGTTGCCGTAGGAGTAGGTGCGGCTGCCGAGGGTTTTCTCGTTGAGCACCTGCACCTCCTCGGCGTCGAGGCCGGCGTTGTTGGGCGTCGTGATGGTCACGCTCATGCCGCTCTGCGGCGGTTTCTGCTGCGCCTGCTCGCTCACCATCTGGGCGAACTCGGGCGTGGTGGCGAACCAGACCAGCCCGGCCGCCCCCACCACCACGAGCGCGAGGAAGGACAGGCCCACCCACAGCATCTTACCGCGCACGAGCCGGTAGACATCGGATCTCAGCAGGTTAAACATGGCGCGCACCGCCTTCCTCGCCCGAAACGACGCCCGCGGCCCCGCGCGCGCCGCCTTCCATGAGCTCGACGAAATAGTCCTCGATGTCCCGGCGCACGGGGTTCAGTTCCAGCACCGTCTGGTCGGCGTCGTGCAGCAGGCGCGACACGGCCGCCGCGTCGTAGTCGCCGGTCACGGAGAGGGATCCGTCGGGCAGCGCACGAAGCGTCGCCTGGGGAAACGCCTCTTCCATCAGCGCGAGCGAGCGGGCCGGGTCGACGGTGCGCACCCGCAGGCTGTCGCCGCATTCGGCCTGCACCTGCTCGGAGGTCATCTCGCGCACCATGCGGCCCTCGGCGATGACGCCGAAGCGCGTGGCCACGCGGTCGAGCTGGTCCAGCACGTGCGAGCTGATGACCACCGTCACGCCGAGCGTCTGGTTCAGCCGCACGATGAGGTTGCGCATGGCGCGCGTGCCTTCGGGGTCCAGGCCGTTCAGCGGCTCGTCGAGCAACAGCAGGTCGGGCGAGCCCACGAGCGCGAGCGCGAGGCCCAGCCGCTGCTTCATGCCGAGCGAGAAGCCCTTGGCCTTCTTCTTGCCCACGCCGTCCAGCCCGACCAGCGCAAGCGTCTCGCGGCAGCGTGCAGGGGCGTCGGCCACGCCCATGGCCAGGGCCTTCGCCATGAGGTTCTCGTAGGCGGAGAGGTTGGGCACGAGCCCCGGCGCCTCGATGAGCGCCCCGACGCGCGGCGCGCCCTCCGGCCGGCCGCACTCGTCGGCGCGGCTGCCGAACAGCTCGATCTCGCCCTCGTCGGGCGTCGCCAGGCCGCAGACCATCTTCATGACGGTGGACTTCCCCGCGCCGTTCTTACCGACGAACCCGTAGATGTCGCCCTGCGCCACGTGCAGGTCGAGCCGGTCGACCGCGCGCTTACCGCGGTAGGACTTCGTGAGCCCCCGTGTCTCAACAACGTTCATGAACGCCCCTTTCCGTTTGCCTTCTCGTCGTGTTTCCAGCTTACGGAAGAGGGTTTCAGGAAGGATGAACCAACCTTTAAGAAAGCTTGAAGAAGCGGGGCGGCCGGGCTCATGCGCCCTCGTCGACCGCCAGCTTGAATCCGAGGCCCCAGACGGTTTGGACGTAGCCGTCGGTGCCGGTGGGCTTGAGCTTGGCGCGGATGTTGGACACGTGCACGCTCACGGTGCTGTCCTCGGCGGCGTAGGGCTCGCCCCAGGCCAGCTCGAACAGCTCCTGCTTCGTGTAGACCTTCCTCGGATGCGCGGCCAGAAGCTCCACGATGTTGAACTCGGTGCGCGTGAGCGGCACCTCCGCGCCGTCCACCGTCAGCGTGCGCGCGGCGCGGTCGATGGCCCATGCGCCCACGCACAGCACGTCGCCGCCCGGCTGCGACGCGAGGGCGCGGCCGCGGTGGCGCAGCTGCACCTCGATGCGCGCGAGCAGCTCGTCCAGGTCGAAGGGCTTGGCCAGGTAGTCGTCGGCCCCGAGCTTCAGAAGGTTCACCTTGTCGGTGGCGCTCGTGCGGGCCGAGGTCACCACGATGGGCGTATGGGCGTCGGCGGTGCGGATGAGCCGCACGATGTCCTCGCCGGGAAGACCCGGCAGCATGAGGTCGCACACCACCACGTCGAACCGCTCGCCGCGCGCGGCCGCCGCCTCCAACACGAGCCGCGCCTCCGTGCCCGAGAACGCCTGCGTGCACACGTACCCCGCATTCCCCAGGCAGTCGGCCACGATCCCGCCGATGTGGGCGTCGTCCTCCACGATGAGCACGGTCACGCCGGTCGTTGCATCCGTCACGCTCGCCCCTCCTTTTTTCATTCGCCTTCGCGCCCCGTCTTTCACAGGCAGAATCCCATGTACAACGGCAAGTATGCACGATCGCCGTCGACTTTGAGCTGCTTGGGATGCAGAACGTACTGGGTCCCGACGCGCTTGCCGAACTTCTCCTTGAACCGATCAAGCGATTTCGTGCCGTATTGCCGAGGCGACTTCACCTCCACAGGACAGACGCGAGGCTTCATGGCGGCATCGGCGTACGGGCGCACGATGAGGAAGTCGACCTCCATCCGCTCTTCGCCCTCCCTCTTTCCAGACTGTGAATAGAAGAACAGACGATGCCCGTTCGCGTGGATCATCTGGGCCACGACGTTCTCCGTGAGCATTCCCTCGTTCAACCCTATCTCGCCGCGAAGCACGGCGCGGTACACGCTTTCATCCGTATGCGCGTTGTCGGCGAAAGCAAGCGAGACGAGCAGACCCGTGTCGGCCAGGTAGCACTTCAAAGAAGACTGCGTCATGTTGAGCGAGAGGCCCACGCCCGGATCCGAGCAGGCGAAGCAGATGTTGGCAATACGAGCGTCGGCCAGCCAAAAGAAGGCCTCCTCGTAGCTTCTCATGCGTGCATTCTTGCTAATGGAGCTCAAAGTGAACTTCTTCTCATGCTTCGACAGCTGGCCGGGAATGCCGTCCAGCACCGAAACCACCTTGAATTCGTAGCCGCGGGCAAACCGCGCGACGTCGTTGCGATACAGGCTGAGGATCTGACGCTTCGCCGTATCAACCGGCTCGAACCTGCGCTGCGCCACATAGATGCTCACCGGACCGGGCATGCCGCCCACCAGGATATACTCTCTCAAAAGTCCCATGGCCCGACGGTGCAGCCCGTCGGGCAAGGGCTTCAGGCTGTCGAACTGCCTGCGGATGAGGGTCACCAGCTTCTCCTCGCCCATCCCCCAAAGGAATTCCTCGAAATCCAGCGGATTGAGCTCGAAGGATTCCTCCTCCGACGGAACCACGATGCCGTCCACGTTCTGCTTGATGGACAGGAGCGACCCGGTTTCGATATAGTCGTAACGGCCGTCGGCCACCAAGTACTTGAGCAGACCGCGAGCAGTCGGGAACATCTGGACCTCGTCGAAGACGATGAGCGTATCCCGTTCATGGAGGTCGACCCCGTAGTAGGTGGACAGGTAGAGGAACAGCGTGTCGAAATCGGTGCGGTAGTCTTCGAAGTATTGCCTCACCTCGGCGGGCGCTTGGAAGAAATCCACGATAAGGCAGGAAGCGTACTCGTTGCGCCCAAATTCCTCCACGAGCGTGCTTTTGCCCACACGGCGAGCCCCTTCGATAAGCAGCGCAGTCTTTCCATTGCGGTTTTTCTTCCATTCGAGAAGCCGGTCGTACGCCTTTCGCTTCAGCATGGCTCTACTCCTTGCACGATGCGCAAAACTTTTTATACAGATTATTGCACGATGCGCAAAACTTTACAACGCTTTTGCGACACGAAAGCCTGGAGGCGCGCACCGATCAATCTTTACGGACAACTTTTCTCCCCGCTTCCGCGCCCATCTCCTCAAGCACGCTCCCGCCCCATTCGCACATGGCGTTCAGCACCGGCGTGAAGCTGCGGCCGCGCTCGGTGAGCGAGTACTCCGTCTTGGGCGGCACCTGGTGGTACAGCTCGCGGTGCAGCATGCCGTCGGCCTCCAGCTCGCGCAGCTGCTGGGTGAGCATCTTAGGCGTTGCCTGGGGCATGAGCCGCTGCAGCTCGCCGAAGCGCAGCACGCCGTGCTTGCTCAAGTGCCAGAGGATGAGCACCTTGTGCTTGCCGCCCACGATGTCGATGGTGGCCTCGACGGGGCAATGGTAGGCATCCGGGCAGGTTTTCATGGCAGCGCTCCCTTCACGATGGACCTTTGGTGGGAGGCCCATGCTTTCCTTTTCGGTAGTATATTCCAAAATAGTGCCTACTTGCTTGTTCGGTAGCGACTTCTATCATGGAAGGCGAAACGAACCCGCACGAGAGAAGGAGCACCCCATGTCGTTCACGAACCTCGCCAAGAAGCGTTGCTCGATCCGCGCCTACGAGCCCCGCCCGGTGGAGCCGGAGAAGATCGCCGCCATCGTGGAGGCCGCACACGTTGCCCCGAGCGCCGCGAACCGCCAGCCCGTGCGCCTCATCCAGGTGGAAAGCGCGGAAGGGCTCGCAAAGCTCGGGAAGTCCGCCAACCTGTACGGCGCGCCGCTCGCATTCGTCGTGTGCGCCGATGCCGAACGCGCTTGGAAGCGCTCCTTCGACGGGATGGCCTCCACCGACATCGACGCCTCCATCGCGTGCGACCACATGATGCTCGCCGCAGCCGACCAGGGTCTCGGCAGCGTGTGGATCTGCGCCTTCGACCCTACCGGCGTGCGTGCGGCGTTCGACCTGCCCGCCTCGCTCGTGCCGGTGAACATCCTGGCCGTGGGCCATGCCGAGGGCGAATGGAAGAGCCCTGAGCGCCACGCGGCCGAGCGCATCCCGATAAGCGAGCTGGTCACGAAGGCGTAAGCGCCGCGCGAGCCGCACGCCGTTTCGCCAAGTCCAGCTACTTGCCCCGCTCCACCCCGTGCGAGCGCGTCCAATGGCGCAGGTAGGCGCCGCCAATGAGCGCGGGAATCACGGGCGAGGCGGCTTGCGCGACGAAGATGCCCACGTAGCCGAAGCCGAGCGCGCCGGAGAGCAGGAACGCCAGGCCGAAACGCACGGCGAACGCGTCGATGAGCGAGTTCGCCAGCACGAGGCGCGGCGAGCCGGCCCCGAGCGCGAACGAGTCGAAGCTGTACATGGCCGCGTAGAACAGGCCGTTCACGCTGCACGTGATACGCAGGTAGAGCACGGCGATGTCGAACGACGTGCCCTGCGCGAGGCCGTAGAGCCCCACGATGGCCGGCGCGAGCAGCTGGATGAGCACCTGGATGCCCAGCGTCACGCCGATATTGAGGCGCGCCCCCAACCGCGCGACGTCGCGGGCGCGCGCGAGCT
>NC_021021.1:925797-931567 GCF_000210055.1 Gordonibacter pamelaeae 7-10-1-b
CGCCCGCGCCCACCGCGCGCGCCACCACCACGCCGCCTCCGGCCGAAAGGCCGATGACGAACGCGTTCACCAGGAAGACGGCGTTCACCGCGTTGCTCATGGACACGAGCCCCACGTCGCCCACCACCTGGCCGACCACCGCCATGTCGACGGCCTGGTACACGTACTGCAAGATGTTCACCGCCATGAGCGGCAGGGCGAACGAGAGCAGCTGCCGGAACAGCGGCCCCTCGGAGAAGGAAACGGTCGATGCAGAAGAAGCCATAGGTTCACCTCGGAGAATCGGGATGCGGAAACGGAAGGAGGCAGGGGATCGCGGCGGCCGCAGCCGCGCGATGCGCCCAGCGCATGAAAAAGCGCCGCGGACGAAGTCATCCGCGGCGCTCGAGGTTCCCGGCATCCCGGCATCGACGACAAGGCGTGCCCTTAGGCGGCGCGCCTTCCGATGCCGATGGTCCTGTCCATCCCTGCTCCGTGCGATGCTTCATCGGCGATCACGCACAGAGCGGCAGCTCTGCAAAGTATCATTGGTTCCCCCAACGAGGTGGTTGCAACGCCGGCCAGCATACCGCGCCGGGCCGGGCGCGTCAATCCAGCTAGAAACTTTGATCATCTACACGCGTTTCGTATGCGCAATGTTCTCACCGGCCGCGTTGTTAGAGCGTCTTACATCGCCACCTCAGAAGCCACGCTAGTTATGAAGCATTGCCAAAAGCTCTGACCGCCTGCTTGATCCCAGGAAACATATCACGACCCTCAATGAATTCTGCTGCTCCGATCTGCCCGAGGATGACGGCAACAAGGCTCTTATCGCCAGTCTTTCTAAGTTTGTCGTAGTTCTCGAGCACCCGCTTCCGGAGGTCGTTCGGAGCGACGAGGAGCAGCTGTCTTGAAATCGCCGCACCCGTCGTCAACTTACACGTACCTTTCGGATAATACCTGGTTTTAGACATTTTGGACTTGTGCCCGTACTTGCGCAGAACCGCATCCACTTCACTTGCGAGCTTATCGGGAGAAAACGGCTCTCCGCTCGAGAAAGTCATGTCGTCAACATACAGGGTAAAGATGCAACCGTGGCTTTTCGCCACCTGATTTATTTCGGCAAACATGCTTTCATATGCAAAGTAAGCAACGATCTGGCTGGTCGGAGCGCCGGTCGGGATAGACTGCCGGTACGTGGACAGGTCGGTTAAGGCCTTCGCCACGTCACCGGGCTGCCGCAGCTTCCTCTTGAAGAACTGGTAAACCCGCTCTCTCTCGCACTTGTCGTAGAAGCTCTCTATGTCCATGGTGACCATGTAGGCGTTGGACCTATGGAACACGGCATTGTCCTTGTGGCATTTGCCGGGCGTGGCCGACATCACCCAGTCGGGCTTCTCCACCGCGCTCAGAAGCCACAGCACGCGCTTCTGTACCAGTTTAAGCCTCTTGTTGGGCTCTGAGACCTGACGAAAGCTCCCGCTTTTCTTCGGGATTTGAAAGTCACGGTAGGTGACACCCCTCATTACGCCTTTGAGTTCGCCCGACTGCAGGAGCAGCTTTTCCTCGAGCCTTCTCTTAGTGGTTAGGTTGTAAAGCGCGCATTGTTCAATGGCGTACTTTTTTCGATTAGCGCCCATTGGCATCCTTGGCGAGAAGCCCGATGGCCTTCTCCATCAAACGAGCAGTCAACGCACGTTCCGATGTTTTGGAATCCGTCTCATCGTACTCTTCCGCCAGGAGCATTAGAGAAGACAGCTTGATATCGAGGATGTCGGAATACTTCTCGAGCAATCGGTACGTCGGCTGCTTGTCGCCGTTCTCGATTTCGGAAAGATAGCTTCTCGAGATCCCGAGCAGCTCACTCAGCTCTTTGGCGGTGTAGCCGTAAATACCCCGAAGTTTTTTTAACGTCTCTCCTATCATGCCCAAGATCTCCTTCTATATAGCCAGCCGTAAGGCAGTATGTAAAAAGCCGAGCGGTCCTTTACCGTGCTCATCTCCTACCCCTTCATCGCATCATGGATGATCGCGATGACCTTCAGGATCGGAGCCAGAAGCCTGATTGCCTCAAGAACCAGTTTCAAGAGTTGCGCCCTGGGCGGGTGCTTCTTCGACCGGTTCCCTTCAGGTTCCTGGTGGCCAGTGCTCTGCGTGCGCAATCGATTACTCTTCATTTCTATGTCCTTTCTGCCCCACTTTAGGGCCTCCCCAGAAAGAACGGGTCCACGCAAAGCAACCGCTCGACCCTTCGCGCCCGCGGGCTCCCCGCGCGGGCGCAGAGAGGGCGGGCACCAGCCGCAGCCGGGCTTCAAAGGGCAGGGCGCACGCGGCGCCCCTCGAGCGCCGAAGCGCTCCAATGTGTGGGAGAACGACCAGAAGATTCTGCTTCGATTCGATCGCTGCAGCAGATTATATGGCAATCGGTCGAACATAGCGACATTATGTCGCTATGTTCGACCGATTTCACGTTTCCTGCACAAAGCGCATCGTAAGCATCTATTACTTACATTGAGATGACCTAAGCGAGCATTCCCCGTTGATGCAATCGGTCGTGGTTAGATCGAAGGCGTACTCGTAGCTGATCAGCTGCCCGTTCTCGGTTCCGCGCCAGCCGGGTTCGTCATGGGATCGCTCGCTCAGCTCGCTGCTCTTCCGGAAGGAGTTGACGAAGTCGGCGGTCTTCTGCAAGATGATCCTCTCCCTCTCCGAGAACACGCCCAGGTCGGCATCGCGCAAGGCGACGATCTTCTCGGCAGAGGTTTCCCCGATCTCATGCTCCTCGACATCGAGCGACTCCCCGTCCACGAGCGCAGCCAAAAGCGCCTCATGCCCATGGACAATGGGGCCGTTCGGAGCATGGGCGTACCGCAAGCCGCTCATGGAACGGGAGGTTTCCGCGAACGCCGTGAAGTCGGCATAGAACATTGTCTTGAAGAACCGCAGCTTGAAGAAGTGCTTGCAACGAGATGCGAAGAACACCGCCATCTCGCGAGCGCGATCCACATCGAAAGCGCGAAAGCCGGTGAGCTCCGACGCATCCGCCGGGTTGAGCACGAGGGAGAAATCGCCTCGCACAACGGCATACTCGAAGCGAGACTCCCGACCTCGAGCGAGCTTCTCCCGTGCCCGTTGCTCAGCGCGTCCGCGCTGCGCCGCAGGTATCTCGGCTCCCTTCTCGGCCAGAAGGTCGAGCATCGCATGAGGGTCGGACGCGGCGCGAATCGCCTGATCGATCTGCCTGGTTTGCACGCCTCCGTTCTCGTATCTGCTCAGGGTCGCGCCGCCGAGCCCGAGCAGCTTCCCGAAAGAAGCCTGCGAAAGGCCGTAAGAATCGTAGGCATCTCGAATCTGGGAAGCGGAAAGAAGGCCCTGACCCTCCCGATACGCCTCGTACGCGCGGCGCAGATTGGCGCTTTCGACCCGCTCGTCCCCGATGCGCCCTCCGCACTCAGGACAGGTGAGCACCACCTGGTCGACATCGACCCAGGCATCGCGAACTTTCAGATGCTCGGCCCTCGTCTCCTCGCACGCCGAAACCTCGCGCGCGCAGGTGGAGCAATAGGTTTCGAGAATCTCGGTCATGATCGACCCTCCTTTAGAGGATAGGAAAGCGGACGCTCGCAAGGATGTATTGACACGCAGACGCAGCCCATGCCATCGGCTCGATAGCCAAACGAGGTCTTAATGTACAACTCCAACTCCTCGCCTTCCAGCTCGACCGTTTTGCCGAACTTCCACACGTCCGGACGGCCAAGCTGCTTGTCGTCGCAACAGGGGCCATCAGAATAATCGTCGGCAACGAGGCTGGTCAAGATGTCCCGCACGTCTTCGATGAGCAAGCCGTAACGACGAAGAAAGTCATAGTTCTTGTCAGGCCCTTGGGAGCGATGCGCCACTTCGAGCCAGTTGCCCGCATATGTTTTCATAAGCATAAGGTAGCGGGCTACCCCTGCGCGAGATGCTACCTCATGCACGATCGGCCTCCTCAAATCGTTATCAAATGATAACATTTTGAGGAGGTTATTGATAGACTTTTCGCTTGCCTGCTTTTCCAAAATCCGACTCCCGTCAACCAAGCGCAGAAGACGAGGTGCTTCCAAGCTAACAACGGCTTCATCGATCTTGCAAAGCTAACGATCGTTTGCTAAACTGCTTTCATTGACTAACGTTCGTTAGCTTTATGAGAGAAGGGGAGCACCATGACGACGACGGCTCGGCAGGAACGTAACGTGCCTTCCCTCGCAAGGGTCTCGCGCGGGTTCGCGCTGTTGATGAACTGGTTCGACGGGGTATGCTCCATAGTGTGCGGCGGGTTCATGGCGCTGAGCGGGCTCGTCGCCCTGCCCGTCAGCTGGAACGACGTCATGCCCATCGAGTTCCTGGGCGTCCTGCCCTTGCCCGAGCCGCTCATCGCCACGTGGTTCTGGCCGGGAGTTGCGCTCGCGCTGGTGAACGGCGCGCCGAACATCGTCGCGCTCGCAATGCGCTTCCGCGGTAAGCGGGCGGCGTCGTACCGGTGGGGCATCGCGGCGGGCGTCCTGCTCATCGCCTGGACGGCGTTCGAACTCGCCTTCATGCCGAACGGCCTCTCCGCATTCTACCTGGCGCTCGGCGTGCTGCAGGCGGCCGCGAGCTGGCACGCGCTCCGCACCTGGGAGGACGCCGCATGACGCCCCGTCGCAACACCAAGGAGGACATCCTGCAGGCATCGCTGCGCCTGTTCGCCCGCGCGGGGTTCGAGGCGACCGGGATGCGCGAGATCGCAGCCGCCGTGGGCATCCAGCCGGCTTCGGTCTACAAGCACTTCGCCGGCAAGCAGGCCATACTGGACGCCATCGTCGAGCGCATGGACGAGCGCTACGATTTGACGGCCGCCGCCATCGGAATGCCCGAGGGCGGTATGGACGAGCAGGCGCGCGGCTACGCGGCCACCCCGGTCGCGCAGATGGCGGACCTCGGCGAGGCGATGTTCCGCTACTGGACCGAGGACGAGTTCGCCACCCTGTTTAGACAGATGCTCACCGTCGAGCAGTACCGCACGCCCGAGCTGGGCGCGCTCTACCGCCGCTACTTCATCGAGACGCCGCTCGCATGGCAGGAGGGGCTGTTCGCGTCCATGATGGAAGCAGGCGCTTTCATGCGCGACGACCCGAGGCTGCTGGCGCTGGAGTTCTTCGCGCCGCTCATGCTGCTCATCCAGGCCGCCGACGGCGCGGCCGACGCGGCCGACCGCGAACGCCTGGTAGACCTTGCGCGCCAGCATGTGACGCGCTTCGGCGAACGCCACGCGTGCGCGCTGGGCGCGGAAAGGCCCGAATAGGCGGCGAGCCATCGGTTCGGCAACAAGGGCGAGACGGTTGCAGGCGGAGGGCCGGGCGGCTTCGCGCGCGCGGCATACTGGAGGGCGCTGCCGTCCAGAAAGCTGATCGCCCATGCCTGTCGATTCCATCCTCGCCACTGTCGCCGTGCTGGCCGTGTTCGTCGGCCTGTTGGCGGCGCTCTGGCTGATGAAGCGCCGCGGCGTCGGATTCACGCCGCGGGTGTTCACGGCGCTGGGGCTGGGCATCGCGCTGGGCGTGGGCATCCAGCTTGCGCTCGGACGCGGCAGCGACGCCGCCTCCGCAGCGCTCGACTGGATGGCCGTCGTGGGCCAGGGCTACATCGCGCTGTTGAAGATGCTCGTGATGCCGCTCGTGTTCGTGGCCATCGTGGGCGCGTTCACCCGCACGAAGGTGACGGAGAACCTCGGCCGCATCAGCGCCGTCGTGCTGGCGGTGCTGCTGGGCAC
>NC_021021.1:931779-942699 GCF_000210055.1 Gordonibacter pamelaeae 7-10-1-b
GGGCGCGAGCTTCACCGATGCGGGAGCGGGCGCGAGCGCCGCGAGCCTCGAGGCGCTGCAGGCCGACCAGCAGCAGGTGGCGAACCTCACGCTGCCGCAGATGATCCTCTCGTTCATCCCGATGAACGTGTTCGCCGACCTGGCCGGCTCGCGCTCCACGTCCACCATCGCCGCGGTCATCTTCGCCGCCATCGTGGGCGTGGCCTACCTCAGGCTTCGCGCACGCGGCGAAGGCGCGGCCGACGTCTCCCCCGCCGCAACCGCCGCCGCGTGCGACCAGGCCGACTTCTTCAAGCGGCTCGTGGACAGCCTGTACGGCATCGTCATGCGCATCGTGGCGATGGTGCTCGCCCTCACTCCCTACGGCGTGCTCGCGCTCATCGCGCACGTCATGGCCACGAGCGACTACGCGGCGGTGCTCGACCTGGGTAAGTTCGTGGCCGTGTCCTACGGGGCGCTCGTGCTCATGTTCCTGGTGCACTGCCTCGTCCTGCTGGGGAACCGCGTGAGCCCGCTCGCCTACGTGCGCAAGGCGTTCCCCGTGCTCAGCTTCGCGTTCGTGGCGCGCTCGAGCGCGGGCGCGGTGCCGCTCAACATCGAGACGCAGACGCGCGCCCTGGGCGTGGACGAGGCCACGGCCAACTTCGCCGCCAGCTTCGGCATGTCCATCGGGCAGAACGGGTGCGCGGGCATCTACCCCGCCATGCTCGCCACCATCATCGCGCCCACCGTGGGCATCGACGTGTTCTCGCCCACGTTCGTGGCAGGGCTCGTAGCCGTGGTGGTGATCAGCTCGTTCGGCGTGGCAGGCGTGGGCGGCGGCGCGACGTTCGCCTCGCTCATCGTGCTGGGCACCATGGGGCTGCCCATCGAGATCGTGGGGCTTCTGGCCTCGGTGGAGCCGCTCATCGACATGGGCCGCACCGCGCTCAACGTGAGCGATTCCATGGTGGCCGGCGTCACCGCATCGAACGCGGTGGGCGCCCTCGACCGCTCAGTGCTGCGCGACCCCGAGGCACGCGTGAGCAGCGACGGCCACGCGGGGTTGTAGGCGAAGGGAGGCGAAAGGGCCAGCGCCTTACCAGTCAACCTCCTCGTACACGAACCCTTGCTTCTCCAACCGGTCGAACAGCTCTTCGGGGGTGACGGCCTCGACGGACGACGAGCGGAAGTCCTTCACGTTGCGCGTGACGATGTAGTCGGCCTTGATCTTCTCCGCGCACCGCGCCACCAGGCAGTCCTCGAAATCGCCCCACCGCGCAGCAAGCGCCTTCTGCGCATCTTCGGCCGATATGCCGATGAGCTGGAGAAACGACAAGTTGTTCTCGATAAGGTCCTGCGCGCCCTGGCTTCCGTAGTCTTTGCGCAGAAGGTAGTAGATATCGGTGAGCATGTTGACGCTGATGTACGTGTTGGCCTCGCCCACCACCCCCAGCAGGCACACCCGGCGCGACAGCTCGTAGAACGGCTCGCGGCGGTCGATATGGTCGATCACAATGTTGTTATCGAGCACCAAGTCCATAGCGGTCCCTCAACCGTGCGTCGCGTATCTCCTCGTCCGTCATGCCCGACGAGCGCTTGGTGTGGCAGGCGTCGAACGCCGCAATGCGGCGCTTGATCTCGTCCCGGTTCGGCTTGTCCTGCTGCTCGAAGGGAAGCGCATCGTGCTTCACCGCGTAGTCGAAGAAGCGGCGCACGGCCGATGAGGGCGTGTAGCCGTAACGCTGCATGACCGCCGCCCCCTGCTCCTTCACCTTGCGATCCAAGCGAACGGTCAGAACCGATTCCAAACCCTTCTCTCCCATGCCGTCACCTCCTTAGGTATTACTTGTAATACATTCTAGCAGAACCGAAGGGGAACGGCAAGATGGAGCAGCGCCACTCCCTCAGCCCCGCTCCCCCAGCATCCTCCGTAGCTCGGCCTGCACGCTTTGGTCGACGTTCGTGCCGATCACGCGGTCGGCTATCTGCTTGATGGCGTAGCGCGCGTTGCCCATGGCCACACTCATGCCGGCCATGCGCAGGATCTCGTAGTCGTTCATGGAGTCGCCGAACGCCATCATCTCGTCGGCCCGTATGCCGTGGGCGTCGAGAACCTGGCTCACGCCGGTGGCCTTGCTCACGCCGCGCTGCATGACGTCGATCCATTTGCGGCCGGACGGAGCGAACACGAAGTCGTCGTCCAGCTCGCGCGACAGGATATAGGCCATGTCCATGACGTCCTCGTCGCAGTACACCGAGGCCTTCAAGATGCTCACCTGGGGCGACGGCACCGCGTAAACGCGCACGGGATTCGGCAGGTTCTTGTCCACCTCGCGCTCGAACCGCGCCTCGTCATCCAAGAGGTAGCTGCGCGTCTCGTCGAACAGCGCCAGGTGCATGGTGTCGAAGAGGTCCACCACGCGCGCCAGCCGTTTCACGGCGGCGTGCGAGAACACCTCCAGGTCGACCAGCTCTCCCTCCACGATGACCTGCGCGCCGTTCGACGCCACGAAGTCCATGCAGTCCACGATGGGCTCGAACAGCTCGCACAGCGTATCGAAGCGCCGGCCCGACGTGGCCGCGAACCGCACGCCCTCCTCCCGCAGGCGCAGGATGAGCTCGTACGTGCCGTCGGGCACGCACTCGTTCGCGTCGAGCATGGTGCCGTCCATATCGCTGGCGATGAGCTTGAGCATGATGCCTCCTCCTTCGTTGGGGTGCGGCCACGCGGGCGGCGGCCTGCGGGCGGAGCCGCACCGTCCGGGCCGTTCGCCCCGCAGCCTCCGCTTTCCCGGTCATTGTACGGCCCGCCTCCGCCCCGTACCGTCTCTCCACCGATACTTTGCAGGAATTTGAACAAGCCGACAACTGGGCAGCCGGCAGGCAGCCCCGCGGCACGGCCTGGCTTCGCATGGGGCGCCTCTGGGCGTCAGCCCCTTTCGAATCCTGCCAGCTCGAGGCCGCGGAAGGCAGCGTACTGCTCGGCGAGGGCGCGCACCTGCTGCTCGCCGACGGCGTTGTCCCACCAGTCCGCCCTCACTTCAAGGCCGGCCCCCTTCTTCTTGGCGGTCCACGTGCCCGCCACCTTGCCGCGGCGCACGATGGCGCCCGGATTGGCCACCGTGCGCCATATCCGGCGCTGCAGCGCCTTGTCCGGCTGCAGAACGGCGCGGTCGCGCTGGTCGAGGTAGGGATCGTGCGCGGCCAGCAGCAACAGCTCGCGTTGCGGCGGCTCGGAAGCCATCAGTCGCTCCCGGTCGGCGGACAGGACGTACGCTTTCTTGCCCAGAAACCTCACCGGCTCCATCTCGTCCGAGGCCGCCCTCCACAAGCGGCGCGCCTGGGCGCCGGAGCATCCCAGCCACGCGGCCAGCCCACCGGGCGCGGTCGGCCCGTAGCAGTGGAGGAACTTCCGCACCAGCTTGCGAGCCGCCTCCGGATCAGGCTCCAGGGGACGGCCGAGCCAGGTGCGAAACGATGAGAACGCAGGGCTCGTTCCCTCCCGCGCGCCGAACACCACCAGGCCCTTGAAGGAGCAGGGACGCAGCAGGAAGGACACGGCCGCGCCGCCCACCGTCTGCTTGTCGGGGCTGCCGTACATCGACGGCTCGTTCCACAAGGAGCGCTTCCGCGCAGGCAGCAGCGGCTCCATCCACGCGGCCAGGGTTTGGTCGAGCGCCGCCTTGCCTACCACCGCCCGTCCGTCCAGCCGGGGCATGACCTGCTCAAGCAGGGCAAGCAGCTCGTCGAACCCCACGCCTAGGAAGTCGAGCGCCAGGCCGATGCCGCGCGTGTATATCCAGGGCTCGTCGCCTTCCGCTGCGAGCGCCGACAGGAACGCGGCGCCGTCGGCCGTCGGGAACACCATGGGCGCGCCGCGGAAGCTCCACGCCTGCAGAAGCGTCCGCTCCTCCAGCAGCATGCGGTCGCGGTCAGCCGCCCCGCACGCGGGCACGCGGTTGAAGAGCGCGGCCTCCCACGCGCCAGGAGGCGAGTTCTGCATACCACAGGCGCCCACCGCCGCAAGCGCGTCGTCGCGGCCGTAGAACGCGTCCAGATGGTGCGCCTGCAGCCTGAAGTTTCGCACCTGCCGCGCGTCCAGCTCCAGCTCCGCCATGCGACGCTCCTTTCGCCCCCGCTTCCCGCACTCGCTCGCGCGACTCCAACGCACCTTACCAAATCAGATGCCGCTTGTCCTGCCGAAATATAAAACCGCAGATCATTGGCTTCCGCAACCTCAGCGTGCGCGAAAAAAAGCGAAACGCACCCTCAAGGTGGTGGAGCGGGCGGCCCCGCAACGGCACTATGGGGGCACCGAAACGGAGGGGCGGGAGAACGCGGGGCGACCTATTCCGCACGCCTGCAAGCAAGCCGGCCGGCGAGCTCGCGCATCGCAGCCATGGCACCGTCGCGTTCGGGTATGATGCTTACCGATAACGAAAGGAACCTATCATGAGCTTCGCCGACAACCTCGTCTACCTGCGCCAGCATTACGGCGTGACACAGGAGGGCCTTGCCGAGCAGCTGGGCGTGTCGCGCCAGACCGTCAGCAAATGGGAGGCCGGCACGAACTATCCCGAGATGGACAAGCTGCTGGCGCTCTGCGACCTGTTCCACACGAACCTCGACGATCTCATGCGCGGCAGCGTGCACGTGGCGAACAAGGGCGATACCGAGCGCTACGACCACCACATGAACCGCCACAGCCTGTCCATGGTGGCGGGCGTGGCGTTTATCTTGGCGGGCGTGGGCGTGCAGTCGGTCATCGAGGCGGTGGACGTATTCGGCGACAACTTCCAGGCGGCCGTGTTCTTGGCGTTCGTCGTGGTGGGGGTCATGGTGCTCATCATGGGTGCGCTCAACCACGGCGAGTTCAAGCGCCGCAACCCCTCCATCGAGCCGCGCTACCCCGCCGACGTGCTGGACCGCTTCGGCCGCCGCTTCCCCCTCATGATCGCGGGCGGCGTGGGTCTCATTCTGCTGGCCGTGATCTTCCTCGTGGGTGCTTCGCCCGACGATGCCTACGCGCTGGTAGGCGGCGTACATCTGGAAGAGCTGCTGCTGTTGCCGTTCATGCTCACCATCGCCCTGGGCGTGGGCCTCATCATGTGGGCCTGCCTGCAGAAGTCGAAGTACGACCTGTCCGAGCTCACCTACATCGGGCACCGCCGCGAGCTGGGGGCCGACTTGCCGTCCACGGCTGTGGTCAAGTCGCCCGAGCAGGTGCGTGCAGAACGCATCATGGGCGTGGCCTGCGGCGTTATCATGCTGCTGGCCTTGATCGTGTTCCTGGTGTGGGGCTTCGTGCCGCTGTTCAACCAGATCGGCGGCTGGGACGGCATCGACAAGTTCGCGCTGAAGGAGGCCATACGCTCGGGCCAGGGCGGGTTCGCGGTCAGCTGGATCGCGTTCGCCGTGGGCGGTATCCTGTGCGGCATCGTGTGCCTGGTGGGCAGCGTGGCCTTCAAGTCGCCGGACGACTGGATAGCCGAGGCCAAGCAGGAGGACGCCTGGCTGAAGTACGCGCAGAGCGATGCCAAGGAAGACCCCTGGGCCCGCGGCCCCGAGCAGCAGGAAAGCAGTCCCGACCGGCCGGCCTGGAAGTAGTCGCAGCGGACGCTTGCGCGGGCAGCTGCGGGTTCGGCGCCCGCAGCGCCCTACTCTCCTAGCTTCTCGGCGGCTTCAAGCCATTCTTCCTCGAGAGCGTCGATCTGCGCTTGCAAGTCGTTGATCTGGGCTTGGAAGTCGCCGAGCGCACTGAAGTCGGTGGGATCGGCAGCGGCCATCTGCGCGCGCACGTCCTCGATCCTCCCGTTGAGCGTCTCCGTCTTGCGCTCGTTCGACTGCATGAGCTTGCGCAGCGTGCGGATCTCGCCGCCGGAGAGGCGGGAGCTTTCGGGGGATGCTTCTGTCCCAGATAAGCCCGAATCGGCGGCATGCGCAGGTCGTTGACGTGCGGGATTGCCGGCCGCCATGGAAGAGGGGGAAGCGTCGGACAACCTCAAATACTCGTCCACGCCTCCCGGCAGGTGGCGCACCTTCCCGTCCAAGATGGCGAACTGGTGGTCGGTCACGCGCTCCATGAGGTAGCGGTCGTGCGTGACCAAAAGCAGCGTGCCCGGCCAGCCGTCCAGCAGGTCCTCCACCGAGGCCAGCATGTCGGTGTCCAGGTCGTTGCCCGGCTCGTCGAGGATGAGCACGTTCGGCTCGTCCAGCAGGATGAGCATGAGCGCCAGCCGGCGCTTCTGACCGCCCGACAGGTCGCTTACCGGCTCGTTCAGATCGGCACGCGTGAAGCCCAGCTTCTCCAGCAGCTGGCCGGGCGTCACCTCCTTGCCGTCCAGCATCGTGCGGCGGCTGTAGCGGCCCACCACCTGCCGCACGCGGTCGTCGCCGAAGCGCGCCAGGTCGTCCAAGTGCTGCGACAGCACGGCGAAACGCACCGTCTTCCCTATCTTCACCAGACCGGCGCTCGGCTTCTGCAAACCCTGGATCACCCGTAGAAGCGTGGTCTTGCCCGCGCCGTTCGCGCCCACGATGCCGTAGCGGTCACCCGGGCCGATGATCCAGTCCACGTCGTCCAGCACGGTGCGGCCGGGGCCGTCCTCGCCGTCGAAGCGCACGGTCATGTGCTCCAAGTCCACCACCTGCTTGCCCAGGCGCGCCATGGCCATACGCTTGAGCTCCAGCTCGTTGCGCAGGGGCGGCACGTCGGCGATGAGCTCCTGCGCCAAGGCCACGTGGAACTTCGGCTTCGTCGCGCGCGCCCGCGCCCCGCGCGAGAGCCAGGCCAGCTCCCGGCGCAGGTCGTTCTGGCGCTTCTGCTCGGCCAGCGCCGCCAGCCGGTCGCGCTCCACGCGCTGCATGATGTAGGCCGAGAACCCGCCCTCGAACGGGTCGACCACGCGGTCGTGCACCTCCCACATGCGCGTGCACACCTCGTCGAGGAACCAGCGGTCGTGCGTCACCACCAGAAGCGCGCCCGCGCCCTGCTTCCAGCGCGCCTTCAAGTGCCCCGCCAGCCACGTGATGGCGCGCACGTCCAGGTGGTTCGTGGGCTCGTCGAGCGCCAGCACGTCCCAGTCGCCGATGAGCAGCCGCGCGAGGTCCACCCGCCGCCGCTGCCCGCCCGAGAGCGTGCCCACGCGCGCGTCCCAGGGGATGTCCGCGGCCAGCCCCGCGATGATGTCGCGCACGCGCGCGTCGCCCGCCCACTGGTACTCGGGCAGATCGCCCACCACGGCGCGCTCCACGGTGTCGTCGTCGGCGAGCGCATCGGCCTGCCCCAGCACGCCCACGTGCACCGTGCCGTTCTTCAGCACGCGCCCGTCGTCGGGCTCCAGGGTGCCGGCCAGCAGGGCGAGCAACGTGGACTTCCCGTCGCCGTTGCGGCCCACGATGCCAATGCGGTCGCCCTCCTCCACGCCCAGCGACACGCTGTCGAACACCGTCTTCGTGGGGAATTCCACCCGCACCTTCTCGCAACCCAGCAGAAACGCCATGTGTCCATCCTTCTTCGCCAACGTTCGCTCCCCATGATAGCGAAACAGCGCGGGTGCGGCGTTCCCATTCGCAAAACTGCACGGACGCCGGCGGCCTCAACCAACGGTTACGTTACAATAGGACCAAGCCCCCGAACATTTCCGAAGGAGGCGTTTTCGTGGAACTCCTCGAACTCTCCCTGCTGATGCTGGCAACGGTGCTGCTCTCGTCCGTCATCGACCAGCTCGTGCCCAAGGTGTCGTCACCCCTCATCCAGATCGGGCTGGGCCTGGCCATCGCCGTGGTGATGGGCACGCAGATCAACATCGACCTCGACCCGAACCTGTTCCTGGTCCTGCTCATAGCCCCGCTTCTGTACGACGAGGCCAAGAACCTCAACAAGCAGGCGCTCTGGGAGAACAAGCGCCCCGTGCTGTCGCTGGCCGTGGGGCTGGTCATCGCCTCGGCGCTCATCGTGGGATTCGCCGTCAAATGGCTGGTGCCCTCCATCCCGCTGGCCGCGGCGTTCGCCCTGGGCGCGGCGCTCGGGCCGACGGACGCCGTGTCGGTGGCCTCGCTGGCCAAGCAGGTGAAGATTCCCGCGCGGTCCCGCAACATCCTGGAAAGCGAGTCCATCATCAACGACGCCTCGGGCATCGTGTCGTTCCAGTTCGCCATCGCCGCCGCCGTCACGGGCACGTTCTCGCTCGTTGGCGCCACCGCGAACTTCTTCTTCGCCTTCCTGGGCGGCATCCTCGTGGGCGTGGCGCTGGGCTACCTGGGCAACTTCATCGTGCGGCGCGTGCGGTCGTGGGGGCTCGAGAACACGACGTTCCACGTGCTGTTCGAGGTGTTCGTGCCGTTCATCGTGTACCTCGTGGCCAACGCCCTGGGCACGAGCGGCATCATCGCCGTAGTGGCGGCCGGCATCCTGAACGTCGTGTCGCCGCGCACCATCGGGCCGTCCGTGTCGCGCATGAACATCGTGTCGACGAGCGTCTGGCGCGTGCTGGCCTTCGCCCTCAACGGCATCGTCTTCGTGCTCCTGGGCACGCAGCTCCCCCGCGCCATGCAGCGCACCTGGGAGAACGTCACCATCGACAACGGCGTGCTCATCGGCTACATCCTGGGCATCACGGCGCTCATGCTCGCCGTCCGCTTCGTGTGGGTGTTCGCCATGGAACGGCTCCACCGGCAGCGCACCGGCCGCATGACCCTCGACGAGCTGCGGTCCACGGCCATCATGACCCTGGCCGGGCCGAAGGGCACCATCACGCTGGCCGTGGCGTTCACCATCCCCTTCTCCATCCCCCAACGTGAGCTGCTGCTGTTCCTGGCGTGCGGCGTGATCGTGGTCACCATGCTGCTGGCCACCTTCGTGGTGCCGCTCATAGCCCCGAAGAAGGAGCCCGAAGACGTGGAGCGGTTCGACGAGGAGCAGGCCAGCATCGAGATGCTCCGCTCGGTGGTGGAAGAGCTGGCCGCGCGCCAGACCAGCGAGAACCGCGCTGCCACCCAGATGGTCATACGCGCCTACAACGAGCGCATCGCGCATTTGAAGAACAAGGGCGACGTGACGAACGAGTCCATGACCCCGCTGCGCCTTCGGGCGAACCGATGGGAACACGACTTCGTGCTCGACCTGCTGGAGCGCGAGGAGGTCGACGAGCTGGCAGGATACCGGTACCTCAAGCGCCTCTCGCGCACGGAGAACCTGCTGAAGCACCATGCCGACCGCATATCGCTGCAGATCGTCTACCTGCGCCTGCGCACGCTCGCGCATGCGGGCTGGCACCGGCTCGTTGAGGCGCTGCCCGGCGACGACCTTACCGAGCGCGTCCTGGCCGAGCGCGACCTCCGCGTGCGCAGCAACGAGCACGTCATTGAGAAGTTGCAGGCGGAGCTGGCCTCCCCGACGTCCGAGGAGCCTGCCGAGCATTTGAGCGCGCTCTTGCTGGAATACCAGCGCCTCGTGCAGACGGCACGCGCCGCGAACCCTTCCATCACCGCGCTCGCCACCTCGGTGGACAAGGCGGCGGACATCAAGCGCGCGGGCCTGCGGCTCGAGCTCGAGGCCATCCAGTCAAGCTACGAGGACGGATCGCTGCCCCGCGCCTCGTACAAGCGCCTGCGCGAGAACGTGGCCCTCATGCAGATGGACCTGGAAGACAATTTGTAGGAGCGCCGGACGGAGCGCCGCCCTCCCCGGCCAAACGCCCCGTCCCGCTTCCTACATCAGCGTCATCACTGCCGCGACGAACGCCACCGTCAGCACGAGGCCGGCGAGCATGATGGCCCAGACGGCAGGACGGGCCCAGTTCATGGTCCAACCGATGCCGAAGCGCTCGGGTAGAAACAGGCTGGCGTCGTCGGGATTGTAGTAGAACACACCCAGCTTCCAATGTTCGTCATCGTCGGCCAGCAGCCTTTCGGAAGCGGCCATGCGCGAGAACACGCGAGAGCCCCCCTGACCGTAAACCAGGCTGACAACGATGGAGCCCACCACTATCACCAGCGCCAAGGCCACCACGAACACGCCTGCCTGCTCCAACCCTATCACGCCGATAAACGACAGCTCCATGACGGGACCCAACACGCTGAGAGCCAGGCCGCCTGCCACCAGCAAGATGCTCTGGGCACGGGCGAACATGCCGTAGGCCAGCGCCGAGGTGGCAGGTGCGGATGGGTTCGACGGCCTCTTCGAGCGCAGGATGGTCCAGTGCGCAAACGCCATGCAGGCCGCTACGAACGCCACGATGAGCGCAGGAACGAGTATGGTGAACGGGGTTTTCTCCATGTACTCCGTCACCTCGCCCTGAAAGTTCATGTGCTGCGGGATCAAGTCGGGCATCTGCGCGTACCCAACGGCGCCGATGGCCAGCGTCACGGCAATGACGGGCAGGTACAGCAGGTTCCACTTGAGCGAGACCGCGCGCGGCACGGGCGCGTCGCCCACCACGGCCACCGACTCCCGTGCGCTGGCCTGCCAACCCTGCTCCTTCTTGTAGGACCGCACCTTTGACCGGAAATACAGCATGAGGCCGTAGCTCCCGATGCACAGCAGCAGCATGCCCACGCACAGCACGGCCAACGCCAAACCGGCATCGCCCGTGAACGCCCCAAAAGCGCCTACCGCGGTGAGGACGGCGGTGAGCGTGGCCATGAGCAGGGCGTAACGCCGCTTGAGTCGACGCAGGTAGGGGTCGTGCGCCGCCGTGTCGGGCACGGTGACGGCGAACACCTCGCCGCGCCTCATGAGGAACGGCGTTACGATGGTCATGATGCCCGTCAAGGGGACGAGCGCGACGGTGAAGGCGAGCATCGTCGCAGCGAACTCGGTTGCGTTTCCCTCCATGGGCGCGTCACGCGTCCTTTCCGCAAGCAGGGGCGAAGCCGGCCTCGATGGGAAGCCTGCCGGCTCCGGCCGCCCGCGCAGCCTGGGTGGATGGCACAGAG
>NC_021021.1:942824-948098 GCF_000210055.1 Gordonibacter pamelaeae 7-10-1-b
GGGCGCGATGCGCCAAGGCCAGCTCGAACAGCTCGTCCTCCATCTTCGCCAGCTCGATCTGCGCGCGATCGGCCCGATCCTCCTCGCACGGGTCGGCGATGTAGGCGCCGCTGCGGCCGCGCATGAGCACGTAGCCCTCGTCGCGCAGCACCGCGTACGCCTTGTTCACCGTGTGCAGGTTGATCCCCAAATCGCTGGCGAGCGACCGCACGGACGGCAGCGCGGTTCCGGGAACCAGCTCGCCGCGCGCGATGGCCGCGATGATCTGGCTGCGGATCTGCAGGTACAGCGGCTCTTCCGACTTCTGGTCTATGCGGACGATCACGAGCATCCTCCTTCGCTACATCATCAACCCGTTCACCGCGAGGTCGATGACCCCGATCAACACGCCGATGACGGCCAACAGCAGTCCCAGCTTCTCGCGCGAGACGCCCAGCCACACCGAGCCGAACAGGCCCAAGCCTCCCGAAAGGAGGACGGGGAACCACTTCGGCGACCAGCCGTTCACCTCTCCCGTGATGCCGAAATGCGTCGCCACCTGGTCAGGCAGCAGCACCCACTGGGCTGCGGCCAACGCGACCGCCGCACCTCCCAGCACGATCGCCGCCACGAGCCCGCTCCGCCCTTCGAGCACCGTGCCCCGGTTGCGACGCGTCCCGTTCTCTCTTGCTCCCATGATACCGCCTTTCGCTCGCCGTCCGATGATACTTTCGCTTCCTGCCCCGATTTACGCGGAAAGCCCGCGCTTCGCCGTGCTGCGGTAGAGCGCGACCGACGCCGCAGCCACCGCGCACGCCGCCAGCAGCGATCCCGCCTGCCCCAGGAACAAGGCCGCAGCCATGCCCGCCGCCACCAGGCCCATGCCGGCGAAGACCACCACGAGTACCGGCATGCCGCGCTTCACCGGCTCGTACACGGTCGTCCAGTCGTAGCGCGGACGGCGCGCGTCCAGCGCCAGCCCCAAGCTCGTGGCCAGCAAGCACGATGCCGACGGCACCGCGAATAGCGCTGCGACGGACAGCGCGTCGAGCGGCAGCGAAACCGCCACGAGCACAGCAGACACCAGCAGAAACGGCAGGCCGATGGCCAGGTTCACCGCCGCTTTCGACCACAGGACGGTCGAAGCGGGAACGGGCGCCGTCAGCATGAGCCAGCGCGAAGAACCCTCGAGCGACACCGACGCGGCCGTAGTGGACGAGATGCTGCAGAAGAACGCCAGGCCCCACGGAAGCACGAGCCCGATGACGGGAACCAGCTCGGGCGGCAGCAGGTCGAGCGACAGCGCGCCCGTGAGCGTCCCCGCCGCCACGGCGATAGCCGCCACCAGCACGAGCACGTACCCGATGCAGGCGTTCATGAAGTAGATGGGCGTGGCCACGAGAAGGCGCGCCTCCTTCGCCATGAGCGCGCGCAGCGGGGAGCCAGCCTTCGCCGCCGCAGCGCCCTTGCCGTCGAAGGAGAACGTCCCGCGCGGGCGCGACGACATGAGCAGCGAGTTCACCGGCACGAACAGGCGCACGACGAGCGCGAGCACCGCACCCGCCGCCACGAGGTTCACGGCGGCGAACGCCAAAAACGCCGCGAGATCGCCCTTTACGATGCCGGCCGTCGCCCACGCCGCCGGAGGGAACACGGCTGCCAGCTGGGACACGAGCTCGGTGCCGAGCACCGTCATGGCCGCCATGTCGTCGGCCTGCGACGAGAACGCCAGCGAACCGAACACCGCGGCAAGCATGGCCGCCAGGGTGAGCACGATCACCACGACGTTCGCATGCTTGAAGCGCGCCGACACCGCCGCGATGAGCACCGCCAGCACGATGGCCGCGGCCAGCGGAAGCAGCGGGGCCAGCACCGCCGAAAGCGCCATGCACGCGACGCCGACCGCGGTCACGCTCGCGTTCGCCGCGTACACGGCGAACGCCGGAACCATCGCCAGCAGGCCGAACGCCAAGCTCATAGCGTACAGCGACGCGATGCGCGAGAGCACCACCGACGAGGTGGGCACCGGCAGCGACATCACCAGGTCGTAGTCCTTGAAGCCGAACAGCACGCCGTTCGTCTTGAGGAACGCCGCCACCGCACCGGCGACGGCGCCCACGAGCACCGCGACGAGCAGCACGGCTTCGGGCAGCCCCATCTCCACGAGCGCCTGCGCGACGCCCGACGAGTACGCCGCGGCGAACAGCACGATGGCGGCCACGGCCAACGCCGCAAGCGCCAGGGTGCGCCTCGCCTTCGCCGGATCGGCGTGCAGCGTCTTGTTGATGCCGAACAGCCCTAGCAGCTGGATTTTCAGAAGAAGGATGAACGAACGCATGCTCGCCGCCCCCTATCGTGCGCCCGCGGCCGACGCCGTCGCGCCGCGGTCTATCATGTCGAGGAACACGTCTTCCAGGCTCTCGTCGCCCACGACCTCGGCCGTGCGCCCGCACGCCCGCAGCTGCCCTTGCTTGATGATGGCCACCTTGTCGCACAGCTTCTCCACCACTTCCAGCACGTGGCTCGAGAAGAACACGGCCGACCCGCCGTCGGCCAGCTCGCGGAGCATCTCCTTCACCTGGAAGGACGCCTCGGGGTCGAGGCCGACGAAGGGCTCGTCAAGCACGAGCAGCGTCGGCTCGTGCACGAGCGCGCCGATGAGCACGAGCTTCTGCCGCATGCCGTGCGAGTACGAGGACACGAGGTCGCCGAGCGCCGAGGTGAGCCCCAGGCGGTCGGCGAACTGGCGGATGCGGGCCTCGCGCACGTCGGCCGGCACCTCGAAGATGTCGGAGAGGTAGTTCAAGTACTGGATGCCCGTGAGGAACTCGTAGATGTCGGGGTTGTCGGGCACGTAGGCCGTGACGCGCTTGCAGGCGAGCGCGTCGGTGCGCACCGATTGCCCGGCGATGCGGATGTCGCCCTCGTCGAAACCCGTCACGCCCACGATGGAGCGGATGAGCGTCGTCTTGCCCGCGCCGTTATGGCCGACGAAGCCGAAGATGTCCCCCGGCATAACGTCGAGGGTCGCGTCGTCCACCGCGCGCTTCGCGCCGAACGTCTTCACTACATGGTTGACTGACAATACCGGAGATGCCATGTCGCTTCCTTTCCTTGCCTGTTTGTTATATTTATGCTATAACAAATGGAACAAGAACGCAAGGAGGAATCACAAACGGGTCCCGATGTTTCACGTGAAACATTTGTTTGCGCGAACTGATGTTTCACGTGAAACATCGGGAGATGAGGAGAGAAGGAGCACGACCATGAAGCGCATAGCGATTTTTCTAGCAGTCACCTTTGCCCTAACGTGGGCATATGAGTTCGGAGTGGTGTATCCGGCGTCGTCGGGGGCGCTCACCGGCATCCCGCCGGTCGCCACGCAGTTCATCACCGGGGCGGCCATGTTCTTCCCCGCCATCGGCGTGCTCGTCACGCGCCTCGTCACGCGGGAGGGATTCAAGAACAGCGTCATCAAACCGCGCGGGGTCAAGAAGTCTCTGCCGTGGTTCGCGGTTGCCTGGTTCGGGCCGGCCATCCTGTCCGTCATCGGGGCGGCCGTGTACTTCCTCGTGTTCCCCCAGGACTTCGACCCCTCCATGAGCGCCTTCGTCGCCTCGACGCAGCAGCAAGCGGCGACGACCGGCTCGGAGCTGCCCGCCGACACCGTCACCATGATGCTGCTCGCACAGCTGCCGTTCGCCGTCTTCCTGGCGCCCGTGCTCAACATCTTCACGACGTTCGGCGAGGAATGGGGCTGGCGCGGCTACCTCGTGCCGAAGGTGTCCACGCATCTGCGCATCGTCCCCACGCTGCTGATCACGGGCGTCATCTGGGGACTCTGGCACGCGCCGCTCACCGTCATCGGGCATAACTACGGCACCGGCTATCCCACCTGGCCCCTCGGCGGCATCGCGGCCATGTGCCTGTTCTGCGTCGTCGTCGGCATCTTCCTCACGTACGTCACCGTGCGCACGGGCAGCTGCCTGGCGGCGGCCATCGGCCACGGGGCGATCAACGGGTTCGTGAGCGCGGCGCTGCTGTTCTCGGTGACGGGCGGCAATCCGTTCGTGGGCCCCCTGCCCGTCGGCGTCGTCGGCGGCAGCGCCTTCATCGTCGTGGCGGCCTTCATGCTGCGCGACCTGCATCGCCGCGAGAAGGCGGGCACGCTCGACATGCCGAAGGCGGGCCTCCCCGACGACGTGACGAAGACCGACCTGGCCCGCGCTCCTAAGGAGTAGCCCAGCGGCTAGCACACGAACGGATGTTTCACGTGAAACATCCGACGAAACATCCGACCCGCATAACGGAAAACGGGGCCCGATCTGCCGCCAGATCGGGCCCCGCCCTGTCCGTGCCTGCTGTACCGCCGGACCTGCCGATCCGCCGGGCCGCCTTTTTTCTACAGGCGCTCCACCACGAGGTCGCCCATGGCCACGGTGCCGACCACCTTGTCGGCCGGGGTGTCGGGGCCCTTGATGTCGCCGGTGCGCCAGCCCTCGTCGAGGACGGCGGTCACCGCGCGGCGGACGTCGTCGGCCGCATCCTGCATGTCGAAGCTGTAGCGCAGCATCATCTCGACGGACAGGATCTGCGCGAGCGGGTTCGCGATGCCCTGCCCCGCGATGTCGGGCGCGCTGCCGTGGCTGGGCTCGTAGAGCGCCGTGCCGTCGCCGAGGCTGGCGCTGGCCAGCATGCCGAGCGAGCCCGTGATCTGGGCCGCCTCGTCGGAGAGGATGTCGCCGAACATGTTCTCGGTCACCACGACGTCGAAGTCGGCCGGGCGGTTGATGAGCTGCATGGCCGTGTTGTCCACGAGCAGGTCCTCGAGCTCCACGTCGGCGTACTCCTCGTCGTGGACGCGGTGCACGATCTCGCGCCACATGCGGCTGGTCTCCAGCACGTTGGCCTTGTCAACGCTCGTCACCTTGTTGCGGCGCTTGCGCGCGGCTTCGAAGGCTTGACGCGCGATGCGCTCGACCTCGTACTCGCGGTACTCGAGCGTGTCGTAGGCGCGCTGGCCGGCGGCGCCGTCCATGCCGCAGCCTTCCTCGTCGTAGAAGCGCTCGCGACGGCCGAAGTACAAACCGCCGGTCAGCTCGCGCACGATCATCATGTCCACGCCGTCCACGATCTCGGGCTTGAGCGTGGACGCATCGGCCAGCGCGGCGAAAATCTGCACGGGACGCAGGTTCGTGTACAGGCCGAGCGCCTTGCGGATGCCGAGCAGGCCCTGTTCGGGGCGCGGCTTCGCAGGATCGGTGGTGTCCCACTTCGGGCCGCCGACGGCCGCCA
>NC_021021.1:948211-957587 GCF_000210055.1 Gordonibacter pamelaeae 7-10-1-b
CGCAGCGTCTCGTCCGGCAGCGCGGTGCCCGTCGCGTCGATGGCGCACCCGCCCAGCAGCGCCTCGGTGCAGGAGAACGCCGTGTCGTACTTCGCGCCCACGGCGTCCAGCACCTTGCACCCCTCGGCGATGATCTCGGGGCCGATGCCGTCGCCGGGAAGCAGGCAGATGTTGTAGGTTTTGGCCATGGTTCTACTCCTCGCCCAGCTTCTGACGCGTGCGGTTGATGAGGCCGCCGGCTTCGATGATCTCCTTGATGAACGGGGGGAAGGGCTGCGCCTGGAAGGTCTGGCCCGTCGTCTCGTCCACGATGACGCCCGCGTCGGCGTCCACGCTCACCACGTCGCCCTGGCTGATGGCGTCCACCGCCTCGGGGCATTCCATGATGGCGAGGCCGGTGTTGATGGAGTTGCGGTAGAAGATGCGCGCGAAGCTCTTGGCGACGACCACGTCGACGCCGGCCGCCTTGATGGCGATGGGCGCGTGCTCGCGCGACGAGCCGCAGCCGAAGTTCTCGTCGGCCACGATGATGTCGCCCGGCTGCACGCGTTCGATGAACGACGTGTCGAGGTCCTCCAGGCAGTGCTTCGCGAGCTCGGCCGGATCGGACGTGGTCAGGTAGCGGGCCGGGATGATGACGTCGGTATCGATGTCGCGCCCGTAGCGGTGCGCGGTTCCTTTGAATTGCATGGTCGCAGTCCCTCCTAGTCCAAGTCTTCCGGCAGGCCGATGTGGCCGAGCACGGCGCTTGCCGCGGCGATGGCCGGCGAGGACAGGTAGACCTCGCTCGTGGGATCGCCCATGCGGCCGACGAAGTTGCGGTTCGTGGTGGCGATGGCGCGCTCGCCCGCGGCGAGGATGCCCATGTAGCCGCCGAGGCACGGCCCGCACGTGGGCGTGGACACGGCGCAGTTCGCATCGAGGAACACGTCCATGAGGCCCTCCTCCATGCACTGACGGTACACCGCCTGCGTGGCGGGGATCACGATGCAGCGCACGTCGGGATGGATCTTCCGCCCGCGCAGCACGTCGGCGGCCTGGCGCATGTCGACGATGCGGCCGTTCGTGCAGGAGCCGATGACGGCCTGGTCGATCTTGATGTCGCGGGCTTCGGCGGCCGGGCGCGTGTTCGACGGCAGATGCGGGAACGACACGGTGGGCACGATGGAGGCGGCGTCGATCTCGTACACCTTCGCGTACATCGCGTCCGGATCGGAGTGGTACTCGGTGTAGGGGCGCTCGGTGCGGCCGTCCATGTAGGCACGCGTCACGTCGTCGACCTCGATGAGGCCGGCCTTGCCGCCCGCCTCGATGGCCATGTTCGAGATGCTCATGCGCTCGTCCATGCCCATGGTGCGGATGGCGCTGCCGGTGAACTCCATGGCCTGGTAGAGCGCGCCGTCCACGCCGATCATGCCGATGATGTGCAGGATGACGTCCTTGCCGGTGACGCCGGGGGCGAGCTCGCCCTCGATCTTGAACAGCAGAGACTCGGGCACCTTGAACCACGCCTTGCCGGTGGCGTAGCCCACGCCGGCGTCGGTGGAGCCCACGCCCGTGGCGAACGCGCCCAGCGCGCCGTACGTGCAGGTATGGCTGTCCGCGCCAATGATGAGGTCGCCCGCGCCGACGACGCCCTGCTCGGGAAGCAGCGCGTGCTCGACGCCCATGCAGCCCACCTCGTAGTAGTGGGTGATGCCCTGCTCGCGCGCGAAGTCGCGCACGATCTTGGCCTGCTCGGCGCTCTTGATGTCCTTGTTGGGGACGTAATGGTCGGGAACGAGGGCGATCTTCTCGGGATCGAACACCTTCTCGACGCCGATCTTGCGGAACTCTTTGACGGCGATGGGGGCGGTGACGTCGTTGGACAGCACGAGGTCGAGATCGCATTCGATCAGCTGACCCGGCTCCACTTCGTCGAGCCCCGCATGGGCGGCGAGGATCTTCTCCGCCATGGTCATGGGACGTGGCATGGGCTGCTCCTTGGTTGCGGTGGGCCGTGCGAACCCGCGCGGAGGCGCGGGCAGGTGGAAAACGCCCACCATTGTAGCACTCGCTTTACCACGCAAAAGAGAAGAGCCCCGAAGGGCTCTTCGTTGTGAAGCGATTTTCCATGTTTCGCCGCGACGGCGCCCGTCAGGCCGGCCTACCAGGAGCCGTGGTAGTCGTAGCCATAGTAACCGGCCGAGCCCATGGCCCCCGCAACCAATGCCGTGATCATGCCGCCTATCGCCAGGCTGATGAGGATTCCCAGCACGATCCACACCACGAAGCCGATGATGGTCCACTTCAGGGCCTCGCTCTTCACCTGCGGCAGCTTGTCCACGTTCACAAGCCACGAGATGACGATGCCCGGGATGCCCATGAGGGCGCCCACCACGAACCAGCCGAACTTCATGCCGCCGGTGAGCTGCATGAGCGGCGCCGGCATGTACATCGGCTGCGGCTGCGGCTGATACCCCGGCTGCGGGGCCTGGTAGGGCTGCTGCTGCGGCGGCATCTGCTGGCCCGTCGGCGGCTGCTGCGGCTGCGCGGGAGGAACCGGCTCGGGAGCATCGCATGCGGGAGGCGTGGGGATGCCCTGATCGGTGTTGTTCGTATCATCGGCCATAATGAACCTGCTTTCATCGAAGTTGCTTGCCAGCAAGTATAAAAGCCTCCTAGCGCACCCCCGCTTCGACCGGCAAATCCGTCATCGAACTGACACGTTGGCTACTCCCTCTGGTGTAGGAGCACGAGACAGCGCTGCCAGGCCACCGCACCAGCAGCGTTCCGGCGGCCGGCAGGCCGACGAAACCTACGAGAGCGCGGAGCAGAGGGCGTCAAGCAGGGTGATGGCGAAGTGCTGGGCGGAGCGTCCCTCGCCGGCATCCTCCCACATGGTGCCGGGCAGCTCCACGGCGATGCGCGACGAGGCGGCGGCATCGGCCACGCCGATGGCCGTCTCCAGGCGCAGGGGCAGCGTGGCCTCGTCGTCGAAGCTCACGCGCGGCACGGCCTCGGCCGTAGCCTCCTCGGCCAGCACGATGTGCACGAGCAGCATCTCCTGGTCGGGCTTCACCAAAAGCGAGTCGGCGCTCACGATCTTCGATGCGGGGCTCGTGGCCAGCGCGAGGTTCGACATGCGCGACGCCACGCTGCGCGTGAACTCATGCGTGCCGAACAGGCAGAGCGCATTGCTCTCCAGCACGTCGGCCGCACGCGCGAAGCCCAGGTGAACGGCCTCGTGCACGGCCTCTTTGCCCTCCCACGAATGGTGGAGGTTGCGGATGGCCGCGTAGGTGTACGCGCCGGCGATCCCGTCGGACGGCAGACCCAGGTTCAGCTGGAACTTGCGCAGCGCCAGCTCCGTGTACGCGCCGAAGATGCCGTCGTTCGCCCCGCAGGCGAAGCCCAGCGCGCCGAGCGCCTGCTGCAGCTCCTCCACGTCATGGCCGTGGAAATGGGGCATGCGCAGGTACAGCGTGCGGTCGCCCAGGAAGTACGAGGCGTCCACGAGCGCCGACCACACCTTGCCGGTGACGTCCTCGCCCGCAGGCAGGCCCGCCTGGATGCAGAACGCCCGCACGGCGGCGGCAGTCTGCTCGCCGAACGCGCCGTCGATGGCGGCCTGGTCGAGCAACCCGATGGTGGCCAGGCGCTGCTGCACGTCCTCGACGGCAGCACCCGTGTCATGTCGCTTGATGGTTTCCATGGGGGTCATGGTACCGCAGGCCGCCCTCCCCCCGGCATCCACGCTGGGGGTTTCACCAAAGGAACAGAGCGGCACGCAAGCGACGGCATCCACCCCCAAGTTGACCGGGCGGGAGCGAAGCGACCCGCCCATGCGCCCGGAGGGCGCATAACGGCCGCGCAGGTTGGCGTAGTAAGTCAGCGAGGAGCCCCCTGGCACCCGAGATTGGCGGGATCGCGGAGGTGAAGCGTACTGCGGTACGCGAACCTCCGGGATCGCGGCAAGATCGGGTGCCAGGGGGCTTCGCAGCGTCGAGTCGTTCCGGCGGCCGGCAGGCCGACGGAACCCTAAAGCGCGATCCGGTAGATTTCTCTCGCGTCGTCCATGGTGAGCTTCTTGTAGCTGCCGAAGGGCTCGCCTTTGTTCTCCTTGAGGGTGGGAATCATGCGCTCGATGTCGTCCTCGCCCACGCCCAGCTCGTCGAGCGTCACCGGCATGCCGAGCGAGGCGAAGAAGCCGCGCGTCTCGTCGATGGCCGACAGCGCGTCGGCTTCCACGTCGCCGGTGGGCGCCAGGCCGAACACCTCGCGGCCGTAGTGGGCGAAGCGCGACGGGTTCGCGTCGTAGACGAACTCCATCCACGCGGGGAACATCACGGCCAGGCCCGCGCCGTGCGTGATGCCCGGGTTCAGGGCGGAAAGCTCGTGCTCCAGGCCGTGCGTGGCCCAGTCCTCGTGGCGGCCGACGCCCGCGAGCCCCTGGTGGCAGAGCATGCCCGCCCACATGACGTTCGCACGCGCGTCGTAGTTGTCCGGCTCAACCATGACGCGCGGCGCCTCGGCACGCACCGTCTTCATGAGCGACAGGCACAGGTTGTCCGTCACGGGCACGGCGCCCACGTCGTCGAAGAACCGCTCCAGCAGGTGGCAGAACATGTCGGTGAGGCCGGCCGCCGTCTGGTACTCCGGCAGCGTGAACGTGAGCTCGGGATTCATGAACGCGAGCTTCGGGCGCTGCGCGTTGTTCGGATAGCCCGACTTCAGGCCCAGCTCGTCGTTGCTCATCACGGTGTTCTTCGATGCCTCGCTGCCGGCGGCCGGGATGGTGAGCACCACGGCGATGGGCAGCACGTCGTCCGTCTGCTGCTTCGTCTCGAAGAAGTCCCAAACGTCGCCGTCGTAGTGCGCGCCCACGGCGATGGCCTTCGCCGAGTCGATGACCGAACCGCCGCCCACGGCCAGCACCCAGTCGATGCCGTGCTCCTTGCACAGAGCGATGCCCTCGCGCGCAAGGCCGATCTCCGGGTTCGGCCGCACGCCGCCCAGCTCCACGTGCTCGATGCCGGCCGCGTCGAGCGACGCCTTCACGCGGTCGATGAGGCCGCTCTTCACCGCGCTCTGCCCGCCGAAGTGCACGAGGGCGCGGCGCGCGGCGCGCTCGGCCAGCTTCGCACCCACCTGCTCCTCCACCCCGCGGCCGAACACGAAATGCGTGGGCGATACGAACTCGAAATCCTCCATGGCAGCAGTCCTTTCCGCAAGCCTTCGTCGTTGGCCAACCAGTATACCGCTCCCCCGCCCCCGCATGCGCCACGTTCGCCGGATGCCGGGCCGGGCGGCGGCTGCAAGCGGAGGCGGCGAAAATACGCAAGGGAGGTGCTGGAACGTCGCAAGATCCCCGCAAGGTTCGCACGGCCGGAATGCAAGGAACGCGCAAGGTCGGCGCGGTACCGCAACGTTCGAATTGCGGTCGAGCGGCAAGGTTGCGGAGCTAAGATAGCCGCACGGATTCGTCCAGGCGGGGAGGACCGACACCCCTCACACCCATTTCCGATTTTGGAAGGGGGGGGGTGACCCTCTATGGATGATATGCTGCTTGCCCTTACCGGAGCGATCTTGCAGGTTCTCGGGCTGCACGTTGCGCTGTTGAACGTGCTGCTCGGGGCGGCCGGGCTTGTCGTCAAGCTCGTGTCGAAAGATTTGCCCCGGTCGTCCGACAAGGACGATCCGGGGCACAGCACATAACATCCGAACCGCCAAGACGATCCGAGAGCCGTGGGGAGTTAGCAGCTCCCTGCGGCTCGCCTGCATTATAGCAAACGCAACCGCCGCGCGAAAGAAGTAATTGTCACTTATAGCGGTTCTCCACAAGGAGGTATTCCGCAACCGCATTCCCTGGCGAAGGCAAACACTTCCAACACTCCCTTGGACAAAAACACCGTCTTTTCTTTATCCTTGTAATTGGATAATTTGAATTACGCAACTCTCACCAGCAGTTTCCGGAAAGGTCTTCTTCAATATGGCCGGACAAGGGATGGAATCTATAGATTAGGGCGTGTTTTTGTCCATGACTCTATAGCTTATATATTTGGCCCCTGCCGTGCCGCGCCCCTCACTGCTAGGAGCACAGGCGCGGGTGCATCGCAGCCGTCAGGAGGCCCGCCATTCTGTCATCCCAGCGCCACGTCCAGCACCATCATGACCAAAAACCCCGCCATGACGCCCAGCGTACCCACGTTCGAATGCTCGCCCAGGTGCGCCTCGGGGATCAGCTCCTCCACCACCACGTACATCATGGCGCCGGCCGAGAATGCCAGCATCCACGGCATGTACGGCGAGATAAGGCCCGCGAACAGCACCACCAGGATGCCGAACACCGGCTCGGCCAGGCCCGACAGCGCCCCCAGCCCGAACGCCTTCGGCGCGCTCATGCCCTCTTGCAGCATGGGAAGCGCCACGGCGGCACCCTCCGGTATGTTCTGGATGCCGATGCCGATGGCCAGCGCCACCGCCATGCCGAACATGCCCGGATCGCCTCCGTTCTGCGCGGCCATGGCGAACAGCAGGCCCACGCTCATGCCCTCGGGGATGTTGTGCAGCGTCACGGCCGTGAACAGCAGCGTGGGCCGCTCCCACTTGCTCGGCAGGCCCTCCGGCTTGCTCTCGCCCGGATGCAGATGCGGCAGCAGCTGGTGCAGCACCATGAGGAACGCCACGCCGATGACGAACCCGCCCGCCGCGGGTATCCAGCCCACCTGGCCCGCCTCCTCGGCGCGCTCGATGGCGGGGATGAGCAGCGACCACACCGAGGCCGCGATCATGACGCCGGCCGCGAACCCCAGAAACGCGCGCTGGATGGCCATGCTGTTGCGCTTGCGGAACAGGAACACCGAGGCCGCGCCCAGCGTGGTCATCAAGAACGTGAACCCGGTGCCCGACGCAGCCCAGAGAAGCGCGGTTTGCATGAGCGCCCTCCCATCGTATCGTCAACCGGCCCCCGCTCGAGCGCAACGGCCGGCGGCTTCATCTTAGAGGCACCAAGTGTAAGCCTTTTCGTCGGATTAACCGCCCACGTTTTCCCGGCGTTACCGAGTTGCCCCGCAGGCTGCGGCGCCTCGGGAGCAGTGCCGGCTCCTCGCGGCCTCGACCGGTCGCGGAAACAACCGGGTGAACGAGCGCCGCAGGGCGGCTCGGCTCGAACGCAGGCGTCGCGAGCGGCTGGCCGAAGGTGAGCACAATGAGGCCGGGGAAACCCCGGCCTCATCGAAAGGAATGCCGACAGCGTGCTTGGCGTATCCTCAACGTAGCTCACCCACAAGCCCTGCCGCTCTGCGGCGCCGCAATCATCACGAGACTGTACTTGGCGAAGATAGTCTTTTTCCGTTTACCATTGCGTTTGGTTCTACTGTCGGACAAGCCCGATTATAGGCTCTTTTCCCTGCAAACTGAACCCTTTCAGCTTCTTTTGTGCACGTGAGCAATGAAACCGTTACGATCGTCAACCGCCCGTTTAGTCCCCCCGCGGCCCGCCTTTCGCCCCGTCCGGCCGCGGTCGCTTCGCCTCGCCGCCCTTCGGCGCCCAGTCGCGCAGGCCGGCAACGGCGCCCCCGGCGATCTCCCACAGGTAGAGGCTCGCCACGGAGCCATGCGGCGAGTAGCGGCGGCGGTACTTCGCGAACAGCTCGGGCGTGATGCGGCGATGGTGGTGCAGCATGCGCAGGCCCCGCTGGATGGCCAGGTCGCCGTAGCTCATGATGTCGGGCCGCTGCATCGAGAACGTCATGAGCTCTCGGCCGTCCATACGCCGATGCCCGGCAGCGCCGACAGGCGGCGGCACACCTCGTCGTCGGGCAGGTCGGCCAGCTCCTCCAGGTCCAGCTCGCCGGCCAGCACGCGCTCGGCCGCGCCTTTTATGTAGCCCACCTTCCGAAACGACAGCCCGAACTGCTGCAGCTCGTCGTCGGGGCAGGCGGCCAGGGCCCCGGGCGTCACGTCGCCGAACGCGTCGGTCAGGCGCTTCCAGACGGTAACCTGCGCCTTCGTGGATATCTGCTGCCCCACGATGCAGTTGACCAGCGCCGCGAACAGGTCGGGCGTCACCTCGCGGCGCACCGGCCCGATAGCATCGATAGCCTCGGCCAGCCGCGCATCGCGCGCCTTCAGGTAGGCTATCGCCTGCTCGTCGTATTCGAAATAACGCTGCTCTCCCATAGGGTTCCTCTCCGCCGTGACCGGCGCATCGGCGCCGAGGGCGCGCAGACCTCGCCGGGTCCCGCCTTCGGCACCAGTATAACCGGCCCGGCGCTCAAGGCGCCCGCGAAGGCGCGCGGAGCGCACCGACAGGGCCCGCGCAATGCGCAGAGACGGAGTCGCCGGGCAAAACGCCGCGCCCACCATAGCCAGACAGCGCCGAAAGGGGTACCATCGGACACGCAGCGCAGCAGGCCCGCAAGGCAGCTGCGCCGACAGCAGCAAAGGCAGAGAGGCATATGAGGGGGAAATCATGAAGGACCATCCGGTTCGCAACTCGATCTACAACGTGTACTTCAGCCCGACGAAGGCGACCCAGAAGATCGCCTACGAGGTGGCCGACGCCATCGCGGCGGACCGCGACCTCACGAGCATCGCCATCAACCTGACGAAGCCGAAGAGCCGCCCCGTGCGCGCCGGCGGCCAGGAGAACGACGTGTTCCTGTTCGCCTTCCCCGTGTACAGCGGGCGCGTTCCCGCCGTGCTCATAGACTGCATCGACCAGTTCGAGGGCGACGGGGCGAAGGCCGTGGTCGTGGGCGTGTACGGCAACCGCCACTACGACGATGCGCTGCTGGAGGCCGCCGACCTGCTGGGCGAGCGCGGCTTCAAGGTCATCGCCGCCGGCGCGTTCATCGGCGAGCACTCCATGGCGCCGCGCGTGGGCGCCGGCCGCCCCGACGCGGACGATCTGGCCGTGGCCGCGCAGTTCGGGCACGACGTGGCCGCCCTCATCGAGCAGGGCGCGACCGAAACGCCCGCCATCAAGGGCAACCGCCCCTACCGCGACGGCATGCCCGACACGGGCGCGCGCCCCGCGACCACGGACGCCTGCACGAAGTGCGGCATCTGCGTGAAGCTGTGCCCCATGGGCATCATCGATGCCGACGACCCCGCCCAGGTGGCGGACGGCTGCCTGCAGTGCAACGCCTGCGTCAAGGGCTGCCCGCAGGACGCGAAGCGCTTCGAGGGCGAGCAGGCGGCAGCCATCGTGGCCATGCTCGAGGGCAACTGCCTGGAGCGCAAGGAGCCGGAGCTGTTCCTGTAGACGGCCGGCCAGGTACCGGCCGCGAGGGCTCTTTCTGCATACGGCTGACGGGAGCACAAGGGACGGCTCAAAAACCTCGGGGGTTTCGCGCCCTGCGCGTAGAAGGTTCTCGCAACCTCGTGGCAA
>NC_021021.1:958191-964158 GCF_000210055.1 Gordonibacter pamelaeae 7-10-1-b
TACCCCATTAAGCATTGCCTTGAAAAAGGGCGGAGCCCAAACCGCTCGTCTCACCTTCCCGTCGGCCGTGTCCCCTTACGGTTGACGCTTCTTCCCGCAACTGCTGCGGCAACGTTTCCAAGCGATGAGCGCAACCAACGCGCTGACGATCGCCGCAGCACCCCAAACCAGCACATCTGCCCATTCGTCACCGGTTCGGGGCATGCCCAAAATCCCACCTCCGTCCTGGGCGCTCGGAAGCTCCTCAACCATGAAGGTCCACACGACCTCGCCGTAGGCTCCCTGCAGCTCGTTGCCCGCTTCGACAGGTACTTTGAGAACCGCCCGCAGATCCGCCCTTCCGCCAGGTTGGAGCGTGCCCAGGCAAACCCAGTCTCGAAGGCCGCCTTGCTCGCTGGCAGGCGCTTCGAACAACTTCGCCGACCCGTCCTGCTCGACAGTCAGATGCATCTGGCTCAGCATGCCTTCATGACGTTCGTCAATCGTCTCGGCACGCAGATATATCCTCGCCTCAACATCGTTCGAGCCGTTTTCGACCGTTATCTCCTGCGTTAGCTCGTCCCCCGGCATGACCTCCTTGAATCCGCGGAAGAGATCCGTGCTTTCAGGCAGGAACACGAACGACTTCGCGTCTCCTTCGTACACCACCGACGTCGGATCGGCATACGCACGGCCGGTCGCCGCACACAGCAAAGCCAGGCATGCCAGCAGCGCTCCGAACATGACTCCGGTCATTCTCCGCATCGTCATCAAGGCAACCTCCTATCCTTCGATCGATTGGTCGACCGCGCCACGGGCGAGCGCGCCGCTTTCGACGCATAAACCGCTCGAGCGCCCCCAGGCCTCGGCGAAAGCGACATCCGGCTCCGACTGGATGCCAGCCGCCAGCACGGTCATCTGGAGCTTCCAGCCCTTCTCCTCCGCGAGCGCCTTTCCCTTTTCGGTCAAGGCGGCGCATCTCACCAGTATCTCCGTGGCCTCGCCGGGCTCGACTGGGAGAACGTGATAACTCAATCCGTCGGCACCCTCCAGCCATCCGGAGGGATCTGCCCGCTCGAGCGAATAATCCTCACCCTGCACCGGCATCCGGCCCACCACCTTGCCAGCCTCGTCGACCCAGCAGACAACAAGCTCGGCACGCATCCATGCAGCCGTATCGCCCGTATTGCGCACGACAACGTTCTCCTTCGCCCGGCCCAGGTTCTCCTCAACCTCCACGCTCGCCTCCGAAGGTGCGAACTTGTTCTCCAACGGGCCTTGCGCATCCGCAAGCCATGCATAAGCCGCACCAGATGCCAGCGCCGCCCCAAACAGCACGGCCAATGCGACGGCAATCCGAATTCCACTGCACCCGTAGCCCGTTAACGTGCGTGCAGTGGCATGACGCCCTTCGCGCTTCGTCATGCTGCCCCTCCCTCGTTCGCCCTTACCACTTCGACGGATCCGTCGATTACCCCGAAAACGTTTACAGCAGAGCACTCGTGGGAGAGCCATGCCTCCCTCTCCAGCCGGTTGGTCAGCGTCACCGATGCTTGCGCATAGAGGCTTGAGGCCGGGCGCTCGTCGCTCGTCGGCAGGCTTACCGACGAACCGTGCTCCTCGGCCACGCCCCCCGTCGACCCAACGAACTCGTAGCGCCACGACCACGCTTGGTCCTCCGTTACGCGGTAGGTGCCTATCGGCAGCCCGGCCACCGTGACGCTCCCGTCTGCCGACACCACCGCCCTCACCGAACCGATCAGGAATGCGGATGCCCGGGGGCAATCCTGGGCGAGCTCCTCATAGCGGGCGACGGTGTCCTCGACTTGCTCCACCGTCACGAGGAAGCTGTCACCGGGATGGTACATTGCTCCCGACAGGCTCTTGCCCACCGTCACCGAGCACGCCACAGCTCGCACGCAGACCTGCCCTTCGATCTCGAGGTCATCTTGCGCCTCATTCCCATCCCAGGCGTCGCTCACCGTGCAGGACAGGCCGTATTCTTCCTCCCCAGCTCCAACGGGCAGCACCGTAATCGTCTCGACAGGGTTTCCCGAGGAATCCTTCCACGCTAACGCGAAATCCGGACCCGATGCGTCCGTACCGGCCGGAATCTCGCTGAAGTACGTAACGCCGTCGACAACGAGCCGATAAGCAATATCCACGAACGCGTTGTTCTGCCCGTCGGGCACGTACGATTCCGCCCAAGACACGTTGTCGGCGATGTTGGACGTCTCGCCAAGGTAGACCACGTCGTCCGAAGAGGCCACCTCGAAGTCAAGGGCGGCGGAGTCTATAGGCTGCTCGAACATGCCCAAAGGCTCGCTTTCGAGATCGGCGTACACCCCTGACGTCGCATCGTTGGTGCGCCCCGTGCCTCCGAAGGTTGCAGTGCGCTCAACCGGAATCCGAACCACCAGCTTGCTTCCGTGAGGAATCGCCGCGCCGCCTTCCTCCCGCATGCCGACCCAATTTCCCGAAAAGTCGAAGCCCGACACGTCGACGGTGGATCCGTCGACGACCACCGCCGCACCATCGAGCGGAATCGCTTCTGCCCAACCGGCGTCGGGGCCCAAGTAGGCTCGAGTAAACACCTTGACGGACGATGCATCCGCCGCCTCTGGCAACGAGAACCCAGCGGCGACGACGTCACGCACCACGGCCTCGGTGCCCACGTCCACGGACGATCCGCCCGTGGATTGGGATATGCTTTGGAATATGCTGTTCAGACCTGCGGAGTCAGACGCCGAAAGGTAGTAGTCGGGAGAAGAGCCCTCTTCGTCTACGAAGCGCGCACCCGGGCTGCCCATGCTCGACGCGTCCGGGTAGTTGCTGGACAGCAAATGCATGAAGCGATTCGAATCGTTGTCGCCCCAACCCATCGCGCTCTGGTCGGGCAGGTCTCCCGAGGCGTCGGCCCCGGGGAAAATCCCTATCGAGAACACGGTCGAACCGGCGGTCTTGAGCTCGGACGCCTGACTTATCGCCTCGTTCGCCACTCCGCGATCGTTTCCGTACAAGCCAGGGGCGCCGTCGGTCAGCACCACCGTCACGCGGTTGCGCAGCTCCCCCGTAACAAGGGGGTTCGCCGAGAAGACACCGTTCGCCATATCCAGCCCGTCGTCAACCAGCGTCCCACCGTCCGCGCTAAGCTGGCCTATAGAAGCGAGCGCATTGTCGAAACCCATTTCGGTCGTCATGTCCTGGAAAGCCGACCCATATTGGCTTTGCGCGCTTTGCCCATACGGATACGAGGCGCTTCCGACGAATAGCTCGGTGTTATCTCCGCTCGCGAAGCCGATCACGGCGATACGGTGGGGCACGTCGTCAACTGTCCCGGCGATTCCATCCTCTCCGAGGGAGTTGCTGCGAACACTTTGAACGAACGAGTTCGCCGCGTCTTTGAGTGCCGCGATCCGCGTGACGGTCTGGTCCGTCTGGAAGGAGTAGAACGTCACGCCCTCGAACTGGGGCACAGTGTATCGGCCCTCCGACGTAAGGGGTGCCTCCAACCCCTCCCACGTGTAAGAATATTTCAGAGAAATGAAGCCAGACACGTCAACGTCAACAGCCACATAGGAGCCGTCCCCACCTCGTACGTACAAATTGCCGTTTTCGGCCAGGTCGCCGAGCCGCTTATTGCTGTATCCTGACAACGCATGGTACGACCCTTGGGAGCCGAACCGGTCATCCATCGATCCCGACTGGTCGAGCACGAGCACGATGTCGCAGGGGATCCCCTGCTCAACTATGCTCATGCTGCCAGAGGCGTAGGCTTCCAACGTTATAACCTTGTCGCCTTGACCGTCGGTTTCCAGGCTTTTCGCCAATACGAGATCACCTTCGCCACCCGAGGTACCTCCAGTATCGCCGCGTACCAACCCACCTGCGCGGAGCACGTTGACCGAACGGCTCGAGGACGGATCCGCCACTTGACCGGTTTCGGCCTCATCAGCCTCGGAGCCGTCGTTCTGCCCTTCACCTTCATTCCCGCGTCCGTCCTCGTTCCCGCTCTCGGAGACGCTTCCCCCTTCTTCTTGCGGGGTCTCCTGTTCTGACTCTAGGGCATTCGTCTCGATTTCGCCCACAGCCTCCGTCGGCGTCGTGCCGCCATCGGGCTCCGTATCATCCGCGTAGGCAATGATCGGCACCAAGGAAAGAACTAGGATCACGCACGCGAAAACCGAGAGAGCCTTCCGCTTCACCGTCATGACCAATCCTCCTCATCGGACCAACCCAACGCGCCCAGCACACCATCGCTCCCATCGTTGTTCTGGCTCTGCACGGCCTGAGCGCGGACAGACACCGTCACCTTGGCGCCGGCGTAATCCTTACCTGCCGAACCGTCTAGAGACACGGCATCGATGAGCGGCGGAGATGCCATCCCTCCATCAAGCGGCTGCACCAGGTAGAGCCAGCCGTCTCCCCCGTCGACCCAGGCGCCAGCCCCCGCTTGCTCGGAAAACCGCAGACCCACCGGACCCGTTTCGAGCGCCTCACCACCTGCCGAGCTCGCGGCGACGTCGAGGCGCACGCGCACCCAAGCAGGATTAGAGCCGTCGTTTTCCACATAAACCTTCTTCCGAATGCTCTCGCCGGGTACGATGCCCTGGGCGCCCAGCTCATCGAAATCCTCGACCAGCCTAATGCTGACGTCCCCTACGGTAACCACGTTCGTCGCCGTGCCGGTGGCCGTAAAGAGCGCCCACGTTCCCATGCACAGCACCGCTGCAAAGCATGCAGCCAGCGATGCGGCAATAACCTTCCTTCTCATTGAGCCTCCTCAAGCCCGTCTGCGGAGCGGCCCTTCGATTTCTACGACCGCTACGCGTCCAACTCGGCCCAGGCTTCGACTGGCGTATTGAAACCCACCTCCTGAATGGCGTACGCTTTGAACGACAACGTGGGCTGCACGGCTCCCTCGACCGCGAGGGCATCCATCATCCCGCTCGTCACACCTTCAAGCACGCTCACCTTGTCTCCGTCTAGGACGGGGAAAACCTGGTCGACCTGGCTTGCGGCAACAGCGCGGTAGAAGACGCCTTCCTCCCCCGGCAGCTGGATCCAACCGTCGGCTATCGCATATGCGATGTAGTCGTCCAGAACGGAAGACTCTTCGATCTTCACGAACACCCAGCTCGCCTCACTGCCTGCTTCCACACTCGCCTTCGGATCCTTGGCGATATCGGTTCCGGGAACCATCTTGTACGACTCGCCCGTAGTCTCGGCCAGACCGATATCCACGTTGCCCACGGTGAACACGTTCTCAACCTCGGGAGTGGTGCTGGTCAACCACGCCCACGTGCCAACTGCGCCCAAACAGAGAGCCACGGCTCCTGCGGCCGCCACGGCCACCATCTTGAACTTCCTCGATTCCATATCCATCATCCTTTCATCTTTCGCTTCATATCTTGCACTTTATGCCACGTCGCGCGCACTCCGCGCTTTTCGTCCAAAGGGCCTCGATGAGACCAAGGCCCAGACGAAAAGGCAGGCGATCGCCGCCGCAACCACGAACAGCCCCGGAGGCCGGGAGACCCACGACACCGCGTAGCCGACCAGCGGGACACAGAAGGCCGGGCTGCCAATTACGCTGACGAACTGAACGGGAGAGCCGTCCGGCTCGTCGTTCGCGTCGCCTTGGGTGCGCAGGCTCGCAGACTCCGCATCCACCTCGATCACCCGGTGGGTGGCCACTGCCTCCCGCCCCTCCAGCGTGAACGTGACGGGATCGCCCACGCGAAGCTCCGACGCATCGACGCTCCGGACGTAGACAAGTGAGCCCACGGGGTAGGTCGGCTCCATGCTCCCGCTGAGCACGACAAACGGTGTGAGCCCCAAAACACGGGGAGCCGCCAAGGCAACGGCCAGCAGCACGCATGCAAGCGCCGCCAGCGCTCCGAGGGATGCCCCGATTCTCTTCACGCCCCTTTCCTTTCACGTTGCCATCAGGTGCGATCACAAGAACTGAAAGTGTCGGAAACGTTG
>NC_021021.1:964259-965874 GCF_000210055.1 Gordonibacter pamelaeae 7-10-1-b
GTTTCCGGCCGTGCGGAATCGCTCCCACGCTGGCTAGCCCCTTTCGTCCCACCAGCGGCTTTTCCACCGAAGACCTTTGTCGTCGATCAAGTGAACACAATAGCCGACCGCTCTAAAAAAGTCCACCTTTTCGACCAAAGAAATATGCATGCGGCTCTAAGCCGCCGCCGAGTTGGCCCACTTCTCGAACGTGCTCCGGGAGACTCCGAGGCGTCGTGCGGCCTCCCGGGCGCTGATCTCGCCTGCGCGCCATAGCTCGCGCACCCGTCCGAAATCGTCCGGAACGCGCTTGGGCGGGCGACCGAACCGCACGCCGCGAGCCCGAGCGGCGGCGATCCCCTCCGCTTGGCGCTGCTTGGTGTTGTCGCGTTCAACCTGCGCGACATAGGAAAGCAGCTGCAGCACCAAATCGGCAATGAAAACGCCGGTGACATCCTTGTCGACGACGCGCGTGTCGAGCAAGGGCATATCGATCACGACGACATCGACCGATTTCCGCTTCGTCAGCGTCCTCCACTGCTCGAGGATCTCGTCGTAATTCCTTCCAAGCCTGTCGATGCTCTTGACAACCACCACGTCGCCCGGCTTGAGCCGCTCGCACAGCTTTTTGTATCCGGGCCGGTTGAAATCCCTGCCGCTCATGTGATCCGTGAACACCAACGACTCCTCGACGGGAAACTGCGCCAAGGCGTCAAGCTGCCGGTCGAGGTTCTGATCTTTTGTTGAAACGCGTGCGTATCCGTATACCGTCATGGCTACCTTCCTCTCTTTCGAGAGCGGTCGGCACCTCGCACCATGACATGAAAACTCCCGCGCGGAAATGAACATTGCCAGCCCGAAGCATCCAGCCGCCCTTCCGTTGACTTCTTGTTGCTGGAAGGGGGCTCATGGCCCGCGATAGGCGACGCGACAAGAGCCTTGGCTGGACGATGAGGCCCTGACTCCCCAAAGGGCTGGTTCGGCGCCGCGCGCAAAGATCATGATGGTATATAGGCTTCGAAACAGCGACGAAAGGTTTTCTTGCGCGCTTAAAGCGCTTGAAACGGCGAGGGCCTCATTGCAAACGATCGACGAAGGCCCTGGAAATTCTGGCCCGCCGGACGCGCCGCAAGGCCCCGACCGTCTCAATCGCATCATGCCGAAGGCTAGTTACCTAACTTGTATCGGAAACAAAAACGCGTTGCAGGTTGCGGGGCTGCATGCTTTCCCGCATCAGGCGCATGGGATATGATAGCAAAATTCGACTAGGGCGCATTTTTCCGGCAATGCGAGAACCGCGAGGGACGGCGGGCGCGCGGTTGCGCCCGCCGTCCCTCTGTCGTTCGCTAGTCCAGGATGGCCTCGCCCAGGACGGAGTCGAAGCGCACCGACGTGCCGTCGGCGTAGGCCACGTTCCAGATGCGGTAGTCCAGCGTGCTCGGCACCTCGCCGCCTTCCCGTGCGCAGGACTCGCCCGAGGTGTCAACCCCGAAGTCCTCGCGGCCCCGCCCGTCCGACATCGAGGACTTGCCCTGCGCAGGCTCGTCGGTGACGACCGAGGCCGGAGGTGCGCTCTCCTCGACATCGACGGCCGCCTCCTCGGCCGCCACATCGGCCGGGTCGTCGCCGCGGCGCA
>NC_021021.1:966199-968874 GCF_000210055.1 Gordonibacter pamelaeae 7-10-1-b
AGCAGGGTGCGCGCCCGCCCCACGTAGCCGGCGGCCGCCTCCGGTATGGACGACTCCACCATGCGCACGGCGATGGCCGGGCCCGCGCCGAAGCACACCTCGGCCCACGAGAAGGGCAGCACGGGGTCGCCGTTGTTGCGGCGCGCATCGTTCTCGCGTGCCACCAGGGCCGACGTCTCGGCGAACTCCTCGTCGAGCCACGTGGTGAGCGCGCCTTCCCACAGCGGGTCCTCCGCATCCTCGTCCACCGCGTTCATCCCGACATCGAACTCGATGACGTTCGCGCGCTGCGAGCCCTTCTCGGCCCGCACGACCTCCGTAGGCGCAACGGCTGTGAAGCGACGCTCGATCTCGGCGTCGGCGTCGCCCTGGAAGCTCTCCTCGTCGAGCACGATGCTTAGTTTCAGTTCGGGATGGATCGATGCGGGCATGGCGGTTCCTTTCGTCGACCGCGGACGGGCGCGTCCGCGGGATGGTTCGGTATCCGCTGCATTGTCGCCCCGGCCGCAGGCCGCCGAACGGGTGGATGGCGAGCGTGACGCAACCGTTGCGCTCCCATCACCCGCAGGCAAACCGTCGAGCGAAGCACGCAGCAGACAACCGCTATAAGCGTCAGCGTATTCAGCAGGTTACATATCGGCTATACTGGAACGGTTGGCACACTACGGCGTCGGCGGTCCCTGGGGAGCGTCGGCGAGGGACGGGGGATTCCCATGCACGACGGCGAGGAGCACATCACCATCGGAGCGCTCATGGAGGACGTGTACGCCCTCTTCCGCTCGCGCGACGACTACGAGGACGTGTCGGAGGCGGAGCACGATCTGGTCGCCCGCATCCAGTACGCCTCGGCGGTGGTACAGGCCGAGAAGGTCACGCCGCCCGGCGGTTGGGACCCTTACGGGCGCTAGGTCGCGCAAAAAGGCCGCCGATCGGGAGGGAGAGGATCGGCGGCCCTGAAAAGGAGCGGCGAGCGGGCACGACGCCCGCTCGCCTGCCCCATGGCTAGAGGTCGAGGCTCGGGATCTCCTCGTCGGCGTTGCCGCCTGCGGCGTTGATGCCCGCGATGCGGCCGAACGTCACGCAGCGTCCGTGGCCGATACCCGGCACGTAGGTGGGGTAGTCGCCCGCGCCGAAGAACTCGCCGGCAGCCGAGCCGCACACGTACAGGCCCTCGATGGGCTGGTCCTCGGCGTCGAGCACCTGGGCGTCCAGGTTCGTGCGCAGGCCGCCGCACATGGTGAGCATGCTGGCCACCAGCTTGCCGGCGTAGAACGGCGGGTCGACGACCTTGCCCATGACCTCGGGGCGCTTGCCGAAGTCGAGGTCCTTGCCCAGATCGCACAGCTCGTTGTAGCGGTCGACCGTGGCCACGAGGTTCTCGGGCGGCACGCCCATCTTCTCCGCCAGTTCTTCAAGCGTGTTCGCCTCGACCGTCTGGCCGCTCTCCAGCTCGCCTTCCAGCACCTTCTTCTGGGCCTCGAGGTTGTACTCGCCGCCCACCGGCTGGGTGAGCTGGCCCCACTGCAGACCGCCGCCCAAACCAGCGTCCATCTGGGCCTTCACCTGCTCCAGGCCGTGGGAGTCGTAGATGGTCCAGGCGTCCTTCTTCGTCTGGAGGGCCTTCGTCACGCTCTTGGACTGGGTGTTCACGTCCTCGTTCTTGAAGCGCCTGCCCTCCCAGTTCACGTGCAAGAAGCCGTAGCTGGCCGCGCCGAAGTCCAGGTGCATGACCGCCGCGTGCGGCTCGGACTTCTGCATGGCGCCGCCGGCCCAGATGGCCTGCTTGTGCATGTCGCCGGTGTCGCAGTCGGGCGGGTTGTAGAAGCGGCCGTCCATGGCGTAGGCCGTCATGGGCGAATAGTACTGGAACATCTCGTTGTCGGCCGCGTAGTCGCCGGAGGCGATGATGACCGACTTGGCGTTGATCTGCGTATACTCGTCCTTGCCGGTGGACACGACAGCGCCCGTCACGGGGCCGTCGCCCTCGCGCACGAGCTGCTCGCTCTTCGTCTCCCAGCGGATCTCGCCGCCCATGTCGGCGATGGTCTCGTACAGCGCCGGCACCAGCACCGCGTTGCCGTACACGTCGCCCACGCCGGAACCCTGGTAGAACGTGAAGTTCACGGTCTCCTCGTACTTGTCGGCCTGGTAGAAGATGTGCGTTACCGGGTACTCGGTGTAGTCGGGGCCCTTGTAGTAGCCGTCCCACAGAAGCGCCTCGAGGCCCTTCTTCGTGGCCAGGTCGTACAGCCAGTCGAAGCACGCGCCGCTCTTGTGCGCGAACTCCCACAGCAAGGGCTCCTTCACGCGACCCTGCGCCCAGTTGATCCAGCGGCGCACCACGTTGTTGTAGTCGGGCTCCTCCACCAGGCCCTCGCCCGCCAGCTTCTGCTGGACCTTGGTGTGGAAGCCGGCGATGTGCACGCCGCGCGCGACCACCGTTTCGGGGTTCTTGTCGATGGTGATGACCTTCGCGCCCTTCTCAAGCGCCGAGATGGAGGCGCAGCAGCCCGCGAGGCCCGCGCCGATCACGAGCACGTCGCATTCCTCCGTGCCCTTGATCTTGTCCTTGGCGATGGGCTCGGGCGCGATCTCCCAGCTGTGCTTCCCGGCAACGTCGGGGCCGGCCGAGGCGCCGCTCTCCGCCACCGGCACGCCGCCCTCGCCGCCCGCGG
>NC_021021.1:969341-972804 GCF_000210055.1 Gordonibacter pamelaeae 7-10-1-b
CGCCGGTCTATCTTGCAGGCGCGCTGGTCACAGGCGTGGGCAGCGCCATCGTCGTGGTACTGTGGGCCGAGCTGTTCGCCTCACTCGGATCGAAGCGCACCGTGAACTACTCCGTGGTCGCCCTGCTCATCGCCGCCGTCGCGTACTTCGCCATCCGGCTGCTGCCCGTCGACGCGGCCCAGCTGGCCGTGGCCCTGCTGCCGGCGGCGAGCATGGGCTGCTTCCTGCACTACAAGCGCAGCGTGCCCCGCCTGCCCCGGCGCGAGCGCAACGTGCGGGTGAAGGCGCGCCCGCCGCTGCGGCTCGTGACCGTGGCGCTTTTCTTCGGCGTGTCGTTCGGCGCGATGAAAGGCCTCATGGCGCCCGTGGAGAGCGACTGGCTGGCCGTGCGCGACCTGCTGAACATCGCGGCCATCGTCGGCGGATCCGTGGCCATCTTCGCAACCATGAGCTGGGCGAAGATGGACTTCGACCATCTGACGTACCAAGTGGCCCTGCCGCTCATGGCGGCGGGCTTCCTGTTCCTGCCGCTGCACGAGCCGTGGAACGTCATCGGTACGGCGGTGCACCAGGCGGGCTACCAGTACTTCTACATCGTGCTGTGGGCGCTGTGGCCCGTGCTGGCCTCGCGCGGCGTGCCGGCCGGCTGGATAGCGGGATGGGGGCTTTTGTCCATCCAGCTGGGCCAGTTCGCCGGGTCAATCGCTGCGGCGCTGGCCGTGAACGTGGTGGACACCGACCTGGGGATGGCCATGCTCTCGGCGGGCATCATCTTCGCCATCCTCATCATCGCGCTGTTCGCCCTGGGCAGCGGGAAGGCCAGCACGGGCTGGGGTTACGTGAAGCCCATGGAGGAGGCCGACGCCGCCACCGACTTCGAGAAGGCCGGCACGCGCATCGCCCGGCGCTGCCGCCTGTCGCCGCGCGAGATAGAGGTGCTGTTCCTGCTGGCGAAGGGCCGCAACCGCGCCTACATCCGCGAGGAGCTGGTCATTGGCGACGAGACGGTGAAGAGCCACGTGAAGAGCATCTACCGCAAGGTGGACGTGCACTCGCAGCAGGATCTCATCGACCTCATAGAGGCCGAGACGCGCAACGCCTAAAGCGTGCCGCGCCGGTGCCCGCCGCACGCAACGGCCTCAACCCTCGCCCACGCTCATGGGCGCACGATGCGCATCATCCGCCCCGTAACCGTCCGCCCATCGGGTTATGGTATCGTGGGTGCCTGCAAGCTGGACGGGGCCGGCGCGGTGCGCGTCGGCATGGGCACGAGAGGTACCGATGATGCACAACCACCGCGAGGGGCAGCGCAGCACCGAGGCGGAAGCCAAGCTCGAAGCCGAGATAGAGGCGCTGACGTCCCAGGAAGCCGAGGCGGCGGCAACCCTCAAGAAGAAGATCCCCCTGCCGCTCAAGGTGTTCGCCATCCTGTGCATCGTGGCAGGCGTCGCCATCCTGCCCATGATCGGGTTCGTCATCGTGGCCATGGTGATCGCGTTTCGCGAAGGCGCGCTCGCAGACGACTCTACGGCCTCCACGGTGCTGTTCTTCGCGCTGCTGGCTATCCTGGCCCTGCTCACCGTGGCGTTCATCGTGTTCGGCATCCGCCTGCTGCGCGACAAGCGGCGCTTTGCGGCGCAGACCGCCGAGCTGCTCACCGGCCTCATGGTAGCCGGCATCCTGTGTGACATCATGCTTTTCGGCCTGGACGGCACCGTGCTGTTCTTCGTGGCCTTCATCGTGTTCCTCGTGGTGCTTACCAGCTACCTGGACCCGTCGCTTGCCGACGAGCGCGAGCTGCAACGCAAGCTGCGCGACATGGAGACGCGCGAGGACGCCGAGGACGGCACGCTCGGGCGCGACGAGACCGGCAAGGGGTTCATTGCCCTCAACTTCTTCAACCTGTTCTGGATATTCACCGTCTGCTGCGTGCTGGGCCTTATCATCGAGACGGTGTACCACTTCGTCGTGGTCGACCCCGGCCACTACCAGGACCGTGCCGGCCTGCTGTTCGGGCCCTTCTCGCCCATCTACGGGTTCGGCGCCGTGCTCATGACCGTGGCGCTCAACCGCTTCCACGACAAGAACGTCGTCCTCATCTTCCTGGTGAGCGCGGTCATCGGCGGGGCATTCGAATACCTGACCAGTTGGTTCATGCAGTTCGCCTTCGGCATTGTGGCCTGGGACTACTCGGGCACGTTCCTGTCCATCGACGGGCGCACCAACGGCATGTTCATGGCCATGTGGGGCGTGCTGGGCGTGATGTGGATCAAGCTGTGCCTGCCCTGGATGCTGAAGCTGGTGAACCTCATACCCTGGAATTGGCGCTACGCCGTCACCACGGTGTGCGCGGCCCTCATGATCGTGGACGGCGCCATGACGTTGCTGTCGCTGGACTGCTGGTACCAGCGCATGGCCGGCAAGCCGGCCGAGACCGCCATGGCCCAGTTCTTCGACCGCAACTTCGACAACGAGTACATGCAGGAGCGCTTCCAGAGCATGTCGATAGACCCCTCCAACGCCACCCGCGCGAACTGAGACGGATGCTAAGGCAGGGGAGGTTTTCCGTCTCCCTGCTCCTTCCCCTACGAACCCAGCATGATCCTGATGATCTCGTCGTTGGTGGCGCGCATGCCGTCGCGGCCGAGGCGGGCGATGGAGTCGATGGTGTTCTCCACGCCCTTCTTCACGATGCCGTCGCCGCCGTAGAACTGCTGGCCGTCGCGGTACATCACGTAGCCCAAGATGCCGGCGTTCACCGAGAAGGCTATCTTGCCGGCGCACGAGGGCTTCGCGCCGTCGCACACCATGCCGGCCACGATGGAGAGCGCGTTCACCACAGCGTGGCACGCCTCCTTGTAGCCGCCGCCGTCCAGGTACGCGATGCCGGCGCCCGCCGCCGCGCCCGCGCATACGGCGCCGCAGAAGGCCGACAGGCGCCCGATGCCCGTCTTCTGGTGGATGGCCACGAGGTTCGAGAGCACGAGCGCGCGGTAGAGCTGCTCGTCGCTCGACCCCAGCTCGCGCGCGTACACGATGAGCGGCACCGACACGGTGATGCCCTGGTTGCCGCTGCCCGAGTTGATGACCACCGGCAGCTCGCAGCCGCTCATGCGCGCGTCGGACGCCGCGGCGGCGCAGGCGCAGGCGCGCACCTTCACGTCGTCGCCGTAGGCGCCCAACATGACGCTGCCGATGTCGGCGCCCCAATCGCCGGCCAGCCCCTCGTCGGCCACCGCTGCGTTGCAGGCAACCTGCCGCTCCAGCAGCCCGCGCACGTCGTCCAGGTCCACCGTCATGGCGAAGTCCCAGATGCCGGCCATCGAGAGCACGCCGCGGTCGGTCATGCCCTCGGCCTCGCCGCCCTCGGACGCAGGAGCGGCGTCGCGCAGCACCTCGCCGTCGCGCTCCTCGCGCACGATGTTCGTGTGGAAGTCGGCGATGCGCACGAGCGCGCGGCGCG
>NC_021021.1:972951-977214 GCF_000210055.1 Gordonibacter pamelaeae 7-10-1-b
GGCCGCCGCCCCCTCGGCACCATCCCCCGCGAACACCTGCACGACGATGTCGAAGTCAAGGCCCGAGTCCGCGCGCTCAACCGCGATGGGGGTGCCCTCCAGGTAGGCGACGACCTTCTCCACGTCGGCCGGCGAAACGTCGGCGATCACTTCCAGCCCGCGGGCGGCCTCCCCCGCCACGATGCCGGCCGCCGCCGCGGCCTCGATGTTCTTGAGGCCGCCCGTGTGGGGCACCACGACGCTCTTCGCGTTCTTGATGATGCTGCCGCTGGCCGCCACCTGCACGCGGGCGGGTTCGACGCCCAGCAGCTCGCGCGCCCGCGCCGCCGCCAACGCGATGGCGATGGGCTCCGTGCATCCCATCGCCGCGATAAGCTCTTCTTCCAAGATGGAAACGTAGGCGCCGTAGCGCTCGTCGGTCCGATCCATGCTCCGCCTTCCCGCCGGTTGCGATTCCCCCATGATAGCACGCGGCCCCCATCGGGTGCCGGACTCTGCATCGACGCTGGCGAGAGGCCGCGGTGATCGTGGGGAAGCTGTCTTTAACGCATTGAACGGGCACGATCGGTGCGGCAATACCCGACTATTTCTATAGCCTTTCGCCTTTTGCAAGACACCAGCCTGCGCAAGGAGATACAATGGGGGTTGCTCTCTTGCGGCACCAGTCCGTCATGGGGAGATCGGCTACTTCGGTTAGGAGCAGGTACATGGGCGACAGCGCTTCAGGGAACCCATCCATGCGCCGGCACACCTATGTCATCGACCGCGACTATCGCGTGGTGTACATGGACCAGGCCGCCCATCGCGCGTTCCCGCGCGGCCAGGTGGGCTCCCTCTGCTACGAGTCGTTCCGCGGCTCGAGCGAGCCCTGCATCGACTGCCCCTGGCACGGGGACGGGGATGCCGCCCAGACCGTCATCTTCAGCGCGCGGCGCGACCAATGGTTCGAGATCACCTGCCTCGAGGTTGACTGGTTCGACCGCGGCCCCTGCGTGCTGTTCTCGGGCCGGCCCGTTGACAACCGGAGCCGCAGCCTGTTCTCCACGTTGAGGGAGCCCTCGTCCTACGACGAGCTGTTCGAGATCAACCTGACGGACGGCACGTACCGGGTACTCTACCACGAGCCGGGCAAGTACGTCATGCCGCCGCTCTCCGGCGAGCTCGACGCTATGTTCGACGACGTGCGGGAGAATATGATAAGCCCCGAGGACCGCGAGCGGTTCGAGCGGTTCTGGGACTTCGGAACCATGCTCGCGCGCATCGAGGAGGCGGGCGGCGCGCTGCGCGACGAGTTCCGCAAACTGCGCTACGATGGCAGCTGGGGCTGGGTGGCGCAGACCGTCGTGCCCGTCAAGCGCGGAGAGGGCGGCGAGACGGTGGTCATGTGCTTCATCGCCGACATCGATGCCGAAGTGCGCAACCGCAACAAGCACGTCGAAACCGCCCAGATACGGCAGCTGCGCGAGCGCGACCGGCTCACCGGCCTCTACAACGCCTCCACGTTCTACGAGAAGGCCGACAAACTGGTCAAAGCGCATCCCGGCCAGCGCTTCGATGCCTCCTATCTGGACATCGAGCACTTCAAGCTGTTCAACGAGTGGCATGGGCGCGAGGCGGGCGACGAGATACTGCGCTCCATCGCGGCCCGCCTCGACAGCCTTGCCGAGCGCCATGGCGGCGTGGCCGGCTACCTGGGAGGCGACGACTTCACCCTCGTGCTGCCCTGCGGCGTGATAGCCGAGGACTCCATCGACGGCCAGCTCAAGCTGCCGCCCTTCGACTCCGAGGACACCATCGGGTTCCGTCCCGCCATCGGCGTATGCCCCATCGAGGAGGCGGGAGGGTCGGTCAGCACCGCCTGCGACTATGCCATGCTGGCCATGGCCTCGGTCAAGAACGCCTACGCCAAGCGCGTGGCCTGGTACGAGGATTCCATGTCCGAGAAGCTGGAGAACGAGGCGAAGCTGCTGCTGGAAGTGAAACAGGCGCTGAAGAACCGCGAGTTCGTGCCGTACTGGCAGCCCCAGTGCAGCACCCGCACGGGGCGCATCGTGGGCCTCGAGGCGCTCGTGCGCTGGCAGCATCCCGAGCGCGGCATCGTCATGCCGGGGGCGTTCATCCCCGTGCTCGAGCGCAACGGGTTCATCGCCAGCCTCGACCTGTATGTGTGGGACGAGGTGTGCCGGAACCTGCGCTCGTGGATCGACCGCGGCAACCGGCCCATCCCCGTGTCCGTGAACATCTCGCGGGCCGACCTGTACGCCATCGACGTGGTGGAGACCCTCGAGGACCTGGTGAGCACCTACGGCCTCGACCACCGTCTCCTTGAGCTGGAGATCACCGAGAGCGCCTATGCCGAGGACCGAAAGATGGCCGAGGCGGTGCGCCAGCTGAAAGCGCTCGGCTTCACCATCCTCATGGACGACTTCGGCAGCGGCTACTCGTCGCTCAACATGCTGAAGGACATCACCGTGGACGTCCTGAAGATCGATATGGGCTTCCTGAACCGCGAGGACGACACGCAGCGCAGCGAGAGCATCCTCGAAGCCGTCGTGTCCATGGCCCGCCTCATGGACCTGCGCATCATCGCCGAAGGTGCCGAGACGAAGGAGCAGGTGGATTTCCTCCAGGAGATCGGCTGCGACTACGCCCAAGGTTACTACTTCCACCGCCCCATGGACACCGAGCAGATCGAGGCCCTGCTCGGCCAGCCCAATGCCGTGGACTTCCGCGGCGTGCTGAGCCCGCTCATGGATCTTATCGACCTGGATGCGCTGCTGAACGAAAACGTGACGAGCCACACGCTCGTCGACAACCTCCTCGGGGGCATGGCCGTGTACGCCGTCTACCCCGATCGTTTCGAGCTGCTGCAAGTGAACAACTCGTATTATCGCGTGACCGGCTGCAACGCCATCGACCTGCACGAGCGCCAGCGGTTCATCTTCCGCCAGGTGCACCCCGATGACCGAGACCTCATCATGAGCTTGTTCCAGCAGGCCGAGCAGCACCCGGTGTCGGGCGCCGAGGGCACGATACGGCGCTACCGCCTGAACGGCGAGCTTATGTGGCTGCACTTGAAAGTGTTCTTCCTGCGGCGCGAGCAGGAGCGCAGCATCTTCTTCGCCTCGCTCGCCGACGTGACGGACCAGAGGGAGCTCGATCCATCCCCAGCTGCACCGAGCACCGCTTCTGCCGAAAGCGACCCGGAGGGCAACCTGTTCGACATGCTGAAGGGCCGCGCCGTGGACCACTGGTGCGTCAACCTGTGCACGAAGAGCTTCCTGAACGCCGCCGATCGGAAGGCATGGAGGCGGGCTTCGGGAGCCCAGCTCGAAGACTGGACGGACACCACGCCGGCCGAGCGCATCGGGCGCACGGTGCATACCGTGAAGGACGAGGCGGCGGTCAGGTCGTTCCTCGACTTCGACGCCATGCTCGCGCGTTTCGAGGACGGGGTGCTGTTCGATTCGCTGGAGTACCGCCAGCAAGACGAGCAGGGCGAGCGCTGGATGGAACTGGACTTCCGCCTCGTCCGGCTCGAGGAGGGCGGCGACGTGTACGCCTATCTGACCGTCACCGATATCGACCGGCGCAAACGCCGGGAGCTGGAGCTGGAGGACAAGGCGCGCCACGACGCGCTCACCGGGCTGCTGAACCGCCAGACCGGCGCAGCGCTGCTGCCGGAGGCCCTGGCGAAAACGCTGCGCAAGGGAACGGCAGGCGCCTTCGTGATCATCGACCTGGACGATTTCAAGCTGATCAACGACCGCTACGGCCACCTGTCCGGCGACACGGCGCTGGCGGACGCGGGGAGCCATCTGCGCGGCGCATTCCGCAAGAACGACCTGGTGTGCCGCTGGGGCGGCGACGAGTTCATCGTGTACTGCGACGATATCACGCAGGCCAGCTTGGCGCGGCGCGTTGGCGCGCTTTGCGGCAAGCCGTGGACGACGAAGGTAAGGGGTGACACGTCCATCGAGCTCTCGGCCTCGGCCGGCGTGGTGCTCGTACCCAAGCAGGGAACGGATTTCAAGACGGTGTACGACCGCGCCGACACGGCGCTGTACCGGGCGAAGTCGCAGGGCAAGGCGCACTTCTGCTTCTACGATCCGGGCACCCCGTCCCCCCCATGCCGACTAAAGCCTACACGCCCAGCCCCACCGTCAGGTGCATCATGTAGAACGCGAAGCGCATGACGAAGATGCCGGCCAGCACGAGCGCGCACGCCGCGGCCGCGCGCGCGACGCCCAGCTGACGGCCGCC
>NC_021021.1:977415-985228 GCF_000210055.1 Gordonibacter pamelaeae 7-10-1-b
CGCCAGCGCCGCGCGTCCGAAGCGGCCGCACGCCGGCTCCCAACGCGCGGCACGCAGGCCCACGAGCGCAAGGACCGGGCCGCCCACCAACGCGTTCAGCCACAGGTTCAGCGGCACGTACACCGTGTACCACGATACGATGGTCTCGGCGTTGTAGGCGAAGGCCACGGACGTGACGAACACGATGCCCGCCGCCATGGCCAGCACCATCCAGGGGCGCTGCAGGCCGACGCGCGGGCGCTCCGCGAACGAGTAGAGCCAGTACACCCCCGCCAGCGCAAGGAACACCACGGCGCAGAACACCTCAGTGGAAAGCGGGCTGCGGCCCACGCCCAGGAACACGTAGAGGGCGTTCGCCGGATTGCCCAGGTGGGTGGCCGAGGCCACGAGCCCCACCATGGCAGTGACGAGCGGAATGCTTAGGAACTGGTTGATGCGCCGCCGCGCGTCGGCAGCCAGGTCCGCGCGCAGAAGCGGCAGGCCCATGAGGATGAACGCGACGACGCCCGACGGCGCGAGCGTCGTGAACAGGACGAGCGTGATCTCGCCCAGCGCCGTGCCCATCCCCGACAGCATGAGCCCCTCCTAGCGGTAGAACCGCGGGTAGGCCACGTCGAGGGCGCGCTCGGACTGGATGCCCTCGAGGCTCGCCTTCGCCAGGCGGGCAAGGCCCTCGTAGAACGGCTGCTTTGCAGCCTCGGCCAGCTCGTCCAGGAAGTGCGACGACCACGGCAGCAGGTGCAGGCGCAGGTAGTCGTCCAGGTCGGCGGGCTGGTTGCGGGCGATCCACGCCATGAGCACGAGCATGAGGCCGATGTGGTCCTCGGGGGTCTTATCGTCCACGAGCCGCGCGATGCCCTGGGCGCGCATCCAAGCGCGCAGGGCGAGCGTGCTCTCGCCGAACACGACGCACTCGCGGTCGGTGTACACCGATCCCCACGGCGGCGCCGGCTTCGGCGCCGGGCCGACGAACAGGCGGCGGTACTCCCACACCAGGTCGTCGTCCTCGATGCCGTGCGCAAGGCCCTCCTTCATGAGCGCCAGACAGGCGCGCGCCTCGGCCTCGCCCGCGAACGGCCACTCCGCAGCGGCCGCGTCCACGTCGAGCGCCGCCAACGCCTGGAACGCCGCCCCGGCCTCGCCCGTCTTCGGGTCCTGAAGGAAGAACGGCCCCAGCGTCTCGCCCACGAAGGCGATGCCCTCGAGCACGTCCGAGCCGTCCTGCATGTTCTCGTCCATAGTTCGTCCCCTCCGTCGAAACCAGCAAGGTACGCCACATTGTAGCGTACCTTGCCTCCGTCAAAGTTTTCGTTTCAGAACCGTGCGCGCGTACCCTCCCGGCAAGCCGGTCGAAGGGGGAGCGCGTGCTCTCCCTGCAAGCTGGTCGAAGGGGGAGCGCGTACCCTCCCTGCAAGCCGGTCGGGGGGGGGCGTACCCTTCCTGCAAGCCGGTCGGCGACGCGCGTATCGGGAGAGCCGTCCGGCGCATTCGGCAACTTGCGAGGTTGACCGGATGCGCCGGGGCGGCAGCCCCGGCGCGCAAGCACCCGGCCGGCTGGTAAGGAAGGGAGCGCTCCCTTCCTTACCAGCAAGGTGGTGCGCTAGAAGCTCAGGCCCACCGAGAGCTGCACGGCGTAGAACACGAGGCGGGCGACGAAGATGCCGATCACGGCCATGACCGCGCCGAAGCCGGCCATTGCCACCGGGCTCTTGCCCAGGAGCGCCGCCACGGTGCCCGCCGCCGCCAGCACGAGGCTGGCCACGGCCACCGCAAGGTAGATGGTGACGTCGGCCACGAGGTCGGCGCCGGACACGAGGGCATTCTCCATGCCGCCCACGCCCATGACCTGGACGCAGAACCCGCCGATGGCAAGCACCGCGCCGGCTGCGGCCACCACGATGCCGGCCGTCTTGAACGAGCCCTTGAGCGCGTCAGGCAGCGCCCCCGCCAGGCCCAGCACCAGCGTGCCCAGCGGCATACCGCCCAGCAGGGCGAAGCCCAGCAGCTGCACCACCACGAGCGGCGAGTTCCACGAGGCGATGGTCTCCATCATGTAGGCCATGCCGGTGAAGCAGGCGAACACGGCGGCGGCCACGGCCACCACGGCCACGAGGCCCTTGCGCGCAGCGCCGGAGAGCTTGCCGGCCAGCGCCAGGATCACGTACACCAGGGCCAGCACCACGAACAGCGAGCCCACGAGGATCTCGTTCGACAGCGGCGAGGAGCCGATGCCGGCGAACACGCCGGCCGCGTGCAGCGGCGAGGCCAGGTGGAAGAACGAGGCGGCGAAGCCCACGAGCACCACGACGAGCGGGATGAGCGTCATGCGGTCGATCTTCTTCACCTGGTCGTCGGTGAACGTCGTGGTGAAGAAGGCCAGCGCGAGCGCGATGAAGGCGCCGGCGCCCATCGGGGCCAGGGTCGTGAACAGCGCCAGAGGCAGTTCGGCGAATGCGGCCTCCATGCTACATCACCTCCAGGGGGTTGACGACCTTGCCGTCGGCGCTGCCGGCAGGCTTGGCATCCGCGGAAGGCTTGATGAACAGGTTCGGGTTCGTGTAGTGCGGCTCGGGCAGCGGCGCGATGTTGCCGCGCTCGCCTACCTTGGACATCTCCTCAACCGTGCCGAAGTCGAGCGCGCGGGCCGGGCAGGCCTCCACGCACACCGGCTTCTCGCCGGCCGCCACGCGCTCGGCGCAGCCGTCGCACTTCACGGAGTGGCCCTTGGAGCGGTCCACCTTCGGCGCGTTGTACGGGCAGGCCATGTGGCAGTAGCCGCAGCCCACGCACTTGTCGGCGTCAACGGACACGAGGCCCGTCTCCGCATCCTTGTGCATGGCGCCCGTGGGGCACACCTTCGTGCACGCCGGGTCGTCGCAGTGGTTGCACGACAGCGACAGCGGGTAGCTCGTGCACGTGGAGGTGAAGCAGCCGTTGGCGTCCCTCACCGTCTCGCCGCTCGTCACCTCGTACACTTTGCGGTACGCGACGCCCAGGTCAAGATCCTTGTAATCCTTGCAGGCCATCTCGCAGGTCTTGCAACCGGTGCAGCGAGTGCCGTCGAAAGAAAATGCGTAATGCGTCATGATCTATCCTCTCCTTTCCTCGCCGCTATGCCTTCACGACTTCGCAGATGTTCGTGTGCTGCGGGTTGCCCTTCGACAGGGGCGAGGGACGCTGGGTCGTGAGCGTGTTGATGCTGCCGCCCTTGTCCACGCGGTCGCCCGCCATGTCGGCGTCGTGCCACGCGCCCTGGGAAACCGCCACCGTGCCGGGAACCACGCGGGGCGTGACCTTGGCCAACAGCTCGATCTCGCCGAACTCGTTCTTCACGCGCACCGTATCGCCCTGCTCGATGCCGCGGGGCTCCGCGTCCACCGGGTTGATCCAGGCTTCCTGCGGGTTGACCTCCTTGAGCTCGGGCATGAAGCCCCACGAGCTATGGATGCGGCCGCGGTAGTGGAAGCCGGACAGCGCGAGCGGGTACTCGTCGGTCGTGTTCTCCACGCCGTACCACTCGGGCAGGTACACGGGGATCGGGGGCATGGTGTCCAAGCCGGGCAGCGTGTCGTCGGCCTCGAGCTCCCAGCCCTCGGTGAATTCGAGCAGCTTCTCGGAGAATATCTCGATCTTGCCGGACGGCGTGTCCAGCTTGTTCGCCACCGGGTCGTCGCGGAACTTCTTCATGGACACCACCGGCGCGTGCTCCTCGATGTACACGCCCATCTCCACGGCCTCATCCCAGGTGGGAAGCTTCGGGCTCTTCTCGCGCGCCTTCTCGTACTGCTCCTTGATGCGCTCTTCCTCGGTCTTGCCCTCGGTGAACTCGTCGGCCACGCCGAACTTCTCGGCCATGAGCGTGGCCATCTCGTAGGCGGTCTTGCGCTCGAACTTGGGCGACGTGCAGGCCGTGCCCGTGATCATGTAGCCCGTGTCGGAGCCAGTGGAGATCTGCGAGGTCTGCTCGAAGCGGAACAGGTCGGGCAGGATGACGTCGGAGTACTTCAGCGAGTCGCACATGACCGTGTCGATGCCCAGGATGAACTCGCACTTGCTCTCGTCGGCCAGGACGTCGTGCGCCTTGTTGATGTCGGAGTGCTGGTTGGTCAGGCAGTTGCCGGCGTAGTTGATCATGTACTTGATGTTCACCTTGAGCGCGTCGGCGTTCTTCACGCCGGCGTTCTTCGCCGTCATCTCGGTGCCATGGTCGATGGCATCGGTGAACAGGAAGCACGGGATGGAGGTCTTCACCGGGTTCTTGCCGGCGTCCATGGACACGCTCGCCGGGCTCGTGCGGTCCTCGCGGGTGCCGTTGTTCGTGCCAGGCAGGCCGATCTGGCCCACCAGGCAGGGCAGCGCCATGATGGCCCAGGCCGTCCACTCGCCGTTGCTGCGGCGCTGCGGGCCCCAGCCCTGGTTCACGTAGAGGGGCTTCGTCGTGCCGATCTCCTCGGCCAGCTCCTCGATGCGCTCGGCCGGAATGCCGGTGATCTTGGCAGCCCACTCGGGCGTCTTCTCCACCTTGTCGTAGCCCTCGCCCATGATGTAGGAGTAGTAGGACAGGTTCTTGCCCTTATAGGCCTCGGGCATGGTCTCCTCGTCGTAACCCTGGCAGTACGTGTGCAGGAAGTCCAGGTCCACCAGGTCGTTCTTGATAAGGTAGTGGGCGATGCCGGCCACGAGCGCCGCATCGGTGCCCGGGTTGATGGGCAGCCACTGCTCGGAATGGCCCGAGATGGAGTCGTTCATGCGGTAGTCGATCATGTAGATCTTCGCGCCCGTGCGCTCGCGCAGGTGCACCCAGTCGTAGTGCGTGGTCAGGCCGCCCTGGCGCGTCTCGGTGGGGCTGGAGCCGAAGATGAGCACGAGCTTGGCGTCCTCCGCCGTCTTGAACGAGCTGCCGCCGTTGCCCTTGGAGCCGTACATGTAGGGCGTGATGCAGGAGATCTGCGCCGTGGAGTAGCTGTTGTAGAAGTTCAGGTAGCCGCCCACGAGGTTCAGGAAGCGGTTGAACGGACGCGACGTGGTGGCCGACACGCCGGTGGCGTAGGGCACGTACACGGCCTCGTTGCCGTACTTGTCGATGACCTCCTTGAGCTTCGTGGCTGCAAGGTCGATGGCCTCGTCCCAGCTGATCTGCTCGTACTTGCCCTCGCCGCGCTTCCCCACGCGCTTCATGGGGTAGTTGATGCGGTCGGGGCTGGCAAGCCAGCGACGATAGCTGCGGCCGCGCAGGCAGGCGCGCGGCTGCGGGTCGTCGAAGCCCGCGTCCTTGCTCGTGTAGGTATCCACCCACACCACTTCGTCATCCTGCACGTGGAACTTCAGGCTGCAGCGGCCCGGGCAGTTGATGGCGCAGTGGCCCCACGTGACGGTCTCCTCGGCGGCGGCATGCGCTTGCGGCACGCCCGCCCCGAAGAGCGTGTTCGTGGCGGCCACGCTGCCGCCCACGGCTGCCAGCGCACCGAGCGCACCGGTCGTCTTCATGAACGTACGGCGGCTCAGACTCGGCATGATGTCTGACATGACACTCCCCCTTCGGTAGTCCTCGATGCGTCCCGCGCCTCCCGCGCCGGACGCCTTGCCGGTCCGCCTTTCGGGTTCCCCCCAAGACGGAAACGGCTCCATAACGGGGCCTACCATACCCTTATCGGAGAAAACGCGTGTCACATAAAATGTGGGAACTTTGAGTATTCGCAGGTCAACTGCCTGCATGTGAGGGTGTATGTGACAGCGCTCCCCGCCGCCGCCCCAACCGTCAGCGCAGGGCGCTCAACAGTGCCGGCGGCGCCGTGAGCACCAGGCTGGGGTACGTGGCGTCCGCGGGAGGCAGCGGCGGGATGCTCGCCAGCTCGCCATAGGCGGCGCGGAGGTCGCGCATCTCGCCGAAATGGAGCGCGTCCTCGGGACAGGCTTCCACGCAAGCGGGCTGCTTGCCCGCCTCTATGACGGCGGCGCAGGCATCGCAGATGACGGCCACGCCATGGCGCGGGTCGATCTTCACCACACCGTAGGGGCACGCCCGGGCGCAGTCCCCGCACCCGGTGCAGAGGGCGGTCACCACGCTCATAAGGCCGGTACCCGGCTGCTTGCGCAACGCCTCCTCCGTGCAAGCAGCCATGCAGGCAGGGCGGGCGCAGTGCAGGCAGCTTACCGAGATGAAGTACGCAAACAAGATGAGCGAGCAGGTGCCGTCGGGCGCCTCCTCCCAAACGCCGCCTTCGTAGGAGGTCACGGTGCGGCAGGATAGCTCGTCCGGCACGCGGCACTGCGCACAGCAGGCGTCGACGCAGGCGCGGCATCCGACGCAGCGCACGGCGTCGACGTGAAATCCATAGGGCACGTTGTTCCTTTCATCATCCCCTCCGCTCCACAACCCATCACGTCATGGTATCGGGCACCGCTTCTGCAACGGTGCCGATCACCAGAGCATTCAACGAACCGTGGGCACCCCGTTGCCCCGGCGTAACGCGTGCCCCGGCCCTGCGGCAGGCACGGGCGAGCCCAATCGGCTATACTGCACTCCTGTCTCTCGTCGCATGTCCGATAAAACCCGGGGGAGCCCTTTGCAGCCAGCAGCCGTCATCCGCATACTGAAGCCGAACGTCACGTCGCTCGGCTACGCGCTGTTCCTGGCCATCAATGCCGCCGGCGTATGGGGAGGCGTGTTTCCGTTCCTGCCCTTGGAGTTCCAGACGCCCGAGATCGTGTTCTGGTTCTTCCTGGCGCAATCGCTCGTGTTCTCGGCAAGCTACTTCGCCAGCGCCTTCGGCGTGTACTTCCTGCCCGGGCCCACGCGGCGCTTCATGGTCATGCTGGCCGCCGCGCCTTACTTCCTTGGCTGGTGTTGCCTCATTGCGGCCATCTACCTGGACGCCTGGGCCCTTCCGCTCGTGGTGGTAGGCGGCGGCCTGCTGGGACTGGGTTCGGCCGGGTTCTTCATGCTGTGGCAGCGGCTGTTCGCCAGCTTCGATGCCGACCACGGCAACCGCGACCTCATCGTGGGCACGGCCTATGCGGCCGTCATGTACTTCGCGCTGTACCTCATACCGCAGGCGGTGACGGCCTACCTCATACCGCTTGTGTTCCTGCCGCTGTTCGGCCTGGCCATTGTTTTGAAAAGCCGCGAGATCGACCGCGACCAGCCCATGTTCGAGGACGTGCCGCGCGACCACCCGCACGTGTACCGCACCGTGGTGCGCGACTACTGGCGCAGCGCGTTCTGCGTGGGAGCGCTCGGGTTCTGCACGGGCATCATGCGCTCGTTGGCCATCGGCGAACCGCAGGTGGGAGCGCTGGTGAACGTGCTGTCCATGGCCGGCTCGCTCGTGGCGGCGGTCACGGTGCTGGTGCTGTGGCAGTTCAAGAACCTGCGCATGAACGTGGTGGGCGCCTACCGCGTGGTGTTCCCGTTCGTCATCACGTCGTTTCTGCTGCTGCCGTTCCTCATGGTGGCGTATGCGCAGTGGCTCGCGGCCATCCTGTACGCCGTGTACAGCGTGGCCATCGTGCTCATGATGATACAGTGCGCGCAGGCATCGCGCGACCGCGGCATCAACCCCGTGTTCGTGTACGGGTTCTTCGGCGGCGTGGTGTACGCGCTGCACGACGTGGGGTTCATCGGCGGGTCGTTCGCCGAGCAGATCTCCGTCACCGGCATCGAGCCGGTGGCCGTGGTGGCGCTGGTGGCCGTGTACCTGCTGGGGCTCATGTACTTCGTGGGACAGGGCGGGTTCCGCCGGATATTCGCACGCGGCAGCGACGCGGAGAGCATCGAGCTGGTGGCGCTGCGACCCGCCGGCGAGGCGGCGCG
>NC_021021.1:985366-994268 GCF_000210055.1 Gordonibacter pamelaeae 7-10-1-b
CCCGTCGCGAAGGCGAAGCGTACGCCCGTGGCAAGCGAGCCCTTCTACCAGGACCGCATCTCGAAGCAGGCCGAGCTGCTGCGCCAGCACTACCGCCTGAGCGCACGCGAGACCGAGGTCATGGAGCTCATCGCGCGCGGCAATACCGTCGCCCGCATCGCCGAGGACCTCGTGGTGTCCGAGAACACCATCCGCACGCACTCCAAGCGCATCTACACCAAGCTGGACATCCACAAGAAGCAGGAGCTTTTGGACCTCATCGACTCGTTCGACCCGAGCGAGCTGGGGGACTAGGGCAGTTCGCAGGGCGCCTGCGCCGACCGCGCGGAAGGGGCTGCGTCGAATGCGACGCAGCCCCTGAATTCGCCCTGCGAACGCAGCGCCTTTAGAACTGCATGGCGTAGAACAGCACGCGGGCGGCCACGAGCGCGGCCAGCACCGCCACGTTGCCCAGGACCAGGTAGGGAACAGCCTTGGTCGCATCGGTCGCAGCCTGCCTGCGATAGCGCGCCTCGAGGTCGGGGACCACGTTGCCCTCGGCCGCCGGGCTGGCAGCTGCCGAATCGACGCTGTTCCACGGCATGGCCGCAACGCCCGCCGTGCTGCCAAGGGGCGCCGCCGAGCGGCCCGAGCGCGGCCCGCTCAACGCCCCGCGCATGCAGGCGAGCGCCACCACGAACCCGGCGATGGACACGATAAGGTACACCCAGGCGCCTGGCACGGCATCGGCGCCAGGGAAGATCGCGGCCACTGTGGCCTGGGCGTTCATGAGCTGGACCGTGATGGCGAGGATAGACACCACCGCGCCCACGAGCGCCGTGACGAGCGCCGCCGTGCCGAAGCGCGTCTCGCGCGCCTCGGGAAGGGCCCTCGCAGCAGCCAGCATGAGCATGCCCAGCGGCACGCCGCTTGCCAGGCTGAAGCCGGCGAACCCGAGGGGCACGATGATCGAGGCCCACAGCGGGACGTCCGACATCATGTAGGCCGCGCCAATGGCCACCGAGTACACCACCGCCAGCACGGCGACCACCGTGGCGAACGCCTTGCGCGCGCCGTCGGACAGCCGGCCGACCATGGCCACGATCCAGTACACCAGCGCCACGACGGCGAACGCCACGGCCATGAACACCGCGAACCCGAACGCCCCGGGGTCTATCCCCTGGATAACCAGAAGCGCGCTTTGCGGCGTGTTCATGAACGCGACGGCCGCGATCACACCTACTGCCAAAATGACCAGGGGCAAAAGCGTCCATCGGTCGATACGCCGCAAGGTCTCCGCCGAGAAGCGCGTCGTGAGGAACGCAATGGCCAAGCCGATGAACGCGCCCGAGGCCATGGGCGCGGCCGCTGTGAAGAACACGAGCGGCAGTTGTAGATACACCAGATCCATAGAACCAACCTCCTTGAAGCGCTAGGCTCCTTCGAATGCCGTTATCCGCGGCTATCGTAGGCGCTCGCCCAAGGATGCTTCCGAGGCTATCCGCGATTCCTCTGAGCCGTTGCCGCCCCGAAGCGGTCCCGCGATGCGAAGGCCGGTGCGGCTCAGAGCGTGCAGCGTCCCGGGAGGAGCCCCGAAAGGACCTTCCGAGGACCGAGAGGCGTTCAGCGCAACCCGAAGACGTCCTTGATGGAGTAGACGCCGGCGGGCTTGCCGTCGAGGAACTGGGCGCAATCGACGGCGCCGCGGGCGAAGCAGTCGTCGCTGTAGGAGTAGTGCGTGATCTCCAGGCGCTCGCCCAGGCCGCCGAAGTACACCTTGTGGTCGCTCGTGATGTCGCCGGCGCGCAGCGAGCGGAAGCCCACGCCGCCGGGCTTGCGCGCGCCGTGGCCTGCGCGGCCGTATTCGGCCAGCTCGTCGAGCGTGGTGCCTTTGAGCTCGGCGATCATGTTGCCGATGATGACGGCCGTGCCGCTGGGCGCATCCAGCTTGTCGCGGTCGTGCTGGTCGATGATCTCGATGTCGCACTCGTCTGCAAGGGCGCGCGCGGCCGTTTCCACGAGCGCGAGCATGACGTTCACCATCTTGGAGGTGTTGCATTTGAAGATGACGGGGATGCGCTCGCCCGCCGCCTCGAAGCGCGCGAACTGCTCGGGCGTGAAGCCGGTGCTCGCGGTGACGAGGGCCTTGCCGTGCTCGACGGCCAGGTCGAGCGTGCGCAGGCACTGCTCCACGCTGGACACGTCGATGAGCGTGTCGCACTCGTCGATGACGGATGCAAGGTCGTCTGCCACGGGGATGCCCAGGTCGCGCCCGAAGCCTGCCACCTGGCCGAGGTCGCGGCCGATGTAGTCTCGGCCGGCCGGCCCCACACCGCCCACCAGCTCCATGCCCTCGCGCTCGTCCACGAAACGGCAGATGGGCTGGCCCATCTGCCCGTGGCACCCGACGACGATCACCTTCATGCCGCGCTCCTTCCCACCGTGTGGCAGCATCGCCAACAGGCGCGCTGCTCGTTTTCGCAAGTATAAGGGGTGCAGGCGGCGAAAGGCCTATGGCGAGTCGACAAAGGCGGGGTCGGGCTGCCTTCCGGCGCACACTAATCACCGATTTTTGCAGAATTTGGACGCTACCCGCTTTTCGCGGTTTCGCCATCAGGCATTTCCCCGGCCCATTCCTCAAAGCTCGGCCAGTCCCACGCCTCAGGGGCGGAAAACTGTAAAAAACTGGTGAATAGTGTGCGTCGGAAGGACTTTTCGGCAACCAACGAGCGCGGGCCTCGGGCATTGGCCCCGCGCGATAGCCACGGTGCCGCCCCGAACAGCGACCGCCCTATCGCCCCGAGCTGCAACCATATCGCCCCAGGCTTCGGCCATATCGCCGCCGGGTCAACTCCGGTCCTGCGGCCCTATTCCCCGGCGCCCTCCTCGCCGAACAGCACGTCGAACAGGTAGCGCGTGATGGTGGCGCGCCTCACCACGCCGACGAGCCTGCCGTCCTCGTCGATGACCGGCACCTTCTTGAACTTCTTCTTCGCCAGCACGTCGGCGATCTCGCCGATGGACTGGTCGGCCGTGACGCACAGCACCTTCTGCACGGCCAGCTCCATCACGTTGCGGTGCTTGAGCGCGCGGGCCTTCTCCTCGAAGGACTCGTTGTCGTACAGCACCATGTTGGCGTAGCCGCCGCCGAAGATGGAGCGCGTTTTCTGCGCGGCCACCGCCTTCATGATGTCGCCGTCGCTGATGAACCCCACCACGTGCCGGTCCTCGTCGATGACGGCCAGGCCGCTCGTGCCCAGCTCATTGAACAGGGCCACGATCTCGCCGAGGTTCTGGTCGTAGCGGCACGTGTACACGTCGCGCTCCATGATGTCGCCTATTGTGCGGTTCATCGCACCGCCCCTTCCGTCGCTTCTTCCATGCGCGCGGCCGCACCGGCGGCCGTCACCTTCGCGGGCGCCTCGACTTCTGCCTCCCCGAACGCCCCAACCTGCGGCACAGGCGTGGCGACTGCGCGCTTCTTCGCATTGTGCACCTTCAGCACGGCGACGATCAGCGCAATCGCGGCGACCGCCGCGGAAATGCCGTACGCCACGTCGATGCCCGCCGCCGTGGATGCCACCGGGCCCGCTTCGGCGTTCGCGGCGGTCACCATGGTCATCACGGTGACGATGAGCGCCGTGCTCACCGCGCCTCCCACCTGGCGGCCGGTGTTGCTGATGGCGTTGCCGTGCGCGATCATGTCGTTCGGCAGCGCGTTGATGCCCCAGGTGGTCACCGGCATGTTCGCCAGCGTGAGCCCCGAGGACTGGATGACGTAGAACGCCACGAGGTACGCCACCGTCGTCTTGTCGTCGACGAAGGACAGCGCGGCCAGCGAGGCGGTGAGCCCCGTCAGGCCCACGATGGCGATGACGCGCGGGCCGAACTTGTCGAACAGCATGCCGCTGATCGGGCTCAGGAAGATGGTGGACACGGCACCCGGCGTCATGAGGATGCCGGTTTCGAACGCCGTGAGCCCCAGCACGTTCTGCAGGTAGATGGGCAGGATGACGCTGCCCACGGCCAGCGCCGAGTTCACCACCGTCACGATGACGGCCGAGTAGGCGAACGTCGGCGTCTTGAGGGCGCGCAGCTGCAGCAGCGGCTCGTCGAGGTGCAGCTGACGGCGGACGAACCACGCGAGCGACACCACGCCCACCGCGATGCTGCCGACGACCACGGCATTGCCCCAACCCAGCGTGCTGGCGCTGGAGAAGCCGTACAAGAGGCCGCCGAACGCGAACGTGGACAGGACGATGGACGGCACGTCGAGGTGCGGGCGCTTGAGCTCGCCTACGTTGGAGAGCAGGAAGAAGCTCACCGCCAGCACGAGGACGGCGAGCGGGATCATCGACCAGAACATCATGCGCCAGCCCCATGCGTCGATGATGCCGCCCGCCAGCACGGGGCCGGCCGCCGGAGCGCAGCTCATCACGATGCCGGCCATGCCCATGGCCGTGCCGCGTTTCTCGGGCGGGAAGATGAGCATGGGCACCACGCCCACGAGCGGCAGCTGCACGCCCGCGCCCGCCGCCTGCAGGATGCGGCCCACGATGAGCAGCTCGAAGCTCGGCGCCGCCGCGCACAGCGCCGTGCCCACGATAAACGCCGCCATGGACGCGAAGAACAGCTTGCGCGTGGAGAAGCGGTCGATGAGGAACCCGGTGATGGGTACCATGATGCCGTTGACCAGCATGTAGATGGACGTCACCCACTGCGCGGTGCCGGCCGAGATGGCGAACGCGTCCATGAGCTTCGGCAAGGCCGGAGACAGGACGGTCTGGTTCAGGATGGCGAGGAACGCACCGGCCAGCACGATGCCGATGACGGTGATCTCCTTGCGGGTCACCTTGTGCTGCCGGGCTATCAACTGTTGCTCGTTCAAGAGCGCATCAACTTCCTTTGCGAACGCGTCGGACGCCGAGCCGTGCCGAAGCGGCGGCGGGCGTCGACTATGAGGTTTCAGGGGAAAGAAGGTTGCGGGGAGGCGTCAGCGGACGCGCATCACCCGAGCGAGCTCGTTCAGCGCCAGCCTTGCCACACGCCCGGGCCGACCTCGCCCGTCGAGCGGAACGCGGCCGTGCGCGTGCGGCGGCGCGAAAGCTGCCGTGAGCAGGAATAGCGTTCGTGTATATGCAGAAGCGATTTCACAGCGGGCAAGTATACCGGAAGCCGAAACCCCCGTATCTTCGAGAAAGCAGGTCGCTCCAAGCGATTTCCACAGTTCCGGCAAAAAACGCAACGCCTCTCATGCCACGTTCTCCGAAATAGGGAGCCAGAAACCAGCGCTGGGCGGGTCGCGTCGAACGCACGACCCGCCCAGCGCCATCCGGCAGAAGGCGCTCCTACGCCTTGCGCACGTCCACCCACAGGTCGAACTGGGCGGCTCCCCCGCCGACGGGGTCGCACACGCCGCCTCCTCCCGCCTGGGTGCCGTCTTCGGGCAGAAGCTCGTTCATGCAGAAGCCGCGGCCGCGGCCGCCGGCGAAGCCGGTCTTCTGCTTGCCGGGCTCATCGCCGTCGAGGATGCCCTCCTCTTCGAGGTAGTCGGGCGCAGGCTCTACGGGCTCGCCGTCGATGCGCACGGCGCGGGCGGCGTAGCCCTGGTGGCCGAACGAGTAGTTCGCGCCCACCACGCCGGGGCGAATGCCCTCGGTCACGCGCACGTGGCCGGCCAAGATGCCCTCGGGGCCCACGATCTCCACGGCGTCGCCGTTCGCCAGCCCGCGCGCGGCGGCATCGGCCGGGGCCATCCACACGAAGTTCTCGGTGGTCAGCTCGCGCAGCCACGACGAGGCGATGGTGCGGTGCGTGCCGTTCGTGCGGGCCTTCCAGTTGACGAAGGCGAGCGGACGGTCGACCGAGCGCCCCATCGGCGTGCCGTCGGCCAGCGACACGGGAGCCGTGTGCGCCAAACCGTCGAAGTTCTCGCCGCTCAGGGCGTTTTTCAGCGAGGCCGTCTTCGGATCGTAGAACGCGCACAGACCGGCGTACCGCGTCTTGATGAGGTCGCCCTCGTAGCCGTCGCCCTTCGCCGGGTCGGCCGAGGCGAAGCGCCCGCCGCGGTTGAGCACGTACACCACCTTGGGCCACTCCTCCTCGGTAACCGCGGCCTTCCACGCCGCGAGGTCGAAGGCGTCGCCCAGCGCGCGGGTGCGGGCGCGCTCGAACAGGGCCAGCTCGTCGGCATCGGCGTCGGGCGCCGGCTTCTCGCCAGCGTACGCGATGTTCGCGGCCATCTTCAACCAGTAGTCGTACTCGGTCGAGAGCGCCGCCGCGCCGTCCGTGCCGCCCTTGCCCACCGGCACGGCGGCCTCGCCTGCGCCCGGCAGCCCGAGGCGCTGCATGAGGTCGAGGTACACGTCCTCCACCGAACGCGGGCCCTCGTAGGCGCGGACGGCCGGCTGCCCCAGCTGGATGAGCTGGTACTGCTGGTTGGGGTAGATTGACTCCTGGCTGAACCGCTCGAGGTAGGTCTTGTCGGGCAGCACGAAGTCGGCGAAGCGCGACGTGTCGCCGATCTCCACGTCGAACGACACGAGAAGGTTGATCTTGGCAGGATCGCCCAGCACGTCGCCCAGGCGCTGGCCGCCCGGCGTGGAGTCCACGAGCGAATGGCGGTGGATGAACAGCGCGCCCAGGTGGTCGTACACGTAGCCGGCGCGCAGGGTGGGCACGATCTCGTGCGAGAGGTTGCCCGGCAGCGGGTACCACGGACGCGGCGCGGGATAGCCGTCCTGCTTGAAGTAGCTGGTCTTCTCGTACTCGGTCTTCTGGCGCGTGATGGGAATGCCCCAGCCCGCGTGCGCGTCCGGCACGGTTTGCAGGTCGTAGCGGCCGGTGAACGGGGCGAACTTGGCACCGGCGGCAAGGTGCCCGCCCTTCCAATCGTGGTTGCCGATGAGGAAGTTGAGGTAGCCCACCGCGCGCACCGCGTCGAACCCGTTGGCGTGCATGGCCGGGCCGCGATAGCTCATGACGCAGGCGCGATTGCCGTGGCTCGTGAACTCGCGCGCGACCTCCTCCACCACGGCGGGCTCGATGCCCGCGTCGGCGGCGTACTCCTCGAGCGTCCGCTCGCCCACGCGCTCGCTCAACAGCTCGAACACGCTCTTCACGCGCGACGGCTTGCCCTTGATCTCGATCTCGGCATCCACCAGGAGGTCGGCCGCGCCCTCCACGGCGTCGGCAGCCACGAGCTGGCCGTCCACGAACACGAACCGCGCGTCTTCCGCCATGGGCTCGCCGTCGGCACCGGCTTCGCCGGCGCGGCCGAGCACCTTCGCCGTGACGATGGGCCGGTTCGGCAGATCGACGGCCACGAGATGCGTCGCGTCCGACCACGTGGGCTCTCCCAGCGCTGCGGCCGCCTTCTTGCCGGGCGCCGCCAGGTAACGGGCGTCGTAGCGCTCGTTCGCGAAGATCCACGACATCAGGGCGAAGGCCAGCTTGGCGTCCTTGCCGGGCATCACGGGCAGCCACGCGTCGGCCTTCGACGCGCTGCGCCCCTGGCGCGGGTCCACCACGTAGAGCTTCATGCCGCGCTCGCGCGCCGCCGACAGGCGCGGAGCCAGCCACGACGGCCCCTTGTTCGCCGTCATGGGCTCGGTGCCCCAGATGATAAGGCACTCGCAATGGTCGATGTCGGCGTACATGCGCTTGTGCTTCGTGGTGGGATGCGTGCGCACGTTGGCCATGACGCCCGTCATGCCGCATACGCCGCCGTGGTTGAAGTTGTTGACGGAGCCGAAGCCGTTCTGCGTGAGGCGATCGCCGATGAGGAACATGCGGTCGCCGCCGGCCGAGCAGAACAGGTTGGACTTCGGGCCCAGGTCGGGGTGCTTCGTGTCGATGAGGACGTCGGCCCACTTCGCGTCGAACTCGCCCTGGGTCATCGCGCCGGACTCAACGAGCGTGACGTCGGCCTCCACCTGCTTCTTCGGCGCCCAGGCGTACCACTCGGCGATGCCCGGCGTGCCCAAGGTCGGCGAGCCGTGCACGATCTCGTCGAGCGCCGTGTCCCAGTCCACCGTCTCCCATTCGTCGCCGCCGCGCGCGCCGACGCGTCGCAGGGGCTTCGTGATGCGGAACCGGTCGTGCGCCAGCTGGATGCCCGACTGGCCCTTGAGGCAGATCATGCCGCCGTTCGTCGCGCGACCCGCCACCGCCATGCCGCCGTCGGGCGAAAGCGCATCCTCCGGGCGCGTCTCGTAGGGCACGGGCGCGTAGGGCTGCGAATTGAGCGGCGAGTACGGGTTGCCCGCTATCTTGCGCACGAGCGCCGTGGCTCCCTCGTTCGCCTCCGCGCCGTCGGCCGCGTCGGCCACGCGCACCTTGATGGTGCAGTACGTGTTACAGTTGTTGCACATCGACAGGATCACGTCGTCGGCCGCGTACGCGCCGGTAGCGCTGCCGCGTCCGTGCGGCTTGTCGGTCAAAGGATCGTCGTTTTCCATGTAAGCCCCCAATCCGGTTCCCGTTGCCACGACGCCCAGCGCCACCGCGCAGCCCGCACCCACGACGGCGCGTCGCGACGGCGTGCCGAACATGCCGGCGCCCTGCTGCGCTTCGTCCTTACGCTGCACCTCCATCGCGCACCTCCTTGCCCGTCGAAACCTCATCGCGCGGCGATGCGCCGGACGCCGCACCCGATGCCGTATCTGCGCCGACGTCCGCATACGCGCTCTCCACCTGCGCCTCGCCTTCGCTCGCGCCCACGCGCTCGAGCGGCAGCGGGCGCACGGCCAGCCCGTAGCAACCGACGGCCAAACCCAGCACGAACAGGGCAGCCATCACCTCGCCTACGCTGGGCACGTACGCCGGCACGGGCATGCCGTCCAGCAGCGGCACGGAGAACCCGGCCACCACCAGCACGTAGCGCAACGCGAGGATGCCCGCCATCGACGAGAGCGCCGCGCCC
>NC_021021.1:994564-999437 GCF_000210055.1 Gordonibacter pamelaeae 7-10-1-b
CCACCGTCCCCACCGCCTGCGTCCGCCGTGCACGCATCGGCGGCCGCTCGCTTGTCGTTCCACAGCACCAGCGCGAACTGCACGACGGCCACCGCCATGAAAAACAGGTACGCCTTGATCTCCCAGGCCAGCGGCGACGACCAGTGGAAGAACAGCAGCGTGCCCAGCGAATGGCGGATAGCGCCCAGATCGATGCCGATGAAGATCATCGACACGACAAGCGACACGACGCTCAAGCCGAGCGACAGGCGCGCGATGGGCGCGAAACGCGGCAGCCTCAGCAGGTACACGAGCGCCGACAGCAGGTACAAGCCGCCCGCCAACCCCGAGAACCAGATGTACACCACCACCCACAAGCCCCAGGGCACGGCGTTCGTGGCCCCGGCCATGCCCAGCCCGTTGGCCAGCCGGTCGAACATGAAGTACGCGCCGGCCACCAGCAGCACGCCCACGATGACGGCCCACCCGGCGGTGACGCGGCGCGGGAACGGCGAGCCCAGCCCGAACCGGCGGCGCGCCTTGTGCGCATCAGATCCCATAGCCCTCACCTCGATCATTTCAGATAGTAGACGGACGGGTTCGTGCCCAGCTCTTCGCGCAGGCGGAAGGCGCGCGGCGAGGCCGCCAGCTGCGCTACCTTGGATTCCGGGTCGTTCAAGTCGCCGAAATACCGCGCGTCGCCGATACATGTCTCGCAGCACGCCGGCGCCTCGCCCCAGGCAAGGCGATGCGCGCAGAACGTGCACTTGCGCACCGTGCCGTACGTGCCGACGTACTTTCCGCGCGCGCCGCGCTCCACGCCGTACTCGGGCGCCGTCACCTGATCGGCCGCCTGCATCTCAACGTCGTACGACGACCCCTCGTCGGCCGAGCGCGCGCCGTAAGGACACGCGGCGTGCAGTACTTGCAGCCGATGCAGCGGTCGGCGTCGATCACCACGATGCCGTCGTCGCCCTTGTACGTGGCCTGCACCGGACACACCGACACGCACGGCGGGTTCTCGCATTGCATGCACGGACGCGGCAGCGCCTCGAGGCGCACGTTGGGGTACGCGCCCGTCTCCCGCTCCAGCACCACGTTGTACGTGATGCCGGGCGGCGTGCGGTTCTCCGCCTTGCACGCCACGGTGCACGAGTCGCACCCGACGCATTTCGCCAGATCGATGACCATGCCCCAATGCGGGCGGGAGGAATCTTCCATGCGGCACCTACTTTCCTAAACGGGGAGCACCACGACCCGAAAGGCCGCGGTGCCCCAAAGGAGAACAGGCGGTTCCAGGGGGAAGGGAACCGCCTGCGGTAGCGGCCGTCGGCTGCCGAGGGGAACACGGGCCGAGGCCGAGAAAGGTCAGAGGAACAGGACGGGCAGCGCGGCCAGGATAACCAGCAGCCGCAGCAGGAAGCCGCCCACGAGCACGCCCGCCTCGCCGATGAGGCTCACCACCAGCGACGTGGTGGACGTTTCCACCCGCTTCGCGATGAACACCGGGTAGCCCTCGATGCAGAACGGCGCCACGAGGCCCAGGATGACGATGCCGCCCCAGAACGCCGGCGCGTACTGCCCCGCTATCAGGGAGTTCACCGATGCCGCGCCCTCGAAGCTGCCCGCGCTCACGATGACCAGCATGGTGAACAGCACCACCATCTCGATGGCCGACAGGATGACGTGCGACTTCTTGATGAGCCACATGTGCTCGAAGCGCTCGCGGTCGGTGACGAGGCCCACGAGCGACGTGGCCGCAAGCCCCGCCGACAGCGCCGACACCACGAACAGGATGGGCAAGATGGCGTTGTTCCACAGCGGGTACGCCTTCACCACGCCCAGCAAGAAGCCGGTGTAAGCCGCCACGGCGAACGCGAACACGATGCCGATCCACGTGAGCCACTTCGGCACCTTCTTCTTCAGTATCTCAAGAACAGCCGCCGCCAAGGCTACCGGCATATAGACGCAGATGAAGTACACGCCCAGCGTCATGACCGAGCCCGGGTTCGACACGAGCCAGAAGAAGCGCAAAGGGTTGTGCAGGCCCGCTTCGGCATCGATCATGAGCATGAGCAGGCCGATGCCCACAAACACGGGCGCGATGATACGGCCGGCGATGCGCATCTTGTTGCTGTCGGGATACTTGGCCTCCACGAACGCGGCCGTCAGGAACGCCCCTGCCGACGCGCCGGCCAGAAACAGGTACCAGGCAATCAAAGGTCCCCAAACCATGGTTTCATCACCTCACGTAGTAGATCTTGGAAGCGGTCAGGTTGCTTGCGAGCGGCTGCGCATGGTACTGCGCGATAGCCTTCGAGATGTCGCTTTCGGGGTCGTCCAGGTCGCCGAACACGCGCGCCCCGGATATGCACGTCCCCACGCAGGCGGGCGGGTTGCCCGGTTCGCCGTTTTCCCAGCAGAAGCGGCACTTCTCCACCACGCCGGTCGACTCCTGCACGATGCGGGCCTGGTACGGGCACGCGGCCATGCAGTACTTGCAGCCGATGCACTTCTCCGGGTCCACCAGCACCACGCCGGAGTCCGTGACGTACGTGGCATGCGTGGGGCACACGGCCGCGCAGGGCGCGTCCTCGCAGTGCTGGCACTGGGTGGGCACGATCTCGTTGTACACGTTCGGGTACGTGCCGGTCTCCAGCTCGTGGAACTTGATGAACGACTCTCCGGGCTCCAGATGGTTCTTGGCCTGGCAGGCCAGGCGGCAGGCGTAGCAGCCCACGCACTTCTTCGTGTTGATAAGCATTCCGTAGCGTGCCATGTTATGCCTCCACCTTCTTCACCGTAACCGCAACCTCCTGGCTCATCATGGAGCCCACGCCCGGCTCCATGTCGAACGGGATGAAATCCGTGAGCGCGATGCCGTAGCGGTACGCGCGCGTCTGGGCCGGCGAGTCGCCGCCGTAGTGCGTGGGCAGGAACACCACGCCGGGCTTGAGGCGCTGCGTCACACGGGCCTCCACTTGGCCCACGTGCTCGCTCGACGCCACTTCCACGGTGTCGCCCGTCTGCACGCCCAAATCCTCGGCATCCTGGGCGGATATCCACAGGCGCTCCATGTGGTACTCGCGCGAGATGGCGTTCAGGCAGGCGATGTTCTGCGTCATGGTATGGGAGTGGATGCCCTGCTTGCCGCCCACGATGGCGAACTCGCCATCCTTCGGCGTAACCTTGCGCGGGATCCATCCGATGGCCGGGTTCAGGCCCGCAGCGCCCACGGCCTCGGAGGAGAACTCGAACTTGCCCGACGGCGTCTTGAACTTCGGCGTGCCGTACTGGAAGTTGGGGTCGGGCAGCTCCACCACGCCCTCCCGCTTCATGGTGTCGAGGTCCACGCCCACGGTGGCCAGCTGAGCGGCGGCCAGGTCCTCGGCTGTGAACTGGAAGTACTCGCCCACGCCGCAGGCCTCGGCCAGGCCGTTGAATATCTCGTCGCAGGTCTTGGCGTCTGGCAGCACCTTGTCGATGGCCACGGTGCGCATGCCCACGAAGTGCTTCTTGCCGCCGATCCACTCGGGCAGCTCCAGGCGCTCCAGGTACGTGACCTCGGGCAGCACGTAGTCGGACTGCAGCGCCGTCTCGGACATCTGCACGTCGATGGTCACGGCAAGCTCGGCCTTCTGCAGCGCCTCCGTCCACATCTTCGGCTGCGCGTAGCCCTTCGCGGCGTTGGAGTTGTAGAAGAAGAGGCCCTTGATGGTTCCGTCGAGCGCCGCCTTGAGGGCGGCCAGGTTCGTGCCGGCGCTGTCGAGGGCGAGCGGGTACTCCTTGTTGCCCACGCGCTTGGCCTGGGGCTTCGGCGGGTCGGCGAAGCGGGCGTCAGCCAGCTTGCCGGCCGTTGGCGACGACGTGAGCAGCGCGCCGCCCTTGGCGCCGTAGGAGCCCAGGAGCGCGTTCACGGCCGAGGCGGCACGGGCCGTCTCGAACGAGTTCTGGTACGAGCAGCCGATGACGGCGCGCCAGCCCGCCTCGATGGAGGCGGCGGGGGCGGCCTTCGCCATGGCGCGCGCCAACTCCCGGATGCGCTCCGCGGGCACGTCGGTGATCTTGGCGGCCCACTCGGGCGTGTAGTTCCTGGCCTGGGCGGCGAACTCGTCGAAGCCCGCGGTGTTCTGCTCCACGAAGCCGTGGTCGTAGAGGTCCTCCTCGATGAGCACGTTGCAGAGCGCCAGGATGAACGCCAGGTCGGTGCCCGGGTTGATGGGTACCCAGTCGCTCGAGAAGATGCCGGAGTTGTTGAGGCGCGGGTCAACGCTCACGATGCGCGTACCGGCTTCCTTGGCCGATGCGAGGCTCTGCACGGACGAGGGGCGGATGCCGTCGCCGTAGCTGCGGCCGATGAACATGACCATCTTCGCGTTGGCGAAGTCGGTGGAGTAGTTCGACGCGCCCATGGTCTGCTGGTAGGCGCTCTCCTTCGACAGGTTGCACGACGAGGAGTGCGCGTACACGTTCGGACTGCCCAGCGCGTTCATGAAGCGCTTGGAGTAGTACTTGCCCGACGGGCGCGGGTCCTGGATGATGGCGAGGGACTCGGGGCCGTCCTTGGCGATGATGGCCTGCACCTTCTCGCCGATCTCACGGAAGGCCGTGTCCCAGTCGATGGGCTCGAACTCGCCGCCCTCCTTGCGGCGCAGGGGCTGCGTGACGCGCTCGTCCGAGTACGCCAACTGGGCCAAGCCATGGCCGCGGCCGCAGATGCGGCCCTTCGAGTAGGGGTGCACCTCGCTGCCCTTGAGCGTGTACAGCCTGCCGCCCACCGTGGTAGCCACAAGGCCGCATTTGCTGGAGCAGCCGTTGCAGAGCGACGGCGCCGTCTTCACCTCGCCGGACGCCGCGCCATCCGCCTCGGCGGCCTGCGCCTCGGCGCGCCAGG
>NC_021021.1:999671-1017382 GCF_000210055.1 Gordonibacter pamelaeae 7-10-1-b
AGCGGGCGGCCCCATCGGCGCTGCGGCACAGCGCGGCGTCGTAGTCGTCCAGCCAGTCCAAGTGATCGCGGGCGACGTCGGACGCCGCCTGGGCATTGCCGTTCTGCAAAAACAGGGCCAGCAGGTCGAGCGTGAGCGCCAGATGGTCGGGTGTGGCGGCGAAATGCGCGGGAACCTCTATCTGGAGCGTCGCGTACACGCTTTGCAGGTGGCGCGCCGCATCGCCCAGGTACAGGCCGCGCTGGGCGCCGAAGGCGTTGCCCGGTGCGGACGACCACGGCTTGTAGAGCGATTCCACCGGCAGCGCTGCCAGCGGCATGCCGGGAAGGAGCACCTCGTTCTGCAGCGTTGAGCGCACCTCCCACGAAGGCAGCGCGAAAGGATGCGGGAAGAGGGCGCCTCCGGCTCCGCCTGGGAACACCTCGTCGGGAAACGGGCTCGCCGCATCGTCCTCGGCCGCGCACACTGCTTTCCGGCCCGCCCCATCGAGGAGCATCGTTGCCGCATCGCGCATCTCCGGCTGCATGGCGATTTTGGATACGTCGCCGTATTCCGCTTCGGTGAGAACGGAAAACAAAGGCGCAATGAGCGATAATACGGTGACTACGTTCGAAGTCGCGTCCACGGCGGGTATCCTTTCCTCGATGCCCCCATCGTAGGCGCGAGGCGGGAAACGGTTGTCATCAATAATTGATGATTTGCCCCTTTCCCCTGCTAAACGCTTTGTTGAAAGCAACGTGCCGAAACGGGCGAAGCGAAGGCGTTACGCGCTCGTCACCTCTGCGGCACCATACGAGATAGGGGAACCGGTGTCCGTCGCACGCGATCGGCGCAGCATGCGCATGGTGTGGAAGACGATGCGCCTGCGCCATGTGGGCATGGGTTTCTTCTGGGCCTGCAGCATGCTCACGTTCCGCAGCTCCATCCTGTTATCGGGCTCCGCCAACACGCCGGAATACGAGTCGCTGGTGGTCATCGTGTCGTTCGTTGCGAACATGACCACCATGCTGGCCGTGGCCGCCTGGGTCGAGAACGACCCCGTGCGCATCGACCGCCTGCCCATCTGGCCCCTGCCCGTGCTCGTGGTCGCCGGCCTGCTGCTGGTGTTCGCCGCCGGCCGCGCAGGAGGCGGCGCGCTGCTGCCGCTGCTGTTGGGCGGGGCCGTGGTGGCGGGGGTGGGCTACGGCTTGTTCTGGGGAAGCTGGGCCGACTGCTACGGGCGCATGCATCCGGCGCGCACGTCGTTCTACCTGCCGGTGACGTTCCTGCTCACCGCTGCGTTGTTCCTGGCCGTGTCGCTCTTGAGCGAGAACCTGGGCGTGCCCGCCATCATGCTCATGCTGCCGCTGCCCTTGGCTTCGTACGCATGCCTGCTGCGATGCCGAGCGGAGCAGCCGGACGGTCGCGCCGCGCCCTCGGGCGGGACGCGCCGCTCGCTTGCCGCGCTGGGCTCGCTGCTGGGGTTGATAGTGGCCAGCCTGGTGCTCTCGTGCCTGTTCGGCTTCGTATGGGAGCTCACCGTGTTCTCGGTGGGGTCGGTGAACGAGGCGCACCTCAGCCCTCTCGTGGCCAACCTTGCGGTGGCTGCGGCGCTCGTGGGCCTCGTGCTGTACGCGCGCACGCGCATCAACCTGGACCTGGCTTACCGCATCATCGTGCCGGTGATCGTGGTGCTGTTCGCCGTGCTGCCGTTCTTCTGGGAGACGAACCCCGTGGCGCTCAACATCATCATGAGCGCCAGCTACGGCTTGTTCGACGTCATCATCTGGTCGCTCGTGGCGGCCTGTTCCTACGACTTCGCCGTGTCGGGCTACATCGTGGGCGGCATCGTGCGCTCGCTGTCCGTGCTGCTGCGCCTGGTGGGCATGGGCATCGGGTTCCTCATCACGCTCGTGCCGGGCAAGCCGTCGGCGCTCATCGTGGGCGTGTCCATCGGCGCGCTGTACGTGCTGGTCATGTTGGGGCTGTTCAACGCGCTGCGCCGCAAGCGCCGCCTGGCGGCAGGCGACGGCAAAAACCAGGGCGATGCGTACTTGGACGGGGTGGCAGTCCCGCCGCAGGTCGGAGGGGCGCCCGCCATGCCAGCCGCGACCGCTCCCGCAGCACCGGAACCGGCACCGTCACCCGCCGCACCCGAAGCCCCTACCCCGACGGCCGCCGACGATGCCGAGCAGGCCCTCTACGCCGCCATCGTCGAAGACTACGGCCTCACCCGCCGCGAGGCCGAGGTGCTGCCCTTCCTGGCCCGCGGCCGCTCCGCCAAGGTGATCGCCGAGGCCCTCTTCGTGTCCGAGAGCACCGTGCGCACCCACATCCGCCGCATATTGGAAAAGACCGACCTCCATTCGAAGCAGCAGGTCATCGACCTGATCGAGCGGTACGGGTAGCAAGGCGCCAGCACGGGCGCGCATCGCGCCCGCTGCATGCCCGCCCCGTCACCCTTCGGCGCGCTAGTCCGTCACGTCGCCCGACTGGTTCAGGCTGATGGGATCGCCCACGAAGGTCGAGGGGGCCTTGAACAGCGTCTTGAAGAAGTCCTTCGTGCGCGCGGGGATCTCGCGCAGGTCGTACTGGGTCTGCTTGCTGTAGGCGTGGTAGTCGCTCGGCACGCCCAGGGCCTCGACGCCCAGACCCTGGGCGGAGTAGAGGGCCCGGTACAGATGGTAGGTCTGCGTGGCCACCACGATGCGCTCGGCACCGAACACGTGCTTGGCGCGGTACATGCTCTCGTAAGTGGAGAAGCCCGCATGGTCGCAGAAGATATCCTCGCTGGGGACGCCTTGGGCGATGGCGTAGTCCTTCATGGCCTTCACCTCGTTGTACGACACCGTGGAGTTGTCGCCGCTCATGATCATCTTGGGCGCGGCGCCCGCACGGTACAGCGCGATGCCGTCGTCCAGGCGGTCCTGGAGGATGCCCGACGGCGTGCCGTCGGCGAACACGGAGGCGCCCAGCACCACGATGGCATCGGCACCGAAAGCCGCGGCCGTCTCGGTGTCGACGATGGCGTCCTTCGTCGTGGCAACCGTGGCGAGGTTCGTTCCCGCCACGACCAACGCCGCAACGACCGCGCACCCGACCACGAACCCGACCATACGCCTCAACCATCCATGTTTCTTGTTACGTGTCATAAGGTTTGATGATAGCAAACGCACGCAAGCGGCAGGCTGCCGCAACACGGCCGCCATCGAATCTCACGGACTTGTCCACAAACAACGGTTGAACCGATGCCTCGATGCCGGCAAGAACGCTCTGCGGCGCCCGGCCGCTCCTCGCGCAGCCAGCTAGCGCAGCACGCACCGGTGGCCCGGCGTGGCGCTGCAGCCGTTGCACGAGACGCAGCGCGGAACCGCCTGCGGGTCGGCCGCCCAGCGTTTCGGGAGGTCGGGCTCGCAGATGAGGGGACGGCACAGACCGAATCCGGCAATGCCCTCGTCGGCCAAGCGCTCCATCGCGTCGACGCGGCGGTTGCCGCCCGTGAGGATCACCGGCACCGGCACGGCCCGCGCCAGCCGCCGCGCGTAGGCGGCGAAGAACGGCTCGCCGGCGAAATCGCGCGCGCGGCAGGCACGCCACGGACCGCTCACCTCGATGGCCGAAACGCCGGCTTCCACCAGCAGCTGCGCCGCCTCCAGGCTGTCGTCCTCGGTCAGGCCGCCCTCCACGCCGTCCGAGCTGTTCAGCTTCACGAGCACGGGATATTCCGCGCCTGCCTCCCGCCGGATGGCCGCAAGCGCCTCCACGACGATGCGCGCGCGGTTCTCAACAGGGCCGCCGTACTCGTCCGTCCGGCGGTTGAGCTGCGGGTTCAGGAACTGGCTCAGCAGGTAGCCGTGGGCGGCATGCAGCTCCACCCCGTCGAACCCCGCGTCGCGCGCACGACGGGCTGCCGCGGCGAACGACTCCACGAGCAGGCGGATGTCGCCCCTCGAGGCCTCGACGGGGACGATGCCCGTCTTGGGGTTGGGCACCGCCGACGGACCCAGGATGCGCGCGCTCGGGGGATCGAGCTTCGTTGCGGAGCCTCCGTACACGATCTGCGAGACGACGCGCGCGTCGTAGGAATGGAGGCGTTCCACCAGCTTGCGGTACTCGGGCACGAACGAGTCGTCGTAGATTCCCAGCATGCGCGGGTTCGGCTGCTCGTCGGGCGTCACGTACGCGTACCCCAAGATGACGGTGCCCGCCCCGCCGGCCGCCAGCTCCTCGCAAACCGCCGCCAGCTCCGGCGTGAGGTGCCCGTCGTCGGTGGCCAGCCCCTCGTAGGTTGCCGCCCTCACGAGTCGGTTTTTCGCTCGCAGGCTCCCGATGCGCATCTCCTCGAACAGCGTGCCCATGATGCCCTCCTTCGCTTCGCCACTTTGCCGCTATGATAGCGCATCGCCTCAAAGGATCGTCGCATGTTTGGGCCGAACCATTGCAGCAAGCAGCCATGAACTTCACCCTGCGGGAACATTCCGTTCGCCTGCCGCATGTTATGGTGCAGAGAGGATGATGTCCATGAACGAACATAACCGCCCGGAAGCGTTCCTCGAGCGCGCCATGGCCCAATGGGGCTCGATGGTGTACCGTCTCGCGCTTAACCAGATGCGCTCACCGCAGGACGCGGACGACGTCGCCCAAGACGTGTTCTTGCGCCTGCACAAGGATCGCACTACCTTCAAAGACAGCGAGCACCTGAAGGCGTGGCTCATCCGCACCGCTATCAACCGCTGCAACGAGCTACGCCGCTCAGCGTGGGCACGCCGCGTTGTTCCGACTGCGGACGCCGATCTCGAACGGGCGATGAAGGGCTCGTCGCCCGCAGCACGCCTCGTGGAAAGCGAAGTGTGGGACGCCGTAGGCCGCCTGCCGGCGAACATGCGGCTTATCGTACACCTGCATTACTTCGAAGGGTACCCACTCGACGAGATTGCTCGGATGCTGCGTTGCAATCCCGCCACGGTGAGAACCCGTCTACACCGCGCTCGCAAGCGCTTGAAGCTCGACCTGGAAGAGGAGGCCCGACATGACGTCGCCGAACCTGCATGAGTACAACGATTTGATGGGATGCGTGGAGCTGCCCGACCATGTGCGCGAAGCGGTGCTGCGCGAGGCGCGAACCACGAAGGCGGCGGGCGTATCCGCACCCCGGCGGCGATGGGGGCGCGCGATCGTCGCCGGGGGATGCGCGGTAGCTTTGGCCGTCGCCTTGGCAGTTGGGCTGAACGCCGCAGGGCTTCTTGCGAGCACGCCCGAACCCGCCCCGGAAGGTTCGGCAGCGAGCGTCTCTACGAACAGGAACTTCTTCGCGCTCGCCGCCTACGCGGCGGAGAACCCCGAGCAGGAACCCGGCAAAACCGTGGAGCTGAGCTTGGGCGCTTTCCGTCCCGGCAGCGCGAGCGGAGACGGCCTGGGCCAGATAATCGCCGGCTTCGACTTCGACATAACCTGCACAGGCGACCACATCGCCTCGATAACCTACGAGCTGGAAGGCGACGGCCTTTTCTTCGAGTGGTACGACGAGGAGCAGTTCCTCCGGGCGCACGGCGTGTACGGTGAAGACGACCCCGCCGTGGAGGAGGGCTACACAATAGAGGACGGCACCGCGTTCTCCGTGGACTACGACGAGCAGGACCTCGACGAGCGCCGCGTCAACTGCAGCGTGTTTGTGCCCGTGCAGCTTGAGGGAGAGCTGCTGGAATTGGACGGACAGATGTACTCGCTCGGCGAGAACTACGAGGAAATCGAGCGGCTGAGCAACCGGTTCTGGGCCATGGCCTTCTCCCAAGCCGCCGACAATCTTGCACGGTCGACGTTCAAAATGACGGCCACGTTCGAGGATGGCACCACGCAGACGAAGTCCTACGTCATCGCGCCGGTGGCCGACTTCGAGGAGCTCTACCGCGACCACCGCGAGAGCCGGGGCGAATCCGACCTTCCCGCGCTGTTCACCATCACCGAAAGCGTCGCCGCATAACGAAAACGGCCTGCGATCTTCTGATCGCAGGCCGTTTAGGCTCTTTCTGCGCGTCGCCTTACTTCGCCACGATGTTCACCAGGCGGCCGGGGACGAAGACGACCTTCTTCACGTCCTTGCCTGCGAGCGCGGCTTCCACGGCGGCGAGGCCGGCGGCCTTCACGTCGTCCTCGGGCGCGTCGGCGGCCACCGTGATCTTGGCCTTCACCTTGCCGTTCACCTGCACGGCCAGCTCCACCTCGTCGGCCTTGGCCTGCTCGGGGTCGAACTCGGGCCACGGCTGCGTGTGCACGGAGCCCTCGCGGCCCAGCACCGCGCTCCACAGCTCCTCGGCCCAGTGCGGGGCGATGGGGGCCATGAGCTTCACGATGACCTCGGCCACCTCCGGGTCGATAGCGCGGGAACCCTCGCAGGCCGCACGCTCCTCGGGCGAGCACTTGCGCAGGTAGTCGGCCGCCGCGTTGCACAGCTCCATGATGGCGGCGATGGCGGTGTTGAAGTTGTTGCGGTCGAAGTCGTCGACCACCTTGCCCGCCACGCGGTGCCGCTCGCGCACGAGGGTCTTGAGCGCCTCGACGCCCTCGGCCTCGCTCGCGCCCGGCTGGTAGAGCGTCTCGTCGCCGGCCTGGCCCACCAGGTCGCACACGATGCGCCACGCGCGGTTCATGAACTTGTAGATGCCGGCCAAGCCGCCCTCGTCCCACAGCAGATCCTTGTCGGGCGGGGCCATGAACAGGATGTACGCGCGCACGGCGTCCGCGCCGTACTCGGCGATCATGTCCTCGGGAGCGATGACGTTGCCCTTCGACTTGCTCATGGTCTCGCCGTGCTCGTCCTTCACCATGCCCTGGCACAGCAGGTTCGCGAACGGCTCGTCGAAGTCGACCATTCCCAGGTCGCGCAGCACCTTCGTGAAGAAGCGACTGTACAGCAAGTGCAGGATGGCGTGCTCGATGCCGCCTATGTACTGGTCCACCGGCAGCCAACGGTTCGCCTTCTCGGGCGCGAACGGCAGCTCGTCGTTGTGCGGGTCGGTGTAGCGCAGGTAGTACCAGCTGGAGCACGTGAACGTGTCCATGGTGTCCGTCTCGCGCTTGGCCGGGCCGCCGCACACAGGGCACGTGGTGTTCACGAACGCCTCGTGCGTGGCCAGCGTCTCGCCGGCGGCCAGGTCGATGTCCTCGGGCAGGCGCACCGGCAGGTCGCTTTCCGGCACGGGCACCAGGCCGCACTCCGGGCAGTGGACGGCCGGAATGGGGTTGCCCCAGTAGCGCTGGCGGCTGATGAGCCAGTCGCGCAGGCGGAACTCCACCTTCGTGCGGCCGAGGCCCTGCGCCTCGAGGTCGGCGATGATGGCGTCCACAGCCGGGCTGTGCTTGCCGCCTGTCATGCCGGTGTACTTGCCGGACTGCACGAGGACGCCCTCGGCGTCGTAGGCGGCCTCCCAGTCGACGCTCGTCACGCGGCGCTCCTGCACGCCATCGAGCTGCGGGAACAGCGGATCGTCCTCGCCGAGGATGATCGGGATGATGGGCAGGTCGTACTTGCGCGCGAACTCGAAGTCGCGCTGGTCGCCGCAGGGCACGGCCATGACCGCGCCGGTGCCGTAGTCGCTCACGATGTAGTCGGCCACCCACACGGGCACCTTCTCGCCGTTGACGGGGTTCACCATGTAACGGCCGGTGAACGCGCCGTGCTTCTCGCGGTCGCCCTGGGCGCGCTCCACGGCGCTCACCTTGGCGGCCTGCTCCACCACCTCGCGCACGCCGGCCTCGTACTCGGTGCCGGCCACGAGGTCCATGAGGCCCTTGTACTCGGGCGCCAACAGGAAGAACGAGCAGCCGAACAGCGTGTCGGGGCGCGTGGTGAACACGGTGATGAGGTCGTCCTCGGTGGGCTCCGCCGGCGCCTCGCCGTCCGGGCCGCACAGCGTGAAGGTGACCTCCGCGCCCTCGGAGCGGCCGATCCAGTTGGCCTGCATCTGCTTGACGCGCTCAGGCCAGCCGTCCAGCTGGTCCAGGTCGTCCAAGAGCTCCTGGGCGTAGTCGGTGATCTTGAGGTACCACTGCGTGAGGTCGCGCTTCTCCACCGCGCCATGGCAGCGCCAGCACGTCCCCTCCGTCACCTGCTCGTTCGCGAGCACGGTCTCGCAGTTGGGACACCAGTTCACGGGGCTGTTGCGGCGCTCCACCAGGCCCTTCTTCCACATCTGCAGGAAGATCCACTGGCCCCAGCGGTAGTACTCGGGGTCGCACGCCACCACGGTGCGGTCCCAGTCGTAGCTGAAGCCCATGCGCTTGAACGACGCCTTCTGCGTGTCGATGTTCTCATAGGTCCACTTCGCCGGATGGCTGTGGTGCTTGATGGCCGCGTTCTCCGCCGGCAGGCCGAACGCGTCCCAGCCCATGGGGTGCAGCACGTCGAAGCCGCGCATCTTGGAGTAGCGCGCGATGACGTCGCCGATGGTGTAGTTGCGCACGTGCCCCATGTGGATGTCGCCCGAGGGGTACGGGAACATCTCGAGCACGTAACGCTTCGGCTTAGAGGGGTCCTCGGTCACTTTGTACAGGTCGGCGTCGGCCCACGCCTTCTGCCAGCGGGGCTCGATCTCATGCGGGTTGTAAGGTTTCATGGCTGCTTTCCTCGTCAGGTCCTCGCCCGCCGGGCAGGTGCCGCAGCAGGGCGATGCCGCCCACGCGCGTCCGCGCGGAGGGCCTCAGATTCGCGAATGCTCCCATTATAGTGATTTTCCCCTGCACCGGGGGTTCTCCATGCAAATTCGAGCCGATCAGGCAGATCAAAGTCCCGCGGCACCAGGGTCTTGGCTGCGAGTCCGCAGGAACCCCGATCAGCGCCGCGCGTGGCAGCCGTCGACGAGCAGGCCTCCGAACCAGTACGAGGACGCACCGGCCAGCACAAGGCGGTCGCCGAACGCGAGCTCGAACGACCCGGCACCGTCGCGAGCGCTGTCGTACACAACATGACCCTCGCGCAGCACGCGGCTCCCATGGACCGAGCCTTGGTCCTCCAGAAGCCATCGTCCACCCTCTCCGACGATACGGCAATGCCGGCGAGAAACGCAGGGGTTCGTCTCGATGATGTCGCAATCGGTGTAACGGCCGATGGAGAACGGATGGGCTGACACGACGGTCCACCAGTTGTCCAAGGCGTCCGGCTCGTCGCTTGCGTACTTGACAAGGCAGGCGCAGTCTTCGCGCCGAGCAACCCGATTCGGATCGTCGTTATTGCCCTCTGGAATGGTGAGGGGCGTCTCGTCGGCCAGCTCGCACATGAAGCGCTCGTCCAAATAACCGAACGTCATGAGGTGGAAGTACGAGGACGCAAGCACGGCCAGCAGATCTTCGCTGCGCGCAGCAGGCTGCTTTCCGCACCAGGCGAACAGCGAGCTCATCTCGTTTGCAATGCGATCGAGGCGCAACTCCACACGCCCATCCTCGCGTTCGTGCTCCAACCCACGCTGCACGTCGTTCCACAAGGGGCCGCAGAAGTAAAAGACAAGGTCTTCGATATTGCAGTCGGCGCCATCGCAGAGGTCGGCGCACAGCAGCCGCGCCGCGTCGTCGAACACCTGCGGGTTCCTCTCGTAGCTGGCGCGGAAGTCCTCCACGTAGCGTCGCGAGTGGACGAGTCGCGACAGCACCGCTGCCGTGCGCTTCCTGATGGTGGGATTGTCGTGGTTGATGTAGTGGCCGTTCGTCCCAAGGTAGGAATAGAGGACCTTGTGGTTCACCCGGCCGCGCGAGAGCGATCGGATATGCTCGGCAAAATAGTACAACGCCGTGTGCCATCCCCGATCCTCGCCCGACACGTCGAATGACCGCGTCTGTTCGGTGTTCGTCGTCAGCCGCACCTTGTCCCCTTTATCTCAACTGCTTTGTCAAGCATACGTTTGCACCGGTAAATCGTTATTAGGTTATTCGTCTTGGCGAGGTCGGCCTATTGCGCAACACTTTTGCTTGGCTCATCGGGCGGTAAATCAAGCAGGGGAGGGTATGCCGACACGGGCGTGGGAAGCGGCGCGGCGGAGGCGGCAAGGGAGCAAGACGCGTTGGAACCAGCATAAAGAGCCGCTAACCGACCTACCTGCTCGATCAGTTCGGACGAGCTCGGGCGCAGGCCAGGATCGAGCGAAACGCACGACCGAACCAGCTGGCGCACATCACCGGGCAGACGGGGATCGACGCGCAGACCGCCTCCCCCGCGAAAGTAAGCCTTCCAGAAAGAGAGGTCGTCGCGCAGGCGCGGCGGAAAAGGGTACGGCCAGCGGCCTGTGAGCACCTCATGCGCCACGATGCCGAAAGAGAACACGTCCAGGTTCTCGTTCTCCCATCCGGGCGTGCGCATGATGCCCTCCGGAGCCGTGTAGCCATATGAGCCGCAGGGCACGGCATCTGTCGGCTCGCCCAGAAAGAAAGCCGTATCGAGGTCGATGACGGTAGCCCGCTCGACAGGGGAGGTCGCCATGATGATGTTCGAGGGCTTCAGGTCTTGATGGATGAGGACGGTGCCGGAAACCCCGCCGCAGCGTCCCAGGTCGCGCAGGTCGATTGCCACTGCGAGCAGCAGCGACAACGAGTCCGCCAGCAGAAGCGGCCGACGCTCGCGAGTGCGTTGCGCTATAACGCGGGAAAGGGGAATGCCTTCGGCCCAAGCAGACACCAAGTAGAGCCACTTCCCGTGCGAAGGGCGCAAACGCGAGTCGTGAAGCATCCCGGTCGCCGCGAAGCGTGCGCTGAAGGCCGGCACCCCGCTCCCCTCCGCGTTGCCGTCGGCGGCTCCTCCCTTCGCCGCGCGCCTGCTCGCTACCGCACAGGACCTTCTCCCCCCTGCCAAGCCCTCACGAGAGCCTGCAACCAACCGTGCGAGCAGGTTTCTCTGATGCTCCAAGTAGCGGCCGTCCGCACACAGCGTTTTCAGGCAGTAGGCACGGTTCTGAAGCACGTCCGAGAAACGGCATACGTGCACGCTTGAACGGCTGTTTCTCGACACAAGCTCGATCGACAGGAAAGGCTGGGGCGCTGCGGAGGAGTCGAGATGATGTGCAGAATGGACATGCATACCCACCCTCCATTTCGCCGACGCGCCATCAGCTGTCAAGACGCGCGCTCCGTACGGGACCCTCACGCAGGCTCGCTTCAAGCAAGGGACGCCAACGCAGGCGGTTGCACGCGAACCGCTTTAGTTGCTCTGGAGTTATGGCCGATCATGCGGGCCGTTTAGTTTACGGGAGCCTCCCTTTATCGCACTATAGCCTGTTGAGGCGCATGCGCGGGTTGCGCAACTTTGCAGAAGGTCGCTGCCGACACGGGCGAAGGATCCAAATGGAATCGTTCGGAAACACTCCCGGCGAGATGAAGTTCTCTAGGAACCGCCTAACGAAGCCGTGGCAGGGTCCCGCAAGCTCGACCCTGCACGAACACGAGGCAGTCGTCGGTGGAACGGGCCTCGTCGTAGACGTGGCCGAGCTGGTCGAAGGCGCACAAGCCCTCGGGATGCTGGACGTTGTGCTCGGCGCACCAGCGCACCATGGAGCCGCGGGCGGCCTTCGCGGCGGTGGCGCGCTGTTTGAGACGACCTTGTGCGTCGATCGTGCCGAACAAGCAGGTGACGATGCGCGGCGCCCGCATACCCGCCGCCTTAGCGTGCGGGAGGACGGCCTTGGCGTATTCGACGGATGCAAGGTTCACGATGACGTCGGTTTCATCGGCAAGCGTGCGGTAGAGGCGGTCGCCCCAGAAGGCGTAGAGGTCGGGCGCGTCGCCCGCGGCTAGCTTCGCCTGCATTTCCAGGCGGTACGGCACCACGCCGTCAAGGGGGCGCAGCACGCCGTAGAAGCCCGAGAGGATGCGCAGGTGCTCCTGCACGTAGGCCAGCTGCGCCTCGTCCATGACGCGCAGCGCCAGGTGCTGGTACTGGATGCCCTCGTAGGCAACCACCGCCGGCGTCAGCGCGCCCTCGGCCCGCAGGTCCATGGTACGTACCCGCTCGAAGTTGAGCTCCGCCAGCGCGTCGCTGCATCCCCAGAGCTCCTTCGCCTGGTCGTACGACAGCGCGCGCAACGCGCCGAGCAACCGCTCCGCATCGTCGATGAACTGCGGCAGGCTGCGGCACGCAAAGGAGTCATCGACGACGCTCATCTTCTTGGCCGGCGAAACGATGAAGCGCATGGCCCCTCCCCCTTCGTTGTTTCCGCTGCACGACCCGGATGTCAGCCGCGCCATTCCCTGCGCATGACCTCCCATTTCGCGTCTCGGCCCTGCTCGACGGCGGCAACCTCGTCGTCCGAAAACGCGCGGAAGCGGCCTTGGCGGCGCAGGTAGGCCGGAACGCTGGCGAACTGCTTCGGGTCGCGATTCAGACGGAAGCGGCCGCCGGGCTGGCCGGACACCCGCTCGCCCTCGTACTCGGCGAGGTACCAGAGCCCCGTATCCACGATGTCCTTCGCGATGTCCACGGTTTCGTCCACGCCGCAGCCCCAGCCGGTGGGGCACGGGGCGATCACGTGGATGTAGCGCGTGCCGTGCACGTCGCGCGCCCGCTCCACCTTGCGGATGAAGTCGTTCAGGTAGCCGACGCTCGCCGTGGCGGCGTAGGGGATGCCGTGCGCGGCCACGATCTCGAACAGGTTCTTCTTCTGCGTGAGGCAGCCGTGCACGTTGCTGCCGGCCGGCGTGGTGGTGGTCTTGGCGCCGAACGGGGTGAGCGAGCTCTTCTGGATGCCCGTGTTCATGTACGCCTCGTTGTCGTAGCAGATGTAGAGCACGTCGTCGTTGCGGTCGATGGCGCCCGAGAGCGCCTGCAGCCCGATGTCGGCCGTGCCGCCGTCGCCGGCGAAGCCCACCACCGTGCAGTCGTCGGGCTTCTTGCCCTGCGCGCGCAGGCCAGCCTCGATGCCGGTGAGCACGCTGGCCGTGGCGGCGAAGGGCGTGATCATGGCGTTGTTGGCGAAGGCGAGCTGCGGGAAGTTGAACCCGACGGCGCTCATGCAGCCCGCGGGCAGCGCGGCCACGGCGTTCGGCCCCAGCACCTTGAGTGCGGCGCGCAGGGCGAGCGACCCGCCGCAGCCCGCACACGCCTTGTGCCCGAAGAACAGCTCGTCGTCGATCATGTTCTTGACGTTGACGACCATGGCTATCGACCTCCTTCCGAGACGGCGTCCGCTGGCGAGTCGATCCCCAAGAACGACACGTGCGGCAGGTCGAGCGTGCCGTCAGCCGCCTGCGCGAGCGCGCGGAACATGCCTTCCACCTGCGCTTCCGAGATGTCGTCGCCGCCGAGGCCGCCGATGAAGTTGTACGTGGGAACGCGTGCGCCTGCCTGCTGCAGCGCCGAGTTCACGTTGGTGTACACCGTGCCCTCCGCGCCGAACGAGACGTCCTTCTCCAGCACGCCCACGGCCTTCGCGCCTGCAAGCGCGGTGGCCACGAGCACGCTCGGCATCGGGCGCAAGTAGCGGATGCGCAGCATGCCGGCGCGCACGCCCTGGGCGCGCAGCCTCTCCACCACGCCGCGCACGAGGCCTGCCACCGAACCGAGCGTCACCAGCACCACGTCGGCATCGTCGCAGGCCACGCACTCGATCATGCCGGAATAGCGCCGCCCGAACACCTCGGCGAAGCGCGCCTCCGCCTCCTTGATGGCGCGCGGCGCGGCCTCGAGCATGTCGCGATGCTCCCAGTACTTGAAGTAGCGATCGTAGTCCGGTCCCGCCGAGAAGCCGATGCTCACCGGGTTCTCGAAGTCGAAGCTGTTGCCCGCGCCGTCGTAGGGCGGCAGGAACGCGTCGGCCTGCTCGGGCGTGGGAACGTCCACCGTCTCGTAGGTGTGCGTGAGCGCGAAGCCGTCCAGGTTCACCATCACCGGCGTGCGCACGGCGGGGTCCTCGGCCACGGCGTAGGCCATGAGGGCCAGGTCGAGCGCCTCCTGGTTGTTCTCGGCGTACACCTGGATCCAGCCGTGATCGAGCAGCGAGAGAGAGTCGCGCTGGTCGCCGTAGATGTTCCACGGCAGGGCGGTCGCGCGGTTCGCGTTCATCATGACGATGGGGAAGCGGCCGCCCGACGCGTAGGTCAGGCACTCGGCCATGTACAGCAGGCCCTGGCTCGACGTGGCCGTGAACGTGCGCGCGCCCGTGGCCGACGCGCCGATGGCGCACGAGAGCGCCGAGTGCTCGGACTCCACATGCACGTACTCGGCGGCGAGCGAGCCGTCCTCCACCATCTCGCTCAGGCGCTCCACCACCACCGTCTGCGGCGTGATGGGATACGCGGAGATGACCTGCGGGCGCGCCAGCCGCACGCCCTCGGCGAGGGCCTCGTCGCCGGAAAGGAACCGCTTCATCGGGCATCCGCCTCGCTTTCGGGGATCATCGTGATGGCGCCGAACCTGCACGCCTTCGCGCACACGCCGCACCCCTTGCAGAAGTCGTAATCGATCTCGATTCCGCCGTTCTGACGAACGGCGGAACGACCCGACGCTGCGGCTTCGTGTGGCACTCCATCTTGCAGCTCCAAGCTTTCCTCACGTGCAGAAGCACGCTTCGGAAAGCTTTCGCTGCAATCTGAAGCGCCACACGAACCCTCGTTGACCGCATCTGACCTGCTTGTTTTATAAACCGCCCCATCCGGGCAGTAGAGGTAGCACTGAAGGCAGCCGGTGCAGACGGCGGCGTCGATCACAGGGCGGATGTTGCGCCAGCCCGCGTTCTTCACCGTGAGGTAGCCGCCTTCGAAGCACGTGGAATGCGCGAACTCGGCAGGGTCGAGCGCGCCGGAGCGCAGCGTGGGGATGCGGGATGCGGGACGCTGGGGCGCCGTCGCGGTATTTTCCGCCGACGCCACAGGGGACCCTTCGGCTTGCTCCACCCGCTCAGGACGACGAGCCGACCCGCCTTCGTCGCGACGGGAGACGGCCTCCCTCGCCGCCTGCACGATCTCGATGTTCTTCGCATGCAGCTTCGCAGGCATATATTGACGGACGGCCTCCTCCACGTCGGCCAACTCCACCCGGTCGCAGAGCGCCGCCAGCGCACCCAGGAACACCGTGTTGGGGATAGGCCGACCGAGGACGGCGGTCGAGATGCCGTCGGCGTCAAGCGCCACGATGCGCGGGTCGTCGAACGTGCGCGTGCTGTTCGCCAGCACCAGCCCGCCGGGCTTAAGCTCGCACTCCCACCCGTCGCCGAGCAGCGTGTCGTCCAAGTACACCACGTAGTCAGCCTGCGCAACGGCGCTGCGGTCGCCGATGGGCACGTCGTCCATCTTGGTGAACGCGCGCATGGGCGCGCCACGCCGCTCGGGCCCGAACGAGGGAAACGCCAGCGCGTGCCTCCCGTCGGCCATCGACGCCGCCGCACCCAGCAGCCGCGCCGCTGTGAACGCACCCTGCCCACCGCGGCCGTGCCAGAGTACCTCGATCATGCCTTCTCCCGTTCTCTGCTTGCATATGATCGTGCCAGTATAGCGCGGCCGCCGCGTCTAAGCAGCAACACGCCCGTCCGCCTGCCCCAATATTCAGCAAGTGGGTATCTGCCCGCTCATCGACCTGCTGTCGGGCGACGCGTCCGCCTTCGCGCACCTACCGGCCCGCCCCCAGCACCGCCCCACCTCGCCGTTTGCTGCCGCCATGAGTCATAGAGGCACGGCCGTGCGCGAAGAGCTCCACAAGGGGGCGACTTCGCACGTGCCGCGTTCCGCGCGCCACCACCACCCGATGGGGGCGCTCCACGGGAAATGACGCTTTTCCGGCTGTCTGTGCCAAAAAACGACCGGTTTGGCAATCCTGGCATCGGGTTCTTTTCTACAGCGCGATACTCGACCAGGCGAAATGCTGCGACTCGCCTTGTGCTGGGCGCTGTTTGCTGCAAAAGCGATTGCCAAACCGGTTATTTTCTGACATCTCTCGGGGAAAAACGCTGCACCCCACCGCCGCATCCCGCAGCATCGCGCCTCTCCCCGCTCCTTCCCAGCACCGCCCCACCTCGCCGTTTGCTGCTGCTATGAATCTTAGAGGCGCGGCCGTGCGCGAACTATATAATGCTCGAAGAGAGATCGGACGAAGAGGCATGCGAAGGAGTTGGCGAACACCGTGATGGACCGCCCCGCGTACGGCAGGAAACGCCCGACAACGAGCCAGCCGCCCGTCGATTCAGGCGAGACTGCAAACGTCGTGCCGGCATCCGGCGAGGACGTCGCGCGCGGCAAGCACGGCCGGCCTTCGACGGAGGCCGTCGCGAAGGGCGATCACGCCCGAACGCGCAACAATGCATCGCTCGGCGAGAGCGGCCGCGACCAAACCGGACGGGGAGCCCGCGACGCCAAGGCGCGCAAGCCCCGCAAGCCCAACTTCGTCACGCGCACGGTGAACCACTGGTGCAACCGGCTGCTCGGTGCCGTGTCGGAGCGCTCGCTGGCCGCCCAGGAGGAGCAGTACGCCGCGCACCGCACCACACGCGACTACGTGTGGAACTCCCTGGGCATCGGCGCATGGGGCATGGTGTTCCCCGTGCTCACCGTGGTGGTCACGCAGCTGGTGGGCGTGGAGCAGGCCGGCATGTTCTCCATGGCGTTCGTCACGGGCATGCTGCTCATGTTCCTGGCCAACTACGGCGTGCGCACCTACCAGGTGTCGGACCTTGACGAGGCGCACTCTTTCTCGGACTACCAGCTGAACCGCTGGATAACCTGCGCCCTCATGGTGGCAGTAGGCGTGGCGTACTGCTCGATACGCGGGTACGCGCAGGACATGTTCACCATCAGCCTGGGCGTATACGTGTACAAGATGGTGGACGGCCTGGCCGACGTGTACGAAGGGCGGCTGCAGCAGGTGGACAAGCTGTACCTGGCCGGCGCCTCGCAGGCGTTCCGCTCGGTCGTCGTGCTCGTGGCGTTCTCTCTCTGCCTGCTCATCACCCGCAACCTGCCGGTGGCGTGCATCGTCATGGCCGTGGCCGCGGCCCTGTCGTTCGTGGTGCTCACGTTCCCTCTGGCCCTGTTCGAAACGCCGAAATCGCGCCGCGTGAGCCCCTCCAGCGTCGCGCGGCTGTTCAAGCAGTGCTTCCCCCTGTTTTTGGCGCTGTTTCTGTACGCGCTCATCGACAACATGCCGAAGTTCGTCATGGAGGGCGTGCTCTCCTACGACAACCAGCTGTACTTCAACGCGCTGTACTTTCCGGCGCAGGGCATATTGCTGACTATCGGGCTCATTTACAAGCCGCTCCTCGTGCGCATGGCCGAGGCGTGGAGCGACCCCGAGAAGCGGCGGAAGTTCGACCTGATCATCGTCCTTATCATGGTGATCATCGTGGCTTACACGGGAGCGACGGCCCTTGTCATGGGATGGATCGGCATTCCCGTCATGAGCTTCTTGTACGGGCTGGACTTCGAGCAGTTCCGCGGCCTTCCGTTCATCATGATCGCCGCGGGCGGCGTGACGGCGGCCATCGACTTCCTGTACCAGGTGATCACCGTTCTGCGGCGACAGCGCGCCGTGACGAAGCTCTACATCATCACGTTCGGGTTCTCGCTGTTCGTGCCCTTGCTGCTGGTGAACTTCACCGGGCTGCCGGGCGCGGTTATCGGCTACCTCATTGTGATGTGCATCCTGCTGGTGCTGCTGGTGAGCGAGTACGTGAGCATCCGCTTGGGCTTCTCCAAGGAAACGGAGACCGAGGGCAGCGCCATCGCCCCCAGCCCGAGCGCGCACGGGCGCTCCACCACCGCGCGCGCCGCCG
>NC_021021.1:1017550-1022357 GCF_000210055.1 Gordonibacter pamelaeae 7-10-1-b
AGCGGCCGGCGCCCCCGACGACGAGGGGCCGCTACCGCAGTAGGTTGTGGGAATCGAGAAGGAAGGCGCGAATATCTCGATGGATGATGCCCTTCTGGCTCCGATCAACTTCATCGAGTGAAAGCACGTACTTTGGATAATCGCTCCTCAACTCTTCTAGCGGTTTGAACTCGCGCTCGATCGTCGACTCGTCGGCTAGCAAGTAGCACACTTGCAAATACAGCTTGCGTGACCCCTTTGAGGCGATGAAGTCTATCTCGCGTGAGGGGCTGTCCGATTTCACCGAGAGATTTTTGCCGTTGTCAGAAGTAGACATAGGCTTGTCGCCCACAGTCACGCTCCATCCATAGCGAAGCAGTTCGAGAAACACGATATTCTCCAACACTTGGTCGATATTGCGATCATTGTTTCCGTACACCGCCTCCCTCAAACCTTGGTCCACGAGATAGTATTTCTCTTGGCTTTTAAAGACCTTCTTGCTCATCACGTCAACACGTGACGCACGGTACAAAAGGTTGGCATCACAAGCCACCTGCACGTACTTGAGCACCGAACCAATGGATATAGAAATGTTCTCGCCTTCCAGCATACGCTCGATACTGCGGCCGCTGAAAGTATGGCCTACATTCGCAATCAAAAACGGAAGCAGCTCCCCCAACAGCGACGCGTCTTTGATGCTTTCTCGCTCCACCATATCCTTCAAAACCACGGTGTCGTAAATGCTGAGCAGATATTCACGGCAAGGATCGGGCGCATACCCCAAATACGAGAGGAAGGGAAAACCTCCCAGCACGCGGTAGATATCGAACGCCTCGTCCATACTCTCGACCACCCCGTCATCAGCCCGGAGGCGGACAAATTCCGAGAACGAGAACGGGAATACCTCGAACTCAACGTAACGCCCGCTAAGATACGTGGCGAACTCACCTGAAAGAAAGTGGGCGTTCGAGCCAGTAAGATAGATATCGACAAGGAATTCCGTCTGCAAGCCGGGAACAAGCTGCTCCCATGACTCGACCTCTTGGATCTCATCAAGGAAAAGATACCCCTGCTCGCCGCCCAACGAATCCGCCCATGCTTTCACTTGCTCATAAAGCAGGTTGGGATTTTTGAGGTGACGGTTCGCGTATACCTCTAGGTTTATATCAAGCATGCACTCCTCGGGCACGCCTTGGGAATGCAACTCTGCGCGAACAAGCTGAAGAAGAGTCGATTTCCCCGAACGACGTACCCCGGTGACGATTTTTATAATGGGTTTGCCGATGAAGGGTCGAATTCTGTCGAGATAGAGTGGGCGTTCGATCATAGGGAGACCTCCAAGTTTGTTCATTGTAGTTGACAAACTAGCTTGATTGCTATGTTTTGTCAACTACAATGAACAAACTTTGCACCAGCGGAAAGGAGTTGGCTCGCAGGTTGGCAGGCAAAGAGCGCAGCTTCCGACTTATGCTCCCGGAAAGCGCGTAGCGAGCACGCAGGCGCTTGAGAGGAGGCACCCCGGCTGGCGTAGTCAGTCAGCGAGGGCGGCTGTGGTGCCCGAGATCGAGGGGATGGCGGAGGCGAAGCGTACTTCGGTACGCGAGCCTCCGGCATCGCCGCGAGATCGGGTGCCACAGCCGGCCGCAGCGTCGACTTAGTTCCGGCAGCCGAGAGGCTGCCGGAACCCTAGAACCGCGCGTATCTCTCCAGGTTCTTCTTCAGGGTGTCCACGAAGCGCTGGCCCGTCTCGCCCAGCTGCTCGCCCTTGCGCACGACGTAGCCCAGGTGCAGCTGCACGTCGGTGTTTAGGGGCACGGTGTTGAGTCCCGCGCCGTCGGAGATGCCCACCAGGATGCCGCTCGTCACCGTGTAGCCGTTCAGGGCCACGATCAGCTCCGAGAGCGAGGCGCGGTCGGTGCAGGCGATGCTCTTCGCGCGCGGCACGCCGGCCAGCGCCTCCTCGGCGAAGGCGACCGGGGAGTCCTCGTCCTGCTCGAAGTAGAGGTACGGGTAGTCTTCCATGTCCTCGAGGGTGAGGCTCGCGGCGTTCACCATGGGGTGGCTCGCCGGCAGCGCCACGCGCGGGGCCGACTGGATGAGCTCCACGAACTCGAGGCCCGCGGCGTCGAGCGCGGCGTTCACCTCGTCGGCCGTGGCCGAGGTCTGGAACAGCACGCCCAGCTCGCTCTTCCCGCTGGCAACGTCGTCGATGACGCCCTGGGTGGTGCGGTCGCGCAGCGCGTAGGCATAGGCGTCGCCGCCCAGCGCCAGCACGGTGTGGGCGAAGGTCTGCACGTTGAACAGGTAATGCTGGCCGGAAACGGCGAACGTGGTTTCAGTGGTCATAGGTGGAATCCTTTCAACAAGATTTCTTTCTCGTGGGTCCAAATCAGTCAGCGAGGGCGGCTGTGGTGCCGAAGATTCGTGGGATGGGGAAGGCGAAGCGTACTTTGTGTACGTGAGCCTTCCCCAGCACGCGAAGATTCGGTGCCACAGCCGGCCGCAGCGTCGGCCCGTTCCGCCGTTCGACAGAACGGCGGAACGGCGGAACCTACTGGCAGCCGCGTTCGTCGATGAAGCGCGACGCCTTGTGCTCGGATGACGTGCCCAGCTTGCCCGCATCATACACGATAACCTTCTGCGGGCGCACGCCCACGTGGGCCTTGATGGCGGCCATAGTGCGCTTCGCCACCTCGTCGTAGGGCTCATCGCTGCCCAGCGCGCGCTCCACGGACACCTCGTACTTGCAGGTGAAGTCCTGCTCGTACACGCGGATGGAGTACTCGCCGGTGAGGCCGTCCAGGCCGCGCACCACGTACTCGATGTCGGTGGGGAACACGTTCACGGCGCTCACGATGAACATCTCGTCCTTGCGGCCGGTGATGTGGATGCGCGCCAGCGTGCGCCCGCATTCGCACGGCTCGGTGGACACGTAGCCGATATCGCCCGTGCGGAAGCGGATCATGGGACGCGCCTTCTTCATGAGGGTGGTGTACACCAGCTCGCCCGTCTCGCCCGGCGCCAGCACCTCGCCGGTCGTCGGGTCCACCGTCTCCACGAGTATCTGGTCCTCCACGATGTGCAGGCCGTCGTGCGCCTCGCATGCGGCGGCGCAGGCACCGTAGATGTCGGACAGGCCGTAGAAGTCCACGACCTTCGCGCCCCACAGGTTCTCGATGCTCTCGCGCGTGGACGGAATCGACCCGCCCGCCTCGCCGGCCACGATGATGGTGTGGATGTTGAAGTCGGTGCGCGGGTCGTAGCCCTTCTCCTTCGCCACCTCGCCCAGGTGCCACGCGTAAGACGGCGACGTCCAGATGACGGTGGGCTGGTACTGCTTCAGCACGAACAGCAGGCGGTCGGAGGGCACGGCGCCCACCCAGATGGCCAGCGCGCCCAGGCGCTGCGCGCCGATGACGTCCGGACCGCCCACGTACAGCGCGAAGTTGAGCGCGTGCACGTAGCGGTCGTTCGGGCGCATGCCGGCCTGCCAGAACAGGCGCGCCTCGGTGTCCTGCCACAGGTCGAAGTCCTCCTGCGTGAAGGGGCTCACCGTGGGGACGCCCGTGGATCCGGACGAGGTGGCCATGAAGATGACCTCCTCCTCGGGCACGGAGCACATCTCGCCGAAGAAGCTGCCCACGTGCTGCGTCTCGCGTTCGGTCTTCTTGTCGATGAACGGGAACTTCGCGATGTCGTCGAGCGTCCGGATATCGTCCGGCGTCACGCCGGCCTCGTCGAACGCGCGCTTGTAGTACACCGTGTTATCGTATGCGTAGGCCACCATGTCCTTCAGGCGCTGCAGCTGCAGCGCCTCGAGCTCGGGCCGCGGCATGCACTCGATCTCCGGATCGTAGTATTTCTGGGATACGGGGATGTCCTTCGCCATGGTTGCTCCTTGATCGGTTCTTGTTTCCTCCGCTGCTTGCACGCCCGCGACGGGCGACGCCTGCACGACCGAGCGCCGAGCGCCCGCTTGCGGTTTCCGTACCTGTCTGCCCGCGCCGAATGTTTCACTTGAAACATTCGTTCGCTATCTGGGCTTTCGCAGGTAAAAGCAGCGTATTGCATGAAACCACTAACCGGCGGCGAATACAACCTTCTAAGTCATTCGTTGTTCTGATGCTTTGCTATCGCAAAAACCGATAGCTTGGCACGGTGCGGAAGTGAACGACACCGCACCGCGCGCATTCGCCCCGCAGGCTACCTCGCGCGCGTTGCCCGCAGGTCGGCGTCCCACTTTTTCGAGAAGGGCAGCACGTCAACCAGCGCCACCACCGAGAGCACGCCCAAGATGGTGAACACGGCGAGCGGGCTGTCCACGCCGCCGGCCAGCGCCTGAGCGGCCATGCTCAGCAGTGAGCCGTAGATGATGGACGTGTTGATGACCGACAGGTTGAGCGGGTACTTCGCCGACCCGTAGCGCTGGCGGGCGAAGGCCGACGCCACCACCGGCTCGCCGCCGTAGGCGAAGCCGCAGCACAGCGCGCCCGCGATGTAGAGCGCCGGGGTGCCCGTGGCGAACGCGCCGATGATGCAGCCGCAGGCCACGGCCGCCACCGCGCCGTCCACGAACATAGTCACCTTCACGTTCGTGCGGTCGTAGATCATCCCCACCACCACGCGCGCCAAGCCGTTGCAGGTGGACACCAGGCCCACAAGCAGCGTGGCGAAGGCGGCGTCGATGCCCACGAGCTGCGCGTTCGCCGCGCAGTTGCCGATGGTGGCCAGGCCGATGGCCACCACGATGACGGCCCAGATCCAGAACAGGTACAGGATGGGCGTCTTGAGCAGGAACCGCTCGTCGGCGCCGTCCCCGCCCGCCGCG
>NC_021021.1:1022517-1025936 GCF_000210055.1 Gordonibacter pamelaeae 7-10-1-b
CACGCCGCCGGCCGCGCCCACGCCCACGAACACGGGACCCAGGCCGAACAGCGGGATCAGGTTCACCGAGAGCGTCCCCAGGATGAGCGACCCCAGGCCGAACCCCATCATGAGCACGCCTGACGAGAATCCCACCTTGTCGGGAAACCACAGGTTCGTTGTGGACACGATGGTGTTGTACCCCATGCCCACGCCCAAGCCGCCCAGCGTGCCGTAGCACAGGTACACCACCGCGATGCTCCCCTTCGCGAACAGCCCGGTGCCCGCAAACCCGACGAAGAACAGCACAGCCGCGATGACGATGGCCCCCTTCACGCCGATACGCCGCTCCACCTGTGAGCCTATCACAGCACCGATGCAGAACGCAATCATCATGATGTTGAACGTGAGGCCTATCGCCCCCTTCTCCAGCTCGAACGCCTCCCCCATCGGCGCCGCGAACATGGAGAACGCGTAGATGAGCCCCAGGAACAGCAGGGCGAACGTCGAGCACGCCAATGTGCGCATGCGCTCGGACTTGACGCGGGCAACCGTCGTTTCAGGCATAGTGCTCCCCCTCCGTGCGAGTTCGACGCCGCCCTTACAGGCCCCCTTTGCCCCGACCGCGACGATAAACGCCGAACAACCGCAGGACGGCGATCCTTCGCCCCCATTGTCGCCGAAAGCCCCTGGCGAACCGTATGGCGTTCAGAGTGAGAAACCGTGCTTTCATACAGGGGTAGCTAGAGAGCGCACAGAATTATAAGCGAGCACAGCCAGCGAAGCCGCGCGGCATAGGCGCCCACTTTTCGTGAGCTCCCCATAAGCTACCGTAAAAACCCTCAATCCCGCTACCGCTTCATCAGATAACAAGCTAGAATTAAAAAGGCTCTCGCAGGTTGACCCCCTCACCCCCAGCGCAAGCTGCTGTCCCCTCGCTACTGCAGCATTCCTTCAGGTTGAAGGCGTCTTGGGGGAAGATGCCCACCAAGCGAGTTCCGCACGAGCCAAACCGTCCTGTGGACGGTTTGTGCGAGCCAGGACTGCCGAGCGACTGGGCATCTTCCCCCAAGACGCCGGAGTCGCAAGAAAGGAAAGCCCGCCATGACCCTTCAGCAGCTTCGCTACCTTATCGCCATTGCCGAGTACGGCTCCATCAATGCCGCCGCCCAGAACCTCTACGCCTCGCAGTCGAACCTCTCCACGGCCATCAAGGAGCTGGAGCAGGAGCTGGGCATCACCGTGTTCACGCGCAGCAACCGCGGCGTCACGCTCACGAACGACGGCACGGAGCTCTTGGGCTACGCGCACCAGGTCATCGAGCAAGCCGACATGTTGGAGCGGCGCTATGCCACCGGCACGGACAAGCACCTGCGGCTGGCCGTGTCCACGCAGCACTACGCGTTCAGCGTGCAGGCGTTCGTGAACGTGGTGGAGCAGTGCGAGGGGGACGACTACGAGTTCATCCTCCGCGAGAGCAGCACGGGCGAGATCATCGACGACGTGCGCACGTTCCGCAGCGAGGTGGGCGTGCTCTACACCGACGGCTTCAACCGGCGCGTGCTGCAGAAGGCCTTCGACGATGCCGACGTGGCGTACGCCCCGCTGTTCGACGCGCGCGTGCACGTGTTCGTGGGCGAGCACCACCCGCTGGCCGGCGCGCAGCTGCTGGCGCCCGAGGACTTGGAGCCCTTCCCGCGCTACTCGTTCGAGCAGGGCACGGCGAACTCGTTCTACTATTCCGAGGAGCCGCTCAGCTACCTCCCGCACGCGCGCAACATCCGCATCTCGGACCGCGGCACGCTCACGAACCTGCTAACCAGCCACAACGGCTACACGCTGTCCACGGGCGTGCTGTCGGCGGAGATGCAGTCGGGCATCGCCAGCATCCCGCTCGACGTGGACGAGCGCATGCAGGTGGGCTACATCATGCACAACGAGCGCCGCCCGAGCCCCCTGCTGCTGCGCTACATCGACGAGCTCCACGCCATCATCGAGGCGAACCCGAGCGTGGAAGCGCGACCCGCTTAGAAGGGCGCCGCGCTCCTTCCGTCAACGAAAAACCTATGAAGCGCGTGTGGCCCGCCGTGTTCGGTTGAAAACCGAGGCCGGCGGGCCACACGCTGTTGTGCAGAACTTCCCGGAGGGGTGAAGGTCTTGCCTAGTGGATAGAGCTGCTCACGTAGGGCGTCTTGTCCTTGAGCACCACGTCGTGGGCGCCACCCTCGACGATGGACGTGGACGACACCACGGTGAGCTTCGCCTTCTCCTGCAGCTCGGGAATCGTCAAGGCGCCGCAATTGCACATGGTGGACTTCACCTTCGACAGCGTGAGGTCCACGTTGTCCTTGAGCGTGCCGGCGTAGGGGACGTACGAATCCACGCCCTCCTCGAACGACATGCCCTTCTTGTCGCCGCCCAGGTCGTAGCGCTGCCAGTTGCGGGCACGCGCGGAGCCCTCGCCCCAGTACTCCTTCATGTAGGAGCCGTTGATGTTCACCTTGTTCGTGGGGCTCTCGTCGAAGCGGGCGAAGTAGCGGCCCAGCATGACGAAGTCGGCGCCCATGGCCAGGGCCAGCGTGAGGTGATGGTCGTACACGATGCCGCCGTCGGAGCAGATGGGGATGTAGACGCCCGTCTCCTCGAAGTACTCGTCGCGGGCCTTCGCCACCTCGATGGTGGCCGTGGCCTGGCCGCGGCCGATGCCCTTCTGCTCGCGCGTGATGCAGATGGAGCCGCCGCCGATGCCGATCTTGATGAAGTCGGCGCCCGCGTCGGCCAGGAAGCGGAAGCCCTCGGCGTCCACCACGTTGCCCGCGCCCACCTTCACGGAGTCGCCGTAATGCTCGCGAATCCACTCCAGCGTGAACTTCTGCCAGTCGGAGTAGCCCTCCGAAGAGTCGATGCACAGCACGTCGGCACCGGCCTCCACCAGCGCCGGCACGCGCTCGGCGTAGTCGCGCGTGTTGATGCCCGCACCCACCTGGTAGCGCTTGTGCGCGTCCAGCATCTCGTTGGGGTTGGACTTATGGGAGTCGTAGTCCTTGCGGAACACCAGGTACATCAAGTGGTCCTCGTCGTCCACCACGGGCAGCGAGTTCAGCTTGTTGTCCCAGATGATGTCGTTGGCAACCTTCAGGCTGGTGTCCATGGGCGCCACGATCATGTTCTCGCGCGGCGTCATGAAGCTGGCCACCTTCTCGTCCATGGACATGCGCGACAGGCGGTAGTCGCGGTCCGTCACCACGCCCACCAGCTTGCCGTGCGCCGTGCCGTCCTCGGTCACGGGCATGGTGGAGTGGCCGTGCTTGTCCTTGAGGGCCACCACGTCGGCGAGCGTCATCTCGGGCGAGAGGTTCGCATCGCTCGTCACGAAGCCGGCCTTGTAGTCCTTCACGCGCGCGACCATGGCCGCCTGATCCTCGATGCTCTGCGAGCCG
>NC_021021.1:1026138-1032040 GCF_000210055.1 Gordonibacter pamelaeae 7-10-1-b
TGTTCAGCGAGATGGCCGGTTCCTCGCCACGGCGGTACTTCACGAGCGGCGTCTTCAGGCTCACATCCTGCGGGATGCATTTTGCCGACGAGTAACCGGGTACCAGCAAGTACTCGTTGAACGTGCGGGACGGCTCATCGAAATAGTAGGCCATGAACTCCTCCATCTGCGGTCGGCGCGGTCTGCGCGGGCGGGTTGCGGCGCGGATACGATCGGCGCTGCGCGGCATAGACCGCCGAAGCCCGTCAAGCATCCGTTGCTTAGGTGTTACCCGCTATTATAGCCACGGGAGGGGCGCGCATGCGAACGATCCCAGGGAATATGGAGAAAAACATGCCCAGAGACGCAAAAGCCCGAGAATGCCCCGATCCGCCCGGCCTTCCTACCCCATCCCCAGCCACACCTGCACGATGGGCACGTAGCCGGCCACGAACACGGCCAGGATGAGCACCGGCAGCGCGAAGCGCACGTAGCCGCGAGCCCAGCGGGGGAAGCGCGCGCCCTCGCCCGTGTCGGCCTCGCGCAGAAACGCGTCCCAGCCCCAGCCGCGACGCGTGGTGCAGAACAGCAGGAACACGAGCGCGCCCAGCGGCAGCACGTTGTTCGACATGAGGAAGTCCTCGATGGCCTGGATGTTGCCGATGCCCGGCACCTCCACGCCCGCCCACACGTTGAAGCCCAGCACGCACGGCAGCGACAGCAGCGCCAGCGCCACCCCGTTCACGAGGCACGCCTTGTTGCGCGACCAGCCCCACTCGTCCATGCTGAAGCTCATGATGTTCTCGAACACCGCGATCACCGTGGACAGCGCCGCGAAGCTCATGAACAGGAAGAACAGCGTGCCCCACAGCTGCCCGAACGGCATCTGCGAGAACACGCTCGGCAGCGTGATGAACACGAGCCCCGGGCCGCTTCCCGGCTCCACGCCGAACGCGAAGCACGCGGGGAAGATGATGAGGCCCGCCATGAACGCCACGAGCGTGTCGAGCCCCGCGATGCGCAGCGCCTCGCCCGTGAGACGGTAGCGCTTGTCGATGTAGCTGCCGAAGATGGACATCGATCCCACGCCCACCGACACGGTGAAGAAAGCCTGCCCCATGGCCGCGAACACAGCATCGGCGAACGTTCCCCAGCCGCCGGCGAACAGCTTCCCGAAATCGGGCATCAGGTAGAACGCGAGGCCCTCCTGCGCGCCGGGCAGCGTGACCGCGCGCACCACGAGCACCGCAAGCACGGCGAACAGCGCGATCATCATCACCTTCGTGATGCGCTCCACGCCGTTGCGCAGGCCGGCGCGCGTCACCAGCACGCCGATCAGCACCACGGCCAGCATGAACGCCACCATCTGCACCGGGTCGGCAAGCATCGTGTTGTACACGCCCTCGACACCGCGCGCGTCCAGGCCCTCGAACGTTCCCGTGCCGCTGAACAGCATGAACACGATCATCCAGCCGGCCACCGTGGTGTAGAACATCATGAGCAGGTAGTTACCCGCGAGCGCCGGCCATTTGAAGCGGTGCCATTTCGCGCCCGCCGGCTCCAGCTCGTCGAAGCTGCGCGCGATGCCCTTCTGGCTGGCGCGACCCACCGCGAACTCCATCACCAGGATAGGCAACGCGAACACCACCAGGAACAGCAGGTACATGAGCACGAACGCCGCGCCACCGTACTCGCCGGCGATGTAGGGGAAGCGCCACACGTTCCCAAGCCCGATGGCGCACCCGGCGCTGATCAGGATGAACCCCAGCCGGGATCCGAATTTCTCTCGAGCCATCGATCGTCCTCGCTCTATGCGGAGCGCCCTCGGCAGCCGCCGGGACGCGCACGGTCAAATGCGAGCAGTGTAGCGGAAAACAGCGGCCACGCCAACGAGGTGGAGCGCCGCGACGATGCCCCGGCCCCGATCTTCGGCCAAAGCGCATGCTGCGGAAGGCGGCGGCGCACGCCCCGGCTGGCAATGCCCTGGCGCGGCCGGCCGCTTGGGCCGGCGCGCGCCTCGCTCGTCCTTACGCGTTCTTCAGGAACGCCTCGTAGCCCTTGAAGGCCTCGTAGATGTCGGCCTTGCTCGTGACCTCCCACGGGGCGTGCATCGAGAGGACCGGCACGCCCGAGTCGATGACGTCCATGCCGTACTTGGCGGGGATATAGGCGATGGTCCCGCCGCCACCCACATCGACTTTGCCCAGCTCGGCCGTCTGGAACGACACGCCCGCATCGCCCATGACGCGGCGGATGCGCGCCACGTACTCGGCGCTCGCGTCGTTGGAGCCGCTCTTGCCGCGCGAGCCCGTGTACTTGTTGAACACCAAGCCGCGGCCCAGATACGCGCTGTTCTTCGCCTCGAACGCGGCGGCGTAGGCGGGATCGAAGCCGGCGGACACGTCGGACGACAGCATGCTCGACGCCGCCAGCGCGCGGCGCAGCGGCAGCGGACCGCCCTCGCCGGCCAGCTCCATGATCTCGGCGACGGTGTTCTCGAAGAACTGCGACGCCATGCCCGTGGCGCCCACGCTGCCGATCTCCTCCTTGTCCACCAGCACGCACATGCCCGTCTTCTCCAGCGCAGCGTCGGCCAGCGCCAGCTGCGCCGCCAGCGACGTGAAGGCGCACACGCGGTCGTCCTGCCCGTAGCCGATGACCATGCTGCGGTCGAACCCGAGGTCGCGGGCGCGCCCGGCCGGCACGGCCTCGATCTCGGCCGACAGGAAATCCTCCTCCGCAATGCCGTACTTCTCGGCCAGCAGCTTGAGCGCGAACGCCTTCACCGGCTCTTTCTCGGCCAGCTTCTCGTACACCGGCCTGTCGGCAGCGTCGACCTCGGTGGCAGCGGGGTCGACGCCCGCGGCGGCATCTCCGTCATCCGCGCCGTCAGCATCGTCCTTCTCGATGACCAGCGGGCGGTTTCCTATCAGGATGTCCAGATCCTCGCCTTCCACGACCTCGCTCGCCTTCTTGCCCATCTGCTTGCCCGCCAGGTGGATGAGCAGGTCGGTCACGCAGAACACGGGATCGCCCGCGTCCTCGCCCACGTTCACCTCGACCACGGTGCCGTCGGTCTTGGCAATCACGCCATGCAACGCAAGCGGCAGCGTGACCCACTGGTAGTTCTTGATGCCGCCGTAGTAGTGCGTGTCGAGGTGCGCCAGGCCGTTGCTCTCCGAGAACGGGTTCTGCTTGAGGTCTAGGCGCGGGGAGTCGAGGTGCGCGCCTAGGATGTTGAAGCCCTCCGCGAGCGGCGCCGAGCCCAGGTGCGCCAGGATGAGCGCCTTGCCGTGCGCCTGCGCCCACACCTTGTCGCCGGCACGCAGCGCGCGGCCCTCGCGCACCGCCTCGTCGAGCGGACGATAGCCGCGCTCCTCGGCCAGCGCGATGGCGGCGGCTGCGCACTCGCGTTCCGTCTTATTGTCCGAGATGAAGTCAATGTACTCGGCCGTCAGCTGCTCGAGCGCCTCAAGATCGGCCTCGTCGTACTTCTTCCACGCCACGTCGTGTTCCATGGTTCGTCCTTTCGCATCGGGTGCGCCGGTTTTCTTCGATCACGCCTATTATCCGCCAAATGCGCCGCCGAAACGCCGATTGCCATCGTTTCTTTGCAGAGAGAAGGCGCCGCCTGTTCCGCGGCGCACCGAGCTGCGCCATAGGGCGCTTCAAGCACAGTTTTCACCGGTTTTCGACATGCCAATTGCCCGACCATCGAGCCCATTCTCTTTGAACAGGGAAAACACCTAACGTTTTTCTCCCATCACGTACCACGGAACCGTTTCCAACGGGCTACCGGTACAAAAGCTGTCATTACTGTGCCGAAAGAAGGCAAGGAGCCGCAGAGCGCCCTCTCGGAGCAACCTACACCCGCGCCCGTTTCCCCTTGTGCGCTCTCCTCGCCCTCCTCGCGCGCCCCCCTCGCGCCCCCCTCGCGCCCCCCTCGCGATCCCTCCCCGCGATTCCTCCCCGCCCTCCTCGCGTGCCCTCCTCGCGTGACCTTCCCACACCACCCTTCCGCGCCTGTCCTCCTCCCGCCCGCTCTCCCCACGCTTGGCCTCTCGCGCTTAACTCCCGCACCCCCTCTTGCCACCCTCCCCGCGCTCTTCCCCGGGGTCAAACTGTGAATGTTCCAAGGAGGCGCGGGCGAATTCGATTATCCTCTTGCATCGGGTTCTTCTCCGCGGTATGATGCTTATTGAGATTGATTCTCATTAAGAGAAGCAATGCGAGCACGAACAGACGAGAAGGAGAATGCACCTATGAAGGTACGCGCCCAGATTCCCACCGCTGACAACTGCAACAACTTCAGCATCGCCACCGGCAGCGAGACCGCCGTCGGCACCACGCTTGACAACCTGAAGGCCGCCATCGGTGGCGAGACCGGCGCCTCCGCCAAGTACGCCGCCTTCGCCAAGGCCGCCAAGGAGCAGGGCTACGACCAGATCGCGCGCCTGTTCGAGGCCACCAGCGCCGCCGAGCAGATCCACATCGGCCTGGAGTACGCCCTGGTGAGCGAGGTCGAGCCCGACTTCGAGAAGCCCACCGCCCCGGACTGCTCCGACGAGGCCACGGACCTGAACCTCATCTCCGGCGCCTGCGGCGAGATCTACGAGACGTCCGACATGTACCCGGCGTTCATCAAGAAGGCCCAGGAAGAGGGCAATGCGAAGGCCGTGCAGGTGTTCACCCGCGCCAAGCTCGCCGAGTCCGTGCACGCCGAGCGCTACCTGGCCGCGTACAACGACCTGGACGCCGCCGACGACGACGCGTTCTACCTCTGCCCCATCTGCGGTTACATCCACAAGGGCGAGGACTTCGAGAAGTGCCCCATCTGCTTCTGCCCGAAGGCCACGTTCACCGCGTTCTAAGCCGCGCAAGCAGCTGCGCTCGCCTTCCCGCCGAGCGCGCAATTTCCCCGAGAGCGACCGCCACCCCGGCGGTCGCTCTCGTATGCGCGGAGATTCGGGCGTTGCGAAGGCCGCCGCCCCCTTTCGGCCGTGCGCAACCGCCCCTTTCCGAATGTTTCACGTGAAACATTTGTTCTTCTTTACCCCTCGGCAAATGAGCTACCATGGAAGCGAGCGAAAAACAGAGGGAAGGGAGCGCCATGGATCAAGCGGGCGGAACCGAGAGCGGAACCATCGATAGCGTGCTCGCGCACAACCGGGCGTTCGTGGCGGGCGGCGAGTTCGCACGCTACGCGACCGACAAGTACCCCGACAAGAAGCTGGCCGTGGTGTCGTGCATGGACACGCGGCTCACCGAGCTTCTGGCAGCGGCGCTCGGGTTGAAGAACGGCGACGCGAAGATCATCAAGGTGGCCGGCGCCGAGGTGGCGCATCCCTTCGGCAGCGTCATGCGCTCGCTGCTGATCGCAGTGTGCGAGCTGGGCGTGGAGGACATCATGGTGGTGGCGCACACGAACTGCGGGGCGCAGCACATGAGCGGGGCGGCCATGATCGACAGCATGCGCCGCTTGGGCGTGTCGGACGAGCGCATCGAGTTCGCGCGCCATTGCGGCATCGACTTCGACCGCTGGCTCGCCGGCTTCGGCGACACCGAGGAGTCCGTGCGCAAGAGCGTCGACCTCATCCTTAACCACCCCGTCATGCCGCCCCACGTGCGCGTGGCCGGCTTCGTCATGGACTCCGTCACCGGCGAGCTGGTGCCGGTGGCGTAGCGGGCAGCAACCTCCTACGGCTCGACAAGCGCCCGCTTCAGCACCAGATCGCGCATGCATTCCTCGGGCGTGAACGGCACATGCACGTCGGGCGCGAGGCCCCGGCCCCGCAGGCCGCAGCCTTCGTGGGCGTCCTCCGTCTTGGCTATGGGATACACGAGCGAGAACCTCTCGTCGAGGGGCGCGACCACGAGGTTCGCGTAGTCCAGGCCACCTCGCGTCGCACGGCCCACGGAGTGC
>NC_021021.1:1032347-1041674 GCF_000210055.1 Gordonibacter pamelaeae 7-10-1-b
GCAGGCTCGCCGCGAGGCCGGGGCGCGGGAAGCGCTCCACCGGCAGGTCCTCCTCGGTACCGTCGGCGCGGCGCACGAGCAGGTGCGCGCACCGCGCGACTTCCTCGTCCCAAAGCTGGCGCTCGGGATCGTCGCCGTTCACGGGGTTGCCCGGCAGGCTGGCCAGATGTTCGTCCGGCGTCCGGCCGTCAAGCAGGACCACGGCGTCGCCGGGCGCGAGGCGGCCGTCTTCACGCACCTCGGTCACGTAGAGCGCGCCGCCGTGGCGGCGTACCGAGAATCCGCAGGTCATCGGATGGAAATCGGCCTTTGCAGACGCCTCGAGCGCCAGGCCGGGATCTTGGAACCCTGCCAGGTACTGCCTTATGCGCTGCACGAACAGGTCGTCGTCGAGCGCACCCGCCGCTTCGGCCTCCGCGAGCGCGGCCAGCCACGACTGCGCGTCACTGCACGGGGCGCTCTCGGGCTGCCCCGCGTAGTCCGCATCCATGATGCAGGCAACCGCGCGCGCTATCGCGCCGTACATTTCCGCCATGCCGTCACCTTTCCTCGCCGCGTTCGCGCCCTGTTCGCAGGCCATCTGCCCTTCGCACGGCGACTTCGTCCAGCCTTCAGGGCGCTTGCTTTCCGCCGACCCTCCTTTTCCCTAGTATAGCGGCCAAGCCCTCCTTTCCGCATAAGGGCGAGCAGTGCCTTCCGAAAAGCCCCATCATGAGCTCCCGTGCCGTGCGGCTCCCTTCGAAGCGCTTTACGCCCCAGCGCAATGCTTCGCCACGCTCCCTGTCTCGCTGCATCGACCCGCTATGATAGACATCGGATACTGCCGAGCTGGCGACGGAGGACGATCGGGACGCTCCGCGCAGAAGGTCAAATGCGGCCAATTCCAGGTTTGCAGCGATTTTCTCGCCGGGAGCTCATTCCGCCTCCGCGCCCCGCGGTTCAAGAACCCGCCGCGCTCCCGAATGGTCAAAAAGAAGGCGGTTTAGCAATCCATACTGTCTTGCTATGTTTATTCGGACGAAGCGCCACCTGGGGAAACGCTTGCGCAGCCCCATCGTCATCCCCGGAATCCGGCACCTGCCGCTCTCTGCGATTGCCAAACCGGCCCTTTTTTGACAGAAACCGGCCGTTTCCGCGTCATGGCAGGGGTTCCCCAAGCCAGCCTCCGCTGTTAATGGCATGCGCCAGGGCAGCGCGCATTTCGTCAGCCTGCGTGCAGCACCAAACCGAAGGGCCCATGCGAGCCCACCGACGACAGATGCAAGGACGGCGGCGAAGCAGGGGGGGGGGTACAAGCAGGGGGGGGTACAAGCAGGGGGGGGCACGAAGCAGGAGGACATTCCGAGAAAGACAGAACGTCTCTTGCTGCGCCCCGTCCGCACGCAGAACCTCGCCTCGCTGTACGAGGAACCCGCTCTTCCGTCGCGAAGCCCCCCTTGCACCCCTATCACCTTCGAAGCCGCCGAACTTGCAACCATTACCTGCCAGCAGGCGCGCCTGGCAAGCGGAAAGCGCCCGCGCCTCACGCCTCCAGCAGCGTCTCTCCGGTGAGCGCCTCCACGCGCACGCTGTTCACGCAGCCGTCGGACACGTCGATCTTGGCAATGCAGCGGGGGAACCCGCCGCGCGGGCGGAACGCGGCGCCGGGACACACGACGTACGTGGCCGGACGCGCCTCGGGCCCGGTGACGATCTCGGGCACGTGTGTGTGCCCATGGACGCACACCTGCGGGATAGGGTCGCCCGGCGCGAGCGCCCCCGAGCCTGCAAAGCTGATCTTCACGTCGCGCGGGTAGTGGGCCACCAGGAACCTCACGCCGTCGATGACGGGGCGCGCGAAACGGCCGACCGCCTGCCCGTACTCGTCGAAGTCGTTGTTGCCCAGAACCGCCGTCACGGGCGCGAGCGTTTCCAGCTCGCGCAGGATGGCCGGGTTGCCGATATCGCCCGCGTGGATGATATGGTCGCTGTCCGCGAGCGCCGCGAACGCCGCCTCCGACAGCTGCCCGTGCGTATCCGAGATGATCCCGATGACGGTCATATCGCACTCCTTTCTGACGCGCCTGACGCGCACCCGCTTTCGACGCGCTCCTCTTCCACCAGGTCGATCAAGTCCTGGTGCGTGTGGATGTCCAGCTTGGCGTACACGTGCTTGACGTGGGCCTTCACCGTGTTGCGCGACACGACCAGCTGTTCTTGGATGTAAGCGCGGTCGCGCCCGCGCGCCAGCATCATGAACACCTCCAGCTCGCGCGGGCTCAAGCCGTAGCGCTCGGCCAGCGTGCGGCAACGCTCCGCGAACTCCTGCTCGGGCGACTTCGCAACCGCCTGGTCCACCGGCGTGACGCCCGCAATGGTCTCGGCGAAGCTGAAATGCTTGAGTCCGATGAGCGCGTACCCCACGAACACGAGGATGAGCGCGCCCGTGACGAAGTCGACCGCCGGAGACCCCGCGCCGAACAGGTCGTTCGACCACACGCCCAGCGCCGCGCCCGCCGTGGAACCCAGCCCGGACACACCGCGGCCCCAGGCGAACGTGGCCACGGCCGCACGCGGGTTGCGCCCCGCCACGGCAATGAGCACGAGCCACGCCACCATGTCGAAGAGCGCATTGCCGGCCGCGAGCAGCGTCACGCTCCCCACCGCCGCGTATGCGCCTCCGGCCGACCACCAGCAGCACCGAAACCTGCGCCAGCAGATCGGCCGGAAACGCCCGCCGCGAGAGCAGCACGTACAGCGCCACCGCGGCCACGGGCACGATGCCCAGGAAGTCGGATACCGGCACGCCGCCCACCTCGCCGAAGCGCAGCGAGTAGCCGAACGCCACGCGGAACAGGAACAGGCACACGAACAGCTGGCTGGCCAGCGGCAGGAACGTGGAAGGCTGGGTCACGGAGAAGTCGGCCGGAGCCTCGCCGCTTTCCGTGGCCTGCAGCACGGGCAGCGCCTGGCGCCACACCAGCACCACCGTGGAGAAGGGCAGCAGCGCGAACAGCACCGTGCCGGCTCCTGCCGGAATCACCCACACCAGGGCCGTCACCGCGTATTCCGCGACGAACGCCAACGCGATGCAAGCCCCCGCCTGGCGCACTCCCAAGCGCGATGCCGCCGCGCCCACCATCACGATGGCCCATCCACGCCCGATGGACAGCGCGCAGGCTGCGGCAGTGAGCGCCACTGCGCTGCCTGTGTACAGCCCTACCGGCAGCAGTGCCGAGCCCATGGCAAGCAGCACGAGGCATCCCGCCGTGAGCGCTCGCATGCGCAGAAGCTGCGGCCTGAACGTGGCCACAAGGCCCACCGCTATGAGCGTGGTAGCGTTGGCCAGCACGGACGCGTCGCGAGCGTAGGTGAACACCGCGTCAAAGCGCGGGAACACCACCACGTTCATGAGCGACGTGGTGAGCAGCACGCACAGAAGTGCCGCGCACACCCGCCAGAACGGCGCGGCGAACAGGGAGGGAGCTTGTTCCGAAGAGGCGGTCATGCCCGCCATTGTAGCATGCGAGGTTTCATCGAAAGGCGCGCAAGGACCTGCCTTAAGTCGCAGCAGCCGGCTGCTACCGGCAGCGGCGCCCCGGAGGAGTAGCGGGGCGCCGCCAGAGGGAGGGAAAGCAGCAGGCTCGGGCGAAAGAGGGAAAGGAGCCGAGCCGCCGCAGGGATTGGTGGGTGGCACGGGGCGCACGGCGCCGCCGTGCGGTACGGGCGGTGCGAAGGGAAAGCGCACCGCCCGAAGGCCGCAGAGATTTGCCTGGCCGTGATCGCCGGCCTGGATGCAACCGGCAGACCCTACGCCTGCCCCGTGGCCGCCAACATGCCGGCGCGACGGCCGAACGTCATCGTGCGTCCGCAGGCCAGGCCCGTGAATAGGTTCGGATAGCTCACGCTGAAGAAGCCGCCCGAGCAGTCGCCGGTCAGGTACAGGCCCTCCACCGGCGTGCCGTCCTCGCGCACGGGATGCATATCCGTGTCGATCATGACGCCATCGAGCGTGGCCAGGAACCAAGCGCCGGCGCGCACGCCGTAGAACGGCGGCGTGTCCAGCTTCATCAGGCGGTACGCTTCCTTGTTGTAGTCCTCGTCGCGCCCCTGCTCGGCGAGGTGGTTGTAGCGCTGCCACGACTTCACCGTGTTCTCCACGGGGATGTTCAGCTTCTCGGCCAGCTCCTCCATGGTGTCGGCCTGCTGGATGTAGCCGGCCTCGATAAGCTTCTCGAACTCGGATGCCATGGACTCGATGGTACGGTTCGACGGCGCGCCGTTGTCGAACGGGTACAGGCGGCAGCAGCCCACCTCGTTCATCTGGCGCACCTGCTCGGCGTAGTTCGCGTCCCAGATATCGCAGTATGTGTGGTGCGGCTGCATATAGGCCGAATGCAGCATGTAGTCGTAGGGGCCGGACTCGTTGCAGAAGCGGTTGCCGTTCAGGTTCACCTTCATGAACGGCTGCTCGCCGAACCAGAACCACTCGCCCACTGTGCCGTTGCCGGCCGTCTGGTCGGGCTTGCAGCACGCGCGGTTGAACGTACATGCCGCGCCGAGCGGGTCCATCTGGCCGCCTGCCCACAGAGCCGCCTTGATCCCGTCGCCCGTGGGGTTGCCGCCCTTGCCGGGAGCCGCGATGCGCAGCGCCTGGTTCCACGGCTGGCGCGCCTCCATCATCTCAAGGTTGTTGCCGTAGCCGCCCGTGGACAGGATGACGCCCTTGCTGGCGTTGATGCGCAGGTAGTGGCGGTCGTTGACATCGCGGGCGATTACGCCGGTCACGCGGCCGGAGCCGTCCTGCTCGCACTTCACCAGCTCGGTGTTCCAACGGAACTCGGCGCCCTTCTCCTGCGCGTATTCCATGAGCGATACGCCGAAGCTGAAGCTCTTGTCGTCCTTGGAAAGCGCGGTCTTCGCAGGACTATGGCCGGTGGCCCACGCCTTGTCGCGCGCACCCTGTCCCGTCGTGCCGATGGATCCCTCGAAGTTCATGACCATGCGGCCGTCGCGCTCCACGATGCCGGTGATCCAGTCCAGCATAGGGCCGGATTCGTTCGCCCACAGCTTCACCAGGTCGTAGTTGATGAAGCCGTTGGCATAGCGGACGATGTCCTCCACGGCCTCCATCTTGTCGATCTCGAACTGGGAGTACTCTGCGAACGACGCCTTCTGCAGGGCGGAGTCGATGGCGCCGATATCCTCGCGCGGGTTCGCCACCTTGGACACGCGGTCGATGCCCAGCACGCGCGCGCCGTTCTCGGCAGCGGAGATGATGGCCGGCAGCCCGCCCGTGCGACAGCCCACCACCAGCACCTCCACGTCCAGCGTTTCGACGATGTCGGCCTCGGGCACCTCGGGCGCCAAGCCAAGCCAGGAAGGCGTGCCCGCCTCCCCGACGCGCGCGTTGGCCGGAGCTGCGGCGGCATCGACAGCATAGCCGTTGCCGCACCCGGCCAGCGCGCCCGCCGCTGCGGCGCCCAGCGCGGTAATGCCTGCTCCCTTGAGGAAGCTGCGGCGCGAGAGTCCGCTGCGCTCGTTACTCATTAGGGGCCTCCCATCCCTCGGGCGCGGTCAACGCATGGCATTCGTTGCACACGAGCGTGCTCTTCTCGTGCACCTTGTGGCAGTCGCCGCACTCAAGCGCATAGTCCTGGTGGCTGGAATGCGGGTTGTACTTCTCGTCGTTGCCCTCGAAGCCCCAGGTGCCGGCAACCACCTCGTCCATGCTGTGGCAGCCGCTGCGCGCGCAGAACTCCTCGGTGGCGAACTCCTTGCCCGTGGCCAGCATGCCCGTGGCCTCGTCCATCGGATAGCTGTCCGACACCCATGCCATTGCCTCGGACACCTGCGTGGCGAATTCGGCCTCATGGCAGCTCAGGCACGTGTCGCCGGCCGCCGCGTGCTGCGTGACCAACATGCCCGGGTCGCCCGCGCCGTACGTCTCCACGTACTTGTCCATCGGGCTGTGGCAGATGGCGTTGCAGAAACTCGGCTGCTCGTGCCACACCCATGCCCCGATGCCGGCCACCAGCACCACCGCCACGATGACGGCGGCCACGATGGCCCCACGCCGCACGCGCTTCGGCGCAGGGGCGGCGGGATCGGCTTCCTGCGAGGTACCGGCAGCCGGGGTGCCAGGGGCTCCCGAGGCGCCCGGGGCGCTGTCGGCACCGGGAGCAGCCGGGGCATTCGGAGCCCCGCTCGCGCCGTTGGCGCTTTCCTTGTCGACCATGTCCTCCTCCTTCTCCTTTTTTGGTTCGATCGGTGAAACCCTTCGGCCACATCATGCAGGCCAGCGGGACAACCGACCATTACCCCCGTGGGGGCATTTTTACGTTTTGGCTGGTGAAAGGTTTAATTGGAAAGGGAGAGGCACATAGGGGAATCCGCCCTCCGAAGAAGCAGCCGCCCGTTGCCGATGAGGGGGTACACGGCCGAAACCACTCGCCGCAACGGCAGCGGGGCCTCGTTTCGCCTACGGCCGCAAGGGCGTCGACGCACCAAGCGGCAACCGCGCCAGAGGCGTGCAAGAAAACGGCAAGGTGTACATGGCGGATAGGCAAGATACCGGCAAGGCCCGCGCGGCGGATTCGCAAGATCCGGGCAAGATCGGGGCGACTCCCCGACGGCGATATTGCGGTCGCCCGGCAAGGTTGCGGCAGTAGGATGGGGGAACGGAGCGCAGAGGCGGCGCGGTGCCACATCCCTCTCCAACCTTATCCCCTCTTGCAGGGGCGAAACGGGAAGGAGGTGGCAACCATGACCGATTTGGTTTTGCTTACGGCAATCCTTGAGCTGATCGCCAGCGCAGTGCACCTAGCTGCGGCTATAATAGAAAGGCTCCCCGTCCGTAAGGGCAAGGAGCAGTAAAAGAAACCAAACCGCCGAAGCGATTCGAGAGCCGTGGGGAGTCAACAGCTCCCTGCGGCTCGTCTTGCATGATAGCAAAAAACCAAAGCGCATGCCACTTATATCGATATCTTGAGCACATCCATACCTGCATTCCACATTCATCTTCGGCAGTCGGATGCCCGCTGAAGCCCGAACCGTCCAAGGAACCAGTTCTTGCTGAAACAAGACCGGCAACCCCGTCTCCTATCCTTCTCTATCATCCCAAGGGAGCTTCCGCATGACAGGGTTGTGGCGAAGGGGTTTCGCTTTGGGGGTTCCGGACGGGCGGGCGGGAAGGTCGGCGCGACGGGGGCTATTCTGGGACGAGGGTTGCGGGCGCCTTCGCTTTCGCCCTCGGAAGTTGACGAAACCGTAACTTTTAGCACTCGTTGCTTGACAGTGCTAATACAACGTTTTATAACAGTCATGTACAGAGAAAACCGCACAGAAAGAGGCTTAGGTTTTCTCAATCGACCCAGGCCGGCCAACAAGCCGGACGCGCCGTCGGAGAGAGCCCAAGCCTCGCACGACACGTAGGAGAGTGATTAGTATGGCCATGATGGTACCCATGCGGAGGAACCGCAACCTGCTTAGCGAGCTGATGACCGACCCGTTCGACGCGTTCTTCAACGCGGCCTCGGCCCCGATGCAGGCGATGCAGAAGATGTCGCCCACGCTCATGCGCACCGACATCAAGGAGACGGACGGCGGCTACGAGCTGACCATCGACCTGCCGGGCTTCAAGAAGGACGACGTGCAGGCCGAGCTGAAGGACGGCTACCTCACTATCAACGCGCAGACGCAGGGCGAGTCCGAGGACAAGGACGAGCAGGGCACCTACGTGCGCAAGGAGCGCTTCAGCGGCAAGTGCAGCCGCACGTTCTACGTGGGCGACGACGTGGAGGAAGATGACATCAAGGCGAAGTTCGAGGACGGCGTGCTGAAGATCGCCGTGCCGAAGAAGCAGGAGCAGCCGAAGCTCGAGGAGAAGAAGACCATCGCCATCGAGGGCTAGCCTTACGAGGCACAACAGCCAGTGCGCATGCTCGGCGCACCAAGGGAAGGCGACCGCGAGGTCGCCTTCCTGCTATGATGGGACGCAAGCCATTCGCAGCACTATCGAGGAGGGACCATGGACGACGAGGCGCGGCGCGGGATCGAGGCGTTCCGGAACTGGGTGGACGAGACGAAGCCGGGGCGCATGGTGTTCTTCGGCGGGGCGGGCGTGTCCACCGAGAGCGGCATCCCCGACTTCCGCAGCCCTGACGGGCTGTACGCGCAGAAGTACCCCCATCCGCCCGAGCAGATGATCTCGCGCAGCTTCTTCGACGCGCATCCGGCGGAGTTCTTCGCCTTCTACAGCGACCGCATGCTCGCGCTGGACGCCCAGCCGAACCGCGCGCACCGGAAGCTGGCGGAGCTGGAGCAGGCGGGCACCTTGTCCGCCGTGGTCACGCAGAACATCGACGGCCTGCACCAGAAGGCCGGCAGCGAGCGCGTGCTGGAGCTGCACGGCAGCGTGCTGCGGAACTTCTGCATGGATTGCGGCGCGGCGTACCCGGTGGACGAGCTGCTGCGCCTGCGCGACGAGGCCGCCGACGGCGTTCCGCGCTGCCCCGCGTGCGGCGGCATCGTGAAACCCGATGTCGTGCTGTACGAGGAAGCGCTCGACGAGCACACGCTCCAGGCATCCGTCGACGCCATCGCCCGTGCCGACCTCCTGGTGGTGGCGGGCACGTCGCTCGCCGTGTACCCAGCCGCGGGCCTCATCGACTTCTTCCAGGGCGACCACCTGGTCATCGTGAACCGCACTCCCACCCCGCGCGACCGCCAGGCCGACCTCTGCCTGGCCGCGAACGTGGGCGACGTGTTCGACTTCTAGCCGCAACCGCGACCCGTCGTCCCGCGCACCGCGAGCAACGCGACAGCACGAACGAATGTTTCACGTGAAACATCGGCGCCTGCTCCCGGAAACGCGGAGGGACGGCACGTCAAGCTACCGAGAAGGAGCAACCCCATGCCCGAGACCACCAGCGACTCCCCAGCCGCCCCCACTATCGACGGCACCACCAGCGCAGCCGCCAGCGCCACAAATGCCCCCACCGCCAGCGCCGCTTCGCCCACGCCCACGTTCGCCGGCCTGCGCCAAGTATCCGACGACTGGATAAAGAAGTACGTGCTGACGTACACGATGCCCGACGGCTCGACCTATGAGTACGAGAGCGCCTCGCGCAAGGGGCCGGAGGCGTACCGCGCCGAGCTGGAGGCGCACGCGCGCGGCGAGAGCGCGGCATCCGACGCCGTGTGCATCGTGCCGCAGACGCCCGACGGCCGGCTGCTGCTCATCCGCGAGTTCCGCTATCCGTTGAACAGCTGGTGCATCGCGTTCCCCGCCGGGCTCGTGGACCCGGGCGAGGACCTGGCGGCAGCCGTGGACCGCGAGCTGCGCGA
>NC_021021.1:1041847-1051217 GCF_000210055.1 Gordonibacter pamelaeae 7-10-1-b
TGCGCGAGGAGACGGGCTACGCGCTGCGCGCCGACTTGGGCGCCGCGGCGCTCGACCCCCTGCCGCAGGCGGGCTTCTCGTCCACCGGCCTCACCGACGAGACGGTGCAGGTGGTGTTCGCGCAGGTGGAACGCGTGGCCGACGCGCAACCCGAGCCGGCCGAGCTCATCGAGCCGTTCCTGCTGCCCATCGCCGACGTCCCGCGCTTCCTCGCCGAGAACGACACGCCCATCGGCACCCGCGCGCAGCTCGTGCTCGAGGCGTTCGCACGCCGCCGCTAGGGGGCGCGCGAGCAGCTGGGGCGAAGTAGCGAGCGACGCCCGCCCGCTACTTCGCCCTCACGCGGGCATGGATGCCGCCGCGCAGGTTCGGAACGCCCTGGGCGGGATCGAGGTTCCAATCCGCATCGGGGAACAGCATGCCGTCGTTGTGGAGGCAGGCGCCGCTCAAGCCGGCCGCGACGCCCGGGGCCGTTTCGGGCTTCCACCAGCCGTGCGGCACGCGCAGCGTGCCCTCAGGCTGCGCCTCATCCAGGTGGGACAACAGCTCCACCTGCCCGTACGCCGTCTCCACCACGCACCAGGCGCCCTCGCCTATGCCCTCGGCCGCCGCATCGGCCGGGTTGACGAAGAACCGCGGCTCCGGCTCCTGCGCGCGCAGCTCGGGCATCTGGTGCAGGTTCGTGTTGTACGACTTCCGCTCGCGGAAGCCCGCGAACGCCACGTAAGGGTACGCTCCCTCCGGCGCGGCCTCGCAGCCGGGATCGGACGGCTCCTCGTAGGAGGGCAGCGGGTCGAAGCCCAGCTCGGCCAGCACGGAGCTGGCCAGCTCCACCTTGCCCGAAGGCGTGACGAACCGTCCCGGCGCAGCCAGCTCGCGTAGGAGGGGCTCCGGCGCCCGCGCGCACGCGTCCTCCCACGTGAGGCCGAGCGGCGCCAGCCGCCAATCGTACAGCTCGTGCTCGTTCGCCCAAGGGAACCGTTCCGCAAAGCCCAGGCGGTCGGCCAGGCCCTTCACCACGTAGTACCAGCTCTTGCACTGGCCCGCCGGCCTGCGGAACGCCTGCCCCGTCGAGAAGGCCGGCCCCACGTCGAACGGCGACCCCAACACGTCGCGCTCGGCCCACATATCGTCCGGCAGCACGTAGTCGGCCAGCTGCGCCGTGGGCGTGAGCCAATGCTCGAAGGCCACCACGAGGTCCTGGTTCATGAGCGCGTCGACGATGCCCTGCTGGTTCGCATAGCTCATCACCGTGTTGTTCGCCACGGAGAAGAAGGCCTTCACGGGGTAGGGGCCCTCGCCGCGCATGGCGGCGAACAGCGATGCCGGATCGCAGGCGCACGACTCGGCCAGCAGGTCGGGCTCGTAGGGCACGCCTTCGCGCTCGTTGGCCTGACGGTAGAGGTCCGAGGCCGCGAACGTGAGCAGCGGATGGGCGCCGCGCCCCAGCTGGAGGGCGCGCTTCTCGGATGGCAGCAGCTCGAACGCGGCCAGCTCGGCGTTGCCCACGCCTCCGAGCGCCGGCCCGCACACCGACTCGCTCTTGTTCACGAAGCCGCAGAGGGCGCGCAGGATGCACTGCGCCTGCAATAGCGACGTGGAGTTGCGCTGCATGTCGCCCACCACGCCCCAGGGGATGATGGCCGCCTGCGCCCGCGCGTACACGCGCGCCGTCTCGCGCACGAGCTCGGCGTCGATGCCGCAGAGGGCGGCCACGCGCTCGGGAGGGTACTCCGCCGCCCGAGCGGCCAGCTCGTCGAAGCCCGTGCACGAACCCTCCACGAAGGCGCGGTCGTAGAGCCCCTCCCCGATGACGACGTTGATCCACCCGAGCGCGAGCGCCGCATCGGTGCCGTAGCGGATGCGCAGGTGGTAGTGCGCGCGCTTCGCCGTGGCCGTCTCGCGGGGGTCGACCTCGATGAGCACCGCCCCGCGCTCGAGCGCTGCGTTCAGAGCCAGGTACTCGCCGGGCCAGCGCTCGCGGTCGCGGTCCTGCCCGAAGTAGACGATGCAGTCGGTCCGCTCCCAGTCCGCCCCGGCGAACCAGCCGTACACCGCCCGGTGCACCTGGGCGGTGTTGCCCATGCACAGCGCCACCGGCGCCGTGTAGTTGGGAGTGCCCAGGCAGTTCATCAGGCGGCGGGTGATGCCGCCGAAGCCCATGTTGAGCGGCATCTCGGCGAACGCCACGGCCTCCGGGCCGTAAGCGTCCGCCACCGCCCGCAGCCGCGCGGCTATCTCGTCGAGCGCCTGGTCCCAGGACATCTCCTGCCACTGCGGCTCGCCGCGTTCGCCCACGTTCTTCAGCGGCACGGTCACGCGGTCGGGATGCAGGCGGTACGCATCCACCATGCCCGCCTTCGGGCAGATGGCCGGGAATGCCGGATCAGCCGGCAGCACGCGCAGCCGATCCCCGTCGACCTCGGCCTTGACCCGACAGCCCCCGTCGCAGAACACGCAGGTCGTGTACTTCGTCTCCATGGCTCCCCCTCGCACGTCGTCCACCGGCACGCTATCCCCCCGTCTAGGCAGAATATACGCGCGCAACGCCACAGGCGCAAGGGCGCGCCACGGTGCGCTGCTAGCGGTTGATCACCTGTATCTGGAGGCCTTCCATGACGTCGAGGGCCTTCTCGTGAAGGTCGGGGTCGAACGAGGCCGTGCAGGCGGCGTCCACGATGACGGGCACCTCGGGGCAGGCGGTCTTCGCCAGCACGGCGTTCGAGATGATGCAGATGTTGGACACCAGGCCCACGATCTCTATGCTCGCGAACGGCAGCTTGCCCACCGCGTCGGCAGCACGCTGCGACTGGCGGCAGCGCTCGAAGAACGCGGCCGAGCCGAACGCCGGCTTGCAGAACACGGTGTCGGAGTCGCGCAGGCAGTCCGCCACCTGGCCGTACAGGTCGTGGCCGGGCGTGCCCTCCACGCAATGCGCTACGGGGAGGTTCTTCCCCTCCTGCGTGTCAAGGTAGTCGCGCCGGTGCGTGTCGAAGGTGAACGCCACCTCGTCGCCCGCCTCGCGGTACGCGGCGATCTTGTCGGCGATGGGCTTCTCCAGCTTCTCGGCACCGGGAAAACCCAAGGCCCCGTCCACAAAGTCGTTCTGGTAGTCCACCACCATGAGCAAACGTTTCATGATCCTGTTCCTCCCCTTCATCTGGCCGTCATTATCGGCCTGGAGCGGCGCACGGTACCCGCCGTTCAGCCGACCGGCGCGGCCGGCTCCGTCAAAGGCTCCGCCTCATGGCGCGCCAGCTGGTCCAAAAGCCAGCGGTATTCCTGCTGCACGCGCTCGTGCAACGCCGCGACGGGAAGGCATGCGCGCTGCACCACGGCCATGACCTCGTCGTAATCGCGCACCATCACCGCCACGCACGAACCGTCGATCAACCCGCGGTCGCGCTGGTCGGCCAGCACCTCCAGCACCCGCTCTTTCGGGAACGCCTCCTTGTAGCTGCGGGTGCCCACCAGCGCGCTCACGATGTCGGCCACTGCGATGATGCGGTCCGCCATCTTCAGCTCGACAGCCGCGAGGCCGCGCGGCTAGCCCGAGCCGTCGAGCTTCTCGTGATGTCGGGCCGCCGCAGCGGCGATGTCATTGGGCACGCAACCGGCCAGGATCGACTCGGTCAAGGTCACATGCGTGCGCATGACGGCCATCTCGCGGGCATCGAGGCGTCCCGGCTTCTCCAAAATGCCGAGCGGGATGCCGATCTTGCCCACGTCATGCAGCAGCGCGGCGCAGTACACACGGCCCCTCTCGGCTTCGTCGGCTATCAGGCGGCGGGCTATCTCGTAGGCCGTCCAGGCCGTGGTCACCGTATGGGTGACGGTGTGGCGGCTGCGAAAGTCGATGACATGCACGAGCATGTCGAGGAAGGCCGCAGCGGCATCAGGATCGGCCGCAGCCGACACCTTGCGCAGCGCATCCCCCGCATCGAAACCGCCGCGCAGCTGCCCGAGCAGGCCTGCGCGCCGCTCCGCTTCCTGGAACAGGGCCGTCGCCTCGAACGAGAACTGGCCCGCAGGAGCGCTCCCCAGCGCATGCGCCACCTCCTCGGTGCTTGCCCGGGGACGCTCCAGCAACAGCATGTCCACGCGGTCGGCCACCTGCAGCACCTGCGCGAGGAAACGCACCGCCGGATCTTGGTCGGTGAACAGGCGATAGGGCATATGGTGGTAGAGCACGACCTCGGCATAGCCGGCCAACGGCGAGAGCTCCTTGAAGAAAAGGTAGCCGTAGAACGAATGCTCCCACACGTCGCATGACTCGAACTCCACGAGCCGATCGATCTCCTCGGTGCAATAGGCGCCGATGTCGTGCATGAGCGCCATGAGGCACGCGTCGCGGCGCCTTGCCGGCTCCCACCCCGCCGCCTCGAGCATGGCGTCCATGATCGCGCCCACCCGCAGGCCGTGATCCACCAACCGGGAATCCACGCAGTTGAGCGCCCGCTGGATCATCACGGTCGCGCCGGCTGCACCCAGGTAGTCGGACAACCGGACCGGATGGTCGAGGCGCGGAGGTGCAAGGGCCACGAGGCCCTCGGCGTCATGGGCGGCCGACGACATGCTAGTCGAGCGCGGCTATCTGGGCTCGGGCCTTGTCCATCTGGGCCTCCACATCGATACCCACGATATCCAGCCCCTCGGCGGCCACGAACCGCGTCTCGGGAATGCCGAACATCTTGGCGATGCCGCAGAAGTACTCGTAGCCGAAGTTCGCGCCCTCCACGAACCCGCCGCACGACGCGATATAGGTGAGGCGGTCCGCCTTGCAGATGCCCTCGCACCGCGCGTCCTCGGTGTAGTGGAACGCGATGTCGCACACGCTCACATGCTCCATATACACCTTGAGCGCCGCCGGGAACGACAGGTCCCAGTACGGCGCGCCGATGACGACCTCATCGGCCTCGGCGAACTGGTGCGACAGGTCGAAGATGGGATCGTCCCATGCCTTCGCCTTCTGCTTCTCGGTACGGTAGGCCACCATCTGGGCGTCGAACGGCTTGAGGCCGAGCGTGGCCAAGTCGACTTCGACGACCTCTTCTTTGTCCTGCAGGTATTCACGGCACAGTGCGAGCGTGCGCGAGTCCTCTCCGCGCATGCAGGCGTTCACGAACAGCGTAGTCATGAAAGCTCCTTCGGTATATCATCGTGCGCCTCCGAGGGCGCACATCCTATAATAGCGCACCCGCGCCGGGAGCGGCGCGGGTGCGGGCAATGCGAAAAGCGAACCGGGCCGAGCGGCGGCCTAAAACCGCAGCGCATGGGTGAAGCCGGCCCAGCCAAGGCCGTCGGTATCGCGCACGCGGGCGCCGAACGTGGGGGCATGCACGTAGTGGGTGCCGCCCGCATTGCAGGCGATGCCCACGTGGCCGTTGTAGCCGTCGCCGTAGCCCACCCACAGCACGTCGCCGGGCTGCGCCTGGGAAACGGGAAGGCGAGCCTTCGCCGCGTTGTACAGCGCCTCGGTCTGGTGCGGAAGCGACATGCCCACTTGCAAATACGCCCAACGAACCAGGCCCGAGCAGTCGAACGCATCCGGCCCGGCCGCACCCCATACGTAGGGGCAGCCGATGCGCGAGAGCGCGTAGTCCACCACGGAGCCCTGGGATGGAACGGGCGACGTCGTGCCCGAGTAGCCGTACGAACGCGAGCGCGCCGCGGCTATCTCGGCCTGGCGTGCCGCTTCCTGCTCCTGCGCAAGCAGCGACTGGGCCTCAGCGTCCAGCTGGGCGAGCAGCGCCTGCAGCTCCGCCACCGAGCGCTCGGCGTCCTCCTTGATGCGCTGGGCCTCGGCAGCCGCCTCGGCTGCAATCTGCTCCTGGCGCTCGAGCTCTGCCTTGGCGGCTTCGACCTCGGCGCGCAGGTCCTTCGTCTGCTGCACGAAGCTGGCGTCGTTGTCGTTCAGCTTCTCCAGCAGATCCCAATTCTGGGCGAACTCCTCGAACGTGGTGGCGCCCATGATGAAGTCGAGCACCGAGGACTGCCCGGTGCGGTACATGCTGCGGGCCCGGGAGCCCAGCTTCTCCTGCAATCCGGCGATCTGCGCGGTCGCCTCGTCGATGCGCGCCTGGGCATCGGCAACGGCCTGCTGGGCAGCCGCGTGCTCGTCGAGCGCCTTGTAGTACTGCTCCGTGACCACGTCCAGCTGCGCCTGCATGTCCACGATGCGCGCGCGGACGGCGTCGGCCTCCGCCAGCTTGTCGGCGGCGGTGGGCTCGGCGAACGCCAGAGCCGGCTTCAAAAGCACGGCCGCGCCCAGTGCGGCAGCGCCTGTCAAAAACGTGCGGCGGTCAAGGCCGCGCGTGGATTCGCTCATTCGTCAAACCTCCCTCGCGATCCGGGATACGCCGCCTCGCTCGGTATAATACGAGGTCAAAGCATATAAATGCCAGGCGTTCCACAGTCAACGCGTCGGTGACGACTATAACACGCCCCGGCAACGCGCGCGCCAATCTTCACGCTTCGCACGTAGCCGCAGGTGGGTTGGGGTGGCGTATCTCGTCGGGAGCGTCGAGCGGTTCCATGTCCAGATGCAGCGCCTGCTCCACCACCTTCATGAGCGCCTCGTCGGAGATGGCGGGGTTGATCTTCACGAGGCCCACCAGGCCGAAGATGACCACGCAGAACATCTCGTACACGAACTCTATCTCCACCTGATGGTACGCCGCGTACTCGGCCACGATATTCCCGTTGATGCAGTCCACCGTCTCGCGCACGGCGCGCACGTCGAATGCGTCGCGCACGCCCAGCTCCTCCAGCACGGCTATCATGGGGCGCTGGTTGCCCTCGGCGTCGTAGAGCGCGCGGCGGAACGTGGCGATGCACGCGCGCAGCGACCCCGACGTGTCACCGAACCGGCGCGACTCGTTCCACACGATGACGCTCTCCACCAGGTCTTCCACGTAATCGTCCAATACGGCGTCCACGACGGCCTGCTTGTTCTCGAAGTAGTAGTACACCAGCTCGCGCGTGACGCCGGCCTCGGCGGCCACGTCCTTCACCGTGGTCTTCGCCACGCCCTGGCGCTCGAACAGGGAGCGCGCCGCCAGCATGATGTCGCCGGCCGGCCCCGTGAGGCGCCGACTCTCGGCGAGCGAGCGACCGCACTCGCGCTGCACGGGCGCGTATCTGGTCTGCCTGGTGCCCAGCCGCATGGCCCCTCCCCTCGCTCCGAAGCGCGCATGGACGCGCGCGGGGTGCTCCTGCACGCGTCCATTATACGGGAGGGAAGAGGCGCCGGACATGCGCGCGGCCTAGCTGTTCTCCTCCACGACCCGCTGGTAGGCCTTGGTGTCGACGTACAGCTCGTCGGTGAGCGGGTTGAGCTTGCGCTGCCGGATGCGGCGGAACTGGAACACGGCCAGCGCCACGTTCGAGGCGAGCGCGAGCAGGCTCACCGCGAAGAACGCCGCGGGATTGTGCGTGGTGGGGATGGGCGCCAGCACGTCGGCGAACTGCGGCACCGTCATCACGAACATAATCCAGAGCCCGAGCGTCTGCGCGCGATGCTGCAGCCACGCCCCCTTCTTGATGAAGAACGTGGGGATGGTGCACGCCAGCAAGAGCGCCAGGCCGCAGTACGCGGAGTGGTCGGAGATGCAGTTGTACGTGTAGGCGAAGTTCCACAGGTCGTAGGCGATGATCCACGCCCAGATTATGTCCGGCCAGATCATGTCGCGGGCGGAGTCCTTCGAGATGAAGATGCCGAACCAGCCGCAGATGGTGACGATGTTCAGGATGCCGGCAATGCCGTTCATGATGTTCCACGGCCCGGAGATGGTCCACAGGTTCTCTACGATGCCGCCCTGCCACAACCCGAAGCCGAACACCTGGAAGTCGCGGATCACGGCCTCGGCGATGTTGATGGCCAGGATGAGCGGCGGAAAGCAGAGCGCCCAGCGCTTCTCGTAGAGGTGGTGCGTGCGGCCGTCCGCGCCGCGCCATTTCACGAAGCGCAGCGCGATGAAGCCGAGGCAGCCCGCCAGCGCCGAGTACGTCTTCACCCAGTTGAACCACGTGCCCGTGCCGTACGGGTTGCCGGGCGCTGCCGTGGTGGGCCACACGAAGACGGTGAGCACGAGCGGCACCACCGCGAACAGCGCGATGCCGGCCCACAGCTTCACGCGCCCCAGCTCGTTGAACGCCATGAGTGCGAACAGGATGAACAGCCAGATGGCCCAGTACAGCGGATCTTCGGCCTGGTACAGGATACCCACGAGGATCGCCCCCTTCATGCGAGCCCGTGCACGTATGAGCCCCTCGCCCACCGCGCGTTTGCCCGCAGTATACGGGGCGCTCGCAGGCGAAGTCTTTCACACGGGAGGGCGGTTTGTGAAAGAAGCGGCATGGCCGGCGATGCTAGACTGGCGGCGTCAACGTTGCCGGCATCGCATGCCGTTCCACGGCAGCTGCCGCTTCACCGGGGGAAGGGGTTTCGCCATGACCGTGCCTGTGTGGGTCACGCCGATCTCGATGGTTGTCTACACCGTGCTGCTCATGCTGCTCACCGAGTTCATGCGACGGCATTACCGCACGTCGATGTGGGTGTGGGTGGTGTCGCTCGTCACCATTCCGCTATGGATAGCCAACATCCCCGGGGACGACTGGTTCCGCTGGGCCAAGAACCTCTCCGTCATCCTGCCGCTCATCTTCGCCGGCCTCGGGCGCATCGCCGCCGTGGAGCAGAAGGACACGCCGTTCTGGCGGACCATGCGCAAGCGCTGGGTGCGCTGGGTGCTGTACGGCATCGTGTTCTGCAACATCGCCGAGGCCACGCTGCGCGACGTGCAGATGGGCAACATGATGAACGCGCTCGCCGGCTTCATCCTGTGCGTCACCATGCCGTTCGGCGACAAGTTCTGGAAGTACGACACCTCCAGCCACGGCGAGATCCTCTCCTACACCGTGCCCATGTGGAACTTCCTCTACACCACCTGGAACGCCTGCTTCGTGTACGCCGAGGGCCATGAGTTCTTCGCGTCCACCTGCTGCATCCTGGCGGCGGCCGAGCTGTACCCCATTGTCATGCGCCGGCCGGAGCTCTACATCACCGGGCGCATCTACACGCTGGGCGCGCACCTTCTGCTGCGCAGCTGCTTCCCGCTGCTGTTCCCCACCATCATGAACAGCGCCGCGTGGTTCAACCCCGACTTCATGGCAGGATGGGGCCTGTTCAACGGTATCATCGGCATCCCGTTCGTGTTCTGGTACTGCTACCAGCTGCACACAGGCCGTGCCGACGTGGCGTTCCGGCGCGGCAAGGCGCGCGCGGTCTACCTGGAAGGGCGTGCGAACGGCACGATCGACGAGTACGGCGACCCGGTAGCCTTGCCCGCGCCGGCTGCGGGCAAGCCGCAGG
>NC_021021.1:1051389-1071019 GCF_000210055.1 Gordonibacter pamelaeae 7-10-1-b
CGACGACGCCGCGCCCGTCGCGGGGTGACGGGCGCGCCTACCGGCCCGAGGCCTGAGCGTCGTCCAGCGCGTTGAGGGCGGCGTTGTAGCCGCCGGAGCCGTAGCTTAGGCATTTCGACACGCGCGCGATGGTGGTGGCCGAGGCGCCCGTGGCCTCCTCGATGGCGGCGTAGGACTTGCCGGCATCGAGCAGGCGCGCCACGGCCAACCGCTGCGAGGTCTCCTTGATCTCGCGGATGGTGAACAAGTCCTCCAGCAGCGTGTAGACGGTGTCCTCGTCATCGAGCGCGGCGAACACGCGCAGCAGGTCCTCCACCTCCGGCGTCCTGAGATCGCTCATGCTACTTCCCCATTCTCATCAGGCCGTACTCTATTGAGTCGACCAGTGCGTTCCATGACGCCTCGATGATGTTCTCGGAGACGCCGATGGTTCCCCAGGTGCCCTCGGCGTCGCGCGTGGTGATGACGACGCGGGTGATGGCGCCCGTGCCCACGTTCTCGTCGAGGATGCGCACTTTGTAGTCCACCAGCTCCATGCCCGCCACCTCGGGGAAGAACTGCGTGATGGCCAGGCGCAGCGCGTTGTCGAGCGCGCCCACGGGGCCGGTGCCCTCGCCCGTGGCCACGAAGCGCTCGTCGCCCACGTGTATCTTGATGGTGGCCTCGCTCATGGCGTCCTTCGCGCGGGCGCCGGTGTCCTCGTGGTCGTCCACGATGACGCGGAAGCTCTCCAGCGTGAAGTGCGGCCGGTAGGTGCCCAGGTGCCACTGCAGCAGCACGGCGAGCGAGCCGTCGGCCACCTCGTAGGAGTAGCCCTGCGCCTCGCGCGCCTTGATGTCGTCGAGGATGGCCTGCGCCTGCTCGGGATGCGCGGCCAGGTCGACGCCTAGGCTGGCCGCCTTCGCCACGAGCGACGCCTTGCCCGCTAGCTCGCTCACCAGCATGCGCTGCGCGTTGCCCACGTTCTCGGGGCGCGTGTGCTCGTAGGCTTCCGGAAACCGCGCGATGGCGCTGGCGTGCAGCCCGCCCTTGTGCGCGAACGCCGATGCGCCCGTGTAGGGATGGTGCGTGGGCACGGCCATGTTGCAGGTCTCGGCCACGAACTGCGACACGCTGGTCAGCTGGCGCAGCTTGTCGGGGCCGACGGTGGAGCAGCCCATCTTCAGCTCCAGGTCGGCGATCGTGGTGAGCAGGTCGGTGTTGCCCACGCGCTCGCCGAAGCCGTTGACGGTGCCCTGCACCTGGGTCGCCCCGGCGCGCACGGCGGCCAGCGTGTTCGCCACGGCGCAGCCCGAATCGTTGTGGCAGTGGATACCGATGCGCTGCCCCGGCAGCTCGGCCGCCACGGCGGCCACGATCTCGCCCACCTCATGCGGCAGCGCGCCGCCGTTCGTCTCGCAGAGGTCGATAGAGTGGGCGCCGGCCTCGCTGGCCGCGCGCACGCAGGCGAGCGCGTAGGCGGGGTTGGCCTTGTAGCCGTCGAAGAAGTGCTCGGCGTCGAACACCACCTCGCGGCCCTGCGCCTTCAGGAACGCCACCGAATCGGCGATCATGCGCAGGTTCTCGTCGAGCGTGGTGAGCAGTGCGCGCGTCACCTGGGCATCCCACGTCTTGCCCACGATGGTGACGATGGGCGCGCCGCTGGCCACAAGGTCGGCGAGCCCCTGGTCGTCGGCCGCCGCCACGCCCTTCTTGCACGTGGAGCCGAACGCCGCGATGCGCGCGTGCGCAAGGGGCAGCTCCCGCACGCGCTGGAAGAACGCGATGTCTTTGGGGTTCGACGCGGGGAAGCCGCCCTCGATGGCATCGATGCCGAACGCATCGAGCCGCTCCACGATGCGCAGCTTGTCCTCGAGCGAGAGCGTGATGCCCTCGCTCTGCTCCCCGTCGCGCAGCGTGCTGTCGTAGGTGAGAATCTTCTGGGTCATGGCCTTTGTCGCGCTTATACTTCCGCGAGCCAGTCGGCGTAGTCGTCGATCTGGCCGTAGGCCACGGCGAAGTAGCGGTCCTGCAGGGCGCGGGTGACCTCGCCCGGCTTGCCGATCTCGCGACCGTCGACGCTGCCGATGGGCGTGAGCTCGGCGGCGGAACCGGTCATGAACACCTCGTCGGCGATGTAGAGGTCGCTACGGGTGAGGCTCTCCTCGATAGCGGGGATCTCCAGGTCGTCGGCCAGACAGAGCACCGTGTCGCGCGTGATGCCCTCCAGCAGGCCGTCGGACAGGGGCGGCGTGGACAGCACGCCGTCGCGCACGATGAACAGGTTCTCGCCGGTGCCCTCGCACACAAGGCCGGCCTCGTTCAGCATGATGGCCTCGGCGTAGCCATGCTCCTTGGCCTCGAGCTTCGCCAAGATGGAGTTCATGTAGGACGCCGTGCTCTTCACCGCGGGAGGGATGGCGTTGTTCGAGCGCTGGCGCCACGAGGACACGCCCACGGCCACGCCGTTCTCCAGCGCGTCGGCGCCCAGGTAGCTCTCCCACGGCCACACGGCAATGGCCACGTCGGTGGGCGAGCCGGTGGGATCGACGCCCATCACGCCGTAGCCGCGGTACACGAGCGGGCGGATGTAGCACGACGGCAGGTTGTTCTTGCGGATGAGCTCCAGCGTGGCGTCGCACAGCTCGTCCACCGTGTAGGGCAGCTCGATGCAGGCGATCTTGCAGCTGCGGTGCAGGCGCTCCATGTGGTCGCGCAGGCGGAACACATGGCTCTTGCCGTTCTCGGGATTCTGGTAGCAGCGGATGCCCTCGAACACGCCGGAGCCGTAGTGCAGCGAGTGGGACAAGATATGCGTGGTGGCCTCGGCCCAGGGGATCATCTCCCCGTTCTTCCAGATGTACTCCACTTCGGTGATGTCGGCCATGATCGCGTCCCTTCTCGCCTCGGGTCGGACGCCGCCGCATGCAATCGTTCGCCCCGCTCCCGGCCGTGCCGGCAATCGGGCGGGCGAACGAGCCCATGCGGTCTGACGTGCGGGTATCGTTCTTGATCGTTCGCTCATTGTACTCCAATAGGCTAAAGCGCGCCGCGGTTTCCGGCGAAGCGACAGAAAACCTGCACCGAAAGCAGGCCGAGGGGCGAGGGGGCGTTTGCGAGCGGAGGGCGAAGCACCGACAGCCGGAGCGCCGAGAGCCGACTAGCGCGGACGGAACGTTGGCACGGCACGGGACGGAGTCCCGTGCCGTGCGCCGGCCGGCCTTACTGCAGGGCGCCGCCGCGCATGCCGCGCTGGATGTCGCCGCCTTGGCCGGCGGGCATGCCGCCGCCTCCCATGCCGAGGCCTCCCATGCCGCCGGAAGCCGTGGTGGAGGCGGTGATTTCGGCGGTCGTGCCGCCGCTCACGGTGCCGACATCTGCGTAGCCGTCGGCGTTCGCGCCGCTCACCTGGCCGCCGATGACCAGCGAGTAGCTGCCGCCCTCCTCGAATGCGGGGCTCGAGACCAGCACCATGCCGAACTGCTTCGCCGCCATGAGCGACGCCACCACCGTGCCGTCGGCGTTGGCGACCGCGACGCTGTCGCCCGCGTTGCCGCTGGCCGTGATGAAGGCGAAGGGCTGCTCGCCGCTCGTGAAGTTCTGGGCCATGCCGGTGGAGCCCACCATGAGCGCCGTGCCGCCCGTCACCGTGGCCGTGAGGTCGTAGTCGAACGCGCCGTCGCCGCCGCTCATGGGACCGTTGACCAGCAGCACGCCGCCGGTGACCTCGACCGAGCCGTTGCTGTCCACCGCGTCGCCTGCCGCGTCGAGCACGGTGTAGCCGCCGTTGACCTGGATAAGGCAGTTCTCGTCGCCCATGGTGGGCGCGCCGCCCTCGGCGAAGGCGTTGTCGGGCATGCCGCCGTTCTGCTCGCGCTCGCCCATGGCACCGCCCATGCCGCCGGGCATAGCGCCGTCCTGTGGCATCGCGCCGGCGTCCATGGCGGGGGGCTCGGCTCCGTCGGGCATCTCGCCCGTTGCGGCGGGGTCGAAGCTCTCGGCCGCTCTGGCATCGGTCGTAGTTGCCGTCGCGTCGGCCTCATCACCGGAGAGGTCGGCAGCCGCCGCGTTCACCGCGTCGTCGCTGGCCACGATATGCGTCTCGCCGCCGTTCACGTAGATCTTCTCGGCCTCGTAACCCTCGTAGCAGCTGGTCACATCGACGGTGCCACCATCGATGACGAGCTTCGTCTCGGCATGGAACGCGTCGTCGCCCGCCTCTATCGTGAGCGCTCCGCCCGCCACGATGCCCTCGAGGTCGGAGTGCAGCGCGTCATCGGCGGCCGTGACGTCCAGCTGGCCGCCCGCGATGCGCAGGTACGTCTGCGCCTGAATGCCGTCGTCGCCAGCCTGGATAGTGAACGTGCCCCCGTCGATGGACACGAAGCCCTTGGTCGCCTTGGTATCCTTGTTCGACTTGATGCCGTCGCCGCCGGCGGTCAGCGTGAAGTCACCGTCCGCGATCTTCACGCAGTCGCGCCCGCGCAGGGCGTCCTCCACCGCATCCACCACATAGGTGCCGCCCGTGATGACGAGGTCGTCCTTCGAGCACACCGCATGACGGTAGGAGCTCGTCACCGTCAAGGTGCCCGAACCGTTCAGCGTGAGGTCGGCCCGGCTGAACAGGGTGGCGTAGGGCTCGTCGGAGCCGTCTTCCAGCACGTAGTCCGTCCCGTCCGTGAGCGTGTTCGTCGTGCCGTCCGCCAACGTGACGAAGCACTTGTCCGCCTGCCTCACATAGAACGCCGGCCCGTCCTCGTTGTGGATGCTCGCGCCGTTGAGCACCACCTGAACCTTGTCAGTATCGGCAACCTCCACCACCAACCGTCCGTCATCAAGCGAGCCCGACACCACGTAGGTGCCCTCCGCCGAGATGGTCACCGTCGACCCCTCGACCGAAGCCCCGTCCCCATCGACCGTAGCCGTCGCCCCGCTCAGCACGATATGCGTGGCCGAAGCGTCGTCATAGGAAGCATCCTTGTCCCGGTTGGAATACTCCAAGTCGAGCGCCGCCACATCGAACGCAGCCGCCACCTCCTCAAAAGAAGCCGCCTCGGTCGAAGTGGAAGTGGAAGAGGAAGCAGCAACGTCAGACCCATCAGTTTCGGAAATCGTCGGACCCGAACACCCCCCAAGCGTCCCGGCGAGTAAGGAGCATAACGCGACAACAGAGATGCTACGACCCGCGGCGCGGGGCGACGCCCACCAAGCGAGTTCCGCAGCGCAGCGAGGACTGTCCGAGCGACTGGGCGTTGCCCCGCGCCGCCCACGTGAGAGTTTCGATAGGATCTTCTTCATCACAGCACATCCTTACTAGCCGCCGCGCTCCCCAGCACCACCTTGAGGTTGCCGTTCAAGCACCTCACCTCGTCGATCATGCGCTTTTCGATGCCGGGCGCCTTCATCCTCACCGCGTACTCGAGCAGGAACAGGCTGCCCATGTTGGTGGTCTGCACTTCCACGAGCTCGTGCTCGTCAGTGTAGCGCGCCAGCACATCGTCGAACACGCCGTCGTACTCAAGGTCCTCGGGGATGGTGATCTTGAGCGTCTTCTCGGGCGCCTTCTGCTTGCTGAACGGCGAGAGCACGTACACCACGTTCACAATGCCCACGATGACGGTGAACAGCACCGCCAGCGCAATGAATCCCATACCCGTAGCCAAGCCGATGGCCATGGCCAGAAACACGTTGCCGATGTCCTTCGCGCTGCCGGGAATGGAACGGAAGCGCACGAGGTTGAACACGCCCATCACCGCGATGCCCGCGCCCAGGTTGCCGTTCACCAGCGTGATGACCATCTGCACGATGAGCGGCAGCAGCGCGAGCGTCACCACGAAGTTCTTCGAGTACGTGTGGCGGAACATGTAGATGGCCGCCACCGCCGCGCCCAGCACGATGGAAGCGGCGCAGCACAGCAGGAAGTCGATGGTCGACACGCCCGCCACGAGCGATTCGGCTGTTCCGAATATTGAGGTCAAAGCCGAATCAAGCACAGCGACCTCCCTTCTTCGCAGAGGTCATGATCGGTGCGCGGAAGCGTCGCGGACGGCTGCCATGAAGAGACGCCGCAAGCCGCTCGGCTTGCTGGCCGACGGCTGCTTGCGCCGCGCGCACGTCCCTGCATTTGGCCTCAAGCACCTCCGCCACAGGCCGTTGGGTCGGCTCGCACGCGCAGTACGCGGCGCCGTACTTGGAGAACGACGTCGGGTACGCACGGCTCGCATCGAGCGCCTCCACGAGCCACAGCGGAAACGGACCCGAGGCCTTGACCTCCATGACAGCCTCACCCGCGCGCAAAAGCGGGGTCATGGAGGAGCCCGGAGCGAACAGGTCTCGGTAGGCGATGCGCTCATCGAACGTGATGCGCAGATCCCGAGGCACGTCGGCAGGAGGCAAGGGCGCCGGGGCGTAGGCGACGCGCTCGCACCTTATGAGCATAGAGGGCGCAAGGGGTGCGTGACGCGCGATGAGCTGGTCGATCTCGGCGGCAATCTGCTGGCTGCGCGGCGCGCACGACTCGGCCGCCGCAACCGGATCGGCCAGGGGGAAGCGGGCGCATGCGTCCTCGTACGGCATGCCGCCCAAGTAGGCGCGCGCCGCCGCATAGGAGCACCCCACGCGGCGCTTGTACACGATACCCTCGAACTTCTTCTTGATCTCGACGAACACGAGCCCGTCGTCGGCCAGCGCGCCGTAGCAGCGCAGGCGCAGCTTCTCTTTGTAGAGCGGCTTGTCGAGCGAGCGTTCTATAAGGGTGCGCTCGGGCGTGTCGAGGTAGAGGCTGCGCACGGTCGTGCGGCCGTACGCGTCAGGCTCCATGTGCCCTTCGAGCGCACGACGCATCGTCTCGGCTTGGCGGGCGTCCAGGCGGTACTTGACTTCCTTCCGCTCGAACACATCGGTGAATGCAGTCATTTAGGGTTCCTTTCCTTCAAGCATGCCGATCATCCTAGCCGCCCACGCTGAAAGAACCCTGAAAGGCTGCCTGCACCCTTCAGGGCATGAGATGATCCCCCGGTTCTTTCAGGGAGGTTTCAGCAACGGCGATACAATGGAGGGAACACAGCGCGAGGAAGGCGGTTCCGGGCATGCAGATTCTCATCGTCGAGGACGACGTGCGGCTGGCGCGGGCGCTCGCCCACATCCTTGAGGAAAACGGCTATGGCACCGATGTCGTGCATGACGGCGCGACGGGTCTGGCCTGGGCCGAAGTCGGAAGGTACGACGTGATCGTGCTGGACGTCATGCTGCCGAAGAAAGACGGATTTTCCGTGGTGGCCGACCTGCGTCGCACGGGCGTGAGCACGCCCGTGCTGCTGCTCACCGCGCGCGACGCGGTACCCGACAAGATCACGGGCCTCGACAGCGGCGCAGACGACTACATGACCAAGCCCTTCGCCCCCGCAGAGCTACTCGCGCATCTGCGCGCGCTCACCCGGCGCCAGGGCGAGGTGCTGTTCGAGAAGCTGTCCGCCGGCGACCTCGAACTCAATCTGGAAAGCCACGACCTCTCGTGCGGCGCGAAGTCCATCCACCTTAGCTACAAGGAGTTCTGCCTCGCGAAGGTGCTCATAGCCAACGCTGGGGCCGTGGTATCGAAAGACCTGATCATCGAGAAGGTGTGGGGCGTCGAATCCACTGCGGAGGACAACAACGTGGAGGCATACGTGTCGTTTCTGCGCAAGAAGATGAAGTTCTTGGGATCATCGGCACGCATCGAGACGCTGCGGCGCGCCGGTTACCGCTTCTCCGTCAACGCGGAGGAGGACACATCATGCTGAAGAAGCTGCGCCTCAAGTTCGTCGCACTCAACATGGCCACCGTGGCCGTGGTGCTGGCCGTGGTGTTCACTGCCATCTGCGTGATCGACCACCAGCAAAGCGTCGCCCGCGTGCAGGAGGCGCTCGACGCGGCCGTTGCGCACGCAGGCGAGACGGCTGGCGGGCCGTTCGGCGGCGGAGACGACTTGGGCGGGCAGGCTCCCGCTGGCACGGCGAGCGAAGGCGCGACCCCGCCCGAGATCGGCGGCAAGCGGGGCGGGTCGGACCCGGCAACCCCCGTAGCCGTGTTCTCGGTGAGCAACGGCAACGCGCTCGAGGCCGTGCAGACGCGCACGACAGCCTCGCTCGCCGATGGCGTGCTTGCCCAAGCCGCCGAGCAGCTAGCCGACGCGCCTGAAGGATTCGGCAGCTTGGACGGCCTCGGGCTGTTCTACGAAAAGCGCGCCGCAGCCGGGACGGTCTATCTTGCGTTCGCCGACATGAGCGCGGCGAACGGCTGGCAGACGCTCGCCCTCACGCTTGCGGGCGTTGGCGTGGCGGCGCTCGCAGCGTTCCTCGTGATAAGCGTGTTCTTCTCGCGCTGGGCGCTGCGGCCGGTGGAGCGCGCATGGGTTCAACAGCGCCGATTCGTGGCCGACGCGTCCCATGACCTGAAGACGCCGCTCACGGTGATCTTGGCGAACACGTCTATCCTCCTCGAGCGTCCCGAGCGCAGCGTGGCCAGCCAAAGCCAGTGGGTGGAGAGCACCCAGCACGAAGCCGAGCAGATGCAGAGCCTGGTGGGCGACCTGCTGCTGCTCGCCCAGACGGACGAAGGCGCGGAGAAGCCTCCCATGGAGCGCCTCGACCTGACCGACCTTGTGGAAGGCGAGTTGCTGCAGTTCGAGTCCGTGGCGTTCGAGCGCAAGGTGGAGCTGCGCTCCCAGCTGGAGCCGGGCGTGGCCGTCTGCGGCAACGCGCCCCTTTTGCGCAAGCTCGCGGGCACGCTCTTGGACAACGCCTGCAAGTACGCCGACGAGGGCGGAAGCGTGGACACCGAGCTGCGCCGCACCGCGCGCCAGGTAGAGCTCGCCGTGCGCAACACCGGCTCCGCCATCGCGCCCGAGGACCTGCCGCATGTGTTCGACCGCTTCTACCGTGCCGACAAGGCCCGCACGTGCGACGATAGCGGGCACGGCCTGGGCCTGGCCATCGCTCGCGCCATCGCCGAGGAACATGGCGGCACGCTTTCCGCCGAGAGCGACGAGACGAGCGGCACGACGTTCACGCTCACGCTGCCAACAGCGGAAAGCTGATCGCGCTCGCCCGTCCGATGGGCGCGGCACCTGCTTGCAGCTCGACCCGCGGAACCCTACACGTAGAACAGCATGTCGTTGTAGGTGGGCACCGGCCAGTGGTCGCGGTCGGTGACGACCTCCATCTCGTCCACGGCGGCGCGCAGCTTCTCCATGATGGGCACGATCTCGTGGGCGTACTTGTTCGCGCGCTGCTGCTGGTCGGGCAGCCCAAGGGCGGCGTGGTGCGCGGCGTCGAGCGCCTGCAGCTGGGCGTCGATCTCCTTCACGCCGGCGAGCAGCTTGTGCAGCAGGGCCTCCTGCTGGCCCACCTCGGCATCGGCGGCCGCGGCGCGGACGGCCGTGATGCCGCGCGCCACCTCGGCGGCGTAGTCGTTGATGGCGGGGAGGTAGGCGCGGCGCACCATGCGCTTCATGGTACGGGCCTCGATGTTCAGCAGCTTGTTGTACTTCTCCAGCTTCACCTCGTAGCGGCTGCGGACCTCGGCCTCGGAAAGCACCCCGAGCCCTTCGAACAGCGCGATGCTCTTCGGGTCCACGAAGCACGGCAGCGCATCGGCCGTGGTGCGGTGGTTCGCCAGCCCGCGGCGCTCGGCCTCGCGCTCCCATTCTTCCGCATAGCCGTTGCCGTTGAAGATGATGCGCCGGTGGGCCTTGAGCGTCTTGCGGATGTAGGCGATGGTTGCCGTCTCGAACTCGTCGCCCTCCTTGCCCTCCATGGCGTCGGCGAAGTCCTTGAAGCTCTTCGCCACGGCGGTGTTCAAGATCATGTTCGCGTCGGACAGGTTCACGTTCGAGCCGGGCATGCGGAACTCGAACTTGTTGCCCGTGAACGCGAACGGCGAGGTGCGGTTGCGGTCGGTGTTGTCCTTCAGGAAGTTCGGCAGCACGTCCACGCCCAGGTCCATGGCCACTTTCTCGGCGCTCTCGTACTCGTGGTCGTCCACGAGCGCATCCACGATGGCGTCCAGCTCGTCGCCCAGGAAGATGGACACGATGGCCGGGGGCGCCTCGTCGGCGCCGAGTCGATGGTCGTTGCCGGCGGAGGCCACCGACATGCGCAGCAGCTCCTGATAGTCGTCCACCGCCTGGATCACCGCGGTGAGGAACACGAGGAAGCGCAGGTTGTCCATGGGGCTCTCGCCCGGGTCGAACAGGTTCTTGCTGGCCGACAGCGACCAGTTGTTGTGCTTGCCGGAGCCGTTGATGCCCTCGAACGGCTTCTCGTGCAGCAGGCACACCAGGCCGTAGTGCGACGCCAGAAGGCGCATCTTCTCCATGGTGAGCAGGTTCTCGTCCACACCACGGTTCGCGTTCGTGAAGATGGGCGCCAGCTCGTGCTGCGCGGGGGCCACCTCGTTGTGCTTCGTGCGCGCCGGCACGCCGAGGGCCCACAGCTCGTCGTCGAGCTCCTTCATGAACTCGTTCACCGTGGGGCGGATGGCGCCGAAGTAGTGCTCCTCCAGCTCCTGGCCCTTGCACGGGGCGTAGCCGAACAGCGTGCGGCCGCACATCACGAGGTCCTGCCGCTTGGCGTAGTCCTTCTCGGAGATGAGGAAGTACTCCTGCTCGGCGCCCACCGTGGGCACGACGCGCTGCGGCTCCCAGCCGAACAGCGCGAGCACGCGGTTCGCCTGCTCCTCGATGGCGCTCATGGAGCGCAGAAGCGGCGTCTTCTTGTCGAGCGCCTCGCCGGTGTAGGAGCAGAAGGCGGTGGGGATGCACAGCACCTCGTCCTTCACGAACGCGTAGGAGGTGGGGTCCCACGCCGTGTAGCCGCGGGCCTCGAACGTGGCGCGCAGGCCGCCGGACGGGAACGACGACGCATCGGACTCGCCCGAGATGAGCTCCTTGCCGGAGAAGCTCATGATGGCGCGGCCGTCGCTCACCGGGTCGAGGAAGCTGTCGTGCTTCTCGGACGTGATGCCGGAGAGCGGCTGGAACCAGTGCGTGAAGTGCGTGGCGCCCTTCTCGATGGCCCACTCCTTCATGGCGTGGGCCACGACGTTGGCCACCTCTATCTCCAGCGGCTCGCCTTGCTTCATGGTCTTGAGCAGGCTCTTGTACGTCGCCGAGGGCAGACGCTCCTGCATCGTGTGCTCGTTGAACACCATCGAGCCGTACGTATCCGAAACTCGTGCCATAGGGCTTTAGCTCCTCACCTTGCCGGCCCGGCGTCTACCGGGGCCGTCGCGCCGCGTGCGCGCGGATTCAATCGCCGTATACGATACCATGCTTCGCAGGGGAAACGCACTTTCAGCATGCCGTCATCAAACTAACGGCTCATTGTTTCGGAGAGGTTACGGGCGTGGGCGCCTCCCGCCTGCACTTCGCCGTTTATCGTAGTGTCAGTCAACTATTTGCGTTATGATAATAAGTGCTCGAAAACAATAGGGAAGCGAGGCTGCGACATGGGCAGGCGGGCATGGATGCTTTTGGCGGTGGTGGGGGTGATGGCCATGGCGGCCGTCGTCGCGGTGTCGGTGCTCATGGGCGGCTGCGCGAAGCCGGTGGAGACGGCAGCCGGAGGGACCGTGCCCATGAAGTGCCACTGGACGTTCGTCGCCACGACGCTCGTGGGCGCGGCGGGCGTGGTCACGGCGCTGCTGGCGCTGGCAGGCCGCACGAAGGAGGGGCGCCGCTTCGCCGGCATCGCCACGGTCGCCGTGGCCGCGGCGACCGTGCTGTTGACCACCCCCGCGAGCATCGGCCTGTGCGCCAACCCCGACATGTCCTGCCACCAGACGGGGCTCGTGCTGTGGGTTGCCGCCGGCATCGCCCTCGTCGTGGGCATCGTGCAGGCAGCCAAGGCGGACCCAAAGGGCGCCGAGCTGCCAAAGATGAAGCTGTAGCGGCTAGCGAGGCTGCCGCTCGTGCCGCTTCAGCAGGGGCAGGCACGCGAACGCGATGACGGGCACCATCACGGCCAGCACGGCGCCGAAGCCGAAGCTGGCCGTGGTTCCCAGCTGGTCGATGAGCGCGCCGCCCAGGGTGGGCCCGAACGCCAGGCCGCAGATGCTCCCGGAGTTCATCCAGGTGATGGCCTCGGTCAGGCGGTCGCCCGGCACCATGCGCTCGCAGGTGGCGTTCGCCGTGATGAAGAACGGCGCGTAGAACATCGCCGCCACGGTGGACACCACGAACAGCGACTCGATGGACCCGATGAACACCATGGTGCCGTAGGCGCACCCCACCAGCAAGCTCACGGCCGCGAGCTGGGCGTACTGCGGAATGGTCAGGCGGATCATGCCGAACAGGAACCCGGACGCAATGGACACGCACGCGGCCACGATGAGGATGACGCTGGCGGCCGACGGGTTCCCCACGTCCTCGGCCAGCGACACGGTGGCCGTGTCGAACACCCCGTAGAACGCGCCGAGGAAGAACATGAGCGCAAACAGCACGCGCACGACCGACGAGGTGGCGATGATGCTGCGACGGTGCTTCGGGGGCTCCCCGGCGCCGACGCTTCCCACCGTGGGCTCGGTCGATCGGGAGAGCGTGAGCACCACGACGCCCACGGCGAAGCACACGCCGCCCGCCAGCATGCCGGCCGCCGGAAAGAGGGCCGCGGCCAGGGCGATGGAGGCCGCCGGCCCCACCATGAAGGCAACGTCGTCGATGATGCCCTCGTAGGAGAACACGGTCTTCAGCGTGGGGGCGTCCTCGCCCAGCCGTCCCGCGCGTACCAGGTACGTCCAGCGGGCGCGCGTGAGCGCCTGGGCGTTGGGGATGAACCCCATGAGCACGGCGGCCACGTAGCACAGCGCGATGGGCCCGCCCAGGCTCACGGTTGCCAGCATGAGGGCAAGCCCCACGAGCGTGACCACCGCCGCCTTCGGCACCACCGCGTGCTGGCCGCGCTCGTCCACCAGCTTGGAGACGCGCGGCGAGATGAGGAACGTGGCCAGCGCGATGGTGGACGACACCGTGCCCGCGAGGAAGAACGAATACCCCGCCAGCGTCAACATGGAGATGGACCCGATGGTGGCCATGTAGGCGTACACGCGCATGAGGATGCCGCCCGCGTCGAACGCGTAGGCCTCCCTCACCTTGAGAACCGCGCGGTACACCCCGCGGTCGAAATTCTTCACCGGCACCGTCCCCCTGAACCCGACGCCGGGCGCTACCGCTCCACGAACGTCTTCCCTTCCAGATGCATGACGCGCGAGGCGCGCGAGGCCAGCTCGCGGTCGTGCGTCGCGAACAGCAGGATACCACCGTTTGCGGCGCGCTCGAACAGCGTGTCGGCAACGCTGGAGGAACTGTCGGCATCAAGGTCGTTCGTGGGCTCGTCGGCAATGACGATGGGCGGGTCCAAGAGCAGGGCGCGCGCCACGGACACGCGGCGCTTCTGCCCGATGCTCAGCTGGTAGGGGTAGTGCATGAGGCGGTCGGCCAACCCCAGGCCGCCCAGCAGCTGCTCGGCGCGCTCGCGGGCGTCGAACGGCAGCTTGCCGGCGAAGTTGGCGGGCGCCATGACGTTCTCCACGGCACGCAGCGAACCTACCAGCTGGGTATGCTGGAACACGAAGCCGAACGTCTCGCGGCGCAGGCGCGACAGCTCCTTGTCGCCCAGCGCATCGCTGTCCTGCCCGTCCACGACAACGGTGCCCGTGGTGGACGACAGCAGCAGCCCCAGCATGGACAGCAGCGTCGACTTGCCCGACCCAGAGGGCGACACGAAGGCGATGGAATCGCCCGGCTCCGCCGCGAACGAGATGTTCTCCAAGATGACGTTGCCGTCGTAGGACTTGCCCAGGTCCTCCACTTTCAGCTTGCTCATGTTAATCGATATCCCCCTGCTGCATGGCGAGCGACGGATCAAGCCGGCCGATCTGCGCAAGCGGCGCCGCGATGGCCGCCAAGGCCAGCAGCGCAAACGCCGCCGCAAGCACTGCAGCAAGCGCCCCGGTTTCGCCTGGGTCCGGCGAGATGAACGGGAAGGCCGAGCCGTCCTGCAGCAAATCCATCAGCACGACGTACAGCCCGGCGCCGCACGCAAGCCCCGATACCAGCCCCGCACCCACGATGGCAGCGACCTCTCCCCCAATGAGCGCGCGCAACTGCCCCTTGCTCGCCCCCATGGCGCGGTACAGCGCCAGCTCGCTCTTGCGCTCCCACACACACGAGTAGAAGCGTGCGAACAGCTGCACCAAGGTGGAAGCCAGCATGAGCACGCCCGCGCCCAGCAGGATAAGGAACACCGTCTCCAACTGCTTCTGCGACGCCTCGACCACCTCAGGCCGTTGGAAGGCGTACACGCCGTCCAACGCGTTGATGCGGTTGAGCACAACACTCGCGTCGGCAGTGCCGTCCAGGTCTGCCAACACGCACGATACGAGGTCGCCCGGGGCCCCGTACTTATCCCACAGATAGGACAATCCCAGGTTCTCCTCTGAAAGAGAGCGCGCCGTGTCGATGGCGAGGAGCAGGGAATCGTCGAGATCGGCCCCGCTCGGCTCGAGCTTCTCTACGATGGTGAACGTGCGCCCCAGCAGCGAGAGCCGATCCCCCACGTCGCCGCCCACATCCGCGCCCAGGATAACCTCGTCGTCGGCCAACCCAACCGAGAGGTCGCGTCCCGAGAACGGCTGCACCGTCCAATCCCTGGCGAAGTCCACGCCGATAAGGCGCGTCGCACCTGCCGTGGAGCAACAGCTCTCGTTGAGCGTCTGGCTGAAGAACTGGGTGGTAGCACGGCCCACGCCTTCCACCTCTCCGATGGCCTCCGCCGTCGAGACCGGAAAGTATACGGGTGCAGGCGCGCCCGTGAACAGCAGCGCCGTGTCGGACACATCGGCCGCGGCATCGCGGGGAACCACCATGATCTGCGCACCCCCGCGTTCGGCAGAAGCCCTCACGCCCTGTTGCACGCCGCCGTACGTGAGCCCGAGCGCGAACAGCGCCATGACGCTCACCGCAACCGCCAGCACGACGGACGCAGTGAGCACCTTGCGCATCTTCAAACTGTGTGCAAGGAGCCTTCTCACGTGCTATTTCCCTTGGTACTTCACCATTTTGTTGTACAGCGTCTCGTCGATGTACCTGTTCAGCTCTTCCGGATCGGTCGGCGCATCCTCCATGGCACCGGCGCGGTTTATCTGCATCCATATCTCGTGGAAGCTATCGTCGATGAGCTTGCGGTCGCCCGAGCTCCATGTGTAGGCCTTGATCTCCTCCAACATGATGTCGCGCGTGAAGCCGGCATCGGTGTTCACGGGCACATAGCCGCCCTTGACGATGATGTCGGCCGCCTCTTCCGGATTGTTCGCGAGGAACTCGGCTGCCTTCGCGAAGCCCTCGGACAACATGGGGCCGATCTCGGGACGGGCATTGAGCGTCTTCGTGGACATGCCCACGAAGCAGCACAGATAGTCCTTCAGGCCCTCGTCGAACGTGTCGGAGAAGAACTTCGTGGCGCCGTTTGACACCGCGATGTCGGCCCATGGGTCGTACTGGGCGAACGCGTCTACCTCGCCTGCGTTCATAGCGGCCTCCATCTGCGCAGACGGGTACGTGAGCCACTCCACCTTGCTGGGATCCTTGCCAGCCAGCACCATCTGCGAGGCTATCTGGATCTGCGGGATGGAGCCCATGGCGGCGGCGACCTTCTTCCCTTCCAGATCCTCCACCGTCTTGATGCCCGATTCCGGCGAGGCTGCGCCTTGGATGCAGCCTTTGTGCAGCGAGTCGATGATAGCCAGCTCCAGCCCCTGCTCCATGGGCTTGAACTTGTCCGGGGTCAGCTCGAAGCAATCCAGCTCGTCGTTGGCCATGAGGGCCGTCACATCAGACGTGATGAGCAGCGCCTCCGGCTCCAGGCCAGCTTCCTTGAAGTAGCCCTTCTCGATGCCGATGTAGATGGGAGCCTCGCACGTGCCGCCCCAATAGCCCAAGACCACATGGTTGTCGGGCTTGGCGCTGCCCTTTCCTTCTTTTGCCCCGTCGCCCGCGCTCGTCACTTGGCCGCAGCCGGAGAGCAGGCCGCCGAGCGCGGCGGTTCCGGCGGCCACGCCGCTCAGCTTCACGAAGTTCCTTCTGGTCAAGCTCATATCGCTTCCCTTCCTTTGCTCTATCTAGGTACGCCATCTCAATGGCCTGAAGCTTTCTCAAGCGCCTGGCGGGGCCGAGGTGGAACCGTCGAGCATCGCGAGCAGCTGGCGTCGCTTTTCCACGAATTCCGGGGACACGCGGTCGCGGGGATGCGGCAGGTCGATGACCAGCTCCCCCTGCAGCCGCCCCGGCCGCGGCGTCATAACGACCACGCGGTCGCACAGGTACACGGCCTCCTCGATGTCGTGCGTCACGAGGATCATGGATGTATGCGCGATGGCCTGCATGGCCAGTATCTCGTCCTGCAGCGCGGCGCGAGTGAAGGCGTCGAGCGCTGAAAGAGGCTCGTCGAAGCAGATGAGCGCAGGGTTCTGCACGAACGACCGCGCCAGCGCGCACCGGCTCGTCATGCCGCCGGATATCTGGGGCGGATACGACCGCTCGAACCCGTCCAGGCCCATCATCCTCACCAGACGTGGGATCTTGTACTTGCACTCGTCATAGGTGCGCGTGGCCCGCAGACCGAATGCGATGTTCTCCTCCACGGTGAGCCACTCGAAAAGGTTCGCGTTCTGAAACACCATCGAGCGCGATGCCGAAGGACCGGCTATGTTTTCACTATCGAACGAGATGCTGCCGGCCAACGGTTCGTCCAGCCCCACCACCAAGCGAAGGAAGGTCGACTTCCCGCAGCCCGAGGGGCCGATGATGCCCACGATCTCTGGTCCCGAAACCGTGAGCGAGAAGTCATCGAGCGCCCACACCTCGTTGCCGCCCTCGTCCAGGAACGTCTGCGTCACCCCTTCGGCCACCAGCTCGTGCGAACCCGACGAGGCGAACAACGGCAGCTCGGGCCGCGGGTCGATGTGCTTTCCCTTTCTCATGCCCTCACCATCTCACCACAGACTTCTGCCAGGTCATCACGCGATCGCGCACTTTGAACAGCACGTTGATGAGAAGGTAGAATATGATGATGAAGATGCCCACGGATGCGAACACCTTGTAATACTCGCCCCATTGGGTGGCCCAGTTGATGTACCATCCCAAGCCGGCCTTCACGCCCAGCTGCTCGGAGATGATGAGCGCGCCGAAGCTCGACGACAAGCCCATGAACAGCGCCGTGAAGATATCGGGCACCGCGGCGGGCAGCGCCACGTGGAACAGGATGTACGGCTCGCTCGCACCCATGACGCGGGCGGCCTCGATCTTTCGCTTGTCGGTGGAGCGGATTGCCGACGAGAGCATGAGCGATAAGGGAAACCAGATGGCCACCGAGATGAGGAACACGCCCGCCAAGTGCGCCGAGGGCATGAGCACCACGGCGATGGGCAGCCACGCCGCCGAGGGCACGGGGCCGATCACCTTCAGCAACGGTGCGAACCAATAGTTCGCGATCTTCGACCAGCCCATAAGCAACCCGGTGGCGAACCCCGTGACCAAGCCGATGACCACCCCTTCGGCTAGCAGCATCATCGAAGCCGTCAGATTCGTCGCGTACGCCTCAATGTTCTTCGGCACCGCTTCGAGGATGCGATCGGGGCTGGGGGCGAACGGCAGCAGCAGATAGCCGGTCTTGAGGGTGAGTACGTCCAGTAACTCCACCAGCAAGAACACGGCTGCTACAAGGTATGCGTAATGCACCGCGTAACGCCGTAATTTGGGAACGAAACAGGCCGTCGCCATGACCGCAAGGTAGACACCCAGCATAACCAGAAGGAACAACGGGTAGTACCCCTCTACGTAGTCGGCCGGGTACACGTTCGGCAACGTGCCCGTCACTCCGTAGGCGATGCAGATGGCACCAACAGGCAGCAGCATCTTCACGAACTCACGGCCTGTTGCCAGGCGGCGTTCCACCGTCTTGCGGGTAGGTGCCGTCCGCTGCCGCTCATGGAAACTCTGTTCAAGGGCGGCGGACACTTAGCGCATCCAGCCCTTCGAGGGGCCGTCGAGGACCTGCCAGCCGGAGGCGGCGAACATCTTGCGCAGCTGGGCGATGTTGCTGCCGCGACCGCCGTGCTCGGTGCGCTCCACGGTGTCGCGCGGGTTCGTACCCACCTCGGCCCAGGCGAGGTTCGCGCCGGAGGCAGCGGTCATAACCGTGTTCGCCGAGCAGTTCAGACGCAGGTCGCGGCCCGTGGCCAGGCGGTAGACGGCCACCATGTTCGCGTTGGCCACGTCGGTGAGCATGCCGCGGTCGTACACGAGCGTGCCGGGCACGCCGATGCGCTTGCCCACGCCGGCCGAAAGCGGGTTCGTGGAGATGCAGCGCATGGTGGCCTCGGTGAGCTCCTCGGGCGTGTGCTCCGGGCCCACCGGCTCTACGCAGGTGGACAGCGTGAGACCGGCCTCGCGCAGATTGGCGAACGTCTCGAAGCGCTTCTCCACAGGGATCTCGGTATCCTCTCCCTCGCGCATGCGCACGGCATGGTAAGCGCCGTTCGCGCCGGCGGCCTTGAGCTGGCGGCATTGGTCGAGCTGCATGTCGTCAGTGTTCACGAGCAGCGGCATGTCGGCCGGGATGACCTCGCGCACGCTGCCCACCATGTCCACCAGCTTGTCGAAGCTGTAGCTGGCCGTGGTGAGCATGAGGATGAGGTTCGCGCCCTCCTCAACGTAGAGCTTCGCGTACTCCAGCACGTCCTCCTTCGGCAGCTCGTACTTGCCCTTGCGCACGTTGTTGCAGGCAGCGAACGAGCAGAACTTGCAGTTCTTCGGGCACACAGTGGAGTTGAGGCCGATCTGCGCGTGGATCTCGGCCACGCCGTCGGCGGCGATCATCGAGAGCTCCTGGCCAGCCCAGCGGATATAGGCCGCCTCCTTGCTGGTCTCCTCCACCTCGTAGAGCGCGAGCACGTTCTCGGCGGACAGGCCGTTGCCCTCGAGGCCCTTCTCGACGATGTCGTAGATCTCCTGGTCGAACACCTGCATGACTGCCTCCTCTTGCCTGCGGCGGATAGTCCGGCGCCCCTCGCGCCGCCCGCCGACTAGCGCAAATCCCTGTTTGCGGTTTATATAAGCGTTACGCAATTGTAAGACATATATTAGTATTTGACAATATCTACTAATAGATTTAGGCTATCCAAGAGTGTGGGAGCCTGAGGAGGAGGCGAGAGAGATGGCTGCGCAGCGAGCAAGCCCCGTCTGCGCTTATGATCGAACAGTGGAGATTGAGATGGGTATGTACTAGTACTAGACTATGTCTTACAATAGATATTGTCTGAAGCACGACTGCAGAGCCTTCGATCTCTCCCCCTAAGAGAGGCTCTGCAGTTTGAAGACGCAGGCTCGCCGACCCCTCCTGTCGAGCCAACCTCCCTCCTTGTCGAGAGGACCCGGCGCAGCTTGCGCAGCGTCGGGTCCTTTCCGTTTCTCCGCTTCTTACGCGCCTACTTGGCAGCAGACGCCTCCCTGGATTGCGCGGCAGCGGAGTAGTGCCAACGAGCCGCTACGCCTCGGACGCCGCGGGCGCGGCCGTCGGTGCGGCAGCCTGCTGGACAACGCGGCGCTTCTCGAGGC
>NC_021021.1:1071206-1087538 GCF_000210055.1 Gordonibacter pamelaeae 7-10-1-b
CGACGGCCATGGCCACGAGGCAGGCGGCCTGGAAGCCCGCGGCCGTGGCGAGCCTGTCCGCCGCGCCGCCCGCGAGCTGCGCGGCCTGAACGCTGGACAGTACGCCTACGAACAGGGACGATCCCACGCATCCCGCAATCTGGAACGACGTGGACACGATGGTCACGCCGTGCGGGTACAGCTGCGGCTTCAGGCTGGACAGCGCATAGCTCTGGGCCGGGCCCATGGAAAGCGCACAGCCCACGATGACGGGCGCGTAGCACAGCACGATGACGGGAGACGTAGCCTGCTCCGTGCAGCGCGACAACGCGAACGCGAACACGGCCATGAGGCCCAGGCCCACCGGGAGCATGACGCGCAATCCCGCACGGTCGTACACCTTGCCCGCCAGCGGCGCCAGCACGCACGACAGCACGCACGCCGGCAGCAACGTGAGCGCGGCGTCGAACGCCGAGAACCCGAGCGAGCCCTGCATGAACAACGGCAGGATGATGTCATGGAGAACACCGTCATGAGCGCGATCACGATCACCGCCAGGCCCATGACGAACGCGCGGCTCGAGAACGGACGCAGGTCGACGAGCGGCTCGGCCACGCGGCCCTGGCGCACGACGAACGCAACCAGGCAGCCCACGCCCACGGCAAGCGCGACCGCCGCCATCGCGAAGCCGCCCGAGAACACCGTGGACAGGCCGTATAGCAGGCCGACGAGCGCAAGGCTGATCAGGCAGGTGGAAGCCACGTCGAGCCGCGGACTCGTCAGCTCGGCCGCATTCGGCACCACGGCGGCCGACAGCACTGCCGCAGCCAGCACCATGACGGCGAACACTGCGAACAGCTGGTGCCAGTCGCCCACCGACAGCACGAGCCCTGCGACAATCGGGCCGAACGCCGGGCCGAGCGTGGTCATGGCGCTCACCACGCCCATGTACGTGCCCGGCTTGCCCTTCGGCGCCACGGCCAGCGTCAGGTTCATGCCGATGGGCACGATCATGCCCGTGCCGAGCGCCTGCACCACGCGCCCCGCGAGCAGCGCGGCGAAGCTTCCCGCCACGAGCCCGATCAGGGTTCCGGCAAGCAGCAGCGCAAGCGCGACCATCGTCAGGCGCTTCGTGGGAACGCTGCGGTAGAGGAACCCGGTCACGGGCACCATGATGGCGGCGGCCAGCATGTAGGCGGTCGTGACCCACTGCACGGTGCCGGCGCCCACCGCCAGGTCGTCCATGATGGGCGTGAGGGCCACGTTGAGGAACGTCTCGTTGAACGTGGCAAGGAGCGTGGCGAACGCGACCGCGAACAGGACGGCTCCGGCGTGGCGGATAGGTGTGTTCGACATGAAGCTGCATACCCCTTTCTGGAAGGCTCGGCGCGCGAAGGCAGGGCCGCAGGCGGCCGAGGATGGCTGGTTTTCGCGAGGTGTGAGGAAAATTTTCCGAAAGAGACAGGCGCAGACGTTCGTATCGCTCCCCATCCTAGCAGATGGGGAGGCCCGTTCGTAAGTGTGAAGTTCGTGGATTCGGCTACGCAGGGCGCTTTGACCGAAGGCGAGGCAAACGGCGGAGGCTCCCGTCGGCTCGAAGGCGCCCGCCGCTACAGCGCGAACTCGTACAGCACGCCGGCACGGCCGAGGTGGGGATAGAAGTCCTCGTAGACGCCGCAGTTCGCGAAGCCGCACGACTCGTAGAGCCGCTGGGCGCGCACGTTGTCGGTGAAGGTGTCCAGCCGCAGCGCCCTCGCCCCCGCCTCGCGTGCTGCCGCGATGGCGCCCTCCAAGAGCTGGCGCGCGAAGCCGCACCCGTGGAACTCCGGCAGCGTGGCCAACACGTGAACCACCAGCACCTCGTCGGGCGCGGCATCCACCTGCCAACGCGCCTGGCCGTAGCCGGGATCGGCCTCGGCGTTCAGCACCAGGGCGGCGGCGAAGCACGACCCGGCGGCCCCGCCCTCGGGCGCCACGACTGCCAGCACCTCGCCCGCCTCGGTCGAAGCGCGCAGGAACGCCTGCGTCGGATGCACGTCATGCTCCCAGCACACGTCGAACTCCGTGCCGCGCATCGCGTCGATCATGCGCGTGTAGAAATCCAGCACCTGGCCGACCTCGTCGGCCCTCGCCTTTCGAACCGTTGCCATGCGCGATCCTTCTCCGTCGTGCCCCCGTGAGGTAAAAAAGCCCGCCTCCCAGCGAAGGGAAGCGGGCTTGCAGAAAACGTGCTGCTCGACAGCGCGATCCTAGCGCTTGCTGAACTGCGGGCGCTTGCGGGCCTTCTTCAGGCCGTACTTCTTGCGCTCCACCATACGGGCGTCGCGCGTGAGGTAGCCGGCCTTCTTGAGCTCGGCGCGGTAGTCGCCGGCCGCAAGCAGGGCGCGGGCGATGCCGTGGCGCAGGGCGCCGGACTGGCCCGAGATGCCGCCGCCGTCGATGCGGGCGATGACGTCGAAGTGATCCATCGTGTCCGTCACCTTGAACGGCGTGAGCGCGTAGTTCACCAGCGCCTCGCGGCCGAAGTACTGCAGGGCCTCGCGGCCGTTGATGGTAACCTTGCCGGTGCCGGGAACGAGACGCACGCGAGCGACGGCGTTCTTACGACGGCCGGTGCCGTAGTACAAAGCTTCACCTGCCATTGTTTAACCCTCCATCTTGATCTCGCGGGGCTGCTGAGCCATGTGCGGATGCTCCGCACCGGTGTAGACCTTGAGCTTCTTGCCCATGGCGCGACCCAGCGTGTTCTTCGGCAGCATGCCCTTCACGGCATGCTCGATCACGCGCTCGGGATGCTTGGCCATGGCCTCGTTGAAGGTCTCGGACTTCAAGCCGCCCGGGAAACCGCTGTGGCGGTAGTAGCGCTTGTCCTCGGCCTTGTTGCCCGTCACGCGGATCTTGTCCGCGTTGATGATGACAACGAAGTCGCCGGTGTCGACATGCGGGGTGTACTGCGGCTTGTGCTTGCCCTTGAGGATGTGCGCGGCCTTCACGGCGACGCGGCCCAGAACCTGGTCCGTGGCGTCGATCAAGACCCATTCGCGCTCAACTTCTTGGGGCTTCGCGTAATACGTCTTCACTTAGCTTCCTCCAAATAATCCTTCATTCCGCCGTGCGCGCGCAAACGCGCCCGCCGGGTTCGCCGCTCTCCACGCGTCCGGGCGATTCCCTTCGAGGCCGGGCCTTTCCGGTGGTCGTCCGCAGTGCGGAAGCGGCACGTCGGTTTTCAAAAGTGCAGGTGGGACGGACCGTCGGGTTCCTACGCCGACACGCGACTCGGGCCTGGACTCCTTTGTCTGCGTCTCCGTTTTCGCTGCATGCACGGGGCTTTTGAAAGCGAACCTTTGCATTGTATGCCGGAGCCCTTCGCGAAGTCAACGGAAAACCTCCGCATTCGTCGCGATCTGCAGAAAGATTCAAAAGTTTTTCGGTCGAACTTCACGTTCGTCTTGTTTCATTGCGTGCTGATTGTTTTATAAAACGTTATATTTTCTTTGCTTTAAATCATATTATAATATGCTTATTCGAGCATCCGCGCGTTAGGAGACCAGCATGGCAGCACCGATCATCCGCTCTTCCACCGACATCCGCCGCGACTACAATGGCATCGAGGCGCTGGCAAAAGAGACCGGCCAGCCCATCTACCTCACGAAGAACGGCCGCGCGTCGCTCGTGGTTATCGACGCGGCCACGTTCGACTACGACCAGTACGTGGGCCTCATGATCGACGAGGCCATCGAGCACAACAAGCGCCACCCCCGCACGTACACGCCGGAGGAGGCCAAGACGGAGATCCGCAAGCGCGTTGCAGAGAAAGTGGCCGACCATGACCTATGAAGTGGTGCTTTGAGAATAGCGCTCTCGAGGACCTCGCCAACATTTCCTTCTACGAAATGCGCTACGCCGAATCGGTCGACGAAGCTTGCTTGCGCGCCGATCACATCATCGACGACATCGTCTACGAGCTGTCAACCCTTCCCGAGCGTTTTGCGGAACGGGCATACGGTTTCACCGACGCGCTTCGGCGCCTTTGTCCCGCGGGGAAGTACGTCGTATTCTATTGGATAGACGAAGAGAGCGGAACTGTGCAGGAACGCGTGGTATACGCTAAGTCGGACTTCAACCGCATCCACTTCGGTAATTGAACCGCCCTGTTGAGCTGCGGCATCGTCGCTGCGCTGCGGCACAGCAGGCCGCGGCAAGTCCCTACTTCCCGCCGAACAAGCCGCCTAGCTTGCCGAGGATATCGGCGTCGCCGAGGAAGTCGCCGGCGGCCTTCATGACGGCGTCCAGGTTGAGCTCCTTGCCTTCCAGCAGCGGCTCGACGGCCTTCACCACGTCGGTTACCTCCTCGTCGCTCAGATCGAGGCCCGTGGCGCCCTTGATGGCGGCGGCCGGGTCCACGCCGAGCTGCTTGAGGCTGTCCGGGTCTTCTGCGGCCGATTTCACCAGTTGCCCCACGATCTGCTGCACGTCCATGCCCATGGCTTCCTCTTTCAACTAATGCTTGCACCCCCACGGGGAAAACCTGCCCTCTCGCTGTGGGAATTATAATGGGGTGCACGCAAGGATACGGGCAAAGGCCCAGTTCAACCATCTCTTGAAACACAAGGAAACGGGGATCTATAACAACGAGGAAGCACGACCGGGAAGGTACCGAAAAAGCGGAAACCGCGAAGAGCACACCTGCGGCGGAGCATCCCGCCAAGAAGGAGCCGAAGGAGCGCACGTTCGTCGACGCCAAGACCGGCAAGGCCATCGCGCACCCGCACCAAGGCGGCTCGGGCGCCGAGGCCAACCAGGCCGTGCGCGAGGAGATGCACGTGGCCCGCAACGGGTCGGCGCTTCCCTTCCGCATCGGCGCCGCGGTGCTGTGGGTGCTGGGCATCGTGTGCGAGGTCATGGCCGTGCTCGTGATGAACGGCACGTTGTTCCTGCCCGGCCCGACGCCGGCCACGTGGCTCATCATCTTCCTCGTGGTCGACCTGATTCTGGTGGTCATAGGCTCGCAGCTGTGGAAGCACGCGAACCACCTCGCGCCGGCCGCCAAGGAGAACAAGCTGGCCTACTGGGTGCAGACCGACCTGGGCGTGATCGTCGCCGCCATTGCGTTCGCTCCCGTCATCCTGCTGATGCTGACGAACAAGGACTTGGACAAGGGCACGAAGAAGGTGGGCACCATCGTGGCGGCCATCGCGCTCGTCGCCGCCGTGGCGAGCGGCATCGACTACCATCCGGCCACGCAGGAGGACCTCGACCAGGCCGAGGCGGGCGCGGCAGTGCTCTCCGACGACGGGCTGGCCTACTGGACGCCGTTCGGCGAGGTGTACCATTTCAACCCCGACTGCCAGTACCTCAAGAACTCGGGGACCATCTACTCCGGCACCGTGCAGGACGCGCTCGATGCGAAGCGCACGCGCGGCTGCTCGGGATGCACGGTCGAAGACGGCACCGACGTCCTGTCGAAGGCCGACCCCGCGGCCGTCGCAGCAGCGCTGGCGAACGTCGTAAGGGTGGGCGACGACGCGAACGCCGACGGCCCCGGCGAGCAAGAGCCAGGCGAAGGCGAGAACGGCGCGCAGGAAGAGCTGCCGAAGGCGGCATAACCGCCGGTGCGCCTTCAGGGGTAGAGGGGAATCATGGACCCGTTCGTGTTCATCACCGTCGTCACGCTCGTTGCCGGAGCGGGCGGCACGGGGTTGGGCGGCATCGTGGGCGCGCTGTTCAGAAGCGAATCGAACCGCACCGTGAGCCTGCTGCTGTCGTTCGCAGGCGGCATCATGCTCTCCATCGTATGCTTCGACCTGCTCACCGAATCCGTCGAGGCGGCAGAGACGTTCACCAGCCAGGCTGTGCTCGTGGCGGCGGGCGCCGTCATCGCGGGCGTGGCCGTGGTGTACGGGCTGAACCTGGTCATCGACCGGCGCACGCGGCACGAGGTGCCCCATGTGGCGAGGAAGTCGCACCCGAAGACGCATGACGACCTCGACGAGCTCATCCATGCCGACCACCTGGCAGAGCACCGCAAGCGCGATGACTCGAAGATGGCCCTGTTCGTGGCCGGCATCGTCATGGCCTGCGCTATTGCGCTGCACAACGTGCCCGAGGGCATGACCATCGGCGCGAGCTTCGTGGCATCGGACAACCTGCTGTTGGGCACCGGCATGATCATGGCCGTGCTCATCGGCCTGCACAACATCCCCGAGGGCATGGCCGTGTCGGTGCCGCTCATCAACGGCGGCATGTCGCGCGTGCGCGCCGTCGCAGCCACGGCCGCCTGCGGCCTTCCCACCGTGCTGGGCGCCTGGCTGGGCTACTGGCTGGGCGACATCGGGCCGTTGGGGCTGTCGCTGTCGCTCGGCTTCGCGAGCGGCGCCATGCTGTACGTGGTGTTCGGCGAGATCATCCCGCAGTCGGTGCTCATGTACCGCAGCAAGCTGCCCACGTTCTTCGTCATCGTGGGCATCCTGCTGGGACTGCTCATCATCTACTACTAGGCGGCGAACGCACGAGACATCCCGCCGCCTAAGCGCCGCTGTCCCCTGGCTCTCACTTGAAGTAAAGCGGGACGGTGCTCACCTTGCGCATCTCCACGAGGCCATCGTCGCCATAGCGCACGTAAAGCGTGCCGGCGCCATCGCGGTCGGCGAAGGCAAGGTGCACCCACCCGACCTCGACGCCATCCTCGTCGAGCAGAAGATAGCAGTTCGGATCATTGGTTGCACCGATCGTGCCCCTGACCGCCGTCGCATCGCCGCCGCTCCATGCCTCCCACGTGCGCTCCTCGTCGAACACCTGGAACGAGAGGTACTCGCCGCGGCTTTCGGGAAGCTGGTAGGCGCCGCGCAGATCGAAGCCCTTCTCGATACCCTGGCGCAGGCGGCCGAGGTCGCCTATGGCCGCAGCGACGAAGAACACGCACGCCAGAAGCGCCACCGTCCCCACGCCGATTCCGATACGCGCGTACAGCTTCGTGCGGCTCATAGGGCACCTCCGTGATCGAGTTCTCGCTACGACTCTTCTCGCGGGCTTTCCTTGGTCGCTATCGTACCACGCCCTCCGCTCACACCGCCGCGAGCGCCTGATCGACGTCCGCGATCAGGTCCTCGGTGGCCTCGATGCCGCACGAGAGGCGGATGAGGTCGGGCGTGATGCCGGCGGCGGCCAGCTCCTCGTCGTTCATCTGGCGGTGCGTGGCGTTGGCCGGGTGCAGCACGCAGGTGCGCGCGTCGGCCACGTGCGTGGCGATCTGCGCCAGCTTGAGGTTGGCCATGAACGTCTCGGCCGCCGCGCGCCCGCCGGCCACGCCGAAGCTCACCACGCCGCTCGCGCCACCGGGCAGGTACTTCTGCGCCAGCTCGTGCTGGGAGTCGCCCGGCAGACCCGGGTAGCGCACCCACGCCACCTTCGGGTGCGCGGCCAGATGCTCGGCCAGCGCGAGGCCGTTTCGGTTGTGCTGCGCCATGCGCAGGTGCAGGCTCTCCAGCCCCAGGTTCACCAGGTAGGCGCTCTGCGGCGACTGCGAGCAGCCGAAGTCGCGCATGAGCTGGGCCGTCGCCTTCGTGATGAACGCGCCTTCCAGCCCGAAGCGCTCGGCGTACACCACGCCGTGATAGCTCTCGTCGGGCTGCGTGAGACCGGGGAAGCGGTCCGCGTGCGCCAGCCAGTCGAAGCGGCCGGCGTCCACGATGGCCCCGCCCACGCTCGCGCCGTGGCCGTCCATGTACTTGGTGGTGGAATGCGTGACGATATCCGCACCCCATTCGATGGGACGGCAGTTCACCGGCGTGGGGAACGTGTTGTCCACGATGAGCGGCACGCCGTGCGCATGCGCGGCGGCGGCGAAGCGCTCGATGTCGAGCACGGCGAGCGCCGGGTTCGCGATGGTCTCGCCGAACACGGCCTTCGTGTTGGGGCGGAACGCGGCTTCCAGCTCCTCGTCGGTGCAGTCGGGCGCGACGAACGTGCACTCGAGGCCCATGCGGCGCATGGTGTTGGCCAGCAGGTTGTACGTGCCGCCGTAGAGGGCGGAGCTGGCCACCACGTGGTCGCCGCAGCCCGCGATGTTGAACACGGCGAAGAAGTTGGCCGCCTGGCCCGACGACGTGAGCATGGCTGCCGTGCCGCCCTCCAGCTCGGCGATCTTCGCGGCCACGGCATCGTTCGTGGGATTGGCGAGACGGGTGTAGAAGTAGCCGGACTCCTCGAGGTCGAACAGGCGGCCCATGTGCTCGCTCGTGTCGAACTTCCAGGTGGTGGACTGGTAGATGGGAACCTGGCGCGGCTCGCCGCCGCCGGGACGGTAGCCGCCTTGCACGCAGGTGGTGCCGATGGTTTCGCTCATGGATGCTCCTCGTTGGATCTGGGGGGGGTCGCTGTGTCCGGAACATTATAGAGGCAGCGCGTTGCCCCGCGGTAGGTACGAGTTTCCGATAGTTCGTTATCGTATATTACGATAATTGAGCTATCGGTATCAGACATGATATGAAAGCGAAAAAACTCTAGCCTAAGAACACCCTTCGGCACCTGGAGCCGTGTTGGCCGAAGCAACGACAAGCACGCATGTTCTCAAACGCCTGGATGTTTCACGTGAAACATCCAGGCGTCGCAGGCACTCTACCAGCCCTTGCCCTCGGGCACGATGCTGTCGGGCACGAGCCCGGCCTCTACCTCGCCGATCACGCGGTCGAGCACGTCGAGCGCGCGGTCCAGCTGCTCGCGCTCGATGACGAGCGGCGGCTGGAAGCGCAGCACCGACTCGGCCATGCAGATGATGACCACGCCCTCCTCGAACGCGCGGTACACCACCTTGAGCGCGTCGAGCGCGCACTTCTCGCCCGTCGCGGGGTCCACGATGTCGATGCCCAGGTTGAGCCCGATGCCATGCACGCCGCCCACGATGGCGTGGCGCGCGGCCATGTCCTCGAAGCGCTCCTTCGCGTACGCGCCCAGCTCGGCCCCGCGCGCCAGCAGGCCCTCGCGCTCGATGACATCGATGGTGGCGAGCGCCGCCGCGCAGCACACCGGGTTGCCGCTGGTGGTGAAGATGTGCGCCGGGAAGCTCAAGCTGTCCATGATGTCCGCCTTGCCCACGATGGCCGACAGCGGCAGCCCGCTGGCCAACGACTTCCCCACCGACATGAGGTCGGGCTCCACGCCGAACTGCTCGATGCCCCACCACTTCCCCGTGCGGCCCATGCCCTGGTTGATCTCGTCCACGGCGAACAGGATGCCGTTCTCGCGGCAGAACGCGGTGAGCGCGTCCACGTAGGCCTGCGGCGGCACGATGATGCCGGCGTCGCCCGCGATGGGCTCCATCACGATGCAGGCGATCTCGTCGGCCGGCAGGTACGTCTCGCACATCTCCCGCAGCGGGCGCAGGAAGAACTCCGCCTGCTCCTGCTCGCTCAAGTGCCCCACACCTGCGCGCTGCACGTCGGGGTACGGGATATGGTAGATGCCCGGCAGCATCGGCCCCATCTTGCGGCGCATCCCCAGGCTGAGCGCCGAGAGGGTCATCGAGCCGTAGGTGGAGCCGTGGTAGGCGCCCTGGAACGACACCACGTAGGGCCGCCCCGTGTAGGCGCGCGCGAATTTGATGATGGCATCGTTGGCGTCGGAGCCCGACGTGCCGAACACCACCTTCTTCGGCGTGTCGCCCGGAGCGATGGCGGCCAGCTTCTCCACCAGCTCCACCTCGGGCGCGTGGTAGAAGTAGGCGGGCGAGCACTGGATGACCTTCTGCGCCTGCCCGCAGATGGCCTCGACCACCGCGGGGTGCGAGTGGCCCACGTTGGCCGACGTCGCGGCGGCCAGGAGGTCTATGTACTCGTTGCCGTCCACGTCGTAGAGCAGCGCGCCGCGCGCGTGATCCACCACCAGGTCGTAGTAGGGAATGCGCGCCGTGGGGCCCATGCAGGCGCGGTCGCGCTCCACGTAATCCTGCGTGCGGGCGGGGGTTTCGCTCGTCTCAGCCATCTTCGCCTCCCTCGCCCTAGCGCGTGATCCCGCGGGCACGGTCGATGCGCCAGCGGATCATCTGCACGATGACCACCACGATGAACAGCGCGCCGAAGTAGCCCACGAACGGGTAGATCAGGTTCACCAGCATGCCGAACGGCAGCTGCCCACCCATGAAGATGACGGCGCACAGAAGCGCGATGAGGAACTGGTACTTGCGCTTGTCCTGCTTCTCATCGACGAACTGGTTGGCCACGGTCCATACCATGGGAACGGCCGTGTTGTAGATCTCGGCCAGCAGGATGACGGCGAACAAGAGGCCCACGACGGGCGAGATCTGCTGCGCCAGGAACAACACCGGTACCTCGTACTGCACGGCCTCGCCGAACACCGACAGCAGCGCCAGGTTCAGCAAGAGCGCGCACACGCCGAGCGCCGCGCCGCCCAGCGCGCCGCCCAGCACGGCCTCCTTGCGCGAGCGCGCACCGGTGCCCATCTCGGACATGAACGGCACGCCCGCCAGGATGTTGTACGCCCGTACATGAACGCGCCGAGCGCGAACCACGCGCTGCCGGAGCCCACGCCGTACACCACGCTGTCGCCTGCCGCCTCCACAGCCGCGTTGGCGTCGGCCAGGCCGCCGCCGTGCACCACGAGCGTGTAGATGGCCAGGATGATGAGGAACGCGATGGTCACGGGCCCGATGGAGCCGAGAATGTCCACGATGCGCTTGAGGCCGAAGAGCGCACTCAGCAGCACGATGGCCGCCATGAGGCCGCTGCCCACGATCTGCGGCACGCCGAAGTACTGGTTGAGCGTGGCGCCCGCGCCCGACACCATGATGATGCCCACGAGGAAGCAGAACAGGATGGTGAACCACTCCAGGAACGTGCCCAGGTACTTGCCGCAGAAGTAGCGGAACGCCGAGAAATCGCTCGCCCCCTTGTGCTTGAAGCCGTAACCCAGGAGCACGCCGCTCATGCCCGCGAACAGCAGGATGGCGATGATGCACCCGATGATGCCGTTCGTGCCGTACGCGGCGAAGAACTGCATGGCCTCCTGCCCGGAGGCGAACCCCGACCCGATCAACGTGGCGATGACCGCGCCGGCGAACTTCACGACCGTGATCGGCCGCACCGCGCGCTCCTTCTGCTCTGACGCCATAAAACCCTCTCTCTCCTTGCCTGAACCCCGTTTTGCTTTTTGCCCTGAGGATTCTTGTACAAGATGCCCGACCGCGCGAGCACGCGATCAGGCACGACGATATTCCCATCGCTTCTCTGCCCTTCGCCAGCCACGTCTCCTGGTCTCGTCGCGTGTGGCGGCGATAACGCGCTACCGATAATTCAGATAGGCCGGTCATCTGCGCAACAGGTATCATGGTACGAACATTCCAGGTGCCCCCGACACGGAAGGCGAGGCCTGCCATGCCTATCAAAATACCCGACGCGTTGCCCGCGACCGACGTCCTCGAAGGCGAGAACATCTTCGTGATGACCGAGTTCCGCGCCATGCACCAGGACATCCGTCCCCTGAAAGTGCTGCTGCTCAACCTCATGCCCACGAAGATCGTCACCGAGACGCAGATCATGCGCAAGCTGTCCAACACGCCGCTCCAGATAGAGGTGAGCCTGCTGCAAACGGCCAGCCATGAGTCCAAAAACGTGTCCGAGCAGCATTTGGAAACGTTCTACACCACGTTCGACGAGATCAAAGGCCAGCACTTCGATGGCATGATCATCACCGGCGCGCCCGTGGAGCTGCTGGACTTCGAGGACGTGGACTACTGGGACGAGCTTGCGAAGATCATGGCGTGGTCCGCTACGAATGTGCACTCCACGCTGCATATCTGCTGGGGTGCGCAGGCTGGCATCTACTACCACTACGGCATTCCCAAGTACGAGCTGCCGGAGAAGCTGTTCGGAGTGTTCGAGCACGAGGTGGTGAAGCCGTCTTCGCCGCTCGTGCGCGGCTTCAACGACTTCTTCAGAGCGCCCCATTCGCGTTACACCGAGGTTCATGCGTCCGATATCGAGGCGCATCCCGACCTGGAGCTTATTGCCGTGTCCGACGAGGCAGGCGTCTACCTGGCCAAGAGCACCGACAGCCGTCACTTCTTCGTGTTCGGGCATCCGGAGTACGATGCCGGAACGCTCATGGTGGAGTACGAGCGCGACATCGCGAAGGGCCTGGACATGCCCCTGCCGCGCCACTATTTCCCGGGCGACGATCCTGCGCAGGAGCCCCGCGCCACCTGGCGCGCCCACGCGCAGCTGCTCTACACGAACTGGTTGAACTACTACGTGTACCAGACCACGCCGTACGACCTGGCAAAAGTGGGAACCGAGGAGGACGACGACCGTGGCTGACGAGCGCGAGCCGCAACCCCGCTACCGCGTGCGGCCGGTGACGACGCCGGTCGCCCCCGCGGAGCCGTCGAAGCCGGAACCCACCAGCGACCCCTTCCTGCGCCCCGCCGCCGAGGACGACGACGGCTACGACCCCTACTCCGACCGCCCCGCAGACCCGGAGCCAACGTACCAGGAGGATCCGTGGCGGTAACTACGCATAATTTTATGTAAAATATTTTGCATCTATATTTGTAAAATTATTTGCATTCATGTTATACTGACCACAATGAAAGCCGGACCGAGGAGGACGCCATGCCCATCAGCGTCACCGCGACGGAAGTCGCCCGCAACTTCAACGGCGTGATGGAGAAGGCCCGGGCGGCAGGAAGCGTAACCGTCATCAAGAACAGCCACCCCATCGCCCAGATCATACCGATCGACGAGGTGAAGGAGGAAGCTATGGAAAGCAAAGCCGTACGATTAGGGAAAGAGTTCATCGACGAATATGCCGACGTGTTCGCCGAACTTGCAAAATGAGCGCGCATTGGGAGTATCTCACGCACGAAGACGTGAGAGCGATCCACTCGTACCTGATCGCAACGTTCGGAGGCCTCGACGGACTTCGGGACGAAGGACTCTTCGACGCCGCGATAGAGCAACCTCGGCAAACCTTCGACGGTGTTGACCTCTACCCATCGGCAGCCGAAAAAGCTGCCCGTTATGCTTATGGCATCGTTAACAACCATCCTTTTGCCGACGGCAACAAACGCACGGGTGGTGCCTGTATAGGCATGTTTCTCAGGCTGAACGATATCAAGTTCAAACCGCGCCACGACGAGCTGTTGAGGACGGTTTATGGAGTAGCCGACGGTACCCTAGGCTACGAAGAGCTGGTTGCCTGGATCGAGAAACAGTTTTAGTCGACGTTCCGGCGCTTTTCCCGGAAGGCGCCGGGAGCGCTCTAGCTTAGCGGACTTCGTTCCAGCTGATGAACGTTTCCGCGTCCAGTTCTTCGAAGCTGTCGATGACGGCGTCGGCGTTTGCCCGCAGCTCCTCGTGGGTGCCGGCGTCGTCGCGGTCGTAGATGCCGACGGTGCGGTAGCCGGCGCCGCGCAGGGTGCGCAGGGCGTAGGCAGAGTCCTCGAATCCCCAGGTCGTTTCCAGCGGCGTTCCCATGAGACGGCGCGTATGGTCGTACACCTTCGGCTCGCGCTTCGAGGAGCTCACGTCGTCCACCGAGACGACCAGGCCCACATACGGCGCGAAGCCCGCCCGCTCAAGGCCCGCCTGCAGGTACTTCTGCGGGCTGGACGAGGCCACGCTCACCCGCACGCCGCGCTCCACGAGAGCGCGCACGAAGGCCAAGGCGCCAGGACGCTCGTGCGCGCGGTTGCGGTAGTAGTCCAGCATGAGCTCGTCCATCATGCGCACGACGTCGTCCGCAGCGGCGCCCAAACCGAACCGGTCATGGAAGAACGCACCTGCCTCGGGGATGTTGAGCGTGGTGAGCTCGTCTTTGTCCGCATCCGTCAGCTGGGCGCCTGCGCGGCGCGCCAGCTCGTCCTCCACCTCGCGCCACACGTCCATCGAGTCGAGCAGCGTGCCGTCGCAGTCGAAGATGACGCCGATGCGTCCAGGTTCCATGAAAGCCTCCCGAGGTACCGGGGCCGCGGCCCCGTCGCGTTTTCCGTCGCGTGCCAGCTTAGCAGAAGGCTCCCTCCGGGCAGAGAGGGCCTGCGGCGAATTTGCGGAACCTTTACGGACGGCACGGCACCCGCGTCAGTGCGCCGCAGAGTCGCTCAGGTAGCGAGAAACCGTCGCTCGAACTCCTCGATAGGCTGCGGCCGTCCCACCCGGTAGCCCTGCACGCGCGTGCAGCCTGCCTCCTGCAAGGCCTGGTGCTGCTCGCCGGTCTCGATCCCCTCGGCAACCGTCTCGATGCCCAGATCGTCGCACAGCCTTACCAGGCTGCAGATCACCTGCATGGTGCGATCGGTGGTGTCGAGGCCCCATACGAGCGACTTGTCCAACTTCAGCACGTCGAACCCAAGCTGGAAGAACAGCTGGAAGCTGGCGTTGTCCACGCCAAAATCGTCGATGGCCACCCGGAAACCCAAGTCGTGCAGCCCTTCCGTCACGGCCCGCAGCAACGCCTCGTTCTCCTCGCGAGCCGACTCGGTGATCTCTATCTCGATGAGCGACCGATCGATACCATACGATGCCACCGTACTCGCCACGCGATCCACGAAGCCCTCGTCATCGATCGTGCGACGCGAGAAGTTCACCGCCAAGGGCATCGCCGGGCGCCCTTCCTGCTGCCAGCGCGCCACGGTCTCGCACGACTTCGACAGCGCGAAGAAGTCGAGGGCCCCCATCTCGTCCATGTCCTCCAATGCGGGGATGAACGACGCAGGCAGCACCTCCCTGCCGCGTTCGGGGTCGCGATAACGGATGAGGGCCTCGGCGCCCACAACCTCGCCCGTTTTGCCGGACGCCTGCGGCATGAGGTGGATTGTGAACAGGCCCGCCTCTACGGCTTCTTGCGCACCGCCCGGCCTAAGCAGGCTGCTTGCCACCACATCCGACGTCAGGTCGATGCCCAGGTCGACGGCGCGGTGGCGGCCGCGCTTCGCGCTGCGCATACGGTCGCCGGCCACATCGAGCAAGCCGACGATGTCCGTGCACGTCTCGTGCCAGGCGGAGCCGAGCGATGCGGGAATGCTCTCTTCAAGAAACCGCCGGATTGCACGTTCGGTCAATTCGGCAAAGCGATCGTAGTCGATAGCGGTCGACACGGCGCAAAACTCGTCGTCGCCAATGCGGTACACGGCGTCGCCGAACACCTCCCGCAGGCATGCGGCCATGCGGCGCAGCATCTCGTCACCAACGGAGCGCCCCTGCTCCCGATTGACGACCGCCAGCAAATCGGCGTCAGCCAGCGCAAGGCCGACACGCTCGAACGTGCCGCGGTCGAGGTCGCGGTAGAACGCTGCGCGCGAACTTGCACAAGTCAGGTAATCGTTCCAGGTCAATTCGGCCACCAAGCGTTGCGCGCTCTCGCGTTTCATGCGCGCAGACACGAACCCCGCGAACGCAACGAGCGGCGCTTTGACGAAGGTGAGGTCGCCAACGCGACGGGGGTTGTCGACACCGAGGTAGCCCACGAAGGCGCCGTCCACCTCAAGCGGCACCGACACAAGCGAGAAGATGCCCCGACTCTTCAAAACCTCGTATTCGTCAGTTCGCTGCGCTTGGAGGAGCGCTTCGACATCTTCGATGATCACGGCATCGCCCACGGTGAACCGCTCGATCCATTCGTCGGCAAGGTTCCTGGGCACGTTTTGCATGAGCGGCTTCTGCAGCGCAACCCCCAGGCTGCGCCACTCGTGCGTGCGCACCATGCAGTCGTCCTCGCGCATGAAAACATAGGCGCGGTCGGCTTCGAGAAACGTGCCGAGAATACGCAGCACATCGTTGAGGGCGGCTTCCAAGACGTGCTCCCCCTCGAGCACCCTGATGCAATCGACCACCATGGTGCCGGCATCGGCCAGAAACTTGAACGCCTCGCTTTCGCGCTTTCGATCCGTCACGTCGAAGGCGATTTCCAAGCGCGCTGGGCGCCCATCCCAGCTCATCAGACGGTCGCGCAGCAGATAATGGCGCTTGGTCAAGGGGTTTGTGAATTCCCATTCGAAGAAGGAGTCATGCGACAGCTGCTCGTTCGTACAGAACGGGCACGGCTCCTCGCGTCCCTGCAGCACCTGGTAGCACAGACGCCCATCGTCCGCCGCATCGATATCGTAGATACGGCGGCCCTCCTCGTTGAGGTAGAGCAGCTGGTAGTTTTCCGTATCGCACACGTAAATAAGCTCGGAAAGCCCATCGAGCATGGTGTGGAGAGCCTCTTGCCGCAAAATCCATCTCCCTAGTCTGCATCCGGTTAGGCGTATTACCTGCCCGCACGATACAACGGGAAGAAAGAACGCACTATTTACTATTATAGAGGTAGGCGTTTCGCGAAAACCGAGAAGGCAGCGAAAGG
>NC_021021.1:1087635-1089952 GCF_000210055.1 Gordonibacter pamelaeae 7-10-1-b
GGCGCTCGAGCGCTCCAGCTGCGCGGCGGCGGCGCGCAGCGCGGCCACATCGGCCTCGTCCACCTTGTCCACCTTCTTGGACAAGAGCTTGCGGACGGCGGCCACATCGGCCTTGATCTGCTTCTTCTCGTCTTTCTCCAGCTGCTTGCCCTTCTGTGCGAGCGCCTGGTCGGCCTCGTTTGCCAGCCGCTGGGCCTCCTCGCGCGCCAGCATGGCGTCGCGGCGCGCCTCGTCTTGCTCGGCGTACTGCTCGGCGTCGCGGATGGCGCGGTCCACCTCGTCGTCGGACATGCGGCCCGAGTCGTCGATGGTGATGGACTGCTGCTTGCCGGTGTCCAGATCCTTCGCCGACACGGTGAGGATGCCGTTCGCGTCGATGTCGAACGTCACCTCGATCTGCGGCACGCCGGCAGGCGCCCGCTTGATGCCCTTGAGGCGGAACGTGCCGATGGCCTTGTTGTCGGCGGCCATGGGGCGCTCGCCCTGCAGCACCTTCACCTCCACGCTCGTCTGGAACGCCGCGGCGGTGCTGAACACCTGCGAGTAGTGCACCGGCAGCGTGGTGTTGCGCTCCACGAGGCGCGTGGCCACGCCGCCCACCGTCTCGATGGACAGGCTCAAGGGGGTCACGTCCAGCAACAGCAGGCTGTTCGCGCGCACCAGGCCGGTGGAAGCGCCGGAGAGCGTGGCGGCCTGGATGGCGGCGCCGGTGGCCACGCACTCGTCGGGGTTGATGGAGGCCGACGGCTCCTGGCCCGTGAGCTTGCGCACGTGCGCCTGCACGGCCGGCACGCGCGTGGAGCCGCCCACCAGCAGCACGCAGCCGAGCTCCGAGGCAGCGATGCCCGCATCGTTGAGCGCGGTCTGCACGGGCCCGGTCGTGCGCTCTACCAGGTCGCGCGTCATATCGTCGAACGCAGCGCGCGTGACCACGGCATCGAGGTGCAGGGGGCCGGCCGCGTTCTGCGCGATGAAGGGCAGGTTCACGTGAGCGGAATCGAGCGAGGAGAGCTCCTTCTTCGCCTGCTCGGCCGCCTCGCGCACGCGCTGCACGGCCATCGGGTTGCGGCGCAGGTCCTCGCCGTGCTCGCGCTGGAAGGCGTCCAGCAGGTAGCTCGCCACGCGCTCGTCGAAGTCGTCGCCGCCCAGGTGGTTGTCGCCGGAGGTGGCCAGCACCTCGATGACGCCGTCGCCGATCTCGATGATGGACACGTCGAACGTGCCGCCGCCCAGGTCATACACCATCACCTTCTGCGGCGTGCCGTTGTCCAGGCCGTAGGCCAGCGCCGCGGCCGTGGGCTCGTTGATGATGCGCAGCACGTCGAGGCCCGCGATCTTGCCGGCGTCCTTCGTGGCCTGGCGCTGCGCGTCATCGAAGTAGGCGGGCACGGTGATGACGGCCTGCGTCACGTCCTGGCCGAGAAAGGCCTCGGCATCACGGCGGAGCTTCCGCAGGATCATGGCCGACAGCTCCTGCGGCGTGAACGCCTTGCCGTCGATGGCAGCGCGCCAGTCGCTGCCCATGCGGCGCTTCACGGACGCGATGGTGCGGTCGGGGTTCACGGCCGCCTGCCGGGCGGCAATAGCTCCCACCAGGCGCTCGCCGTCTTTCGAGAACGCCACCACGCTCGGCGTGGTGCGCTCGCCTTCCGCGTTGGGCACGATGGCGGGACGCCCGCCCTCCACCGTCGCCGCGCAGCTGTTCGTGGTTCCCAGATCGATGCCTATCGTCGCTGTCATGCTTCGCTTCCTTTCGCTAGCTATACTCTAAAACCCGAAGGGCACGCACAGGCGGCAGAGGGCCGGGCCGCAGCACCAGATGCCGCAGCAGAGGGTCATGGGGTCGATGCCCATGCTGAATCCCTGGGCCTGCCCCTCCTGCTGGTAGGTCTGCCCGGCCTGCTGGAACTGGCGCTGGGCGCGCTGGTAGTCCGGATTGTTCGGGTCCAGGCGCACGGCGCGGCGTATCTGCTCCAGTGCCATGAGCGAGTTGCCGGCGCCGTCGTTGGCCAGAGCGCTTAGGTAGTACCAGCGCGCGTTGCGGCCATCGCTCGTCACGGCATTCAGCTGGTCGATGGCCTGCTGGAACCGGCCGGCGTTGATGGCGTCGATCACGCTGCGGATAGCGGGCCCGTCGGCAGCCGACGCCTCGGGGTGGATGGGCCCGCGGGCGCCGCCGCCCGGGCCGCCGAACCCGAACAGATCGTCGAAGTCGAAGCCGAAGCCGCCCGTCCAGCCGTAGGGACCTTCGGAGCCATAGGGGTTCTGCCCGGTGCCGCCCGCACCGCCGGCACCTCCCGTGCCCGTGCCGCCGGCA
>NC_021021.1:1090456-1111285 GCF_000210055.1 Gordonibacter pamelaeae 7-10-1-b
TGCCGGAAGATACGGCCGCGGCGGCGGTCTCCTCCAGGCGCCCGATGTCGGCCAGCCCCTCCTCGATGGCCGCGCACGCCTTCGGATGGCGCGCGCCCACCTCGCGGTACGCCTTCTCCAGCAGGAAGGCGTAGGTGCGCGCCCAGCCGCTTCGGTCGTCGCGCCAGTCGTCCAGGCACTTGTGGTACACCAGCGCCACGGTCATGTCGGCCGCGTAGTCGACGCATTCCGAGCCGAGGTACGCATGGGGGCGCACCGGGTGCGGCGCGCAGCGCTTGCTGCCCTGCCGCTCCTCCGGCTCGTAGAGCGAGCCCAGCAGCAGCGCCAGGAACGTCATGTCGTAGGTGAGCGCCACCCGGCAGCGCTGGCCGAACCGCTCGCCCAGCGCACGGCACACGCCGCAGTACGCCGCATGGTAGCGCTCGCGCTCCTCCTGCGTCAGGTCCTCCATGCGGGGCATCACGTAACCGAACATGCTAGCGCTCCAGCTTCGCAGCGAACGAGTTGAGCGCCCGGAACCCGGCAAGGATGGCGTCGAACGTCTCCGGCGGCTCGTTCTCGAATGCCGGGCCGTAGCAGCGCCTGATGTCGGCGTCGATACGGGCCAGCAGCTCCCGGCCCTCGTCGGTGGCACGCAGCTCGAAGGCGCGACGGTCGCGGTCGCTGCGGCGGCGCTCCACCAGGCCCCGCTCCTCCAGCTTGTGGCACACGCTGGAGAAGTTCGTGCGCAGGATGCCCGCACGCTCGCTAAGCTGGGTGGACGTTTGTCCCGGCGCGCTCACCAGCTCAACCAGCACGTGCATCTGCTGGAGCGTGAGCCCGTTTCGCTGGCATGCCGGGGCCACCAGGTCGTGCAGCAGCTTCTGCATGTCACAGGCCACGTCGAAGAACGCGCGCTTGAACTCGTTGATGTCCACCGGGGGTCCCTTACGACTTCTTCGTCGTCTCGGTCTTGCACTTCGGGCACACCACGCGCAGCGTGCCCTTGCCGCGCGGCACGGACAGCACGGTACCGCAGCCCTTGCACTTGAAGTAACGCGTGGTCTTGCGGTTCGCCCACGCCTTGCGCTGAAGCGCAATCCAGCGCTTGGGCTTCTGAACAGCCTGCTCGAACGCCGCGTTCTCCTTCGAGCGCGCCGCGATGTTCTTCGAGAAGCTGCGGAACAGCGCCACCGCGAGAACCGCCAGCACCAGCCACGACAGCAAGTCGAGCCCCGGAATCACCGAGGCGATGAGCAGTATGATACCCACGCCCATGAGGAAGTTCGACAATCCGTCGACGCCGTTGCGACCCTGCATCCAGGCGGCCATCTTCCACTGCAGGCGTTCGAAGAAACCTCTCACGTTGAGCCTTTCCCTTCGCCTCCCCCGCCCGCCTCTCGGGCGCCCTCGGGCGGCGAAATCCATTTAGTTATAAAATAAGACTATTCGCGCCGATTCGTCGCGCCGTCACCCAATCGAAACGTTACGGTCACAAGACGGCCACAGGTCTGCAACGCCGGGCAGGAGCCGGCGGCGGCGGACTGCCGCCGTGCCGTCCACGCCGCCTCCTTGCACGACCCTTACGCCAAGCCGCCCTCTTCGGCCAACTCATAGCGCACCCCGCTCATGCTCTCCTCGAAGCGGGCGAACGAGCGTCGGCCCCTCATCTTCGCCGCGAACAGGGCGGCGTCGGCCTTTTGGTACAGCTCGTCGAACGTCATACCGTCTTGGGGGGCCAGCACATAGCCGGCAGACACTGAGAACAGGAACTCCCGTCCGCCCGAGATACGTTGGATCTCCATGGCGGCGAGCGTTTTTTCCAGCGTTTCCTCAAGGGTACGCACGCTCGCGTGCTCGCACCAAACCATGAACTCGTCGCCGCCCATGCGGCACACGATATCCCGGGGGAACGACGCCTTGAGCGCGGCGGACATCGTGGCTATCACCTCGTCGCCGTACGCATGCCCGAACACGTCGTTTGCCTGCTTGAAACGATCCATGTCCAACATGATCAGGGCGCACGGCTCGCCCTGGTGCCCGCACCCTCGTGCCTTTAGGCGCTCCTCGATACGCGGTATGGCGGTCTGGCGATTGTAAAGCCCGGTCAGCGCATCGGTTTCGGCCATTTTGACCAGCTTCAGCCGTTGCTCGCGCAGGCTCTCGATAGCCTCGCTGTCGGCCTCGCTTTTGCAGCGCGCATCTACCCGGTCGGTCACATCGGCGTAGTAGCCCACCGCCTCTACGAGCTCGCCCTGGCTGTCGCGAACCGTCTCGCACTTCGTCTCGAACCACACCACCGACCCGTCGTCGAGGATGAACGGGATCTCGGATTCCAGGAGCTCGTGGTCGCCCGCCGCCTCGATACGGTCGAAAAACGCGAAGAATTCCTCCCTGTGCTCTTCGGGAATGCAGCTGCAGCCGGCCTCCTCGTTGAAGGGACCGTCGAACACCAGGCAGCCCCCATGCCGCCGCCCTATTCGGCCGAACGAACGGCGCGACAGCTCGTTGTCCATCACGATCAGCCGATTCTTTCCGAGGTCCCACTCCCAGCTGTTGATGCCGGCCAGGCGCAGCACGCCCTCAAGCTTTCGGCGGGCAAGCCAGAGCTCCTGCTCGCGTTTTTTGAGCGCGGTCACATCAGTGATAAGGCAAAGCGCCTGGTAGCCCCTGCCTTCTTCGCCGCATCTTCCCTTGTCCCAACCCTCCACGCGCCGTACCTCGCAGCGGATCCAGATAGAGGGAACGGCAGGGTGAGCGGCCTCCACGACGAAGGTGGAATCCGCGCCCGCCTCGATCGAGCCAGCAACCTCGTCGAACATCCTGCGGCCCGTGCGCGAATCTTCGGCGCACAAGCGCTGCTCAAGCATGCGGGCCAGCGCATCGCCCGCATAGCCGCATTTGCGCGAGATGCCGTCGGCGATAACCTCGAAGCGCGCATGCGCGCGGTCGGTCCAGCTGACGAGCACGATGTCGTTGAGCGTGTGATCGACGAGCATGCGCATGGCGTTGCGCAGCTCAACCGTCTCGGTCACGTCGACGACAACGCCCTGCAAGAACGAGACGCCCTCGTAGCGCAGGTAACGGCTCTGGTCGACCACCCACAGGTATCCGCGATGCTTCGACTTCATGCGGTATTCCAGCTGCTCGGCATCGTCGGCCCGCCCCTCGCGCATGGCGGCAACTCCCGCTGCCACGGCATCGCGATCATCGGGATGCACCATGTTCTGGAACTTGTCGTCGAAGACCTCCTTGAGCTCCTTGCGGGAGTATCCGAACATCTCCACGAAACGATCGCTCACGTACAGGAACTCGAAACCGGGCGCGTCGGCGCAGCGGTGGTAGCCGCCGGGCATATCCTCGTTCAAGAACGCGAGTTCGCGGTTCTGGCCCAGAAGCAGCTCGTTGCGCTCGGCCAACTGCTGCTGGGCCGCCATGACCTCGGAGATGTCCGTGCAGGCGCTCACAATGGCCAAGCGGCCGTCTTCCGCCTCCACCACCTTGCCCTTGTCGAGCGTCCAGAACCATGTCCCGTCCTTCTTCGGCATGCGGTAGGTGGTGGTGTACTCGAGCCCCGGATAGTACTCCGGCCCGATATCCTCCTGCACGGCAGCCAGGTCGTCGGGGTGGATGGTGTTGCCCACGTGCCAGTCGATGGCCTCCGCCAGTTCGTCGTAGGATTCGTACCCCAGCAGCTCCACCATTGCCGCGTTGGCGAAGTAAAGGGGGAATCCGTCCTCGCAGTATCCGCCGATCATGCCGCCGGGCGACATCTGCGCGAAGATGGCCGAAGCCGTGCGGCGGTTCTCCTCGGCCAAGCTCATGAACGCCCTGTCGGCGTTCGAGACCCCCACTACGGCCGACAGCGCGCGTTGGGACGATTCAAGCTGCCGCGCCTGGCGCACCTGCTCGGTCACGTCGGCGAGCGAACCGTAATAGAAGCGGTGACCATCGCGTTTACGCAGGTAGAACACTCTTAGATGAATATGGGCCGTGGAGCCGTCGGGCTTAAGGCGGCGCATGTCGACCTTCGCGCCGGCCGGCGCCTTCCGGTACGCCTCCTCGAACGCTTCCAGGAAATCGAGCCAGTCGTCCTCGTACACCAGGCGCGTAATGCGGTGGCGACGCTCTTCCAGATCGATGGGGTTGATCCCCGTCAGGCGGCAGTACTGCTGGTTGGCGCTCACCAGCTCAACCTCGCCGTCGTGCACGTCGTAGAAGGCGATGGCCCCGAGGATGTCGTCCATCATGGCATCGCTTAGCACGCTGTCGCTCAACAGCTGGCGCAGCTGAAGCTGCTCGATGCGGTCGGCCTGGAGCCCGCGATAGTCGACGTTCGCCGGATTGGCGATGATCGGCTCGAACTCCTCGGGCGGCATCGGGCGGTAGAAGTAGTAGCCTTGGGCGTACAGGCAGCCTGCCCTCATCAGGAAGTCGCGCTGCTCCTCGGTCTCCACGCCTTCGGCAATGACCCGCAGATCCACCAAGCGCGCCATCGTGATGATGGACTCCAGGATGCTCTTGCCCTTGCGCGCTTGGCTCCCCTCCACGTCGAGCAGCTTCATGTCCAGCTTGAGCACGTCGACGTTCAAGTCCTTCAACATGTTGAGCGACGAGTACCCGCTGCCAAAATCGTCCATGTGCACCGCGAACCCGGCTGCGCGCAACTCGTCCACCAGCCGGGAGATAATCTGGTAGTCCTCGACGTAGGCGCTCTCGGTGATTTCAACGGAGAGCAGCTTCGGGTCGATCCGGTACTTAGCAACGAGCCCCTTGAGGGCGTCCACCACGTCGACGGCGTAAACATCGCGCCGCGACACGTTGACCGATATGGGCACGGCCGTGCGCCCAGCGTCGATTCAGGAGCGCAAAGCCCTGCATACCTGTTCCCATATATGCAGGTCGAGCGCCGTGACCAAACCGTTGCGCTCGAGCACGGGCATGAACCGCGCCGGCGGGATCACGCCACGCTCGGGATGCATCCAGCGGGCGAGCGACTCCAGGCCGACTATCTTACCGGTGGCTATGTTGCACTTCGGCTGGGCATAGAACACGAACTCGCCCTCGGACAGCGCCCGCTGGACCTCGAGGAGAAGGGTGTGGTCCTCTTCCATCTTCTCCATCATGTCCTCTTCGTACCAGCCCGTGAACTGGGCGTAGTTGCCCTTGACCGAATCGAGTGCCACGAGCGCGCGGTCATACATGGTGCTGACCGGCAACGCGGGGTCGACGACGGCATACAAGCCGAAGGAGGGAAGGAAGGCCATCTCCTTGCTGACGCGGCGCACGCAGTCGGTGATCTTGCCTTGCAGCTCCTCTACCAGAGCGGGCCGATCGGGCATCGCAATGCAGAAATCGTCACCCAGAAGGTAGCCCGCCACCGCCCCGTAGTCACGTTCGGCCTGCGACAAGAGCCCGGCGATTTCCTTGAGGAGGCTGTCGCCCGCCTGCTCTCCGTGCCATTGGTTGAACAGCTTGAAATGCTCGACGTCGATAGCCATGAGGCAATACGGTTGGTCGGGATGCGCGGCAAGCAACTCGGCAGCGGCGCTGAAGAAGGAGACTCGCGTGAGCAAGCCCGTCATCGGGTCGATGGGAGAAGGGGCGAACCGCATGAACAGGGCCGGATCGTCCCACAATTCGCCTTCGATATCCTGGATAAAGCACAGGGCGAGCTCGTCCTCGCCGGGACTGCACGGCAGCGGCACCACGAGCTGCTGGATCCAGCGCCATCCGCCCTCGGCCTGTTTCCTGCGAAAACGATCTCGCAGCATGCCGCCATTGGCGTCCTTCGCCGCGGCGTCGGCGAAGCGGGCGCGCAGGGTATCCAAGTTCCAGAACTCGTTGAACGCCGCCAGGTCATCGGGATGAATCATGCGGCGCCCCACATCCTCGAGCATGCCGTCCAAAACGCCGGTACGCTCCGACGTGGCGTGCTTGCCCTCGATATGGTAGAGGCTGCGGTAGGCATTGGCCGTGAGGTTGAGCTCGAACAGCTCGTCGTAGCCGGCCGAGCCGGCAAGCTTGAACGGCAGGCTCTTGTCGTTTTGGTCGATCTCGTGGCACAAGAGGAGGTGGCACGCGCCCAAACCGGGCCATTCGATGTCGGCAGCCTCGACTTCAACCCACGTCTGGATCAACCGGTTGAAGAAGAGCGTCTTGTCTCCGAGGGTCGCGCCCAAGGGGCAGCCGGGGCACGGGGCGGTCCTTCCGCACAGCTCGCGGTAGCACGGGCTGCCCAGCTGCAAATCGGGGTAGAAGTGCTCCAGCACCTCGTTGAAATAGGCAATGCGGTACTCGTTGTCGACAACGTAAACGCCGGTCCCCGCTTTGCCGACCACTGGCTCCATAGGCCCCTCTCCCCGTCCGTCGCAGCAAAGCCCGCGGCAGCTCCCCTTTGAAGGCTTGCGGGCCGTTCTTTACAATTGTAAGCATTTTTTGGGCGTTCTTAGACATAAAATCAACGTCTATCAGGAATAACGAGGTTTACGACTGAAAAATCCGCGGCAAAGCGCCGGCGCCGCAACGCAAGCGGGGCCCGCTTTTGCAGACCCCGCCCTTGTGCATACCTTCGGTTTTGCGGGCTGTTTCGCCCGCACGCCGCTAATCCTCCACGCGGATGACGCTCGGCTCCTCGCGCAGCACGTCGTCGAGCTTGGCGATGTCGGCGAGCACGGCGCGCACGCTCTTCTCGCGGGCGGTGTGGGTGACGTACGTGATGTCCACGCTGTTGCCGTCCTTCTTGCCGCGCTGGATGACCGAGTGCACGCTCACGTCGTGGCTGGCGAACACGCCGGCCATGGCCGCCAGCACGCCGGAGCGGTCGGCCACGGCGAAGCGGATGTAATACTTGGTCTTGAGCTCTTCCATGGGCACGAGCGGCAGCTTGTCGGTGCAGGTGCAGCCCACGAACGGCGGGATGCCGGCCTGCAGGTGGCGCGCTACCTCCAGCACGTCGCCCATGACGGCGCTCGCGGCCGGGCCGGAGCCCGCGCCCTCGCCGAAGAACATCGTCTCGCCCACGGCGTCGCCCACCACGTAGATGGCGTTGTACACGCCGTTCACGGTGGCCAGCTGGTGCGAAAGCGGCAGCATGGTGGGGTGCACGCGCACGTCGATGCCCTCCTCGGTGCGGTGCGCGTGGGCCAGGAGCTTCACGCAGTAGCCCATGTCCTTCGCTATCTCCAGGTCGAGCGGCGTGATGTTGCGGATGCCCTCGGCGTGCACGTCGTCGATGGTAACGCGCGAGTTGAAGGCGATGGAAGCCAGGATGGCGATCTTCGCCGCTGCATCCAGGCCGTCGACGTCGGCCGTGGGATCGGCCTCGGCGAAGCCCTTCGCCTGCGCCTCGGCCAGCACGTCGGCATAGGGCATGTCGTCCTCGGCCATGCGGGTGAGCATGTAGTTCGTCGTGCCGTTCACGATGCCCATAACGGAATCGATGCGGTTCGCGATGAGCGAGTGCTTCATCGGATCGATGATGGGGATGCCGCCGCCCACGCTGGCCTCGAACGCGATCTCCTTGCCCGCTTCCTCGGCGGTGCGCATGACCTCCTCGCCGTGCGTGGCCATGAGCGCCTTGTTCGCCGTGACCACGTTCTTGCCGGCACGGAGGGCGCCCAGCACCACGTCGCGCGCCACGGTGGTGCCGCCGATGAGCTCGATGACGATGTCGATGTCCGAGTCGTCCAGGATGTCGTGGAAGTCCTGCGTGAAGATGTCCTCCACGCCGTGCTCGATAGCCTGCTCGGGGTTGCGCGAGCACACGCGCGCCAACTCCACGTCAATGCCGTAGTGGCGCTTGAATTCCTCGCGGTGGTTCTTCAGGATGTCGATGCACCCGCCGCCCACGGTGCCGGTTCCCACGAGTCCAAGTTTAACCGTCATGTTGCTGCTCCTAAATGTCTCGACTGTAGAGGTCCTCGTACGTTTCGCGCCGCGTGGTCACGCGAGCCTCGCCGTCCTTCACGAACACGACGGCCGGGCGCGGCTGGCCGTTGTAGTTGCTCGACATGGTGTGGTTGTACGCGCCCGTGCCGAACACGGCCACGACATCGCCCAGGTCGGGGCGCTGCATGGGCATGTCGATGACCACGGCGTCGCCGCTTTCGCAGTGCTTGCCGGCGATGGTGACGATCTCGGTGCGCGGCTGGGCCGCTTTGTTGGCGACGACCGGCTCGTAGTCGGCGTGGTAGAGCGCCGTGCGGATGTTGTCGGACATGCCGCCGTCCACCGCCACGTACTTGCGGATGTTCGGCAGCGTCTTGATGATGCCCACCGTGTACAGCGTCACGCCCGCCGTGGCCACCAGGCTGCGGCCCGGCTCCACGAGCAGCCGCGGCTCGGGCATGCCGTGCTTGGCGCAGGCGGTGCGCACGGCCGCGGTGATGGTTTCGGCGAACTCGTCGATGGAGGCGGGCTTGTCGTCGGCCGTGTAGGCCACGCCCAGGCCGCCGCCCATGTCCAGCTCGGAAAGCTCGATGCCGTACGCTTCGCGGATGCGCGCCATGAGGTCCACCATGACCTCGACGGCCTCCGGGTACGAGTGCAGCGCGAAGATCTGCGAGCCGATATGGCAGTGCAGGCCCGCCAGACGCACGTTGGGCGCGGCGAGCACGTCCTTCACGCATTTGAACGCGAAGTCCTCGCGCATGGTGAAGCCGAACTTCGAGTCCTCGCAGCCCGTGCGGATGTACTGGTGCGTGTCGGCCTCCACGCCAGGCGTGATACGCATATAGACGGGTTGCTCGACGCCCAGCTCGCCGGCGATTTCCGAGATGCGGCGCAGCTCGATGCGGCTGTCGATGACGATGCGGCCCACGCCGGCCTGGATGGCCTCGCGCAGCTCCTGCGGCGTCTTGTTGTTGCCGTGCATGAAGATGCGCTCGGCCGGGAAGCCCGTGGCCAGCGCGCACGCCAGCTCGCCGCCACCCGAAACGTCGAGGCACAGGCCCTCTTCGTTCACGATGCGCGCGGCCTCCTTGTTGAGAAACGCCTTGCTGGCGTAGACGACGTCGGCGTTGCCGTAGCGGCTGCGAAATGCCTCGAGGTAGGTTTCCATGCGCGTGCGCATGTCGCGCTCGTCCATGACGTAGAGCGCCGTGCCCTGCTCGCGCGCGAGCTCCACCATGTCGACGCCACCGACGAACAGGTGCTCGTCGCGCACTTCGGCCGTGAGGGGAAGCACCGCGCCCAGCTCCATGGTGGTGCGGTTGTCGGGCTGCTTGCTCGTGTCTGCCGCAGGTAGGGACATGCGCGTTCCTTTCGTGTCCATCGTGTTGCAGAGAGAATTCACCCAGTCTAGCATTGCCGTGGGAGAGGCGGTTTTCAGATGGGCTAAAAAGAGGAATATTACACGGCGAGCAGCGTGTTTCGCGACGTGCAGCTGCCGGACGAGACGCGCTCGGCGAAGAGCACGAAGCGGAAAGCCGGAGGCCGGGGCGCGCAGGGGAGGCAACGTGCGAATGCGCGCGGATGCGCTTGCCGGTGCGTCGAATTGGCTGCTCAAGCATATTGCAGAAACGCTCGCTGCTCCTTATAATGCGGATTACCGGCGGTGCCCAGGACGGCGAGACTTAGGCAGCTACACCATCCAGCTCGGGCGGCGCAGGTATTGCGGGAGACCGGGCTTAGTCCCGGTCTTTTGTTATCTCAGCTTCCTTGCTGGATCCCTCCCTGCTTCGTCCGTGTTCTTTATAGTCCGTCCACAGATCGTGAAGGAAGCTCCCGATCGTGGCCACCGCCGCTATGGCGTAAAGGATTTCAAGAACGATGCTCATAGGCACCACTCCCTTCGAGGAAGCGCCACCCGAACACGGACACCGCCGGCATCGTGCATTCTACGCTGACGAAGAGGTGGTGGGAAGGTGGTAAATTTCCTGTTCAGATATTATTTTTCGCATTTGAAAACGCGCGAGGTCCGCGATGGATCCGCATCGAATCCGTGCAAGGTTTCCGCGTCTTTCGTGCAAGGTTCGGACGGCGTTCTGGGGATATCCGCGCAAGGTTCGGACGGCGAATCGGCAAGGTTCTGACGGTCGGCGTGCAAGATTCGGACGGTTGGCCATCGGCAAACCTGCAAGAACCAGCGCAACAGGCACGAAAAAGCCAGGGCGCCGCACGTAAGGGCGCGGCGCCCTGGCTTCTCCACCAAACCATCCGAATCCCAAGCAGGGTTTTCCACCATGGCGAACGCTGCTCGATCATGCCCTTTCCAGCGCCCTGGCACCTTTCCAAAGGATGGCTGCAGGCCTTACCCGAGAAGGCCCTATGCCAACCCGAACAAGGCAAGCAGGCGGTCCCAAATGCCCCGCTCGGGTTCTTCGACTGCCGGCTCCTCGTGCGACGGGGCCTCGATGGGATCGGTGGACATGACGAACTGCACGAGCGAGACGTTGGTGTTCTTCGCGCTGGCATAGCTCACCGGTTTGAAATCGCTCTTGTCGTAGTCGGCCATCATGGCGTCGATCTCTTCCTGCACCTTGGCGGGAATGCCCTGCACTTCCTCGTACAGCGTGCCGGTTCCGTCGGCAAGCTGCCGAGCGCCCGAGGACAGCTGGCCTGCACCGGCCGACAGCTGACCCGCGCCCGAAGCCGCCTGGTTCGCGCCGGAGGCGAGCTCGGACGTGCCCGAGGCAAGGGCGCCCGCGCCGCCGGCGAGCTGGGAGGCGCCGGAAGCGAGGGAAGAGGCGCCTGATGAAAGCGCCGCAGCGCCGCCCATCAAACTCTGCGGGTCAGCGCCGGACCCAAGGCCCGAAGCAGCACCCTTAAGCGCATCGGCAGCTCCCAGCGAACCGGAAGCCGTGCCAATGCGCTGGACCACGGCGCCAATGCCCTGCGCAGCCGCACGAACCGCGTCCGCCACGAGCGCCTGCTGCTTAGCCTGGTCGGGCGGCACCTGCGCATCAATTAACGTCTGGTAAACAGCCTGATAGGTAAATGTGTAAGTGCCAATAGCTACCTGCAACTCCTGCTGCAATGTGTCGATGTCCTCGGCCTGGTCTTGCTGCGCCTGCGCTTGGGCCAACAAGCCATTTTGATATGCGCCCAAACCGCCGCTCAGTCCCGCAGCCCCTTCCGCAAGCCCCTGCGCTCCCGCAGCCACGCCCTGCGCGCCTCCTGTGAGCTCGTTCGCGCCGCCGACCAGCTGGCCGGCGCCTGCCGCGAGGCCGTCCACGCCGCCCGCTACCTGGCCCACACCCGCCGCGAGGTCGCTTGCCCCGCTCGCCAGGCCGTCGGCGCCGGCCTTGAGCTCGCCCACGCCGTCGCCAAGCTGGCGGAACCCGGACACGAGCTCCGTCGTGTCCGGTGTCTCGATGCCCATGGAGAACGGCACGGCAGCGAACGTGATGCCGCTCATCGTGAAGCCGCTCACCTGGGCCTCGACCCTGAACGTGCCGTCCTTGCCGGGCATGCCCGTGAACGTGACCTGCGTGTTCGAGCCGGTGAGCGCGATCTGGCCGTCCTCAGTCGCCACTTCCTTCACCTGGTCCGACACGAACGGGACGGTGATCTGCAGCAGGTAGTTGTCGAAGAACGCCGGGTCGACCGAGGCGTCCTTCTTCGTAGTCACGATGATGGCCAGCTTGCCGCTCGCACCGCCCAGGTCGGTCGCGTCCACGCGCTTGCCGTCAAGCTCGTACGTCACCGACACGTCCCACGGCAGCGCTGCCGCGCCCAAGTCTCCCTGGTAGCTCAGCGAGTCCTCGGCGACGTCCACCGACACGGCATCGCCCTGCTGCTCGATGCCGCTCGCGTCGGTGAGGTTCTGCACGGCGGTGTACGGTCCGTAATCGACCACCGTCCCCGGCGCATTCGGCTTGAGCACGTTCACCACGTACACGTTGTCCACGGCTCCCGCCGCAGACAACCGCGCGTACACCACTTCTTCCTTGGGCGTGTCGTTGACGGCCGCCCCGGCCGCCGCAGCGCTCGCCGCCGCACCGCCCTCCGCCGCTAAAGCCGCGATCGTCGCAGGCGAGCCGCCGCACAGCCCGATAGCCAACGTGCCCGCCAGCACGAGCGAGAACGCCGCGCCCAAACGCGCCCGCGCCTTCCGCGCGCAGCGGGCCGAACGCCCCTCCCGCGGCCCGGCCATACGCACCGCTTCGCCAGAAGCTGCCGCGTCGCTGTCTCTTCTCTCGGTATCGTCAGTCTTGCCCGACCCCGAACGCAGCGCCGATGCCGTTCTCTTCAGAAGCCTCATGAGCCAGCCTCCTTTTCCGTTTCCAAATGCCCGCCGCCGCGGAAGAAGCCCGCATGCCACGTGGTCTTTGCGATGAGCTTGTCGAATATGAGCAACGCGGCCGGCAGGAACGTGACCACGAGGAAGAACGACAGCAGCGTCCCGCGTGCCAGCAGCAAGCCCAAAAGCGACACGATGTTGTTCGTGGACGTGAGCCACAGCACGAGCCCCGCCGAGGTGAGGATGCTCGCCGACACCAGGATGCTCTGGAACGACGTGCCCAGCGTGCGCGCCAGCGCCTGACGCGGCGGCATGCTGCGCCGATGCTTGCGGTACGTGTCGGTGAACAGGATGGCGTAGTCCACCGTGGCACCCAGCTGCACGGTGTTGATAACCAAAAAGCCCAGGTAGTTCAGCGAATCGCCCGTGAAGTACGGCACGGCCAGGTTCAGGAAGATGGCCGACTCGATGGTGGCGATGAGGATGACGGGGAGCGTGGCGGATTTGAACGTCAGCACCAGCACCAGCAGGATGGCCGCAATGGCGATGAGGTTCGTCACCTGGTTGTCCTCCGTCACCACAGTGCGCATGTCGTAGAGGCTTGCCGCCATGCCGGTGACGAGGCCCGCATCCCCGTACAGGTCGTGTACCGCGGCGCGCACCTGCTCCACCACGGCGAAGGCCTCCGTCCCCTCTGACTCCGTGTCCGCGTACACCACGATGCGCGCATCGTGCTCCGAGTAGAACTGCTCGGTGACGGCGGGGTCCAGGAACCCGGTGGGGATGGCCGCGCCCACGGCGGTGGGATACGACAGCACGCTCGTGACGTGCGGGATCTGCTCAAGCCGCTCGGCCAGCTCCAGCTCGCGGCCTATGTCGCCCTTCGGCACCAGCACCACGGCGGGCGTGGACTGGCCGAACGCATCGTTGATGGCCTCGGTGTCGCGCGCCACACGGGTCTGGCTGCCCTCGGTCGATCCCATGCCGTAGGTGAACGAGGTGTTCGCCTGCGCCAGGAAGCACGGCACCACCAGCAGCAGCACGAGCGCGAACACGGGAATGCGCAGCGGCGCCAGCACCTTCCCCACACCCTTGAACGTGGGAAGGAACCGGCGGTGCTTCGTCTTGTCGATAAGCTTGTAGGCCACCAGCGTGAACGCCGGCAGGAACACCACCACGCACAAGAACGAGAACACGATGCCCTTGCACAGCGTGATACCCAGGTCGGCGCCGATCCGGAACTGCATGAAGCCGAGCGCCGCGAAGCCGAACAGCGTGGTGGCGGCCGAGGCGGCAATGGCGGAGAAGCTTTGCCTCATGGCCGTGCGCATAGCCCGCACCGGGTCGGGCTCTCCCTCGCGCGCCCGCTGGAACGCGTGCAGCAGGAAGATGGCGTAGTCCAGCGACACCGCCAGCTGCAAGATGGGCGCGATGGTGAACGCGATGTAGGACACCTCGCCCAAGAAGATGTTCGTACCCATGTTGAGCAGCACCGACACGCCGATGGCTAGCAGGAAGAACACCGGCTCGATCCACGAGGTGGTGGACAGCACCAAGATCAGCAGGATGAGCGGCACCAGGATGGCGAACGCATTGGCCACCTCGCCGCCGGCCATGGCCTTGGACTCGGCCGTGTTCACGGCCTGGCCGGTGGCGTTGCCGTCTTCGCCCACGATGTCGTAGATGGCTTGGAGCGCCTCGGTCTCCTGGCCGTTTGCCACGGTCACGTCGAACAGCGCGTGGCCGTCGCGGTAGTACTGATCCACGGCGGCGGGGTCCAGCATCTCAAGCGGCGTGCCCAGGTCAACCACGTCGTCCAGCCATAGCACGCCCTCTATGCCGGGCGCATCCGCCAGCTGCTGCTTGAACGCGAGGGCCTGCTCCACGTCTACGCCGTTCACCATGACGCGCGCGTTGGGCACGGCTGCGTCGAACTCGGCATCCATCTCCTCGAGCGCACGCGTGGACTCCGCCGACTCGGGCAGGTAGGACGTCAGGTCGTAGTTGATGGGAACGAACAGTGCCGCGATGCCCGACAGCAGGGCAAGCACCAGCGCCACCCCCACGATAGGGGCGCGATGATCCGTGACGAACGCGCTGAACCGCTCCACTGATGCGCCCTTCCTGCCACCGGTGCGACCCTTCAATCAGAGCAGTCGACGCGACCGCTCCGGCTTGGCAACACCATGTTGATTATCTTTCGCTGATACTGTTATATTGCATTATGCCGAATCTTCAACCGATGATCTTTTCAGATGTGTCGGCAAATCGACACTTTTGCCTCTGATGTCGGACGTTACCGAAAAATTGCACAATGACGGCGAAAAGACAGGCGGCCGGCAAGCAATCGGGCGGCGGACGGACAAGGGGCAGGCAAGCACTGGTCGAAAGCAATGGGCGTAAGGCGGTCGACGAGCGATCGGGGCGGCAAGGGAACCGGCGGGCCGGGCGAGCGAAAGGCGGGCGATCATGAAGCAGGACCATCGGGTACGGCTCACGAAGCTGCTGCTGCGCGAAGCGTTCCTCGACCTGCTCGTAGAGAAGCCGGTGGCGAAGATCACCGTGAAGGAGCTGTGCGAGCAGGCCAACGTCAACCGCGCCACGTTCTACGCGCACTACCGCGACCTCTTCGACCTGCACGAGGAGATCGAGCGCGACCTGGCGCACACCATCATGCGCTCCTTGAGCACCACGCTGCCCAGCCAGTCGCTCAGCGCGTTCAGCAACGAGATCTGCCGCATAATCGTTGACAACGAGCGCTCGTGCCAGGCCATCTTCGGCGAGCACGGCGACCCCGAGTTCCCCCTGCGCGTGGTGGAGACCCTGCGCGAGAGCAGCATCGCCCTATGGCGCCAGCAGCGCCCCGACCTGCCCGAGGCAGAGCTCGACCGCCTGTACACGTTCATGGCGAACGGCTGCCTCGCGGTCATCCGCTCGTGGGTGCGCAACGACATGGCCGACAGCCCTCAGGATATCGCCCGCTTCATAGAGAAGATGACCGATTACGGCCTCGCCGCCCTGTAGCTACGGCCTCGCCGCCCTATAGCATCCCGCGCCGAGCCTCGCCGCCCTGCAGCACCCTCGCCAGTGCTGCACCCGACCTGCTGTGAGCCGCAGACGTCGCTTCGACTTCTTGTAACGAGACGCGCCCTCATGAGCGGCCGAGCCCCCCCCCCACAACCGACGGCCCCCTTACGTGGCGCAGGTCGGCGACAGCCTTCCCGGATGTTTCACGTGAAACATCCGTTCGTATATTGGCGCCTAGCTCCGTTTTTCATATTCCTACTAGATTGCTGTGTTTTTATTGCCCTCGATAGCGTATAATGGCGCTATCGAAACCGAGAAAGGGGAATCATGGCTCAGCAAGAACCGTCCATCGACCAGTGGCTCAAAGAGGCGAAGCAGGATCCGCAGGCCGCGCAGTGCGGCATGTTCCTCGCCCATAACGGCATCGTGCGCATCACGCCGAAGAAGCTCGTGCGCGAGGGCGTGGAGGGCCTGGGCGACGTGGCGCAGGTGGAGTTCTCGTACGATGCCGAGGGTGTCGCGGCGGCCGAGAAAGAAGCGCTCACGTGGCCCGGCGTGTACTACGTGCGCACGTGGCTGAACGAGGGCGTGCTCAACGTGGGCGATTCCATCATGTATGTGCTGATCGGCGCCGATATCCGCCCGAACTGTATCGATGCGCTGCAGAAGCTCGTCGGCAAGATCAAGAACGACCTCGTGGTGGAGAAGGAGATCTACGCGTAGGACGCTCGCGCCACGGTTCCGCCAACCAAATAACGAACGAATGTTTCACGTGAAACATTCGCGAAGGAGCGCGCGCAAGCGCGTTTTTTCGTGTTCGAGCGCGTTTCTCGTGCATAAGCGCATTTCTCGTGCGCAAGCGCGCATTTCGCACATGACCGTTTTTTTTCGCGTGCCTTTAAGCCGATCCGCACACTTGCCGTCTCCTTCCCCGGAGGCCCCTTCCTTTTCTCGTTCCTCCTTCCTGATTAAATATCCTGATATCAAAATATTTCTTACGTACTATAATAAAGGCCAGCACATCCACACGAGCAGGGAGAGCCATCATGGGAGAGAAGATCATGCAGGGGTTTCCGTCGCGGGAGGAGGCGCTCGCGGACTTCTTCGCCGCTTGGGAACCGCCGGCGGCTTCGACGGCTACCGAGCTGGTGAGCTTGGACGAGGCCATAGGGCGCGTGACGGCGCGTGACCTGGTATCGGCGAACACGCTGCCGGTGGTGCGCGCGTCGGCGTGCGACGGCATCGCCGTGAGGTCGGCGGCGTTCGCAGACGGGCGGCCGGACACGAGCACCTGGGAGCTCGGCCGCGACTTCGTGCGCGCCGACACCGGCGACGACTTCCCCGACGCCTACGACGCCGTCATCATGATAGAGAAGGCCGCCATCCAGCCGGACGGCTCGGTCGTTCTCGATGACGACGTGCAGGTCGAACCCGGCACGAACGTGCGCCAGGCGGGCGACACCATCAAAGCCGGCACGCCGCTCATGAAGGCCGGCCTGCCCATCCGCCCGACCGACCTGGCGGCGCTTGCCATGGGCGGCATCACGCTCGTGCCCGTGCGCCGCAAGCCGCGCATCGCGTTCATCCCCACCGGCAGCGAGCTCGTGCCGGCCGGCATCGCGCCGCGCCGCGGCCAGAACGTAGACACGAACAGCCTGATGGTGAAGCATATGCTCATCGAGTACGGCGCCGATCCCCTCGTCTTCCCCATCGTCCACGACGACGAGGCCGCCCTTGAGCGGGCGTTCGCCGAAGCGCTGGCCGTAGCCGATGCCGTGGTGGTCAACGGGGGGTCCGCCGTGGGCGAGGAGGACTTCAACGTGCGCATGATCGAGGCGCGCGGCCGCGTGGTGCACCACTACATCGCCGCCGTGCCGGGCCGCCCGCTCATGATGGCCGTGGCCGACGGCAAGCCCGTCATCGACCTGCCCGGCCCCACGATGGCCGCCTACTACGGCACGCAGTGGTGCCTGCAGGCCGTCGTCGCGCGCTTTCTGGGCGTGCCCGTGCGCAAAGTGCCCGCCGTACAGGCCCGCGCAGCCGCCGCGGTGGGCGGGCCGCCCCAGATGGCGAACATCGCCCGCGTGAACCTGACCCGCGACGGCGATCCGGCGAACCCAACCGGCTACACCGCCGAATTCCTCAACTTCAAGGCCGGCGACCTGGCCGCCTGCATGGCCAGCAACGCCCAGCGCGTCTCCCCCATCGGCGAGCGCGGCTTCGAGGCCGGCAGCCTCGTGGACGTGGAGCTGCTGCGCGGCGAAGAGCTTATCGGCTAAGAAGCCCCGCAGCGGACCCTCTCGTCGGCAAGCACAAAGCGCTGTCCCTCCGCTCGACGCGCAAAGAGCGCGCATCGGCAAGGTCCGCCTGCAGGTCGATTCCGACGGGGCGCGAACGTCTTGCGCCCCGCCTTAACGGCCCGGCAATCGTCCGGCCGCACTTCCGTACAAGCGGTTACCGCCATCCATCCTTTCCCCTAGAGTAGTCGCACTCCATCCGACCGCGCGCCGCTCACCGCGATGCGCGCACGAGAAAGAAAGGCGGCATATATGGGAAAGTTCAAGCGCTTCTGCATGATCGTGTTCGTCGTCGCTGCCGTACTCGGCATCGGTGTGCTCGCGGCCCTGTGGTTCGCGTGGGAACCGCTGTTCCCCGCCATCGCGTGGCTCATGGCCATGCCCTGGTTCTACGTCGTGGAAGCCGTGCTCCTGGGCATCACGGCGGTGGGCCTGCTCGTGGTGCTCATCCGCGCGCTCACCGCGCCGGGCAAGAACTCGCAGCTTGAGATCGAGCGCGACAACGGCAGCATCGCCATCACGCAGAACGCCATCCAGTCCACGGTGAAGCACGTGGTGGAGGCGCACCACGGCCTGTCGACCGACAACGTGAAGGTCGATATCACCAACAAGCACGATCCGCGCATGGCCATCCATGCCAAGATCGATCCCGGCCGCAACGCCGAGCTGGGCGAGCTGGGCGCGAAGCTGCAGAACGAGATCTCCTCGACCCTCGAGGCGTTCACCGGCTACCCGGTGGATTCCGTGCGCATCACCTTCGCCGGCGACGCCGACGTGGTGACGCCCGCGTTCACGCAGCAGGCCACGAAGTACTCGGAAGACACGCACCGCCAGCACCAGACGCAGCCGGTGCCGGCCCATGCCGTGGGCAAGTAAGGAGGTGCGACCATGACGCAATCGGCCATACGCATACATCCGGCCCCGATGACGAAGAACCCGTCCAAGGCGGGCGCGGGCAAGGCGAACGCCAAGCAGAGCCGGCCCAAGCAGAGCGCGGCGCAGCAGGGCTCCACCGCCTCGGGCGCGGCCAAGGCCTACCAGCCCCAACAGCAGGCCAAGGCGGCGAAGGGCGACCCGGCCAAACCGAACCCCGACGCCCGCAAGGTGGGCGTCCCCGGCGCCGGCACCACCATGAGCGCGGACAAGACGCCGGGCCCCGAGGCGCAGACGCCCTCCGACGTCATCACGAACGCGGCCGCGAAGGCCCAGGAAGGGAAGACCGTCATGTTCGCCAGCATGCGCGCTGCCACGGCACCCTACCTGGAGAAGCACAGCCATACGGTGCTCTACGGCATCGTGGGCTTCGTCGCCGCGGCGCTCATCCTCATCGTAGGCTTCTGGCCAACGGTGCTGCTCGCGGTGTTCGCCGCCGTGGGCGTGGTCATCGGCCGCTACCGCGACGGCGACCAGAAAACCCGCGAGCGCATGAAGGGCATCCTGGAACGCATCAGCAGCTAGCAGCCCTGGCGTGCCCGGCCGCATGTCCGTCACGCCACCCTAACCGGTTTCAACCACCTGACGATAGAAAGGAACCACCATGTCCCAAGCAACCATGACCAAGCCCTCCTCCTCCGCCAAGAGCACGTACGACCCGTACGCGTCGATGGAAGGGCAGGACGCGAGCGCCAGCTCCTACCAGGCCGACAGCGTGCCGGCCGAGCCGCAGTACAAGCTCGTTATCGACGAGAACGTCGTGGAGAAGATCTCCTCGAAGGCCGCCCAGAAGATCGACGGGATCATCGACATGAAGGGCAACCTGCTCTCCCGCGTGCAGGAGGGCCTGGGCGGCAACGACAAGACGAAGGGCGTGGACGCCGACGTCGTCGACGACAAGAACACGAAGCTCGACCTGGACATCGTACTGGAATACGGCAAGTCCGCCACCGATGTGTTCGACCAGATCAAAAAGGTTGTCGGCCAGGATATCAAGGACATGACGGGGCTGAACGTCATCGAGATGACCGTGAACGTGGTCGACGTCATGACCCAGGACGAGTACGACCAGAAGAACGGCAACAACACCGACGACGGGCAGAGCGGTTACTCGAACGACCAGTAGAGACTCCCGCGCGTCGTGTTGCCGCACGCGCCCCGTCCGCATGCGGCGAAGGCCCGCCTCTCCTTCGGGTAGGCGGGCCTTGTACTGCCCGGCACCCCGCCCCTTCCGCGCGTCCCACCCGTCCCCGCTGCGAGCCGAAGCGCTACAATGGGGTGAACACGCCCACGTGCGGAGGAAGGCGCCCATGAACCTGCTCGACTACCTGGCGACGGAGTTCGCCCCGTTCGACGAGAAGCCGTTCAACCCGGTGGACTCGGCCGTGCTGTCCCAGTTCTGCATGGTGCGCGCCGAGGGGGTGGTGCCGGCGCTCCGCGAGCGCTCGTCGTTCCTCGACCTGGGCACCATCGTGGAGAACCTGCTGTCCCCCGCGCGCTCGGCCGTGCGCTTCGCCGACGCCCTGCGCGCCGAGCTGTACCCCTCCATGTTCACCGGTCTGGACCCCCATAGGGTGAAGGAGAACCTGCTGGCGCTGGCCGCAAGCCCGCGCTTCCGCGACATGCGCGTCCGCGATTACCTGAGCCTGTTCGACACCGACCGCCAGACGCAGTTCGCCGCCATGACGTTCGTCCATCGGAAGGACTTCGCCTACGTGGGCTTCCGCGGCACGGACACGTCGTTCACCGGCTGGCGCGAGAACTTCAACATGGCCTACACCGCCCCCGTCCCCGCACAGGAGCAGGCTGCACGCTACCTGCAGGCCGTCGCGCCGCGCGCACCGAAGCGCGTGTACGTGGGCGGCCACTCGAAGGGCGGCAACCTGGCCGTATACGCGGCGCTCAAGGCGCCGCCCGCCGTACAGCGGCGCATCGAGCTGGTGTACAGCCACGACGGGCCCGGCTTCAAGGCAGGCACGTTCGCACCCGCCGATTGGGCGCCGCTCGAGGGCCGCATCCACCGCACCGTGCCGCAGGACTCGGTCGTGGGCCTGCTCATGGAGTCGCACGTGCCGCCACGTGTGGTGAGGAGCACCGCCAAGGGCATCGACCAGCACAGCGTGTTCTCGTGGGAGGTGGCCGGCGACGACTTCCTCTACCTCGAGGGGCTCACCGACGGCGCGCAGCTCGCCGACGCCGTGCTCACCGAATGGCTGGCGCAGTTCAGCGACGAAGAGGCGGCCGTGGTGGTGGACGCGTTCTTCCAAGCCGTGGAAGCGTCGGGCGCGCGGGACGCCTCCGACCTGCTCTGCGGCGGCACGAAGGCGCTCGCCCTCGTGCCGGAGGCCGCCAAGAACATGGACCCCGGCGCCCGCGCCACGCTGCTCGCCGCGCTGAAGCCCCTCACCG
>NC_021021.1:1111953-1116350 GCF_000210055.1 Gordonibacter pamelaeae 7-10-1-b
GCGTGGCGCCTGCGTCGCGCGTGCCGACAACCTGGCGCGCCTCGCCGCCCACCGTCCCGTCAGCCGAGGGACGATCCCCCGATGCGGCTGTTGGAGTCGAACCCGACGCGGTAGAGCTCGTGATAGCCGTCGTAGAAGCCGTCGGCGTACTCGTTGCCGGGGCGCTCCCATCGCTCGTCGTCCAGCACGCGGCTGAACTCGTCGCGCACGCGTTCCTCGGCTCCGTCATAGGCGGCCTCCTCCTCGAACTCCTCGCTCTGCGTCTTCTCGTCGTACGCGCCCGCCCGGCCGTGCGCCGCATACGCCCGCAGCGTTGCGACCGGAACATCGGCCAGCAGCTCCGCCGATCCCGCCGCCTCGCCATCGAACGTGTAACGCAGCGCTTCCACCAGGTCGTCGTCGGCCATCGGCTCGCCTGCCCCCTCGGCGTCCTCCTTGCGACGGTAGAACACGTCCTGCACGTCCGCGATGACCTCGGCGTAGTTCTCCTGCGAGAGGTATGGCGAGTCGCAGAACCCGCGCACCAGCTCGCGCACCACCCCGCGCCCGAACTCCACGCGCCCCGTCGCGCGCAGCGCCTCGCCGCGGCGCTCGACCAGCTCCATCATCTGCGGCTCGGTTAGCCGCAGGCCGTGCTTCGCCGTCGCCTCGTTGCAGACGGCCAGATCCTCCCGCGCAGCGGCCCGTTGCAGCTGCGGCGGAATCGTCAGATCGAAACCCATGCGCATCACCTCGCACAGGGTTATACCGCGAACCCCGCGCACATGCACGACTCGACTTTTCACCCGTTTTGTGATATTATTTCCCCAGATGAAAGCGGAGAATTAATGAATCCTCCGCTTTTTTGACGCCCCAAGCGAACCCGTGCGCCGCAGATGCCAAGCGCTGCGCTCCCCAAATCCTATTTGATGAATATCGCGGTTCGTATCACAAGAACCACTCGAGGTGGCCGCAGTTCTGGCAGACGAGGACCGTGGCGCTCCGGTTCGCCCAATCGAGGTCGAGGAACGTGAGGCCCATCGTGTTGAGCTGCGCCGACCGCTCGTCGAACGCGGTGCCGCCGCAGTGCGCGCACGCCACCTGCCTGTCCGCGAACTCGTAACCGTCATTCCCGCTCAGTCCACGGTTGAAGCTTTCGAGAAAACCCATTCCACACCTCCTTTACCGGAGTTTCACCTACTTCTTGAGTATCCGCTTCAAATATGCGGTATCCAGCAGGTTCACGGTCTCGAACTTGCCTTTGTAGAACACGGCCCAGTTGTTGAACACGCAGGGCAGGTCCTTCGCCGCCTGCAGGGAATCAACCTGGATCAACGTCAGCGGAACCCCGTTCTCCTCGCAGTACCGCTGCACCGTGGCGATATGCCCGGGCACGTAGGGGCACTGGAAATCGTAGTAGATCGTCAGCTCGTCGCGCTCGATCCTCTGTGCCTTGGCGCGCGGCGTGAACGTCGGCACGGTGCCGTCGAACGACAGAGCGAGCAGCTCGTAGCCGTCGTCGGTGGCGTCCACCGCCTCGAAGCCGAACTTCTTCGCGAACGACTGGTCGGACAGCCACGACTTCTGCTTTTTCGAGCCCAGCATGCACACGCCCGCCTTGCCCTGTTCGCGCGCGTCGGCAAGGCAGTACTCCATGAGCGCGCGCCCATAGCCCTTCCCCTTGGAAGCGCCATACGCCCAGAGGCAGTACACGTACAGGTAGTTGTCGCCCACGATGGGAACCCATGCCGTCTCGAGCGGGGCGTACTCGATGAACACCGGGTCCTTCACCTGCAGCTTGCGGAACACGTGGCCCTCGCGCAGGCGGTCGGCGAGCCACGCACGTTTCGCCTCGACGCCTGGATGGGGCTTTTTGACGCGGATAATGCAGGAGAGATGCTCGTTGGCCAGGTTCTCCGGCGTGAGGTTGACGAATTCGGGCTCCATGGGCATCTCCGTCCTTTGCGATCGAGAAAGCGGCGCGCCCCGAAGGACGCGCCGCCCGGAATGTCACAAAAGGGGACTGTCCCCTTTTGTGACATTAGTCGGTGAAGTAGCCCACGCCGCCTTCGAACAGGGGCTGGAACAGGTCGCCGGGCACGTTCTGGTACAGGCCCGCGCCGCGGCGCTCGCTGTGGCCCATCTTGCCGAAGACGCGGCCGTCGGGGCTCGTAATGCCCTCGATGGCCCATGCGGAGCCGTTGGGGTTCACATCCAGGTCCATGGACGGCCGCCCGTCGGCGCCCACGTACTGCGTGGCTATCTGGCCGGCGTCGCGCAGCTGCACGAGCAGATCCTCGCTCGCCACGAAGCGGCCCTCGCCATGGCTGATCGGTACCGTGTGCACATCGCCCACCTCGCAGCGCGAGAGCCACGGCGACAGGTTCGACGCCACGCGCGTGCGCACGAGGCGGCTCTGGTGGCGGCCGATGTTGTTGAACGTGAGCGTGGGGCAGTCCTCGTCCATCGGGCGGATGTCGCCGAACGGCACGAGGCCCAGCTTCACGAGCGCCTGGAAACCGTTGCAGATACCCAGCATCAGACCGTCGCGGTTCTGCAGCAGGTCGCGCACCGCCTCGGTGACGGCGGGGGCGCGGAAGAACGCCGTGATGAACTTCGCGGAGCCGTCGGGCTCGTCGCCGCCGGAGAAGCCGCCCGGCAGCATGATGATCTGGCTGTTCTTGATGAGCCGCACCAGCTCGGCCGTGCTCTCGGCCACCTTGTCGGGCGTGAGGTTGTTGATGACGAACGTGTCCACCACAGCCCCCGCCTGCTCGAAGGCGCGCGCGGAGTCGTACTCGCAGTTGTTGCCCGGGAACACGGGGATGACCACGCGCGGGCGCGCGATGGTTCCGTTGTAGGTGAGGGGCGTGGCGCTGCCGAAGGACACCGGCTCCACCGCGTCGCCTCCGGCGCGGTACGGGAACACGGGCTCCAGCTGGGCCTCCCAGGCTTCTTGCAGGTCGGCAAGCGAAATCGTCTCGCCGCAGGCGGAGAGCTCGTAGGCCTCCGTCGTCTCGCCCACCTCGTCGATGAGCACCGCATCGCTCGCCGCAGGCAGCTCCGCGCCGTCCGTCAGTTCCACAAAGAAGCTGCCGTACGAGGGCGCGAACAGCGCAGTGGGCGTCACGCCGTCGCTCAGCTTCACGCCGATGCCGTTGCCCACGCACATCTTGAACAGGGCCTCGGCCGCACCGCCGTATCCGGGCGTCGTCACGGCGAGCGCCGCGCCCTCGCCGATGAGGCGCTCTACCAGCGCGATGGCCTCCAACAGGCCGGCCGCCTCGGGCACCACGCCGTCGTAACCAGCGGGCACGATGCGCACCACGCGATGGTCCGCGCCCTTGAACTCGGGCGACGTCACGCGGTCGATCGAGCCCACGGCCGTCGCGAACGACACGAGCGTCGGCGGCACGTCCAGCTGCTCGAAGCTGCCGGACATGGAGTCCTTGCCGCCGATGGCCCCCACGCCCAGATCGACCTGCGCCATGAGCGCGCCCAGCACGGCCGCGGCGGGCTTGCCCCAGCGCTCGGGCTCGTCGCGCAGCTTCTCGAAATACTCCTGGAACGTCAGGTACATGTCCTCGCGCGCGAAACCGGCGGCCGCCAGCTTCGCCACGCTCTCCACCACGGCGATGTACGAGCCCGTGAACGGGTTCGCCGCCGTGAGGTACGGGTTGAAGCCCCAGGCCATGCCGCTCACCGTGGTGGTCTCTCCGAACACGGGCAGCTTCGCCGCCATGGCCAGCGCCGGCGTCAGCTGGCGCGAGCCGCCGAACGGCATGAGCGCCGTGGCCGCGCCGATGGTGGAGTCGAAGCGCTCCGACAGGCCCTTGTTCGAGCATACGTTCAAATCCGTGACCAGCGCGCGCATGCGCTCGGCCAGCGTCTCGCCCTCCCACGTGCGCTCGTAGCCGCTGCCCGACAGCACATGCACGTCCTGATGCTTGGCCGCGCCGTTGCTGTTGAGGAAGTCGCGGCTCACGTCCACGATGGTGGCGTCGTTCCACACCATGCGCACGCGCGCCTCTTCGGTGACCTCGGCTATAGGTGTGGCCTCGAGGTTCTCCTCGTGCGCGAGCGCGATGAACGCGTCCACGTCCCCGGCCGCCAGCGCCACGGCCATGCGCTCCTGGCTCTCGGCGATGGCGAGCTCCGTGCCGTCCAGGCCCTCGTACTTCTTGGGCACCTTGTTCAGGTCGATGAACAGACCATCGGCCAGCTCGCCCACGGCCACGGACACGCCGCCCGCGCCGAAGTCGTTGCAGCGCTTGATCATGCGGCACGCGTCGCCGCGGCGGAACAGGCGCTGGATCTTGCGCTCCACGGGCGCGTTGCCCTTCTGCACCTCGGCCCCGCACGTCTCGAGCGACTCCAGCTTGTGCGCCTTCGACGAACCCGTCGCGCCGCCGATGCCG
>NC_021021.1:1116518-1122180 GCF_000210055.1 Gordonibacter pamelaeae 7-10-1-b
CCGATCTCCATGCGCTTGGCGGCGTAGCCGGGATGGTACAGCTCGTTCACCTGGCCGGTTGCCAGGCCGATCTGGTTGCCGTATGACGAATAGCCCGCCGCCGCCGTGGTCACCAGCTTGCGCTGCGGCAGCTTGCCGGGCAGCGTCTCGCTCACGGGCACGAGCGGGTCGGCCGCGCCGGTCAGGCGCATGGCCTGGTACACGTAGCTGCGCCCGGAAAGCGGGTCGCGAATAGCCCCGCCTACGCAGGTGGCCGCGCCGCCGAACGGCTCGATCTCGGTGGGATGGTTGTGCGTCTCGTTCTTGAAGAGGTACAGCCAGTCCTGCTCCTCGCCGTCCACGTCCACCTTCACCTTCACGGTGCAGGCGTTGATCTCCTCGGACTCGTCGAGCCCGGTGAGGATGCCCTTCGCCTTCAGCCAGCGCGCGCCGATGGTGCCCATGTCCATGAGGCACACCGGCTTCTCGTCGCGGCCGAGCTCATGGCGCATGGCCAGGTACTTCTCGAAGGCGGCGCGCACGGCCTCGTCGTCGATCCGCACGTCGTCCAGCACGGTGCCGAATGTGGTGTGGCGGCAGTGGTCGGACCAATAGGTGTCGATCATCTTGATCTCGGTGATGGTAGGGTTGCGCCCCTCCTCCGCGAAGTAGCGCTGGCAGAACGCGAGGTCGGCCAGATCCATGGCCAAGCCGCGGTCGGCAATGAACGCCGCGAGCCCCGCCTCGTCCAGATCGAGGAAGCCCTCCACCGTCTCCACCATGGGCGGCACGGGCTGCTCCATGTGCAGCGTCTCACGCGGCTCGAGCGACGCCTCGCGCGCCTCGATGGGGTTGATCACGTAATGCTTGATGGCGGCCACGTCGTCATCGGCGAGCGCGCCCTCCAGCATGTACACCTTCGCGCTGCGCACCTCGGGGCGCTCGCCCTGGCTGATGAGCTGGATGCACTCGCTGGCCGAGTCGGCACGCTGGTCGAACTGCCCCGGCAGGTACTCCACCGCGAACACCGCCGCGCCGTCCGCGGCCGGCATCTCGAGCGTCGCCACGTCGGACTGCGGCTCGCTGAACACCGTGGGCACGCACTGGGCGAACAGCTCGCCCGTGATTCCCTCCACATCGTAGCGGTTCACCAGGCGCAAGCCTTCGAGCCGCTCGATTCCCAATATGTCGCGCAGCTCGTGGGCGAGCTGCTGCGCCTCCACGTCGAAGCCGGGCTTCTTCTCCACATACACGCGAGAAACCATGAAGACTCTCCCTTACTTTTTCGAACCCTTAGGGGACTGGCCCTTGGCGGCATCGGCCGCCTCGGCCTCCTGCTTCTCGGCCTTGGCCTGCTCGGCCTTCGACAGACGGAAGCCGCTGCCGAACAGGCTGCGCTTCTTCGGCTTCTCCTCCTCGGCGGAAGCCTCGGCACCTTCGATCTGCTGCGCTTTCTGGGCGGCCTTCTGCTGCTTCTCCAGGGCGCGCTGCTCCTTGGACTTGCGGCCTTCCATCTCCTCCTGGTAGGCGCGGCGCACCTTGCGGATCTTCGAGAAGTCCACGTACAGGGCGCCGATGATGCAGACGTAGGCCGCGCCCAGCATGACGTAGCTCACGGCGTCGGGGAACCACGAACGGCCGATCCAGGACAGCGCCGTCGCGGCGATAGCGCCGATGAGCAGCGCCCACCATATCTTGCGCAGGCGCTTGTACTGCGGCGTGGGCGGATTGTAGTACTTGCGGTCGAGCTCGCCCTGCTTCTGCCGGGCCACCTTCTTCTCGGCCTTCTTCTGCTGCTTCGTCTTCTCCTTGGGCTGCACGCGCACCGACGCGGCCGCCTTAGACTTCGGCTTCATGGCCGCTGCGCTCTTGCGCGTCTGACCGCGGTGCTCGTCGGTCTGGTAACGGTCGTTCATGGGGTTGCGTTGGGACATGGGTTGTTGCTCCTTCAACGACGGAATGCGCGCAGCCCCTTTGGCCGCACGCATTCCGCTCGACTGACACTCCTTTAGTACGCGAACTTGCGTCCGGTGATACGTTCGTAGGCCTGGATGTACTTCTCGCTCGTCTTGTCGATGATGTCCTGGGGCAGGCGGGGCGGGTTGCCCTGGCGGTCCCAGTTGGCGGTGAGCCAGTCGCGCACGAACTGCTTGTCGAAACTGGGCTGGTCCTTGCCTTCGGCGTACTCGTCGCCCGGCCAGAAGCGGGACGAATCGGGCGTCAGCACCTCGTCAGCCAAAATGATCTGGCCGTTCAGGCGCCCGAACTCGAACTTCGTGTCGGCGATGATCACGCCGCGCTCGGCCGCATGGTCGCGCGCCGTGGTGTACACCTTGAGCGCGAGGTCGCGCAGCTGCGAGGCATCGTCCTCGCCGATGATCTCCACCAGGCGCTCGAAGCTGATGTTTTCGTCATGGTCGCCGATCTCGGCCTTCGTGGACGGCGTGAAGATGGGCTCGGGCAGCTTCGAGGAGTTCACCAGGCCCTCGGGCAGCTCGATGCCGCACACCGTGCCCTGCTTCTGGTACTCCTTGAGGCCGCTGCCGGCCAGGTAGCCGCGCACGATGCACTCGGCGGGGAACATGTCGGCCTTCTTCACCAGCATGAAGCGACCGCGCAGGTAGTCGGCGTAAGGGCGGAACTGCTCGGGCAGGTCGGCCACGTCGGCGGATATCAGGTGGTTCTCCACCACGCCGTCCAGAAGCTCGAACCAGAAGCACGACAGCTGCGTGAGCACCGCTCCCTTGTGCGGGATCTCGTCCTCCAGAATGTAGTCGAACGCGGAGATGCGGTCCGTCGCCACCAGCAAGAGCTTGTCCCCCAGGTCGTAGAGGTCGCGCACTTTACCTTGTGCGTCGGGCTTGATGTCCATTCCGGTCATTGCTGCTCTGTCCTTTCATCGACACGCCGGGCGCTCTCCTCGGGCGGCGGCGTTTTTCATGCGCGCTTCATTATCGCGCAGTTTGGCTATCTGTGCCCCTTCGGGCGCTGTTTTTCTTTGCCCTTCGCAGCCTTCGGCACCTTTGTCTGCTTGGGTTTCTGCTGGCGCGCCTTGGGCGTGCGGCCCTCGTCGTACAGCGGGATGTGGATGGTGAAGCAGGCGCCTTCGTCCTTGCGGCCCTCCACCTGCACCCAGCCGCCGTGGCGATCGACGATCTCCTTCACCACGGCCAGGCCGATGCCCAAGCCGCCGCTCTCGCGGTTGCGTCCGGCGTCGGCGCGCCAGAAGCGCGAGAACACCATCTTGCACTCCTCGGGCGTCAGGCCGATTCCCGTGTCGCGCACCGCGATGGATGCCATGAGATCGCCCCGCTTCACTTGCACGGTGATGTGCCCGCCCTCGGGCGTGTAGCGCACGGCGTTCGAGATGAGGTTGGCCGTGGCCTGGCGTATCATATCGGCGTCGCCCAGCACGCGCACCCCCTCGTCGGCCTGGTACTCCAGCGTCAGGCCCGAGTCGGTGACGAAGGCATCGTGCGTGGCGATGATGCCGCTGATGAGCTGGCCCACGTCCACGACCTCCTCCTTCATGGGGTTCGCGCGGTTCTCCAGGCGCGAGAGCTTCAGCAGGGAGTCCACCAGGCGGCTCAAGCGCTGCACCTCCGAGTTCACCGTCTCCAGGTGCTCGGGGTCGGCCTCGAACACGCCGTCCACCATGGCCTCCACGGTGGACTGGATGGCCATGAGCGGCGTGCGCAGCTCGTGCGCCACGTCGGTGGTCAGGCGCCGCTCCAGCTCGCGGTCCTTCTCCACCGAGTCGGCCATCTCGTCGAAGGTCTCGCCCAAACGGGCGATCTCGTCTTCGCCGTGCAGATCGGTGCGGGCGGACAGGTCGCCCTCCTTGATGGCCTTAGCCGTCTTGGTCATGCGGTTGATGGGGCCCACCAGGTTGCGGGCGAACAGGAAGCCGATGCACGAGGCCAACAGGATGGCCATGGCCGCCGCGAAGAACATGGCCTGGTAGGACTTGTTGCGGAACTCCTCGTCGGTGGAGCGCAACAGCGTGTCGGAGCCGAGCACCCACACGCTCACCGAGCCCACGGCCTGGGTCATCTCGTTGTCGGGGCTCTTCACCTCGATGGGCACCGTGACCATCTGCTCGGGCTTGGCGTGCTTGGGCACGAGCGACACGCCGCCGGCGGCGTCCTCGCCGTTTTCGACGAGCGTGGAGTCGAACACCACCGACTGGTCGGTGTTCGCAGGCACCGTGTTGTCCACGACGCGCATGCCGATGCTCGGCGTGACGTTGACCATGTAGCGGGCGGGTGCGAGCGTCTGTGCGTCGAACGTACCCGATTTCTCGTAGTTCGCCGCGATGTCGTTGGCCACGGACTCGGCCGTGGACACCATGTTCTCGCGCGTGTACGTTTGGAAGTGCTGCTCCCACACGAACGACACCACGCCGATGGCCACGAGCGCGGTCATGGCCGCGATGAAGGCGAACGCCGCCGTCACGCGCGTCGTGTACGACAGGTTGTCCCAGCCCGGACGCTTGCGCTTGCCCGCACCGGCGTCGTCCGCGCCCGCCTTGCCAATGGGTCCGGTCGTCGCCGAGTCTTGCACGCTTCGCTCCTCCTGCACGGTTATGCGATCACGCTCGAGGCGCTCACGCGGTGCTTACTGCTGGACTTTGGTCGGGTCTTCGAAGCGGTAGCCCACGCCGTGCACGGTGTGCAGCCACTTCGGGCTGCGCGGGTTGTCGCCGATCTTCGCGCGCAGGTTCTTCACGTGGCTGTCGATGGTGCGCTCGTAGCCTTCGAAGTCGTAGCCGAGCACCTTCTCCACCAGCTCCATGCGCGAGTACACGCGGCCAGGGTAGCGCGACAGCGTGGTGAGCAGCTTGAACTCGCTGGCCGTGAGGTCGATCTCCTCGCCGTTGACGAGCACCTTGTGGCCCGACACGTCGATGGTGAGCTCGCCGAACTCCAGCACCTCGCGCTGCGGCTCGCTGTCGGCGTGCACGCGGCGCAGCAGGGCACGGGCGCGGGCCACGAGCTCGCGGGGGCTGAAGGGCTTCACCAGGTAGTCGTCGGCGCCCAGCTCCAGACCGATGATGCGATCCTCCACCTCGCCCTTGGCGGTGAGCATGATGATGGGCACGTCGGAGTTGTCGCGGATGGCGCGGCAGACGCGCTCGCCCGGCACGCGGGGCAGCATGAGATCCAGGATCACCAGGTCGAAGTGGTGCTTCGAGAACTCCTCAAGGGCCTCCTGGCCGTCTCCGACCGCCGTCACCCAGTAGTTCTCGCGCTCGAGATAGGCCGTCACCGCGTCACGGATGGCCTTCTCGTCTTCAACAAGCAGTATACGTCGCGTCTCGTTGCTCATGGATACCACCTCAAGTCGTCACCGGCTCGGATCCCACCTGGCCGCGTATCCCATACGCGCTCCGCTCCGAGCGTTCAGGTCGTGTTTGCGTTTATTGTAGCAATTACCCCTGAAGCAGCTGGAACCTGTGCGGGAAATGACACAATATCCACCATGGTAACCCGCAGATCAACACATGCCCACCACGCGAAACCCAGCCGCGTCGGCGCGCGCAACGCCCAGCGCCGCAACGCAATGCCGGGCGGCGGCACCTACGCCGGGGGCAAACCCGATTCCTGCGGCGGGCACGTGGGGAATGTGGGCGGTTTCGGCAGCGGCGGGCTGGGGGCATCGGGCGCATCGCGACCGGCCGCCC
>NC_021021.1:1122325-1129328 GCF_000210055.1 Gordonibacter pamelaeae 7-10-1-b
CGGTGCCGGCGGCGCGGGCTCCGGCTCGGTCGGCTCCGGCGGCTCGGGCGGGGGCGGCATCCACGTTCCCACGCCGAACGGCGGGGAGGTCCTTCTCACGCGCCGCCACTTCCTGTTCGGCGCCATCGGCGTGACCGCCCTCGCGGCGGCCGGCGGCGCAGCCTCGGTGGTCCTCAAGCAGCGCGAGGAGGCTGCCGGCAACGTGACGGTGCTCGAAGTGCCCGCCTCGGCCGTGACCGCGCTGAACACATCTGCCTCCGAGAGCGCGTTCACCCTCGTGGAGGACGCGTCTGCCCGTATGGGCCTGTCCGTGCGAGCCGAGCTGCCCTACGGCTCGCTCGTCTGGGCGAGCGGCGACGACGTGGCCGCCTGCCTGCTGCCCACGGAAGAGGCGAAGCCGCTCGCACAGGTGGGGCTGCTGTCGCTTGGCAGCGGAAACCTGTCCACGGTGCTGGAAAGGGCCGTGGGCCAGGAAGAGGGTTTCGAGATCTACGACGTGCGCGCCACGGCGTCGGGCCTCGTGTGGACGGAGGCCGATATCCTCGACGGCCTCTGGCGCGTGTACACGGCGCGCCTGGCCGATGGCGTGGCCGGCGATCCGCACCTGGTTGACGAGGGAGACGGCCAGTGGGAGACCCCTACGATCGCGGCGGCCGGCGCCTATGCGTTCTGGCAGGTCCTGCCCAAGGTCGACGGCGACTACAGCGCCGAGGACTCGCTGGTCAAGCGCGCATCCCTGGGATCGGGCGACGTCGATACCGTCTACACGTCCCATGGCAGGCCCTGCACGCCGCCCTACGCGCTGGCCGACTCCGTGGTCATCACGCCGCGCGCGGACACCGCGGGCACCTACTACCAGCTCACGCACCTGGATGCCGCATCGGGCAACGTGCTGGACACCATGGTGCTGCCCCGCTCCATGCGCCCCCTGGAGGCAGGCTACGGCGACAACGGGTTCTCGTTCTCGTTCGACGCCTGGTACAACTACGGCGACGGCATCTCCCAGATCGGCACCTACACGCCCGCGTCCCGCGTGACGGACGGCAACTACAGCGACGCGCCCTGGTTCTCGTTCAGCCTCGCGCCCACGGCAGCCCCTGCCTGGTGCGGCGGCTGCTTCATCGTGAAGTCGAAGCGTACCGTGTGCGGCATCGACCTGAAGACGAACGAGTACTTCGCCCTCCAGCCCGAGAACGGCGCCGACGACTATGGCGAGTACCTGGCCACCACCGGCTCGCAAGGCTCCATCGTCACCTACGCCAACATCGACGACAAGCCCATCGACGGCGACCCGAAGAAATACTGCCTGGTAAGGGTGTGGAAGCCGGTCGGTTAAGGAGCATCCGCGCTTGCAGCGGGCAGGCGGCCCGGCCTCGCCACGGTGCAGAACGCTTCTAGCCGGGTGCCTCTAGCCGGCTGCCGAGCTGCCTTCCACAGCGACGCGGTACACGCGCCGGCGCGTGTTGCCCTCGGCCCGCACGAGCCCCTTGTCCTTCAGCCGACCGAGGATGCGCAAAAGCGTGGCCTGCGAGAACTCGAAGCGCTCCTGGAGGTCGGCGCGCCGCATGGGGCCGAACTCCTCCAGCATGGCGAACACCAGACGCTCCTGGTCGCGCAGCTCGTCAGCCCCCGCCGCCCCACCCCTGCTCACGGTGATAACCGGGTCGCTCCCCCGCCGCCAGAACGCGTCGTCGCCGTCGTAGTTGCGATTGGGCAGCCGCGCGCGCACGAGGTGCTTCGACATGTTGAACTCGGGGGACACGCCGCTGCCCTCGTATGCCTCGAAGATGCGCTTGATGCCCGTGCCATATGCCTCGATGAGGCGCACACGGTAGAACACCTCGGCCAACAGCGGATTGCGCGGCACCGAGACGTCCCACTCGAACTCGCTGAGCGAAAGCTGAACCGGCGGGCCACCGTGGGACGTGAACTCAATGCGATCCTCCAGCACGCTGACGAGCGTCGGAGCCACAATCTCGTAATCGCGATGGATGATGGCGTTGATGAGCGCCTCGCGCACCGCGTCGGGCGGGAAGTCCTCGTAGTCAACCCGACGCATGTCGACGAATTTCGTCTTGTAGTGCAAATGCTTTGCAAGGAACTTGAGCGCTTGGTCGAACTGCACGAGCACCGACCCGGTCACCTCAAGCCGGTCCTTGAACGTCGTGCGGTTCACGCCAAAGAAGTCCGCCAGCTTGACAACCGCGTCGCACTGGTCGGACAAGAGCCAGGCCAAGTTCGTGAACTGACCGTCTTGATCGACCATGCGCAGCGAGCGCATCTGAGCGCCGCCGAATTCGAGGCCTTCCCTCTCGAAATACGCCCGCGTTCCCTCGAACGTCAGATTCTGGCGCAAACTGCGCCCGCTGTCGAACGACTCCCTGCGCGACGCCTTCAGCATAGTGGCGATCTCCGCCTCGCATGCCATGTACGACGCGGCCCCTTCGCGCACGTACACGCCTTCGGGACGCATGCCCTTGTCGGCCAGGTAGTACGGCCGATCCACCCCGCGCTCCACACGCACGCCCACCACCGTCTTGCCTTCGAACTCCACCTTCTCGCACTCGGCGATCATCGACGGGTTCGGCTTCACGGAGTCTCGGATGGCGTTGGTCACCGCCAGCAAGACGGCATCCGGGTCATCCAGCCCGCATACGGAACCGTCGTCTTCGATGCCAAGGTACAGCACACCGCCGTTCGTATTCGCGAACGCCACGACGGTTTTGAGCGCCCGCTTCGAGAACTCGCGCTTAAACTCGACCATCGGCCCCTCGGAAAACATCGCGCCCCCCTTCTTCCTCCGCTTTTTCCTCACTCTAATCTTACTAATCTTTTTAATCAATCTATGATGAGAAAAAAGGGCCTCCATCGGAGGCCCTGCAAAAGAAAGCTGCTGAGGGAAACGGGCGCTAGAACTCCAGCTCCTTCAGGCGGTCGAACACCACGTCCTTGCGGGTGAGGAAGTCCCACGGGTCGAAGATCTCGTCGAGCACCTCGGGCTTAAGGTTCGCCTCGGAGTCGGCCTCGAGGTTCTCGCGGTAGGTGGGGCCGTCCACCGCGTTCTGGATGTCCTCCCACACCTTCATGGCGTTGCGCTGCACGATGACGTAGGCGTCCTCGCGGCTGATACCCGTGTCCACGAGCGCCAGCAGCACCTTCGAGCTGAAGATGAGGCCGCGCGTGCGCCACAGGTTGTGCTCCATCTTGGCCGGGTAGGTCTGCAGGCCGTCGAGCATCCACTGCATCTTGCCGAACATGTAGTCGAGCGCGATGAAGCTGTCGGCCAGCGCCACGCGCTCGGCGCCGGAGTGGCTGATGTCGCGCTCGTACCACAGCGCCACGTTGTCGAAGGCCACCTGCGCGTTGGATTTCACGGTGCGGGCCAGGCCGCAGACGCGCTCGGCCGTGATGGGGTTGCGCTTGTGCGGCATGGCACTGCTCCCCTTCTGGCCCTTCGTGAACGGCTCCTCGGCCTCGATCACGTCGGATTGCTGCAAGAGGCGCACCTGCATGGCGATGGACTCCAGCGTGGACGCCGTCACCGCGAGGCCGGCCATGACCTGCGCGTGGCGGTCGCGCGCTAGCACCTGCGTGGACAGCGGGTCGGGCGAGAGGCCCAGGTGCTCGCACACGTACTGCTCGACGAACGGGTCGATGCTGGAGTACGTGCCCACGGCACCGCTGATGGCGCCCGTGGCGGCCACCTTGCGGGCTTCCTCCATGCGCGTCTGGGCGCGCTTGAGGGCCCAGGCCCAGCTGCCGAACTTCATGCCGAACGTCATCGGCTCGGCATGGATGCCGTGCGTGCGGCCCACGCACAGCGTCTCCTGGAACTCGAAGGCGCGGCGCTTGCACGTCTCGCCCAGCTGCTTGATGTCCTCCAGGATGATGTCGATAGCCTGCGTGATCTGGTAGGACAGCGCGGTGTCGCCCAGGTCGGAAGACGTCATGCCGTAGTGCACCCAGCGGCTGGGCGGCTCCTGGCCCTCGGGCACGTCGGCGTCGATGTACTCGGCCATGTTCGTGGTGAACGCGATGACGTCGTGGTTCGTCACCTTCTCGATCTCATCGATGCGCTCGACGGTGAAATCGGCGTGCGCGCGGATCCACGCGGCCTCCTCCTTCGTGATACCGGACTTTCCCAGCTCGGCCTGCGCCTCGCACGCCAGCACCTCGATTTCCTTCCAGATGGAGAACTTGTTCTCGAGTTCCCAGATGGCGCCCATAGCCGGGCGCGTGTAACGGTTGATCACGCCGGTCCCTTTCCCACGTCGTACCTGATGGCAACCAGCATACCGCAAACCAGCCCCCGAGCGGCGCACTTCACGGAAAGTGTCGAGCCTTGGGCGCGGCGCGCTTGACTTGCTTATCCTCGATCAAGTAGTATATTTTCCTATAGAAATACTAGGCATTCGGGAGAAGGGCGGACAAGATGGAGGAGTGCAGGGAGGGCCGCGTGCGGTCGGTGAACACGTCGCGGCGCAAGGGCGGACGCAAGACGCCGTGCGCGGGCGGTGCCGCTATCGAGGCGAACCGGGGCGTGGCGGGCGACGCGCACGCCGGCGACTGGCACCGGCAGGTGTCGCTCTTGGCATGGGAGTCCATCGAGAAGGCGCAGGCCATGGGCCTTGACGTGGCCGAGGGCGATTTCGCGGAGAACGTCACCACCGAGGGCATCGACCTCCTTGCGCTGCCGCTGGGCACGCGCGTGCGCGTGGGCGGGGCCCTTTTGGAGCTCTCGCAGATCGGCAAGGTGTGCCACACGAAGTGCGCCATCTACCACCTGGCCGGCGACTGCATCTTCCCCCGCGAGGGCGTGTTCTTCGTGGCGCTGGAGGACGGCGAGGTGAAGCCCGGCGACCCCGTGCAGGTGGTCGCGTTGGGCGACGGCACCTGCGCCCACACCCCGCCCGAAGCCCTCGAGGAGCTGCGCGCGGCGCGCGAGGGATAGGAGGAGCACGCCGGGTTGGCGCCGAGAAGCCTGCGAGGCCGGCAGGTAGGCCGCCGGAACCTAGAGCCCCTTGAACAGGGAGCGCACCTCGTCAAGGACTTCGGTGTCGGCTACGACGATGGCCTTGTCGCCGGGGTAGAGCACGGTTTCCTCGCCCACCACTTCCACGTTGTCGTCGTCTTTGGGAGACACGGCGGCTATCAGGCTGTTCTCCGGCAGCGGCACGCTTGAGGCAAGGATGCCGGCCTCGTTGGAGTGGTAGCGCATGCGCGGCACGGTGATCTCGGTGAGCACTACGTTGCCATGCGTGAGCGACGAGGCCACGCTCACGCTGCCCAGCAGCGTCTCCTCCTCGATAAGGGTCGCGATGAGCGTGGTGGACGACACGCTCTCGATGCCCACCTCGCGGAAGATGCGCAGGTTCTTCGGGTTGTTCACGCGCGCGATGCAGCGCGGTACGTTGAACACCCGCTGGGCGATCTCGCACGATACCAGGTTGTCGTCGTCCTGGCCCGTGGTGGCCACGAACACGTCGGCCTTGCGGATGCCGGCGTCCTCCTGGTACTTCGAGTCGCACCCGTCGCCGTGGATAACGAGGTAGCGCCCTTCCAGCACAATGGACAGATGGTCGGCTGTCTGCAGGTTCTCCTCGATCACGGCCACGTCGTTGCCGCTCTGCAGCAGCACGTTGGCCAGGTACTCACCGATCTTGCCGCCGCCGGCGATAACGATGTACATGGGATTCTCCTAGTCTTGGATGTAGCGCGAGAACGCACCGATAAGCTCGTGGCGCACGCAGGCGAGCACGGAATCGCCCTGGTAGAGGATCGAGTCGCGCGTGGGAATGGATGAGGCGGAGCCGTCGGCGCGCTCGAACGCGATGATGCGGATGTCGTGGTCGCGCTCCATCTCGGACACGCGGATGGTGGGATGGTCGGTGTCGCGCCAGCTCAGGTCGAGCGAGAAGCGCAGCACCTCGAACTCGCCGAACGTGTCGATGTGCGCGCCGTGACCCGACACGATCTTGCTGAACACGTCCTCGGCCACCAGCGACGTGCCGCACACGTGGTCGATGCCCAGCTGCATGTAGGCGCGCTCGTGGTCGGGGTTGTACAGGCGGGCGATGACATGGGGGACGCCGTACAGGCGGCTGCCCACCTCGGCCACCATGAGGTTCGTGTTGTCGAACTGCGTGACGGCCGCGATGACGTCGCAGTCCTCCACGCCGGCCTTCACGAGGGTCTCCTCGTCGAAGCCGAGGCCCTGCACCGTCGAGCCGTTGAAGTTGCGGCCCAGGTTCGCGAACGCGTCGGCGTTCTTGTCGATGACGCACACGTTGTTGCCGTTGTCCGACAGCATGTTCGCCAACTGCGAGCCCACGCGGCCGCAGCCGACGACGATCACGTTGCTCATACCGATCCTTTCACCACGCGCCCGTGCGGCGCCGATTTCCTGCCGCGCCCTAGCATACTGCAAGCCTCGCGCGCGGGAAAGCGGCGATACACGCCCGTTGGGGAGCTAAAGGCAGCCTGGCATCATCGGTTCCGGGGCGGAAAAACAGTTTCGCCGGCCCGGCGGCCGGCGAAACGTTTAGATCATCATCATCTGGCCCAGCGTTGCGTTGAACCAGTGGTCGTAGTTCGGCGGGCAGTACTTCATGGCAGCGCCGTACGTGATGGAATAGCCGTAAACGCTCGCAAGGCCGGCCACGTGGGCGTTGATGGCCTCTTCCCAGCTCCCCCAGCCCGACTGGCCCCAACCCCAGGCGTTATACGGCTTGAAGCACACGGCACCCTTCGAGCTCTCGGTGTTGGAGATGGCGGGCGACCAGCGCGGGTCCACGCCGTAGTCCCAAGCGGCCGTGGCGAACGTCGCACCCTGCCCCGCCAGCGGCGAGCCGGCTAGGTAGGCGTCGATGCGGTCGGTCCATGTGGAGATGAAGGCTTCCTTGCCCACGGAGAAGTCCACGTCGGGCAGGCTGGCCAGCGCGGAAGCGGCGCTGTCCTGGGCGGCACGCGCCTGCTGCTCGGCCTTCGCTGCCTCGGCGGCGGC
>NC_021021.1:1129569-1130927 GCF_000210055.1 Gordonibacter pamelaeae 7-10-1-b
CCTCCTCGGCACGAGCGGCCTCCTCGGCGGCGATGCGGGCGGCTTCCTCCTCGGCCTCGATGGCCTCGATGCCCTTGGAGATGTCGCGCTTCGCCGTGCTGGCAAGCACCGTGGCCTCGCGCGCGGAGGAATCGGTCGCGTTCTCGGCGAACGTTGCAGTATCGGCCTCGGACACAGGGGCGCTCAAGGCATCGATGCCGAACGCGTCAACTTCCTGCGCGCTGCCGCCTGCGGAGGCAATGCCGAAGCCGATGCACCCGGCGAGCACGATGGACGCGCACCCGACCGCCGCGATCTTCGCGACAATGCTCGACTTCCGCTGCTTGTATCGTCTGTCAGTCAAACCTTGGTTACCTTTCAATGAACAGCGCACGACCAGGCCGCCGAAGCGGTGACAGCGTGGTAGATTATGAGGGGTGGTTGCTGCCGAAGGGCCGATATGCTGTTTTGTCGAGGTGTATTTTAGCCCATGGGGCCCTACGGGAGCAAAAAAGTGTGGAGACGGCCTCCACGTTTTGTTCGCTTGACAAACAAGGAAGCCGCAGATGCGCAGGTGATCATGCATCTTCCCCGCGTGTTCGTTTTTCGAACAAAGCGACCGTAGGCGAAGCACGGGAGGTAAGCGGCAGCGCTAGCGAACCACGGCGACGCCCACTTCGAAGGGGATGACGAACTCACGGCCGTAGGGTAGCGTGAGCACAATGAGGTCGTTCGGCCCCGGCACGGAGAACCACAGCATCCCCAGGACGCAGAACGCCACGAAGCACAGCCCCGCGAGCAACGTCCACCACGGCGCATGCAGCGCGCCGCCGATAATGAAGAACCCCACCATCATGAGCAGCAGCGGCCATAGGTTCAGGAACATGAGCTGCAAGGACGCCCACCCCACCAAGCCCAGGCTGAAGAACAGCAGCGTGCTGCCCAAGCTGAAGAGCATGAGGCCGTCCACGAACTGGATCATGCGGTGGCCCGGCGGCCCAGGAACCACCATTTGCACGATGCCGATGATGGCGAGGACAAGCGGCCAGAACTGCCACCACGCAATGCCGTCGATGTTCTCGGCCAGCAGCGCGGCTATGCCGAAGAACAGCAGGAACGACCCGACGAACACGGCCGCCTTCACCCCGGCGTTCCGCTGCGGGCCCCACGCAGGCGGCGGTGCGGACGCGGCATCCGGTGCACGCCAGCCGTTCGGCACTCCGGCTTGCTGCGGTTCTGCAGAGCCGCCCGGCACCGAGGACGCTCCCCCTCCCGCCGGAGCGTGATCTGCGCGGGGCGGCGCCTGCCAGTTGGGAGACTGCCACCCTGGTGCCTCCCATCCGGGCGCCTGCCAGCCGGACGGCACCTGGCACTGCGCC
>NC_021021.1:1131060-1138482 GCF_000210055.1 Gordonibacter pamelaeae 7-10-1-b
CTCGTTGGGAGCCAGGGGCAGGATGACCCACAGCGCCACATAGGCAACGGCGAACAACCCCGCCGTGGACAGCGTGAACGCCACCGTGAGGATGCGGGCGACCAGCGGGTCGAAGCTGAAGTACTCGGCCACACCGGCGCACACGCCCCCGACGAGCGCGTTGCGCGAGCGGTAGAGTCGCTTCTCGGTGTTCACGCTGCCTCCTGGTCGAACCGTCGACGCTGCACTATCAGTGGGAGGCAGGATGCTCGGCGTTCTCGGCGGCAGCTTCGGCGGGATCGCGGCCCGCATCGTCCTCGGCCTGCACAGCCGGCGCGTTGTCCGCACCAACCTCGCGCGTCACCCGGATGTTCGAGATGCGCCTGCGCCGCATGGCCTGGATCTTGAACCGGTACCCGCCGAACTCGAACTCGTCGCCCACCTGGGGAACGAAATCGATCATGCCCATGAGCCACCCGGCCATCGTCTCGTAGTCGTCCGACTCCGTGACGGGCCAGCCAAGCTTCAGCGCGTCCTCCACGGGGAAGCGCCCGTCCACGAGCCACGTTCCGTCCGACAGCGGCGTGATGAACTTGTTCTCGATGTCCGACTCGTCGATGATCTCGCCGACGATCTCCTCCACAATGTCCTCGACGGTAATTAAACCATCGGTGCCACCGTACTCGTCAACCACGATGGCCATCTGTTGCCTATTCGTTTGCATCTCGGAAAGAAGCGGGAACAGGTCCTTCGTCTCGGGCACGAACAGAGCCTCGTAGGCGTAGTCCGCCACCGGCTCGTTCTCCTTGCCGTCCATGAGGGGCCCGACCAGATCTTTGTAGTGCACGATGCCCACGATGCGGTCGATGTCCTCATGGAACACGGGCAGCCGCGAGTAGCCGGTGCCGCGCATGCGGTCGACGGCCTGGCGCACGGTTTCCGTATCCTCCACGAGGATCATGTCCACGCGCGGCTGCATGATCTCGTGCACCGTCATGTCGCCCAGGTCCAGGATGTCGTGGATCATGCGCTTCTCGTCGGGCAGCAGCTCGTCGTTGTCCGTGACCATGTACTTGATCTCTTCCTCGGACACGCTCTGGCGCTCGTCGGCGTTCTTGATGCGCAGCAGGCGCGACAAGCCGTTGGCCGAGGCCGAGGTCAGCGCCACCAGCGGGCGCGCGACCTTCTGGAACACCATCAGGGGGCCGGCCACCGTCTTGCTCACGCGTTCGGCGTCGGCCAATGCCATGCGCTTCGGCACGAGCTCGCCCACCACGATGCTCAGGTACGACACGATGAGCGTGATGAGCACGGGTGCCAGGCCGGGCGCGATGACCGAGAGCCAACCCACGCCGAAGCCGGACAGCCACTGTGCAAGCGGGTCCGACAGGTTCGTGGCTGCCGCGGCGGACGCGAAGAAGCCCACGAGCGTGATAGCCACCTGGATGGTGGCCAGGAACTGCCCCGAGTCGCTGGCCAGGCTAAGCGCGCGCTGGGCCTTCTTGTCGCCCTCGTCGGCATCCTTCTGCAGCAGCACATGCTTGGCGTTGACCAGGGCCATCTCCGACATGGAGAAGTAGCCGTTAACCAGAACGAGCAAAAACGTGACGACGATGCTTATCCCTATGTCCATGAAAGCGAAACTCACTCCTTTTAGCGTTGCGGATGCGTGCGGAGCCGCCTCTGCGGCCCGTGTTCGCGCTTTCGCGCCTCGCCGGAGAATGGGGTGCGGATACGAAGCCGCCTCCACCCCGGCAACCGTGGGGCTGTCATGCCCGCGCGCTCGTGCACGCGCCGCTTACATAATATAGAAGGCGATGGCCAAGAACTGGCAGACCGTTCCGGCCAGCACCCACAGATGGAAGATGGAATGCATATAGGGAATCTTCTTCAGCACGTAGAAGATGCAGCCTATCGTATAGCACACGCCGCCGCCCACGAGCAGCCACAGGCCCGGCCCCCAGAGGGCTGCGATGAGCGGCGGCAGGAACCACACGACGCACCATCCCATGAGCAGGTAGAGCACGGCTGATATCCAACGTGGACGGAACACCCAGAACGTTTCGCTGGCCACGCCCGCCAACGCCACGACCCACACGAACGCGCACAGCCACAGGCCGCCCGAATCGGCGAGCGAGATGAGGCAGAACGGCGTGTAGGAGCCAGCGATGAACAGGTAGATGCAGCTATGGTCGAGCACCTTGAACACCTTTTTCGCCTTGTCGACGGCGATGGCGTGGTACAGCGTGGACATGGTGTACTCGAGCAGCATGGAGTAGGCGTACACGAGCGCACCCACCAGGTAGACGACTTCAGGATGCGCGGCCGCACGCACGGCCAGAAACGGAATTGCCGCCAGGGCGAAAACGATGCCGAGGCCGTGCGAGATGGAGTTGGCTATCTCCTCGCCCGCCTTGTACTCGCGGACGACGTGATCCGCACTCAACGCGCTTACCGAGGAATGGGGCACGGCGGACGCCGTTGCCGCAGCGGGCGGCACGGCTGGCTCGCAGGCCGCAGGGGTTTCGTCCGGAGGCTCCGGCAAAGGGGAAGTGCTACTTCGACTATCCGATGCATCGGGTGTTACCTGTGCGCTCATAATGCCTCACTCTACCACATTTCCCCGCGGCTTGAGCCAATCGAGCCAGCTGCGGGCATCTTCTTCACAGACGTCGATCAGGCGAATCGTGGTGCCGCCGACGCCGGCCGCGGTGCGGGCGCTCACGGTGGCCGTACGGGCGCGGCGCTGGAACGGGTTCGTCTTCGTATAGCCGAACTGGATCTTCTTGCGCGGGAAACTCACGGTCTCGCGGGCGAAGCCGCCGTTGCTCACCTGCATGAAATGCTCGTTGTACGCGAACCCGGACCCGCGGAACCACAGCACCGCCCCTACCAGGTCCAGCACGAACAGCACGAGGCACAGCGCATAGCCGATGAAGGCGCCGGTGTTGATATAGAAGAGGGCGATGACGCCGTCCCCGTCAGGGACGATAAACGCGTTCGAGCACAGCTGCCCGATGGCGATGATGACGGCGAGCCACAGCCCCGTTCCCTGGATGATGCCGCGACGGATAAGCGCGCGTCGCAGCGCCACAGGCGCCACGGGCGTGCTCTCCACCGGCACGCCGGCGAACTCGGGCACCAGGCCGGCAAGGATCTCGGGCACGCGGCTCATCTTCACGAACGGATGCACCACCAAACCCTGACTGAGGCTCTTCTGCTGTTCGTCGGAGCTCTCGGCTGCTGCATCGATCTTGCCGAGCGAGAGCTCGCAATAGCCCAGCAGGCGGCGGATGAAGCTCTGCTTCACGATGACCGACTGCACGCGGTCGACGCTCACGCCCTGGAACTGATGCTGCAGCAGGCCGCGTTCCACCTCTATGCGGTTGTCGCGCCGACAGGCTCGGAAGCCGCCGAACGAGATGGCGCTGCCCACGATGGACAAAAGCCACATGACGGCTGCAATAACCAGCACCAAAGCCACGCCGGCAGCCACGAGGTTGCCGCCGAACAGCTGGCCGCTCAAGAGCATGAACTGGCCGACAAGCGGATCTACCATGCCGGTGAGGACAGGTGCCATCTGGCTGGCGAACTGGGCTGCGCCGCCTAAGATGCCCAGTATGACGAGCACGAACGCGGTGTTGTTCGACAAGCCGGTGAACAGGAGCTCCTTGTTGGTCAAGCCGTACTCGTACGTCACCTTGCCGGTATCGACGGCCGAACCGCCGAACACGCCGCGCACGTCCGTCCATATCTCAGCCGGCGCATCCAGCACATTGTGGGGCGCCTGACCGGCAGATCCCGCGACCGCCGCCTGCCCGGCCGCACCCGCCTGGGGCAGCACCACGCCGCTCGCAGCCGCCACGGCAACGGCGGCCTCCTGGGGCGCCATGCCCTCCTGCACGGCCGTCGCGTACTGCTTGCGCGCGAACAGCTCGGTGCGCAGCTGCTCGGCCTGCGACTTCTGCACATAGGGCACCTGCACGGCCTTGTTGTTCGAGCCGCCTGCCGTATCGATGCTCACCGTGCACACGCCGAACACGCGCTGGAGCAGCGATGCGCGCTGGTCGACCGACTGGATGCGCTGGTAGGGCACGTGCACGCGCTTCTTGTTGAAGATGCCCGAGTACAGGTTGAACTCCTCGGGGCCTATGATGTAGTAGAGATGCTTGTACGACAGCCACTGGAAAAGCGCCACCAAGCCGATGATGAGCACGAGGCCCAGCACGATGGCGCCGATAACCAGCATGAGCAGGGGCAGGTCGTCGCCGATGGTCTCGCCATCGGCCAGCGCCCCCACGAAACCGGAGAAGCCCGAGACGAGCACCACGAAGAACATGGCGGCTCCCGCCTGTATGCTGCCGAGCCAAATGTAGCTGTGGTGCACATGGTGGCGGGGCGGTTCCTGCGGCATCGGCTGCTGCGGGAGGGGCTGCTGCGGGTACGGCTGGCCGGGATAAGGCGCCGGGGCGTAGGGTTGCGGTTGTCCGTAGGGAGCCGGGTAGTCAGGCTGGGGCTGCGAATCGCCGCGGGACGGTTGCGGCGCCCGGTCCTGCGGGGCTTGTTGCTGGTCCACGGCCATCACACGTCCTCCTGCGCGAGGCGCGCGAGCTCGGCCGCCTTGTCGCGCAGCTGCTCGGCGGTGCCGCTGTCGAGGCCCGGTATCTCGTGCTCGCCCGCGGCCGTGGCGACCGTCACGCTGGCCAGGCCGAACGCGCGCAGGATGGGTCCTTGGCGCGTGTCGGTGTTCTGCACGCGGATGAACGGGATGACGAAGCGCTTGCGCCATATGATGCCGCGCGCGATATCCAGGTAGTCGTCCGAGAGCTCGTAGCGCCACCGCATGAAGCGGATAGGCGGCAGCACGACCAGCCACACGACCATGCCCGCCACGTACAGGGCAGCCACCGCCGCCAGCACGACGAACATCCACCCCTCCGGCTCCACCGCCGCTGCGATGGCGAACGGCACGAAGCAGCATAGGAACACCACCGTGAGCCAGATGGCATCGTTGATGCGCCACACGTTCTTTATCTTGGGATTCAGCTGGTTTGCAGGCAGATCTCTCATGAACATCCTCCGCTCGAACTATATGCGCCCTTATCATACCAGAGCACCGGCACGCACCCCTCTCTTTTACCCAGCTTGTAACGTGGTTTTTGCATTCACCTGACCAGCAATTAAACCCCTCTGCCATTGTGCCCGCGCAACGGAGCGGGTATGATGCGGTTTGCCGCATAAAAGGAGACCGAGCATGCCCGACAACGTGCCCTCGCACAACCCAAAGCTTCGCCGCATCGGCGGCTTCACCCTAGCCGAACTGCTTATCGTAGTGGCTATCGTCGGTGTGCTCGTGGCCATAGCCATCCCGGTGTTCACAGCCCGGCTGGCAAAAGCCCAAGAAGCCACCTGCATAGCCAACCGCCGCAGCATGTACGCCGAAGTGGTGACGACTGCGATGGATACGGAGAAGGAGGCGGAGGTTTTCGGTAAAATCGACCGCCTGGCTAAAGGTTACACCTGCCCGAATGGCGGAAATTGGAGCTGGGACACAGGTACACGGAGCATTACCTGCGATGAACATCCAGACGAAACGGAAAACCCGAGCATAACAACCAGCAAGTCCTATCTCTCGGACTGGAACAAGTTCATCGACAGTATCACCGACCCGAAGATAAAAAATAACAACTCAAAAATGAGGGAACTATTTTTCGCAGAATATGGTTCCCCTTTACTCACTTACCAAGGCAAGGACTACAACGTGCAACCCTTTTTTAAGAGTACAGGGGAAACTTGGTTGTTTGCGAGAGAGGGAACGGGTGATAACTGGTCTGCAAACTTCGTTTACGACCCCATAGATCAATCCTGGTATCGGTGCGTCAAAGAAAATGGAACCCCTACAAGCGCTTCGATAAGCAGTATCAGTACCACGGAAGAGCTTCACAAGTATATGATGGGGGAATTGACCGATCAATGGAATAACAGGTGGGAAAAGGTCGAAAATCCCAAGATCTCTTCTGTCACTTAACAAGAACGAGTGTTTCACGTGAAACACTCGTTCTTGTTTTTTGGTGTTGCGTTTCGTGCAGTATACTCGTGACGAAACGAGATTGCACAACGAAAGCGAGGGACCGGATGAAGTACGACGAGTTGAAGGACGAGATCAAGGCTGCGATGAAGGCGAAGGACAAGGTTCGGCTGTCCATCCTGCGGCAGGTGCATGGCGAGATCAAGAACATCGAGGTGAACGAGCGGCGCGACATCGAGGACGCAGACGTCGACGCCATGCTCAAGCGGCTCATCAAGCAGACGCGCGAGACGCTCGACGGGTCCATCAAGGCCGGCAACGACCAAGAACGCACGGACATGCTGACCGAGCAGGTAACTATCCTGGAAAGCTACCTGCCCAAGCAGGTGGAGGGCGCCGAGCTTACCGCGCTCATCGACGAGGTGCTGGCCGAAACGGGCGCCTCCACGAAGAAGGACATGGGGCGCGTCATGGGCGCGCTCACGCAGAAGACCTCCGGAAACTTCGACAAAGCGGCCGCCGCCAAGGAGCTGGGACAGCGCCTGTCGTAGCAAGAGGCCAAAACCGCACGTTGGAGGCGGGCCACGATACCTGACTGCTGCATCGTGGCCCGCCCAATGCAGACACCGTGGCTTGCGGTCGGTCAACAGCGCTCGGCGAACTTGTAGCCCACGCGCCAGACGGTGAGCAGGTACTTCGGCTGCGAGGGGTTCTCCTCTATCTTCTCGCGGATCTTGCGCATGAACACGGTGATGCTGCTCTCGTCCACCTCGCTATCCTCGCCCCAGATGTGCGCGAAGATCTGCTGGCGCGTGAACACCTGCCCCGGATTCGCGGCCAAAAGCGCCAGGATCTCGAACTCCTTGGCCGTAAGGTCGACTTTCCGCCCGTGCAACCGTGCCTCGTACTGGTTGAAGAACACCTCCAAGTCGCCCGTCGTGGAGCTGCCCTCGCGGTTCACGGCCTTCGCAAACGCGAGGTCGTCCTTGTGGCGCCTCAGATGCGCCTCGATGCGCAGCAAGAGCTCGTCGGGGCTGAACGGCTTGACCACGTAGTCGTCGCCGCCGGCCTTGAAGCCGATGCTCTTGTCCACGATGTCGCCCTTCGCCGACAGGAAGACGATGGGTATGCGCCGCCCTTCCTCGCGCATGCGCCGGCACACGTCGAAGCCGTTCATGCCGGGCATCATCACGTCGAGCAGCAGCAGGTCGGGCTTCTCGTCGGCCAGCAGCGCCAGCCCCTCCTCGCCGTCGAACGCCGCGCAGAACGCATAGCCCGCATCCTCCACGATGCGCCTCATGAGCACGTGCAGGCTCTCGTCATCGTCGACGAGCATCACTTTCGCTGCATTTCCCATACGGTTCCTCCCCTTCCCCTTGGTTCCCACCGTCGCCGCGCCCGACCGCACCCGCCGG
>NC_021021.1:1138593-1145462 GCF_000210055.1 Gordonibacter pamelaeae 7-10-1-b
CCCTTGCCGTGCTCAGATCCCGTCCGGCCCATCCACCGGTATGCGCACCGTGAACACGCTGCCGTGCCCCAGCTCGCTCTCCACCGAGATGGTACCCCCATGCATCTCCGCGTACTCCTTCGCCAGCGAGAGCCCCAGGCCGGTGCCGTTGTAGCGGCGCGACGCCGACGAGTCGGCTTGCACGAAGCGGTCGAAGATGCGCCGCTGATCCTTCTTCGCGATGCCGATGCCCGTGTCCGCGACGCGCAGCCACACCTGGCCGCACTCGGGATGCCAGCTGATGGACAGGCGCACGTCGCCGCCCTCCGGCGTGAACTTCACCGCGTTGCCGCACAGGTTCTCCAGCACGTGGCGCAGCTTCTCGAAATCGGCCGTCACGAGCGGCACGTCGGGGTCTATCTCGCAGGCGAACGCGATGCCCTTGCGGTTCGCCAGCGGCTGCACCACGGCCTGCACCATGCCCGCGATGTCTCCTAAGTCCACCGTTTCCCTGTTCATCTCTATCCTTCCGGCGTCGAGCCGGCTCATCTCCAGTATGTCGTTGATCATCAGCAGGAGCGCGCGGCTGTTCGCCTCGATCTCGCGCCGCGTCTCCGCCTCCTTCTCGTCGGCAGGCTCGCTGTTGCGGTTCAGCAGCTCCGTGAAGGCGATGATGGACGTGAGCGGCGTGCGCAGCTCATGGCTCATCATGGCCAGGAACTCGGATTTGTAGCGGTTCTCGTCGCGCAGGCGGCCGTTGGCCTCCTCCAGCTGGGCGCGCTGCCGCTCGAGCACGGCGTTCGCCTCGGCCAGCTGCGCGGTGCGAACCTGCACCTGCGCCTCCAGGTTGCTGTATATGCCAGCCAGCTCGTGCGCCATCTCGTTGAACTCGGTCATGAGCGTGTTCATCTCGCGCGACGATTCCGTGTGCGCCAGCTCCACGTCCAAGTCGCCCGTCTGGATGCGCTCGACGCCCGCCTGTATCTTGCTGAGCGGCCGTGTGACAAGGTAGGTGAGCGCCAGGTACATGATGACCAGGCACGCCACCAGCATGCCGCCGAAGAAGATGACGTCCTGCACCACGGCGCCCTTCTCGCTGTCCATGTACACGTCGAGCGGTATGACGATGCTGATAGCCCCGCCCACGTCGCCCGAGCGCCATCCTTCCTTGGCATAGCCGGTCACGTCGATCTCGCCGGCAGGCTCGCCATGGCAGTCGAGGCAGTTCTTCTCGATGCGCATGGGCGCAAGGTAGCGGAACACCTCCTCGCCCTGGTACTGCGTGATCTCGTAGAACTCGCGGCAGGAGGAGTCGGCGTAGAACGCGTCGAGCGCGCGGGCCTCGAAGGCGTCCGGCTCGTCGGCTTGGTTGCGCGGGTTGAAGTTCACGAACCGCGTGGTGTAGCTGGACTGCGACGTGAAGAGCTGCCCGATGCTGCGGCCGGCGATAGCGCAGTGGAGGCCCTGGTACACGCCGTCATCGGTGTAGGATATCTGTTCGAGGCGGTCTTGGTTCGAGGCCATGAACTCCCAGACGGCGTCCATCTGCTGGGTGAGAACCATGCCCTTCTCGCGCAACTCGTTCTCCATCTGGGCGCGCTTGTTCTCGGACGTCCAGGCCAGGTTGGCCACGAGCGATACGGCGATCAGCACGATGATCAGGCCCGCGAACTTCGTCTTCAGCTTTATGTTCCCCATGACGCTGCCCCTCCCCAGGCGGTCGCGGCTACCCTACCCCGCGGCCAGCAGCTCCTCCAGCACCTCGGCGTCGCGGGCGCACACGAGGGCCGCCAGCTCTGCGAACCGCGGGTAGAAGGCCCCGGCACCGGCACTGTCCGCCAGCCGCTCCGCGAAAGCCCCGACCCATGCCAGCAGGTGCTCGCGCAGGAAATCACGCTGCACCGAGAGCAGATCCGCACTGCGCCCCTTGTCGCCCGCCTCGTATGCGGCGCGTGCGTCGGACGCGAGCGTCGCCATGAAGTCGAGCTCCACGGCCAGGTGGTCATCGGCCTCGTGGGGGTAACCCGCGGCGGCGTAGCCCGCCCGGCGGTAGGCCTCCCTCACGGCAAGCGTGCTCTCCTGGAACAGCAGCGGCTCCCCGGTAGCATACACCGACTCCCATGGTGGGGCGGGGAGCTTCGCCGGGCCGATGAAAAGTTTCGTGTACACACTGCGCAGCTGCCCGAGGCCGTTTGCGGCCGCCACCTCGGCGAGCGCATCCTGCAGGCGCGCGCCCTCGCCGTCCTCGCCGTCGAGCAGCGCGCATTCCTCTCGCGTGTGCGCATCGGCCACGATATCGAGCAGCGCGTCGTCGGGCTCGGCCGCGAAGGCCCGCCAGAGGTAGCGGTAGAGGAAACACCTGTTGGCGAGCATGGTGCCCGCCGCATCATCGTAGTGCATGTCGTCCCCCTTACGGGCAAGCTGCAGCGGCTGGGAGGGAGGAGGCCGCTGCAGCTTGTCATCGGATGTTACATGAGCGCCGACACGGGGTCGGGCTCGAGCGCCGCCGGCTTCGCCTCGATGGCGATGCTCGGCTCGGTCTTGGGCTCGGGCAGCACCGCGATGGCGTTCACCGCATCGGGATGCGCGGCGCGCAGCTCGTCGATCGGCCCGAACTCGAGGGCGCGCATCGGGCACGCTGCCACGCAGGCCGGCTGCTCGCCGTTCGCGCGAAGCTGGATGCAGCCGTCGCACTTGTGCGTCTTCTGGATCGATTCGATATGCTGCGGCACGCCGTACGGGCACGCCTTCACGCAGTACTGGCAGCCGATGCACTTCTCGTCGTCGTGCTGCACCGTGCCGTCTTCCTCGTCGATGTACATGGCAGCGTTAGGGCAGGCCGCCACGCACTCGGGCTTCTCGCAATGGTTGCACGAGCCGGAGTAGTGGTAGGTCTGCACGGCGGGGTACTCCCCCACCTCGAAGTCCGACAGCCTCCTGAAGATCACGCCCATCTCAAGGTCGTTCTTGTCCTTGCACGCAACCTGGCACGTTCTGCAGCCGATGCAGGCGGTCATGTCGAAGTAGAATCCGTTTCCCATCGTCGATCACCTCTCCTACATCTGCGCTTCGGGGATGCGCATGGGCTGCTCGCAGTCGGGTGCGAGCTCTTCCTGGTACTTCTCGATGTTGCCTATGCAGGTGTTCCAACCGGACACGCCCTGGCCCGACTGAATCTGCCCGGTGAGGATGTTGTCCGATCCGGCACGGTCGATGCCTTTTTCCTCGTCCATATCGACCCATGCGCCATGGGGCAGGCCGATGACGCCCGGCATGAAGCGCTGCGTGGGGCAGGCCGTGCGCAGGCACTTGCCGTGCGGGCTGGTGAGCAGCACCGTGTCACCTTCTTCTATTCCCTTTTCCTTCGCGTCCTGAACGCTGATGAAAACAGGGTTCGGCCAGGTCTCGCGCAGCCACTGCACGTTGTCGAACACGGTGTGGGAGCGGCGCAGGTAATGCGGGTTGTACACCTGGAAGGGATAGTCGCCCTTCACGCCCACCTCGAAGTCGCTATACGTGGCCTCGACACCCTCTTGCGGGGGAACATAGGTGGGGATGGCCTCGATCTTGCTGTAGCCGATGCCGTTTATGGCATCGCGCAAGGGGGCGCAGTATATCTCCTGCTTGCCGCTGGCCGTCTTCAGCGGGTTCGCCTCAGGGTCTTGGACGAACTTCTCGTAGGCGATGTAGGTGTAGCCGTCATCGGGCGAGCGGGGTATCTGGTACATGCCCTGCTCGATGAGCTCTTTCATTCCCAAGACGCCCTCTTGCGGCTCGCCTTCGCACTCCCATTCCTTGATGTCGTCCTCGGTGATGGTGACGAGCGGCTGCTTCTCGCCTGCCTCGTCGACGATATAGGCCCCCGCGAACTGGTTGAACAGCTGCTGCTTCACGCCGAAGGGGAATACTTCTTCGGAGTTGAGTCCCAGGCGCTTGCCTATCTCGCTGGCGATCTCCTCGTCGGACAGGCATTCGTACATCCGGTCGATCACCTTCGAGTGGTAGATGAGCGCCTCGCGGTTGCCTTGGAGGAAGCCGCCCTCCTTCTCCCAGTAGGACTCGATGGGCAGCACGAAATCTGAGTAGGCGGCGTTCGTGGTCATGAACAGGGAGTGCGTGACCACGAGGTCGACCTTGCGGTGAGCCTCGATGCCCTTGGCCTGCCCGTCGGTGGTCTGGAGCTTCGCGTTCATGCTATCGTGGTAGATGAGCTTGATGTCCACCTCGCGCGGCTCGCCGGGAACCTTCTTCGTGGAGCCGCCCGCATAGGTGTACTTACCGTCGACGATGGCGTTCCACATCTCCGTGTCGTTGATGCTCTCGGTGGCGGCCAGGGGGTTCTTGATGGAAGGCAGGCCGTTGGAGCCCGCGCCGATCAGGTACGTGCCGCCGCTGAAGGAGCGCGAGTGGCACGACAGGCCGCACATGTGGCCCGACTTGCCGAAGTGGCCGCCCATCGCGCCCAGCGTCATGACCAGCTGGGGCAGGCAGTCGGCGTTGTGCGTGCGAGCGGAGGCCCAGGCCATAAGGATGGCGGCCTTGTTGTCCTTGCCCACGAGCTCCGCCAGATAGCGGATGTTCTCGGGGCTCACGCCGCAGATCTTGGAAGCCCACTCGGGCGACTTCGGGGTTCCGTCGTGGGTTCCCAAGACGTAGTCCTTGAAGTTGCCGGCCGGATCCTCGCCCTCGGGCATGTGATCGGCATCGAAGCCTACGGTGTGCGCGTTCAGGTAATCCCAGTCGATCAGGCCCTTCTCGCCGTCAAGCTCCAGCATGGCGTTCGCGATGCCTAAAAACAGCGCCATGTCGGTCGAGGGGCGGCAAGGAATCCACTCGGCGTCAACGAGCGCGTAGGAGTCGTTGTAGAAGGGGTCGACCGCGACGAACTTCGCGCCGGCCTTCTTCATCTGCAACAGGTGGTAGGCAGGGTTGCCGGCGGAGGACCAGGCCGGGTTCGTGCCGAACATCACTACGACCTCGCTGTTACGCATGTCCAGGCGGTCGTTGATGCCCTCGTTCGGCTGCGGGGCGATGCCCACCACGTCGGGCGTGTACGTCCACGCGCCACGCGAGGTGGTGCCCCAGTGGCCGATGTAGCCGCCGTAGAGGCTCAAGAACTTGGACACGGGGCCGCCGTCGGCGAAGAACGCGCGGTTGCCGTGGGCATCCTTGATGCGCTTGATCTCGTCGGCGATATACGTATAAGCCTCGTCCCACGTGATGCGCTCCCATTCGTCCTTGCCGCGCATATCGCCGTGGGAGTTCTCGCCGCCGCCCGGCTGCCAGGACTTGCGCTTCATGGGGTACTTCAGGCGGTCGGACGAAAGCACGTGGTTGCGCTGCGCACGGCCGCGGACGCAGGCTCGCTGCTGCGGGTAGTCGGGGCTGTCCTCGTGGGTGTCGTCGGTCTTCTGGCGGATGACCACGCCGTCCTTCACGAGCGCCTTGTTGAGGCATCGACCGCCGCAGTTGTGCCAACAGGCCGCCGTGACCCAGGTGCCGTCCGTGACGTTGCGGACGTCGGGCGCCTTGTCCTCCTTCGCCGGCTCGACCTTGTTGGGCGCGCAGCCGGCCAAGCCGCCTACGGCCAGGGCGGCCGTGGCAGCGGCGCTGGCTTTGACGAAGCCCCTTCTGCTCAGCTCCGAAGACTGCCGAACCTTCTCCATATAGCTCGCCATCTCTTCCCTCCTTTTTCGTGCTTCCCCTTGGAGCAGCACCTTCTCGATGCCTTTCGATGAGATTACAAACCGGCAGCGTTAATAGCAATGGTTTCAGCCTTGAGTGTTTCTTAAGAAGATGTTTCCCAAATATTAATGATTACCTTAGTCTTATTATCTCTAAAATGCGGGAAGGCGGGCCGCTGGGCCCGCCTTCCCGCATAGTCGGCGTTGCGCGTCCCGCAAAGGGCGGGCGGCGCGGGGCGTTTAGAGGTTGCCGAACAGCAGTTCCGTCTCATCGGCCCAGGACTCTTCGTCGATGACCCAGGCATCCCCTTGCTTCACCAGGTCAACGCCAATATAGCTCTCGGTCGTGTCCGTGGTCTTCTCCATGGCGGCATTGAACAGCTCGCCGAGCTTGGCCTTCATGGCCGCCTCGTCCATCGAGCCCGCCTCCGTGGAGCGCGAGAACGCCGTGGCGTCCGTCATGAAGGTGCTAGCGAACGCGTACACGTCGCGCATGGTCACGTCGGCATACGTGGTGCCGGTGCCGTCGCTGTTCGTGTAGGTACCGTCAAGCTGGTAGTCGAAGTCGGCCAGCAGCCACTGGACGAACGCAACCGGGTCGACGCCCAGCTCGGCCAAGCTGTAGCCGGCGCTGTCGGCGAACTCGGCATCGAGCTGGGCCGCAAGCTGCTGCACGAACGCCGGGTCCTGATTCTTCAGCTTGTCGAGCTCCGCTTGGGCCACGGCCTCGGCCTGCTTCTCGTCCTCGGTCGCGCCGAGCGCGCTCGAATTAGAACCCGAGTCGGAGAGGGAGGGCGTGTTCTCCGTCACCGTGACGGAGCCGGGATGCGCTGCCACGTAGGCCATGGCGCCGAAGCCGATGACCAGGTACAGAATGAACGACAGCACGGAGAGCACGATGCCGATGATGCCGCACACCTTGCCGCCGGTTGCCTTGCCGTCCTTGCCGGCTTCTTTCACGGCCTTCACCGCGAGCACGATGGCGACGATGCCCAGGATGATGCCGAACAGCGGTGCCCACGCCAGCAGGATGGCGAAGATGCCGCACACGAGCGCGCCCGTGGCCTTGCCGCTCTTCGCCGGCTGCTGGTAGTAGCCGGCCATGGGCTGGCCGTAGGGGTTGACCGGCTGGCCGGGTGCGAAAGGCTGCTGCGGCTGGCCGTACGGCGCGGCGGCCTGGTAAGGCTGCGCGGGCTGGGCCTGGCC
>NC_021021.1:1145610-1156577 GCF_000210055.1 Gordonibacter pamelaeae 7-10-1-b
GCTCGGGTTCGGGCGCGGGCTCTGCGGCCGGCGCCGGCGACGCCTCGGGCGCAGGCACGCTTCCCGGCTGCTGCTGCTCGGGGTTCCCGGGCAAGGGTACCGTCCGATCTTGATCTTCTGCCATGGTCGTTCCTCTCTGATCAGGCTCGTTGTTGCTCAATACTCTACCACAATACTATAGTAAAGTAAGGCCGACCCGCAAATCGGGTCGGCCTTCGATTCTGCTTTCGCCAAGGTTTCCGCAGCTGTCGCGCTAGTAGTGCGCCAGGTCGTCGTCCTCGATGCGCCCGCGGAACGTGCGGTAGATGATCACGTGGTACACCAGCACCAGCGGCAGGCCCACGCACGTGATGATGGTCATCCACATGAGCGAGAGCTCGGACGACGCGGCGCTCATGAGCGTGATGGACGGGCCCACGCTGCCGGCCGACGCCACCACGAGGTTCGGGAACATCGAGGCGGCCAGAAGCCCCACCAGGCAGAACGCCGACACCGACTGCGCAAGGAACGCGCCCTTGTCGCTGCCCTCGCCGCGCCGCGCCAGCACGATGGAGGCCACGATGCCGCCCACGGCCAGGATGGCGAACAGCCAGCGCACGATGCCGAGCGCCGGGTCCATGGCCGGCTGGATGACGAAGTGCCCGTACACCGACACCGCCAGGAACAGCACGAGCGCCGCCACCTGGAGCGGCAGCCGCAGGCCGACCGCACGCGCCTGCAGGGCGGACGGCTTCGGCGCCTTGAGCGCGATCCACGCGGCGCCCGCCGCCATGAACATGGCCAGGCCGAGCAGGCCGCACAGCAGCGTGAACGGGGTGATGAGCCCCAGCAGCGGGACACCCACGTAATCGCCGTTCATATCCATGGGGATACCCGCGTAGATGTTGCCCACGGCCACGCCCAGAAGCAGCGCCGGCAAGAGCGACCCCACGAAGAAGCAGCCGTCCCACACCTTGCCGTACTTCTTGTCGTGCCCGCGGTACTCAAGCGACACCGCACGCACGATCAGGCCGAACAGCACCAGCATGACCGCCAGGTAGAACCCGCTGAACGTGGCGGCGTACGCGGGGGCGAACGCCGCGAACAGCGCGCCGCCGGCCGTGAGCAGCCACACCTCGTTGCCGTCCCACACCGGGCCGATGCTGCGGCGCACGACGGCCTTCTCGCGGTCGTCCTTCGCCACGAAGGGGTACAGCACGCCCGCGCCCAGGTCGAACCCATCGAGCACGAAGTACCCGCCGATGAGCACGAAGATCAGGAAGAACCACAGCACGTTGAAGAAAGTCATCTCCACGGCTACTCACCGCCTTTCGCAGCGACCGCAGGATCGTCCACCGGCGCGAAGCCGGGCACGGCGTCCTTGCGCTTGGCCTCGTCGGATGCGGCATCGTCGGCCTCGGCCGGCGCCACCACCGGGCCCTCCTTGATGAAGCGGCCCATGACGCGCGCCCACGCGAAGATGAGGAACACGTACACCAGGAAGAACAGCGCCATGGTGATCAGCAGCTCGGGTGCCGATACCGAGGCCGAAGCCGCGTCGCCGGTGGCGAGCGCCACGCCCTCGGGACCGGTGGCCGACGGGTACACGACCCACGGCTGGCGGCCGAGCTCGGCGGTGAACCATCCGGTCTGGATGGCGATGACCGGGAACACCGGCGAGATCAGCACGAGGCGCTGCAGCCACTTCATGTTCTTGATGCGGCCGCCCTTGCGGTACGTGAACACGATGGCCAGGATGGCCGTGATCATGATCAGGCCGTACATAGCCACCATGATATGGTACGTCTGGAACACGAAGTTCACGGGCGCCGTCTCGGGGTCGAGCGCGCCGTACTGCTCCGTCTCGGCCAGCGAGTTCAAGCCCTGGTACTCGGTGTCCCAGGTGCCCGTGGCCAGGAAGCTGGTACCGCCGGGGATGGAGAACGGGGTGATGACCTGCTGGCTCTCCTCGTCCACCCAGCCGAACAGGTACAGCGGCGGAACCTCGTCGTCGTACATGCCCTCCATCATGGCGAGCTTCGTGGGCTGCTCTTCGGCCACGACCACGGCCGACGCATGCGCCGTGAAGATCATGACGCAGCTGGTGACGATGCCCACCACGGCGCCGATGCGCATGGTCTTCATGGCGAAGTCGGCGTGCCGGCCCTTGATCAGGTACCACGCGCTCACGGCCATGGCGGCGAACGCGCCCATGATGAGCAGCGCCACCACCACGTGGCTGTAGCGGGCCATGAGCGACGGGTTGAGCGCGGCGCCCAGGAAGTCCGTGATGACGGCCTTCGACCCGTCGGCCGCAAGCTCCGCGCCGGCCGGCGTCTGCATCCACGAGTTAGCGATGAGGATCCACAGCGCCGAGAGGCAGGAACCGAACCACACGAGCCAGGCGCTCACCAGGTAGAATTTCGGCGACACGGTCTTGCGGCCGAACAGCAGGATGCCGAGGAACACCGACTCCAGGAAGAAGGCCAGCAGGGCCTCGGCAGCAAGCGGCGCGCCGAAGATGTCGCCCACGAAGCGGGAATAGTCGGCCCAGTTCGTTCCGAAGGAGAACTCCATCGTGATGCCCGTGGCCACGCCTATCACGAACGTCGCGGTGAAGATCTTCACCCAGAACCTCGAGGCCGCCGCGTCTTTCTCGTTGCGCGAGCGGTAGTACTTGGTTTCGTTGATGGCTAGGATCAATCCCAAACCGATGGTCAACGGCACGAAGAAGAAGTGGTAGGCCGCCGTCAGGGCGAACTGCACACGCGCCAGCAACACGGGATCGGAAAAGATATCCATGGCACACCCCCTTTATGTCTCGCCTTGCCCTCCGCGCCGGCCCTAGGGAATCGGCGCGCTTTTAATTGATACTATACTAGCACCATTTATATGAAAATACTATGCCTGCTCCGATCATTTTTCGGCTCCAAGCGGTTGCCTGCCCCCTCCTGCCGATTGTAGGGCCGTGCACTGCGGTCGTTCCCGTTTCGGCACGGAATCGTTGACGGAGGGGATGCTCTTTTCCGCAGCCTCGGCCGCGCGGCGGCGTGAGAGAGCGAGGAGGAGGCGCTTTCTCGGCGCACAGGCCGGCATGTAGGGCATTTCGGCCGAGGCGATGCGCGTACCAGCCGGTCGCACGGTATACTGCACAAGAGGTCCTGCGTCGGGAGGTTGCCATGATCGTGCGTCGTATGCTCGCATTGCTGCTGTCAGCGGCCCTGGTTGGAGGACTGGCGCCCGGCGCAGCCCTTCCGGCCCACGCGACGGAGCCGAACGACGGCGCCGCAGCGCAGAGTGCGGCCATTGAGCTGACGGCCTCCGACGTCAATCCGGACTACCTAGCTTACCTGAACGGGGAAACCGACATCAAGGCATCGACGCTCGACTTGTCCTACTTGGGCGACACCCTTGCAAGCGGCGTGGCAACTACGTTCGCGAACGACCTCCTTCCCGAATCCTTCGACTTGCGCGAGCGGGGCGTGGTAGGGCCGGTGCTCGACCAGTCCCAAACCCAGAACTGCTGGGCGTTCGCCAACCTGGGAGCCGCCGAGAGCAGCGTGCTGCCCTACTACCCCACCGCTCAGCTCTCTCGCGCGCACCTGGCCTGGTTCACCTACAATGGCAACGAGGAGCAGGAAGTGGAGGGTGCGAAGAGCTACCCCCAACAGGCTTACGACACCGGTGCCTGGGACCAGCAGGCCATCGGCACGCTGGCCGCATGGAAAGGGCCGGTGCTGTCGTCTCGGGTACCGTTCCAGGCAGCGTACGTGGACGAGAGCCTGCGCTACGCCGCCGACTTTCACCTGCAAGATGCCTACTACTTGCCCACGTCGCTCAACGGCATCACCGGCGCCGCCATGAAGCCCAGTATCGACACCGTCAAACGCATCATCCACGACGAGGGCCCCGTCACGGTATCCATCGCCACACACGGCAATCATTGGCACGGCACCGAATTCGTTGAAGGCGTTTCGCGCCAGACCATGTACGCAAGCCAGAAAATCGACATCGACCACGCCGTGCTGATCGTGGGCTGGGACGACACGTTCAGCCGCGCGAACTTCGGCGGACCGGAAACCGAGCTGCCCGAAAACGACGGCGCATGGCTCGTGAAAAACAGCTGGGGCGCGAACTGGGGCGAGAGCGGCTATTTCTGGCTCTCCTACGAGGATCATTCCGCCATCTACGGCGCCACGCTGAAACTGGAATCGAAAGACAATTACACGGGCAACTACCAGTTCGACACCATGGGCTGGCGCACAAGCCTGGCCGTGTCCTCCGGCGCGGGCGCCGAGGATCCCGACGCACCCTCCAGCGGCGAAGGAGCTGCAGCGTACCTGGCCAACGTCTTCACGGCCGCGGGGAACGAGACGCTGGAGGCCGCCTCGTTCTATACCACCGACGAGGGCACGTCGTACGCCATCGACGTCTACCTGAACCCTGCCGAGGGAGACCCCACCTCGGGCACGAAGATGGGCGGCACCCAGACGGGCAGCGAGGCCTACCCCGGTTATCACACGGTGGAACTCGACGCCGACCTGCGCTCCTCTTTGCAGAAAGGCGATACGTTCTCCCTGGTCGTAAAGCTGGAGAATCCTTTCTACAAGAACGTGGTTCCCGCCGAGGCGGTCATCGGGCGCGGCGCTGCGTTCCAACCCGTGTACGTAGGCAAGGACGCCGCCGGAAACGAGGAAGTCAGCTATGTGTCCGCCGACGGAATATCGTGGACGACGCTGGGAAAATCACTGATGGACTCAAAGGGAACATCCGTGTACGCCACGAACGTCTGCCTTAAAGCCCTCACGCGCGAAGCGGGCGGCAGCGGAGCCGTCTGGCCACCCGAAGAACCAGACACATCACAGGTGAACGGCATCACCGTCAGGAGCACGCTGCATGAGACGCAGGGCGAATTTCCCCTTGATCTGCCCGCCTACGAATACCTGGATTTGAGAAGCACGCTTGAGGAGGGCGGCTTGCGCACGAGCTTCGACGTATTCTTGCCTGCCGCCCCATCCTCCGCAGAAGGCTTTTCCTACTCGGTGTCCGTCCTGCCCACCTCGAACCAGAAGGTGGCGATGTCGTTTGACGGCGGAGCGCCCGAGCCGCTGGAAAACGGTCGGTTCGGGCGGGAAGTGGCCCTGGACGATGTTGTCTCAAGAACGCATACCATAACGTTGACCAGCAACGATCCAGCTGGATTGAAAGGTTCAACCACCTACGAGCTGCGCCTGTGCTTATCCGGCCTCACCTTCGACAACACAACGGAGACCGTGGGCTTCGATGACGCGCGCCTGAGCGTGCAGGCACCCGACGGCACCTGGCTCTCCAACGGCGACCGTGTGTCGGCCTGGTCGGTGGTCGACGGACTGCAACCACACCACCTAAGCGTGTTCGACCGCAACGACCCAGACGGCGAACCACGGTACCGCGTGCCCGTTCCCACCCGCGAGCCCGACCCTACCCCCGGGGCGATAACGATAGATTTCACACGCGAGACGCCCAACATCAATACAAGCAGCAAATCCCTCAAGGCCTCGTACCAGGCAGACATGAGCGATTCGTTCCCCTTATTCGAGGACACCCCCTTGGAACCGGGGCGCAGGCTGTATTTCAGAAGCGGCGGCCTGTCGGGCCGGTTCGACTCGACGGGCATCTCTTACCTCGACGTGCCCGCACGACCGGCAGCGCCCACCGAGGTCGCCGTGCGCGAGGCTACGTCGACCTCAATAACGCTCGCCTTCCAACCCGATGGACAGCAGCTCGAGTACCGCCTGGCCGACGGTAGCTCGCAGCACGACGGCTGGCAGAGCTCGTGCTTGTTCAGAGACCTGCAGCCGGAAACCGATTACCTGTTCCAAGTGCGCAAGGCCGCCGTGATGCCCGGAGGAGCCGGCCAAGGCGGCTTGGGTTCCGACGGCGGAGATGCGAAGAACGCGGAGAGGACGGACGACGGAAGGGTCGATGCCGCCGCGCTGCAGGAGGGGGCCTTCGCATCGGAGGCCGTGGAGATGAGCGCACGAACGGCTGAGGCGCTGCCGAGCAGCTTCGACCTGCGCATGACCGGCGCACTCGCCCCCCTGCGTGATCAGGGCGTATACAGCACATGCTGGGCTTTCGCCGCCTTGGCATCGCTGGAATCGAACCGCATCGCTCAGGGGAACGCGGACAGCTCGATCGACCTTTCGGAGGCATCGCTCGCGATGCTCACCTACCAGCACCGCGCGCTTGGCGAGGGAGACCCCTCTGCGCTGGACCGGTATGCCGTTTCCACGAAGGACGAGGGCTTGGGAGCACGGGGGCTGCTGACGGGCGGCACGTGGAGCCATGCGGTGAGCACGCTTGCGCGCTGGCAGGGCGCGGCCGACGAGGGGGCTTGCCCCTACCTGCCGCCCAGCGAGCCGGGCGACTACGAGGAGGCCGCTGCCGCCATGGATGCGGCGGCGGGCACGACCGTAGGCAGCGATGCCGTGCGACTCGACCAGGCAATCGAACTGCCCAGCCCCTTTGCGACCGGAAGCGGCGGAACAGGGCCCGCCGGCGGCGAGATAAACGAGCCGGCGAGCAGCTACGCGGGCGACGCCTCCTCCGGCGCCGGCGTCGCCATCGACCTGCTGGCCTGCGAGAAGATCAAAGAGGCTCTGCGCCAGTACGGAGCCCTCGACTTCGGCATGCACGAGCCGTTCGAGGGAGACGGCTACTGGGCCGATGCCGACGTTGAGCAGGGTATCTGGAAGCACCATTGGTTCTACGACGCCGACACGGCAAACTACACGGTGAATCACTCCCTGTCGCTTGTGGGCTGGGACGACGCCTATCCCAAGGAGAACTTCACCATCGTTGTCGACGGCGTCGAGCACACACCCGCAAACAACGGCGCCTGGATCCTGCGCAACAACCGCGGGGAGGGTTTCGGCGACGGCGGCTACCTGTACGTTCCCTACGAGGAGCGTGCCATCCGCGCCCCGGTGGCCCTAGCAGCCGAAAGCGGGCGCGACAACACGTTCGACTACGCCAAGAACTACCAGTACGACTCGCTGCACGCCGTGGGCCTGCAGGCTTCGTGGGGAGATGCCGCCAAAGCCGCCAACGTGTTCACCTCATCGGGCGACGAGCGGCTGGTAGGCGTAGGTGTCTGGGTCACGTCGCCTGCCGTGCGCGTGACCATCGACGTGTACACCGGCCTTGCCGACCCGACGGACCCCGAGAGCGGCACGCAGGTCACAGCCGCCCACACGGAGCTCGACGCGCTGAACGCCGGTTACCTCACGCCCGCGCTGGCAAACGCGGTCGACCTCAAAAAGGGGCAGGCGTTCGCCGTCGTCGTGACCGAGACGCAACTCTACGACCAGCAGGGATGGGCCCTTATGTCGTCCACCATACCGCTCGAAGGCGCACGCCAGGTGGGCGAGAACCCCGACGGGACGCCCCGTTACGACAGCGTTCCGCACGTTGATGCCGGCCAAAGCTTCGTGTTCGAGCACGGTGTCTGGAGCGACGTGGCCGCCGTAGCCGACGACCTTGCCGCGCGCACCGGCAGCCCCGTGGGCAACGTTGCCGTGAAGGCGTTCACCAATCCTGCTGGCACGCCTGTCGAACCAGACGGCCCCCCTTCGCCCGCGGGCCCGGACACCGAGGACAGCGGCAATGGAGGCAGCGACGAAGCGAGAGCCCTCGTGCGAACCGGCGATACCGCAGTGCCGGCAGCAATCGGAGCGCTTGCCCTCGCCGTCCTCGCCGCGTGCGCAGCCCTCGCAGCGACGGCGAAGCGGGAGGTTACCTCGTCCGGGAGTCTGCTCTCACGGCGCGCTTCTCGGCGCACCTGCCGACTCCGGCCACGCGAATAAGCTTATTGGAGACACTGCAGCCGGGTCGGTTAGGCGGTCGGGCCGACGCCTCCCACGCGCCCGCGAAGCCGAACCCCTAGTAATACCGGTAGTACGCGGCGCAGCTGCCCTCGCTCGACACCATGCAGGGGCCCACGGGATTCTCGGGCGTGCAGATGCGACGGAAGAGCGGGCACTCGCTGGGGGCCATGATGCCGCGCAGCACGTCGCCGCAGCGGCAGCCTTTCGGGTCCTGCGTGGGCTCCACCTGCGGGTTGAAGCGGCGGACGGCGTCGAACTGCGCGAACTCCTCGCGGATGCGGTAGCCCGAGCCGGGGATCTCGCCCAGGCCGCGCCAAAGCGCCGTGCAGGTTTCGAACACCTCGTCGATGGCGGCCATCGCCACGGGGTTGCCCTGGGGCATGACGCCGCGCGCGTAGGCGATCTCTATCTCGGCGCGTCCCTCGTGCAGCTGGCGCATGATCATGGCGATGCCCTGCAGCACGTCCACCGGCTCGAAGCCCGTGATGACGCCGGGGATTCCGTACTTCTCGGCCAGGAATTTGTAGGGCTCCGCGCCGATGATGGTGCTCACGTGGCCGGGCAGGATGAGCGCGTCCAGCTTGAGCTGCGGGTCGTTGATGATGGCCTCCAGCGCGCCGGGCATGTTCTTGTGGGCGCCGAACACGCTGAAGTTCTTCAAGCCCGCCGCGGCCGCACGCTTGATGGCCATGGCCACGAGCGGCGTGGTGGTCTCGAATCCCACGCCCACGAACACGATCTCGCGGTCGGGATGCTGCTCGGCCAGGCGCAGCGCGTCGAGCGGCGAGTACACGATCTGCACGCTGCGGCCGGCGGCCTGCTCCTTGAGCAGGCTCGACGTGGAGCCGGGCACGCGCGTCATGTCGCCGAACGTGGCGATGGTGACGTTGTCGGTGCGCGCGAGGGCGATGACGGTGTCGATGTCGCGGTTCGACGTGACGCACACCGGGCAGCCGGGGCCGGACGCGAGGCGCGTGCCCTCGGGCATGAGGTTGCGGATGCCGTTGCGCGCGATGGCCATGGTGTGCGTGCCGCACACCTCCATGAGCGTGGCGCCGCCTGCGGGCGCGAGCTTCTGGATGGAATCGACCAGGCCGCGTGCGAGCTTAGGGTCCTTAAACGCCGCGAGCTCGGCCTCCAGCGCGGCGGGGTCGACGGTCATCGGGTGCCCCCTTCGACGTCGGGGATGTCCTCGCCGGCAAGCTCCGGGAACTGCTTGATGAGGTCGATGGTCTCCTGGGCGTAGTCGGCGTCCACCACCTCGATGGCGAAGCCGGCGTGCACGAGCACGAAGTCGCCCGCGCCGGCTTGCGGCGTAAGGTCGACGGCGATGTCGCGCGTGACGCCCAGGATGTCGACCGTAGCCAGGTTGCCGTCTTTGAGCTCGGTGATCTTCGCGGGTATGGCCAAGCACATAGGTTCATGCCTTCTTTCAGGTTGCGGCGCAAGTCCGCGGCGGATCGCGCCTTACGCACCGCCCTCGGCGGCGCCCTCTTCGTTCGAGGCCCATGCTACCACAGCTTGGCCGAACGAGATGCAGCCGTCGTTGGGCGGCAGATCGCGGTTGACGGCCACCGTGAAGCCGACGCGCTCAAGCGCCGCCAGCGCATGCTCCACCAGGTAGCGGTTCATGAACACGCCGCCCGACAGCGCCACCGTCTCGATGCCGTACACGCTGCGCGCCAGCTCGGCCGCCGTGACGACAGCCTGCACGAACGCGTCGTGGAAGCGTCGCGCGATGACGGGCACGGGCACGCCGGCCACCTTGTCGTCGAGCAGCGCCTGGAACGTGGGCGCCGCATCGAACAGCACGACCGAGGTGTCCTGCGCCGTGCTTTCCGCCGTGGCGGTGTTCTTGACGACGGCGATGGCGTAGCGGTCGGCGGCCTCCGCGTCCGCCTCGTCGCCGGCAGCGGCCTCGCCCATCGCGGCCTCCAGCAGAATGGCAGGCTCGCCCTCGTACAGCGGGTTGGTGCAGACGCCCAGAAGGGCGCTGGCCGCGTCGAACAGGCGGCCGACGGACGAGGTCATGGGCGTGTTCAGGCCGCGGTCGATCATCTGCTCGCACACGTCCGCCTGCTCGCCCAAGGCCGCGAGAGCGTCGGCCGCGCCCGGATGCTCCAGCAGGTCGAACGCCCACAGCGCGCCGTAGGCCATGCGCAGCGGGTGCTTGACCGCAGCCGCACCGCCCGGCAGGGGCACGTAGGCGAAGTTCGCGAACCGCTCGAACGCGCGCTGGTTGGAGAGCAGCACCTCGCCTCCCCAGATGGCGCCGTCGACCCCGTAGCCCGTGCCGTCGAACGCGATGCCGCACACAGGGCCGGGCAGGCCATGCTCGCCCATCACCGACACGATGTGGGCATGGTGGTGCTGCACCTCCGAGAGCGGCAGGCCGTGCACGCGGCTCTGATCGTGGGCCCATTTCGACGTGAGGTACTCGGGATGCAGGTCGCAGGCCAGGCGGCCGGGCTCGATCTCGAACAACGCCTCGTAACGGTCCTTCGCCTGGAGCCACGCGTCGTAGGTCTCCGCGTTCTCCATGTCGCCGATGTGCTGCGACACGAACGCCTCGGCGTCGCGCGTGAGCGTGAACGTGTTCTTCTGCTCGGGGCCCACGGCGAGGATCGCCCGAGGACGAACGAATGTTTCACGTGAAACTTCTTCGGCGGCGGGCGCGGGCAGCGACAGAGGAATCGGAAGAGGCGCGAACCCGCGAGCGCGGCGGAGGAACTGAAGCGCCTCTCCCGCGCTGCCGGCATTGATAACGCGCACCACCGAGTCGTCGTAGCGGGCGCAGATGGCGCGATCGTGGCCGAGAAACGCGTCGGCCACCGAGAACAGCTTCTCGTAAGCATCCTCGTCGTCGATGACGATGGGCTCGTCGTGGATGTTGCCGGACGTCATGACGAGCAGGGGAATGTGACAATATCCCCGTCCCATTGTCACACCGGCACGTCCCATTGTCACACCGGCGAAGTCGTGGAGCAGGAGGTGCTGGAGGGGGGTGTAGGGCAGCATGACGCCCAGTTCGGGCAGGCGGTCGGCCAACCCCGGCGCAAAGGCGGCGTCCGGGCGCTTCTTCAGCAGCACGATGGGGCGCTGCGAGCCCTCGAGCGCGGC
>NC_021021.1:1156700-1161526 GCF_000210055.1 Gordonibacter pamelaeae 7-10-1-b
CGTCGTAGTCTCAGGCGTCGCTCACCTCGCAGACGCGGCGCACGTCGTCCGTCGTGGCGGCCATCACCGCGAACGCCTTGCCCTCGCGGCGCTTGCGGGCGCGCAGGAGCGCCACGGCATCGGCGTTGTTCGCGTCGCACACCAGGTGGAAGCCGCCGAGGCCCTTAACGGCCAGGATCTTCCCCGCGCACAGCAGCTCCACGGCGCGTGCGAGGATGGCATCGCTCTCCGCGCGCGTGCTGCCCCAGGTCATCTGACCGAGCGGCGCGGCGATGGCATCGGCGGCGCGCAATGTTTCACGTGAAACATCTGTTTGTGTTTCCGGGTTCGCACCCAGCGCGCCGGGCAGACCCTCGTGCTCGCGCCAGCTCACGTGCGGGCCGCACTCGAAGCACGCGTCGGGCTGCGCGTGGAAGCGACGGTCGAGCGGGTCGCCGTACTCGCGGGCGCAGCGCTCGCACATAGGGAAGTCCTTCATGGAGGTGCTCTTGCGGTCGTAGGGCAGCTTCTCGATGATGGTGAACCGCGGCCCGCAGTTCGTGCAGTTGATGAACGGGTAGCGGTAGCGGCGGTCGTTGGGGTTGAACAGCTCGCGCACGCAGTCATCGCAGGTGGCCAGGTCGGGCGACACGAGCGTGGTCTTCTCCACGGCGCCGGCGTCCGAGAAGCGGATCTCGAAGGAGTCGAAGTCCTCCAGCGGGACCTCCTTGAGCGCCACCTCCTCGACGCGCGAGGCCGCCGGCGGGTTCTCCGACAGCTCGATGACGAACTCGTCGAGCAGCTTGGCCTCGCCCTCGGCATGGATGAACACGCCGTCGGTCGCGTTGAGCACCCAGCCGTTTATCAGGTACTTCTTCGCCAATCGATAGACGAAGGGGCGGAATCCCACCCCTTGCACTATGCCTTTCACCTGTATGTCGAGCGCTTCGATCATAATGCGCCTTCCCAATAGCTTTGCGGTCGGAACCTACCTAGTCCAACGTCGCGAGTATCCCCGTGATAACCTCGGACAGGGCGCGCAGCGTCACGCCGGAGTTGTCGGGGAGGTGCAGATGCACGCAACGGCGGCCGCGGTCGGCAAGCGTCAGCAGGTCGCCGGAGGCCTGCGCCTTCGCCAGCGTTCCCAGGCTCTCGGCCTCCTCCGACAGCGGGATGTCCTTCAGCTCGTCGGCCGACAAGATGAGGAACACGCCGTTGTTCTGGCCGCCCTTCTGCAGCTGGCCCGTGGAGTGCAGGTAGCGCGGCCCCACTTCCAGGCACGACACCGTGTGCCGGCTGGCCGCCACGCCATGGCGGATGAGCTCGAGCGCCTCGCGCCGCCCCTCGCCCGTGAACGGCAGAAACGCGTTGAGCGCGAAGTAGTCGCCCGGCTGGATGCTGGTCAGAAGTGCGCGAAGGGCGCCCTGCACATCGGTGCAGTCCTTGAAGCACGGGGCCAGGCGCACCTCCACCTCGCCCATGTGCACGTCGCCGATGTAATCCTGCACGAAGTCGGGCGCCGGCTGGCCCTCCTTCAAGATATCCAGCACCACGGCCTTCGCGGAGGCCACGTCGGGCTGGTCGAACGGGCACACGCGCATGAGGTAGCCGCACATGGCCACGGCGTACTCCCACATGACGAAGTGCTCGGCCAGCTCCTCCACCGAGTCGATCTTGAAGTTCGCGCGCGGGATGGTGGGGTCGATGTAGGACAGGCTCATCTCGAAGTTCTTGCGCTCGTCCCACAGGTCGGTCTTCGTCTGGTACATGATGACGCTGCGGTCGCCCGGATCGTTCGTGAGCAGCAGCGAGTCTATCTCGATGTTCGGCAGGATGCCCTGGCCGTCCTTGCCCAGGCTCTCGGCCACCAGCTGCTCTATCCACAGGCCCAGCACGCGACCGCGCTTCGGCGTGAGGAACGAGAACTTGTTGCGTCCCTGCAGGTAGTTGTCGTACAGGAACGCTGCCAGGCCGATGGCCGGGTTGTCGATGGCGTCCTCGCTGCAGCGCTGCTCGGCCTCCACGGCGTGCTCCAGCAGCTCCTCCAGGTCGATGCCCACGAGCGCGGCGGGCAGCAGGCCGAACACGGACAGCGCCGAGAAGCGGCCGCCCACGGAGGGCTCGCCGGGCAGCACGGCCGCCCAACCCTCCTCGCGGGCCTGGCGTTCCAGGTCCGAGCCGGGATCGGTGATGGCCACCAGGTGCTGTACCAGCTCCTCCTCGGGCAGGGCGTCGCCCACCGCGTCGCGCACGGCGCGCAGGGCGAGGCGCGGCTCGATGGTGCCGCCGCTCTTCGAGGATATCACGAACAGCGTGGTCTCGGGCTTCGCCTCGGCCAGGATGGCGCGCACGCGCACGGGCGAGTCGGAGTCGAGCGTCTTGAACACGATGCGCGACGAATCGGGCTTGTTGTACTTCGTGATGGTCATGGGCGCCTGCGTGGAGCCGCCCTGCCCGATGAGCACGACCGTCTTGAGGCCCTGCTCGATGATGGAATCGGCGAACGCCTGGATGTCGGCGAGCGAGTACGGCGGGTTGCTGGCAAGGTCCGTCCATCCCATGTACCGTTCGGCACAGGCCTGGGCCTGTTCGGAGAAATCGTAGAGGGTCGCGTCCTTCGCGTGGACGCGGCTGGCAACGCATTCCTTCACGAGCGTCTTCGCGGAGGGATACAGCTTTTCCATATCACCCGAAATCATGAAACCTTCTTTCAGCGGAGTTCCGCTCATTCTAGCAAACGGCGGCGAGAAGTGCCCGCGCCCACCTCGGCTTGTGACGGAGTTGTGTACGTGAGACCGCCCAGCGGCTCCTTCCCGAAAGTCCACCAATTCGATTATATTTCTTATTGATTTTTATTACTTATTGATATAAAGTATCAATCATTAGATGAGCGCAGACGAGAGCAGCGTTCATGCGGATCGGGCGGTGCAGAAAGCGCCGCCGCTGGAACAGGAGGGGTTTCCATGTCCGATATCTCCCGGCGAAGCTTCATGAGGAACGCGGCTATCGGGGCCGCAACCGTCGGCACGCTCGGCCTGATGGCCGGATGCGCGCCCAAGCAGGAGGAGCCCGCGCCGCAGGCGAACGCCGACGCTCCCGCCGACGGCGCCACTGCGTACGTGCTCGACCCGAAGACCATGCCCGACGCGACCACGGCCAGCAACTTCAACGTGGTTGAGGAAAGCGCCACCGCCGTGGGAACCACGCTCGAAAACCTGAAGACGGCCATCGAGGGCGAGACGGGCGCCACCACGAAGTACGCCGCGTGGGCGAAGGTCGCCGAGAAGGCGGGCTACGACCATATCGCGCGCCTGTTCACCTGCACGTCGGACGCCGAGAAGATCCACATCGAGCTGGAGTACAAGCTGGTGCAGAAGCTGGACCCGGGCTATGAGAAGCCCGAGCCGCCCGAGGTTCCCGAGCACACGGTGGACCTCAACCTCATCGCCGGCGCGAACGGCGAGATCTACGAGACGTCGGACATGTACCCCTCGTTCATCAAGGTGGCGCAGGAGGAGCAGAACAACGAGGCCGTGCAGGTGTTCACCCGCGCGAAGCTGGCCGAGGCATACCATGCCGAGCGCTACCTGGATGCGTACAACACCATCGACACGCCCACGGACGACAAATACTACCTTTGCCCCATCTGCGGTTATATCCACAAGGGCGAGAACTTTACCGCCTGCCCCATCTGCCTGGCGCCCAAGGCTTCTTTCAAGGAATACTAGGCTTACGCGACCCGCCCTTAACGGGGTCTCTCCCATGAAGGGCCCGGATGCGCCCGCCGCATCCGGGCCCTCCCCCTTCCCTCAAGCGAACGAATGTTTTACGTGAAACATTCGGACCAGGAGCACACGAGAGCGAAAATCGGGGAAAGGAAAGCATCGCGCAACGAAAAAACGATCCGCCTGACCAAAACCAGACGGATCGTTTTTTCGTTTCTTTGGAAATGGGAGGGCGTGGAACGCAGGCGGCGATCCCGTTTCTCGCCCTACAGCCCCAGGGCCTTCTTCAGGGCGGACACGCGGCGGCGGGACACGGGGATCTTCTCGTCCACGGCGTTCAGCGTGAGCAGCAGGGTGCCGCCGGACACCGATTCTATCTCCTCCACCATGGACAGGTTCACCAGGTAGCCGCGGTGTACGCGGAAGAACCCGTGGCCGTCCAGGCGCTTCTCCAGCTGGGCCAGGCTCACCGTGGAGAAGTAGCGGTCCGTGTCGGTCTGCAGGTAGGCATAGTCGTCGCGCGCCATGACGAAGCGGATCTTGTCGATGCCGATGAGGATCTTCTTCCCGCCCTTCTCGACGGGGATGCGTTCGGACTTCTGGGCGGCCACGTGCAGCGACACGTGCTCGCGCACGCGGGAGATAGCCTGCGAAAGGCGCTCCGTCTCCACCGGCTTCACCAGGTAGTCGATGGCGCTCACCTTGAACGCGTCGAGCGCGAACTCGCTGTACGCCGTCACGAACACCACGGCAGGCGGGAACTTGAGGTGCTGCAGGGCCTCGGCCAGCTGCAGGCCCGTGGCCTCGGGCATGTTCACGTCCAGGAACATGACGTCGACCGGATATTCCTTCAGCTTCTCGATAGCCTCGCGCACGCTGGCAGCCTCGGCGACCACTTCGGTCTGCCCCAACTCGTCCAGCAGGAACTTCAGTTCAGAGCGCGCAGGAGCCTCATCATCGACGATCATGGCCTTCAACACGTGAACCTCCTCGCTTCCGAACCCCGACATACAGTAGCCTCTTTCGGCCATTATAAATCAAGGGAGCCGGAAACTGCGGAGAAGCCCGAATATACGAATTAACTCGACGGTTTCAAGCGGCGAACGTCATGCGGAACGAGAG
>NC_021021.1:1161687-1179576 GCF_000210055.1 Gordonibacter pamelaeae 7-10-1-b
CCCTCGGGTCGGCCGTCAGATAGCGGGCGCGCAGGGCGTCGCGCTTCTCGTCGGTGATGCCCAGCGCCTTCTCCACATAGGCGTCCAACCCGCCGAACTCCCGGTCGATGGCGTCGAGCGCCGCCTGCAGGAAGCGCGGATCGGCCGCGTTGATGACCTGGATGCTCTTGTCCAGCTTGCCGGCCAGATGGTAGGTTGCCAGCGCGTCCATGATGTCCTCGGTGCGCGACGCCACGTAGCGGTTCGTAGCCTCGTAGTCACGCAGGATGTCCTCGTGCGAGGCGCCCAGCACGTGCAAAAGCAGCATGGCCGCCAGACCCGCGCGGTCCTTGCCGATGGTGCAGTGCCACAGCACCGCGCCATCCGGGGTGTCCAGCACGTCGTCGAAGAAGGAGGCGAAGCCGCGCTGGCTGGCCTCGTCCAGCACCATGCGCTCGTAGATGTCCATCATGATCTGGGCCGGATCGTCCTGCACGGCGCGCAGCATCTTGAGCGCGCCCTTGATGCCGCCCTCGCGCGTCACGCCGAGGGTGGACGTGTTCAGCACCGGCGCGTCATCGAAGCGCACGCCCTCCAGGCCGTCCTCGGGGTCGGGCTTCTCGCGGCGCTCCTCCTCCGTGCGCAGGTCGATGACCGTGCGCACGTCGAAGTCGTCCAGCAGCACCTCCAGGTCGCGCTCCGTGGCGCCGGCGAGCGCGCCCGAGCGCAGCAGGCGCGCATGCTTGACGTAGCGGCCGTCCGCGGCGCGGATGCCGCCGATGTCGCGCGTGTTCGGCAGGCCCTCCAGCTCGATATGGCCGTCGGACTCCTTCTCGAGCCCCTCCGCGTCGGCAATGCCGAGCGAGGGGGAGAAATCATCGGGCACGGTGTCGACCATGGCGATGCTCCTTCCAAAGACGGAAGCGCCCCGCGCGCCGAACCGGCGGCGGGGCGCTCGCGCAGGGTTTCTATTTCAGGTCGAGCTGCATGAGCTTGTCCAACGTGAGCGCGTAGATTTTGAACGACTGCCGGAGCAGGTCCTCGCTCACGCCCTCGTCGGGGCCGTGCATCGTGCCCACCCAGTCCGGGTTCTTCTCCCACGGCTTCTCGGGGCCGAAGCTCGCGCCGCTCTTGAACTCGCGCGCATAAGTGCCGCCGCCCATAGTGAAGGGCTTGGCGTCCTCGCCCGTGGCCTCGTTGTAGGCGTTGAGCAGCGCTTGGATCACGGGGCTGTCCGGCTTCACCAGGAACGGCTCCATGAGCAGGGTGTTCTCGAACGAGCCGCCGATCTCCTCGGCCAGCTGGCGCAGGCGCTCGGTGATCTCGTCCGCCGTGATGGACGTGGGGAAGCGGCTGTCCACCGTCTGCACGAAACGGTCGTCCTTGAGGGCGATGGTGCCGCCGATGACGGTGAGGGGGCCGAAGTACTCGTCGGAGCTCTTGATGCCCACGCCGCTGCCGTCCGTGTGGTTGAGCAGCTTCTGGTCCAACTCGAGGAACGCGCGCTCGTCGGCGCCGCACAAGCCGTTCTCCAGCAGGTAGTCCACGATGAGGCCGATGGCGTTGATGCCGTCGTCGGGCAGCGAGGCGTGCGCACCCTTGCCGGTGGCCTCGAGCCGCGCGCGGCCGGGGCCGGCCTCGGTCACGACGATACGGTCGGTGCTCTTCAGCTCGTGGGCGTCGGCGTTCACGATAGCGTGGGCCAGGCCCGGCACCGCGTTCGTGGCCGCGCCGCCCTCGAACTCCACGATGACGCGCGCGCACGGCTCGATGGGCTTGCTCATGAGCATGCCGTCGTAGCCGCCCTTCTCGCCGTAGCACACGGGGAACTCCGCGTCGGGCGTGAACAGGAAGGCCGGATCATCGTAGTGCAGGTGGTAGTAGGCCACGTCGGCCATGCCGGATTCCTCGTTCGCGCCGAACAGGAAGCGCACGGTGTAGGGGAACTGCGGGGCCTCGCCTTGGTCCTGCAGGTCCTTCCAGAACTTCATGGCGTGCAGCGCCATGACGCTGGGACCCTTGTCGTCCAGCGTACCGCGGCCGATGAGGTAGCCGTCCTTGCGCGTAACCTCGTAGGGCTCGAAGGTCCAGCCGGGACCGGCCGGCACCACGTCCATGTGGCCGATGATGCCCAGCTGCGTGTCCGAGGCGCCGGGGAAGTCGGCGAAGCCGATGTAGCCCTCGGCATCGTGGGTTGTAAAGCCCATGCCGCCCGCCAGCTCGAGCGCCGCAGCGAGCGCCTTCTTGGGGCCGGGGCCGAACGGGGCACCGTCGGCCTTCTTGTCGTCTTCCTGGAAGCTGGGGATGCGCACGAGCGTGGCGATGTCGTCCACCATGGCGTCCCAGTTCTTCTCAAGGTAGGCGTCTATCTTCTTGGTTAGTTCCGTTTGGTCCATTGCGTGTCCGCCTCTCGATCCGAGGATGCGTTTGCAGGCCGCAGCGGCGCTTGCGCCGTCCGGCAACGTTCCCTCCATTATGCGCCAAGCAGCATCGGTGCGCCAGATCGTCATGCATATGTTGACCGTAGCGGCGCTGCGAGTGCAGGGAGCGCTGGCGCACAATTCGCGCCAGTTTGCCCTCGACGGCCCCCGGGGCTTCCGGTATACTTTCACGGTGCGCCCGAGTGGCGGAATGGCAGACGCGGCGGTCTCAAAAACCGTTGTCCTAGACGTGCGGGTTCAAATCCCGCCTCGGGCACCACTTCGCACCCAACGGCCCCCGTCAGGGGGCCGTTCTTGTTGCCGGCAGCGCGAATCCGCTCGCCGGCCTTGGCCGATCGTGTCGCGAATGCGAGCCCGCGCGCTTTACGCGGCTTCATCGGGCTGGGTGCACACCCCGATGAACAGCGGGATGCCCTGGCGCGTGCGGATCTCGTACAGGAACGGCCGGTTCAGGTTGAGCTCCAGCTCCCCTATCACCGAAGGGTCGGGCAATGCCGACATCTCCATGATGTCCACCTTCGTGTAGGCGCTCGCCTCCACGCCGTTCTCGTCCAAACCGATGTGGCTTTCCTGCGCCACGCTCGACACGTAGGCGGGAGTGCGAGAGAGGTTGGAGAAGTCTGCCCGGTCGCCGAACGCCGCCGTGATGCCCAGACGCTCGAGCGCGGGGATCAGGCCGTAGGAGCTGTCGAAGCCGAACTTCGGCACGCGGTAGGTGACGAACGCCTCGCCGGTGGTCTCGCCCGCGAACGCCTCCTCGAGCAGGGCCCCGTCGGCCAATAGGTCCTGCACGCCCTTGCCCTCGGCGGGCAGCACGAACGTCATCTCGCTGCCATCCATGAACCCGAGGCTCGCGCGCGTGTAGGTTTCGGTCTGGCGGATCTCCTGCGGACGGTCGAGTCGCTGCGCCATGAAGGCCGCCTGCATGGCGCCGCCCTCGGCCGCGAACATGCCAGGCTCGGTGGCCTCCGCGTCGAAGGCCTTCGCCCATTCGCTCTTGAAGTACACGGTGTCTATCAGCGAGAGCAGCTGGCCCTCCTGGCTTTCAAACGTGGGGTTCAGCGTGCCCTCGGTATTGTCGGCGATCCACTGCGCCATGGCCTTGTCGGCCGTGTCGGTGCCGAAGTCCGCCAGGAACAACGAAGCGTAGAACTGGTCGCGCATGGCATCGACGAACGGCTGCTCGAACTGCGCATCGGGGCGCATCCACACGGAGTTGGCCAGCCTGACATCGGACTGGGGGTCGGTGGCCAGCAGGCGCATCAGATTGCCGCACTGCACCGCCGTGGCCGCCGCGTCGGCGGAGCCCAGCGCCCCCGCGATCTCGTCGCGCGTCTCGCCGGCAGCGCCCATCTGCACCATAGCGAGCGCCAGGTACAGGCTGACCGGCGAGAAGTTGCCGTTGGCCTGCGGCTCCTCGCCGAGCACCGCGGCGGCGCTGCGGTAGGAGAATGCGGAGAGGCCGTCTGCGAACGACCCGTCCAGCGCGTTCGCGCCCAAGAGCTCGTCCTGCGCCTCGTAGTCGTCGGCGGCTGGCTTCGCGGGGAGCTCGGCGCGCGCGACGGTGGTCACTCCCTCGTAGGAGTCCGACCCCGAAGGTTGCGGCGCGTCCCCCGTCTGGGTGCAGGCAGTCAGCGCCAAGGCGGCCGCCAGCGCGAGCACCGTCGCAAACATGGCCTTGCGCAGGGACTTCGCCTTCGCGTTCGCCTGCATGCCCGTCTTGGCCAACACGCCTAACTCGACCTGTATGCCTGCGCGCGCCTGGGCGTTTGCCTCCGCCTGCGCTTGTGCACTTGCCTCACGTATGCTTGCCTTCGCCTGCATGCGCGCCGCACGCACGCTCGGTTCTATCTGCGTGTCTCTTTTTCTCCGCATGCTCCCCGCCTTCCCCAACGGCGCAGCGCGCCGATCGCGTTCGTTCCTTCGCAGGGTAACACGATCCAACGCGCCCGATTGTCGGGAAGCTAGAACAGGAAGGCGAGGAACGTCGCGATGCCGCCGGTCACCACCATGATCACCCACACGATGAGCCAGAACAGGCAGCCGAACCACGCGAACAGCTTGCCGCCCTCGCTCCAGCCCCAACCGTCCTTGCCCATGAACCACGCGGCCAGCACGCCGAACAGCCCGCCGAACAAGCCCACGCAGAAGTACCCGAACTTGGCCAAACCCGATATCTCGCGCATGACGGCTCCTTTCGCTTGACGAAAGGACTATCATACGCCGAACTGCCTACCGCGTTACGCGCATTCCCCAACCGTGTCGAACCCGCTCACAACCCGACTACCGCTTGAAAGAAGAAAACGTCACTATCGATCGTCACTGCAATTACTCACTTCTCACTGCAAATCGTCACTGATATTTTCAGTGACGATTTGCAGTGACGCGAGTGATGCTTTCAGTGACGACACGCGAGCGGGGCCCGCCGAACACGACGGGCCCCGCTCGATGCCTCGAAGGAGGGCTGCCCCTTCGGACGATTTACGCGCGAATCACGCCGCCCTTCTTCCGGGTGGGAACCTGCTGGCCGGTGGCGGCCATGCGCTCCTCGTGCGTCATCTGTGCCAGCTCGTGCACGCGGACGGCGTCAACGCCCAGCGCCTCGGCCAGGCGGTCGCCGTACTCGGGGTCGGCCTTGTAGCAGTGCGCGGCGTGACGCAGGCGGATGTTCTCGGTCACGCCCTCCATGTTGCGCGCGGTGTTGCCGATGAGCGCGGCGCGCTGCGGCTCTTCCATCAGGCGATAGAGGTCGCCCGGCTGGTAGAACGTGTCGTCGGTGGGGTCGTCGGCCGGATCCCACGCGTCCATCGGGCCGAACAGGTCCAGCGGCGGCTCGGCCGCGTCGGCCTGCTGCTGCCACTGCCCGTAGCTGTTGGGCTCGTAGCCGATGGCGCCGCCGAAGTTGCCGTCGGTGCGCATGGCGCCGTCGCGATGGAACTCGGCGTAGGGGCAGCGCGGACGATTCACCGGGATGTGGTTGTGGTTGACGCCCAGGCGGTAGCGCTGCGCGTCGCCGTAGGCGAACAGGCGACCCTGCAGCAGCTTGTCGGGCGACAGGCCGATGCCCGGCACGAGGTGCGTCGGTGCGAACGCAGCCTGCTCCACCTCGGCGAAGTAGTTCTCGGGGTTGCGGTTCAGTTCCAGCGTGCCCACCTCGATGAGCGGGAACTCCTTCTGGCTCCACGTCTTCGTGATGTCGAACGGGTTCTCCTTGTAGTTTTTCGCCGTGGCCTCGTCCATCACCTGGATGCAGAAGCGCCAGCTGGGGAACTCGCCGCGCTCGATGGCGCCGAACAGGTCGCGCTGATGGCTCTCACGGTCGCCCGCGATGATCTGGGCGGCCTCGTCGTCGGTGAGGTTCTTGATGCCCTGGTTGGTCTTGAGGTGGAACTTCACCCACACGCGCTCGCTCTGCTCGTTGATCAGGCTGTACGTGTGGCTGCCGAAACCGTGCATGTGACGGTAGCTGGCCGGGATGCCGCGGTCGGACATGACGATGGTCACCTGGTGCAGCGCCTCGGGCAGGCTGGACCAGAAGTCCCAGTTGCTCTGGGCCGAGTGCATGTTGGTTTTCGGATCGCGCTTCACCACGTGGTTGAGGTCGATGAACTTCTTCGGGTCGCGCAGGAAGAACACCGGCGTGTTGTTTCCCACGAGGTCCCAGTTGCCCTCCGGCGTATAGAACTTCATGGCGAAGCCGCGGATGTCGCGCTCGGCATCGGCCGCGCCGCGCTCGCCGGCGACCGTGGAGAAGCGGACGAACACCTCGGTCTCGGCGCCGGGCTGGAAGACGGCGGCCTTCGTGTACTGGCTGATGTCGCCGGTCACCTTGAACGTGCCGTACGCGCCCGAGCCTTTCGCGTGCATGCGTCGCTCGGGGATGACCTCGCGGTCGAAGTGCGCAAGCTTCTCGATCATCCAGTTGTCCTGGAGCATCATCGGGCCGCGCTCGCCCGCTGTGAGCGTGTGGTTGTTATCGGCAACGGGCGAGCCGTTCTCGCTGTAAAGCTTGGTGGTGTCGAATTCGCTGGCCATGGTGTGACCCCTTCCTGATGGGTGCCCGGACGGGCTTCCTCACGTAATCGCTTTCCGCGATCATAGCACCCGAGAAGTTCACCTTGCTATACTAATTGATATTAATTCTCAATTAGTCCATAGTTTCATTACTTGCAATAAATTTTTCATTCCGCAAGAAAGGAGGGAGAAGAGAGTGAGCGAAGGCGCGAAAAAGCAGTGAAGCGAAGGAGCGACGCACCGATGCAATGTGGCGTCGCAGCGCTGCAGTGATGACAAGGGGGCGATGTGGCGACGGGGGTGCCGGGACATCGACGGGAAAAGGTTGCCCTCCGTGTTTCACGTGAAACAGATCCTATAAGCTGGGATGATGTGGTGTTCGTTTGAAAGACACGCCGAAGATTAGGACGCTAAGGAGCATCGAGTGAACCTAGCTTCGATGATACGCCTCGGAAAAAGAAGCGGGCGCCGAGGCGTCCGCTTCAAGGGTACCGCTGTTGCGTGCAGGTCGTCCTACAGCGAGAAATCCTTCTCGCCGTTGAAGACGGCCAGGGCGTCGGCGACGGAGTAGTCGGCCAGCGTGATGGCGCTGATGGCCTTCGTCAGGCGCACGGCCTCGTCCAGCGAGCGCTGGTGGATGTTGCGGCCGGTGGCGTTGCCCACGGCGCCGCCCGTGTGGATCTGGTCGTAGAGCTGCGTGAGGAACGTCTCGGCATCCACCGTGGAGCCGCCGGCACACACGAGGCCCGTGCGGCCGGACGCCATCGTGGCCACCTTGAGGGCCTCGGCCGGAGCCGTGCCGTCCTCGGGCTTCGGCGGGTTCACCTTCACGAAGTCGGCGCCGAGGCACAGGGCCACGCCCGCCGCACCCGCGATGAGCGCCGGGTCCTTCTCGGCCTTGACGGCCTTGCCGCGCGGGTAGATCCACAGCACGACCAGCAGGCCGTTGGCGTGGGCCTGGGCGATGAGCTCGCCGGCCTCGGCCATCATGGTGGACTCGTACTCGCTGCCCAGGTAGATGGTGTAGCCGATGCCCACCACGTTCACGCCGGCCTCGCGCATGGCCAGCACGGCGTCCAGGTCGTAGAGCTGCGGCGAGTAGGGGTCGTCCTGGCTGCCCGGCACGATGTTGGTCTTGGAGTTCATCTTCACGAGGTAGTTGATCTCGGGATAGTCGGCCGCGTACTGCGCGATGAGGCCGCGCTGGCCCGCAAGCACGCCGCACACGCCCTGGCGGCCGATCTCGAAGAGGTGCTCCGGCTTGGCGTCGGCGATGTCGATGCCCTCGCCGTAGAAGTCCTTGTTGAGGTGCTCGATCTTCTGGTCGCACGCGAACAGCATGAGGCGGCCCGTGCCGCGCGTGGCCTTCAGGTAGTTCGCGATGTACTCGTCGCGGGACTCCGGCATGACGTCGGCCGGCACCCTCACCTGGTCACGAGTAATTTGGGGCATGATTTCCTCCTTATAGGATCTCAGTCGCAAGGCAACGCTGCCTTAATCGATGAAGTTATTCTAGCCAATGGACGGAACCGCCCGCGTTGCTCCACCGAAAAACCCGGGAACTATCAGGTGAGCGGGCGTTTGGCAGTTGGACGATGGGACGCCCTGCGGGCGCCCTTTCGCGCAGGAGACATGAAAGCCATCTCCCCGGTTGGCGTTGTAAGTCAGCGAGGCCGCCCGAGCGGGGACGAACGGGGACAAGAGAACCGTCCCCCTGTCTCACCCGAGCGGCCGCAGCGTCGGAACCTTAAAACCACTCGCGCTTGTTGACCACGTACGTCTGCTCGAACTCGGACTGGGACTTCGTCAGGTAGAGGATGCCCTCGATGACGCCGATGACCCACATGACACCGCCTGCCAGGCCGAACGTGAACAAGCTGCCCAGGATGGTGACGGCCAGCATGATGAAGCCGGCGGTGTTGTAGCCCAGGTAGAACTTGTGGATGCCCAGCGCGCCCAAGAAGATGGCGAGCAGGCCGGCGGCCACGTGGTCCTTCGTCGCGATGACAGGCTGCTGGTACGGCTGCTGGTAGTACGGTTGCTGGTAGCCATAGTACGGCTGCTGCGGCGGCACGGCTCCGGGGCCCGCATGGGGCGTCTGGCCGTAGGGCGCGGCATAGCCACCGTACGGCTGCTGGGGTTGCGGCGGCTGCTGGGGCTGCTGATAAGAACCCTGACCGGGAGCGGGAGGCACGGGGCCAGGTGCAGCAGAGACGGCGGGCGGCACGTACGGCGCGTCATAGGATGCGCCCGCGGGTGGCGTCGGCTGCGAGCCGAACGTCGGGTCCGTGGCGGGAGCCGTCGTGTAGGGCACCCAGTCGGGCGTCGGCTCGCCCTGAACCGGGATGGCTGCCGTGTCAGCCGGGGAAGCCGCCGCGGGCTCGGACGCATCGCCAGCTGCGGGCGCACCGTCGTTCGCGGACCCGGGCTCGTCGTCGGTCAAAGACCCGGTTTCGTCGCTGGCCACAGGCTCGTCTGTCTCGCCGGCTTCGCACGCGGGCGCGTCGCCAGGCTCGGCCGCATCGTCCGCATCCGCCTCGTCGGCCGCAAGATCACCCTGCGAGCCATCGTCAGCAGAAACCGCCTCGGCCTCGAAGATGACGGCCTCTACCTCGGCCGTGTCCTCGTCCACGACGACGGCGGCCACGCCGAAAGCCTCGACGGGCTCCCCGTCGCCGACGACATCAGACGACGCTGCGCCGGGCTCGACGGCAGGGTGCTCGCCCTTGAGCTCGGAAAGGCGCGCGCGGGCGGCCTTGAGCGTTTCCTGTGCAGCGCGGAGCTCGGCTTCAGCAGCGGCGACCTCGTCCGATGCGCTACTGTTCTGTTCGTTGAGGTTCATAGCATGCCTCTCTTATCGTGTGGTTCTTGAGGTAATAGCGCCATGGTATCCGGCCGTACGGTCCTGACGGCAAACCGTCACCGTGTCGTTGCCCGCTGTATACCATCGTTAAGGTTTCCGTTGCCGTATGTTTCGAAACGCGCGCCCTATCTCGCACGGCGGGCAACATCCCTACTTGTCGCGGTGCGACCGCATCTCCAGGAACTTCATGATGCGCTTCTGGAACACGATGCCCAGCACCGCGATGACCGCGGCCACGGCGAACAGGATGGCGCTCTCCGCAAAGCGCCCGTCGATGAGCCCATCGGCCGCATACGTCGACACGAGGATGCCGGGGATGCGCCCGATGTTCGACAGCAGCAAGAACGTGCGCATGTTCATGTCCGTGAGGGGCACCAGGTAGGTGAACGTATCCTTCGGCAACCCGGGGATAAGGAACAGGATGAACACCACGATGTTCAGCTTCCCCGTCTTCTCGAAGGCGCGGAACTTGTCCAGGTACTTCGTGGGCACCATGCTCTGCACGAAGGGCGCGCCCAGCTTGTGCACGAGCGCGAAGATGAACGCGCTGGAAACGACGCAGCCCAGCAGGATGATGAGCGCGCCCAGCCACGGACCGTACAGCATGCCGGCTGCTATCTGCACGACCTCGCCCGGGATGAACGCCACCACGATCTGCAGGAACTGGAGCCCCAGCAAGATAAGGAAGCCCACCGGCCCCGCGCCGCGCACGTCGGCGATGACGCGGTCGATGCCGCCCGGCTCGAAGATATCGGCTACATACGGCCAGATGAGCAGGCAGATAAGCACCATGATGGCGAAGAACGCGATCAGGCCGACGAACTTGAAGATGTCGCCCTTCTCCATCTTGTGGCCGTGCACGACCGTCTCCTGCTGCGCCTTCTCGTGCAGCTCGTGCGTGCGCCGGGCCGCCTTCTGCTTCAGCTTGCCGGTATCGAATTCATGCGATGGTTTCTGCGTCAATGGTATGCCTAATCGTCGTGGCGCGCTTTATCGTACTCTTCTTTGAATGCGGAGAACATGTTCTTCTTGGGCGCCGGCTTCTTGGCGGCCTGCTTCTTCGCCGCGCCTTGTTTCGCCGCGCCCTGCTTGGCGGGAGCCTTCTTGGCCTGCGCGGTGGGCGCAGGCAGCTCCTCCGCCTTGGGTTCGGCCGCCTTTTCCAGGGCTTTTTCCTGAGAGGGCTTCGGACCGCGCGCCTTGTCGTATTCCTCCTTGAAGCCGGAGAACATGCCCTTCGTGGCGGCGATCTGCTTGCCCGTGGCGTAGGCTCCCTTGTTCACCACCTCGCCGGTCTTCTTGGCGGCGGCACTGGCGACCGGCTTCGCCTTGTCGACGGCGGTGTGGGCCTTGTCCACCACCACGGCCGTGGCCTCGCCGGCCTTCTCGGCCAAACCGCCCTCTACGGCAATGTCGCGCGCCTCTTCGGCCACGAGGATGGCGCCGAGCACCACCTCCTCGGACTCCTCGCCCTCCGCGCCCGTTTGGGCGAGGGCCGCGCCCATGCCGCGCCTGAAGCCCTTCACAAGGTTGGCGGGGATCTCGCGCTTGCCCAAAAGCGCGTTGGCCGTCGCGCCGCTGTCGGTAGTGACGGAGTCGACGACGCCCGTCTTGCGGTCGAACGTCACGGAACCCACCACGCCGAGCGCGTCCCCGTCCTCGGTCATGACGGGCAGCCCCACCCACAGCACGCAGGCATCCCAATCCACGCCGAGCGCCTTGCAGGCGGCACGGTTGGTGGCGGCAGGGTCGTTGCTCACCACAATGCGGCCGTCCTCGATCTCGTAGCCGCTCACGGCCACGAACAGGTCTTTGCGGCGGAACATCCACAGCAGGTCGGGGCGCTTCACCACGAAGCCCACGACGCGCTTCTCCTTGGGGTGGAACACGAAACGACGCACCTTGCCGATGCGCTTCGTGCCCTTCTTCCCACCGATGACGCGCACCCCGGTGAGCTCGTCGGTCGTGGTAAGTTTGTTGGCCATGTTCGATCTTCCCCCCAGCGCGCAGCGGCGGAACGGCGCGGCTCTCTCAGGCCGCGTCGGCCGATGTCTTCCTGCGCGCCGATGACGCGAAGGGGGCATGCGGAAGCCGGACGGTCATCTCCGTCCGGCTTGGCGCGGTGCACCCTTCATCCGTGCAGGCTACTTAGTTCTCTTTGCTCTCGGCAGGGCCCTTGTCAACCGGGACCTCCGTGTCGCCGGCGATCTTGCCGGCGGCCGACTCGGCGGCGTTCGTCGCGGTATCGGCGGCTTCCTTGGCCTTGTCGGCCACGTTGTCCACGGCCTCGTGCGCGTTGTCGGCGGCCACGGGGATCTTGTCGCTCACGGCATCGTGCGCCTGCTCGGCGTTCTTGGCCACCTGGGCCGCGATGCGCTGGCGAGCGGCCTCGATCTTCTCGCGCAGGTCGTCGTTCTTCTCGGAGAACACCGGCTTGATGTTGTCGGCAGCCTCCTGCACGCGCGCGCTGGCAGCGCCGTAGAGCTCCTGGCCCTTGCTCTGGGCGTCCTGGACGGCCTGCTGGCCCTTGGCGGCCACGTCGTGCACGACCTCCTGGCCCTTGGACGTGGCGTCCTGGTACACCTGCTGCGCCTTGTCAGACGCCTGCGCGCCCAGCTCCTGGGCCTCGCCCCACGCCGCGTTCATCTTGTCGGTGACCATGGCGCGCGTCTCATAACCCGAGCGGGGAGCGTACAGCAGTGCGACGGCGGCGCCGACCAAACCGCCGATGAGGAAGGTTCCTACCTTGTTGCCCATATCTGCCTCCTAAAGGAATGTCCTGGACGTTTGTCGATCAGCCCATTATAGGGGCACCCGCCAACCGCCAGTAGGGAAAACACGAGCGCTCTATGATTCAGTTGCCGTTTCGTTGCCGATCGAGAAGGTGCCCATCCTGTTGGGACGGCCTTTCCGTTTACAGGCCCATCTCGGCCTTCAACCTGGCCAGCTCGTCGTCCACGGCAGCGTCGTTGCCGGCGGCGGCGTACTTCGCCTCGAGCGCAGCCGCGTCGTCCACCGGCTTAGCATTCAACTCGCTCAAGGCGTTGGAACGGTCGAGCATGCCGTCGGCCTTGGCCTCCATGCGCGCGAACGCCCCCATGGCGTCGGCAGCCTTGTCGGCGCCGGAAGCGATGCTGTTCACCCGATCCTGCGTACGGGCCACGGCCACCTTGGCCTTCACGGCCTCGCGGCGGCTGTTCAGCTCCTCTATGTCGCTCACCAGCTTGTCGTACATCTGGCGCATCTTCGCCGCATTCGCGCACGCCGCCTCGTAGGACTCGCGCAAGCTGGCCGACCTGGCGTCCAGCTGCTGCTTCTTCGCCAAGAACGTGCGGGCATCGTCCTCGTTGCCGGCTGCGAGGGCCTTGCGCGCCAAGTCGTCGTACTTCGCCACCTCGGCCGCGTTCTCGTCCACCAGGCGCTTCGTGCGCGTCTCCTCCGCCATGACGCCGGCGGTCTCCTGCTTCACCTCGGCCAGGTCCTCGGTAAGATCGCGCAGGTACTGGTCGATCATCTTGGCAGGGTCCTCGCACTTGTCCAAAAGGTCGTTGATGTTCGCCTTGATGATGTCGGCGAAACGGTCGAGCATGCCCATGAGGGGCCTCCTTGTCTGACGGTTCCTATGGTCTCCCCGCGCCCTCGGCGGGGTCGTTCCCGGTTTGGCCGACCTGCAGGCCGGACGGCGGCGCATAGGCCGACGCGGCTGCAGTCGGGACGGTTGCTGCGATCGTGGGCGCCTCTGCGGGCCCCTGCTCGTACTTCTTCGACAGCTCTTCCACCTCATGGTCGCCGAACTTCTCCAGCGGCGTCCTCAAAATCTCCTCTTGCAGCCGGCGCGCCCGCTCCCTCTCCTGCCTTTTCGTGCGGACGATGCGGTAGGCCACGTACACCAAGACGATGACCAGCACCGTCACCAACGATATGACGGCGTTGCCGACGGTCTCGTCCTTCGCCATGATCGTGTCGGCCGTATCGGCGAACGCCTGGGAGAATATCTCCTCCTCGTCGAGCGAGTAGTTGCGGTAGCATCGGTCCAGATTGTCGGCCAGCACGTCGACAGCCGCATCGTCCATGACCGTGCGCGCCTGGGAGCCCACCGCGTAGCCGCAGTTGAAGCCGCCGTCGCCGTCGTCGCAGAACACGAGCAGGAAGTGCCCTTCGTCGGCGAAGAGCTCGTCGTAGCGCTGCTCGGCGAGCGCGCCCAGCTCCTGCATGGACGTCGTCGTGCCGTTCGGCAGGAGGTACACGTACGGCTGCACGCCCGTCTTCTGGTAGAACTCCTTCAACCCCTGCTCCAGCTTGGATGCATCGTGCACCCAGTCGCCGTCCTCGTCGGTGAAATAGCCGGTCTGCACCACCGCCGAGGCGGCAAGCGGCTCGCGCTCGACGAGCGGCGTGCCGTCGATCTTCGTGCCCGCACAGGAGAATGCCAGGCTTAGGATCGAGGAGATGACGATGAGGACGCCGAGCACGAGGAGGACGGTGGAACAGCCGCAGCCCTTCTTGGCCGGGGCGGCCGGAGTTGCTATCTGGCCTTCAGGCGATAAGGGGCTCCCGGATGTTTCGTAACGCGGGTCGGCATATTGCGCCGGCGCCGGCTGGGCTTGCGGGGCATGGTAGCGCGGGTCGTCCTCGGGACGGCGCTCGCCTCTCGTGCTGTTGATGAAGATGTGCATGAAGGAGGGCATGCGGAACCCGCCGCCCCCGCCAGGCCGTCCTCCGCCTGGGGACTGCGACCGGCCTCCCGATCCTCGGGACGAGCGACCTCCCGAGAAGCCGCCGGACGACCTCCCGCCGCCGGAGAACCCTCCCGACGAGCGTCCGCCCCCCGAGAAGCCGCTGGAACGGCCGCCGCCCGAGCCGCCTGACCTTCCCATAGCACCTCCTCCCTTGCGGCCGACGCCGCTACAGTCCCATATCTCTCTTGAGCTTGGCCAGCTCGTCCTCCACGGCCGCGTTGCCGCGCGCCGCGGCGTACTTCTCCTCCAGGGCCGCTGCCGCGTCGAGCGGTGCCCGGCCCAGCTCGGCTGCAGCGTTGGCCTGGTCGAGCAGCGCGTCGGCGGCATCCTCCATGCGGTCGATCGCGCCTCGGGCAACCGTGCTCGCTTCCGTGCGAGGTTCGTACTCGTTCACGATATCCTGCGTCTTCGCCACGGCGACCTTCGCCTCGATCAGGGCACGCCGGCCGTTGAGCTCCTCGATGTCGTCCACCAGCTTGTCGTGCAGCTGGCGCATCTTGCTCGCGTTGCCGTGCGCCACGCCGTAGATTTCCGCCAGGTCGGCGCCTTCGGCCTCCAGCTCCTGCTTCTTGGTCAGGAACACGCGTGCGTCGTCCTCGTTGCCTGCCGCGAGCGCCTTGCGGGCCAGCCCCGCGAAGCGCGCTATCTGGGCGGCGTTCTCGTCCACGAGGCGCTTCGCGCGCGTCTCCTCCGCCATGATGCCCGCAGTCTCCCGCTTCACCTCTATCAGATCGTCGGTCAGCTCGCGCAGGTACTGCTCGATCATCTTGGAAGGATCCTCGCACCGATCCAGCGCGTCATTGATGTTCGCCTTAGCGATATCGGAAAAGCGGTCAAGTATGCCCATAGCCTATCAATCTCCCGTCTGGCGCCCCCGCCGGCGCCGCACGCTCGGGCCCTCTCGGCAGAAGTGTAGCACAGAAGCGTTGAGCAACAGCTGGGTGTCGAAAAAGCAAACGCCCCGCCCGCTGTGAGCGGAAACGGGACGTGATAGGTTTTGCCGAAGCTGACGTTTGCTGGCAAAAGCGAATGCAGGCGCGCGCCTGCATTCGAGGGGTTACTTCGCGTACTGCGTTACCAGCTCGTTCAATACGCTGGAGAGGGAGAGGCCGGCGGCCTCGCAGGCGGCGGGGAACAGGGAGCGCTCGGCCATGCCGGGCGACACGTTCACCTCGAAGACGCGGGCCTGGGCGCCATCCCAGATGAGGTCGACGCGGGCGAGGTCGCGGGCGTTGTAGGCCCGGTAGACCTCCAGCGCGGCGCGCTCGATCTCGGCGCGGATGGCCTGGGCGTCGCCCTCGTCGTCGGACAGCGAGGCGGGGCGCACGGGCGCGATGTACTGCACGGCGCCGGGCTCCATGCGCGCCTCGGTGCCGAAGAAGCCCTGCTTGGGCACGATCTCGACCGGCGGCAGCGCGTAGGCGTCCCAGCCGGTGCCGAGCACCGACACGGCCATCTCCACGCCTTCCACCCACTGCTCGATGACCACGGCCTCGTCGAACGAGAGCGCATCGAGGATGGCCTCGCCCAGCTCGTCGACGGAATCCACGCGGTGCACTCCCATGGCGCTTCCGCCGTGCGCGGGCTTCACCGCCACGGGGTAGCCGCCAATCACGCGTTCCTGCACCAGGTCGAGCGCCGTGGCGGCGCCCATGTCCTTGAAGGCGTCGCGCGCCAGGTAGATGCCCTGCGGCCACGAGGCGATGGGGGCATCGCCGGTAATGGCGCGGTACGTAGCCAGCTCGTAGTGCATGGAGTCCTTGTTCCACGTGCGGTGGCACACGTGCGACGGCGAGCCGACGAACGGGATGTCCAGGAACTCCAGCAGGCTCTGGATGGTGCCGTCCTCGCCGTGCTTGCCGTGCAGGGCGCTGTAGCACACGTCGGGACGCTCGGTGCGCAGCGTGGGAACGAGGTCGGCCGTGGTGTCCAGCGGCACCACCTTGTGGCCGGCCTCCTCGAGCGCCGCGCACACGTTCTTGCCACTGGCCAGGGAAAACTCGCGCTCGAACGAAGCGCCGCCCATCAACACTGCAACTTTCATGCCCATTTCGGTAGCTCCTTATTCGGCCTTGATGGCACCGGCGTCGATGAACGCGCGGTACAGCTCCAGCCGGTCGTTGATCACGGCGGCGAGGCGCTTGACGGCCTCGGCAAGGTTCTCCGGGCTCTCGTAGCAGAACGCGATGCGCATGCAGTTCTTGCCGGCGGAGCCGCCGGGATAGAACCCGTCGCCCGGGGTGTACGTCACGCCGTTTTCCAGCGCCACGGACAGCATGGAGCCGGTATCCACGTAGCTCGGCAGCGTCACCCACACGAAAAACCCGCCCTCGGGGCGCGTCCAGGTGGCCTCGGCCGGGAAGTGCTCGTCCAGCGCGGCCAGCATGGCGTCGCGGCGCGTGCGATAGGTCTTCACGAACTTCTGCAGCGTCTTCTGCCACGGGGTGTCGGTGAAGTAGTGCTCCACCACCACCTGGTTGAAGGCGCTGCCGCAGAGGTCGGTGCCCTGCTTCACCAGGTTTATCTTCGCCAGCACGCTCTTAGGCGCCACGATCCAGCCGGTGCGCAGGCCGGGCGCGAACACCTTCGACACGGTGCCCAGGTACACGACGTCGTCCGAGAGCGCCTTGAGCGGCAGCACGTGGCCGCCGCCGTAGCGCAGGCGGCCGTAGGGGTCGTCCTCCACCACCATGAAGCCGTACTCCTCCGAAAGCTCCAGCAGGCGCTTGCGGCGGGCGGGCACCATGGTCACGCCGCCGGGGTTCTGGAAGTTCGGGATGGTGTAGAGGAACTTGAGGCGCGGGTTGCCCTTGCCGATGCGCGCGAGCTCCTCTTCCAGGAGGTCCACGCGCATGCCCTCGTCGTCGAACGGGATGCAGCGGATGTCGGGCTCGTAGGCGCTGAACGCCTGGAGCGCGCCCAGGTAGGTGGGGCCTTCCGCCAGCACGATGTCGCCGGGGTTCAAAAACGTCTTGGCAATGAGGTCGAGCGCTTCCTGAGCGCCCGTGGTGATCATGACGTTCTCGGGCTTGGCGCGCACGCCGATGTCGCGCATGAGGTCGCAGAACACCTGCTTCGTCTCCACGCGGCCGTCGGTCGAGCCGTACTGCAGCGCCACGGCGCGCTCGTCGTCGCAGGCGGCGCGGGTGGCCGTGCGGATGGCGGAGTGGGGCAGCAGCGACACGTCGGGCATGCCGCCCGACAGCGAGATGATGTTAGGGTTCGACGCGGCGGCGAACAGGTCGCGCACGGCGGAAGAGCGCATCTTCACGACGCGTTCGGCAATCTTGTCGCCCGTCTGGTCGAATGTGAGGTGTGCCGTAGTCATTGCGTTAGAGTACCACCGCAACGTTCAGAAAGCGCACAGCATCGCGAAAAGCCCGCAAAGCGACCAAATCGTCGGTGAAACTCACCTCGATGTGCGCCCTCCCGGCGTTTTCGTCCGTCCACCTGGTGACGCCCACGTAAGCGGTGTCGGGGGGAGCGTCGGGTGGCGCCGCCTGCGTCTGCAGGTCGATGACGAGGTGTTCCAGCAGGTGCGGCAGCGACGTGGCGCCCATGACGGCGCCGAACGTGTCGCCCGCGCCGTTCACGCAGGCATGGCGCGGCAGGTTGGGGAACGCGGCGCCTACGCGGGCAGCGAGCGCGGGATCGGTGGTGCGCGGCGCATGCGGGGCGAGGGCCACGTCGCAGCCGATGCGGCCCTCGCCCACCACGAGGCGCTCGATGGCGAGGGCGTCCAATCAGGCCCCCGCGTCGTTCACGTCGTCCAAGTCGAACCGATTGTCCGGCGCGGGGGAGTTCGAGCCCGAGCCGCCGGACGGGGAGGCGTTCGTCCCCGAAGCGCCGGCGCCGG
>NC_021021.1:1180383-1182322 GCF_000210055.1 Gordonibacter pamelaeae 7-10-1-b
CTGCCTTCGCCGGGGCCTCGGCAGGCTCCTTCTCCGCGCCCTTCGCCGGGCTTTTGGGCGCGGCCTTAACCGGGCTTGCGGCAGCAGCCTTCGCCGGGGCCTCGGACGCGGCCTTCGCCGCGCCCGGTGCGCTGGAGATCTTCTTGGCGTTCTTTACCGACTTGCGTTTCGTTACCACGCGCTTCGCCCCTGACCGAGCCCGCCGCGCCTATTCCGGCGCGATGACCTCGACGCCGCCCATGTAGGGAACCAGCACGTCGGGCACGCGCACGGTGCCGTCGGGCTGCTGGTAGTTCTCGATGACGGCGGCCATCGTGCGACCCACCGCCAGGCCGGAGCCGTTGAGGGTGTGCACGTAGCGCGAGCCCTTGAAGGCGGCGGGGTCGCGGTACTTGATGTTCGCGCGGCGCGCCTGGAAGTCCGTGCAGTTGGAGCAGGACGATATCTCCTTGTAGCCGTTGTAGCTGGGCAGCCACACCTCGAGGTCGTACGTCTTGGCGGCCGAGAACCCGATGTCGCCCGTGCACAGGCTGATCACGCGGTACGGCAGGCCCAGCAGCTGCAGGATATTCTCGGCGTCGGCCACCATGGCCTCCAGGTCGTCGAAGCTCTCCTCGGGCTTGGCGTACTTCACCATCTCCACCTTGTCGAACTGGTGCACGCGGATGAGCCCGCGCGTGTCGCGGCCGGCGCTGCCCGCCTCCTCGCGGAAGCACGGCGTGAACGCGCAGTATTTGAGCGGCAGCTGGCCGGCGTCGAGCACCTCGCCGGCGTGGATGTTGGTGAGCTGCACCTCGGCCGTGGGAATGAGGTACAGGCCCTCGGTGGTATGGAACAGGTCTTCCTCGAACTTCGGCAGCTGGCCCGTGCCGGTGAGCGTCTCGGCGTTGGCCATGGCCGGGCACCACCACTCCTTGTAGCCGCGCGACGCATGCGTGTCGGCCATGAAGTTGATGAGCGCGCGCTCGAGGCGGGCGCCGAGGCCGCCCAGCAGGATGAAGCGGCTGCGCGCGAGCTTCACCGCGCGCTCGAAGTCGATGATGCCGAGCTCCGGGCCCAGGTCCCAGTGCGGTTTCATCTCGAAGCCCTCGGCGGCGAAATCGCGCGGCGTGCCCCAGCGGCGCACCTCGGGATTGTCGTCCTCGCTCGCGCCCACGGGCGTGGAGTCGGCCGGCATGTTCGGCGTGGCCAACAGCAGGTCGCGCAGGGCCTCGTCGGCGGCTTCGCGCTCCTTGCCGATCACGGCCAGCTCGTCGTTGATGGCGCGCACGCGCTCCTTCGCAGCCTCGGCCTCGTCTTTCTGGCCGGCGCCCATCATGGCGCCGATGGACTTCGAGGCGGCGTTGCGCTCGGCCTGCAGCGCCTCCTCCTTCGCGATGGCGGCACGGCGGGTCTCGTCCAGTTCGGAGAAGCGAGCGGCATCCCACGAAGCATGGCGGTTTTCCATCGCCTCGGCGACGGCTGCCTGGTTATCGCGGACGTACTTGATGTCTAGCATGACGCGCTCCTTCTCGGTAGGAACCGGTTATCGTTTCAGTATAACTTCAGTATATCGCACCCACGAGCGCCTCCCGCAATCCTTCACTCGCTCGGCATGTTCCCGCGCAGCCCCGTTGGCAGCGGCTCTTCCGGCTGCACGCCCGCTAGCTGCTGCGCTTTTGGAGGTGGATGGCTATCTCCCTCAGCACGCGGCGCATGTCGATGGGCTTGGACAGGTGGGCGTCCATGCCGCACTCCAGCGAGGCGCGCACGTCCTCGGCGAAGGCGTTCGCCGACATGGCGATGATGGGCACATCGGCGGCATCGGCGCGCGGGAGCTCTCGAATGCAACGGGTGGCCTCGTAGCCGTCCATCACCGGCATCTGCACGTCCATGAGCACCACGTCGTAGTAGCCCGGCTCGGACTCGGCGAACAGGCGGCACGCCTCCTCGCCGTTCT
>NC_021021.1:1182503-1189015 GCF_000210055.1 Gordonibacter pamelaeae 7-10-1-b
CGCGTGCGCCCGCCAGGCTCGCCGCCGTGGGCAGCGGAGCCGTCGCGGGGCCGTCGGGCCGCAGCAGAGGCGCCTTCGTGGCCGACGGAAGCGGCATCGACGTGAGCGCCGGCACGCGCGATGCCGTTCCGTACAGGCCATCGAAAGCCACCTCGGTGAAGTTCGATTGCGGCTGCTTCTGCGGCCGGCCCGAAACATCGAGCGAGCTCTCCCATGCGTCGCCCGCCCGCTCGGCCGCCGCCAGCGCGCGGCGCTCGGGCTCGAACGCCAGCCGCAGGTTCACCGTGATGGTGAACGTCGTGCCCTGGTCGACCGCGGTGCGCACGTGTATGTCGCCGCCCATCATGGTGACGATGTTCTTCACGATGGGCATGCCGAGGCCCGTGCCCTGCACGTTCGCCCGCCCTTCCATAACGAACGGCTCGAACAGGTGCTCGCGGAACTCGTCGGTCATGCCGATGCCGTCGTCGGCCACCACGAACGTCACGCAGCGGTAGGCCACGATCGAGTCGGCGCCGATGGAGGCCTCCAGCCGCACATGGCCGCCCGGCCGCGTGTACTTCACGGAGTTCGTCAGCAGGTTGATGAGGAGCTGGCGCAGGCGCACGGCATCGCCCACGAACACCTCGTCCTCCTCCGGCATGACCACCTCGAAGGCCTGGGCCTTCTGCTCGCATTGCGGGCCGATGACGGCGGCCGCGCGCTCCAAAAGCACCGACAGGCGGAACGGCTCGCTCGTGAGCACCATCTTCCCGCTCTCGATCTTCGAGATGTCCAGCACGTCGTTGATGAGGTTGAGCAGATGGTCGGACGCCGCGCCGATCTTCCGCAGGCTCTCCTCGGTCCTCTCGGCATTGTCGGTATGCAGCTTCGCTATCTGCAGCATGCCGATGATGGCGTTCATAGGCGTGCGTATCTCGTGGCTCATACGCGAGAGAAACTCGGATTTCGCCTGGTTGGCGGCCTCGGCGGCCGTCATGGCGTCCTTCATGGACAGCTGCAGCTCCTTCTCGGTGGTCACGTCGCGAAGCACCACCAGGATGCGCTGCTTGTCCTCGTAGCTCAAGGGGCTGGCAGAATACGCTATCCACCTCACCTTGCCTGTCTGCAGGTGCACGAACGAGAACTGGCCCTGCTGCGGGGCCTGCACCGCGCCTTCGCGCAGGCGGTCCAGCAGCGTGCGGCCCTGCTCCGACAGCTGCAGCTCGTCGGCAACACGGGGGTCTGCGATGATCTCGGGCATGGTGAAGCCCAGGATGCGCACGGCCTTCGCCACGATGGGCGTGACGGTGCCGTCCACGGGGCAGTACAGGTTCACCGCCATGTCCAGGCTGTCGGACAGGGCCTTGTACAGGTGCGACTTCATGGCCACGTTGCGCTCGAGTATGCGCTTGCGATACGAGGAGAACATGAGCGCGATGACGGCGACGAAGCACAGCACCACCACGGCGAACACCACCTGGAACGCGGTGAGCACGACGGATGCCTCGGCGCGCACGTTCTCCACGGGTATGACGTTGCACACGTACCAGCTGCCCTCGCCCACCGGCGCCACGCACACGTAGCTGTCCTTGCCGTCGACGTACCCGACGGCAAGCCCCGTCTCGCCCGCCGCCACCGTCTCGTCCAGCGAGGGCAGGTTCTCCGCATCTTCGCCGAACGACAGGGCCATCACCTCGGCCATGCCGCCCTGGTCGGGAGGTCGCTCGTAGTCCGCTGCCTGGTCGAGGAACGAGTAGACCGTCATGCCGCTGTTCACCGGCGTTTTCGTGTCCTCGATGGGAGGCACGAGTATCTCACCTGTGGTTCCCTGGAACAGCATGAAGTAGTCGCGGCCGTCGAACATGTCCAGCTGCTCGTCCATGGAGAACAGGGACAGGGGAATCTGCACGTACAGCGCGCCTATCTGCTGCCCATCGAGGTAGAGGGGACGTTGCGCCAGGCGCACACGACGGCCGTCGTCCAGCTCGAACGTGGAGGAATACGAGTCCTTGCCTTGGGAGAGGGCCGTTTCAGGCTGGGCCATCTCCTCCATGGAGAACGGCGTGCCGTCCGAGAGGACCCCGCGGCCGTCCTTGTCCGAGAACGCGACCTCCGCGAAGCCGAACCGGTCGCGCAGGCCCTGCAGCGCCGGCACGACGGCAGCCGGGTCGGCCGATTGCACCTCGAACGCGCCGATGGCGTTCTGCACGATGAAGATGCGGTCCGTAACGTTGGAGGCAGCTTGCTGCGTGAACGTGACCACCTGCTGCTCGGCTCCCTGCTTGAGCTTCTGGTCGATGTAGCCCATAAGCCCGAGCGAGGTGCCCAAGACGACCACCGCAGCCAAGGCGGCGACGATATAGAGAGCGAGCCGCCTGCCGCGTCCCGCCTGGTTTCCAGCGCGCATGCGCCCACCTTTGCAGTCTTCAGTTGGTGCGTTCACGTATATAAAGGATTCTCGTCGTGGAGGTATCCCGAATTTGCACGGGCATAGTATACTCTACCCGCAAAACTAAATCGGAGGAGTGCCGCCTGCGGGCGGACTTTGCATAGATAGGACGAAGAGACTGCCATGGACTTCGGTCAACTGTACCATTTCCTGTTCGAGACGTTCGAAGGCATCGGATGCCTGATCGCCATCGGGCTGGTCATCAGCATAATCGCCTGCATTATCATGGAGAGGCGCACGCGCAAGCGCTTCGTGAGCCGCGAGGCCGACGAGGACGACTGGTCGTTCTTCGACGACGATGACGACGAGGAGAAGGGCAAGTAGCGGAAGCTCCCGCCGCATCGGCTTGAGCAGAGGACCCCACGGGCGCCCACGGCGCCCGTTTTCAACTTGGCAACGATTCGGACCGCTCATCCACCGCACCGTACCATTGCCAGATAACGAGCCAGGCTTCAACCCCTTCGAGAAAGAGCGAACCATGAGCGAAACCACCCTGTACACCCGCAATGGCGACTACATCCCGCGCGTTGCCGCCGTGCACGACCTGTGCGGCTACGGCAAGTGCTCGCTGGGCGTGGCCATCCCGGTGCTCTCGGCCGCCGGCTGCGACGTGTGCCCCGTTCCCACCGGCCTGTTCTCGTCGCACACGGCGTTCCCCGGCTGGTACATGCACGACACCACCGCCATGCTGAAGGACTACCTGACGGCGTGGAAGAACATAGGCGTGGAGATCGACGCGGTGTACTCCGGCTTCCTGGGCGCGCCCGAGCAGGTGGACCGCATCCGCGACCTGTACGCGATGTACCCCGCGGCGCTGCGCGTGGTGGATCCGGTGATGGCCGACCACGGCAAGGTGTACCCCACCTACACGCCGGAACTGTGCGACGCGATGGCCGAGCTGGCCTGCGGGGCCGACATCCTCACGCCGAACCTGACGGAGGCCGCCATCATCCTGAGCGAGCCCATCGGCGACGAGTGGGCCGGCACCGACATCTCCGACGAGGAGGCGCACCGTCTGGTGGACGCCCTGGTGGCGAAGGGCGCAAAGCACGTGGTGCTCAAGGGCATCCAGCGCGAGGGCGAGACATGCATCCGCAACTTCGTGGGCGGCTTAGGTATGGAGACGGTGGAGGTGCACAACGAGTATTTGCCCTACATGCTGCACGGCACGGGCGACCTGTACGCGTCATGCCTGATGGCGGCCGTCATGGCGGGTCGCACGCTGGAGGAGGCCGTGCGCTTCGCCGGCGACTTCGTGCACGACGCCATGATCGTGAGCGCCAAGCAGCCCGAGTTCCGCGACCGCGGCGTGAGCTTCGAGCCCCTGCTCGGCAAGGTGTGCGGACTGCTGTAGAGGGACGCAATCGCACCACGCAGCTGACATGCGACGCCCTCGGGATTGGGTTCCCGAGGGCGTTTTTGCGTGATGCTCCAGCGAGCGGTCGGGGCGCTACACTTCCAGGTCGACGTTCTTCTTCATCACCTTGTGCAGCACGAAATAGTACGCGATGCCGGCGACGACCCAGATGATGCCCATGGTCTTGGACGCTGGGTCGAGGCTGATCCACGTGTAGCCCACGATGATGAAGCCCAGAAGCGGCAGGATGAGGTGTGTGAACACCTTGCCGTCGCGCTCCTTGATGAAGAAGTGCCACACCACCGTCACGTGCAGCACGCAGAACGACGTGAGCGCGCCGAAGTTCACGAGACGCGAGATGGCGTCGATGCCCAGCTGCTCGAACACGATGACCAGCACGAGCGACAGCGCGCCCACGAACGCGGCCGCCACGTAGGGCGTCTGGTACTTCCGGTGCACCTTCGCCAACGCCTTCGGCAGGTTGCCGTCGCGGCTCATGGCGAACAGGATGCGGCTGATGGCCGTCTGCGCGGCCAGCGAGTTGAAGATGCCCCAGGCGATGGCCGTGGCCAGCGCGCACAGCACGTAGAGGAACTTGCCGCCGGCAACCTCGGCCACCAGGTAGAACGCGTTGTCGGGATCGTTCGCGAACACGGCGCCGTCGGGGCTGATGCAGCCCGCGATGTAGGTTTGCAGCATGAACAGGAAGCCCACGATCAGGAGCGACCCCACCATGGCCTTCGACGGGCCCTTCTTCGCGTCCTTCGCCTCCTCGGACAGCGTGGCGATGCCGTCGAAGCCGAGGAACGACAGCACGCCCAGCGAAACGGCGCTCATCACCAGGCCGGGGTTGAACGTCTCGGGGTTGTAGAACGGCTGGATGGTGAAGCCGTTTGACAGCGGGTCGGTGGCGATCCACAGCGCGCCCATCACCACGAACACGCCCAGGCACAGTATCTCCAGCACCACGGCCACGCGGTCGACGATGACGGTGAGCTCGATGCCGCGGATGTTCACGAACGTGTTGATGGCCACGAACAGGATGCCCCAGATGAGCGCGGGCACCTCGGGCACGATGCCGCTCATGGCCTGCGCGGCCACCACGTACAGCAGCGTGGGCACCAGCAGGTAGTCCAGCAGCATGGTCCAACCGGTCACGAAGCCCACCGGCTTGTTGATACCGCGGCTGGTGTAGCCGTACACCGAGCCGGACACGGGAAACGCCTGCGAGAGGGTGGCGTAGGAGAACGCCGTGAACACCATGGCTATCATGCCCACCAGGTACACGAGCGCGGGCATGCCGCCCGAATCGCCGAACACGCCGCCGTAGATGCCGAACGGTGCGATGGGCACCATGAAGATGAGCCCGTACACCAGCATGTCGGGCACGGACATGGCGCGCTTGAGCTCCTGCTTGTAGCCCATGGCCTCCAGCGCGGCCTCGGAGGCGGCGCTTTGGGATTGGGCCGCATCGTTGGCGGACGAGACCGCCTTCTGCTCTTCAGTCATTGAAAATCCCCCTGTTTCCTTGGTTTGTCTTTGCCCTACAGCGCGAAGCCGAGCGCATCCAGCACGTACTTCGGCACCATGAAGCGCACGGTCTTCTCCGGGTCGACCATCTGGCACACCCGCACGTCTGCCACAAGCGACAGCAGCATGACGAGCTCGTCCTGGGCTACGCCGGTGCGGTCGTGCAGCAGGTCCACCATCTCGTGCACGGCGCGGTCGGCCGCCGCATCGAGCGTCTCGGCCGAGGCGATCACGCCGAAGTGCGTGTCGTTCTCGATGAGCGGGTCGGAGAGGTGCAGGTCCGGCAGCGCCGTGAGCGTGACCGTGGCCCAGCCGGCCACTTCCGCGCCCGAGACGCTGATCTCGCCGTCGCCCATGGCCGCGTGCATGTCGCCGCAGCCGAAGAGCGCGCCCTCCACGGCCACCGGGAAGTACAGCGTGGCCCCCGTGGTGATGGCGGTGTTGTCCATGTTGCCGCCGTGGCTGCCCGGCGTGCCGCAGTTCACAGGCTCGCCCTCCGGGGCAACGCCGATAACACCGATCATGGGGTTGAGCGGGATAGACAGCTTGTCGCTCCACCTGAGCTCGCCGTCCTCGATGGCGCACAGGCGCGTGCTCCATGCGTCGAAGCGGTCGCCGCACACGCCCTCGTCCTTGCCGGTGCACGAAGCCGTCTGGGCGTCCAGCTCGATGTCGTCGATCGTCACCTTCAGCGCGCCGCCGGGCACGGCGCCCTCCACGTACACAGGCCCCGTGGCCGGATTGATGGCGTCCCAGTCGATCTCGTCCAGCTCGTCCTCGGGCGTCTGCACCTGGTTGCCGAAGCAGTCCTGCGTGCGGATGCGCACCGTGTCGCCCGACGCTACCCTGAGCGCCGGCTCGAGGTCGCGCGCGAACGCGAACAGCACGCGCTCGTCTCCTAGCTGATGCATGGGTCTCCCCTTCCTTCGTCTCGCTTGTCTCGTGCTCGTCTGCTGCCTTGGCCGGAGCGCTCTTGCGCAGTAGAGCGCTCTGCCTTCGGCGCATCACACGATACTCCAGAAGGAACGCGAACGCACGAGGTATTTGGAAGGAAATGCCGGTCAGCCTTCGCTCGGCTCGGCTTCCTCCCCTTCTTCCCACAGCTCGGGCGCGGGCGGCTCCAGGTAGCTGGCGATGGCGAGGCCGGCGACGGCCACGGCCGTGGACGCGATGGCCGCGGCCGAGGGCATCCAG
>NC_021021.1:1189810-1194793 GCF_000210055.1 Gordonibacter pamelaeae 7-10-1-b
GGGGCTCTCGAAGTCGGGGGGCGGCGGCGGGGCGGCGGGCAGGTCCTCCCAGGGCGGAACGTCGTCGGGATTGCGCACCGGAGCGGCGGCACCGGCCTCTTCCCGTGGCGGCAGATCGCCGGGCGTTTCCCAAGGGAGCAGGTCTTCGGCTTCGTCCCACGAAGGCGCGTCGTCCCAGTCGACCTCGTCGAAGCGCGGCATCGCGCCGGTGCCCGCCTGTTCGGAATAGCTGCGAGCGTCAACGGGCTCGGGAGCGGGAGCGGGGGCAGAGGGCTGCCGCCGCACCGCATCGGCACCCGGCAGCGCCGCGCGCGCGGCATCCACTTCGTCGAGCTCAATGCACTTGATGGCCACCTTACGCTGAATGCGCGTGTCCCACGCAACGCGCACCGTGCCGAAGCCGCCCGAGCGCGACTCCCCGATGGGTCGGTACCGATCCAATATGAGCTGGTTGCATGCCATGCGCCTTCTCTGCGGTCGTTGCGGGTTCGTTTCAGAAAGCGACAGGCGACACGAGCGCCTGCACCGATCATGATAGCGCATTTCGCCCCTCCGCTGCATGCTCCCCACCCAGAAGCGCCGAATGGACGAGCGGCGGTACTCCTCGAAACCAGCGGTCATGCTTCTGGTCTAGCTGGACCTGTTTCCGGACCGCAGTTCCCTGCCTGACCGCAGTTCCCTGCCTGTCGGCAAAAACGCCTGCTACTGTCAAAAAAGAGCCGGTTTGGCAACCGCTGCCACTCCGAAGCTCGTGCAGTGTTGAACGCGACCTGGCCTTTCTCCAGCTCCTCGCAGGGAAGACCTTCCAAGGCCGACATCCAGATTGCCAAACCGGCTCTTTTTTGACAGCAGCAGGCGTTTTCGGCGTCAGATGACGAACCGGGCGAACGGGCCGCAAACGCGAGGCTTCAGGAAACAGCGCCGGACGCGCGAATGCGGCGTTGTTCCACAGAGGTTTCAACTTGACGTCCGAAAACGGCTAGTTCCCTCCAGCCTTTCACGCTAGACTCTTGTCGGAGAGGCAGTTCGGTGCCGCAACTGGCGGCGCGGCGCTGCATGATACGGCGACTTTAGAGGCGGCTCGGCAGCTGCACCGCCTCTCGCAGTGCGGATCACTCGGAAGGAGGGAGGCACCCCATGGCAGAAGCACAGGAGAGCACCCTGCGGCAGGACCTCAACCATCCTGAATCGCGCAAGCGGGCGCTGTACGCGGCGTTCGCGTCGAAAGATGCGCGATTCGACGGCCAGGCGTTCGTGGGCGTGTCCTCCACGGGCGTGTACTGCCGCCCCGTCTGCCACGTGCACATGCCGAAGTACGAGAACTGCACGTTCTACGAGACAGCGGCCGAGGCGGAGGCTGCCGGATACCGCCCGTGCCTCGTGTGCCGCCCGGAGCTCGCGCCCGGCCACTCCATCGCCGACGCGTCCGCGAACCTCGCGCGGCGGGCGGCCTCGCTGCTGCGCGAGGGCTGCACGAGCGGCGAGAGCCTCGAGCGCATGGCGGAGCGGCTGGGCTACACCGACCGCCACCTGCGACGGGCCTTCCAACGCGAGTTCGAGGTGACGCCGGTGCAGTACCTGCAAACCTGCCGCCTCCTTCTGGCGAAGAGCCTGCTCACCGACTCGGACCTTCCGGTAAGCCAGGTGGCCGCGGCCGCCGGGTTCAAGAGCGTGCGGCGCTTCAACGACCTGTTCAAGGAGCGCTATCGGCTCACCCCCACCGCCGTGCGCAAGAGCGCCCGACGGCGCACGCCGTCGGGCGACCGGGTGGCCTTCTCGCTGAGCTACCGTCCGCCGTACCGCTTCGCCGAACTGCTCGCGTTCTTCCGCGCCCGCCAGCTGGAAGGCGTGGAAGCGGTGGACGAGCACGCCTACGCGCGCGTCGTGCGCATGCAGCACGGCGACGAGGAGGTGCTCGGCTGGGTGCGCGTGGCCGACGACGAGCGGCGAGGCGCGCTTGCCGTCACGATGAGCGCGTCGCTACTGCCGGTGACGTCGCAGGTCATCGCCCGCGTGCGCCGCCAGTTCGACGTCGACTGCGACCCACAGGCGGTGCACGAGGGCATCGCCTCGCTGGATGACGCGGTTCCGGGCGCGGCAGTCCTGGGAACGCGGGTGCCCGGCTGTTTCGACCCCTTCGAGACGGCCGTGCGGGCCGTCCTCGGCCAGCAGGTGACGGTGGTGGCCGCGAACCGGCTGGCGGCGCGCATCGTAGAGCGCTACGGCAAGCCCATGGACACCGGCATCCCGGGGCTCACGCACGCGTTCCCCACAGCGGCGGAGGTCGCCGCGCTCGAACCCATCGAGGATGCGCTCGGCGTGCTGGGCGTCATCAAGACGCGCTCGCGCACCATCGCCGAGATCGCGCGGCTGCTGGAGGCCGGCGACCTGCGCTTCGATGCCGGCGCCGTGGTGGCGGAGCAGATGGAACGCCTGCTGGCGGTGAAGGGCATCGGCCCGTGGTCGGCGAACTACCTGGCCATGAGGGTGCTCAATCATCCCGACGCCTTCATGGAGACCGATGCCGGCGTGAAGCACGCCCTGCCCCACCTGGAACCGAAGGAACGGCTGGAGCTGGCCGAGCAGTGGCGCCCGTGGCGCAGCTACGCGGTGCTGTGCCTGTGGAACTCGCTGGCCGAATAGGAAGGAACGCGCATGGTTTATCGGACTAACTACACCCACCCCGGATTCGGAGAGATCACGATCGCGAGCGACGGCCAGAATATCGTGGGGCTGTGGATGGCCGGACAGAAGCACTTCGGCGGCACGGTGGACGGCGAGATGGAGCCGGCCGACGACCTGCCCGTTTTCACCCAGGCGAAAGGCTGGCTCGACCGCTACTTCGCCGGCGAGCGGCCCGCGATAGACGAGCTGCCGCTGGCGCCCAACGGCAGCTCGTTCCGCCAGCGCGTGTGGCGCAAGCTGGCGGAGATCCCCTACGGGCAGGTGCGCACCTACGGCGACCTGGCACGGGAGATCGCGCAGGAGGATGGCAAGGAGAAGATGTCTTCCCAGGCCGTGGGCGGAGCCGTGGGGCACAACCCCATCTCCATCATCATCCCGTGCCACCGCGTGGTGGGCTCGGGCGGCAGCTTGACCGGCTACGCCGGCGGCCTGGCGCGCAAGATATGGCTGCTGGAGCACGAAGGCGTGGACATGGAGGGCCTGTTCGTCCCCGAGAAGGGCACGGCGCTTTAGCACAGGGAAGGGAATCGCGACCTCATGCTTTACTCGACCGTGTACCCCCACGCCGAGCTGGGCGACCTCATCATAGCGAGCGATGGCGAGGCGATCGTCGGCCTGTGGATAGAGGGGCAGAAATACTTCGCCGGCAAGGTGGCGGGAAACTTGGAGCGCCAAGACGACCTTCCCGTGTTCGCTCAGGCGCACGCCTGGCTCGACCGCTACTTCGCCGGCGATCCCCTTCCCGTAACGACGCTGCCCCTCAAACCAGGCGGCACCCCGTTCCAGCAGCGCGTGTGGAAGCTGCTGGCCAGCATCCCCTACGGCGAGCTGCGCACTTATGCCGACCTCGCCGCGCAGATCGCACGCGAGTGCGACGGGAAGAAGACCTCGGCGCGCGCCGTCGGCACGGCGAACGGGCGCAACCCCATCTCCATCATCCTGCCCTGCCATCGCGTGGTCGGCTCGGACGGCAGCCTGACCGGCTACGCCGGCGGCATCACACGCAAGGTCTGGCTGCTGGAGCACGAGGGCGTCGATCTGACCGGCCTCTACGTGCCGAAGCGCGGCACCGCCCTGTAAGGAGCCTCCGCGGCGCGTACCCGGAGAGCGCAGCGCGGGAGACGCGTGAAAGCTCTGCGATTGCTCGCTATCGGCCGTTTTTCTCCGCAGGAGCAAATTTCGGTCTTGCATAGCCGGATGAAGTCCTGTATCATCTGTTCTTGCTTTCGACCGAGGTCGGAGAGCAGATGCGGGTGTGGCGGAATTGGCAGACGCGTACGGTTCAGGTCCGTATGGGGGCAACCCCATGAAGGTTCAAGTCCTTTCACCCGCACCATTTGAACTTGGAAGAGCCCTGGAATCCGGGGCTCTTTTCGTTGTCGGCGAAGGCAGCTTTGTTGGATTACGTTACGCCAGCTCGGTGATCTCGAACAGCGGAGCGGTAAGGCGGGGGTCGTCGTCAGGACAACCTTGCTCGCGATTGGCGGCCATACGGTCGGCGAACACCTGCTCGAAGTTCTCGACGGGCGCGATGCGGTATCGGCGCGTGAGGGTGGTGCCGTCGGTGAACGTGGCGGTGGCCGAAAGCGTCGCCCGGCCGATCTTCTGGGCAGCCTCGCAGGATGCTTCGAAGAAGAGCTCGTCCATGGCGGCGTAGCGCGCATCATCGCCTTGAGGAAGTGCATCGAACTCGCCGTTAATACGATCGTTTTGTTCGTTTGAGAGCTCGATCACCTCGTTGTTCAGCGCCTCCAGCTCGGCGGGGTCGGTCGCTGCTTCCCGACGCGCGAGGACGTCATCAAGGCGAGCACGCCAATCGCGCTCTTCCGGTGTGCGCAGATCGACCTTGATCGATCGACGGAGGTTCTCAGGTTGTTGGTTGGCGTAGTCAAGGGTGAATTCCTGCGAGGGCGCATACGTCGACGGCACGAACGTCCCATCTTCCAGCGTTTTCATTTCTATCAGCTCGAACGACACATCCTCACCGTCGATGGCGTAGGTCACAGACTCGATGCCCTCGCCCACGCACGCGAGGTTCAGCTGGTACGAGAGAGCGCTCGGCCGCGGCCCCCCTTCGCTACCTACCGGCACGATACCTTCATCCGCCGTGGCGATGCTCACCGTCTGACCGCCCTCGTCGGCATCGGCATAGAGCGCCAGGCCGAACTGGTCGGCCAGCGAGGACGCAGGAGCCCCGGCCCCCGAGCCTCCCCATCCGCCCAGCGTCCCGGGCAGCAGCGCGGGCACAGCGACAATAGCGCCCGCCATCACCGCGGCGGCCAGCGCCCCGACCAGCAC
>NC_021021.1:1195363-1201406 GCF_000210055.1 Gordonibacter pamelaeae 7-10-1-b
CGCTACCGGGCGCCGCCGCCTCCGCCGAAGCCGCCGCCTCCGCCGCCGGAGAAACCGCCGCCGAAGCCGCCGCCGCTGGAGAAGTTGCCGCTCGCGCCCGAGATAGCAGCCTGAGCCGTGCTCACGGTGTTCGAAACGGCCGTGTGCAGCAGATCGCCCGCTGCCGGCATGACCGCGCCGCCGGCGCCGTGGGTGGGCGCGTACCAGAACCACCAGGGCACGTAACCGTAGCCGTACGCCGTGCCGGCCGCGGGCTCGAACAGCTCGGGCACGCTTGTCTGCAGCTCGTGCATGACCTGCTTCGCAATGCCGAACACGTAGGCGTACACCATGAACTCGCCCCACACCTTGACGTCGGTGGGCGGGCGCTCATCGAGCGACGAGAAGTCGCGCAGCCAGTTGCGCAGCGCCTTGCACTTCGCCACCAGGTTGTTGCCCTCCACGCTGCGCCGCGGCATGTAGTTGCCGATCACGCCCAGCGCAATGGCCGTGGGCAGCATGAAGATGAGCGGGATGAAGTTGTCCATGACCAGCCCGATACCCAGACCAGCCACTCCCACCAGAATGGCGAGCGTGACGAGATACCCCTGGTAGCGCTTGCCCTTGACCTCGAAGAAGTCCCAGCGGTTCGTCTCGGCCGACACGATGCCCTGCCAGCTCTTCATGGCATCCAGGAACTCCTCGGGGTGGTCCTTGCCGTACTGCTCGATGGTGCCGAACCACAGCGAGTCGCCCCCGGCGGCAATGGTGCCGAACAGGAGGTCGAGCGCCTGACGATCGATGGGGTTCTCCACCGCGTCGGCCACGGCGGGCACGCGCGTGAGGTAGTAGTCCTCCGCCGTCTCCGTGCGGCCGAAGGACTTCTGGTCCTGATAGGTGCCGCGGTCGATGCGGATGGCGCCGCTGTGCGACAGGTGCATGAGCGTAGCCGTGAAGTCGTCCTGGCTCTCGCGATCCCAGCGCCACAGGCGGCCGATCACGGCCGGGTGCACGCGCGGATCGGGAACGTCGCGCCAGTACTCGTCGGTGAAGCTCGGGGCGTGCTCCTTGCCGTAGCGGAAGTAGGACCACAGCGCCCAGGCGATGAGCAGCACACACAGAACACCGCAGCCGATGACGAAGGCCAGCGACTGCATGCGGTTGCGGTTGGCCTGGTCGGCCCAGTCCTCCTCCTCGGCCAGCACCTTGTCGAGACGCGCCTCGTCCGCATGGAGCTTCGCCGCATCGGGCGAGAGGTTCGTAAGCCATGTCACGGGGAACACCACGCGCGCCTCGGCGTACTGGCCGGCGTTCACCTTCGGCACCGTGTACGCGACGCTGCCGTCCGCGTTGATGGCCAGCGACCCGTCAAGCGGGCCATGGCCCCACGCGCGCACGTTCTCGCCGGGCTCCACCGCCACGCCCTGCGGCACCGGCAGCGCCAGCGTCATGGTGACGTCGGCGGACGATTCCTCCCACTGGTCGCCCACGTACTTCCAGTTCACTTCGGCCACGTCCTTGTAGGCCTGCACGCCGTTCACCACGGTGTAGTCCAGCTCGATGACCGCCTTCTCATCCGAGACGTCGAAGAAGGCGTACACCGTGTTCATCGGCGCATCGACCGAATACGCATCCGTTCCAGGGCCGCCCGCATCGCGCCAGCCCAGCACGAACGGCACGCTGGGCAGCGTCTCCCACTCGCCCACCACGTTGCCGTCCCCGTCCACGCGCGCCATGCGCATGGAGTTCACCTTCAGCTCCGCGTTCGAAGGCAGCCCCTCGAACGTCCACCACACCGCCGTGAAGTAGCCGTTGAAGTCAAACGTGCGCTGCTCCACCGCATGCAGCGACCCGTCCGTCTCGGCTTGCGCCGTTATGTCGACCTTCGTCATGTCGTAGGACTTCGCGAACGCCTCGCCCGGCGCGACGGCCAGCAGCGCGACGGCGGCCAGGACGAGCGCGGCCGCCAGCAGTGCGAGACGCGCCGCAACAGGACGGCGCACGGCCCGGGCGTCGGCAACGGCGGGGCCCACAGGACGTGCAGGGGCGGCTGTTGCAGCGGGGTTTAGGGCGGCTATTGCAGTGCGCACCCCGTTATTATGAGGATCACTCGTGGTTTGCACGGTTAATCTCCTTGCAAGTTCGAGATGGTCACGGTATCATAGCGAATCGCACCTATTATAGCGCGGAGAAGTGACCGAGAGGCCGAAGGTGCTCGCCTGCTAAGTGAGTATACCCCACAAGGGTATCCAGGGTTCGAATCCCTGCTTCTCCGCCACCGAAGCACTTTCCGCATCCCCGCTCGGGGATGCTTTCTTTTCCGGCAGCTTTGCACGGATTCCCTACCGCTTCCACGGCGGCGTGAACGGGCGCCGCGGATGGTCGTCCGGGCGCGTCGTCCGCACGGGCTTCTGCTTCCAGCCGGGGTGATTGCGCACGAAGACGGCGCGGCAGATGCGCGTAACGCCCAGGCCGATGAGCGCGGCCACGAGGAAGCTCAAGCCCAAGTCCAGGATGAGGGCATTGCCGTCAAGCAGCGCGTACAGGCTTATGAGCAGGAACGCGACCAAGAGAATCCCCGTCAGCCACGTGAACAGCTTGATGAGTATCTCCTTGCCGCGGTTCGGCGAGTAGCGCCATGCGGCCACCAGGTACACGATGCCCGCGATAACGGCCAACACGATGAGCAGCGGCACGATACGCGAAAGCCTTGCTACCATCGGTCCACTCCCTTCGACGCCGTTCCCGCCAACGTTCCTTTGCCACCATCATACCAAAGACAAGGCGGGCTCCGCCGACTCGTTTGCCTCATGCTGCCCATCCGATTCGCTGCGGGCCGGCAGGCGCAGATCCATCACGTCGCATACGTCGGCGAAGCCGAAAGGCTTCACCAGATAGTCGTCCATGCCGGCATCGAACGCACGGCGACGGTCCTCCACGTACGCGTTCGCCGTCATGGCCACGATAACGAGCTGAGTCCGCCCCTCGCGACGGCAGGCGTCCCGCAGGGTGCGCGAAGCCTCCAAGCCGTCCATGTTCGGCATCTCCACGTCCATGAACACGAGGTCGAACCAGCCGTCGGGTGCCTGCAGCACCGTCTCTACCGCCTCGGCGCCATCGTGCGCCCAGACGACCTCGGCATGCGTGCGGCCCACGATGTCGCAGGCTATCTCGGCGTTGATCTCATCGTCTTCCGCCACCAGCACGCGCACGCCCGAGAAATCCACGCGCTTTGGCAGCGTGGGCGCCGCGTCTTCGGCAGGCAGGGGTTTGGCGACATCGGCGTTCTCCAGGCAGAGCGGGAGGTCGACCGTGAACGTCGTGCCATGATGGCGCTCGCTCTTCACGGTGATGGTGCCGCCCATCTGGTCGACGATGCTTTTCGTGATGGACATGCCCAGCCCGGTTCCCTCGATACCGCGCGTCTCGCTGGTGCGCTCCCGCTCGAAGGGCTCGAAGATACGCCCCACGAACTCGGGCGTCATGCCTATGCCGTTGTCCTCGATCTCGAACCGGTACAGCGCGCAGCCGCACGCCCCTTCTCCACCGCAGGGCGTTTCGGGGAAGTCGACGCCGCGTCGGCACTCACCCAGCATCAGGGTCTCGTCGGCGCAGGGCGCCTGCTCGGGCGACACGCAACCCGCACGCTCCAACCGCACGCGCAGACGAACTTCCCCGCCGGGCTCGGTGTACTTCACGGCATTGCCGATTAGGTTCAGCAGCACCTGTCGCAAGCGCAGTGAATCGCCGCGCACGTAGACGCCGGAAACGTCGCCCGCCTCCATGCGGAACGCGAGCTGCTTCGTGCGCGCCTGCTGCTGGGCGATAACGTCGACCAGGGACACGAGCTCTTCCAGGCTGAACGTTTCGTCATTCAGCAGGAAGCGCCCGCTTTCGATCTTGCTCATCTCCAGAACATCGTTGATCAGGCTTATCAGGTGGTGTGACGAAAGCGTGATCTTCGACAGGCACTCCTCAACCCAGTCCGTCTCGCCCACATGGCGCTCGGCGATCTCCGTCAGCCCGACGATGGCCGAGCACGGCGTGCGTATGTCGTGCGACACGCTGGCAAGGAACTGAGACTTCGCCTGGCTGGCGTGGCGAGCCGTCTCGAGCGCTGCCTCGAGGTTCTTCTGGAGCCGGTCGCGCTCGGCGTTGCGGCGCTTGAGCGTAATCAGGAAGATGGCGAGCACGGCCAACACGCCCGCCATGAGCACGGTGGCATACAGCGCGGTTTCCGCACAGGCCTTGACCGCCAGCTCGAACAGGGCGCCGAACGATTGGTGCGAGCTCCCGATGATCTCGGAATTGCGTGCGAGCATCGCCCCGATCAGCGGGTCCACCTGCTCGCTGACCAGACGCTGCACCTCGGCGTCGGTGGCGGCAGGATCGCGGCACTCGTCGATGAGCTGCCGCTGCTCGGCTTTCAGCGTTTCATAGTCGGCCGAGAGCGCGGCCGCCTTCTCGGGGGACGACCGGCATTGGCTGGCAATGGTGGCCAGCGGATCCGCTATCGCCTGGTCGATGCTCGCGTACTCGTCCTCGACGGCATCCACGGCCTCCGGCGTCCTCACGTACACGAGTCGGTCCGACAGAGTGCGCAGCTGCACCAGGTTGGTTTCCACCTCGCCTGCGGCCACGGTCACCGGGTAGGGATGCGCGTTTATCTCATCGATGCGGCCGGAGATGGCGCTCATGTTCACCATCGTCACCGTATAGAACACGATCAGCAGCGCAACAAGGACGAGCGTCATTGCGAACGAAAGCATGCGGGTGTCGAGCGCCCGCGCGAGCCGATCGAGGCCGAGCATCCGATGGCAGCGGAAATCATGCGTCATACAACCACTTCCGACCTGTTGTCTCCGACAAGCGCGCCCCATGGGGTCAGGGCCCCTCGGGCGTACCCGTCCGCGCAACCGCGCCGTTCGACGTGGGCGCCGTCGACGTGGGCACGCGGACGAATCTTGACTAGAAAGGGAACGCCCGCCTCGTTGGTTCGGGCGGGCGCGATGATCGCTGTTAGAATTGGACCTTGGGGGCGACGTCCGCCCCGGCAGCGGCATCGAAGCTGTCGCGCTGCTTGAAGCCCATCATCCCGGCGAACAGCACCGCCGGGAACGTCTGGATGGCCGTGTTGAACTTCATGACCGTGTCGTTGTAGCTCTGGCGCATGTAGCTGATCTTGTCCTCCGTGTTGGACAGTTCGGCCTGGAGCTGCTGGAAGTTCGCATTGGCCTTGAGGTCGGGGTACGCCTCGGCTACGGCGAACAGGTTCTTCAGGGCGCCGGTGAGAATGCCGTCGGCCTGCATCTTACCCTCGGGCGTGGGCGCGTTCATCACAGCGGTGCGCGCCTGCGTGACCTCCTCGAGCGTCCCGCGCTCGTGCGAGGCGTAGCCCTTGACCGTCTCCACGAGGTTCGGGATGAGATCCAGGCGGCGCTGCAGCTGCACGTCGATCTGCGCCCAGGCGTTGTCCACCATGTTGCGCAGCTTCACCAGGTTGTTGTACAGGCCGATAACCGCAACGACCAGAACAACGACTATGACGAGGATGACGATCAGTGCGATGCTCATAAGCCCTCCTTTGCTATTACGTAACTGGGATTTTAACATCTCCCAGCGTGAGCGGACGATACAGATTGAATCTGTAACCCAGCAAGTTCTCCTTTAGCGCGCGTGCGGTCCTTGCCCCGTCGCCATATTGCGTCGGCGACGTCGGCGGGACGCGGCGAGGACCGGCGAAGCGGGTCTGATGACGCGATTCCCCGCGCCCGCCCTCAACGGGAGGGGACGGCGGCAGCGCGAGCACGGCCGAACATCGTGGCATGGGCCCACCAGCCGCGCATGCGGGCCTGGGCGGCAGCGCGGCCGGCAGCCTCGAACGTATCGCAAAGCGCGAACACGGCCGACCCGCTGCCCGACATGAGGGCCTGCCGCACCTCGGGACAGACCTCGGCCCATGCGCGCACGTCGGCCAGGGCGGGCAGCAGCGATTCGGACGCCGCTGCCAGGTTGTTGCAGAGGGGCACGTCCTGGGCGCTCGCGGCCGCAAGCGCCGCATCGC
>NC_021021.1:1201661-1205645 GCF_000210055.1 Gordonibacter pamelaeae 7-10-1-b
CACAGCTGCGCCAAGCCCACGAGCGCGGCCGCGGCGTCGGACGAGCCGCCGCCCAGCCCCGCCTCGGCGGGGATGCGCTTCTCCAGCAGCACGGACACCTGCTCGTCCTCGTTGCGACCGACGGCCTCTGCGAGCCGGCGGATCGCCCTGCTCACGATGTTGTCCTCGGGCGGCACGTCAAGCGGGGGAAGCCCCTCGGCCACGCGGCAGTCGAGGGCGACGGAGAGGCTGCCGGAGCCGTCGGACCCTGCGGGCGCAAGGCGCATGCGCAGCACGTCGTGCATGGTGAGCGCGTGCATGACGCTCAAGGCCTCGTGGTAGCCGTCGGGGCGCCGATCCCCGATGCCCAGGAACAGGTTCACCTTGGCAGGCGCGATGACCTTGACGGCTCCCGGACCGCCGAACGCCGCCTCGTCGACCTTCTGCGCGGCACGCGCCGCCGCCAGCATGTCAACCGCGTGCGGGTCGCGTGCGCGTGCGCCGGCTGCAGGATGCTGCGGACCTGCACCGGCAGACCGCCCGCGCAGGTCAGAGCAGCTAGATGCTGTCTCTTCGGGAGCGTCGGGCTCTTGGGCGGCGATCAGGTTCTCTTCATTTGGCTTGGCCATCACGGGCTCCGTTCATTTCCTTCTCCTGCGCGCGAAGAACGCGCGCAGCATCTCCGCGCACTCGTTGCCGAGCACGCCGGGCGTTGCGGTGAAGTTGTGGTTGAGGCGCTCGTCCTCGTTGATGCGGTACAGCGTTCCCAGCGCTCCGGCCTTCGGATCGGGTGCGCCGTACACGCAACGGTCGACGCGCGCCTGGTGCATGAGGCCAGCGCACATGATGCACGGCTCCAGCGTCACGTACACGGTGCAGCCGGCAAGCCGCCACGCGCCGAGGGCGGCCGACGCCTGCTTCATGGCCAGGAACTCGGCGTGTCCCGCCGGGTCCTGCGTCGTCTCGCGCAGGTTGCCGGCGCGCGCGATCACCTGCGGCTCGGCCAGGGGGCGGCGGGTTGCGGGATCGATGGGCTCGTACACCACCACGGCCCCGATGGGCACCTCGCCCAGCTCTTCGGCGCGGCGCGCCTCGTCGATAGCCAGGCGCATATAGCCCTCGTCGGAAAGGCGCGGCTGCCAATGAGCGGAAACGCGGGCCGCCTCCCCTGCCGTCAAGCCGCTCGGCGCCAGCGCATCCTCCAACCTGCGCGTTCGGGACGCAGGGGCCGCAGGTTCGCGGCGAGGGGCATCGGCTCTGTTGTCTTCGTCGTTCATGCGGATTATTATATGGTATCCTTTGCTTGCTTTTCGGAACCTCTTTCCGAAAAGCGCATGCGGCGAACGAATGTTTCACGTGAAACATCGCCGTGCGGAGCGTGCGACGCTTGCGGGCAGCATGCGCCGCATCACCCTATCGCGGAGGAATGGCCGAGTGGTTGAAGGCGGCAGTCTTGAAAACTGTTGACGTTCACGCGTCCGTGGGTTCGAATCCTACTTCCTCCGCCAGAACGAAACGCGCCCGGAAGCCAGCGGCTCCGGGCGCTTTTACTGCGGCTCGGCATTGCCCTCTACGAAAAGCTCCCGGCTGCCTACCTCCTGCCTACCGCTCGTCCATGGTCACGTAATCGCGCTTGCCGCTGCGGGTGGACTTGTAGGCGGGGCGGATGATGCGCTTGCCGCTCACGATCTCCTCGAAGCGGTGCGCGGCCCAACCGGACATGCGCGCGCACGCGAACAGCGGCGTGAACAGGTCCTCGGGGATGCCCATCATAGAGTACACGAAGCCGGAGTACATGTCGATGTTCGCGCACATGTCCTTGGCCGTGCCCTTCTCGCGCAGGATGACCTCGGGAGCCAAGCGCTCGATGGACTTCAGCAGGTTGAACTCGGCCTCGAACTCCGTGCCCACGGCCAGGCCCTCGGCGAACTGCTTGCAGATGATGGCGCGCGGGTCGCTCTTCGTGTACACCGCGTGGCCCATGCCGTACACGAGGCCCGTTTTGTCGAAGGCCTCCTTGCGCACGATCTTCGCCAGGTAGTCGGCCACCTGGCCCTCGTCGGACCAGTCGGCCACGTGCTCCTTGATCTCCTGCTGCATGGCCAGCACCTGGTGGTTCGCGCCGCCGTGCTTCCAGCCCTTCAGCGAGCCGATGGCACCGGCGTACGTGGAGTACGGGTCGGTGTCGGCCGAGGTCAGCACGCGCGTGGTGAACGTGGAGTTGTTGCCGCCGCCGTGCTCGGCATGCAGGCACAGCATGACGTCGAGCATACGCGCCTCTTCCAGCGTGAACTGGCGGTCGGGGCGCAGCATGGACAGGATGGTCTCGGCCGTGGACTGGCCGGGAATGAAGCGGTGCATGATCATGGACTCGTTGTTGTAGCGGGCGCGCTTGGCGTAGTACGTGAGCACCATGATGCGCGGCAGGCGCGAGATGAGCGAGATGGCCGTGTGGATCTCATGGTGCGCCGAACGGTCCTCCGCGTCGGGGTCGTAGGCGTACAGCAGCAGGATGGTGCGCGCCAGCACATTCATGATGTCGGGCGGCGTGTCGCGCATGATCATGGACGCGGTGAACCCGTCCGGCAGCTCGCGCTGGCCGTCGAGGACCTCGATGAAGCGGTCGAGCTGCTCGCGCGTGGGCAGCTCGCCCATGAGCAGCAGGTACGAGACCTCCTCGAAGTTGAAACGGTGCTCGGCGGACTGGTCGCCCAGAAGGTCGTACACATCGTAGCCACGATAGCGCAGATGGCCCTCGTCGGCGATCTTCTCGTTGTCCGACACCACGTAGCCATGCACGTTCGCGATGTTCGTAAGGCCGGCCACCACGCCGGTGCCGTCCGCATTGCGCAGGCCGCGCTTCACGTCGTACTGCTCGTAGTAGGCGGGGTCGATGGAGTTGATGGTCTTGAAATTCTCGTAGAGAGCGATCTTCTTCTCTTCTTCTTGCATGCAAACCTCCCTGCGTCATGGACGGCCCCGCTCCCGCCGTGCATTGCCCGAGACCCGGCGAAACCGGGCGCAATGCGAAGCGAATGGCGGGGAAATCGGATGGTCGTCCGTTCGTGCTTTAGTATGATAAAGCCTTAGGATGCGCCTTCACAGCACTTTCCGGCGAATAACAGAGGGAATCTTCATGCGGAAGGTCAGCGGAGCACGAAAAGGACCCGCCGCCATCCGGCTGGAAGCGATGGGTGCGCGCACGGTATGGCGGTGACGGGCGAGTGACGGTTCGTATGCGGACGGCAGGGCAGGCGCTGGCGCCGGGGCGGAACGCTTAGAATGGCCGGCACGACACGGTGCCCATCCAGTGGAAACGAGGCGTCCATGCTCTCCTCCCTGTTCCAGCTGCTCGTCGAGAAGCGCGCTTGGTTTTTCGACCTGCTCCTCCAGCATATCGGCATCTCGTTCATATCCATCGCGCTGGCGGCCCTCATCGGGCTGTCGCTGGGCATTGCCATCGCCGCATGGCGGCGCGGGGCGAAACCCGTGCTCGCGCTGGTGAACTTCGTGTACACCATCCCGTCCATCGCGCTGTTCGGCTTCCTCATCCCCGTCACGGGCATCGGCGACCTCACGGCCGTCGTGGCGCTCACCGTGTACGCGCTGCTTCCCATGGTGCGCAACACGTACACCGGCCTCACCACCATCGACCCCGCCATCATCGAGGCGGCGCGCGGCATGGGCTCCACGGACCGCCAACTGCTCTACCGCATAGAGCTGCCGCTGGCCGCGCCCGTCATCATGAGCGGCATCCGCAACATGGCCACCATGACCATCGCGCTGGCCGGCATCGCATCGTTCATCGGCGCAGGCGGCCTGGGCGTGGCCATCTACCGCGGCATCACCACGAACAACATGGCCATGACGCTGGCGGGCAGCGTGCTCATCGCGCTCTTGGCCATCGCGGTGGACCTGCTGCTGGGCCTGGCCGAGAAGTCGACGCGGCGCCACCTCGAGCCGTCGGACGCACGGCGCCGGAAGCGGGCGGGAACGCGGAGGGGC
>NC_021021.1:1205831-1219850 GCF_000210055.1 Gordonibacter pamelaeae 7-10-1-b
CGCAGGGCGGAGGCGGGGCATGCAGCGGCGCGCAGGCACCGTCGCAGCCGTTGGCGCGGCCGTGGTCCTGATCGCGGGCGGAGCCTTCGCGTTCGCGAACCGCGACGGCGGCGACAACGTGGTGAACATCGCAACGAAGCCCATGACCGAGCAGTACATCCTCGGCGAGATGCTGAACACGCTGATCGAGCACGACACCGACCTCAACGTGGAGCTGACGCAGGGTGTGGGCGGCGGCACGTCGAACATCGAGCCGGGCATGGAGAAGGGTGACTTCGACCTCTATCCCGAGTACACGGGAACGGGATGGAACGCCGTGCTGAAGCACGATGACACCTACGACGAGTCGATGTTCGACGCGATGCAGCAGGAATACGAGTCACAGCTTGGCCTCACCTGGGTGGGGATGTACGGCTTCAACAACACGTACGGACTGGCCGTGAGCAAGGACGTGGCCGAACGTTACGACCTGCGCACGTATTCGGACCTGGCCGGGGTTGCGAGCGAGCTCACGCTTGGCGCGGAGCCCGACTTCTACGATCGGCAGGACGGCTACCCCGGTCTGCAAGATGCCTACGGCATGGCCTTCGGCGCCACGCGGGACATGGACATCAGCTTGAAGTACCAGGCGCTTTTCGAGGGCCAGGTGGATGCCATCGTGGTGTCGACCACCGACGGGCAGGTGGCCGACGAGCGCCTTGCGGTGCTCGAGGACGACCGGCACTTCTACCCTTCGTACCTCTGCGGGAACGTGGTGCGCCAGGATGCGCTGGAAAGGCACCCCGAGCTGCGCGACGAGCTGTTGAAGCTGCAAGGCACCATCACCGATATCGACATGGCGCGCATGAACAATGCCGTGGAAACGCAGGGGCAGGAACCGAAAGCGGTGGCCGACGCGTTCCTGGCCGAGAAGGGGCTGATGTAGCATGGACGGCAGGGAGAAGGGCGGCGCGGCCGCCGTGGCGTTCGAGCACGTGTCCAAGCGGTTCGGGGACGCCAACGCCGTGGACGACGTGAACCTCGCCATCGCGGAGGGTATGTTCGTTACCATCATCGGCAGCTCCGGCTGCGGCAAGACCACGCTGTTGAAGATGGTGAACGCGCTCGTGATGCCCGACGAGGGCGAAGTGCTCGTGCACGGGCGCGCCACGTCGAACGCCGACCCCATCGGGCTGCGCCGCAACATCGGCTACGCCATCCAGGGCAGCGTGCTGTTCCCCCATCTCACCGTGGAGCAGAACATCGCGTACGTGCCCACGCTGCTGAACAGCGGCGACGAGGACCGCACCGAGGCGGCCGTAAAGAAGTGGATGGACATCATCGGGCTGCCGCGCGACATCATGGACCGCTACCCCGCCGAGCTGTCGGGCGGCCAGGCGCAGCGCGTGGGCATCGCCCGCGCGCTGGCGGCGAGCCCCGACATCCTGCTGGCCGACGAGCCGTTCAGCGCCGTGGACGCCATCACGCGCGCAAGCCTGCAGGACGAGATCAAGCGCATCCATGAACAGACGGGCATCACCGTGCTGTTCGTGACGCACGACATCGACGAGGCGCTTGATTTGGGCGACCGGGTGCTGGTCATGGAAGCCGGCCGCGCCGTGCAGTTCGCCCCGCCCGAGGAGATCCTGCGCGCCCCCGCCACCGAGTTCGTCAACCGGCTGGTCTCGCGCAAGCAGAGCGTGTACGCCCGCTAGCGTGACAAAGGGACGGGGATAATGTCACACTCCCCGCTGTGCTCGAAGGCAGTATCCCGAGAGTGTGACATTATCCCCGTCCCTTTGTCACGCCCTTTGTCACGCCCGTCCCTTTGTCACGCCCCCAAACATTCCGCTACGCGCGCGTAAACGATGCCCCTGCCGAGCTTGCTCGCCGCGCCGGCGCCTTACGATTGGGGGCAGCGTACCGTTCGTCCGAAAGATGGGAGAAACCATGTCCGACAAGAAGACGCCCGAAGCGACCGAGGAAAACGGCTCCGAGGAAAAGATCGTCCTCCCCAGCAACGAGGAGGTCTTGGAAGTCATCGAGACGCCCGACGAGATCGATGTCATCGATGTGGGCAACAAGGAATCCGCCAAGATCATCGAGGACTGGCCCGAAGCCAGGTAGGCAGCCAAGGCACGCCCTGCATTCCCGCTGCCCGCATCGCGCACGCCTGATGCGGGCAGCGCCGTGCCCACGCCGGGCGGCCGGCGCGGTACGAGAAATATTTCTCAAACTTCTTGAAAATAGCCGTTGACAGAGATGGTCGTTACCGCCATAATAGCTTTTGCTGTTTCGACGTGCGCCGTTACCTCAGCTGGATAGAGGGACTGACTACGAATCAGTACGTCGGGGGTTCGAATCCCTCACGGCGCACCATTTCAGCACTTTCATTCCGCAACGACTGGCAGCAGCACGTGCGGTTTTTTTATTGGTCGAGCGAAAGGGACTTTGTTGAAGGTTCGAAAATCGAAACCTCACAGTAAGTAGTCCTCCTTCGATTCCCTTACATCGGCGGTCGAAGGACGACTGCCTGCGAGCAAACACGTAAGGGAATTCACATGCTCTATCTCTCTCAAATGATGGGAAAGCCCGTCGTCGATGCGACCGGCGAGAAGATCGGCACGATCTCCGACCTGGCCATCTCCACCGGCGAGGTGTTCCCCCGCATCACCAGCCTGGCCTTCCAGGGGCCGGGCAAGGTCCCGTTCATGATCTCGTGGCGCAAGTACGTCGAGGAGTTCGACGAGGACGGCATCAGGCTGTCCGTGCCGGCGCACGACATCCGCTTCAGCTACCTGCAGCCCGAGGAGATCCTGCTGGCGCGCGACCTGTTGAACCGCCAGATCGTGGACACGCAGGGCATGAAGGTCGTGCGCGTGAACGACCTGAAGCTCTCCATCTCGGGCACGCAGCTGCGCCTTTTGGGCGCCGAGGTGGGCGCGCGCGGCATCCTGCGCGGCCTGGCACCATGGCTCGAACGCGCCGTGGTGGCCGTGGCGAAGGTGTTCGGCCGCCGCATCGACGAGCAGATCATCGCCTGGAACTACATGGACCTGCTCGACCGCGACCTGTCCGAGGTGCAGCTGTCCGTGACGCACAAGCGCCTGGACGAGCTGCATCCCGCCGACGTGGCCGACATCCTTGAGCAGCTGGACCCCCAGCAGCGCGCGAACGTCTTCCAGCACCTGGACGACGCGCAGGCCACCGAGGCCATCTCCGAGATGGAGGACGAGTACCAGGCCGACTTCATCGAGGATCTGGACGACGCCCGCGCCGCCGGCCTCTTGGGCAGCATGGACCCGGACGACGCGGCCGACATCGTGCGCGACCTGTCCTACGAGAAGGCCGAGACACTGCTGCGCCTCATGGGCGTGGAGGACGCCACCGAGATCCGCCGCCTGCTGGGCTACAAGGACGGCACCGCCGGCGGCATGATGACCACGCAGTTCGTGTCCGTGCACGCCACCGACACCGTCGGCGAGGTCATCGAGGTGCTGCGCGAGCTTCCCGAGGACCACCCCACCGTCCACTACGTGTACGTGCTCGACGAGTACGACGAGTTCGAGGGCGTGCTCAGCCTGCGCACCCTCGTGCTCACCGACGACGCCAAGCCCGTGGGCGACGTCATGTACGAGGACGTGATCTCCGTGCCGCCCGACGAGACGGAGGAGGACGTGGCGGCCGACATCTTCAAGTACGAGCTGCCCGCCATGCCCGTGGTGGACGAGCACAACATGCTGCTGGGCATCGTCACCGTCGACGACGCCTGGGATGCCATCGAGGAGGACGTGAGCGGCGACAAGACGAAGGCCACGGCCCTCAAGGTCGTGGGCATCGTGCTGGCCTCCCTGCTGTTCCTGGGGCTGTACACGCTGGTGCTGCTGCAGGTCATCGGCTACACCGGGAGGTAAGGCCATGATGGTGAAACGAGACCGGAAGGCCGAGCGCGCAGGGAAGGCTCCCACGACCGGAGCGGCGGACGCCGCCCTCGCGACCGCGCAGGACGCCGCAGACGGCGAGGAGCTGGCCGAGAAGAAGCCGAACAAGCTGTGGCTGCTGCTGGCAGCCCTGGGCCCCGGCGTGGTCACGGCCATGGCCGGCAACGATGCCGGCGGCATCTCCACGTACTCGACCGTTGGGGCGAAGTTCGGCTACGCGACGCTCTGGGTCATACCCATCATGTGCGTGCTGCTCATCGTGGTTCAGATGACGGCGGCGCGCATGGGCGCCGTCACGGGCAAGGGCTTCGCCGCGCTCATCCGCGAGCGGTTCGGCATCCGCCTCACGGCGCTGGCCATGCTGGCGCTGCTCGTGGGCAACGTGGCCACCACGTTCTCCGAGTTCGCGGGCATCGCAAGCGGCATGGAGATGTTCGGCGTGTCGAAGTACCTGGCCGTGCCGGTGGCGGCCGTGGCCGTGTGGCTCTTGGTGGTGGGCGGCAGCTACAAGCGCGTGGAGAAGGTGTTCCTCGTGCTGTCGCTGGTGTTCGTCACGTACATCGTGGCGGCGTTCATGGCGCAGCCCAACTGGGACGACGCGCTGGCCAGCACCGTGGTGCCGCATGTGGTGAACGACACGAGCTTCGTCTCGCTCGTCATCGCCATGATCGGCACGACCATAGCGCCGTGGATGATGTTCTTCGCCCAGAGCAACGTGGTGGAGAAGGGCGTGGGCGTGAAGGACTTCTTCTCGCAGAAGGTGGACGTGATCGCCGGAACCATCGCCGCGTGCCTCGTGGCGTGGTTCATCATCGTGACCACGGGCGCCGTGCTGTTCCCGCAGGGGATCGAGATAGAGTCGGCCGCCGACGCCGCGTCCGCGCTGGCGCCGTTCGCGGGGCACTACGCCGAGGCGCTGTTCGCCATCGGGCTCATCGCCGCGTCGTTTCTGGCTGCGTGCGTGTTGCCGCTCACCACGTCGTTCGTTATCTGCGAGGCGTTCGGCTGGGAGGCGGGCGTGTCGTTCAAGTGGCGGGAGGCGCCGCTGTTCAAGAGCATCTTCACGTTCGTGATCGCGTTCTCGGCCATCGTGGTACTCATCCCGGGGATCGACCTCATGGGCGTTATGCTCACGGCGCAGTTCGTGAACGGCCTCATCCTACCGGTGCTGCTGGTGTTCATGGCCATCATCTCCGCCGACAAGCGCGTTATGGGCGCGTACCGCACGCGCCTGGTTTCGCGCGTGCTCATCTGGCTGACCGTGGGCATCGTCACCGTGCTCACGGCGGCGCTGCTGGTCATGCAGGTGCTGGGCATCGGGTAGCCTGGGGGCACGCTGGCAGACGGCGCGGACGGCCGGCAGGTGCGGAGCGCGTCTCTTAGGTGCTAGGCGTTCTCGGCGAGGCGCTTGCCCTCGTCCTCAAGGCGCTCGGCCAGGAAGAGGCGGCGGTTGTCGCCGTTCTTCACGCTTTCGAGCAGCATCTCGATGGTCAGGCTGTCCAGATAAGCGTCGAAGCTCTCTTCGATAAGCTGGTAGGTCTGCTTCACGCCCTGCACCATGGCGCCGCCCTTGCGCGACGAGCGCTTGGCGCGGGTGGAGGCCTTCGCATCCTCCTCGAGCGCCTTCATGATCTGCAGCACGGTGATGTCGGACGGCTCCTTGGCCAGCCGGTAGCCGCCGTGCTTGCCCGGCCGCGCCTCGATGAGGCCCGCGTTGCGCAGCAGCTGGGCCAGTTGGATGAGATAGTCCCGCGGTATGGACATGTCCTGCGCGATATCTTTGGAGGAGCACGTGGTACCCTGTGCGGCCAGGTACAGGATGGCGCGCATGCCATAGTCCGTCGATGCCTTGAATTGCACGATGTCTCCTAACTCGCCGCTGCTTTCGGTAGGCTGAGGTGCCTGCTATAAGCGACTTTCATATATATACGCTAAATGCTCAAACATGTCCCGAATAACACAAAAGACGCCGTAAAACAGCGTCTTTCAGGCATTTCCGCTCCGAAGACCAACAGGGCGATCCGGGACGATTCGAGTGTACCGAATGCAGAACGATTATAGCAAGGTCATTGAGCCGATTGCATAGCAAATCGAATGGAAACGGTTACGTCTACGCAATCTTGACCTGCAGTTATCGACTATCGTTAACTATCTGGGCCATCGAATGCGCGCCTCCCTTACCGGCGTTGCCGCGGTGTTATACTGGCGACATGGACGAGAAGAAAAACATGCGCGCGGACGTGCTCGGAAGGCGCGACGCGCTGGATGCGGAAACGCGGGCACGCAAGTCCGCGGCGATTTGCCGCGAGCTTGAACGGTTGGTTGAGGAAGCCTGCGCGCCGGACGCCGGTGCGTGCGGAGCATGCTCGCCCGACGGGAATTCCGCGGAAGCGGACCGGCTGGGACCGGCGCATGGGGTTCGGGCATATCGGAACCTCGGCCGCCCGCCGTGCGTTGCCGTGTACGCCGCCATGCGCAGCGAGGTGGACCTGCAGGCGTTCGCGGAAAGCGCCTTCGCGCGCGGGTGGGACGTGTGCTTCCCCTGCATGGTGCGCGACGAGGCGGACGGGCAGGGGCCGGGCCGCATGGCGTTCTACCGCGTGCCCGGCGCGCGTCTTGACCATGCGCGTGCAGCGTTCCTGGACCACCCGCTGCGCTGTTTGCCCTGCGCCGCGCTGGCCGATGCGGGCTACGAGGAAGCGGCCCCGGCCGACCTCGACGCGGTGGCGGTACCGCTCGTGGCGTTCGACGACGAGGGCAACCGGCTGGGCTACGGCGGCGGCAACTACGACCGCCTGCTCCCCCGGCTCCGCGCCGACGCGCTCGTCGTGGGCGTGGCCTTCGACGAGCAGCGGGTGCCGGCCGTGCCCTGCGAACCGCACGACCGCCCCCTCGCGCGCATCGTCCACGCCTAGACGGGGCGCGTAGACGGGCGGCATGCGGAAAACGGGCCGTGCGCCCCCGTTCGCGGCGCACGGCCCGACAAAAGCAAGCGCGCGGCAGGAGCGCGCTAGTCCTTCAAAGCCCCGTACCGGGACTTGTTCAGCACCAGCACGGCCGCCACCATGAGCACGGCGCCCACGACGAGCGAGATCCACGGGTTGCCCGAAAAGCCGGCGATGAGATAGCCTACCAGGCAGATCACGGCCACCACCGACGCGTACGGCAGCTGCGTGGCCACGTGGCGCAGGTGGTTGCACTGCGCGCCGGCCGACGACAGGATGGTGGTGTCCGATATGGGCGACACATGGTCGCCATACACCGCGCCGCCGAGCGTCGCGCCGATGGCCACCAGGAACAGCGGGTTGTCGGCGGGGAACACGCCGATCACTATGGGCAGGATGAGCGCGATGGTGCCCCACGACGTGCCCATGGCGAAGCCGATGAACGCGGCCACCACGAAGATGACGGCCGGCAGCAGCGCGAGCCCCACGCCGATGCTGTTCAAAAAGCCGCTCACGAACTCGCCCGTGCCCAAGAGGTAGCGGCACGTGCCGCCCAGGCTCCATGCCAGCACGAGGATCATGATGGCGCCCACCATGGAGCGCACACCCTCGGAGATGCCCTCCATGTAGCCCGACAGCGTCATGAGCTTGCGCGGCAGGAACATGATGGCGGCCACCACCAGCGACACGCACACGCCGATGCACAGGCCGAACACGGGGTTCTCGCCCACGGCGGTGGCGAAGTCGACGCCCTTGAAGAACCCGCCCGCGTACAGCATGCCCAAGATGGAGAAGATGATGAGCACCACGATGGGCACGATGAGGTCGAACACGCGGCCCTTCTCGGAGATGGCGATTCCCTTGAACTCCTCCACCGCCGTCTGCGCCGCCTCGTCCAGCTCGTCGCGCTCGGCCACCACCGTCTCCATGTTGAACGGAGGCAGCGTGTCGGCGGCCTCGCGGTCGGACAGGCCGACGGTCGCCATGGCCTCGAGCGCGCTGTCCTTCGGCGGGATATCCTGCTTGGAACCCTCGTGCTGGTACTCGGCCTCGGCCACGCGCATGGGGCCGAAGTCCTTGTTCGTGGCGCACATGAAGAACACGAACACGATGGTGAGCAGCGCGTAGAAGTTGTACGGGATGGACTGCACGAACGTGGTGAAGCCGCCCTCGCCCAGGTAGCCGCCCACGGCCACCGCCCACGACGACACCGGTGCGATGATGCAGATGGGCGCTGCCGTGGAATCGATGATCCAGGCCAGCTTCTCGTGGCTGATCTTGAAGCGGTCGGTGACGGGACGCATGACGGCGCCCACCGTGAGGCAGTTGAAGTAGTCGTCCACGAAGATGATGATGCCCAGCACCGCCGTGAGAATCTGCGCCATCTTCGCGTTTTTGATATGCGTGGCCACCCACTCGCCGTACGCGCGCGAGCCGCCCGCGCCGGCTATGACCACCACGAGCGCGCCCAGCAACGCGAGGAACAAGAGCAGCGCCCCGTTGCCGGCTATCTGCTCGGCCATCATCTGCGGAACCATGGTGAACGAGTCCACGAGCTGCTCGAACCCGGCGCCGTTCAGGCTGAACTGGTAGATCACCATGCCGGTGAACACGCCGATGGCGAGCGAGGAGTACACCTCCTTCGTGATGAGCGCCAGCGCCAGCGCCAAGATGGGCGGGATGATGGACCACACCCCTGTGCTGATAAGGTCGAAGCCTTCCATATGCGTCCCCTTCTCCTAGGCGGAACGCATTCGCGCGAAGGTCGTGCTGCGGACGCCCGCGCGGATGCGCAACGATGCGCCCTAGTATACGATATGAAAGCGCCGCGAGCAGCGCGAATACCGCTTTCACGCCCGCACGGCGGCGATCGATCGCGGCGGCTTGCGGCGGCTTGGGGGGGCGGCTGGGACGGCTTAGAGCTGGAGCAGCACGATGGCCGCGAAGGGGAGCCAGAGCGCGAAGATGACGACGAAGGGCCAGCGGTGGGCGTTGCTCACGGCCACGAACTCGCGGATGAACGCCGTGGGCCAGAAGTAACGCGCCGTCTTGCTGCCCACGCCGTCGGCGGCAAGCCCAATCTTGTGTGCGTACTCGGCGGTGCGAAACACATGATAGTCGCTGGTCACCACGGCAGCGCGGTACTGGCCGGCGCCCGAGCGCGCGTCCATGATGGCCTTCGAGTTGCGCAGGTTCTCCATCGTGGTGGTCGAGCGGTCCTCCTCGATGATGGCGTCGACGGGCACGCCGCGCTCCTCCATGAGGTACGCGCGCATGGCCTGGGCTTCGGGAACCTCCTCGTCGGCTCCTTGCCCGCCCGAAGCAATGATGATGGCGCGGCGGGCGCCGGCCTCCCACAGCTCCACGCCCTTGTCGAGGCGCGCGGCCAGGAGCGGCGTGGGCTTCGTGCCCGACAAGCCCGCGCCGTGCACGACGATGTAGTCGTAATCGCGGCGCTTCGGCAGCCGTCGGTACAGCCACGAATACAGCAGCAGCGCCGCGAACGTGAATGCCACGTACGAGCCCTCCATCAGCACGAGCAGATAGAGCGCCAACAGCAGCGGAGGCGCCTGGACAAGCAGCAGCACCGGCCCGCCGACGCAGGCCGCCACGATACCGAACGCCAGCAGCCCCGGCAGCAGGTGCGACAGGCTAAGCCCCTCCCGCTTGACCACCACGAACGTGTTCGCCGTCAGAAACACGACGAGCGCCACCGTGCCGAAAGGGATAGCGGCGAACCCGATGAGCACGAGCCACGGCAGCTCGAATTGGATGGACAAGCCGTAGAATGAGAACAGGCACAGCAGCAGGAAGTACAAGGCGTTGCGGAACTGGCGCGGCTCCTTGCGGTAGTTCTTGACGAACAGGAACCCGAACACCAGCGCGGGGAAGTATATGAGCAGCAGCGTGAGCAGCATGGAGGGACCTTCGTCGGTTGCGGAGGGACAGCACGAGTACTCGATAGTATAGCGTTCGTTGCGCCGCCGTCGCCAAATTGTTCTTTTCGGGCATGGCTAACCGAGCGCGACCAGCGAAAAGCAAATGGCGAGCAAGTGAGAAGCAAGTGAGATTTAGCAAGGGGGCGTGACGGCGCCTAATAGAATTGCCTGATCAGACGAGTGTCGATTCGTTGGACGGCCTTCGAAAGCAGCTGCGGGGCCCAAAACGGGCCCCGCGAAGCAAATGGCGAGCAAGTGAAGCTTATGCCCATGCCGGTTCGTACTTCATGTACCGCGGCGAGGTATTGGGGTCCACAGGCTTGATAAGCCCTCCTTCCGCCGCCTCTTTGATCAAGCGCGATATCTGCGAAGCGTTCGAAGGCTTTAAATCGAAACGTTCGCGAAGGCTTTGATTCGTAGCGTAATCACCCTGTGCATAGCAGATGCACGCATGCCAGTAGCACGCTTCCAATCGTTCTTGTGGGCTGAGGTTTTTGTACGGAACGGCCTGTCGCAGCGATACGCGCATACTCCGTTCCTCCCTGATCTCAATTTTCGGGGCCGGCATGCGGAAGTGTTCGCATGCGCTGATGATCTTGTCCCAACCGCTTCCCGCTTCCTCGCACATATGCAGACGTCGCATGAGGGAGGCCAGCTTCTCGTTGCGGGAACGTGGAGGATCATTCACAATGCGATCCACTTCAACAAGCGGGCTACCCGGATTCGTGAACTCGATGCGATGGTCGAAAAGCTCGATGAGCGGCGCCGCCCCTGTCACCGTGAAGTCTTGATGGATGAGCGCATTGGCAACGAGCTCACGAACGGCAATGGCAGGATACGCCGTAACCGTTGTCCGAAGCGCTCCTTGGATAGTCTCACGAGCAGGAACGAGCGTCATGACGTAGTCGAACAATGCTTCCATGCACACGGCATATCCTTGGTCGAAAGTCCTTTCCTTCAGCATATCGATTCGCCCTCGGCCGCTGTAGAGCATAACGCGCACCGCCTTCCGCTTGACGGTAGGAAAGGCTTCGAGACTTTTCGAGAAGAGGACTGCACCCAGGTTCGTAATGGCAAGCATGCCGTTGTCCTGCCGCTCAAGCATGCCCTCTTCGAGAAAGTAGTGCAGCTGCGCTTCGAGGCTTTCCGGCGCAGTGGTTCCAGACAGCCGGAAATACGCGTTTATGTCCAGAAGCTCGAAGACTTCCTGACCAGACAAATCTTCAATAGCAAGTTGATCTTCGAACACCTCTTTCTGTATCTTCTTCCATAACTCCGACTCGCGCGTCGAGCCGTGTGCAAGCTTCTGGGTACAGCTTCCCGTGCGGATGTAGACAACGTTGTCGTACTGCACCGGCTGGTGGTAGGCAGGCCAGATCTTCAGCACGACAACGGAAGCACCCTGGTGGACATGTTCGATAAATTCGAAATGTGCGTTGGCGCTCAAATGCTGGCGCAGCCATATCTCAAGTTCCTGGTTACCCTTCTTGCAAGCTTTGGGATTGAATGATGTGCCGACTACTTCATGGGTCTTGTCTTCGATACCCCATACTTTGTAAGCCGCCGATGCGTCATGAAACGCAGCGGCATTGGCAAGCGCGCAGATGTCTTTCGCCTCTTTCTCCGGCTCGGCGAAGTCCTTCTTGAATTCCACGTACTCGGTTTCGTTGGAAAGCTGCCTGAGATTCTCGATGAGCGCGCCGATGTTTTGCATGAGTGTTCCTTCAGCCGTGTTATCAAACTGCACTATATCAGCGAAGCAAATGAAAAGCAAATGACGAGCAAGTGAGAAGCAAATGAGATTTTGAAAAGAGGCCTGATGAAGTTTAACTGAATTGCCTGATCAGATGAGTATCGATTCGTTGGACAGCCTTCGAAAGCAGCTGCGGGGCCCAAAACGGGCCCCGCGAAGCAAATGGCGAGCAAGTGAAACGCAAGCGGAATTCCGTACGCTCGGTTTCCGGCGGCGCTACTCCCCTTCCCCTTCCAGCTCCTGCTCGTACTCGCGGTCGATGGCGCCTTCCACGCGCGGCGGGTCCACCTCGAAGTCCACGCGCTTCGTGAACAGGCTTACCAGCGGCACGATGATCAGCGACAGCACCATGGCGATGGCGCCGCAGTTGATGGGGCTGGCGATGAACGCCGTGCCCACGAACCCGGCGATCATGTTGCCCGTGGTCAGGCCCACGCCCACGATGAAGCTGGCCCACACGGCCGGGCGCGAGATGCGCTTGGAGAACAGCCCCCAGAAGAACGGGCCGAGGAACGATCCGGCCAGCGCGCCCCAGCTGATGGACATGAGCTGCGCGATGAACGTGATGGACGAGTTGTACTGCACGAGCGCCAGCACCGCCGAGATGACGATGAACACCACCAGCAGCACGCGCATGTACGACAGCTGCTTCTTCTCGCTCATGTTCTTCACCAGGTTGTCCTTGATGAGGTCGAGCGTGAGCGTGGACGACGAGGTGAGCACGAGCGACGACAGCGTGGACATGGACGCGCTCAGCACCAGCACGATTACGATGCCGATGAGCAGGTCGGGCAACGTGGACAGCATGGTGGGGATGATGGAGTCGTACACCGGCGTGCCGGCGGCCGTCATCTCCACCTGCCCGCCGTACAGGCGGCCGAACCCGCCCAGGAAGTAGCTGCCGCCCGCCACGATCATGGCGAACACCGTGGAAATGATGGCGCCCTGCTTGATGGCCGGGCCGCTCTTGATGGCGTAGAACTTCTGCACCATCTGCGGCAGGCCCCACGTGCCCAGGCTGGTGAGGATGATGACGCCGATGAGGTCGGGCAGATTCGGCCCGAAGAAGCTGACGAATGGGCCGGCCATTTCGCTGCCCTCGGCCGGGATGAGAGAGAGCGTGGTGATGGCCTCGGTGAAACCGCCGTTGTTCACCAACACCGCCACGATGACCGCCACGATGCCCAGCAGCATGACGATGCCCCGGATGAAGTCGTTCATGACGGTGGCCATGTAGCCGCCCAGCACCACGTAGATGCAGGTGATAACCGCCATGCCGATGACGCACCACTCATACGGCAGGCCGAACGCCATGCCGAACAGCCGCGACAGGCCGTTGTAGACGCTCGCCGTGTACGGGATGAGGAACACGAAGATGATGGCCGCGGCCGCGATGCGCAAACCCTTCGACTGGAAGCGAGCGCCGAAGAACTCGGGCATCGTGGACGCGCCCAGGCGGTGCGTCATCTCGCGCGTGCGCGGGCCGAGCACCCACCAGGCCAAAAGGCTGCCCAGGATGGCGTTGCCGATGCCGATCCACGTGGCGGCGATGCCGTACTTCCAGCCGAACTGCCCCGCGTAGCCCACGAAGATGACGGCGGAGAAGTAGCTCGTGCCGAACGCGAACGCCGAGAGCCACGGCCCCACGTTGCGCCCGCCCAGGATGAACCCGTCGACGGTGCCGGCGTGGCGTCGGCAGTAGATGCCCACGCCCACTGCCACGCCCACGAAAATGAGCACCATGCATATCTTTTCGATCATTGGTAGTTCCCTATCGTCTCATGCGGGCTGCCCCGCCCGCGTTCGCTTTCCGTTGGAGTGCGGGCCGTTGCTCCAGCTTGTTTCACGGGAGACCCTTGCCGCATCATCAGATGATCGTACAAATGTTTCACGTGAAACAGCGCGCTGGAAAGGAGCCCGCGCAGTGGCGCACATGACCTTGCCGGCTGCGGGCGCGCCGCGCCGGGTTCCGACACGTCGCAGCACCACGGGCAAACCCATGTGCTAGAGGTATCGATAGGAATAATAAGGAAGGGCGCGGTAGGCTCCGTCGTCCTGCTGAGCCACCGTGCGCTGCAAGGCAGACGGTGCGAGGCATTCGGAAGCGCGCGGTGCGAAGGCGCGGCATGCAGCCGCGACGGCCAGCTCGAAACGCCAGCGTTCGTCGACGACGATATGTCCCCTCGCAGAATGCATGCGCATACTCTACCACAGTGGAGCGCCTCGGCGAGCGAAAAAGTGAGCGGGCCGCCTCGATTCTCTCGCTAGCGAACGAATGTTTCACGTGAAACATTCGGGGCGCACGGGTTGATCGGGCGGGAGCGAAGCGATCCGCCCATGCGCCCGGAGGGCACATAACGGGCTCGCAGGTTGGGCAGGGCGCTCGCCAGAGCGCCCTTTCGCGCCGGCAGGCGCGAAAACCACGGGAGAGCCGCCGCCGGCCGCCCGCAGGGCGGCCTTCG
>NC_021021.1:1219984-1254164 GCF_000210055.1 Gordonibacter pamelaeae 7-10-1-b
CAGGGCGGCCTTCGCGCCGCAGGCGCGAAAACGGCCGCGCAGGTTGGTTGGCCGGGGCGTGCCCCGGCCATGCGGCCGGAGGCCGCATAACGGCCGCGCAGGTTGGCGTAGTGAGTCAGCGAGGGCGGCTGAGGTGCCCGAGATTCGTGGGATCGCGGAGGCGACGCGTACTTTGGTACGCGAGCCTCCGGGATCGCGCGAAGATCGGGTGCCTCAGCCGGCCGCAGCGTCGGCTGGTTCCGTTTGCCGGAGGCAAACGGAACTAATAGCGGCTGTCGAAGATGCGCTTGGTCTTCTTCTCCGAGCGGGGCAGCTCGCCCATGGGGACGCCCTTCGCGTCGGGGGTGCAGCCGCACTTCGCCTTGAAGATGAGGGCCAGCTCCTCCTCGGCACGCTGTTTTGCCTCGCCGTCGAGCGGGGTCTCGAACAGCACGGTGAGCACGTCCTTGCCGCTGATGTTCTCTATCATCACCTGGTACTCCGAGCTCGTGCCGTCGGTGGCGGCGATGACCTCCTCCACCTGCGCGGGGAAGATGTTGCACCCCTTCACCTTGAACATGTCGTCGGTGCGGCCGGTCAACGTGTCGATGCGCGGGTGACGATGCCCGAAGCCGCAGGTGCAGTCGCCGGGGATGATGCGCGTGAGGTCGTGCGTGCGGTAGCGGATGAGCGGCGCGCCCTGCTTGCGCAGCGTGGTGAGCACCAGCTCGCCCACCTCGCCGTCGGGCACGGGGGCGCCCGTCGCAGGGTCGACGATCTCCACGTACACGTAGTCGTCCCACACGTGCATGCCGTGGTGCGCGTCGCACGAGATGCCGATGCCGGGGCCGTACACCTCGGTCAGGCCGTATATGTCGTAGATCTCCACGCCCAGCTCGCTGGCGATGCGCGCGCGCATCTTGTCGCCCCAGCGCTCGGAGCCGATGACGCCCTTGCGCAGGCAGAGCTTGTCGCGGATGCCGCGCTCGGCAATCTCCTCCGCCAGCAGGAGCGCGTAGGAACTGGTGGCGCAGAGTACGGTGGACTTCAAGTCCTGCATCATGCGCAGCTGCTTCTCGGTGTTGCCGGGGCCCATGGGGATGGCCATGGCGCCCAGGTGCTCGGCGCCCAGCTGGAAGCCGATGCCAGCCGTCCACAGGCCGTAGCCGGGGGTGATCTGGATGCGGTCGGTGTTCGTGATGCCCGCCGTCTCGTAGCAGCGCGCGAACTGGATGGCCCAGTCGGTCACGTCCTGCTGCGTGTAGGGCACGATGACGGGCGTGCCCGTGGTGCCGGACGACGAATGGATGCGCACGACCTCCTCGTCGGGCACGGCCTGCAGGCCCAGCGGGTACACGCGGCGCAGATCGTCCTTCTCGGAGAACGGCAGCTTCTCGAAATCTTCCTGGGATTGCACGTCGGGCAGGTCAATGCCCTCGAACTTCATGGCGTAGAACGGCGAGCGCGCCTTCAGGGTCTTGAACTGCTCCTTGACGAGCGCGAACTGGTCGGTGGTCAACTGCATGGGAGGTCCTCGTTTCGTTGGATGGCTTGCGGGGTCGCAGGGGTCGCTTCAAGCCCGCCCACGGCGGTGCTTGAAGCTAGAGCCATCGACCAGCCGAAACCACGGCTGGGAGGGAGAAGATGTCGTTCGCGATTACCATGCTTGGTATTCTAGGCGAACGGCCGCGGAATGCAAAGCCGTTTTTTCGTGCGGGACCGGGTGTGCGGGCCGGGTGCGGCGTGCTCCCTTTCCCTACCAGCTGAAGCGTCCCTTGCCGTTGCGCTTGCTGGCATAGAGCGCCTTGTCGGCGGCATGGTACAGGTCGAAGAACGTCTGGTCGCGCGCAACGGACGCCAGGCCGACGGAGCACCCCAGCCTCACGCGCCCGTCCGAGCACGCCGTCCAGCGCTCGACGAGCGTACGCGCCTTCGCCTCGGCCTGCGCGACAGAGAGCGGGCATTCGACGAACGCGGCGAACTCGTCGCCGCCCATGCGCCCAACGTAGGCGTCCTGCGCGAAAACGTCGGAGAGCACATCGGCGAACTCCACGATGACGCGGTCGCCCTCGGGATGCCCGAGCGTGTCGTTCACCAGCTTGAAGTCGTCCAGATCGATCATGAAGAACGTGCCGCCCGAGGCGCCGCGCGCCAGGGCCTCACACACGTGGCCCTCGAAGGCCACATGGTTGAACAGGCCGGTCATCGGGTCGAGTTCGGCGCGGCGCTCAAGTGCCTTGGAGTACGCGAGCGCGGCGTTCGCCTGCTCCGTCACCGTTTTGGGATAGTATTCGTCGCGGTGCTGGTCGACGTTGGGCGTGGAGTGGTGCAGGTGGGCGAGGAGCCAGCGGTCGCCCTCGCGCCGGAACACCATGCTGAAACGCGTGTCCATCTCCACCAGGAGCGACTTGGGCTCGCTCGGCCTCTCGCGCACCCACAACGTGCCGAATACGAGGCAGCAGCCCTCGCCGAGCGGCCGGGCCTCGTAATAGTCGTCGAGTATCTCGAAGGTTATGCCCTCGGCCTCTTCCTGGTCGCGCCCGAGGCCGCCCATGAACGCCGGTAGATTGGGATACATCTCGTGCTTGCCCGTGCCGATGAGCGAGAAATCGCTTTGGAAGAGCGAGTCGAAGATGAACCGGCCCCCTTCTTCGGTGGGTTCCAGAACATAGGCGCGCCAGAGCGCCTTGGCCAGCTCGATGGCCTCGTCAAGCCATACCCGTTCCATCGTCTCGCCCATTTCGCCCTCGTTCCGGTACGGTTTGAAAGCGGCGTGGTCGCGCGCTTCAACTTTTAGTATAGCAGGGTACTCGACACCCCCTTGTTTTTTCACGAGGAAGAGCGGCCGAAAAAGAATGCGCGGCCAGCGAGCGAAGCCGGCCGTGCCGGGGCGTGTCGGACGCGCCGGGGAGGCAGCGCCCAGACCGGAAGAGGGCCGAAAACCAGGCGGCGGGCGACGGGCCTACCTGGCCGCCACCGCGTCGATGGCGGCCAGGTTGAGGTCGACGAAGCGCGGCTTCACGCAGGAGGAGATGGCGCGGCGCAAGTCGTCCACATCGAGCGGGAGGCAGCCCGTCTTCAGCGCGCTGGCCAGAAGCAGCGTGTTCAGCACCTTGCGGCTGCCCGCCTGCGCGCACAGCGCCGCATCGTCCACGGCCACGAACGTGGCCGCATCGGCCAGCTGCTCCTGCAGGCGCGCGACCACGGCAGCCGCACGGTAGGGGGTCTTCGACAGCGCCGCCGTGACGGGCTGGAGCGCTGTCGTGGCCGTGACCAGCGTGCCGCCGGGAGCCAGGAACGGTACCACGCGCGCGGCCTCCGCCGGCTCGAACGCCACCACGAGGTCGGCCGTGCCGTGCGCCAGCAGTGGCGCCAGCACCTCTTCCCCACCATCGCCCATGCGCACGTGCGACACCACGTTGCCGCCGCGCTGCGCCATGCCGATGGTCTCGGCCGTGCGCACCTGCCAGCCCTTCTCCTGCGCGGCCTGGGCCAGCACCTTCGCGGCCAGCACCGTGCCCTGGCCGCCCACGCCCGCCAACAGAACGTTACGCATGGGGGCCTCCTTCCGCCGGAGCCTCTGTTTCATGTGACACTGCGGCAGGATTTTCAGCCGCATCCGCATCCGCCAACTGACCAGCCGGAGGAACGCCCAGCGCGCCGAAGGGGCACACCTGCGTGCACAGGCCGCAGCCGTTGCAGAGGCTCGCATCAACGAACGCCTGGCCGCGCTCCTTGCTCTTCGGGCCGCGCGCGTCGCCGTCGAAGCCGATGCCGGGACATCCTATCTCGGTGATGCACTTCTTGCAGCCGGTGCACGCATCCGCATCCACCGCCGCGGGCGCGCCCGGCCTCACCAGCTGGACGCACGGCGATTCGAACAGGATGGCGCTGGGGCCCTCGAACGCCAGCGCCTCGGCCGAGGCGGCAACGGAGGCGTCCAGGTCGAGCGGGTCGGCGTGCACGATGCACTCGAAGCCCACGGCCTGGAGCACGCGCTCGATGGAGACGGGCGTGCGCTTCGGCCCCATGAGCGTGACGCCCGTGCCGGGGTGCGGCTGCGAGCCGGTCATGGCGGTGGTGGCGTTGTCGAGCACGCACACGGTCACGTCGTGGCCGTTGTAGACGGCGTTCACGATGCCGGGCAGGCCGCTGGCGAAAAACGTGGAATCGCCCACGAACGCCACGTGTTTCTTGCCCGGTTCGGCCACGGCGAAGCCCTGCGCCATGGTGATGCCCGCGCCCATGCACAGGCACGTGTCCACGGCATCGAGCGGCTTGGCGTTTCCCAGCGTGTAGCAGCCGATGTCGCCGCACAGCACGGCCGGTGCCTTCCCCAGCGCACGCTTCACGGCGTAGAAGCTGCCGCGGTGCGGGCAACCGGCGCAGAGCACGGGCGGGCGCACGGGCAGCGGGTCGTCGGCGGGAGCATCGTAGGAGAGCGGGGTACTCGCCGGGGCCGTCGCGGGAGCAGATGGGGATTCGGGCGAAGATGTTTCACGTGAAACATCTGTTTGTTTTTCGGCGATGTCGAGGAATCTTGCAATGCGGGCGGCAAGGTCGTCCACGTCGTTCTCGCCGCGGTCGCGCGCGTCGCCGGTGAGCTTGCCGCGCACCGCGAAAGCCGCATGCGTGCGGCCGGCAAAGCGCAGGAGCTCGTCTTCCAGCACGTGGTCGAGCTCCTCCACGACGAGCACCTCGTCGAGGCCTTCCGTGAACCGTGCGGCCGTTTTCTCGGGGAACGGGTAAGGCGTCCCTACCTGCCAGAAACGATAGGCGGGCAACTCGGAGCCCTGCTCGGCAGCGCGCTGCTCCAGCATGCGCAACGCCTCGCGCGCATAGGCCGCCGACACGCCACCCGCCACGATGCCGCGGAGCGGGGTACAAGCATTACCGTTTCCGTCATCAAATGTTTCACGTGAAACACTTGTTTGCTTTTTTGAATCCCCCGCGAGGGAGCCTCCGAGGGCGGGGGCAGAAGCTGCGCAGGCCTTCTCCGTTTCCTTCGGCCCTTTTCCGGCGTCGAATATCGGATTGAACGCGGCGAGCGCGGGCTCGGCGGCGAAGTCGCAGGCGATGGCGCGCAGGCGCTCGTTGATCTCGCCATGCGCCTCGTAGGCGCGGCGCGGGAAGATGATCCACTTGGGGTCGCGCTCGAAACCCTCGGGGGGCACGGAGCGCGCGTCGGTGGCGTCGGCCACGTCGAAGAACGTGGATGCGTGGTTGATGCGCGTGGTGGGCCGCACGATGACGGGCGTATGGTAGCGCTCGGACAGGTCGAACGCCTCCTTCATCATGGCGAAGCCCTCGTCGGGCGTGGACGGATCGAGCACGGGCATCTTCGCGAAGGCGGCGAAGCGGCGCGTGTCCTGCTCGGTCTGCGACGAGATGGGGCCGGGGTCGTCGGCCACGAACAGCACGAGGCCGCCCTTCACGCCCACGTAGTTCAGGCTCATGAGCGGGTCGGACGCCACGTTGAGCCCCACCTGCTTGCAGGTGAACAGGCAGCGCGCGCCGGCATAGGAGGCGCCGGCCAGCAGTTCGAGCGCCGCTTTCTCGTTCGTGGACCATTCCACGTGCACGCCTCGCGCCGCGCCGGACGCGTGCAGCTTCGCCACCGTCTCTATCAGCTCGGACGACGGCGTGCCGGGATACCCCGCCACCACGCGCACGCCCGCCTCGAGCGCCGCGTGCGCGAACGCCTCGTTCCCCATCAGAAGTTTCTTCGTCATACGCGTTTCGCCTGCTTCGGTACTCGTTGGTCGCTGCCAGGACGGCAACGGAAGGGATGCGCCGCCGACTATCCGTACAAATGTTTCACGTGAAACATTCGGCGTCCCATGCCTGGACTTTCACGAATCCCATGATAGCAAACCGGAGGCCCCCCTGCGCGCGCATCCGGGCGAGGCGCCGCCGACGTCCTAAAAAGAGAAGGGATGCGCCCATGGACCCATCCCTCGCAACTCGTTTTTTCATTCACCGGATCAGACCCAGCCGGCACAGCGCACTCCCTCGCAGCCCCCCCGCCCGAGGATCGCCTCTGCAAGCCGGCAGGCGCTGCCGCCTAGGCCTCGGCCATGCCCTGCTTGAAGTCGATGATCTTCTGACGGGCGGTGTCGCAACCGGTGCCGAGGATCTGCACGGCCAGGATGGCCGCGTTCTTCGCGCCGTTGATGGCCACGCAGGCCACCGGCACGCCGGAGGGCATCTGCACCATGGACAGCAGCGAGTCGAGGCCGCCCAGGTCGCTCGTCTTCATGGGCACGGTGATCACCGGGTTCGGCGTGTAGGCCGCAACGACGCCTCCCAGGTGCGCGGCCTTGCCGGCGGCCGCCACGATCACGCGGATGCCGCGCTCGTGCGCCGTGCTGGCCCACTCGTGCACCTCGGCCGGCTTGCGGTGGGCGCTTGCCACCTTCACCTCGTAGGGGATGCCGAACTCGTCGAGCTGCTTCATGCACGGCTCCATGGCGGGCATGTCGCTCTCGGAACCCATGATGATGCCGACGACCGGATTGTTGTTCTCGCAGGACATGTGGCCTCCTTCGTTCGGCGCCGCCTGACGCGGCGGCGCTCGTGTTGTTCGCACCTGCTATTGTAGGGGTTTCGGAAAGCGCGCGCCCGCTCATGCGCCGCTTTTCCATCGACCGGCCCCGCCCTCGCGCGCAGCGCGGGGCAGACGGCGGGCGGCGCGCCCTTACCCGACGATCCGCCTGACGACGGCCTCCACCTCGGCCGCATCGGGAAGCGACGCGTCGGGATCGGCCGTGGCGCGGGCCAGCGCGAACTTCGCCGCCTCAAGCGCCTCGGCCACCACGAGACCCGCCTCCTCGGAGGGCGTCAGCTCGTCCGGACAGCTGCGCCGCTCGGGATGCCGCTCCAGGTAGGCGGCCAAAATGCCGCGGAAGTCGGATACGAAGCCGAACGTGCCGTCCAAGAACAGCTTCATGAGTGCCGGCGTCTGGGCCACCAACCGCGCCCGCATGGCGGCGATCTCGCTCGTCCAGTCCAGGTCGCGCACCACCTTCAGGAACAGCGTGAGCGTGGCGTGGTACGGCGTGCCCTCGATGCGGTCGTAGGCGGCGTGGACGACTCCGGCATCGAGGTCGACCCGGCCCAGCCCTACGATGGCGGCGTCTTTCGTGGGAAAGTAGTTGAAGAACGTGCCTTGCGACACCACGGCTCGCTCGCTGATCATGGCCACGGTCACGTTGTCGTAGCCCAGCTCGTCTACCAGCGAGATAGCCGCACGCTCGATAGCCGCGCGCGTCTCGCGGCGCTTGCGCTCACGCAAGCCCTCGGCACTCGGCTTCTCCATGTCCGCTCCTCCCTACCGTTTTGCCCGCTCGACGCCTTGCATTATACGGAAGTTTTGCGAGGCCTTTCTTTATTTACCACAATTTTATAGTCACTATAAAATTAAGGCTGCTATACTGGCCGATGCATCGGCAAGCCAGACCGCGAAAGGGGCGGACAATGAAAATATTCGGCATGGGACTGCCCGAGCTGATCCTGATCCTCGTGGTCGTGCTCGTCATCTTCGGCCCCAAGAACCTGCCCAAGCTGGGCGGCATGCTGGGCCGCACCGTCAAGAAGATCCGCGGCCGCGTGGAAGACGACACCCAGACGGCATAGCCTCCCCTCTGGACAGCGGAGCAAAGGTGCTCGTTTTTTAGCCGCACACCAAAAAGTGCCCCGAATCGCGAGGATTCGGGGCACTGTCATCATCGTGGTGGTCGGAGGGGGACTTGAACCCTCGGCACGCGGATTTTCAGTCCGCTGCTCTACCAACTGAGCTACCCGACCACATACAGCGTCCGTGAGGACGTGGAACGATATTGTACCGGTCGCACGTTCCCGGGTCAAGCGATCACGAGGCATTTCCTTCCGGATTTTCGAAACGTGAACCCATGACCAACACCGAAGCCGAAACCTCATGGTGAACCCTTCTTACCGGTTGTCGTTCTCGCACGCTCAAACGTCCCATTGGGGTTACAATGGCAGCACATGCAGAGAGGGGAATGTTGACGTGGGAGCATCACGGATAGCGCGATTCGCCATTGCAGCGAAAGTTGCCCTCGTTGTGCTGCTCGCCTGCGCGCTCGTACCTCTCTCGCCTTTTGACGCCGGCGTCTCGGCGGGCAAGGCGTTCGCCGAAACGGCACCGAAGGCATCGAGCTCTTCTTCCACCGACTCCGGCCAACGCGTGGTCAGGGTAGGGTACATGGATATCCCTGGCATGATCAGCCGCAACGCCGACGGCAGCCTCGAAGGCTACACCTACGATTACCTGCAGCGCATCGCCCAGTTCACCGGCTGGACGTACGAGTTCGTGAAAGCCGAGGGCGAAACCTCCAACGAGCAGGCTATCGACCTGATGAACATGCTCGAGGACGGGCGGATAGACCTCGAAAGCGGCATGACGTACAGCCCGGCGCTCGACGACACGTACGAGTACCCCCGGAACAGCTACGGCACCGCGCACACCTCGCTGTTCGTCCCCAACGAGAATGCCGGGATAACCGCGACCAACCTTTTCACCGAAGGACCGCTGCACATTGCCATCCTAAGCTCGGCGAAGCAGCGCCGTGAAGAGCTCGACTATTTCTGCGAGAAGAACAACCTCGCCTACACCACCGTCGAATGCGCCTCCAACAGCGAGCTGGCGCAGAAGGTGAGATCGGGGGAGGCCGACGCCTTCCTCAGCATCGACATCAGCCCTGTCGAAGGGTTCCACGTGGTCACCTCGTTCGCCGGGCGGCCGTTCTTCTTCGCGGCGCCGAAGGGCGACCGCACGATCATCGACGAGATCGACCGGACCATCGAGCGCATCAACGAAAGCAACCCCCAGCTGCAGAGCAACTTGTACGAGAAATATTTCGGCAAGACCAGCGCGAGTTTTGCGCTTAACGCCGAGGAGCTTGCGTTCGCCCGCAATCACGACACGCTGCGCGTGGGGGTTATTTCCGAAAAAGCGCCCCTTCAGTCGTTCGACAAGAAAACCGGCGAGCTCAAAGGCGTATCGCGCGGCATGCTGGACTACGTGGAGAAGCAGACGGGCCTCACGTTCGAGATAGTGCCCATCGATCGCAGCGACAACCTGCTCGACGCCGTTCGCACGGCCGACGTTGAGATCGTGGCCGGCGTTGAGTCCAACGATGCGGCAGCCTCGACGCTCGATCTTTCGCTGACCGCACCCTATATGACGACGAGCCTGCTGCTTGTGTACAACCGCCACGTCGATCCCGACAACCTCGAGAGCCGCACGCTGGCCCTACCGTGGGACATGACGAACACCGCCCCCGCCGGGAGCGACTTCATCATCTGCGACTCCATAGAGGACTGCTTCAAAGCCGTAAACGAGGGGCGCGCGGATTACACGTACGGCACGTCGTACACCACCCCGTACTATTCGAACATCGACGGGCTAAGCAACCTGCTCACCTTGCCCACCTCCACGCAAACCATCGGAATCAGCTTCGGCATCGTGCAGCCGGTAGAGCCCGAACTGCTCTCCGTGATAGACAAGACCATCCGCGGCCTGTCCACCGAAGAGCTCGACTCCATCGTCTACGAAAACGCGCTCATCGACCCCGACGAGCATGTGGGCGCGTTCATCTCAAGCCACTTGCTGGAGTTCGCCATCGGCGCCATTGCGGTGCTCATGCTGATCATCATGCTGCTGGTGCTTTACCTGCGCACCCGTGTGCTGTCGAACCGGCGTGTGCGCGAGGAAAACCTGCGTTTCCAAAAGCTGTACAGCCTGACGAACGAGCAGCTTTTCGAGTACTCCATGGGAACCGACACGCTCATCATGTCGAACCCCTCCGGCCTCAAGAACCTGGTGGACGTCGAAGCGGGAGAGCTGTCCGAGGACCGGTCGCACTACATCATCCACCACGCCCACGCCTTGATAGCGGAGAAATCCGACCCCGAGCTTCTCGATGCGCTCACCTCGCCCAGCAAGCCCTTCAGCGAGCTGCAGTACGAACCTGATCCGGGGGATGCGCACTGGATTCGCATCGTGTCCCATCTGGTAACGAACGACGAGGGCCGACCCATATCGGTCATTGGGAAGATCACCCGCGTAGACGAAGAGGTGCGCGAGAAGATGGACCTGTCGAAGCGCGCCCAGCACGACGGCCTCACCGGCTTGCTGAATTGGGCGACGTTCCGCGAGCGGGCCGAGCAGCAGCTGGAAACGGGCACCTGCGGCGCCTTGCTCGTCATCGACACGGACGACTTCAAAAGCGTCAACGACACCTACGGGCACTTGGCAGGAGACGCCGCGCTGCGCCAAACGGCAACGGTGCTGCGCAACGCATTCCGCTCGCATGACCTTATCGGCCGCTTGGGGGGCGACGAGTTCGCCGTGTGCATCTGCGGGTCCATCGAGCACAGCCAGCTGGTCGAGCGTTGCAGCCTCCTTGTTGAGCAGGGAGTGGAATTCAGCGACCAGGACGGCATCAAGCGCCTCATCACCTTGAGCATAGGCGGCATCGAGATATCCGGCACTCCCCTGTCGTACCGCGATGCCTACCAGCAAGCAGACAGCATCCTCTACCGCGCCAAAGCCGACGGCAAGGACCGCTTCGTGCTGGAGAAGGCAAAGGAAGGCCAGAGCCCGATTAGCTAGCCCAGCTTCTCGAAGAACGTGATGGATGCACTGGCCGATACCTTGCCGGACGAAGAGGACTGTCCCAGTCCGCTGCCGGTTATGGCGATATCGGTGACGAGGCACGAGTACTTGCAGTTGACCAAGCTCACAAGCACGCGGTGCGCTGCATGGTACGAGTCGCAGGTAAACGAGATGTCCACCACTCTGCGCACAACCGCGTCGGTCAGATCGGCTTCCGAGAAGTTGATGTTGTAGCTGGTCGCATCGGCCAGGATGGCATTCAACTCGTTGATCTCGTTCTTCGTGTTGTCGTAGGCCGGCAGCGTCTTCTGCGGGGTGCCAGACGCCTCCGCTTCAGCAATCTGCTGCTCCAGCTGGGTTTTCTTGGCGGAAACTGCCTGTTGGATGGTAATCTCGCTATCCAGCTCGCTCAATTTCGCCTCGGACGCTGCAATAGAGTCCAAAGAGGGTTTCAGCACCAGCAGATAGTAGCAGCAGCCAAGAAGGAGCACTGCCAAGATGAGCATCAGGGCCTTCTCGCGCGTGGTAAAAGAACGGTTCATCCTACGCCCCCGTCCCGTTGGCGCCAGACGAGGCATTCGAAGCGGCAGCTTCCTTGGCGGCCGCCAACATATCAGCCCCGGCCAGCGTCACGGTGATCGTTGAAACAACCTCGTCGTTTCGGTCTGTTTTCGCCGTGCTCATCGAAACGTTCGCCACGAGGTCGCTGCCCTCGAGCGACGCCACCACGCGCGACACGTCCTGCAGCGAGGTGTTCGCGAATTGCAGCATAACGGTGTTGCCCGTCACGTTAACCGACTGGAGCTCGGCCATGTTGGCCACCGTTCCCTGCAGCAAGTCGAGTATCGCCCCGCGATCGGCCAGGGCCTTCTCCACATCGGACAGGCTGTTCACCGTGAAAGCGGCGTACCGCTCCTGTAGCTCGTCGTAGTCGGCGTTCGCCGCCTCGAGAGCGGACAGCTGGGATTGGGCGGCAGCGACCTTCCCCGAGGCCGCCGAGGCGGCTGCCATGACATCGACAACCGCGAATTTCGCGAACAGCGCTATCAGCACCAACGCCACGGCGAACAACACGAGGTTGCGCGCCATCTTGTTCTCGCCCTTGTCATCTACCGCCAAGTTGATGGTGGTCTTCGTGGGATAAACAGGCTTCTTGCTCCGCTTGAGCGTCATCTCGAGGGCCATTGCTTCTCCTTACTGCAGCGCGATGCCAACGGCAGCAGGACAGATGCGCACCTGATCGGCCACGGCAGGCGAATAGGGCATCATCGCGCCGATATCCACCAAATCGATGGCAAGGTGCTCGTCGAGAGCATGAAGCAAGGGGGCGATACCCGACCCGCTTCCGCAGTAATGCACCGTGTTCAGCTGGCTGTTCGGATAGTTGAAATTGAAGAAGCTGACGATACGGGCCAGCTCGATGCCAATGCGCTCGTACAGGTCGAGGCATGGCTGAATAGTCTGCGCCCCCTCGTAGTCGTTGGCCAAGTAAGCCTTCGCCAGGTTGAAATCGACGCCGAAGTGGTCTGCCACCGCAGACGCCAGCGAGAGCGCTCCGAACTCGATAGAGCGCGTGACCTCGTACTTCCCCTCGGGGAACAGGTACACCTTCGTGTTTGCGCTGCCGATGTCCAAGAAGCAGAAATCCTGATCTGCCGACACCGCCGGCATACCGTCGCCTCCCGCCGCATGGCGGCGCACATACTGCGAGATGATGTTGGCATAGGCCATGATGTCTGGAGCTGCAATCCGCAGCTTGAGCCCCGCGCGGCGCAGCATGTCGCCGTAGGCATCGATCGTCTCGACAGGGGTTGCCACGGCCAGCACGTCCATATCCTGCAGGTTGCCCGCCTCGTCGCTGCTCGTGCCCAAGATGGCGTAGTCGAACCGGTACTTGTCCTTGCCGTCGGCGATGTAATCTCTGAACTCGAATGGCAGGTTGAGCTTCAACTCGTCCACCGTCATGGCGGGCAGGGATATCCGGCGCGTATACACGTCGCGCGCGTGCAAGACGAGCGCGCAGTTCTTGGCGGTTATCCTATGCTTGCGCACCGCATCGCGCAGCAGCTCGGACATGGTTTCAAGCGACGTTATACGCCCGTCTTTCACCAGGTTGTCAGGCACTTCCTCGATGGCTATCTGCGAAACCGCCTTGCCGTCGCAGACCGCCAGCTTCAAGTGCCCGGTTCCGATGTCGACACCGGTGTATGCCTTAGCCATGCGCGCCTCTTTCCCTCGATGGCCCATTATAAAGCAGGGGGCACCGCACAGCGAGCGCAATAAGCGGGTAAGGGCAAGTTATCAAACCAGATAGACGTTAAAACAGCCCCAGGTACCATGCGATAAGCTGCGGGCCGAGGGCGAGGGTGAACCAGGTGGCCAGCGCGATGGAGGGGCCGAAGGGGAACGCCTGCGGGTCGTTGGTATCTTGGCGGCGCTTCTGGGTGGCGTAGGCGAACACGATGCCCACCACGCAGGCGACGATGAGGTTGAGCACGCTGCCCGCAAGGCCCAGGAACAGCCCCACCATGAACACGAGCTTGACATCGCCGCCGCCCAGGCTGCGCCGCCCCATGACCTTGTCGAACACGAGCGACAGCGCAAGCAGGCAGCCGGCCACCACGAACGCGCCCAGCAAGCCGTCCAGCAGCACGGCCGCAAGCGGCGAGCCGGCGAACGCCAGCATGAGCGAGCCCAAGCCCATGGCGGAGAGGTCCACGCCGTAAAAGGCGAACGAGACGGCCCACGCCGCGATGCCGGCGATGATGAAGCCGTTGGGAATGGTGTAGGTCTCCAGGTCCACGAGCGACAGGCCCAGAAGGATGCAGCCGAGCGCGCACAACGCGAGCGCGTGGACGGTCAGTCCGTAGACGGCCACCATGCTCATGAAGAAGAGGCCGCAGAGGAGCTCGGCCGCCATATAGCGCGCCGCGATGCGCTCGCCGCAGTAACGGCAGCGGCCCCTGAGGAAGAGCCAGCTGAGCACGGGCACCAAGTCGAGCGGTGCAAGGGGGTGGTTGCACACGGCGCAGTGGCTGCGGCCCTTCCACACGCTCTCGCCGTGCACGAGCCGCCACGCCAGGCAGTTGACGAAACTGCCCAGGCACGCGCCCAGCAGCCCAGCTACCAGCAGGAAGAAGATAGGCCATACGGGAGAGAGAATTGCGAGGTCGGTTAGTTGCATGGAGGGCCTTTCGCCACGCTAGCCGCGCTCGGGGGCGGCAACCCAGGCACAGACGGCCTGGCCGTCCCTTGCGGTGGCCTCGATGATCATGGTGCCGCGCTCGACGTGCTGCTCCTTGCCGTCGACCACGAGGGTGTCGCCCTCGTTGTAGCCGGCGGGCGGGTCGGCCACGAGCGTGTTCGCACCCTTGGCGTAGTAGGCGACGTTGGCGCCGTCGGGTTGCAGATGCTTGCGATGGGCGGCGTCATTTCCGCCGGAACACCCGGGCACGAGGCAGCCGCCGGCCGCCTCGACGGCGGCAACTCCCTGGGCCGTGTTGAGCGCGTTGGCATCGTTGCCCTGCTGCATGAGCGAGAGCATGTACGAGCCGAGCGCCAGTAGCAGCACCACGGCGAAGCAAGCGATACCGACGATGGAGACGGTTTCGATACGAGAGAGGCCTTGGGTGTTGGTGAGGGGGGTCATGGTGAAATAAGCAACTCAACGAGATCCTTAATGAAATAAAGGGCCGCTTAGAAAACGGCCCTTTATTTATTGCAAAAATGTATAAATATTAAAATTATGCCTAAGAATGACTGGTCGAAGGGGTGATTTTTTCATTTGCAGCACTGTAAGTGTAATAAATCTTGTTGCCTTTTTCCCAAGTCACAGTCGAGCCGCCCACGCTCATTCCACCTGTGCCACTTTCGCCTTGACACGCAAAGTCGCCATCAGCTTTCTCAACCACGGAGCCATCTGCGTTCAATCCATACCAAGTGTCCGCAGTAAGGTTATCGTCCAAAACCTCAACCGATACTGTTGCATACCCGCCTCGTATATTGGCAGCATCCGTCTGCTTTTGAGCCTCAGCTAATTGCCCAGTAAACACCGGGATCGCAATAGCGACCAGCACGGCCACGATGGCGACTACGATGAGCAGCTCGGCGAGGGTGAAGCCGCCTTTCTCCTCCCGCATGCGTTGAATCATCTGCTTCATAATTCTCTCCTTCTCGAAGCTCGTTCGAGCTTCTTGTTGAGGCCGCTCTTTGCGGCCGTCCTCACTGCCCCAGCGGCGACTTCTCGGCGCCCATTACCCCACGAAAACACTATGAAATCCCATTTCAAACCTACATTCCCGAGTAGATCGAGAACATCGCCAAGTATAGCGCAATGACTATGTAACCTGCAAATAACGCGATGAATATCAGGATGCCCGGCTCCAGCTTCGAGAGCGCTTTCTGCGTGGCGCGGTCGGTCTCGTCGTCGTAGAACGCGCCCATGGTGGCCAGCGTCTCCTCCAGCGCGCCCGTCTCCTCGCCCACCACCGCCATCTCAACCAGCGGACGCGGCATGAACGGCACGTCCTCCATGCACTCGCCCAGCTGCTTGCCCTCCTCCAGCTTCGCCGTCATCTTACCAACACCTTGGCTTATCACGTAGTTGTCCAACACCTTCGCCGTGATATCAACGGCATGGGTCATCTGCAGGCCGGACGTGAGCAGCGTGGACATGGTGTTGGCGTACTGCGCGGCGTTCGACAGCTGCGCCACCTTGCCCACGGCCGGCAGCTTCAGCTTGAACGTGGCCCACATCGCGCGGCCCTTTTCCGTCTTGGTCCACAGCTTCACGCCGATGACCGCCGCCGCCAGCACCAGGATGATCCACAGGATGTTCGCCGCCATGAAGTCGCTCGCGTTGATGAGTATCTGCGTTGCCAACGGCATTTCCGTGTCGTAGCTGGACAGGATATCCTTGAACGTGGGGATGACCATAACCATGAGCACCGCCACCACCACGATGGCTATGATGATGACGAAAATAGGATAGGTGACGGCCTGGGCCACCTTCGCCTTCGTCTTGCTGTGCTTGTCGTAGTATTTGTGCAGCGTGTCGAAGCTCCGGTCGAGCGTGCCCGCCTGCTCGCCGGCGCGGATGGTCTCGTAGAACAGGACGGGCAGCTTGGCGCCGCCCTTGCTCTCGAAGCTGTTCGCCAGGCTGTGGCCGGCCGCCACATCCTCGGCCACCTCCTGCAGGATGGCCTTCAGCCCCTTGTCGGACGTCTGCTCGGCCACCAAGCTCACGCTCTTGGCCATGCCCATGCCGGTGCCGACGATGATGGAGAACTGCGAGCACATGATGGCGATGACCTTCGGCTTGATCTTGCCGGAGCCTAGTTCCATCGTCAGGAAGTTCGGGCGCTCCTTCACCTGCGCCACCTTGCTCACCACGCGGCACGACGCCTTCGCCTTCTCCAGCGCCTCGAACTCGTCGAACGCCTCCACCACGCCGGAAACACGTTGCCCGGACGCCGACATCCCCTCGTATTTGAAAACGGCCACGGTTCTGCCTTCCTAGAAACGGCTCGTGCTCTTGGTGACGTACTCCACGTCGTGCGCCGCGTCAATGGCGGTTTGAGCATCGATAAAATTGCGCTTGAACAGGTTGATCAGCGCGTTGTCCATGGTGATGGACCCCACCGATGCCGACGTGGCCAGCGCGTTGGCTATCTGGGGCGTTTTGCCCTCGCGGATGAGGTTGCGGATGGCAGGCGTCACGATCATGAGTTCCGCCGCCAGCACGCGCCCGCCGCCGCGCCTGCGCACCAGCTGCTGGCTCAGCACGGCATGAAGGCACGTGGACACCTGCATGCGAATCTGGCGCTGAAGGCCCTCGGGGAACACGTCCACCATGCGGTCGATGGAGTCGGCCGCCGAGTTCGTATGCAACGTGGCCAGCACCAGGTGGCCGGTCTCGGCGGCAGTGAGCGCGGTCTCGATGGTGTTCAGGTCGCGCATCTCGCCGATGAGGATGACATCGGGGTCCTCGCGCAGCACGGCACGCAGGGCATCGGCATAGCTGGCGGTGTCGGTGCCTATCTCGCGCTGGTTGATGACGCACTGGTCGGGCGTGTGCACGTACTCCACGGGATCTTCCAGCGTGATGATATGGTCGGTGCGCGTGTGGTTGATCTGGTCGAGCAGCGCCGCCATGGTGGTGGACTTGCCGGAGCCCGTCTCGCCCGTCACCAGGATGATGCCGCGCTGCAGGCGGGGGAAGTCCAACACCGCCGGGGAAAGGCCCAGCTCGTCGAGCGGCGGGATGACGTCGGACAACAGGCGCAGCGCCGCGCTCACGCTCCCCTTCTGGCGGAAGAGGTTGATGCGCACGCGCACGCCGGCGATGGTGTGCGCCAGGTCGAGCTCGCCGCAATCCTTGATGGAGTCGTATCCTTTGCCGGACAGCTCCTGCGCGTACATCTCGCACTGCTTGTGCGTGAGGGGCTCGCAGCCCGGCATGGTTTCGAGCCTGCCGTCGATGCGGTACTTGGGCGGCAGGTCGCACACCAGGTGGATGTCGGAAGCTCCAGCCTCGTGAGCCTGCGCTACCAGTTCTTCGGCCGATTTCAACATGGGCGGTTCTCCTACTCCAAGGTGTTGATGGTGCGGGTGGCTTCCTCGACGGTGGTCACGCCATCATGCACGAGCTTTATAACACTGGCGGAAAGCGTGGCGAAGTCGGCGCGCTCCAGCAGCATGCGAATGGCATCGCGGCCGGCATTCTCGGCGATGGCGCGGCGCAGCTCGCGGTCGATCACCAAAATCTCGAACACGCCCGTGCGGCCGCGATAGCCGGTGTGGAAACACAGCGGGCAGCCCTTGCCGTGGTAGAACTTCTCGCCGCTGGCTGCGGAAAGGCCCAGCAGGTCCAGGTCGTCAGCGGAGGGCTGGTATTCCTCGCGGCAGTGCGGGCAGATGCGGCGCACGAGGCGCTGGCTCACGATGCCGCGCAGGCCGGACGAGATGAGGTACGGCTCCACACCGATGTCCAGCAGACGGTCGATGGTGGACAGCGAGTCGTAGGTGTGGATGGTGGACAGCACCAGGTGGCCGGTGATGGCGGCGCGCATGGCTATCTCGGCCGTCTCGCCGTCGCGGATCTCGCCCACGGCCACGATATCAGGGTCCTGGCGCAGGATGGAGCGCAGGCCGCTGGAGAACGTGAGGCCCGTCTTCTCGTTGATCTGCACCTGGTTGATGCCGTCGATGTTGTACTCAACCGGGTCTTCCAAGGTGATGAGCTTCACCTGCTCGGTGTTGAGCTCGCGGATCATGGTGTACATGGTGGACGATTTGCCCGAGCCCGTGGGGCCCGCGATGAGCAGCACGCCGTTGTTGGAGTGGATGAGGCGATGGTACTTGTCCAGGTTCTCGCCGTAGAGGCCGATGCCCTTCGGGTCGAGCAGCTGCGAGCTCTTGTCCAACAGGCGCACGACCACCGATTCACCGTAGATGGTGGGCAAGGTGGACAGGCGCAGGTCGATGTCGCGGCTCTTGATGCGCACGTTGGCACGGCCGTCCTGCGGCACGCGGCGTTCGGCTATGTTCATGCCGCCCATGATCTTCAGGCGCGAGATGACGCTGCTTTGCAGGTCGCGCGGCACGGTGAGCACGTTGCGCATGATGCCGTCGATGCGCATACGCACCTGCAGGTCGCCTTCGCGCGGCTCCAAGTGCACGTCGGAGGCGCGCTCGGTGGCGGCGCGCTCGATGATGGAGTTCACCAGGCGGATGGTGGGCGCGCTCTGCGCCTCGTCCTCGGCGTCGAGCGTGGTGCCGGCGAAGCGCACGTCGGTGGCATCGGTGCCGGTGGCCGTGGAGTTGGCAGCCTCGGTGCGCATGTCCTCGATGGCGCGGGCGGCGCCCTCGTTGCCGTAGAGCTGCATGATGGCACGTTCGATGGCGAGCTTCGTGGACACCATGGGCACGATACGCCGCCGCGTGGCCGTGCGCGCCTCCTCCTGGGCGATGAAGTTCATGGGGTCGCTCATGGCCACGAACACCTCGTCGGGCGTGGCCTTCACCGGTACCATGTTGTACTTCTTCGCCATGTTCTTGGGGATGGTCTGCGTGAGGTCGGTGGGAAGGATGACGTTCGTGAGGTCGATGAAGTCGATGCCCAGCTGCATGCACAGGACGTCGATGAGCTCCTTCTCGGTGATGTAGCCCGCGTCGATGAGCGTCTCGCCCAGGCGCATGCCGCTGTCCTTCTGCAGCGACAGGGCCGTGGTGAGCTGATCGGTGGTGATGTAGCCGCTGTCGAGGAGCATGTCCCCCAGTCGCTTGTACGCCATGCAGGTGGGTCCTTTCCTACCAGTTGTTGACGGTTCGCACGGTTATCGTTTTCGATTGAGCTTCGTAGTCGCCGTTGGAGACGGTGAGGGAGAACGCCCAGAGGCCTCCGCCTGCCGGGTCGGGGTTCCAAGTGAGCGAATCGAGCTGGACTGATGCGCCCGTGCCGGAGGTGTCGGTGTTCAAGAGGGGCAGAGCGGCTACGGTATCCACGGTGCCAGGTAAGGGGTCTGCCGTGCCTTCAGGGTTGGCGGCATTCACGCCATTCACCGTTATGGTGTTCGCGTCGTTCGCCAAGTAGAGGCGGTATCCGCGCACCGAGCTGTCGAAAGCGTAGACAGGGCCGACGCCCGAGCTCGCGCCGCTCACTGCCTCAACATCGTAGGCGAAGCGCAACTCGTCCTGCACGGCCGTGACGGCATTGCCCATGAGCGCGTTCGCCTCGGTGGCCTGCTTGATGCTGCCGTATGCTTTCACGGCCACGCCGATGCCCGCCGCCACGGCCAAGGTAAGCAGCCCCACCAGCAGCACCGTGACCAGCACCTCGCCGAGGGTGAAGCCATCGTCTGCCCGCAGCGCCCTCGCGGTACGCGGCGCGCGCATGCTAGTTCCCTCCTTGGGCCGGTTCGGGCAGCTCGTAGCGCTGGAACGAATAACCGTTGGCGTCGCTGTCGTTGGAAGTGATCAGCTGCACCTGCGGCTCCCAAGAGAGCGACCCGTCCCAGCTGGAACTCGTGCCGACCACCTGCGCCCGGGAAGCCGCCGAAGCGGAGCCCGTGGCGGCGTCGATGCCGCCCGTCTGCTCATAGGCACCTTGCAGCGCGGCGGTGCTGGTGAGCGACACCTGCGTGGCAACGTTTATCATCGTTGCCAGAACCACGGTTGCCAGGCCCACTATCAGAACGCCCACCAGCACCTCGGTGATGGTTTCGCCGGCAGTGGAGCGTAGGGTGGCGATTTTGCGCTTGCGGCAGCCCATGTTACCCGTCCACCTTGGTGCGCTCGGTCTTGGTTATCATGGCGTCTTTCCAGGTAACTTTTTGGAGCGTGGTGCCTGTTTCATCGTAAAGGCACGACGCGGGAATGGTGAGCACCACTTGGTAGTTGCCCACGGCACCATCATAGGAAGCGGGCGAGAACGCTATGCGGATGTCGAAGGGGTTGTTGGCCTTTTCGCCCCCCATGGTGAACTGGGCGGACACGGCAACCATATCGGCCGCACCAACGGGGGCGTTCACCTTGAACTGCGCAGAGGCCGAAGGCTGGGGCGTCGACAGAGCAGCTGCGGGCAATGCAATGTTGACCGCCTTCACCGCTCCGGCAAGGTACTCTTGCATGCTAGCGTTCCCGTCGGCAAGCGAGCACTCGTAAACGTCGCCCGAGATGGTGCAGGTGCCATCGACGATCTCGTCGCGCAGCAGCTCCGCCGCCGACGTGGTGGAGTAATAGGCCTGCTGGCTTTTCTCATAGTCCACCAGCTGCCCCGTGCCCACCGAGGCAGCCGTGAGCACCACGCCGCCCACCAAGGCGCACACGAGGAAGAACAGCAGCGCAATGAGGATGGACGCGCCGCGTTCGTCCAAAGCACGGTATGTAGACGCATACGACCTCATGCTAGCTAACCGTCACCGTCTTGGTCTCGAAGGTAGTTCCATAGAGGAACGTGTACTCATAGGTCCCCGGCGCCGGAACGGTGTCGGTGAGCGTGAAATAAACGATTGGACTTCTACTCTCGTTGGCGGGATGCCACATATCTACTAGCGCCTTGCCTTGGGAAGGAGTAACGTTCTCGGTCACGTTCACGATCCCGGAAGCATCGCCCTTCAACTTACGAAAGACGGTCAGCCCGTTCGTCGGCGCTAGATCCTCAACCTGAACGGGACCATACTTGAAAGCTTCGAGATTCGCGCTTACTAGCAAGCCCGAGGACGTTATATCGGTAAGCTTCAAATTGTACGAAATATTGGGAACTTTGTTATAAACCGAAAAATAAGCCTCTCTCCTTGTTTCATCCTTGAGAATATTACCGCTATAGGGATAAAAGCCATCCGCAGCCGAGAACAAATCAGCAACCAAATAGAGATCGGCAGCCGTAAAGCGACCAAAAGACAGATAGCGTGATACATGCAGCGTGACACGGTACGTCCCTGCTGTCTTGATATTTGCGACGATATACGAGCGATCTGACCAGTCGGATCCCAGCCGAATGTACCGTATGTCAACGAGATTGCCGGCAGAGTCTTCGACAGTAAAATAGCTACCTAGAGGTAGATTCACCGCCCCGCTTGTATTAAAGGCAACGGCAAAATCGTTGTCAGCAAAGCGGGTATTCACCACATCGGTTCGCAAAGCAAGTTCATAGGTGAAATTGTAAGTGTCGTACAAGAAGTCGGAACTGGTAGAAGTACCCGCGGGCATAAGCTTCACATGATCTATGCCCATTTCTCCTAGATTGTTTTCGTACTCAATCTCCTGCTGCACGGCAGGTGCATAGTGCTCGGCGGACACGTTGCCGTCGTCGTTGTATTCGGTGTAGCGGAGGATGTCGTTTGCACCGTGGTTGTAGGAGTGCTTGAGCATGAGATATTTATTTTTATAATAGGGCTGCTCGCTCGCGTTTTCGTAATCAACGACGAACACCAGCTTCTCGCGAATAACCGTATTGCTGGTTTTGGTGGTGCTAAACACCCCGTCTCCGTTTAATTTGGCAAACGAATCGAGATCTATCTCTGTTTCCCCACCTTTGCATTCATAGTAATAATACTGAGGACTGCTCGCATTGGTGAGATCGACCATGGTGATTTTCAATCCGGCATTGAACTGGCTGCTCCACTCCAATTGGTCGCCATTGTAGCCCGCAGGAGTTTCGGCAATATTCTTATCCCAATACGGGATGATCGACCAGGACTTGTCCGAATAGGCTGCGGGGCTGTAGGTGCTGACGAATTCGGTGGTGTACGCGCTTCGGCTCGTAATAGCCACGTCGCTCCCAAACGGAACATCGCCGTAGATCTTATCGTAGCGCTTGATGGCATAGCCGTCCGAGGCGGGGAGCTCAATGATGATGCGAACCGTGAACTTGTAGCTGTTCCCCTCATCGTTCGCGTCTTTGAGCCAGAACGAAACCACGCTTCCGTTGGAAGCCTTCATAGTGGGGCCCAGGGTCATGCTCAACGTCACCGGCACGAGCGTGTCATCGTTCTCATATTCGAACTCGCTGTTAGGAGCTTCGCCTGCCTTGGTAAAGTAGTAAGGAGAATTATCCGAATCGTCCGTATCGGCATTCACGTCCACACGCAATTGCATCTGATTCTTGTCGAGTATAGCCCCTTCTTCTCTGAGGTTCAGAGTATCGGGAATGCTGATCTGCCGACCGTCGCTTGTGTCGAACATCAGATACGCCTCATCATCATCCTCGACGCGATCTACCGGCAACCACACCTGCGCCGATACCGTGGTGTTGCCGGTGGTGTATCCTTTGAGGGTGACGTCGTACTGATAATCGTGTCCCTTTATATACCAGAGGCGATAATCTTTCTTCTGCTCGGTGAGCAAATCGAGGTAGGAGCCGTTTTCGGCATCTTTCGTCACGCAAGCGAAGTGACCGGTGCTATCGGAGCTGGTGTACCGCGTTTCCGAACCGGTTGCGCCCAGCACGAATGCTCCGCCCTCGTCAAAGGCAGGTGTCAGCAACGACAGCGTAAACAGGCCGGTTACCTGGCCATACTTCCCAGTTGAAGGCAACTCGTCGTCGGTATAGGCAACATCGAGCTGTTTTCCGTTGTTCAAGACTATCGCGTTCAGGGACGGGTAGGTGGTACCGCCAGACCCGTCGGGGTTGCGGCTGGTCCACGGTTCCCCGTTTTCACAGGCTTTGCGATACTCCTCCAGCTCGTCCTTCCTCCAGCTCTCGCTGCGGAAATTGCGCCCGCTCTCGACATCGCTCCATATCGAACCCAAGCCGTTGACCACAGTATCGAGCTGGACGGTCGACCCATCATAGAGTTTGAGGGCCTGTACGCGGTTAACGGCATACTGGGCTGTATCGACGGCGTTCACCCTATCGAGCGCACCCCTTGTATACACCTTGGAATTGCTCATAACAACCCGGTCGGCACGTTGCAGCGAATAGAACACTTTCAGAGGGTCGGCATTCGCGCCCTCGTTCTTGAAGTCGATGAGCGTGATGCGCCGCGTGCCGTAAGTCTTGCTCACGTTACCGTCGCCGTACACACCGCCGCTCTCCCCGACGAAACCCACACCCGAGCCTTTGATGAACACGTTGGTATCGCCGTACACCGTGTAATCGTTTGCCTGCTGGGAACCGGAAAGCTTGCTGCGGTTGCCGCCGCCGAACACCGATCCGCCCAAATCGACCGTACGCATGGTATGGGAAGACGTATCGATGCCCACGAGGTCGTCTTCGACGCGAGTGCCCTCGCCCTCTTCCGCTACAACCTTGCCAGCGTTCGCCTCGTCCGACTCCCCTTGCACAATGATCTTCCCATTGGTGCTGTTGACGATAACCGTGGCGGCTCGCTGCGCCACTCCGTTGGAGATGGGAGCATAGGTCCTGCTCTCGTTGCCGCCGCCGAACACGTCATTGCCTATGGAACCACCGTACACCTTGACGGTCGACCAGCCGAACAGGGCGCCTTTGACCAAAGCCTGATCGAGTGTTCCTTGCCCGAAGCCCTTTCCGCCGCCGAAGACGCTGCCCGACACCGAGCCGTCGCTTACTATGACCGTGGTGGAACCAGGGGAGGTAACGGCGTAGGGAAGCATTCCGGTGCCGGTTGCCGATCCTTCGCCCACGGCGCCCAGGCTGCCTCCGCCGTACACGTCTCCCCCTATGGAGCCCCCTGATACCAGCACGCGGGTAGTGCCAGTGACGCGCGCCATATGAGGCGCATCCTCGCTTTCGATACCGCTGCCGCCGCCGAACACGCTGTCCGTCACGGTTCCTCCGGACACCGCAACCTCGGTGTTTCCGAAAACCTGGGCGAGGGCACGTTTCTCGGCATTGCCGAGATATGCCGACGTGCCGGCCCCTCCGCCGTAGACGCTTCCTTCGATAACACCGCCGTTGACTGCCACGCGCGTTTCCCCGAAAAGGGTCCCTGCCGTTGCAGAGGCTTTGTATTGGTCGCCTGTGGTGGTTTTGCCGTCGCCACCGCCGTACACCGAGCCCTTGACAGTGCCACCGTTGACCTCGATCGCTGTTGCAACCGGGTCGAGAAGGGTGCCTGTTGTGCCTCCCGCGCCGCAAGCGAACACCGCCCCAGCCGCACCTGCACCAGGGTTGATCACACCGCCGTTTACGGTGATGCGAATATCGGCCTGCGTCTCGGACAGGTGCTCGGTTCTGCGGATGGCGTCGGAGCGCTTGAATGCAGAGTCGATGCCCAGCTTTTGATCCGCCGTATCGCGCCAGCGCCCGAGGCAACCTCCGTACAGCTGGTCGACCGAACCCCCGTTGACCGTGACATCGACCAAGCCGATGAAGTCGTTGTTGGGGAAGGCCGCATCGCCGGTCGAACGGTTGAAGCCGATGCTCGACCCAAGGAGCAGCTTTGCATAGCCGGCATTCAAAGTGACCTTCGACGCCGCGTACAGCGAACCGTCCGTCTGCCCTCCGCACAGCATGCCCACATCGCAATTGTACGTACCGCGTGACGTTTGCTGGATATCGACAACGATATTCGACTTGAAGTAGTCGCCTTCGGTCCCGAACGTGTTGCGGCTGCCTTCGTTTACCTGGGTGTTGCGGCTACCGGCAAGGATGCGGGCATAGCAACCGCCCCTGATGGTGATATCGCACACATCGTCGGGGTTCTGCCCGGTAGCCCGATCTTTCTTGTCAAGATAACCGCCGACCACATGAAAGTTTGGCACTTTGGTTTTGGAAAGGAGACCGAAACCTTCTATGCTTGCCTCGCCATAGCCAGACATCTTGACGTTCTGCTCGATAGTGAGGTCGTTTCCCTGGCAGTACACGTAACCGAGCTCATAAGTGCCACCTGACAAAACAATATCCTTCACGATAGTCTCTGCGTAAAGGAACTTGCCCCTTTGGCCAACCGTTTCGCTGTTTCCCCAAGACAAGACAGCATAATCGTTGAATCGGGCGTCATCGCCACTGAAAGCACTCTGACCTGTGTTGAGGGTTGGGTTGAGCGCGTCGTATCCGGTGATGGTGGCCGGCTTGTAGAAGGCATTCGGCTGTCCATTGTGCGCTGGCTCAACGCCGTAGCTATTGTCGGTATACTTGCCGATGACAACGATGACGTTCGATTCGGCAGTGCCCTGTTCGTCAAGCAGCTCGTAGGCTTGCGAGATGGTTTTTACGGCAGTACCCGGGGTTTTGCCGTTGGCGATATCGTCCCCCTTGTTCTCGTCGACGTATACGGTACGTCCGTAGTTCGAGCCGGTGGCCGTATAGGCAACCTCGTTGTTCGCCGTAAGAACCGCCTTCACGGTGAAGTTCGCCTTGTCAGTGAAACCCGCGACATCCAACGAGCTTCCCTGGCCGACGCTCTTCCCTTCAGCCGAATCGCCCTTATACCACGTGTAGGCAAAATCGCCTTCCGCAAGACCCCAGCTCTCCCCGCCTTCTACGCTTGCGTTAAGACGGATCACCTTTCCCTGATCGTCCTCAACCCGGTGAACGGATACAGATACTCCGCTCAGGGCAGGTATGGTGCACGATACCATTTTGCGACTGTCTACCGGACCGTAGGTGAGCGTCACCACGCTCTCGGCAGTCGAAAGGCCAACGTGCGGACTTGGCTCTTTAATAACGTTGGAGCTCCAAACAGGGTTTTCCAACGCACCGTTCGTCTCTCCGTTGTAAAGCCCGAAGAATCCTTCAACAAGGTAGTAATAGCCATCGTGCGGCTCACCGAGCGAGATCCCGGGGGTTCTCATATCGAGCACGAGCACTTGGCTGTTGTTTTTGGACGCCGAACGCCATTTTGCCTTTCCACTGTCTTCAAGTGCGGCGCGGGCAGATTCGTGGGAGGCGTCATCGTAGTAGGCGCTTTCACGCGCGTCTCCCCATACGTAAGAACCATCCTTGTTGTACACGAATTCCTCTGCCGCACCGCCGGTCAGCGCACGACTGCCGGCTGACGAATCACTGGAAGATGGGCTGGCGGCGGCGTTTCCGGAAGCCGTGCCGCCGTCGGCACTTCGAGCATCGCCGTTGGAGGCCCCGGACGGAGAACTGCCCGCCTCGGCATCCGGTGATTGATTGCCGGATTGAAGGCCGTCGGCCATGGCATCCTCGGAGGCTGGGTTTTCTGCTTCGGGATCGACGGATACGGATTCGCCGCCTTCGGTCGAGTTCCCAAACGCCGGCGAAGTGTCTTCGCCCGAGTCGCCAGGGTCTGCCTGGACAACGTTCTTTGCGTCGGGGGCGTCGCTTTCGGTTGGGTTGTAGGCAGGATTGGGGCTCTTGCCCTCAAGGTCGTAAGCGGAGAACCGATAGAAGCACTTGTTGAAGTCTACCGCTCGGGCGATAGCCGTCCCCGTCGCGGCGCTCTCGCTTGCTCCGCGGCGTACACCTGCGATTATCGGGGCATTGTAACCGTTGCCTTTTAGTGTTCCCGTGAAGGCACTCAATCCGACTTCGACTGCACGCCATCGGTTGTCGTTGCTGTTCACGCGCCCCCGACCGACAATGCCGCCCACATAGGACTGGCTACTGTGCCCACCGAACGCTGTGATTTCGCAATCGATGCTACAGTTTGTCACCGAAGCGAAAGCCGTCTCGCCCGTCGTGTAGGCATCGCCCAACAAGCCGCCGAACGAGTAGAGCTTCGTGGCCGTTCCTGCTCCGGTTGTGTTCTCGGTTATGGAGCCGTTCATGACGCTGCAATGATCTATGACGGTCTTACCGAAAACCGCGCCCGCCAAGCACCCTACCGCAATATCGTAAGACACCGCGTTGGGCACCGCACCCACGAATACGACATCCTGGAGATTGAGGTTCTTGATGGTGGCGTTTTGAACCGCTCCGAAAAGCCCCACGGTCACCGTTCCGCCCTTGGCCGTCACCTTCGACAGGTCCACATTCAGGTTCTTGATGGTGTAGCCATTGCCATCGAACGTTCCCTTGAAGCCATGCGTGCTTGCATCCTTGAACGAGTCCGCATAGCCAATGACGGTATTGTTTGCCGAATATGAACTTCCCTTTAGATCAATATTGGCAACGAGCACATAGTGATCTTTGTTTGACGATTTCCCATCGTTGACCCAATTAGCCAGATTCTCAAGTTGGGCCGCCGTGGCTATCTGGTACGGATCGTTTGCCGTGCCGGTTCCACCAGCAAACCGGCCGTCATCGGCACGGGCAGAAACGCTAGAAAACGCCAGGGTAGAAGCAAGGGCAAAGACGGCTCCGAGGATAAGCACAACCAACAAGGCTGGCCGGAAATAGTTTGAGTATGTTCTCTCGGCTGACATGTCAGAGAGCACCTTCATGAACTGCGATGCCTGATGCCGAACTGTCAAAAGCATTCTTGTCTTTAGAATAATCTTCAGAGGGGTTGGCTTTGAAGAACTTGATGGAATAACTGCTCTGATCAGGGAGCCGATCAGCTATGTGATAGGTATTCGTGCTTTTCTTCTCAATCTTCAAAAGGCTCGAGGCGTCAGGGTATACCCCAGCCGGACAGGTAATGTCCGGAGAAGAGACAACGCCAACGAGCATGGTCACTTCCGCGTAGAGCGAACCGGGGAATCGGTCACGTAGTAGTAGTTGGAATAATCGCTTTTGTGAACGTTGATGGTTATGGATAGCGTCTTTTTAGGCGTGGCCATCTGGCCACGACTATCCACCTTATACGCCGTTATAAGAACTTTGTACGTTACTCCTTCTTTCGCTTTTGCAAGATCTGCCCAAGGGAGCGTCAAAGTGAGGTACTGGGTGTCGGACGTGTTTTTAAAATAATAGTAACCATCCTGGGGGTTTACCGGGCTTCCCTGTCCCTCGCCTTGGCCGTTGTTTCCTTCATGTACGGCGACCTCGGGGACATACCCCCATGTGCCGCTGCCCCACATCAATAGGGAGTAGCAAAGCTTATTGTCGGACACGGTATCGTCATCGTAGAAGTTGCTTAGAGATATCTCCACATCGCACCCGGTTTTGTTGCCTTTCTGGTCGGACACTTTGTAATCATCGTCGGTCACATACGCGTCGATAGTCGCTTCCGTCTGCCAATCGGCCATGATGTTCGAAGTGAAGATAAGGTCCTCCGATGCGGCGGCCCAGGTGCCTTGGGCATAGCCGTATACCGAACGGCAAAGCACCTTGTTGCTGCTGCCTTTCGACTTCAAATCGACGATCTCGTTGGATGCGAACCCCAAAGGATCTTGACCAACCACGCCCTCAATCGCAGCTTGCAAGGCAGCGATATCAACGCTGTAGGTGTTCTTCGGAAGAAAACCCTCGTTCGAAGGGCTCTCCCTCAACGTGCAGAAGCTTGCGTCAGCGGCTACCTCAACCCGAGTGAAGGTGCTGCCCGCTTTGCGGTAGACGTCGACTTTGGCTTCGTTGAAAGTAGGGGCCGACAGACGCAGCATAATCGTTTCCTTCTCCCCAACTATGGTGAGAATCTGATAAGTGCCCCAGTCGAGAAGGTGTTTGTCCAAATTGGAATCGGTAACCAGAATATGGCCGTTCATCACGGCAAGCGAGGGAGCTTTCAGCTCGACGTGATCGAGATTGCGAGCCGCGGCTCCTCCGTAGTAGCCGACAAGAACACTTCCCGATTTCTTACGTTCTTCTTTGCTGCGAATATCGATATCCTGCTTGCCCTTTTCGTAAAACCCGTTCAGAGACGTCGGGGACTCCTCGGTATAGAACACGCCGTAAACCGTGGCGGTTTCGTAGCAATATTCGATGATGAAATCCTGATTCCAAACATCGGCATCAACGGTTCCTTGAGGGAGCATCCCGCTTTCTCGGGCGAACTCGGCAGTCACGTAGAAATAATGCAATCCGTCATCTTGGGTTTCATTATTGTCATCGGTGCGCTGCGCCGTTGGCTCGGCGGCCTTCTCGCCGGCAACCTCTGCCTTACCGGTATACACACCGTTCTTGTTCGCGTCCCATTCGCCCGACGCCTGCAGGTCGGCAAGGTTGTTCTGCGCGGCAATATAGATCGACTTCGCGGCATTGTCGTATTCGGTGAGCGTGAGGTTGCGCAGATAGTTGGCCACCGACACTCCCACGATAGCCGCGAGGATGGCGAGGATAGCCACGACGGTCAGCAGCTCGGCTACCGTGAACCCCTCGGTATGCTTCTGGCGCGCCATCTGCCGATTCTTCCTCGCTTCCGCTTTTGCCAGATCCGCAAGATAACTTTCATCTTACCATCAATGGAAGTTTCCTAAACGGTCAATTCACGATTGAGAAAAGGCAGCGGCGGACGAAGGAGCCTACCCGAATATCAGCTCCCTCTCCTCGCCTACCAGGGCGGCGCGGGCTTGGTCGCGCAGGTTGTTCACGCCGATGAAGAACTGGCGCATCATGACCACCATGAGGTAGCGGCCCTTGGGGGTGAGGGTGAGCTCGTCGCGAGTGTCGCGGTCGAAGGCGCCCGATGCCTTCATGAAGGCCATCTCCACGGGCAGGCCGGCCTCCACGGTGCAGCCGAAATCGCGCTCGAACTGGCGCTTGTCCAGGCGCAGGCCGAACAGCTGCATCATGAAGCGGTAGCGCATGCGATCGCGCAAGCTGAACGTGGTCTTCCCCATGAGCGACATGCGGCCGGCCGCGATGGCTGCGTTGTAGTCGTTCACGGAGAACGTGTTCACGAACAGGTTGTCGCCCAGGTACGTGATGCCGCCGCTTCCGATGGCAGGGTACTCCTCGTAGTCCACCACGTACTCGTCGATCATGGCGTCCTCGCCGGCCGCGCCGGTGCCGCGCTTGTTGAACGTCCAGGCGCTGCCGTGCTCGAACAGGGGGTCGGGGCCGCCGGCCAAGAGCTCGCTGATGATCTCGTAGTACGTGCGCTCGCGGGTGTAGTCCACGCGGCCCACGGTGCGGGCGAGCTGGCGCGCCACGCTGGGTGAGGCCATGAGCGGGTAGAACGTCGTCTGGCTCGTGCCGCTCTCCACCACGCGCTCGATGTCGTTGATGAGGATGTCCTCGGTCTGCGCGGGGAAGTTGAAGATCATATCCACGTTCAGCGAGGTGAAATAGGGGCTGGCCTCGCCGATGCGCTCGAGGATCTCCGCGCCGCTGCCGTACTTGTCGTAGCGATCCATCTGCTTGAGCAGGCCGTCGTCGAAGCTCTGCACGCCCACGGAGAGGCGCTGCACGCGGCCCTGCAGCTTGTCAAGATACGCCGGTATGAGGTGGTTCGGGTTCGTCTCGCTCGAGACTTCCGCGATGGAGAATGTCTCCTTCGCCAGATCGATGGTGTCGCACAGCTCGTCGATCATGATGGTGGGCGTGCCGCCGCCCACGTACAGGCTCTCGAAATCGTAGCCCAGCTCCTTCAGCATCATCATCTCTTTGCGCATGCTGGCGAAGTACGGCCGCGCACGATCCTCCGCGAACGGGAAGCGGTTGAACGAGCAGTACGGGCACAGCCGCTCGCAGAACGGCACGTGCATGTACAGCATGTACTTCTGCCCCGGCTTCGGCGCGGGAACCCGTGCGTCGTCGGTGGGGTTCAGCTTCAGATAGCTTTTCGTGCACTGGCGGACGACCGCCGTGAGCATACGTTCAGATAGCAATGCGAAGACCTCTTCTCGTTTGACGCAAAAAACGCGGGGGCGACCCGAAGAACACCCCCGATGTCGTTAGTTCCAAGCCTCGCGGCCGGCAGCGGCCTTCTTGCCGATGTCGGTGCGGTACTGCTTGCCCTCGAAGTTGATGAGGTTGCAGGCCTCGTAGGCCTTCTCCCGGGCGTCGTCGAACGAGTCGCCCAGCGCCACCACGTTGAGCACGCGGCCGCCGGCCGTGACCAGCTCGCCGTCGGCGTTGCGGGCCGTGCCGGCATGGAACACCGTCACGCCCTCCAGCTCCTCGGCCTCCTCGATGCCGAGGATGACCTTGCCCTTCTCGTAAGCGCCGGGGTAGCCCTCGCTGGCCAGCACCACGCACACGGCCCACTGCTCGCTCCAGCGCAGCTCGATGTCGTCGGGGCGGCCTTCCGCAACGGCCAGCACGATGTCCACGAGGTCGGCCTCCAGGCGCGGCAGCACGACCTGCGTCTCGGGATCGCCGAAGCGCGCGTTGAACTCCAGCACCTTCGGGCCTTCGGGCGTGAGCATGAAGCCTCCGTACAGCACGCCGCGGTAATCGTTGGCGAAGTCGGTGGCCGTGGCGGCCGCGGACTGCTCCATGATCTCATGCATGGCGGCCAGCTCGTCGGCCGTCACGATGGGCACCGGCGAGTACACGCCCATGCCGCCCGTGTTCGGGCCGCGGTCGCCGTCGAAGGCGCGCTTGTGGTCTTGGGCCGTGGCCATGCAGTGGGCCTTGCCGCCGCTCACGAACGCGAGCAGCGAGCACTCGGGGCCGGTGAGGCATTCCTCTATGACCACGGTGGAGCCGGCCTGGCCGAACGCGCCATCGAAGCAGGAGCGCACGGCTTCTTCCGCCGTCTCCTTGTCCTCGGCCACGATGACGCCCTTGCCCGCCGCCAGGCCATCGGCCTTCACCACGACCGGGGCCTCCAGCGCGGACAGGTAGCCCAGCGCCGCCTCGAGGTCGTCGAAGCTGCCGTAGCGCGCGGTGGGAATGCCGTGGGCATCCATGAAGCGCTTGCTGAACGTCTTGCTTCCCTCAAGCTGGGCGCCCTGGGCATCGGGGCCGAACACGGCGATGCCGGCCTCGCGCAGCTCGTCGGCCACGCCCGCGACGAGCGGCGCCTCGGGGCCGATGACCACGAGCTGCACGTCGTGCTCCTCCACGAACGCCAGCACCGCGCGGCCGTCCTCGACGGCAAGATCGGGCACGTTGCGCGCGATATCCGCCGTGCCGCCGTTGCCGGGGGCCACGTAGAGCTTGTCCGTGCGCGGGGACTTCGCAAGCGACCACGCGATGGCATGCTCGCGGCCGCCGCCGCCCAACACCAAGATGTTCATTGCCGTTCCTTTCAAAACCAGCGTTGTTTCACGTGAAACATTTTTCCGTCGATTCGGTTGCGCGCTAGCGATCCCACCCTCGCATGATGGTTTGATCGCGATCGGGGCCCACGGCGATGATGCTGACCGGCACGCCGGTGATCTTCTCCAGATACTCCACGTAGCGCTGCGCGTTCTCGGGCAGCTCCTCGAAGGTGCGGCATTCGGTGATGTCGACGCCCTTCCAGCCGGGCAGCTCCTCGTACACGGGCTTCGCGTGGAACAGCACGCTCTGCTGCATGGGGAAGTAGTCGTATACCTTGCCCTCGCACTCGTAGGCCGTGCACACCTTGATGGTGTCGAAGGCGGAGAGCACGTCGAGCTTCGTAAGCGCCACGTCGGTGAGGCCGTTGACTTCGGCGGCGTAACGCGCGATGACGGCGTCGAACCAGCCGCAGCGGCGCTTGCGCCCCGTGGTCACGCCGAACTCGTGGCCCACCGCGCACAGCGTCTCGCCGACCTCGGCCTCCTCGCCAACGCCCCCGTCCTCGGGGAAGCGCTGCTCCGTGGGGAACGGGCCCTCGCCCACGCGCGTGATGTAGGCCTTCTGGATGCCCAGCACGCGCTCGATGGCCGTGGGCCCCACGCCCGAGCCCGTAGCGGCGCCGCCGGCGCAGCACGACGAGCTGGTGACGTAGGGGTATGTGCCGTGGTCGATGTCCAAGAGCGTGCCCTGCGCGCCCTCGAAGAGTATCGACTTGCCGGCGCGCAGGCCCTCGTTCAGCAGCTGGGCCGTCTCGGCCATGTAGGGCTTGAGGATGCGCGCGTAGGGCAGGTACTCCTCGCAGATCTCGTCGACCGTGTAGGTGTGCAGACCGTAGATCTTCTGCAGCACGGGGTTCTTCTGCGCCAGCGCCGTCTCCAGCTTCAGGCGGAAGATCTTCTCGTCCAGCAGATCCTGGATGCGGATGCCCTTGCGGGCGGCCTTGTCCTGGTAGCACGGGCCGATGCCGCGCTTCGTGGTGCCGATCTTGTTCTCGCCCAGGCGCTTCTCGTCCGCGCCGTCGAAATCCTTGTGGTAGGGCATGATGACGTGCGCGTCGCAGCTGATCTTGAGGTTCTTGCAGGAGATGCCCTCGGCCTCCAGCATGGCCATCTCCTTGATGAGCACGCCGGGGTCCACCACCACGCCGTTGCCGATGACCGGCACCGCGTGGTCGTACATGACGCCGGAGGGCATGAGGTGCAGCGCGAGCTTCTTATCGCCGTGGATGACCGTGTGGCCGGCGTTGTTGCCGCCTTGGTAGCGCACGACGAAATCGTATTCGCGTGCGATCAGGTCGGTTATCTTGCCTTTGCCTTCGTCTCCCCATTGGGCGCCGACGAGTACCGTGCTGGGCATATGGTTCGCATCCTTTCGCGCCCGCGCCTGCGCGCCGGGCCGTCAACCTATCCGCAGATTCATGATTATATTACAGTTCCACAACGTTCAGCGCCGGATCGGCCGAGCGCATGGACTCTACTATTTCTTCATGGCAGGTGAACAGGATCACCTGGCGCGTGCGGGCCAGCTCGGCGAGCGCGCGGGCGGCGCCGACGCGGCGCCGGGCATCGAAGTTCACCAGGATATCGTCGGCCAGAATGGGGATGGAGCGGCCCACGTTGTCGGCCGTTATGAGCAGGGCGATGCGCAGCGCCAGGTAGAGCTGCTGGCACGTTCCCAGCGACAGGTGCACGGGCTCGCGTTCCGTCTTCACCGCATCCATCACCTGCAGCCGGCCCTCGGGCGTCATGGCCACCTTGACCCAGCGCCCGTCGGTCATGAGCGAGAGCAGGCGGCTGGCCTGGCGGTACACCTCGGGCTGGCTCTTCGATTCCCATGCGGCGATGGCGGCCTCCAGCATGCGCTTCGCCAGGAGCAGGCGGGCGTAGTCCTGGGCGCTCTCGTCTTGGCGCGTGCGCACCTGCTGGTAGCGCAGCTTCAACTCGTCGAATCGGTGCGCGTGCTTGGCTTGGGAGAGCTCCTGCTTCAGCTCGCCGTAGCGGCGGTTCAGGCTCTCGCTGGTCTCCAACAGGCCGACGCGCTGCCTGGTGCGCTGGTCGATGGCGGCGTCCACGTCCTCCACGGTGGCGCCGTCGCGCAGGCCGGCGCGCTCGACGGCACGGGCGCGCTGGCGCTCGATG
>NC_021021.1:1254697-1267134 GCF_000210055.1 Gordonibacter pamelaeae 7-10-1-b
CGGCCAGGGCAGCCTCGTCCTCGCGCAGGGAGTCGCGTTGGCGGCGCAGCTGGTCGCGCTGGGCGTCCAGCTTCTCCAGGCTGGCGCGCTGCGCGGCAAGCTCCTCGATGGATGCGTTGAGCGCGTCCAGGCGCGCCAGCAGCTGCGCGCGCTGCGGCGCCAGCTCGTGGAATTCCTTGTCCTGGGCCTTATAGCGCTCCGTCTCGTCCGCGGCTTGGGCCATCTGGGCGCGCAGGTCGTCCTGCTCGGCGGTCAGGCGCGTGATGGAGTGCTCGATGCCGGCGGCCTTCGAGGTGTATTCGGCCAGGCGGGCCTGCACCTCGACGAGCGCATGGGCGGGGCTCGCGCCCGTGCCGGAGCCGGCCGTGAGCAGCTTCGCGGTCATGTCGGTGGTGTTGCGCAGGCTGCGCAGCTCGTCGGCCGTGAGGGAGAACATGGTCTGGAACGTCTCGCGGTCGATGTCGTCCACGAGCTCGGCGGGGCCTTGCAGGCCGTCGGCGTTGCGCACGCGCGAGAGCACGAGCTCGTTGTCGGGGTCGGATGCGGGCGCGCCGGATTCGGCCCCCGAGGCGGGTGCGGGCACGGGAGCGCCTTCGTCGGGCAACGCGTCCCCCTCTTCCGGACGCGGGGCGAAGAACAGCGAGCCGGCGCGCTCGGCATTGCGCGGCTTGTAGGTGTTGCGGACGCCGCGCGCCTCCTCCCACCCGAACAGCACGCCGCCTGCGAACGAGGCCAGCGTGGACTTGCCGGCCTCGTTCTCGCCGAACACCACGTTGAGGTGCGGCGTGAACGGGCCCGCCACCTTGTTGGCGAACGCGCCGAAGCTCGTGATCTTCATGCGCTTGAGGTACGGCGCGCCGCCACGCTCGGCCGTCATTCGTCGCCTCGGTTCAGCAGGTCGAGCACCAGGTCCTCGGCGTCGGCCGCCAGCTCGTCGATGCGGCGCGTGTAGGCGCTGGGCAGCTGGATGTTCTTGAGCAGGAACTCCTCCTGGATATAGGCTATCTCGTCTTCGCGGTCGGCGCGCAGGGCGTCGGCCACTTGCAGGAACACGGCTGGGAACAGGCCCTCGCGGCGCAGCGCTTCCTTGTCGTACGGTCGCAGCGTGGCATCGACGAGCGCGTCGCAGTAAAACGACGGGTAGCCGTCGTTGATGTGCTTGCGCAGATCCTCCAGCACGCCGGGGCGCGCGAACACCGCATGCAGCGGCGTGGTGCCCGTGAGCGTGATGCGCACGCACATCTCCTCGCAGTGGGCCTTCCCGTTCACGCGGAACAGCTCGCGCATGATCTTGTCGGTGACCTCGGCCACGTTCGCGCAGTCGGCCACGTCCACGTCCATGCGCTGCCATACCACGCTGGCCGTGGGAACGAACTCGAGCGCAGGGCGCGCGCCTTCCTCCAACGTCACGGCGAAGCAGCCGCGCTCGCCCGTCTCCTTGATGTCGCGGCCTTGGATGCAGCCCGAGAACACGAGCCGCGGATCGTCGAAAGAGGGATGGGCGTACTTCATATGTATATGCCCGAGCGCCCAGTAGTCCATGCCCGCCCGCAGGAGGCGGGCCGGGTTCGTGGGAGCCTTCACCGGGTCGAGGTCCAATCCCGTGTGCAGAAGGCCCACGGCGAAGGGCGCCTGCGCGGCATCGGGCACGGCATCGGCCAATGCCTGCTCGGCCGCTGCACGCGTCACGCCGGCAGCGATATCCTCGTCGGACGGCCACGTTTGGTTGTAGTAGCCGCGCCCGCCGATAAGGGCCAGCGTCTCGCCGCCTTTCCGATAGGCCGCGAAGCCAGGCTTGTCGGCCGGCAGCATGACGGCGTTCGGCGGGAACGCGAAGAAGTCGCGGCTCCATGACGTGAACGGGTCGTGGTTGCCGGTGCACAGGTACACGGGGATGCCAGCCTTGTCCAGTCGGCGCAGGCCCTCGAAGAAATGCAGGTAATCGCCGTAAGACGCGCGAGCGCTGTCGAAGATATCGCCCGCGATGACCACGAAGTCGACCTGGCGGGCCAGCGCGGCGTCCACCACGCGGTCGTAGGCTTCGGGGATAGCCGTGAGCAGGCGGTTCGCCCACGCTTCCGAGAGCGCCCTCAGGCCGCGGAACGGCGCGCCGAGATGCAGGTCGGCCGCATGGATGAATGTGATTCGCTTTCGCATGGGCACCAGTGTAGCGCGTGCGCGGCCCGCGCGGGCCGGTTAGAAGCCGCCCGCGCGCGAATCGTCGATGAAATCCATGAAGCGCGTGTACTCCGGGTTGAACGCCAGGTCGATGTCGCGGGTGGGGCCGTTGCGGTGCTTCGCCACGATGAGCTGCGCCGTGCCCAAGTCGGGGCGGTCCTCGCTCTCCGCCTCCGTCTCGTCCATGCTTCGGTCGATGAACATGACGATGTCGGCGTCCTGCTCGATAGAGCCGGATTCGCGCAGGTCGGAGAGCATCGGGCGCTTCTTTCCTCGCATCTCCACGGCACGGGACAGCTGCGACAGCGCGATCACGGGCATGTCCATCTCCTTCGCGAGCACCTTCAGGCCTCGCGAGATCTCGCCCACCTCCACGGCGCGGTTGCCGTCGCGGCGCGTGGAGGGCGGCTGCATGAGCTGCAGGTAGTCCACGATGATGAGACCCTTGCCCTCGGTGCGGCGCAGCTCGCGGCGTGCCTTGGCGCGCGCCTCCAAGATGGACAGGCCCGGCGAGTCGTCGATGTACAGTTCCAGCTTCGAAAGCGTGTTCGACGCGTCGGCGATGGCGCCCCAGTCGCCTTCCGATATGAAGCCCGCGCGGATCTTCGACAGGCTGACGCGCGCCTCGGCGCACAGGATACGCTGGACCAGCTGGCCCGCGCTCATTTCCAGCGAGAAGAAGGCCACGGCCGCGCCCGACTTGGCGGCGTTCACGGCCAGGTTCAGCGCGAACGACGTCTTGCCCACGCCGGGACGGGCGGCCAGGATGACCAGGTCGCCTCCGCGGAAGCCGTGGAACAGGTCGTCGGCGTCCTTGAAGCCGGTGGGCACGCCGGCCATGTGGTTCTGCTGCTCGGCGAGCTTCGTGATCTCCTCGAACGCCTCGGTGAGCAGGGAGTCCATCTTGGAGAACGTGGACGACACGCGCTTCTCGGTCACGCCGAAGAGCGTCTTCTCGGCGTCCTCCACCACCTCGTCCAGGTTGTCGGGCGCGTCGTAGGCGAGCGCGTTGATGGAGGCGGCGGCGTAGATGAGCTCGCGGAGGATGGCCGTGCGCTTCACGATCTCGGCGTGGTTCTGCCAGTTCGTGAGCGCAAACGTGTTGTCGGCCAGATCGACCAGGTACGGCTTGCCGCCCACGGCCTCCAGCTGGCCCGTGGCGTTCAGGTTGTCGGCGAGCGATATCTGGTCGATGGGAATGCGGCGCGTATTCAGCTCGCAGATGGACTCGAAGATGATGCGGTGCGCCGGGCGGTAGAACGACTCCGGCTTGAGCTTCAGGATAAGCTCCTCCACCGCCTCGGCGTTCAGCATGCAGGCCGCCAGAACCGACTTCTCGGCCTCGATGTTCTGCGGCATCGGCTTGTTCTTGGGAGCCGACCCCTCGTTGAAGTCGCTGTTCCTTGCGCTGGCTTGGTACGCTTCCGACATGGTGGTCCTTCTCGCTCCTTCGGGTGTCCGCTGCCTTGTTTCCCGCTATAGTACCGCATGATTGCCGCAGGTCATGTGTATTTTTCTTCCCGAAAAACCACGGAATGCGTTATCCACATGCAACGGAAAACCCCCTTCACCCGTCATCGGGGCAAAGGGGGTTTTCCCCCGTTTCCACAAATCAATCCTGTGGAAAAGTATTTATTCCTCGGTAGCCGTCTCGGCAGCCTCGGCGGGAGCCTCGGCCTCCTCGACAACCTCCACGGTCTCCTCGACGACCTCGGCCTCGGCCTGCTCGTCGATATTGCCCACCAGGAGCTTCACGGACACCTTGATGTCGCGGTAGATGCCGTAGACCACTTCATGCTCGCCAGCCGTCTTGATGGCGTGGCCGAGCTCGAGGCGGCGCTTGTCCACCTCAAGGTCGGTGGCGGCCTTGATGGCGTCGGCGACCATGACGGCGGTGACGGAGCCGAACAGCTGGCCCTCCTCGCCGACCTTCGCCTCGACCTTGACGGTGGCGCCCTCGAGGGCGGCCTTCATCTTCTCGGCGTCGGCGATGCGGTTCTCCTCGCGCTTCGCGATGTTGTGCTTGCGCTGCTCGAGCTGCTTGAGGTTCCCCTTCGTCGCCAGGATGGCGAGCTTCTGGGGAAGCAGGTAGTTGTTGGCGAAGCCGGGGGCCACGTCTACGACGTCGCCTTCACCGCCCTTGCCCTTCAATTCTTGAAGCAGGATGACTTTCATGGAACCCTCCTTGCGCCTAGCGGCTGCGACGATCGCCGCGACCGCTGACGGCGGGCACCGCGTACGGCATCAAAGCCATCTCGCGGGCACGCTTGACGGCGTTCGCGATGTCGCGCTGGTGCTGGGTGCAGGCACCCGTCACCCGGCGCGGCTTGATCTTTCCGCGATCGGTAACGTATTTGCGCAGCATTTGCGTGTCTTTGTAGTCGACGTAGTTCGCCTCGTCCTTGCAGAACTGGCAGAACTTGCGACGCGGCTGCTTCGCGTAATCGGACATTTCACAAACCTCTTTCGTTTCGCTTAAAACGGGATGTCTTCATCGTAGACCGAAGAAGAGGCATCGACCACCGGGGCAGCCATGGGGGCTGCGGCCGGAGCCGGGGAATAGCCGCCTGCGTTGCCGCCATACGACTGGTTTCCGCCGTATGAGGACGAATCGCTGTTGCGGCTCGACATGAACTCGAGCTCGTCGACGATCACCTCGATCTTGCTGCGCTTCTGGCCGTCGCGCTCCCACTGGCTCCAGCGGAGCTTTCCCTCAATGGACACCTTCGTGCCCTTGTTGAGGTAGCGGTTCAGGCTCTCGGCGCGCGCACCGAACATGGTGCAGTCGATGAAGTTGGGATAGTCCTCCCACTCGCCCGTCTGCTGGTTCTTCCGGCGGTCGTTCACGGCAACGCCGAAGCCGAGCACCGGCAAACCGCTCGCCGTGGAGCGCAGCTCGGGGTCGCGCGTCAGGTTTCCGCTGATGATAACTCGGTTGATGCTCATGATACCCACCTCTTCTTCTCATGCTGGGGCGCCGGGGGCGCCCAACGCCACGTGCTCTTAATCGCGATCGGTACGCTTGACGATCATATGCCGCACAACGGCGTCATTGATGCGAAGAACGCGATCGAGTTCAGCAACGTTAGCGGGATCGGCATGGAAATCGATGAGAGTGTAGTCACCGTCGGTCAGACCGTCGATCTCGTAAGCGAGTTTGCGCTTGCCCCAGTTGTCGACGTTGTCAACCGTACCCTCGCCCTCGGCGATCGTGGTCTCAATACGCTTCATAACAGCGGCACGGGATTCTTCGTCGATAGACGGAGCGACAAAAAACAGCAATTCATAAGCCTTCATCAGCTCACCTCCTTTGGTCTTTAGCGGCTCCGGGGCTGGTGAAGGCAGTTAACCCGGAGCAGGATTAGCTTGCCTATTCTAGCAAAGGGCCTCATGGGCCACAAGGAAAACTTTCTTCCTTACCAGCGCGCACATGCTTTCACCATGTTTGCGCGGCATGCCTCCCGCTTGTCCGCTGAACTTCTCTGGGGGAAGTATAGCAACGCGACCTTGCCGGCCGACCGTAATTCCACCGTCACGGAGTCGCCGGAAGCTGATGCGGATCTGGCCCGGATGCCGCACGGACCTTGCACGCTCGCCGCGCAACCCTTGCACGGATGCCGCGCGCATCTGACACGACTGCCGCCGAAATTCGAAAGCCCTGGCCACAAGCTTAAGGGATGGAAGTTCGCGAATACAGGCAACCGCTTCTTTCTTGGAAGTGACTGCAACGTTGGGAAATGGCCGAATGAAAAAATTGAGAGCCGGCTACGTTCCACGTGGAACACAGCCGGCTCGTTTTCCGTCTCTTTTGCGGCGTTTCTCTAGCGGCCGCAGCTGCTTGGCCCTGCAGAGTTACTCGGCCTCTTCCTCGAGGTCCTCTTCGTCGTCGAGATACTTCTCGTCGATCTCGTCCTCGTCGTACTGGTCGGCCTCCTTGAGGCCGCTCATGAAGTTAGGCGCCTCGCCGATGTAGGCCGGCTCCTCCTCGAACGTGGGCTCGCCGTCTTCGCTCATCGTGTAGAGGAAGCCAACGGCCATGCCCTCGTCCTCGCCGGGAATGCCGCCCTCGGCGATGAGCGCGTCCTTCGTCTCGTCGTCGACCTCGACGTAGCCGTCATAGCACAGCGCGTACGCCTCGGCGCCGCGGGCATTCTCCACCGTGTGGCGCGCGAAGGCGAAGCATTCGTCCGCCGACTCGCCCGGGTGGTTCTCCAAGAACAGGTTCTCCTTCACCACGAGCGCGGTGAACGGCACCACGTCGGCTCCCTGCGTCATCTTCTCCTTCGCCTCTTCCAGCGAGAAGAGCAGCACCTTTTCCAGGATCTCGGGAATCTCGGGCACTTCTACGTCCGAGCTCTCCACTACGCGATCGGGCATGGCCTCGTCCTTTCAACCGGCCGCCGCTGCCTGCCTGCTCGTGCAGGCGGCCCGCTTACGGCCCTTGCTTTTTCCGTTGCCGTCCAGTGTAGGGCTTCCCGACGAGCCCTCGCTCGCGGACGGCGGGTTATTCGGCGTATCTTCAAATATTGATACGCGGCCGTTATTCAGGACGTTTCCCGCCTCCGGATGTTTCACGTGAAACATCCGGACAACTTGGCCGGTTGTGGGGCCGGGAAAGCGGCTACTGCAGGATGCCGTCGAGCATGAGGTTCACCTTGAGGACGTTCACGCGGGCATCGCCGAGAATGCCGAACTGGGGCTGCTCGGTGCACTGCTCGATGATGGCGCGGATCTCGGAAGGCGTCTTGCCGGTGTTCTTCGCCAACCGCTCCACCTGGTACTCGGCGGCAGCCGGGGAGATATGGGGGTCGAAGCCGCTGCCGGAGTTCGTGACGAGGTCGCTGGGGATGGGCTCGTCGCCCTTCTCGGGATGGGCTGCGTGGATCTCGTCGATGCGGGCCTGCACCGTAGCGGCGAAATCGTCGCTCGCGGGACTAAGGCTCGACGGGCCGTACCACATGACGGGGTTTCCCTCGTCGTCGGTAAACGTGGAGACGTTCGCGTTCGTGAGCCGGCCCCACATATGATTCTGGTCATGGAACTCCTGGCCAACAAGCTCGCTGCCGTATTTCGTCCCATCGACTTCTATGATGGAACCGTTTGCCTGATAAGGGAAGAAGAGCTGCGCGACACCCGTGCACACAGCCGTGTAAACCACGCCGCACAATATGGTTGTTACGAGGAAGAAGAGCGCTGCGCTTCCCCAGATTTTCGCTTGCCTCATTGCTTCGCATCCTTTCTTCATTCCGAAGCTCGTTTTTCGCATGGTCGTTCAGTCGTTTTTTGGTTGCCGTTACCGAGAGTGCATCTCAATAACGGCAACCGTTTTTTCATTGCGCTCGAAACGCGGCCGGGCATTCGTTGCCTTACGCCACGCCCAAAGCCGTCAACATCATGTCGAGCAGCTTGATAGCAACGAAGGGGAGGACGATGCCGCCCAGTCCGTATACCAGCAGGTTGCGGGAAAGCAGGCTTTGCGACGATGCCTCGCGGTACTTCACCCCCTTGAGCGCCAACGGGATGAGCGCCACGATGATGAGAGCGTTGTAGATGATGGCCGCCATGATAGCCGTGTAGGGGTTCGTGAGGTGCATGATGTTCAGCGCCTCGAGCTGAGGATACAGCGGCACGAACAGCGCGGGCACGATGGCGAAGTACTTCGCCAGGTCGTTCGCTATAGAAAACGTGGTCAACGAACCGCGCGTCATGAGCAGCTGCTTGCCGATGCGCACGACGTCGATGAGCTTCGTGGGCGAGGAATCAAGGTCGACCATGTTGCCGGCCTCCTTCGCCGCCTGGGTGCCGCTGTTCATGGCCACGGCCACATCGGCCTGCGCGAGCGCCGGCGCGTCGTTCGTGCCGTCGCCCGTCATGGCCACCATATGCCCCTCGGCCTGGTACTGGCGGATGGCGGCCAGCTTCGTCTCGGGCGTGGCCTCGGCGATGAAGTCGTCCACGCCGGCCTCGGCCGCGATGGCGGCGGCCGTCATGGGGTTGTCGCCCGTTATCATGACGGTCTTGATGCCCATGGTGCGCAGGTCGGCGAAGTTCTCCTTGATGCCCTGCTTCACGATGTCCTTCAGATGGATGACGCCCAGAATACGATGATCGCGAGCAACAAGTAGCGGAGTGCCGCCTGCGCGCGAGACATCCGCAACGACTGCGGCGCATTCGCTGCTGTACGTGCCGCCGTGCGACTCCACATAATCCTTGACGGCATCGGCCGCCCCCTTCCGGATCTCGTGGCCCTCGAAATCTACGCCGCTCATGCGCGTCTGCGCGGTGAACGGGATGCTGACCATGCCCGAGCCCTCGAGCTCGCGGCCGCGGATGCCGAAGCGCTCCTTCGCCAGCACCACGACGCTGCGGCCCTCGGGCGTCTCGTCGGTAAGGCTGGCCAGCTGCGCGGCATCGGCCAGGTCGTGCTCGGCGGCACCGTCCACCGGTATGAACTCGGCGGCCTGCCGGTTGCCCAGCGTGATGGTGCCCGTCTTGTCCAGCAAAAGCACGTCCACGTCACCCGCGGCCTCCACGGCGCGGCCGCTCATGGCCAGCACGTTCGCCCGGTTCAGGCGGCTCATGCCGGCTATGCCGATAGCCGACAGCAGCGCGCCGATGGTGGTGGGCGCCAGGCACACGAACAGCGCCACGAGCGAGGTGATGGTGGTGGGGTTCGCAATGCCCTCCTGGTTGGCGCTGAAGCCGCTGAACGCGAACAGCGACACCGACACGATCAGGAACACGATGGTCAGCGCCACGAGCAGTATCTCGAGCGCGATCTCGTTCGGGGTCTTCTTGCGGGTGGCCGACTCCACCATGGCGATCATCTGGTCGAGGAAGCTATGGCCCGCGTCGGCGGTCACGCGCACCACCAGCCAGTCGGAAAGCACGGTGGTGCCTCCCGTGACGGCGGAGCGGTCGCCGCCGGACTCGCGGATGACCGGGGCCGACTCGCCGGTGATGGCGCTCTCGTCCACCGATGCGGCGCCCATGACGATCTCGCCATCGGCGGGGATCTGCTCGCCTGCCGCCACGTAGAACAGGTCCTTCTTCTTCAGAACCGCCGAACTCACCTCGTCGGCCTGCAGGCGGAAGAACTCAGCCGGATCGTCCACGTGATGGCCCTTCGCCACCAGGCCCTCGTTGAGCTTGTGCGCGGGCACATCGCGCTTGGCGGCGCGCAGCGAGTCGGCCTGCGCCTTGCCGCGGCCCTCGGCGAGCGCCTCCGCGAAGTTCGCGAACAGCACCGTGAGCCAGAGCACCGCCGAGATGGAAATGATGAAGCCGGGCTGCGAGTCCGTGATGCCGAACAGCGACAGCACGAACAGGGCGAGCGTCAGGATGGCCGACAGGTACACCATGAGCATAACGGGGTTCTTCGCCTGCTCGCGGGGGGCAAGCTTCACGAAGGAGTCGCGCACGGAGCGCTTCGCCAAATGGTTCATTTCATTGTTCCTCATAGTTGCCGTTGTCATTTCTTTTTCGCCCGCCTTCCCTAAAGCACCATGTGAAGCTGCTCGGCTATCGGACCCAGCGCCAGCGCCGGGAACATCGACAGGGCGCCGACCAGCAGCACGATGAGAATCAGCAGGAACACGAACATCGCATTGCTCGTGGAGAGCGTGCCCGCGCTCACCGCCACCTTCGGCCGCGTGCACAAGCTGCCGGCCAGCACGAGCGTGGCCGCAAGCGGGATGAAGCGGTTCGCCAGCATTTCAAAACCCAGCACGACGTTGATCATCGGCGTGTTGCCGTTGAAGCCCGCGAAAGCCGATCCGTTGTTTCCGCCCGCCGACGTGGCGGCGTAAAGAACTTCAGAGAACCCATGGGCGCCCGAGTTGTTCAGGCTATCCACCGTCGCCGGATCGAGGCACATGACGGCCGCACCTATAAGAAGGACCATGGGCGTGGTGATGCACAGGATGGTGGCCATGCGCATTTCCCTGGGCCCGATCTTCTTGCCCAGGTACTCGGGCGTGCGGCCCACCATCAGCCCCGCGATGAACACGGTGAGGATGACGAAACCGATCATGCCGTACAAGCCGCAGCCGATACCGCCGCCGATGATCTCGCCCAATCCCATGAGGATGATGGGCACCATGCCGCCGATGGGCGTGTAGCTGTCATGCATGGAGTTGACCGAGCCGTTCGATGCGGCTGTGGTGAATGCGGCCCAGAGGGAGGAATCGGTCACGCCGAAACGTGCCTCCTTGCCCTCCATGTTGCCGCCGGACTGGTCGTACGTGCCCATGTACACCGAGCCGTCGGCCGCAAGCTGAGGCGTTCCAACCTGCTCGAAGAAGGCTATCACCGCCAAGCTTGCCACCAGCACTATGAACATGGCCGCGAAGATAGCCCGCCCCTGCCGCCGATCGGCCACGAAACGGCCGAAGCTGAACACGAGCGCGAACGGGATGAGCAAAAGCGAGATGCACTGCACCAGGTTCGTGAGGGGCGTGGGGTTCTCCAGGGCGCTTGCCGAGTTCACGCCGTTATAGCCTCCGCCGTTCGTGCCGAGCTGCTTGATGGCAACCTGGCTGGCCTGCGGGCCCATGGGAACCACGCCCTCGTCGATCACCTGCACGGCTGCCGGATCGTCGGCTTCTACCACCTCGCCCTCCGAATCGATGCCAACCGGTTCCAGCAGCTGAACCTCCTGATACTCGGACACGTTCTGCGGCGAGCCCTGCCACACGTCCACCACGGTCACGACGAGCGCGAGCGGGATGAGCACGAACAGCACGGCGCGCGTCGCGTCGACGAAGAAGTTGCCCAAGCCAGGGCCTCCTTCGCTCACCAACCCGCGGAACAACGCGAACAGCACGGCCATGCCCACGGCCGGCGTGACGAAGTTCTGCACGGTCAGGCCGATGGCCTGGGAGAAGTAGCTGAGTGCGCTCTCGCCGCTATAGGCCTGCCAGTTCGTGTTCGTCACGAAGCTGGCCGCCGTGTTGAACGCGAGATCCCATGTGAGGCCGGGCAACCCCTCGGGATTGCCCGGCAGCACGCCCTGCAGCATGAGGATGGCGAACAGGCCTGCCAACGAGAGCGCCGAGAACACCAGGGCGCTTATCAGGTAGCGTTTCCAGCCCATGACGTCGGCACGGTCGACGCGGATGCACCGGTACACCACGTTCTCCACCGGCACGAGCACGCGCGAGAGCACGGCCACCCTCTCGCCGGCCATGACCTTGTTGATATAGCCCGACAGCGGGATGGCGAGCGCCACGAGCAGGGCAAGGTAGATGCCGTATTCCAGCAACTCGTCCATCACCGCTCGTCACCCCCTCGAAGCAGAACGTAGAACAGGTAGAACGCCACGATGACGCTCAACCCTCCAACGACGGCGGTTACGTAGTCCATCGTCTTCCTTCCTCGTTTCCAGGCCGCCGCAGCGGCACCTTTGCAAACTAGGAAAACGATAAGGTTGCGCGGATTAGCGCGCCGTTAAGGAGCGGCGCGCAACGTTAAGAAGACGTTAAGGGGGACGTGCACGAGGAGATGAAAAAAGCGCCCGGAGGCGCTTCATCTGGAAAACTGGCGGAGGAGGAGGGATTCGAACCCTCGTTACCCGGGTTACGGGTAAAACGGTTTTCGAGACCGCCGCATTCAACCACTCTGCCACCCCTCCGCTTTGGGGTGCGGGGCCTGGCCCCGTATGAAACGCGCCTCAGGGGCGCGGGAATAAGCTGGCGGAGAGATAGGGATTCGAACCCTAGGTACGCTTTTGGCGCACACACGATTTCCAATCGTGCACCTTCGGCCTCTCGGTCATCTCTCCGCTCGTCCGAAACATGCATGCTCGCGCTGGGCGCGGACGTGCAGCAGCTACGTAGTATACAACAGCTAATAGGCGCTCACAAGCGAGAAATAGGCATCCTCTTCGGCATTTTTCGCGAGGGCGGGGACCGCCGTGCGCTTCACGCGCAGGGGAACGCCGAACAGCGCGCTCATAGTATCGTCGGAGAGCAGGTGCTCCTTCGGGCCATCGGCGAACACGGCGCCGTCCTTCACGAGCACGAGGCGGGTGATCTCGGGGATGACGTCCTCGGGATAGTGCGTCACCAGAACGATGGACTTCCCCGCCTGGGCCAGCGCGCGCATGCTGCGGCGCACGTAGAACATGCCCTCGGGGTCGAGGCCGGTGCAGGGCTCGTCGAGAACGAGGGCCTCGGGATCGCGCACGAGCGCGCGGGCGATGAGCGCGCGGCGCGCCTGGCCGGTGGAGAGCGTCATGGCGTCGCGGGCGGCAAGGTCGG
>NC_021021.1:1267273-1271622 GCF_000210055.1 Gordonibacter pamelaeae 7-10-1-b
CAGCGGCAACGGCCTGCGGGATGCCGAGGGCGCCGTACAGGCCGCCGGCCACGATGTCCACGGCCGGCAGGTGCACGATCATCTGCTCCTGCATGGTAGACGACACCACGCCCAGGCTGCGCTTTACTTCGGCGAGCGTTGCGCGGTCGCAACCTTTGAAGAGCACGGGCGGCTCGTCGCGGTGCAGCGGCAGCATCTCGCGCGTGACAAGCTTCACGAACGTCGACTTGCCCGACCCGTTCGGCCCGAGCAGGGCGATGTTCTCGCCGCACGCGAGCTCGAACGCGTCGACCGTCAGGATGACGCGCCCGGCTCGGCGCACGACGGCGTTGCGCAGTTGAAGGAAAGGGGGCGGGGTGAGGCTCATGTTCGTTTTATCGCTCCTGTTCAGAAGCAGTGTTTCACGTGAAACACTGCCGAAGTGGCCGAGGGTGGATATCCGGTGGGGCAACCGGAGGGGCGCTCGACGCGGGAATACCGCGAATACCACGCAAGGAAGATGGGACCGGGAAAGAGAAACGGCGGGCGCCCCGCAGGGCTCCCGCCGTTGATAATGGTTTGCGCACCTGCACCGTGCAGCCGGGCTGCTATGCCGCCTCGGCAGGCTGCTGGCTCGCGCCGTCGCCGCCTTCTGCGGGCTGGTCGCCGGCCGCATTGTCGGCAGAGCCGTCGGCGTTGCCCGCCGCATCGCTCCCATCGGCAGCATCGGCCGAACTGCCGTTGTCGGCGGAACCGTCCGTCGTGCCCTCGGCGCTGCCGTCGGCATTGTCGCCGGCAGCGTTCTGCTCGGCGCCCGTCGACCCCTCGGCCGGCGTGTACTTCGACATGTCGACGGCGTAGGGCAGGCCCTCCGGCATCGGGTTGATCTGGATGTCGGCATTCTCCTTGTACTCGTTGAACCACTCCTGGACCGCCGTGCTCTGGTTCTGCTGCTTGAGGGATTCCTTCACGCTGTCAAGGAACTCGACGGGGATCTGGTCGGTGCTCGTGAGCTCCACCGTCTCGGTGCCGTCCTCGCCGACGACCTTCGGCGCGTTGAACACGTCGGTGCACTTGATGATATGGATGCCGTACTGGCTCGTAACCAAGCCGCTGACCTGATCCTTCTCAAGGCCGGCCAAGGCATCCGTGTACTCGGTCACGAAGCTGCTCAGCTTGTCCCAGCCCACGTCGCCGCCCTTCGCGGCGCTGCCGCCGGTGCCTTCCGCGTTGTCCTTGGAGTACTGCTTGGCAGCCTCGGCGAAGTCCAGCTGGCCGCTGTTGATCTGGTCGAGCACGCTCTGGGCCGTGGCCTCGTCGCCGCTGTCGAACAGGATGTGCGAGGAACGCTTCGCTCCGTCGTAGGCGGAGGCGTACATCTGCGCGTACTTCAGCAGGTCCTCCTGGCTGGGCTCCTCGTCGGAGGCAAACGACTCGGTCAGCTTCTTCTGCAAGAGCTGGCTCTCAACGTTCTCGCGGTACTTCTCCTCGGTGAAGCCGGCCTGCTCGAGGGCGGCCTTCCACTTCTCGTCGTCCTCGTAGTTCGCCTTCGTCTTGTTCACGATGTCGTCGATCTCGGAGCTCTCGACGCTGATGTTCTTCTCCTTCGCGCCCTGCTTGATGAGCTCCTGCTGCGCGAACGAATCGATCATCTCCTCGCGGACGGACTCGGGCGTCATGGCGTTGTCGGCGAGCCACTGGCCCCAGGTATCGGCATCGGTCATGCTCATCTGGGAGCGGATGCTCTCGACCATGCCCGTGACCTCGTCCTCGGGAATCTCCGTGCCGTTGACCGTGGCCGCCACGCCGCCGGTGTAGGTCTTCGTGCCGGAAGCGGAGGCGCCGTCCGCACAGGCCGCCAGGCCCCATACGCACGTGGCTGCCAACCCGGCAACGCACACGGCCTTCATGATGTTAGCAGTCTTCATAGGACCCTTCCCTCGACATGCCGGCTGCCGCTGCTGCCGTGCATGATGTAAGTTACTGAGCGGTATTTTCGCACACGCGGCAATTGCCACCGCAGCGATGCACAATATACCCACTTTCGCTTCACGAAGCATGGACGAGGCTCTATATGAAGAAGCACCCCCGACGCTGACGCGGAGGTGCTTCTTGCCGAGGCAAATACAGAACCTGCGGAAGCCTGCTAGTTCTTGTTGGCCTTCTTGCGCTCGATGGAGCTCAGGATGCGCTTGCGCAGGCGGATGCTCTTCGGCGTGACCTCCACCAGCTCGTCGTCCTCGATGTACTCCAGCGCCTCCTCCAAGGTGAACGTCTGCGGCGGCGTGAGCTGGATGGCCTTGTCGGCGCCGCTCGAGCGCTGGTTGCCCAGCTGCTTCGACTTCGCGATGTTGACGACCATGTCGCCTTCCTTCGCGCTCTCGCCCACGATCATGCCCTCGTAGCAGTCCTCGCCCGGGCCCACGAACAGCTTGCCGCGCTCCTGCAGCGTGTCGAGCGCATAGGCCACCGATTTTTCGGTGGACATGCTGATCATGGAGCCGTTCTTGCGGCCGTTGAAGTCGCCGCGGTAGGCGCCGTACTCGCTGAAGTGGTGGAACATGGTTGCCTCGCCACGCGTGACGTTCAAAAGGCGGGTGCGCAGGCCCATGGTGCCGCGCGTGGGGATCTTGAACACGAGGTGCGTCTGGTCGCCGCGCTGGAACATGTCGGCCATCTCGCCGCCGGCGCTGCCGAACACCTCGATGGCCTTGCCCGCGTACTCGCTGGGCACGTCGACCGTGGCCTCCTCGATGGGCTCGAGCTTGCGGCCCTGCTCGTCCTTCTTGATGAGCACGCGCGGGCGACCCACCTGGAACTCGAAGCCCTCGCGGCGCATCGTCTCCATGAGCACGGACAGGTGCAGCACGCCGCGCCCGGCCACCTCCACGCCGGACTTGTCCTCCAGCTCCTCGATGCGCATGGAGATGTTGCTCTCCGCCTCGCGCATGAGGCGCTCCTTCAGCTGGCGCGCGCCCACGATGTCTCCCTCGCGGCCGATGAGCGGGCTGGTGGACGCCTCGAACACGACGGCCATCGTGGGCTCCTCGACCTCGATGGGGTCGAGGCGCACCGGGTTCTCGCGGCTCGTGACCATGTCGCCGATGTCGGCGTCCTCCACGCCCACCACGGCCACGATGTCGCCCGCGTGCACTTCCTGCTGTTTCTTCTTGCCCAGCTCCTCGAACGTGAACACGTCCTTGATGACGGTGTTGTAGCGCGTGTTGTCGTTCTTGATGACCAGCGCCTGCTCGTTCTTGTGGATAGTGCCGCTGAACAGGCGGCCCACGCCGATGCGGCCGACGAAGCTCGAGTGGTCGACCGTGCAGATCTGCAGCGCCACCGGGCCGTTCGGCTCGCAGTCGGGTGCCGGGATCTCCTTCAGGATGGTCTCCAGCAAGGGCAGCATGTCCATGTTGTCGTCGTCAGGGGCGAAGCGCGCGTAGCCGTTCACGGCGCTGGCGTAGATGATGGGGAAGTCGAGCTGCTCGTCGGACGCCTCGAGCTCCACCATGAGGTCGAACACCTCGTCCACCACTTCCTCGGGACGGGCGCCGGGGCGGTCGATCTTGTTCACCACGAGCACGATGCGCAGGCCGAGCGACAGCGCATGCTTCAGCACGAACCGCGTCTGGGGCATGGGGCCCTCGAACGCGTCCACGATGAGCAGGGCACCGTCGGCCATGTTGAGCACGCGCTCCACCTCGCCGCCGAAGTCGGCGTGGCCCGGCGTGTCGATGACGTTGATCTTCACGCCGTTGTAGGTGACGGAGATGTTCTTCGACAGGATGGTGATGCCGCGCTCGCGCTCCTGGTCGTTGCTGTCGAGCACGCGCTCGTCCACCTGCTGGTTCTCGCGGAAAACGCCGCTCGTGTACAGCAGCCGGTCCACGAGCGTGGTCTTGCCGTGGTCGACGTGGGCGATGATGGCGATGTTGCGGAGGTTCTCTTGTTTCACGCTGTTCCTTCTTCTCTCGGTATCGGTTGCGCGGCGCGGGGCCGCGATGGTTCCCTTGCAGGTGCGCCGAGCGACGACGTATCGACGCAGAGCAGGCAGGCGGCGAGGCTACTCCAAGTCCTCAAGCTCGCTTTCCAGGCGGCGCTGCTCTGCCTTGAGCTCGTCGATGTGCTCGTTGAGCGTGCCGATGGTGCGCTGGGCGCCGACAGCCTGGATGATTCCCCACATCACGGCCGTCACGCCTGCCGTGGCCAAGATGAGCAGCGGCCCCGGTTTGCGGAAGAGGATGGCCACCACCGCGCCGATCCCCGCCATGACCAGACCGTTGCGGCGCTCGTCGTACACGACGTCGCGCTGGTGCACCAGCTGCGTGCGGGCTGCGGCGATGCCGGCGAGGCGCGCCTCGGCCTGG
>NC_021021.1:1271791-1282479 GCF_000210055.1 Gordonibacter pamelaeae 7-10-1-b
CCATAGGCGCGCGTTGCGGAGGCGGCGCGACCGGCCTTCGTTCGCGAGCCTTTCCCGCTGGTCAGGTACTCGTATGCCTCTTGGAGGTTCTTGAACTGCTCGGTGGCGCGGTCCTGGAGCTTCTTGTTCGTGGCGAAGCGGTCGGGATGCAGGATCTGCGCCGTCTCCTTGTATGCCGTCTTGATGTCGGCGAGGGTGGCATCCTCGTCGAGTCCCAAGATGCGCAGTGCTTCCGTCCGGTTCATAACTCCCCGCAGAATCGTGATGGCGCGCTGCTCGCGCGTTCGTTTGCCGAAGAAGTATAGTACCACGTCGGCATGAGAAGCCGGGGCGCGGCAAGGGGCGTCACAGAATGCACGCGGGCGAAGGTTTGCGGCAGGGTCAAGCCAGCCGACCGGCTCGTGCCAGGCCGCGCGCTGCAACGGCGGCAAGCGGAACGAACAGTGCGATCGTTCCCAGCAGCACGGCCAGGTCGGCGGGGCTGCCCGTCACATAGGTTTCCACCAGCAGGCCGCTCGTCGCGAACGACGGCAGCTCGGACAGGGCATTGAGCGCCGCATGCGCGCCTACGGCCAACCACAGGTTTCCCGACTGCGCGTACACGCCCGCCATGATGACGCCGAACAAGGCCGCCTGCACCGGTTTGCCCGCAAGCTGGACGAGGGAGACGGCATCGACCGGCGGAGCGGCGGTTCCTGAAACATGCAGGATGCCGAAAATCGCCGCCGATGCCGCTGCTGCGACGAGCAGCGGGCGGTAGGTTCCCGTCCCTTCCAGCACCTCCGCGAAGCTGCGGAACAGGACGCCACGGAACAACGCCTCCTCGAACACACCGGTGAGCAGGCAAAGGATCAGGAACAAGGCGATATCCGCAGAACCGGGAGGCTTTATCCCGGCCTCCGCCCCTGCAAGGCCGACCGTCGCAAGCCCCGCCGCAAGGGCGATGGCCAGTACACCGGCGCACATGAGGAAGGCGCCGCGAGCGTTTCTCGGTACGGGATGCCTGCTTTTCAAGGCCGCCGGATCGAACAGCGCGAGCACCACGATAACGGCGACTCCGGCTGCGGCCGTCTGCACGACAACGGCGCCCAACGAGCCGCCGGGCACGACGTTCAGGCACGCGACGGCCAACGCACAGGAGACGACGATGTACGCAAGAAGATGACGGCGGCGTAAGGCGGGCAGGTTCATGGGATGCAGTATAATCGATGCCCTGCACCGGCAGGTGCGCGAAACAGCCGCGGAGACGGAGGCGAACCGATGGCAGGCAGCGAACGAGGGGCGGCATGTGCCGGAACCGGCGGGTTGTCGTCGTTCGCGCTCAAGGCGGTTGCCATCGTCGGCATGACCGCGAACCATGCGGGCTATCTCTTCGCCAACGAGCTTCCTTTCTGGGCGTCATGCGTGCTCATCGGATTGGGCGGCCTCACGTTTCCCGTCATGGCCTTCCTGCTGGTCGAGGGATACCGCCGCACGTCCAACGTCAAGCGGTACGCGTTCCGGCTCGGGGCGTTCGCATTGGTATCCCAGATCCCCTACGGCCTGTTCCTCGATGACAACATCAACGTGCTGTTCACGCTGCTCATAGGCCTGGGCGTGCTGTACGCCGACGAGCATGTGCGCAGTCGCGGCGCGTTCTGGGCCGTAACCGCAGCGGGAGCGCTGGCCAGCCTGGCGTGCGATTGGGGCTTCGTCGGCGTGGTTGTGATCGTGCTGTTCAAGAAGCTCGGCGCCGGCCCGTGCCTGCGCGGGTGCCGATCCGCCCAGGCGGACTCGGCACCCGGTGCAGCTCCCAGCGCGGCCGCACCTGCCGATGCAGGTTCCTCCCGCGCGACCTACCAGACTGCCGACGACGCGGTGCCCGCCTTGCTGCGCACGCCGCTCGGCGCCGTTGCCGCACCGGTTCTGCTGGTTGCCGTGGCCGAGGGCCTTCCCCTGCTCGGCAAGCTTGCGAGCGCCGTTGCGGCAGGCGGCGACTGGTCGCTGCTCCCCTTCGTCCTCTACCCGCTCGTTGGCTGTCCTGCAACCATCCCGCTGCTCTACTCTTACCGCGGACGGCGCGGCCTTCCCATGAAATGGTTCTTCTACGCCTACTACCCGGCCCATATCGCCGTGCTGGGCATGGTCCACCTGCTGGTGTTCGGTTGAGGAAAAAAAAAGAAACGGCCTCGCGGCCGTTGGATGTTATGGTGGAGCATAGGGGGATCGAACCCCTGACCTACGGCTTGCAAAGCCGTCGCTCTCCCAGCTGAGCTAATGCCCCGTTCTTCGTCTCGCGCCTGCCGCCTCGGAACGAGCCTTGGCGAAAAGGGAAACGGCACTTTCTTCGGAAAATAATAAACGCTCCACCGGCTAACTCGGCTCACGGTGGAGCGTTTATCGCAAAAAGTGGTGGGCCCGAATGGATTTGAACCAGCGACCTCACGCTTATCAGGCGTGCGCTCTAACCAACTGAGCTACGGGCCCGTAAAAAAGTGCCTGGATACTGTAACCCAGAATCAACGGTTTGGTCAAGCACTTTTCGCAAGGAATTTCAAAAGGTTGCCCTGGCGATGCGCTCGTTTGAACTTCCCGAAAGCCGAAGGAGCCCACGGCGGCGCTATCTTCCCTGCCCGTCCAGACCATCGGGGCGCCAGGGTCGACGCAGCTTGCATCGACGGCGTGCGGACGGTTTGCCACGGGCCCGTCACGCGAGGAAAACGCCTTCCTCGTCAACCGTCGATATCGCAAGCGCGCGGTATAATCGAGGGCGATCGACGTACCGGCGAACCCGAGCCAACGAGGAGCTGCGATGAAACCCGTCAACGTGCAAACCCTGATCGTGTCGGCCGCGCCGGCTCCCTCCATTCTCGTGCTGCAGCCCATCGAAGAGCCGTCGCAGCCCGGAAAGTACCGCATCGTTCCCATCTGGGTTGGCATGAACGAGGCCACCCAACTGGGGATAGCCTTGGAGAAAGCCCGCTTGGCACGGCCCATGACGCACGACCTGTTCCTCGATGCGCTCACGAACCTCGACGCGCGCGTCGACCACGTGGTCATCAACGACGTGAAGGGCGCCATGTTCTTCGCGCGGCTCACGCTCAAGCAGCACGACCGTCTGATCGACCTGGATGCGCGCCCGTCCGATGCCATCGCCCTCGCGCTGCGCCAGCAGGCGCCCATCTTCATCGAGGAGGACGTGCTCGAACGGGCGTCGTTCCCCTACGTGTTCAAGAACGCGCCGGACGCGGAAGACGAGCTCGCCGATTTCCGCACGTTCCTGGAAGAGCTGGCCCCGGAGGATTTCGAAGGGTAGCTCCCCAACGCCGACCTGCCGACGGCTGCCCCGAAGGGGCGAGCGGTAGCAGTCCGACGGCGGGCGGAGGGACCCGACATCGCCTCGCCTACCAGAACGACGAGGCGATGTCATCGAGAACGGACGCCGAGTTGCTGCCGTCGAGCGCCGTGGTCACCACGAACGACGGGACGTTTACCCCCACGATCTCGCCCTGCTTCACCCGCGTCGGCGCGAAAGGGCCGAACGTTGGCTCGGTCGGGGGCAGTTCGGGCTTCTCGGAAGCCGCAGACACGCGCGCGCCAACCTCGCTGGAACCGATCGGCGCCGGACGCTCCCGACGGGGGCCCGTATGCTCTACCCCTCCCCCTTCGACGGAGCCGAGCGCCCGCCGCTTCCAACCACCGCGTGCGAACGTGGCAATGAGGAAGCCGGCGCGCAGCCACTCGTCGATGCACATGGCTATCCACATGCCCACGAGGCCCCAGCCCCAGCCGATGCCCAGCAGCCAGCCGCCGCCCACTGCGAACACCCACGAGAACGCCACGTTCACCGTCACCGGCGTGCGCACGTCGCCGAGCGCGATGAGGGCGCGCACCATGACAATGTTCAGGCTGCGGCCTATTCCCAGAAACACCTCCACCAGCATGATCTGGCGGCCCAGCTCGTGCACGACCGGGTCGGCGGTGAGCAGCCCCACCACAGCGTCGAAGTTCCACCACAGCGTGAGCGACACGGCCGTGGTGAGCACGGCGGCTATGAGGTCGGCCATCCACACGCGCCTGCGCACGATGTCGAACTTACCTGCGCCGAACAGGTAGCCCAGCACGATCTGCGTCGCCTGCGACAGCGCTATGGAGTACAGGTAGGCGATGCTCGCCAGCATGGAGCAGTACACCTTCACCGTGACCACCGTCGTACCGAGCACGTTGATGAACGACAGGATGACGATCTGAGCCAGGTCGTAGTTCATCTGCTCGCCCGACGAGGGGATGCCCACGCCCAGCATGTTCTTGAGCGTCTTTTTCGGGAACGGGCGCAGCAGCCGCGGCGACGGTCGGACGTCGGTGTGGCGCAGCAGCATGAACGCCGCCAGCCCCAGGCCCACGACGCGTGCCGCCACGTTGGCGGCCGCAGTGCCCTCTACGCCGAGCGCCGGCACGCCGCCCAGGCCGTTCACCAGCACAAGGCCCACGCCGACGTCCACCGCGTTCATGGCCAGGCTGGCCCCCATGACGTCGCCCACGCGCGCAAAGCTGCGCAGAAGCGCCGTGATGGCGAAGAACGCGCCCTGCAGGATGGTGGTGGAGCCCACGATAAGCAAAAACGACGAGCCCATGCCCCACAGCGTGGCATCGATGTGCAGCCAGCTGAAGAACTGCGGCCAGAACGCGAACAGCACCGCCGTCATGAGGGCGCCCAAGGCCATGTTCACCACGAGCGCGACGGTGGCGATCTCCGATATCGTGCGCTTGGACGAGGCGTTCCCCAGCACGCGCGTGACCAGCACGGTGGACGCCGTGCCCATGGCCGACAGCGCGATCGTGATGATGTTGAGTATCTGCAGCGCGTTGCCCACGGCGGCGGCCGGGTCGGTGCCGTGCGGGGCCAGCATCATCTGGTTCACGTTGCCTACCATGATCTGAATGAACAGCTCGATGAACAGCGGGACGGACAGCACGAACACGTCGGCCGACGAGGTCTTCTCGGCCGGTGCGCGCCCAGCGCGGGCCCTCCGCGCATCCCCGGCACGCCGTCGCGCGTTCTGTGCGTTCCCCCAGGCTCCCTGTGCGCGACCACGCGCCCCTTGGGCCAATGCGGTAATGGACATGGGCTTCTCCGCCCCCCTTTCATGCGAAGCGCCTGCCTTCCAGCAGACGTGTTCACATTCACGAGGCGTGCAGTATACGGCACGTCAACACCCGCATGACGGGCACTTGACCCATCCATTATTTCCGCATTCATGAGTACGAACGTTCGCTAATTCACGAAGTTCAAAAAGTTATTTGTTGATTGAATTAATAACCAAATGTTTCACGTGAAACATTTTGCAAAAAGGCAGAAAGGGAGGGCGGAGAACGAAAAATCGAGAACCTGATCAGCGAGGAGCCTCGCGAAGGAAGGAAGGACTGAAACATGAGCGACAAAAGAAACGGATGAGAATACGGGAAGCGAAATAGAGAGTTGGAGTTGGTGCTCGATAAATTGAATCGCGTTGCTAGGAGGACGAACTGATAAGGGGAATGAAAAAACGATTCGGAGGGGGAGGGAGGGGATGATCAAGAGGATGAGGAATGGAGCGACAGTATAATCGAGTAGCGAAGGAAACGGGGAACCGCAGAGCAAGAACGACCGACGGGCCCTTGCGGGCCCGTCGGCTGGGTCGGCGCCTGCAAGCGCGCGGGGCGCGGCTGCAGGTCGCCGGACGATCAATCGCTCGGTTTTAAGCCTCGTCGATCTCGTTCTCGGAGAGGCCGCCCTCCTCGGACTCCTCTTCCAGCAAGTCGAGCGTCGCCTCGTCCTCGTTGCCGGGCTTCTCGCCGGAGGGACGCTTCTTCTTGGCGCGGCTCGAGATGGCCACGGCCGTCACACGGTCGCCGTCGCCCACCTTCATCACGCAGACGCCCTGCGTGGAGCGGCCGAGCTCGGAGATGCCGGACACCGGGGTGCGCACGACCACGCCCTCCTCGGACATGATCATGATCTCCTCGTCGGGCGCCACGATCTTCATGGCGGCCAAGAGGCCCTTCTTCTCCGTCATGGTGATGGTGAACACGCCCTGGCCGCCGCGATGGTGGTCGGGGTAGTCGCTCACGGGGGTGCGCTTGCCGAAGCCCTTCTCGGTGATGACGAACAACTCGGTCCTGGGCTTGGCAATCTCCATGCCCAGCACCCGCGCGATAGGCGGCACGTTCATGCCGCGCACGCCCATGGTGTCACGGCCCATGCCGCGCACCTCGCCCTCGTCCCACTTGATGGCCTTGCCGGCGCTCGACACCATGATGACCTTCTCGCCGGGCGCGACGCGCTTCACCGAGATGAGCTCGTCGTTATCCTTCAGGTTGATGGCGATGAGGCCGTCGCGGCGCGTGCGGTCGTACAGCTCCATGGACGTCTTCTTCACCATGCCGTGCGACGTGGCGAACATGAGGAACTCGTCAGCCGGGAAGTCCTTCGTGGCAATGACGGCGGAGATGGTCTCCCCCTTCGCCAGCGGCAACAGGTTCACGATGGCCGTGCCGCGTGCGTGGCGCGATGCCTCGGGAAGCTCGTACACCTTCAGGCGGTACACCTTGCCGGCCGTGGAGAAGAACAGCATGTACGCGTGCGTCGACGCCACGAACAGGTGCTCCACGTAGTCGTTGTCCTTCAGGTTCACGCCCTGCATTCCCTTGCCGCCGCGCTTCTGCTGGCGGTAGGTGGCCACGGGCAGGCGCTTCACGTAGCCGGCCTTCGTCACCGTCACCACCATGTTCTCGTCGGCGATGAGGTCCTCCACGTCGATGTCCTTGGCGTCGGCCGAGAGAAGCGTCTTGCGCGGCGTGCCGAACTTCTTCTTGATCTCCTGCAGCTCGTCCTTGATGATCTCGCGCACGAGCGTCATGTCGCCCAGGACGCGCTTGTAGTAGTCGATCTTCTCGCGCAGGGCGGCCAGCTCGTCCTCGATCTTGCCGCGCTCCAAGCCGGTCAGGCGGCGCAGCTTCATCTCCAAGATGGCGTCGGTCTGCTTCTTCGACAGCCCGAAGCGCTCGGTGAGGCGAGAGGCCGCCTCGGCGTCGGTCTGCGAGGAGCGAATGATGGTGATGACCTCGTCGATATTGTCGAGTGCGACCACCAAGCCCTCGAGGATGTGCGCGCGTTCCTCGGCCTTCGCCAGCTCGTAGCGCGTCCGGCGCACGATGACGTCTTCCTGGTGCGCGATGTAGTAGTGCAGCATCTCCTTGAGCGAGAGCACGCGCGGCACGCCGTCCACGAGCGACAGCATGATGGCGCCGAAGCCCACCTGCAGCTGCGTGTGCTTGTACAGCTTGTTGAGCACCACCTGCGGAATGGCGTTCTGCTTGAGGTCGATGATGATGTCGATGCCGTGGCGGTCGGCGCCGTCGTGGATGTTCGATATCTCGGGCAGCTTCTTGTCGCGCACGAGCTCGCCCAGCTTCTCAAGCAGGCGCTGGCGGTTCACCATGTAGGGGATTTCCTTCACGATGATGGAGCTGCGGCCGTTCTTCTTCTCCTCAACCTCGCAGCGGGCGCGCACGGTGAGCGAGCCGCGGCCCGTCTCGTAGGCGTCGATGATGCCCTTCTTGCCCATGATGATGCCGCCCGTGGGGAAGTCGGGGCCGGGGAGCGCCTTCATGAGCTCCTCGGTGGTGACGTCGGGGTTGTCGAGCATGAGGCACGTGGCGTCGATGGTCTCCCGCAGGTTGTGCGGCGGGATGTTCGTGGCCATACCCACGGCGATGCCCTGCGAGCCGTTCACCAGCAGGTTCGGGAAGCGGGCCGGCAGCACGACGGGCTCTTCCAGGCTCTCGTCGTAGTTCGGCTGGAAGTCGACCGTCTCCTTGTCCAGGTCAGAGAGCAGTTCCATGGCCGCCTTGTCGAGGCGCGCCTCGGTGTAGCGCATGGCCGCCGCGCCGTCGCCGTCGATGGAGCCGAAGTTGCCATGGCCGTCGATCAGGGGCACGCGCATAGAGAACGGCTGGGCCAGGCGCACCATGGTGTCGTACACCGCCGAGTCGCCGTGCGGGTGGTACTTGCCGATGACGTCGCCCACGGTACGGGCCGACTTCATGTGCGGGCGCGAGGGCGTGTAACCGCTCTCGTTCATGGCGTAGAGGATGCGGCGGTGCACCGGCTTCAGGCCGTCGCGCACGTCCGGCAGGGCGCGGGCCACGATGACGCTCATGGAATACTCCAGGAACGACGTCTGCATCTCCTTGCCCAGGTACGCCGTGCGCACGATGGTGCCGTTGCCGCCGTTGGCTCCCTCCACGATCTCGCCATGGGCGCTCGGCAGGTCGTCCTTGATGAGCGCCTTGGCGCGCATCTCGTCGGAGATCACCGAGCCGGGGCCGCGCGGGGCATCGTCGTCGGCCTCGGCGTCCTCCGCGTCGGCGAGGGCGCCTTCCAGGTCGTCCTCTTCCCCGCCGCCGTTCGCCGCGTCGAAGTCCTCCTCGGCGCGGTTGAGGAACTCGTCGAAAGAATCGTTGTTGTCTGCCACTTAGATTCTCCTTAAATGTCCAGGAACCGGACGTCGCGGGCGTGCTTCTGGATGAACTCCTTGCGGGGCTCCACCTGGTCGCCCATGAGCTCGCTCACCACACGCTCGGCCTCGGCCGCATCGTCGATGTTCACCTGCAGAAGCGTGCGCGTCTCGGGCTCCATCGTGGTCTCCCACAGCTGGTCGGGGTCCATCTCGCCAAGGCCCTTGTAGCGCTGGACGTCGAACTTGTCCGGATTGTCGTACTCGGCGAGCACCGATCCGAGCGCGCTCTCGTCGTAGATGTAGCGCTCGATCTTGGGGCTGCGCGAGTTCTTCTTCTTCAAGCCGAAGATGGGCGGCTGCGCGATGTAGATGTAGCCGCGGTTGATGAGCTCCGGCATGTAGCGGTAGAAGAACGTGAGCAGAAGGCAGCGGATATGCGCACCGTCGACGTCGGCATCGGTCATGATGATGATGCGGTGGTAACGCGCTTGGTCGGCGTCGAAGTCGTCGCCGATGTTCGTGCCGATGGCCGTGATGAGCGAGCTGATGGTGTCGCTGGAGAGCGAGCGGTGCAGGCCGGCGCGTTCCACGTTCAAGATCTTGCCGCGCAGGGGCAAGATGGCCTGCGTCTTGCGGTCGCGGGCCTGCTTGGCCGAGCCGCCTGCGGAGTCGCCCTCTACGATGAATATCTCGGAATCGGCCGGGGTCTTGGACGAGCAGTCGGCCAGCTTGCCCGGCAGCGCGAACGAGTCGAGCACTCCCTTGCGGCGCGTCATCTCGCGGGCCTTGCGGGCGGCCTCGCGGGCCTTGAGCGCCTGTGTGGCCTTGTCGATGATGCGCTTGGCCGGCTTCGGGTTCTCCTCAAGGTACTCGGCGAGCCCCTGGGTCACCGCGTTCTGCACGAGCGGGCGGATCTCGGTGTTGCCGAGCTTCGTCTTCGTCTGGCCCTCGAACTGCGGGTCGTGCAGCTTTACCGAGATGATGGCCGCGCAGCCCTCGCGCGTGTCGTCGCCGGAGAGGTTCGAGTCCTTCTCCTTGAGGATGCCCTTCGCGCGGGCGTACTCGTTGATGGTGCGCGTGACGGCCTGCTTGAAGCCGTCGAGGTGCGTGCCGCCCTCGTGCGTGTTGATGTTGTTAGCGAAGGCCATGACGGAGTTCGTGGAATAGGAAGACGACCACTGCATGGCCACCTCCACCGTGCCGTCGTCGTTCTCGGCCTCGAAGTAGATGGGCTTGTTCAGCGTCTCCTTGCCCTCGTTCAGGAACTTCACGAAGTCCACGATGCCGCCGGCGTACTGGAACACCTCGGTGCGCGGCTCGGGCGCGAGGTCGGACAGCGTGCTGCCGGGGTTCACGCGCTCGTCGTGCAGGATGATCTTCAGGCCCTTGTTCAAGAACGCCATCTCGCGGAAGCGGCTGGCCAGCGTGTCGTAGTCGTACACCGTGGTGTCGGTGAAGATGGTGGGGTCGGGCCAGAACGTCACCGTGGTGCCGTTGCCGCGGCGCACCTTGCCCACCTCGCGCAGCTTCTCGGCCGTCTTGCCGTGGTCGAAGGAGATGTCGTACTGCACGCCCTCCTTGAACACGCTCACCTCCACGCGCGAGGACAGCGCGTTCACCACCGACACGCCCACGCCGTGCAGGCCGCCGGACACCTTGTAGCCCTCGCCGCCGAACTTGCCGCCGGCATGCAGGATGGTGAGGACGACCTCCACCGTGGGGATCTTCTCCTTGGGGTGCTTGTCCACGGGGATGCCGCGCCCGTTGTCGTCGACCGTGATGGAGTTGTCGGGGTGGATCCACACCTCGATGGTGTCGCAGTAGCCGGCGAGCGCCTCGTCGACTGCGTTGTCCACGACCTCGTACACCAGGTGATGCAGGCCGCGTGGGCCCGTCGAGCCGATGTACATGCCCGGACGCTTGCGGACCGCCTCCAGGCCCTCGAGGACCTGGATGTCGGAACCGTCGTAATGGTCAGGTTTGTTTGCCACTGACATGCTCCTTTTTCAGTGCGTATTTTCGTGAGGACGCGCCGCGGTCCCGCGCGGGACGGGCACGGGCGGCGCAGCCGTCGCGGGCCGCCTCGGCCAAGGTCGCTTAGCGACGGCCGGATGGCGGGACGGCAACTGGAAAATTGTACCATAACCACGGTACGGCACCAACAATTTCAACGGCTTTTAAAGGCTTTGAGAAGCCGTATGAGGGGAG
>NC_021021.1:1284088-1284301 GCF_000210055.1 Gordonibacter pamelaeae 7-10-1-b
GACATCGCAATTCAACCCGTATGAGGGGAGATTGGGTGAATGTGTAGTAATTTTGTCGAAACAGTCGTTTTAAAGCTTACGAACGCAGGATTGAGGGCCTTTGGGGCCGGTTATGGACACGGGCGTCACTTCCGCCCCTCCTCGCCGTCGCTGCGGGCGGCGCTGGCCAGCAGGGCGCGGTAGAGGGCCCGGCGCACCGCGGGGTCCTCCACG
>NC_021021.1:1284321-1285162 GCF_000210055.1 Gordonibacter pamelaeae 7-10-1-b
CGGTGCCGGGCCGCCGGGCCGCGCGGGCTCCTCGCGGAAAGGGTGGCGGTTCTTCATGTCGCGGGTCGAGGGCAGTATCCGCAGCGCCTCCACGTCCTCGCCCTGTTCCTTGAACTTCATCTTCAGCAGCTCCTGGCGGTTGTCCAGCTCGGAGCGCACCATGCTGTCGTCGCAGTACACGGCCAGCACCTTGCCCTCCACGGGCCCCTGCGTCTCGCTGCGCGGGCGGTCGAAGCGCCGCAGGTTGCCGCCTTGCTCGCCCGACATCACGTACACGCTGTTCGTGTGGTCGAGCACGAGGGCCGCCGAATCGCCGCCGAACACGGCAGCGACGGCGTTTTTCCAAAGGTCGTTCACCTCGGCGAAGCGCAGCGCTTCGGCGCCGCCGGGGTTCTTCTCCTCCAACAGCGCCTTCAACCGGTCGAGGTCCGCCTTGAGCTTCCTCATCGCGCGCCCTCCCCCGCCGCCCCGTTCCGCGGCAGCTCCACCACGCGGGCGCGGGCGAGCAGGCCCTCGTCGAAGTAGGCGAGGTTCGCGGTGGTGATGAACGTTTGGATGTCCCCCTCGATGAACGATACGAGCGCGTTGCGGCGCCCGGCGTCGAGCTCGCTCATGACGTCGTCCAGCAAAAGCACGGGCTTCTGCCCCAGTATCTCTTGGATGAGCGCGGCCTCGGCCAGCTTGAACGCCAGCACGATGGAGCGCTGCTGGCCCTGGCTTCCGTAGAGCGCCGCGTTGCGGCCGGCGACGAAGAACTCCACATAGTCGGCGTGGGGGACCCACGAGCGCCCGCCGTCGGGCGCGCTCCTCGTCGCGGCGGCGGGCGATCTCGGCCTGGAGC
>NC_021021.1:1285378-1305440 GCF_000210055.1 Gordonibacter pamelaeae 7-10-1-b
AACGTGGCCGGGAGGTCCGGGTCGTGGGGTTCCCACGACGGCACGTAGCCCATCCGCAGCTCCTCGCGGCCGTCGGCGATGGCGGCGTAGTAGTCGGCCACGCGGGGCGCCAGCTTCTCCACGAGTGCGGAGCGGTAGCACGCCAGCTGGGCGCCGCACGTCACGAGCGTCTCGTTGACGCTCGCCACGAGCTCGGGCGGCGCGTCGTCCTTCAACAGGCGGTTTTTATAACGCACCACCTTCTCGTAGTCCTTCTTTATGACGTAGTGGTTCGCCGAGAGCTGCGAGCCCAACGCATCGAGGGCGGCGCGTTTCACCGCGGACGCCCCTTTCGCCAGCTCCAGGTCGTCGGGCGTGAACGTCACGGAGGGGACGAGCCCCTTGAGGTCGGCCGTGCGCTTCCCCTTCCCGTTCAGCAGGTAGCGTTTCTTCCCCTCGCTCACCTGGAGCGAAAGCGCGAGTTCCCGACTGCCGTCGGTCACGTCCGCATCGAGCCGCGCGAACCCGGCGCCTTGTCGCACCATCTGATCCAAAGAGGGGCGGCGGAACGACTGCAGCGCCGTGAGCAGCTGGACGCCTTCCACCACGTTCGTCTTCCCCACGGCGTTCGGGCCCACGAGCACGGTCAGCGGGCCCAGGCCCGCCAACTCGAAGGACTCGTAGTTCCTGAAGTTGCGAAACGCTATGCGTTCGATGCGCAGGTCCATGGGGCGAAGGGGCGCGGCGGCGCGCCTAGGCGATGCGCACCGGCATGACGAGGTACAGGAAGTTCTCCGGCTCGGCGGCCTTGAAGATGCCCGGCTTGAGCGACGACTGCACCTCCAGGAACACCTCGTCGGTGCCCACGGCGGCCAGGCCGTCCAGCAGGTAGGCGTAGTTGAAGGCTATCTCCACGTCCTCGCCCTCGCCGGCGCATGCGATGGTCTCCTGCGCCGAGCCCACGTCCTGGGCCACGGACGAGAGCTGCGTGGTCTGCGAGGCTATGTTGATGTCGAAGCGCACGGGCGACGAGGCCTGGCCGAGCAGCGACGCGCGCTTCACGCCGGCAACGAGGTGCTCGACCGGCATGCTCACGCGGGTGCTGTGGGAGTCGGGCAGCAGCTGGCGGTAGTTCGGGAAGTTGCCCTCGATGCGGCGGTTCACGAACACCGTATCCTGGTAGGTCACGACGATCTGGTTCTCGGCGAGCGCGAACGACACGGGCCCGTCGGTCTTCGGCAGGGCGGCGATGTCCTGCAGGAACGTGCCGGCGATGACGGCCTGGAACTCCTCGCCCGCGTACTCGGGCAGCTCCGCCTCGGTGATGGCCAGGCGGTACGAGTCAGTGGCCACCATCTTCAAGCGCCCGTCCTCGATGGTGATGAGCACGCCGGTGAGGATGGCGCGGCTCTCGTCCTTCGACACCACGCGCGCCACCCGGCGCACCATAGAGGCGAACTGGGCGAACGGGATGTCCACACGCTGGGTCACGTCCACGTGCGGGAAGGCGGGGAAATCGTCGGGGTTGAGCGCCTTGATGGAGAACGAGGCCGTGTCGCAGGTGATGACGGCGTTCTCCTCGTCGGCCTCCACGTGCACGGCGGCGTCGGGGAGGTTCTTCACGATGTCGGCGAACAGCTTGCCGGGCACGACCGCGCGGCCGGGCTGCTCCACGAGGGCGGCCACCGTATACTGGACGGACAGCTCGAGGTCCGTCGTCTGCAACGTGAGGGAGTCGTTGTCTGCCTCCAAGAGCACGCCGGAGAGGATGGGAAGCGTCGAGCGCGTGGCCACGCCCTTGAGCACCACGCTCAAGGCGTTCTGGAGTTCCGATTGGTTGATGCTGAATTTCAAGGCGTTCCCTTTCTCTCACCTATGCGCGTGCGCAGTTCCATCCAGTATGGCAAACATCATGTCCCGTTGCGCTGCCATTATAAATTCTCCCGCTTATTTTGCCGATCGGTTTCGGCCGCCTGCGGCGCACCCGCCGCGATTCTTCTCTTTAAAGGTCTTCCTTTAATTTATCTGAGTTTTTAATAATGATAATAATAAGGACGGTGGATTTGTGGATAACTCACATCGCCCCTCTTCAACATCCCTTTTTATTGCCATTTCTTACGTGGAGGGTACGTACCCTCCCTCAACATCTTTTATCGCTTTCATTATCTTTCCCAAGCGAACCGGTGGTTTTCATCAAGTTGCCAGTCATCTTTCAGTCATCTTTCCGCCGAACGATCGTTCGTGCTTTGCCCGCTCGCGGCTTCGGGGTTCCATGAAGACCTCCAAGCCCGAATGTTTCACATGAAACATTCACATTAATCCGGAGGGGACGTCCAGGCAGATTGCCTATGTTTCACGTGAAACATAGGCAATGATCAGGCAGGTGAATTCAGACGAACCGATTGTGTTGTGTGCGAACCGCGACTAACGTGCCAAGGTCAGCCGTGCCCACCATCACGATGTTTCACGTGAAACATTCAGCAGGGTCTCGCTTTCCCTCTGCTCCCCCTGCTTTCCCGCGGTTTATGGGAGCCTATATCTCGCGGATAAGCTGCTTCAGCGTTTCCAGTTCCTCGCGCAGCTCGCGGCTCTCTTTCATCTTCTCCTCCACGTTGGTCACCGAGTACATGACGGTGGAGTGGTCGCGGTTGAACTTCTTGCCGATGTCGTTGAACGGCAGGTCGAGCATCTGCCGCGACAGGTAGATGGCGATCTGCCGCGCGTAGATGATGTTGCGCGTGCGCTTCTTCCCCACCAGGTCGGCGTGGCTCACCTTGTAGAACGTCTCCACTTCCTTCTGGATGTCGGCGATGGTCAGCCGCTTCGACGGACCGCCCGAGAAGTGGTTCTCCAGCAGGCTGCGCACGTCGTCCAGGCTCAGGTCGGGCTGGTTGAAGAACGTCATCTGGTAGATCACCTTCGTCACGGCGCTCTTCAGCTCGCGGATGTTGGAACTGGAGCTCTCTGCGATATACATCTGTATGTCGTCGGGGATGGCGAAGCTGGCTTTTCCCTCGGTGGCCCGGTACTCGTCCACGAAGCTCTTCACGATACCGAGCTTCGTCTCTATCTCGGGCGGCTGGATATCGAACGTGCCGCCGGAGTTGAAGCGGCTCTTGTAGCGCTCGTCGATGTCGATGTTCTTCGGCGCGCGGTCGGCCGAGAGCACCACCTGGCGTCCTTGTCCGGTGAGCTTGTTGAATATCTGGAATACGATGTCGAGCGTCTGCTTCTTGCCCTGCAGGTACTGCACGTCGTCGATGAGCAGGACATCGGCTTCCTCGTAGCGCGTCTTGAAGTTCTTGTAGCTGGATTTCTCCTTGTCGTGCGCGGCGCTCGCCTCCATGTAGTCGGAGAGCAGCTCGGCCGAGTCCACGTAGATGGTGGAGAGGTTGGGCATGGTCTCGTGCACGTAGTTCTGGATGGCGCGGAGCAGGTGCGTCTTGCCGAGGCCCGACTTCCCGTAGATGAACAGGGGGTTCAGATGGGCCTTGCCCGGCATCTCGGCCACGGCCACGGCCATGGAGTACGCCATGCGGTTCGAATCGCCGATGACGAAGTTCTCGAACGTGAGCGTGGACGTGGGCCTGTCGGGCCCGTCCGTCTCGTCCTCGTCGTAGGGGTCGCCTTCCAGCTCCTCGCAGCCGCGTGCCTCGTAGGCGGCTGCAGCGTGGGCGGCGCGGGGCGCCTGCTCGGTTGCGGTCTGTTGGACGGCAGGTTGGACGACGGCGGGCTCACCCGCCGCCGCATGCCCGCCATCGCTTGCGGGCGTTCCCGTTGCCGCACCGGCCGACGTCGCCGGGGCGGCCGGTGCGCCTGCTGTCGAAGCACCAGTCGCCGGAGCCGGGGCGGCAGGGTTGGCTCTGGCCGCTTCCGCCGCGATGTCCACCTCGATGAGCACCGTGAACGCCGTGCGGTACAAATCCATGAGCGCCTGCTTGATGAAGTCGACGTAGTGCCGCTCGATCCAGGTCTTGATGAAATCGTTGTCGGCCGTGAGCATGAGGAAATCCTCGCTCATCGCCTGGGGCTGCAGCCGCGAGAAGAAGGCGTTGATCTGCGAAGGGTCTATGTTGTTGTAGCTTTTGACCTGGTCGCACACTGCGCGCCAGACTTGCTCGAGCTTTTCGCTTTCCATGGCATTCCCCTCGTGAGGAGGTTTCACTTACGGTAGTTCGGACGGTCGGCCCGCTCGGCCGCCGCCCGACGCGGCGGGCATCCGTCCCTTCGTGGCGATTATAGCGAATTCGCCACGTGGAAGCCCAGATCGGTCAGAATGCGCTTCTGTCCGGCGGTCTTCTCTATGAGGCCGGCCTCCTCCAGCTTGGAGAGCGTCACGTACGTGCTCGACTGGGGCACGCCGGTGAGCCGCGCCAAGTCGGTGACGCCCAGGGCGCCCTCGCTCAAGAAGATGGGCAGGAAGTCGCGCTCGCGTTGCGAGAGCGGCGGCAGGGGCGGCATCGCCGGCTGCGGTGCGCGTCCCCCCTTGCCGCCCATGGCAGGTCGACGCAGGTCATAAGGTGATTCCTGCGCGTAGGCAGCTGCCGGCTCCTCGTTGCTTTTCAGGCTGATGGTGACCACCGCGCCGGTACCCAGGTTGTCCTCGATCGAGATGGTGCCGTGCGAGAAGTCCAGGTATTCCTTCACGATGGGAAGACCCGACCCGACACCGCGGATATAGTGCTTCATCGGCTCGATAGCCGACGTGAAGCCGGGCAGCTGCGCCTTGTCCTTCATCATGATCCCCGGCCCTTGGTCGGCGAACCTGATGGTGTTCCCCTCGTCAAGGATGGAGACGATGATCTCGGCGAACCGCGCATGTATGAAGTTCTCCGACACCTCGCGGATAACGGTGTAGGGAATCGTGCCGCCCGCCATCTTCGCTTGCTCGTAGATTTTCGAAGCGAGGTGCTCGATGAAGTCCGCCGTGGGCGCTGGCTGGATCTCGGTGATGCGCGGCGCGCTGCGGAGGTCGTCGTACTGTGCTATGCGCGCAACGGTCTGCACATAGGTATAGTCGAACGGACCGGCGCTGCCATCAGCGGGTTCATTGCCTTGGTTTGAATGTTCAATCTGGTCGTTCAATGGTGTTCCGTTTTTCAGATTCGATATTCAGCATTTTTCAAAGATATTCAACGGCATTGTACCTTTTTTTCATGCGCGAATCTATTCACCTGCGGAATTCATGGATTGAATTTGCTTTCATTCATCTTCGGATGAAAATGAAAGCAATGACGAAGAGGGCTTTTCAGGGTTTTCAACATTTTATTCAGAAAAAGTGGAAAACCGCGAACGAGGTTGAATGAAGGATTCTGGAAAACGTTGAAAAGCGCCTGAATTGTTGAAATTTCCGTTGACTTGCGAGAGAAAAAGGTTTCCCCAGATGGGATTCATCTACTCTTGTGAATGGTGTCGATTCGGTGTAAGGAACATAGCGATACGGCAACTTCTGTAAATAATTCGTACGGTGACTCGGTAAGAAATACCTGATCAAGAGCTTGTTTAATAAGAGTGGAAACCAAAATGGCTGATAGGGCCTTTGTAAATTCCTTTTAAACGCACTCTTGACAAACGGCTGTCATTAGAGATTTCCACAATGGTCGCCGAATGAAACTGCAGTTTTCCCCATTTTCCACAATCTTACGGTTACTTCGCGCACTAATCTTGATCGGCATTGTTGGGAAAAAGCAAGGGCGGGCGTCCTATCATGGGTTTTCCCCTTTCAAGAGTTGTGAACATGGCATGGAGGTGAACAGGTGTTCTTTCCTTAAGTGGAAAACCCGGTTCGGGCGGGCCCCATGACTCCGTTGTTTCCGAAGGGCCCCTCCTTCGATTTATTGCCGCTGCTTTAGGGAAAAGCGCTTGACGGCACAGCAACATGATATATACTTTGGAAGTTGCTCTTGAAAGTATCGAAAGGGAAATGACCATGAAGCGCACGTATCAACCTAACACGCGCAAGCGCGCCAAGTGCCACGGCTTCCGTGCCCGCATGTCGACGAAGGGCGGCCGCGCCGTCCTGTCTGCTCGTCGCGCCAAGGGACGCAAGCGCCTCTGCGTGTAACCAGGGGTTCTGGGTTGGAGACCATAAAATCCAACACGGAGATATCGTCCCTGTTTACCCACGGCAAGCGTTTGCACACGCCTTACCTCACGTTCATCGTGGTACGCAACGAAAAGCAGCACGACCCATCCGGTCGTGCTGCTTTTATTGCTGGGAAGAAACTGGGGAACGCGGTGTGGAGGAACAGCGCCAAACGGCGCATGCGGGCGGTATGTCGCGAACTTGGCGGCCCTTGGAGGGGCTACGATGTGATTTTCCTCGCAAAGTCGAACATCGTGCGGGCGTCTTATAGTAAAGTGCTAGCAGCATGTGACGATACGTTGAAGCGAGCCGGGGTGCGATGAGGTTCACGCGATGGGGACGATCTCCGATTTCATAAAACACCTGCCCTGCAAGACTGCGGTGTTTATGATCACGTTCTACCGCGCGGCCATCTCTCCGCTTTTTCCCTCGTGCTGCCGTTTCACGCCAACTTGCTCTGAGTACGGGATCATCGCGTTTCGGCGCTACGGGTTCTGGAAGGGGCTGAAGCTGACGGTGAAGCGGATTCTGCGATGCCGTCCGGGAGGCCCTCACGGATACGACCCCGTCCCTTGATCGGGAGGATCGTGCGGCTTCTTTGGTATATAGGAAGGAAAAAGCTACATGTGGGACGCATTTAAAGATCTGATATTCCAGATCATCCAGTTCTTCTACGACTTCTGCGGGGACTGGGGCCTGGCGATCATCATCGTCACGGTCATCTTCCGCGTGCTTATCTCGCCGCTTATGCACAAGCAGACGAAGTCTTCTTTCCAGATGCAGAAGGTTCAGCCTCTGATGAAGGAAATCCAGACGAAGTACGCCGATGATCCGCAGCGGCAGCAGGAGGAGATGCAGAAGCTCTACGCCGAGGTGAAGTTCAACCCTCTGGCCGGCTGCCTGCCCATGCTTTTGCAAATGCCCATCTTCATGGCCTTGTTCCAGGTGCTTTCCGAGATGGGTGCCCGTACCGAGGGCTCCACGTACGAGTTCTATAACTTGGTTCCCAGCCTCGTCGAGCGGCCTTCCGAGGCGTTCGCCCAGGGTTTTGGAACATTTGTTCCCTATTTGATTCTTATGGTGGTGTTCGCCGGCGCCACGTTCCTCCCCATGGTGCTGCAGCAGATGAACAACAAGGACAGCGCACAGCGCAAGCAGATGGTGATCATGTCTGCGGTCATGAGCGTGTTCATGCTGTGGATCAGCTGGAGCTCTCCGGCCGGCGTTCTGCTGTTCTGGGGCGCCTCCTCGCTCATCGGCCTTGGCCAGCAGCAGATCTCCATGCGCATCATGAAGAAGCGCGATGCGGAGGCTGCCGAGACCATCGAGGTGAAGCCGATCGAGGTCGACGTCACGCGCAAGGTCAAGAAGCCTCGTCCGACGAAGAAGCGCTAGGCCTCGCGCCGATTGTTTCACGTGAAACAATGAGGTTTGGAGGATCGGTTTCCCCCGCCTCATTTGGGTTGCCTATCGAAGGAGTCTGCCATGGCTGATGAAATTATCGAAGAGAAGCAGGGCGCTGGGGAAACCGTGGGGGAACCGGTCGAGCTGACTGACGAGGAGCTCGACCGTATTGCCGACACGGCCATTGCGGCGCTGCAGGATATTCTCAAGTACTTCAACGTCGGTGAAGTGACGATCGACGAGTACGAGGGAGACGAAGGCGAGCTTATTCTCGATATCACGGGTGACGATCTTGCGGTGCTCATCGGCCGCCATGGCAAGACGCTCGATGCTTTGCAATTCCTGGTATCCGCCATCACGGTCCGCACGATAGGGTATCGCTACCCGGTCGTCGTCGATATCGAGGGCTACAAGGGGCGCCAGCGTCAGAAGCTAGAGTCCATCGCCCGCTCTTCCGCCAACCGCGCAGCCAGCCAGAACCGCAGCATAAAGCTTCGTCCGATGACGCCTTACGAGCGACGCATCGTTCATATCACGTTGCGGGACGATGATCGCGTGGAAACCGCTTCAGAGGGCGAGGGAAGCTCCCGGCACGTCGTGATCCTTCCTCGTTAATTGAAAGCCTCCCTTAAGGGAGGCTTTTTTATAGGTGATGTTTCACGTGAAACATTCTCCATGATGGTACACTTTGTGTGAAAACTCACCCAGCATCGAAGGACCGCCCATGCAGCACGAAGAACTCATCGATCTTTATTTGGAGAAGATCCTTGAAGCGAATGAAAAAACGAACCTCACGCGCATCTCATCGCTTGACGAAGCCCGTAAACTTCATATAGAAGACTCGCTTGCCGGACTCGAGGAGTTAAATAAGGCCCCTGAAGGTTTGTACGGCGATCTTGGGAGCGGCGGCGGCTTCCCCGGCGTTCCTTTAGCGCTTGAATCAGGGAGGAAGACCGTTCTTGTAGATTCCGTTCAGAAGAAGATGGCTATCGTCGGTTCAGTTCTTTCAGAGCTTGGGATAGCCGAGCAGGTATCGACCTATGGTGGCCGTATCGAAGATCTGGCGCATGAGCGCCCCTGTGCGTTCACGGCGTTGACAGCACGCGCCCTTTCTAAGCTGTCGGTTCTCATGGAATTGGCAAGCCCTTTGCTTGTGAACGGCGGCCTGTTGATCTGTTATAAGGCAAACGTACAAGAAGAAGAATGGGAGCATGCGCTTTCGTTGCAAGAAAAGCTCGGCATGCGCCTGTATTCCGATAGAACGCTCACGCTAAGCGATGGTGAAACATCTCGAAGGATCATAACCTTCGAGAAAACAGGCCGTCCTAAGCTGAAACTACCCCGTCATGTCGGTTTTGCACAAAAGAAGCCGCTTTAGCAAAGAATGTTTCACGTGAAACATTCGAAATGTTCGCGCGATTGCAAACGATGATGTTTCACGTGAAACATCATCGTTTGTTCCTGACTTCTGAAAGAGGGATGGACCAAAGATCGTTCCTCCGGCGCTCGACCTCTTGGTGGATGGTCTCGCACACGCCTTCAAAATTGTCCCAGATATAAGAATTTGGAAACCGTAGTTCTTTGATCCCCTCCATTTCCAGGTAAGTGGTTCGTATCTCGTCGTATTTTCGGTGGTGCTCCTCGTAATGCTGGGATCCATCGAGTTCTATGCTCAACCGGGCTTTTCTGCAATAGAAATCAACGATGTAGGGACCTACGAGGATTTGGTTGGAGAACCGGACTGGGTATTCACGAAGGAAGCGAAACCAGAGTATCTTTTCTGCTTCAGTCATATTTCTTCTCATATATCTCGCCCGTTCAGCTAGACGGGAGCGCGCGGCACGATTCATCGACACCTTCTTAGGTTGAATGACTTCATTATTTTGATCATAACGCCGCAACCTTGCCAAGGAACCGTATTTTGACCGTCTGCCAGTCGCCTGGACCTTGCATGAATGCAGCATGCCCGCCGTCTAGACCTTGCACTTATCAAACAGGGTTCTTGCATGGATCTTGCAAGAACCCTGTCAATCCGCCGCTTGAGTGTTTCACGTGAAACACAAACAAGGTATACTAGCTTCAATGCTCTTGAAAGGGGGCCTTTTGTGGGACTGTTCGATAGTCTGAAACGTGATAGAAAAGCAGCCGAGACTGTCAAATCAAATGAAGAACCCATCGTTATCGAGAATACGACGTACGAGGACGATATCGTCATAGAGGATATCGAGGTAGTCGAGCGTGAAGTTGTTCCCGAGGTGGAAAAGGATATACCCCTTAAACCTATCAAGTCTTTCAAGGACAAGGCGCCGGTAAAGCATGTGGTGGGCCAGACGAAGGTCATGGCGATCATCAACCAGAAAGGCGGCGTCGGGAAATCGACGACGGCAATCAACCTCTCTGCTGCGCTCGGTGAGATGGGCAAGCAGGTGCTTTTGGTCGATCTTGATCCGCAGGGTAATTCCTCGAGCGGGCTCGGCATTGAGAAGAGTCGCGTCGAGCATTGCGTCTACGATGTGCTGTTGAACGATGTACCGGTAGAGGATGTCATCATTCCCGATGTGTGCGAAGGATTGGACGTCATTCCTGCCACTATCAACCTGGCCGGTGCTGAAGTCGAGCTGGTTGCCGAGATGGCGCGCGAGAACCGCCTGCGCGACTCGGTTGGTTCTCTGCGTGGTAAATACGATTACGTATTCATCGATTGCCCTCCCTCGCTTGGCTTGCTGACGGTGAATGCCCTCGTGGCCGCCGACAAGCTGCTCATCCCCATCCAATGCGAGTTCTATGCGCTGGAAGGTGTGACAAAACTCCTCGATTCGATGAAACGTGTCAAAACGCGCCTTAATCCGTCGTTGGATATTTTCGGTGTGCTGTTGACGATGTACGACGGCAGAACCACGCTTTCAAAGCAGGTTGTCGAAGAGGTGCGCAATTATTTCGGCAAAATTGTTTTTGACACGCTTATTCCACGTACCGTCAAGCTTTCCGAGGCCCCGAGCTTCGGGCAACCAATAACACAGTACGATCCGTCCGGTAAAGGCGCCCAGTCGTACGTTGATCTTGCAAAGGAAGTGATAAACCGTGGCTAAATCGACGAAAAGCGGATTAGGACGCGGTCTGAATTCGTTGTTGGGCGGCTCTTACGAGGAAGCAGTTCCTCCGGAGCCGGCAAAACCGGCGCCTCGGGTTATCATCGAAGCGGAAGAGCTCAACGAGCCGGTGAAGCGCCCGCTTTCGGTTCCTTCTTCTGTCGAAGTGCCGGCTCCTCCGGTTGAACCACAGAATACAAGCGTCCCTGCTGACAACTTCATCAAGGACGAGGACCATGTGACTATAAAGAGCGTGGTGCAGCGCCGAACCGACGAGGTGCCGCTTGAATCGGTATCGCCGAATCCCGACCAGCCGCGAACGAACTTCAAGCAAGAGGAGATAGAGGAGCTTGCGACCTCTATCCAAAAAGACGGGCTTCTTCAACCTATTCTCGTAAGGCCGGTCGGTTCTAACAAGTACCAGATCATCGCTGGAGAGCGTCGATGGCAGGCATGTCGTTCGATCGGTATGAAAATCGTTCCTATCCGCATCAAAGAAGCGGATGACGACAAGGCGCTCGAGCTGGCTTTGGTGGAGAATATCCAACGTTCCGACTTGAATCCCATCGAGGAAGCATACGGCTACCGTCGAATGATGGAGCGCCGCAACCTGACGCAGTCGGAAGTCGCCCAGGCGATGTCGAAGGGACGTTCGACGGTCGCCAATGCGCTGCGCCTTCTGGAGCTTCCCGAAGAAGCCCAGCAACTGTTGTTCGAGGAGAAGATCACGGCAGGCCACGCACGCGCAATCTTGTCCATCCCTTCTAAGGAAGGGAGACTGAAGCTCACCCAGAAGCTGGTGGAGGAAAAGCTGTCGGTGAGGGAAACCGAAGCAATTGCTCGCTTGCTTGCCGGTAAGAAGAGCGCAGACTCTGCCCAAATGCGCCAGCCGACGCCGAAATCGTTCAAAACCGTGGCGAAGGCACTGAGGGATGTCCTACACACGAACGTCCGGGTAAAAACCGTGCAGGGCAAGAATAAGATTGAGATCGAGTTCAAGGATGAAGAAGAGCTTGAGAAGTTGTTCGAGGAATTGATTGCATCGACTTCGTAATGTTTCACGTGAAACACTTCAGATTCGAGAAAGAGCGCCCTTCATAGGCGCTCTTTTTATGAGGTGAGATTGGAGTGTTTCACGTGAAACACTCAGCGATGTTTCACAGCGTTCTTCAATTGGCCGCATGCGCCGGCGATATCGCTTCCACGCGAATGCCGTATGGTTGTCTCTATGCCGCTTCTGTTAAGGGTCAGGTACCAGTGGTTCATTGTCGGGGCCTTGCTGGGGGAAAATTCTGATTCTTCGATTTCGTTCAAGGGGATGAGATTGACGTGGCAGAGCAACCCTGTGCAAAACTCTATAAGAGCTTTCAGGTCTTCCTCGTTGTCGTTAACGCGGTTCATCATGGCATACTCAAGGGTGGCGCGCCTGTTCGTACGCTCGATGTATTTAAGAAGCACCGTTTTAAGCTTGCCAAGTCCATAGTTCGCAACACCCGGCATGATTTTGTCGCGCGTACGCTGAATTGCCGCATGGAGCGACACCGCAAGGGTGAACTGTTCGGGCTCGGTGCCAAGGCGGTCGATACCAGAGAGGATACCGCAGGTGGAAAGCGTGATGTGCCGTGCCCCGATATTCAAAAGCTTTTCGTCGTTAAGGATGTGCAGGGCGTTTAATGTTTGCTCGTAATTGAGGAAAGGCTCTCCTTGTCCCATAACCACAACATTGGAGACGCGCTCTCCCATCCGTGTCTGGGCAATCAGAATCTGATCGACTATTTCTCCAGCCGAGAGATTGCGGGTGAAGCCTTCTTTGCCCGTGGCGCAGAAAGTGCATCCCATGGCGCATCCAGCCTGCGTGGAGCAGCACACTGTGAGCCTGCCATCAGACGAGGGTATGGCGACCGTCTCGACACGCGCCCCATCGTGATAGGAGATCACGTATTTGGCTGTCCCGTCTTGAGAGGTTTGGGAATCGATGACAGCGGGAGTGAACAGGGGGTAGTCGGCGGACAGCTGCACGCGTAAGGTTTGAGGGAGGTTCGTCATCTCGTCATAGCTGCCCACGTGGTGCAGGTATAGCCATTCGTACAGCTGCTTTGCCCTGAAGGATGGTTGGCCGAGATCCTTCATGAGCTGCTTGAGGTTATTGAGTGAATATGTTTTGATGGGTTTTATCATGGCCGCATTATATCTCATCACGGTTGTTTGAAATGTTTCACGTGAAACATTGCTATACTCAGCAAGCTATTGGCTATTCAACGAAAGAAGGTTCGTTTCATGGTTGCATGCGTTGACCCCCAGCATTGCCATGTTGCGCTGCTCGTAGGCGGCATCAGCGGGGAGCGTGAAGTATCGCTCGCGTCGGGCGAAGGAGCCCATCAGGCTTTGACGGAGGCAGGTTTTCAGGTGACGACGCTTGATCCTGCTGATAAAGACGACCTGAAAACGCTTATCGACGGAGGATTCGATGTGGCATTCATCTGCTTGCACGGCAAGTATGGGGAAGATGGAACGCTGCAGGGAATGCTCGAGATGATCGGGCTTCCTTATATTGGCTCGGGTGTTTGGTCGAGCGCCCTTGCCATGGACAAGGTGAAGTCTAAGGTTTTCTACCAGGCAGCCGGAATTTCGACGCCTCCATCGATCACGCTGGGTGTCAACGACACTGTCGACGTTGAGGAGATCGTCGGCAGCCTTGGGGAACGTTGCGTGGTAAAGTCTGCTACGGAAGGAAGCGCTCTAGGCGTTTTTATCGTCGAGGGGCACGATGCTATCCAGGAAGCGATCGAAAAAGCCCGAGAGCTCGATAATGAGATATTGGTTGAACGCTATATAAAAGGTAAGGAGCTGACCGTGGCTGTTATCGGCAACGATAACCCGCGAGCCCTTCCGATTATCGAGATCGTTCCGGTAAACGACTTCTATGATTACGAAGCGAAATACAAGCCAGGTGCTTCGCAGCATCTTTGTCCGGCGCCTCTGTCGGAGGAGACGACGAGGCAGATTCAGAATATGGCGGTGCAAGCGCATAAAGCCCTCGAATGTGCAGGCGTTTCGCGATCGGACTTCATTTTGGATGACGAAGGGGACTGGTGGATACTCGAGACGAACACCATCCCGGGCATGACGGGCACCTCGCTGCTTCCTGATGCAGCACGGGCCGCCGGAATATCGTTTCCCGAACTATGCACGATGCTGATCGAATTCGCGCTGGAGAAGAAATAGGCAGCGCGGAGGTTGAGCTAGTAGAGAACTCGATGTTTCACGTGAAACATCGAGAAATAATAGGCATGAGTAAACAATAGCCGATTGTTTCACGTGAAACAATCGGCTATTTCAATAACAGGTTACCAAGAATGTTTCACGTGAAACATCTGAGGGGCGTTAGAAAACCCCGCAAGATTTCAGTCCGAACAGAGCAAGCGCAACCACGGCAAGTATGAACACCCAGCTGACCACATAGCAGCCTTTGTTCCCTTTGCGTCCTTGCTCGATGAGCTTCTCCGACATCTTGCGGCGGCCCTTCATGATCACCGTGCCCGGCTTCTTGGTTGGTAGGGGCACTGTTTTCGCGGGCGACCAAGTGCCGTTGCTCTCGAGTATCTGCTTGACACCCTGCTCACCAAGATCGACTTCGGGGCGGATTCCCTCCATCAGGCGCTTCGCAATGTTATCTGCAAACGTGTTGAAGGCCTGCTCGTGTTCCGGCGAGAAGCAGAGGACGGCAGCTTCGCCCCAATATTCGCCCGGCTCCGGGCTGTCGGTGAAAGCAACGAAAGAGAGCAGCGCCTTGATCTTCCAATCGCGAGCATGAAGCACGCGGAGCCGCCTCGTCGTGTCCGCATCGAAGAAAGCGACGCGGTTGCCGAAACGGTTTACCATCCAGGCTACCGCTGTTCCCTCTTCTGTGACGAATTCCACGTCGAAAAGGTCGCCGACAAGGTTGTCGGCTCCAAGCAGTACTGCAGCGTCTTTTTTGGACGGCGTATCGAAGCGTGCGTAAAATCCAGTGTAGGTGGTTTCCATGGTATCCCCTCGAGCGGTTCAGGTGCAGAATCAAGTGTACCATGAATGTTTCACGTGAAACATTTCTGAGGTTGGATGGGCTTTTACCCGGGCAAGGGCGTTTCAGTTTGTGCGAACAGTTGAGAGATGGTAGGCTGATCGTTATGGAAAAGCACAGCGAGCAGGCGCATGGTATCCTGCAAACCTTTATAAGCGATGGGACGCCTGCAGCTATCGAGGCGCGTTACGCTTCGCTGCCGGCAATCGCCGCTGAAAGCGATTTCGGGGATCTTGATCGCAATATCGTGGTCGTCGACACCGAGACGACAGGATTCTCGTTCAATCACGACGAGCTGACGCAGATCGCTGCCGCCCGCATGGAGCAGGGGAGGATCGTCGACTGGTTCATCACGTTCGTGAACCCGGGAAAGCCTATCCCGGAAGACGTCGCCTACTTGACCGATATCCACGACGAGGACGTGGCGGATGCGCCACTTCCATCCGAGGCCTTATCTGAACTGGCGGAATTCGTGGGGGACGCGAAAATCGTCGCGCACAATGCCGAGTTCGACCGCACGTTCACCACCCGGCATCCCAGTGGCTACCCGCTGCTGGAGAACACATGGATCGATTCGCTCGACCTTGCGCGCATCGCGCTCCCGCGTTTGAAGTCGCACCGTCTGCTCGATTTGGTGAAGGCGTTCGGCGCCCCGCTCTCGACGCATCGGGCCGATGCCGATGTCGAGGCCACCTGTTCCATCTTCCGCATCCTCTTGGCGGCTGTCGGAACGATGCCCGTGCCGCTCGTGCGCGAGATCGCGCGCATGGCGATGCCCGAGCAATGGCCAACCCAGGTCGTGTTCGATTATTTCGCTGGCAAAAGCGGCGATGATAGTATCATATGCGCAGGTCAAACGAACGAATTGGAAAAACCAGCATCCGAGGCAGCACGCCAGCGCTTCTCGCTGCGCGCCCTGCGCCGTGAACGTGTGGCGAAGTTCGACCGCAAGCCGAAGACGGATGCCGATGCCATAGCGGCCGACCCCCTCCGCGATCTGGCATTCCCCTCTGACGAGGAGATCACTGCCGCTTTCGCCGCCGAAGGGCTGGTGGGAGGACTCTATCGCGACTTCGAGCCGCGCGCCGAGCAGCTGGCAATGGCCGAGGCCGTGCGTGCCGCTTTCGCCGCTTCCGAAAACCTCATGGTGGAGGCCGGTACGGGTGTGGGAAAGTCTATGGCGTACCTGGTTCCGGCAGCGCTGACGGCCCGCAAGAACAATATCGCCGTGGGTATTGCGACGAAGACCAACGCCCTGCTCGACCAGCTTGTCTACCATGAGCTGCCGGCGCTGGGCACCGCGCTTGCCGAGGCGGGGATCACCGGTGGAAATGCTCCGTGCGATAATGCTGATGCCCCTGGTGAGGGCGCTGAAGGGCTCACCTATGCCGCGCTCAAGGGATTCTCCCATTATCCGTGCCTGCGGAAGATCGACCGCTTGGCCGTCGAAGGACCGGGCATGTGCCTTGTTGCCGGCAAGGAGCAGTCGCAGGCACCTGCGCTCGCCGCGCTGCTCTCGTACATCGAGCAGACCGAGTACGACGACATGGACGGCTTGAAGATCGACTACCGCACGCTCCCACGTTTCGCCATCACCACGACCAGCCACGATTGCCTGCGCCGTAAGTGTCCCTATTTCGGCACGTCGTGTTTCGTGCACGGCGCCCGCCGCCGCGCCGAGAGCGCGGATATCGTGGTAACGAACCACAGCCTGCTGTTCTGCGACCTGGCTGCCGACGGGGGGTTGCTGCCGCCGATACGCTACTGGGTGGTTGACGAGGCTCATGGAGCCGAAGTCGAAGCCCGCCGCGCCTTCTCGCTGGCCCTGTCTGCCGAGGATATCCTGCGCCTGACCACCCGCGTATCTGCCGAGGAGACATCGCGCAACGTGTTTCTGCGCGCCGAGCGCCGCGTGGTTGCGCCGGAAAACGGCGAGGGCGCCGTGCTGTTCTATGCCCTCACCGGCAAAGCGCGCGCAGCAGGCAAGGCCTACGGCGAAGCCGCCCGCGAGTTCACCGCCCACTTGAAGGACCTGCTGTTCTTCGATGCGAACAAGCGCGGAAAGGCCTATGATTACGTGGAGCTGTGGCTCAACGACGGCATCAGGCGCAGTGAGACGTTCGAGCGGGTGGCATCGCTTGGCCGCATGATGGCCGCGGCGGCGGAGAAGCTTGTCACTCCGTGCCAGGAACTGGTGGGCTACCTGGAGGACGTTGACGGTGCCGCTGACGTGCAGCGCGAGATAGCCTCTCTTGCCATGGAGCTGAAAGACCAGATCAGGGCTGTAGAACTGATTCTCGTGCAAGCGCCCGACGGCTATGCCTACGCGGCATCGCTCTGCCGCAAGAGCGACAAGGCCACCGACAAGCTGGAGGCCCTGCTGCTCAACGTGGGCGATGCGATGAACGAGACGCTGTACGCGCGCACTCATTCCGTGGTGTACGCCAGCGCCACGTTGGCGGTGGACGAGAAGTTCGACGCCTTCGAAGCGGCCCTTGGCTTGAACGCCGGCGAGCTGTCACGCTGCCGCGCGTGCAAGCTGGACTCGAGCTACGACTTCGACGCGCATATGACGGTGTATGTAGCCTCGGACATGCCCGAGCCGAACGACCCTGCCTACTTGGAGCGTTTGCAGGGGCTGCTCGTGGATGTGCACCGCGCGCAGCAAGGTTCGATGCTTACCCTGTTCACGAACCGCCGCGAGATGGAACGCTGCTTCGACGTGGTGCAGCCGGCGATCAAGACCGATGACCTGCGCCTCGTGTGCCAGAAGTGGGGCGTGTCGGTCAAGGGCCTGCGCGATGACTTCCTTGCAGACGAGCATCTGTCGTTGTTCGCGCTCAAGAGCTTCTGGGAAGGCTTCGACGCACCGGGCGCCACGCTCAAGGGCGTGGTCATACCGAAGCTGCCGTTCTCGAAGCCCACGGACCCGCTCTCGTGCGAGCGTGCCGCTCGCGACGACCAGGCATGGAGGCGCTACGTGCTGCCACAGGCCGTGCTGGAGACGAAGCAGGCGGCCGGCCGCCTCATCCGCAAGGCGGACGACCGCGGCGTGCTCATCTTGGCGGACAAGCGCCTGGTGACGAAGGGGTACGGCAAGGCGTTCCTGAACTCGCTGCCCAGCCGCACCATCAAGGTATGCACGTGCGCCGAGATCGTGGCGGAGCTTTCAGCGGCCGCAAACGACGGGTCGCACGCCTGACGGGCGGCGGTTCCCGCGGAGCCGATGCATGGGTAAGCGAAACGACAAGCTGGGGCGGGCCGCCCACATCAAGCGGCATACGGTGGGCACGTCGAACGAAATCTCGTTCAGTGTGCTCGACGCTGCCAAAAACGAGCTGGAGGGCGATGTCGGCAAGGACGCCGCCTCGCGCCCGTCCCGGTTCGGGCATATATCCCTGTTCACCTTGCCGCTTCGTCGGAAGAAGAACATCGCCACCCCCACGAAGGAACGCGGCCTGCTGCTCTCGAGCGGGGAGTTCGCCTCGGCGGAGAACCCCTCTCCTGCCTCTTCTTTGGGAACGGTGGATGTCGGCTCTCCGAAGTCGGGCGCTGCGGGGCCGGGCGCGCCGCCTCCGGGCGCGCCGCGTAAAACGGCTGCTGCCGGCGCGGCGACGCCGGTCTCGGGAACCGTTTCCCCCGCCAAGTCCGTCCCCTCGAAGCCGGCTCGTTCTCCCGAGGAGGAGATCGCCCTTCGCAAAGCCCGCCGCCGTCTTCATCGCATGCTGGCGGCGAGCCTCGTCGTCGTGGTGGGCCTCTGCCTTGCCGGTGCGGGAGGATGGTACCTTTACCAGGACCATCAACGGCATATGAGCCAGGTGGCCCAACTCGACGAGGCACTCGACCTTATCAGGGAGGCCGACGAGACGGTGGTGGCCCTGGACGGGATCGTGGCGAATCCGCTCGATGCCGGTTCCCTGGCCAAAGCCGACGACGTGCTCGCAAAGCTTCCCGGTGCGCTCGCGCAGCTTGAGGAGGCCGATGCCGCCGCCCGCCGCGTGTCGGTCGACCTGCGGGAATCCGAGGACAAGGAGGCGGCGAACCAGACCGTTGCCGCCACGAGCGCGCGAACCGCGCTGATCGAGAGCGGCCGGCAGATCGTCGGGCAGGCGCAGCGCGCGGACGAGGCCGCCCGAGCCGTGAGGGAGGCGTGGCAGGGGGTTGTCGATGCGGACGCGCTCGCCCGCGATGCCGCCGCCTTGGTGGCCAACACCACGGCCGAGCACGTGACGGCCTCCAAAGACAAGACCAACGCGGCCGCCGCCGCCTTCACCGACGCCCAGGCGGCACTCGAAGAGCTTGCCGCCACGTACGATGACGTCGATCTGGCGGGCCTGCTCGGCTACGTGGCAAAGCGCATCGAGGCTATGGGCTACGCGCTGGCGTCCGACGATGCGTTCCTGGCGAAGAACAAGGAAGAGGCCGTTTCCCAGAACGACGCTTACAACCGTGCGGACGCCGACGCCGCGGCGTTGGCCGCCGCCCTTCCCGACGATGTGGCGCAGCTGGTTTTCGAAGCGTACGAGCAGGCAACCGACCCGTTTTTCGAGACCTATTCAACGGCTCGTTCACAAGCTGGAGCTGCGGATGCGTTTCTTCGTGATTATTTGGGAACCACTAGCAAATAGCGTATACTAGCAGCATATATGCCTAGCAGGATGTCACTAGATCGTGAGCGAAAGGCAAAGGGTATGCCGGAAATTCTAGACCACGTTGCATATTTGTCGCAGCAAATAGGCCCGCGTCCTGCCGGAACGGAAGAAGAACAGCAGGCTGCGCTGTATATCACCGAGCAGATGCAGAAGGAAGCCGGCTTGTCGGCCGTCATCGAGGATTTCAGCGGTGCGGGAAGCGCCGACGCGCCCCGCGCGATCTGCTGCGGCGCCACCCTGGTCGTGGCCGTGTTGGCGCTGTTCCTGTCCGTCATGGCCATCCCGGCCCTCATCGTGTCCTTGATCGCCCTGTTGCTGCTGGTTGCCGAGGTGCTCGACCGCCCGGTGCTGTCCAAGGCCTTCGCGCGCGGGGTCAGCCAGAACGTCGTGGCGAAGTACGAGCCCGGCTACACGGCCGAGGCGGGCGGCTCGCGCCGACGCAAGATCATTCTCGTGGCCCGTTACGACAGCGGCAAGGTGCGCTCCGAGCTGAAGCAGCCGTTCCTGTCGGCGCTGCCGGTGCTTCGCTGGGTGAACCTCGGCGCGATGGTGGCCGTCCCGCTGCTGCTCGTCCTGCGGGCGACGTTGTTCCTCCATGCCACCGGCACCACCGAGATCGTGCTCAACGTGCTCATGGCCATCGTGCTGGTTTTCGTGGCGCTGCCGGTTCTGGAGGCGGCCGCGCACAAGTTCGCCGCCTACAACGAGGCCGCGAACTGCAACGCCTCGGGCGTCTCCGTGCTGCTCGACGTGGCGCGCCGGGTGGGCCGCGGAAGGGTGAGCGAGGCCG
>NC_021021.1:1305616-1320184 GCF_000210055.1 Gordonibacter pamelaeae 7-10-1-b
CGCGCGCCGAAGGGGCTGCCATCCATGGCGAGGAGGCCGCTCGTGCGGCCGGCCTCGTGCCCGAGGGCGTGGAGATCGTCTATGCGGCCTCCAACGTGAAGCCTCCCGAGCCCGCCCCCCAGAGCGAGGCCGCGCGCCTGGCGGCCGCGAAGGCCGCCGTTGCCGCGCTCACGGGCAAGCCGGTGAGCGGGCGCCTGTCGACCGACCTGGCCGAGAACCTCGTCCAGGTGAAGGAGCCCCCGCTGCCGAGCCCGACCGACGTCGACTTCCAGGCGCAGCGCGGCGAAACCCGTGAGGCGTTCACCACCATTCCCGCCGAGACGGTGCAGGCGGCGCTCGCAAACGCCGAAGCTGCCGCCTTGAGCGGGGCCGAAGCAGCCGCGGCCGCGGCTGCGGGCATTCCGGCGCCCTTCCCGGCCCCGTCCGCGCCCGCTGCCGAGCCCGTTTCGAGCGACGGCGTGCCGGATTGGTTCAAGAAGGCACAGGAGAAGGCCAAGAAGCCCGTCGACAACAAGCAGGTGCACCGTTCGCGCTATGCCGACGCCCTCGATGCCGCCCTCGGCGACAACGCGGAAGGCGCCTCCGAGGAGCCCTCCGCCCCGCTGTCCGACATGGAAGCGCGCCTGCAGACCATGCGCGAGGGCATCATGGAGGTCAAGGCGCCGCAGGCGAGCCGCGCGGACGAATCCACGGCGGAAGGGCAGGCGGAGGCGCTTGCGAGCACCGTTACCATCACGGTGGACGGCGGCGCCGCCGAAACGGCCCCCGCGCAGGCCTCGACGGCTGTGCCGGAGGTGCGCTTCGAGACGCCCGATGGAACGGCCGCTCCCGACGCCGGCGCTACCTGCGCCATGCCGCCGATCGACGTGAGCGCGCTGCGCCTCGGCGACGTGCCGCCCGTGGGGGACGTGCCCATGCCCTCGTTCCTCGACCCGGCGAAGGCCCAGGCCGAGAAGCTTGAGGAGCGCGGAGAGGTGAATCGCACCGCGAACCGCGTCGACGTGACGGCCGCGCCTATCGGCGACAGCGGGCGCATCGATCTTCAGCCGACGCAGGACGCCCTGTCGACGCAGGCCGCCTGTGTGCCTGCCCCTGCGTCCCCTGCAGATGGCGAGGGTGCTCCTGCCCTGCAGCGTCGTCCCATCGTCCTGCCCGATATCGGCGTGGCGGCGGCCAACTTGACGCCCATCACCGAGCTGCCCAAGCAGCGTGCGCCGCTCGCCGAGGCCGAGACGTCAGGCAAGAGCGCGGCCAAGAGCCTGCTCACCATGCTTCCGTCCATCGAGCCCGCATCGAATGCCGTCGCTCCCGCAGCCGACGCCGCCGTTCCTGCGGCCCCGGCTCCCCAACGCCCCGACCTGCGCGCCGCGCTTCCCTCGCTGTCCGGCGCCATCGCGCGTCCCGACGATGCCGCCGTGAGCACGGCCGGCGCCTTCGTTCCGGCCGGCGCCACCGGCGCATTCGCCCCGGTGGGCGACGAACTGCTCGAGAACGTCGATCCCGACGACATCTACGTGGACGATGCCGATGACTCCGCCTATGAGGGCGAGTACACCGAAACGGGCGCCTTCGCGGGCACCGGCTACGTGGAAATGCCGAAGTCGCGCGCACACCGCTTCCTCGACAAGCTGCGCTTCCGCAAGCGCAAGGAGGAAGAGGAGCCCACGCCGCAAGAATGGCTCGAAGTCGACGAGACGTTCGATGCCCGCACCGCCGGCGCGGCGCGCGGCGGCTGGGAGAGCTTCCGCGAGGACCAGAACGCCGCCCCGGACTACTACGAGGAGACGTACGAGGACGATGCCTACGTCGATGACGGAGAAGAGGACTCCTACCTGGCTCCCTTGGCGGGGAAGAGCCCCGAGGACACGTTCGCGGGCGTCACGAGCACCGCTCCCGTCGCCGATTTCGCCGATGACGATTTCTCGCTCGACGACGTGGACGAGTACGAGGACGACGCGTTCCGCTCCGATGCCGGCCGGCGTTGGAACGGCGGCGGATTCTCGCGCTTGCGCATGGGCCGTGCCAACGACGTGGCGCCCGAGGAGCTGAACCACGAGGAAGACCTGCTGGCCGCTCATCCCGACGAGCTGGCGACGCCCCCCGAGCTCAAGGAGATCTACCAGTTCCGCAACCCCGACATCAACACCGAGGTGTGGTTCGTGGCGCTGGGCTCCGAGCTGGCACAGCACGGCGGCATGCACGCGTTCCTCGCCGAGCACAGCCAGGACCTGCGCGGCTCCATCATCATCGATATTGACGCGTTGGGAGCGGGCGAGCTCTGCATGATCGAGCGCGAGGGGATGTATCGCAAGGTCAAGGCATCCTCCCGTATGAAGCGTTACACGAAGAAGGCATCGCAGGCCACCGGCCTGTCGATTGGCACCGCGTCTATCATGTGGGAGGACAGTGCGGCTTCGGTTGCCATCAAGCAGGGTTTCCAGGCCATGCACCTTGCCGGTATGGATGGCGCGAAACCGGCGTTCTTCGCCCAGGGCGACGACGTTCTCGAGAGTATCGACGAGGAAACTTTGAACAACAATGCGGAATTCGTTATGGAGTTGTTGAAGAATATATAAAGGCGCATCGGCATCCCCGGTGCGCCTGCATCGCGGTACCGTATAATGGCGGCCGTGTATTGCTCGTAAGATTTCTTGAATCTCGCGCGTTCTCACGCGGGCGCAGCGCCCGATTCAACAAAGAACAGAAAGGTGTTTGGAAGCCATGGCTATTGAAGCGTATTGCGTGAAGTGCAAGGCCAAGAAGATCATGCAGGACCCCGTCGAGGGCACGACGAAGAACGGCAAGCCCATCACGAAGGGCAAGTGCCCCGACTGCGGGACCACCATCTGCCGTATCGGCGCCGCGAAGAAGTAGCTCCGGCTCATCCAAATCCTTGGACGCGCCACGGCCCCCGGACTCCGGTTCGGGGGCCGTGTTGTATCATGTCCGGCCCTGCTCTCATGGATGTTTCACGTGAAACATTTTCCGTCTGCGTATTGTGAATAGTTGCGCTATAATCTGTCATCATGCGGGTGTCGCCAAGTGGTAAGGCCCAAGCTTCCCAATGTTTTGGCTGGCACGTTCCGCTAACTTCCCTTGCAAACCCATTTTCTAAATAATCCCACGTCAGAGGGCTTTTCTCTATTCACGTGCCTTCAGTGGGATGGGTTTGCGAAACGGGAGAAACACTGGAAATTCCAGTCCAGTTCCCGCGCTTTCCAACCGCGTATTCCGCATGGGGACGACCGTTCCCGAAGGAGATACGCGAACGCGCGGACGGTCGGCCGAAGGCCGCAGGGCAATAAGGCCCCGCTCCCGACTGCGATTCCGAAACCTCCTGACCTCCCGAGACGCGGTAGCGCCGCAGGTGGGAGGAAGCAAGATGACATGCAGGACGATAGCCGTCGCCAACCAGAAGGGAGGGACGGCCAAGACCGCCACGGCGCTGAGCCTGGGGGTCGCGCTCGCCAGGACGGGGGACCGGGTGCTTCTCGTCGACGCCGATCCCCAGGGAGACCTGACGAAGTCCCTCGGATGGAGGGACCCGGACTCGCTTGAGACGACCCTCGCCACCCACCTTTCCGCCGCGATAGAGGGCTCGGACGACGACCCTGCGGCGGGGATGCTCCGCCACCGCGAGGGCGTCGACCTCATGCCCTCCAACATCGAGCTCGCCGCCATGGAGATGGCGGTGTTCATGGCGATGTCCCGCGAGCGGATGATGGGCGCCTGGCTCGCGCCCATCAAGTCGGACTACGACTACGTCATCGTCGACTGCGCGCCCACCCTGGGAATAATCCCCATCAACGCACTGGCCGCCGCGGACAGCGTCCTCATCCCGGTTTCCGCCGAATACCTCCCGGCATCCGGCATGACCGGCCTCCTGAAGACCGTGGCGCGGGTCAGGAGGCAGATAAACCCCGGCCTCTCCGTGGAAGGCATCCTCGTCACGCTCTACGACTCCCGCAACAACCTCGCCAGGGACGTGGAGCGCACCGTCAGAGGCCAGTACGGGAAGGCGTACCGCGTCTTCGAGACCGTGGTGCCCCGCGCCGTTTCCGCCGCGGAGGCGGCCGCTGCGGGTGAAAGCGTATTCGCATACGACCCCGAAGGCAAGGTCGCCGCGTCGTTCTCCCGCCTCGCGGAGGAGGTGCGCCGTGGCTAGGAGGAGGGCGGCGGTGCCGCTGCCGAGCATCGACGACCTGTTCACGTCCCAGGAGGAGCGCGATTCCGCGGCGGCCGGGTCCGTGGCGTCGGTCCCGCTCGGCCTCATCGATCCGTTCCCGAACCATCCGTTCCGAGTCGCCGACGACGAGGAGATGGAGGCGCTCGCCGAGAGCGTCGCGGAGAACGGCGTGCTCGTCCCCCTGACCGTGATCCCGGGGGACGGCGGCAGGTACACGCTAGTGAGCGGGCACCGCCGCAAGCGCGCCGCCGAGCTCGCCGGCCTCGCGGAGGCTCCGTGCATTGTGAGGGAGATGACGCAGGACGAGGCCGTCATCGCCATGGTCGACTCCAACCTGCAGCGCGAGAGCATCCTTCCGAGCGAGCGCGCCTTCGCGTACTCCATGAGGCTCGAGGCGATGCGGCGCCAGGGAGAGCGCACCGACCTGACTTGTGCGCAAAATGCGCACAAGTTGAAGGGCAGGAAATCCAGGGACGTGCTCGCCGAGGAGCTCGGCGTGAGCAAGGACAAGGTGAGGCGCTACATCAGGCTCACCCACCTCGTCCCGGGGATACTCGACCTCGTGGACGAGGGGCGCATGCGGATGCTCCCCGCCGTCGAGGTCAGCTACCTCTCGCGGCGCGAGCAGGAGACGCTCCTCGAAGCGATGCGGGAGAACGCCTGCACCCCGTCCCACTCGCAGGCCCTGAAGATGAAGCGCTTTTCGCAGGAGGGCGAGCTCGGCGAGGCCCTCATCCGCTCGATCATGGAGGAGGAGAAGCCGAACCAGGTCGAGTCGTTCAGGATTCCGAAGAGGAGCATCGCGCGGTTCTTCAGGCCGTCGGCGAGCCGCGAGGAGGTCGAGGCCCGCGTCGTGCGTGCCCTCGAGCTTCTCGAGCAGGCCGAGCGCAAGCGCGCCGCCCGGGGGAAGGGAGGGAGGGGACCCGTGGGCAATGTGATCCACAGGGGCAAGGGCTCCTTCACCCACGTCGAGAACACGGTGTTCTTCGACCGCGAGCTGTCGCTCAAGGCGAAGGGCATCTACTGCCAGATCCGCTCTCTCGAGGGCAACCCCGAGTGGGTCTTCACCATCCGGGGGTTCGCCTCGCTCGTGAAAGACGGCGTCGACTCGGTGTCCGCCGGCATCAAGGAGGTTGGGGCGGCGGGCTACGTCATCCGCGCTCGCAAGCGCGGGGAGGCGGGCAGGTTCCTCAAGGCCGAGGAGGCCACTTGGATCACGCTCGACGACCCCGCGATGCACGACGCCGTGGCCGAGGAGCTGCGCGCGGAGGGTTTCGCGATCCTCTCCGAGTTCGTCCGCAAGGACCGCGCCACGAAGGCGCGCGATTCCGTGGAGGAAGGCTGCGGCGCCGAGAAAGCCCAGGTTGTCCCCAGAACGGGAAAATCCGTATCTGGTCCGGCCACATCCGGAAAACCCAGATCTGGAGAACCCGGCGCTATTAATTGCTCATGGGATAAAACCCCTGAATCCAATCAACAGCCCCTATCCTCCTCCCCGCGGGAAGCCGGGGACGAGGGAGGCGGCGGCTTCGAGCCCTACAGGAGAGGCGAGTTCCCCGAGGAGTTCGAGAGGCTCTGTGCGATGTCGATAAAGCCCGTCGCCTCCCTCAGGTTCAAGAGGTCCTGCCTCGCAGTTTGGGAGAAGAGGGTCGCCGAGGGATACCTGCCGGGCCAGATCGCGGACGCCTACGCCGCATACGCCGAGAGCTACCGCGCTCGCAACGGCGACGACGGCCGGCTCGCGAAGAACCTGGCGAGGTGGCTCGAGGGCGACGACGGCCTGCCCGTGTGGTCGGACGAACCCATACCCCCGGACGCCATGGGTTGCGACGGGGAGCCCCTCGACATGGAGGGCCTCGCGAAGGCGGACCCGGGGTTCGCGAAGCTCTGGCGCAGGGTCGCCGCGCGGCGCAGCGTGATCCTGTCGCTGCTCTACGACCGCAAGCCCGGGGCGTCGAGGGAGGAGTTCGAGGCGGAATGCGAGGCGGACGAGGCGCTCGCGAGGCACATGGAGGCGTGCGAGGAGCGTTACGGGCGCTACCTCGCCCTGTGCGACTCGATGGAGGGCGGCGCAGCCGCGGGAAGGAGGGCTGCGTCGTGAGGATCGTCGTGCGCTTCGCCCGATGGCTCTTCAGGGCCGTCTTCAGGTTCATGTAGGAGCCCCGCCGGCCGCTTCCCGTCTGCAGCCCCGGACAGCGCCCGCCTCGCGGATTTTCCGTAGGGACGGGAGGGCTGCGCTTATAATGAGACGGTCACCCTAATTGAATATTCGTACGCCAAATACCGGACAGAGGGGCATCTGCTGTTTTGGGTATTTGGCGTACATTTCCCAACAGGGTGACAACTGAGGTGGATGCCTCTCTCTTCATGCCCCTGAGGCCTTCTTCCCTCGGTGACGAGCGCCTAGGAAAGGACGCCCTATGAAAGGCACCCCATTGAACACCCTACCCAAAGAATCCGTCGACGCAATCGTGCGCTCGACCGAGCGCATCGAAGGCGCGGCGTCGATCCTCGCGATGCTCGAGGAGAAGGCGGACGGGGGGCGCGTGACCCCGTCGGAGATAGCCGCCGTGAGGTGCGTGCTCGAGAGCTGCGCGGCGGAGCTGGACGAAGCCTGGAGCCTTGCATAACGCAGTCCAGCAGCGATCTGAATCCGACCTTGAGCAGAATGCGATGCTCGTCAATTTAACGATAAGTACTACGCTGCGTCCAAGCGTATTGCATCAAACTGTCAACGGCGAATCTCGTTCGGCCGGCGAAGGCAGCTTAAATCTCACCCAGGAAATAGTGATCGTCGGATTCGTTGAACAGGAGTCCGAGATTGGTTCCGCGATGGAGGGAGTTCGCGCCCTCCCCAAGGGCGCTCCAAGACTCTTCGTGGCTTCCGGCCGCCCAACACGTCGCCTCCTCCAGACAGTCGAGAAAGTACCTGGGATTCTTTTGGCATTCAAGATGGAACAAATGAGCCAGCTTTCCCTTCGTCTCGTTGTCGAAATCACCCTGCAATCCGTAGAGAGCGTGTTCCAGATTTCGCGACATGAAAAATGGAAGGTAGCGTACCCTCACCCTGTTGATGGTCAGCTTGCTTATCCTTGAAAGCTGCAGCATCGCCGACTTCTTCCGGGCGTTCCTTTTTTGAATAGAGCGAGGATTCGGGGCTTCAATGCGGTCTTCTCTATACGTTAACGCCTGCCCATCCTCGGCCAAACAACCATGGAATCATCAATAAACGCCCCGTCTGTGTCCATGATATGGACAATGCAATGAATGTCTTTTGCCTTATATCCTGGGTTGGTATCTCTCAAGTAATCTTCGACAAATGTCTTTACGGTGTCTCTGATACTGTCCTTGATCCGGTAGAAGGTCGGATATTCGATTTGCGCAGTCGTGACATCTCCGTGAAATGACGCGGAGTCCGAGTTGAAGGAGCTCTGGATAAGCAAGTTGACAGGACCCCTGATGGCCGTCTCGTCGCTTGGTCCCTCGACGAGAAACAGCACGACCTTTTTCTTGCTAGGCATCGACCCCTCCCTTCAAGGCGTTTAGGAAGGAATCGAAGTCCGAATCGATCTCCTTGGCGTTAGAGGCTTTCCAGAAAGCGGAATCGATACGGGCACGATCGGTCGGTCGATAGACAGGGTGTTTTTGCCCGCCGAGAAGCACCGCGCGCAAATACTGATCCCTAAGGTTGTTTGTGGCCTTGTTCCCCTTGAACCTCTGATAGCGATCATCGGCGTCCGTGGTCGTCATGACGATGCATTGGGTCGGCAATATCTCGAGGGGCCTGAGATTATGCGCCGTGAAAACCAGTTGGCCGCGTCCGCCGCCGGCTATCGATTGGAGGATTTCTCCCAGAAGAAATTCGAATATACCCGAATCGAGTTCGTCTATAAACACGCAACCGTTCTCATCACCATAGGCAAGAACGAGCAGAGAGAGAATGGAAACAAGCTTTTTAATGCCGTCAGATTCATAGCGCAGGGGAACCTTTACTCCATCCCGTGAAGAAAGCAGATCGACGCGCGCACCCTTCGAGCCATCCTCGAGCAGCTCCGCTCCCATGTGTCTAAGCTCCATGGTCAAGCCGGGAACAAGGGATTCCAGGACAGGATTCAGTACGCGAATGTTCTCTTCCAGCTCTTTGACTCGCTCTTCGCTGTGAACGGAAGGAGAGTCAAGGGAGAAAATGGGGCCGTTCTCTCTATCTAAGTCCAGTTCGGAAGGGATGTAGATGAAGTCCATCGTTGGCATGTTCGAGGCAAGCGAGGGCAGCACACGAAGGCCTTTCCTCAGTTCGACGAAATCGATTCCAGCCTTGCAAAAGGGAAAAACAAGCATCTTTCCCGCAGCCTCTTTTGCGTCGTGGACCGTTTTCCCTTGCTCCTTTTTTTCGCTGACGTAACTGGCGAACAAAGAGAATAGATGGCTGATTGACCCACCGAAAAACACCGACCTTGTGCCTTCTATCGCCATCGCTTCAATTCCTCCGGCAACCTTCCTGGCCTCCATCGAAAATCTTTCTACGCTTTTCCAGTATTTGAATGGCGTCCAGGAAATCTTGACAGAGGTGCTCTCCTGGTCGGAGGGCTCACTATCTTTGAAGGATGCTTTCGTCCAAGAAAGAACTCGGCGCTTTCCTTTCTCGTGCGTCAAGTCCTTCAGCGACTCACTGGTGAGTACTGCTCGTGATCCTTCTTCGGGACGGGAAAGAACGATACGGTATTCCCATTTATCCAGGCCGCTCTCTCCCACAGTAATTGCAATAGAGGCACTGTTTGACCCGATTCGGATGATATTGGAGGATCCGTCAGGCAGCTCGTTTCCGGATATTAGAAAGTCGATATAGTTTACTGCGTCGATGAGGGCGGTTTTGCCCGATCCGTTTTGCCCGTAGATTCCAGTGACACTTCCGCCTGAAGGAAGATTCCTGAACGAGACGACCCCGTGATTGACGGTTTTGATGTTCTCGAGCTCGATTTTTGTAATCCTCATACGAGTTCCTATTCTGAAAGGAATTAGACAACGCTATTTTATCTATTTTGGAATAAAAAATATCATTTTTATCAAGATAACGCTTTATGAAGAGGTAAATGGGATTGCCAAGCCATCTGATTCGGATATCGTTGACCCTGGAGCTTAAAGCTGCCGAATGTCTACTTCTTTAGCGCTCCGTCTGCCTCCCCGTTCGATATTCTTCACTTGAAGCCTGTCGGTGGCTCAATCATTGGATAACATATTCTCAAATGACAGTTAATCGTCAATCGAAGAGGTCAAAGCGGGGACGGAAAGTGGCGAAGACAAGCAGAAAGCCAATCTCAGCACATGTCGAGCGAAGACTCTGGGCGGAGTCTGCCGGCAAATGCATGAATCCAGATTGTCGGGCCGATCTATTCATCAGCAATGGAGACATTGCTGAACGAGCCCATATCGTCCCATATTGCGAAAGCGCGGAGAACACGTTCGACAACCTTATTCTCATCTGTCCAAACTGCCATACGAATTTCGACAAGAACTCCGCTTTCACGGCAGATGAAGTGAGGGAATGGAAGTCGATTCGTCACGCAGAAATCGATCGCGTTTTCGGAAAGACGTTCAGTTCCTTCGACGACCTGCGCAAAGAGGCCGCACCTCTGCTCGCCCGAAACAAGTCGATATACGAGAACTACTACATGAAGGACAAGCGAAGACTGTGGGATGTTTTTGAAAAGGAAATAATCGTCAACAACCGAAAGCTTTGCACGATGTTCGAATCGAACTTGTGCCTGTTCCAGAACCACAAGGACAATTCCTTCTCCAACCAGGCCGCTGTCCGCGATTTTATCGACCATGCTAAGGAGTTCGAAGCCACCAGAGATGAAACGGAAAGGCAAAGGTCTATTCTTTTCCCCGAGGTCATCAATTCCATCTTCGGAATCCAGCCCATAGAAGGTGCCCTGCTCCCCTCTGCAGAATCCCTAGAGCTGCTAATCGAAGAGCTTGACGAACAGGGGCGATTTATAGATGTTTCTCTAGATGCAGAACGTCCATTGTTGCAAATGATGGAAAACGGGAAAGAGACGGTAGTTTATCTTGACGATACACCGCGTATCCGACAGATGTACCATGACGCCCGCTGCTTCAGGCGTGCCGAGATGAGGCTAGACAGCTTGATTTTTGCCCTAAAGCACTTCCATCTGTGCGGAAAGAAAGCAACTCGCAAGTCGAAGACAAACCTTAGGGAATATATAGCGAAAGGAAAATGCTTCTTATTCGTATACGAATACTGTCTGAGCTACGCAGAGTTGGCCCGTTTAGCGCCGGCAGAACATACCGTTGTCGTCAACTTGCATAGATGGAACGGTAAGCAATGCATTTCCGAAGAAGCCAAGGAACTTGCGGAGCAAATTAACGTGAAGCTCCTCGATATGGATAGCTTCTTCCCATTCGTTCGCAAGCTATGAACCATTTGAGACTCATAGACATTCTCGACAGCAACCTAGAACTGTTTTCTCAGTTTGATCATGTCTATCTGTTCGGATCTGCGCTGAGTGCTTCAGGGCTCAGCGCAGGCAGTGATATTGATTTGCTGCTACTGTACTCGAAATATTCCGATCAACTGGTCTCCGGATGCGAACAGATATCCCAAAAGTTAGGCAACGAGACCGGTAGAGTAGTCGACTTAACGGTCCTCGGCATCGACGAAGAGCGACATGTCGGATTCTTGGATAGAATCTCGCCTCATTATAGAAAGATAAAATGACCATTTGGCAGAACACCAGGCATAGCCTGTCGTACAGAATGCTTTCGGCGTGGATTCCAGTAGAGGGGAAGAAGGCGCCAACGGTCACGCCCGCATGTTCGGCGCAGGGCGTATCGCGCTCTGGCGGGACACCGGCTCTGTGCGCCAATCCGGCATCGACAAGATCAGATACCCGGAACTCATAATGAAGCTTGCGAACCAGCAGGGCGGGACAATCAAGAGGCGCGATGTCGAGCAGCTTTTACACCTGCAGACGAAACAGGCTTACCGCGAGCTCTCGAAGCTCGTCGACGCCGGCGAGCTCGTATCTGTCGGGCGTGGGCCGGGAGCCCATTACGAGGTCTCCCGATAGGCCAATCTCCGGGACGGTATCAGGACAAGTCCCAATTAATCAGGACATGTCCTGATATTGTCCTGATTAATCTCTCCTCGTCGGCAATGCGGCCGATTAGGAATGCCCGTTCTGAAACCGCTCCACCGGCAGTCCAGTTCCGCAAGAGGCATTCCCGCTGACCATCCGCCAAACGGGAACATCGCCCGATGCGCGCCGTCCTCAGCAAACGAGCAGCACGCAAATCGATCCTCGCAACGTTCACGAAGTCGCAGACACGGCACCTTCCTCTCCTTGCTGAAATAGCTTACGTCGGCGTAAACGAACTCAGCATGTCCGGACGAAATCACGACTGCATTCCAGCCTTCATCGAGCCTCTTCGCTCGTCGAAACATCGCGTCTCCGTTTCCCGACCCCTCCTTCCGCCCCGCCCCGCACAGCCCCGTCGGGCGCCATGCGGCCGCAAGGCTCTCCTCTGGCGCAAGGGTCGCGGAAAACCTTCCTCCTGCGTCGGAAGCTCGGGCCTCCGGTTTCCCCTTCCTCCCTTGCGCCCGGAAGCGCCTTGCGGGCTGTGATCGCCAACGGGGCTCGGCACAGGGCGGAGCCAGGAAAGCGAAGGAGGTCCCGGATGGGAAACAGGGCGATTATCACAACGCGTGAAAGGAAGATCGGGCTCTACCTGCACTGGAACGGCGGTCGCGACACCGTCGAGCCTCTGCTTCGGTACTGCGAGCTCCAAGGCTACCGCCCGCCCAGCTCCGACAGCTACGGGTGGGCCCGCATCTGCCAGGTCGTCGGCAACTTCTTCGGCGGCACGCTGTCGGTCGGCGTCGGCCCCTACACCGACGACGCGAGCATGGACCCCGGGGACAACGGCATCTACGTCATCGACGGCTGGCGCATCGCCGAGCGCCTCACGACGGAATACGACGAGGACTGGAAGCCCGCCGGCGTCCGAGACGTAGAGCCGTGCGAAGAGCAGCGCTCCTACGATTTCGACGAGATGTTGCGCGCCTTTGACGAGTCCATGCCGGAAGACCTGCGCCTCGGCGAGCTTCTCGACTCCGTCGAGGTGCCGGCGGGCGAGCTCGAGGTCGGCGACGAGGTGTGGCTGCGCGAGCACGAGAGCGGCTGGAAGGCCTACCCCGTAGTCGGCTTTGGGCAGCCTGCCGGCAACGCGATAGCCGTCCGGGTGGAGACGGCCGACGGGAAGGTCAGCGTCACGTATCCCGATCTACCCTACGTAGCCCGTTACGACCACGACGGGGACTTCTCCTGGAACTCCAACAACTACGTGCACGGGGAGACCGCCCGCATCAGGCCTCGTCGCGAAACGGGCTGGGAATGCCCGGCGGGCGCGATCGACGTGGTGGCGATGGAGGACGATATCCTCGTGCTCGTTGAAGTGTCGGCGAGAACCGCCGACGAGGGCGGCTTCCCGGAGGGCAGCGGCCTCGAGGGGCGCAGGCGCCGCGAGACGGCCGCCATCGCGTACCTGGCGGAGCATGAGGACGTCGACCGCCCCGTCCGCTTCGATGACGTGAGCCTGGTGGTCTTCGGCGAGGGCAAGGCCTTCCTTCGCCACCACATCAACGCCCTCTCCGACGCGGTTCCTGTTGCCGGCAGCTCGCTTCCCTCGGAGGTCGCCTAAGGCCTCCTGACCCCTCCGAGGGGCGCCCCCGGCCTTCGGGCCGGGGGCGGATTGAAAGCCCTCGCGCCGCTCGTCGCGCTGAAAGAAGCGCATCGGCATGCTTCGATTGCAATCGGACCTCGCGTCCGTTATTCTTCCGTCATGAGAAAGGGGCTGCCGAATCGGCAACCCCTCGTTCATCGGTGAGGCTCTAGTGGCGGCTAGGGTCTCACTTCGTCTTTACGCGCACATGCGTGGTTTTCGTACCTTTGCGGACGATGCGGCCGGTCGTGGATACCCGATAGACAGGAACCCTGATTCTGACTCTCGCCATTTTTAATCACCTCCCTTCTTCAGCGGTTGATCCCAGGAATTAATGCATCCTGTGCTTGTGGTTCGCTAGCGTCTTTGCGGAAGCGCTCTTCGTCCTCTTGGCTGTGCCGCTTTTGGCCAGCAGCGATGCCGCTTTCCCGACTTTGCCACCGTGGTGAACTCGTGCCATTCGATTACCTCCCTTCAGATTGGTCGCTTCTTGGATGTATCTTCAGACGGAACCGTCGAAGACCCGTCATCTATGGGTCGCGCGCAGCTGCGTCTTTGCCGCAGCTAAGCTCACCTGGTATCTGCTCGCGATTGCATTTGCGTCTAGGTTGACGATGCTCTCGTAAGGCATAAGAATCTCGCCGGCAAGAGCATTCGCCTGCCATTCCGAATCCTCGAAAGCCTTGTGCGGAACATCCTCCCGCATGAGCCGAACGCCGAGCCCCTCGTGCAGAAGCAGGTGCGATATTTCATGGGCGACCGTGTAGCGGTCTCTTCCGCGGCCGTCACATGCGCCTTCGTAGACATCTTCTCGAAGCAAAATCCGATGCTTATCCGGATAGGTCATTCCGTGATCGATGCCAAGCTGGTCCTTCGAACAGATTTCGTACTCGAAATCCTGATAAAGTGCCGGCAGGACATGCTCGAGCATTTTCATAATGGGAAACGGGCCTTCGCCGTTATAGCGGAGATGCCCATGGATTGCGCGGGCGAAAGCGCGCAGGTCCCTTCTGCCGAGAGGGGGGACTTTCATTCCTGTCACATATCCAGACACATCATTCCTTTCCCTTGTTCAGGATGTCCCATATCCTGTCCTTGTCTTCATCATCCAGGTCGGAAAACCTTCGCGCGAAGGCGATGGCGGTATTTCGGTCTCCCTTCGAGAGCGACGAGGCGTCTATCCCGATGCTCCATCCGCTTGCTTCGGATACGCAGGAATAAAGGCTCTGCTCCAGCTCGTCTGCAAGCGCGTAAGCCCGTCCTACCTTTTCGGCAAAACCCTGCGGGGGCTTCCTTCTCCCCGTTTCGATTGCCGAAAGGGTCGAACTCGGCATGTCCAGCCTTTCCGCCATGTCGCGAAGGAGCTGGTCGTTGTCGAGCCTGAGCTTTCTGAGAAACTTTCCCAGTGGCGTTAGCATGGTTTCTCCTTTCAACTTCTAATAGTGTAGCATAGTTCTACACTTTGTAAATCTATTTTCTAGTTTGTATACTCATATCTCCGGGCAAAGCAAGAGGCCTATTCCGTGTACACAGCCCCCGGAATAGCTCTTGGCCGCCTTGCCTGACGTCTGCCCCGAGCCCTCGGAAGAGGTCCGGGGCGTCCCCGTCTTCGGGACGGAACGCCCCGGACCGGGGCGGCG
>NC_021021.1:1320426-1346133 GCF_000210055.1 Gordonibacter pamelaeae 7-10-1-b
CGGGCGTCGGCCCGCCCCCGATTTCGAAGTCCGAGGAGGCGAGCCGGAAGATGGAAAGGCACCCGAAACAGCTCCATGTGCGTATGTCCGACCGGGAAATGGAGTCCGCTAAAGGTCTCGCCCGCGGACTCGGCATGACGGTCTCCGACCTCATCCGAGTCCTCCTGCAGCTGCCTGCGGAGGAGGTGCGAGGCGGGGCGAGGCTCGTTGTGGTCGACCGCACGACGGCGGCGCGGCTATCCCGCGAAATGACGCGTTGGGGGCACCACTACAACCAGGCGGTCCACGCCCTCAACGCCATCGCGTACTATCTGAGGGCGAACGACATGGAGACTGCGGAGGTGGTCGAGGAGCTGTCACGCGCCGAGCGCAAGCTTTGCCGAAATGCAGCCCGGGGTCGAGTCGCTGAGGCGAGCGGTGGCGGAGCTCTCCGGAAGCGTCCTCGCCGGGCTGGGGAGGTGACGGGCGTGCCCATGCTCAAGACGATATCGGGGCACACCTCGGCCAAGGGGATCAGGCGGTACCTGACGAAGGAGGGCCGCGCGCTCGCCGAGGACTACATCAACCTCGAGCCTCCAGCGCCGGGGAGGCCGTTCGACTGGGCCGAGGCGATGGACAGGATCCGGCGCCTGTACGGCAACGACTCCGCATGGCGGGGGCGGCGAGCCCGCACCTACAAGCACTACGTTGTCTCCCCGGATCCCAAGGACCGCATCTCGCTCGACGGGCTGCGCGCCCTCGCGACCGGATGGGCGAGGAAGTGTTTCCCGGACCACGAGGTCGCCATCGTCTACCACGACGACAATGCAGGAGGCATCCCGCACGCCCACGTCGTCGTCAACAACACCAACCTCGAGACGGGCCGCAGGCTACAGGACCCGGACCCGAAGGCGCTCGCAAGGTCCTTGCAGGGGGCAGCCGAAAGCCTAGGCATGTCGCCGCTGGAGGCGGTCCCGCGCTCAAGCGTCGCCGCCCGGGCGGAGCGCCGGCGTCCGAGGCCCGCCGCCAGTACGCGCCGCGAAGAAAATGTCGGGCGCGCCGAAAAGGAGCTCTCCGACCGCGGGGAGTACTCGTGGGTTGCCGACATACGGGCCAGGGTGAGGGTGGCGCGCTCGGTGGCGAGGAGCGAGACGGAGTTCAGGAGCCTCCTCGGAGCGTTGGGCGTCACGGTGTCGGAGAACTCCCCCCACGCGCCGAGGCGAGACTGGGTGTACGCGTTTGCCGACCGGCCGTCACGCAGGGTGAGTGGAGAGCGCCTGGGGCTGTCCTACAGCCGGGAGAGGTTGGAGCCCGTCCTTCGAACAGGAGGCTTCCGCAGAATAGCGGACGCCGGGGAGAGAGCAATAGCCGCAGCCGCCCGAAGCGCCGTAGAGTTGGGGAACCTCGAGGAGCTTAGGACTCTTTCCGAAGCCGTGGCGCTCGTCGAGTCGTCGAGGGCGACGTGCGTCGCCGATCTCGATCGTCTGGCGATGGACGCACGCGGCGCCGAGCTCGCAGCGTACGCACGCCGTATCGGGATGCTCCCCGAGCAGCGCCCCGAGCCCCGGCTCGGGGCCAAACCTTCGAAATCCTGTCTTGGAAGGGTTGCGGGGAACCGGGGGTCGCGCGGGATCGGCTCCGCGGAAACGCCGCGGACGCCGGAAAGGCAGGAGAGGGGAAAGCAGAGATGATCCTGAAGGCGTACTACTCAGGAGGCCGCATCGACGTCTTCGACACCGACCACCACGTCGACGCGGTGCCGCAGAGAGGAAATCTCCTCGCCAACTACACGCTCGACCTCTCGGATGTCGCAGGAGACGGCATTTGGCTGCGCTCCTACTATCACGAGGCGGCAGAGGCCTACCGCGAGGAGCCGGGACCGACGGGGCTTCCTGTGGCTCGCAGACGGGACGGGTGGAGCTTCCTGGTCGCGGATGCGGATGATCTGGAAAGAATCAACCGCCTGACCGTTGACGGTGAGACGGTGCTCATCAGGGTCGCGGGGGATTTGGTGGACGCCTCTGCGCTTTCCTGGGCGCGCGAATGCGCCGAGGAGGTCGCGCCGGGCGCCCTCTCCGCTTACGCTTTCCTCGTTGGGATATCCGACGGGGGCGAACCGATCGCACCCGAGTCCATAGGCGTTCCCGCCTCCTGCTTCAGCGCACTGCTAGCGAACGAGCGGCAAGGTTTCACGGAGGAGCCCCGTTTCTAGCGCCTTGATTACTCCTGGGAAAAATGTGATAGTTTGGCACTGCTCTTTTCCCTTCGCCTTCGGGTTGGAATGTGTGTTAAGGTGGCGACGGGGAGCCCATCAGGCTGCCCGGGTACGAGCCACGCGCGGGGAAGGAACCCCTCTTATGGACAAGATGTCGAAATCCCATGAGGACTATCTCGAGGCGATCGTCATGCTCGGCGGCGCTGTTGGCTCATCAGTCCGATCGGTCGACGTTGCGAATAAGCTAGGGGTCTCTAAGGCCTCTGTGAACAAGGCAATCGGCCTTCTTAAGGACAAGGGCCTCGTCGAACAACCCTACTACGGAGACATCACGCTTACCGAAGAGGGTTCGCGTTACGGCCGCACGGTCCTCGACCGGCATCGCATGCTGTTCTTCTTCTTCACGCAGGCCCTCGGCATACCAGAGGACCGTGCCGACAAGGAGGCTTGCCTTATGGAACATGCCATAAGCGACGAGTCTTTCGAAAAATGGAGGTCCTATATCGCGTCCCTCGGACTCGAATAGCCTCGACGACCGCTGTGATTGGTCCGTGGAAACAGCAGCAGTTTAAACAGGATCCCAGGGGCACCGATACAGGCGAAGCATCGGGGCCCCTGGGCGATATTCCTGTCAGATGGTCGCCGAGGGACGTTGGCCGGGAAATATGCTGCCTGTCTGATAACAGTAGCTTGCCCAGTTTCCTTGTGATATGATTCATAAAGTTAACTATAGTAAACTTTATTCAAGGAGATGCCGATGGTTGTCGGGGTGAGAGCTCTGCTCCAGGAGGGCAGAACGTATTCGTACGGCGATCTGCAGAGCGCCTTCGGTTTGGATGAAGACCAATTTCCGCTCGCGTTCGACACTCTTGTCAGAACGCGCCGCATCCGCCTCGTCATTTTCGATCGCGGATTTGCTGCCCTGTCTCCGTTCGAACGGGACCTGCTTTGGCGGGTGGCGGGTGGAAAGGCGCAGGGGCTTCGGCATGGAAAGGAGGCCGTGTGGTCCAGGAGGCAGACGGGATTCCCTGCCGTTCCCTCCCATGCGTTCGAAGAGTCCGGGAAGGGGCGGTTTTGCGCTGCAGCCGGCCGTGAGGATTCGGCTTTGGCTGGATAGAAAGGGCTTGTTTTCGAGATTGTTTTGAAGACGTGAAGAAATTATTAGCTGTAACTAACTAATTAAGAGTCGCTTCGTTTCGTCAAGGTGATTAGCCTTAGATAACTAATGTTCGAAAGCCCGTCCCACGAATGGACGCTGAAAACATGCTTAACCGGGCGATGGCAGCTCTCCTCGTCTGGCTGTTCGTCGCAAGCGATAGGCCCCAGAACCTTCCTGAAGCCTATCGCTTGAACGTCGTAAGATATACCTGCGCCTAACTATTTGTGCTTGTAGCCAGTGTAGAAGGCCATAACCGCGCAGATCATCCCAGCCCACGCCCATATCTTGTGCATCTTCACGCCTGTCGCCTCCTCTCCTGCTTTTGGCGTACAAGGTAGAACCTTGGAAAGTACGATACGGTTGACTTCCTGACCCGGAGTCATTATCTTATAAAATGTAAACATAAGATAACTTTTTTCAAAAATGCACGGGTCTCGTTTTACGTGCTCGGACGTCGAGAAAGGTGGTCTTGCATCTATGAAAAGCCAGACGAAGTACGGTCTTCTTGTCGGAGCGGGTTTTCTTGTCGGGAGCGTCGGGCTCAAGGCACTGACCAGTCAGGCAGCGCGAAGGGTATACGTTCAAGGCATCGCCAAGGGGCTGCAGGCCAAATCGTGCTATGAAGGCATCGTCGAGCAGGCGCGAGCCCAGGCAAGCGATATTATTGCCGAAGCTCGCTATGCCAACGAGCCTGCATCTGGCGTATCGGACGTTGCGCCTGATACGCCAGACGAAGAAACGGTAGCCTGCGAGGAATCGGAAGAGGCCCAGTCCTCTGCCTTGGCGACGGCGAAGAAGTAATGCGATGCTTCATACAATCGAGCACGAGGTGCCCGGGCGCGTTCGCATTCTGCTCGATGGAAGCGTACGTCCTTCGGACGTCTCCGTTCTCACGCGCGCGCTGAGCGCGGAGGCCTGCGTCGAGAAAGTCGTGGTGTATCCGAAGATCGGAAGCGTCGCCATAAGCTATAGCGGCGGAGCAGAAGGCCGCGCCCGGACGCTCAGGCATGTTTCCGCGATCGACGGGCAGGTTATGGAGCGGGCGAGGGTCGAATGCGGCACGGAGATGGGCGCGCGTGCGAGCTCCTTGGTTACCGACCTTGCCGTGCTCGCAGGGTCGTATCTCGCGCGTCGCTGGTTTCTCCCCGCGCCGATCCGGGCGGTGGTTGCGCTCCTGCGCTACCTGCCCTTTCTGCGCGCCGCATTGCGCTCGCTCGCACGCGCGCGTCTCGACGTGCCCGTGCTCGACGCGGCGGCCATCGGCGTGTCTCTGCTGCAGCGCGATCCCAAAACGGCCGGCCAGACCATGTTCCTTCTCGATTTCGGCGAGAGGCTCGAAGAATACACTCGGGCCCGCAGCGAGTGCGCGCTCATATATTCCTTGCTCGATATCCCCGAGACGGCGCAGCTCGTGCGCGGTTCGGAGGAGGAGCGGGTGGAGACGGCCTCGCTTGTCGAAGGGGACCTCATCGTCGTGCGCACCGGCATGCCTGTGTGCGTGGACGGCGTGGTCGAGAAAGGGTGCGCATCGGTGAACCAGGCGGCGCTCACGGGCGAGCCTCTCGCGGTGCGGCGTTCGGAGGGCGATGACGTGTTCGCCGGCACCGCCGTCGAAGAAGGGGAGATTTTCGTCCGGGTGAAGTCGGGCGCGTCCTCGACGAAGCTGCGCTCCATCGTCTCCCTCGTCGAGCAGTCGGAACGGTGCAAAGCGGAGTCGTATTCGCACATGGAGAGGCTTGCAGACGGCATCGTGCCCTGGAATTTCCTGCTCGCTGGGCTCGTCGCCCTTTCCACGCGCAGCTTGACGAAGGCGTCTGCGGCCCTCATGGTCGACTATTCGTGCGCGCTCAAGCTTGCAAGCTCTATCGCGGTGCTCTCCGCTCTGACCCAAAGCGCCAAGCAGGGATTCACGGTCAAGGGTTCGCGTCATTTCGAGGCGATGGCCGAAGCCGATACCATCGTCTTCGACAAGACGGGCACGCTCACCGAGGCGACGCCGGAAGTGACGCGCGTCATCGCGTTCGGCGACTGGAGCCGCCGCGAGGTGCTGAGGCTCTCAGCGTGCCTTGAGGAGCATTTCCCTCATCCCGTGGCGCGCGCCGTCGTTCGGGCGGCGGAGGCGAGGAACCTCAAGCATCGGGAGAAGCACTCCGAAGTGGAGTACATCGTCGCCCACGGCATCGCGTCGTCCCTCGAGGGGAAGCGGGTCGTCATCGGGTCAGAGCATTTCGTGGTGGAAGACGAGGGCGTGCTGATCGAGGAAGAGAAAAGGGAGCGCATTTCGAGGGAGACGGAGGGCCTCTCTCCCCTCTATCTGGCGGTCGACGGCGAGCTTGTGGGCGTAATAGGCATCGAGGACCCGATAAAGCCGAACGTCCCGACGGTGCTTCGGGATCTGCGAAGCCTCGGGTTCGGGCGCATCATCATGCTCACCGGGGACAACGAGAAGACGGCCGAATGCATCGCGAGGCAGGCGGGCGTCTCCGAATTCCATGCGAACCTCCTTCCCGAAGACAAGCACGCTTTCGTGCGAGCCTTGCGCGAGGAGGGCGCTTCGATCGTGATGGTGGGCGACGGGGTGAACGACTCGCCTGCGCTTTCCGAGGCGAACGTGGGCATTGCGATGGGCGAAGGGTCGGCGATCGCTCGCGAAGTGGCGGGCATAACGCTCGTTTCCGACGACCTCTCTTCGATCGTTGCTTTGCGCAAGCTCTCCATGGCACTCATGGACCGCATGGGCGGCTCGTTCGCGTTCGTCATGGCCGCCAACAGCGCGCTGCTTGCGGCGGGGATCGCGGGAGCTTTGTCTCCCCAGATGTCTTCGCTCCTGCATAACGGAACCACCGTCGCGATGAGCATGCGCAACGCCGCCCCCTACCGTCTTCCCTGATGCGGAAAACGGAGAATCCGGAGAGACCGAGGAGCCGCTGTTTGGAGTGCGGCGCGGAAGCGCCTCGGAAACGCGAGGTCGCCGAAAGGATGCGCTCATGCAGAACATGGGGATCGTGGAGGATACGCTGTTCGTGCCGCTGCTCGGGAGGATCTACGCCAGCGAGCGGTTCCCGAACATCCTGCGCGACGACGCCGCCCTCTCGCTCAAAGATAGAATCCCCCGCGATATCGCGGAGAGGGGCCGCCAGACCCAGTACACGCTCATCGCCTCGGCGGCGCGCTCGGCGAACATGGACCGGATCGTGGAGGGGTACCTGGCGCGCAATCCGGAGGGCGCCGTGGTCCAGCTCGGGTGCGGGCTGGAGACGGCCGCCCAGCGCTCGGGAGCCGACGGGGTAAGGTGGTACGCCGTTGACCTCCCGGCAGTCATCGAATACCGGAGGGCCCTAATCCCAGAGTGTTCGCGTGAGGAGTGCATCGGGGCGGATGCGTTCTCGCGCGAATGGATCGAGCTCGTCCGCCTCAGGGAGCCCGACTCGCCGATCCTCGTCACCGCCGCGGGCCTTTTTCACTACTTCGAGGAAGGGGACGTCGTCCGGCTGCTAAAGACGCTGCGGGACTACGGGGACGTCGAGGTCGCCTTCGACGCCGTGAGCAGGACGGGCCTGGCGATGATGAGGGCCAAATACATGCGGCAGGTCGGTCACGGGGAGGCGAGGATGGGTTTCTGCGTCGGCTCGGCCGCGCGGCTCGCCGAGCAGGTCGGAGCCGGCCTGGTGGCCGAAGGGAAGTACTACGAATCCGTGCCCCGTGCAGGGCTCGCCGCGTCAACGAGGGCGAGCATGGCCCTGTCTGACTTCCTTTCGATGGTGAAGATGGTCCATCTCGACCCGGGCTCTTCGGCCCCCGGTCGAGATGGCGTGCTCCGTCGCTAGGCTTCGGCGTTTGAGCCCCTCCGGCTTCCAGCAGGCAATCTCTTCGCGCATTCGGATGAAGTGCCGGTAGACTCCGCCTTCCCGCATGATAGAATCATGCGATCCGCGCTGCGTGATGCACTAAAACTCATGTCGATGACCTGGACGGCGTCGGACACCGTGCTCACGCGGTGAATGTTGGTTCCAAACGTCTTGCCCCGCACGGGCTCGCGGATCCCCTTCGTTATCGGATACTCGTTCTCGGGACCGACGGAGTTGGTCGCCTCGATTAGCCAATCACTCGAGACGCTGCGTTGCGGATGGGATCGAATCTCTCCAGTCCCAGCTTCAACTCTTCGCACAGCCTCACGAACTCGTCGGCTCTCATGGCGCGCTCGCCGTTGAGGATGCGCCCGAGCCTCTTGCGGTCGACCCCCACGCGGCGGGCAAGCTCAGCGACGGGAATGCCTCGCTCGAAGCGCGCCTGTTCCATCCTGGCGGCTATAAGGTCTATGTGATCCACCGTCCTCCCGTGCGCCATCGGAGCGCTAGGGGCGCTCCGCGTCGGCGAGAGGGCGCCCCTCCTTCCTAAAGCGCCCATTCGGCGCTCTGGCGCTGAAGGCCCACCATGCGCGCGAAGAGCCCTTCGCGCGCCATGAGGTCCGAAGGCGCACCCTGCTCGACCACGCGTCCGCCTTCGAGCACCACCACCTTGTCGGCCGCCTCCACCGTGCGCATGCGGTGCGCGATCACGACGACGGTCTTGCCCGCCAGAAGGCGCGAGAGGGCATCCTGCACGCGCGTCTCGTTCTCCACGTCCAAGCTCGCCGTCGCCTCGTCGAGGAGCACGATAGGTGCATCCTTCAGGAGGGCGCGCGCGATGGAGATGCGCTGGCGCTCGCCCCCCGAGAGCCGTGCGCCGTTCTCGCCGATCAAGGTGTCATAGCCCTCGGGCATGCGTCGCACGAACTCGTCGCAGTTCGCAGCACGCGCTGCGGCGAGCACCTCCTCGTCGCTCGCGCCGCGGCGCCCCAGGCGGATATTGCCCGCAACGGTGTCATCGAAGAGCACCACGTCTTGGAACACCACTGAGAAGTCGCGCAGCAGCACCTCCGGATCGACTGAGGAAACGTCGACGCCGCCCACTCTCACATGCCCGTCCTCGGCGTCCCACAGGCGCGCTGCCAGCCGCGCGCAGGTGGACTTGCCCGATCCGGAGGGTCCCACGAGCGCCGTAACCTCGCCCTCCTTCGCCGTGAAGCTCACGCCGTCGAGCACCTTCTCGCCGCCGCCGTACGAGAAGGACACGCCCTCGAAGACCACGTCGTGGCCGGCGGGCGTATATTCCTGCGAGCCCTGGGCGAGGGGCTCCTCGTAGAAGCTCCTCATGCGCGCGCTCGCGGTCTTCGCGGCGAACAGCTCGGCGATGAGCATGAGGCACTGGTCGAACGGGGCGTAGATGCGCGACACGACCAGAAGGAAGCAGAACAGCGTCATGAAGCTGCACGAGCCGTCCAGGATGAGCGCGGCTCCCGCGAGGATCGTGGTGGCGATGCCCAGCCTGAGCACCACCTGGGCGCCGTTCACGCAGACGCCGGTCGCCAGCTCGCTTTTCACAGCCTGGGCCTCTGCCGCGTCGATGTCCGCCCGGATGCCGTCGAGGTAGCGCTCCTCCTGGTTGGTAGCCCGCACCTCGCGCACGCACTCGAGCGCCTCCTGGATGTCCTCGGAGACCGCGAGTGCCTTCATGCGCGTCGCCTTCATCAGAGGGGCGAGGAACCTGCGGGACGCGAACAGCAGCGCCAGCGCCACCGGCGCGCTCCACAGCGCCGCGACGGCGAGCCTCCAGTCCATCGCCAGCAGGCAGACCGCCGCGACGCCCAGCACGATGTAGGCGCCATAGAGCTCCGGCAGCACATGGCTGTAGGCATGCTCGATGGTCTTGACGTCGCCCATGATGGTCTTGGTGAGGTCGGCCAGGTCGCGCCGACCGAAGAACGACTGCGGCAGTTTGCGCAGGCGCTCGGCAAGGCCGATGCGCTGCCGGCCGCTCTCCTTGTAGATGACGCCGTACTGGTAGTAGTAGGCGAAGTACTCGGTGACGAACAGCGCGGCGATGAACGCGGTGAGGCCCGCCAGATATGGGATGACGTCCGGCAGCGGCGCGCCGCCCACGAGATGGTCGGCGAACGCGCCCATCGCCATGAAGATGATTCCCACACCGCCGAACACCGCGATGTTGGACACCGCGGTCCACGCCGCGCCCAGTTTGACATTGCGCACGCCCTCGTCGGTGAGTCCGTACTTCTCCCTGATCGACATCATGCCACCTCCGCAGACGTAATCTTCCAATCGGCCGCCTTCTGGTAGTCGGACCACATGCGCGCGTACAGGCCCCCTGCGGCCAGCAGCTCGTCGTGGGTCCCCTGCTCGGCGACGCGCCCTTCGTCCAGGACGACGATGCGGTCGGCGTTGCGCACCGTGGACAGGCGGTGGGCGATCATGAGCACCGTGCGCCCCCGCGCCAGCTCGGCGAACGCCTTCTGGATGAGTGCCTCGTTCTCGGGATCGGCGAAGGCCGTCGCCTCGTCGAGCACCACCACGTCGGCGTCCTTCAGGATGGCCCGCGCCAGCATGAGGCGCTGCACCTCGCCGCCGGAAAGGTGCGCTCCGCAGGCGCCGTACGGGGTGTCCACGCCGTTCGGAAGCTTGGCCACGACGTCGTCGCACTGCGCCGCGCGCAGCGCCGCCATGACCTCCCCGCGCGTCGCATCGGGCCGCGCGGCGCGGACGTTCTCAAGAATCGTCTGCTTGAACAGCCGGTTCGCCTGAAACACGAACGCCACCCGGTCCATGAGGTCGTGCGGGGTCCATCTCGCGCACGTCCACCCCGCCCACAAGCACGCGCCCGCCGTCGGCGTCCCAGAACCGGGGCACCAGGCTTGCCGCCGTGGTCTTGCCGCCGCCCGAGGGGCCCACGAGCGCCACGGTCGCGCCCGCCGGCACCTCGAAGCTCACGTGGGAGAGCGCGGGCGCGTCCGTCCCCTCGTAGGCGAAGCTCACATCGTCGAACACGACGGAGTTGCCGTCCGGTGCCTTGGGGTGCTCGGGCGCGGAGATCACGGGAGCTGCAAGGACGTCCTCGACGCGGGTAATGGCGTCGGCGGCCGATTGCGCGGCCTCGGACATGAACATCACGCGCGTCATCGCGGTAGGGATGACCGCCGAGAAGATGGCATAGAACGCGAAGTTTGCCAAAAACGATCCGAAATCCCCCTCGCCGGGAGCCAGCAGGATGGCGGTCGGCACCAGGAACAACGCCACGCCGTTGATGAAGGTGAGGGAGAGCGACTGAGGCACCTGGCACCACTTGATAGCGTAGTCCTGCGCCAGTACGGTGAACTCCCTTATCGCGTCGTGGAAGGCCTTGAACGAGTAGACGGTCTGCTGGAACACCTTCACGACGGGGATCCCGCGCACGTACTCGGTCCCCGCCTTGTTCATTTTGACGAGCGACTCCATGTACCTGGACATGAACTCCATGCCGCGTCCGCTCATCATGCGGGCCATGCAGCATACCGAGAGGACTACCGGAGCGAGGCAGGCAAGGCCCAGCCGCCAGTCGAACGCGAAGAACAGCGCGAGCATGCCAACGACCATGGCGATCGACCCCGCCGTGTCGGGCAGCTTGTGCGCGAGAAGCCCCTCCGTCTCCGCCGCGCACCCGTCGACCACGCGCCTGAGCGCCCCCGACGCGTGCGAGTCGAAGTACCCGAGCGACGCGTGCATCAGGCGCTCGACGGCGCGCTTGCGCATGTTCGACGCGCAACGGAACGCCGCCAGGTGCGTGCACATGAGACCGGCGAAATACAGGGCGATGCTGAGCGCGCCGAACGCGAGCGCCCACCACCCGTACGCGGCGATCCCTGTCGCAGCGCTCCAGTCAGGCGCCGCCGCGATCAGGTCGCGCGCCACCAGCCAGATGCACACGTACGGGCCGAAGCCCGCCAGCATCGAGGCGGCGGACAGGGCGCAGCCCAGGTACGTAAGGGCCTTGCGCGGCCCTGCGAAGTCGAGCAGTCTCGCCACAGCCCCTCTCTTCTTGGGAGAAACGTCTTTCTCCATGGACACCTCCGTATCGCTTGCTTGCGTGCGCGATCTCCGGAAACGGATCCCGTCGTCCATCGACCGCGCTTGATTGTTAGATTTAGGTAACTTACTATGGAGAGCAGCCGCGATCCGGCACGGAGGGAAAGCGGCGACGCTCTCGAAACGAACCGCGACGAACGCGAAACAACGGAAGGAGGCGGACGGCGGGAATGGGCGATCTCGGCAAGATGGTGCCCGATGCCCTGCGCACCTTCATCGAGCCCCAGATAGAGCAGCTGTCGATGACGATGGAGCCGCTGCGCTGCGGAGTGTACGGAACGGTGCCGAAGGAGGTCGGCGAGGGCTTCCTATGGGCAGCCCCCATCGGAGACGACTGCCTCGTCGCCGTGCATTCCCTCCGGCTGGGATCCCCCCTCGTCCTCGAGGAGCGACCGACCGACTTCTCCTGCATCTTCTCGGGGTCGCGCGCGACGCTCCTCTCGCTTCCGGAGCGCCCTCCCCGCCCCCCCTCGGAACGCGAGAACCTCGCGGCGTTCTCCCAGGCGGGGGGAGTGACGCGCTGCGCTCTGCAGGCGGGGGCGCTCTACGAGTCGACGAGCATAACCTACACCCCGGAATGCCTCGACCGGCTTCGAAAGGCCTTCCCCGGCGACTTCGACGACGTGGACGAGGCGATGCGGTCGTTCGACCCCGCGAGCGCCCCTGCGGAGATGCTCTCCGTCCTCAGGTCGTTCACCCCCGCTCGTGCGGCGCTCCCCGGCGCGGCGGCGTACTTCCACGCCAAGGCGCTCGAGGCGATAGCCGCCCTCTCCATGCGCCCCGGCCCCGCCGCCCCGAAGGCCAGGCGGGAGGACCGAGAGCTCGTCGAACAGGCCGAGGCGGTTATGTCGGCGCGCCTCTCTGAGCGGCTCACCGCGGAGTCCATCGCGGGCGAGCTGTTCGTGAGCCGCTCGCGGCTCTGCGAGGCGTTCAGGCGCGTGCGAGGGTCGGGCGTCGCGGAAACCCTCAGGAAGGAGCGCATGGACGCCGCCTGCCGGCTCCTCTCCGCCGGGGGCGCGCATATCGCCGACGTGGCGCGCGCGGTGGGGTATGCGCGATCGTCCTCGTTCGACGAGGCGTTCCGTCGCGAGTTCGGATGTTCCCCCGCACAGTGGCGGCAAGACGCCGTGTAGGGGCGCATTGTCCACCACGCGGGCGGGACCGTCCGAAAGAGGCGCGGCTTTTCGGAGCATGCCCGGCCGCTCGGAGTTGCGCGCCTTCTTGGTTCCGTCACAATGGCGCATAGTTTCATAAAGCTAACTATTTAGACGGAATGCGCAGGCGCCTGAGGCGCTCTGCGGGAAAGGACCCGACATGGCAAGCAGAGACACCGCATCCCCCGTCACCGCGAAGGCGGGCGGCAGGCTCGCCGGCAAGGACCTCATCAACATCGGCATCTTCACGGCGATCTACTTCGTCGTCGTGTTCGCAGTGGCGTGCCTCGGGTTCGTTCCCATCCTCATGGCGGCGATCTGCGGCATCATCCCTCTTGTCGCCGGCATCCCCTACATGCTCTTCCTCACGCGCGCCCGGAAGTTCGGTATGGTCACGATCCTGGGGCTGCTTACCGGCATCATCATGTTTATCACAGGCATGGGGTACTTCTCCATCGCCACCGGCCTTATCTGCGGGCTCGTCGCCGACCTTATCTGGAAGTCGGGCGGGTACGCCTCCTCGTCACGCGCAGTCCTGTCTCACGGCGTGTTCAGCTGCTGGATCATCGGCAACTTCCTGCCGTTCCTCGTCACCGCAGACGCGTACCTGCCCACCGTCCGCGCGCAGTACGGCGACGCCTACGTCGACGAGCTCATGACCTACCTGCAGCCGGAGATGTACCCGGTGCTGCTCGTCGCCTGTTTCGTCACGGGCATCATCGGCGGCTTCATCGGGCGTGCCGTCCTGAAGAAGCACTTCAAGCGTGCGGGAATCGCGTAGTTCCTCGGAAGGGGCGGGTTGTCCATGGAGTTTTTGCAATCAGGCGCTGGCGAGCGCACGGTGAGGCTCGATCCGCGCACGAAGATCGTGCTGCTGTTCGCCGTCTCGACGGTGCTTCTGCTCGGCGGCAACGGGCCGGCGATGTTCGCGGTGCGCACGGCGATGCTCCTGTTCCCGTTCGCTCTGCTCGCGGTGTCGGGCCGCGTGCGCGCCGCCGCGCTCATGCTTGCGGCGTACCTTGGCACCTACGCGCTCGCCGTCTTCGCCGTCCCCGTGCTCACGGGCGTCGCGAACGCGGTCGTCATGGCGAGCGCGACCGTGGTGTCGCGCTTCGTGCCCACGCTTGCGCTCGCGTACTTCGTATTCGCCACAACGACGGTGTCCGAGTTCATGGCCGCGATGGCCCGCATACGCATGCCGGACTGGATCACCATCCCGCTTTCCGTGCTGTTCCGTTTCTTTCCCACCCTCGGCGAGGAGGCGCGCGCGATCGGCGCTGCCATGCGCATGCGAGGCATCTCCCCTCTGCGCAACGGCACCGCCTTCCTCGAGTGTGCCCTCGTCCCGCTCATGAGCTGCGCGGTGTCGATCGGCGAGGACCTGTCCGCTGCCGCTCTCGCCCGCGGGCTCGGCGGGCCTGCGAAGAGGACGAATGTCTGCTCCATCGGGTTCGGGGTGGCGGATGTCGCGGCGCTCGCCGTGTCGATCGCCGCGACGGCGGCGCTCGCGGCAAGCCTTGTACTTCCCGGAGCGATCGCGTGAGCGGCGGCGCTCGCAGGGGCGAGCCCGCGCTCCTCATGGACGACGTGTCGTTCTCCTATGCGGGCGGGCGCAGCGGCGCAGGCGTCGCTGGCATCTCCCTTTCTCTTCGCGCCGGGGAGGTCGCGCTTCTGTGCGGGCGCTCCGGCTGCGGCAAGACCACCGTCACGCGCCTCGCGAACGGGCTCGCCCCGCATTTCTACGAGGGAACCGGAACCGGCGCCGTGCGCGTGTGCGGGCTCGACGTGACGCATGCGGAGCTCTGGGAAACCGCGCGCCTCGTCGGAAGCGTGTTCCAGAACCCGAAAAGCCAATTCTACAACGTCGACGTCCGCGGCGAGGTCGCGTTCGGGTGCGAGAACCTGGGGTTCGATCCCGCCGATATCGAGCAGCGAGTGTTCGCCGCATCACGCGCGTTCGACCTCGAGCCTTTGCTCGACGCAAGCCTCTTCGTTCTCTCGGGCGGGCAGAAGCAACGCGTGGCGTGCGCGAGCGCCGCGGCGACATCGCCCAGGCTCATCGTGCTCGACGAGCCGTCGTCCAACCTCGACTTCGAAACGATCGCCCGGCTTCGCGCGGCGATCGCGCGCTGGAAGGAGCAGGGGACGGCGGTGCTTGTCGCCGAACACCGCATACACTACCTCGACGGCCTTGCCGACCAGGTAATCTACCTTGACGAAGGATGCGTCGCGCATCGGTGGAGCGGCGAGGAGTTCGCACGTCTCGACGACGCCGAGCGCGTGCGGCTCGGTCTGCGGGCGCGCAGCGTCGCCGACGCGCTCCGGTTCCCCGAGAGCGCGAGGTGCGCGAGCTCCGTTCTGCGCCGCCCCGGCGACGCGTCCGCCGATCAGACGCCGCGCAAGTTGCCGGAGCCCGAAACGCCCCCTATCCGCTTTGAGAACCTGACAGCGGAATACCGGAAAAACGGCATATTCGCGCGCGCCCTCGACGTGCCGTCGCTCGAGCTGCCTCGGACAAGCGTCACCGCGCTTATCGGTCCATGCGGCGCCGGCAAGTCCACCTTCGCCGAAGCCGTCTGCGGCCTCAACCGATGCGGCGGCCTGGTGAAGATCGACGGCGCGCTCCTGAAAAGGCGCAGCCGACAGCGCCGATGCTTCATGGTCATGCAGGACGTGAACCACCAGCTGTTCGCGGAAAGCGTGCTCGACGAGGTGCTGCTCGGCATGATGGGCGACGGCCGCGAGCAGCGCGCGCTCGATATCCTGCGCGACCTCGATCTCGACGAGCTCGCGCAGGCCCATCCCCTCTCGCTGTCGGGTGGGCAGCGCCAGCGTGTCGCGATCGCACAGGCGCTCGCCACCGACCGCCCCCTCATAGTCTACGACGAGCCCACAAGCGGCCTCGACCTTTCCCACATGCGCCAGGTTGCCGAAACCATTCGCCACGTGCGCGACCGTGGCGCCGCGCAGATCGTCATCACGCACGATCCGGAGCTCGTGCTCTCGTGCTGCACGCATGTTGCGGCGATGGAGGGCGGGCGCGTTGCGGACGTGTTCCCGCTCTGCGAGGAGACTGTCGGCAGGCTCGCCAGCCTCTTTCTCGCGCGCGAGCGCGCCGGCCAGAGCCCGGCAATGGAAGGGCGCCCTGCCTCCTCGCCCCAGCAAGCGGAAAGGACACTTTCGTGACCGTGCTTGACATCCTCGCCAAGCGAAACGCCGACAAGCTGCGCGCCGTCGAAGCGGACGGCGCGTCCGTACGCTACCACTTGCGCATGCGAGACGGCGTCGTGGGCATCATCGATGCGTTCGAGCTGTTCGACGGCGTGTCCCTCATGTTTAACAGCATTCCCCGGGGAACCGCCGAATGGGACGACAGAGAGCCCTGCGAGCTCCAGATCGACTGGTGCCGGCGCGGGCGGTTCGAGCTCGATGCCGCAAACGGGCGGGCGATCCGCCTCAACGAAGGCGAGCTCGCCTTCCACGACGAGCGCGTCCTCAAGCGCGTCATGGCGTTCCCCTCGCCGCTGTACACGGGCCTTACGCTCAGGATCGACCGGTCGGTCGGGGCGGCGTCGCTCGAGCGCGCCCTTCACGGAAGAACAGTCGACCTCGACGGGCTCGCTCGCCGGCTCACGGGCGAGGACGGATGCACGGTCTGCGACCCCGACCCCTCCATGCGCGCGCTCCTCGGGTCGTTCTGGGACGTCGACGAACGGGCACCTCTCGCGCGGCTGCGGCTCAAGGCCCTCGAACTCGTCGCCCTCGTCGACGCGACGCCGAGCTTCGCCCCGCACGCCGAGAGCTACCAGCGAAGGAGCACAATCGAGTCGCTCGAGCGCAGCATGAGGCTCCTGGAGTCCGATCTCGAAAGCGCCGTGACGCTGCGCGACGCGGCGAACGCGGCCGACATGAGCGTCTCGTCCTTCAAGGAGCGGTTCGTCCGGGCGTTTGGGATCTCGCCCATGGCGTACCGGCGCCAGTGCCGTCTCGAGTGCGCCGCGCGCTTGCTCGAGACCACGGGGGAGAGCGTCGCTCGGATCGCGCTTTCGGTCGGGTACCGCAACCCGAGCAAGTTCTCCGCCGCCTTCGCATCGGCCTTTTCGCACTCGCCATCGGAGCACCGGGCACTGCATCGGGACGGCGAACGGGGGCATGGACGAATCAATCCAACAGCATAGAGGGCTTCCGAGCCGCATCTGAATATAGGCGCAGCGTTTCTCATACCGGACCGAATTCGATTACCGATCGCGCTTTCCAGACCGCAAAGAGACCGTGATGGAACCGCCCTTCTCGATGGTATGCCGCGGATCGTCTTGAACGCCGCAACAGAGCCCCTCGCAAGGAGCTTCTGTCGCATCGCGTATGGATGCCTACCGGCGGACGCCTCGAGCTCTCATAGCGCCCACCTCGCGTTCTCGGTCTGCAGGCGTACCATACGGGCGAAGATGCCGTCTTTTGCCATGAGGTCGGCAGGGGCGCCCTGCTCGGCGACCCTGCCTCCGTCGAGCACGACCACGTGGTCGGCCGCCATGACGGTGCGCATGCGGTGAGCGATGACGATGACGGTCTTGCCCGCGAGCAGGCGGCCAAGCGCGTCTTGCACCTCGGTCTCGTTTTCCACGTCGAGGGAGGCAGTCGCCTCGTCGAGGAGCACTACCGGCGCATCCTTCAAGAGCGCCCGCGCGATCGAAATGCGCTGACGCTCTCCGCCAGAGAGCCGCGCGCCATTCTCTCCGATCCGCGTGGCGTAACCCTGGGGCAGGCGCGAGACGAAGCTGTCGCAGTTGGCCGCCCGTGCGGCGGCGAAGACCTCCTCGTCGGACGCCCCCTCTCTTCCGATTCGGATGTTGTCCATGACCGTCTCGTCGAAAAGGGCCACGTCCTGGAACACCACCGAGAAGTCGGCGAGCAGGGCCTCGGGGTCTATTCCCGCCGCGTCTACGCCGCCCACGGTCACGCGCCCCGCATCCGGATCCCAAAAACGGCACGCGAGCTTCGCGCAGGTCGACTTGCCGGAGCCGGACGGCCCGACGAGAGCCGTGACCTCGTCCTCCTTCGCCGTGAACGTCACGTGCGCAAGCACTGGCTCGTCCGTGCCGCCATAGGAAAACGACACGTCTTCGAACGCGACATCATGACCGATCGGGCAGAAGTCGCTCGAGCCCGTCATGGGGCGTTCCTCGGCGAGTGAGTTCGTGCGACGGATGGAGTGGCGCATCTCCATGAGCTCAACGCTCGATTGGAGCACGACGTTGATGGGGTCGTAAACGCGCGTGACGACGAGAAGGAACGCGAAATAGATGAGGAAGTCCACGTCGCCCGACAAGAGGAGCGCCGCCCCCCCGAGAACGGTCGTGGCGATGCCGAGCTTGAGGAACGCCTGGCCGGACGAGATCATCGCGCCCGTGGCGAGCTCTGATGCCACCTGCGCCCGCTCGAACCCGAAGAGCTTCTCGCGCAGGTCGGCGAGAAATACGCTCGACCGATTCGTCGCGCGGATTTCTCGCACGCAGTCGAGGTATTCCTGCACGCTTTCGACCATCTCGAGACGTCGCACCTCCTTCTCTTCGACTTTTCGGCGGGTAGATCTGCTAGCCGCCGCCATGATCGCCGTCGCGACTGGCAGCGGCCAGAACGCTGCGATGCCCAAGCGCCAATCGAAGGCGATTGCGCCGACGACGACGATGGCACTCGATATGCCCGTGCCGAACAGCTGGGGCACTACATGCATGAACAGCCGCTCCTGGTCGGCGCAGTCCTTCATGATGGTGTTCGTGAGGTCGGACAGATCGCGCTTGCCGAAGAACGACAGCGGGAGCATCCTCAGGTGCTCGGCGATGCCTTCGCGTTTGCGGGCGCTTTCCTCGTAGACGGGGCCGTATGTGCTCTTGTATTCGAGTAGCTGCGTGACAGCGACGAGGGCCAGCACGAGGAGGACCGCTGCGAGATACGGCGCCAGCGCCGGCAAAGGCGCTCCGAACTCAAGATGCGCCATGAGATCGCGTACGAGAAGGAGCAGGATGCACATCGGGGCCATAAGCACGAGGTTCGCGATCGCGCAGGAGAGCACGCCGCGCTTGAACGTACGCCAGCCCCGATCGGTGAGCCCGAGCGTCCTACGCAACATGATCGGCCCCCTTTCCGGCGATCCGCCACGAAACGCTCGTGCGGTAGTCATCCCACATCCTCGCATAGAGGCCGCCCGCCTTCGCGAGTTCGGCATGCGTGCCCTGTTCAGCGACTCTCCCTTCGTCGAGAACGCAGATCGCGTCGGCGTCCATCACGGTTGTGAGCCGATGCGCGATCATGAGCACCGTCTTGCCCCTTGCGAGCGTGGCGAGCGCCTTTTGGATGAGCGCCTCGTTTTCCGGGTCGGCGAAGGCGGTCGCCTCATCGAGCACGACGATAGGCGCGTCTTTGAGGATCGCGCGCGCGAGCGCGATGCGTTGGCGCTCTCCGCCTGAAAGGTAAACGCCGCGTGCGCCCACTACCGTGTCAAGTCCGTCGGGGAACTTGGCGATGATGTCGTCGCATTGAGCGGCGCGCGCAGCCGCCTCCACTTCTGATTGTGTCGCGTCGGGGCGGGCGGCGCGGATGTTGTCGGCGAGGCTCCGTTTGAACAGCCGGTCGTTTTGGAACACAAACGCGACCCGGTCCATGAGGTCGGAAAGCGGGATGTTGCGCACGTCGACGCCGCCGATGCGGACGGCGCCTTCGCATGGGTCCCAAAACCGCGGCACGAGGCTAGCTGCCGTTGTCTTGCCGCCCCCGCTCGGTCCGACGAGCGCCACGGTGGCGCCTGCCGGCACGCGCAGGTTCACGTCCGAAAGCGCCGGAGCATCGGCGCCGGGGTAGGAGAACGTTACATGGTCGAACTCGATCGAGTCGTCTGCCGGCACGGCGGCCTGCACAGGGTCGGCATCTGCCATGACGGGCGCGTCGAGGATGCGCTCGATGCGCATGACGGCGTCCTGGGCTTCGGTGAGCGCCTGCGAGGCGTACATCACCTTCGTCATCATCATGGTTGTAAGCGCGGAAAACACGACGTAGAACAGGAAGTCGGAGAGAAACGCCGGGAAATCCCCCGTATTCCGCGCAATCAGGATGCCCGCCGGTACGAGCATGGCGAACGTGCCGTTGATCGCCACGAGCTGCGCCACCTGCGGCGGCGTGCAGAGGCGCACGTAAGCGCTTGCGAACTCGCGGTAGGCGCGTATCGACTCCCGGAAAGTGGAAAACGAGCGCACCGTCTGCTGAAACACCTTCACGACGGGGATTCCGCGCACGTACTCGACCGCCCCCTTGTTCATGCGGTCGAGCGCATCTTGGTAGTTCTTCATGAACGTCATCATGCTCGTGTTCTCGTCGTCTCCGCCGCCGGCCATCATCCAGAGCATGCACGCGGCGGACACGATGATGGGCACGAGGCACAGCAGCCCCATCACCCAGTCGATTGCGAACATAACGACGAGATACGCTACGGGCGCGGCAAGCGCACCCACGAAGTCGGGGAAACGATGCGCGAGCACACCCTCGGTGAGACCGGTCGCGCCCTCGATGACTCGGCGCAGCTCGCCTGTGGCGTGCGTGTCGAAGTATCCGAGCGGCGCACGTGAGAGATGTTCGAGCGCCGCTGCGCGCATGTTCGTCGCCGTGCGAAACGCCGCGATGTGCGTGCACATAAGCGCCGCGAAATAAATGGCGAGACCGGCGAGGGCGAATGCGAGCGCCGCGACGCCGTAGCCCGCCACGCCTGGAACCGCCGACCAGTCCGGAGCCGCCGCGATTAGGTCCCGCAGAACGAACCACACGCACACGAGCGTCGCGATGGAGCAAAGCGCGTTTACGCCCGACAGCACACATCCGACGATTGTGAACTTTCCGTAGCCGCCCGAGAAACCGAGCAGCCTCATGATGGGGCTGCGCCGGCGCGCCGCGGGCGCGCTCCGTCCTCGTATCCCTTCCATGCTACCTCTTCCAGTGCCTCGATGAATGTTATCCATATGAAACAATATAACGATTCACCGGAAATATCCTCCTTTAACAATGCATGCGAACGATTTAGCAAAAAAAGAAAGCCGCCGCTCCGAAAAGGAGGCGACGGCTTGAGAAAAAGCGTCCGCTACGCGGCGATGCGGGCAAAATGCTTGCTGAATACTTTCGATCCGAGAATGCCGCCGATGATGGGGCCGATGACGCACAGAACGCCCGCCACGACAATGAGGGGGCTCTGCATGAACCCGACAAGCGTTTCCCCGTATTCGCGGCTCATGCCCGACTGGACCACCATGTCGACGTAGGAACCGCCTGCGAGAAACACCATCGACTCCTGTCCGAGCCAGAAGCACAGCGTCCACACCGCGAACGCCGCGATGACCGCCACCTTCGACCTCTTGCCCGCCGCCATGACGATCTCCGCCAGCGCGCCGCCCACGACGATGCCCGCAGGACCCGTCCAGAGCATGCCGAGCAGCAGGCCCACGATTGCCACGATGATCGACATGATGGCCGTCGCACCCGGCTTCGGTACGCGCGCGGCAAGGTACATCCACACGATGCCGCCCGGAATCGCGCCGATGGCGTGCGTGAACCAGAACGTGTTCGCATTCATTCCGAGGACCATCGCGAAGACGAAGAACACGATGAAGAGCAGAAGCCCGAAGATCGCGATGAAGATAAAGTCCTTGCCCTGAAGCTTTGCGCTCCCTTGGGCCGATGCCGCCGTTACCATGTGAAACGTCTCCTTTCGTGAGGCAGTTGATACCGATGGGGGCGGCGCAGCGGAAAACGTCTCCCGCTGCGCGACGAAGAGCGTCCGCGCTGCGCGGTCAGTCGAACCCGAACAGGACTCGGGCGCGGGGCGCGGTCGACGGAGTGAGGTCGAAGCGCTCCGCGATGCGGCCGTTTTCGAAATGAGCGATCTCCTCGCACGTGGCGCACGCGAACTCGAAGTCGTGCGTGATGACGACGATGCAGCGCCCTGCCTCCTTGAGCCGGTCGATCTCGGCAGCGATGCGCTCCATGTTCGCGAGGTCGAGACCGCTCGTCGGCTCGTCGAGCACGAGTACGCGCGACCCCTGCAGCGACCCTGCGGCAATGGCGAGCCGCTGACGCTGTCCGCCCGAGAGGGAGAGCGGGTGCCGACCGCGCAGCTCCTCGAGGCCGAAACGCTCGAGCGCAGCTTCAATGAGGGCTGATTCCGATTCCAAGGAGCCCTCGGCCGCCCCTTCCTTCGTGTCCGGCGCCTCGCGCACGCGCCGTGCCTGAAGCGCGAGGCGAAGCTCGCCTTCCACTGTGTCGCTGAACAGCTGGTAGCCGCTCTCCTGCATGCCGAGGAACACGCGGCCCGCGCGCTTGCGGGGGTCGAGCGCCTCGCCTTCGATGAGAATCTCGCCCGCCGTCTCCGCATGGAGGCCCGCAAGGCAACGTGCAAATGTCGTCTTGCCGGCCCCGTTCCGCCCGACAAGCGCCACCGCGCGTCCGGCTTCCGCATCGAAATCGCAGCCGTCCACGACGAGGCGTCCTCTCCTGCCGTAGCGGGCTTCAAGACCGCGCACGACGAGCGCCGGGACGCGCCGTGCGGAATCGCCCGAACCTTCGCATGCCGCGCCCGTTGCGCACGGCTCTACCTGCCTGATATCCCACGCGCGCAGCCCAAGCCTCCTGCGCTCCTCTGCGGGCATTAGCGTGAACTCCTCGGAGGTCATCTCCTCCACGATCGTTCCATCACGCATGAGCACGACGCGGTCCGCCACCCCCCGCAGCCACCACAGACGGTGCTCGGCGACGATGACCGTCTTTCCCGTCGCCTTGAGCCGCGAGACCGCTTCGCGTAGACGCATCATCGCGCGCACGTCGAGCGCGGCGGTGGGTTCGTCGAGCACGAACGCGGAGGGCTCCATGGCGTGGACCGAGGCGACGGCGACGAGCTGCTTCTCGCCTCCTGAGAGCGCCCGGATGTCGCGTTCGAGCAGATGTTCTACGCCCAAAGCGCGCGTCGCCGACGCGATGCGGCGGGCGATCTCGTCGCGGGGTACGCCCATGTTCTCGCAGCCGAAGGCGATCTCGGAAGTGGTGTCGAGATTGAAGAACTGGCTGCGGGGGTTTTGGAACACGCTGCCCACCGCACACGACAGGTCGTCCATCTCCCAATCCGCGACAGCACGGCCGAATACGTACACTCCGCCTTCCGTCGTGCCGGCATACACGGCGGGTATAAGCCCGTTCACCATGCGGGCAAGCGTCGTCTTGCCGCAGCCTGACGGCCCCGTCACGACAACGCATTCGCCCTCGCGCTGCGCGAAAGACACCCCGTGCGCCGACGCAGCTCCCTTGGCGGCCGCGTAGGAGAATCCGGCCCCCCGAAACTCGATGGCGACGCTGTTCGAGCTCATGCGATCACCCCGAGCTTCGAGAGAAGAAGGGCCGTCGCCGCCGTCGCGAATAGCCCCAAAAAGACGATGTCTGCCGCCCGCAGGCGCAAGTCGTAATACGACGTGCGCGGCCGAGCCGAGTCCATGCCGCGCACGATCGCGGCGTTCGACAGCTCGTCTGCGACGATCGACAGCCTGCTCATGACGGGCACAAGTAGGTTCTCCATGGTTCTCACCGGCTGCGTGACGACAGATTTCGGCGTAATTGCCATGCCGCGCACTCGCAGAGCCTCGGCAACCGCACGGAACTCGCCCGCCATCGTCGGGAAAAAGCGCAGCGCGGTGCAAACCGCGATGATTCCGTGACGGGGCAGATGCGCGCGCTGGAGCGCACAGGCGAGTTCGCCCGCGCGCGTCGTCGCGATCATTGTGGAGGCAAACATACCAACGCAGAACACGCAGCGAACCATAACTATCATCGTCGCGAACGATGCGGCGACGCTGTTCGGGAACAAAAGAAACGCATACCCTGCTGCCATGACAACGACATAGGCGGCGCACCACTTCGCCGCCGACGCGACGCGCCCGCACCACACCGTCACCGCGGCGCAAAGCGCCACCATCGCGATCTGCCCGACAACGAGCCGCGGCGCGAACGCCGTGGCGTTGATGAGTACGAGGACGGCAAGAGAAACGCGCGGGTCAAGCCTTCGCGGCGACAGTGCGCCCTTCACGTTCGCCATCTCCTCATGCACGACACAGATGCTGCCACGCTTCCGTCCTTCCGACGCTGAAGAGAGCAGCGAGCTGCGACGGCCTTCCGATTCTGCCGGCATGCCGCTCCCTTGCGCCCTGATGATCTCCCCACTAGAATTAGCCATGGATAACATATTAACGATCGTGAGGCTTTCCCGGCTTTTCAAGCGCCATTTCGACGATCCAGCCGAAAACAGGTCGATCATGCCGAAACGACGGGAGACGCCGCCGGAAGCGGAGGGTGCGGAACGTGCGCAGCGAAACGATGTCTGATAATCGGGGCCAGGCCGGGCGAAAAGCCGCGACGGACTCCAAATGCGGAATTGAATCGATCTTTCTCCCCCAGATATCGGATATGCATGGCATTGAAGAGGAAGGCGGCGGGGGACGCGAATGCGGGCGGGCTTGGACGGTCGATCCCGCATACGGGCGCGGGTCATACTGGTGTCTCGCGATAGACGACACGGCTGCGATCGCCGTGTTCGACCTCCTGTTCTCCGAAGCCGTGTCGTTCGGCGCCGTCGTGCCGAACTTCTTCTGCTTCGGCAGCTACGGGCGCAGCATGATCCCGTACTTCACGCCGCTTCTCGGAATCGAGGACGGGTGGGAAACGGGCACGCTGCTCGGCTACGCATGGCGAGCGGGCATGTGCCGCGAGGTCGTGCCGCCCGGAGAGCGCCTCACCGTCGCGAGCATCTCCCTCCTTCCCGAAGGCGCCACCCGGATGGCGCGCGCCATCGGCGCCGACCCGGTCTTGCTCACAGCGGCGATCGCGCGCCTCGACGGCGCGCACCGAGTACCCGAGCTGTCGCGTCTGTTCGATGAGGTCAAGGCGGCAAAGCCTTCGCGCACCGTCGCCGAGGCGTATTACCGCTGCAAGGTGATGGAGGCCTGCGCACTCGTCGTCAGCTGGCACGAGAAGAGCGAGCGGGGCGGCGCGCCCCAGATGCGAGCGGTCGACCGGACATCGTTCAACCTCGCCTGCGCCTTCGCTCGGGAGCATCTGGAGGACCCCATCGAGCTCGAGGACCTGTGCCGCGTCGCGTGCACGAGCCCGAGCAAGCTCGCAAGTCTGTTTCGCGACGCGGAGGGCACCACCCCCATGGGCTGGGTGCGCGATCGCCGCATGGAACGCGCCTGCGAGCTGCTGGCCGGCACCGACGAGCCGATCGCCGCGGTGTCGGCCAGCGTCGGATTCTCGCGGCAGGGCAGCTTTTCGGAAGCGTTCAAGGAGCGCTTCGGCGTGACCCCGAACCGCTACCGCATGCTCAACCAGAACAGGTAGGACGGAGCTTGCGCATGCGGCACGGCGCAGGATCCGCCGACGAGATCGGAGGCGAAAGGTCGCCGCTTAAGACCGCGCATGTCTTTCAGAGCGCCTACCGTGCAAACGTCCTCTCACCGTCCCTTTCGGGCGACGGCGAGGCACGCGGTCGGTCCCACCCGCCGCCAGCTCACGCCGTCGAACCACTTCCCCAGGATCTCCCTCATCTCCCTTTCCGAGTAGATGCGAACGTCCCCCTCGGCCGAATGGGGCAGCCAGGCGTTCATGACGGCCCTCGCCGGCGCCGGCTGCCAGACGTCCCCGACCACCAGGGCGCCGCCCGCCTTCAGGACCCGCCATGCCTGGAAAGCGGCGCGCTCCGGGTCCGGGTAGTGGTGGAAGGAGTCGTTGCACCACACGGCGTCGAACGAGCAGTCCTGGAAGGGGAGTCCCTCCGCGTCGCCGAGCACGAGCTCCGCCGACCCCCCGAGGCGCGCTCGCGCGGCGTCGAGCATATTGGGCGAGAGGTCGAAGCACGTGAGGGATGCGCCGGGGATCTTGCCGAGGACCAGGTCGGAGAGGGCCCCGTCCCGCATCCCAGATCGAGCAGGCGCGGGGCCGGGTTGCCTTCGACAGCGCGCGCCACCTCCCCGGCCACATGGGGGTAGAGGGCCCTCGCGTGGGCGCCGTGCATGTCCTCGTCGTACGTGGCCGCCTGGCCGTCGAAGGCATCCTTGGAGCGCCTCTTCGCCTCGCGCGCCTTCTCGTTTTCCGTGGTCATCTTCCGCTCCTTTCATTGAGCAATGTTCAATACGACTTGCCGAAAAAAGCCCGGCCTGGGCCGGGATGGCG
>NC_021021.1:1346364-1354218 GCF_000210055.1 Gordonibacter pamelaeae 7-10-1-b
CATGCGGGGCCGGACCGCCTCGCATATGCCGAGCGACAGCCTGTCGTGGAGCGTGCCGTTGCCCTCGGCGTGGAGGCTGTCCGCGTGGGGGAACGCGGAATGGTCGGTCGCGACGGCTATGGCGCCTTCGAGCTTCTCGTCGAGGGAGAGCCCCCTGTCGTCGAGGACCGCGCGCATCCCCTCGGAGCATTCCTCCGCGTAATGCGCGATCGCGGCGTCGAAGAGCCGCTGCTTCGAGTCGAAGTAGTGGTAGGCGAGGCCGGGCGCGACCCCCGCCTCGCGCGCCACCGAACGTACGGAGACGTTGTCGTAGCCCTTCTCGGCGAACAGCCGCATCGCCGTGTCGAGCAGCTCCGCTTTGCGCTCCTCCGGATCCTTGACGGTTCTCGGCATGTTCCCCCACCTCCTTCAAGCCGAAGGGTATCCTATTATTGAACAATGGTCAATATAATAATCTGACGATGAGGGCGAGTGCGAGGCGCCGATGGCCCGATGCCTCGCACTCGCTTCCGTCCTGAACCGGATACGGAATGCGATCGGGCTGTTTCCGAAAGCTCCCATCCACTCGTCAGGATAGGTCGTCTCGCTCGCTTTCAGCCCCTACCTTGATGCAGGCGTAGGCGACGAGCGTGCACAGCCCCATGCCCATTCCAATCAGGTGCAGCAGGAAGGCCATCCTATTCGCCTTCCTCTTCGCCTTCGTGCGGCTTCTCGGGGGCGGGCCCGTCCGGACGGCGCGCCATGAGCGCGGCGCAGGCTGCCGTCAGGGCGGCTCCCGCAAGGCAGGCAATGGGGATCAGTGGCAGAGAGTCGCCCGTTTTGGGCAGCTTGCCAGCAGGGGTTGAGGGTTCGTCCAGTGTCTCGCTGGGAGGTTCGACCAGGCTTACGCTCTGGCCTTCGTCGTTGGGGTCCTTGTGCTCGGCGACGACCTCGCCGTCGAGCGACAGCTCCTCGAACGCCACGACAGTATGCCCTGCGAGATCCGTCCCATCGAAGCGGAAAACGACCTCGACCGACCCGTCGGCATCCTCGGGCGTGAAGCGAACCTCGGCTGTAAGGGGTTTGCCGTTCTCCTCCACGGGCTTCGCCGAGCTGCGGTCTATCAGGGTGCCTGTCATAACGTATTCAACCCCGGGCTCGAGATTCTCATAGCGCACCTCGTCGACGATGGTCACGTCGTTGTCGGCGTAGGCCTCGTGGTCCCCGTCATCGCCGTCAGTTGCGGTTGTCTCGATCTCGGGAGAAGGCCCCGTGAAGCTCACGGTCTGTCCCTCGTCCTCGAGGTCCTCGTGGGAGGCGACCAAGGTGCCTTCGGAGTCGTAGAGCCTCTCGAAGACGACGGTGCTCCTGCCTTCGAGGGAGCTGGCGTCGAGCTCGAAGGAGACTACGGCGAACCCGCTTTCCCCCTCGGCGACGAAATTCGTCTCTGCCACGATCGCTCCGTCGCCGGTGTCCAGGGGCTCGCCCGTCTCCGGATCCATAAGGACGCCCTCGACCCTGTAGGCCTTCCCTTTCTCGAGCCCGCTGTAGAAGACCTGGTCGTCGATGCGCGCGGTCCCGTCGGCGGACGCTATGTGGTCCCCGTCTGCGGCGTCGGTCGCCACCGTCCCGATCTCGGGCGCTGCCTCGACGGCCACCGTCTGGTCGGCGTCCAGGATGTCTGCGTGCTCGGCGATGACCTCGCCTTCGAGCAGGATCTCCTCGAACACCACGATGTCGGTTCCCGCAAGCCCGGACGCGTCGAACTCGAATTCCACGTCCACCGTGCCCGAGGGGGAGATGGGCGCGAACGTCTTCTCGGCGACGACTTGCTCGCCGTCGACGACGAGGGGTTCTCCCGTCGCCTTGTCGACCAGTTCGCCGCGCGCCGTGAGCTCCTCGAGGGGCATGTTGGCGTACAAAACCTCGTCGACGATGACGGCGTCTCCTAGGGACGCGATGGAGTGGTCGCCGTCGGCCTTGTCGAGCGCCACCGTATCGATTCTCGGCTCGGGGACGTCGTCTACGGTCCCCAGGTCTATGTCCATCGGGGTCTCGGTGGTGTCCCGGTTCACGTTGAACGTGTCGGACCAGAGGGCGTAGCCCTCGTTCGCCTCGCAGCGCATCTCCTCGATCGTGTACTCGCCGTAGGGAAGCGCGCCGAGGGAGTCGTCGGGCGCGGCCTGCGAGCCGTGCTCGCCCGTTCCGAACCAGATGCCGGAGCCCTCGACGATGTCCTCCGAGTCGATGTAGTCCTCGTAAATCAGGGCGTCGTTCGCGTTCGCCGACCCCTCGCGGCTGTGCCATTCCGAAGACGTGGACAGCATGCCGTTCCTGTCGGTGACGGCGACGTGGGCCTCGCCGGTGGTGACGTTGGTGATGAGGAACGGGACGAGCCCGAGCTTTTCTCCGTGGACGGTTCCCTTCTTCTGGAGATGCATGTCGTGGCGCACCACCTGGTCGCTCCACAACAGCGCTCCGCCGTCCACGTCCGAGGTCACCACGATGCCGTCGCCGCGGACCTCGAACGTGCGGGGCTCGCCGTCGGTGAGCAGGTAGCTCTCGTTGGTCGCCGTCTCGGCGACGGTGTAGGTGCCGTAGGGCAGCGCGTCGGACGCGGTCTGCGCGGTGTAGGCCTGGGCTTCGGAGTTCCACGCCGTCTCGATGACGGCGACGACGCTGCCCGTGGGGTAGTAGGTCCCGCCGACCATGACGCCATGATCGGACACGTTGGTGATGGTGAACCCGATCCCCTCGAGAGAGGTTCCGAGGTATCCGTCGTCGGCCAGGTTCGAGTGGTCGGCGCCGCCGAGGGCCTCGCTCTCCCCGAGCTCGAGGTCGTTCTTCTGCACCTGGACGCCGCCGCGGACGACCTCGTTGAGGATGCCGTCGGCCTCCACGAGCTGGTCGAACTGCCCGTCCTCGCGGATCTCGACCACGTGGCTCACTATCCCCTCGCCCGTGTAGCCTTCGGGCGCTTTCGTCTCGACGACCTCGTAGGTGCCGTAGGGCAGCGCGCGCACGCCGGTGCTGGCGGTCCAGGCGTCGAGGGAGGCGTTGTACTCGGTCGAGAGGACCGCGACGACCCCGTCGGGGTCGACCATCTCGCCGTCCTGCAGCTCTCCGTCCCCGTTCCCGTCGTACCAGACGGCGGCGTCGGAGCGGTTGTAAAGCGTGAACTCGGCGCCTTCGAACGTGGCGTCGCCCTGGGCGTAGTTCCAGAACGTGCCGTCCTCGTGCTCATAGCGCTCGGCGTCGCCCTTGCCGATGATGAGGCCTCCGCGCTGCACGAGCTCGCCGAACTCGCCTTCGGGCGACACCTCGATGACCGCGTCGCCCGCCTGGGCCATCTCGGCGGTCACCTCGATGCGGTGGACCTTCCGGTCGGGCAGGTATCCGTCGGAGGGGGACACCTCCCTGATTTCCACCTCCCCGAGGGGCAGGTCGTCGAACACGATGGAGCCGCCGGCGGTCGTCCCTTCGACGGTCTCCGTCTCGCCGCCCCGCTCGAAAGAGGCCTGGTAGACCGCCCCGTCGAGGGTGGCGTCGCCCTGGGCTGCGGGCGCGCCGGTCTCGGCGTCGACCTTCTTCAGCACTATGCGCGCGGTGATGGGCGGCTCTTCCGACGAGAAGGTGTAGTCGTTGTCGGGGGAGATCTCGCGCACCTCAGGGTCGAGGGCATATCCGGGGGAGGGGCTCACTTCCTTGGCGTAGAACGTGTCCCTTGTCGCGCCCAGGCTCTCCGACTCGCCGGAGCCGTCGGCGCCGGTCGTGATCGTAGCCACGCGGTCGGAGTCCGCCTCGGCGTCGGCCGCGGATCGGTAGATGCCGTAGACCGCGCCGGCGAGCGAGTAGTCGGGGTCTTGCTGCGCCCATGACTCCGAGGCCGCCTTGGCGACCTTGACCGTCGTGCTGTACGTGAACGAGAGGATCACCTGGGTTGACGCGCCCGTGTAGAGCATGAAGGGCTCGAAGGACGAGGGAACCTCGCCCGTCCGGGAGGCGATGAGCCTGCCCGTCGCGCCCTCGTTGGAGACGGCGCCGGAGTCGTCGAAGCCCAGGACGTTCCAGGCGACCCAGTCCCGGAACGCCTCGGAGCAGCCGAACATCGCGTAGTTGCCGTCGCTCGAATAGGTGTCAGCCATGAGGATGTGCGCGAGCGCAGTGTACCGGTCGGGGGTCATGGCGCTCCCGTCGACCCAGCTGCCAGGCCAGAGGGACGCATCGAACCCGGGCGATCCGTACGAGAACCACATGTCGGCGGCGAGCTCGGCGGTGCGCCCGCTCGCCGCAGAGAGGGCTTGCTTGGGATACGATCCCGCTCCCGGGGTCGCCATCGAGGGGTTGCCGCACCATGCGGCCTGCCCGTCGACCTCGAACCAGTTGGTGAAATACGAGTCGTAGCTGATGATCCTGCCCACGGTCAGGCTTCCCGACTCCGCCGCATGGGCGCGTTGCGGGACGGCCGCAGGCGCCATCATGCCGATCGCGAGGAGGAGGGCGAGGAGGATCCTCGCCGCCTTGGTTGCTTGTCCCATCTTCTCCTCCTATCTCGCGTCACAGGCGAAAGGGCGCGTGCCGCCCCTCTCCATGCTCTCGGAGGCTCCCTTCGCCTCCGCGGCCCGCTCGGCCAGGCCCCTTCCGTCGCGTGCGTTCTCCTCCGCGTAGCGCTTCCTCGCCTCGGAGAGGGCGTCCCTTATCTGGGACGGCATAACGGCCATGGTCTCCTTCTCCCGCTTGCCGTCCTCCCCGACGATCGGTCTGCCCTCCGCGTCAAGGACCGACCTGCTCAGGCGCACCTCCCGGTCCGCGAGGAGCGGCACGTCCCTCCAGTGCTCCCCGCGGAACCTCGAGGGGTTCACGTAGAGCGGGCTGAACTCGTAGCCGCCGACATCCCTGCCGTCGATGACGGTGTCGGGAGGCAGGCGGACGACGTTGAACGACCTCTGCTCGCCCGTCCTTCTGTCCGTGTACTGGATTCCCTCGCGGACGAACGCCTCGTGGAGTGAGATGTAGACGTTCTTCTTCTCAGTCATTTCTTCTCCTTTCCGATGCTGTCTTTCGCGGCCGTGCCGTTTCCGCCGGCCGTCTTCAGGGGGAGCGCGCCGAGGTGTCCATCCGAATCACCCGCCCAGGATGTCGCGCGCCCACGCTCCGCTCTTCACGAGCGAGAGGATCAGGAGCACGCACATCGCAAGGTACTGGAGCGCGTAGGACAGCCCTCCGACGATGGAGTCGACCACCGGCGCGCCGACGCTCGCCGCGTTGAGCCCGCCCAATACGATGGGGAACGAGACGAGGAGCACGAGGATGATGATTCCGGCGAGGCAGACGGCGGCGAAGTTCTTCAGATATCCGACACCCATCTGCCTCGTCTCGTCGAGCGAGACGAGGGCGAGCGGGATGGGGCTGAACGCGGCCATCACGTAGATCTGGATGGCGCGCGCCCAGCTGACGACGAGCGCCACCACGTAGGCGACGATGACCACAAGCCAGCTCACGAGGGCGACGACGAGCATGGCGACCAGCGCCGCGACGTCGTCGTCCGTCGTCGTGGTCGACACGGCCTCGAGGTCGAGCTCGGATCCGGTTCCGAAAAGGCCCGTCACGCGGTCTATCGCGAGCTGGACCACCTGGTAGACCGCCTGCATGAGGTCGAAGCTGTTCTGGATCAGGAACAGGAACACTGCGAAGAAGACGAGCATGAACACGACCTCCTTGACCCCGGGCATGCTCGCGTTGCCGTCCATGCGCTGCGACACCTTAATGAGCTGGACGGTGAACACGAACGAGAGCATGCCGCAGCCGATGGGCAGGATGGCCGCCTCCCACACGCCGCGCACGAGGTCGTACATCGTCACGTCGCCCGCGCTCCCGAGCATCTGCGCGAAGTCTGCCGCGAGCACCCCGTCCGTGCCGATCGACCTGAGCATGTCGGTCTGCCCGGCGAATATCCAGTTGCAGGTGTCCCGCAGCACCCCGCACAGCCATGCGTTGATGTCCTCCGCGATCCCCGCGAACGCAGGTGCCGGGAGGGCGAGGGATGCGGCGCACGCGAGGACGGTGAGGGAGAACGCGAGCGAGAACCCGCGGCTCCCGACGGCCTTCGCGATCGTCTCTCTCATCGTCGCCCCCCCCCCTAACCGAGGACGGAGAACTCGCCGGACCGGTAGACCGCGGTGACGATCGTCGAGGCGTCGTCGTCCAGATGGAACGTGGCGCTGACGCGCCCGCCGGCGATGTCGACGAAAACCTCCCCGTCGAAGGAGGCGCTCGTGGCGGTGGGCGCGTGCCCTGTGGCCCACTCGGAGATCGCCGCCGCGAGCTCGTCGGTCCTACCGTCCACCAATGACGGGTAGGGCTCGGCGAGCCCCGTCACCTCGACCGTCCTGCCGGACATCGCCGTCCGGACGTATCTCCCGGAAAGGGAGAACCCGTCGCACGCGACCGAGGAGACCTCGTCGTCCTCGTCCAGGACGATCGTGGCCGACCTGCCCGCCGCGTCCCCGTCCTTCAGCAGCAGGACGTTGAGCCAGCGCTGGGCGCCCGAAGACCCCGACCCCTCCACCTCGAACGCGGTCATCGAGACGGAGGCCCCGTCGGATTCGACGAAGGATCCCTCGCGGAAGGCGAGCGTCTTGCCCGAGCCGTCGGCCGCTGTCCACGCGCTGCCCCGCAGTTCCTCCAGGACGGCGGCCGCCTCGTCGGGCCCCTCCCCGGCTTCGGTCCCCGTCTCCGGGCCCTCCTGCTCGGCGGGCTGTTCGACCGAGGCCGCGGGAGGGTCGGTGTCGGCCTGGCCCGCGGTATGCGCGATGGAGCAGCGCACCGCCGTCGTCGCGACGACTATCGCGACCATGCCGATGGCCGCGGCGAGCATCGCCTTGTTCTTCCTCTGCATGGGAGTCCTCCTGTCTCTTGGCTATCTGTAGCGGACGGCGCAGGTGAAGTAGGCGATCCCTGTCGCCCGCCTGCACACGTCCCCCGGCCTGGGCTCGTGGATGTACTCGTCTCCGCCTACGTAGATGGCGACGTGGCCGGGGCGCCATAGGATGTCCCCCGGCTCCGCCTCCGAGAGGGGGACGCGCTTTCCCGACGCGGCCTGGTCCTCGGAGTAGCGGGGTATGTCGATGCCCGCCTGCGCGTAGCACCATTGGGTGAGCCCCGAGCAGTCGAGTCCGACCCCGGGAATCGACCCTCCCCACACGTACGGCACCCCCAGCTGGCTTTCCGCCGCGGCGACGATCGCGTCGCCGTCGGCGACGCCCGCCCTGAAATCCTCCAGGCTCATCCCGTCGAAGCGCCTGAGGTCGTATTCGTCCATCGCCGCTTTGAGCGTCTCGACGTAGCTCGAAGAGGTCGCGTACCCCGCATCCTTCAGTCCCTCGGCCATCTTGTCCGAGTCGCACGAGGCTATGGCCTCCCGGATGAGGGCGTTGTCGACATAGGGGGGGCCGGACAGGAGGACGCGCGAGCGGAACACGATGCAGTCGCGATGGCTCTTGAACGTCGTGAAGTCGGCCATAACGCCCACGACCTGGCCTCCGACCTCCTCGCTCGTCGCCCAGGAGCTCTTGCCCGCGACTTTGGGGCACCCGAGGAACGAGGAGGACCACTTGATGCCGAAGAGGTTCTTGTCGCGCTCGGCGAGGGCCGAGAGGCCGTCGCCCTGCCCGCTCTCGCAGATGATCTGCGCGAGGGTGCAGCCCGCCGGATGTCCGTACTCCTCCTGGCACTCGAGCGCGGCCTCCACCATCTCCACCGTCATGTACGGAGGCAGCCCCTCGAGCGAAGCCTTCGAAGCCGCGTCGCTCCAGAACCCGAAGACCGCGCTCGCAATCTGGGAGACGGCCAGCGCTGCGAGAACGAAGCACAGCA
>NC_021021.1:1354668-1359812 GCF_000210055.1 Gordonibacter pamelaeae 7-10-1-b
TGCGCCGGGACGGCGAACCTCTCCTCGCTTGACACCAGGCCTGCGCTCACCGCGTCGGTCCTGCCGGACGATGCGATTCCTTCGGCGCCGGCCCCTTCGGCCCTGACGGGAGGGTCCGGCGGGGCGCCGCCCGACGCCGCGGGCTCGGAGCTGCGGGTTTCCCTGGTCACGTCGCGCTCACCCCGCCGTCTTTCCTCCGCCTGCTCTCGGCGCGCCTTCTGAAGCCCTCCTCGCGCTTGCGCGCCGCCACCTCGTCGGGCTTCGTGTTGAACAGGTCGTAGAGGGACCCCTTGGGGAAGCTGTCCTTCAGGGGGACGCGCGCGCCGCCCGCGATGAGCAGCCCCTCACCAGCCCTGACCGACTCGTCTATGTAGGACGCCTCCTGGGCGCTCATGTCGAGCAGCTCGGTCCAGGCGCGCCTGTCGAGGGGTGACTGCTTGTGAAGGAGGATGAAGTCGGAGTTGAGGACCATGTTCCGGGCCTCCTCGTGGTCGAGCATGTAGACGCTGTTCTGGGTGATGCCCGTGGCGATGAGGTTGAACTTGCGACCTTCGGCCCAGAAGCGGCTGAAGTACGCGATGATCGAGGGGTGGCCGAACAGGCTCTGCACTTCGTCGATGTAGAGCCAGGTGGTGACGCCGCGATCGAAGTTGCGGTACATCCGGTTGCGCACGCACTCGAGGACCGTGATGATCCCGAAGGCGCGCATGTTCTCGGAGAGGTCCCTGAAGTCGACATTGGTGATGCGCCGGTCGAACGTCACGTTCGAAGGGCGGTTGAAGAAAGAGAGAGCGCCCTCCACGTAGCGCTCGTAGCGCAGGGCTATGTCCCGGGCCTCCAGCTCGGGCTGCGCTTTCAGGATGCGGTGGAAGTCACCGAGAAGGGGGGTGCGCCCCTCCTCGTCCGCGTCGCGGTATGCCCGCTCAACGCAGCGGCTGATGATGGACTTGTCGGCCTCCGGGAGCCCTTGGTCTCCCTCGGCCATGGTCGCGCTGGACAACGCCAGGAAGGCGTCTATCTTGAAGGCCATCTGGGCGGAACGCGACTGGTGTGCGACGTCGGAGAGGTCGAACGGGTTGAGATGGGTGTCCGCGTCAGGGGCGAACCGCATGCACTCCCCGCCGTTCGCCTCGACCACGGGAGAGTACTCTCCAGCGGGGTCGAGGACGATAATCTCGTCCTCGGGGTACGCGAGGATGGTGTTCTCTATCTCTCGCTTGACGGAGAACGACTTTCCCGATCCGGGCTTGCCGGCGACGAAGCCCATGGGGCTCGCAAGCCTCTTCCGGTTGCATAGGACGAGGTTCGAAGATTGCTTGTTCTGCCCGTAGTAGCCTCCTCCCTCGTGCGAGAGCTCCTGCGTCGCGAAGGGCATCTGTATAGCCACCTGCGCGGTGGTCATCATCCGAGACACTTCGACGTGGTTGTGCCCGAGGGGGAGTATGGAGTTCAAGCCCTCGCGCTGGCGGTAGTCGAGGGTGTCCGCCTCGATCGAGTTGCGCCGCGCCGTCGACACGATCTGCATCACCTGCTCGTCGAGTCCCTCCCTCGTCGGCGCGTACGTGTACACGAGCCCCGTGTAGACGTAGAGTCTCTGGTTCTTGTTCTGGAGATGGTCGAGCAGGTCCTCCGCCTCTTCCTTCGAGTATTTGAGCTCGGAGGGCAGTATCTGGAAGTCGTACCCCTTCTTGACCGCCCCCATCTGCTCGTCGATGATTTCCTTGTCCATCCATGCGATCCGCTTCTTCACGAAGGCGACCGCCTTCGATTTGTCCATGGCCTGGACATGGAGGGTGATTGCGAGGGGGACCGACAGGTCGATGATGTCGGCGAGGCAGCGGTCCGACAGCTCGCTGCCGAACCTGCCGAGCACGAGAACCTGGCACCACGTATCGCCGGACTTGAAGCAGGAGGCGCTGCCTTCGGGCTTGAAGTCGAGGGAGGAAGGACACACGAAATCCTTCGTCGTGAGCCCTCCTCTCGCGCCGACCGCGTCCCAGGAGAACAGGTTCGGCTTCCCGGGGCGCAGCAGCCCGTTCAGGACGCCGATGCGCTCGGCCCCCGAGAGGGTTCGGGAGGAGCTTCTCATCTTAGCGAGGGTCTGCTCGGCGTCCCCACGCATTCGGGCGAGCCTCGGGACCGCCGCGTCGACAGAAGGCGCGCCCACGGCGAAGGTAAGATAGCGCTCCCTGACTAGGTTGGACACGCCTTCCCTCATCTTGTCGTTGAGTATCCGGTTGTACTCCTCCGCGTACGCCGCAGTCTGCGGGTCGTCGGTCGGGAAGAACCTTTTCGTCCCGATCTCCTCGGCGGGAATGGGGCGGTTGACCACGGTGAGCTGCACGCAGCTGTCGGCACCGAAATAGTCGAACAGCTGGCACCATCCGGAGAAGATGGCGCGCTGGCTTTCCTCACGGGCGGACTGGTAGCTGATGTCCTCGAACGCCATCGTCTGGCTGAAAAGCCCTTCCTCGACCTGCGCGATTCCGTCGGGGTACATCAAGTCTTAGCCTATGGCGGAGTAGACGTCCCGAGCCGCGCGGCGCATTCTCCTTTTCTCCGCCATCCGTCCCGTGAGCTCGCGCTCCTGCTCGGCGATGCGGCGCTCGAGGGACTTTCCCCTGGCGGCGCCTTTTTGCCCACTACTCTTTCCGGCCACGCTTCTCGGCCCCCTTCCTCCTGCTCTTCCTGCGCGCTCTGCGGTCCACCCGCCGGCACGCGATTCCCCCGGCCGCATCCCAGGGCCTGCTTCCCGTCGAGTACACGAGCACGCCGTCGGACAGCGCATGGCGCGCAAGCATCGCCAGGTACCTCTCCGCCGTGAGTCCCTTCGGGCGCCAGAAGCCCATGAGCCAGAACGGCATCGATGCCGCCATGACGGGCAGCGTCGCTGCGTCCACCGGCACCCCCAGCGCCAGGTTGAGCGCCGCCGCCGTCGCCACGGAGGACGCGAGCCCCCCGGCGGTGCACGCGAGCGTTCTCGCCGAGAGCTTGCCGACGACCTTCTCCGTGTACTCCCCGATGTCCTTGTGGACCGCCACGCTCAGCATCGGGTCGCCCCTACGCGGGAAGCCAGCTCGTGTCGAGCATGCCGAAGTAGACGGCGGCGGCGATGATGATCGCGCCGCCGGCGATGGTCGATATTGCGCTCGCTATGGATGCGCCGCCCTGCTGCTCGCGGATGGCGAGGCCGAGCGAGACGGCGCCCCATACGACGAGGAACCCTCCGAGGAAGGTCACGCATCCCGAGACCAGGTTGATGATGTTCGCCAACATCAGACATCTCTCCTTTCCATGTATTCCGAGTAGTCGAAGGGCAGGTGGTGCGACGCCCCGGGGTGCCCTGGGTACACTTCGCTCCACCTCCGGTGATCCTCGATGTCGAACTTGCGATCCTTCAGCGGGTTCGCCCCTGCGATGAGGACGATCGCCTCGTCGCGGGGCAGCCTCGCCACCTCGGAGGGCTGCACGAGGTCTCGCTCGAGGATGTTCCAATTTCGGGTCGACGAGGCGGACTGGCCGCGGCTCTCGTTCCAGGTGACGGTCGACACGGTCTCCTTTCCCACCGACTCGGAGATCTCCTTTGCCGTCTCGTTCGACTTCCCGCCGAGGAACAGCAGGGTGTCGCAGCAGTCGACGATCGTCGCTGCGTTGTCCTTGTAGGCAGCTTTGAGTTGGGAGAGCGACTGGAGTCCGAACGCCATCGAGATGTTGCGGCTGCGCACGACCGCTACCATCCGCTCGACGTCGGGCAGCCGCCCGATGTTGGCGAACTCGTCCATGAGCAGCGTCACCGGTACGGGAAGCGCGCCCCCGTACTCGACGAGGGCGCGCTTGCAGAGGATGCTCATCGTCTGCCAGAGCATGATCGAGAACAGGAACGAGTAGAGGGAGGAGGTGTCGGACATGACGGCGAACACCGCGCGTCTCCCCTCGGCGTCGCCGAGCCGGTCGAGCTCCATCTCGTCGCGGCTGACGAGCTCGCGCACCTGGGGTATGGCGAAAGGCTCCATGCGCGTGTTGCAGGAGACCAGTATCGACTTCAGGGTCTTTCCCGCCGCGTCCTTGAACATCTTGTAGTGGAGGAGGGCGAAGTCCGAGTCGACGGGGACGGGCTCGGCGACCTTGACCCACCGGCAGGAGCCTGCCGGGTCGTAGGAGGCCCTCCTCGTCGGGTCGAAACCCTGGCCGCTCCCTCCGACCGCCGCGACGCAGCGCATCCCGGTCTCCACCTCCTCGAAAAGCAAGTCGAGCGGGCTGCGGTACGACTCGTCCGATTCCTTCGCCTTCGCGAGGGAGAGCAGGGTGACCACCCCCGACAGCGAGCGGTCTTCGGGCGGGCAGCGGTACACCAGGTACCCGATGAGCGCCACGTAGAGGAGCCTCTCGGCGTTCTCCCAGAAGGGGTCTCCCGCGTGCTCGCGGTCTCCGGTCGTGTTCTCTATGAGGCAGGACACGAACTCGAGGATGTCCGCTTCGTCGCGGACGTACGCCAGGGGGTTGTAGTGGAGGGACTTGGAGAAGTCGACCGTATTGAACGCCAGTATCCTGTATCCCGCAGCTTCGAGCATGTGCCCCATCCGGGGCAGCGTCTCGCCCTTCGGGTCGGTCACGAGGTAGTTCGAGTTCAGCTGCATGATGTTGGGCTCGAAGAACCCTCTCGTCTTCCCGGAGCCGGAGCCGCCCACCACGAGCACGTTCCGGTTGCGCTCGTAGCGCCGGTCGTGGTCGGGCCGGTCCATCGCCATCCCGAAGTGCTTCGTGAGGACGATGTTTCTGTCGGGGTCCTCGAGATTCATGAATCGCCTGCCCTCGCGGGCGGTGCCCCAGCGGGCGCTGCCGTGCTCCTCGCCCTGTCGCTCCGGGCTTCCGTGCGTGAGCGACCATGCCCAGGCGCACCACACGGCGCAGGCGGCCACGAGCCCCGTCGCGAGCGCGGCAGCCTCGAGCGAGAGGGGGCCGTGGCCTAGCAGAAAGGAAGGAAGGAGCTTGGCCGCTTCCGTGAGGTTGGACGCGGGGTTGCCCGGAAGCGAGAGCAGGCATGCGGCGTACGAGTTCCCGAGGAGGAAGGCGGCGATGGAGGCCAGGGCTGCCGCCGCGACCCGTGCGGCCGTCATCTCGCCCGCACCTCCTGCATGCGGGGT
>NC_021021.1:1359915-1361378 GCF_000210055.1 Gordonibacter pamelaeae 7-10-1-b
CGAGCGGCCGCTCGTCCCGCGCCTCGGCCGTCTCCCGGGCGTCCCTCTTGGCGAGGTTGGCCGCCGCGCGCTCGCATGCCGCGTCGGTCTCGCGCGAGAGCTCGTCGAACGAGAGCCATACCTCCTTGGCGTCCGCGATTCGGAACAGGAGGTGCTCGCAGCCCGTGGCGGGCTCGGCGAACCACGCCGAGTCGACGCCGTGGGTCCTGAGCTTCTCCTCGATGGTCTCCTTGATGCCGGCATAGTCCTCGATCCCCTGGAACTCGGCCATGTCGAGCTTCGCCCATTCGGCGGGATGCTCGGCTGTCCCGTTTCCCTCGGCGGCCTCCCGCGCGGCGCCCGTCGCGTTCTCGAACGCGCGGCGGATCTGCTCCGCCCGGCGGTACATCGCCCTTTCCCCCATACGCTCTCCGAAGCGCATGAAGTCCTCGATCATCTTCTCGCCGGCGTCGTCGCCGTAGTCGCTTGCCATGCCCGGTCCTTCCCGCGACGGCGGAAAGGACGGTCCTCTCCGCTGCTACCCCTGCATCGAACGGCGCGCCCGCGGCGCGCGCTTAGCTGGCAGGGATGGGGATGGGCATGGGCCGTTTACGGGGGTCTCGAACGCGGGCGTGGGGAGGGGAGCCGCCGCGCGGCGCGCGGCGGGCGTCTGAACGTTCGCTATGCGGAATGCTCTGCGCACTTGCTCCCCTCGTTTCACTGGAACCACAACGGGGCGAGCGGCTCGCCCGTCCCGTATTCCTCGACGGTCCTTTTTCTCGCCTCGGCAAGCTCGGTCGCCATCTCCTTGGTCAGGAAGCATCCCAGGCCCATGTTGAGAACGGCGCAGAGCCGGACGAACTCGTCGACGCGCATCGATCGCTGGCCGTTGAGGACGTACCAGAGGCGCTTGCGGTCGACTCCCATGCGGCGGGCGAGCTCGGCGACGCTTATGCCGCGGTCCTGCCGCGCGCGCTCGATTCTCGCCACTATGAGATCGGCATGGTTCATCCGTCTCCTGCCTCGTGCAATCCGTGCCTTCGCCTGTGCGTCGATCGGGTTCGACATCGCGAATCTCCGCCAAACGTACCAACTCATCCACGCAGCGTGGGGGAAATGTCCCGATTTGGTACAAAGCGTCCCCGAAGCAGGTACGTGGGAGTTTTCTCGACGGGCGGTTAGAGTGATGCTCTCTCGAGCCTGCGGGCGGGCGTGGTCGGGCTCAGCGCGAGCAGGAGCGCCAGTGCTGCCGTGCGAACAGCGATGGCTGAGATTATGTTTTGTTTCGAATTGCCATGGTACCTGCGTGTTGAACGGCGCGAACGCATCATGGCAAAAGAAGACTTACCGCTTTGTTGGCGTGTTCCGCTTTCGTTTGATAAGAGCGCGGTCCGGTCAGGTGGCGCTCTCGCCCAGCAGGGCGGCGAGCTTCTCGAAGGAGCCCTCCGACAGGCAGTGCTCCATGCGGCAGGCCTCCCGCGAGA
>NC_021021.1:1361637-1369455 GCF_000210055.1 Gordonibacter pamelaeae 7-10-1-b
GTTTGCTCATCGGTTTACGCCCCCAGCCTCCAGTCGGCCGCCTCTTCGCGCATGCGGATGAAGCGGCGGTAGATCCCGTCTTCACGCATGAGCTCGTCGTGCGTGCCGCGCTGCACGATGCGGCCGGCGTCCACGACGAGGATCTGGCCGGCGTTGCGCACCGTGTTCAGGCGGTGAGCGATGGTGACGAGCGTCTTGCCGCGCGTGAGCTCGCCGATCGCCTCCATGAGCAGATGCTCATTCTCGGGGTCGACGGAGCTGGTCGCCTCGTCCAGGATGACGATGGGCGCGTCCTTCATGATGGCGCGCGCGATGGATATGCGCTGCCGCTCGCCGCCCGACAGGTCGGCTCCGCCCTCTTCCAGCACCGTGTCGTAACCTTGCGGAAGGCGCTCGATGAAGTCGTGGCACCGTGCACGTCTCGCCGCGGCGACCACCTCATCGCGCGATGCATCCGGCCGCCCGAACCGTATGTTGTTCTCCACCGTGTCGTTGAACAGGTACACGTTCTGGAACACCAGGGATATGTGCGAAAGTAGGCTCTCCGCCGTGCCGTCGCGCACGTCCGCGCCGCCCACGCTCACGAATCCTTCATCGACGTCCCAGAACCGCGCGAGCAGGTTCACCAGCGTGGTCTTGCCCGACCCGCTTGGCCCCACGATGGCGCACGAGGTGCCCTCGGGGATGCGAAGCGTCACGTGGTCGATGACGCGCCGGTCGTCGTAGCCGAACGACACGCCGTCCATCGCCAGGTCGAACCCTCGCGGCGCAAGAGGCTCGTCGGTCGTGTCCTGACGCGGAACCGCGCACACCTCGTCCACGCGGTCGAGCTCGCCCTCTATCTTCTTAGTGAGAAAGGCGCCATTGTTCGCGCTGATCAGCTCGCCGTAGATCATGAACGCGGCGACGAGCAGCGTGAGCGCCCACGAGAGCGGCAGTCCACCCGTGAGGTACAGGGCGCACGCCGCGAACAGCACCGCGCAGCTCGCCAGATTGAACACCAGCGCATAGAGCTTGAGAATTCCCTGGGCCGCCTGCTCCTGACGGTAGTCGGCCAGGCGCTTCTGCTCGAAAGACGCCTTCGCCTCGGCAAGCGCCTCGTCGGGCGTGGCGAACGTGCGCAGCACCGCCATCCCGCGGGCGTACTCGATCACCTTGTCGGTCATGGCCTCCTGGGCGGCGGTTACCTCGCGCGTCACCGCGGTGGAGCGGCGGCGCAGCCATTCGAGCACCACGAGCCCCATGGCGATGCCCGCGAACGTGATGAACGCCACCGGCGGCGCGAACAGCATGAAATACAAGCTCATGATGACCGCCATCGCCACGCCGCCCGAAAGACCGGTGAGGCAGATGGTCATGAACTCCTCCAGCTGGTGCAGCGTCGTGGTGAGCGTGGTGGTGATGGCGGAAAGGCGCTGCTCGGAGAAATAGCCCATGGGAGCACCCTTCAGCCGATCGCCCACGCGCAGGCGCATGTCGCGGAAGATGTGGAACCCCTCGGCGTCCATCTTGATGTCCACGAGGTACTGGAAGATATACTGGCCCGCCACGCTCGCCAGCAGGATGCCCAGGCACTGCAGCGCCACGTCCACACCCATATGGTCACGATTCTCGAGCGCCCACCACACCGCGGCAAGCATCCCGGCCATGAAGAACGCCTTTAGGACGTTGCATACCATGCCAACAATGAGACTGCGTCGCGACGCAGGCGAGAAGCTTCCCGCCACGTCGAGTATGCGTTTTACGATGGCGAACATCTACCTCGCCTCCTCGGGGCGGATGGCCGCCCGGTCTTCCACGTTTTTGTCCGTGAGCACCCCTACCGCGCCCTGATGCTCGCGCCACATGCGGGCGTACAGCGGGCAGCTTTGCAGCAGCTCATCGTGCCGCCCGCGCCCCACGATGCGCCCTGCGTCCATGACGAGAATCTGGTCGGCGCCTGTGATGGTCGAGAGCCGGTGCGCGATGGTGACGAGCGTCTTGCCCTCCACCAGCTTGCTGATGGCGCGCTCAACCAGCGCCTCGTTCTCGGGGTCGGCGTAGGCGGTCGCCTCGTCCAAGATGACGACGGATGCGTCCTTCAGGATGGCGCGCGCGATGGTAATGCGCTGCCGCTCGCCGCCCGAAAGTCGATCGCCCGCCTCGCCCGCAGGCGTAGCGTAGTCCTGCGGAAGCTCGCTGATGAATCCGTGGGCGCCTGCGGCACGCGCCGCCGCCTCCACCTCGGCGTCGGTCGCGTCGGGCTTGCCCATGCGGATGTTGTCGGCAATGGAGCGGTCGAACAGGAACGTATCTTGCGCCACGTACGCGATGTGCTCCATGAGCTGTTCGAACGGGATGTCCTTCGCGTCGACCCCGCCGAATGTGATGTTTCCTGCGCTCGCATCCCAGAACCCCGCCATAAGCTTGGCGACGGTCGATTTGCCCGAGCCCGACGGCCCGACGATCGCCGTGATCGTTCCCGGTTCGGTGGAAAAGCTCACGTCGTGCAGGACCTCGGTGCCCTCATGGTAAGAAAACGACACTTCCTCGAACGCGAACGACTCGCCCTGTAGCTCCACGCGTTGCGTGGGGCGCGCAAGCTCGGGCTCACCGAGGAAATCCCAGACCACGTTCAGGCAGGCATCCATACGCGAGATCTGGCCTGCCGCCTGGGCGAACTTCAAAACGCCACCGATGAAGCCCAGAGGAATGACGATGCACACCATGAAGGCGGGAAGCGCAATCTGCCCGACGGAGAGCAGCCACACGCCAAGCGGCAGCGAAACGAGCAACGTGCAGGGCACGACCGAGCGCACCGCCGCCATCCACACCCAGCTCTGCCGGAACCACGCAAGCGTGGAGTCGTGGTATTCCGCCACGGCATCGGAGAACGACCCGTAGGAGGACGCCGTGCGCCCGAACGCCTTGATCACCTGGATGCCGTTGACATACTCCACGAGCGTGGAGTTCATGTTCTGCTCGCTTTTGATGTAACGCGCCATCTTGGGCTTGTAATCGCGCATCATGCCCAGGTAGAAGAGCACGCCCAAGGGGATCGTGGCGATGCCGGCGAGCCCCATGCGCCAGTCGACGGCGAACACGATGGTCATGGCGAGGATGGGCGCGAACACGTTGCTCGGAAGCTCCGGCATGAAGTGCGCGATGGCGTCCTCCAGCTGGTTCACGTTGTCCACGAAGCGGTTCTTGAACGTGCCCGTGGGCGTGTCGACGATGACGCCCATGGGCACGCGTGACATCTTCTCGGCCATCTGCTCGCGCATGGTGCGCAAAGCCTTGAAGGCGATGCCATGGCTGATCATCGACGATCGCCACGTGAGCACGAACTTGAGGATCTGCCCTCCTGCTGCAGCGAGTGAGAACAGAGCTGCCATTTCAAGCGTGAGCGTGCCTTCGATGAGACCGGCAGCCAGCAAGGCGACGACCACGTACGGGACCATACCCGCCGCCTCGCCCAAGCAAGCGAGGACAAGCGAGAGCACCATGCGCGCTTTATCGGGCCGCATGAAGTAGAACAGCTTCGAAAACGCGCTCGGACGCGCGGTGCGGTCAAGCGGAGTCACGTGACTCATGCCCCTTTCCTCCCTTCGTCATGCGCTGCCAGCTCAACCCTCCGGTCGCCCGCCAGCCGCGCTAGCATTTCATCGTGGGTGATAATCACCACTGCCTTTCCTTCCGCCGCAAGCCTACGGCACCACAAAGCCACCTCCCGCATGCCGCTCCCATCCAGTCCGCTCGTTGGCTCGTCGAGCACCACGAGCTCGGCGTCCGAGCAGTACGCTGCGGCAAGTGTCACGCGCTGCTTCTGCCCGCCCGATAGGCTGGCGGGGTGCCTGTCGGCAAGGTCTTTCAGGTCGAAGGCATCAAGCGCCTCCCAGGCACGCGCCTTCAAAACATCATCAACGCGTCGGCCAAGCACCACCTCGTCGGCGACGCTCCCCGCATACAGTTGATAGTCGGCGTCCTGCATCACGAAATAGCTCAGGTGCCTCCGCTCCCGCGGTGAGAGCGCTTTGCCGTCCCTGGTTATCAGGCCTTTCTGCGGGTGGGACGCCCCGACGAGAACCTTCGCAAGCGTTGTCTTGCCCGAACCTTTCCCCCCGCATACCACCGTCACAGCACCGCAGGGAAACTCCGCCGTCACGCCCCGAATGCCACGGCCTGTCGAGCGGTAGAGATACGTCACGTCCTCCATATGCCATGAGGTGGAACCGCAGCGGGAATCAAGTGATTCCGCTGGTCGTGCATTCGAATCGCGCGCGATGGTGATACCGGGATGGCGCAATCCGAATGCGTCGGCCTCTTCGCCCGGAAGCGCGGCGAACTCCTCCGCACTCCACCGCGACGCGACCTTGCCATCTCTCATGCAAAGGAATTCGTCGGCGACGGGCAGAAGCTTGTGGAGCCTGTGCTCCGACACCAGAATCGCCACGCCGCGCCGCTTGAGCTTGGCGAGAATGCTAACTAGGGCATCAGCACCTCCTGCATCCAGGTTGGAGGTCGGCTCGTCGAGCGCGAGAAACGACGGGCGACACGCGATAGCGGCTGCGATTGCGACGCGTTGTTTCTGACCGCTGGACAGTTCGGTAAGCTTCTCGGCAAGCAGACCTTCAACCCCGCACAGCCGTGCCGCCTCATGCACATGCTCAACGGCCAAAGCAGGGTCGACCCCGAGGTTTTCCAGCGAGAAGGCGATCTCGTCGCCGACCGTCCCCATGAAGAACTGGCTGCGGGGATCCTGCATGACCACGCCCATGGCCTCGGTCCTCCCGCGAGCGGAAAGCGAAAGGACCTCCGTGCCGCTCACCAGAACGGAACCCATACGCACTCCAGGGAAGAACGTCCCTGCCAATCCGTCCGCCAATCGCAGCACGGTCGACTTGCCGTCGCCCGACCTTCCGCACAGAACTGTGCAGGAGCCGGCGCGCACCTCGAAGGACACGTCCTCGACCCTGCTTCCTCCCGCATCGTCAGCAGATGCCGAATCCTCTTGTTCTGCCTCATCCACATAGCGAAACGAGACGTCGCAAAACGCGAGGGCTGTCGCCTCCTCCGCAGGCTTGCCGCATACGGGGTTTTCCTTGAGCGCATTGGATGATTCGAATTCGCCTGTCACAAAATCGCCCCCGCTCCGTAGATTCCCGCGCATACGACCGCGACAACGACCAAACACGCGGCATCCCTCCAGGTGAAGCCCACGTGGTAGACCGAGGTTCGTCCCCGACCGATTTCGATGCCGCGCAGCTCGGCGGAGGCGGCAAGCTCGCTCGAAAGCCTGAGCGAGCGCATGACGAGCGGCGTGTAGACGCATTCGTACGCCAACCCCGGATGACGCACGATGTCGAACGCATGAGGGAAGATGCCCCGCATGCGGATGCCGCGCACGATGGAGCGCGCTTCGAACGAGAGGACGGAGGCGAACCTGAACACCATGCACACGCCCACGAGAACCCGCTGGGGCAGCCTCCAACGGTCGAGCGCGCACATGATCGCCGAGGGTGACAGCGTGAACAGCGCGCAGCCCGCCGTGAACGGCGGGATCATGTGAAGGAAACTCACGAACAGCGCCCCGTACAGTCCGGAGAGCGGGAGGAAGCTCAGCCCGCACACAACGGTGAAGCTCGCGCACATCTTGAGCGAAAGGCGCGCCCTCCCGTTCGCCGCGAGGTACGCCGCGGCGAGCAGCTGCAGAAGCGCCGTCTCCAAAAGGCCGGTCACCAGCATCGCGGCGATGCCGACAACGAGAAACGACAACAGGTGCGTGCGCGGGTCGAGGCCGAACACCCCAGTTTTGATGTCGCACTTTTCCATGGTTAGGCGATCTTCGCCTTGCGCACGTGTTTCTTCAGGAACTTCGACCCGATGAGCCCTCCGACGATCGTGCCCGTGGCGAACATCGCCATCATGAGCAGGATCCACGGCAGCTCGGTGTACTGGGCCACCATTGCCGCCACGCCAGCCGCGTCGTAGTAGGTTCCCAACTGCTCCATATAGGCGTCCCTGAACAGCAGATACGGCATAATCCCGTAGAAGCCGAACGTCACCCAGTACACGATGTAGCCACCTACGACGCGCTTTATGTCGTGGTAGGAATCCTTCCCCCACATGACGAGCTCTCCGATAAGGGCGCCCACGACGGCGACGGGAGCGCAGTAGAGCCCTCCCATGAACGTGTAGAGCAGCCCGAATACCAGCGTCGAGCCCGCCAGCACGCCTCGCTTGCCGATGCGGTCCGCCATCACCACGTAGAACGGCGTGGCAAGCAGCGGGAATAGCCACGACCCCACGAAAAACGTGTTCTGGGGCGCCAGGACCATGTCCTCGATCATCTTCGCCACGATGGTCACCGCCATGATGATCAGGTTGAACACGACGAACGTCAGCACGTCGCGCGTGGTCCACCTGTTGCTTTTTGGGGTTGGAGCGTCTTGCGTCATCCGATTCCTCCTTATGTTCCCTGTCTAGTTAGCCATCTTTAACTCTTGGCTATAATGGACGAATAGGCAGAGTTCCAGTCTTCGCGAAAGCAAAAGCGGGACCCGATACGGAATGAAAGGGACGAATCGGGGAACGCCGCATTGAAACGAGGCGAAAGAAGGTCAGATGGAAAGCATAGAACGCGACCTTTACGAAGAGGCGTTCAGGGAATGGCACCTCGTGCCTTCCCGCGATGTCGGCAACTACGGTCCTGCGGGCACTTTGAGGGTTCTCGAAAGCGACATGGGGTCCGGGGAGTACTGGGCGTACTTTCGGGACAACCTCTTCGCTGTGAACGCGTTCAGGATGAGCTTCGCAAGGGAGTGGACCATGCGCTATCGATGCACCGAGCACCTGTGCTTGGGCTGCTATGACGAGGTTTCGGGCGTCGCGCAGCGCCGAGGGGCTCCGCTCGCCCCGGGCGCCATCACGGTGTATCTCGGCGGGGAAAACGAGGAGTACGAAGCGCGGTTCTCGGAAGGTTCCGTTGCCGTGGCGTCGTCGATCACCATCTCGCCAGATTATTATCGGGATTATCTGCAGAGTCGCTTCGGCGAAATAGAGGACGTCCGCAAGGCGTTTGCGGGCGTAGACGGACGGCGCGACCTTCCGGGGCTTGTCGACTTGCTTCGCAAGGCGCGTTCGTATCGAGGCGGGGGGATCGCGGCGGATCTGTTTTACGAAGGAGTTATCTCCGAATCTATCGCCCTCGTGATGGAGTGCGCAGCCCAGCCGAATGGCGGCAGGCCCAGAATGACCGAAGAGGACATGGCAGCAGTCGACTGGGCGTGCGCGTATATCGCTCGGAACCTTGGCGGCGATTTGTCGTGCACGCGGCTCGCGTCCGAACTGTATATGGGACAGACGAAGATGAAACGGCTCTTCAAGAAGGCGACAGGCCTTCCTCCAGCGTCCTACGTGGCGAGGGAGAGGATGAGGGAAGCCGAAAGGCTGCTCACTGAAACAGCGCTGCCCATCGCCGAGGTCGGCAGGGAAGTCGGTTACAGTAAGGCGGGAGCGTTCACCGAGGCGTTTCGCAGGCACAAGGGCTGTTCCCCCCAGCGGTTCAGGCAGGATCGTCTGTGAAAAGCGGGCGAGAAAGGCTGATGCGGCTCAGACACTGCCACATTCCTTCAATATCGAATTATCTTGTTGCAGCAAGCATGCCTTAACGAACCCCCAGCACGTTCAAACGCAGCAAACCGAAAACGACTCGTATGAATCACAGCCATTCGAGCTAGAGTAAACGATTCGGGATACCCGAAGAGCGGACGACGAACTAACTGCAAATCCTTTTTCCCTGCCCATTTTGACCACGATCTGCCTGCGGCGCCTGATCGC
>NC_021021.1:1369995-1378272 GCF_000210055.1 Gordonibacter pamelaeae 7-10-1-b
AGCCTCCAGGTAGTCCTCCGATGATTCCGTGGTTCGCATATCTCCAGCCCCCATGGTCGATCATTTGCGGCATGTTGGGACGATTCTGCGCCTTTGCCTTGATGTCCCATTAGATCCTTCGTTGGCGCACCGCAGGTACGCGCTTGCCGAAATGCTAGGCGAGCTGACGGTCGGCCGCCCACATTGCGGCGTATTTGCCGCCTCGCGCGACAAGCTCCTCATGCGTCCCCTGCTCGATCACCCGCCCGTCGCCGATGACAGCGATGCTGTCGGCGGTTCGCACGATGGGCAGCGTGTGCGCGATCATGATCACCGTCTTACGGCGCGCAAGCAGGTTACGGATTGCCCGCTTGACCGCCAGCTCGTTTTCGATGTCGAGCGACGCCGTCGCCTCGTCGAGCAGCACGATGGGGGAATCCCGCAGGATGGCGCGCGCGATGGAAAGTCGCTGCCTTTCACCGCCCGAAAGGCGCGACCCGTTCTCGCCGATGCGGCTGGCGTAGCCCTCGGGCATCTGCCCGATGAAGCCGTCGGCGTTGGCAAGCCGACACGCCTTCCTGATCTCCTCGTCGCTCGCATCGGGCTTGGCGTAGCGCACGTTCTCTGCCACCGAGTCGTCGAACAGAAAGACATCCTGGTCGACGATCGACACGTGCTCGAGCACGCGCTCGGGGGCGTACGCCGCCGAGTCGGAACCGCCGATGAGGACCGACCCCGCATCGGGCCGGTAGTACTGGGCGACGAGCGAAAGCGCAGTCGACTTTCCGCAGCCGGAATCCCCCACGAGTGCCGTGAGACTGCCGGGAGCGCACGCAAGTTCGAGGCCGCGGAACACGGGGTTGCCCGGCTCGTACGCGAAATCGACGCCGGAAAGCTCAATTCCCGCGTCTCCGACGGAAAACTCCTCGTCAACGCCCTGCTCCTCCACTTCGGCAGCGACGTCCGCGATGCGGCCCTTCGCGATGGACAGATTGCGGTAGGCGGTGAGGTCGACGAAGAGCGCCGCCGTCAGCTTGATGATGAACAGGGGCAGCATGATGATGAGCACGGCGGAAACCGCATCGAGCGTTCCGGCAAGCACCGCGTTGCAGCAGACGAGGAACAGCGCGGGCGCGCCCATTCCGACAAGGGCGAACACCACGGCTCCCGGCGGCGTCACGGCCGCCTCGTACCGGTAGCTGATGTCGGAGAATGCGCGCATGCTCTCGACGATGCGCTCGTTCGCCGTCCCGCCGATCCCGTAGGCGCGCAGCGTCTGCATGCCCGTCACGTGCTCCACGATCGCGCTCGCGTTCGAAGCCTGGATGGCGCTTTTGCGCGCGCCGAAACGCCTCACCTGGTGCCACGAGTAGGCAAGGCCCGGCACGATCAGCAGGAACATCGCGGCCACAATGGCTCCCGCAGGCGCGAAAAGCCACGTCACGAACGTGATGAGCATGACCGCCAAGGCGACGTTCTTCACGATGCTGCCGGTCTTGTGCGTGAGGATCTGCTCGTAATCGTTCACGTTCACCGTGAGCGCGTTGAGGTAGTCGCCCGAGCTGCGCTCGGTGAAGCGCGAGAGCGGGATCCGCTTGATCTTCTCGCCGAGAAAGACCCTGATGTTGCGGCTGATCTGGGCACCGCCGATCTGTCCTTGAAGATAGCCGTACCCGTACACGAGTAGGCGCACCACGAACACCGCCGCGACCGCCGCCGTCATGGCGAGCGCCGACGACATCGTGAACGACCCCTCGAAAACGCCCCGTATCACGAGGTAGATGAGAGCGAAGTTGCACCCGTCGAGCACCCCGTCCACCACCATGCAGGCAATATGGACTGAGAAGCGGCGGTTCTTCGCGAAGATGCGCGTGGGGTCCCGCCGCGCTGCCGTGTTCGATCCCGTCATCGCCGTGCTCCCTTCTCCGAATCGGCTTCGCCTTGCCCCGTTCTCGTCATCGCGCTTGCCTCCGCGACGCTCCGTCCTGCTCCTGCGCTCTTCGCACCATCGCTGCCAGGCGAGCCGTCGCTCTCCGCAACGCCCGCCCACCCGAAGCTGACGCTGCGAGCTTCGTCGTAGTCCCGCCACGCCTGCGCGTAGTAGGGGCATGCCGCAAGGACCTGCTCGTGCGCGCCGACCGCCGTCACGCGCCCGTCTTCGACGACGGCGACCCGGTCGCACCTGCGGACCACGCCGAGGCGGTGCGCGACGACGATTACCGTCTTTCCCGCGCACAGGTTTCCGATCGCCGTGTCGATCTGGAGCTGGTTCTCCGGGTCGGCGGCGCTCGTCGCCTCGTCGAGGATGAGAACGGGCGCGTCCTTCAGGATGGCGCGCGCGATGGCGATGCGCTGGCGCTGACCGCCCGACACCCGGTCGCCGAGGCTGCCCATCTCGGTGTCGTAGCCGTCAGGCAGCGTCATGATGAAGTCGTCGATGCAGGCAAGCCGTGCCGCACGGCGCACGTCCTCGATCGATGCGTCGAGCCCCATCCGGATGTTCTCGAGGATGCTGCCGCTCGTGAGGAAGGTCTTCTGGAAGACGACGGCGACATGGGCCAAGAGGTCGTCGTAGTCGATAGACCGCACGTCCTTCCCGCCGATGAGCACCTGGCCGGAATCGGGATCGTAGAAGCGGCTGACGAGCTCGACCAGCGTCGTCTTCCCCGCGCCGGACGGGCCGACGATCGCGATCCGCTCCCCTTGGGCGATGCGCAGCGACACCCCGCGCACCACCTCGCGGCCGGCGTCGTAGGAGAACCTCACGTCGCGCAGCTCGATGTCGCAACGCCTGGGGAACGGATCCCCGCCCCCGAACACCGGCATGTCAAGCAGCTCCTGGGCGCGCGCCGCGCCGCTTGCCACCTCGGCGAGCTTGGACCCCATCTCCTGCAGCAAGCGGATCTCCACGAGGTAGAGCGATCCGACGAACGCGAACAGCAGGTAGGTGCTTCCCGAAACGGCGCCCGTCGTGAACATGAGCCCGCCGAGGGGGATCATGATGAGCAGTCCGCATTCGATCACGACCAGGTACGCCGCATAGGCGGGCGCGGTCTTGCGGGAGATCTCGCACCACACGTCGAACTCGCCGTCGACGCTGTCTCGGAAGCGTTTGAAGGAGGCCGACCCCATGTTGAGCGCCTTGATGACCCGCATCCCCGAAACGTACTCGACCATGACCGAGTTCATGCGCGAAAGCGCTGCGGCGGCTCGGGGCATGACCTCGCCCATCACTTTGAAGCACGCCCCCATGAGCGCCACGGCGGCAGCGAACGGGACGAGCGTCGCGAGCGCGAGGGGCGCGTTCGTCGAGCACAGGAAGGCGAACGCCGCGACCGGTCCTGCGAGGTACATGAACGCTTCGGGGATGTTGTGGGCCAAAAACAGCTCGAGGCGCTCGACGTCGTCGAGCAGCACCGTTTTTACCTGCCCGATCGATCGCTCGCTCAGCGATCCGAGGGGCGCATGCGCCAGATGGTCGACGATGCGGCACCTCACGTCGAAAAGCGTGCGGTAGGCCCCCTTGTGCGACAGCAGGCTAGAGGCGGCGAAGCACGCGTACTGCACGACGAACCCGACCGCCACGACGGCGGCGCACTGAGCGAGCAGCCCTTCGGTCAGGGTTCCCGCATACGCCGCCTGCATGATCCGGTAAACGCCCCAATACGGTACCATGGTCATAAGGCCCGACACGGTCGCGGCGACCATCGACGCGACCAGGAACTTCCGATTGGCGCCCGCCCATGCGAGCACGAGCGAGAACGCCCCGCCCGCTTTCTTCTCCTTCGCCATGCCGCCTCCGTTTCCGCGGTGGGGAGCATGCGACGAACGGACGACCCTACCGCTTGTTTTTGAAGCAAGGATAGCTTTCTAAGCTTTGAATCAGCGTTTATGCAGCGCCCATACGTCCCCTTGGCGCATAAGCTCGTCCGATCGTCGCATCATGACGAAAGCACTCGGAACCTACCGTCCCTCTTCCCGGTCGCCTTGGCCTACCCGCGTCGGCACAGATGAGGGCGGGGTCGAAGAAGATGCCGCGGCTTCCATCGATGAGGGCAAAAACGCAGGAGGCGAGGCATGGGCTAAGACGTCCGGAGCGGACGCATCGGCATTGCCCCAGCCCTAGCCCCCAAGCCCTTCGAACTGCGTTCCGGCGAAGAGGGCGCGTCTGATGTCGTCCAAGCCGCCCGCGACGTCGTAGGTCCCCGTAACCGCGCCTCCAGAAAGCTCGACGGCGCGATCGCACGCGCAGGCGATGAATTCGAGGTCGTGCGTCACCACGAGAACGACCCGCCCTTCCGCGGCAAGCCGCCGGATGAGGCCGGCCACCCGCCGCATGCTTGCGAGATCGAGCCCGCTCGTCGGCTCGTCGAACGCGAGCACGTCCTTTCTCGCGGCGACGCACGACGCGACCGCGAGCCGCTGCTTCTGGCCGCCCGAAAGCGTCGCCGGATGGCGATCGGCGACGTCGGAGAGGCCGAGCGACGAAAGGATGCCCTCCGCGTCGACCGTCCGTGCCCGGTCCCTGCCCATGCCGAAGACGACCTCGGCCGCAGTGCTGTCGGCAAACAGCTGGTAGTTCACATCCTGGAACACCATCGACGACCGCGCGAGACGCTCCCGCTCGCCTGCCTCCTCGCCGAAGAGCCGATAATCTCCCGAGCTTTTCGCCAGACCGCAGATCGCGCGTGAAAGGGTCGACTTGCCGGCGCCGTTTCGCCCCACGAGGGCGATGACCTCGCCCGCGGAAGCCGAAAGATCCACTCCTCGCAGCACCTCTCGCTTCCGGTACCCCGCCCGCACGCCGTGCACTTCGAGGCCCGCTTCCGCCCGATAGCCTTCGCTCGCTCGCGGCTCCGCCTCCGATTGCGACGGTTCACCTGGCCGCGGCTTCGCCGCCTCACGTGCCCGAGAGCTACCCTGCCCACAAACCGGAGCCGCCGCCTCGACTTCTGCCAGACTTTGCGCGCGCAGTCCGAGCGCGCCGACCTCCTGCGCAGAAAGCGACGCGAACTCCTGTGGGGAGAACCGTCGCACGATCCGGCCGCCGTCCATGACCACGACCTCGTCGGCGATGCCCGCCAGCCACCAGAGCCGGTGCTCAGCGACGAGCACGGACGTTCCCGACGCCTTCGCCCTCGCCACGTACGAGCGCAGATCCATGATCGCCGCCATGTCGAGGTTGCTCGTCGGCTCGTCGAGCACGAGATTCGTTGGCCGAGCTGCCCAGACGCTCGCGAACGCGATCCGCTGCTTCTCGCCTCCTGAAAGCGAGAAGATGTTCCGGTCGGCGAGATGGCGAATGCCCAGATCGTCCATGGTTTCCGCCACACGCTCACGGATCTCGCCTTCCGGCGTCGAGCAGCTTTCCAACGCGAAGGCGACCTCGCCCGTCGAATCCACGTTGAAGAACTGCGTCCGCGGGTTCTGGAACACGCTCCCGACAGAGAGTGCGACCTCCCAGCTGTGCATCTGCGCGCAGTCGCACCCGTCGATCACCACGCGGCCGGAAAGCGCTCCGGGAAAGAACGTCGGCGCAAGTCCGTTGGCGAGCCGCGTCAGCGTCGTCTTGCCGCATCCCGAAGGGCCGCACACAAGCACGCACGAGCCCTGCGGTACCGCAAGGTCGATATGCGACACGCCGGCGGCCCGCTCCGGCACGGTCTGCGCGTAGGCAAACGTCACGTCTGAAAATTCGATCACGCCACGCTCCTTAGAACGATTGCCGCTGCGAGGACGGCGACGGCGACGACGGCGGCCGCCGCGTCCGCCGTCCCGAACTCGATATGCAGGTAGCAGGTTCGCGGCGCGGGGTTTTCGATCCCGCGCGCCACGCTCGCGCACGACAGCTCGTCCGCGACGTTGAGTGCGCTCATCATGAGCGGCACGTAGAGGCATTCGACCGTCAGGCCCGGCCTGCGCAGAAAGCCGCCGAGCGTCGGGCTCACCCCGCGCATGCGCATCGCGTCTTTGATGTAGCCCCAGTCCTCGCGGATGGCGGGAACGTAGCGCATCATCACCGCGAGCGGGATCGTCACCTCGCGCGGGCAGCGCATCTTCGAAAACGCGCTCATGAACTCGTTGACCTGGGTGGTCGAAACGATGATCGCCGCGAGCAGCCCGCAAGGGAACACCTTGCGGACGAGTAGGAAGAACGAGTTGAACAGCGTGCTGAAGATGCCGAGGTTCACCTGGGCGAGCGCGATGGCGATCCCCATGGTCGCACAGTAGACGGCGAACATCGCGACCGACAATCGCGCCTTGCCGCACAGCGCCCCGAAGACGACGGCAAGCACCATCATCCCCGCTTCGAACGGCAGGCCCGGGGAAAAGAACACCGCGAGCGCCCAGACGAACAGCAAGGCGAGCTTCGTTCGCGGGTCGAGGCGCATCGCCTTTCGCGCGCTCACGCCGTCATTCCCGCCTTCTCGAACTGCTTGCGCAGCATCCGCATCCCCGCGAGCGCGCTCACGAGCGCGCAGACGAGCGTGAGCACGATCATCGCAGGCAACACCCAGTCGGCGCCGGTCGCGACCATCGTGTCCATGTACGCCTGCTCGGTTCCCTTCTCGACCAAATACGTCGAATACCCCGCCGGGTCGAGCCAGAGCATGAGGTAGGAGCCCAGGGGGTTGAGCGAGAACGCAAGGAAGCTCGCGATGTTGAGCGGCTTGCTCCGAAATCCGCCCGCGCCCGCGATCAGGTCGCCCACGATGCCGAGCACGACGAGGAACACCGACCACAGCCAGTACATGCCCGTCACGAACATGACGACCGCCTCGACGATGCCGAGGATGATGAGGGGGCCGTGCTTCGGCACGCGCGCGATGAGGAGCAGGTAGGCCGGCCCCGTGAGCAGCGCCGCGCCCGCCGGCATGAGGAACGTCAGAACCGGGTTCGGCGCGAACAGCATGCTTCCCACCATCATGAACACGAAATAGAGCGCGATGCACACACCTGTGGTCACGAGGTCTTTTGCCCCGAGCCCCCGTTTCGCTTCCTGAACGCCGCTTTGCATAGGTTTCCTCCTAACGAACGAAGATGTAAGCTATCGTTAACTCTATGCAAGCGAAGGGCGGTGGACGAGGAGCACTGACCGCGATGTCCGATCGTCGCACGTTCGCGTTCGATCGTCGCATCGTCGGTCGCGCCACCCGCTCCCTCATCCGGCGAATGGCTGGTACCATGATTGTTAACTATGACTTACTAGAGGAAAGGGCAGACCCATGGGATTCGTCGGCATACACGACGCGACACTAGAGCAATCGGGATTCGCCGAAGTGACCCGCCCCGCGGGGTTCGGGCCGCTGTGGAAGTCGTACGCATCCCACAGCGGATTCGCACGCGGGTACTACCACCTCTGCGCGCCGAGCGACCGGTGGAGCATCGCCATCCACGACTTCACGCTCGAAAAGGACGCACTGCTCGAATTCAAGCTGCCGGAATACCTTTCGATCACCTGGTACGAATCGATTTCGGGGGAAGAGCTCACGCCGTACCGCAAGCTGCGCGCCAAGGCACTCTGGGGATTTTGCAGCGACCAGGGTGGCTGGCGAGGGCTCGTTCACGGGGGAGTGCCCGTCCGCGCCATCGGGATTGAGGTCACGCCCCGTATGTCGACGGAATACCTGGAAGCCGAATACGAGGGGCAGTTCGAAAACGTGCGCGACGCGTTTCTCTCTGTGAACGACATGCATGCGTTCCCGGAGATGAGAGCCCTGCTTGCAAGCCTCTATCCCCACCCGGGCGACGAGGGCAAGTCCCAGCTGTTCTACGAAGGAAAGGTGCTCGAGGCGCTCGGATTGCTCGCGGAACGTACCCGTATCTCCCGCCAGAAGCCTCGCGCGGGGCTTTCCGAAGAGGACGCTCGGAGGATCCGCTCCGTCGTCGCCTACATCGACGATCATGCCGCGCGCAATCTGCTCGTGTCCGACCTCGCCCGCGCGGCATGCATGAGCCCCACCAAGTTCAAGGAGAGCTTCCGAATCGAAACCGGGCTGACTCTCACCGCGTACGTTCAGCGCCGACGCGCGAGCATGGCGGAGTCGCTTCTGCGACAGCCCGACCTCACGATCGCGCAGGTCGCCCGGGCGGTCGGCTACACCTGTGCAGGTCGGTTCTCGAAGGTATTCCAGCGAGAAACGGGTATGCTTCCGAGCGAGTACCGCAGCGAGCTCGCCCATCGATAAGGCGGACACGTGACGTTAGACGTGTTTCAGCGTTACGCCCTGATGTCGGCAGCCTGTGCGTCCACTGCTCGCTCAAGGTCGGGAGGGCGAGAAGGGACCTGTGATGGGA
>NC_021021.1:1378851-1403552 GCF_000210055.1 Gordonibacter pamelaeae 7-10-1-b
CCTCGACCGGTTCATCGGCATCGACTTCCTCCCTTCCTTCCGCCACAGAGGTCGCAGCAGAGCATCGCTTCTCCGTCCGTCAGAATCCGAAACGCCACCCTTCCGCCTCGCTTCTAATTTCGACGAACTTCCGGTACGTTCCCTCCTCGGCAAGAAGCTGCTCGTGTGTGCCGCGCTGCACCACGGTCCCGCCTTCGACCACGAGAATCTGATCGGCGTTCTCGATGGTCGCGAGGCGATGGGCGATCACCACGACGGTCTTTCCCCGCGTGAGTTCGGAGATGGCGGATTGGATGAGCGCCTCGTTCTCAGGGTCGACACTCGCGGTCGCCTCGTCGAGGATGACGATGGGCGCGTCCTTGAGGAGCGCTCGTGCGATGGATATGCGCTGTTTCTGTCCGCCTGAAAGCGCGCTGCCGCCTTCGCCGACGAGTGTCCGGTACCCCTCCGGAAGCCCTTCGACGAACTCGTCTGCCTGTGCGCGCTTCGCGGCGTCGATGACCTCGGCGAAGGTTGCGTTGGGCCTGCCGAAGCGTATGTTGTTCTCCACAGTGTCGTTGAACAGGTAGACGCTCTGGAACACCGCGGAGAAGTTCGAGAGCAGGCTGTCGCACGTGAAGTCCTTCACGTTCCTGCCGCCGACGCGGACTTCCCCCGAATCGGCGTCCCAGAAGCGCATCATGAGGTTGGCGATCGTCGTCTTGCCCGACCCGGAAGGGCCGACGATAGCGCACGTCGTGCCCTCGGGGATGGAGAAGCTCACGTCGTGAAGCGTCTGCCCGCTGCCGTCCCGCGCATACGAGAACCCGAGGTTCTCGAACTCGATGTCGTGGCCGTCGAGCGGGATGTCGCGTCCGCCCTCGTCGATGAACTCCGCCCCCTCCAGCTCCTCGAGCCGATCGAGGATGTCGCCCAGGTCCCCGAGCATGTGCGCCGAGTCGTTGACGCGCTCGACGCCCGAGAAGACGGTGAACGAGAAGGCGCACAGCGCCAGGAAGACCCACAGCGGCATGGCCCCGCGCGCGAAGGGCCACGCGGCGCACGCCACCACCCCGACGCTCGCGAGCTTGAAAGCGACGAGGTGCACGACGTTGCGCGGGGTGAAGGCGAGCTCGATGGCTATGCGGGCGTCCTTCAGCCGCTGGATTGTCGCGCGGATGGGCCGCTCCGCCGCGCCGCCGTGCCCGTAGGATTTCGCCGTCCCCAGCCCGCGGACGTATTCCACAATGTCGCTCGTGAGGTCCTCGGTCGCCTTGTGCGCAGCGGGCGTGAGCCTTTGCGAGGCGCGGTTGACGGACGCGAGCGCAAGGCAGGACACGGCGGTGCCCGCCACGGCGGCGAGCGCCGCCGGTGGAGACAGGACGAAGAGGAACCAGACGATAGCGGCGAGGTTCACGTAGCCGTTGATCACCGCGTCGACCATCTTCATCCCCTGCAGCTCGAGCACGCCGAGCTCCGTCGTCGCCGTCGCCAGGATGTCGCCGGTCTTGTTCTGGGCGAAGTACCCGAGCGGGACGCGCTTGAGCACGTTGCCGAGGTCGATCCGCTCCTGGGCGGCGACCTCGTAGCCGATGGACTCCTGCAGGCGGTTCTTGCCGTACGAGAACGCGAACCGCGCGAGGACGCAGCCGACCATCGCCAGAAGCGAGAGCCAGACCCACGAAGGGTCGAGCTGCGAGACACCGCGCGCGTCGTCGGCGACCTGCGCGAGGAGCCACGCGGCGAGCACGACGGGAGCCGCGACCGCCCATGTCATGAAGAACGAGCACACGCACCCCCAGAACAGCCGCGCTCGATACGGCCCGGCCCAGCGAACGATGCGGACAAGGTTCCTGATCATCGCCTGCCTCCTTCCGTCTTCGACACCGCATGCCTCGCTTCCGCCGTCTCCGGTCCTGCCGGCTTAGACCCTGCCGCCCAGTCGTGCGCGCCGACGTGGGCAGCCCACATCCTCGTGTACAAGGGGCAGCTTGCGAGCAGGCTCTCGTGCGTGCCCGTCGCCGCGATCCTCCCGTCGTCGACGACCGCTATCTGGTCGGCGCCCGTGACGGTCGAGAGCCGGTGGGCGATGACGACGAGGGTCTTTCCCTCCGAAAGGCGCGCAATGGATCGCTGGATCTTGTCCTCGCTCTCGGGGTCGGTGAAGGCGGTCGCCTCGTCCAGGACGATGACGGGCGCGTCCTTGAGGATTGCGCGGGCGATCGAGATGCGCTGGCGCTCGCCGCCCGAGAGCGCGCTGCCGGCCTCCCCGACAGGGGTATCGTAGCCGCGGGGAAGGCGCTGCACGAACTCGTCGCAGCACGCGGCGGCAGCGGCGAAGGCGACCTCCCCGTCGCTCGCCCCCGGCCTGCCGAGGCGGATGTTCTCCCTGATGGACACGTCGAAAAGGTAGTTGTCCTGCGCGACGAAGCTCACGAGCCCCGAGAGCTGGTCGAGCGGCATGTCCCGCACGTCGGCGCCGCCAATCTTGACCGACCCCGCGTCGGCGTCCCAATGCCGCGCGATGAGGCGCGCGAGGGTCGACTTGCCCGACCCGGACGGCCCGACGAGCGCGGTGAAAGATCCCTGCGGCACCGAAAGTGAGACGTCGTGGATGACCTCCTCGCCCGCATCGTAGGAGAAGCACACGCCGTCGAGCTCGACCGCGGATCCTTCGACGAGAGCGCTGCGCGCGGTCTCGGGAAGCTCGGGCAGGCCGAGGAACTCAGCGGCGTCCGCCACCGCGTACTCCATCGACTTCACGTCGTTCACGAACGCGGTGAACCGCATGATGGGGTCGACGATGGCGAGCGCGAGGATGACGCACATGGCGAAGTCCGCCGGCGCCAAGCTCCCGCCGAGGTAAAGGGCGATTCCCGCGGGCAGCACGCCGAGCAATGTCGTCGGCATGATGGACGACATGAAGTTCATGGTGACCCAGGTCGAGCGGAACCACTGCATGGTGAAGTCCTTGAACGCGCGCACGGCGCCCGCGTATTTCTCGTAGGAGTCGCTCGCCTGGTTGAACGCCTTCACCACCTGGATGCCCTCGATGTACTCGACGATCACGCTGTTCACGTGGCTGCTCTCCGCCATGTAGGCAGCGTACTTCGCGTTGAACCCCTTGAGGCTCGAGGCGAACACCAAAAGCCCTACCGGCACGCTCGCGAGGCACGCCAAGGCGACCCTCCAGTCGATGGCGACAAGCCATACTGCCAGCCCCGCCGCGAGCACGAGCGAGCCGCCGAGCTCGGGGATCATGTGGGCCAAGGGCGGCTCGATGTTCTCGATCCGGTCGACGAAGACGCTTTTCACGCTGCCGATGCTCTTCCCCTGGACGGTGCCGAGGGACGCCTTCATGAGCTTGCGCACGAAGTCCTCGCGCAAAGATGCCAGGATCGTGTACGCGGAGACGTGGGAGAGCAGGGTCGACGCGCCGAACAGGAGCTTGCTCGCGACGTAGGCCGCTGCTGCGAGGACGAGCCAGAAGGTCGACCCCTCCCAGGAAAGCGTCCCGTCGATTGCCATCGCCATCAGACGGTAGACGCAGTAGAACGGGACGAACCCCACGCCGACGCTCGCCACCGACGCGATGAACGAGAGCGCCATCTTCCCCCGGCACCGCCGAGCGTACCCGAAGAGGGTCCCGATCCACGACCTCCCTCCCGTGCCGTTTCGGGGCGTTTCCTCTTTCGCCATGGCATCACGTCCTTCCCAAGCAAGGCGGACCGACGTCATCCGCCGTCAGCCCGCATTTGTTAGCTTGGGCTTATTATCCGAGGAGGGCCTGCGCCTCTCAGCCCCGTTCGGCCGCGGCTGTCCCATTCGGACGAAAACCGGGCTCTCGGACGAGGTGGCGATACCTGCTCGGAGTGGCTCCCATTGACGACTTGAATGCGACCGAGAACTTCGAGGGGCTGTCGTATCCCACGAGCGCGCCGACCGCCGCCACGGGCATGTCGGTCTCCGCGAGCATCTTCGCCGCCTGTCCCATCCTCACGCCGCGCACGTAGGCGGCCGGCGAGGTCCCGTAGACCCCTTTGAAGCACTCCTTGAACGAGGTGAGCGACATGCCCGCCCGGCGCGCCGCCTCCTCGACCGTCATGCAGGAGGAGAGGTCGGAGACCATGAGCTCGCGCGCCTTCTTCACGCGCGCGACCCGCGAGCGCGGGTAGTAGGCGACGTCCGCGCCCTCGAGCCCGGGGTCGATCGAGTCGAGGAGCAGCAGCGTCTCGAGCGCCTTGATCTGGCAGTACGCCCTTCGCGCGTGGACGGGCGACTCGTAGAGTTCCTCGGCGATGTGGCGCATGCGGGCGCAGTCGCGGACGATGAACGGCCGGCCGTCGCGGCAGAAGCGGCGCTTGAGCTCGCGGAGGTCGACGGAGAACCCTGGCAGCGCCCTCCGGATGGAGGCGGGAGCGCAAGAGAGGTCGAACGAGATCGTGATACCGCGGTAGCGCGACGTCGGGAACGCGAAGCTGCCAGAATGGCGCGTTCGGTCGTCCACCTTGAGGTCTCCCGCGGAGACGTAGGCGTACGAGCCGTCCGGCATGGGCTGCTCGATCCTGCCGTCACGGCACCAGTCGACGCACAGAACGTCGCTCGCCGTCGAGAACGTGGAGAGGTAGCCGTCCATCCCGAAGTCGTTGAACGAGACCGACACGCCCGGAAGGACCTCCACCAGACGCATCTCCCCGAACCCCGATTCGTTGCCGAAAGAGAGCGTTCCCGACTTTTCGCCCCTCATCGACGAGAGGGTTTCGGCCAGGTCGGGCGGGGCGGCGCTTCCCTCGGCGAAGGGGAAGGCGCCGCCGTCGCCGGCGAAAATGCTCTCCGCCGTCCTAGCCATGCGCACCGCCGTTGCCTCCCTGGGCGCATGCGAGCTCGAGCACGTCGTCGCAGCAACGGTTGAGGAACTCCAGATCGTGCGTGACGAGGACGATGCAGGCGCCGTCGTCGGCGAGGCGCCTGACGAGGCGGGCGACCTCCACCATGCGGTCGAAGTCCAGGCCGCTCGTCGGCTCGTCGAGCAGGAGCAGGCGCCGGTCGGAGAGCAGCGCGCACGCGATGGAAAGGCGCTGCTTCTGACCGCCGGAAAGCGCCATGGGATGCACGTCCTCGAGCCCGGAGAGGTCGAGGGTGCCCAAAAGCTCCCGGACGCGCGAGGCGGCCTCCCCGTCGTCGCGCCCGCCTATCGCCAGCGCGCACTCGTTCCAGACACTGTCGCTGAACAGCTGGTGGTTCACGTCCTGCATCACGAGGGCGGCGGTCCGCCGGCACTGCTTGCGGGCAAGCGGCGTGCCGTCGAAGGAGACCTCGCCCAGGCTCCCCCGCTCGAGCCCCGCTATCCCCCGCAGGAAGGTCGACTTCCCGGCACCGTTCTCCCCGAGGACCCCGAGCACGCGCCCGCGCGGGACCGCGGCGTCGACAGGGGCGAAGACGGGCATCCCCTTGCGGGCGACCGTGAACGAGGAGAGGACGAGGCCCGAACCCGCCTTGGCCCGATCGCCTGCGGCATGCCCGCTCCGTCCGGCAGCCCTGCCTGCCGCCGCCCCAACCTCAACCTTGAGCGCCTCGGCGGGGTCCACGGCGCGCAGGCCGAGAATCTCCCGCTCCTTATCGCTTAAAGCGAAGAGCTCCTCCGGCGAGAACTCCCGCACGATGCGCCCGCCTTCGATGAGCACCGCGCGATCGGCAAGGTCCGCGGCGAAGTAGAGCCGGTGCTCCGCGATGACGACGCTCTTGCCGGCGGCGAGCACGGCGGCGATCTCGTCGTGGAGTGCGCGCACCGAGGAGGCGTCGAGGTTCGCGGTCGGCTCGTCGAGGACGAGCACGTCGGGCTGTGCCACGTCGACGGACGCGAACACGAGGCTCTGCTTCTCGCCGCCGCTCATCGTGCTCACGTCGCGGCCGACCAGGCGCTGCGCCCCGAGCGCCTCCACCGTCTCCTCGATGCGACGCTCGATCTCGTCGACGGGAACGCCTCGCGTCTCGAGCCCGAAGGCGAGCTCGTCGTTGGACGTCAGGCAGAAAAACTGGCTCTTCGGGTTCTGGAACACGCTGCCCACGTGCTCGGCGAGCTCGTACATCTCGCATGCGGAGGGGTCGAGGCCGCAGACGCGCACCTGCCCCTCGAGCTCGATCCCCGACTCGAAGGAGGGGATGAGCCCGTTGATGCATTTCGTGACGGTAGTCTTGCCCGACCCGGACCTCCCGATGATCAGGACGCACTCCCCGCGCCGGACGTCGAGGTCAATGCCGTCGAGGATGCGCTTGCCGGAGGCTGTCGTGCAGCCGACCCCGGAAAGCGACACCACCGTTTCCCGTTCCTTCCCGCGCCTCATGCGGAGCCTCCGAACAAGGCGACCGCGGCCACGGCGAGCGCCGAGATCGCGAGCACCGCCCAGTCGGCGGCGCGCATCGAGAGGCGCTCGGTGTCGGTCGAAGGCGCGGGGTTCTCGATGCCGCGGCACGTCGCGGCGCGGGAGAGCTCGTCGGCGGTCGATGTGGCGGACATCACGAGCGGCACGACGAAGCACTCTGCCCTGCTGCCGGCGGGGATGGAGCGCAGCGACATGGCGTCCCTGATGTGCGCGGCCTCCTCTTTGAGCGTGGGGAAGTAGCGGAACGTCACCGTGAGCGGGATGAGCACCGACTGCGGGACCTTGAGCTTCGCGAGCGCGGCGCTGATCCGATGGACCGAGGAGTCCGAGACCAGGAGCGCGCCCGTCATGAGGCACAGGTAGATCTTCCGCGCGAACGTAAAGCTGATGGTGAACATGGTCGCCGCCGCCCCGCCGACATGAGGGAACACGACGTAGAGCACGCCCATGAGCGCGGCGTAGGCGGCAACGAAGCCGAGCGCCATCCTGACGTGGCCGCAAAGCGTCTGGAGCAGCCCGACGGCGACCACGAGGCAAAGCTCCGCGGTCACGCCCTTGCCCATGAAGGCGAGGGCGGATGCCGCGAGAAGGACGCCCATAAGCGTGCGCGGATCGAGCGCGAGCGCGCCCCTGCGAGGTCTGCCGCCCAGGATGGTCCCGCCCTGCGGGACGGGGCCGGCTGCGGTCATTCCTTCGCCTATCACGCCAGGCCTGCTTTCGTGAAGTGCTTCTTGAACATGCCGCGGGCGATGTAGGCGCCCACGAGTCCCGCCACGAACGTCGTGACAAACATGGCGACGAGCATCGCGGGGTTCGCCGCCGTCTCAAGGGCGGCCAGGTAGTCGGTGCCCATGCCCTGGGCGGCGATCTGCGCCACAAACGAGTCGTGGAATGCCCACAGCGGCAGGGGGCTTCCGCACATGCCGAACCCGAACACGGCGTACGCGAACGTGTTGCCGGCGAAACTGCGGTACTTCGTCGCCGCCCTGATGACCTCCGCCACCACGCACGCGCCGACCATCATCCCCAGGATAAGGGGCGTGAACATGCCGGTGATGAAGTAGACGAGGGAGGGGACCATACCCATGATGAGCACTGTGCCGGACTTGGGAACCTTCGCGCAGGCGAGCATGAACGGGATGCCCGCGAGAAGCGCGTCGAGCGCAGGCATGAACACCCAGAGGTACGGATGGAGTCCGGAGAGGAGCATGCAGACAAAGTTCACCACGAAGTACAGCGCGGTGAAGATACCAATCGTAATGAGGTCGCGGCCCTTCAGGGCGCGCGATTCCGTTGTCTTCTGCTCTGAGTTTCCCATTGTCACTCCTTTAGTTAGATTATGGTAACTTAACAGGGGCAGTATTAGGTACCGGCATCGCAAATCCTCGCCCGAATGGTCGCCAATGTTCCATATGGACATAAGATTTGCACGCGGGCACTCTTCTTTGACGTTCTCCAACTTCTCTCCAAGTACCTGAAACGGTGACAGCGGACCCCTGTTCCGGAACAAACCTCCCCACGCAGCGGCACGGGGCGTACGCTCCATGCGAAACGCGCGATCGGGGAGGTGCGAAGGCGAAACCTGGGACGGCGGCGCCGTAGCACGGCCGCCCTGCACCGCAAGGGTGCGCCGGGCCCTCAGCGCACCCTTGAACCCTCGCGCGGATGGTCCATCATCGGCGTGTACGCGCTTCGGAGAAAGGGGACGGGAATGATCGAACTGCACGGCGACCTCGGGGTGGACGAGGAGCGGCTGCGCGCCGCGGACCCCGACGGGCTCTACCTGTTCGCGCTCGAGCGGTATCCCTATATGATGACCTCCGCCCAGGTCGCGGAGTTCACCTGCGCCACCAGCCAGGAGGTGCGCCGCCTCCTCGCCCGCGGGGAGCTGAAGGGCTGCCGCGTGGGCAAGAAGTGGCTCGTGCCGAAGCTCGCCCTGCTGAACTACCTGTACAAGGGCGAGGGCCGCGAGGGCCTGCAGTCCGCCTGACGAACGGCACCCCCCATGCAGCTGCTCCACTGCGACAAGCCGTACAACCTCGACGAGGCGGCCGCGAGGCGCGGCACGCCGCGGCGAAAGCGCAAGGACTCGCGCACCACCGCCTACGAGCTCACCATCCGCATCCCCGAGGAGCACCGCCGCCACTTCGGCGGGAAGAAGAAGCTCACCCGCGTGGTGTTCGCACTCAACAAGAAGGTCGACCTCAAAGGACAGGTCCGCGCCTTCGAGGAGGAGAAGAACGCAATCCTCGACCTCGCGCTCGAGGCGCGGGGTGGCGGGTCGCTCGACTCCGCCGCCTGGGCGGCGATGCCCTTCGGGGAGTACGCGGAGAGGTACGTCGAGCGGCGGGCCGGGGTGATCTCCCCCGCGTCGACCGCCAACGAGAGGCGCTACCTGAAGTACGCCAAGGCGACGATAGGGTCGATCCCCCTGAAAGAGCTCGTCGCCGAGGACGTCGAGCGCTGCGTGCTCGCGGTGCCCCGCCTGTCCGAGGAGTGGGCGCTCGAGAAGAGGAGGCGCGAGGAGGAAAACAGGGAGAGGCTGCGGCAGGAGGGGAGGCTCAAAAGGAGGGCCCCCTTCTCGCCCGTGCGCGTCGCCGGGCCGGCGATGCAGTCCAAGGTGCTCAAGTTCGTGCGCGAGGTTCTCAACGACGCCGTCGACCGCGAGCACGTCGGGCGCAACGTCGCCAAGAAGCGCTTCCTCTCCAAGAGCTTCAGGAAGGGCAGACCCCTCATCGACCCGCTGATGGAGGACGAGGCGGGGATGTTCCTCGAGAAGGCGTCGTCCCTCCCCCTCGGCATGACCAAGGTGGCCGTGCTCGTTCTGTTCTCCACGGGCATGCGCCCGGAAGAGATGCTCGCCCTGCGCGTTGGGGCCTTCGTCCCCGCCGGGGAGGGGGGCGACGCGCAGGTGCGGATCGTTGCGGCCCAGCGCGCGGGGAGGATAGAGAACTACACCAAGTCCGACAGCTCGATGCGCACGGTCCCGCTCGACCGGTACACGGCGTCGGTCGTGGAAGCGTGGATCGAGGAGAAGAGGCGCTCGCTCGACGAGATGGGGCTCGTCCTCAGGAGCTCGACCCCTCTTCTGGGGGAGACAGGGAACCCTTGGAGCTACAACTCGTTCAAGAAGAGGTGGAACGCGTTCGTCCGGAAGGCGGGGTTCGCCGGCACGAGGCCCTACGCCTTGCGCCATACGTTCGCGACCATCAACCTCGCCCGGGGGGGGGGAACATAAAGACGGTTTCGGTGCTCCTCGGGCACGCCGACGCGTCCTACACGCTCGACCTGTACGTCGGGTTCATCCCGGCGACCACGAGGGGGCTCGCGAACCGCTACGTCGGCAGGCTCGTCCCGGGACTCGTGGACGGCGGGGGAAAGCATGGACTTAAGGAGGATTTCCGGTGACAAAGCTGCGCGATACGCTATACTGTCATTCGCTTGATTGCGGGCGTGGTTCAATGGTAGAACTTGAGCTTCCCAAGCTTACAACGCGGGTTCGATTCCCGTCGCCCGCTCCAGACCTGACCGGGCATCATCGCTTCTCGATGGTGCCCGTTTTGCATTTCAAAGGGGGTTAATTCTTCCAGTATTTTCCAGTATACTTTCCAGTATCTGGTAGTTGTAATATCTGTCATTCAAGAAAGGGGCAGGTCAGAAGGTATTTTCGAACCGCAGGACGGCTTGCAGGGCAAAAGCTTCCCAAGCTTGTATTCGCGGGTTCGAGTCCCGTCACCCGCTCCATCTAAACCACGATCCAAGCTTCGGCTTGGATTTTTCGTTTAAAGGCGAAAGGATGCGCTCATGACAGACGCAACGACGCCCAGGTTCGACACCTTCGTGTTCGACCTCGACGGCACGCTGCTCGACACGCTACCCGACCTTGTGGTGCTCACGAACGCCGTGCTGCGCGAGTGCGGCTTCCCCGAGCGCACGTCCGCCGAGGTCTTAAGCTACGTTGGCAACGGCGTGAAGGCGCTCATGTACCAGGCTGTTCCCCAGGATGCCGACGAGGAGGCTGTCGAGGCTGCCATGCGCCGTTGGAAGGAACTCTACCCGCAGTACGGGTATCGCCTGACCAAGGCCTACGAGGGCATTCCCGAGACGGTTGCCGAGCTCGAACGCCGAGGGGCACGGCTCGGCGTGCTGTCGAACAAGTTCGACGCAGGCGTCCAGGAGGTCGTCGGCGTTTACCTGCCCGGCCTGTTCGCGGTGGCGCACGGCGAGAGCGCCGACATCCCGCGCAAGCCCGACCCCACCGGGCTTCTGCGCACCATCGAGGAGCTGGGGTCGGTTCCCGAGCGTACCGTCTACGTGGGCGATTCGACGGGCGACGTGGCCGTAGCCCGCAATGCCGGCACCTACGCCGTAGGCGTCACCTGGGGTTATCACGAAGCCGAGCGGCTGCGTGCGGCGGCGGCCGATTTGGTGATCGACGACCCGCGTGCGCTGCTCGACTTGCTCGGGTAGCCGCCAACTGCAACAAACTGCCGGGAAGGACTGCCGTTATGGCTAGAAAATCGACCACCTTCGTTGTGGTGAGCTGGGCTCTCGTGGCGCTTTGCGCCGGCTTTATCTTCTTCATGTCGTCGAACACCGACACTGGCTTGAACGACGGCCTCGGGCTGTTCTCGCGCATCTTCCAAGACCTGAAAGCGCTGCAGGCGCAGCTGCTCGGGCCCGAGGTGGACGTGGTATCGTCGATCGCCCACTTCTGCGAGTACACGGTTCTCGGCGCGTTGCTGGCGAATGCCCTGCGCTGCCATATGCCCTTGCGCCGCGCCTGTCTCGTGGCAGTGGCCTGCGCCAGCCTGTACGGTGCGTCCGACGAGTTCCACCAGCTGTTCGTGCCGGGGCGCATGTGCGATCCGATGGACTGGCTCGTGGACACCGCCGGCGCTGCTCTCGGGTCGGGGTTGGCTTATCTCCAGCTTAGGCGGAAAGGGCGCGAAGGCAAAGAGCAGCCGGGGGAGGGGTCGCTTACGGAGGGGGAATGAAAGTCGGGGAATGGTCAGATGAGGCGCGCATGGCGCTTCGGTGCATTCTGCACCGGTGCTTCGCCCGGATCGGTGAGCAACTCTTGCGGCGTGGTCTCCAGCGCTTCGGCCAGACGGAGGATGACGGAGAGGCGCGGGTCGGCCGTGCCGTTCTCGATGCGGTTTAGGAAGGGTCGCCCCACGTCAACCATCAGGGCGAACTTCTGCTTCGTGATCTTCGCCTGCTTGCGGAGACGCGTGACGTTGCGCCCGAGGATGACGGAAGCCTCGTTTCTGCTGTCCAGCGCTGCATGAGATGCGCTCGCGGTCTGTCCGACGTTGTTCGCCATGTGGAAAAGCCTAGCCGCTCTTGCGCCTGATACCGTAACCGCCGGAATACGATTCGGGTAATTATTGGAAAAGGGACAGGGCATGGGTCGCTATGGACCGTTTGTCCCTATAGCATGCCATTTTTATGGCGCTTCGCCCATCGATGATAGAATGTAAAAGTATATTGTGCGGTTGTGCATACGACCTCGAACGATAGGGTTGAAACACCCTCGAGGCCGGTGCCGGAGGAAACGCGGTGCCGCGCATGCCCGCCGGCTCTGCGTTCCGCTTGCAAGCGGTTGAGCCAAGGCTGTTGAGGAGAAGTACATGGCGTCACGAAACTCTCGCACCAACCGACCGGCTGCCCGTTCCTCGCGTGCACCGCAGTCGGCACGTGCCGTGCGTTCGGCAAAGGCGGCCCAGTCGGGCCGTATCGCCTCCCGTGGGACCGCCGAGCAGTTCTCCCGCGACCGGGGCCCGCAGCAGGCCAGTCCTTCCGCCTACCGCTCGGCCTACACGCCCGGCAGCCAAGGTCGCAGCGCCAATACCGCCTATTCCCGCCAATCGGCTGCAAGCCAGTACTCACGCAACAACCCCCAGTACTCCCGCAACGCAAACCGCCGCATGAGCCGCGGCAAGAAGGTGGCCATCGGCGTTCTGGCCGCCGTCCTCGTGGCCGTCGTGGGCTGCGGCACCGCGTTCGCCCTGTACGTGAACTCCATCAACAGCGAACTGATCGGGGATATGACCTCCGAGGAGATGCAGGCCATCCAAGACGTGCTCGCCCCGAAGAAGAGCTTCGACGAACCGTTCTACATGATGCTCGTGGGATCCGACGAGCGCGCCGGAAGCGACGAAGCCGGCGCACGCTCCGACACGAACATCGTCGTGTACGTCGATCCTACAAGAAACCAGGCCAGCATCGTGTCCATTCCGCGCGACACCATGATCGACATCGACAATGTGGGCATTTCGAAGTTCAACGCCGCCTACAACTACGGCGGCGTGTCGTCCACTATTCGCGAGGCCAGCCAGCTGCTCGGGGTGGATATCTCGCACTATGCCGAGGTGAACTTCGAGAACATGGTGCAATTGGTCGACGCGGTGGGAGGCGTGGACGTGGAGGTGACGGAGCGCATCGACGACACCGACGCCGACAACACCACGGACAACCCGAACGGCAAGCGCATCATCATCGAGGAGGGCTTGCAGCACCTCGACGGCGAGCAGGCACTCGTGTTCGCGCGCAGCCGCGCCTTCGTCGATGGTGACTTCACGCGCACGGCCAACCAGCGCAAGCTCATCATGGCGCTGGTGAACAAAGTGCTCGACATGCCCGTCACCGAGCTTCCCGGCGTTATCCAGGGTGCGGCGAAGTGCGTGACCACGGACCTGTCCGTCACCGACATCGTGGCCCTGGCCGAGCAGTTCAAGGGCAAGGGCGACCTGACGGTGTATTCGGCCATGGCTCCCACCGTGTTCATGGATCAGCTGGTAAACGGCCAGTCGTTCGTGCTGAACGATCCCACCGCCACGAAGCAGATGATGAAGACGATCGAGGAGGGCGGCGACCCGAGCACTATCGTGGGCGTCAGCGGTGTGGGACCCGGAGGCTACACGAGCGGATCGGGCTATTACAGCGAAGGGTCCTATGATGACTACTCCGACACGGGATACGCTGCCTAGCGTGTACGCCGGTATCGTGCGAAAAAGTCTTCTTGGGCGCTCGCTTCCTCTTCAGAGATGCGGGCGCTGTCGCGTAACGGAACGCATGCACTTGCATGGCAACCTTGTATTTTGCCCTGGCCGGGAGCATACTATCGAATTCGGGGGCACCCCTTGGACATGCGCGTCCGCGCGAGAGCAAGGAAAACTGACCTGATGGCCGAGCCAACCGATACCAAATATGAAAACCGGCCGCTCCGCTGGCGCTGGTTCGGCTCCCCACGCACTGTCGCCGTTCTCGCTGCATCCATCCTCGTCGTGGGAGCGATCATCTACGGCGTGTTCATCGCATACTCGGTTTCGTTGGGCGAGGAGTTCAACAAGATGTCGGCCGAGGGAATGAACGACTTCACGGCGGCGCAGAAAATCGAGTCGGAATCATCCATCGGCGAGATTCGCAACACCGTGCTCACCATTCGGACGTTGGCAGAATCGCCCGATATCGACCCCGAAGGCGAGGTGTTCACTGATTTTCTGGACTCGTGGAACGAGCGATCGTCCTTCGGGGTGACCTACGTTTCCATCGCCACGCTCGAAGAGGGCGTTGACGATTCGAATCGAAAGGAAAGCGATCGCGAGATCTTGAGAAGGCTCAAAGCCGGCGAGAGCGTCGTGTCGGACGTGCGCAAGTCCAACCGGCTGGACGGCTACTTCTACAGCATCGCCGAACCGGTGGTGAAGGACAACATGGTTGTGGGCGTGCTTCGCAGCATCGTGGATGCGCACACCCTCATCGATACCACCCAGATCAAGTCGTCGGTGACGCTGCTGGGTTCCGTGCTCATGAAGGGCGACGGCACCATTATCGTCGACTCCGAGAAGTCGGAGCTCTACGATGGCTCCAACCTGTACGACGTGCTGCGCAGCCAAGGGTATGCGGACGCGATCGTAAACAAGATGCAGGAGAACGTAGAGAACGACAGCGACGTTGCCACCCTGGCCATCGGAAAGCGCAACGGCAAGACGACGTTCTTCACCTCGGTGCGCCTCAACGAGAACGATTGGACTATCGTGAACTTCACCGAGGAGAACACGATAGCCGAGCATTCCCAGGTCATTCTTCACGACACCGTGGTGGCGGGAACGGTTCTCGTCGTTATCAGCACCATCGCCTGCATTGTGGTCGCCCTGGTTATCGGCAGGTTTCGCCGTCGTGCCCTGCGCGAGGCCGATCGGTATGCCGTGCTTGCGGAGTTCTCGGACGCCGTGCTGTTCGAGTATTCGTATAGCGATGACGTTTTGGAGTTGACACCGAACGCGCGCAGCGTGTTCTCGCTCGACAGCCTGCGACGCGAGCACTACTTGGAGCGCGGTATCCCGCTCATCGATTTCCACGAAGAGGACGTTTCGCTGGTTGGGGAGATTCTCGAGAACCCTGCACCGTCGGGCGAGGCGCGGCACGCTATCGTCCGCGCGCGCACGCTGACCGGCGAGTACCGTTGGTTCTCCATCAAGTGCCGATACCTGTACGAAGGGCAGGAGCCCTACGCCGCGGTGGGGAAGATGGTCGACATAACGCAGCAGCGCGCCTTGGAGGAGCAGCTGGTGCGGCAGTCGCAGATAGATGGTTTGACGAAGGCGCTCAACAAGGTCACGGTCGAAGAGAAGATAGCCGCATCGCTTGCCGCACACGATCGCGGCCTGCTGTTCATGATAGACGTGGACGACTTCAAGCAGATCAACGACAGCAACGGGCACCTTGTGGGCGACCAGGTGCTCGCTGCCATCGCCCGTGCGCTGTTCGACGTGTTCCGCTGCGACGATCCGGTCGGGCGCGTCGGCGGGGACGAGTTCGTGGCGTTCGCGCGCGGTGCCGACGAAGCTGACGTGGTTGACGCCAAGCGGCGCGCACTGCGCGATCGCACCGAGTTCATCACGAAGGACTTGGGCGTATCGGTTTCCCTCAGTATAGGAGTGGCGCGCTACCCGCACGATGGAAAGACCTATCAGGAGCTGTTCGATGCTGCCGATCGTGCGATGTATCGGGAAAAACAGGAACGCGACGGGGCATAGGGAACGGCCCCCCGGTTCGCTGCCGAACCGGGGGGCCGTGGGCGGTGCGCGTGGCGCGGAGGGCGCCGAATTCGCGGCTGCTCGGCCTGCTAAGCCGTGACTGCAGACATGGCGTAGCCGTCAGGGTTCTGCGACTGCCAGCGCCAGCTGTCGGCGCACATGCGGTCGAGGTCGTACTCGGCCGTCCAGCCCAGCTCCTCGCGCGCCTTGTCGCAGGCGGCGTAGTTCTCGGCGATGTCGCCTGCACGCCGCGGCTTCACCTCGTAGGGCAGCTCCTTGCCGCAGGCACGCTCGAACGCATGCACCACGTCAAGCACGCTCGAGCCCGTGCCGGTTCCCAGGTTGAAGATGCCCACGCCGCGGCGGGTGCCGTCGCTGGCCGGTTCGCCGGCCAGCGTGCCCAGCGTGCTGGCCGCGCCCGTGCCCACCTTGCCGCCCATCCAGTCGAGGGCCGCCACGTGCCCGCGCGCGAGGTCGACCACGTGGATGTAGTCGCGCACGCCCGTGCCATCCGGCGTGGGGTAGTCGTCGCCGAACACGCCCACGCGCTCCAACTTGCCCACGGCCACCTGCGCCACGTAGGGCAGCAGGTTGTTCGGGATACCCTTCGGATCTTCGCCGATGAGCCCGCTCTCGTGCGCGCCGATGGGGTTGAAATAGCGCAGCAGCACGACATTCCATTCGCCGTCGCCTACGTACAGGTCGGTGAGCACCTGTTCCAGCATGCTTTTCGTCTGGCCATAGGGGTTCGTGGCCTCGTGCTTTGGGCAATCCTCGGTGATGGGGATGAACTCGGGCTCGCCGTACACCGTGGCGCTCGACGAGAACACGAGGTTCTTGCATCCGGCCGCACGCGCCGCCTCGCACAGCACGAGGGTGCCCGCCACGTTGTTCCAGTAGTACTCGAGCGGCTTCTGAACGCTCTCGCCCACGGCCTTGAAGCCGGCGAAGTGGATGATGGCATCGATGTCGTTCTCGGCGAACACGCGGTCGAGCGCTTCGCGGTCGAGGATGCTGGCCTCGTAGAACGCCAGTCGATCATCGCCGACGCCGGTGATGGCCCGCACGCGGTCGAGCGCAACCTCGCTCGAGTTGCTCAGGTCGTCCAGCACGACCACGCGGTATCCCCGGTTCAACAGCTCGACGCACGTGTGGCTGCCGATGAACCCGGCACCTCCTGTGACCAGCACGCAGGTATCCGAGGGTCCCTTAGCAAGGCTTCTGTTCGCCATGGCATTCTCGCTTTCGTTTCCGGCGGCCGCCGTGCCGCGCACAAGCTTTTCTCTTGCGGCTATTGTACCGGCGATGGCGTGCTGCCGGGCGATTTCGTCGAAAGCAACATGAGTGGCAGGCAGGGAGAGGCAAGGGGCTGACTCTGCGGCATTCATTAATTTATACAAGAACAAAGATATTCTTGACAAAGTATAATAAGTTCGATAGTATAATCGGCGAGCAAGAGAAAAACTCCTCCACTCTTCTCTCTCCACTCGTCCAGATCGAGGCCGCTCCCCCCGCGGCCTCGATCTGCGTTTTCCGTTCTGTGCTCACGGGCGGAATCCCTCCCTTGGCTTGCACGCCTTCCCCGTCTCCCCATCCTGCCAGCGTTCAATTTTTTAATCGTCTTTCGGCTCAGTGCGACCTGCTCCGTCGCTGTTCGGCGCGCATCTTCCGGCCGATGTTTCACGTGAAACAATGCCCGAAGAACGGGATTCTATTTTGCCGTAATCCTTTTAGCGAGTGTTCCCTCTTCGCGCGTATCGAAAATTAAGCGACGACAAATCGTGCCGAAAGCGAGACAACGAAAAATCGAGGTTAAGAACGAGGTGGTGAAAACGAGGGAGGGGTATGAGGCCGATGCTCGGCCAGCGAATGCCCGCGAACAGAGCAGGAAGCGCACAACGAAAAATTCATCAGCCGAAAAAGGATGAAAGACTCGCTTGCGGAAACTGTTGCTGAATTTTTCGCTGTTGCGTCGGTGATGATCCTGCATCGTTTTGGCGGGTCTTGGCGATGAGCCTTATAATGTGTGGAAATGCGGACGGGCGTGCGCCTTTCCGCAACCGAGGCTTCCCGTGTGGAAAGGACTACCTGTGGCAGACATACACTTCGGCACCGATGGATGGCGCGCCATCATCGGTGAGGATTTCACGGATGACAACCTGGTGCGCGTCGTGGACGCGGCCGCGCGCGTCTTCAAGGAGGACGCGGTGGCTGCCGGGCGTCCCGCCGACGCCCCCGGCACCCTCATCGTCGGGCACGACTGCCGCCAGGATGCGCATGCCTACGCCCGCCTTGCGGCCGAGGTTGCGGCGGCGCACGGTTTCCGCACGCTGCTCACGCAGGATTACTGCCCCACACCCACGCTCTGCTGGTCGGTGGCTCAAGACGCCGACGCCGTGGGCGGCATCATGCTCACCAGCAGCCACAACCCTGCCGAGTACCTGGGCGTGAAGCTGCGCATGGCCGACGGCGGCGCGGCGGGCAAGGAGTTCACCGACCGCGTGGAGGCCGTGTTGCCCGACGCTGCCACCGCCGAGCGCGGTGCCTGCGAGGAGGCCGACCTCATGACCGCCTACCTCGATGCTCTCAAGCGGCGCGTCGACGTGGGTGCCATCCGCAACGCGAACCTGCGCGTGGTGGTGGACCCGCTTTACGGCGCCGGTCGCCACTACCTGGCCGATCTGCTGCGCGACCTGGGCGTGGAGGTGTGCGAGATCAACAACGCCGAGGACCCGACCTTCGACGGCCTGCATCCCGAGCCCATTCCGCCCTGGGTCGACCGCTGCATTGCGAAGGTGCCCGAGCTGGGCTACGACGCCGGCTTCATCAACGATGGCGACGCCGACCGTATCGGCGCGGTGGACGAGCACGGCAACTTCGTGAACCCGCACCGTATCATCACGCTGCTCGTTTCGCACCTGGCCGAGGACAAGGGCCAGCACGGGCGCGTCGTGTCCACCATCACCGCATCGGCCATGCTCGCGCGCCAGTGCAAGCGCCTGGGCTTGGAGCTCACCAGCACGCCGGTTGGCTTCAAGTGGATCTACGCCGAGATGGAGAAGGGCGATGTTATGCTGGGCGGCGAAGAGTCCGGCGGCATCGGCATACCCACGCACGTCATGGAGCGCGACGGCCTGCTCATGGCTCTGCTTTTGGCCGAGACGATGGCGCAGCGCGGTATGAGCCTGGGCCAGTTGGTGGACGACATGTTCGAGAAGGTGGGCAAGCTGGAGTTCGAGCGCCGTGGCCTCTCTATCACGGAAGCGCAGATGGCGGGCTTCCGTGCGAACATCGTGCCCGGCTATGCGCCCGACGAGGTGTGCGGGAAGAAGGTCGTGGACGTTGACCGCCGTGACGGCGTGAAGTTCTACCTTGAAGGCGATGCTTGGGTCATGATGCGCCCCTCCGGAACCGAGCCGCTCGTGCGCGTGTACGCCGAGGCCGAGACGGTGGATGAGGTGCGCGCGTTGCTCGACGCGGCGGAGGCCGTGGTGAGGGCGTAGCTAGCGCTCGCCGAACCGCGGCAGCTTCTTCAGCAGCGCCCAGGCGGCCTGCTTGCTCTGCGCGTCGTCCAGCATATGCTCGAACGACTTGAATGCCACGGCGTCCCGCCCGAACAGGCGGCAGGCGCCATCGAGGGGAACTTCCTGGCGATAGGCGGCGCCGAGTGCCCGAGCGGCTTCGGCGTCCGCCGCCACAACGATCAGTGGATCCAATCCTTCCAGCAGCAGGAACAGCGCCTGGCCGTCGAGCGCGGCATCCCCGGCAGCACCATCGGCCCGTAGGACGACGTACGTGCAGCACGCACACCCGTACCCGAGCGCGGCGGCCGATTTCTCGAGCGCACTCCGCGCTGCGTCGCCGAGCCGGGCCGCGCTCGCCACGCATACGATGCCCGTCCGCGCGCCATCGAGGTAGGGCGCGAACAGATCCCATGTCTCTTCGAGCGTCACCTCATACATGTTACCATTTGCGGAATTTTTCACACTGTCCCTTGCGGTCGCCGGGCGTTCCACGTATAACGATCATGATAGCAAGAACCGACGGCAACGGCGAGGCACCCTTCCGCGCGCCCCGCGAACGACACAGGAGGCAGCCTTATGTGCACCAACGGAGTGAACACCGGACAGCTCGAGCAGATGATCGAGCAGGTTGACGACCATGTGAAGCTGGAGCGCCGCTGGGCGCACACGCTGGGGCATCTTGCGGGCGACGCCGGCTTCGCCACCGTGTCCGAGAAGATGCATGCCGCCCAGGCCTTGCTCGACGATGTGCGCGCGCTGCTCGGCGAGGCGAAAGACGCCCTCGAGGACGATGCCGCTGCAGCCAGCAACGTCACCGTCAACCTGGTTTAGGGCACGTCGATGAGCAACGATCTGATGCGGTTCTCGGTGGCCATGCCCGAGGACCTGCTCGTGCGCTTCGATAGGCTCGTTGCCCGCCGCGGATTGGCCAAGAACCGCAGCGAGGTCGTGCGCGACCTCGTGCGCGATGCGCTGGTGGAAGAGGAATGCGCCACGCCGGGCGCCGAGGTCATGGGAACGCTCACCATCGTGTTCGACCACCATGCCAGCGACCTGCAGGAGAAGCTGCACGCCATCCAGCATGAGTACTTCGAGTCCATCGTGTCTTCGATGCACGTGCACCTCGACGAGCACAATTGCCTGGAGGTCATCGTGCTGCGCGGCGAGACGGGGCTCGTGCAGGATATTGCGAACCTCATCTTGGGCACGAAGGGCGTGAAGAACGGGCGCCTCGTGGTCACGACCACGGGACAATATATATAGGTAGGGCGTTCCGACGGCCTGACAGCCATCGGAGCGGGTCGACGCTGCGGCTTCGCGTGATGCCCGATCTCATCCTTTGTTCGCTTGCCCTCTCGTGCAAAGCACGTCCGGCCGCGAAACAGGGGAGATCGCGGGCACCACGGGAACCCTCGCCGACTTTGCAGGACGTGCGGTGTTTCACGTGAAACATTCGTTCGCAACTATCGAAGGCAAGGAGCGTTATGGATACCACGGTCATGTTGGGGCACGGCAGCGGCGGGACGATGATGAAGCGCATCATCGACGATGTGTTCTTCGCTGCTTATGCGGGCGAAGAGCTGCTGCGCGGCGACGATGCCGCGGTGCTGCCCGCGCCGGCGCCGGGCGAACGGCTGGCGTTCTCCACGGACAGCTTCGTGGTGACGCCCCATTTCTTTCCCGGCGGCGACATCGGGCGGCTTGCCGTGTGCGGCACGGTGAACGATGTGGCCACAAGCGGCGCGACGCCCCGCTACCTGAGCGTGGGCTTCGTGCTGGAGGAGGGCTTCCCCATCGAGGACCTCAAGCGCATCTGCGCCTCCATGGCGGAGTGCGCTCGCGAGGCGGGCGTGGCGCTGGTGACGGGCGACACGAAGGTGGTCAACCGTGGCCATGGCGACGGCGTGTTCATCAACACGAGCGGCGTGGGAACGCTGGCGCCGGGCGTGGAGCTGGGCGGCGCGCAGTGTCGGCCCGGCGATAAGGTGCTGGTCACCGGCACGCTGGGCGACCACGGCATTACCATCATGAGCTGCCGCGAGTCCTTGAGCTTCTCGTCCGGCCTCGAAAGCGACGCCGCCCCGCTCAACCATCTCATCGCCGAGGTGCTGGCGGCGGCGCCGCATACGCGCTGCTTCCGCGACCCCACGCGCGGCGGCCTGGCCTCCACGCTGAACGAGCTGGCATCGCAGTCGGGCACCGACATCACCGTTGAGGAGGATGCCGTGCCAGTGAAGCCGGCCGTGCTGGGTGCGTGCGAGATGCTGGGGTACGACCCCTTGCAGGTGGCGAACGAAGGCAAGATGGTGTGCGTGGTGGCGCCCGACGAGGCCGATGCCGCGCTGGCCGCCATGCGCGCGAACCGCTATGGCGCGGATGCCGCGATCATCGGCGAAGTGGCCTCGGCGCAGCCCGAGCGCGGCCCCAAGGTGTTCCTACGCACGGCGTTCGGCGGCACGCGCATCCTCGACATGCTCGTGGGCGAGCAGCTGCCGCGCATCTGCTGACGTCGGGCGGGCGGATCGAGGTTCTGCAGAGGCCGTTCTGCGGTATGCGGAAGGGCGCTTCCGTGCGGAGAGCCCGTTGGCGTGCGTGCGCCGCTTCCGAGGCGAAAAGTTCCGCCTCTTTCGCGCGCCCCCTCGTCGTTGCCCGCACACACGCAAACGCGCAGCCTTCACGCTGCTCGCGCGCACGCCAAGCATCCATGAGAGAATTCGTACCGCACCCTGAAAAATCGCCGATTTTTCTTGCATTTGCATAGAACCATGGTATCTTGCGGGCAGTAAGTTTTTGGGGAAGTTGCCCGTGTGCTCGCGGGTATTTTGGACGAGAAGGAGAATGATATGTCTCACCCGGTTATCGATGCCGATGAGTGCATTGGCTGTGGCATCTGCGTCGACGCCTGCCCGCAGGAAGTGCTCGAGGTTGTTGGCGGCAAGGCTGACGTTGTGAACGAGGATGCCTGCATTGCGTGCGGCGACTGCGTCGAGGAATGCCCCATGGGCGCCATCCCGGAGGTCATCGAGGACTAACGCCCCGCAAAGCGATCCCCTGTATCGGATCACCCAGCCCCCGCATCTGTGGAAGCAGATGCGGGGGCTTTTGCTTTTTCGGGATATACCTGCAGAGGAGCTTGGTGCGTGCCTGAAAAAACGAAGCGAAGATTCCGTCTGCTGCGTATGCCGCTCAATAAAAGACGCACCCAGGCGCCCGCATAATTACGCACAGATGTTTCACGTGAAACATTGGCCGACGCCTGCCCTTTCCTTGCGCCACCGCCTCCGTCTCTCCATTGCCCGCACACATCGATCCTGCTGGGGCATCGCGCGGGAAACGAACGCATGCAGGGGCCGTAACGCTCTTGTCCCCGCCGTCTCAGCTCCTTCGGTATGAGTATAGTGTGCATTGTTACAAAACATCAACAGCAACCCATGACATAACTTGACAACTAAAGACTTAGATTATATAGTGCAAAACGTCGAAAGAAGATTGAGCGGCAAAGAGTACCCGCCGCCGCCCGATGTTCGGACGGCGAATGGGTGCGCGGCGGCGCACCTCTTTGCATAGAAAACGAACCTCAGAGCACGACCCGGCACGACCCAACAAGGTAACAACTCCAACAGAGAGGAACGATAATGGCTAAGATTCTCGGCATCGACCTGGGCACCACGAACTCCGCCATGGCGGTTATGGAGGGTTCGGAGCCCGAAATCCTCGTGAACGCGGAAGGCGACCGTACCACGCCGTCCGTCGAGGGCTTCCGCAAGGACGGCGAGCGCGTGGTCGGCAAGGCCGCGAAGAACCAGGCGGTCACCAACCCGGAGAACACCGTGTCCTCCGTGAAGCGCTTCATCGGCCGCTCCTATGACGAGACCCCCGAAGAGCGCAAGACCGTGAGCTACAAGCTGCAGAAGGGCAAGGACGGCCGCGCTGTCGTCGACATCGACGGCAAGGACTACACGCCGGAGGAGATCTCCGCCATGGTCCTGCAGAAGCTGAAGAACGATGCCGAGAAGCAGCTCGGCGGCCCGGTGACGCAGGCCGTCATCACGGTGCCCGCGTACTTCAACGACGCGCAGCGCCAGGCCACGAAGGACGCCGGCAAGATCGCCGGCCTCGAAGTGCTCCGCATCATCAACGAGCCCACGGCGGCGGCGCTGGCCTACGGCTTGGACAAGACGAACAAGGACGAGAAGATCCTCGTGTTCGACCTGGGCGGCGGCACGTTCGACGTGTCCATCCTGGAGCTGGGCGACGGCGTCTTCGAGGTTGCGGCCACCGCCGGCGACAACCACCTGGGCGGCGACGACTGGGATCAGCGCATCATCGACTGGATGGCCGACAAGTTCAAGGCCGAGAACGGCATCGACCTGCGCCAGGACAAGATGGCCCTGCAGCGCTTGAAGGAAGCCGCCGAGAAGGCCAAGATGGAGCTGTCCTCCACCACGCAGGCCAACATCAACCTGCCGTTCATCACGGCCGACGCCTCCGGCCCGAAGCACCTGGACTACACGCTGACGCGCGCCGAGTTCGAGCGCATCACGAAGGATCTGCTCGACCGCGTGAAGAAGCCCGTCGAGCAGGCGCTCAAGGACGCGGGCCTCAAGGCCGGCGACATCGACGAGGTCATCCTCGTGGGCGGCTCCACCCGCATGCCCGCCGTGCAGGACATCGTGAAGAAGCTCACCGGCAAGGAGCCGAACATGTCCGTGAACCCGGACGAGGTCGTGGCCATGGGCGCGGCCGTCCAGGGCGGCGTGCTGGCCGGCGATGTGGAGGGTATCCTGCTGCTCGACGTGACCCCGCTGTCGCTCGGCGTGGAGACCATGGGCGGCGTCATGACGAAGATGATCGACCGCAACACCACCATCCCCACCCGCAAGACGGAGATCTACTCCACGGCCGCCGACAACCAGACGTCCGTCGAGGTGCACGTGCTGCAGGGCGAGCGCCAGATGGCCCACGACAACAAGACGCTCGGCAAGTTCCAGCTCTCGGGCATTCCGGCCGCGCGCCGCGGCGTGCCGCAGATCGAGGTCACGTTCGACATCGACGCCAACGGCATCGTGAACGTGTCGGCGAAGGACCTGGGCACCGGCAAGCAGCAGCAGATCACCATCTCCGGCTCCACCGCCCTGAACGACGACGAGGTCGAGCGCATGGTGAAGGACGCCGAGCTGCATGCTGAGGAGGACAAGAAGCGCAAGGAAGAGGTCGAGGTCCGCAACAATTGCGACGCGCTGGTGAACGCCACCGAGCAGACGCTCGCCGAGGTGGGCGACAAGGCCCCGGCCGACGTGAAGTCCGCTGCCGAAGAGGCCATCAGCGAGGCCAAGAGCGCGCTCGAGGGCTCCGACCTCGACGCCATCAAGGCCGCGACCGAGAAGATGCAGCAGGCGGGCTACAAGCTGGCCGAGGTCGTGTACTCCACGCAGGGAGCGGACGCCGGTGCGCAGGCCGCTGCGGCCGAGTCCACGCCGGCTGACGACACCATCGAGGCCGACTACGAGGTCGTCGACGAGAACGACGGCAAGGAAGGGAAGTAACCGCCATGGCCAAGCCGAGCACACCCCCGTCCGGGCGCCCGGCGCAGGGCGCTGGCAGGAGCATCCCCATCGAGGACACGCGCGGGGCGGCCGGGGATTCCCAGCCCTCCGCGAATCAGGCCGACACGGGCACCGGCTCTTCAGCCCCCTCCTCCGAGCCCGGTGCCACCGCCGCGGCGGCCGACCCGAAGGGGCCGGCCGCGGGCAGCGACGCCGACCGCATCG
>NC_021021.1:1403678-1423176 GCF_000210055.1 Gordonibacter pamelaeae 7-10-1-b
AGCGACGCCGACCGCATCGTCGCAGAGGCCGAGGCGGCCCTCGAAGGCGAGCCGGTGGAGGCGAAGCCCACGGACAGCGAGCAGGTGGCTGCCGCGAAGGCCGAGGCCCAGGAGTGGCAGGACAAGTTCCTGCGGCTGCACGCCGAATGGGACACGTACCGCCGCCGCACGGCGGAGCAGCGCGAGGCCGAGAAGGCCCGCGCGACCGAGAAGCTGGTGTCGGGCCTGCTTCCCGTGCTGGACGACTTCGAGCGCACCATCGACTACGCCACGAAGAACGGCGAGCAGGGACTGCTGGACGGCGTGAGCGCCGTGCACACGAAGATGGTCGACGTGCTGAAGAAGGACGGCGTGGAGGTCATCGATCCGCAGGGCGAGGCGTTCGACGCGCTCGAGGCGCAGGCCGTGGCCACGGTGGACGACGCGAACGTGCCCGACGAGACGGTGGCCGAGGTCTACCAGAAAGGTTACAAGATGGGATCGAAAGTCTTGCGACCAGCCATGGTGACCGTGACCAGCGGTGGTCCGAAGCGCGAGAAAGCGCCTGACGAGGGCGATAAAGACAAGAAATAGCAGCAGGCGGAAGCGGGCGGATTCAAGGCCCGCTTCTGCTTGATACGAGGTAGAACGAAAGGTGGTGGAGCATGGCAGCGACTCCCGACTACTATAAAACGCTCGGCGTTGCGCGCAACGCCACGGCTGACGAGATAAAGAAGGCGTTCCGCAAGCTCGCGCGCAAGCACCACCCCGACACGGGCGGCGACGAGGCGAAGTTCAAGGAGCTCAACGAAGCGTACGAGGTGCTGTCCGACGACAAGAAGCGCAAGCTGTACGACCAGTACGGGACCGCGAACGAGAACCAGATCCCGCACGGATGGGGCGGCGGCAACGTGAACGTCGAGGACATCTTCGGCGGCGGCGGAGGCGGCGGGTTCGGCAGTTGGGCCGATATCCTGGAGAGCATCCGTCACGGCGATGGCGCCTTCGGCAGCGATTGGGACTTCGGCGACCTGTCCGGATTCGGCGGCGGCGCGCGCCAGCCGCGACCCCGCAAGGGCCAGGACATGAACGTGACGCTGAACGTGTCGTTCGACGAGGCGTTCAAAGGCGCCGAGAAGCTCGTGACCGTGCGCGTGCCCGGAAGGGCCGACAAGGAAACGCTCACCGTGAAGATACCGGCCGGCGCCGTGGACGGCGGCCGCCTGCGCTTCAAGGGCAAGGGCGGCCCCGGCGAGAACGGCGGCGCGGCGGGCGACCTGCTCATCACGACGAAGATCGACGATCACCCCTACTACACCCGCAAGGGCGCCGATGTGGAGGTGGACGTGCCCGTGACCGTGGCCGAGGCCGCGCTGGGCGCCAGCATCGTCGTGCCCGCTCCCGACGGCACGAAGGTGCGCGTGCGCGTGCCCGCCGGCACGCAGGACGAGACGGTGCTCAACATCAAGGGCAAGGGCGCCCCGCGCGTGAAGGGCGAGGGCACCGGCGACCTGAAGGTGAGGATAGACGTGCAGGTGCCGAAGGCCATGAGCGAGGGCCAGAAGAAGGCCATGGAGGACTTCCTGGCTGCCACGACGGATGACGTGAGGAGCTGGCAATGACCGACCGCACCGACCGCAACCGCCCGCTCTACATGATCAGCGTGGCCGCCCAGCTCGCCGGCGTGCACCCGCAGACGCTGCGCACCTACGAACAGAAGGGCCTCGTCACGCCGCAGCGCACGAGCGGCAACACGCGCATGTACTCGCAGGCCGACATCGAGCGGCTGGAGCTCATCAACGAGCTCACCGGCGAGGGCATCAACCTGGCCGGCGTCATCCGCATCCTGGACTTGCAAGGGCGGTTGGACGAGCGCGACAACGAGCTGGACGACCTGCACAAGCGCGTGCGCCGCTTGGCCGACCGCGTGCACGAGCTGGAAACGCGCGAGAGCGTGAACTCGCTTGTGCGGGCATCCGACATGCCCACGGCGCTGCGCCGCCTTCCCTAACCTTGCATTCTCGGCTTTTGCCATTGGACGAAAGCGAAGGAGGAACGAACCTATGAGCATGGGAAACCTGAACAAACTGGCCCTGACCGCCCAGGAGGCGTTGCAGCAGACCATCACCATCGCCTCCGAGAACGAAGCATCCCAAGCGGAGCCTATCCATATGCTGAAGGCCTTGCTTGAATCGAAGGAGAACAACCTGTCGGCCATCATCAAGCGCATCGGCGCCGAGCCGTTCCAGCTGATGGCCAACGTGGACGACGAGATCCTGCGCATGCCGAAGGTGAGCGCGAGCGGCCCCATGATGATGAGCGGCGTGCCGGGCCCGGCGCTCATGGGCCTCATCGACAGCGCCGTGAAGATCGCCGAGAAGCTGGGAGACAGCTACGCCACGAGCGAGCATCTGCTCATCGCGCTGGCCGAGGAGAAGGGCGCCGCCGGCAAGATACTCAACGCCGCAGGCATCACGCGCAAGACCATCGAGGCGGCCTACGAGGAGCTGCGCGGCGACACCCGCGTGACCGACCAGCAGAACAAGGTGCAGTTCGAGGCGCTGGAGCAGTACGGCCAGAACCTCACCCAGCAGGCCCGCGAGGGCAAGCTCGACCCGGTCATCGGCCGCGCCGAGGAGATCCGCCGCACCATCCAGGTGCTGTCCCGCCGCACGAAGAACAACCCCGTGCTCATCGGCGAGCCCGGCACCGGCAAGACGGCCATCGTGGAGGGCCTGGCCCAGCGCATCGTCGACGGCGACGTGCCCTCGTCGCTCAAGGACCGAGACATCATCGCCCTCGATCTGCCGGCGATGCTGGCCGGCGCTAAATACCGCGGCGAGTTCGAGGACCGCCTGAAGGCCGTGCTGCGCGAGGTGAAGCAGAGCGAGGGGCAGATCATCCTGTTCATCGACGAGCTGCACACCATCGTGGGCGCCGGCTCCACCGGCGACAGCTCCATGGACGCCGGCAACATGCTCAAGCCCGCCCTCGCCCGCGGCGAGCTGCACGCCATCGGCGCCACCACGCTCGACGAGTACCGCAAGTACATCGAGAAGGACGCGGCCCTCGAGCGCCGCTTCCAGCCGGTGCTGGTCACGGAGCCCACGGTGGAGGATACCATCGCCATCCTGCGCGGCCTGAAGGAGAAGTACGAGATCCACCACGGCGTGCGCATCACCGACGCCGCCATCGTGGCCGCGGCCGAGCTCTCGAACCGCTATATCTCCGACCGCTTCCTGCCCGACAAGGCCATCGACCTCATGGACGAGGCCGCCAGCCGCCTGCGCATCGAGATCGACTCCATGCCGGAGGAAGTTGACGCGGCCGACCGCAAGCTCACCCAGATGCAGATCGAGGAGCAGGCGCTCATGAAGGAGACCGACGAGGCCTCCAAGGAGCGTCTGGAGGTGCTGCGCCGCGACATCGCCGCCGCCCAGGAGGACCTCGACAAGCGCAAGGCCGAGTGGCAGAACGAGAAGGACGCCATCGTGAACGTGCAGGAGCTCAAGAGCGAGCTCGAAGGCGCCCAGCTGGAAGAGGAGCGCGCCACGCGCGAGGGCGACCTGGTGAAGGCGTCCGAGATCCGCTACGCCCGCATCCCCGACCTGCAGCGCCGCCTGCACGCCGCCGAAGAGGCGTTGAACGTGAAGCAGCAGGACGGCGCCATCTTGAAGGAGGAGGTGTCCGACGACGAGATCGCCGAGGTCGTGTCCACCTGGACGGGCATCCCCGTGCAGAAGATGATGCAGGGCGAGATGGCGAAGCTCGTGGACCTGGAGGAGAAGCTGCACGAGCGCGTGGTGGGCCAGGACGAGGCCGTGTCCTCGGTGGCCGGCGCCATCCGCCGCAACCGCGCCGGGCTCTCCGACCCCGACCGCCCCATCGGCTCGTTTTTGTTCCTGGGCCCCACGGGCGTGGGCAAGACGGAGCTGGCGAAGGCGCTGGCCGAGTACCTGTTCGACAGCGAGCGCGCCATGGTGCGCATCGACATGTCCGAGTACATGGAGAAGTTTTCCGTCCAGCGCCTCATCGGCGCGCCTCCGGGGTACGTGGGCTACGACGAGGGCGGCCAGCTGACCGAGGCCGTGCGCCGCAAGCCGTACTCCGTGGTGCTGCTGGACGAGATAGAGAAGGCGCACCCGGACGTGTTCAACATCCTGTTGCAGGTGCTCGATGACGGTCGCCTGACCGACGGACAGGGCCGCGTGGTGTCGTTCAAGAACGCCATCATCATCATGACGTCGAACGTGGGAAGCCAGTTCATCCGCGAGTTCGCCGAGCACGGCGACGAGAAGGCCATGAAGCAGGCCATCGACGGCGCCCTGCGCGCGACGTTCCGCCCCGAGTTCATCAACCGCATCGACGACGTGGTGGTGTTCAACGCGCTCAACATGACGAACATCGAGCCCATCGTGGACCTGCAGCTTGAGGAGGTGCGCGACCGCCTGGCCGACCGCCGCATCACCCTCGACGTGACGCCGGCCGCGATGGAGCATCTGTCCATCGACGGCTACGACCCCATCTTCGGCGCGCGCCCGCTGAAGCGCCTCATCCAGAAGGAGATCGTGGACCGCATCGCCCAGAAGGTGGTGGAGGGCCAGTTGCGCGACCGCAGCCACGTGCTCATCGACATCGACGCCGACGGCAACTACCAGTGCACCGTCGAGGCCCCCTTGGAGCTCGACGCCACGGCTCTGGACGACCTGCTGCTGGAGAAGTAGCCGCTGTCAGCCACCGGAGCATCGTGTTCCCGCGGCGCACGCAGCGAACTGAACGGCCCGCCCGCATGCTGCGCGGCGGGTCGTTCTGCGTCTTGCCACGGTTGTGCGGTTTTTCGGGAACGCCGGGCGGCAGCCTTATCCTTTACCTCGATTTGATCTTCGCGCCGCGCGGTTCTGCTACCGTGGTTCCAACGTTTTGCAGCGATTCTCGCCGCGCGCCGGGGCGCGGGGCGACCTTCGAAAGGCGGCATCCATGGGCATGTTCTCGTTCAGCAGCAAGAAGAAGCGCAAGTACGGCCAGGGCGGCAGCGCACAGTACCAGCAGAAGGGCTTCCTGTCCGGACTGGGCTTCGGCTCGTTCAGCAGCTCCGACCGTCGCAAGGCGGCCTACCGCCAACAGGGGTACGGCCAGCAGCCGATGCAGGGGCATCGGCAAGCCTTCCCCAGCGGCGGCATGCCCATGGCCGCCGAGCCCGCAGGCACCGTGCCTTCCCCTGCCGGCATGGCATGCACGCAGTGCGGCACGGCCATTCCGGCCGGCTCCAAGTTCTGCCTCCAGTGCGGCGCGAAGGTGGAGCAGGGCGGCGGCTTCTGTGCTTCGTGCGGTTCGCAACTGCCGCCGGGCGCGAAGTTCTGCCCCTCTTGCGGCACGCCGCGATAGCGCTGCACGCACCGGGAGGCCTCCCATGCCCCGTGCGGCCGAGTTCCTCGTGGCGTTGCCGTACCGGCGCTTCTGCGGGCGCTCGGTGCAGGGCTACCGCCTGGGGAGGCTGGCGGGCATCGGTGGCTCGGGTGCCGTGTTCGACGCCGTCGGTCCCGGCGGCGTCCCGGCGGCGCTGAAGCTTCTGCGTCCCCTCCGTCCTTCCTACGACCTCGCCGCCGTATGGCGCGAGGTGGCGCCTCTTTCACGCGTGGACCATCCGGCCTTGCCGGCGTGGCGCGGCATCGTGCGTGCGGGACGCGCCTACTTCATCGTGCTGGAGCGCATGCCGGGCGACTCGCTTGCTACCTGGCTGTTCGAGCGACGCCATGTGTTCGGGCCCGTTGAGGTCGCGGGCATAGGCTCGCAGCTGGCCGACGCGCTCGTTGCCCTCCACGAGGCCGGCGCGGCTCATGGCGACTTGCGTCCGGCGAATATCCTGTACGACGGCGAGCGCGTCTCGCTCATCGACTTCGGCTTGAGCCGGCAAGAGGAGGACGGTGCGGAGGTGTTCGCTGCCGCCTGCGCCGCGGATATCGCCGGTTTCGCCGATCTTGTGCTGTACCTGCGGTACTCGTCGTTCGACTCGTCGCGTCGGGGAGGTTCCTGGCGCGACGAGTTACCGCTTGCTCCCGCCCAACGGCGCTTCCTCGAGGAGGCGCTCGCCGGTGCGGACATGCTGGGCTCCGCCCTTTCAGCCCGCGAGGCCCGCACTCGTTTTCTGGACGCATTCTCGTCCCGGTGTTTCACGTGAAACACCGGCCTGCGCCTTTTCTGGGGCATGCGACGAACGAGGAGCGCCGCATCAACGTTTCGCGATGTTGGCGCCCGGGACGTATCGCGCGCGGGGCTTTTGTACTAGAATACCGGCATGCGTACTTCGAAGCAGAGCATACGGCAGGCCATCACCACCCCGCTGATCGGGTTCGGCGTCGTGCTGCTGGCGCTCGTGTGCTTCCTGCTGCTGTTGTGGACGCTCATCATCGTGGTGAGGGTTGTGTTGGGATGACGACGGGCAACCGGGCCGTGCCTCGCGCCGGCCTTCGGAGGGGATAGGCCATGTGGCAGCGGTTCTCCCTCTACGACATACGCGTCATCGGGCACTATCTGGGCGTGCTCGTCCTTTTCTCCACCATCGCGCTGCTCGTGCCGCTGGCCACGGCCATCGCGTGCGGCGAGTGGGAGCCGGCCTCGCACTACCTGCTGACCATCGGGATCACGCTCATCCTCGGCTCGGGCCTGCGTTTCCTGCGCATCGAGCCCGGCCGGCTCGGCCGCCAGCAGGCGCTGGCCGTGACCGGTTTCGCGTGGATCGTGCTCGCGTGCGTGGCAAGCATCCCGCTGTATCTCTCAGGTCATTTCGCCAGCTATCTTGACGCGCTGTTCGACGGCGTGTCGGGCATCACCACCACGGGCGCCAGCATCATCCTCGACCTCGACCACCTTTCCTACGCCGACAACATGTGGCGCTTCATGATGCACCTGCTGGGCGGCTTCGGCCTTATCGTGGTGGCGCTGTCGTTCGGCCTGTTCGGCAAGCGCTCGGGCGCGAGTCTGTACTCGTCGGAGGGCCGCAGCGAGCACGTCGTGCCCAACGTGGTGCAGACCACGCAGTTCATCGCCAAGATCGGCATGGGATTCATCATTCTGGCGACGGGCATCCTGTCGCTCGTGTGCCTCTTCATAGGCATGGAGCCGTTGCGTGCGGTCCTGCAGTCGTTCTGGCTGGCCGTCTCGGGCTTCATGACCGGCGGCTTCGCGCCCATGAGCCAGAGCATCATGTACTACCACTCGTTCCCCATCGAGGTGGTGCTCATGCTGCTCATGCTGCTGGGCTCCGTCAACTTCGTGCTGCACTCCGAGATATGGAAGGGCCATGTGGCCGTGTTCTTCCGCGATCTGGAGATACGCACCATGGTGCTGTGGCTTGCCGTGATGACGTGCGTGTTCGCTGCCTCGCTGTCCGCCAGCCTGAACTTCTCCGACCTGCCGGCCATGCTGAGGCGCGGCGGGTTCATGGTCATCTCGGCGTTCTCCACCACGGGCTTCCAGAACATCACCACGAACCAGCTCACCGGCGCGCTGTCATCGGGCGCATTCCTCGTGGTGGCCCTGCTCATGGCCGTGGGCGGCAGCGGCGGGTCCACGTCGGGCGGCGTGAAGTTCAGCCGCGTGGGCATCATCGCGAAGTCCATCGTGGCCACCATCAAGGAGGCGCTTGCGCCCGACTCGGCACGCGTGGTGGTGTCGTACAACCACGTGGGCCGTCGCATGGTGACGCCCGAGGTGGTGAAGGAGGCCATGACGGTATTCACGCTGTACGTGCTCACCTACGTCATCGGCGCGCTCGTGGGCATCGCGCACGGATACGAGGCCACGCAGGCCATCTTCGAGTCGGTGTCCATGGCGTCGAACGGCGGCGTGTCGTCGGGGCTGGCCGCGCCGGGCATGCCGGCCACGCTGGAGGCGTTCTACATCGTGCAGATGTGGGCCGGCCGTCTGGAATTCGTGACGCTGCTCGCGCTGATCGTGGAGATATTCGTGTCGTTCAAGCCGCGCCGCCGCGCGCCCCAGATACGAACAGGCGAGGTGCTGTGATGCGGGCGGGCTGCTTCCCTGTTGGGGCCCTCGGTTGGTTGCGCGGCGCCCTTGCCGCGCTCGTGCTGGCTGCGGCGCTGACGGCGACGCTCGTGCCAAGTCCAGCGTTCGCGGACGATGACGAGAACCTGGTGAACCCCCAGCAGCGCCCCGACAGCTCGTTCATCTACGACACGTCCATCGCGGCGCTGGGCAGCGCCGATGCGTACTACGACAACCAGACCGTGCAGGTGGTGGGCGAGGTTATCGGCGACAGTATCCGCGAGGGCCTGGACAACCGCCACAAGTGGATCACGCTCGCCGCCAACGAGAAGGATTCCACTTCCACGGTGTCCGTATCCATGACCGCCGAGCAGGCGGCGAAGATCGACACGTACGGCAAGTACGGCACCACCGGCACGAAGCTGCAGGTGCGCGGCACGTTCCACCTGGTGTGCACCGAGCACGAGGGGCTCACGGACCTGCACGCCGACATCGTGACCGTGGTGGAGAAGGGCAAGCACCACGAAGACGAGTTCGACGTGAACGCGTTCGTTCCCGGCGCCATTGCCACGGCGCTCGGGCTCGCGCTCATGGGCGTGTTCTACTATCTGCGCGAGCGGCAGCGCTAGAGCGAGGAGGGTACGTTTGCAGAAGGGCCAGGTCGTCAAGCTGGATCGCGGATACCCGCTCGTGCGGACGGACGGGGGGCGGCTTGTGCGCTGCGAGCACGCCACGGCGCTCGTGAAGGGCGAGCAGGTGCGCGCCGTCATCGGCGACTGGGTGGAGGTGGCGGTTCCCGAGGGCCACGACAAGGGCATCATCGAGGCCATCCTGCCCCGCACGCGTGCGTTCGTGCGCAAGGATCCCACGGAGCGGGCGCTGCCCCAGGTGCTGGCTGCGAACTTCGACCGGGTGTTCGTGGCGCAGCCGCTCTCCGACATGAATTTCAAGCGGCTCGAGCGCGAGCTCGTGCTGGCCTACGAGACCGGCGCCGCCGTGACCGTGGTGCTCACGAAGGCCGACCTCGCAGAGAGCGAGGATGCCGTGCGCGCCGTGCGCGACCGCGTGCGCGAGCTGGCAGGGCCCGCTGCGGAGACGGTGGTGGTGTCGGCCGCAGACCCCGCGAGCGTTGAGGCCGTGCGCGTCCTCGTGCCGGCGGGCACGACGGCCGTGTTCATCGGCAAGAGCGGGGTGGGGAAGTCGAGTTTGGTGAACCTGCTGGTGGGTCACGAGATGCAGGAAACGGCCGAGGTGCGCGAGGGCGATGGCAAGGGCCGCCACACCACGGTGAGCCGCGAGATGATCCCCGTGCCGGGCGGCGGTTACGTTGTGGACATGCCCGGCGTGAGGGGCCTGGGCCTCTGGGACGCCGACGCGGGCATCGAGGCCGCGTTCGCCGACGTGGAGCAGCTGGCCGAGCAGTGCCGCTTCCGCGACTGCCGCCACCTGGACGAGCCCGGCTGCGCCGTGCGCGCCGCCGTTGACTCGGGCGAGCTGAGCGAGGCCCGCTTCGCCTCCTACCAGGGCCTGCGCCAGGAGACGGCCCAGGTGAAGGAGCGCCGCGAGGAAGCCCGCCGCCTCCGCGGCGAGAAAGCCTCCACCAGCGGCAAGCGCCGCCCCCCCAAATCCCGCAAGGGAAAGAGAGGCTAGGGTTATCGCCTACTCTTTTGCGTATCTTTTCCTTTCGTGCTAAAGTCTGCGGCGTGCGGGGAGGGGTGGCCGCCAAGGCCGCAGTCCGCCGGGGGAGATATGCAGAAAATCAGCCTGAAGACCATCTACCTGGTCGCGCTTTCCGCGGTGTTCGCCGTGTCGTTCCTCATGTTCGTGCTGTTCGATCTGCAGTCGCAGCAACGGCAGACCGAGGCAGCCATGCTGGAGGAGGCGCGCACATTCGCACGCGAGATGGATGCCGTCTGGCAGTTCATGGACAACTCGCAAACCGTCATCAACACCACGTCGGACGGGGTTTACGAGTTCAAGGGACTCCATTGCTCGCGCGTGGGAAAGAGCGTGGGCGCGCTGTTCTCGAAGGGCAGCGACTACACCATCCGCTACACGAACTTCAACCCACGCAACTCCCAAGACGAGCCTGACGCGTTCGAGGCGCAGGCCCTCGAGGCGTTCAATGCCAATGCTGCGGTTACGGAATACTACGAAGTGGCCGACTTCCAAGGCGTCGAGCGGTTCCGTTACGCGCAGGCGCTCGAGGTGGACAAGAGCTGCCTCGAATGCCACGGCGAGCCGGCGGGCGAGGTCGACATCACCGGCAAGGTGAAGGAGGGCTGGACCCTCGATTCCGTGGGCGGCGCCATCAGCATCGTGATTCCCCTCGACCAGCAACAACAGGCCGTGCGCGACAACGTGGTGCGCGACGTGGTGTACTTCCTGTTCATCACGCTGCTCATTGGTGCCGTGGTGTACGCCGTGACCACGTTCTTCGTGTTCCGGCCGCTCAACCGCATGAAGCTGGCCTTCACCGAGATGGGGGAGGGCAAGCTGGCCGTTTCGTTGGATGACGCGCATGCCGCGCGCGAGGTCAGCCGGCTCATCGAGCGGTTCAATAGCATGGCCGCCGAACTGCATGCGACGTACGACCATCTGGAGGATCAGGTGGAGAGCCGCACCGACGAGCTGCGAAGGGCCAACGTCGCCCTCGAGCAGCAGCGCGATGCCCTGGAGCGCCTGAACGAGAAGCTGGCTGAAGAGACGCAGTTCAAATCCGACCTGCTGTCCATGGTGAACCACGAGCTGCGCACTCCGCTCACATCCATCATCACGTTCGCGCAGATATCCCGCGAGGCGTGCCCTCCCGACCGCGAGAGCGAACGCCATTCGTGGGAGGAGATCGAGAAGAACAGCCAGATCCTGCTGACCATGATAAACGACATGCTGGACATCGCTCGTTCCGATGCGGGGAGCGTGCATGTGGCATGCGAGCCCATGGACCTGGGAGACATCGTGTCATCGGTGCGGGGAACCATGACCCCGCTTGCCCGGAAATACTGCGTTGCCTTCCGCACGCGCGTGGCATCCGATGTGCCGCTTGTGAACGGCGACTTCGAGAAGACGCAGCGCATGTTGGAGAACCTGGCAAGCAATGCCATCAAGTTCACGCCCGACGGTGGCACGGTCGAGCTGCGCGTTGACTTGGACGCGGGCAACGGCAGCGTGCGCCTGTGCATGGCCGACGACGGCATCGGCATAGCTCCCGAGGACCATGAGCGCATCTTCGAGCGCTTTTTCCAGGTGGACAGCACGTCCACGCGCAAGTACAACGGCAGCGGCCTGGGGTTGGCTCTCGTGCGGGAGTATGCCGCCGTGCAGGGCTTCGCCGTGTCGGTGGAAAGCGCGCTGGGCCGGGGAAGCACGTTCACCATCACCATACCGCCCGACGCGATCGTCGGCTGAATGCGGCGCGCGTTCCGGCGCGCGTCCGAGAAAGGACCTCCCATGTACAAAGTGATGCTCATAGACGACGAGGACAACCTGCATGCGGCCATCGAGAAGCTGCTCGTGCAGAACGGCTACGCCTTCTGCGGCGCAGAGGATGCGGAGAGGGGGTTGGCGCTGCTGGCCGGCGAGAAGCCCGACCTGCTGCTGCTCGACGTCATGCTGCCGGGCATGAACGGCTTCGACCTGTGTCGTCGGATACGCGAGGAGGGACGGCGCATCCCCATCATCTTCCTCTCGGCGAAGTGCGATATCGTGGACAAGAGCATCGGCTTCAAGGCCGGCGGCGACGATTACGTTACCAAGCCCTTCAATGCCACCGAGCTGCTGCTGCGCATAGAGGCGAACATCCGCCGCCATAAGGACACCATCGAGTTCGCGCGCTGCTGCAACCGTGAGGGCGCCGCGCGCATAGGCGAGCTGGAGGTGCGTTTCGACGAGTACCAAGTGCTGCTGCGAGGCCGCCCCGTGGCGCTGACCACGAAGGAGTTCGAGATCGTGGCGTTTCTTGCGGCGAACCCCGGCAAGGTGTTCACGCGCAGCCAGATTCAGGAGTATATCTGGGGCGAGGGCGAGTCCGATGTGAAGACGAACAGCATCACCGTGTTCGTGCGCAAGATCCGCGAGAAGATCGAGGAGAATCCCTCCGAGCCGAAATACCTGCTCACGGTTCAACGCGTCGGCTACAAGATGACGGACGCGCTGTAGGGGAGCTCGGGGGAATGGTGGCGCCGGGTGTTTCACGTGAAACACGCACCTGTTCGACGATATGCGCACCGACGGGCATCAGCGGAGGGGTTAATGCCCGGTTAATATTTTATTAAGCAAATCCTTATCGCCGGTTTATCGTCATTAGCTGTACGGTTTTGTAGAGTGAAGGCAACGGGAAGCCAGGGGAAAGCAGATGGCTTCTCAACCTCGCCGCGCGGAGCCGGTACACCCTCCCTCCCCGCGCCTCCGCAGGCGAGGCCCATCGAGCCGCCGGGCGAAGCGCGTGCAGCATGCCGTTGCGCGCAGCGGCTTCGACAACAAGGAAGAGAGGAGCATCGCATGGCCGAGACGGCACAAGCGCGCGGTTTCTCGCGCAGGAGCTTCATCAAGGGGGCCGCCGCCCTCACCGCAGCTGGAGCGCTGGCGGGCTGCACACCGAAAACCAACGATAAGGACAAGGTGGACCCGGAGGCACCCGTATCGTCCGACGAGTTGTTCTCCGGCACCTGTCGAGGCAACTGCGGCGGCGGGTGCTTTCTGAACGTGCACGTGCGCGACGGCCAGGTGGTGCGCACTTCGGCGCGCGACATGCCCGACCCCCAGTACAACCGCATCTGCACGAAGGGCCTCACCCATGTGGGGCGCATGTACGGGGCGAACCGCGTGCTGTATCCCATGAAGCGCGTAGGGGCGCGCGGCTCGGGCGATTTCGAGCGCATCAGCTGGGATGAGGCGCTGGATACCATCGCCGAGAAATGGAAGGGCTACACCGAGCAGTACGGCCCTACCGCCATCATGTTCTTCCTGGGATCCGGCAACTACGCCGCGCTCAGCGGCTCTTGCAACAGCGTGGGAGCCTATCAGCGGTTCGTCAACGTCATGGGCTGCTCGTACTGCAGCCTCGACGTGGATGCGGCCGTGGGCTTCGGCAGCTCGCGCGCAACGGGCGGCATCGACCTCGCGAACGAGCTCACGGACCGCAAGAACGCCAAGACGCAGATCATTTGGGGAAACAACCCCACCATCTCGCTCATGCACACCATGCACTTCTTCTTGGAGGCCAAGGAGAACGGCACGCGCCTCGTGGTCATCGACCCGGTGTACAATGCCAGCGCCTCGAAGGCCGACTGGTGGGTTCCCATCAAGGCCGGCACCGACGGCGCCCTGGCTCTCGGCGTGCTGAACGTGCTGCTGGAGAACGGCTGGATCGACGACGAGACGCTGCGCGCCAAGACGAACTGCGGACTCCTCATCAAGGAGGACGGCACGTTCCTGCGCATGAGCGAGCTGGGCGTGGAGCCCACCGAGGGCGACCCCGACCCGCTGACGGGCAAACCTGCCGTGGTCGATCCGCCGGCCGTATGGGACGAGGCGGCAGGCAAGGCCGTCGCTTTCAGCGAGACGGCCGCCCCTGCGCTCACGGGCGTGCCCGACATCAACGGCGTGAAGGTGCAGACGGTATACGAGAACGCAAAGGGCTACATCGCGCAGTACCCGCCGGCCGTCGCTGCTGCCGTGTGCGGTCTCACGGAGGACCACGTGCGCGAGCTTGCGCGCATCTACCACGAGGACGGTCCCGTCACCACCGAGATCATGATGGGCATGAACCACTATCGAAACGGCCATTACAGCGCATGGCCGGTCTACCTCGTGTCGCTGCTCACCGGCAATGCGGGCAAGCCCGGTGCGGCCATCGGCCAGTCCGAGGAGTACTTGCCGCAGATGCTGTACTCGAACAGCGCGGCGGCGTGCAGCCCGAAGGATTCCTCGGGCAAGCCGTGCCGTGGCCAGGCCAACCTCATCCACACGGTGCAGATCGCCGATGTGCTGGAAACGGGCAAGCTCCTAGGCGAGGACCTGACCATCAAGAGCGCTTACATCCATTGTTCGAACCCGGTCGTCACCATGTGCGACCACGACTACACCACCGGTTGGTTCGACAAGCTGGAGTTCGTGGTGGTGGCGGACCTGTGCATGACCGAGACGTGCAAGCATGCCGACATCGTCTTGCCGTCAGCCCATTGGTTCGAGCAGGTGGATCTCGGGTTCCTGTTCTCAACGCATCCCTACCTGCTCTGGCAGGACAAGTGCGTGGAGCCGCTTGGCGAGTCAAAGCCTGACTTCCAGATATTCGGGCTGCTGTGCGAGAAGATGGGCCTGGGGGAGTTCTGGAACATCACCGAGGAGGAGTACCTAGAAACATTGCTCGACTCCGAATACTGGAAGAGCGTGGGCTGCACAGTGGAGAAGCTGAAGAGTGAAAAAGCTGCGCGCATCTACCCCGAAGGCGACAAGATCGCCTCGGCCGAGGTGTTCGGCACCGAGACCGGGCGCATCAGCCTGTACCAGGATACTGTGAAGCGCGCCTACGTTTCGAGCAAGGAGGTGGACGAGTCCATCGAGCGAGGCCTGCACTGGGAGACGCCGACGTTCGCCGGCGAGGACCGCGCCTACCGCGAAACCTACCCGTTCCACCTTCTGTCGGAGCATATGCGCACCCACACCCACACGCAATGGTGGGACTGCGAGTACGTGAAGGAGTACGAGCCCGAGCCGATCGTGCGTCTGAACCCCGACGATGCCGCCGAGCTGGGCATCGTGGAAGGTGATGTGGTGAAGCTGTCCAACGACCAGGGCTTCGTGGTCATGAAGGCTGCCATCAACGCCGGCTTGCCGCGCAGGATGGTAAGCTCTGCGCGCAGCTGGCAGATAGGCGACTTCATCGACGGCCACTATGCGAGCCTTCCGTCGCGCGAGTACAACCAAGTGTGCGCCAACCAGGCGTTCAACGACGTCGCCGTGGCGATAGAGAAGATGTAGGGAGGGGGACGAACGATGACGCGTTACGGAATGGCTATCGACATGACCCGCTGCTACGGCTGCCAAACGTGTGCTGCGGCCTGCAAGGTGGCGAACAACCTGCCGAAGGACCTCGTGTACAACCGCGTGCTCACCATAGGCGGCACGAGCAACGACTGCGCAGCGGGGTCGTACCCCGATTGCACGCTGGACTTCCTGCCCATGCAGTGCCAGCACTGCGACAACCCCTCTTGCCTGAACGTGTGCCCGACGGGCGCCACGCAGAAGCGTGAGGACGGCATTGTCTGGGTCGACAACGAGCTGTGCATTGGTTGCGAGTCTTGCATCAAGGCATGCCCCTACGAGGGTGTGCGCACGCTGATCGCCAACGAGCCGGAATACTACCTCGATGTCGTGGTAGGCGAGTTCGACGCGCCTACCCACAAGGCGGGCACGGTGGAGAAATGCACGTTCTGCCACAACCTCATCGATCGCGGCGAGGTGCCGGCCTGCATGCAGCTATGTCCCGCCCGCGCGCGGTACTGGGGCGACCTTGACGATCCCGAGTCCGACGTGTCGAAGTACCTGGCCACCCGGGAGGCCGTCGTTCTGCAGGAAGAGGACGGCACGGGACCGAAGGTCAGCTACATCCGCTAGCCGATCCTGCGGCGCCCTTTCCTGAACGGCAGGGGCGCCGCGGCAGAAAGCCCGCTGCGTGCCGGCGGACCGACGCCCGAGCCAAGCAGAAAGGAAGACCATGGACGAGGACGATGTGCGTCGCGCGATAGGCTTGGCGGATTCGTGCGAGCTGATGGCGGCCGCCTTCGCATTTCCCGACGCGGAGCTTGCAGCGGCTTTGGCGGATGGATCGCTCCAAAGCGACGCGCTCGCCTGCCTCGCGGATGCCGGCGCAGCCACGGCCACCGTGGATAAGGCGGCAGCGGCCCTTTCGGCGTTCGATGGCGCGGACGTTGTCGGGCTGGCCGATAGGATGCGCAAGGGCCACACCATTTTGTACTTGACCCCAGGAGTCGACGTGCCGATCTGGCCGTACGAGGCGTCATTCCGCTATACCGCCGAGGGCCATGAGGGCTCGCCCGCGCTGTTCCGCTCGGCCCGGACCCTCGACGTGGAGCGCCACATGCGCGAGGCGGGCGTGCTGCCCAAGACCGCGCGCAAGGAGCCCAGCGACAGCGTATGGAACGAGTTCTCGTTTCTGTCGTTTCTCTACGGCAGCCTTGCCGCCGCAGAACAGGAAGGTCGCCGCGACGACGCTGCGGTATGGAGCGGACGTGCCGTCCGTTTCTGGGATGAGCACCTCGGATGCTGGATTCCTGCCTTTATGGGGAGGACGCGGGAGGAGGCGTTCCTCCAGACCTATGGCGTGGAGTACGCCGCGCTGGCATTGATGGGAGAGCTGTTCCTCTCCGTGCTCGATGCCGATATCGACCAAAGAAAGAAACGGTGTTAGCGTATGGAATTCTTGATGGTCTTGGTCGTGACGGCGCTCTTTTGCGTTGCCTTGCGCAACGTCGTCAGACGGGTGCCGCTGTTGTTCTACGCGTTGGCGGTCTTGGTCGTGGCGGTGTTCGTGTTCGGCGCGTACGTTCCTCTGCCCCGGCCGCTGTGGTCGCTGCTTCTGGTGCTGGTGCAGAAGTGCCTGCTGCCCTTGGCGCTGTTCGCGGTGGTCATGTTTATCGGCGTGCTGCCCGGCGAATCGAGGGCGAAGGCATGGTTGCGCCCGGTGCGGGCCGAGCTCTCCATCGTAGCCTGGATACTGTCGCTCGGGCACATGGCCCTGTACTTGGCCTCCTACGCGCCCCGCCTGCTGGGGGGCAGGGTGGACGGCAACGTGCTGGCCGCGCTCATGCTGGCCCTCGTGCTGTTCGCACTGCTGCTGGTGCTGGGAGTTACGTCGTTCAATGCGGTGAAGAGGCGCATGAGGGCCGACACGTGGAAACGCGTTCAACTGCTGGCTTACCCGTTCTTCGGCCTCGTGTACGTGCATCTGCTGCTCATGCTGCTTCCCTCCGCCCTGCAGGGCGGCGCGGCAGCCCAGGCGAGCGTCGCCGCGTACACTGCCGTGTTCGGGACGTATGCCGTGCTGCGGGTGACGCGGGCGCTGCTCGATCGGAGGATGGTCGCTTCGGTGGAGGAGGTGCGCGCATGACGCCCGCGCCCGACGCGGTCGATGCGCGATGCTGCGCGCTCGCGGAGACGTGCGGCCTTACGCCGCGGGAGTGCGACGTGCTCAGGTTGCTGGCGCGCGGGCGCAGCCGCCTGCGTATCGGCATTGAGCTCGGCATAGCCGACGACACGGTGAAAACGCACGTCAAGCATCTTTACCGCAAAGCCGGCGTCGCTTCGAAACAGCATCTTCTCGATCGCTTGGAGACCATGCCCGACTCGCTTTCGGCTTAAGCTCTCATTCGAGGTGCTCCTCGCCTTCACCTGCGCGGAACGCTTCTGCTATACTTCGCTGCGGCGGTTCGGCTGTGCGTTGCGCATGGCGGGGGCGCTCCGCGTTTGTATCGTTGGGCCCTGCACTCGCGGTTTACTCGTTGCCCAAAGCCCGCGGCCGATAGGTCGTGTGGAGACAAGGAGAAACCCATGAACAAGGGAAGATCGTCGTACGTCGCCCAGGCGGGCATGATCGCGGCCGTGTATGCCGCCGCCACGCTCGTCGCGTTGCTCCTGCTGCAGGGGCTGGCATGGGGGCCGGTCCAGTTCCGCATATCGGAGGCGGTATGCGTGCTGGCCGTGCTCACGCCGGCGGCCGTGCCGGGGCTCACGGTGGGCTGCATCGTGGCGAATCTCATTGCGCTGGCCGTGAACGGCACGGGGGCGCTCGGCTTGCTGGACGTGGTGTTCGGCAGCCTGGCCACGTTCTTGGGCGCGCTGTGGTGCTGGAAGATGCGCGAGCGCCCGAAGCTCGCGTTGCTCGGGCCGGTGATCGCGAACGCGGTGGTCGTGCCCGCGTACCTGCCGCTCCTGTTGCAGGGCCTGGGCTTCTACACCATTCCGTTCACGAGCATCGCGTTGGACGGTGCCTACGTGCCCATGTACCTGTTCGGCCTGGTGGCTACCGGCATCGGCGAGGCGCTGGTCATGTACGTGCTGGGCTTGCCGCTGCTTTCGGCGCTCAAGCGCTTCCATGTGGTGAAGCAGCCGGCGAAGGCGTCGTAGGAACGCCTCCTCCCTGATCCCTGCCCCCGACCTTCCTTCGCAAATTCGGTGTAATCAAGAGGGTGCAGGGCCAAAGCACGGGTCACGCGGTACAATAGATCAGTTTTGAGGGCGGTCGAAGAGGACCGTCGGCTCGCCGATTTCAAAGGAAGCGCATGAACCCGGTTATCGTCATACCGACCTTCGTCTCTGCCCGCCGCCGCAAGGAAGGTGGCGGCGTGCTGACCACCTACGACCACGCCACGCCTATCTCGGCCCCGGGCGAGCTGCCGCGCCTGCTGCACTCGCTGCAGAAGGTGCGCGGCATCGGGCAGATCGTGGTGCTGGTGGTGAGCGAGCCGTCCATCGAGAACCAGGCGGCCGAGAAGGTGCAGACTCAGGTGTCGCAGTACCCCTCGCTCAACGTGGCCGTGGTGGGTGCGCCCGAGCTCGCGCTCATCCAGCAGCGCATGGAGCAGCTGGGGCTGGGCAAGCTGCAGAAGGAGATCGGCCTGTCCGGCTACGGCGCCATCCGCAACCTGGGGCTCGTAGTGGCGAACACGCTCGGCTTCGATTCCGTGGTGTTCCTGGACGACGACGAGGTGGTGGACGACGCCGACTTCCTGCAGAAGGCCATGTACGGCCTGGGCAAGCTCACGAAGAAGGGCATCCCCATCCTGGCCAAGACGGGCTTCTACTTCAACTCCGAGGGCACGTATTTCTCGAAGAGCCAGGACAAGTGGTACAACCACTTCTGGCAGCAGGGCAAGGCGTTCAACAAGATGATGGCGAAGGCCATGCGCGGCCCGCGCCTGTCGCGTTCGAACCACGTGTGCGGCGGCTGCCTGGCGCTGCACAAGGAGGCGTTCAAGCGCCTGTCGTTCGACCCGTGGATCGCCCGCGGCGAGGACTTGGACTACATGCTGGACCTGCGTATGTACGGATCGGACATCTGGCTGGACAACCAGTGGAGCCTGCGCCACCTGCCGCCCGAGACCGAGAGCGAGGGCACGCGCTTCCGCCAGGACATCTTCCGCTGGCTCTACGAGTTCCGCAAGATGGAGTACAGCCGCACCCAGATCGACCTCTTGCAGGTGAAGCCCTCCTCGCTCGAGCCCTACCCGGGGCCGTTCCTCGAGCCGGGCATCACCCGGCGCATCCGCCTGACGGCGTTTCTGCGCAGCCTGGCGCGCCCCGACAAGAAGGCCTATCGCCGCGCCGCGAAGGCCGCGACGGGCGAGGCCACCACGTACGCTCAGCGCAACTGCTCGAAGTACTTCGAGTTCCAGTTCGTGTGGCCGGAGCTCATGGCGCGCATGGAGAACGACCAGATCCTGCGCACGGCGCTCATCCAATCGGCCGCGCAGCGCCAGCTGGGCGTGGACTCCCC
>NC_021021.1:1423693-1434408 GCF_000210055.1 Gordonibacter pamelaeae 7-10-1-b
CGGCGCCGGCGGGCGAGCCTCCGGTCGAGGCCGCCGTGGAGCAGGCGGGCGACGCGGCGGCGAACGACGACGCCGCACCCGAGGTGCCGGCCGGCGAGTCGTCCGTCGCAGCGGACACGGGCAAGGCGTTTCCCAAGCTCACGCGCAAGCAGTTGGCCATCGGCGCTGCCATCGGCCTGGGCGCTGGCCTGGCGTCCGGGTACGTGGGCGTGGGCGGCGGCTTCATCATGGTGCCGCTCATGCTGTCGCTCGTGGGCATCTCCATGAAGCAGGCGTCGGGCACGTCTCTCATCGCCGTCATGCTGCTGGCCATTCCGGGCACCATCGAGCAGGGGCTGCTCGGCAACATCGACTATATGGCCGGCATTGCCGTGGCCGTGGGCTCCATTCCCGGCGCCGTGATCGGCGCGCGCCTCGTGCGGCTTGTGCCCGAGCGCACGCTGCGCTTCATCTTCGGCGGATTCCTCATCGTGGCCGCGGTTGTGCTCGTGCTGAACGAGGTGGGGGTGCTCTGATAAACGGGCGTGCATTGCACGCCGGATGCTGGTAGGATGGTGCCTTCAGCCACGACGAGGAGGTTCGCCTTGCAGCAGGTGCAACAGGAAACGACGGAGAAGACCGCCCTGCCCCGTTTCTTCACGCTCGAGATGTTCATGTTCACCGTCGCGGTGCTGTCGGGCCTCGTGCTCATCTGGTCTTCCGTGTCGCCGTACCGCAGCATCGCCGTGCTCATCGTGGCAGGCATCGTGTTCACCCTCTCGCTCGTCATCGTCATCCGGCTGCTCATGGACCCCGATTCCGTGCGCGCACGCCAGTCCGACGCCATGCTGCGCCTGGCCAGCCAGACGCTCGACTGCATGAAGGAGGGTATGACTAGCGACGCGGCGCAGCGCATCTGCCAGCTGCTGCTGCCATCGACGGCTGCCATCGCCGTAGCGGTGACCGACAAGGACCATATTCTGGGCTACGCCGGCTACGAGGAGGCCGACAACCCCTCCGGCAGCGTTATCCGCACGCACGCAACCCACGCCACGCTCTCCGACGGGCGCGGCCGCATCCTGTTCACACCGGAGGAGATCGGCTTCCCGTCCGGCTCGTCCACCATCCAGGCCGCCATCATCGTCCCGCTGGTGGTGGGCCGCACGGTGGAGGGCACGCTCAAGTTCTACTACCGCCGGGCCCGTCATATCTCCGAGACGCAGAAGTCCATCGCCGAGGGCTTCGGCCAGCTGCTGTCCACCCAGATGGCGGCCTCGGCGCTCGAGGAGCAGACGAAGCTCGCCACCAGCATGGAGCTGAAGGCCCTGCAGAGCCAGATCAACCCGCACTTCCTGTTCAACACCATCAACACCATCGCCTCGCTCATTCGCACGAACCCCGAGAAGGCGCGCATCCTGCTGCGCGAGTTCGCCGTGTTCTACCGCCGCACGCTGGAGGACTCCGCCGACCTCATCCTGTTCGCGCGCGAGATGGAGCAGACGAAGCGCTACTTCACGTTCGAGATCGCGCGTTTCGGCGAGGACCGGGTGGCCATGGAGGTGGACATCGAGCCGGATGTCGACGACATGATGGTGCCGCCCTTCCTCATCCAGCCGCTCGTGGAGAACGCCGTGCGCCACGCCATGCCGTCGGAAGGCAAGCTCACCATCAGCGTGACGGGCCAGGTGAAAGGCGACGACGTTATCGTGTGCGTGGCGGACGACGGCGTGGGCATGACCGAGGAAGCGCGCCTGAACATCCTGCACCCCGAGTCATCCACCGGCTGCGGCATCGCCGTGAAGAACGTCCATGACCGCATCTGCGGCTACTTCGGCTCCGACACCCACATGGAAGTGGAAAGCGAGCTGGGCGTGGGCACGAAGGTCACGCTCGTCCTGATAGGCGGCGCCAAGCGCGAGTACTGAGGTTGGGCGGCTTCGCGGCGTTCGTGCGGCTGCTGCGCCTCAACCATCGTCCCTGTTGACGGTTCAGCCCCTATCATTCGGGCGGGGGGCACCGTATAATGGGCGGCTGTGGAAAAACTAGACGGCATAGCGCATCGCATTCCAACAGGAGTTTACAAGCTCCTGCTGGTCGTGGCCACCGTCATCTGGGGTTTGAGCTTCGTGGTCATGAAGGATGCCGTGGACGTGCTGCAGCCGGCCTATCTCATAGGGTTCCGATTCCTGGCCACGGGGGCCATCCTGGCCGCGCTGTTCTTCCGACGCCTGCGCGCGGCCCTCTCGGGCGAGCGGGCTGTGGACTACCTAGTCAAGGGCACGATCCTCGGCGTGGTGTGCTATCTGGCGTTCTGGGTGCAGACCATCGGGCTCGACCACACCACGCCCGGCAAGAACGCCTTCCTCACGGCCACGTACTGCGTCATCGTGCCGTTCGCCTGGTGGGCCATCGCGCGCAAGCGGCCGACGGCGTTCAACCTGGTGGCTGCCGTCATGGCCGTGGGCGGTATCGGGCTCGTGTCGCTCTCGGGCTCGCTCTCCGAGCTGTCCATGGGCTTCGGCGACGCCATGACGCTCGTGTCGGCGCTGCTGTTCGCCGTGCACATCGTGTACGTGTCGAAGTTCTCCGAGAAAAGCGACGTGCTCGTGCTCACGTTGCTGCAGTTCGCGGTGGGCGGTGTGTGCGGCGTGGCGTACGGCGCCTGCTTCGAGACGCTTCCCCCCGGCCGAGTCCCTCACGCCGGCCTTCTGGATGGACATGGCCTACCTCGTGGTGTTCGCGTCGTGCGTGGCCCTCGTCATCCAGAACGTGGCCCTGGCGCACGTGCCGCCCGCGCAGGCCTCGCTGTTCCTGAGCTTGGAGAGCGTGTTCGGCGTGCTGTTCAGCGTGCTGCTGTATGGGGAAGAGATAGGGCTTCGCCTGGTGGGCGGCTTCGCCCTCATCTTCGTTGCTATAGTGGTGAGCGAAACGTTCCCGCTGAAACGCAAGGCGGGCGACGACGCCCCCGCCTTGGCCCTGGAAACCCCCGGCGGCCCGGTGGTGTCGCCGGAAACGGCCGGCGCGTTGGGCGGCCGGGAAGCCGACGGCAGGGCAGCCGTCGAATCGAGGCTAGAGGAGTCATCATGGAGCAAGAGCGGAACAACATAGTGCTGATCGGCATGCCGAGCGCGGGCAAATCGACGTTGGGCATCGTGCTGGCGAAGATACTGAACTACCAGTTCGTCGACGCCGACCTCGTCATCCAGAACCAATGCGACAAGACGCTGCAGAAGCTCATTGACGCATGCGGCCCGGAGGGCTTCATCCAGGTGGAGAACGAGATCCTGCGCGACATCGAGGCGGAGAACTCCATCATCGCCACCGGCGGCTCGGCCGTGTACTCCGACGAGGCCATGAAGCACCTTGCCGAGATCGGCCGCGTGGTGTACCTGCAGATATCGTACGAGGAGCTGGTGAGCCGCCTGCACGATTTGCAGGAGCGCGGCGTGGTGCTCAAAGGCGGCATCGGCATGAGCCTGCGCGAGCTCTATGACGAGCGCAAGCCGCTCTACGAGCAGTACGCCGAGATCACCGTGAACATCGACGACCTGTCGATCACCGCGGCGGCCCGCAAAGTGGCCGACGCGCTGCGCTAGGACGCTGCCGTGGAAACCATCGAGACGGCGCCGGTCAAGCCTCCTATCACGATCGACGACCTGGACAAGCTGGACATCCGCGTAGGGCGCATTACGCGGGTGGATGACGTGGAGGGCTCCAAGAAGCTCATCAAGATGACGGTGGGCTTCGGTGGGTTCACGCGCACGATCCTCTCCGGCATGAAGGAGGAGCGGGACGACTGCAAGGCCGAACTGGAGGGTCGCCAAGCGCTGTTCGTGGTGAACATGGCGCCCCGCAAGATGGCCGGCGAGGTGTCCGAGGGCATGATCTACGACATCGGCTACGAGGACGGCATCCTCCCCGCCCTCGCCGTCCCCGAGCGCGAGGTCCCCGACGGGGCGCGTCTGGGATAAGGCGGAAACACCCCCGCCACCTGCGCGAATTTCGAAGAAGGACCCTGTGTTTCACGTGAAACACAGGGTCCTTCTTGCATGCCGGGCCCTCGGACAAGGCGCCCCTGCAAAGGCCGCTTGCCGCAAGCTGATGCGGGCAAGAGCACGGCGCATCAAAAAACGATGTTATCGCGCCAGACAGCCTTATGGAGAAAAATAATAAGTTAACTTATTATTTTTAGAATCGACGCGCAGCAGGTTAAACTGGAAGCGACTTGATGTGGAGCAACGAGGACGCGGAAGAGGCATTGCATGGCGAACGAGGTTCAAGCGACAGGTGGCGCCGGGGCGGCGAAGGGGACGGACCGGTTGGGGACGGAGCGGATAGGCAGGCTGCTGCTGGAGTTCTCGATACCGGCCATCATCAGCATGGTGTTCAACTCGCTGTACAACGTGGTGGACACCGCCTTCCTCGGCCAGGCGTTCCCCGACGGCACGGGCGTGGCCGTCACCACGCTGGCGCTGCCGGTCATGACCATCCTCATGGGCTTCTCCATGGTGGCCGGCCAGGGCGGCAACGCGCTCGCGGCCATCCAGCTGGGCGAGGGCCGCAAGGCGCAGGTGGAGAAGACGCTGGGGAACTCGGCCGTGCTGTTGTGCGGGCTGGCCGTGCTGGTGGCGGTGGCAGCGGTTGCGGCCATCGATCCCGTCCTCGCGCTCATCGGCACGAGTGCTGAGCTGTGGGAGCCCACCAAGACGTTCGTGCAGATCATCTGCGTGGGCTTCGTCTTCCAGTCGCTCGGCATGGGTCTGAACAACTTCCTGCGCACGGCAGGCAAGCCGAACCTGGCGCTGGGTACCATGGTGTTCGGCACCGTGATGTGCATCGTGCTGAACTACCTGTTCGTGCTCGTGCTCGGTTGGGGCGTTGCGGGCAGCGCCGGCGCCACCGTGCTGGGGCAGGCGTGCGGCATGGCGCCGGTGGTGTGGTACTTCGCGGTATGCAAGGGCGCGCCGTTCCGGCTGCGCCTGTCGTGCTGCCGTCCCGATGCGCGCCTCATGGGCCGCATCCTCACGCTGGGCCTGGCGTCGTTCGTCATGCAGGTGGCCTCCACGGTGGTGAGCGTGGTGCTGAACCAGGTCGTCGGCGTCTACGGCTCGCAGGACCCCATCGGCGTGACGGGCGCGCTCGCGGCCATCGGCGTGGCGCAGAAGGCCACGCTGTTCGCCATCACGCCGCTCATCGGCCTGATCATGGGAGCGCAGCCTATCATCGGGTACAACTACGGGGCCCGCTCGTGGCAGCGCGTGCTCGACGCGCTCAAGTGGGCGTCGGTGGCGGGCGTGGCCATCGGGGCGTTCTTCCTCGTGCTTTCGCATGCGGTACCGGTGCAGATCGTGGCGCTGTTCGGCGTGACGGGCGACTTGGAGTCGTTCGCGGTCACGGCGCTGCAGATCTACACGCTGCTGTATCCGCTGGTCGGTTTCCAGATCGTGGGATCGAGCTACTTCCAGTCCAGCGGCCAGCCGCTCAAGGCCGCCATCCTGGAGATGACGCGCCAGGTGATCTTCCTCATCCCGCTGTACCTGCTGCTGCCGCCGGTGCTGACGTCCGTGTTCGGGCTCACGGGGCTGCAGGGCGTGGTGGTGAGCGCACCTGTATCGGACGGCCTGGCCACGCTCATGACGACGGTGTTCGTGGTCCGCGAGGTGCGCAAGCTGCGCGGCCTGCGCGAAGCCTCGCGCGTCGCGGTGCGTCCTGCCGTTGCGGCGGGCGAGCTGGGCGATGCTGCCGCGCAGCAGGCGTAGCGGACGCCGGGCGAAGAGAGGGGGAGGGCCATGGAGCCTCTAAGCGACGACTCCATCATGCGCGAAATGGCGCATATGAGCCAGGTGATCGCGCGCCGGTCGCGCCAGGCGGGCGGCGCGACGGGGGCCTCGTTCGTGCTGGCGGTGCTGGCGAGCCATGAGGAGGCGATGGTCGAGGGGTTCGCGCCGCGCCTGCTGTCGCAGGTGGAGCTGGCCGACATCGTGGGCATCCGCCCACAGTCGCTCGGGGCGCTGCTGGCCCGGCTGGAAGCCGACGGCTGCATCGAGCGCGCCGCCGGCGAGCAGGACCGCCGCGCAAGGCAGGTCAAGCTCACCGACCACGGCCGCGACCAGGCACAGGAGGCGCGCGACCACCAGCGCGCGTTCGCACGCGATACGCTGGCGGTGCTGGACGATGCGGAGAAGCGGCAGCTGGCGGCCATCGTGTTGAAGCTCAACGCCGCGCTCGGCTAGCACCGCCCCTCCAAGCTGTACCGGCGTCAAACGCCGCGCGCCGAGCGGGAAGGCTCGGCGCGCGATGGAAAAGCTACGGGCGCATATGCCCCGGCGGCCGCTATGCCCGCGCGCCGGCCGTGTCGGAGTCGGGGGCGTTCAGCGGGTCGATGGGCGGGATGTCCCAGTTGTCGCCGGGAAGGTGCGGCTCCATGGCATCCTCGTCGCCGGCAGCCTGCAAGCGCTCGAAGTAGTCCTTCGTCTCCTTCACCACCACGCCGGACAGCGCGATGAGCGCGATCATGTTCGGCAGCGCCATGAGCCCGTTGAAGATGTCGGCGATGGTCCACACGGCCGCCACGGTCATGTAGGGGCCGATGAACACGCAGAAGATGTAAAGCCAGCGGTACACCTTCACGGCCTTCATGTTGCCGTTGCTGAAGTACTCCAGGCAGCGCTCGCCGTAGTAGTCCCAGCCGAGGATCGTGGTGAACCCGAACAGCACGAGGCACGCCATGAGCACGAACGAAACCACCTCGGGCGGCAGGAACGGCAGGCCCGCCTGGAACGCGGCCGTGGTCACAGCCGCTCCCTCAAGGCCGGGGATCTGGTACGCGCCGGTCATGACCAGCGCCAGGCCCGTCATGGAGCACACCACGATAGTGTCGAGGAACGTGCCGGTCATGGACACGAGGCCCTGGCGCACCGGCTCCTTCGTCTGTGCGGCTGCCGCGGCGATAGGCGCGGAACCGAGGCCCGCCTCGTTCGAGAAGATGCCGCGCGCAATGCCCTTCTGCATGGCCACGATGATGGCGCCCAGCATGCCGCCGGCCGCCGCCTGCAGGCCGAACGCGCTCTGGAAGATGACGGCGAACGCGCCGGGCACCTTGTCGAGGTTCGTGAAGATGAGCACGAGCGAGAAGCCCACGTACAGCACCACCATGGCGGGGATCACGCGCTCGGACACCTTCGCGATGCGCTTCAGGCCGCCGATGACCACGAGGCCCACGAGCAGCGCGAGCAGCAGCGAGCCGATGACGGTGAAGATGGAGTAGTCCATTCCGAGGATGCTCACCGTGGCGTTCTTCTCGGGGTCGAAGAACCCGGTGATAGCGCTGGAGATGGAGTTGACCTGAGTGAACGTGCCGATGCCGAACAAGCCCACGCACATGCCGAAGAACGCGAAGATCTTCGCCAACCAGCGCCATTTCATGCCCATGCCGCGCTCGATGTAGTAGAACGGGCCGCCCAGCACGTGGCCGGTCTTCTTGTCGACGCGCCGATACTTCACGGCCAGCAAGCCCTCGGAGAACTTCGTGGCCATGCCGAACAGCGCGGCCAGCCACATCCAGAACAGCGCGCCCGGGCCGCCGGCGACGATGGCCGTGGCCACGCCCACGATGTTGCCCGTGCCGATGGTGGCTGACAGGGCCGTGCACAGCGCGCCGAAGCTCGATACCTCGCCGGCGCCGCCCTTCTCGTTCTTCACCATGTAACGCAGGGCGCGCGGCAGCTGCCGGAACTGCACGGCGCGCAACCGCACCGTCAGCAGGATGCCGCCGAACAGGATGAGCACCATGAGCGGCACTCCCCAGATGAAGTCGTCGATAGCGACGAGCCCATCGTTGATAACGCTGAAAAAGCCTTCCACCAGTTTCCTCCTCGATACAAGCATGTACGTGCAATTTCGGCGAACCCCGTCCGAGGACGCGGCGCTCTGGAGGAATATGGGGAAAAGGGAAGGCGCGTGCGCGCAACAAGCTGCAGCTTTGCTCTGTCCTTTTGCCTGAGAGTTTCGGCGATGCGGCCCTTGGTCACTCGCCTTGCCCCTTCGGCACCCGACGATCGGGATTCTCCAGAGGCCCCTCCTCGCCCTGTCTCGTGAGATCCAGGACGTATCAACGGGGTGATGCTATGAAATTGTGCTGCGCCATTGTAGCAGGGAACACAACCGTTGTTAAGCCGTTGTTTGACTTTTATGCGTGCCGGGCATTGTTGCGCAGCGGTATTCGGTAGGTAACGGGCAGGGCACGGTTTGCAAGCCTCAGCTACGAGCCTTGCCCGCCCCCTTACCTTGGCGGGTATCTCGAAATCTCTACACAAGGAGGATATATGGCTTTCCGGCCGACCGTTCCCGACCGCGTGCCCTTGCGCGCGGGTCGACTTCGCATGCTCGTTGTTCTGGCAGGGTTGGCCGTCCTCTGCCTTCTGGCTCTTCGTACGCCGGCGTTCGCCGACGAGGCGGTTCCCGACGAGACCGGCGACGAGCCTGTGCCGCGGGCATCCGCGGACATCACCCGCAAGGTGATGATCAACGACATGAAGCTGCAGGTTAAGAACGGCAACACGTGGACCGACGTCCCCGATGGCGGATCGGTTCCCAACTGGTCGTACGTGCGCATCTACATCGATTGGGAAATACCGGACATGACCGGCGTCAATCCCGGCGACACGTTCACGTTCACCATCGACCCGCAGGGCCACCTGCTGTCCGGCAACTTCGGTCCGGCAGACCTCGTCGATCCCGGCACCTCGAAGGTGATCGGATCGTACGTGGTCAACGGCAACCGCAACCCGGATGGCAGCATGAACGACAACATGATCACCATCGTCACCACGCTATCGGAGGACGGAGCGCAGTTCCCGTCGCTGCACAACGGCTTCTTCACGCTCGAAGGCTACGTTCAAGGCGCGGGCAACGATATTGTCTTCACGGTGAACGGGGAGGCGCTGGCGCCTGTCGACATCGTGCCGGAGCCGTCGCGCCCGATCCCGGACACGCCGCTCCTGAAGTACGGCACGCAGGAGGCCGGCCAGAACCAGATCAGATGAGTTGCCCATGTTAACTCGGATATCGTGGCGAGCGCCTATGCCGACTACGCGGCCGGCGGGTCGAGCCAGTCCGAGCAGCGGCCCAACCTCCTGCTGACCGACGAGATGCAGGGCGGGCAAGCCATATCGTCGGACGACGTGGTGGTGCGCATGCCCATCTACGCCACCACCAATGCGGGCGAGGCGCAGAGCCAGCAGTACGCCTCCTTCGTCATCACGAGCCTGTTCGACAAGGTGGACAAGTCGGCCGCGGACGGCATGACGCAAGAGGAGTTCGCCAACAGCGTGCGAGGTGCCGCCACACCCACCATCGGCGTGTGGGAGAACCGCGTGGTGTACGTCGGCTTCGGCGACGTTCCCTCAGGTGATGGCGCGAGCAGGCTCAACGTCAATAACCTGTTCGACGGGAGGGGCGAGGCGACGGTGGAGTACATCCTCGACCAGGCCGGGGTCTCGCCTGCGCAGAAGGCCATCGTCATGAAGTACTTCAGCTCGGTAGGCCCGAACGGAGGCGACATCACGTCGTTTTTGGTGGAGATGCGCGCCGACGCTTCCGAGGATGGGCGGTACGAGAACACCGCCACGCTCACCTACGGAGACTCCTCGTCGTCGCAAGGGTCGGGTAGCGCTTACTTCACGGAGATCTCGGGCGGCGTGGAAGTACGTGACGGAAAAGCCGTGCTGACGAAGGTGGATGCGGGCGATGCCGGCATCGCGCTTTCGGGCGCCGTGTTCAAGTTGGAGAAGATGCAGCCCGACAATTCATGGGCGACGGTTGCGGGGTCGGAGCGTTTGACGACGGATTCCAACGGGCTTATCACGGTCACGGGGTTGCTGCTGGGGCAGTACCGCTTCGTGGAGATCGAGCCGCCCGCGGGCTACGTCATGGAGGCCGAGCCCATCGGATTCGCCATCACGTCGTCCATGCCGGACCATACCGCCACGATGACGGCCGAGAACACGAAGAGCCCCGTGCTCGGCAAGGTGGTGCTGACCAAGGTCGACGCCGACGACGAGACCGTGAAGCTGCCCGGCGCGGTGTTCAAGCTGGAGGAACGTGCGGCCGACGGCACGTGGACGGACCTGCCCGGGTACGAGGCGCTCACGACCGACGGCGGCGGTTTGATCACCGTTGAAGACCTGGTCGTGGGCACGTACCGATTCGTCGAGGTGTCGGCGCCCGAGGGCTACGAGCTGGAGACCACGCCGATCGAGTTCACCCTTGCCGAGGACACGCCGGGGCTGGAGGTCGCTGTGACGGCGCCCAACACGAAGAGCCCCGTGCTCGGCGGCGCGGTGCTGAAGAAGGTGGACGCCGAGGACCCGACCGCGGTGCTTTCCGGCGCCACGTTCAAGCTCGAGCAGCTCCTGGCCGATGGCGCCTGGGGAACTGTTCCGGGACATGGCGCCCTCGTGACCGGTGCCGATGGTCTGATCGAGGTGCGCGACCTGCTGGTGGGTTCCTATCGCTTCGTGGAGACCGCCGCGCCCGAGGGCTATGTGCTGGACGACACGCCGGTGGAGTTCTCGGTGGCGGTGGGCCAGCCCGCGCAGGCCGAGCTTACCATGAAGAACACTCCCGTGCCTCCCGATCCCGAGGAGCCGGTCGTGCCGAACGAGCCCGAGGAACCCGGCACGCCGCAGCAGCCGGGCACCCCGCCGGCGGGCGGTACGAAGCCGGTGTCCCTCGCG
>NC_021021.1:1434584-1440758 GCF_000210055.1 Gordonibacter pamelaeae 7-10-1-b
CTCGCGGGCACGGGCGACGGCGCGTCGACGGCATTGGCCGTGAGCACGGCCGCGCTGGCGCTAGCGGCGGCGGTGGGCGGTGCCAGCATGCTGGCGCTTCGACGCAGGAGGCGCTAAGGTAAGCGTTCCCGCATCGACCGACTTGCAGGCGATGGGCGTCTCCGAAGGGGGGCGCCCATCGGCGCGCTCGCGGCAAGGGAGGAGCTCACTCCCCGGATATGGCCTCGGCGTTTTCCTTGAGGGCGGCCAGCACCGTCACGAACGTGTCGATATCCTGCTGGTCGATGCCCTCTATCAGGCGGTTTGCCGTGATGGCGGTAAGGGGCAGCACCGTGCGGATAAGCTCGTGGGCCTTGTCGGTGGTGCTCACCACATGCGAGCGGCGGTCGGTCTTGTGCTTGTTGCGCACCACGAGGCCCTTGCGCTCAAGCGTGTCCAGGTACCGCGTGATGGTTGCCTGCTCCTTGTGGGTGATGGTGGCCAGCTCTTTCTGCGACAGCTCGCCAGCTTGGTCCAGCTGGTTGATGAGGTTCCACTGGCCAGGGGTGATGTCGTAGGGCTTGAGCGTGACCTCGAGCGATTTCGTGATGTGCTTCTGCGCATCGTACACCAGGTAGCCTATGAGGCGGTTGTGCTTGCTCTCCATGTTGAACCCTTCCGATATGCGCAGGGCGGCTTTTGCGTTGTCGCGTGCGGTGGGGCGTATCGCGCCGGGCGACGGGGAGGCGATCATGCAAAGGAGGTGGCACGATCGTTCGGTCGCGGCGTTTCGCATTCTCTCGCCTACAAGAAACCATAAGCGGCTAGGCCCCGTCAAGAACGCAGAAGATTATCGGTTGAATCTCCTCGCCCTCTGCCGCGCGAATCGACTGTTCTGTGCATGCTTGTAGCAGATCAGGACTATTCTTTGCAAATACCTGTTGCGCTAATAGTTGATGCCAATATAATTAGCATTGCAAGTAATTTGCCAAGGATGGGAGAGGCGCGTGGGGACGCGCCGGGTGAACGAGGGGGTAGCGGACGAGGGCAGCGCGCAGCAAAGGGCGCGCCGACGGCTGCCCGCATCCAATTCGCCCAAGGGAGCGACCAGCGTTGCACATGAATCGTCGCCCGTCCCAGCGGGCTCCTCCCGCGTCCTTCCCTCCAGGGCAAATCTTAGCCACGAGTGCAAAAGGAGGAGGAGAGATGTCACTTAAGATGAGCCGCCGGGGCTTCGTGAAGGCAACCGCCGCCGCGACCGCTTCGACGCTGCTGCTGGGCTCGCAGGCTGCCACGGCTTTCGCGGACGATGCGGCAGAGGGCGCGAAGGCGACGTCGTCCGATGACGTGAAGATCATCCCGAGCGCGTGCCGCCAGTGCTATGGCCGCTGCGCGTTGTTCGGGCACGTCAAGGATGGCCGCCTGACGAAGATCGAGGGCAATCCCGACCTGTTCAGCGAGGGAACGCTGTGCGGCCGCGCCTTCGCCATCCCGCAGGAGCTGTACAACCCGCTGCGCGTTCGCTACCCGCAGAAGCGCGTGGGCGAGAAGGGCTCCGGCCAGTGGAAGCGCATCACCTGGGAGGAAGCCTACCAGGAGGCCGCCGACCGCTACACCGAGATCGGCGAGAAGTACGGCTGGCACACCATCGCCCACCAGTACGGCACCGGCCGCGACATGCTGCAGTTCCAGGCCATCAACAAGCTGTGGCTGGAGCTGGGCTCCACCGCCACGTTCGGCGTGGGCAACCTGTGCTGGGTGGGCTCGTACTTCACCAGCCAGCGCCTCTACGGCGACGAGACGCAGTACACCGGCTGGGACGGCAACAACACGGACTGCATCCTCATCTGGTGCCGCCAGGAGCGCAGCCGCGGCTACTACGACTGGCTCACCGTCAAGCGCGCCCAGGAGCGCGGCGCGAAGGTGATCTGCGTCGACCCTCGCTACACGTGCACGGCCAGCAAGGCCGATCTGTGGCTGCCCATCCGTCCGGGTTCGGACATGGCGCTCGTGCTGGCGTTCATCAACGAGATCATTCACTCGGACAAGTGCGCCAACGACTTCGCACGCTTCTGCACCAACGCTCCGTTCTTCATCGATGAGGAGGGCACCGGCTACCAGCTGCGCGAATCCATGATCAAAGAGGGCGGCAACGAGGAGCTGTACCCCGCATGGGACGAGGCGCACGACCAGCTGATCTTCTGGTCCGGTGACTGGCAGAACAAGCAGGGCGTGGGCGGTCCGAAGGCCTTCCAGTGGCTCGACGCCGAGGGCAACATCGTGGCCGACGCGAAGCCGGCGCTCTCCGGCAGCCGCGAGATCAATGGCAAGACGTACCGCACGAGCTGGGATATCCTCGTCGAGCACGTCACCCCGTGGACCATCGAGCGCGCCGCCGAGTTCTGCGAGCTGCCCGAGGACAAGATCCGCGAGGCCATCCAGACCTATATCGACGCGAGCCCGCACGCGTGCTTCTGCCGCGGCCAGAAGGTGGAGTTCTCCATCAACACGTCCGGTATCTCGCAGGCGTTCACCATCATGATGGCGCTGGCCGGCAACTTCGACTCGAAGGGCGGCCAGAACATCGGCCGCGAGCCCGCCACCGGCTACGACTCGTTCATGTTCGACGTCGTTCCCAACAAGGAAGGCCGCATGGGCAAGCGTCGCATGGAGACGGCGAAGAACATCAAGAAGCTCTCCGTGTGCCAGAACACCGGCTATCAGCAGATACTCGTGGCCGACGACGCCACGGGCGAGCTGCGCGAGACTACGCAGAACTCCGGCGGCCAGGTCATCTACGGCCAGCAGGGCGGCTTCGGCGCGGCCACCACGAAGGCCATGGCAAAGGGCGACCCGTTCCAGATCCATGGTTACTGGCAGCAAACGTCCGAGCCCATCCTCTCCATCGAGGGCGGCCACGAGATCATCGAGGGCTTCAAGAACCTCGACTTCTTCGTGAACGTGGACATCTACATGACCCCCTCGGGCGAGCTCGCCGACATCATCCTGCCGGCCGCGCACCCCAACGAGGTGGACCGCGTGGAGTGGGCTCACTCCGGCCACGGCTACCCGACGAGCCACACCTACCTCATCCGCCAGCCGTTCCACGAGCCGCTGGGCGAGTGCAAGGACGACATGGACATCTGCTTCGAGTTCGCGAAGTACATGGACGTGGACATGTACTGGAAGGACAAGTACGAGTTCTTCGATTACATGGTGAAGGGCCCCGAGACGCTTCCGCCGCAGCTCTCCTGCGCGAACTTCGAGGAGTTCCGCGAGCGCATCAGCGTGACCGGCGTGGAGATGGCCACGGTGAAGCAGGCGCCGAAGTACGAGACGGGCTTCATGCGTAAGACGAGCGACTTCCGTCCCGGCTTCAACACTATGTACCGTGGCAACAAGATGGGCTCGGTCTACCGCTTCCCCGGCACGAAGACGCCGGACGGCAAGGTCATCCCGGCGCACCCGCAGTCGGACAACGGCAAGATGGAGATGTGGAGCGAGGACTTGCTGCTGTACGGCAACGGCCCGCTGCCGCTGTACATCGAGCCGCCCATCACGCCGCTCGCGCGCCCCGACCTGCTGGAAGACTTCCCGTACACGCTCATCACGGGCGGGCGCTCCCATGCGTTCTTCCACACCGAGTACCGCAACAGCCCGTGGATGCGCGAGGTGCACATGTTCCCGACCGTGGACATCAACCCCGCCACCGCCGCCGAGCACGGCATCGCGCAGGATGATTGGGTGTGGATCGAGACGTACGTGGACAAGATCCGCCAGCGCGCGAACCTCACGGAGGCCATCAAGCCCGGCATGATCCACGTGGAGCACGACTGGTGGTTCCCCGAGCGCGAGGCCACCGACGATTTGCACGGTGCCATCGACTCGAACTGCAACGTGCTGTTCGAGAACAACGGCCCCTACGACCCGGCGGTGGGCACCGACAACTACGGCGGCCTGTGCAAGATATACAAGGCCGAGGAGGGCGCCCCGAAGAACATCTGCATGACCGAGGAGGACCTCAAGATATTCCTGCCCATGAGCGCCGACGCGATCGCCTCCGACGATCAGGCCGACGGCGTTAGGCAAGTGACCGTGAAGGGAGGTGCGAAGTAGTATGACCCGCAACATCATCGCTATCGACCTGGATAGCTGCATCGGGTGCCATTCCTGCGCCGTGGTGTGCAAGCAGGAGAACAACGTGGGGCTGGGCACCTACTACAACAAGGTGCTGACGGTGGGCCCGTTCGGCACGTACCCCGACCTGGAGATGTACTACCTGCCCGTGGCGTGCCAGCACTGCGACAACCCCGAGTGCGTGAGCGTGTGCCCCACCGGTGCCAGCTACAGGCGCGAGGACGGCGTGGTGCTGGTCGACCACAGCAAGTGCATCGGCTGCCAGTACTGCGTCATGGCCTGCCCCTACGGCGTGCGCGCCTACGACGAGGGCAAGGACAAGGGCGTCATCGAGAAGTGCACCATGTGCGCCCACCTCATCGACAAGGGCGAGAAACCGGCGTGCGTGAAGCACTGCCCCGGCCAGGCGCGCCTGTTCGGCGACGCGGACGACCCCGAGTCCGACGTGTCGAAGATGATCGCCCGCAAGAGCACGCACAAGCTCAAGGACGTGGGGAACCACCCGGGCGTGACGTATGGCCTGGACAAGTTCTCTTGGAAAGGGGATGAGTAAGCATGGATATCCAGTGGCCCCTTCTGATCTTCAGCGTCCTTTTGGGCGTGACCTCGGGATGCTTCGTGTTTCTGGGCGTGGGCGAGCTCAAGGGCAAGTTCAAGGACGTGCGCTTCCTGGGCGCGCTCATCGCCTTCGTGTGCCTGGCCGTGGGCGGCTGCGTGTCGGTGCTGCACATGGGGCACCCGGAGCGCGCGACGCACCTGCTGGGCAACCTGGGCTCGGGTCTGTCGAAAGAGCTGTTCATCGTCGCCATCATGGGCATCGTGTCGCTCGTGTACCTTATTCTGGCGAAGAAGGACTACCCCGGCGTGTCGAAGGTGCTCGGCGTGCTGGGCGCGCTGCTGGGCCTGGTGCTGCCACTGGTGGCCGGCGCCTCGTACCTGATCGCGGCGCGTCCCGCGTGGGATAGCGCGGCGCTGCCCCTCATGTACCTGGGCGGCGGCCTGGCCATGGGCATGACGCTCATGGCAGGGCTCGTGCTCCTGCGCGGCAAGGCGTCCGAGGAGGGCGGCTTCGCGCTGAAGCTGGCGCTGGCGGGCGTCGTCATCATGGTGGTGACGTCGGTTGCCTACGTGGTGTGGATCGCCGTGGCGCCGTACCAGGCACCGTCGCGCTCTATCGAGCGCCTGCTGGCCGGCGACCTGGCCGTGATGTTCTGGCTGGGCGTGGTGGTCGTGGGGCTGGTTGCCCCGACGGCCCTCACGGCGCTGGCCTGCGTGAAGGCCACGAAGGGCGAGGGCGGCACCGGCACGGTGAAGCCGTCGACGCTGGCCGGCTATATGTTCGCGGCCTGTGCTTGCTCGGCCGTGGGCGCCGTGGTCCTGCGCGTCATCATGTACGGCGTGGGCACGAGCGTCGAGCAGTTCATCTATCACTGATCGTAGGAAGGGCGCGCCTCTGCAACGGGGCGCGTCCAACCCCTCGACCCTCCCCCGTGGCGGAATGCGGCTTTCCCTCCCCGCCGCGTTCCGTTACGGGGGACGGCCGACGACAACGAAGAAGGAGCATCAACCATGGAAGAGGTCATGTCAGCCGAGCTGGTGGAGAACCTGGTGGATTTCTGCGAGAACCGCGCGCGCGTGTACGCGCTGCTGTCGCGTTGCTACGAGAAGGAGCTGGACACGGCGTTCGCAGCGGAACTCGCCGAGGCGGCACGCGTGGAGTCGGACGACCCGGCGCTCGCCGAAGGCTTCGCGGCGCTGCAGACCGACCTGGCGGGGTGCGACGACGGACAGCTTGAGTTGCTGGCCGTGGTGTTCGACCGCGTGTTCTTCGGCATGGGCCCGCGCTCGGCGCAGAAGGCGTTCCCCTACGAGTCGGTGTACACGAGCGAGGGCGGCCTCATGATGCAGGACGCCTACAGCGAGGTGCTGCGCCTCTACCGCGCAGCCGGCTTCGCGAAGGACCCCGGCTTCACGGAGCCCGAGGACCATCTGGCCGTGGAGCTGGCGTTCATGGTGCGCCTGTGCGAGCGGGCCGTGGAGGCCCTGCGCGCCGGCGAC
>NC_021021.1:1440848-1450378 GCF_000210055.1 Gordonibacter pamelaeae 7-10-1-b
CGGCGACGAGGCCGCCGCGGAGGCGGCGCTGGCCGAGCAGCGTGCCTTTGTTCGGGCCCACCTGCTGAACTGGGTGCCCGCCTTCGCCCGCGACATGAAGGCGTCCGCCGAAAGCGGCTTCTACGCGCACCTGGCCACGTTCACGGAAGCGTACCTGGCCGCCGATGCCGAGGCGCTGGCCGAGGTGGTGGGAGACTAGCAAGCTGCCTTTGGGCAGGTGATGGGGGATGATGGGAATGGAGACGATTTCTCGGCGCGGGTTCCTCGCCGCCGGGGCCGTGGGCGTGGCGATGGTGGGCGTCGGCGGGTTCGGCGCGGTGACGAGGCAGGCCGACGCCGCTTTCGTGCGCCCGCCGGGGGCAGAGTCGAATGCGCGGCTGACGGCGGCGTGCAACCGCTGCCAGCGCTGCCTGCAGGCGTGCCCGTACGGCATCATCACGCCGGTGCCGCTGGCCGGGAGCCTGGTGGCTTACGGCACGCCCACGCTCGCGTTCGAGCAGGGGTGCTGCGACTTCTGCATGAAGTGCGTGGACGCATGCCCCACGGGCGCGCTCTCGTACGGGGGCGCGCATGAGCGCGACCTGGGCGTGGCGCTCGTCGTGAAGGACGCCTGCGTGGCCTGGGACTGGTCGGGCTGCACCGTGTGCAAGGACGAGTGCCCGGTGGAGGGCGCCATCACGCTGGACGACCACGACCGCCCTGTCGTGCACCCCGATTTCTGCGACGGGTGCGGGCGCTGCGAGCAGGTGTGCCCCTCGTCCTCGCTGCGCGCCTACGACGCGAGTGTGGAGAACAAGGGCATCGTGGTGGTTTCGCGCGCGAGCGAGGCGGCGCGGGCGGCGGGCGCAGTCTCCAGCGAGGAGCTGCTGGCCGGTCGCACGGTCCCTGTCGCGCTGGCGGACGCGATGCCGCCCCATACGAAGGGCGTCCACCCCGACGGGCCGGACGCGACGCGCGAGGCAGGAGACCTATCATGAAGACGCGTACGAGGGCTGTCCGCATCCTCGTGGCAGCCGCCGTTCTCGTGGCGGCCGTGGCGGCAGCCCATCTTGGCGGCGGAGCCGCGGTGGGGACGCTGTGCGTGCTGTGTCCCGTGGGTTTCGCGCAGATAGCGGTGGCGTCGCAGAGCGTTCCGTGGCACCTGCTGCCCGGCGTGCTGGCGGTGCTGGCCATCGTGTTTCTGCTGGGCCGTGCGTTCTGCTCGTGGCTCTGCCCTTCGCAGCTGCTCAAGAACATCTTCGGCGGCCATACCCCGCGCGGCCTCTACGGCCGCAGCGGCGAGGCGCCGAAGGCCGGCTGCGCCACGTGCGCCTCGGCAACGGGTGCGAGCCTCAAGACGCAGGGAGTCGTGCTCGCCGTCTTGCTGGTCGTGTCGTTCGCCGTGGAGTTCCCGGTGTTCTGCCTGCTGTGCCCCATCGGGCTCGTGTTCGGGACGCTCTGGGCCCTGAACCGCGTGTTCGTGCTGCTGCAGCCGGGCTGGGAGCTGATCGTGTTCCCGCTCATGTTGCTGGCCGAGCTGTTCCTGTTTAAGCGCTGGTGCGCGGCCATCTGCCCGCTGGGATTCTTCTTCGGCCTGGTGGAGAAGGCGCGCACGAAGCTGGGTTTCGGCGTTCGCCCGCAGGCGTCGTGCAACACCTGCATTTCGAGCGAGGGATGCCGCACGTGCTCGACCGTGTGCCCCGAGAACATCGACGTGGCCGCCGCCGACGGACTTGTGCTGGAAGCCTGCACGCTGTGCGGCGACTGCCTGGAGAACTGCCCGACGAGGTCCATCTCCCTCTCGCTCGGCGCGCGGAAGCCAGATGCTCCCGTTTCCGTTCCCGTTTCGAACTCCGCTCGAGCCGACGAGCCCCCTTCGGCTGACGAGCCTGCCTCCGCCGCTTCGAGCTCTCTCGAAGAGTGCGATGACAACCTCGCCGTTCGCTAGCCTTTCCGTATAAAGAGAGTGTTTCACGTGAAACACTCCCTTACCAAATAGGTCATGGACAAAAGGTTAGGCCATAACCACGAATCTCGCCCCAGCGAGCCCTTGCTCCTTGCTGCAGCAGGTCCTCATTCCTGGCGCAGCGCCTCAATGGGCGTGAGGCGGGAGGCCCGGTAGGCGGGGAAGATGCCGAACGCCAGGCCGATGGCGGTGCTGGCGGCCACGGCAACGGCAACGACGTCCCAGGAAGCCGAGAATGCCAACCCCATGCTTCTCGCCAGCATGCCGAATGCCAGCCCGGCTGAGATGCCCGCCGCGCCTCCCATGAGGCTCACCAGCAGCGCCTCCATCAGGAACTGCCGCAGGATGTCGGACCTTCGCGCACCGAGCGCTTTCTTGATGCCTATCTCGCGGGTGCGCTCCGTCACCGACACCAGCATCACGTTCATCACGCCGATGCCCGCCACCACGAGCGAGATGCTGGCAATGCCAACCAGCATGAGCGTCATGGTCTGGTTGATCTCGCTGGAGGCGTTTAGCATGTCGTCCTGCGATACGACGGCGAACTGGTTGGGCGACAGCCCCCTCTCGCCCGACAAGTAGTCGAACAGGGCCGCCTTCGTCGCGTCGACGCCTCCTTCGAGAGCGGGCCGTGCATACACGGTCTCGATCTTCGTCTCCTCTCCCAGGCTTGGAAGGGCCGAGAACGGCACGAGTGCAAGGTTGTCGGCGTTGAGGCCCATGGTCTGGCCGATAGGTTCCAGCACGCCCACGACCACGAACGGCACCCCCGCTATCTTAAGCGTTTTGCCTAGGCAGTCCATCGTCCCGAACAGGTCGTTTGCCGTGCTGGCCCCAATTACGCACACGTTGGAGCGGTTCTCGCGGTCCACGGGCGACAGGTTGCGCCCGGTTGCGAGCCGAAGGCTGCGCGTGGTTAGGTAGTGCTCGTCCGAGACCTCTGCCGTGCTACGCTTCGTGGAGCGCCCCTCGTCCGTCAGGTCGCCGCCAACCCCTTTCGAAGGGGCAACCGACCCCATGCCCGGCAGTCCGCGCAAGGCGGCGATGTCATCGTAGCCGAGCGAGTCCTTGAACACGTAGGCCGACACCATGTCGCCTCCCAACGCCTTCATGCGCTCCTCCACCTGCCGGTTCGAACCTTCGCCGATGCCCACCAGCACGATGACCGACGAGATGCCTATCACCAGCCCAAGCATGGTGAGGGCCGTGCGCAACCGGTTGCGGGCGATGCTGGAGAGCGCGGTTTTAGCTGATCGCGTCCGTCGCACGTCGGCCTCCTTCCCCTGCAAAGCCTCGGGCTTGCAGCGTTATCCGACGCGCGGCCTCGTCAGCTGCCGTCTTCGAGCCGGAGCCCTTGCCTTCCTGCAGCCGTCCGTCGGCGATGCTCGCCGTACGCTCGGCCCGGGCTGCCAAGTTCGGGTTGTGGGTGATGAGGACGACGGTCTGCCCTTCGCGGTGCAAGTCCTCGAACAGCCCCATGATCTCGATGCTCGTGCGCGAGTCCAGCGCTCCTGTGGGCTCGTCGGCCAGCAAGATGGAAGGGTTGCCCACCAGCGCGCGGGCGATGGCCACGCGCTGCTGCTGTCCTCCCGAGAGCTGGTGCGGAAGATGCCGCTCGCGTCCCTCGAGACCGACTTTCGCCAGGTAACGGCGGGCGAAGGCGTTGGCCTCGCGCGGCCTCGTGCCGCGATAGGACAAGGGCAGCCTCACGTTCTCCAGCGCCGTGAGCGAGCCCAGCAGGTTGAAGTTCTGGAACACGAACCCGATGGTGCGGTTGCGCAGGTCGGCCAGCGCGTTGTCCGCCAGTTCCGCAACGTCGAGCCCGTTCAGCCAGTAGGTTCCGTCGTCGGGCACGTCCAGCAGCCCGATGATGTTCATGAGGGTGGACTTTCCCGAGCCGGAAGGGCCCACGATGGCCACGAATTCGCCCTCCTGCACGGCGAAATCGACGTTTTCCAGCGCGCGCACCTCCCCCTCGCCCATGGGGTAGCGCTTGCCCAGCCCCTCCATGCGTATGACCGGGCTGCTCGTGCTGCGCGCCTTCCAGGGTACCGCGCCCGTGGCCCGGGCATTGCCGGTTGCGGCCATGCGCTCGGCGCAGCTCGGGCAAATTGTTCCGGCGGTCATGCGGTCTCCGTCATGGTCACGATGGTGTCCCCGGCGCTCCCACCCGGCATGGCTGCGGATTCGTGGAGCACGACGGCATCGCCCTCGCTGATCTCGCCCGCCACCTCCACCTTCGAGCCGTCCGACAGGCCGGTGGACACACCGACGGTGCGTAGCGAGCCGTCAGGTTCCCTCACGGTCACGGTTTTGGCGTCGCCGTCGCCCTGCACGGCGCTTACGGGGACGGTGAGCACGTCGGTTGCCTGCGCAACCTTGACCGAGAGTGTGGCCGACATGCCCAGCCAGATGCTGCCGTCATTGGGCACCTCCACGGTCACGGTGAACTTCGAGCCGCTGGCCTGGTAGGCTCCTACCTGGCTGATGTTCGAGATCGCGCCCGTGCGCGTTCCCTGGCTGCCCACGACGACGTCGACCTCCTGGCCCTCGGCCAGGCTCGCCAGGTCGCTTTCGGCAACCGGCATCTCCACATGGACGGTGTCCATGCGCTCCACCTCCGCGAAGTGGTCGTCTGGGGAAAGCGCCTCTCCGGCCTTCGGTACGGTGCGGGATTTCACCACCAAGTCGTACGGCGCCGACATGACCTCGCCACTCGTGTAGGTCATCAATGGCTCCCCGGCGCGCACGAGCTTGTTCAGCGGCGCGTCGAAGGACTTGAAGTAACGCCAGGAGGCGGGTTTGAGCCTCTCGGACGCGCTGCCTTTCACCTCGCCGGTACCGGAGATGGTTTTCTCGATATTACCCCTGGTCACAAGAGCGGTGGGAACAGGTGCGGGGTCGGTTTGCCCCGGGGAGGCCAGGCTGCCCAGGGCGCCTCCGAACGCCTCCTCGCCCGCTGCGAGCCACCAGGCGGCCGCGCCGAGCCCGAGGGCCAGCACCGCCGCCAAGGCGATCAGACCGCCTGATGCTTTTCGGTGTTGCTTGCTGTTGTCTGGCATGGGATGCTCCTTGTTGCCGGCCTACTCGCCGTCGCTCGCGTCGGTCAAGGCTTCGTAGTCGACGGAGGCGCTTCCGGCGGTGTCCGGCTCCGCCAGGCCCGATTCGAGAGCCTGTTCACGCTCTCCTTGGAGGCTGTTCCCGCTCCCGCCGAGCTGCGGCCCGAGGTTCTTCAGGACGGCCAGCCCGCCCAAGATCACAAGGGCGACGGCCAGCACGCCGATGACGATCTTCATGGTCTTGGCGCTCATGGTTCTCCTTCCGTTAGCTGCCGAATGCGTGGGCATCTTAGCGGAGGCCGCCTTAAAACTTCCTGAAACATCAGAAGGGCCTCGCCAGCGAGGGCGCCGGGGCGCAGGGATGCGCGCCTCGGCGCGGCAGCCCGGCGCAGCCCCCTGCGCAAAGCACCACGTTTCAGCGCTTTTTAAGGAAGCCGATGCTAGAATGGCCGCATGAAGATACTCATCATCGAAGACGATCGCGCCATCTCCCGCGCCATCGCCGCGGCGCTGGGCTCGCGTTACGCCTTCGACCAGGCGTTCGACGGCGAAGAAGGGCTGTTCTTCGCGCAGCAGAACGTATACGACCTCGTGGTGCTCGACATCATGCTTCCCGCGCTCGACGGCTACGGCGTGCTGGAGCGGCTGCGCGCCGACGGCATGGACACGCCCGTGCTCATGCTGACGGCGAAGAACGCCCGCGACGACCGGGTGCGCGGCCTGCAACTGGGCGCCGACGATTACCTGGCGAAGCCGTTCGACCGCGACGAGCTGGTGCTGCGCGTCGAGGCTATCATCCGGCGCAGCATGGGCGTGCGCACGCTGGACGCCTTCGGGTTCCGCGGCCTGACGCTCGACCCGAACACGAGGCGCGCTGCCGTCGACGGTGCGCCGGTCGTGCTCAAGGGCAAGCAGTACGACGTTCTTGAGTACCTGGTGAGCCACGAGGGGCAGCTCGTGTCCAAAACGCAGCTGTTCGACCGGGTATGGGGGTTCATGAACGACACGTCGTCGAACGTGGTGGAGGTATACGTGAGCGCGCTGCGCAAGGTGCTGAAGGGGCATGGGTACGACCGCTTCCTCAAGACGATACGCGGGGCGGGCTACGTGTGGACGGACGACGATGGGCTTTGAGGAGCGGCGCGTTCGCCGCCTGCTCGCACGGAACACCCTGCTTTTCTTCGCGGCGTTCGCCGTGCTGTTCTCGCTGTTCGGTGTGCTGATATTCCAGATGGTGAGCTCCAGCATCTACCAGCCCGCCGACAACCAGCTGGCGGAGCTGCGCATCCTGACCTCCTCGGCCATGGCCGACTGGGAATCGGGGGACGGCGGAGACGGTTACGAGGTGCTGTCGGACGGGAACCTTTCGGCTGAGGCGGAAGGGGTCGGCGCCGGGCTGGAGGAGTCGATGGCCGACGATGCCGACGAGGGCGGCATTGCTATCTTGAACCGGTCGTACGTGGCCTCGAATCCGCAGCTCATCTACTTGTGGCGCCATGCCGACGGCAAGGCGGCGGGTACCGAGGGGCTTTACGCCAGCTACCCTGCCTATTTCGACGACATCCCGTTCGACCCTGGCGACTTGGATCGCGCGTACGAGGTGCGGGCGGGGGGCCATGTGTACCGCGGCATCAATTACGCCATGGGGAGCGGCGGGATTGCCGAGGGGGAGGTTTCGGACAGGGCGTATGTGCAGGTATTGGTGAACGTGGATTCCGAGATGGCACTGCTCGAGCATTTCACACGGGTGCTCGTCGTTTACCTGGCCGTGGCCGTGGCCGTGGCGGCGGCGGTGAGCTTCCTGCTGTCGCGCAGGACCGTCAAGCCCATCGTGGCCAGCATGAACCGCCAGACCGAGTTCGTGCAGAACGCCTCGCACGAGCTGCGCACGCCGCTGGCCATCATCCTTGCCGCGCAGGAGCGGTTGCTGGCGGAGCCGGGAGCCCGCATCGTGGACCGTTTCGAGGACGTGGGCGCGGTGGCGGACGAGACGAAGCGCCTCGCGCGCCTCGTGGACGACCTTATGACGCTGACGTCGGCAGACGCGAGCACCGAGGATGAGCGCGAGGCGGCGCCCCTCGAGGTAGGCGGCATCGTTGAGGATGTGGCTGGCCTGTACGCCGACGTGGCGGAGGTCGCCGGCAAAACGCTGACGGTAGCCGTCCGGCCGGCGGGCGAGGTGCGCATCGAGGCGGATGCGCTGCGGCAGGTGCTGGGCATCCTCTTGGACAACGCGCTCAAGTACACGGTGGCAGGCGATTCCGTGGCGGTGCGCTGCGAAGAACGGGGCGCTCGGGTAACGCTTTCGGTGGCGGATACCGGATGCGGCATCGACCCGGCGGATCGCGGCCGCGTGTTCGAGCGCTTCTACCGCGCCGATACGGCGCGCACCACGCCTGGCAGCGGCCTCGGGCTGTCCATTGCCCGCGCCCTTGTGGAGCACGCCGGCGGTGTTGTTGCCATCGAGGCCAACGAGCCGCGGGGAACGTGCGTTACGGTCGTACTTCCGAAGGCGAGGGCGCGCTGACGCCCGCTGTAACGGAAACGACGCCGCTCAAGGCGGCGTCGCGAGAAATCGATGGTGCCCCCGGCGCGATTCGAACGCGCGGCACCCGCTTTAGGAGAGCGGTGCTCTGTCCCCTGAGCTACGGAGGCGCGGCAGCTATTGTAGCATTCCCGACAGCGCTTGGCCCAGAGAAATGGTCCGGGCCGCTGGCAGGCGTCGGGCCGTTTTCCCGTCGGCGGTACTAGAAGCGCAGGGCGCAGGTGAACTTCGACCAGGAGAGCGGGTCGGTGTCGCGCACGAGCAGGCCCCGGTCGGGCGCATGGACGTAGTGGGTGCCGCCGTAGCTGACGGCGATGCCCACGTGGCCGTAGCGCCAGAGCACGTCGCCGGGGCGGGCTTCGGAGACGGGAACGCGTTGACGTGCGGCGCTGTACTGCGATTCGCTCTGATGCGGAACGTACATGCCGATCTGGCGATACGCCCATGTCACCAAGCCGGAGCAGTCGAACGAGTTCGGGCCTTCCGCCCCCCATTCGTAGGGGCAGCCGATGCGGCTCATGGCGTAATCGACCACGGAACCCTGTGACGGGATGTCCACGCCGTTGCCGCCTCCGCCGCTCGGCGGGTTGCCGCCGCCGGTACCCCCGTCTCCGCCACCTCCGGCGTTGCCGCTGTTCGCCGCCTCCCGTGCCGCCTCGGCCTCCATCTCGGCCTGCTTTTGCGCGGCGGCTGCCTCGGCGGCGGCACGCTGCTCTTCCTCGAGCAGGGCGCGTGCCTCGGCGTCGAGCGAGTTCATGAGCGCGTCGGCCTGGGCGATCTTCGCCTCGACCTCTTCCTTGATGGCCTTGGCCTCGGCGGCCTTGTCGGCGGCGATCTTCTCCTGCTTGGCGTATTCGGCCTTCGAGGCCTCCACGGTCTCGCGCAGCGTCTTGGTCTCGGCGACCATCTGGGTGTCGTTCTCGTTCAAGCCGTTCAGGATATCCCAGTTCTGGGTGAACTCGGCGAACGAGGTGGCGCCCATGAGGAAGTCCAGGAACGTGGCGGAGCCCGATCGGTACATGCTGCGGGCGCGGGTGCCCAGGTGATCCTGCAGGTTGGCGATCTGGGCCGTGGCCTCGTCGATCTTCACCTGTTCGGCCTCCATGGCCGTGCGTGCGGCGTTCTGCTCGTCCAGTGCGCCGTAATAGCGCTCGGCAGCTGCCTCGAGATCGGCGTTCAGGCCGACCAGCTGGTTGCGGACGGCGTCGGCCTCTGCCTGCTTCTCGGCAGCGGTCACGGCGAACGCGGCCTGGGGGAAGGCGAGGGATGCGGCGGCGAGGGCGGTTGCTCCCCCTACGAACGTGCGCCGCGAAAGGGCGGGTGAGGGCTCTTGCATGCGGTACCTCCTTGACGGGCCTGGGGCATGTCCGAGCGAATGTGCCCTCTATCTTACCACGCAACCCATGTATGACGAAAATACCCGCCAATTATCCAGATTCGAGGGAGAGGTCCGCGGACCCGCAGGGCCGCAGGGGAATGGCGCGGTGAGGTGGGGCGGCACGGCGCGGCCGACCCCCCCCCTCCCCCTAACGGCGCCGCTCGTCGGTGCGGTCGTCCATGGCGGCGTCGGCCATGGAGGAGGCCCAGAGCATCTGGGGGTTCATGACATGCGGGGAGGCGTCGGCGAGCGAAGGGAGGCTCCCGCGCGTCCAGTCGAGCGCGGCGCGCCGGGCGGCCGCTTCCGACACGTAGCGCTGCGGCTCGGACAGCCCCAGGCGCTTCACGAACAGGAGGGCGGGGAAGGAGCGCTGCGCATTCGCGGCGATGGTGGCCACGTTGTTGTAGATCTGCTGCTCGTGCGCGAGGGTTTCCATGGCCGCATCGAGCTGCGCGCTGGCCTTGCGGCTGGCAGGGCTCGCCACGAAGCCCGGTTCGACTTCGGCCGCCGCGTAGACGCGCTCGATGGCCTGTACGAGCCGGTCGTCTGCTGCTGCGGCCGCATGCGGGTCCTCCGCAGAGGCGGAGGCGCGCGAGGCCGCGG
>NC_021021.1:1450546-1455887 GCF_000210055.1 Gordonibacter pamelaeae 7-10-1-b
CGAGGGGCTGCTGGCTGCGCGCTGCGCGGCAGCCTCGTCCTGAGAGACGGCGGCGACGAACGCCGGCACCGTCTCCATGCCGCGGCGGCGCAATCCGTCCAAGCGGTTCCAGGCAGCCTGCACGTCCCGCTGCTGCGCCTTCAGGTTGGCTACGACGAGCCCGCAGAGCGCGGCGACAAGGCCCACGAGGACGATGGCAATGAGGGAGAGGTTCATCCTGGCGGTCCTTTCACACGGGTGATCCGCCCATTGTAGGGCTAGCTCGCATGCAGGACGAGGTGGGGATTTGCTCGTTGGCAGCTTGACGGCGAAGCGTTGTCTTACCCGGAAACATGAGCGGGCCGCCCAAAAAGGCGGCCCGCTCATGTTTCGGTACAGGAAGCCCCGAACGTGCGCACGGGACGATAAGTGGCGGCTAGTTCGTCGGGTTGGGCGTCGGCGTCGGGTCGGGTGTCGACTGCTTGGCGAACACCACGGTGACGGCGATGCTGTTCTTCACGTTGCTGACGGTGAAGCTGCCGCCGCTCGGGGACACGCTGTAGCTGTTGCCGTTCGTGTCGGTGACGGAGGACACCGTGTAGCCGCTGTTGGGCGTCACCTGGAACGTGATGCTGCCGCCCTCGTCCACCTCCATGGACGACGGCGACACGTAGCCGCCCTCGCCCGAGACCGAGGCGGATACGGTGAACTTCGTGGGCTTCGCCTTGCCGCTGCTCACCACGATGTTCACCGTGCCGCCTTCCTTGCCCTTTTCGCCGGCGGAGGGGCTTTGGCTGATGACCAGGCCCTCGGCCACGGTATCGCTGTTGGCGTAGTCGGTCGTCACGGAGAAGCCGGCATCGTTCAGCGCTGCGACTGCGGCGCCCTCGCGCTGGCCCACCACGTTGGGCACTTCGACGCCCTCGGAGCCGAGCGATACGATGTACTCCACGGTCGAGTTCTTTTCAACCTTGGTGCCGCTTTCGGGATTGGTGCTGATGACCAGGCCCTTTTCAACCGTGTCGGAATAGGCTGGCGTTCCTGCGCTCGGCACGAGCCCCTTGTCCTTGATCGCCTGCTTCGCCTTTTCCGCGTCGAGGCCCTTCACGTCGGGCACGGTGATCTGCGCCACGCCCTGCGATACGGTGACGTTGACCTTCGAGCCCTTCTCGCGCTTGTCGCCGGCCTTCGGGTCCTGGCCGACTATCTGCCCGGCCGGAACCTTGTCATCGTACTTCTGGTCGGTCGTGCCCAGCTCGAAGCCCGCCTCCTTCAAGATGGCCGTGGCCTCCTCGACGGTCTTGCCCGTCACGTTGGGCACGGGGTCGCCCGAGGCGAAGCCGCCCATGAGGGCGAACGCCGCAAGGCCTACGATGGCCAGCGCGGCGATGACGCCCACCACGATGCCGATGGTCTTCTTGTTGTTCTTCTTCTTGCCGTCGTCGGAACGGTAGTTCTTCGCGCCGCCGGGGGTTCCCGCGGGCTTCACGCCGCCCGCGCCCATGCCGGCGGGCATGACGGCGGTGCCGTCGGCCGCGGCCATGGGGGCCACCACGCCGCCCATGACGGCCGTTTCGGCGCTGGTGAAGCCGCCGCCCACGTTCACGGGGCGTCCGGCCAGGTAGTCGTTCAGCGCGTAGCGCATGTCCTGCGCGGTGGCGAAGCGCTCGGCGGGGTTCTTCGCCATGGTGCGCATGATGATGGCCTCGAGCGCGGGGTCGATGTCGGGGTTGATCTCGCGTGGCGGGGCCGGCAGGTCGTTCACCTGCTTCATGGCCACGCTCACGGCATCGGGGCCGTCGAAGGGCAGCTTGCCCGTGGCGGCCTCGTACAGCACGATGCCCAGCGAGTAGATGTCGCTGGCGGCGGTGAGCTCCTTGCCCTGCGCCTGCTCCGGCGAGATGTAGTGCGCCGTGCCCAGCACGGACGACGTCTGCGTCATGACCGAGTTCTTGGCGCGCGCGATGCCGAAGTCCATGACCTTCACGTTGCCGTCGGGCTGCACCATGATGTTCTGCGGCTTGATGTCGCGGTGGATGATGTCCAAATTATGCGCCACCGACAGGGCCTGGCACACTTGCGAGCCTATCTCGGCCACCTTGCGCTGGTTGATGGCGCCGCGCTCGTTGATGGCCGTCTTCAGGTCGCTTCCGCGCACGAACTCCATGACGATGTAGTACGTGCCGTCGTCCTGGCCCCAGTCGTACACGTTCACGATGTAGGGGCTCTGCAGGTTGGCCGCGGCGGCGGCCTCCTGCTTGAAGCGCTTGGTGAAGTTGGGGTCGGCGGCGTACTGGGGCAGCATGACCTTCACCGCGACCAGACGCCCGAGCACGTTGTCCTGCGCGCGGTACACCTCGGCCATGCCGCCGATGCCGATGCGCTCGGTTATCTGGTAGCGGTTGTTGAACACCCTGCCTGTCATGTTTCCGGTCACGTTTCTGCTCCTTTAGGTCACATGCCCCGTGGCGGTACTGCGTGTCGATGTTGATACGATTGCCACCAGCATACCTTATTTACAAAAGCCCTTGCACCTGCAGGGCCGTTCTCAACACATTCTGCGCCCGCTCGGTGCCCATGCCCTCGTCGGCGAGCTCCAGGTTGATGGCCACCACGACGCGCGGGTTGTCGGCGGGCGCCATTCCCACGAACCAGCTGTCGTTGCCGTTCTCCTTCTCGGCCGTGCCGGTCTTGCCGGCCACCTCCACGCCGGGGAGGGCGGCGGCCGTGCCCGTGCCGTCCGTGACGACGCCCTTGAGCACGTCCTTCACGCGGCTGGCCGTCTCCTTGCTCACGGCCTGCAGGAACTTGTTCGGCGTGGCGGTGAAGCTGCGCTCGCCGTTGGCGTTGTAGACGCCCTCTACCAGGTAGGGGTTCATGATGGCGCCGTCGTTGGCGATGGCACAGCCCACGAGGGCCATCTCCAGCACGGTGGCCTGGGGCCCGGCGGGGCTGGGGTGGTTCTGGGGGTTCACCGGCTCGCCGGCGGCCGACCAGGCCAGCTCCCACTTCGTCATCTCGTCGGGCTCGGCCATGAGCGAGGTGGCGGTGTTCAGCGTGAAGTCGATCTTGCGGTTGAAGCCGAACTTGTCGGCGCCGTCCACGAGCTTCTCCGCGCCCATCTCCACGCCCAGCTGGCCGAACACGGTGTTGCTGGACAGCTCGGTGGCGCGGGCGAGCGTGATGTCGCCGTAGGAGTTCTTGTTGAAGTTCGTGACGGGCGCGTTGCCGATGTCCATGGTGCCTGGCGACGAGAACACGGTGTCCTCGCTGGCCACGCCGTCCTCGAGCGCCGTTGCCAGCGTGACGATCTTGAACGTGGAGCCGGGGGCGTACAGTGTCTGTATCGCGCGGTTCAGCAGCGTGCTCTCGCCATCGGGGTTGGCGTTGGCCTTCTCGATCTCGGCGGCGAAGTCGGCCGCGTCGTAGGTGGGCGACGACGCCATGCCCAGCACGGCGCCCGTCTCGGGGTCCATGACCACGCACGCGCCGGCGTAGCCGGAGAGCGCGTCCTGGGCCGCCTGCTGTATCTTCGAGTTCAGCGTGAGCGTGACGTCGTTGCCCACGCCGCCGACGCCGGCCAGCGAGTTCAGCACGTCGGTCCAGCTGGCGTAGTTCTGCTGGCCCTTCAACGTGTCGTTCTCGGCGGCCTCGATGCCGGACGTGCCGAACTGGGTGGACGCGTAGCCCACCACGTGGGTGGCCAGGTTGCCGGCGGGGTAGACGCGCTCGTAGGTACCGTCCTCCTGCTGCACGCTCTGCGCGAGGATCACGCCGTCGTAGGTGGAGATGGTGCCGCGCTCGGTGCGCGACTCCTTCGCCATCGTGTGGTTGTTGCCGGGCATGTTCTGGTAGTAGCTCGCCTGCACCACCATGATGAGGGTGAGGTTGGCCACGAGCAAGGCGAACAGGGTGGACAGGATGATCATGGCGTGCGTGAGCCGCTTGCCCAGCGACACGCGCCCGAGCACGCTGTTCGCATGCAGCGAGGTGGTGGCGCTGGCCATTTCCTCGCCCACGCCCGTGCCCTCGTCGCCGCAGCGCAGCAGGAAGCCCACGATGATGAAGCTGGCTAGAAGCGATGAGCCGCCTTGGCTGATGAACGGCAGCGTGATGCCGGTCAGGGGGATGAGGCGCGTGATGCCGCCCACGATGATGAACGCCTGCAGAACCACGATGGACGTGAGGCCGACCGCCACGAACGAGCTGACGTCGCTCTTCGCGCGCGCCGCCGTCACGAAGCCGCGGATGGCGAAGCACAGGAACAGCAGCAGCACGCCGGCCGCGCCCAGAAGCCCTATCTCCTCGGCGATAACGGTGAAGATGAAGTCGCTTTCCGCGACGGGGATCTGGGGAAGCCCGTTGCCCCCGCCGGCCAGGCCGCGCCCGAGCCCCACGCCGAACAGGTCGCCGTCGGCGATGGAGTAGAGCGATTGAACCAGCTGGTAGCCCGTGTTCTGCGCATCGGCAAACGGGTCCAGCCATATGTCCACACGCGTTTGCACATGCCCGAACGCCAGGTAGGCGCCTACTCCGCCGACGGCGATAAGCCCAAGGCCCACCACCAGGTAGAACTTCTTGCCCGTGGCCACGTAGAGCATGATGAGGAACACGAAGAAGAACACGAGCGCGCTGCCGAGATCCTTCTCGAACACCACGATGAGCAGGGCGACCAGCCACATGAGCAGAAGCGGCAGCAGCGTGCGGATGTCGGGCAGGTTGAACGGGCCTGCACGCCACGTGAACACGGAGAGCATCTCGCGGTTCTGGGCGAGGTATCCCGCCAGAAACAGCACGATGGCTATCTTGGCTATCTCGCCCGGTTGGAACGAGAACACGCCGGGAATGCCGATCCAGATGCGACTGCCGTAGATCTCCTGCCCGATGACCGGCAGAAGCGGCGAGAGCAGCAACGCGAAGCCCACGATCATGAGCGTGTACTTGTAGTTGGCCACCTTGTCCAGGTTGCGGAACAGCACGAGCACGAGCACCATGCACGCCACGCCCAGGAACAGCCACATCACCTGGTTGATGGCGATACTGGACTTGTCCGCATAGGGCGCGAGCCGCGTGATGAACGCGATGCCTATGCCGGATAGGGCGAACGAGATGGGCAAGATGGCGGGGTCGGCCTTGGGCGCGAACTTGCGCACGGCCAAATGCGCGATGACGAACGCCACGAAGATGCCGATGGGCACGCCCAGCGTGGTGGCGTTCAGGCTCTGGCCTTGGTTTATGGCCAGCATGGCGAACAGCAGCACCACGATGGGCGCCGCCACGCACAGCAGGACGAGCTCGAGGTTGCGGCGCGTCATGCGGCACCGCCTTGCGAGTTGGCAGGCGCCGGCGGGTTCGCATCGTG
>NC_021021.1:1456051-1458061 GCF_000210055.1 Gordonibacter pamelaeae 7-10-1-b
GCGTGCCGCCGGTGCTGCCGGCCGCGTCGGCGGCGGAGGCGTCGGCGTTCGCCGCATCGTCCCCGGCCGGCTTGCTCTTGGCGTCAATGTCCTCTCGGTATTCCTTGACCAGGGCCTCGGCGGCTTCCACGCTGTCCACGCGCCAGCCTTCCTTCAGCCGTTCCTGGAATCCGGGTTGCAGGTCGCTCACGGACACGTCGGTCGACTCCACCAGCTCGGAATAGGTCAGGCCGAACACGTCGCCCGGCACGCCGCGGTAAATGGCCACCTTGCCGTTGTCGTCGGCGAGGTAGGCGGCGTTGTGCAGGTACTCGTTCGTGCCCCAGGCCGCGCCGCCCACGATGGCGGCGAACAGCACCAGCACGAGCGCGATGGAGAGCTTCGTCTTGCGCGCCATCTTCTTGCGGCGCACCTCGGCAAAGCCCGTGACGTCGGCCACGATGACGGTGACGTTGTCGTGGCCTCCGTTGGCGATAGCCTCGTTCACCAGCTGCGATGCGCAGCGCTGCGGGTCGCGTACACGGGCGAGCGTCGACTCTATTTCGTTGTCGCACACCATGCCCGACAGGCCGTCGGAGCAGATGAGCAGGCGGTCGCCCGTCTCCACGTTGATCTCGTACAGGTCGGGCTGGGTGTGCGGGTCGCTGCCCAAGGCGCGCGTGATGACGGAGCGGTTGGGGTGTGAGCGCGCCTCCTCGGGCGTGAGCTGGCCGGCCTCTATCATGTCGGCCATCAGGCTGTGGTCGCGCGTGAGCTGCTGGAGCTTGCCCTGGTGCAGCAGGTAGGCGCGGGAGTCGCCCACCTGGGCGATGATCAGGCGCTCGCCCTCCAGCATGGCGGCGGTCATGGTGGTGCCCATGCCCTCGCGGCCCCGCCCTTCGTGGGCGGCGCGTATGACGGCGCGGTTCGCCTCCTCAACGGCGCGTCCGAGCGCCTCGGAGTCGGGATGCGCAGGAGCGCGCTCGGCCAGCACGTTCACGGCGATTTCCGAGGCCACTTCGCCGGCGGCGTGACCGCCCATGCCGTCGGCGACGGCGAACAGGGGAGGCGTTACCACGAGGCTGTCCTCGTTGTGGTCGCGCAAGCAGCCGATGTCCGTGCGGCTGCCGAACGTGGTGGTGGCGCCCTTGCGCGTGTGCGGCGTGGACTTGTACGGGCGCTCGGCGGCCATCAGGCGAACCTCACGCGGATGGCCACGTCGCCCACGTTGACCACGTCGCCGTTCTTGAGCGCTACCGGTTCGCCGATGACCTGGCCGTTAACGGCGGTGCCGTTCGTCGAGCCCAGGTCTTCCACGAACAGGTTCTGCCCCATGAGGGAGAAGCGCGCGTGGCGGCCGGACACGTAGCCCGCGCCCACCACGATGTCGGCGCCGGGGCTGCGGCCCACGATGACGGGGCCGCGCACGACGATGGACACGCCGCGCAGCTCCTTCGGCCCGCGCTCCACCGACAGGTTCCAGGTGCGCTCTTTCTTGCGCTGTCCGCGCACGAGGCCGATGCCGGTCTTCATGAGGGCGAACAGGAACAGGTACAGCAAGGCTACGAACAGCAGGCGTCCGATCAGCAGTACGACGTCGATCACGAGTACACCCCTCGCTCTGTGCGGTTAACAACTATCACGCGTGCGCCTTTCGCGTCATTGGGCCTGGGTGAACACGAAGTTGGTCATGCCGATGGTGATGCGGTCGCCCTCGCGCAGCGGGTGCGTGGCGATCTCCGCGCCGTTGACGAGCGTGCCGTTCGTGGAGCCCAGGTCGGTGATGGTCCAGACGCCCTGGGGCTCGAAGCGCAGCTCGGCGTGGGTGCGGCTGGCGTTGATGTCGTGGACGACGATGTCGTTCTTCGACTCGCGGCCCATGAGCAGGCGCGCCGAGGCCAGCGAGTAGGTGCGGTTGTTCGTGGTGTCGATGAGGCTGGCGCGCACGGCGGCCTGGTTCGGCACGGGGCTCGCCTGCGCCGCGCCGCCTGCGAACACCACCGTGTCGGCGGCGACGGGGGCACCGGCGGG
>NC_021021.1:1458896-1461129 GCF_000210055.1 Gordonibacter pamelaeae 7-10-1-b
GTTCGCGCCTGCGCGACCCTGGTTGCCGTGTGTCCCTGCATATGACTATGCAATGCTCCATCTTGCCATAAACCCGTTGCCTTCTCGGCATCCTTTACGCAATCGTCATTATTCTGAAGAGCGAGAACCTTCAAGAAAAGAGGGCGCGAAAATGGGGCAAGCCGCGCTTTCGCCGCGTGCGGCGCACGGCGCCGTGGAAGGGGGTCGACGTCAGGCGCGGTGCACTGCACGGCGAGAACGGGCGATGCCGCGTGGGATGGCTGCGCGGCGGGCGAGGGAGGCCGGCCCGACCGCGCTCCGTGCTGCCTGGACCGGGGGCTTTACCTGGCCGTGTGATCCTCTTCCAGAATGAGGCTCACGGCTTTCTGGATGGTTTCTCGGTCGTAGGGGAGTCCCATGAAGCAGGAGTTGATGATGGCGCCTTCCATGAACGCGCAGAGGATCTTCGCGCGCTGCTCGTCCATGAAGGGCTCGCATCGGCGCAGGAACGACTCGAAGGCGCTCCTCGTGATATCTTCGACCTCGGGGTCTTCGATGGCCGCTGCGTAGAGGGCGGCATCGGCGTGCACCCGCTGGCGGTCCGAGAGGTACTCGTTGATGAAGTCGGCAAGCGCCGTCGCGTTCTGGATTCCCTGCTCGGTGACGCGGAACGCCTCGTCGTACTCGCATTCTATCCTGCGGGCGACCTCGGCCAGGCCCTCGCGGCGCAGCTCGTCGATGCTCTTGAAATACTGGGTGGTCGAGCCCAAGGGCACACCGGCCTCTTCCGCAACCCGCCGGTTTGCCCAAGGTTTGGCTGATCTGCCTGAGTGTTGATTCTGCGACGTTTTGACCGCACGTGTCTCCATTCGGCTTCACGCCGAGGTACAGCTCGCCTCGACCGTGTTTGTTTAGGATGGCAACGACGGACACTGCGCCCTCTTTGAGCTCAGAGGTGAATTTCTTGAACTCGACCTGCTCCGTTTCGTGCCCGAGGCTCATAGGATCGTCCTTCCACGCTGCTCCGCCTCATTATTCTTCTGGGCGTTCGTTTCGTGGTGCCGTATATTCGACCCTTCGCTTGATCTGCTCGCAGGCCCAAGCCCATTCGATGCGCTCTTGCTCGAGGCGCAGGGTGCGCAGGTTGCAGGACTCATCCCCGGCGAGGACGAGTGCGAGGGCCTCTTGCTCGGACGGCGTGAGGTGCGAACAGGAATTATTGCTGTTCGATGGCTGCAATTATCGCCCCCTCCTATTTTCAAACCCCCTGTTCAGGGGGCTTTTTCATTTTTAGGGCATGGAAACCTCCCGCACCCATGGCTCCGGATCCGACCGAAAGCCTATCTATCCCATGGGCGAACCGCGGAAATGCCCCCGATCGAGTTGTGTTTTTCTCTCCATATGGACCGTTTATGGAGAAAAGCGCCTTCGTTTGCCGCAAATCGCGCAACCCGCGCGTTGAAACTCCCCCTCAATGGGCATAAAGAGTCCCAGGCCGCCGCAGCCGGCGGCTTAACCTCCGAGACGGATGGCTTGGGAAGGAAGGAGCCGGGGTTTGGAAACGGTCAACAGGATCGTGGTGTCGGGGCTCGTGTTCGGGCCCGTGGAGTTCACGGAGCCGGACAGGGGGCCCGCGCACGCGCGCTTCTGCCTGTCCCAGGAGAAGGCGGCGGGCTCGCGCCGCGTCGAGCATAGGTTCCACTGCGTCGCGTTCGGCCCGGCGGCTATGGCCGTTGCGGCATCCCTCGCGCCCGGCGTGGCCGTGGTGCTCGAGGGCGAGCTTTCCGAGGCCCGCGCCGCGTCGTTTCTCGACGGCCGGCCCAGGAAGGCCGAGGCCGGCGGGCAAAGCGAGATCAAGGTGGCGACCTTCCTCAAGGTCGACGTCCGCTGATATCGGCACGGGTCCCTGTCGGGCCTGTGCCTTTTTCGTCTTGCACACCAACATACGTACGCGCATATGCGCATGCGCATATGCGTGGCTGCACATTTACGTTTTTGCGTGTTTGCGCGTTTATGCATCTGCGCATTTGGGTAGATACAGCTCAGGATGCGGGCGCGAGCCCGCGATGGATAACCATGGAGGGATGGCGTATGGGAAGGAAAGAGTCAGCCGGGAGGCAGGCCGGCACGGCGAGGATGACGGTCGGCGATAGGTTCTGGGCGCGGCGCATCCGCCCGATCTTCGACGACGGCGACCTCACGCTCGAGCAGAAGTCGGTCTTCTGCTGCATCGTGGCGCGCGATCCCATGTCGG
>NC_021021.1:1461266-1463063 GCF_000210055.1 Gordonibacter pamelaeae 7-10-1-b
CGCCGCGACTACGACGAGGCGCTGGCCGCGCTCGAGCGCGGCGGCTACATCGTCGACATCGTGACGCCCTACGGCGAGGACCGGGACGGGGAGCTCTGCATGGTCCCGATCCCCGCCGAGGTCGTGAGGGAGGGGGTGCAGCGCCGTGAGTAGCGCAAAGGAGCGCGGCATGGCGGCACAGCCCGCCGGCCGCACCCGCGACGAGCTCGACGAGACGTTCGAGATCCTGGACCGCGACGGCGCGGTCGTCGTCTTCGGCGGCGATCTCATGGAGCGCGGCTTCGGCATCGTCTCGGCCAAGGCGACCGAGGACACCCGCCTGTCGTCGTCGGCCAAGGGCGTCTACGCCTACTTCTGCGCCCATGCCGGCGCGGGCACCCACGTGCTGTTCCCGTCTGTGGACACGATCTGCGCCCACCTCGCGATGTCGCGCAACACCTACTACCGCCACCGCCGAACCCTGGTCGAGTGCGGCTACATCAGCGTGCACCAGGGTCGCGCGCAGGGCCAAGGGCGCTATCTCTCGAACCGCTACGTGGTCAATGCCGAGATCCCCGAGGAGCGCCGTTTCGTGCCTGTCGATAACTCGAAATCGACTGGGGCGGGCGCTGTTGAAAACTTGCCGGGGGAGGGGGTTGAAAACGAGGTTATCAACAACCCGCAGGATTCGCCGTGTACCAAAAATTGGTACACGGGCGACCAAACTAACGTTAGTTTGCAACTAGATTCACCGTGTACCAAAAATTGGTACACGGGCCCAACTGGGGAAACGATTTCACCGTGTACCAATTTTTGCGACACTAACAAGGATGTTGTTATTGATGTTAGTGGGAGAGGGCGCGCGGGCGCGCTGCCGTCTGTCGAAGACCCGGTCATGTCGAAGGCTGCGGGCGACTCGGTCACGGTCGTGAGGGTCGCATCGGAGGCCGGCCTTGGGCTCGAGACGGAGGTCCCGGTCCCAAACGCCGAGGTGCTTGCCCTCATGCGCATGTCCATCGGCAAGGCGGAGGTCTTCGCCGACGTCGCCGAGGCTTATGCCCGCGCCCTCGCGGACGGCTGGACGCTTCCGCGCATCGGTCGCGCCTACGACACCTACCGCCGCGAGTACGCGGCATCGCATACCGACGGGCGCTACATCATGTCGCTGCCCAAGTTCCTCGCCGCCGGAAACGGCCTGAGGTTCTACGACCTGAGGGCCGATCTCGTCGATTCCGGCGCCGTGGCCGCAGCCGAGGAGAAGGCCGCCCCGTCGAAGGCGCCGACCCGCGAGCAGGTCCGAAAGTACGTGCACGAGAAGGGCTATGACGCCCCCGACCCGGACAATCCCGCCTACCGCGTGATCGACCCCGACGAGTTCTTCGACTACTACGAGGCCACCGGCTGGGTCCGCGCGGGCGGCGTGCCGATCGTCCGATGGAAGAACGTCGTGAACACCTGGCGCCGCAAGCCCGCGCCGCGCTCCGCCCGTAAGTCCGGCCCGTCTGGCGCGAAGAGGGCCATGAGCGTCGCCGAGCGCGTGGCCGCCGACAGCGATTTCAGCGAGTTCAACGACGATTAGCTCAGACGGAGGGAGAACCGAGATGAACGACACGCAAGCGCAGGCGAGGCCGAAAAGGCCCGCGCTCGAGGAAGTCGAGGCCTACGTCCGCGGGAAGGGCTACGACGACCGCGGCTCCGCCAACGCCTTCTACGGCAACTTCTTCTACGCATACCACGATGCCCGCGCCTGGCGGCGCGCGGACGGCACGCCGGTGCTCGATTGGAGGGCGGAGGCGGACGCGTGGCACGAGATGGGGC
>NC_021021.1:1463222-1502189 GCF_000210055.1 Gordonibacter pamelaeae 7-10-1-b
TCCATGAGGCGGTCGTGCGCAAGACCGGCATCCCGCCGCGCTTCGCCCGCCGCATCGCCGAGGGAGTGGCCGCCCCGGAGCATGCCTACGACGCGCGCCTCGCGCACGGCGGCGGGCTGTACATCTACGGTCCGCGCGGGGTCGGCAAGACCGAGATGGCGTGCCGCATCGCCTACGACTACGCCGGCTCGCGCCTCGACCCCCGCTTCGGCAACTGGGCGTACCGGCCCGTCCCGAAGGGCAGGTCCAAGCACGGCATCAAGTTCGTTGTCTCGGCGGACCTCATGACCGAGCTCCGCTCGACCTTCGACAAGGGCGGCGACAGCGAGGCCGACGTAATCCGCAGGTACGTGAACGTCCCGGTCCTGATCATCGACGACCTGGGCAAGGACTCCTCGACCCAGTGGGTGCTCGCGAAGCTGTTCCAGATCGTCAACGGCCGCTACGAGGCCGAGCGCGCCACGATCGTCACCAGCCAGTACACCCAGGCGGGCCTCGCCGCGGTGCTGTCGGAGTACGGCCGCAAGGAGGACGCCCTGGCTATCGTCTCGCGCCTGGCCGAGATGACCGAGCGCGTCAAGATGGACGGCCCGGACCGCCGTATGGCGCCCTGCGATGCCGAGGGGGCCGGGCGATGAGACGCCGTGCCCCCCAGGAGGGGCGCAGCTACAAGCAGGCCCTCTACTCCGTCGTCCTGCTGGTGCCGCGCCTCCCGCGACCCGAGCGCACCGGGACGGTGAGGGTCCTGCTCGACTTCATCGCCGACCTCTGGGAGCTGGACCGGTCGCGCGTCGATGCGGACTTCGCATCGCTCGTCCGCGGGCTTCCTCGCTGACGTCCGCACGGGTATGCACATGCGCGTCCGCACATCTGCGCGTTTGCGCATGCGCATACCTGCACAGATACACACATACGAGGGCGCACGGCCGCGCGCCCTCCCTGAGGGATTGGGGTTTCCCGTGGAGAAGATCGAGGACATGTCCGCCGGCGAGGCCGAGGAGCACATCGCCGCGCTCTACGGCGACGAGCTGTACGGGCTCGAGCTCGACGGCGAGGTCTCGGGCGAGGGCGCCATGCGGTGCGCCTGCTCGCCGGTCCATGACGAGGTGAGGGGCATCTGCGATATGCTGGGGCTGGACTTCACCCGCGTCGACCGGATCGCGACCGGGCGCGCCGGGATGCTCTGGGCGGGCGAGGGGATACCGCACCGCTTCGACGCGTGCTTCGAGATCCGCGACATCGCGCGGCGCCTGCGCGCCCTGCGGCCCGACGGCGCTTCCCGTTCGGAAAGCGCCGACCCGCACCGCCGGCCCCATCGGTGATCGGCGCTAGCATTTTGCAGAAGGACACGCATGGGCCAGATGCGCCTGGGCAATGGAATGGAGTTTCAAGATGGAAAGGCAGATGATCGAGGGCATGCTGGGCGACGCACTCGAGCGTGAGATCATCACGGCGAAGATGGTAGACGGGGCGTATCCTCCCGCCGTCGCAGTCGGGATCCTTGACGGCCCCGGCCGCGAGATCGGCTTCGGGCATGGGGAAAGCCAGCTGACGGTGATTCTCCCTGACATCGGGGACTGCGCGCGCTTCGTCGACTCATGCAAGGCCCTCGGCGGCAAGGCGCCGTTGGGAACCTATGGCGGCGAACTTGTCCCGGCGATGGCCCGCGAGCTCGAGCGCGAGGAGTCCGCCCCCGCGCTCGCCGCCCTGGAATCCGCCCTGGATGGCGCGAGGCGAGGCGGCTATTGCGTATTTGACCGGGGCATCCACGATGACGTCCCGGACCCCGGCCTGGTCTACCTGTGCTCGACCTACCCGGCGGCCGTCCGCCTGAAGGACTCCCTGGACTCCGTCCGTGCCCAGGGCAACGACCCCGACTGCCGCACGCTGGGCGTCTACCGCGTGGTGGACGGGTACGATTACTTCATCATGGGGGGACTGTACGGCGACACGCAGGCGGACGCATACGCCGTCCACGGCGACCTTGCCGGGGACTGGGGCGCCGGCGAGGTCGCCTTCCGCATCTCCGACCTTAAAGCGAAGACGTTCTCGTACGATATCGATGCCGACGGCGGGCAGAAGGCGTCGGCGCTCGTCTACTACACCGATGAGGGGGCCGACCCGGTCCTCTTCCAGCAGGCCGACGGCGACTGGCGCCTGGCGAGCGACAACTTCCTCGCGGAGAACGCGATCGTCGAGGACTTGGAGCGGGCCTATACCGGCGAGATCTCGCCGGTATATCTCAATCGGGATATCGTCGACATGGAGGAGATGGCCGAGGCCTACGGCTGGGTGAGGCCGGAGAGGACCCCGGCCTCCATCGCCGCCGTCGCCCGGAAGGCCGCCGCGTCCTCGGCAGCCGAGAAGCCGTCGCCCGGCAAGGTCGCCGACACTGCCCGCGAGGTCTCGAAGGACTCCGCGCCCCGGCACTGATACCATGGGAGTGCGGATGCGCCCGCAGGCGCTTTGGCATACACACGCAAACGCTCAACCGCGCATCCGCACATACCCATGCATCCGCATCCGCATATATGCGTAAAGGTGGCACGCCATGATCAGGAACGTTCTGAAGCCCGACGGCACGGTGCATATCGAGCAGCAGGTCGGCAACATGCGATACGATCTCACGACGGGGCAGGTGGATACGGTGGTTCCCGGGGCGGGCGCCACGAACCTCGTCTTCGGCGCCGACGGCCGCCCGCACGTCGAGCTCACGACCGGCAGCATTCGCCAGGATCTGGGCAGGCCCGGTTTCGATACGCTCCTGTAGGTTCCGCAATCGCACATACGCATACACGCACACATACACAGTTGCGCATACGCACACTCGCACAATGGAACACATGCACGTCGGCATATCTACGCACATGCACATAGCCGCACACGCGCCCATCGGGCTCCAGCCTCGGTGGGCGCCTTGTTTCCGGCCGTTTTCCGTATCCGGCGTTTAAGCCGCCGGATACGGGGAATAACCACCTGAGGGGAAACGGACAGCGCCGAGGGAGGGCGCGCCCCGAAAAGGAATGGAGAACGGAAATGAGGATACCCGCAAGGGCGGCAGGGCCGCTCGTCGCCATGGCCATAGCCATAGCATCGTTCGGCTGCATCGCGCCCGCGGCTTACGCCGAGAACGCGACCGCCGCCGTGATCTCCGACGACGGTGATCATGTCGTCGTCGACGTCGACCTGAACGGAAGTGCGCCTGTCGGCGACGCGACCGAACAAGCCGATATGAAAAGCAGTCAGGGCGAATCGGTTTCCGATGCGGAACCAGACGAGGCCTTGAAAGCATTCGAGGCCCTGATGACGGCCAACGACATCATTATAAGATCAGCGTTTTACTACATCTTACTGCCGTCTCTCTTCGCGATGGCCTTGCCTCTCCTCTTATACGAATTGCTGGAGCTACATGATCGCCGCCGCCTTTGAGTCCCGACGGTTGGACTGAACCGGTGTCGTGCCGATCGTGAGCCCGGTCCGCCCCCGACGAAGTTATCTATAACCGGGCGGCTCTGCCCGAGCCGCCCTTGAAGGGAAGGAAACCCTATGATGCTTTCCGAATCTTTGATCTTCAACCTGCTCCCCGCAGCCGTCGGCATCATGGCCGTCGTGCTGGTGTTCGAGAGCTGCTGGCGCAAATGCCCGCCGGATAAGCTCATGATCGTCTCCGGCGCCGGCAAGATGCGCTCCGTCTCCGGCAAGGGAACCTTCGTGATCCCGCTCCTCCAGCGCGTGGACACCCTCTCGCTCGGTGCCGTGCAGGTGCAGTTGACCACCGAGAACGACATCCCGACGCAGGACGCAATCCTCATCCACGCCTGCGCCGTGGCGAACTTCCAGATCGGCCAGACCCCCGAGCTGATCGAGACCGCGTCCAAGAACTACCTGAATTTGGACAAAGAGGAGATGACCCGCCAGGTCACCGAGGTCATGCTGGGCAAGATGCGCGAGGTCATCGGCCAGATGGACCTCAAGGAGCTCATGCGCGACCGCGAGAGCTTCAACGCGAAGGTCTTCGGCGGCTCCAAGGACGACCTCGCCAACCTCGGCCTCGAGCTGCGCACCTTCAATGTGCAGGACTTCTCCGACTCCCAGGGCATCATCCGCTCCATGGGCGCCGATCAAGCGGCCGAGATTAAAAAGGAAGCCGAGCTGGCGCAGATCAAGGCGGCCGAGGAGGTCGCCATCCGCCAGAACCAGCTCGACTTGAAGCAGGCCGACCTCAAGAAGCAGGCCGACAAGGCGAAGGCCGAGGCCGATATGGTGAAGGCCACCGTGACGGCCGAGAAGCAGCGCGAGCTCTACATCGCCCAGCAGGAGGCCGAGATCGCCGCGGAGACCAAGAAGGTCGAGCTCGCCGAGCGCCAGGCGGACGTGAGGGAGCGCGAGCTGAACGCGACCGTGAAGAAGCAGGCCGAGGCCGACCGCTACGCCGCAGAGCAGGCGGCCGAAGCCGACCTCTACAAGCGCACGAAGCAGGCCGAGGCCGCCCGCATCGAGCGTCAGAACCAATCCGACGCCGAGCTGTATTCCGCCCAGAAGGACGCCGAGGGCATCCAGGCCCGCGCGAAGGCCGAGGCCGAGGCCACGCGCTTGAAGGGCGAGTCCGAGGGTGTGGCCGAGAAGGCCCACGGCGAGGGCGTCGCGGCGGGAATCAAGGCCCAGGCCGAGGCGTACAACGGCATGGATAACCCCTACCTGCTCGCCAACCGCTACATCGACATCATGCCCAAGGTAGCCGAGCAGGTTGCGAAGCCCCTCACTGCCGTCGATTCCATCAAGATGTACGGATCGGGCAACGCGCAAAAACTCGTAAAGGAGACCACATCGATTGTCGACCAGGTCGCATCCGGCCTGAAGGACAGCACGGGAATCGACCTGCCGTCCCTGCTGAACGGTCTGATCTCGAACCCCGATATCGATGCCGACTCCGCCGAGAACATGGTGGAGTGATGGTCGTCCAGCTGATCGCCGCGGCCTTGCTGCTCGATTTCTTCGGCTGCATGATGCCCCTGGCATTGGTCGAGGACACCAAGGCATTTAAGGTCGGCGTGTTCCTGATTTGGGCGGCGCTGGTGGCGGATTCCGTCCTGATGGGCTTGTTCTATCCGAGGGAGCTGGCGGGGGTGAATCCCCTGTTGGCGGCAGGTCTCGAATCGATATGCCTCATCTGTGCCATGTATCCCCTGCATGGGTTCGCATCGAACTTGGCCCCCTGTGGCATCCGGGTCGATGCTGCCGCGGCCCTCGCCTTCATAGACTTCCTCGTGACCGCTGTGGGATGTGTCTCCCTGCTCTTGGGCACGATCTGGCTTATATTCTTCTAGGCTCGCAGGCATATGGACCTGTCGACCATCAAGCCGGTGCCCTTCCGGCCCCGCAAGCCGGAGGGTTCCGAGGAGTAGTACCGGGGCGGGCCGCCCGCACGTCGCGCAGACCGTCGGGCGGCTTTTTACATCGAAGGGGAGTGTGCCCCATGGAGGGGAAACGAAACCGCGGCGAGGTGACCGCCGAGCTTTCCGAGAAGGTATGGGCGAGGCTGTGCCGCGAGAACGCCCTGGTCGCGAGCGAGGTCTGGGTCGATGACGCCCGCCGGGTCGATTTCGTGGCCTACAGGCCGCATCGTCCGCGCGACCGATCGTCGAACCATGCGACCGCCGCCGAGCTCGAGTCCGGCACCTTCACGTTCGTCGAGGTCAAGTCGTGTATGGACGATTTCACGAGCGGCCACGGCAGGACGTTCGAGGGCGATGAGAACTGGCTGGTGTGCCCGCTCGAGCTCGCCGACTCGCTGGCTTCCAAAGGTATGCTGCCCAAGGGGGCGGCCGTGTACTCGCCCGACGCCCGCGGCGCCCTGCGGAAGCGCTACGACACTTCCGAATTCCGGCAGGTGCGCGTCGCCCCGGCAATCGAGCTGATATGGGCGATGCTGAGGCGGAAGAGCTCATGCGAGACCGGCGCCGGTTTTCCCGTATAGATCACCGGCACATCTGTCCGGATGCATATCCGCACATCGGCATACATACGCCGAGGCACATACGCGCACACGCATATATACACACCAGCACCATTGCACATATGCGCGCACGCATAAAGACATAGACGCACAGATGAACAGGCCGCGACCCCTTACGAGATCGCGGCCTGTTCTCGGACCGAAGTCCCACCCATGAAAGAAATCCGCGATGCCCGCATGGGAAAGACAAGCCGTTCGGCTGCGCGGGGCCCACATCATTCTGAGGCTATCGTACCCGTCTGCGCATCGGGGTATACGGGCGCGCGGGGAAATGCGCGGAAGCATATCCGCCCCGCCTTCAAAAACTTCCTATAGTTTCTGCAAAACCCCCGTTCAGCGTATATTTTTTCGCTTGCGCGGGTATCAATTCCCCGTTACTGGTCGAACGGATGGCGGGATATGGAAATGGCAGACGGTGACCGCTTTACACCGGAACAGGCCGAGGCGCTGAGCGCGCTGAGGGACGGGAGGAACGTGTTTCTCTCGGGCAACGCCGGCACGGGTAAGAGCTACGTGCTCAACGCCTTCATATCGGACCTGAAGGCGCGCAACGTCGATTTCCTCGCCCTGGCGCCCACCGGCATCGCCGCGCTGAACCTCACGGACGGCTCGACGATCCACCGCACGCTGAAAATCGCGCCGGGGGTCTGCGCCCCCGATGGCCCCAAGGGGTCCCGCAAGGTGCTCGACGCCGCGAAGGTAATCATCATCGACGAGATCTCGATGTGCCGCATCGACCTGTTCGACCACGTGATGGGGATGATCTCCCAGTCCATGACGCGCAACGGCGCGAAGCAGGTGGTCCTCGTCGGCGATTTCTTCCAGCTGCCGCCGGTCGTGACCGAACGCGACTCCGCGCTGCTGATGAAGTTCTATCCCGGAAACCTCCAGGGCTGGTGCTTCAAGTCGAGGTACTGGACCGGCTTCGATTTCGAGCCGCACGTCCTCAAGACGGTCGTGCGCCAATCCGACCCCGATTTCATCGACAACCTGAACCGCGCCCGCGTCGGCGACGCGTCGTGCCTCGATTACTTCAACGCGCACTCGAAGAGCTCCCGCGCCTACCTGCCGAAGGACACGCTGGTGCTGTGCGCCAACAACCGCATCGCCGATTCGATCAACCGCGAGAACGTCGACGCGCTCGACGCACCGAAGGTCGAGTTCGCGGCCGCCGCGACCGGCACGGTGTCAAACGGCGACAAGATGGCGCCGGAGAGGATCGTCCTGTGCCGCGGCGCCCGCGTGATGTCGCTCGTGAACAGCCCTCAGGAGGGTTACGTCAACGGCACGCAGGGCACCGTCACCGACGCGTCCGCGGACGCCGTGACGGTCAAGTTCGACGGGGTGGACGAGAAGGTCCGCATCGAGCGGCACAGATGGGAGATCAACAAGTCCGAGGCCGTCGTCGAGATGGACGATGAGGGCAGGCCCGTCAACAGGGTCAAGACCGCCGTCGTGGGTGCCTATACCCAGATCCCGCTCAAGCTCGCCTACGCCATCACCATCCACAAGTCGCAGGGCCTGACGTTCGATGCCTGCTGCGTCCACACGAAGGTCTTCGCCGAGGGCCAGCTGTACGTCGGCCTGTCCCGCGTGCGCTCCGCCGCCGGCCTCACCGTGTTCCCCAAGATCGAGCCGAACCGCCTGATCGCCAGCCGCGAGGTCGTGGAGTTCTACGATTCCCTCGAGCACAGGATGGAGGAGCCGGTCCAAATCGAGTGCCCGCGCCGCTACGAGTCGCGGGTCCGCGCCTACGTCCGAGACCTCATGGACGGCAGGGACCCCGATGCCCCCACGCCTCCCGCCCTGGAAGGCGCCCTGGAGAACAGCAAGGGAGGTACCCCGGAACCGGGGACCGAAAGGCCGGCTCGAACCCTCGAGGAGAAGATTGGGGCGGATATAGTTGCCCGTGCCACCTTCGCCCTCAAATTTGCAGTTTCGAGTGCCATGTCCAAGGACCATCTTGAGGCCAAGATGCTCCTAGCCGGGTACGTACTTGATTGGGGACGCGCTCCGCATGAGCTCTATGTCGTCTGCAAGGAGGGCGGTTATCGCGTCAGCGCATCGGAACTGGGCATCCGGCGCTCCGAGATTGAGGCGAGGATTGCGAAAAACTCCGGCTTCGACTTGGGCTCCGCTCGTCGTCAGCCGAGCCCGTCCGACTCTCGCCCTGGGAAGCGGAAGGGCTCGGCGAAAGAGTCCGCCGGTCGCACCCGAAATACACGCAAGGCGAATAAGCGGTAGCGACAACGGAAATGGGAAGGCCGAATCTCCCGGCCTCCCCATTTCATTTTCGCGGGCGGATCGCTACCGTCTGCCGGTGAGCTCCCAGTCCCAGATATACTCCTCGACCTGCTCGGCGAGATGGAGCGGGGCGGGAAGGTTCACCCTCATATCGTTCTTGTAGAGCTGCACCATGCAGCCGCGCAGGGCCTCGGCGTATTTGACGCTGGCAAGCGCCTCGGCCTCGCCACCGGGCGACAGAAGGCAGTACTCGTTGATCGTCTTCTCGCAGAACGCCGCGGTGGGCGAATCGTACTTCGATCCGCGTGCGGACCATTTGTACTGGGCGTCGCCCGGTCGCGGGGCCAACGCGAGGAAGTAGCCGTCCATCTTGAAGAGTCCCTGCTTGTCGCGCCTGTTCGGCACGGTGCCGTCGTCTGCGCCGCCCGCGGCCACCTCGTCCGTGAACCAGTCGGGGACCTCGCCGTTGAGACCGGAGCGTATACGCAGGATGCGCAGCTTGCTGCCCGCGAGGCCAAGCGGCTCCTCATAACCGGTCGGTCCGTAGCTCAAGGGTCCCGACTCGAGGCCGGAGTCGCTGATGCCGGGCCACCAGTCTCTCTGGCGGATGCGGCCGTAGGAGTTGACGAGGAGGAGTTCCGGCCTGTCGCCGGTGGCGCGGACTATGCCGTGGAGCATCCTCTTCAGGGCCATTCCGTTCGCCCGCTTGCAGGAGTCCGGAAAGCCCTCGGAACCGCTCAGCCGGGCGAACTCGATGAGGGCGCGCCAGTACGGTAGGCTTCCGTCAGGTAGGAGGGGGCAGTACACGGTGACGGCACCGCTTCTCATGTCCTGTCGGACGCAATAGGGGAAGCTCGCCCGCGCCTTGCCGTTGCCGGAGTTGTAGACCTTCAACCCTATCGCCGGGATCGAGGTATCGATGCCGCGCGAATTGCGTGCCGGTTCGGGTACGAAACCGAGCTGGCGCATGAGGTCGCGGACGGCGACGCGCGCGCGGATCTCGGGACTGTCCTTCGAGTCCTCGGGTTCGATGAATTGGGTCAGGCGCCCGGTTTTCGCGAACGCGATGCGCAGGGCGCGCTTGGGGTCTCCGCCGTCGTCTTTGCCCTTGGGCTTGTAGCTCTCGGCGCCCGGCAGAGCCACTATGCACGCGGTCGGGTCGGTCGCCTCGGGAAGCGCGGCGGCGACTTTGCGCCAGCGGATCTTCGCCTGGCTGTCGCCGGTATTCTCCATGCGGTTCAGGAGGTCGTTTGCCGGGATGTTATCGATCTCGACCTCGAAGCCGTCGACGGCCCCCTCCCCACCGAGAAAGCGGGAGATCTCGGCCCTTGCCATATCGAGGAGCCGGGCATCGTCCTGGTTGCCGATCAGCTGGAATACGGCCCTGTCCCTGCCGGTGCAGTGGGCGAGTCTGGCGCGGTTGGCCCGGCCCCAGGTCTCCTGTCTCGCCCGTGCGCTGACGGGGTCCTTGTCCCAATCCGCCTGCCTGGGTTCCTCTATGGACGCCTTGAGATGGGTCAGTTGAAGCGAGTCGAGCGCACCGACGGGCTCCGCGATATCTTTGAGCCGAGCCGCGACGGCCTCGAAGAACATGGCCTTGTCGATGACGGATGCCCCGCTTGCGACCGAAGGCTTCGATGCCCAGGAGGCGGTCATCGCGTAGGGGGATAGGATCTGCGGCTGCGAGCCGTCGCGGGCGTACCTGCCCATGTCCTCAAGATACTCGCGGACTGCGGGCAATCCGGTCCCGCTGGCGAACTCGTAGTTCGCCAGGGCCGCGGGGTCCCAGGCCAAGTCGCGCTTCTGTTTGTCGTAGCCGTAGGGGACGACGCGGAGCGTGCCGCCTTCCGTGCGGACGTAGGCGTTGACATCGTGTTTGAGGAACGGGTCGTCCTGCCATGGCTTGCCGATGAAGCGGCGGACGGCGACATCCATGTTGAGCCTTGCCTTGCGGCCGACCGGCAGCGTCTCGACGTGGAATCTGAGGGCGAACGCCCACGGGTCCTCCTTGTGCCAGTGGATATCGGAAATCAGCTCGTAGACGTTTCCGTTTCCGCGTGAGACTCTGCTGAAGTTCTCGACCATGCCGTTGGCGAGTTCGAGGGGGATGTCGGCGATGGCGTCGGCGACTTGCGCGGAGAATGCGGGGAAGGTGAGCCTGCCCGTGGGACGGCCGTCGCCGCTGAACAGGCAGATCTCTTCGCCACGCACGGCCTCTTCGAACGTCTCGGGGTGCAGCATCCCCATCACCTTGCGGTAGGCGGGGGATTGGGTATCGATGTCCTTGCGGGAGGAGATCCAGACCGCGATGACGTTGCATAGCTTCGCGAGATCAATGGGGGCGAGGGCGATAAGCCAGCTGTCGGTATGTACGTTGGGGCGTACGGGATTCAGCTCGACGGCCCGGTCGAGCCAGCAGCGCAGGTCGTCCTTGAGGACTTTGGTGTTGAGGTAGCCGCCCTCTTTCCTCGGGGGCATGAGCGTGAAGAGGGCGTCGCGCAGGCTGTCGGGCAAGCCGACGACGTGCACGGTCGTCTTGGTGTCGGGGACGGGTGCGAATGACATGAGGTGCAGCTTAGAGTCCGACATTTCCGATTCCTTTCCTGAACGACTCGTAGAACGGCCCGTAGAGGGCTTTGGCGACCTCCGGCTGGTCGCTATCGTGCATGAGGCGTTCCATGTAGGCGCCGAGCTCTTCCAGGGTCCTGAACGAGAGCTTCCCGTCGCCGCCGCGGAAGGCCGCATCGGCGAAATAGACATGCGGCGCGGGCCTCTCCTTATCGGCAAGCCTCGCCAGACGCCCGAATATCTGGATGATCGTGACCATGAGCGTGGAGATCGCGTCGTCTACGAGGAATTGCCTGCCCATGGTCCTCCATGCGCCCATGGGAAGGTTCTCGTCCCGCTCCATGGTCTTCCATGTGCGCCAGGCGGAGGCCCTGACCTCGGTCGCGAACTCCCCGGGATTGGCCGGGTAGTCGCCGACCTCCCTTTCGATGAGGCCGTTGAGCTTGCGGTATCGCCCGCCGAGGTCGTGCGGTGTGCCCATCGGGCGCACCGAGAAGATGAGGCTCGTGAAAACGGCATGGCCGCCGCGGTCGACGATATTGAAGCCGCGCTCGATGGCCATGGCCGGCGCCACGAGCACTTTGGCCGGATGGTCGCAGAACTTGTAGACTTCGCTCCGGGGCACGAAGTGCTCCCTGTGGTCGTGGTTGTTGCGCACCAGGGCCGCGACCTTGATTGCCTGGCCCTTGCGTCGGAACTCTTGCTCGATGCGGTCGCGTGCGTCCTCGGCCTCCCGGTAGCTGTTCACGATGACCAGGGCCTTTCCCGCGCCCTCCGCGTCGAGTTCGTCCCTCAGCGTGGCCATGGTCTGCGATAGGACGATGCCGAGGTTGCCGGAACGCATCTCGGCGGCGCTGCCGGACACGTTCTGCTCGATGCCGAGGTCCCTCACGGTCGAGGTGGAGAGCTTGGCCGCCTTCCACGGCTCCGCCTCGAGGAGGTAGTCGACCGGCCTGTTCACGTGGTATTGCAGGCAGCCGGGCTCCCAGCTCGAACCGGAGAGCAGGAGCACGTGCGGCCCCAGCGCCGCCCCGGCGGGGTCGGTATCGAGCCAGGGCAGCGAGCACATGAAGGCCCGCCCGAAGGCGAACTGCCGGAAAAGCCTGAGGTCGTTGCCGTCGAGCTTCATCCCGAAGATGTTGCCGATCAGCGAGTTGGGGAGATAGTGCTGCTGGCGCGTGTAGCTGAACTTGAGGAAGTTGTACAGCTCGTCGACGGAATCGTCCTTGAAGCTGAGGAGGTCCTGCGCGGAGGCGAGTTCGCGCAGATACGAGTCGAACCGGATGACCTTGAGGGCGAAGGAGAACCTGGTCCGCAGCTCGTCGGGAAGCTCCGAGCATCCGCATGCAGCGAGGTATTCGTTCAGCGAGTAGCTGTGGGTGTCGTCGTCGATGCCCTCGCAGGAGGTCGCGACCGCCTGCGAGAGCTTGTTGAGGGCCGCGCCGCCGCCATCGAGGCTCTTCTTGGCAATCTCGAATCTATAGGGGTTGATGAGTTTGTCGGCATCCTCGTAAACCTGTTTGGGAAGGCCCTGCTCCAGGAGGTCGTTCAGAAGCGAGAGCGACGTGAACGCCTCGTCCTTGACGATGCGCCATTTCGCCACGCGGTCGTCCCTGACGGATTTGAGCAGCGCCTTCGCGACGGGCTCGGATTTCTGGCGCAGGTCGTAGAAAAGCTCCTCGTTGAAGTCCCTCATCTTGTCGTCCGGGCGCCGCTTCATGGCCACGGCTGTCGGGTCGGCGGCGTTGCGGATGAGCTCCTGGAAGCTCATGCTCGGGGCGAAGCAGCCGTCGAGCTGCGCCTGCACGCGGTCCGCCTCATCGAACAGGACGACGTCGAACTGCTGAAGGGCCTCCTCGAAGAATGCCTTGCGCTCCCTTCCGACGATCATGGTGGCGAAGCCGGTGGGAGTCGTGACCACGACGTCGGATGTCAGGGACTCGCGGGCCATGGCCTGCGATGGGCACACGTCCCAGTACGGGCATGAGTTCGCGCCGCCCTTCTTGGACCGGAGGCCGCGGCATGGCGTGCTGCCGTATCCGCAGGCCTCGGGATCGGAAGAGGAGAGCCCGTCCATGATGCAGGCGGTCTCCAGGTATTTGGATGCGGAATGGTCGAGGAGCATGGAGTCATCGTGGTCGAAGAACTCGTCGAGCCGTTCGATGCGCCTGCCGCGCGACACCAGGGGCGAGGCGCTGATTCCCGCCTCGCGAAGCAGGACGACGCTTTCCATCACGTCCGATACCGAGTTGAGCAGGGATACCGCGCGCAGGCCGCGCTTCGCGAGGCAGACGATGAGCATGTTGGCGAGGACGGACTTGCCGGCGCCGACGAGGCCGACGAGGCTCACGACCTCATCGAGGCGCAGGCCGTCGGCGACGGATGTGCTGCCGCCGCGGGCCCGCTTGAGGAGCCCCTGGTCCTTGACCCTTCTGAGCACGGCGGCGTAGTGGGTCTTCCCGGTCTTCTCCCCGACTTCGTCCGCGGTCGAGATGAGCTCGTCGAGGGTGATATCGATGGGCGGGCGCCTGCTCTTGCGGGGGGATATCGTCAATCTTGCCCGTTTGGGGCGGCACGGCATCGGGCATGGTCACCCAACGGATCGATCCGGTTACCGTGGTATCGCCGGTCGCCTCGGGCTTGCATGTGTAGGAATACCGTCCTTTGGGTCTCGCGACCACGTTTTTATGGGAGAGTTTGACATCGCCGAGGAGGCGGTCTATATAGATCGGCATGCGGTCGATCCCGGTAAGGGGGTGCTCGCGCAGGGCCATTCCGCCGTCGGCGATATCGAAGAACCGGTACCGCTCATATTCCGCGCGCTCGTAGAGGCCCAGCAGTCGCCGCCAGGCCGTGGATGAAGCCAGCGAGAACAGGTGTCGGCGCGCCATCTGCATGAGGTGGCCGTCCGCGCCGATGGTCTCGGGCCTGATGAGCTGGTAGTTCGATAGGAGCCTGTCGGCCTTTCGGGTATCGGCGCCGGGACCGCATACGCGTACCGCGAGCGCGAGCAGCGACTCCACATTCAGGAACTCGTCGAGGGATAGGTCGCTGTCCTCGGGATAGCGCACCTCGAGATTGCGCTTCAGCTGGTCGAAGCCTTCCTGGGCTGTATCATTCGGCTCGCTCATCGCGTGCCTCCCTTCGCGGCGGCATCGAGTCGTTTCGAGAAGTTGCGCAGCGTTTCGCATGAATAGCCGGTCTTGCCGCGCAGGACGGCATTGCATAGCGCGCGATATCCGGGATGGTCCCGTTCGACTTGGTCCGGCACGACATAGGCCACCTCGTCCACGCACATCTGGGCGATGCCGGTGTCGTCCTCTATCTCGCGGGCAAGCCGCTCGGCGCGGCCGTATGCCTTGGCGTCGACGGCAAGCTGCCGGCCGTCCGGCAGATGGATCAGGATGTCGCAGGTGTCCTTGAGGGGCCACATTTCGTATTTCAGACCGAGGCCCGCTGCGGCCTCGGCGATCGCCAGCTCGAGCTTTCCGGGGGAAGAGATGTAGTGCATGACGCCGCGGGATAGGCGGAAGGCGTCGTGCGCGACGCTGTCCAGCTTGTCGAAATCGCCTGTGACGGCCTTGGCGCACGTCGCCGATGAGCAGTGGGGCTGCTTGCCTCGCATGGTCATCGTCCAGCCGCAATTCGGGCATACTTTTGCGGCGCCCGGGACGGGTTCGTAGGCCATGGAGACGAATTCCTGCAACCACACCGGGTCGATGGTGTCGGCTTCGCCCTGGTCGAGGGGGTCGGGGTCGCCCAGGGCGAGCCCCGTCTTGATCCTGACGTATTCGTTCCAGGTGAGCAGCGGGTGGCGGATGAGCATCCTGCGTCCGTACACGTATTGCTCCTGGGTGCCGGCTCGGAGGAATTCATACACCCTGCGTTCCTGATGGCCGCCCAAGAGGTCGTTTTCCGCAAAGCGCAGCACCTCGTAGCATTCCGACGTCGCGGCGAAGTAGTCGCCGTCTACTGACGCCAGGGGCCCGATCTCGATGGACCGGCACCCTTCGACGGCTTCCCTGCACTCGTCGCGCCACCGGGCCGTCCACTCGCGCACGTCTGACGCTGCGCTGTTCCTGATGAAATCGGACTCATTGAACGTCGGCAGCAGCTCTTCCGCATCGTCGGAGCACTCAGCGCACAGCGCGGCGAGGATATTCATGCCGTGTCTGAATGCCTGGCTGTAGGGATACCTATGCGGGTCGGCCTCGTAGAGGCCGTCCTTCTCGGCGATGCCGTATGCGATGAGGAATACGGCGGTCTCGAAGCGGTTGGCGATATCGCGGGCTTTGCCGGCGGCTTCGGCCGCGGCGATCGGGTCGGACATGGACCACCTCTTTATTGGAATTGGCATACACAGCAGCTTTGATACCCGCCCCCGCCGCGCTTTACACGCCCCTACCGAAACTCGACGGATAAAAATGCCCCCGCACCGGCTCGAATCGAGTGAAAGACTTCCCGCGCACGGGGTAGAAACAGCTGGGACGGCACGCATCCGCGCGAAGGGTTTGACATGTCTAGGGTGGCTTACGGGCAAAAGGGATACATCGGCGCCTCCATGAGCGCGAACGCGCGGGCGGCCTACGAGGCGGGGGAGATGCCCCGCTCGAAATGGACCAAGACGGCGATCCTCGGCGCCTTGAGGGGCTACTGCGATGAGATGGACCTGCTCTACGACCCCGCGGTCGAGTCCGAGACCAAGGCCGCGCTCTTCGACCGGTTCATCGCCTCCTCGTCCTGGCACCACACCGGCGCCTACGCCCGCGAGACGGAGTTCTTCGCCCTGGACGAGGCCGCCGTGGTCGGGGCGTTCCGCGAGCTCGGGCCCGAGGAGGCGGCCGAGCGCGACCGGATCCGGGCGCAGGCTGCGGCCCGGGTGCGGGAGGCGGAACGGCATCGGAGGGAAGCGGAATGCCTATTCGAGTACCGCTTCTCCTGCTCCCCATATAGCGCCATGGCGTACGAGGCGTTCCATCCCGAGCTGTGCGAGCGCCGCGTGAGCAAACACAGGAAGCAGGAGCTCGTCGTGTACCGGCTGCCGGACGGCAGCGAGCCGTCGGGCTATGCGGAGATGTCCGTCCCGGCGGACTATGCGGACAGCAGCCATGTGGTGCCGTCGGTTTTCATATCCGGCACGGGCGGGGATCGCGCGTGGCGCGATATCGACTTCGACGAGGCCGAGCGGAAATTCGCAGCGGCGGCGAGAAGGGCCGCGGCCTTTCGCGAGGGGAGACCGAAGCTCATGCAGGACGAGGCCAGGCGCGCTGCGATACGTGAGACTCGGCACCGCGTCTGCACCGCCCCCATTTTGAAGAGCATAAAGGAGATTCACAGGTGACGGGGAAGAATGTCTATACGATGACGGCGATGACGAGGCGAGCGTTCGTGGGCCTCGCGGTCATGGCGGCGCAGGCCGGACTCGCGGGCTGCGTGAGGAACGGGGCGCCGGACGCCGGCTCCTCCGACGGCGGCGCCGGGAAGTCGGGCGATGCCGGCACCTCGTCGCCGTTCGCGCCGCAGCAGTCCGCCCAGGCGTCCGTGGACGGCATCTCGATCGACCGCGTGACGATCGAGGAAGGCACGGGGCCGGACGGCAAGCCGTTCCGCTACATCCGGGTTGCCTATACCTTCGAGAACGTCACGGACTCGGACGCTGTCGCACCCTATACCGACATCAACGCATACCAGGACGGGATCAAGCTCGACAGGTCCTACAAGGTGCAGGACCAGCGGGCGCAGAAGCAGATCGAGCCGGGCGGGAAATTGAAGTCGTTCACGGCGTTCGCCCCCGATTCTGAGACGGTTCCGGTCACGGTCAAGGTGATGGCGCCCGGCGAGAAGGAGCCGAGGTCGGAGCGATGCTACTGCATCGTGAACCCGGGCCTGCAATAGGCCGTCCCGCTCGCACGTCCACACATATATATATGCGCGTCTATGCGTTTACGTACATGCGCATATGGGTAGACTCACATCGAGTAGAGACGAAACGGGAGGGGATGGTCCGCATGGCGCCGTTCATCAGTGAAAATATCGACCTGGTTCCTTGCATGGCCATGGCATTCAACGCGGCGATTGCGACCATGGGTTTTCTGAAAATGGTTGCATGGACCGAGCACGGCATGTCGTCGAGGATGTCCAGATACATCGACAGGTTCGGCAAGATGGGCATCGACCGCGAGATTTTGGAGGTCTATGCGCGATCGTATCTCGACGAGTCGCGCAACGCGCTCATCTGCTGGATCGTTGGCCTCGCCATCACTATGGCTGTGGGGATTGTCATCTGGGCCCACGACGTCGGCGCGGCAGTCCTCCTGACATCCGTGGTCGCGGCGGCGGTATCGATCAGGTGCATCGTCATGGCAGTGAGGGATGTGGCGGATATCCGCGACGTCCTGGCCGAAACCGACCTAGGCACCCCGACCGCGTGATTTGCCCTGGCATCCAATCAATAGGGACAAGCAGATATTCAGAAGGGACTCGATATGGGTATGCAAAGCTATATGGCGACGGTATTTGTCGGCGAGCGTGAGATTGGCGGGCCTTTTGTAAACGGTGATTTTCGTTCAAGCCTGAACTTCGCGAGGCGAGAGCTTCGCGGATACCTGCGCCTGGCTGAGAGTATCTGACGGCAGGAAGTCATGGGTGGTCGCCGTCATGGCCTTCGTTGTGTAACCGCCCCGGCGCTTGATTTTGGCATCCTTACCGAGACGAAGGATAGCGAGACCGCCACCGTGGAGTCCAGCTTTACCGTGACGTCGGCCTACACGGCCGAGGATTTCGTATCGGATACGCGAAGCTCGTTTCTTGCCTGCGTCACCGAAGATTTAGGCGAGCAGGTCGCATCGGAGGCTGCAAGTCTCGTCGATGGTCAAATCGCGTCGATGTCGTGGTATAGGCGCTTCGAGATATGGAACGACCTCGCATCCTACGACATATGCGGCGTTGCGAACGCCGATCATCTCATCGACGGGCTCGAGGAGCTTTCCGTCGCGCTCGCCGATGGCCGCGCGTTCGACGCAAACGGTGGAAACCCCGTCTTCCATGCTTTTCACCGGGCCGAGCGGCAAAGTGGCGACAGAGAGTTACCTGTGCCTGCCAGACGTACTCATCGACATCATTGAGACAGGGGCTTCGGGCAACCGGAGCTCTTTTCTAATATGAGTCGGCACCTCCACGGTACCGGCCCAATAACGACTGCCTACATATCCCAGATCTCGCTCAGCCGCTCATCGTCCGCGGCCTCCTCCTCGAAGCGGAACTCGTAGGGGATGGCCAACCTGGTGAGCTCAAAGGCCACCTTTCTGGTCATGGCGTTCGAGATCCGCGCCGCGCGCGCATCCTCCGCGGCTAAGTCCTGCTCGCGGAAGTAGGGGAGCGGGTAGGGGTTGCCGTCCGTCTCATCGACAATCTTCTCCACCAGGCACCCGACCTCGCGCTCTTGGATTTCCGCCAGATTCTCGAGGTACTTCCATGCCACGGCAGTGGCGCGGGCTCGCGGCAGGCGCGGGCTTTCCCAGTTCTTGATGGTCTTCACGTCGACGCCCGCTGCCTCCGCGACGTCGGACTGGTAGAGCCCCAGGCTCTCGCGCAGCACCTTGAAGCCCGCCTTGGTGTGGATGGTCTGCATATCCGTTCCTTTCATCTAGATTCTCTTCTCGAAGAGCCCGTGATAGACCTCATCGATCTCGTCCTGGTATTCGCACAGGAATTCGCAGCGTCCGACCACGAGTGCGACGAAAAGCTCGTCGACGGTGGCAATGCCGTAATCGTGGAACCCCGCGGGAAGGTAGAGCGTCCCGTTGTAGGGCGCATGTCCGACCCGGTAGCAAGAGAAGTCCCCGAAGGCCGATCCCTCCACGCGGTACAGGCTGTAGTAGTCCCCGGCACGCTTCGCAGCGTCGATCGCCTCCGTGTGGCCGGCGATATGGCGGATGATCTTCCCGTCCGCACGGTTCGCGGCCGCCTCGCGCGCGAGCGTGCGCAGCTCGGGCATGCGGTCGAGCGGGTCGACGGTGTGGACCGTATCCATGTGTTCCGTGAACCCCTCGCCGTCGCGCGTGATTTCGCTCACTGTGGCGACGAACCGGGCGAAACCGCGCTGGCAGACCCCGACCCTGGAGGCCGCCGAGACCTTATGCGCCGCACGCAGTGCCTCCTCCCGGCTGTCTCCCTCGTAATGCAGCTCCGACGAATGGAGCGGCCGCACGTCGATATCCTCGGTTCCCGTGAACAGCATCTCGCGCGATTCCGTCACGAAGATCGTTTCCATATAGTCCTCCCATATGCGCACCGGGCGGCCCCATACCGCCTGCTCTACCTCTCTTGTACCCCCTGAGGGGAAACGTAAACGCACGCCGCGGAAAAATCGCCGGACCGGGTTCGGGAAAAGGACGGGGCCGAAAACGGCCCCTGTCTTGAAATCTGGATATGGAATCAATCAATCATCGCCATGTCGAACGCTTATATGCGAACTCGGAATCGATCATCGCTGCGCAGTCCCTCCGAGGGCGGGGCCGTCGTGCTATCTGGCGGAACTAGCCTTATTTACCCGCCGTCGGGCGTAGCGCCAACAGGTCATTCCTGATCTCATCGAGCAGCTTCCTGCACTTGAGCTCCGCGGCCTCCATCGGGCTGACGCATCCATCCTCATGCGGGTCGAAAATCATATCCGGGTCTGGCAGCCATTTGCCGTCGTCCTCGCCGAAGGCGGTCTCGGTCATGATGTCGCAGAGGCCCAGGAGCCTGACGAAGATATCGCTCTCCCCGACATATGGGGTCGCGCGTCGGCACGCGCGGAGGTACACGTCGAGCGTCTGGAGGAACAGGTCCTCGGTGCCGATCTCCCAGGGAGGACGGGACTTATCGTCTTCCGGGTTCACCTTGATGTCGTGCAGAATCGAGTCCGGCACGCAGCGCAGGTCTGTAGTCGGCCAGACGAAATGATCGGTCTCCTCGCACAGGTCGAGGAAGTCGTAGGCCTGGTTCCATAGCACGCAGAGCACATCCAGCTGGTTTTCGGTGAGTTTTTCGTCCATGGTCCTATCTCCTGATTCTATGAGGAGGTCGGCGACGTCGATGTGCGCCCAGCAGGCGATATCCTCGACCTTCTCGAAGTCGCTCGGCGCATGCGCGCCGCGCCGCCGCCGCCAGTCCTTGATCGATGAGATCGAGACGTGCATCGCGCCCGCGAGCTCCCGCATCCTGGCGGCGCCTTTGGCGCCGTGTCCCAGCAGCGAATCGAACACGGCGGGGGAGAACGCGAACGTCCCGTCGCCAATCCTGTAGGTGTCTTTCCGCATTGCGGCATCTCTCTTTCTCAATCCTTGCCGACAATGTTATCTGTGGCGCGGCCGTCTACGGAGACGAACCTGGACGGACCTCTACCCGTCCGGCTTCACGGAGAACCACAGACCGTCGTCGCAGATCAGCCCGCGCGCGACACATCGACCGCCGACGTCCACTAGGACGCCGGTCACGGTGGCGTCCGCCTTGCCGAACATGCTGGGGCAGGGCAGCGTCGCGCCGACCCTGGCGATCTCGAAGCGCCGCCCGTCGCACACGATTGCCCTCGGGGTGTTGAGCCCGCACTTTCGGTCGGTCTCGACCGCTATGGGGACGACCTTGGCGTCGAACCTGCTGCATCCGCCCACGTGCCGGACCTCCCTCCCGCTCGGTATCGCGCGCCACGCGCGCGATACCCCCGCCGTCTCCCACCCTGGATACCGCCCTGCGATCCCAACGGGGAGGGCATCCGGGGCGGTACCGCCCGCGCTGCGGTCTCACCGCGCAGCAGGCGGCCTATGGCCATGCCTATTCGGCCGACCCGATGCGGTTGCCGTTCGTGTAGTCGGAATAGGCCCGCTCCCAAGCGTCCTGCACGCGGTGGGAGTCGCATATCTTGCAGAAGATACCCGTCTTGGGCGAGCCGTCGCGCAGCATGAACGTGATGAAGCAGAAGTCTCCGATATCGGGATCCTCGTTCATCATCATGGCGCCGCAGGTGTCCAGCACCTCGCGGTTGTCCTCCTGCGACCCGCCGAGGATATCGATCGTGCAGGTGGCCGTATCCGACGGTCCGACGAGGCCATCCGGCACCGCCAGCAGTGCATCCGGGTCGGTTCCGTCGATCTCCCCAAGGATGCGCGTCTCGAACGTCGAGTTTGCCGCGCGCAGGCGTCCGAGTGCGTCCGCGTATGCGATCGACGAGACGAGGCGTTCGAGCTCCCTGGCGGCAGCCTCGGCGCTGTCCGCATATCCCCGCGGGTCCTTTTCCATGAGCGCGTCGGCGAGCATGGCGACGGCCGCCTCGGCAACCCTGCCGGACTTGCCCATGTCGTCGGCGCACTCGCCGGCGAGTGCCGACAGCGCGCTCGAGTAGAAGGGGATGTCGCTGCGGCGTCCGAACCTCTCGGCCACGCGCCCGCAGGACTCCCTCCATCGTTCCATCAGCGCGAGCCTCAGGTTCGCCGTCTCATCGTGCTCGATGGGCGACACCGTGTCGTGATCCGTAGCCATGTCCATATCCTTCCGTTTCCGTTCCATCCCGCTCCCACGGCTTCCCTAGAGAGCCGTTTACCCCGAATCGCCCCCGCTCATGCCCGCTAAATTGAGATCGGGGCGGAAGGCCGCCTGTCCGTATCTTCCCGTCCGCATCGGAATCGGCTGTTTCCGATGCGCCCGAACGGGGTATCAACTGGTAATACCGAATGAACGACTTGGGCAAGGAGCAGCCATGTATACGGACGATGACGAGATCGGGCGCGCCGTCGCTGCCGATCTGGAGGAATGCTGGCAGGGCGAGGGTTGGTACCGAATCTGCTTCACCGATGGGATGGGATCGTATCCGGCCACATGGTATGGAACCGAAGCGGACCTTGCCGACGACCTTCGCGGTGCCTACGGGGATGCCGGCGAGATCCATCTGCCCTACGCCGAGATCTCTGTGATCGATCAGGAGGTTGAGAAGGTCTGGCAGGGCGAGGGATGGTATCGGGTGACGGGCGGCGACGGCGAGAAATGGGAGCCGGACTTCTACGTTACACGCGAATGCCTGGTCGCCGCACTGCGCGACGCCTACGACGAGGCATCCTTCAGCGGCGCCATATGCGTCCCACGTGTAGAGCCGGCCCCGGATCCTAACCGGCGCCGAACGCACGCCTTCTGAACCGCCCCGTGATTCAAACTGGGCGAGAACCGAACCGGAGGAATCGCTACGCGTTTCCCACAACCGGCTGCCTACGGGACGTATGGGGTCCCTCCGGTCATCCGGCCATGGAAAACGCCGGGCTCCGGTGCCAGCCCAATACGTAGCCGCACAAACGCACATCTATGCGCTTACGCATCTGAGCATCTGGGTACATACATGGCGACGAAGGCGGGGGGATCGGCCCCCCGTCGGAACCGAAAGGATAGAAGCCAATGAGCATCAACCGAGTCAACATCACCGGAAACCTCACCCGCGATCCCGAGCTCCGCGCCACCGCGGCCGGCACCCAGGTGCTCTCGTTCGGCATCGCCGTCAACGATCGCCGAAAGAACCCGCAGACCGGCGAGTGGGAGGACTATCCCAATTACATCGACTGTACCATGTTCGGCACCCGCGCCGAGGCTGTCGGCCGCTATATCTCCAAGGGGAGCAAGGTCGCGATCGAGGGCAAGCTGCGCTATAGCTCCTGGGAGCGCGACGGCCAGAAGCGCAGCAAGCTCGAGGTCATCGTCGACGAGATCGAGTTCATGAACTCCCGCCCTGCCGCGTCTCCTGCTGCCGCGGTTGATGGTGGACAGCAGTATGCGGTCCCCGAGGCTCCCGCCGTCGAGGTTGCGGACGAGGACATCCCGTTCTAGCCGACCCGTACAACCCCATACTCAAGTGATCGCCCCACCGGAGACGGCGGGGCTTTTTCATGCCGTAGCCCGTCTCCACACGTTTCCCACACCCGGCTGCCTATGGGACGGATGGGGTCCCGCCGGTCATCCGGCCATGGAAATCGCAGGCCAGGGGCCTGCCGACCGGTGTCCGGGCGGCCCGCTGGGCAAATTATCGAATTACGCAGACGCATACGTGCGCATTTACGTGCTTGTGCGTTTACGCATGTGCGCAGCTGGGTACATACATACCAGCGGCAAGGGAGGCCGCGACCGCGTCGGCGCGGGATCGCCGAATATCGGAAGGAGGCCGTCATGGCCGGTTGCAAGAGGGAAGTAATGGAGCCGAGCGGAAGGGAGAAGGTCGCCGCCGCCGCCGCGCTGGTCGCGGGGCTCGTCGGGATGTGGTTCATGCTCGCATACAGCTATGTCTACATCAACTGCGCCGTGTTCCCGGTGGCGGGCGCGCTCATCGCGTACGCCTACGACGTGGCGGAGAGGACGGTGGCGGCACGGAAGGAGTGCTGCCGCAAGGTCGAAACGCGCCGCGCGTATCGCGCCGCGAGGGCGTCGGAATACGGCGCATAGCGGCGCCGGCGGGCAAGAATAAGTAAACGCGCATCCGCACAGGTATGCAGATGTGCGTTTACGCATCCGCATAACTGGGTACATATATGGCAGCGGCAGGGCCCTAGCGCCCTGCCGTCGGCGGATGCGGGACCGGTAGCGACTCGCCGGCCCCGTGCCCGCCGCCGGCAGGCGGCAGATATCCGAGAAGGCCGCCCGGAAATCGGGCGGCACCCGTAGAAGGGAAACACATGAAGACAATCGTTTTGGTCAACCAAAAGGGCGGCGTCGGCAAGACGACGTTCGCCGACGAGATCGCCTGGGGCCTCGAGCGCCGCGGGCGCGAGGTCGGCTTCATCAACCTCGACCCGCAGGGCGGCGCGAGTCACGAGCAGAAGACCGTCGAGGGCGAGAAGGCCGTCACCGTCGTCGACACCCCGGGCTATCTGAACGACAAGCTCGGCGGCTGCGTGGAGGTCGCCGACATCGCGATCGTCCCCGTCGAGCCCAGCCAGCGCGGCCTTCGCGCGATGAAGCGCACGATCCAGCTCATTACAGGCGTCAACCCCGAGCTCGAGATCGGCCTGATCGTGAACCGCTATTCCGACAAGCGAATCATCGACCGCAGCTTTACCGACTTCCTCACCGCCGACGACCTGCCTATCCTGGGCTGCGTGCCGACCGCCGAGGCGTTCAAGCGCGGCGCGTCGTTCAACCGACCGGTGTCCGAGGTGCAGCCGGGCGGCCGCGCGGCGGACGCGATCGAGGGGATTCTGGACAAGGTGGAGGCGATGCTGTAATGGCGAGGACTAAGAAGGCGGACTCCGCCATCAACAGCTTTTTCACGGACACCTCCAAGGAGATGGTCGAGCGCCAGGAGACGATCGTCGAGAAGGTCGTGAACCCCGACCCCGAGCCGGCAGCTGAGAAAAAGGCGGCGGCGTCTGAGGGTCCGACGCACCGCCTGAGCGTGATCGTCCCCGACGACCTCTACTGGCAGCTCAAGGAGTACCTGGTGGAGCACCGCGGCGAGGGCTACCGCAGCGCGAGCGACCTCATGCGCTCGCTGCTCGAGGAGCATCTGCGCAAGGACCGCTAGGCCGGTCGGAACGCCATCGAATAGAAGGGAAAACGGAAATGACAGCATTCGAGTACAGCGCCCAGGGCTACCGCGTCGCGCCCTATATCGCGGATCTCGGCAAGAAGGAGGCCTAGATGGATGCCGATGCCGGGCGCGTCCGCACCGCCCTGCGACTCCAGGCCGTCGCGGCCCGCGTCCACCACATGGACTGTGCGGGTTTCGCCGAGGAGGTGTGCGATGCCGTGGACGTCGCCGGGCGTCTGGGCTATCTGGGCTGCTTGCACGCGGTTGTGAGGCTCACGGCGGCCCGCGAGGCGATGCCGGACGCCGACGGGATGACGTGCGGCGAGCTAGGCTGTCTCGCCGGTCTCCGCCGCCAGGCGCGCGCCACCGACACGCTGGATGCCGACAGCTTCACCGCCCGCATCCTCGCTGCCCTGGATATCAAGGGGTGGTCGGATCGATCTTCCTACCAAATCGCGGCGATGCGCCTGGCCGACCTGATTGCCCCGGTCTCGCTGATGGCGTCCCCGGAGCGCACGGAGCGCGGAGACCGCGCCCTGTATTCCTACACCTGCGGGCGATGCGGCGCACGCGTGACCGTATTGGTGTGCACGCGTTGCCCGTCCTGCGGCGCCCCCATGGTCGCCGCAGGACATGGCGCTCCGGTGATGAAAGGGGCGATCCATGTCGACTCGTAAGCTGATAAAGGGCGACCGCTACCGCGCCGGGCTGTGGAAGCTGGAGGACAGCTGCTATGAGGGGCATGTCCGTATGCCCAACGCCAAGTTCATGATCAGAACGTACCGCTGTACGCAAGGCGAGGCGGTCGCGAAGTTCGATTCGTGGGTGGAGGCGGAAGGCCTCGACCTCGCTGAGGATGGGGCCAGGGAAGCCTGCGAGGGCAGCATCGACGACGGTATGGGGACTGCGAGGCGCCCGTTAAACCGCGAGGAGCGCCGTGCGATGGAACGCCGCGACAGGAAGGCGAAGAGGCGCCAGGCGCGAAAGGCGGCATCGGAGGCCGATGCCGCGCGACAGTCACAGGATATGGGGAAGGAAGAGACGGAAATGCAGAAGGTATCGAAAACGGACGGGCAGAAGACGGCGGCCGCGGGGACAAAGGCTCCGGAGACGGAGCCGGCCAAGTGCTACACGCTCATGTGCACGGGCGATCTGGGGATGGCCCCGGTGATGGTATTCCGCAACGAGGGCGACGCGAACGACATGATGCGCGCCCTGGAGCAGGTCGCGAAGGTGACGTCGCCCGATACCGTCTACGACGTTATGGAGGCCCCGTTCAAGGAGGCCATTTGAAGGGTGCTGAGGGGCCGGGGAGTGCAGGCCGCACAGCTGCCCGAACCTGCCGCCGTCCCAGTCCAGCGCCCCGCGTCTCCCGCCCTGGCTCCCGCACTGAGGACCATATCGGGAGAGACACCGCACTACCGCGCGCGCTTCGAGGTAGCAGCGGCCGACGGCGCGGCCGCGGCCGAGGCCGTGAAGGAGATCGTCATGGGCTGGCTGCACGCCAAGGGCCTGGACGTACCGGAGGGCGCCGCGGACATCGCGGTGCCTGCGGGCTGGACGGCCGCCGACGAGCCCGACGCCGCCAAGGCCGTCCGCTTTCTCGGCCTATCCGGCGCGCAAGGCGCGGCATGGGCGGTCGAGGCCGATGAGCTCGACGGCGAGTTCTCGCGCCGCCGCTGGCACACGAGGATCGGCCTCGCACCCGCCGGAGACGGCGGGTGCATCCTCAACGTGCAGGTATCGCACTACGCCGTCAACGGCTTTTTCGGATACCAGCGCAACCCGCTGCCGTCCGTGCCGCGCGTCGTGCGCGATATCCTTGCGAACGGAAAGCTAGACGTGAGGATCGGCGCGTCGCGTGTGAGCGTCGAGGAGATATACCTTGACGCGGACACGCTAAAGCGCGATTTCATGCCGAGCCTGACCGATCGCGCGCGCTGCCTGCCGATCGTCCTTATGACGACCGACGACGACGGTAAGACACCTGTGTGGGACGCCACCGAGCTCGCATCGAAGCTCGTCGGCATGGCCACGGTATACGTCATCGACATGCGCGACGGCGTGTTGGTGCAGGCGTTCCGCGACCTGCTGCCCGACCGGACACCGGCCGGGCGCTACAGGATCGGGCGCAGCGCCGTGATGGTGTACCGCCCGGGAATTGACCTGTCGACCGAGGACTCGCTGTCCGCGTGCACGCTCTTCACGCGCCACAGGGTCGAGCGCTATGCCGCTGGCGGCCGCGATGGTTTCATCAACGTCCTCATGCAGGGCCTCAGTCGCGGCATCGACAGCCGACCGGGCGACGTCGCCGGGATTGGCGACGTGCTGTGGCTGCGCAGCTGCGCGGAGAGCGAGCGACAGGGCGAGCGAATCGAGCGCCTGCGTGCGCGGACGAAGGCGCCCGCCGAGCCGGTAGCCGACATCGACGGCCTGCGCGCGGAGATCGCGCGCCTGCGATCCGACGCCGAGGCATGGGAGGAGATCGCGACGGACCAGGAGCGGAGCTATTCCGACGCCACGGCAAAGGTGGACGAGCTCACGAGGACCGTCCAGCGCCTCGAAGGCGAGAAGCGCGCGCTCGAGCGCAAGGCGGCGCAGTGCGCGGCGCCGTCGCACGACGACGGGGCCGCGAGGGTGGCCGAATGCCTCCAGGTGATCCCGCGCGACCTGGCGGACCTCCTGAAGCTCGCGCGCTCCATCTGGCCCGACCGCATCGTCGTCCTTCCCGAGGCGATGGACTCGGCCAAATCATACGACGGCAACCTCGCCGAGGAGTGGGATATCGTCCGTGGCGCCGCGACGGCGCTCTACGGACTCCTGTTCGAGGACGACGATTGCGAGGGCCGGGTCGCAGACGAGTTCCAGCGCCGTACGGGTTACGAGCTCACCTTCAGCGAGAGCAGCGCCACCAGGGCGCGCGCCGATCTGATGAAGATGCGCGAGAGGAGCTACGGCGGCCGAACCGTCGACATCTCCGCCCACATCAAGGGGAGGAGCCAGAAGAACATCTTCCGCCTTCACTTCTACATCGATCGGGAAAACGAGCTGATAGTCATAAGGCATGCCGGATGCCACATGAAGACCGCCGGCTCGCACCGTCGCGGTTTCAAGTAGCACAGATCCCCGCCATCGGAACCGATGGCGGGGATCCTTTTTGCGCAACGCGTGAAACAGGCGGCGGAAACGGCCCGCGCAATTGCAGGACTACGGATACGGCGGCCGGCGTTTGGGACCGGGCGCTTTTGGGTAGCATCGAATGGTAATGCCGGCGACGTGACCAGAGGGGAGGGAGAATATGTTCGATACCGATAGCGATGTCCCGTACGACATCGAGCCGACCGCGACCGAGAAGCCGAAGGCCTCGACTGCGGACAGCGCAGCCGAGGCTGCCAAGAAGACGGCCGAGGCCGAGAAGCGCGAGAAGCGCCGCGCCCGCCAGAAGCGCCAGGCGTTCACCGAGCAGATGCAGAACTTGACGATGGACGACATCAGACGCCTGATGGAGTCCAGCGTCGACCTCGGCGGCGTCAGCGACCCGCAGGCCGAGATTGAGCGCCGCATCGAGCGCAACGGCATGGCGTACCTGATGAAGGGCGGCGCCGTGTATGCCGTGGTGCTCTCGAGCGACGACTACGAACGTCTCGCGGACAAGAAGGCGTAGACCTCGCATTGGCGAGGGTCGCCGGGCGAGAGGCCGCCACCGGAACACGGTGGCGGCCTTTTTCATGTCGCGACGCAACGCCCGGAACACTGACCGGACAACGATGGAAAGCGAGCGGAAACGCTCGCGGCGGACACAGACGGCCAGGCCCCGCCCCGCCTCGATGCGCGCCCGCCGGAGCCGGGAGGTATCGGATCGGCGCGCACCGAGACGTTGGACACGCGCCCGCGCGCAAGACTCCTGCCGCGATCGGGCACGCAGGCTACCGCACCCCGTCATAACTTCGAGTGTCACGCGGACATGCCGACATCTCTCCGCAAGCAGCTCGTAGATCGGCGCCGGGTCGTCCACGGCATCGCCATCGGCCGCGAGCAGATCGAGCACGGCGGCCACCCCCTCGATGATACGGGCGCAATCGTCAGCATCCATATGACCCTCCTTCTCATCGCTGAAAACAACTTATACGGCCGTGACGGTATCCGAGCCGTATCGGACTTGCAACAGATGAGCAGCGTCCCGTTCGTCGCGAAAGAGACGAGGGACAGCCGAAACGCGGACGGTATAACGGCATCGGATGACCGGTGTAAACCGGTTTAAACCCAGGCAAATAGGGGTAGGATACTGAAAACTTCGCAAGAGACGCATACTTGTACCTCCATCGTAGATGTATGTACAAGTATGCCACCGAAGTCGGTCAGATTTCCGCCACCGGGCACAGCCCGCCGACGGAAATCTGACCGACTTCGGCGCTTGCCAGGGCTCCGCCCTTGGACCGGGGTCGCGCACAGGTGCGCGAGGAATTGGAGGAAGCGTGGCAGAAAAAGCCACCTCGCAGACAAGAATGGTCAGCATCAGGTTGACCGAGGAGGAGATCGGCACCCTCAAGGCTAAAGCGAGTCTTGCGGGCACGACCGTCACAGACTTCGTCCGCGAGACGGCGATCTACGGCAAGCAGGAGTTCACGCTGGCGAAGCTGCCCGGCGGCGAGCGCGTGGACGTGAAGGAGGCGCTGGAAGGGTTACTCGACACCGAGCACCGCACGGTGCAGAAGCATTTCAACGTGACGCCTTACGAGGACACCTTCATCCGTGACGCCGCGAGGAAGGCCGGCATGACGCAATCGCGCTTCATGGTCGACCGCATCCTCCACACGCCCATGTACTACATCGGCGACCCCGACTTCTTCCAGAAGTTCTTCTACGAGCTCAACAAGCAGGGCGTGAACCTGAACCAGCTGGCCGCCGCGGCGAACACGCTGATCCTCCTCCAGGACATGCCCGACATGGCCAGGGAGCGCCGCTGCGAGCTCGCGGCGCAGATCGAGCACTTCGTAGCGACCCTGAAAGACCCATACTGCAAGGCGCTCGCGGAGACGCGCGGCCTCATGATGCAGCTCAGGCGGCAGTCCGAGGTGGAGCGATAGCATGGCCATGCTCAAGACGCTCGCCCGGAAGTTCGGCGGCTGCAAGCAGATAAAGGACTACCTCGCGCGCAACGGCCGCGCCGTGACGTTCCGCTCAAGCTCAATCGATCTCGATAGCGCCGGCTGGGACGGGCAGATGGACGCGACGCGCCAGGTGTTCGGCAAGGATACGGGCCGCAAGTACTACCATTTCGTGATCTCACCCGATCCCGAGGACGGCCTGGATGCCAAGGCGGTAGACGCATTGGCATGCGATTGGGTGCGCGAGCGCTACAGCGGATATCAGTGGGTGATCGAGACTCATATAGATAACGGCATTCCGCATGCACATATCGTCGTCAACTCCGTCAACCCCGTTGACGGGAGGAAGATACACCTCGACGACGATGACGTGCAGGCCGACGCGATGGAGTTGCAGAGAATCTGCCGCGACTACGGCTACACCGCCTTCGACAACTTCAAGTTCACGAGGGACGAGGACGGTTCCTGGTACGCACGCACGCCGCGCCCCGACCGCCGGCGCGAGGTCGTCTTGCAGGAGGCGCGCCCGGCGCGCCGTCATATGACGGACGCCCAGCGCCGCGCCAGGTACAGCGGCAAGAAACTCTGGACCGATGCGATGCACGACGATATCGAGTCGGCTTTGCAGGGGTGCCGGACATGGCCCGCGCTCGAGAGGCGTTTGGCGGAGAAGGGCTACCGCATCAATATCAACCGCCGCGGAGTGCTGACCTTCTACCCGCCCGAGGGCAAGGGCCATCCCGTGAAGGGTTACAAGCTGGACGACTCCTATACGGTCGAGGGATTGCGCGAGCGCCTTGCCGTGCGACTCGAGGGACAGCGCCCGAACGTGAAGATGTGCACCGAGGACCTTGTCCCGGACGTCGTCCTGCCGCCCATGACTTTCGAGGCGGTCGCATCCAACAATCTCGAGCGGTCTAAGAGGATCGAGCGCTCCGCCGCCCGCCTTGCCGCCGCGGCCGACGCCGTGAACATTATCCGCGAGCGCGGCTACCGCTGCTATGCGGACATGGCGGCCGATGCCAGGCGCCTCGCCGCCGAGGTCGACGCGCTCGACGCGAGGGTCGACGCGCTCAAGCTGGAGGCCGAGCAGACCGCCGAGGCCATCCGCCAGGTCGAGGTCTACACGTCTTGCGTCGCGCAGTTGACCGCGCGCCCGGAAGGAGCCGAAGCGCTCGCGGCATGGCGCGAGGACAATGCAGACGAGCTTCGCGAGATGGAATCGATCCGCAAGTGGATGGCCGAGCGCGGAATCGTGCTCACCGATATGACATACACGGACCTCCTCGCACGCCGCGACGGCGTCAGGGCCGACGTGGCGAACCTCGCTTCCATGGCAGTCGATATCCGCAACCGCTCGCGCCGACTTTCCGCCGCTGTCGATGTCCTGGACTCATCGCAGATGCCGATTGGCCCCATAGATGTACGGGGCCGCGGCGAGAGGCAGAAGGGCGCCGGTCACGGCCTGCGCGACGCCAAGGTCATCACCGCGAACCAGACCGCCGAGCTGACGCGCGAGTACACGCGCTATCGCAAGGCCTATTCGGGGGCCATCGCGGCGGGCGCCCTCACGCCGGATAAGATCAAGCAGATTGAGCGCGACCACGAGCGGGCCAAGGCGAAGATCATCGGCGAGCAGCGCGAGGAGGACCTGCGCGCGGAACGCTCGGCGTACGGGATGGCCGGAAGCGAATGGGCGCAGGATGCTCCCGTGACGGTCGCCGCACCCGGCGGGACGGACAAGAGGTCGAAGCCCGGATGGAAGCCGTACCTCCAGCGCCCCGCGACCGAGAAGCAGATGAAATATCTCGAAGACCTCGTAGAGTCCGGCATCATCGCGCAGGCCGACATCGACAGCCTCGGCGGCGAGCCGACCATCGCGGACGTCAACGCGCTCCTGAACTCGCATCCCAAGGTCAAGAACCTGGAGCTTGAGAAGATGGACGGCGACGGCGCGGACGGCACACGGACGTACACGCAGACCCGAGACGATATCGAGGACGACGGCTATACGCCGGCGAACTACACGAGGAGGAGATAGACGGTGAATATCATCGTGAAGATGCACGACAGGGCCCGCGTGATCGAGACGACGCGCATGGACCTGCACAGCGGCATCATGCTCGAGGACGACTTCCTCGACATTTCCGATTACCTGAACCAGGGCGTGCTTCTCGAGCGCAGCGTCTTCATCACCACGAGTGACGACATGCAGCTCCTCAAGCGCGCCGTGACGATCATCGAACCGGACGAGCTGGACGCCATAGACGGCGTCTATGCGGACGGCAAGCCGATCCTCGTGAGGACCGAGGACGGTTCGCGTTTGGCTCCGGCCGTCTTCGAGGTGCTGTTCGACGACAGCGGCAACTACTTGGGCGACCACGGGCAAGGCCTCTGCATTTACTATGAGTCCGGCAGCTACGAGACGATCGTGCCGACCGTGCTCTCGTTCGGAGACGGCATGCTCATGGCCGACGACCTGATCGATTGGAGCGACCTGGACTCGGGCATCACCTGGACCCGCGGAACCTGGACACGCGGCGACCGGAACCTCATGGAGCTCCGCCCCGAGCCCACGGTCGTGGTCGACCCGGAGCAGTACGCGCACATGGAGCTCATGACCTTCGGCGGCGCGCTCGTGGCCATGAAGACCGCGGGCGGCATGGTGAGCGGCGGCGGCACCGTCTCGGACGATCCCGATGCCGACGATGCCGAGACCGAAAGCGAACCGCAGCCGTCCCAAGACGCGGAAACCGATGGCGCTACGGCAGACGCCGCCGAAGACGGCCCCGACGACCGAGCCTCAGCGGAAGACGTCCCCGATACGGATTCACTCGAGTCTACCGCGGACACCGCGGGAGACGGCTCGGAGGCAGATATCGACCTCGAACCCGGCGGCTCGGAGACCGAGTCCGCCGAGATTGACAGACTTGAGTATGAGTACGGCCTATTGAAGAAGGTCGAGGATTATCGGGCTGGCAGGCTTGAGACCGTGACGCTCGACGAGCTGGAGGAAAGCCTTGACTTGGCGAGTCGAGGTCGACAAGGACATCCAGCGTTCGATGAAGACAGTGACGACGATGATGACAGCGACGACTACGAGGAAGACGATTCGATGTTCGCCGACCTCTTCTAGAAAGTAGCAACAGTGATACCGGTGGCGGCAAAACGGCCGCCGCTGGTATCACCTTCCCGTTACAAATTGAAACACTTGGGGAAGTTAAGCCATGGAAGTTAACAAGGAGGATCGAGTGAAAGAAAGCATAGCTATAAACCGCTTGATCTATTTGTTTCACAAGATGACAGCAACACTGATCTGCTTGCTCACTCAGTGAATCTCCATCGTTTGTTCGCTACCTGATAACGGGCTCCTGTTTGATAATCGGATATATGGAAGATTGGATAAAAGACGGTAACGGCAGAATGAGACGCGTTCACAAGCGATACGTTGACGTCGTCGCACACATGCGCGACGATGGCTTTTTAGAGCCACTAAGCATCACGTGGCGCGACGGTCGCACCTTTAGAGTGACGCAAGTAATCGAGGTGGGGGAGTTCCGCCCTGGCTTCGAAGGCTTCTTCACGGCTAAATACCGCGTAAGCATTGGCAACCGAAGAACGAACTTGTACCTAGAACAGCACCTAAACCGACCAGAATCAGGCATGCCACCAACCGTCCGATGGTGGGTTCATGAGTTCGTATAATTGTCAGAACAAGCCAATGGTATAACGCCTTCATATACTCGCGACACCTACGCCAAGGCACCCGGAAACCGGGTGCCTTTTTCGATATTTACCCCGTTCAGCGAATAGGTTTTTCCACCGCGGGTAGAACTCTGGATATTGGGGGCGTATCCCCTCATATCGATTGAAGACCCGAAATCGCATTTGTGGAAAAGGAAATCGAAATGTCCGTAAATGTAAGTGGCCTGTATGGCCTTGAAGATAGGTTGGAGAGGGTTGCCGACGAGCTGCGCAAGCGCAACGAGATTGAGGCTCAGAAGCTCGAGCTGCTGAAGCAGATTGAGAGGAATCTGATCAATAAGGATAAGGGGTAGACCCATGACTGTTTCCGAATATTGTCGCCACGAGGCCAAGTGGCGCGATCTCGTCATCATCCGCAAAGGCGGCTGGGTGACGTGCTCGGCCTATATCGACCACGAGGATTTATTTCGCCTGCCGCTCGATATAGCCGAGGCTGAGGTTATCCGCGCAAAGCGCAGCTATATTGACATTGAAACTCACGGGAGCGGCGCATGGGACGTCCCGTGCACCTATCTCGATATCAAATAGGGAAGTGCTCTGGGTGGATCAAGACGAGATTGCAGTCATCATTCCCTGCTTCAACGAGGCCCAGACCATCGGCAAGGTGGTCGATGATTTCCATCGCGAACTGCCCGAGGCGACAGTCTATGTATATGACAACGCTTCAACCGATGCGACCGCCGCGATTGCGATGAAGCACGGGGCGACCGTCCGCCATGAGCCGCGCCGCGGCAAGGGGAATGTCTGCCGCCAGATGTTCCGGGATATCGATGCCGCCTGCTACCTCATGGTGGACGGGGACGATACCTATCCGGCTGAGGCGGCAAAGGGCCTATGCGCCCCGATTATCGACAAAAAGGCCGACATGGTGGTTGGCGACAGGCTCTCCAACGGGACATACGCCAAGGCGAACAGGCGTGCATTCCATGGCCTCGGCAATAATTTGGTTCGCGCCATGATCAAGTGGATTTACGGCTACGAATACGCTGACGTCATGACGGGTTACCGCGCCATGTCCAAGCCCTTCGTGAAGACGTTTCCCGTCCTTTCCGAGGGCTTCCAGATTGAGACCGAGCTATCCATACACGCCGTCGACCGTCGTTGGCGCATCGCCGACGTCCCGGTGGAGTACCGCGACCGTCCCGAGGGCTCGGTCTCGAAGCTGGACACCGTGAAAGACGGGTTGAAGGTGATCGCGATGATCGGCACCCTTTTCAAGGACTACCGCCCGTTGAAGTTCTTCTCGCTGGTCGCCCTGATATTCTGCATCGGCGGCCTGTGTGCCGGCATGCCGGTAGTGACCGAATACCTCGCCACCGGCCTCGTGCCGCGGTTCCCGACCGCCATCCTCGCCGCGGCGCTCATGTTCACGGCCGCCATCTCGCTCGCCACGGGCTTCATCCTGGACGCCGTGGCGAAAGTCGAGCGGAAGCAATGGGAGCTCCGCGTATACCGCCAGACCGAGGAAGACTGAAAGAGGGAGCCATATGCGCACCGATCGAATCTATATCGCGAGAGACGGGAAGTCGGGCATGCATGTCCTCGTCAGGATCCTGGCAGTTGGCGATATAGGGGCAGATTATCTCCCGATCGACCCAGACGGTTTCAATGAGCTCATGATGGCGAGGGATGCGCGCTCGCTGGTCCTGGCGGCCCAGGGTCTCGGCCCCATGTTAGCCTCGGAAGGCGATCTCGCAAGCCGCATCTTCGTACCGAGCGAGCTCCGACGAGGCATCGCGGGCGAAATGGACCTAGTCCCATCCGACCTAGGAGGTCTGCTGTCCGAGTGTTACTTCGATCCATATGCCGAGCCCGTAGGAACAGGCGGCATGGGCTATAGGGGAATCGGCAGAACGGGAAAGAAAGCCGCAAGGGACCTTATCGAAGGGTTCGACTTCTCGAATGCCGGAGATCTATCCTACCTCGATTCGCAGTTCCGCGCCGTCGTCGAGCCGCTGCACGATTGGGTCTTTGCGAGGAACCTGCTTTCGATAGTCCTGCGCATAGGAGGGCTCTACAGGGCCGGCGCCGACCCGAAGGCCATCCTGGAAGCCGCACGGTTTCGCAAGGTCGAGCCATCGGGCCAGAAAGACCGGTTCGATATGGGCCCAGCAGCATGCTTTGCGATCCCAGTGGCATACAACCCGTTCTACACCACAGATACCCTGGCGATTTCCGACGCGCCCCTCGATATCCGAAAGGCGTGGCCCCTTTACGCCGACCTAGTCGACATCGGAAGACCGTCGACGCGGCCCGCCATCGATCATCGCCTGAAAGGCGAGGGGAACGGGTTCATCGGGTTTCTCACCTCGCTCGAGACGAAACAGCCCGACGGTACCGACCGCAAAGGCCGCCCGGAAGAGGACAGATGGTACTATCTGGTCGTAAGTTCAGATATCGGCGGCAAGCACGTGAAAGATCAGATGCGGATAGCGAATCGACTGCTACAGGCATTTGACGGAAGGCTGTTTCAGCCCCGCCTGGCGTATTCCGGTGTGAAGATGACCGAGATCGCCCCCGAGCAGAAACCACGCAACATGCTGGAAGCCATGTGGTTGCTCGTCAGGAACCATCCCGACCATTACCTTTTGACGTGTAAACGCTGCATGCGAACAGTGCTGTCTGGAACCCAAGGGGGCGAGCGTTCGTTCTGCAGCAATTCTTGTCGCGCGACCTGGAGCAAAGAACACCCGTCCAGAAAGCGATAGCGGCCGCATCACAGCCCCGTCTGAAATCGGCGCGCACACAACCAAATCGACCCTAGAAAGGCACCCGGACACCGGGTGTCTTTTTGTTCGATAAACCCCCAGCTCAACGATTTAATCTTCTTCCCTCCGGGTACAAGACGGGCAGTTATGCACCTGATGGATAGGGGAGGAAATCTATCGTTTCCCCCGCGACCGATAGCCACAGCGCCCGGACGCCGGGCGCAACCCGCACGAATAACCACCACGAAAAGAGAAAGAGGCATCGCAAATGAATGCAATGGTAGAGGCCATAAAGCCGTACATCGGCATGATTTTCGCCATCTGGTTCATATCGGAGGTGATCACCGCCATGTTCCGCCTGCACCGCAAGAAGTCATACCAGGACCGCCGTATGGCCAACGACGCCGAGCATGCCAAGGTGACCCGCGCGATGCGCTACGACGTTCTTCACCGCGACGGCTTCCACTGCGTCCGTTGCGGCCGAGGCCGCGAGGATGGCGTGAAGCTCCACGTTGACCATATCGTTCCCGTATCGCGCGGCGGCAAGTCGGTGATGAGCAACCTCCAGACCTTATGTGAGGACTGCAACTGCGGCAAGGGAAACCGCTACCTGGAATAACGACTGCAAAATCAGAAAACCATGCAATATGCTCTACTCTCTCGGATAGCAAATAATCGAATAGTCGAGCTCTTCGATAGCCTCATCGGAGATATCGGCAACAGGATAGCGGTAAATCATATTCATCCGCGGGTTATAGACGCCCAGATATTTGACATCCCGATATTCGGGATGAATGGAATGAAGTCCAAGTCGCCAATAAATAAGCAGCTGTAGGACAGACCTGCTTTGAAGCGTTTGCTTGGATACCTTGAAATCCCACAGAGTATCCTTTGTTAAGAAATCGCCATCCCCGCTTGTAACGTGTCCCGTATATCCGCCTTTAAATGTCAGATGGTCTGTAATTTTTGGCCCATAAATATCGAGGAACGCGACAGACCGCCAAACCATATTCCGGACGTTTTCAACGGTATCGGCATCTGGGTATATCGTTTCGACGGGGACATAGGCAGCTTCTCCTGCACGGTACACCGTATCGAAAACTGCAAGGCGTATTGCGGAGCAAATGGAATCGTCTTCAAGTCCCTTTACCGATTCGATCAACGCCTCCGCCTGCTTACGAGCATTGACCTTATCGCTTCCATTTAAAGAGACAGAGAAAGCCGAGTCAGGAGAATCCCCAGTCATCAACCTAGTTAGATAGTCGACGGCAATGCCGATCAAGCCGGGATAGATGTTCTCAACTGGATGAAGGTCTTCTATCCCGCCGCCCTCAAGCTGGATCTTCTCAAAAGCCGACGGTTTGACAAATCTGCCGGGTTTCTTGGTGGAACTTACCTTATTCGTCACGGAGTCAAACAACCCATAATCCTCTATCTCTCGAAGGGTAAGTTCCCTTTTAAACAGAAGCATAAAAGCATGGTCGCGGGAGATGTCCGACAGGAGTATCGATCTTTGTTCGTTGCGTTTCTTTTCATCGCCTATGCGGTTCGCTTTTTCCCATGCACTTTGAAACGCAGGGCTAAGGGCAGGCGTTTCCCAATCATCCATTTGAACGCTCCTATCGCTGTATCTACCGCCTTTGCTGAGACACGACCGCAAAGACTGTAATTTAAATCGCCAAACATATATCTCTTAATGCCCATGGAAAGGAATGGGATACGCGAAATGGCTTATCGAATCGAGATGGTCTACCGCATCCTCTACGCGATAGCCCAGATCAACGGCGACGAGGACCAGCTTCAGCTGAACCCGCTGGAAGACGATTTCTTCGCCGGTCGCGATGACTTGAAGGCCGCAGCCGTCCCCGAGAAAGCGCACGACAGCCAGAGGGCAAAATCGAAACGCATGACCTTCGAGGAGATCGGTATATCGGTCGGCGCCGTCCTGCATTTCAAGGAAGACCCATCCGTGACGGTAGAGGTCGCGGATGCCAAGAGCTGGTTGTCATGGCCGACGGTCGCCGCGAGAAGCTGAGCCGCGTCGTGCAGGTCATTAAAGAGGCCGCCGACACGGCGACGCCCGGCGGTGCATACCAAGGTGCCGCCTACTTCTCCTACGAAGGCGAGCTTCTGACGGATCGCAGGGCAAGACTATCTATCTGAACCGAGGAGAAGAAGTAAGCCCCACACCCATCTCTTTAGGAAAGCCCAAGATTCCTTTTCGGCATGCCGGTGGCCGAAATCGATCCCGACGATATCTCGGTTGCGAGCCTGCGCCTTGCACGCTCGACCTGATCCGAGATGCCGAGGGAGGCGGCGACGCGGCCGTAGCACCTTTCGACGATAGCGTTGAGGGCATCGCAGTGGTTATCGAAATCGTGCGTGCGGTTGAGAATGGCGGGGGATAGGAAACGCTGCATCTGCCCGGTGAATGACCCGTCGGCATAGCAGACGTGTGCGCGTTGCATGCCGACGGCAATCATGCTGGAAAGGGGCACGGGACAGAGGTAGTCACCGTGCTTTGCCGCGACGAGTGCGGCCACGGCAGGGAAATCGATCTCCTGCTCACGGACGATCCAGGGAATGTCCCAGAGGTCACGGTGCCTGATATGCGTATCGGTGGCTGAGAATGAGATCAACTTATCGGCCAAGATTTCCTCGAGTGTCTGGCACCGGATTGTAAGGTCGTCATACATTCCGGCGAGCTCGGGATAATTGACCGCGACGCGACGGACAGTGGATGTATGTGCCGGAACGGACGCAATCTCGAGTTTGATTCGCTGTTTCGGCAAATCGGGGCGCGCGATGTTGGTGTTTACCGAGACCGTCCACCTCCGCATCCCGACGCCATCGAGACCGTTGACGACCTTGGGTTCCCTGACGCTCACTTCGGTATCGTAGGATCTCAGCAGATCGCAACGCAGGGTCCTTGAGAAATCGTCCAAGGGGAGCGAATCGAACTTATCGCCGGCAACGAAATCGAGGTCTTCGCTATATCGTTGCGATCCGTAGCAGAGA
>NC_021021.1:1502497-1503351 GCF_000210055.1 Gordonibacter pamelaeae 7-10-1-b
ATTCAAACCATCGTTCGTGTGAACGAACTCGATGGCACCGAAACGGGTATCGACGAGACCTTCCGCGCCCGTCGTCACGCATGAGATGCGTCCGAGCGGGATCTGCGAGATGAAGCCCCACTGCGATGCTGCAGACTCGAGGCTTTCATAGGTGACCTCGCCGGGGCGCAAGAACGCCGCGATATGGCCGAGCAGGTCGCAGCCGTTGGGGTGGAAAAGCAGGTAGAGGTACGCGTCATGGGCGATGCGCTCGAGGATGCCGTCCGCGGTGAGCCTCTTGATGGTCGAGCGGAGCGTATCGCCGGACTCACCGAAAAGGGCCCCCAGCTCGCGGCTGCGGAAAAGGATCCGGCCCTCCAGGTCGCACCCATGCAGAATCTTGATTGCCTCGACGCTTTTCACAGAAACCCTCCTGTCTCCCTACCGACAACTATACCCATGTGGTCTAGATATAAACTACTTACCGCAAGAATACCATTCCACAAGACCCAACCCAAACCTCCTCCCTGGAACGCGAAAGGCCATCCGCCCCGTGATGCCATCTATACAAAATGGATATAAGCCCACTAGTCGGAAACGTCGGAAACCGATATCCACGATGAAAGGGACGACGATGGCCGTAGAGAGGTCTCGGAAGACAAGTTGGAAAACGAGACCTGTGATCGACTACGAGACCGGCGGGCGCCGCGCATCACATCGCCACGACCCCGAAAGCGAAAGAAGGCGCCCTCGGAAACCGAGGGCGCCTTACCGACCGCACCTATTGTACCGCACGCCGATCACGTTGAATACCGTGCTCGCGGTAATCGGTACCCGGAGCGCTATTCCCCGCGGTGGCCTTCCCCGCGGCAGCC
>NC_021021.1:1504456-1505400 GCF_000210055.1 Gordonibacter pamelaeae 7-10-1-b
AACCCGCACGGAAACGCCCCTTCCCGAACGGGAAGGGGCGCCCCTCCATCACCGCGCCGAAGATATCCTGTTGCAAAAGACCCGTCAGTTTGGAGCGGATATGACCGTAGAGCGAAAGTTCGATGCGAAGTCGATGCTGGGGATGCTGAGGAGATACGAGGCCACGGTCGGCGACCTTTTCGCCGTCGTGCCTCCCCTGATGCCCCGGGACAGCGTGAAGGCCGCCGATATAGACGGAGTGACCCTTAGGCACATCTCAGTGAAAGACCTGGTGGAAGGCATCCTAATGCCGGAGGAAAAGGTGGAGGGGGTCGAGCTCATCCGGGTCGATGCGGCCAAGGCGGACCGTTACCGCCTGCGTGCGGGCGATATCCTAATGCCGAGGATGCTGCCCAGGCACAAGTACGCGGACTACATGGTGGTGAGCGCGGAGTATGCGGAGCAGGACCTTGCCTCGTTCCACAACATGATAACCATACGCCCGCGGGCCGTGGATATGGCCGAAGGAGAGCGCATAGCGTATTCCGAGATGATGGCGACATGGCGCTTATAGGCCCAAGGCCTGAACGCCCGGCTTTTTGCGCCGAGTTCGAGAAGCGCATTCACGGCTGGAACTATCGCGCTCTAGTGAAGCCAGGGCTCAGCGGCCTCGCGCAGGTGAGGGGCGGCTATGACCTTTTGCCGAAGGAGAAAGTTGCACTCGACTTGTGGCGCGTGGGGTATCCCAGCCTGCGCATCGCGCGCGTCACCGACCCGCCGCACTCCTCGATCATATCGACGGCCCTGCGCTTCTGCTCGTCCGTGTAGCTCGGCATTCGCGAACTCCTAACCGGACCGATTCGGTCCAACTATTTTGTCCGCACCCCCATTTGTCTCGAATGCAACGACGCGATGTCCAGCTATGGCTCAGCCTTCGCAACCTGCTGGACTGCTCAGTAGTGCGC
>NC_021021.1:1505949-1508466 GCF_000210055.1 Gordonibacter pamelaeae 7-10-1-b
CACGCTCTTCTCGTCGACGGCCTGGCCGCCCGCCCGCCTGGCGGAAAGGTCGAGCCACGCCTTGGCCTTGAAGGGGATCAGCCCCTCGACCGACAGGACGGCCACGCCGCCGGCCGACGCTCTGTTCTCGACGAGCAGCCGGTAGTACTCATCGTCGAGCAGGATCGCCGAAAGGTTCGACACCTCGTCGTCGATGTGGATCGGCATGAGGCCGGACTCCGCGTCGCGCAGGCCGACGTCGGTGCGCGCGAACAGCTCCAGCATGGCGGGGAAGGCCGGGTCCTCCGGCTTGGAGAACCGGTAGAACTGCGGCTTTCTGCTGCTCTTCTGCCTGTTCTCGTACCCGCCCTCCTTGACGAAATCCCAGAAGACCTGGCCGAACTCAGGCGTCAGTGCCTCCACCAAAAGGACCAGGTCGAGGTCCTTGGTGGCCCTGAAGTCCTGCCCGGCCTCGCCGAACAGCAGGTCGCAGGCGCCGCCGCCGATCAGGACGTACTCGCCATCGTGGCCCGCGAAGCGCTCCTTGAACTTATCGATTCCCCTCATGATCGCCTCCAAGCACCCGGGTCAAAACGCTCTCGATTTCGCCCGCGACGCGCGGGTCGTCCCTCTCGTCGGCGGGAAGGGACAGGATGGCCGAAAGCGGGTCGACCGCGCATCCCGGCGCCGGCACGGGCTCGTAGCGCAGCACCTGCACCACGCACGCGGGATCCTCTGGCTCGTCGAGACCGGCGTCGCGCGCGTCGGCCGCCAGCTCCAGAGTGCGCTCCTGCGCTTTGGTCGCGGCGAAAGTCGGCCAGGGGTCGTCCTGCAGCATCGAGAGCTCGCACAGCGCCGAGATCCCGCCAAGGGGAAGCTCCGCATCGGGCACGCGGCCCAGGCGGTGCTCCCTCGCGACCGGGCTCGACATGCGCGGCTCCAAGCGACGCCACATCGCCATCTTGTCCCTGCCGGGGCGCAGCACCCGCCGCCGCCCCTCGGCGGCGACGATCGAGGGGTCGGCGGCCGCGAGCTCGTCGAATGCGCGAGAGGCGGTCATCTTCGCCGCGCCGAGGAGGCCTGCCGCCTGGGTGACGCTGGCGCCGTCGAGGTCGCCGTAGAACACCATGAGCGCGAGGCGCTGCGCCTGGGGCGAGAACGTGCCAACGTCTGTCTGCCGCCTGTCGCGCGCGTGGCTCCTTCCGCTGCTCAGCGCGATTCCCAGGAACGGCAGGTACACCTGCTTGTCCGGGGCGATGAAGGGCAGGCCCGCCTCGAGCATCCGCCCGACCCTGTAGCCCGTGGCGCCCTCGAGGGCGAAGGACACAGGGGTCCCCAGGGCCGCCTCCAGGGCGTCGCGGTGCTTCGCCATGGTCTTCACCGTCGGGCTTTCGACGGGGGAGGCCACGGCGAACGGCACGCCGAAGGCGGTCCACCGCTCCAGGGAGTACAGCGCGCGCCACGTTCGTCGTGCCGCCGCTCGCCCCCGACGGCCCGGCGCTCAACCTGCGCATGTTCAAGGAGGACCTGATGGGAATGGGCGACCTGGAGCGCGCAGGAGCGCTCACGCCCGCCATGTCCGACTTCCTCCGCTCGGCCGTTGCGGCGCGCTGCCCCATCGTTATCTCGGGCGGCACCGGCTCGGGCAAGACCACGCTTCTGAACGCGTTGTCGGAGTTCATCCCCGCGGGCGAGCGCGTGATCACGCTGGAGGACACGCCCGAGCTGCGCCTTCGCACGCCGCACACCGAGCGCATGCAGACGCGCGAGGCGAACGTGGAGGGCGAGGGCGCGGTGGGCATGCGCGAGCTGGTGGCCATCGCACTCAGGCGCCGCCCCGACCGCATCATCGTGGGCGAGTGCCGGGGCGCGGAGGCCTACGACATGCTGCAGGCCATGCAGACCGACCACCCCGGCTCCATGACCACCGTGCATGCGAACGACCCTGGCAACGCCATCAGCCGCCTGCGCACCATGGTGGGCTATGCCGACGGCGACTTGAACCGCGAGGTGATCATGCAGCAGATAGCCGAGTCGCTCTCCGGCGGGCTCATCGTGCACGTCGAGCGGCTGCAGGACGGGAACCGCCGGGTCACGAGCATCGTGGCCGTCGACCCGCTGCCCGAGGGCGGCGCGGTCATCCCGCGCGCGGAGCTGTTCGCCTACGACGTGGCCGGAGTGGACGACCACGGCTGGGTGGTGGGCGCCTGGCGGGCATGCGGCATCCAGCCCCAGCATATCAAGGAGCGCATGGTGGCCGCGGGCGTCTGGTACGACCCCGCATGGTTCTTCGCGGAGTAGCGGCCCCGGTTTGCCGAAGGCCCGCGCGGCAAGCCGGGCGAGGGTGCCGGATCGCCCTGCCGCTCTGGGCGGCTGGTGGTCGGCAAGGCTGTTTTGGACGAGGGAGGAAACGATGGTCTACCTGGTTGCATCGACCGCCATCGTGGCGGTATGCGCCGTCCTGGCGGCGAGGGTGATCGGCTGCGTGAGGGAGGAACGGCTCGCGCAGCGGGCCTGGGCTGCGCCAGCGGTCTCGGG
>NC_021021.1:1508754-1509908 GCF_000210055.1 Gordonibacter pamelaeae 7-10-1-b
CGCGGCAGGCGCCGTGCCCGCGCTGGCCTGCGTGCAGGTGCGCCAACGTGCCCGCAAGCGCAGCGAGCTGCTGGACGTCCAGCTCGCCCACGCGCTTCCGCAGATAGCGGCCAGCCTGCGCAGCTCTCTCACGCTGGAGCGTGCGCTGCGCGTCGGCCTCGTGCATATGGACGACCCCCTGCACGGCGAGATCGCGCGCGTGCTGGCCGACGCGACCTACGGCACGCCCCTGCATGAGGCGCTGGAGGCCATGGCGCGCCGCACCCAGAGCGAGGACGTGAGGACCCTCGCCTCGGCGGCGCGGATGCGCCAGGGCAGCGGCGGCAGCGTGGCGGCAGCCCTCGCCCTGGTCTCGTCGCGCGTGAACGCCCGCCTGAAAGCGGCGCGCGAGCTCAAGGTAGAGGTGGCGGGGACGCGCCTGGCGAAATGGTTCGTCGCCGGGGCCATGCCCGCCATCTTCCTCATCATGTACGCGATGAACGCCGATTTCGCGCGCTTCTACACGACCGAGCCGCTCGGCTGGGCCGTGCTCGGCGCGGCGGCGGTTCTGGAAGCGGTCGGCCTCGCGTTGGCGCATGCCGTGACATCGCTCGATCGAAGGTAGGGGTCCGCGGGGCGGGCGGGAAGCGGAGGTGCGGAAGTGACGGGATCAGGGATAGCAGTCGTCGTGCTGCTCGTGTTGGGCGGCGGGGTGGCATGCGCCGTATACGAGGTGATGGTCAGAAAATTCGCCCCTCCGCGCACCGGCCGGGCGGCGGCGGGAGAGGCATCGGCCGGCAATCGGCCGCAGCCGCCGCATGAGGGTGCAGGTGCGCAAGGAGAGGAGGCAGGCGCGTCGTGCCGGGCGGCCGGGAGAGCGCATGATACAGGTGGGCGGAGAAGGGGTTGGAAAAGCGCCTTGCGAGGGCGCTCGGAGGCTCGGAGCGGCGCTCCCCGGCCAGGGGTCGGCGTGCACGGTGCATCGGGCGATGCCCGAACCCGCTTCCTCGGTGCAGCAACGCGGTGCGTGGAGCGCCTGCTGCCCATGGCCAGCGCCGACGGCGAGGCGTACCGGGCCGAGATAGCGCGTGCCGGGTGGGGTATCGAGCCTGAGACGTGGCGCGTGCTGCGCATCGTGGCCGCGGCAGGATGTGGGGCGATGGCGGGCGTTGGGG
>NC_021021.1:1510195-1513445 GCF_000210055.1 Gordonibacter pamelaeae 7-10-1-b
CACCGCCGTGGGCATGGCGGCCGTTGTCGGATGGACGGTGCCGCGCTTCGCCATCGCGCGGGCGGCTGACCGCCGACGTCGGGCGATCGAGGCGCAGCTACCCGACGCCATGGAGCTGCTGGGCATCGCGATAGCGGCCGGATCGCCGGTGGAGCAGTGCTTCAGGGAGGTGGCGCAGAACCTCCGGCCGCCGCTCTCGGGCGAGTTCGAGGCCGTCGACCGCGAGGTGAACCTGCTGGGCCATTCCCGCGAGCAGGCGCTCGACCATCTGGCGGCGCGGTGCGCGAGCCGGGACGTCTCGGCGTTCGTCGCCCAGCTCGCCCAGGCGGTGAGCCAGGGCTCCTCCATCGCCGAGGGCCTGTCGTCCCAGGCGGCCCTCGCCCGCGAGACGGCGCAGGCGGCGGCCCTCGAACGTATCCGCAAGATGCCGACCAAACTGGACGTGGTGCTGTCGTTCTGCTTCCTGCCGCCCACCATCGCGCTCGTCGTCGTGCCGACGGTAGTGGACCTGCTGGAGTTTCTGAACGACACGCTGCAATGAGGGAAGGAGGCCGCCATGGCCGGGCAGAAGGGGAACGGTGCGGCTTTCGATGCCGTGCAACCGCGTGATCGCGCCATCGCACGGCGCAGATTTTTAGGCTTAGGGGGTGCGGCGGCGCTTTCGCTCTTGCTGGCGCCGCGTCTGGCCTGGGGCGGCGTGGGGGGTGGCAGCTGGGGGAGCGCCGGAGCGACTGCGCACCCCGGATCCCATTTCGGCTACGACGGGGGCTGGGGGTATTCCAGCAACGGCAAGGTGTGGCTCGCGGTGAGCTGCAACGCCACCGTCGGGCGCATGACCGAGCTGTTCTTGGAAGTGAGCGTGACCTCTTACTACGCGAACGGCGGGGTGTGGTCGCCCACCTGGTTCACCGATTACCCCGACACGCACGTCGACTCGTTCGTGCGCAACGGGGCGGGGGTCTGGCTGTCCTCCACGAGCGGCTTTTACGACACCACGTACGATTGCGCATGGTTCCAAGGTCCCTATGCCACGCACCGCCTGCGCGTGGCACGGGAGGCCTGGGACTGGTGGTCGTGGGCCGGGGTGCGCGCCTGGTGCGACTCTCCCGACAGCGCCTACGGCATCAACACCACGGCCGAGGCATCGCAGCTGATCCCGCACCATCCGCTCGTCGACGACCGCTCGTGGCAGGGCAGGATCGTCACCTTGCGCCCCGAGGCTGCGCCCCACCTGCGTCTCGACGCCGCCGGGGGAGGCACGGCGAACGGGACCAACATCATAGGCTGGAGCGCGTCGGACTACACGAACCAGCACTGGCTCGTGCTCACGAGCGCCCAGGGCCGCACGTGCCTCGTGCCCGTGCACACGGGCGAGGCGCCGCTTTTCGCCGATGTGTCCAGCAATGACTGGAACGACGGCGACAACGTGCACCTCTGGAGCGGCACGGGCGGCTGGAACCAGTCGTTCTGGCTGCATGACCTGGGCACGGGCTACCATATGATCGTGCCCGAATGCTCTGGCTGCGCCCTCGACCTGGAGGGCGGCGGGCAGGGCAACGGCACGAACGTGGCGCAATGGAACTGCTATGGCGATTGGGGCAACCCCAACCAGCACTGGGCCTTGGAAGAGCCGCTGTTCCGCGAGCGGGAGCCGGGCGCGCTGACGCTCTCGGCAGCAGGCGGCACCGCCGATGCGGGTGCGGGTGGGGCCGGGGAGGTTGAGCCGGGTGCGGCGCTCTCGCCCACCGACCCCGACCTCGCTTGCCTGCCGCGCAACTACCCGGGAACGGCGGGCATGGGCTACCGGTACGCCTGGTATCGCGGTGGGGCGCCGGGGGAGCGCGCGGAATGCGTTCGAGGCCCGAGCGAGGAGCCGGCGTACGAGGTGGCCGAGGTTGATGAGGGCGCGTACCTCGTCTGCGTGGTGACGGCCTATGCGCGCTACGGCAACGTGTCGTACCGGGGCGAGGCCGAAACCGCATCGGTGCACGTCCGCTCCCTCCGTGCACGCGTGCGCTTCTTCGCCGACGCCGATGCAGAGCCGTGCTTTGCGGACCAGCTGGACCGCGGGAGCGCTTATACCGTGCCGCAAGCTGCCTGGCAGGCGGCGGCGAAGCCCGACTGTGCTGGCGTGGACGGCTGGTACCGCGATGCGTCCTGCACTGAGGCCTTCGTTGGGGGCGCTCTGGTCGAAGACGACCTCGACCTGTTCGCGTGCAACCGCGTGGAGCTGACGTACGCCCAAGCAGACCGCTCCTGCCTGCTGGCCTCGCCGCGCGCGTACTACCTCGACGAGGCATGCGAGCACCCGCTGCCCGACCCGTCGGCCTTGCTGCCGCCCCAGGCAATGCTCCGTTACGGCGGCCGCGTGTCCTTCGCCCGCGGGGCGAGCGCATGGTACGAGGATATGGGCCGCGTTCGCGAGGCGTCGTGCGCCCTGGGCGCCTACGCCGCCCCCGACGCGGCCGACCTCCCGCTCCGCAGCGCCCGACTCACTCGCAATACGACGGCCTACCTTTTGTGGCGCACCCCCGCCTACGACGGCATCTCGCTCTCATGATGTAAACCTTACTCTTGAGAAATACTTACTCGTGCGTTATAGTAAAAGGAGCGAAAAATGCCGCCTAAACCATCAAAAGTGTACCGTCGTCTTCTCAAGGAGGGTTGGCGGGATTCAGGATTGGGCAAAGGCTCGCACAGAGTGCTTACCAAAAACGGCGTAACGATAACCATTCCCTATCATGCCCGCGAGTTCAAAAAAGGGCTTTGGGAGACTATCAAGAAGCGCGCTGGCTGGCGATGAGGGTTTTGCTGAAAGGAGTCGACATGCGCTACACCTATCCAGTGCTCGTCATCGAGGACGAGCTTGGTGGCTACTGCACGTACCTGAACGATTTTGACCAGGTGACGCAGGGGGACAACATCGCCGAGGCCATCGAGATGGGGGCGGATCTTCTCGAGATCATGCTCGACGACTACCTCCAGCTCGACAAGCCCCTCCCCAAGCCGACGTACCCGACGGAGCACGAGGGTCTGCTCGTGGCTATCTCGGTTGACGTGAACACCGAGCGCGGTCTGCTCACCACGCGGATGGCCGCGATCGAGCTCGGCGTGAGCGACGCTCGCGTGCGGCAGATGGTGTGCTCGGGCCAGCTGGCCTCCAAGAAGATCGGCCGCGACAACTACGTCTACCTGTGGAGCATCCGCGAGCGCCAGGCCAACCCGCCGAGGCCCGGCCGCCCTAGGAAGA
>NC_021021.1:1513714-1515303 GCF_000210055.1 Gordonibacter pamelaeae 7-10-1-b
CAACGCCACGGCGAAGACGGCGGCTGCGAACAGTACGATGACCCCGAGGTTCGCCAGAATGGGCGCGGCGGTCTCCCAGGTGACTTCGGCGAGGTGCGCGCTCTCGGTGACCGCCTGGGTGTACCAGTACGTGGGGAAGAACTTCGCCGCCGTCTGCATCTCGGCGCCGAGCAAGTCCAGGCTGATCCATGCGCCGCCCATGAACGCCATCACCATGCCGCCGATGTTGCCCACGGCGTTCGTGGTCGCCTCGCCCACGCCCAGCTGGCCCAGCAGGAAGCCCACCGCCAACGGCACGAGGGCCAGCGCGAACGCCGCCGCCAGCATGAGCGCGACGGCTCCGCCGGGAACGCCTTCCAGCGTGTATCCGAACGCCGCCAGCCCGATACCGCAGGTCACCGCGCACACCGCCACGGTCACCAGCAGGCTGGCCGCCGCTTTCCACAGACCCAGCCGCACGCTGCTCTGGGGCCCCACCTGCGTGCGCCGCAGTACGTCGGTGCGGTTGAACGCGCCCATGAGCAGGCTCACGCATACGATGATGGAGGCCATGAGCGTGTAGGAGCACCACATGAGGTAGAACGCGAAGCGGTCGGCCGGGATGGCCCCGTCCTGCGTCTTCACCGTCTCGACGGCGGCCGTCTGCGCGGCGGCATCGTCGGCGCGCGCCATCACGTCGGACGCAGGGGCGTCCGGCTCGAGCGCGGCCTCGGCCCGCACGAGCCCCAGGTACTGGTTCGCCTGCTGGTCGAGCAGCGTGCCGGCCATTGTCCCGTAGCTGTACGCCACCTCTACGGCGGGCGCGTCCTCGCCCGAGCGCGCGGCCTCCAAAAACGCGCGCTCGTACCCCTCGGGCACCACGAGCACGCACTTGACCTGCCCCGTGGCCACGGCGTCCTGCATCGCGAAGGACTCGTCGGCCACCTCCACCTGCTCGCCGTGCTCTCCCAGAAACGCGGCCAGGCGCTCGGAGAGCACGCTGCCGTCTCGGTCGACGACGGCGAACGGCGCCTTCACCGCCTCATAGCTTCCCGCGTTCGTGTCAGGGGCGACGCCCATGGCCACGAACAGCCCCAGCAGGCTCAAGAATCCCACGTACACGACCACGTACACGGGGTGCGTGAGCACCACGCGCAGGGCGGTTTTAAATACTTGCATAGCGCTGCCTCCTTATGAACAGGGCGGACACGGCGAACACGACGGCGGTCATCGCCAGCAGAAGCCCAACCTTGCCGAAGAAGGGCTCAAGCGAATCGTAGTAATACAGGCTGTAGAACGTGTCGGTGACCACCTTCGCAGGGTTGAGCGAGGCGAGCAGCGGATAGTCGCGCGCCAGCTGGTCGGCCATGTTCATCACGGGCTCGCCGTAGAGGCCCGCGAACAGCGAGAGCAGGCAGGTCGTGCCCGTGAGCAGGCCCGTCTTCACGCCGAATCCCACCTTGGGAAGCGATCCCAGAAGCGTGCCGAACGCGGTGGAGAACAGCGCGCACACCGCGATGGCTCCGATGCAGGCAACCTCCCTGCCTGCGAAGTCGATGCCCGCCGTGAAGCGCATGTAGGCCAGCGCCGCAAGAAGGCATGCCGTCGCC
>NC_021021.1:1515847-1518384 GCF_000210055.1 Gordonibacter pamelaeae 7-10-1-b
CACGCCCAGCACGTCGGCCACGTTGTGCGCGCCGTTGCCGCAGTCGGCCTCGAGCATCGTCCCGTCGAAGGACGCCCCCAGCACGCACGGCAGCGCCCGCAGGGCGGCCAGCGCCTCGTCGTCGCAGGCATCCACCTCCACGCGGATGCGCTCGCCCGTGCCGATCATGGCCTTGAGCTCGTCGTTCGTGCCGGTGGCGAGCGCCCGCCCCGCGTCCATGATCATGATGCGCGTGCAGATGTCCTCCACCTCCTCCATGTAGTGGCTCGTGTACACGATGGTCGACCCCTGCGCGTTCAGGCGCAGGATGCCCTCGAGGATGGAGTTCCTGCTCTGCGGGTCCACGGCTACGGTGGGCTCGTCGAAGAAGATGAGCTCGGGCTTGTGCGCAATGCCGCACGCGATGTTGAGGCGGCGCAGCAGGCCGCCCGATAGCTTGCGCGGGCGGAACTTCGTGTAGTCCTCCAGCCCCACGAACGCGATGGCCTCCTCCACGAGCTCCTGGCGGCGGCGCCTGTCGTCCACGTAGAGCGCGCAGAAGTAGTCGATGTTGCCGCGCACCGTGAGCTCCTCGAACACGGCCACGTTCTGCGGCACCACGCCGATGCGCCGCTTCAGGTCGTAGCGCGACGGCTTCATGTCCTCGCCGAACAGGCGGATGGCGCCCTTGTCGTAGGTGAGCAGCTGCAGCATGCAGTTGATGGCCGTGGTCTTGCCCGAGCCGTTGGGGCCCAGAAGGCCGAACACCTCGCCCGGCGCGATGTGCAGGCTGAAATGGTCGAGCGCGACCATGTCGCCGTAGCGCTTCACCAGGTTGTCGACCGCGATGATGTCTTCCATGGGGGATCTCCCTACCTTCTCCTCGATGATGCCTCCATAATGCCCGGTCTGCGCCCGCACCGCCAGTGAGCGCCGTCACCGATCGTCGCTGCCGGTATGACAAATGTCACGGATTCGCCTGCGGCCGCCCGTGCGGCGACGTGCGACCTGCTACCATGGCCCCATGGAGAGAATCGTCGACAAGGTCGTCGTGCTCGCGTGCTGCCTCGCATGCTTCGCCGTGCTGCCATGGGGGGGTCGCGCTGCTGCTGGCGCTGCTGTGCTCCGTGGCCGCCTCGGCGCTCGGCGAGGTGCTGCCGCGGAGGCTCGCCTCCGTTCCCGCGCTCGCCTACGCGCTCGCGGCGCTCGTGTGGCCGCCCTTCGCGGCGTTTCTGGCCCTCGCGGCGTACGACCTCTCGCGCGACGACCACCCGCTGGTCCGCTGGTGCTGGCTGCTTCCCGCGCTCTCCGCGCTCGTGCGGCTCGATGCCGTGCTCGCTCTCCTCATGGCGCTGGCCTGCGCCTTGGCCCTTCTGCTGTCGTACCGCACGCGCCGCTTCCAGGCCGAGCTCGCCGCGTACCGCCGCCTGCGCGACGACGTGCAGGAGACGTCGCTCGCGCTCGAGGAGAAGAACCGCGGCCTGCGCGACAAGCAGGATCTCGAGGTGAGGCTGGCTACGCTGGCCGAGCGCGGGCGCATCGCGCGCGAGATACACGACAACGTGGGGCACCTGCTCACGCGCTCCATCATGCAGGTGGAGGCGCTGCAGGTGGTGCACCGCGACGACGAGCGGGTGCGCGGCGAGCTCGCCCAGGTGGGCGACACGCTGCACGAGGCCATGGGCTGCGTGCGCGCGAGCGTGCACGACCTGCACGACGACGCGTTCGACCTGGAGACGCAGATCCGGGAGGCGGCGGACGCCTGCGCGACGCTCGCCGTGGACATCGACTACCGTGCATCCGACGTGCCGCCCGACGTGGGCTACGGCTTCATCGCCATCGTGCGCGAGGCGCTCTCCAACGCCGCCAAGCACTCCGACGCCAGCCGCGTGTCGGTGTCGGTGGCCGCCTACCCGGCGTTCTACCGGCTGGTCGTGCACGACAACGGCTCGGTCCCGCCGCCGTCCGACATGCTGGGCGACGCGCCCCGCGCCGACGGGGGCATCGGATTGTCCACCATGGCCGATCGCGCCCGCGCGCTCGGCGGCCGTTGCCGTTTCGACTACGACCGCGGCTTCAAAGTGTTCGCCACCGTTCCGAAGGGGGACCCCGCATGAGCGAAGCGCCCGCCGCCGAGCCTCTCCGCGTGTGCGTCGTGGACGACGACCCGTTCGTCACCGCGTCGCTCGCCACCATCCTCTCCGCCGAGCCCGACATCGTCGTGGCGGGCGAGGGCCATGACGGCGAGGAAGCCGTGGCGCTGTTCGAGCGCGAGCGCCCCGACGTGCTGCTCATGGACATCCAGATGCCGGGCGTGGGCGGCCTCGAAGCGGCCGAGCGCATCCTGGCCGCGCACCCGGAGGCGCGCGTCGTGTTCCTCACCACGTTCTCCGACGACGAGTACATCGTGCGCGCCCTGCGCCTGGGCGCGAAGGGTTACCTTATCAAGCAGGAAGTGGCCACCATCGCCCCGGCGCTGCGCTCGGTGACGGCCGGCCAGAGCGTGCTCGGCGGCGAGGTGCTCGGCCGCGTGGACGCCCTCATGCGCGGAGCCGTCC
>NC_021021.1:1518566-1523147 GCF_000210055.1 Gordonibacter pamelaeae 7-10-1-b
GGGATAATGTCACATTCTGCGACGCGGTAGGGCTTTGGCAGACATATTGGAATGTGACATTATCCCCGTCCCTCTGTCACGCCCGTCCCTCTGTCACGCCTCGCCCGCCGCAGCCGCCCTCCGTCCTGGCTGCCGTTGCCCGGCCGTTGCCGGAAACCTCCTGCGCGCCGCGCGCCGTTGTGCTATGATGGCCCCGTAAATGATACTAAAACTATACCATTTAAAGGAGCCATCATGTCCCAGCAGATCGAACTGAAGGTTTCCGGCGTCGACGTCGCCATCTCCTACGCCAACGAGCACGACAAGCCGGTCACGCAGCGCGAGATCGAGGCGTACCTCGACCGTGCGCACGCCCAGCACCCCGGCCAGGTGCTGCAGTCCCTCAAGCTGGACGTCGACGGCGAGGACGTAGGCATCTCCTACGGGTTCGAGGCCGTTCCGTTCGACCGCATCCGCCGCATAACGGGCTATCTGGTGGGCACGATGGATCGTTGGAACGATGCCAAGACGGCCGAGGAGTCGGATCGCGTCAAGCACGGCCTCTCCCGCGAGGATCGCGCTTTCACCTGCTCGAACGGCTGCTAGCAAGTCCGCAACGCACGCGAGCCCCGAGAAGCGGCCGCCCGGCTCCCCTCCGGGCAAGCGCCTCTCGGGGCTCGCTGTCTTCTCCTGTCGCCTCGCCTGCTTAGCATGCGAGGCGCTTCCCGCTAGCCGAGGATGCGGGCGAACTCCTTCTCGGCGTCTTCCTGCAGCTTCTTGTCGATGGCCACGTAGGCGTCGAGCAGCTTGTCGCCGGCCTCGGTCAGGGTGGATCCGTGCGCGCCGTCGCGGTCGAGCAGCTGGATGCCCAGCGCCGCCTCGGTGTCCTTAACGATGCGCCACGCCTTGCTGTAGGCCATGCCCATGCCCTTGGCGGACGCGTTGAGCGAGCCCGTCTCGCGCACGCCCAGGCACAGGTTCGCGATGCCGCGCCCGAACAGCGAGCCGCTCTCGGAGTCGGGGTTCATGATGGAAAGCCGGATGGTCGGCTTCAGGTTCGCAAGTTCGCTCATAGTCTGTCCTCGTCCTTCTCTTGTCGCGTCCGCCGCCGTTGCGGGGGACCGTCAGTCTCGATCGTCGCGTCCGGGCGCCGCTGCGCCCAGCTCCTCCAGGAAGCGTGCGGCCGCCGCCTCGATGCTGTCCGTGCCGCCCTCGATCACCTCGTCGAAGCGGATGGGCAGCGCGTCGAGCTCGGCCAGGCCGCGGGGGATGTCATGCTTGCCCGTCTCCTGCGCGATGAGCTCGTTCAGCTCGCAGCCGGAAAGCGCGGCCACGTCGGCGGGCAGCGCGGCACCCGGCTCAAGCCCGTGCAGCGCGCGGTACACGTTGTCGCCGAACTTGGCCCAGTGCGCCGTGCTCGCGATGAGCACGGGGTTCTCGCCCCGCAGGTTCTCGGCGGTTCGGTAGGCCACGGCCGTGTGCGGGTCCAGCAGGTAATCGTGCTCGTCGAACACGCGCTTGATGGTGTCCAGGCACGTGGCGTTGTCGATGGAATCGGAGGCGAACTGCTCCCTCACGCGGGCGAACGTGCCCTCGTCCACGCGGAAGCGGCGCTGCTCGCGCAGGTCGGCCATCCAGCCGGCGATGGCCTCGGCGTCGCGGCCCGTCAGCTCGAACAGCTGGCGCTCCAGGTTCGACGACACGAGGATGTCCATCGAAGGCGACGGCGTCAGCACGAAGGGGCGCTCGGAGATGTCGTAGGTGCCCGTGTTGATGAAGTCGGTGAGCACGCGGTTCTCGTTGCTGGCGCAGTACAGCATGCCCAGCGGCACGCCCATGCGCTTGGCGTAGTAGGCGGCCAGGATGTTGCCGAAGTTGCCGGTGGGCACGCACACGTCCAGCTCGTCGCCCAGTCCCAGTTTGCCATCGGCCACGAGCTGCGCGTAGGCCGACACGTAGTACACGATCTGGGGCATGAGGCGCCCCCAGTTGATGGAGTTCGCGCTCGACAGCGCCACGCCGTGCGTATCCTGCAGCTTTTCCGCGAAGGCCTCGTCGCCGAACACGTTCTTCGCGCCGGTCTGGCAGTCGTCGAAGTTGCCGCGCACGCCCCACACCTGCACGTTGCGGCCGCGCTGCGTGGCCATCTGCTTGAACTGGATGTCGCTCACGCCCCCGTCGGGGTACATCACGCCGATGGACACGCCGTCCACGTCGCGGAAGCCCTCGAGCGCGGCTTTGCCCGTGTCGCCCGACGTGGCCACGAGGATGAGGAAGTCGTGGTCGAGCTTGCCCTGCTCGCGCAGCTGGGCGGCGCTTGCGGAGAAGAACCGCGGCAGGCACTGCAGCGCCATGTCCTTGAACGCGCTCGTGGGGCCGTGCCACAGCTCCAGCACGTGGGTGTCGGCCGTGAGCGACGTGATCGGGCAGATGCGCTCGTCGTCGAAGTTGCTGCCGTAAATCTGCGCCATGAGCGCATCGACGGTCTCGGCCGGCAGGTCGGTGTCGAACGCCCGGTAGATGCGCGCCGCGCGCTGGGCGTAGGGCAGCTGCGCCAGCGCCGCGATGTCCTCCAGCGTAAGCTCCGGGATACACTCGGGCACGTACAGCCCGCCGCCCGCCGCCAACCCGTCGACGACGGCTTCCGTGAACGTGACCGGACGGGGCCCTGCGCCCCGCGTGTCGATGTAGAGGTTCAAAGCCTTGTCCTGCGCTTTCTGCTCGAATTCGCACGTTTTGATTATCCATCCTAAGTATACTATGTTCCGAAAACAACCGGCGCGACGCGAGACCCTGTTTTTCTCCCTGAAAACTTGATTTGCCATGAACCATCTTGTCCGCTTCAGTTCGTGGTTGTCATGCGTCACGTGATGCGTTACACTCTCGCTATGATAAAATCGTTTGTCGATAAAGCTACCGAGCAGCTCTTCTGCGAGGGTTCTTCGAAGAAGCTCCCTGTGGATGTTGCCGGGCGCGCGTTGCGGAAGCTGGACATGTTGGATGCCGCGGTGTCGGTGGGCGATATGCGGGTTCCACCAGGAAACAGGCTTCATGCCTTGCAAGGCGATCGTGCTGGCCAGCACGCGGTGTCGGTGAATGGCCAATGGCGCATCTGCTTCAGGTTCGATGGTGAAGATGCTTACGACGTTGAAATCTGCGATTACCACTGAGGAGGTGGCGAATAATGGCCGAATCGAGGAACATGCTGATCGTCTCGCGGAAGCCCACGCATCCGGGCGAGGTGCTACGCGAGGAGTTCATGCCGGACTACGAGTTGAGCGTGGCGCAGCTGGCGAAACGGCTGGGCGTCTCGCGGCAGTCGGTGAACGAGCTCGTGCGTTGCCGTCGCGCCGTGACCTCCGACATGGCGCTGCGTCTGTCGCGGCTGTTCGGCACATCGCCCGAGTATTGGTTGAACTTGCAGCGCAACACCGATTTGTGGGAGTCGCTCGACCTCCATCGCGATGATCTCGAGCGCATTGAGCCGCTCGCCTTGGACATGGTGGGCTGAGCCCCTTTCGCCCGTCCGACCGCCTCGTTTCCGCTGCGCAACGGTTCGCCCTCGTACCGCGCGGTGCTGCTGCCCTGTCCTACGCTGGTGCCGATTAGGCAGGCGAGGCAACCGATGAAGGTGAGGCGAAGCGGATGGGCGGGCACGACGGAGTACGCGAGGACGGGCGGGGCGGTTCTTCCGGAAAGGGCGCCTCCGAAGGCGGCATGGCGATGCACGGGTCGGACCTCAAGCGGCGCTTCTTCGCGAGCCTCGTGCTCACGGTGCCTATCCTGCTGTTGTCGTCGCCCATGGGGCTTACGCTCCCCATCACGCTCACGTTCCCCGGGTCGGACTGGGTCGTGGCGGTGCTCGCCACGGTGCTGTTCGCCTACGGCGGCTGGCCGTTTCTGCGCGGTGCGGCCGACGAGCTCAAGCGCCGCCAGCCCGCCATGATGACCCTGGTGGCGCTCGGCATCACCACGGCCTACGCCTACAGCATCTACGCCTTCGTCCAGCGCTCGGTCCTGCACGCGGACGGCATGCACATGGACTTCTTCTGGGAGCTGGCCACGCTCATCGTCATCATGCTTTTGGGCCACTGGGTGGAGATGCGGGCTGTGATGGGCGCGGGCGACGCGCTCAAGGAGATGGCCGAGCTCCTGCCGGCGCAGGCGCACGTGGAACAGCCGGGCGGCTCTTTCGCCGACGTGCCGCTCGACGAGGTGCAGGTGGGGCAGACCGTCATGGTGGAGGCGGGGGAGAAGGTGCCCGCCGACGGCGAGGTCGTGCGCGGCGAGTCGCAGGTGAACGAGGCGCTCGTCACCGGCGAGGCGCGCGACGTGGCCAAGGGCGCGGGCGACTCCGTGTTCGGCGGATCGCAGAACGGCGACGGCACGCTGTACGTGCGCGTGACCGGCACGGGGGAGTCGGGCTACCTGGCCCAGGTCATGAAGCTGGTGTCGCAGGCGCAGCAGGAGAAGTCGCGCGCCGAGGTGCTGTCGGACAAGGTGGCGCGCTGGCTGTTCTACGCGGCCGTGGGCGTGGGCATCGCGGCCTTCGCCGCGTGGCTTGCCGTCACGGGCAGCGTGGGCGACGCGCTCACGCGCATG
>NC_021021.1:1523332-1528327 GCF_000210055.1 Gordonibacter pamelaeae 7-10-1-b
GAGCCCGTGCGCGACGAGCGCGCCGTGGCCGGCGTGGGCGTGGAGGGCGTGCTCGAGGACGGCCGGCAGGCGCTCGTCGCGAACGCGCGGCACCTGGACGAGCAGGGGATTCCCTACGATCGCGACCTGTTCCAGTCGCTCGCGGGCCGCGGCCTCACGGTGAGCTTCCTCGTGATCGACGGTGCCGCAGCCGGCGTGGTGGCGCAGGGCGACGAGGTCAAGCCCACGGCGCGCGAGGCGGTGCAGCAGCTCAAGGAGCGCGGCATCGCGCCCGTCATGCTCACGGGCGACAACGAGGAGGCCGCGCGCGCCGTGGCCCGCGACCTGGGGATCGACGAGTTCCATGCCGGCCTCGTGCCCCAGGACAAGGTGCGCCTCGTGCAGGAGCGCCGCGCGGCGGGGGACACCGTGATGATGGTGGGCGACGGCATCAACGACGCGCCCGCCCTCGCGAAGGCGGACGTGGGCGCCGCCATCGGCGCCGGCACCGACGTCGCCATCGACTCGGCCGACGTCGTGCTGGTGAAGAGCGATCCCGAGGACATCGTGCGGCTGCTCGACCTGGGCACGAGCACCACGCGCAAGATCAAGCAGAACCTCTGGTGGGGCGCCGGCTACAACATCGTGGCCATTCCGCTCGCCGCCGGCGTGCTCGCGCCCGCGGGCATCCTGCTCAGCCCCGCCGTCGGCGCCGTGCTCATGAGCCTGTCCACCGTCATCGTGGCCGTGAACGCCATGACGCTCAAGGCCGGCGACGAAGGGTAGGCTGGCGGCGCACGCGCCCCCCCCCGAAAGGCGCGGGCAATCAGCTGCGCGGGCATGTGAGAGAAAAAGTTAACCAAGACTTCCATTTCTTAAAAGTTTGCTATAGAATACTTTTTGTTACATGAAGCTAACTGATGGGAGCCATATGGGCAATGCAACGGCAGCGGGCATGGGTAGGCAGGCGGGCGTGCGAGCCCGCGCGCATGCCGGCACGGGTATCGCATGCGTCGACGCGGGCACGATGCCCGGCGCCGCGTGCCGCCAGATGCCGCTCTCGTTCCTCGGGAGTGGCGAGACGGCCACGATTGCGAAAGTGCGCGGCAAGGGCGACCTGCACCACCATCTGGAGAACCTGGGGTTTGTGGAAGGTGCGCGCGTCACGGTGACGGCCGAGGCGGCGGGCGACCTCATCGTGGAGGTGAAGGGCACGCAGGTCGCGCTCAACAAGCAGATCGCGTCCCGCGTCATCACGAACGCCGTCGCTTAGGCGCTGCGGGTGCGTCCGGGTGCTTGCGCGCACGAGTCGCCGTCCATTTTTCCGTTACCCGATTTTTCGTACAAATGTCTCACGTGAAACATTCGAAAGCGGAAATTCGGGCTAACGGTAGCCGGATGGTCGACGGTGCGCTTCGGACGCCCCAAAGCCCTGCATGCACCCAAGGTCGCAAGCATCGCACGCGCCAAGGTCGCAAGCACCTAGGTCGTACGCGCCAAGGTCGCACGCTCGGCTTGCATACCTATTTCGCAGGTCCGACCGCCCAGGTCGCGCACTCGGCCGAAGTGTCCAGGCCTCATAATCCGGCCCGGTGCCCAGGACGCGCATGCGGACATGCCCGCGGGTTTCGCGTCTCCTGAAGTTGGCGAAGTCAGAAAGGGCCGGGCGCTGCAGGCGCCTGGCGAGGAAGGAAGGAGCGGTACATGGCAGAAGGCCAGGGCAAGACGCTGCGCGATGTCGCCATCGGCGAGTCGGCCACGGTGCGCCGCCTGACGGGCGAAGGCGCCGTCAAGCGTCACATCATGGACATGGGTATCACGAAGGGCACGGAGGTGTTCGTGCGCAAGGTGGCCCCGCTGGGCGACCCCATCGAGGTCACGGTGCGCGGCTACGAGCTGTCGCTGCGCAAGAGCGAGGCAGGGAATATCTTGGTGGCCTGACGCCCGACGGCTCGGAGAAAAGGCCGACGCCGCGGCTCGTCTCCGCCTGCCCGACGGCCAACGAAACGGGTCGACGCTGCGGCTTTCCGTGGCACTCCATCTTGCCGCGCTGGCTTGGGCTCACGTGCAAAAGCACGCTTCGCCCAACCCATCACGCCAATCTGGAGCACCACGAAAACCCTTGCTGGCATCGGCGGACCAGCGGCTTTGTTTTTTGGGATTGAGTTAGTTACAGTTAACTTTGTAGGGCACAGGAAGATAGAATCTTCCGGCGAGGGAAACGCCGGATGGAACGGAACAGCCGCACGGCGCGGGAACCGCCGGGCGGCACGGAGCGGGAAAGGCAGAACATGGGAATTCGCATAGCGCTTGCCGGCAATCCGAACTGCGGCAAGACGACGATGTTCAACGACCTGACCGGGGCCTCGCAGTACGTGGGCAACTGGCCGGGCGTTACCGTCGAGAAGAAGGAGGGCACCTACGCGCACGCTTTGGACGTCACCATCACGGACTTGCCGGGCGTCTACTCGCTCTCGCCGTACTCGCCCGAGGAGATCGTGACGCGCGACTACCTGCTGGGCGATGCGGCAGCTGCGGGCGGGAAGGGCTCCGGCCGTCCCGACGCGGTCATCAACCTCGTGGACGCCACAAACCTCGAGCGCAACCTCTACCTTACGACGCAGATCCTCGACCTGGGCCTGCCGGTGGTGGTGGCGCTGAACATGATGGACCTGGTGGAGAAGAACGGCGACAAGATCGATGTGGCCAAGCTGTCGGCCAGGCTGGGCTGCCCCGTGGTGGAGACGTCGGCGCTCAAGGGCCGCGGCATGGACGAGCTGCTGAAAACCGCCATCGACGCGGCGAAGAAGGGCACGCCGACCGCGTCTGACCTGCGCTTCACCTCCGAGGTGGAAGAAGCGCTGGGCCGTGTCATCGACGTGCTGGGTACGCGCGTGACCCCGAACGTGGCGCGCTGGTACGCCATCAAGCTGCTGGAGGGCGAGCAGAAAACCATCGACAAGCTGGGCCTGCCTGCCGGTGACCTCTCGGCCGTTGCAAGCATCCGCGAGGCGCTCGAGAACAGCCAAGACGACGACGCCGAGAGCATCGTCACCGGCGAGCGCTACGACGCCATCGGCGACGTGGTGTCGGAGACGGTGAAGAAGTCGCTCAAAGGCGCCACCACCACGCAGAAGATCGACCGCGTGGTCACGAACCGCTGGCTCGGCATCCCCATCTTCATCGTCATCATGACGCTGGTGTACTACATCTCCGTGTCCACCGTGGGCACGCTGTTCACCGACTGGGCCAACGACGGCGTCTTCGGCGACGGCTGGCTCTACACCGGCACCGAGCAGTACGACGAAGCGGTCGGCGTTTGGGAAGAGAACGTGGCAGCCGCCGAAGAAGCCGGCGCAAGCGAGAGCGAGCTGGCGCTCTTAGCCGAAGAGGAGCCCGATCCCGCAGAGTTCGGCGTGTACATCCAAGGCCTCACGCCTGTGGCTACTGAGGCGCTGGAGTCCATCGGCACGGCACCGTGGCTCATCAGCCTCATTGTGGATGGCATCATCGCCGGTGTGGGCGCGGTACTCGGCTTCGTTCCCCAGATGATCGTGCTGTTCTTGCTGCTGTCCATCCTAGAGGCCTGCGGTTACCTGGCGCGCGTCGCGTTCATCATGGACCGTATCTTCCGCAAGTTCGGCCTGTCGGGCAAGAGCTTCATCCCCATGCTCATCGCGTCGGGCTGCGGCGTCCCCGCCGTCATGGCCACGAAAACCATCGAGAACGAGAAAGACCGTCGCATGACCATCATGACGACGACCATGATCCCCTGCGGCGCGAAGTTGCCCATCATCGCACTCGTGTTCGGCGCCATCGCTGGCGGTGACGCGGGCACCACCTGGTGGATCGCGCCCGTGTTCTACTTCTTAGGCGTCATCGCTATCATCGTGTCCGGCATCATGCTGCGCAAGACGAAGATGTTCGCCGGCGAGGCCACGCCGTTCATCATGGAGCTGCCGCAGTATCACATCCCCGCCGTGAAGAACGTGCTTATGGCCACGTGGGAGCGTGTGAAGAGCTTCATCGTGAAGGCCGGCACGATTATCTTCCTGTCGACCATCGTCATCTGGTTCCTCATGAACTTCGGCTTCTACGAGGGCGCGTTCGGCCTTCTCGACACGGAAATGGAAGGCTACATCCAGTACAGCCTCATGGCCGGCTTGGGCAACGCGCTGGCGTGGGTGTTTGCGCCGCTCGGCTTCGGCAATTGGGAGTCAACCGTCACCTCCATCACAGGCCTCGTGGCCAAGGAGAACGTCGTAGCCACGGTGGGTATCCTCACCAGCCTGGGCGATGCCGGCGAGGCCGACCCGTCCATGTGGATGGCGTTCGGGGCGCTTATGGGCGGCAGCGTGCCGGCGATCATGGCCTTCTGCGCCTTCAACCTGCTGTGCGCCCCGTGCTTCGCCGCCATCGGCACCATCCGTCGCCAGATGGCGAGCGCGAAGTGGACCTGGTTCGCCATCGGCTACATGACGGTGTTCGCGTGGGCCGTGGGCCTGATGATCTACCAGTTCGGCATGCTGCTGAGCGGTGGCGAGTTCAGCGTGTGGACTGCCGTCGCCGTCGTGGTGCTGGTGGGCATGCTGTTCCAGCTGTTCCGCCCCCTGCCCGAGTACAAGGACAAGGGCGGCGCGCCGCAGGCCGAGGCCGAGCAGGGTGTTGCGTAAGGCTCCTGCAGGAACCGAACGGCGGGCGCATCCTGCGCCCGCCGTTCGGTGCGTTCGGACTGACGCGAGCGCGTGAGGATATTTCTCGCGAATCATCTGTGCGAAAAGCAATGCGCCGGAAAGCGGCGCCGTGGAAAGGAGGCGGCTCGTGCTGCCATTGGAGATAAGTCCGGCAACCGTCATCATCGGCCTTGTTATTGCGGTGCTGGCCGTGCTAGCCGTGCGACGCCTGGTGCGCCGCGGCACCTGCGACTGCCACGACCACGGAGGAGGCCCGGCGAAGGGCGGCTGCGCGGCAGGAGGCTGCGCTGGGTGCACCGGGTGCGGAGTCGCAGATGCCCTG
>NC_021021.1:1528494-1529842 GCF_000210055.1 Gordonibacter pamelaeae 7-10-1-b
CACCGGGTGCGGAGTCGCAGATGCCCTGGTCGCCGACATTGAGCGCGCCGCCAAGCAGGGAAGCGCTCGGTAGGCGCTCGGCAGGCGCGGGCGCAGGGAAATCCAATATATGGAGGAATTGTAAACCAAGGCAAACTATCGCCCAGCACCCCTTGACCTCGCACGTAAGTTAGCATAGACTAACAAATGTCAGAAAGCGACAGCGAAGCTCCTCAAGCGCAAGGCAGGCGCCAACGGAACGCTCGAGCTCTCTGCCTCCTCTTCTTGCTGACACGGCGGCGAAGGCTCCTCTCGTCTGGTCATTCGCCGCACAGCATCGCCGACGGGGGATCCCCCCCCCTCTTCCCCCGTCGGCACTCCTCCCTTTCAGCCTCTTCTCATCTTCGCCTTCGGCGTTCTCTCGGATCTGCGTTTTCCTGTGGCAGGCTGTCAAACTTCGCGGCCCACCGTTTCGAGTGCGACCGGCCGCGACGCTTTCTGCCTCCCGGCGTGCAACGCTCGGGGACTACGGGGGGGGGCTGATGCCGCCCTTTCGGAGGGGGCGAGGGGTGTGGTACCATGGGCGAGGCGCGAAGGAGGGTTCCTGTGGAAAAAATGTCCATGTCGCACGAAGATTATCTCGAGGCCATCGTCATGTTGGGCGGTACGACGGAGGCGTCGGTTCGTTCGGTCGACATCGCGACGAAGCTCGGCGTGTCCAAAGCGTCGGTCAACAAGGCCGTGACGTCCCTGAAGGAGAAGGGCCTGGCCGACCAGCCGTACTACGGCGACATCACGCTTACCGAAGAGGGCTACGCCTATGGAACGTCGGTGCTCGACCGCCATCACATGCTGTTCTCGTTCCTCACGAAGGCCCTCGGCATTCCCGAGGAGCAAGCCGAGCGCGAGGCGTGCCTCATGGAGCATGCCATCAGCGACGAGTCGTTCGAAAAATGGAGTTCTTATATTAAGAAGCTCGATCTCTAGTCCTTGAGAACGCCGCCCTCGAGCGGCGTTTTTACGGTTTCACCCGCGCTTCGGGCCGCGATTCAACGGTTTCTCAACGGGCCGGCTGTGCGCCTGCGTCCGGTGGCGGGGCCCCTGCTTCTGTGGTATCCTTGAGCAAGCTTCTGGCATTACACCCACCATCAACGAACCACGATGCTAAGAGGAGCGCACTCCATTGGGCAACCAAGCGAATATACTTTCGTTTGACGAGGTAAAACGCGATTCGGGCGCAAGGCGCTCGTCTGTCGCTGCGCCCTCGAGGCCCTCGCGGAGGCGTCCTGCCGGCAGCGTGGGGCAGGGCGTTTCCGCACCGGTGCGCATGGCCGGGCGCTCGGGCTCCTCTTCCCGATACGCAGCCGCG
>NC_021021.1:1530020-1534580 GCF_000210055.1 Gordonibacter pamelaeae 7-10-1-b
CCGCGCGCATCTCCGGCACCGCGCCGCGCACGGCTCCCCTGGCAAACTCCGCCCGGCCGCGTTCCATCGTCGATGATTTCCCCGCCTCCTCGGCGCGGGCGGCCGTCACCGCGTATGCCGATCGCGGCTCCCGCGTCGAATCCGCCGGCACCGCGCCGCGTCGCAGCCGGGGCGCCCATGCCAGGCAGTTCCTCGCAGAACCCGACGAGTTCGGCGAGCGCTCCGACGATCGCGGCGAGGCGGAGGACGAAGCTCCCGGGAAGCGCTCGCGCCTGCAGGAGTTCCGCCGCAAGCGCCAGAAGGACCGCGCCGACAAGAAGTTCGACAAGCAATTCGGCGGCAGCAGCCGCGCATCCGACGCACCGGCCGGATCGCGCGCGGCCGTGTACAAGGGCGAGATGGGCGCCAACCACAAGCGCGCCGCGCGCATGCAGAACGATGCGGCCGGCAAGGCGCGCACGTTCTCGCTCGCGTCGCTCAACCCGCTTGCCCTGCTCTCCTCGGGAAAGCAGTCGCCCAAGGCCATCGCCGGCCTCGGTTTCGTAGCATGCCTGCTGCTCACCTGCTGGTTTCTGTACACCCCCGCGCAGCAGCTGTACCATTCGGTGCGCGAGCACGACCGGCTGCAGGCAGAGTACGCGGCCATCGAGCAGCGCAACGCCTCGCTCGAGTCCGAGGTGGGCACGCTGCAGACGGACGCCGGCATCGAGGACCGCGCCCACGAGCAGTTCGGCTGGGTGCCGGAGGGCGAGCAGACCGCCAACGTGCACGGCCTGTCAGCCGACGGCGGCGACGAGGGCTCGAACTTCACGGCGAACATCGTGGCCGGCAGCGTGGAAGCGCCCGAGACGTGGTACTCGCCGGTGCTCGACGCCCTGTTCGGCGTGAAATAGCCCCGTATTCGCGCGCGCCCGGCCCGCGCACGGGGCGGCCCGTGCGACCGAAGCATCCAAGGAGGAAGCGACCCTATGGCAACCCATCTGACGGATCCCGCGCCTACCTGCACGGCCCCCGGCACGCTGCGTCCCGGCCGCTATGCTGCCATCGACATCGGTACGGTGACGTGCCGCATGCTCGTGGCCGACATCGACGAGGCGGGAGCGCTGCACGAGCTGCGGCGCGAGTACGCCATCACGAACCTGGGCGAGGGCGTGGACGCCTCCGGCGTGTTGAGGCCCGAGGCCATGCAGCGCGTGGCCGACGTGGTTGCCCGCTACCAGGCCATCCTCGACGCGTGCGAGCCGGAGGACGGCGGCGGCATCACCGTGACGGCCGTGGCCACGTCGGCCTCGCGCGATGCCCGCAACGCCGACGAGTTCGTGGCCCTGCTGGCCGAGGCGGGCATCACGCTGACCGTCGTGCCGGGCGAGCGCGAGGCGGCGCTGTCGTTCGCGGGCGCGTCGTGCGACTTCGCGGGCGAGCGCATCCTCGTGGTGGACGTGGGCGGCGGCTCGACTGAGCTCGTAGCCGGGCGGGCGGGCGAGGCGCCCGTTCAGGCGCATTCGTTCGACATCGGGTGTCGCCGCGTGACCGAGAAGTTCCTGGAGGCCGATCCGCCTTCCGACGAGGAGCTCGGCCGTGCCCGCGCGTGGATCGCCGAGGAGATGCGCTCCTACTTCGACGACCTGGGCGCCGGCGGGTTCGCGCCCGAGCGGGTGGTGGCGGTGGCCGGCACGGCCACGAGCGTGGTGGCGGTGCACGAGCGCATGGCGGAGTACGACTCGTCGCGCGTTCATCGGTCCGTGGTGGAGCGCGCCGTGCTGGACGAGGTGTACGCCCAGCTGGCCAGCGTGGGTCTGGATGAGCGCCGCCGCACGGCAGGCCTCGATCCCGGCCGCGCCCCCGTGATCGTGGCGGGCCTTGTGATCTTGCAGGTGGTGCTGGACCTGGCCGGCATGCCGTCGTTCACGGTGAGCGAGTCCGACATCCTGCACGGCATCGTGCTGGAAGCCGCGCGCGCAGCCGTGTAGCATGCGTTGCGGCCGCATTGCCCCGTCCCGCCCGCGCCGAAAGTTTGCTACCATATACCGTACGCGCCGCCTGTTCGGGGAAGAGGCGCACGCGAAGGCGGAGCTACGTGGGGACGTGGCGGAATTGGCATACGCAGCGGACTTAAAATCCGCCGGCCTCGGTCTTGTGGGTTCGAGTCCCACCGTCCCTACCATTCTCCCGGCCGCCCTCGCCGCTTAGGTGCTTTTCGCGGCCCGCAAGGCTCCATGCACCGGTTTCGCATACTCCACCCCAGCCATGCAGTTTTCACGTAGATGATGCTGCCGGTCGCCTCGCCTGTTCATAGTGCGCGAAAACCTTGTGGTACGATTGCTCAAGCTATCGCGGCGAGCGCGATGAGCGCGTTTTGGGGCAGAGCCTATCCGTCGAGCGAAGAAAGCGTTATGGACAACATCAACGACATCATCGCGGCCATCGAAGAGCCGCCCGAGACCTTCGAAGAATACCTCACCCGCTACGCCGCCCAGGTGGGAACGCTGGTGAACTCGTACATCCCCCAGGGATCGCACCCCGACATGGACCGCTACCTGTACGAGCCGCTCAACGCGTACAGCCAGAACGGCGGCAAGCGCCACCGTCCGCTCATCTGCTTCGCGGCCTGCCGTGCGGTGGGCGGCGACATGGCGCGCGCCACGAGCGCGGCGGCCGCCATCGAGCATTTCCATACGGCGGCACTTATCCATGATGACATCGCCGACGAGGCCGAGCTGCGCCGCGGCGAGCCCTGCCTGCACCTCACCGAGGGCATGGGGCTGGCCATCAACATGGGCGACCTTGCGCTATCGTTGGTGAACGGCACGGTTATCAACGACCCGCTGCTCGACGATGCCACCAAGGTGCGCGTGGTGAACGAGCTCATAGAGATGACGCGCCGCACCATCGAGGGCCAGGCGCTCGACATCGGCTGGGCGCGCGACGGCCGCTACGACATCACCCCCGAGGACTACCTCGTCATGGCCACTCACAAGACGGCGCATTACTCCGGCGCCGTGCCGCTGGCCATCGGCGCCATCATAGGCGGCGGCACCGAGGCCGAGATCGAGGCGTTGCGCAACTACGGTCTGGACACGGGCCTGGCGTTCCAGATCCAAGACGACCTGCTGAACCTCATAGGTTCCGAGGAGTCCACGAAGAAGGACTTCCGCAACGACATCACCGAAGGCAAGCGCACGCTCATGGTGGTTCACGCGCTGCAGCACTCCGACGACCGCGACCGTCTCATCGACATCCTGTCGTCGAAGGAGAAGGACCAGGCCGTGCTCGCGGAGGCTGTGGACATCATGGAGACGTCGGGCAGCATCGAGTACGCCCGCAACTACGCCGAGAACCTCACGAGCATAGCGAAGAACCGCCTGGTGGACATGGTGCGCCCGTCCTCCTCGCGCGAGCTGCTCATCTCCATGGCCGACTGGTTCGTGAACCGCTTGAAGTAACGGGTTCCGGCGGCCTGCCGGCCCGCGGGACCCCGCCTACAGAAAGCAGCTCGCCACGATGACGATGGCGGTGGTCAACAGGCCCGACACGGCAATGCTCACGCCGCTCATGGCGCCTTCCAGCTCGCCCATCTCAAGCGCCTTCGTCGTGCCCACCGCATGGCTGCACGTGCCGATGGCCACGCCCTTGGCGATGCCGTCGCGCACGCGGAACAGGCGCGCCATGAGCGGCGCGGTGATGGCGCCCAGGATGCCGGTGACGATGACGGCCGCCACGGTGATGGACGTCACACCGCCCAGCTGCTCCGACACCGCGATGGCGATGGGCGTGGTCACCGACTTGGGGATGAACGACAGCGCCAGCGCGTCGTCGAGCCCCAGCAGCTTGCATAGCGCATAGGCGCTGGTCATCGAAACGATCGATCCCGCGAGGCATCCGGCGAAGATGGGAACGAAGTGGTCCTTGAGCGTCTGGCGCTGGCGGTACACCGAGTAGGCCAGCGCCACCGTGGCCGGCCCCAGCAGAAACGAGATGAGCTGCACGCTCTGCTCGTACGACTCCAGCGGGATGCGCAGCGCCACGAGCGCCGCGATGATGAGGGCGACGGTGACCAGCAGGGGGTTGAGCAGCGGAGACTTCACGCGCTCGTACAGCAGCACGGAAAGCTTGAACACCGCGAGCGAGGCTGCGGTTCCCAACAGGAGGGTCAGCCCGAGGTGCGCCATCGCCTCCATTCCGCCTACGCCTCCTCGTCGGCCGTGCGAGCGTCGCGCTTCGCCATCAAGCGCGATACGAGCATCACCGTGTACGCTGTTGCCAGAAACACGAGCACCGTGGTCACCACGCAGACGAGCGCGAACTTCGCCGCATTGCCCTCCAGCAGCGACACGCACCCCAAGATGGCCACGCCGGCGGGGATGAAGAACAGCGACATGTTGTCCAGCAGGCAGTCGCAGGCATCGCCCACGTGCCGTGCTTTCAGCAGGCCCGTCCCCAGAAGCACGAGCAAGAGCACCATGCCCACGATGTTGCCCGGCAGGTGGATGGGGAGCACCGACGCGAGCGCGCAACCGGCGGCGTACACAGCAACCACGACGGCGAGCTGCGCCGCGAACC
>NC_021021.1:1534703-1536716 GCF_000210055.1 Gordonibacter pamelaeae 7-10-1-b
CGCGCCCCGCTTGCCGGCGCGCCCGGCCCTCGCGCGCCACGAGGCATCGTTGGGAGAGGGTGCGCAAGCGCACCCGGAGACGCCCGATACGGCGTCGTTCAGCTGTTCCATAACACGGATTCCTCACCAGTAGGCGGGTTGCATGCGGCGCCCCGCCCCGCTTGTCCCGCTCGTTTTTCCGTGCTTATTGTACGGCTGCGCAAAAATATATGCGCGGCAGGCGCCCAGAATCCACGTAAAACGAAAGCGGCACCGCCGAAACCCGGCGATGCCGCACGCGATCCGATGGCGTCCCTTCGCTAGTCCTTGCCAACCAACGCGTTCACCAGGGCCGATACGATGCTGATAACGATGGAGGCCACGAACGCGCTGCCGAACGAGTCGATAACGAGCCCCACCTGGAAGATCCCGTTCGCCAGCCATGCGGCGATGTAGAGCATGAGCGTGTTCACCACGAGGTAGAAGATGCCGAGCGTGATCACGCTGATGGGCAAGCTCAGCACCTGCATGATGGGCTTGATGCTGATGTTGACGAGCGACAGGATCAGGCCGAAGATGGCGATGCCCACCCAAGCGTCCGTGCCGCCGAGGAGCTCCATGCCCGGAACGAGCCACACGGCCACGCCCACGGCGACGGCGGTGACGAGCCAGCGGATGATGAAGTTCATGGCGGGTCCTCTTTCTTGATGGTTGCATACGGATTGCACTATAGGCGCGAAAAACGAAGCCGCGCGAAACGGTGGGGAAACCGTTACGCGCGGCTTTTTGGAAACGTCCTCGGCCGCCACCCTGGATTCCCTGCTGGGTTAAAAGCGCAAGGAAAGGCAGCTCAAGCCGCCGTCGAGCTTGCGGTACTCGGACGTGTCCACGGTGATGGTCTCGTAGCCGGCATCCTGCACGGCCGCCAGGACGGCGGGGTAGCCCTCGGGCACGATGACGGTGCCGTTCACCCAGATGCAGTTGGCGGCGTAGGCCTCGTCCTCGGGGATCTCGATGCGGTGGTACTGCTCGAAGTCGGGCTTGGTCACGAATTCGCCGGACACCAGCATGTTGCCGTCCTCCAGGTAGTTCACGCCGGTCTTCAGATGCAGCACGTGCTCCAGCGGCACCTCGGAGCCCTCGAGGCCCCAGCCCTCCAGGATCTCGAAGAACTGGCGGATGCCCTCCTCGTTCGTGCGCGCGGAGCGCCCCACGTAGAAGTGGTCGCCCGCCATCATCACGTCGCCGCCGTCGAGCGTGCCGGGGCTCACGATGTGCTTCACGCGGCTATCGTCGAAGAACTGGCGCACGGCGGGCTCGATCTCGTCCTTCTCGCCGTTGCGGCTGGCCGCGCCGGGGTTGGTGATGATGGCGCCGCAGCGCGTGACGACGGCCGGGTCCTCCACGAAGCAGGAGTCGGGGAACTGCTCGAGCGCAGGCAGCACCGTCACCTCCACGCCGCAGTCCTTGAGGGCCGCGATGTAGTCGTCGTGCTGCTTGCATGCCAGCTCGTAGTCCGGCTTGCCCAGCTCGGGTGCCGACGTGATGCCCTCCACCATGCTCTTGGCGGGGCGGCGGACGATAACGTTGGTGAACTTGGTCATGTGTGCTCCTTCAGTTGCGCGGTACGGGTACGCGTTTCGATGCGTATACTATAGTGTAGCCTTCCGCGATGACGATAGACGGGTTCGAAAATGACGAAACGGTTGCAAGACGCGCACGCCCCCCACGGTTCCGGCCGCCCTCGGGACGGCTCCGCGAGCGCCGGCGCAGGGACGCCCGCCTGCCCCCATGCCCGGGCGTGCGGCGCCTGCCAGCACGTGGACGAGCCCTATGCGGCCCAGCTCGCGCGCAAGGACGCGCGCGTGGCCGAGCTGTTCGGCGGGTTCGAAGGCGCCGAGCTGCGGCCTATCTTGGGCATGGACGACCCGTTCCGCTACCGCAACAAGGTGGTCTCCCCGTATGCGCCGGGCAAGAAGCTGCCAGGTGCGCCGGGCGGCAGGGCCGAGAAGGGCAAGGGCTCGCGCGGCGACC
>NC_021021.1:1536911-1540903 GCF_000210055.1 Gordonibacter pamelaeae 7-10-1-b
GGCGACCGCACCCGCGAGGCGCGCGACCGCCGCGCGAAGGGGCGGGCGCGCCACGAGATACTCTGCGGCATGTACGCCGCCCACTCGCACCGCATCGTGCCGACCGACGGGTGCCTCGTGGAGAACGAGCAGGCCAAGCAGGTGATCCTGGCCATCCGCTCCCTCATGCCCCGCTTCGGCATCGAGCCCTACCGCGAGGATGCGCACAGCGGCTTCCTGCGCCACGCCGTGGTGCGCGTGGGGCACACGAGCGGCGAGATGCTGGTGACGCTGGTGACGAACGGCCGGGAGTTCCCCGGCTCCCGCGCGTTCTGCCGCGAGTTGGCAAGGCGCTGCCCCGGCATCACCACCGTCGTGCAGAACGTGAACGAGCGCCAGACGAACGTGATCCTGGGCGAGCGCGAGCAGGTGCTGTACGGCCCCGGGTTCATCCTGGACCAGCTGTGCGGCTTGAGCTTCCGTATCTCGTCCCAGTCGTTCTACCAGGTGAACGCCGTGCAGACCGAGGTGCTGTACCGGCAGGCCGTGGAGCTGGCGCGCTTCTCCGGTACCGAGCGCGCGGTGGACGCGTACTGCGGCACGGGCACCATCGGCCTGGTGGCCGCCAAGCACGGCGCGGCGCAGGTGGTGGGCGTGGACTCCGTGGCGTCGGCCATCCGCGACGCGCGCGAGAACGCCCGGCACAACGGCGTGGAGAACGCCCGGTTCGTCGTGGGCGATGCGGGCGCCTTCATGCGCGAGGCCGCCGCCGGCGGCGAGCAGGTGGACGTGGTGCTCATGGACCCGCCGCGCGCGGGCTCGAGCGAGGAGTTCTTGGAGTCGCTGGCGGCGTGCGCGCCCGCGCGTGCCGTGTACATCTCCTGCAATCCCGAGACGCAGGCGCGCGACGTGCGGCAGCTCGAGCGCCGCGGCTATCGCCTGCGCACGCTGCAGCCGGTGGACATGTTCCCCCACACGGACCACATCGAGACGGTCGCGCTCCTGGAGCGCGAGGGAGGACGGTAGCCATGGATGGGCAGACGAGGGCCGGCGGTCCGGACGGCGCGTCCCCGGGCGCCGGGCGCACGGACGGGGAGCGGGCCGACGCCTACCGGTTCGCGCTCGACACGGTCCTCGACGGCATGCGCGCCAACGTGTACGTCACCGACCCCGCCACCGACGAGATCCTCTACATGAACCGCTACATGAGGGAGGACTACGGGCTGGACCGGCCCGAGGGCACGCTGTGCTGGCAGACGCTGCAGCGCAACCTCGACCGCCGCTGCCCGTTCTGCCCCGTGGACAAGCTCGAGGCCGCGGAGCCGGGCCGTTTGGTGGAATGGGAGGAGACGAGCTCGAAAACCGGTCGCGTGTACCGCAACTGCGACAGCCTCATCCGCTGGTTCGACGGCTCGCTCGTGCACCTGCAGCAGTCCGTGGACATCACCGATGTGAAGACGGCCAGCATCGACGAGCTCACCGAGCTGCTCACGCGGCGCGTCGGCAAGGGTCGCCTGCAGGCGCGCATGGACCGCGAGCGCGACGAGGACGACGTGTTCAGCGTGTGCCTGTTCGACATCAACCGCCTGAAGGAGATCAACGACCGGTTCGGCCATGCCGAGGGCGACGTGGTGCTGCGGGCTGCGGCCGACGCGGCGCGCAGCCAGCTCTCGGGCGAGGAGTTCGCCTTCCGCCTCTCGGGCGACGAGTTCGTCTGCGTGGTGGAGGGCGATGCCGCCGAGGCGCGCGGCAAGATGGAGCGTGCCGACGACCTGCTCTCGAGTCGCGTGAAGGGCGACCTTAGGGAGACGGGCTTCTGCTTCGGCATCGTCGAGGTGCACGGAAGCGACACGTCCGAGGTCAACGAGGTGCTCACCATGGCCGACGAGCGCATGTACGAGCAGAAGCGCCGCCTGCACATCGGGCGCAGCGAGGCGCGTGCACAGGAGGCGTTGGAACGCAACAGCGCCCTGACCGACGAGGACGTGGGCGCGTTCGCGTTCGACGTGGACTTGCTGTACGACGCCTTGGTGGACAGCACCGACGACTACCTCTACGTATGCAACATGAAGACGGGCGTGTTCCGCTACCCGCAGGCCATGGTGGAGGAGTTCGGCCTGCCGGCGCAGGTGGTGGCCGATGCGGCGGCCGTATGGGGCTCGCACGTGCATCCCGACGACCGCCAGGCATTCCTCGAGTCCAACCAGGACATCGTCGACGGGCGCACGACGCGGCACTGCGTGGAGTACCGGGCCCTCAACCGTGCGGGCGAGTACGTGTGGCTGCGCTGCCGCGGCATGCTCATGCACGACGGCAGCGGCGAGCCCAGCCTGTTCGCGGGCTTCATCGCCAACCTGGAGAAGAAGAACAAGGTGGACCACCTCACCGGGTTGTTCAACAAGTTCGAGTTCGAGGACGTGGTGCGCCGCGCCTTGGAGACGCGCCCCGACGAGCGGCTGGGGCTCATGGTGCTGGGGATCGACGATTTGCGCCACATCAACGACCGCTACGACCGCGGCTTCGGCGACGACGTCATCCGCATCATCGCGCATCGCATCCAGAGCGCGCTCGTGGGGCGCGCGCATGTGTACCGTCTGGATGGCGACGAATTCGCCGTCGTGGCGCGCGGGGACGACGCCGCCACCTTGCCCGACGTGTACCAGGCGCTGCACCAGTCCTTCCGCCGCCAGCAGACGCACGAGGGCAAGAAGTTCTACTGCACGCTCTCGGCCGGCTGCGCCCAGTACCCGGCGGACGCCGACACGTACGAGGACCTGGTGAAGTTCGCGAACTATGCGCTGGAGTACGCCAAGGCGCACGGCAAGAAGCGCCGCGTGCCGTTCTCGCCGGGCATCCTGGCGGAGCGCTCGCGCACGCTGGAGCTGGTGGAGCGCTTGCGCGACAGCATCGAGCACGGCTTCGAGGGCTTCCGGCTGGTGTTCCAGCCGCAGGTGAACGCCGCAGACGGGCGCGTGATCGGCGCCGAGGCGCTGGCGCGCTGGAGCTGCGACGCCTGCGGGGAGGTGCCGCCGCTGGAGTTCATCCCGCTGCTGGAGGAAAGCGGCCTCATCGTGCCGTTCGGCGCGTGGGTGCTGCACCGCGCCATGGAGACGGCCGCGCGCTGGCGCGCGTGGGACCCCGGCTTCGTCATGAGCGTGAACCTGTCGTACCGCCAGCTCGACGAGGCCAAGCTTGTGCCCAGCATCGCCGAGGCGCTGGCCGCCACGGGCCTGCCGCCGGCGAACCTGGTGGTGGAGATGACCGAGAGCTGCTTCGCCAGCAGCAGCGAGGCGGCGCAGAAGCTGTTCGCCGGCGTGCGGGCGCTGGGCGTGCGCATCGCCATGGACGACTTCGGCACGGGCTACGCGGCGCTGGGCATGCTGAAGCAGTCGCCGGCCGATATCGTGAAGATCGACCGCACGTTCGTGCGCGACATCCGCGACAGCACGTTCGATGCCACGTTCATCCGGTTCGTGGTGGAGCTGTGCCACGACGTGGGCATCCGCGTGTGCCTGGAGGGCGTGGAGGTGCCGGAGGAGTACGAGGCCGTGAGCGGGATGGGCCTGGACAGCATCCAGGGCTTCCTGTTCGGCCGCCCCTGCCCGCCAGACGAGTTCGAGCGGAAGTTCCTGGGGAAGGGGTAGGCTTCGAGGGCGCGGGGCGGATCGCGAAGATTCCGTGATGGCGCCTTCCCTTGCGCGACCGACGTGGTACGATTTCCTAAAACCCAGTAAAACACTAGGAGATTGACATGGCAGACCATATTTCGAAACTCATCGGCGAGACCCCGCTCGTGCTGCTTGACGCGCTCTCGCAGGAGACGGGCCTTCGCGTGCTCGCCAAGTACGAGGCGGCGAATCCCGGCGCGTCCATCAAGGACCGCGCGGCCCGCTCGATGATCGATGCCGCCGAGGAGCGGGGCGAGATAGCGCCGGGCCGCACGGTGCTCGTGGAGCCCACGAGCGGCAATACCGGCGTGGCCGTGGCCATGATCGGCGCCGCGCGCGGCTACG
>NC_021021.1:1541735-1546156 GCF_000210055.1 Gordonibacter pamelaeae 7-10-1-b
CCGAGGCGCGCGTGGAGGCGGCGTCGGTGGAAGCCGTGCTGGCCGCCTACGACGATGCCGGCGCCCCCCGCGGCGGCTACGTGGCGAACATCCAGGGAGACCTGGCCGTCAGCGCCAACAAGCGCGGCGTGCGCATCGAGCCCATGGCCGCGTTCCGCGCACGCCGAAAGCGGAAGTGACGGGAAGCCGGGTTCGCGCCCTTCTGCACCCGGCCTTGCGTTACAATACCGGGCATGGATAACGAACAGAACACCCACGAGGCGGCCGCGTGCAGCGCGGGGGCCGCCGCTTCCGGCGGGGAGCCCGCCCCCGACATCATCCTGGCCAGCGGCTCGCCGCGGCGCAAGCAGCTGCTGGAGGACGCGGGCATCGCGTTCTCCGTGCGCGTGTCCGAGGTCGACGAGACCTTGGAGCCCGACCTTTTGGCCGACCCGCCCGAGGCGGCGAAGAAGCTGGCCGAGCGCAAGGCCGGCGCCGTGGTGCAGGAGGTGCTGTCCGAGAACTACCTGGGCATGGCGGCCGTGCTGGGCGCCGATACCATGGTCGTGCTCGACGGCGAGATATTCGGCAAGCCCGCCAGCCTCTCGGACGCCAAGCGCATGCTGCGCCGCCTGTCCGGCCGCACCCACGAGGTGGTCACGGCCGTGTCGCTGTGGATGGTGGCCGCGCCGACCATCGAGGACATCTCCGTGGGCTTTCGCACGTTCGTCGACCGCTCCGCCGTCACGTTCCGCAGCCTCACCGACGAGGAAATTGCTGACTACCTGCGGAAAGGCGAGTCGTTCGACAAGGCGGGCGCCTACGCCGTGCAAGGGGAGGGGGCCAGCCTCGTGGAGGGCGTCGACGGTGCGCTCGACACGGTCATCGGCCTGCCGGTCGGCCGCCTGCTGGACGAGTTCCCCGACCTGTTCGCCGCTCGCTGACGGCTGGCTGACGAAAACGAAACCCGCTGCTTTTTCAACCTATACGCCCTGTTCCCGCAGCGAAATGTAAAAATCGTGGCCCTTGGCCCGGCGTTACCGTCTCGTCTCCTTTTATGAAGGGTGCAATGGTACACTAACCGAATCTCAAGGTAAGCGTGACGCCTCCGCTCACGTATCGCGCCTCGGCGCGGGACGGGGCGCGGCGGGCGCGGATGTGACGAAGAGGATGCGAACTGTGCACAACGACCTAGCCGAGGTGCTGTTCACCGAAGAGGAAATCGCCGGGCGCGTGGGCGAGATGGGACGCGCTATCACGCGCGACTACGCCTGCACCGCGGACGAGGGCGGCATCGTCCTCGTGTCCGTGCTGCGCGGCGCGGCTATCTTCATGGCGGACCTGGCCCGCAGGATCGAGCTGCCGGTGGAGATGGACTACCTGGCCGTCTCGTCGTACGGCAACGGTGCGAAGAGCTCCGGCGTCGTACGCATCCTGAAAGACCTCACGTCCGAGATCGAAGGGCGCCACGTGATCGTGGCCGAGGATATCCTCGACTCCGGTCTCACCTTGACGTACTTGCTGAAAAACCTGTCGTCGCGTCATCCGGCCTCCCTCGAAGTGGCCACGCTTCTGCGGAAGAAGACGCCCGCGCAGGCGAAGATCGACTGCAAATACCTCGGTTTCGAGTGCCCCGACGATTTCATCGTGGGTTACGGGCTGGACTACGCGGAACGCTATCGCAACCTGCCCTGCATCGGCATCTTGAAGCCGGAGATCTACCAATAACGACGTACCCGCGGCGGACGGAGGCGCACCGAACGGGTGCCGTCCAGCCCGCCAGGTAAGCGTGCGGAGGCGGCTTTAGCAGGCGGCGGATGGGAAGTCCGCGCCGGAAGCCGCAGCCGGCCGTTCGGGAAGGAAAGTCAGGCTCCATGGCACAGGATAACAAGAACAACAACAAGAAGTCGCAGTTCCAGCAGCCAAGTCCTCGGACGACCATCATCTCGGTCGTCCTGTTCCTGATCGTGGCCTTCTTCGTGGGCCAGCAGTTCATGAACATGTCCAGCACCACGCAGACCGACGGCCTCATCACGTCGGAGTTCGTGCAGGCGGTGGAGCAGGACCGCGTCACGAAGGTCGTGTACGACGCCGGCGGGCATACCGTGTCCGGCTCGTACTACCCGGCCGTCACGGCAGGCTCGACGGCGGCCAACGCGTTCAACGACGCGTTCCAGGCGCTCAACGCGCGCATGGCCACGCTCAAGAACCCCGACACCGGCAAGGCGCTGGGCGGCGTGGGCACCACCGACGTCAACGCGGCCACCCTCGGCAGCGAGCGCAACTTCACGTCCACCTACGTGGGCCAGGACTCGCTCGGCGAGCTCATGGCCGCGCACCCGAACATCCCCTACCAGGTGAACCTGCCGTCCGGCTTCATGGACCTGCTCATCACGCTGCTGCCCATCATCGCCATCGGCGCGCTGCTGTTCTTCTTCTTCAACTCCATGCAGAAGGCGAACAACTCGCAGATGTCGTTCGGCAAGGCCAAGACGAAGAAGTCCATCGAGGAGCGCCCGGACGTGAAGTTCTCCGACGTGGCCGGCGTGGACGAGGCCGTGGAGGAGATGCAGGAGATCAAGGACTTCCTGGCGAACCCGGCGAAGTACCAGTCCATGGGCGCGAAGATCCCCCGCGGCTGCTTGCTTGTGGGCCCTCCGGGCACCGGCAAGACGCTGCTCGCGCGCGCCGTCGCCGGCGAGGCGGGCGTGCCGTTCTTCAGCATCTCGGGCTCGGACTTCGTGGAGATGTTCGTGGGCGTGGGCGCCTCCCGCGTGCGCGACCTGTTCCAGCAGGCCAAGGACGCGAGCCCGGCCATCATCTTCATCGACGAGATCGACGCGGTGGGCCGCCAGCGCGGCACGGGCCTGGGCGGCGGCCACGACGAGCGCGAGCAGACGCTCAACCAGCTGCTCGTGGAGATGGACGGCTTCGAGAGCAACGACTCCGTGGTGCTCATCGCCGCCACGAACCGCGCCGACGTGCTCGACCCCGCCCTGCTGCGCCCCGGCCGCTTCGACCGCCAGATCGTGGTGGACGCGCCCGACGTGAAGGGCCGCGAGAAGATCCTGCAGGTGCACAGCAAGGACAAGCCCATCGGCAGCGACGTTGACCTGGCGAAGGTGGCCAAGCTCACGCCGGGCTTCACGGGCGCCGACCTGGCGAACCTCATGAACGAGTCGGCGCTGCTCACGGCGCGCCGCGGCAAGAAGATCATCACGCAGCGCGAGGTGAGCGAGTCCATGGAGCGCGTCATCGCCGGTCCGGAGCGCAAGGGCCGCGTGCTCGACGAGCAGACCAAGCACACTATCGCCTACCACGAGAGCGGCCACGCCCTGGTGGGGCATTTGCTGCCGCACGCCGACCCCGTGCACAAGATCTCGATCATCTCGCGCGGCCGCGCGCTGGGCTACACGCTGTCCATCCCCAAGGAGGACAAGGTGCTCAACTCGCTCGGCGAGATGCGCGACGAGCTGGCCGTGTTCATGGGCGGCCGCGTGGCGGAGGAGATCTTCTGCGACGACATCACCACGGGCGCCTCGAACGACCTCGAGCGCGCCACGAAGATGGCCCGCGCCATCGTCACGCAGTACGGCATGAGCGCCGAGCTGGGCACGCAGGTGTTCGGCCAGCCGAACCACGAGGTGTTCCTGGGCCGCGACTACGGCAACACGCAGGACTACTCGGAGGAGACGGCCAAGCGCATCGACGACGAGGTCGCCCGCATTATGAAGGACGCGCACGACCGCGCCTACGAGATCCTCGTGAGCCATCGCGAGCAGATGGACCTCATGGCCAGCGTGCTCCTGGAGCGCGAGACGGTGGAGGGCGAGGCGTGCCTGGCGCTGCTTGACAACACGTGGGATGACTACCTGAAGCACGAGGGCGAGATCAACGCCCGCAAGGAGGCCGAGGAGCAGTCGGCGCGCGAGCGCGATGCCAAGCTCGCCGACCCGAACTGGAAAGAGGAGCCGGTGGAGCCGGGCGACCAAAACCCGAACCCCCCGTTCCGCGAGCCCTCCGATGAGGATGACGGGGCCGCAGCCGGTGCGCAGGCGTCGGGCGCGGCCCCTGCAGAGCCCGCTGACGGCTCGAAGAGCTTCCTCGACGAGATGGAGAAGGGCTTCCGCGAGATGATGGGCGACGGCAAGGGCGCGCCGCAGGACGGGAAGCCCGCCGACCGCACCGACGACGAGAAAGGCGACGGAGAGCGTAAATGATCTGGCGCTGTGCTGATTTCGAGTTCGACACCAAGATGCCCATCGTCATGGGCATCTTGAACGTTACCCCCGATTCCTTCTCCGACGGCGGCGAGCACGAGGACAGGGATGCCGCGCTCGCGCACGCCGAGCGGATGGTGGAGGAGGGAGCCGCCATCGTGGACGTGGGCGGCGAATCCACCCGGCCCGGAGCCGCGCCCGTGAGCGTGGACGAAGAGCTGG
>NC_021021.1:1546342-1547728 GCF_000210055.1 Gordonibacter pamelaeae 7-10-1-b
TGCGACGCCGGGCTCGTGGTCATGCACATGCAGGGCGAGCCGGCCACCATGCAGGACGATCCCGTGTACGACGACGTGGTGAACGATGTGCGCGACTACCTGCGCGACCGGGCAGCCGCGCTCGAGGCGGCGGGCATCGCGCACGACCGCATCTGCGTCGATCCCGGCCCTGGCTTCGGCAAGACGCCGAAGCAGACCATCGAGCTCGTGCGCAACTTCCAGGAGTTCGCACGGCTGGGGTACCCGGTGATGGCGGCGCTGTCGCGCAAGAGCTACATCGGCTACGCGTACCGTATCGACGAGCCGCGCGAACGCGACCGGGCGTCCGCTGCCGAGGCGCTCATGGCCTGCGAGCTGGGGGCGAACGTGGTGCGCACGCACAACGTTGCCGAGACGGCCAAGGCTCTCAAGGACCTGCGCCCCTACGCGCTGCTGGGCCTGGGTTGCAACGTGCCGCTCGTAGCCGAGCCGGGCGAGGAGCGCGAGGGCAAGATCGCGCTTCTGAACCAGGCCGTCACCGAGCTGTGCGCGCTGCCGGACTCGCAGATCGTGGACATCTCCAGCTTCTACGAGAGCGAGCCGGCCTACTATCTCGACCAGGACGTGTTCGTGAACTCCGTCGTGCTGCTGCGCACGGGCCTGGCGCCCAAGGAGCTTTTGGGCTACCTGCACGCCATCGAGAACAGCCTGGGCCGCGTGCGCGAGAGAGAGAACGGGCCGCGCACCTGCGATATCGACATCATCGACTACCAGCTGTACGTGACGGACAACGACCTGCTCACGCTGCCGCACCCGCGCGCCCTCGAGCGCGACTTCGTGGTGCAGCCGCTTCTCGAGCTGCTGCCGGGCCATGTGCTGGCCGACGGCTCCTCTGTGACGCGCGACCGCGTGGCGGTGGGGAAGGCCACGCGGCTGTGAGCGAGCCGCTCGCGTTCCGCCTGCGCGTGCTCGACGAGGTCACCTCGACGAACGACGAGGTGAAGCGCGCGCTGGAAGCCGGCGAGCCCGAGGGCTTGGCTGTGAGCGCCCGTCGCCAGACGGGCGGCTACGGCAGGCAGGGCCGCACCTGGGCGAGTCCCGAGGGCGGCCTGTACCTGTCGCTGCTGCTGCGTCCCTCGGTGGACGCCGCCCTGCTCCCCACCTTGAGCCTCGTGACCGCCCTGGCCGTCCGCCGCGCGGTGGCCGGGCTGCTCCCCGCCGAAGCCGCGGAAAGCGTGCTGGTGAAGTGGCCGAACGACCTGGTGGTTCCGGCGGCCTCCCGGCCGCCGGAACTTCTCGACGCTGCGGCCGGCCGCGGCACCCGATCTCGCGGCGATGCCGGAGACTCGCGTACCGAAGTACGCTTCGCCTCCGCCATCCCCACGATCTCGGGCATCACGGACGGCC
>NC_021021.1:1547929-1550584 GCF_000210055.1 Gordonibacter pamelaeae 7-10-1-b
TCGCTGACTTACTACGCCAACCTGCGAGTTCGTCTTCGCACCTCCGGCGCGAAGGGGCGCTCTGCGAGCGCCCCGACCAACCTGCGGTCGCCCAACCCGTCTTCCGCAAGCTGTGCGGTATCTCGCTCGAGGCGCATGCGGGGGGCGTGTGCGTGGGCATCGGCGTGAACGTGGAGCCGCCGGATGCTGTCGACGCCGCGGCGGTGGGCGGCAAGAACGTTCCCGTCTACCTACCCGAGCTGGGCTTCGAGGGCAACGTCGACGACGTGGCCGCCGCGGTCTTGCACGCGTTCGCGCCGCTGTACCGCGCTTGGCTGGCCGAGGGCTTCGCGCCCCTCGCAGGTGAGTACGCCGCCCATGCCAGCCTCACAGGGCGCAGCGTGCGCATGGTGAACCGTGCGGGCGAACCGGTGGCCGAGGGGACGGTGGCCTCGGTGGACGCGTTCGGCCGCCTTGTCCTGCGCGCGTCCGACGGGTCGCGCGTGCCGGTGGCTTCCGGCGAGGCGCATCTCGTGTAGATCATCCGCCCGTCGGCGGAAAAGCGCCTTTGGCGGCGCTTCGCTGTGGTTGCTTTGTGTATCCGCCGACAGGGTATTCTCCTTTCTCTGCGCGCGCGAGTAAAATATCTCGTTCCGCAAAAATGAGAAAGGCCCCGCAGACATGGCAGCAGCGACAGCGACGAAGGCGAAGCTCCCCCTCGACCTCAACGAAGAAAGCACCGGCGCGCCCCTCGGCAAGGACCCGAAGAACCCCGGCCGCGACAGCAAGGTCAGCCGCATGGGCGCGGCGTCCATCCCGCGCCTCATCACCGAGTTCGCCATCCCCGCCATCCTCGGCATGGTGGTGAACGGCGCCTACAACGTGGTGGACTCCATCTTCCTCGGGCAGGCCATGGGCGAGATCGGCCTGTCGGCGGCAACCGTGGCGAACCCCATCATGATCGTGTTCATGGCCATCTCCATGCTCATCGGCAACGGCGGCAACGCGCTCGCGGCGCTGCGCCTGGGCGAGGGGAGGCGCGTGGACGCCGAGATCAGCCTGGGCAACACGGTGCTGCTGAGCGTGGTGGTGTCGGCTATCGTGGGCATCGCGGCGCTGAACCCCGCCATCCTCGACAGCCTGCTCACGCTCTCGAGCGCCACCGACGACGTGCGCCCCTACGCGCGGGCGTTTTTGCAGATCATCTGCTTCGGCTTCATCTTCCAGTGCATCGGCATGGGCGTGAACAACTTCATCCGCACGGCCGGCGCGCCCAACCGCGCGCTCGTCACCATGCTCATCGGCCTCGTGGTGTCCACGGCGCTGAACTACCTGTTCGTCCTCCGGCTGGGCTGGGGCGTGGAGGGTAGCGCGCTGGCCACCATCATCGGACAGGCCGCGTCGTGCGCCGCGGTGCTGTGGTACTTCGTGTTCACACGCAACGTGCCGCTCAAGCTGCACTTCCGCTATATGGCGCCGCACCTGCGCGTCATCGGCACCATCCTCTCGCTCGGCTTCGCCAGCTTCGCCGTGCAGGCGGGCATGGCCGTGGTGAACTTCGTGATCAACCACCTGCTGGTGCAGTACGGCGCGTTGAGCCCCATCGGCGCCGACGATGCGCTCGCGTCCATCGGCGTGGTGCAGCGCGTGGCCATGTTCACCGTGCTGCCGCTCGTGGGCGTGGCCGTGGCCATCCAGCCGCTGCTCGGCTTCAACTACGGCGCGAAGCTCATCGACCGCGTGCGCAAGACGCTGTGGTACGGCATCGCCGGCGCCACGGTGCTCGGCGCCCTCATGTGGCTGGTGGTGCACCTGTTCCCCGAGTTCATCGTGGGGGCGTTCGGCATCACGCACGACGGGCTCGTGGACTTCACCGTGTTCGCGCTCAAGGTGCAGCTGCTCATGCTGCCGTTCGTGGGCTTCCAGATCGTCGGGTCGAACTACTTCCAGGCCACGGGGCAGCCGGCGAAGTCCATCGTGCTGTCGCTCACGCGCCAGATCCTGTTCCTCGTGCCGCTGCTGTTCGCGCTGCCCGAGGTGCTGCCGCACGTGCTGCCCCAGTTCACCGGGCTCGACGCGCTGTACTTCGCCACGCCCATGGCGGACTTCCTGTCCATCTTCGTCACCGTCATCTTCATCATCGTGGAGATGAGGCGCCTGCGGAAGTTGGAGCGCGGCGAGATCACCGCGAAGTTCTAGCGGGGCGGTGCGCGGCATCCCGCTCGCCGAACGGTTGTCACCCTGATTGTCAACCCGGGAAGAGCCCGCTGGTTTACGCGAACCGGCGGGCTCTTCTATACTGCGACGCGATCTGACGGAAGCGGCGAGCAGGCCGCATGCAGGAAGGGAACGCACATGGACGAGCAGGCGATGCGGGGAAAGAAGGCGGCGGGCATGCGGGGGAGGACGCGCTCGATCGCGTTCGTGGGGCTCACGATCGCGCTCATGGGCGTGTCCGCGTGGGTTGCCATACCCTTCGGTCCCGTGCTGCTCACGCTGCAGATGTTCGCGCTCATGTTCGCCCTGCTCGCGCTCACGCCGCGCGAGTGCCTGGCAGCTATTGCGGGCTATCTGGCGCTCGGCGCGGTGGGGCTGCCGATGTTCTCGGGCATGCGCGGCGGCATCGGCATGCTGCTGGGCCCGACGGGCGGCTACCTGTGGGGGTATATGCTGGCC
>NC_021021.1:1550723-1556150 GCF_000210055.1 Gordonibacter pamelaeae 7-10-1-b
CGTGTTCATCGTCGTGACGTACACGTGCGGCTGCGTGCAGTACGCCGCGGTGGTCGGGGTGGACCTCGCCGCTGCGTTCGCCGTCACCATCGCCCCCTTCGCGATCCCCGACTTGGTGAAGGCCGTGGCCGCCGTTGCCTGCGCCCGCGCCGTCACCCGCGCCGTGGGGCGGAGGTAGGCGATCCTTCCCGACACGTAGCAGGCGCCGGTGCAAGCGACGACGGACGTGGTGGTGCTTACGCCTCGTACACCACGGCGCCGCTGGTGAAGCCGCCGCCGAAGGCCACGAGCACTACCTTGTCGCCGGGCTTGATGCGGCCGGCGGCGTACGCCTCGGCCAGCGCCATGGGCAGGCTGGCGGCCGAGGTGTTGCCGGCGTGGGCGATGGAGAGCTGGAACAGGCTCATCGGGCGGTCGAGCTTCTTGGCGGCGTACTTGATGATGCGCTCGTTGGCCTGATGGGGGACGATGCAGGCCACCTCGTCCAGCGCGACGCCGGCGCGGTCGAGCACCTGGTTGACGGCGACGGTCATGGCTTCGGCGGCGAACTTGAACACCTTCTGGCCGTTCATGTAGATGGTCTGGCGCGGGCGGCCGTCCTCGATGGCCTCGCGCACGGCGAGCTCGTCGGCGATCTGCGCGGCCGCCGCGTCCGTGTCCGCGACCGCCGGCGCGATGCCGTTGGCGTCGAACGGTTGGGGCGCGTCGTATGTCGCGGGGCAGGACAGCGCGTTGGTCGCATCGTCCTCGTTCACGATGTAGCTGCCCAGGATGCCGGGGCGCTCGTCGCTCCACTCGAGCACGGCCGCGCCGGCGCCGTCGCCGAACAGCACGCACGTGTTGCGGTCGGCCCAGTTCGTCAGGCGGGTCAGGCGCTCGGCTCCCACCACGAGGGCGCGGCGCACGGGGTTGCGCCCGGCGGCGCCCGGGGTTTTCGGTGCGCTCGCGGCCATCAGGACCTCGGCCACGGTCAGGCCGTAGACGAAGCCCGTGCAGGCGGCGTTCACGTCGAAGGCGATGGCGTTCTCGAGGCCCAGGCGGCGGCGCAGCAGGCCTGCCATCGAAGGCACCACCGTGTCCGGCGTGATGGTGGCGAACACCACGAGGTCGATCTCGCCCGCTTCGAGGCATCGCTCGGCGAAGCCGCCCGCGTCCCAGCCCAGCGCCTCGCGCGCCGCCTGCTCGGCCAGGTCGGCGTTCGACTCGCCTACGGCCACGTGCCTGCTCTCGATACCGGTGCGCGTCCTGATCCACTCGTCGTTCGTGTCGACGAGCGCCTTCAGGTCGTCGTTTTGCACCTCAAGCGCCGGAACCGCCTTGCCGAATCCCACCAATGCACTGCCCACGATGTTTCTCCTGCCTTCGACCAAGATGCGCCTGCCCCACCTACTGCTAACGGGCTTCCGCGTAAGAGTCGACAATACTTCGATAATCAAACTAATTGTCTATTATAGGCTTGCAACTGAGGAAAAGCATGCGGCTCCAAAAAATGCACGAAGCCCCTCGCGCAGTGGATGCTCGGCGCCTCATTGCGAGGGTTTCCAACTGCCCGCTACCCTTGGGAGTGGGCGGATGACGTTCTCGTTGCGTTCTATTGCAGGTTGCCGCATGCGTGCTTGCAGATAAACGGATGAACATCGAGAAGTCGGCATCGAATGGCACAGTAATCACTGGTTTTCTACAACGGGCCCCTCCTTTCTGGCCTCCGTAGGATGTTCCGGCAAAATTTGCTTGACAGTGAAGTAACTCCACCTGGGATTTCTCTGATGGAAGCGTTCTCCTTCGCTGTTGATAGGTCTGGCGATGTGGAAAACCGGTGATTACTGTGTCGGTGGGTGTCTTTCCGAAAGCCAGTACATGATTGACACCGCCACTTTCCTCGCCACATGCGGCGGGCCGAGACATTGCCCGCATTGGCCGCGGTGAAGGCGTCGTCGTGTGGAGCGCCCGACGACGGCCTGTTCATGATGGTGTGCTCGCTCAACGAGGTCGCGACCGTGTGCCGCATCGGAGACTACGACGGCTTGGAAGAGCCTTTGCGTCTTGTGGCGGCCCATCGGCCCCTTTTCCCGGCATACTACCCTCCGCAGTATGCCATCCTTCGTTCCTCATCAATCCCATATCGTGACGCGTGCCGTGCGATTTCACGTCGCGGCGGCGATTCGCGGTCCCGCTCGGCACGGCATGCTGGTTCCAGTGCTTTTCGACGACGAGACAAGGAGGGCGAAGCATGGAGAAATCAGAGGGCATCACCATCCCGCATGAGAAGCCGTGGCGCTACGAGGAAGGCGAGTACACGGTAACGCGCGGCAGCGCGTGGTCGGGGCCGGGATGCCACCTGGGGTGCGGCGTGCTGATGTACACCGACAAGGACGGCAAGCTCGTGAAGGTGGAGGGCGACCCCGAGAACCCGATGACCGAGGGGCGCCTGTGCGTGCGCTGCCTCGACATGCCCGAGATCGTGAACCACAAGGACCGCCTCACCTACCCGATGAAGCGCGCCCGCGCCGACCGCGGCAAGAACAAGTGGGAGCGCGTGAGCTGGGACGAAGCCTACGACATCGTAGAGCGCGAGTTCAATGCCATCAAGGACGAGTACGGTGCCGAGTCCGTGGTGTTCATCCACGGCACCGGCCGCGACATCGCGCCATGGCAGTCGCGTTTGTGCTGGTCGTTCGGCAGCCCGAACTACGGCAACGTGCTCTCGGGCAACGCGTGCTATCTGCCGCGCGTGGCCGGTATGGCCGCCACGACGGGCTCGTTCTGGATCGCCGACGTGGCCCAGCATTTCCCCGACCGGTTCGACCACGAGGGCTGGACCATGCCCGAAGTCATGTTCGTGTGGGGCAACAACCCCCTCATCGCGAACTCGGACGGCTTCTTCGGCCACTGGGTCATCGACCTCATGAAGCGCGGCATGAAGACCGTGGTCATCGACCCGCGCGTGACGTTCCTGGCGGCGAAGGCGAACCTGCACCTGCCCATCCGCCCCGGCACCGACGCGGCGCTGGCGCTCGGCATGTTGAACGTCATCATCAACGAGGAAATCTACGATAAGGAATTCGTCGACTGCTGGTGCTACGGCTTCGACGAGCTGAAGGAGCGCGTGCAGGAGTACCCGGCCGACCGCGTGGCCGCGATCACCTGGATCCCCGAGGACAAGATCGTGCGCGCCGCCCGCATGCTGGCCGCGGCGAAGCCGGCCACGCTGCAGTGGGGCCTTGCCATCGACATGACGCGGGAGGCGATCCCCGCCGGCCAGGCCATCGCGGCGCTGTTCCAGATCACGGGCAACATCGACTGCCCGGGCGGCCTGGTGCCCCCCGCGGAGATCATGGCGTACTCCGGCGGCTGGGGCCGCGACCTGCTGCCCCCCGAGCAGGAGCCGAAGCGCCTGGGCCTCGACCGCTACCGCCTGCTGCAGATGGGCTTCAAGCAGTCCTCGCCCGACGTGCTCATCGAGACCATGGAGACGGGCGTGCCCTACGAGATCCACGGCGCGCACTTCCAGACCACGAACGGCATCGCCTGCATGGGCGCCGACCCGCACCGCGTGTACAACGCGTTCAACAAGTGCGACTTCATCGTGTCGGTCGACCTGTTCATGACGCCCACCATCATGGCACTGGCCGACGTCGTGCTGCCGGCCGCCACGTTCGCCGAGCGCAACGGCATCCGCGTGGGCGACGGCCCGCAGCGCGGCGAGGTTATCAACAAGGTCACGCAGATCGGCGAGTGCAAGTCCGACATGCAGATCAACCTGGAGCTGGGCAAGCGCTTCAACCCCGAGGCCTGGCCCTGGGAGAAGCCGGAGGAGATGTTCACCGAGCTGCTGAAGCCCACGGGCTACTCGTGGGAGGAGCTGCGCGAGGAGGCGCCGGTGTACCTTCCGGTGGAGTACTACAAGTACAAGACCGGCAAGATGCGCAACGACGGCCAGCCCGGATTCCAGACGGCCACGGGCCGCATCGAGCTGTGGTCGACGTTCTACAACGCGGCCGAGCTCGACCCGCTGCCGTACTTCGAGGAGCCCGATCCGGGCCCCGGCTCCACGCCGGAGCTGTTCGAGCAGTACCCGCTCGTGCTTACCACGGGCGCGCGCAACTGGAGCTACTTCCACTCGGAGCACCGCCAGATCGAGCGCTTGCGCCGGATGCACCCCGACCCCATCGTGCAGGTTCACCCCGACAAGCTGGCGGAGCTCGGCATGGAGGACGGCGAGTGGGTGTGGATCGAGAACCAGAACGGCCGCGCCAAGATCAGGATCGAGTCGACGCCCATCCTCACCGACCCGCGCATCGTGGCCTGCGACCACGCGTGGTGGCGGCCGGAGGGCGACCCGGAGAAGTTCTTCGACGTGTTCGAGTACAACATCAACAACCTCATGGTGTACAGCCCCGGCAAGAGCGGGTTCGGTTCCAACTACAAGACGAGCATCTGCAGGCTCTACAAGCTCGAGGACGGTGAGTAACAATGGCCCAGTACGGAATCTTGGTTGACTACGAATGGTGCACGGGCTGCCATTCGTGCGAGTTCGCATGCCAGATGGAGCACGGCTACCCGGTGGGGCAGACGGGCATCCTGGTGAACGAGATCGGCCCGTGGAAGATCGACGAGGACGTGTGGCAGCTGGCCTACATGCCGGTGCCCACCGACCAGTGCGACCTGTGCGCCGCGCGCCGGGAGCTGGGCAAGGTGCCCACCTGCGTGCAGCACTGCCAGGCGAAATGCCTCGAGTACGGCCCGCTGGAGGAGTTGAACGCCAAGCTGGCCGCCAAGACGAAGCAGGCCGTGTTCGCCCTGGGCGACTAAGGAAGGGCCCCGCACCCCGGCCGCATGCCGGGGTGCGGGGAGGCGGTCGGCCGCGGACGGACGGCAACCTGCCTGCCGGCCGGCCAACGGCATGCCGACGGCGGTTGGGTTGCGGATGCCGTCGAAATGGCAGCTTTTGGAAGTTATTCGTCGTACCCTGAAGACGGCTCGACAGGAGCGCCATCAGGACGGGCCTGCGAACTGGGACGACAGGAACGCTTTGGAAACAGCGTTCCGATCGCTGCGGGTGCGGGCGGTGAGATCGACGAATATCCTTCAAAATCTGCCAGAATTCGAGGAATCAGGTGCGCAGGACTGGGAAGAGGCGTCCCGCACCGACGCGAAAGCCCGTTCTGATCGAAAGGGGCCGTTATGGAAACCATCGTGCTGCTCGTCGCGGTCGTGGCGGGCCTTGTGGCGCTGGAGCTGCTGGGCATGCACGCGTACCGTCGTTATCGGGCGCGCAGGCAGGCGGCGTTCACGCGGGAGAACGTGGGCGCGGTCTACGACGACTTGCAGGCCGCGCGCGCCCGGTGCCTGGCGGAGAAGCGCGCGATCGTCCTGTTGGCCGATGCCGCCCGCTCGGCCGGCCGCCCGGAGGACGGTGCCGTGCTG
>NC_021021.1:1556342-1569718 GCF_000210055.1 Gordonibacter pamelaeae 7-10-1-b
CTGGACGACGCCCTGCGCGCCGCGGCCGGGCGTCTCGATGGCTGGAGCACGGGCCCCTGCCGCGAAGCCGCCGCACGCGCCCGCGTGCGCGGCTACCGCGACATCGCGAAGCTCTACCGCCAGCTGCAGGAGGTGGAGCAGGCCGCCGCGCACCTCTGCCTCGACCTGGCGGAGGGTGCCCGTCCTTCCGGGCTCCTCTCGTCCTGCCCGGCCTGCGGCCTCATCGTGACTGGCCGCCGTCCCGCCTTCTGCACCGTGTGCACGAAGCCCGGCTTCGAGTTCGAGGACGTGGAGGCGCCCGCGGCACCCGGCGATGCGTCTGCTGCGCTGAAGCCGGAAGGCGCCGCGTAGCGGCGAGCGACGGTTTCGCGGGCGGCGGTTCTGCAGAGCGGCGACGGGCATCGACTTCGCGAGCGACGGCTTGCGGGGCCGTCGCGCTAGGCCGAGGCCTCCACCATCTCTGCGAGTTCCAGCAAGTTCGTCGCCTCGTAATCCGCGCGCACGCCCAGCTCCTCGGGCGGCAGGCCGCGGCGGTTGAGCCAGCCCACGGTGAAGCCGAACGCCTTCGCGCCGGCCACGTCCCAGCCGTTCGACGACACGAACAGCAGACGCTCCCGCGCGACGCCCAGATGGTCCACGGCCAGCTGGTACACCTCGGGCCGCACCTTGAACAGCCCCGTCTCGTCGGCGCTCAGGCAGGCGTCCAGGTGCGCGCCCAGCCCGGAGCGCGCGACCAGCGGCTCGATCATCCCCAGGTTGCCGTTCGTGAGGATGGCCTTCTTGCGCGTGCCGAACCGGGCCATGGCCTCTATGACCTCGGGGTACATCTCAAGCTCCAGATAGGTTGCCATGATGGCCGCGATCTTCTCCTCGTCGCCCTCCAGGCCCAGCTCGGCCAGCGTGTAGCGCAGCGCGTCCTCGGTGACGTGCCAGAAGTCCGCATAGCGCCCCATGAGCGTGCGCAGCCACGAGTATTCCAGCTGCTTCTGCCGCCACAGACGGCTCATGGCCGCCCCGCTGGCGGGGTACTCCTCCTCGCACTTCCGCTCAACCGAGTACACGTCGTACAGCGTGCCGTACGCATCGAACGCGATAGCCTCTATCATGTCGCTTTCCTTCCCCTGACTTCCCCTGTGCGGCCGCCGTCGTTGCGACCCGGATCTATTGTGCGCCGAAACCGCGGGCCCGGCAAGCGCCAAAAGGGAAGGGCCCGGACCCCTTGCGGGGTCCGGGCCCTGGAAACGCGAGTCCGCAGAGAGCTCGAACGTTGCGAATCAGTACCCCACCAGGCCCACGAGCGGGGCGAGGATGGTGGCGTGAAGGATCATCATGGCGATGGTCGGCGCGATGCCGGCCTTGAAGAACTCGCCCATCTTCCACTGGCCGTGCTTGAACGTCATCATGTTGTTGCTGTCCACGCCCAGAAGGAACGTCGTGTTGGCGTTGAACGCGATGATGATGGCGAACACGGCGGCCGACACGCCCATGGCAGGTCCCATGCCCGCAAGCGGGATGAGGCTGATGGCGATGAGCGCCGGGCCCACCGGGATGATCAGGCGCATGAGCGGCAGCGCCACGGCGGTGGCGGCGACCACGGCGAACGCCGACACGGCCATCTTGCCCACGGTTGCGCCGAAGAGCCAGCTCGCCGCGCCCTGCTCCTTGATGCCGCCTGCGATGGACTGCACGCAGCCGATGAGCAGCACGATGGCCCACTGCACGCTGGCGATGTACTCTTTCCAGGTGAGCACGTCGATGCCGGGCAGGAAGAACAGCGCCAGGCCCGCGACGGCGATGGCCGTGGCATCCCAGCCCGTCCAGTTGCTGGCCACCCAGGCCACGATCATGAGCGCCAGGATGGCGAGCACCTTCTTGTCGAACCCGTCGAGCTTGCCCACCGAGGCGCCCGACTTCTCGATGGCGAGCATCGTCTCTTCGGAGATGCGATCGGTCTTGAAGATGAACACCACCGACAGCCAGCACACCACCAGAAGGATGAGGGCGATGGGCGCGCAGATGATGACCCAGTCGAGGAACGAGATGGTGAAGCCCGCGTTCGCGCCCAGCATGTTCAGCGTCATGATGTTGAGCGCCGAGCCGGCCGGCGTGATCATGCCGCCCATGCACGAGGCGTACGCGATGCCTATCATGAGCGCCTTGCCCAGGTTGGCGGCGTGCTTCGCGGTGCCGTTCTTCTGCTCCACCTCGATGATGCTGGACATGGCGATGCCCGCGAACAGCGCCGTGCAGGGCAGGTTCGACACGAACGCCGAGATCACGGCCGTGGCGATCATGAACATGAGTACCGTGAGCTTCGCGTTGCCCTTCGTGATGTGCATGAGCGTGAACACGATCTTCGTGGGGATCTTCGTCTTCAGCAGCGCCGACGTGATGCCGAACGACGCCAAGATGAAGAAGATCACGTTGCTGATGAAGTTCGCCCATACGCCGGGCGTGCCGTTGTACGGGAAGATGCCGAATCCCGGCATGAGGCACATGAGCGCCAGGCCCGAGATGGCCATGGGCACCGGCTCCGTCACCCAGAGCACGATGCCGGACACCATGAGCGCGATGGCCATCTTGCCCGCGTAGGACAGGCCCTCCGGCGTGGGCAGGAAGTGCGCGATCACGATGATGGCCACGGCCACGCCGATGAGCGCCAACCGCTTGCCGAGCGACGTGCCTTGTTGCTTGTTGTTGTCGGACATGAGATGAATCAACCCCCTTGCTTTTCCAGTAGGATCCTTGTTCGATCGGAGCTTCGGACGATCCCCCTTTCTTCGCTGTCCCTCGCGCGAGCGGCGCGCCTCTTTTCCGAATGCTCGCATCCCACTATCTCCGAGCGCGCAAGGCCGCGAATCGAGTAGCCGTTGCTAAAACCGGGGGAAGTCATCGAAAAATCCGTATGAAGAGCCTGCACGAAGGGGGTCATACGCACAGTAGTATGGCGTTCGTGCGCTTTCCTTTCAGGCGTCCGATTCGCGGGCAGCGCGTTCACGTTATGGTGGGCGCCTGTTCGAGGGCTCGACGTGCGAGGGGGAGGTAGACGATGGGCGGAGACGGGCGGGATACGCGACGCAGCCAGGCGCCTGCTGGCGGCGCGGCGGCCAAGAGGGCCGCGTGCGTCGCGGTGGCGGTGGTGCTGGTTGCGGCGGCTTGGCTGGGGCCCACGCCGGAGGGGCTTACCGAGGCGGGGAAGATGTCGCTCGCGCTCATGGTGGCGGGCATCTTCCTGTGGGTGACGGAGCCGGTGCCCGTGGCCATCTCGGGCCTCGTCATGATGGTGCTCATGCCCGTGTTCGACGTGCTGGAGTTCAACGGCGGCGTGTGGAGCGGGTTCATCAGCAGCGTGATCTTCTTCATCTTGGCGTCGTTCGGCATCACGGCGGCGCTGCTGAAGACGAAGATCCCCACGAAGATCGTGTTCGCGCTCATGCGTCTGACGAAGGGCAACGCGCGGGCCACGGTGGGCGCGTTCATGGTGTCGGCGGCGGTGCTGTCGTTCTTCATCTCCGACCTGCCGTGCACGGCGCTGTTCGCGGGCATCGCGGTGTCGAGTATCCTCAAGATCGAGGGGTGCGAGCCCGGCAAGTCCAACCTGGGGCGGGCGCTCATGATAGGCATCACGTACGCATCGGTGGTGGGCGGGCAGTCCATCCCGTCGGGCAGCGCCATGAACATCATGGCCATGAACGTGCTGGCCGCCAACACCGGCATCGAGATATCGTTTCTGGACTGGACGGCCATCTGCATGCCCATCGCGCTCGTGCTGCTGGCGGCATGCTGGCTGTCGGTGACGCTCGTGTTCCGCCCGGAGCCCATCTCGGCGGCCACCATGGCCTGCATCGAGGAGAAGGGGCGGGCCGTGGGCCGGCTGGAGACGCTGGACTGGAAGGTGCTCGGCATCATGGGCGTGACGTTCGCGCTGTGGATCGCCAGCAACTGGACGGGCTGGGACGCCACGGCTATCGCGGTGCTCTGCCTGGTGCTGTTCTTCCTGCCGGGGCTGGACGTGCTCACGTGGCGCGAGTACACGGCGTCGGTGTCGTGGAGCATCGTGCTGCTCATCGGCTGCGTGCAGTCGCTGTCGGGCGGCGTGAAGGAGCAGGGGGCGGCCAGCTGGCTGTTCGGCTCCACCGTGGGCAAGCTCGCTGTGAGCGGCGGGGCCGTCGTGGGCGCCACGGCGGCGCTGCTGCCGCTTCTGCGCCTGGTCATTCCCGTGGGGCCGGCGTTCATCGCCATCTGCCTCATCCCGCTCGCGTCGCTTTCGACCGCGTTCGGCGTGAGCCCGGTGGTGTTCACGGTCATCGTGGCGGTGAACGCATCCACCACGTTCCTCATGGGCGTGGACAGCAACAACATGCTGTCGTTCCGCTACGGCTACTGGAAGATGACCGACTTCTTCAAGGCAGGCGTGCTGCCCACGCTGGCCATGGTGGCGCTGCACGCCACCGTGCTCGCCCCGCTCGTGGCGGCCGTGGGGTACTAGGCGGGCACGAGCACCCTGCGGCGTCCGAGGGCGCGGCAGGCGGCGTGCGTCGCACGTTCGGCTCGCCCGCCTGCAAGCTCCGTTGGCGCCCTACTGGTACACGACCTCCGTGGAGTCCACGATGCTGATGAGCTCCTGCTGCGAGTTGATGCCCATCTTCTGGTAGATGTGGTACACGTGCGTCTTGGCCGTGTACGCCGAGATGTTCAGCTCGTCGGCGATGAACTGGGCGTTGCGCCCTTTCGCCAGGTAGTACAGGATCTCGCCCTCGCGGTTCGACAGCTTGTAGGTCTGCGCCGCCTGGTTGCAGCGCTGCTTGAAGTAGCCGCCCTCCGCGATCTCGGCCTTCACCGTCTTGTCGGCGAACGTGTTGTCCTTGAACGGCACGAACGCAGCCAGCAGCGCCAGGGCGAGCAGCAGGCCGAGCGCCAGGTACGGCACGTAGGCGAACAGGCTCGGGTCGGTGCGCTCGATGGCCATGCACGCGACCCAGCTCACGATCATGCCCGCCGGCAGCACCAGCTGGCCGCGCGCGATGCGCCAGAACGGCGAGGGGTGGCCGCTCGCGAAGCCCACGAGCGCGCTCATGTTCGAGAAGTCCAGGTACACGTACACGCCGACGATGAACAGGCAGCACGCCAGCATGAGCCCCGGCCCGAGGAACGCGAGCCCCAGGAATCCCACCACCAGCAGCAGGAGCGCCACCTTCTCCGCGGTGCCGAACGGCACGTAGCGCTTCACCAGCACGCTCAGCGCCAGGTGCAGGCCGGCGCCGCATGCGATGGCCGCGGCGATGGCCAGCGGGTCCACGGCGTCGAGGTTCGCGCACAGCAGGTAGAGCGCGATGCCGAACAGCGCGCCGAACACGGCCACGGTGAAGCCGGTGAGCGGGAACAGGCGCGTCTGCTCGAGGGGTGCCTCGGGTTCCTGCTCGCTGCCCACGATATGGGTGCGCACGTAGTGGAGCACGGCCAGCGACGCCAGGGGCAGCAGTACGAGCGCCACGTCGCCGTAGGGCGGGCGCAGCTCGCACGCGAACAGGTAGATCACGGCTCCTGCCAGGGCGCTTGCCGACAGGTACGCCCCCACGTCCTTCTGCCAGCCCACCATGAACACCTTGGGCCACAAGAGGAAGACGAGCGAGAACCCGCAGCCGCCCAGGAACCAGGCGGCGAAGAACGCGGCTGGAGGGACGGCCAGGTAATGCGCTGCGAGGTTGAGCAGCCCGAGCGGCAGCGACAGCAAGGCCGCCGCCCAGGGGAGCGGGTCGTGCTCGGTGCGGCCGAAAAGGTCGCGCTTCAGGTACACGAGCAAGAGCACGGCCAGCACGCCCACGAGGAACGCCAGCTTGAGCGCAAGCGACAGGTCGCCGGCATGGCTGGCCGGATAAGGGCTCAAGAGCACGAGGTAGAACCAGGCCCAGAAAGAGGCGAACCCCGCCGAGGCCACTGGAAGCATGGTTCTCACATGCGCTTTCTTCACTTTCATAGTGCGTTGCCTTCCCCTGAATCTCTGCATAGGCCGCCTGCGCCGGCGGCGCGTCGTTCCATTATAGGCAAACCGCTGCGATGGAAGGCGCAGACCGTGGCCGAGGGCAACGTTGTTCCGACGCCGTTGCGCAGCGGTGCTCCCGGTGTCCCTAGGCTTTCGCCGGGACTGCCTCCGCCGGGATGGACGGCAGCGCCACGATGAAGCAGGCGCCGCCCTCGGGCAGGTTGATGGCCTCGACCGTGCCGTCGTGCGCCTCCACCACCGATTTCACGATGGCCAGCCCCAGCCCCGTGCCGCCCGTGCCGCGGCTGCGCGAGGCGTCGGCGCGGTAGAAGCGGTCGAACAACAGCTTGGGGTCGGCGTCGCCGAAGCCGGGGCCGTCGTCCTTCACGGCCAGGATGGAGTTGCCGCGCAGGCCGAACAGCTCGATCGTGATGTGCCCGCCCGGGTCGATGAAGCGGCTCGCGTTCTCCACGAGGTTCGTCACGGCCTGCTTGAGGCGGTCCGGGTTGCCCAGCACGTCGGGCGCCTCGCCCACGATCTCGGTGTTCGCCTCCCGGTCGCGCAGGATGGGCTCCAGCGCGTCGATCACGCTGTGGGCCAGGCCTTTCAGGTTCACCCGTTGAAGTTCGAACGGCGTGTGGTCGTTCTCGATGCGCTGGAGGGCCAGAAGGTCGTTCGTCAGGCGGCTCAAGCGCTCGCTCTCGCCCACGATGATGGAGCAGAACTTGTCGTGCAGCTCGGGCGGCAGGTCGGGGTCGGAGAGCATCTCGGCGTTGTCGCGGATGGCGGTGAGCGGCGTGCGCAGCTCGTGGGCCACGTCGCTCACGAACGCCGACTGGCGGCGTTCCTTGAGCGCGAGGTCGATCTGCTGGGACTTCGTCTTCTTCACCAGCGAGTCGATGGTCTTCGACAGCTCGTCGGCCTCGTGCAGGCGCCCGTCGGGGGCGAGCGACACATCGGAGCCGGAACGGACGGCCTCGGTCTTCTTCACCAGTACGTTCAGCGGCTCGGCCAGGAAGTGGCCGATGATGAGGCTGAGCACAAACGTTGCCAGCCCGGTGGGCACGAGAAGCAGAAACGCCTTCGGCGGGGTGCCGAAGGCGATGAAGCAGGTGAGCACGATGATGGCGCCGGCGAGCAGCATGAGCAGCGTTGCCAGCAATGAGAAGTATGTCTGCAGCCTCTTTATTGTCTGAACCTGTACCCGTATCCGCGAACCGTCTCCACCAAGCCGGGATCGTACCCGGCACCCTCAATCTTATCACGGAGGCGCTTGATGTGGGTGTCGACCGTCTTGGTTTCCGTCAAGTATTCCCAACCCCACGCGTCGCGCAGCAGGTCCTCGCGCGACACCACCTTGCCGGCGTTCTTCATCAGGCTGGCCAAGAGCTCGAACTCGCGCGGCGTGAGGTCGATCTCGCCATGCTCGCCCGACGCCGTGTGGGCGTCCTCGTCCAGCGTGATGCCGCTGGCCGTGATGGCGTGGTTCGCCCCGGGGAAGTCGCCGCCGGAGCCGCGGCGCAGCAGCGCGCGGACGCGGGCGATGAGCTCGCGCACGCCGAACGGCTTGGCCAGGTAGTCGTCCCCGCCGATCTCCAGGCCAACCACCTTGTCGAGCTCCGTGTCGCGCGCCGACAGGAACAGCACGGGCACCGTGGTCTTGGAGCGCAGGCGGCGGCACAGCTCGTAGCCGTCCATGCCGGGCAGCATGATGTCGAGAACGAACAGGTCGTAGGGGTTCTTGGTCGCCAGGGCCAGGGCCTCTTCGCCGTTGTCCACCACGTCGGTGTAGAAGCCCTCCTTCTTCAGGGCGTAGCTGACGAATTCCGTTATGGAAGGCTCGTCGTCCACGACGAGGATGCGGTTCGGTGTATCGTTCATGTGATACCTTTCTACGAGTGCGTAGTCAGATAAGGGCGGCAGGCGACCGCTTGGTATAATGATCAACCGCAACTATATCCGCTCCCGTCCGTTTCGCCTGCGTCCGAGGGGGTTTGTCAAAAACATGTTACTTGCCATCGATGTGGGGAACACCCAAACCGTCATGGGGGTCTACGAGGGTGAGGTGCTCGCCCACATGTGGCGCGTGGCCACGAACAAGAGCCATACGTCCGACGAGCTGCGCGTGAAGGTGCTGCCGCTTTTGGACTCGGAGGGCATCGCGCCGGACGACCTGCAGGGGGCGGCGCTCGCCTCCGTGGTGCCGCAGCTCACGCAGGCATGGTGCGCGGCGCTGCATCGTATGCTGGGCATCGACGCGCTCGTGTGCACGGCCGCCTCGGCCGGGGAGCTGTTCCCCACCACGTACGCCAACCCCGGAGAGATCGGCGCCGACCGCGTGGCCGACGCCGTGGCCGCGCGGTCGCTCTACGGCGCGCCCGTGGTGGTGGTGGACTTCGGCACGGCCACGAACATCGAGGTGGTTGACCGCGAGGGGCGCTTCATCGGCGGCGTCATCGCGCCGGGCGTGGACACGAGCGCCGCGGCCCTGTTCTCGCGCGCCACGCGCCTGGCCGCCATCGACCTGGTGGATCCGCACACGGCCATCGGCGGCAGCACCGAGCAGGCCATCCAAGCCGGCATCGTGTACGGCGAGGCCGATCGCGTGGACGGCCTCGTGCGCCGCATCTTCGCCCAGCTAGGCTACGAAGCGCCGGTGGTGGCTACCGGCGGCCTGGCCCCCCGCGTGGCCGAGCTCTCCCAGACCATCACCGCCACGAACCCGGAGCTCACGCTGGAAGGATTGCGCCTGATCCACGAGGCGCAGGGCGGGGGAGTGGCGTAAGGACTGCCGGGGGCTACGCGGTCATCAACGCGAGCAGGTCGTGCGGGGAGAGTGCCGCGACGGGCGATTTGCGGAGCAGCGTTTCGTCGCTGGTGACGAGGAAATCCGCTTGCGAGCGCTCCATGGCGGCGAGCACGAGGTCGTCCTCTAAGTCCTCGTGGACGGTGCGGAACTTCGTCGCGATCCAGAGGTCGGACTGGTCGACGGGGACGACGGTCGCCATCTCGCCCATGGAGAGCACGCAGCCCCAGGCGTACTCGTTCACGGCGGCGATGGTTGCCGTCACCTCCGCGCCGCTGGCTCGGACCCTCCCGTTTCTCACGTTCCTCGAGCAGGTAGTAGACGTCTTTTACCGAGGAGGCGGCATAGAGCAGCGCGATCTGCCGGCTCATCGCGTGCGTGACGAGCGCCGTGGCATCGGCGCGCCCCGGCCGGTCGCTGGCGAAGAGGTCCACCCATACATTGGAGTCGAGCAGTAGCTTTGCAGGCGCCGTGGTCACAGGAGTCCCCGATCTTCCCAACGCGACAGAAGGGCCTCTCCCCGTAGCTGGCGGTCGGTAAGGGCTTCCTCGGCTTCAAGTTGAAAGCCCAGGGTGGTCTCAAGGCGCTCATGCAGGCTCAAGGCTCGTTCGAGTGCCTCGAGCTTCGCATCGGCCGCCGCCTTTGCGGATGGATCTTGGCCGCCGCCTTCGGCCTGCTGCAGAAACTGCCTCACGACCAACGGCTCGTGCGCATGCGATGCGGCAAAGCTCCAGATCGCGCGCACGGCCTGAGACGAGGAATAGCCTGCTTGAGCGAGAACGGCGTCCCCGCGCTCTTTCACCTCGGCATCGATTCTCGTATTCATCTGCGCCATGGACATTGCGACTCCTCGGTTCGTTTCTCACGATGATAGCAGTATAGCATTAATGAGGTTAGTATGCTATCTCTGGAACGGCAGTTGTTTGGGAAGCCATTGAGCCCTGGATGGCAACCCGGTTGCTGGTATTTGATGGCCCTTGCGGGAAAGTAGGTGGTCAGGGGGTGGAAAACCAGTAGAATGCAGGAAAGCGCACCGACGAGGAAAAAGGGAGGGCCCCACGTGTTGAGCGACATCGAAATTGCCCAGGCGACGAAGCCGCGGCACATCAGCGAGATAGCCGAGAAGGCGGGCGTGCCGCAGGAGTACCTGGAGATGTACGGCACGAACAAGGCGAAGGTGGACTACAACCTGCTCAAGGATCAGGAGCACACGCCGGGCAAGCTCGTTCTGGTCACGGCCATCAACCCCACGCCGGCTGGCGAGGGCAAGACCACTACGACGGTGGGACTGGCCGACGCGCTGGCGAAGCAGGGCAAGAACGTGGTCGTGGCGCTGCGCGAGCCGTCGCTCGGCCCCGTGTTCGGCATCAAGGGCGGCGCAGCCGGCGGCGGGTACGCCCAGGTCATCCCCATGGAAGATATCAACCTGCACTTCACGGGCGACTTCCATGCCATTGGAGCCGCCAACAACCTGCTGGCGGCGCTCCTGGACGCGCACATCCACAACGGCAACGAGCTGGGCATCGACGTGCGCAAGATCACGTGGAAGCGCGTAGTGGACATGAACGACCGCCAGCTGCGCAACATCGTGGACGGCCTGGGCGGCAAGGCCCACGGTGTGCCGCGTGAGGACGGTTTCGACATCACCGTGGCCTCCGAGGTCATGGCCATCTTCTGCCTGGCCACCTCCATCACCGACCTTAAACAGCGCCTGGGACGCATCGTGGTGGGCTACACCTACGACGACCAGCCGGTCACGGCGCACGACCTGCACGCCGAGGGCGCGATGACGGCCCTGCTCAAGGACGCGCTCAAGCCGAACCTCGTGCAGACGCTCGAGGGCACGCCGGCGTTCGTGCACGGCGGCCCCTTCGCCAACATCGCGCACGGCTGCAACTCCATCATGGCCACGCGCATGGCCATGGCGCTGGGCGACTACTGCGTGACGGAGGCCGGCTTCGGCGCGGACCTCGGCGCGGAGAAGTTCCTCGACATCAAGTGCCGTTTGGCGGGCCTCAAGCCCGACGCGGTGGTCGTGGTGGCCACGGTGCGCGCGCTCAAGAACCACGGCGGCGTGGCGAAGGCCGACCTCAACGAGGAGAACCTCGAGGCGCTGGAAGCCGGCCTGCCGAACCTCCTGCAGCACGTGGAGAACATCACGCAGGTGTACCACCTGCCGTGCGTGGTGGCCATCAACGCGTTCCCGACGGACACGAAGGCCGAGCTCGACCTCGTGGAGGCCAAGTGCCGCGAGCTGGGCGTGAACGTGGCGCTGTCCGAGGTGTGGGCGAAGGGCGGCGAGGGCGGCCAGGCGCTGGCGACCGAGGTGGTGCGCCTGTGCGCCGAGGGCGACGCCGAGGGCCGCAGCGCCGAGACGTTCGAGTTCTCCTACGACGACGACCTGTCGCTCGCCGAGAAGATCGAGGCCATCGCGAAGCGCATCTACCATGCCGACGGCGTGACGTTCGAGCCCGCCGCCAAGAAGGAACTCGCGCAGCTCGAGGCGCTCGGCTTCGGCGGCATGCCCGTGTGCATGGCCAAGACGCAGTACTCCTTCAGCGACGATGCAGCCAAACTCGGTGCCCCGCGCGGCTTCACCGTCACGGTGCGCCAGGTGAAGGTGTCCGCCGGTGCCGGCTTCGTCGTGGCGCTTACCGGCTCCATCATGACGATGCCCGGCCTGGGCAAAACCCCCGCGGCGTTCAAGATCGACGTCGACGAGAACGGCAAGATCAGCGGGTTGTTCTAAGTTCTGACTGTGTGAACGGGGCTCGGCGCAGATGTCGCCGAGCTCCGTTTTTTAACGGACGCCTACGCCTCCATACTTATATAAAGTCGAGCATACTCTACGATAGTCTTTAAAATCCATTGATTATCGACTATAATCGACTAAATTGAAATGGAGGCTGCTATGCGAAATCGCATTCCAAGACCACATTACCAACAACTACTCACGCGATATCGCGACACGGAATTCGTCAAAGTCCTCACCGGCGTGCGTCGCTGCGGCAAATCAACGCTGCTCGACCTGTTTATCGAGGATTTGCATGCCCAAGGCGTGCCGGAGGAGAACGTGTTCCGCAAGCGGTTCGACGAATTCGGGCTACCGCTCAACCCAACTGCCGAAGACCTCCAAGACGAGATTGCGGCTGCGCTCGATTGCGCTGATCCATCGCATATGTTCTACGTTGCTCTCGACGAGATTCAAATGGTGTCCGAGTGGGAGCGAGTCGTGCGCGGGCTCCATACGCGATCCGGGGTCGACGTGTATATAACCGGATCGAACGCCTACCTGCTTTCGTCCGACCTTGCGACGCTACTTGCAGGCCGTTACGTTGAGCTGGATGTATACCCGCTTTCTTTCTGCGAGTATCTGGAGTTTAGCTCGCGTATCCGAGGGAAATCTGACGCTGCGTTGAACACGCTGTTTGCGGACTACCTGCGGTACGGCGGCATGCCCAGCATTTTCGCGCTCAAAGAGCCCCGCGAGGAAGACATCGCGCGTGAGCTCACTGGCATATTCAACTCCGTCATCGTCAACGATGTGGCGCAGCGGTTTCAGATTCGCGATTATGCGTTGCTCGAAAAGCTGGTCGCCTATGTGTTCTCGACGTCGGGCAACCTGTTCTCGGTCAAAAGCATAGCGAACTACTTGAAGAGCGCGGGGGCGAAAGCCTCCTACGAGACGATCGACGGGTATCTGCGCGCGCTTGAGCAGGCGCTTGTTCTACACAGCGCCCTCCAAACCGGGGTCCAAGGCAAGCAGTTGCTCAGGCCGCTGAGGAAATACTATCCCGTCGACACGGGCCTGCGGAACCTTCCGGGAGGGTTCTCGGGGCGGGATGTGGGCTTCCAGCTGGAAAACGTGGTGTATTTGGAGTTGATCAGGCGAGGATTCAACGTGTCGGTGGGCACGCTCGAGAAAGGCGAGGTGGATTTCGTCGCACAGAAACGCGACGTGCGGCACTACCTGCAAGTCGTTGACTCGCTTGTTGATACAGCGACGTACGAGCGCGAGCTCAAGCCTTTGTGCATGTTAGAGGATGCCTTCCCCCGGATCATTCTCACATTGGATTGTTTGCGCGTAGGGACAACCGAAGAGGGTATCCACATCGTGAACTTGATCGACTGGCTGCGGGACCAGTCCGAGGCCCTGTGATTCGCTTGGCTGCCGGGCGGTTTTTATAGCCATCGAGCACTTCTCGGTTTCCTCAAGGTTCTCAGAATGAAACATTATCATTTTTAATGCCCGAAACGGCGCACATGCAGCCGTTCATTTTCGAGCAAGGTATTCGGTGGGGTAATGCCTCCTCACCGCGTCGCTCTCCGCTCCAAAAACACACCTCAGCGCACGAGCCGTGTTTTTGGAGCGAAGAGTGGGCCGGATGCCGCCTGGCCGCACGTCGAGGGTTCGTGCAGGTTTCTAGGCGCGCCGGGGGAAGGTGCGGACGGTGGCGTATCATACGGGGTGCCGGCATGCGCGGCGCATCCGCGTTGAGCCGGCCATCCCAATCAAACTTGACGCTCGCGCAAAAGGGAGGCGCCATGTACGACACCTCATTCATCGACGAGCTGGCCAGCGCGGCG
>NC_021021.1:1570156-1571235 GCF_000210055.1 Gordonibacter pamelaeae 7-10-1-b
CGTGAAAACGTCCGTCTCGTAAACCCCCGAAGGAGCGAATCATCCCCATGGCCACCCTCCTCACCGGAAAGCCCGTCGTCGACCGCCTGGCGCAGGAGCTCGCGCCGCGTATCGAGGCGCTCGGGCGCGCCGGCATCGCTCCCACGCTCGCCATCGTCCGCATGGGCGAGCGCCCCGACGACCTGTCCTACGAGCGCACCGCCAAGAAGCGCGCCGAATCGCTCGGCATAGCCGTGCACCCGTTCGTCCTGCCCGAGGACGCCCCGCAGGAAGCCCTCGAAGCCGCGCTCGACGAGGTGAACGCCGACGACTCCATCCACGGCTGCCTGCTGTTCCGCCCGCTGCCCGCGCATATCGACGAGGCGCGCGCCTGCGAGCTGCTGGCCCCCCGGAAGGACGTAGACGGCATCACGCTCGCCTCGCTGGCCTCGGTGTTCACCGACGGCGGCACGGGATTCCCGCCCTCGACGGCCGCCGCGTGCCTCGAGCTGCTGGACCACTACGAGGTGCCGCTCGAGGGCAAGCGCGTGGCGGTGGCGGGCCGCAGCCTGGTGGTGGGCAAGCCCGTGTCCATGATGCTGCTGCGCCGCAACGCCACGGTGACGCTCTGCCACAGCCGGACCGAGAACCTGGCCGACGTCGTACGCGAGGCCGACGTCGTGATCTGCGCCACCGGCCGTGCGCGCATGTTCGGCGCGGAGTTCTTCCGGCCCGGGCAGACGGTGCTCGACGTGGGCATCAACTTCGACGCCGAGGGGAACCTCTGCGGCGACGTGGACTTCGACCAGGCGGAACCTATCGTGGACGCCCTCACGCCCGTGCCGCGCGGCCTGGGCACGGTGACCACCAGCGTGACGATGGCCCACACCGTGACGGCCGCCGAGGCCGCGCTCGCCGCGCCTGCGGGAGGGCGGTAGGCTTGCGCGCTGCGACGCCCTCCGGACGAAAGTTCATCGTGGCCGACCCGTCCGTCTGCATCGGCTGCAAGACGTGCATGGCGGCCTGCCTCATGCGCCACGACGCGCCCGGCGACGTGGCCGTGCCGCGCCTCACGCTGGTCACGACGCGCACCATCTCCG
>NC_021021.1:1572005-1573384 GCF_000210055.1 Gordonibacter pamelaeae 7-10-1-b
ACGAAGTTATACGAGGCGTCACGCAGCACGCGCAGGGCGTGCAGACGGTGCGCGCCATCGCGGCGCTCGCGCTGATCACCGGGCACATCGGCAAGCCCCGAAGCGGCCTCGCGCCGGTGCGCGGCCAGAACAACGTGCAGGGCTCGTGCGACATGGGCATGTGGCCGAGCCTCTACCCCGGCTACCAGCGTGTGGACGACCCCGCCGCGCGTGCGAAGTTCGCCGCCGCCTGGGGCGTTCTCGAGGAGCGCCTGTCGCTCGAGCCCGGGTGGAAGCTCACCGACCTGCCGCACGCGGTGGGGGAGGGCAAGATCCGCGCGTTCTACAACTTCGGCGAGGACCCGCTGCAGACCAAGCCCGACACCGCGCAGGTGCGGCGCATGCTGGAGAGCCTCGACCTGCTGATCAGCCAGGATATCTTCATGACGCAGACCACGGCGCTGGCGGACGTGGTGCTGCCCGCCACGTCGTGGGCCGAGCATGACGCCGTGTACACCGCGTCGGACCGCTCGTTCCAGCTGACAACGGCCGCGCTGCCGCCGAAGGGCGAGTGCCGCCACGACTGGGAGATCTTCGCCGACCTGTCAACCCGCATGGGCTACCCGATGCATTACGAGAGCACGCGCGAGATCTGGGACGAGGTGCGCGCGCTGTGCCCGCAGTTCGCCGGGGCCACGTACGAGAAGATGGCGGGCACGGGCTGGGCGCAGTGGCCCATCTTCGCCGACGCGGCCGACGACCCGGAGAACCACGGCACGCCCGAGCTCTACGCCGGCGGCGCGTTCGCCACGCCCGATGGGAAGGGCCACCTGGTTGCGGCGCACTGGCGGCCGCCTACCGAGAAGCCCGACGACGCCTACCCGCTCGTGCTGTGCACGGTGCGCGAGGTGGGGCACTACTCGTGCCGCTCGATGACCGGCAACTGCAAGGCGCTGGCCGCGCTCGCCGACGAGCCGGGCTACGTGAGCATCAGCCCGGCCGACGCCGAGGCGCGCGGCATCGACGAGGAGGAGCTTGTGTGGGTGCGCTCGCGCCGCGGCAAGGTGCTCGCGCGCGCGGCGGTGGACGAGCGCGTGAACGAAGGTGCGGTGTACATGACCTACCAGTGGTGGATCGGCAAGTGCAACGAGCTCACCCTGCACGTGGTGGACGGCGAGTCGGGCACGCCCGAGGACAAGTACAGCGCCTGCGAGGTGGAGGCCATCGCCGACCAGCGCTGGGCCGAGGATCACCTGGTGGAGCGCTACGCCGCCCTCAAGGCCGAGCTCGCCGCCGAGGCCGATCGGCAGAACCCGCCCGAGCCGGAGCCGGAGGCTGCGAGCGAAAGCGAGCCCGCTGCGGAGCCCGCGGCCCCCGACAACGCCCCTGCTCCCACGCCC
>NC_021021.1:1573604-1577006 GCF_000210055.1 Gordonibacter pamelaeae 7-10-1-b
GCGGCCGCCTTCGCGCCCACGAGGCCGAAGTGGCCGGACGTGCCCTCTACGCCAACGGCGAGGAGGAGACGCTGGTATGGACCGCTTCGTCGTGTCCGACCCCGCGCGCTGCATCGGCTGCGGAGCCTGCCGCGTGACGTGCAGCGAGGCGCACCGCAAGCGCGCGCTGCGCCCGGCGTCGCGCATCTCGCTCGTGAAGACGCGCGAGGTGTCGGCCGCGGTCACCTGCCATCAGTGCGAGGGCGCGCCCTGCCTGGCGGTGTGCCCGGAAGGCGCCATCTACCAGGAGCGCGACCGCCTGCAGGTGGACGAGGCGCGCTGCACGGGGTGCCTCGTGTGCGCGCTCGCGTGCCCGTTCGGGGCCGTGTACCCCTCCGCTCCGTCCACCGCGCACGTGAAGGCCGCGCCGTACAGCCGCGCGTCGTCGGCGCGCTCGGCCGGCCTGCTGCGGCAGAAGGAGACGGGCGCGTACACGTCAGTGGTCATCTGCGACCTGTGCGCGAAGTCGCCCGATGGCCCGCGCTGCATCGCGGTCTGCCCGACGAAGGCTCTTGCGCTGGTGGACGAGGAGATGCTCGAGACGCTGGGGAAGAGCCGCCGCATCGAGGCCGTCGAGCGTGCCGACGCCGCCCTGCGCGGCGGCCTGCCCGACGACGCCTTCGCGGCCGCGTTCGATCTGTCCGAGGAGGTTGGGCGCTGATGGCCGCCGTGAAGCCCCGCGTGCCCAACCTCATTTCCGATCGCGGCCGCACGCCGCGTCCCGGCCACGCATCGGGCGTGGCGGAGGGCAAGCCGCGCCACGACTTCTCCGCCTGCATCGCGTGCGCCGCCTGCGCGGCGGCCTGCGACGCGAACGCCATCCGCATCTTCATCGACGAGGACGAGGGCCTGCTCGTGTGGACGCTCGACCTGTTCGACTGCACGCACTGCGGCCGTTGCGTTCCCGCGTGCCCCACCGGCGCCATGGACGTCATCGAGGGAGCCGGTTTCGCCGACGAGCCCGAGCTGCCCAAGCGCTGCCTGTTCACGTTGGCCGAATGCGCCTCGTGCGGACGCTACTACGCCACGAACAAGGAGATCGAGTTCGCGAACGCCCTGCTCGAGCAGGAGGAGCACGCCGACGCCGCCCGCGCCCGCGCGCTCACGTCCATCTGCCCCGACTGCAAGCGCGCACACGACGCCAAGGCCGCCGGCCGCCGCGCCGCCATGAAGCGGCGCAGTTAGGAGTCGCTATCCCAGCACCTCCAGCTCGTGAGGGTAGGCGTTGAGCGCCTCGCAGCCGTCCTCGGTGACGATGACCAGGTCCTCGATGCGCACGCCGAACTCGCCGGGCAGGTAGATGCCGGGCTCGATGGAGAAGCACATGCCCACTTCGACCGGGGCCTCGTGAACCGACGAAACGTCGCCCGGCTCGTGCACGTCCAGGCCGATCTGGTGCCCCAGGCGGTGCGTGAAATAGGGTCCGTAGCCCGCCTCCTCGATAACCTCGCGGGCGGCGCGGTCGATGTCGCAGAAGCGCACGCCGGGGGCGACAACGCGTTGGGCGGCCTCGTTGGCCCGCCGCACCGTCTCGTACACCTCGCGCTGTTTCTGCGTGGGCTCGCCGAAGAAGAACGTGCGCGTCATGTCGGCGCAGTACTCGCCCTGGCGGCAGCCCACGTCGAACAGCACCGCGTCCCCGGGCGCGAGGCGCGTGCCGTCGGGCTCGTGGTGCGGGTCGGCGGCGTTCGCGCCGAAGCTGACGATGGGGGAGAACGAGTGGCCCTGCGCGCCCAGCTCGCGGTAGACGACCTCCAACTGGCCTGCCACCTCGGCCTCCGTCACGCCCTCGCGCACGAGCTCCTTGAAGCGCGCCATGGCGGCGTCGTTGGTGCGCGAGGCGGTGCGCATGAGGTCGCGCTCCTCGGCGCTCTTATGGGCGCGCGCATCGTCGACCACGTCCGAGGCCAGCACGAAGCCGCTCGCCGCCCCGCGTTCCATAAGCGGGATGAGGAAGCGCGCCGCGAGGTTCTTGTCGCAGCCCAGCGGGCGGGCCGGATCGCACAGGTCGGCCGCCGGCACCAAGGGGTCCTCCGTGTCGTTGAACGTGCGCACGGCGCACGCGAGGTCGGCCGGCACGGCGAACATCTCGTTGTACACGAGCGTGGGCGTGCGCCCTTCGCCCAGCACCAGGCCCAGAAAGCGCTCGCCCGGTTCCACGTAGGCGCCGGTCAGGTACTGGATGGACCGCGGATCGCAGACGAGCATCTGCGAGAGCCCGCGCCGGGCAAGGTTCTGCATGACGGTTTCGATACGCGCTTCGTACATGGGTGGGTTGCCTCCTTCGTGTTGCGCCGCCTCTGCCGGGCTGGCAGAGGCGGGTTTTGCGTTAAAGGCGATGATAGGGCAAAAGCGATGCGCTGCGATGAGAATTTTGCCGCTGCGCCCGTCCGGCGGCGGCCTGCGTGCCAGCGGCCGGCCGTGCATGCCGTTGCCGCGCCATGGAAGATTCCCGATTCCCCGTCGCCGTCGTGGCCTGGGCGGCCGGGTTGGCGTATCATACGAGCCATGGCTAACGGACTGACCTACATACGCAAGACCACCTCCCCCGAGGCGACGAAGCAGCTGGCTTCGACGCTGGCGCCCTACCTGCACGAGGGCGACGTCGTCGTGCTCTCGGGCGACCTGGGTGCGGGCAAGACGCAGTTCGTGCAGGGGGTCGCCGCCGCACTCGGCGTGCACGACCAGGTGACCAGCCCCACGTTCAACATCCTGTTGCAGTATCCGGGCGGTCGGCTTCCGCTGTACCATTTCGATCTGTATCGGCTGGAAGATCCCGACGAGCTGGAGGATATCGGCTACTTCGAGACCATCGACGGCGACGGCGCCTCGTTCGTCGAATGGGGCGAGAAGTTCCCCTCGGCCCTGCCGTACGGCTACCTGGAGATCGCGGTCACCGTCGACGCCGACGGAAACCGCACCGTGCGCGCGCAGTCGTTCGGCGACCGCGCACGGCAGCTGCTGTTCGTATGGGCGAAGGACTCGAAGTCGCGCCTGATGAAGGCAGCGGGGTGCTGCGGGTGAGCGATCAAGCGTTTCCGGTGGCGCGCGCGGCGGAGGCCGACGCGTTGCACGGTGCTTCCCAGGGAGCGCGGGCGCGCTACGTGCTTGCGTTCGACACGGCCAACGAGGTCATCGCCATCGGCTTGGGCGCGCTGCATGGGGAAAGCCGCACGGTGGAGGTCGTCGCCTGTGCCGAGGCATCGGCGCATCGCGCTTCGAACACCCAGCTGCTCCCGCGTATCGACGCGCTGCTTGCCGAGCAGGGTGTGGCACGCGGGGAGCTGGCATGCATCGTCGTCGGCCGCGGGCCGGGGTCGTTCACGGGCGTGCGCATTGCCATGGCAACGGCCAAGGGCGTCG
>NC_021021.1:1577957-1580686 GCF_000210055.1 Gordonibacter pamelaeae 7-10-1-b
GCCATCGTGGACGGCGAAGGCAACCTCGTGGCCGACATCGTGGCCTCGCAGGTGGATTTCCACGCGCGCTTCGGCGGCGTGGTGCCCGAGATAGCCAGCCGCAAGCACATCGAGGCCATCTGCGGTGTGTGCGACGAATGCCTCGACGTGGCTGCCGCCCACCTGGGACTGGAGCACCTGACGTGGTCAGACCTCGACGCCGTGGCCGTCACCTACGCGCCCGGCCTCATGGGTGCGCTCGTGGTGGGCGTCGCGTTCGCGAAGGGCGCGGCTTGGGGCGCCGGCAAGCCGCTCATCGGCGTGAACCACCTTGAGGGCCACCTGTACGCGAACAAGATCGGCGCGCCGGACTTCGAGCCACCCGCCGTGGTGTCGCTCGTGTCGGGCGGCAACACCATGCTCGTGCATATGCGGGGCTGGGGCGATTACGAAACGCTCGGCGCCACCATCGACGATGCGGTGGGCGAGGCGTTCGACAAGGTGGCGAAGGCGCTCGGGCTGGGGTATCCCGGCGGCCCCGTGATCTCGCAGCAGGCGGCGCTCGGCAACCCGGATGCCATCGCGTTCCCGCGCGCCATGATGCACTCGGGCGACCTGCGCTTCTCGCTCTCGGGCCTCAAGACGGCGGTCGTCACCTACATCAACAACGAGCGCGATGCCGGCCGCGAGCCCAACGTTCCCGACATTGCCGCCAGCTTCCAGCAGGCGGTGGTGGACGTGCAGGTGAAGAAGGCGGAGATGGCGCTGCGGCAAACGGGCGCGCGCACGTTCTGCCTTGGCGGCGGCGTGGCGGCGAACCCGGTGCTGCGCGATGCCTACCAGGCGCTCTGCAAGCGCCTGCACGTGCGCCTGACCCTTCCGCCTTTGAGCGCCTGCGGCGACAACGCCGGCATGATAGCGCTCGTGGCCCTCGACCGCTACTATGCCGGGAAGTTCTGCCCCTTGGACGCCGATGCCCAAGCCCATGCGAATTTAGACGAACCTTATTAATTAGTATAGAACATAGGTTCGCTTTATGATATACTGACGTCATCGATAAATCGCATGGCGTTGTGCTCGACCAAGCACCCTCCTGTCCAAAACGCCCCGGACCGAAGGAGGGAATCATATGGTCGATTCTTCTGTGAAGCTGTTCGAAAGCCAGGAAATACGCTCGGCGTGGAACGAGGACGAGGAGGAGTGGTACTTCTCCATCGTCGACGTGGTCGGTGCTCTGACGGAGAGCCAGGATGGCCGAAAATACTGGAATAAGCTCAAGCAGCGCCTCAAGGACGAGGGAAATGAAACGGTGACAAATTGTCACCAGTTGAAACTGAAGGCCGCCGACGGCAAAATGCGCCTGACTGACGTAGCAACCACCGAGCAAATCCTCCGTATCGTCCAATCCATCCCCTCCAAGAAAGCCGAGCCGTTCAAGCTGTGGCTCGCGCAGGTGGGCTCCGAGCGCATCGACGAGATCATCGACCCCGAGTTGACGCTCGACCGCGCTCTGGAAACGTACCTCAAAAAGGGGTACGATCGCAACTGGGTCAACCAGCGCCTGCAAACCATCCAGGTGCGCAAGGGGCTCACCGACGAGTGGGAGAGGCGCGGCGTCGAGAAGGGCAAGGAGTACGCTATCCTCACCGACGAGATAACGCGCGCCTGGTCGGGGATGACCACTCGCCAGTACAAGGATCTCAAAGACCTCAAGAAGGAGAACCTGCGCGATAACATGACCACGCTCGAGCTGGTGCTGAACACCTTGGCGGAAGTGACGACGACGGAGTTCTCGAAAGCCAGCCAGCCTGAGGGCTTCGAGGAGAGCCGCCAGGTGGCACGCGAGGGCGGGAGCGTGGCCGGCGCGGCCCGTGCGCAGATAGAGGCCCGCACGGGCAAGCCGGTGACCACGTCTGAAAAAGCTCGCGACTTCGCGAACCTGATAGAAGACGTGCTCGAGACCGATTACGAGCTAACCGAAGGAACGGGGGAGCCTGAAGGGGACTGATCCGGAGGCTCGCGTGAGGCGGGCTGCGGCACAACGAGTCGCATGCGGCTGTCTGCTCGGACGCCCCTTCTAAGAGGTCCTTTGGGAAGCGGGTTAAATTGCCGGGTCTGCGTCGCGACGCTTCCCTAGGCCTTCTTGCGGTCGCGCCTGGTACTCGGGTACGAGAACCAGGCGACTACCCAGGCGGCAAGGATGCAGCCCATGACGCAGCAGATGGTGGCGGGGAAGCCGGCCGCGTCGTTGACGAGCCCCCAAACGATGGAGCTGACGCCTATGCCGACGTCGCTCGCCAGAAGGTAGAGGGCGTTCGCGGCACCCCAGCGCTCGGCGGGCGTGTTCTTCACGGCCACCGATTGGTTGAGCGGCATGCTCACGCCAAGGCAGACGCCGTACAGGATGCCGGCCGCGTAGTAGGCGAGGTCGCTCGATCCGGCCATGAGCAGCAGCAGGAAGCCGGCGAGCCCGCAGGCCGTCGAGGCGGTGCAGATCTTGAGGGGAGCGACGCGGTCCATGAAGGACTTCGACTTGAGGCGCACGGCTATCATGCTCAACGCCGAGAGCGTGTAGAACAGCCCGGGGTTTACCACGCCCAGGGATGTGCCGTACAGCCCGACGAAGAAGATGCCGAACCCGAATGCCGGGCTCAGCACCACCATCGGCAGCGCACCCGGCAACGCGCTCAACTCGAAGAAGCGCCCGAGGCCGCGGGCGGAGGGCTCGGGCGCAGCGCCGCGTGCCTGCC
>NC_021021.1:1581119-1582501 GCF_000210055.1 Gordonibacter pamelaeae 7-10-1-b
CCGCGGCCGAGAACACGGCGGCCAGCACGCCGGCGAATGCCGTGCTGCCGCCCATGCGCGCAATGAACACGGAGGTTCCCGAGTTGAGGCCCTGGCCCACCATGAAGCAGCACAGCGTGCCCGCCACGACGATCACGAACAAAGGCGACCATAAACGCTCGCGGCTCCCTGTCCCGCCTTGGCCTTGGCCGATTTCCCGAGGAGCTGCACTTGCGCCAAGCGATCCGGCAGGAACGTTGTCGCCGCCTGCGCCGGGCGCGTCGAGATTGCCGTACTCGGCAACCCCTTCGAGCGAGTCGCATGCGTCGAGCTCCTCAAGTGCAACGGCACCCTCGGAGATATGAGCGGTTTTCGAGTCCATGATGCCATCCTACGCCTTTCGGCATGCTCCGCATCATACCCAACGCTTGATTTCGCCCGCTCTGCACGCAAGTCGGTTGCGTTCGGGATGTCCCAAAGCCCCGTGCCGCGCAGGTCGGCCCTATCGCGCCGGTTTTCTCGCCACGTGGACCGCGGCGATGCCGCCAGTGTAGTTCTTCCAGATCACATCCTCGAATCCGGCCTTCTCCATCATGGCCGCCAAGCCCTGCTGGTCGGGGAACGCCTTGATCGAGCGCGCCAGGTACACGAAACCCTCGCGGTCGCCCGTGATGAGCCCGCCCCAGAACGGTATGAGGTGCTTGAGGTAGAACCCGTACAGCGCGCGCCACACGGCGTTCGGAGGCGTGCTGAACTCCAGGCACACGAGCGAGCCGCCCGGCTTCAGCACGCGGAACATCTCGCCGAGCGCCCGGTCGCGCTCGGGCATGTTGCGGATGCCGTAGGCCATGGTGATCGCATCGTACGACTTGTCCGCGTAGGGGATGTCCTGCGCGTCCACCACCTCGAAGTCCACCGGCACGCCGCAGGCCTTGCCGTCGGCATAGTGCATGCGCGCCACGTCGAGCATCTCGCTCACGAGGTCGGTGCACTGGATGTGGGCCGGCCGCTTCGCGCGCGCCACGGAGAACGCCACATCGCCCGTGCCGCCCGCGATGTCCAGCACGTCGTCGTCCGGGCCGATGGGGGCCTGGCGCATCATGCCGGCGAGCCAGGCCTTGTACGCGCCGAAGCTCGACACGGCGTTGAACCGCTCGTACTTCTTCGCGATGGCCGAGAATATCTCCTTCACGCGCGCGGACGAGAGGTCCGCGGGTGCTTCCTTGCCGGTGGCGGTGTCGATGCTCACAGGTGGCGCTCCATCAGGTAAACGTGGTCGGTCGATTGGCGAAGCCCCAGTATAGCGCGACGCCCCGAGAAGTCGGTCGTTATCTCGCAGGTTCTCCTTAGATGGTCGGCCAGATACGGCACCGCGAACCCAATGGCTGGACAAAATCGAAGGC
>NC_021021.1:1583778-1588134 GCF_000210055.1 Gordonibacter pamelaeae 7-10-1-b
CGGCGAGCGCGCGGCCGTCGCCCATGCCGTCCACGGCCAGGCCCTTGAACGTGCAGTTGGGCGTGCCGTCGGCGTTCCAAGCCGGGGAGAGCTCGCCGGTGGTCTGGTCGGGATAGTCGAAGTCGCTCTGCGCGGGCCGCCACTTCCCGGTCAGCTTCGCCGCGAAGTTCGCCGGCTCGTTCGTGAACCACAGCTTCGCCAAATGCTTCGCGTGCACGGGCTTCACATCGAAGGCCCAGTTCAGCTCCGACTTCTCGGCCACGGTGTTCTCGGACAGACGCTCGAACTCGGCCTTCAAGGCCCCCAGGCGCGCGTCGATGCGGCCGGTGCCGTTGTACAGCACATCGTCCAGGCGGTTCATCTGCTCGCGCGCCTCGCGGATGCGCTTGTCGGTGGCGGCGGCCATCCCGGCGTCCAGGATGCCGTGCTCGCCCTTGATCCGGTTCAGGTCGAGCGCCGCGTCGTAGGTGGCGTCCACCATCTCGTCCACGCTCATGTAGGTGCTCTCGTAGTTCATGATGTGCTTCCACGAGGGCAGGATCATGCGCTCGCGATGTTCCTCGAACGTGCGGGCACGCAGCTTGTAGCCGTACTTCTCCGGGTTGTCGAACGCGATGGACCCCACGTCCAGAAACGGCGCCATCGGCGAGGTCAGCACCACGAGACGCGGGTCGTAATTCACACGCTCGTACAGATGCTGCACGTAGGCCCCCGTCTCGCGCACGCTGGCGGCGGTCTGCTTGGGGATGCCCGTCATGAAGTACAGGTCGAACCGCTCGCAGTTGGGGTGCGACAGCGCGTCGACGATGGTGTCCTCCAGCTCGGCCATCGTGTAATGGCCCTTGCCGAACGCCTTGCGCACGTCGTCGTCGTGGCTCTCGGCCGAGATCTCCACCGACCAGTTGCCCAGGTTGTTATCGAGCAGCTGGTAGAACTCGTCGCCCCCCGGCGGCGGGCCGAAGAACTCGAAGCCGATGGGGTTGTGCACCTTGCCCTTGAGCCCGGTGATGAACTCGTGCGTGTACGCCTCGCCGGCCTGCAAAAAGTCGTTCAGCACGAAGATGGGGCCCCACACGTGGTTCTGCACGTTCTCGATGTCGCGGATCAAAAGCTTCGGGTCGCGCCACGCCACGCGCCGGCGGCCGAAGTGGTTCTTGAACGCGTAGGCGCTGCCGCCGCAGGTGGCGCAGTTGCGCGCGCAGCCGCGGCAGGTGAGGCTGGCCGTCACGGGATACGAGAGCCACCCCTTCATGGGCAGGTAGCTGGTCATGTCGTGGTGGCGCAGCACGCCCTTCATGGGGTAGGCGTAATCGAGCGAGATGGCGTTCATGTCGTCGGGCACCCACGACAGCGGGTTGATGCGGATGGCCCCCGAGGCGTCCTTCCAGGTGAGGTTCGGGATGTCCGACAGGTCGCCCACCGGCGTGTGCGTCTTGGCCGCCCGCGCCACGCGCTCGATGAGCATGCGCATGGGCTCCTCGGTGGAGTCGCCGCGGAACACGTAGTCGATGCAGTCGTACTTGATCAGGTCCTCGTGGAAGATCGACGACGACAGCCCGCCGAACGACACCGGCACGTGCGGGTGCAGGCGCTTCAAGATCTTCGCCACCTCGATGGAGCCGTGGCAGTGCGGCATCCAGTGCAGGTCGATGCCGAACAGGTGCGAGTCCAGGCGCGCGAGGTTCTTCTCCACGTCGAAGTTCTTCTTGTGCAGCATCATCGACGCCAGGTTGTAGATGCGCGAGCGCAGTCCGTGGCGCTCCAGGTACTCGCAAAGCGTCGTGAGCCCCAGCGGGTACATCTCGAAGATGGGCGTGGAGGGCACCATGTCGGACACGGGCCCGTACATGATGGAGCGCTCGCGGAAGTCGTAGGTGGCGGGCGCGTGGATGTATGTCATGTCTAGTGTTTGCATGCGGCCATGAAGTATAGCACTCTTATGTTCCGTCGGCCTTGCGGCCGACGGAACAACTCGACGCTGCGAAGCCCCCTCGCACCCGATCTTCGCGCGATCCCGCGGACTCGCGTACCGAAGTACGCTTCGCCCCCGCGATCCCGCGAATCTCGGGTACGAGGGGGCTTCTCGCTGACTTACTGCGCCAACCTGGGGCGTACGCATCGCCTCCCGCCACGCCTCCTCCCCCGGCCGATTGCCCTGTGTGCTTTCGCCGGAGAGCGCACCGGCAATGCTATGATACGCAGCACACGATTATTCTTAGAGATTGGTGGGCCGTCATGCTGTTGTGCGCACAATATATTCTCCCCATCACTTCAGAGCCGTTCCAGAACGGCGCCGTGCTCGTGCGCGACGGCCGCATCTGCGACATCGGCGCCACCGACATGCTGAAGCTCCGCTACCCCGACGAGGAGATCGTCGACTACGGCCTGGCCGCGCTCATGCCGGGCCTGGTCGACCTGCACACTCACCTGGAGAACTCCGTCATGCGCGGCATCGTGCACGACGTGCCCTACACCACCTGGATCACGTCCATGCTGGAGAAGAGCGCGAAGATGGACGTGGGCGACTGGTACGACTCGGCCATCCTGGGCGGCCTCGAGGCGCTCTCCAGCGGCATCACCTGCGTTGCCGACATCACCGCGACGGGCGCGGCCTGCACGGCCACGCAGAAGCTCGGCATGCGCTCGGTCATCTACCGCGAGGTGGGCGCCATGGACAAGCGCCGCGTGGACTACGCCATGCGCGTGGCCGAGAACGACATCATGCACTGGCGCGAAGAGGTCGACTCCTCCCGCATCACCATCGGCATCGCCCCGGCGGCTATGTACGTGTGCCATCCCTCCATGTTCGGCAAGGTGTCCGACTTCGCGCGCCGCGAGAACGTGCCCGTGGCCATGCATATGGCCGGCAACCGCGAGGAGTTCAACTTCATCAAGTACGGTTCGTCGCCGTTCTCGGTGCACACCATGGACCAGAAGCGCGGCTACGTGGAGGTCCCGCCGTGGCTGCCCACCGGCACGACGCCCGTGCGCTATGCGCTGAACTGGGGCGCGTTCGAATCCGACAACGTGCTGGCCATCCACTGCGTGCACGTGGACGACGAGGACGTGAAGAAGCTCAAGGAATACGACGTGGCCGTGGCCGTGTGCCCGCGCTGCAACGCGCAGCTGGGCATGGGCGTGGCCCCGCTCACGGAGTTCTTGCGCTCCGGCCTGCGCACCGGCATCGGCACCGACTCGCCGGCCGCCACGGACTCCACCGACCTGCTCACCGAGATGCGCATCGGCATGCTGGTGCAGCGCGCCGTGAACGTGGGCCAGTTCCTCGATTCGGCCACCATGCTGGAGATGGCCACCATCGGCGGCGCCCGCGCGCTCAAGCTGGACGACAAGATAGGCTCGCTGGACATCGGCAAGCGCGCCGACCTCGTGGCCGTGGACCTGTCCGGCTCGCACCAGACGCCCACCACCGACCCCGTGTCGGCCGTGGTGAACACGTGCAGCGGCGCCGACGTGCTCATGACCATGGTGGACGGCGTGCAGCTGTACGAGAAGAACAAGTGGCACGTTGACGTGGAGGTGGCGAAGAACATCGCCCGCGTCATCGAGATCCGCGGGAAACTGAGGATGTAGCAGCATGGCGAAGCAGCAGAAACTCACGGCGAAGCAGAAGAGCGAGCGCATCAAGGCCGCGCAGGAGCGCGAGCGGAAAGCGCAGGAACAACGCAGGCGCGCGGAGAAGACGAAGCGGATATTCACCGTAGTCATCTGCGTGATCCTCGTGCTGGCGCTGGGCATTCCCACCATGGCCCTCATGGTCATGGGCGGCGGGTCGTAGAGGGCTCTCGCGCCGCAGCAGGGGGGTTGAAGGGCGGTTTCAAGAAGGCGGGAGCTCCGCCGTCGCCCCTCTTTGCGCATTTCCTTCTCCCTGCGCGCCGGCCGGCCTCTTGTTTTTTCTGTAGAGCATCCGCAGATGCGTTGGCCGAACGCGTTTGTGATACTATGAATCGTTGCCGCGCGGGGCGCGGCTGATACGTTGAGAGACACCGCGCAAAGGGGTTTGCTTTGTTTGGTATTGGTGGATTCGAGCTTTTTCTCATCCTGCTGTTCGGGTTCCTCATCTTCGGGCCCGACAAGCTGCCGGCCATGGCCAAGACGCTGGGGAAGGCCATCGCGAAATTCAGGGACGCCCAAGAGGAGATGAACAAGGTCATCAAGACGGAAGTCTACGACCCGAACTCCGATGAGCCGTTCAAGAACCCGTTCGACGCCTTGGCGAAGGTGGGAGAGATCGGCAAGGACGACAAGAAGGAGGCGCCTGCTGCCTCCGGCAAGCAGGAGAGCTTCTCCGAGCGCAAGGCCCGCTATGACAAGGAGCGCGCCGCCAAGAAGGCCGAG
>NC_021021.1:1588292-1591803 GCF_000210055.1 Gordonibacter pamelaeae 7-10-1-b
GGCTCGTTCGCGAAGCCCGAGGAGGCGAAGCCCGTCTCGACGGCGGCGACCGGGGCGTCCCCGGCGAAGGCCGAGGCCGCGAAACCGGTGACCGAGCCGAAGGCGAAGCCCTCGGCCGACGAGCTGTACGGCACGAAGCCGGCCGCGAAGAAGCCGGCCGCGAAGCCCGCGACGAAGTCCGCAGCTGCTTCGGGGGAGAAGAAAACCTCCGCGACCACAGCGAGGAAAACCTCGGCGGCGAAGCCCGCGAAGACGGAGGCCGAGAAGGCGGCGGCCCGCTCGGCTGCCGCGAAGAAGGCTGCGGCGACGCGCGCCGCGAAGAAGAAGGCGGCCGAGGAGGCCGCCAAGGCCGCGCCCACGACGACGAACGAGAAGGGGGAATAAGCCATGCCTATCGGACCGGCACGTATGCCCCTGTTCGACCATCTGGGCGAGCTGCGCATGCGCCTCGTGCGCATCGTGGCGTGCCTCGCCATCGCCGTGGTGGTGTTCTACATGGCCACGCCCACGATGGGCCAGTTCCTGCTCCAGCCCATCTTCGACTTCCTGCCCAAGAATGCCGACGGCTCGCTGGCGCTGATCGCGCTCGACCCGTTCGAGTCGTTCGCCACGCGCTTCAAGATATCCATCTGGGCGTCTATCGTGGCCTGCTCGCCGGTTATCCTCTGGCAGATCCTCGCGTTCTTCCTGCCGGCGCTCAAGCCCAAAGAGCGCAAGTGGTTCGTTCCCACGTTCGGCGCGGCTGTAGCCCTGTTCGTGTTCGGAACGGTGTTCTGCTATCTGGTCATCCTGAACCCGGCGTTCGAGTGGCTCACCGACCAGGCGGCCGGCTTGGGCGAGATAGCCCCGCGCATGTCGTCCTACATCGACATGATCATCAAGTTCGAGATAGGCTTCGGCTTCGCCTTCGAGCTGCCGTTGGTGGTGTTCTATCTGGTGATCTTCGATATCGTTCCGTATAAGAAGCTGCGCGGCGCGTGGCGCACCGTGTACGTGGCGCTCATGGTCATCTCGGCCATGGTCACGCCGGATGCCTCGCCCGTCACCATGCTGCTCATGTTCGCGGCGCTGCTGGTGCTGTACGAGGGCAGCCTGCTCATCTCGCGCATCGTGCTGGGCAAGCGCATCAAGAAGCAGAACGAGGAGCTTGCGCGCGAAGAGGCCGAGGAAGAGGAGCTGAAGCAGGAGATGCTGGCCAGAAAGAAGGCCAAGGCAGCGAAGAAATAACCGTGCCGACAATCAGGCCCGCCGCTTGATCGGCGGGCCTTTTCGTTAAGGAGCGCATCATGCACGAACTGGGCATCATGACGGGCGTCCTGGACGCCGTGCAAACGTCCGCGAAGCAGGCCGGCGCCGACCGGGTGCTCAAGGTGAGCCTGTCGGTGGGCGAGATGACCGAGGCCATCGAGGATGCGCTGCGCTTCGCCTTCGAGGCGCTGTCGGAGCAGCGCGAGTTTGCGCTGTGCGCCGGCGCCGAGCTCGACATAACCATGGTATGCCCGCGCAGCCGCTGCCTGGAGTGCGGCGCCGAGTACGACCACGACCGCTTCCACATGCTGTGCCCCGAGTGCGGCAGCTTCGCCACGGAGCTCATCGCCGGCCGCGAGCTGCAGATCGACTCGATAGAGGTGGATATCCCCGACGACGAGGAAGAAGGGGCCGTCGCCGCGGAACCCGGCTCTGCCGACGCATAAGTTTGCTATGCTGGGCGCGACTGATAAGGAGCCATCATGCAGATAGATATGAAGCAACCCATCCTCGACAAGAACGATCAGCTGGCCTCGGAGCTGCGCGCGCGGTTCGCCGAGAACAAGGTGTTCGTGCTGGATCTTCTGGCCAGCCCCGGCTCGGGCAAGACGTCCACCATCCTGGCCACCATCGACGCGCTGCGCGACGAGTTCAACATCGCCGTCATCGAGGGCGACATCGCCAGCAACGTGGACGCTGAGAAGATCAAGGCGCAGGGCATCCCCGCCGTACAAATAAACACGGGCGGCGCGTGCCACCTGGAGAGCGCCATGCTCAAGCGCGCCGTGGACGTGCTGGACCTGGCGCGCCTGGACCTCATCATCGTGGAGAACGTGGGCAACCTCGTGTGCCCCACGGACTTCGACCTGGGCGAGAACGCCAAGGTCATGATCCTGTCCGTGCCCGAGGGCGATGACAAGCCCCTCAAGTACCCCGGGGTGTTCCAGGTGGCCGAGGCCGTGGTGCTGAACAAGGTGGACACCCTGCCCGTGTTCAACTTCGATCGCGAGGCGTTCGAGAGCGCCGTGCGCCAGCTGAATCCGCAGGCCCCCATCTTCCCCATCGCCGCCACGAAGGGCGACGGCGTGGAGGCCTGGGCGGAGTGGCTGGCCGACCGCATCCGGGAGATCCAGTAACGGGGGAGCGCCCGCAACCAAGTAGAAACAATCGGCGCCCATACTGGCCGCAACGGCAGGCGCGAGCGAAAGGCTGGCATATGGATACGAGCGAGCGGTACCGCCTCTGCGTCGAGGCGCTGCGGGGCTTTGCGGAGGGCGCCGGGTTCTCCGACGCGGTCATCGGGCTGTCGGGGGGCATGGACTCCAGCATCGTGGCGGTGATGTGCGTGGATGCGTTCGGCGCCGACCATGTGCACGGCGTGCTGCTGCCGGGGCCGTACTCGAGCGAGCACTCGGTGGAGGATGCGCGGGAGCTGGCGGGCAACCTGGGCATCGAGGCGCAGGTCGTGTCCGTCTGCGAGCCGTACGAGGCGTTCGAGCGCGTGCTGGCGCGCGCGTGCGGCGGCGAGCTCGCGGGGTTGGCGGCCGAGAACACGCAGGCGCGCTGCCGCATGGTGTGCCTGATGGCGCTTTCGAACGCGTACGGCTGGATGCTGGTGAACACGGGCAACAAGAGCGAGGCCATGATGGGCTACTCCACGCTCTACGGCGATACGGCCGGCGCCTTCGCCCCCCTCGGCGGCCTGTACAAGACCGACGTGTATGCCGTGGCCCGTTGGCGGAACGCCCAGGCCGAGGCTGCGGGCGCCGTGCCGCCCGTGCCCGAGCGCGTGTTCGCGAAGCCGCCCAGCGCCGAGCTCTCGCCCAACCAGGAGGACGAGAAGAGCATGGGCATAGACTATCCCACGCTCGATGCGCTGCTGCAGGCCCACGTGGAGCGCGGCCTGGGCGCCGATGCGCTGGTGGCGGAAGGCTTCGACGCGGCACAGGTCGAGCGCGTGCTGTCCACCGTGCGCGCCACCGCCTTCAAGCGCGCGCTGGAGCCCCCGTATCCCCAGGCGCCGTTCTACGCGTAGAGGTGAGGGGGCGCCCCCCCATCTCGCACACGCCGCAGGCCGGACGGCGCCCCTCTCCCCATGCGAAGATTGCGTGACAACCCGCTGTCGCCCTGCCGCGCCCGCCTGCGCGGTCACTATACTCGGCGCATCCGGTAATCAACGTGCATTCCCCGTCAAAGGAGCCGCCGCCTCATGGAACGTCGGGCATTCTTCAAACTTGTAGGCGCAGGCGCCGTCGTCGCGGCG
>NC_021021.1:1592255-1594271 GCF_000210055.1 Gordonibacter pamelaeae 7-10-1-b
AACGCTGCGGCCGACGCCTGCGTGGTCGGCGACCGCGGGTACTGGTGGACGATCTTCGGCAAGAAGCTGTCCAGCGGCGCCCAGGCGCGCAGCATTGCGCAGGTTACGACGAAGAACGCGAAGCGCCTGGCGGGACCCTTCGACGACGTGGAGGCGCTGGCGGGCGGCCTGGGCATCGCGTCCGACGCGCTCAAGGCGGTGTTCGACGGCTACGGCGAGGCGGTTGACGCCGGCAAGGACGATGCGTTCGGCCGCACAGCGTTCCTTCAGGAGATCGAGCCGCCGTACTACGCGCTCAAGCAGCTCCCTGTGCGCTACAAGACGCGCGGCGGCGTGCGCACTGATGCCGACGGCCGGCTGCTGAACGCGGCGGGCTCGGCCATCGCGAACGTGTACGCCTGCGGCTCGGTGGCAGCCGGCAGCGTGGAGGGGTTGGCGACGAACGGGGCGTTCGGGTTGATCGTGGGGCGGGCGGTGGCGAAGGCGCTCGATGCGGGGGACGCGGGGAAGTAGCTTTCGGCTTGAAGCACGGTCGGCAGGGAGAAGGAGGGCGAGGCCCTGGCCGAAACGGCCGGGGCCTCGCCCGGGGAGGGGTGGAGGGTCGCTTCGGTTACGCCTTCAGCGCCTCGACGACGGCCTTGCCGCTGACCAGGCCGCTGCCGGCGTTGGGGCTAAGGTCGCTGCCGCTGTCGGCGACGGTGGAGCCGCAGCAGTACACGTTGGGGATGGGGTTGCCGTCCTTGTCCGCGAGCTGGCTTTCCGTGGTGATCTTCATGCCGCCGTGCGTCTTGTAGCGGAACGGGAAATGCTTCATGGCGTAGTACGGCGCGGCGAGCGACTTCAGGAACAGCTTCTTGCCGAACTCGGTGTCCTCGCCGGCGGCCACCATGGCGTCGTACTTCTCGAACGTCTCCTTGAGCGTGCCGGCGGGCACGTCCATGGCCGCGGCCAGCTCGTCGAGCGAGTTGCACGGGCCCACGAGGCGGTCGGGGCTGCCCTTCATGTTCAGCTCGACGTTCCACTTCTGGCTGCCGTTGATGGTCTGGTCGTCGAAGATGGTCCACCAGAATCCCAGCTCCAGCTCGGCGGCCTTGTCGGGAGAGTCGTGGCTTTGGTCCTCCTTGATGAAGCGACGGCCCTGCGGCGTCACCTGCACCTGCGGCGAGAAGTAGCCCCACACCGTAACCTGGGCCAGGTCGCTCATGCGGTTGGCCTCCATGTCCATGTGCGTGTACACGCCGCCCAGCGCCCGGCACATCTGGTGGCCTTCGCCCATGGAGTGCACGGTGAGCGGCCCGAGGCGCTGCTGGCTGGGCAGGTAGGCGGACACCATCTCCTGGTTGCACGAGAAGCCGCCCGTGGCCACGATGATCTTCTGCGCCTTGATGTCGACGGGCTTGTTGTTCTTCTCGTCGTTGAAGCGCACGCCGATGGGGGTGCCCTCGCCGTCCACGATGAAGTTCGTGGCGCGCAGGTTCAGCTTGTACGTGGCGCCCTTCTTCTCCAGGCCCTTCTGCAGCGGCGTGAGCACGGCCTGCATGTCGCCGATACCGTTGCCGGGCAGCAGCATGGACGTGGGCGCGCCCGTGTTCATGTAGTCGGTGATGGGCTGGAACACCGCGCCGTAGTCGGTCGCCACGCGGTCGGCCCATTCGGTCTGGTAGAGGTAGACGTTGTGCTTGTAGTCCATGTCGTCGGTCTCGCCCTTCTTCTCCAGAATGGGGGCGTAGGCCTGCCACTTCGTCTCGGGGTCTCCTTCGATGCCGGCATCCTTCTGCATCTTTGAGCCCGCCACGTTCATGACGCCGCAGGCGATGAAGCTCTCGCCGCCCACGCGGTCGAGCTTGTCCACGAGCATGACCTTGTGGCCCGCCTCCACCGGGTCCATGGCCGCCGACATGCCGGCGATGCCCGTGCCCAGGATGAGCACGTCGGTTTCCTCGGTGAAGCTCACCGGCGAGGTTCCCACCACGGTGTCGCCCTCGCTCGCGCTGCCGCCCTTGCCGCCGCCGTTGG
>NC_021021.1:1595683-1596487 GCF_000210055.1 Gordonibacter pamelaeae 7-10-1-b
GCGTTCGATGCTCGGTGCGCGGCCGTGGCCGCAGCGGGCGGCCTCACCGAGCGCGAGGCCGAGATCATGCGCTATCTGGCGCGCGGCCGCACGAAAGCCCACATTGCCGGCGTGCTGTTCGTGAGCGAGAACACCGTGCGCAGCCATGTGCGCAACATCTATGCCAAGCTCGAGGTCCACACCCGCCAGCAGCTCATCGACCTCGTGGAGGAAGAGCGCGGCGCGGACGGCGGCGGCGAGGCTCCCGGCTGCCGGTAGGCGCGTTCGGATACTCCAATTACCTCGGCTGGTGTATGGCGCGGGGCGGCCGGGTCGCGTACCATGGCAGGCATGGAGAACTTCCTTGTGAACAACCGCCCGATGGCGCCCAAGGACTGGGCGGTCGACGTCGCCGTGATGCTGGCGGCGTTCCTGTTCGGCTGCGGGCAGCTCATGCTCACGGCCTCGTCCATCGTGATCCCCGACCTTGAGCTGCGCCAGTATCTGGGCATCGTGAACGTCGTGCCCGACACGTCGGTGTTCGTGGCGCTGGCGCTGACCACGCTGCCGCTCGCGGCGCGGCGGCGGTTCCCGTGGCCCGTGTTCCTGTTCGTGCTCATCACGTTCCTGGGGCTGCAGGGCGCGTTCCGGGGCTTCTCGCTCACGGTGGTGGGCCCCGTGGTGGCGCTGTACACCATCGCTTGCGAGCGCGGGCGCACGGAGGCAGCCGTCGCCGTCGCCCTGGCCGTGGCGGGCGTGCTGTTCGCCGACGCCCCCTCGCGCACGGCGAGCCTCGCCTTCTTCACGCGCTTCCAGAACGTCGCG
>NC_021021.1:1597305-1624116 GCF_000210055.1 Gordonibacter pamelaeae 7-10-1-b
CCCGCGGCATGACGAACGACGAGATAGGCGCCGAGCTGTTCATCTCTCCTGCCACGGTGAAGACGCATCTCGCCCGCGTCATGGCGAAGCTGGGCGCCCACGACCGCGCGCAGCTGGTGGTGCGCGCCTACGAGGGCGGCCTCGTGAGGCCGGGGGCGCGGGGGTAGGGCCCGCTCGCCCAACCTCGCCCAACCATTTCGCCGGCCCCCCGCGGGCAGTTTTGTGCAAAAGCACAAAAATTATTCGAAGTCCATCGAACGAATTGTGGCGATTGTGCAAAACCTCAGTCGAGGGCACTGAGATTTCCTCAATTTCGCTTGCATTCGCTAACGAGGCTGCTATGATAACGCAATGTTTAGCACTCGTTACCTATGAGTGCTAGCAGTCACCGCAACGGAGTGGTTAAATAGCAAACGTGCTACAACCAGTTTCGGACAAGAGACGGACGAAAGGAAGGCTACGTTATGAACTTGAAACCATTGGGTGATCGCGTCATCATCAAGCAGGACGAGGCTGAGGAGACGACGGCATCCGGTCTGTATCTCGCTACCGAAGCGAAGGAGAAGCCCCAGACGGGCACCGTTCTGGCCGTGGGCGAGGGCAAGCTCGACAAGGACGGCAAGCTCATCCCCGTGCCGGTCAAAGAGGGCGACAAAGTCCTGTACGGCAAGTACGGCGGAACCGAGATCACCGTCGACGGCGAGGACGTCATGATCCTGCGCGCCGACGACCTGTACGCGGTGTTCGCGTAAACCGAAGCAGCCCCAAGCTAACGCTGAAAGGATAGGCACACTATGGCTAAAGAGATCAAGTTCGAGGCCGACGCGCGCAGCGCGCTCGCGGCCGGCGTCAACAAGCTGTCCAACGCCGTCAAGGTGACGCTCGGCCCCAAGGGTCGCTACGTGGCGCTCGAGAAGTCCTACGGCGCCCCCACCATCACGAACGACGGCGTGACCGTGGCCAAGGAAGTGGAGCTGGAGGACCCGATCGAGAACATGGGCGCCCAGCTGGTCCGCGAAGTTGCCGTGAAGACGAACGACGTGGCCGGCGACGGCACCACCACCGCCACGCTGCTGGCCGACGTCATCGTGTCCGAGGGCCTGCGCAACGTCACGGCCGGCGCCGACGCGCTGGGCATCCGCCGCGGCATCCAGAAGGCCACCGACGCCATCGTCGACGCCATCAAGGCCGACGCGACGCCCGTGTCCACCAAGGAGCAGATCGCGAACGTCGGCACCATCTCCGCCGGCGACGCCGAGATCGGCGAGAAGATCGCCGAGGCCATGGACGCCGTGGGCAACGACGGCGCCATCTCCGTGGAGGAGAACGCCGCCTCGTTCGACCTGGAGCTCGACATCGTCGAGGGCATGCAGTACGACCGTGGCTACATCTCGCCGTACATGGCTACCGACATGGAGAAGATGGAAGCCGTCCTCTCCGACCCCTACATCCTGCTCACCGACCAGAAGATCACCAGCATCCAGGACATGGTCCCGCTGCTGGAGGAGGTCATGCGCTCCGGCCGTCCGCTGTTCATCGTCGCCGAGGACGTGGAGGGCGAGGCCCTGGCCACCATCCTGCTGAACAAGCTGCGCGGCACGTTCAACTGCGTCGCCATCAAGGCCCCCGGTTTCGGCGACCGCCGCAAGCGCATCCTCGAGGACATCGCGGCCGTCACGGGCGCGCAGGTCATCGACAAGGACTTCGGCATGACCATGGCCGACGCCACCATCGACATGATGGGCCATGCCAAGACGGTCAAGGTCACGAAGGACACCGCCCTCATCGTGGACGGCGCCGGCGACAAGAAGAACATCGAGGACCGCATCCATCAGATCCGCGCCGAGCTCGAGCGCGTCGACTCCGACTTCGACCGCGAGAAGCTGCAGGAGCGCCTGGCGAAGCTGTCCGGTGGCGTGGCCGTGCTCAAGGTGGGCGCCGCGACCGAGTCCGAGCTCAAGGAGAAGAAGTCCCGCATCGAGGACGCCCTGCAGGCGACCCGCGCGGCCGTGGAAGAGGGCATCGTCGCCGGCGGCGGCGTGGCGCTCGTGGACGCGCTGCCCGCGCTCGACAACATCTCGTCGGTCGACAAGGACGAGGAAGTCGGCGTGGCCATCATCCGCAAGGCGCTGGAGGCTCCGATGCGCGCCATCGCCCAGAACGCGGGCTTCGAGGGCAGCGTCGTGGTGGAGCGCGTGAAGGGCATGGGCAAGGGCGAAGGCCTGAACTGCGCCAACGGCGAGTACGGCAACATGATCGAGATGGGCGTGAACGATCCCGTCAAGGTCACGCGCACCGCGCTGCAGTCCGCTGCTTCCGTGGCGGCCCTCATCCTCATCACCGAGGCCACCATCAACGACATCCCGAAGGACCCGGATCCGGCGGCCCTGGCTGCCATGGCCGGTGCCGGCGGCGGTATGGGCGGCATGATGTAAGACCCCCCGGTTCCGGCCGCCACCCGGCCGCCGGAACCACCTGACGCCGGCCGGGCGCAAACGCGCCCGGCCGGCGTATCCCTAACTCGGAAAGCGAGGCGGCCGATGGGCCGCCTCCCTTCGTTCCGCTCGACCCTCGCCTCTTGCTGGCAGAAATCGGCAGGATGAGATCCGTCCGCGCTGGTTCCATGTGACCGTTCGGCTACGCCGTGCCTCCGGCGCCCTCGTTGGACTACAATACGAACCTATGGAAGAATTCACGCACATAGCCGGGCACGTCCTGGAGCATTCGGTTGCCGACACCCTCTACCTTATCCCGTTCCTCTTCGTCACCTACCTGGTGATGGAGTGGCTCGAGCACAAGACCGGTGGCAAGGCGCAGGCGGCCGTGCAGCGCGCGGGAGCTGCGGGGCCCATCGTGGGCGCGGTGGTGGGCGTGGTGCCGCAGTGCGGCTTCTCGGCCGTGGCGGCCACGCTCTGGGCCGGGCGCGTCATCACGCTGGGCACGCTGTTCGCGGTGTTCCTGTCCACGTCCGACGAGATGCTGCCCATCTTCATCGCCGAGCAGGTGCCGCTCATCGTGATCCTCAAGATCCTCGGCGCGAAGATCGTCGTCGGCATGGTCATGGGCTTCGTGGTGGACGCCGGCATGCGCCTCGCGCGCCGCATCGACGCGCCGCTGCACATCCACGACCTGTGCGAGCGCGACCACTGCCACTGCCATGACGGCGAGGGCGGCATCCTCAAGAGCGCGCTCAAGCACACGCTGCAGGTCACGGTGTTCATCTTCGTTATCACCATCGTGCTGAACGGCGTGCTGGAGGTGGTGGGCGAGGACGCGCTCGGCGAGTTCCTGAGCGCGAACCCGGTGCTCTCGGTGTTCGGATCGGCGCTGGTGGGCCTTGTGCCCAACTGCGCGGCCAGCGTGGTCATCGCGCAGCTGTACGTGAGCGGCGTGCTGGGCTCGGGCGCGATGCTGGCCGGCTTGCTGGTGAGCGCGGGCGTGGGCCTGCTGGTGCTCGTGCGCACGAACCGCCACTGGAAGCAGAACGTTGCCATCATCGTCGGCCTGTATGCGATGGGCGTGTTCTGGGGCCTCATCGCGAACGCGCTCGGCATCGTGTTCTAGGGCCGCGGATGCGGTGGCAAAGGTAGTATTCCGGTCATTTCTGTGCAAGCTTTTGATCAGGTAAAATGACGTATAAGCCCAGTTCAAAACACGTAAAAGGAAATGCACAGAAATGACCGGAATATTACATCCGGGCCAGATCTCCTTCGGATTCCGAAGAAGATTGCCGATAGGCCTCTGGCCTTCGAAGCGCCCTCACCGCTATAGTATGACCAGACCGCAAAACGAGAGGAGCATCCCATGTCCACGCTTGAAGCCGGCATGACGCGCGACGAGGCGTTCGCGCTGCTGCAGGAGCACAACAAGGACCCGTTCCATATCGAGCACGCCGAGACGGTGGAGCAGACCATGCGCTACTTCGCGCGCGAGTACGACCCCGACAACGTTGAGTTCTGGGGTCTCGTGGGCCTGCTGCACGACCTGGATTGGGAGGAGCACGACGACGAGCCGGAGCTGCACACCATCTACGCGGCCAAGGATATCGAGGCCGCCGGCGGCACGCCCGAGCTCATCCGCGCCATCCAGAGCCACACGTCGGACTTCAACCCGGAGCTTCCCAAGCCCGAGCTGCAGATGGAGAAGATCCTGTTCGCCACCGAGGAGCTCACGGGCCTCATCGGCGCGGCCATCGTCATGCGTCCCAGCAAGAGCGTCATGGACTTCGAGGTGAAGTCGCTCAAGAAGAAGTTCAAGGACAAGCGCTTCGCCGCCGGCGTCAGCCGCGACGTCATCCGCTCCGGCGCCGAGATGCTGGGCTGGGAGTTGGACGAGCTGTTCGCCCGCACCATCGAGGCCATGCAGTCCTTCGCCCCCGACAAGGACACGTTCGTCCCCGCCGAGGGGTAGGGGGCATCCTCCCACGCCTGTCCGTGCGCCCTCCTGCCGCGCCTGCCGCAGGAGGGCGCACGTTTTGCGCCCGGCCGCGCACTCGGGCGGGAGCGCGGTCGACAAGACTCACGGTCGAAGGTCTCCTAAGTCTTCAGCGGGCCCTACGGTTCGTCCGCTTCTTTCAGCCGGCGTCGCATGGTGCCGCGCTTGCGGCTGACGAACAGGTACGCTGCCAGCGCGACGATGGCCACCAGCGACATGGCCTCGAACAGGCCGCGGAAGCCCAGCACCGGCTGCACCAGCCCCAGCAGCAGCGGGCCCAAGCCCACGCCCACGTCCAGCAGGATGTAGAACGTGGAGTTGGCCAGGCCCAGCCGCTCGTCGGGGGCGATGCGCACGGCCAGCGCCAGCCCGCTCGCCTGCACGGTGCCCACGCCGAAGCCCAAAAGCGCTGCCGCTATGAGCATAGCTGCAGGTCGGTACACGGTTGCCAACAGGCCCATCCCGACGATGAACGCGACGAACGCCGGCACCATGACCACGCGGTCGCCCTTGCGGTCGAACAGCTTCCCCGTGAAGGGCCGCGTGACGAACGTGGCCACGGCGTACACTACGAAGAAGAAGCTCGCGGGCTGCGCGAGCCCGCTCTCGGCGGCGAAGGGCGTGAGGAACGCCAGCAGGCTGGAGTAGCAGAAGAACAGCGGCGCGCACACGGCGCCGATGGGCAGTACGCTGGACTCCAGGTAGTTCCCCAGATCGAAGCGCGGCACGCGGAAGTCGCCGGCGCGCTCGTCACGCTCGTCGCGCGCGATCTCCTCCGCGGCCTCCTCGATGTCCTCGTCGCTTTCCTGCGCCGCCTCGGGCACCTTCAGCTGTGCGGCGGCCAAAAGGCTCAAGCCTGCCACGACGGCCGTGGTCACGAACAGGGGGAAGAAGCCGGCGTTCTGCGACAGGAACATGCCCAGGAAGGGGCCGATGGCCGCGCCCAGCGTCACGGACAGCATGTAGTAGCCCACGCCCTCGCCCTTGCGGCTGTCCGGCACGAGCGCCGTCACGATGGTGCCGATGGTGGTGGAGCACACCCCGTAGGCGAAGCCGTGCAGCAGGCGGATGGCGAACAGGGGGGCGAGCCCGAGCCCCGCCAGGTAGAGCACCGAGAACACCACCTCGCCGATCGCGCCCGCGACCAGCAGGCGCTTGCGGCCCACCTTGTCCATGATGCGCCCGCTCACGAGACGCGCGGCGAGGGCGCCGATGATGAAGATGCTCGCGGCCAGGCCTGCCGTGGCGGCGGGGGCGTCGTAGGTTTTCATGGCGTAGTCGGCCACCACGACCATGAGGCCGTAGTAGTTCACCATGAGCAGGAAGTTCACGGCTGTGCCCAGCGTGAAGTCCTTCGTCCAGAGCCGAGCCTGCGCTGCGGTCGACATACTAGCGTGCCGCCTGGTCGGCCGATGTGCCGGACGGGTTCGCGCCCTGGGGGCCCGTGCGCGGGGTTTCCGCCGCGGGTGTCGTGGACGCGCTGACCGCTCCTGCGCCGGGCGCATCCTTTGCGATGAGCACGGCCACGGGGGAGCCCTGCACCACGGCGTAGCTCACGCTGCCCAGGTACCCCTTCACGCCGCCCTTGCCGCGGCTGCCCATGACGATGAGGTCGCAGCCCTCGTCCTCGGCGCATTTCAGCAGCAGATCGGCCGGCGACGTGCCCTTCAGCAGGTGCGCATGGGCCTTGTTCGGCACGCGCTCGGCCAGCTGCTGGAGTGCGGCGTGCACGCGGTTCGCCTCCTCGATAAGCGGACCCTCGGCCCCGGTGCCCAGGGCGAACAGCTTCAGCACGTGCGCGAACACCAGCTCGATGCGCTCATCCTGTGCGCCGATGGACTGCGCGAGGTCGAGGGCTTTCGCGGAAGGGGTCGATCCGTCGTAGGCAACGAGCACTTTCGAGCACCACATGGCTATCACGGCCTTTCAGGAGGGCGGGCTGGCGGGCGACGGCGGGGATACCGCGCGGAAGCGTCGCAGGTTATGCATGCCATTCGATTGTAGTACCGCCGAGCCGGCGCGCATGTTACGGCTTCGTTTCAACCGGGGGGCGGAATGGGCACCTTGGCCGGCGCGCCCCGTTCAGCATTTTGCCGGGGCACCCTTTTGTGGTGCCGCAGACTGCGCTCTTCTCGTGCGCAGGTGGGCGTTGCCAACATTTTCATTGACCGTCTCACCCGCCCCGGCTAGAATAGATACTCGCGCATTGCAGACGTGGGCCGTTAGCTCAGCTGGTAGAGCAGGGGACTTTTAATCCCAAGGTCGCGGGTTCGACTCCCTCACGGCCCACCATGGAAACAGCAGGCCAGCCGGCAATCGGCTGGCCTTTGTTACAAAAGGGCAGGTTTTGCCGCTTGCCCGCTTCGCAAGACGTTACCTAAATCCTTGCAGCCAAAGTATTGTGCAACAGCCTCCTTGCACGTTAAGCTGGAACCGAGCGCGAGGGCGCTTGAGATCGCAAACGATCCCGAAGGAGGCACCGATGAAGAAAATGCTCATGGTGGCGCTGTGCGGAACATTGGCTTTGTTCCTGTTCGGATGCGGGGGAGGAGCCTCGGGCGGATCCGACGGCTCGACGTCCGATGCGCCCCAGCAGGAAGAGCAGAAGAAGCCGCTCGACCTGAGCGGCGAGTGGAAGCAGGTCAACTCCAAGTCCGAGGACAGCTACCAGGAGGCTACCATTCAGGACAACGTTATCGAGATCAACTGGGTGAGCGATGGCGGAGATACGAAGTCGCTCTACTGGTCAGGCACGTACGAGGCGCCGACCGAGGCGACGGAGAGCTACACGTGGGATTCTGTCAACGATACCTCCAAGACCGCGAACGCCCTGCTCGCCTCGGGAGACGAGACCAAGACGTTCACGTACGAGAACGGCATCCTCAGCTACGAGGCATCGGCCCTGGGAACGACGACTACCGTGAAGATGGAGCGCCAGTAATCTTCAGTGCGCTCGCTGACTCGAGGCTGCAGCTTGGCAATGGCCGGATAACCGGCCATTGCCAAGCCTTTGCTTAACAGGTAAAATCACCAGACGCGCTTGTGACTTGCCGATGCCGGCTGAAAGCATCGGCGCGTGCCCGCCATCTGCTCCGGGTTGCGGCGGGCGTTTCCGAGACTGGGCCATCGTCCAACGGCAGGACTCTGGTTTTTGGTACCAGCTATCCAGGTTCGAATCCTGGTGGCCCAGCCAGTTTGATCATTCAATGCGAATCCAGATATCGAATACCTCGTAAGGCGGCATGTTGTTGTGAGGCTGGCTCCCTCCTGAGGAAGTCGTCGGGTAGTCTTGGGTATTCCTGTTGATATTGTTGTAGGCTTCTAGATTTCCTCCTGTTGTAACGGTACTCGCAGAAATGGTTCCTTGCCAGTAACCGGGTGCAATGACAGCATCCCAAACGTTTGGCTTGTGGTCGTGAGCAGGCACTTCAGCCAAACTTAACGTATGGGCGGCTTCGCCTCCGGTTGTTCCTCGGGAATGCATCCCGGACGCTAGGATGAACCTGTCTTCCAGCTTGCGCCATCTGGTATTCGGCCAAACAATGTGAGGGTCCTCGCTTGCGGCGGTAATAAACGGCTGTCCCACGCGGGGCGGGGCGCTTTCGCCACCGATTACGGAAATGGCGAGCCATTCGGTGCCGTTTACCAGCAGGATCACACGGTCGCCCTTCAAGGGATGGCAGCATTTCACCACAGGCGTCGTTTCGGTCTGCCCGTCGGGGACGACCTGCAGCAGGCTTCCTGTGTTGTCGGCCACCGTCCCATAGCGCATCTTCAAAGGCCTGCTGGGGTCTTGGTTGGCCATGAGCAAGGCGATATCGTAGGCGTCCATAAGGGCCTACACTCGGACGATTCTGGCCCTGAAGGCGCTGATAACGCCACCGTTGCCCGCGTAGTCGTCGGTCGACCCGCCCGTGTCCGCCAAGTCGCGCATGCTCGGCAGGAACCCGCAGCCGACGTTCGCAACGGCGTACTCGATGGCGAGCCAGCCGGTGGCCGCGGGGTTTTGAGTTTCATAGTAGCAGCGGATGCCGGTGATGGGCGTTCCGTCTCCCGCGCAGCCGTACTCCAGGTCATCGGCGTCGTAGCCGCGTACGGGTGGGAGCCAGCCAGACGACTGCGTGCGCGCCTGGTACCAACCCGGCATGTCCACCGCCAGGTACACGATGGGGGAACCGTCGCCGGCGTAGTCGTCGCCCGAGCCCGAGGGGTCGAAGTGGTTTACCATTTCCGGAAGCCAACCTTGGGCTTGCGAGCAGGCACGGTAGCGAATGTCCGGTATCGTGCTGCTCTGAGATCCCTGCGCAGGCGCGCCTCCTTCCCCAACGAAGCGCAGTATGCCGTCCCAAGGGTAGTCGTAGTAGGGCCGCGTGTTAGACTCGCTTCCGGTTTGGTCGCCCTCGCGGCCGCCAATGATGCCGCCGTTCTCGTCGATGCTGAACTGCATGAGCATGTCGGGTACGGCCGACTTGCATAGTGCGGTGTGGCTCCGCTCGTTCAAGTAGATGTCGCCTCTTTGCGCGGTGTAGCTCATCGGCTTCCACTCGAAGTTGCCCGTGCTGCACAGGCGAACGCGCATATTGCCGGTGTAAGTGGCGCCCCCGCAATCCACTCCGGCCGCCTCGTAGGCGCTGATAACGCCGGAGGAGCAATCGCGGTCGCCCCCCGCGAAGCGATAGGCGTGACCGTCGATCTCCAGTGTTTCCAGTACGCCGTTGCCCCAGCGGTTCGACCCTTGGCTGTACCCGTGGCCGCCGTCGCCGTCATGGGCCACCAGGTGCTCCATGATGTGCGCGGCCACCTCGTTCGACGCGGCCATGTCACTCGCCTCCTTTCGCGAGCGACGGAAGGGTTGATCCCCCGTCTACTTCAGGAAGGCCTCCGATACTGGTCAGCAGGGAGGCAATTGCAGCGAGAGCCGCTGCCGATGCGGCCAGCGGCCAGTCCACGGCACCGAGTGCCGTCGAGGCCCCGATGGTGCCGATGGCAGCTTGCGCAGCCGTCTTGGCGGCGCGGATGGCTGCGGCCCGCAGCCATTGTTTCGCATTGTCGTTCATGTAGGCTCCTTAGAGTCCGAAGTGGGCGAGTACGATCCCGGCGGCAGCGCCGAGCGCGGCGGTCAGCGTGTAGTTGGCGATCTGCTCCCACCGCCTCGCCGGGATCGATTCGAGGGCGGCGAGGCGCGCGGCGTGGTCGTCGAGCGTCTCGTCGTATTTGTCCACGAGCACCGTGATGCGCTCGGTGAACCGCGATAGCTCCTTGTTCGCGTCCTCAAGCTCGAGGACGCGCGCATCGAGCCGATCGAGATGCTGGTCATGAGCGCTGTGCTCGGGGCATTTGTCCATGGGTAGGGAGTCCTCCTTTACGTCAAGCAATTCTCTTCCACATATGCGCAACCAAGTAGGGAGGCATGCTCGATGCTTCATACGAGCAGGTTTGACTCGTTATTCCTGCTTCGATCCAGCTGTTTTCTGCGTGTATCTGATGAGGCACGTTTACGTCTCGATGGTGCAGGCTGGTTGTTGCAGATAGGTATCCCAATCCTGGTTCGTCGCCGATGGGCAGCCAGTGAGTGTGCTCCTCCTCGCCTCCCGTTTCTGCGACGTCTCTCTTGCCGCTCGCAAGCAGCATGCGGTCGAGCACGCGCTCCCAGGCGGTCCCACGCCAGCGATTGCGAGGATCGTCGCTTGAGAGGGTGATCCACAGGTCCCCTACGCCATAGGGACAATCGCCTCCTACGACGGCTGCCGCCAGCCACTCGGTGCCGTTAACCAGCAGCACCACGCGGCTCCCCTCTGCGGGGAGGCAGCACTTCACGGCGGGCACGGGCGACTCCTGACCGTCGGGAACCACCGAGAGCACGCTCTCGTCGCACGCCCCGACGACGGTGCCGTAGCGCATCCTCACCGGGCTGTCGGCATGCTGGTTCGCCATGAGCAGGGCGATGTCGAAAGCATCCATGGCCATCAGCTCCTCGGGAAGCGGCGGAAGCGCGTGGTGCACTCCATGCCGGGCTTCAGCTTCAGGGATTGGCGCACGGCCACGAGGTCGTCGCGGTGCACGCCGGCCTTGCGGTACGTGAGGGAGCAGACATCGCCCATTTCCAGCGGGACGAACGCGTGGGTTATCTCGAACCCTTCGACCATCGACGTCTTTGCGGCCAGCAACGCCTCCGCTTTGGCCTGCAGGGCTTCTTGGCTGGCGATGTCCGAGACGGTTTCCTTGCGCACGATCTCGCGTCCGCGGGCGACGGTGGAGAAGGCGCTTTGCGGGTCGTCGTTCACGGCTTTGGCCGTCATCGAGCCGGCTTGCGCGTTCGAGCAGACGACCACCACCACGTTGGGAACGTCGAACGTGTCGTACTCGCGCACCACGCCGCTGCGGAAGATGCACGCCCCGTCGTCTTCCAAGGCCAGGACGGGCAGCCGCAGGGAGGGATCCTGGTAGGGCTGCATCAGCACCGTGCCGTAGCCGTCGCAGCCCGCGCTGGCGAAACCGGCGAAGTCCAGAAGCCAGTTCACCGCGTCCAGCTTGCTCGTGTCCTTGTCGTCGAACACCGCCGGCGACCCGAGCGTGGCGGGGGACTCAGATGCGACGACCGGCAGCCCTGCCTCGCGCACGATCTCCGCTGCCTTGTCGACCGCCCGCGTGCCGGCCGGCACGACGAGCGGCTCGGCGAAGGAATCCTCGGCCAGCACGTGCAGCACACCGTACAGGTCGGCCGTTCCCTCCTCGATGGCGCCCCGGTAGGTGCTCGACGGCGTGGACGCCAAATACGTTCCCTGGGCGATGCTCGTGCGCTCGCCCGTGGGCGGGTAGTAGCTGTCGGAGTAGACGCGCACGAGGTCGCTGCCCAAGGCGGGCTCAAGGATATAGTCGAGCGATCCCGAGGCCTTGATGGCGGTGGAGTCGTTCCGCTCGAGCGTGCCGCCGATGATGCCTTCCAGCTCCTCCGTCTCCGTCCAGGTGCCCCAGCGCACCCGCACGAAGCGGAAGGTGTCCACGCGTCCGCTAGAGAACCAGTTCATCTGCCCTCACCTTCCTTGCCGTTACCTCTACGGACGACACCAGGCCGTTGGCGGCCGACGTCGCCGTCTTGCAGGAGGTATGCGCCGGCATGACGGAACCGCTCGGGTAGCGCACGATCTTGATGCCGGTATCGGCCGCAAGTCGCTCGAACGCCTCCGCGCGGCAAGCCTCGTCGCTCCATCGGGCGGGCGCGTTGGCCGCGTTGCGCCATACGTCGCCCGACACGCCGCCTTCCACCGACTTGGCCGTGCCGAAGAACACCAGCGGGTCCTCCGCTCCCGCCGTGTCGATCACCTCGCTGTCGGTTGCCACCGACGTGCTCCATTCCACGTCCATAGCCACCTTCGCCACGTCGGCGTAGCCGTGGTCTCCGAAGTTGAAGAACACGGCGCCGCCCGAGGGCACGCGGGCGGCCCGCTCGGTGCGCGCGGTGAGCCCGTTCTCGGTGTAGGCGACGGCGAGGTAGCAAAGGTCGCAATCGAGCGGAGGATACAGGTCGGTCACGCCGGTGCCCGACGCAACGCCGTCGGCCAGGCACAGCAGCGTGCCGTCCGGCCGTGCGCGGAACAGGCCGAGCGAGGCCGTGCGCGGCACGCCGGTCGCGGTTGCGCCCTCGAACACGGTGGCTGCAACGCTGCCGCGCACCGGGTCCACCTCAACCTGCAGGCCCGGCTCGGCCGGCTCCTCGTAATCGGTCGAGAACGTGCGCGAGGCCGAAGCCGCCAGCCCGGACGTGGAGTACGCGGTGAGCGCGATGCGGAAGCTCCCGTGGTTCTCCGGCAGCAGCTCCGACGATGGGATGGAAAGCGAGGCGGTCGGGCCCTGCACGACGGTGCTCCAAAGCTCGCGCTCCTGGGAGTCGGCGATGGAGAGGGCGGCGCGCTGCTGCGTACCGGATTCGTCCGTATAGGTCCAGGCCACGTTCAAGGGCACGTCGTTCAGCACGGTTCCGTCGGCCGCCGGCGAGGAAATGGCCACGCTGGGTACTTGGCAGACCTTGAACGCCTGCACGGACGACCAGGGACCGTAGTCGGCATGGGCGCCCTTCGTGCGCACGCGCCAGGTCACAATGGCGTTCTTCTCCCAGCTGTTGGCGACGGCCGTTTCCTGATCATTGCCCGTCACCTGCACTGCCGTCCACGTCGACCCGCCGTTCACGCTGTGCTGCAGCTGGGCCGCACTCTGCTCCGACCCGTCGATGGGGTTGTGCTTCCAGGAGAACGACACGGTCGGTTGCGTTTTGGGCAGGGTCACGCCCGAGGCCGGCGCGATGAGGCTCGGCGCCGCCGGCGCGACGATGGTCACCACCTTGTTGGAGGCGGCCGACCAATCGGAGGCGAGCGATGCGCGGGTGTTGCGCGCGCGGTAGTAGAACGTGCCGCCGCCTGGCTCGTCCTCCGCCTCGGCGACGGGGGAGCCGGGAACGGTCTTCACGGCAGCCCATCCGTCCGTGCCGCTGGCCGAGCGCTGGAGCTCCAGCGCCGTGGCGGTGAGGGCGGGGTTGTCGATGGTGAGCATCACGGTGTTCGCGGCCGAGCGCGAGGCAACGATGCCACGGGGTGCCGCCGGGGTGTTGTACGTGGTTCCGCTCGTCGCGTAGGCGCTGAAGCCGGCGGCGTTCTGGGCGCGCACGCGATAGGCGTAGGCGTGGTTCGCCGCGGTCGAGGCGTCGACGTACGAGGTTGCGGCTCCCGAGGTGCTGGCAATCTGGGATCAGCTGCCCCCGTCGATTGACCGCTCCACCTTGATGGAGTCGTAGGGGTGGGTGGTATCGCTGTGGTTCGCCCAGGCCACCACGTTGCGGCTGTCGTCTTGCCGGGTGTTCGTCACGCCCGTTGCCGCGGGCGGCGCGTACACCGGCCGCGCGGGCACGGTGACGGTGGTGTAGACCTCGGCGCTTCCGGCCCAGGCCCCGTAGCCGTTCACCGTCTCGCCCCACGCCTTGCCCCAGCAGGTCACGTTATAGGCGGATGTCTCGCGCGTGAAGGGTCCGTAGGTGTGCTGGCCCTGCGCCACCCCGTTGCCTGCGTTCAGCACGCCGCGGCCCGCCTCGTTCCACTCGGCGCCGCGGTTGCCGGCGGTCGCGTGGCCGTCCTGCGTCATCACGCCGTACTGGTAGGCCGCCTCCCAGGTACCCGCATCGCCCGACTTGGCCAATGCGCTGACGGTGATGTACACCTCGGTGTCGCTCGACGAGCTGATCCATGCGTCCACGCCCACGGCCATGGCGCGGCTGTCGCCGTAAGGCTTGCTCCATCCCGACCAGGTTGCCATGTTATATCGCCCCCATTCTCATCTGCCGGCGAACGCCGTTCCAAAGCGTGCCCGCCGCCTTCACTGCGGCAGGATCGCCCGAAAGGTCCACCTTCTCGATCGTGTAGTAGTTGTTCGTGGTTTGTCCGCCTGCAGGCGCCGCGGCGAAGGCGGCGGCGAAGCCGAACCCGCCGAGCGATCCCGCCGAGAGCTTCCGCACGTTGAAGCCCACCGGCACCTCGATGGCCGGAAGGTCGGCCTTGGCCGCGTCGACCACGTCGTCGGCCAGCGCCTTCATGGCGCCCACTGCCTCGCCCGCCTTGGCCGCGATGCCGTCGGCGAAGCCCTCCGAAACGTACCCGCCGATAGAGCGAAACACCTTCGAAGGGGAGGCGATGCCGAGAAGCGATTTCGCCCACCCTATGGCATCGTTGATGACGCCTCCGATGGCATCGATGACGCTGCGGGCTGCATTTCCGATGCCGTCGACGATGCCGTGCACGAGGTTCTCGCCTGCGGCTATCATGTCGTTGGCGAACTCGCCAACTTTGGCAGCTCCGGCCAAGATCAGCTCGCCAAGAGCGTTTTTCAGGTCGTTCAGCACCTTGGGAACCGCATCGGCGATCTTGCGGAACAGCTCCTTCGCTGCATTCCCCATGTTCTCCAAAAAGGTGGGCAGATGGTCGATGCCTGCCTGGATAAGCGCTCCTATTGCCGGGATAAGTGCCTCGAGGATCTGGGGAACCGCCTGCGCGATGGCAAGGAAGAGCTGCACGGCGGCGAACAGGATAAGGGGGAAGAGCGTTGGGAGCATGTCGCACACTGCCTGGATAACCGTCGGGATGGCCTCGACAAGGGCGGGGATAACGAGCGGCAGCGCTTCTACGAAAGCGGTGAACAATTGCATGGCACCCTCTATGAGCTGTGGCAAAAAGGTGACGAGCATTTCGATGAAGCCCGCAATGAAGTCGGGGAGTTGCTCAAGAAGCAGCGGCAATACCTCGATGAGCGCCTGTCCAAGCGCCATGAAGAATTGAAGGCCTGCTTCGAGGAGGATCGGCATGCTCTCGATTAGGGCGGTGCAAATGCCTTCGATGAACACCGGCAGCTGCTCGACGAGCAAGGGCACGACTTCGGCGAGGCTCTCAACCAGCCCTGCAAAAAGCTCGATTCCGGCAGCTACCAATACCGGGGCCAGCTCGACAAGTGCCTCCGCCATCGGGGCCGCTATGCTGGCTATTCCCTCCACAAGCTGGGGAATGATTTCGGGAAGGGCGGTAGCCACTTGGTTGAAAGCACCGACGAGGGCATCGATAAGTCCTGGCGCGGCATCTGCAACCTGGGCTGCGAATGCTGGCAGGACAGCGGTTGCTTGCGAGGCCAACAAGGGCAGCGAGGCGGTGAGCGTGCCCATGTTGGCGATTACGCCGCTCGCCATTTCCTGGATTCCGTCGTTTCCCTGCAAAGCGGACGTGCCAAGCGAGAGCAGTTCTTTCGATGCTGCTTTAACGGTGCCGGCTGCTTTTCCCAAGCCCTTCGCCATTGCGCTTGCGGTTTTCCCGATGGTATCGAACACGGACAACGCTTTGCTTCCATCGTCGGCGGTTTTGGCGATAGCGCCGCTCGCCGTGTCGAGTGATTTCGATGCTGCATTTCCGATTTCTCCAAAGGAGGAGGTGATCTGCGAAGCGGCATTCCTGACGGCTTCGGCGGCACCGGCAACGCCGTTAAGCGCCGCAAAGGCTGATGCGAGAGCTCCGATCTGCCGATTTGTGGCGGTGGCGATGGACGCGAGGGCTGCTTCGTAACGGGATGCGTTTATGGTCACTCCGATGGCAACGCTGATGTCCGACATGGGACGCCCCCTTTCCTGCGGTTTTTTCTTTCGAGGCTTTTGGCTCTACTCGCATCGTTTGCGAGAATTTCGTTATGCATACGCGCCGGTGCCCTTGTTTTTTCGCGCACAGTATCCAAGGCTCGTCTCCTTTCCAGCTTGGTTCCTATTGGTTTTACTCTGGCTTGTTTTGCGCGGTTGTCACACCTCCAGCGCCCACCGGTACCTCAGGTGGGTCAGCTGCAGGGCCTCCTCCTCGGTGCGGGCGGGGAGCATGAGGGCGGCCTTGCGCCTCATGAGGCTCTCCACCGCCTCGCGGCCCATCTTCTTCTCGTCGGGCACGGTGCCGCGCACGCCGACGGCCTGCATGGTGAGCGACGACTCGCTCAGGTTGCGCAGCAGCGACCAGAAGCGCCACCAGTGCAGCCGCAAGCCGCGGTCGGTCAGATCGAGGCCGTACTCGCGTTGGAAGTCGGCGGCCACACGCCCCGCGTCCCAATCCCGGTCGAACACCCGCGTGCCGGCGGCAGGTCGCGTGCCGGGAACCTCGGGCGGCCTCGGCTCGTTCAGGTTGAAGAACGCGAGCGCGGCCTCCACGCCCAGCTGCGGGTTCTCGGCCACGGCGTCGGGGAGGGCGAGCCGCCCCGTGCGACCGTCGGGCCGTCCGAAGTAAAGGAACAGCAGCGCGCGGGCCTTCTCCTCGTCGCCCACGAAGGGGTCGTCGGCGAGGCGCATGGCTTGGATGCCGGTACGGTGGGACGTGTTGAGAGGGACGCATGCGTTGCCGACCGGCACGGCCGACGGCGCCCGTTCGAGCAGGATGTTCGGCTCCATGGCCCTATGCTTCGGCGTCGTGCCAGTCCAGGTCGGGCAGGTACTTGCCCAGCGTGGCCTTGAACGAGGCGTCCACGCGGCTCTTCGCGATCTCGGCGTACAGGAAGGCGAACAGCTCCAAGCCGTCGATGAAGTCGAACGGGCGGTTCTCGAACACCTGCTCGAACTGCTCTTTGCCGAGCAGTGCCATCAGGTAGTTGCGCACGTCGGCGGAGAGCGCGTTCAGGCGCCCCTCGCTCAATCCCCGGTAATCGGTGCCGGCGAGCTTGTCGCTCCAATGCTCCACCTTGTCCAGCATGTCCGCATCGCCCATGTTGATGACGTAGGGCTTGCCGCCTATCTCCACGGTAACGGTATGGCTCGAAAACTCGAATCCCACAAGATCCTCCTTCGTCGTTCGGGCGGCCGCGGCTGGGCGGCCGCCCGTTGCATTCGTCTGGTCGTGCTGCCGCGCTACGCCTGGGCCGGTGCGCTGCCCGCCGCGAAGGCCTTGGTCGAGGGGTTCCACGTGCCCTCGGTCCAACCGTCGTCGGCCATGTTCAGCGTGCCGCCCGTCACCACCGGCTGGCCGCCGTTGGCGTTGCTGGGATCGGCGGGGTTGAACAGGAAGGAGGCCATGTCGGCGGTCTGCGCCGCAGCCGTGCCCAGCCACGTGAACATGCGGCACACCTCGCACGCCACGTCGGTCTCGTTGCGGTGCTCCATGACCCATGCCTCCAGGGCGCCGTTCTTCACCGTGTCCTTCGTCCAGTTGATCGAGCAGGTGCGTCCCTGCACGAACACAGGGGAGACCTTGCGGTCGAGCCAGGCGGGCTCGTAGGTCTTGGGCTCGGCGCTGGGCTCCCACGTCAGGAGCTCCGTCACCTTCGTCCAGGCCGCTGCCTCGTTCGTGCCCGTGTTGATGTAGTACTCCAGTTCGTTGCCCCAGATGGGTGCGGCGTTCTCGCTCATAGTTCGGTTCCTTTCATCGGTTTGTCTGGTACTTCAAGGTCAGTTCCGCCTTCCAGTCGGCATAGTCGGCCGCCGACTCGGCGCGGTAGGGCAGCGTGTCCAGGGACAGGTCCCAAGCTGTGCGGCCCTCGCCCAGTTCGACGTCTGCTTCCGCGAGCGACGATGCCAGGCGTTCGAGCAGGGCGCGGGCGTCGAGCCGGTCCTGGTCCTCCAGGGCCTGCCGACGCAGCAGCAGGGCGAAGCGGTAGTTCTCCACGCGGCCTCCGTCCAAGTAGCGGCGCTCCACGGGAGTGCCGTCGAGGGTTTGCATCGTGATGCAGGGAAGCCCCTGGGCATCCGTGGGCGTCTGCTCGTAGGTGCAGGAAGCCACGCCGGGATCGCCTTCTACAATCGTCTTCAGCACACTGAACACGCAGGTGGCGACATCGGCCTGGGCCGTGCGGGAGTCCGTCAATCCAGTCACCTCCTTTCCGGGGGTATCGCGTTTCGCTTGTTGCGCGCTCGCCGGGTGGGCGCTCGCGGTGGTCATAGGATGCCGGAGGTGTCACCCGTTTCGCCGGCCTGCCTTCCGGGGGTTCGCACCCGTCTTCTCACGCATGCGCCTAAGGCGGGTTTTGGCGGCGTCGTAGCGCAGCTTGAGCACGCGGTACTCCCATTCCTCCACTTCCGCGAGGTAGCGCGCCTCCTCGATGCGCGGCTTGCCGTCCGGTGTGGCGGAGACGAGCCGCTTGACGGGGTGGGGCGGCAGGCGCTTGGACTGGCGCTCGGCCTCCGTCTTCTCGTAGACGGCGCGCTCGGAGGGCGCCATGGCGGCAAGGGCCTCGGCACAGGCCCGCTCGCGCCCCCGCAGCTGCTCGCGCATCGTGCAGATGCGACACCATCCGGTGCGGCTGTTCAAGCGGGTTCTCCACGTAGCGCAGTGGTCGCACCAGACGAAGGAAGACCCGTCGCACCGCACGTCGAGCCCGAGCCGCCCGGCCGCCTCCTCCACCGAGGCCTCCGTGCGGCCGAGCGCCCGGCCCAGGTTCTCGGGGGAGAGGATTCCCGCAGCGTTTGCCAGGTACGTCTCCTCGGCCTCGGTCCAAGGGCGCAGGGCGTCATCCTGCTCGCCCACTGCTGCCGTTACGTTCATGCGCAGTCCTTTCTGCTGGTCAGGAATCGAAAGGGGCACGACGTTGAGCGTAAGAATTATAGTTGCGTGCTGCGGAAACTATAATTAAACTTATACTAAAAGTAAAGTTAAAATATTGTAGAATATAGTCGAAAGGAACCCTGTGGAAGAAAGTGGACGTCATGGAATTGGGCAGCAATATAAAGCGCTTGCGGGTCGAGCACTGCTTGACGCAGGGGGAGCTGGGGAAGATCGCCGGCGTTTCCCCGATGGCGGTCTCCCAATGGGAGAACGGCCGGGCCGTCCCGCGTATGGGCGCGATACAGCGCATGGCCGACTATTTCGGCATCAGCAAGAGCTCCCTCATCGACAACGCGGCGGATGGCTTCGTGGCAGGCTCCGTCCATTACGAGGTCACGTCGCTCACCGCCCCCGTGTACGGGCGGATATCGGCAGGCGACGCGCTCGAGATGCTCCCCGTGACCGAGGAGGCCTACGTCATCCCGCCTGTCGCCGAGAGCCATCCGGACGGCTTCTTCCTCACGGTGTCGGGCGACTCCATGGACAAGATCATGCCGAACGGCTCGCTCGTCTATTTCGACAAGAGCGCCGAGGTGCGCAGCGGCGATATCGTGGCGGTCACGGTGAACGGCGATGACGCCACCATGAAGCGCATCTTCTTCGCAGGCGACACTATCGTGCTCCACCCCGAGAGCAACAACCCCTCCCACCGCGACCGCTCGATCGACGCGAGCGACCCCGATGCGCCCCAGGTGAGGATCCTCGGCAAGGCCGTGTGGCACTACCTGGTGAACGACGAGCGGCTGTAAAAGGCTTCGTCGCGGAAACCCGCCGGGGCGCACGCCGGCTGTCCGTCCGCTTCGCAGGCGGCGCTGCAAGGTCGTCGCCTGCGGCGCGTGGTCTTTTCCGCCCGCCGCTTGACCGGGCGCCGGAAACCCTTACAATAGTGCCATCGACAGCGGCGTCGCACGGCGGCCCGTTTCCCCCAAGCCGACAAGGCGGCTGCGCGTAGCGCGAATACCTGGCGGTCCCGTTTCTTGGGCGAGGATCGCGCGGCATCGAACCGCACGCCTGGCAAGCAGGTGACTTCGAACCAGCGGGTTTGTTGGTGTTGTGCGCTCGTTTATTTTTCTTCTCCCTTTCCCTGGAACTTTTGGTATCATCTATGGTTGCTGTTTAGTGACGATTTGCTTGAAGGAGCACTTTTGACCAAAGAAGATGTTATCGAGCTCGAGGGGACCGTCCTGGAGGCGTTGCCGAACGCTATGTTTAGGGTGGAGCTCGAAAATGGCCACAAGATATTGGCCCATATCTCCGGCAAGATGCGTATGCACTACATCAAGATCCTCCCGGGGGACAAGGTGACGGTGGAGCTGTCCGTCTACGACTTGAACCGCGGGCGCATCACGTACCGCTTCAAGTAAGCGCGCAAATCTGCACGGCCTGTGAACCAGGTGTGCGCATTTTGTGTGCCATGCGGCACACAACAAGCACGAAAACAACCGCCTGCGGCTGGGCGTATGAATAGACTAAGGTACACATAAACCGAAAGGAATTGATTATGAAGGTACGTCCTTCGGTCAAGAAAATGTGCGACAAATGCAAGATCATCCGACGCCATGGCAAGGTGCTCGTCATCTGCGAGAACCCGCGCCACAAGCAGCGTCAGGGCTAGGAAAGAGGAGAATCATCTATGGCTCGTCTTGTTGGTGTCGACCTTCCTCGCGACAAGCGCGTTGAAATCGGCTTGACCTACATCTACGGCATCGGTCTGACCACCTCCAAAAAGATACTCGCCGAAACCGGCGTGGATCCCGACGTCCGCATCAAGGACCTCACGGAGGACGATCTGACCAAGCTGCGCGACTACATCCAGGAGAACATCAAGGTGGAGGGCGACCTGCACCGCGAGGTTTCCCAGAACGTCAAGCGCCTCATGGAGATCGGTTGCTATCGTGGCCTGCGCCATCGTCGCGGCCTGCCCGTTCGCGGACAGCGCACGCACACGAACGCGCGTACCCGCAAGGGTCCTCGTAAGCAAATCGGCGGAAAGAAGAAGTGAGGTAGCTTAAGTGGCAGCAAAGAAAAACGTGCGCACGCGCATCAAGCGTTCCGAGCGTAAGAACATCGCCGTGGGCGCCGCGCACATCAAGTCTACGTTCAACAACACCATTGTGAGCATCACCGATCCCCAGGGCAATGTGATCTCCTGGCAGTCCGCCGGCACGGTTGGCTTCAAGGGCTCCCGCAAGTCCACGCCGTTCGCCGCGCAGATGGCCGCCGAGGCCGCCGCGAAGACGGCCATGGAGCATGGCCTGCGCAAGGTGGCGGTGTTCGTCAAGGGCCCGGGTTCGGGTCGCGAGACGGCCATCCGCTCGCTGCAGGCCGCCGGCCTGGAAGTCTCCAGCATTCAGGATTGCACACCCATTCCGCACAACGGTTGCCGTCCGCGCAAGCGTCGTCGCGTGTAACTGAAAGGATCGAAGTATTATGGCTCGTTATACTGGAGCGGACTGCCGTTTGTGCCGTCGTGAAGGTGCGAAGCTCTTCCTGAAGGGCGACCGCTGCTACACGGACAAGTGCGCGATCGAGCGCCGCAACTACGCGCCCGGCGAGGCCGGCAAGAAGCGTATCAAGGAAAGCGAATACCGTCTGCAGCTGCGTGAGAAGCAGAAGACCAAGCGCATCTACGGCGTTCTGGAGAAGCAGTTCCATCACTACTACGAGATCGCCGGCCGCCAGCAGGGCGTCACGGGCGAGAACCTGCTGCGCATCCTCGAGAGCCGTCTGGACAACGTGGTGTACCGTCTTGGCTTCGCGAAGTCGCGCGCCGAGGCTCGTCAGCAGGTGCGTCACGGCCATATCACCGTGAACGGCCGCCGCGTGGACATCCCGTCGTTCCGCGTGAAGGCGGGCGACCTGGTGGCCGTGGCCCCCAAGGCCAAGGACCTGCTGGTCATCAAGAGCGCGCTCATCTCCAACGAGCGCGTGCAGGTGCCGGCCTGGCTCGAGGTCGACATCGAGAAACTGCAAGGCAACGTGCTTGCTCTCCCGCAACGCGATCAAATCGATCTGGACATTCGCGAACAGCTCATCGTCGAACTTTACTCGAAATAATCGCGGCATAGTAAGGAGGCTTACACAACATGACAGAGTTCATGAGGCCTACGGTAACAACGGAAGAAGTCAACGAAACTGTCGCGCGTTTCGTCGTGGAACCGCTCGAGCGTGGGTACGGCTACACGCTGGGCAACTGCATGCGCCGCGTGCTGCTCTCGTCGCTGGACGGGGCGAAAGCCACCGCTATCCAGATCGAGGGCGTGCAGCATGAGTTCACGACGGCCGAGGGCGTCATCGAGGACATCACGGACATCGTCTTGAACGTGAAGGGCCTCGTGTTCTCGGCACTCAACGAGGATATCGAGGAGGCCACGGCCCATGTGTCCGCCGAGGGTCCCTGCACGGTGACGGGTGCCGACCTGGACATCCCCACCGAGTTCACGCTGGTGAACCCCGAGCACGTCATTGCCACGGTCGCCGATGGCGGCCAGCTGGACATGACGATCCGCATCGGGGTGGGTCGCGGCTACGTGTCCGCGGAGCGCAACAAGCGCACCGAGGACCCCATCGGCGTCATCCACGTTGACTCGTTGTTCTCGCCGGTCCGCCGGTGCACGCTGAACGTCACCGACACCCGTGTGGGTCAGCGCACCGACTACGACAAGCTCGTGCTGGAGGTTGAGACCGACGGCTCCATCGCGCCTTCCGAGGCCGTGTGCCGTGCCGCCAACATCATCAACCAGTACATGGGGGCGTTTTTGGGCCTGTCCGACATCGTGGACGAGGAGGAAGGCGAGGTTCCTTCCATCTTCGCTCCCGAGGGGCAGGAGTCCAATGCCGAGCTGGACAAGCAGATCGAGGACCTGGACCTTTCCGTCCGCTCCTACAACTGCCTGAAGCGCGCCGGCATCCATTCCGTCCGCCAGCTCGTCGAGTTCTCCGAAAACGACTTGCTGAACATTAGGAACTTTGGTGCGAAGTCCATCGAGGAAGTGAAGGACAAGCTCATTTCCATGGACCTCAATTTGAAGCTTTAGGAGATACGAGATCATGAGACACTACAAGAAGGGGCGCAAGCTGGGCACCGACACCAGCCATACCAAGGCCATGAAGAAGAGCCTGGTGTGCGCGCTGCTGGCGAACGACCGCATTAAGACGATCGACTCGCGCGCCAAGGAGATCCGCCCCGACGTTGACAAGATCATCACGTGGGCCAAGCGCGGCGACCTGCATTCCCGCCGCCTTGCCATCGCGGCGCTGGGCGACAAGGAACTCGTGCGCGAGATCTTCGAGAAGGTCGCGCAGGGCATGTTCCAGGACCGCCAGGGCGGCTACACCCGCATCATGAAGCTGGGCCCCCGCAAGGGCGACGACGCCCCCATGGTCATCATGGAGTTGGTGACCGAGCCGGTGAAGGCGAAGAAGGACGAGGCCAAGCCCGCCGCCAAGAAGGCTGTGAAGAAGGCCGCCCCGAAGAAGGTCGAGAAGGCCGACGACGAGGCGAAGGCCGAGGAGACCAAGGTCGAAGCCGAGGAGGCTGCCGACCAGGCCGAGGAAGCCGCCGCCGAGAACGCGGAGGCCGCCGAGGCCGAGGCTGTGGAGAAGGAGAAGGCCGAGTAGCCTTTCCCCAACCTGCACATAAGCACGTATTCGAACGGGAGCCCACGGGCTCCCGTTTTGCATGTGGCGGCGCTTGGGCAAGCGCCGCCACCAACGCGTCAAGGACGCGTTTTCCCGCGGTTGCACGGCGGTTCCGCGCACTGGACTACCATAGGGGGAGCGGGCATGCGACTCGGCCCGCCGGTAATCCGCAGCAAGGAAAGAGGCTCTTATGGAAGACCGTGGAACCGCAGACGGGAAACCGGCAACCGACGGCAAGATGAACGTGGCATGGCACATGAAGGACATGGCGGGCGAACTGCAGCAGCACACGCAGGACGCGTTCAGCGACGTGGGCGACCATGCGCAGGGGCTTGCCGGCGAGGTGGCGCACCACTCCCAGCAGGCTGCGGTCGAAGTGCGCCATGAGATACCCGTGCTCATCGAGCACGTGAGGGATACCGTGATCAACCTGTTCGGCAACGTGCGCCACGGCGCGACGCGGAAGTGACGGGCTTGCCGCCCGCTGGCGTGCCTCGGTAGCGCCGCACCGCTGCCCAGCCGATGCATCGGACGCCGTCTCTTGCCACGAATCCAAGCGTTGCGCGTTCGTCAGCGCGCGGAAACCGGCCCTGTCGGGGCGGTGGCTACAATAGGCTGGACAGCTAATCTTCCCCTGGCGGGATTCCCGACGAAAGGAGCCGTACCATGGCCGAGACCACGACGAAAGAGGATATCCGCATCGACGCGGACGAAGCGGACGAGCTGAACCGCGAGGCGGCCGACGACCTCGAGAGCATCGAGCGTGCCGTCAAGCAGGAGGCCGAGGAGCACGTCGAGGCCGTCGATGGCGACGGCAACGAGAAGGAGTCCGTGGAGGCCGCCGCCACCGCGTTCGACTTCGACGAGGCCGAAGGCGAGACGGAGCGCCTGGCCAACGACGCGTCCGAGCGCGACTAGGGGGAGCCGGCACCTCTGTGCGCGAACTGTTGCGGCGCCGTTTTCCCCCGGAAGCCGACGCCGCGCATCCCATCCCTAGAATGGGGATGACACAGAACCTTCCCGAAAGGAGACCAACATGGTCGATCAGGCTTACAAGACGGGCGACGCGTCCGTCGATATGAAGAACGGTGCGAAGGACATGGCCCACGACGTGAAGAACAACGTGAAGGATGCCTTCCACGAGGCGAAGGCGGGCGTGAACGAGCGCCGCGCCGAGGACGCCGCCGCCGACCGCGAGCACCAGGTGGCGCAGCAGACGGGCAGCACCGACGGCGCCATTCGCGCGCAGCAGCACGAGAACCGCAAGGACCAGAAGTCCGAGGGCTTCATGGAGTCCGTCAAGGAATCGCTCGGCAAGGCCGGCGAGGCCATCAAGGAGGCTGCCGTCGACGCCAAGGACAACGTGAAGCAGGGTGCCGAGAACATGAAGGAACGCATGTAGCGCCCACGCGCGCCCTTGCCCCTCCGAAGCCCGTAGCATGAGCTGCGGGCTTCTCTTTTCCATCCGTTCGGCCGCACCGTCTGAAAGGCAGTTCCATGGGTTCTTCCGCTGCATCTCCCTCCCCGAGCCGGGCCGTTCGGGCCGGGCATGGCAAGGGATTCGTCCTGATCGCCGTCGTGTACCTGCTGGGCCTGTTCATCGGCGCGCTCGACACCGGCATCGTCACGCCCGCGCGCACCGTCATCCAGGGCGACCTCGGCATCACCGACCAGATGAGCGTGTGGATCATCACCGTCTACACGCTGGCTTACGCCGCGGCCATCCCGGTGATGGGCAAGCTGGCCGACCGCTCGGGGCGCAAGCGCATATACCTGGTCAGCATCGCGCTGTTCGGTGCGGGGTCGCTTTTGTGCGGCCTTGCGCAGGACGTGGGAAGCTTCTGGATGCTGTTGGGCGCGCGAGCCGTGCAGGCGGTCGGCGGAGGCGGCATCGTGCCGGTGGCCACCGCGGAGTTCGGAACCACGTTCCCTCCCGAGAAGCGCGGGTTGGCGCTGGGCCTGGTGGGCGGCGTCTACGGCATCGCCAACATCTTCGGCGCATCGGCCGGCAGCTTGATGCTCTCGCTGTTCGGCCAGACGAACTGGCAGTTCATCTTCTACGTGAACGTTCCCATCTGCGCGGCCATCGTCGCCGTGGGGGTGTTCGTGCTGCCGAACACGCGTGCCGAGGAGGTGAAGCCCATCGACGGCTTTGGCATCGCGGTGCTCGTGACGATGGTGCTCGCGCTGCTGTACGGCCTGAAGAACCTCGATTTCTTCGACGTGGGCGCTTCCGTCGCGTCGACGGACGTATGGCCGTTCCTGCTGGCCTTCGTCGTGTTGCTGCCGCTGTTCGTGCTCATCGAGCGGAGGGCGGCCGACCCGGTGCTGAACCTGTCGTACTTCCGGAACCGCGACATCCTCGTCACGCTCGTGCTGTCGGTGATCACGGGCGTCATCCTGATGGGGATCATCTTCATCCCCCAGTTCGCCGAGAACGTGCTGAAGCTGCCCTCGGGCAGCGGCGGCTACGTGGTGATCGTCCTCGCGGCGTTCGCGGGCGTGGGAGCCCCGGTATCGGGCAAGCTCATCGATCGGTTCGGCGTGAAGGCGGTCCTGGCCTTCGGGCTTGCCGCCTCGGCCGCCGTCGCGCTGTTCCTGGCGCTCGTGGCCACGCGGTTCGCGAACCTGGTGACGCTTATCGTCAGCCTGGTGGCCATCGGCATCGGGATGGGGTTCACCATCGGCACGCCGCTCAACTACATGATGTTGGCGAAGACGAAGGAGAGCGAGTCGAACTCGGCGCTCGCAACTCTGTCGCTCGTGCGCTCGGTGGGGACGGCGGTGGCGCCTGCGGTGTTGGTGGCGTTCATCGCGCATGCGGGCATGGCGGTGCCCGACCGCATCATGGGCGTGCTGCCCGACGTGCCGAACGGGCCCTCGATGGCGCAGTTGGCCAGCGGGGAGGGCGGGGGAGCGGGACTGCCGGCCGACCTGCAGCAGCTGATGGAGAATTCGGACGTGACGACGATCGTCGGCAACGTGAAGACGCTGGCGAAGACCGAGATCGAGCAGGAGGCGACGGCCGCCGGGATGCCGTCCGAGGCGGTCGATGCCGCCGAGGACCAGTACCTTGCCGCCATCGACGAGCGGGCGGGGACCATCGAGGACACGTTCCAGAGCACGCTGGACGAGGGATTCCGCGGGGCGTTTCTGCTGGTGGGAGCGTGCTCGCTGGTTGGCTTGGCGCTGCTCGCGCTCTATCGGGAGGACCGCGGTTAGCGCGGGCATGGGCGCGGGAGCGGGCGCGGGAGCGGCGAGCGTGCGGAGGAGCGACGCGGCTGCTGACGGCGCCTTCCGTTGAACGCGCGGAATTGTCACCCCATGCGCGGCGGGCGGCCGGCACTTGTGGCATACTGCCAGCATGCGCATCAACGTCAGCTCCTACATCCCCGGAACCTCTGTTGTCCACGCGTGCGATGCGCGCGTGAAGATCGTGCTGCTCGCGGCGTACTCGGTCACGCTGTTCCTCGTGGACACATGGGCGGGGCTGGTGCTGTGCGCCGCGCTGTTCGCGTCGGCAGCGGCTTCGTCGGGCATTCCCCTGCGGCGGTTCTTCGCGCTGCTCGTGCCCGTGTACGTGCTCGCGGCGTTCGCGGTCGTGTTCAACGGGTTCGCCTTCGATGTGGGCCAGGCGGCTCCG
>NC_021021.1:1624393-1626634 GCF_000210055.1 Gordonibacter pamelaeae 7-10-1-b
CGCTGCTACGGCGCCGAGCCGCGTCGCACCTCTCTGCACGACCGCCGCCTTGCGGGTCCCAGCCTGGCCGTGCTCGCTGCCGGCCTCGCGTTGTGCGCGGCGGTAGCCGTGGCGCTGTAGAGGGAGCTGCCTCCAAGAGCGTTCGCCGCCAAAAAAAAACGAGGGATGCGGCCGTCGTGCGGCTGCATCCCTCGTTTTCGAGGGCCCGGACGCCGGGGAGGGAGGGGGCGTCCGGGCCGAACGGGCCGGCCTACTCGGCGCCGGCCAGCTTGCGGCCGGTCACGTAGCCGAACGTGAGGCACGTGCCGCCCAGGTTATGGCCGGGGAAGTGCGTGGAGTAGCAGTTGGTGTACATATCGCCCACCGTGGAGCCCAGACAGTACAGGCCGTCGATGACCTCGTCGTCGGCGTTCATGACCTGCAGATCCTCGTTGCAGCGGATGCCGCCGGTGGTGGACAGGAACCACGGCGTGCACTCTATGCCGTAGAACGGACCCTTCTTGATGGGCAGCAGCAGCTCCTTGCGCTTGCCGAACTCCTCGTCGACGCCTGCGTCGCAGTAGCCGTTGTACGCCTCGATGGTCTTGAGCGTCTCGTCCCTCGGCAGGCCGAGCTTCTCCACGAGCTCCTCCACGGTGTCGGCCTTGATCATCTTCACCGGGATGTCGCCCGAGCCGTTCATGTTGATGGTGCCGGGTCCGTCCACCACGGTCTGCCAGTAGGCGCGCACGTCATCGGGCGTGTCGAACACCTTCGGGCCGTCCACGTAGCGGTGATTCTGCCAGCCCGGCTCGTTCGCGTAGTCGTCATCCCAGATGGCGAACGCGTGATTGCCCTTCTGGTGCATGAGCGCCAAGCCGCCGTGCGAGATGACGTTGTCCTCGTTGTCGTAGCGGCGGCCGTCCTCGTTCACCATGAGGCCCTGGAATGCGCGCACCTGGCGCGTGATGGAGCGCCACTGGAAGCAGAAGATCATGGGCGCGGGCGTCTCGCTCTTGTCGACGGCAGCGCCGGCCCAGTACGCCATCTTGTGGCCTGAGCCGTTCCAGATGCCGCCGAACTCGGTCTGGTGCGCCGCCCAGGGGATGAACTTCTCCAGCATGTCCTTGTCCTGGCCGAAGTCGCCTGTGGCGATGACCACGCCGTTCTTTCCGTTGAACCGCACGTAGCCGTCCTTACCCTTCGCCACGACGCCCACCACCTTGTCGCCGTCCTTCGCGAGCTGCTGCGCCTCGGTCTCGTAGCGGATGTCCACGCCGGCTTTCTCGCAGTACAGCGCCATGTTCGCGCACACGTCCTGCTGCGGGTTGTCGTCGGGGCCCTTGCCGTTGGGGCCGTCGAGGAACTCGTGCGTGCCGGGGAACTCGCCGTTGATGTTCTCCGGGTCTTCGTACCAGTGCTCCATGACGGGGGTGAGGTCGTCGCCGCCCACGGAGCTGGCCGTGGTCATGCGGTCGATGAGCCAGTCCATGGCCTCGCCCGAGCGGTTGAAGTGCAGCATCCATTTCCGGCCGTCCACGCGGTAGGAGTGGTAGCCCATCATGCGCTTGTAGCGCTGGGCCACCTCCTCGACGGAGCACTCGTAGCCCTTCTCCTTCGTGAGCTTCGAGTTCATGGCGTAGATGGAGCCGCCGCGCCCGATGACGTGGTCCATGCGCTCGAGCATGACTACGTTCGCGCCGTTCTCGGCGGCTGCGAGCGCGCAGCACAGGCCGGAGAAACCGGCGCCGATGACCACGACGTCGGCGTCCACCGTCTCCTTGATGTCGCCCTCGGGGATAGGATCGGGCGCCGTCTCGAATTCGTAGGCGCCGCCCGCGGCCTTGCTGTCGGAGGCCGATGCGCCCGCCTTGCCCTCTTTCGGCTGCGCGGCGCAGCCGGCGAGCGTCCCCACGCCCGTGACGGCGGCAGTGGCCACGGCGCCCGTGGCGAACGCGCCCTTGAGGAAGCTGCGGCGGTCCATGCTCGTCTTCTCGTTATTCATATGGAACCCCTTCCCTCCAGCGGGTGCGGCCAGCGCGACCCGCTCCGTGCCCGGCGCCCTCCGCGCCGCGCGTTGTCCGCACCCTAGCACGCGCAGTGCGCTCCCCGCCTCGCCCATCGCAGGGAAAAAGCCGAATCGCGCGTTTTCACCCTGTAGGGTGAGGCGGGAGGGGAGGGGCTGGCGGCCTTCTGCCTCCCGCCGGCCGTCCCCATGGCACCGGGCGCGTGGTATGATGGCGAGGGGAGGGTCTATGAAGG
>NC_021021.1:1627444-1641207 GCF_000210055.1 Gordonibacter pamelaeae 7-10-1-b
GGGGCCGTGGTGGGCGGCCTTGCAGCGTGCGCCTTCCTTGCCGGCGGCCCTGCCGTCCCGGCCGTCGGCGTGGCCCCGGTCGAGGATCCAGCGCTGCTCGCCTGCCTCGTCGCGTGCATCGTGCTGGCGGCTGCGCTGTTCCTGTGCAGCGGCAGTAACCTGAAGTACGGATGGGGGACGGTCCGCCCCGGCGAGGGCGGCCTCGCGACCGGCGACCTTGCCGCCGTCGTGCGCTTCGTGGCCACGGAGCGCGAGGTCACTCAGCGCGAGAGCGAGGTCATGCTGCTGCTGGCCGAGGGTAAGTCGCGGCGCGCCGTGTGCGAGGCGCTGTCCGTGTCGCCCGACACGGTGAAGACGCACGTGCGCAGCATCTACCGCAAGCTCGCCGTGCACTCCCAGCAGGAGCTCGTCGACTACCTGGCGCGCGAGCGGGAGGACCTGGCCGCCGACGGCTCCGAGCATCCGTTGGAGGCGTGAGGCCCTCGCGCGGCCTTCCATGCTATGCTGCGTCGACCGACCGGCTCCAAGGAGGTTTCCCATGTTGCAGATAGGCGAGTTCTCCCGGCTCTCGCGCATATCGGTGCGCATGCTGCGCCACTACGACCAGGTGGGGCTGCTCAAGCCCGCCGAACAGGACGCCCAGACGGGGTACCGCCGCTACGCCGTGTCCCAGCTGGCGGAGGCGAACCGCATCACCGTCTTGCGCGACCTGGGGTTCCCCATCCGGGAGATCGGGCGGCTGGCGCATGCGGACGACGGGGAGCTGGCGCGCGCCTTGGACGATCGCGCACGGGAGCTCGAGGAGGGCATCGGACGCGAGCAGCGCCGACTCGCCGACCTGCGCCGTTTCAGGCAGGAGGTGGAGGCCGGCGGGGCGGCCGTCAGCTGCGAGGTGACGCTCGTGTCGGTTCCCCCCTATCAGGTGGTGGCGCTGCGCATGGAGCTGGCGGACTACGACGAGGAGCGGCGGGCGTGGGAGCGGCTGGGCGCGCTCATGGGGGAGCGGGGGATAACGCCGTCCGAGCCCTACACGGAGTACTGCGAGTTCTGCAACGAGGGGGCGGGGTCCGGCTCGTCCGGGCGCGCCGGAGACGATACGGCCGTCGTGGTGGAGGTGGCCGTGGCCACCGACGCGCACGGCGAGGACGACGGGCCGCTGTGTTTCTACCGCAGTGCCGCGCTGCCGCTTGCCGCGAGCATCAAGGTGTACGGCCCCTACGAGAACATCGCGCCTGTGTACGCGTCGTTCGCGCGGTGGCTGGAGGACCATCCCGCGCTGCGCATGGCCGGCCCTACGTGCGAGGTGGCCCACCGCGGCCCATGGAATGCGGACGACCCGCAGGACTACCTCACGGAGTTTTTGGTTCCCGTCCGGAAGACCGCTTGACCCTCCCACGGTGTCAGCCCCTATGCTCCTCACCAGGTGCCGCCGCAGGGGCGGCCATCGTGAGAGGAGCGATCCATGCAAACGTTTACCGTGCATCCCGTCGGCGTCGTGAATGGGGGAGGGGAAGGACCTGCGCAGCTGCGCATCGACCCGGCGTACCGGGACGGCCTGCGCGGCCTCGAGGGCTTCGGCCATGCTGTCGTAACCTGGTGGGCCCACGAGGTGGACGACCCCGAGCTGCGCGCGCTCGTCGACGCGGGGCGCCCCTATGCGCGCCTCGACCACGACCTGGGCATTTTCGCCACACGGAGCCCGCTGCGCCCCAACCCGCTGGCCCTCACGGTCATCGAGCTGGCTGCTGTGGACGCGGATGTCGGCCTCGTGGAGACGCCCTACCTCGACGCGGCTGACGGCACCCCCGTCCTCGACCTCAAGCCCTACACCCCGAGCATCGACCGCATCGAGCACCCCATCGTCCCCGCCTGGTGCGCCCACTGGCCTGAAAGCGCAGAAGCCTCCGCCGATTTCGACTGGCCGTCCGAGTTCCGCTTCTAGGGGCAACGTTGGTGAGTTTGGACGATATGGGGCTGTAATTAGAGCTTCGGCACCGAATCCTCGGCCCCTCCCATCGTCAACCGTTCGTCGCCGGTGTTGTGGGAAACGCTCGCAGAATGGGGGATTGCGCTTCCTACGTGCTATGATTGCCGGGAAGGTCACGCTTCGGCGGAACGGTCCGGCGAAGCGGATTGAACAGACTTACGAGGAGGCATGCATGAGCGTCATCATCGATGTGTTCGGTCGCGAGATTCTCGACTCGCGCGGCAACCCGACCGTGGAAGTGGAAGTGGTGCTGGAGGACGGGGCGTTCGGCCGCGCCGCCGTGCCGTCGGGCGCTTCGACCGGCGCGTTCGAGGCCGTGGAGCTGCGCGACTGCGACAAGGGCCGCTACCTCGGCAAGGGCACGCTCGACGCGGTGGCCCACGTGAACGAGGAGATCGCCGAGGCGCTCATCGGCCTGGAGGCCGACGACCAGCGCACCATCGACGACATCATGCTCGAGGTGGACGGCACCGACAACAAGGGCGCCCTGGGCGCGAACGCCATCCTGGGCGCGTCGCTGGCCTGCGCGAAGGCCGCGGCCGAGTCGGCCGAGCTGCCGCTGTACAAGTACGTGGGCGGCGCGAACGCGCACCTGCTTCCCACGCCCATGATGAACATCCTCAACGGCGGCGTGCACGCCGACAACAACGTGGACTTCCAGGAGTTCATGATCATGCCGGTGGGCGCGGACTCCTTCGCCGAGGCGCTGCGCTGGTGCGCCGAGATCTACCACACGCTGAAGAAGGTGCTGCACGACGCGGGCCTGGGCGGCGGCGTGGGCGACGAGGGCGGCTTCGCCCCCAACTTCACCACGAACGAGGAGCCGCTCGAGTACATCGTGCGCGCCTGCGAGGCCGCCGGCTACAAGCCGGGCAGCGACATCATGTTCGCCATGGACCCGGCCTCGACCGAGTTCTACGATGCCGACAAGCAGCGCTACGTGCTGGCCGGCGAGGGCCGCGAGCTCACGAGCGCCGAGATGGTGGACTACTGGGAGGCCCTAGTCAACAAGTACCCCATCATCTCCATCGAGGACGGCATGGCCGAGGAGGATTGGGACGGCTGGAAGGCGCTCACCGAGCGCATCGGCGACCGCGTGCAGCTGGTGGGCGACGACCTGTTCGTCACCAACTCCAAGCGCCTGGCCAAGGGCATCGAGATGGGCTGCGCGAACGCCATCCTCATCAAGGTGAACCAGATCGGCAGCCTCACCGAGACGCTCGAGGCCATCGAGATGGCGAAGCAGGCCGGCTACGCCTGCGTCATGAGCCACCGCTCCGGCGAGACCGAGGACACCACCATCGCCGACCTGTCCGTGGCATGCAACACCGGCCAGATCAAGACCGGCGCGCCCTGCCGCTCCGACCGCGTGGCGAAGTACAACCAGCTGCTGCGCATCGAGGAGGAGCTGGACACCGCCGCCCAGTACGCCGGGATGAGCGCGTTCTACAACATCAAGCGCTAACGACTGCGCGTTTTGCGGAGCCGGACCGTCTAAGGGGGCGGCCCGGCTCCGCTTCATAAAAGGGGAAACAGAGCTTCTAACAGGGGAGGGGCTGCTGATGCTGTCGACATGTACCGTTGAAGAGGGGACCGAGGATGCGCGGGAGGTCAAGCGGCTGCTGGAGGCCGCCTTCCCGCCGAACGAGCAGGCGCCGTTCTCATTCTTGTTGGAACAGGCCGAACGCGAGGAAGTGTCGCTGCTCGCGTACCGCGACGAAGGGCTGTTCTGCGGATTCGCCTTCATGATCGAGGGCGCCGATCTGGCGTACGTGCTCTTTCTCGCCGTGGACCAGGCGGCTCGGTCGCGAGGCAATGGAGCCCGCATGCTTGAGGATGTCGGGCGCCGCTTCCCGGGCAAAACCATCACGCTTGACATCGAGCCGCTTGACGATGCGGCGTCGAACGCCCTCCAGCGGAGGAGGCGTCGCGACTTCTACCTGCGCAACGGCTTCGCCCCCACCGGCTTTGCGAACTGCTTCGAGGGCGATGCGTACGAAGTGCTCGCGAAGGGGCCGGGCTTCGATCCGGGCCGTTTCCTCGCGCTGGTCAACGAGCTGCCTGAAGGCGAGGACAAGACGCTCGCGCGCATCGAGGACGTCGCGCCAGCCTACGCGGACCTGCTTCTCGCTGCCCGATAACCGGCTAGGGAGACGCTGGACGGTATTGCGCTGGCGTTTTCCTAGAAGCTCGGATGCACGTCCGTGCCCGGCTCGGGGTTGTGCAGCAGGCCCTCCTCCAGCATGCGGGCGCCCACGGCCAGGTACTCGTCGCCCGCCGCGGTGCACAAGTGCGCGATCTCCTCATCCGACAACGTGCGCTTCACGCGCGCGGGCATGCCCATAACCAGGCTGCCGGCGGGAAGCTCTTTGCCCTCGGACACCAGCGCGCCGGCGGCCACCACGCAATTCGCGCCCACCTTCGCCCCGTTCATGACGATGGCGCCCATGCCCACGAGCGCGTTCGGCCCTATCTCGCAGCCGTGTATGATGGCGCCGTGCCCTATGGTGCAGTGATCGTGGAGGATGGCGGGATGATCGTGATCCACGTGGACGACGGCGTTCTCCTGGATGTTCACCTCGTCGCCGATGATGACGGGCGCGTCGTCGGCGCGAATCTGGGCACCGGCCAGCACACAGGAGTCGCGGCCGATGGTCACGTCGCCCACGATGCCGGCGGCGGGGGAGAGGCGCGCGCTTTGGTGGATGCGAACGTTGCGGTAGAGGGAGGGCTTGGCTTCGGCGTGGGTCATAAGGAGTTCCTTTCAGTCGTTTCCCTTGCCATTATAGCGGCGCTCGGAAGTTGTCGGCTGGCATTGGCGGGCGCGGGTGCGGCCGGCAAAGTCGCCGTCCGCAACTATACTTTCAGCGCTATAATAGTGGGCATGGTATATCGAAGGTGCGCAACGGCCTGCGTCGGCGAAGGCGGAGGGACGGGGCGCGCTTTTTCAGGAAGGGGACGAACCGATGAAGGAAATGATCTCGCTCGAAGAGGCCCGCGAGCTCGTGCTCGCGAACGTGGATCCGCTGCCGCAGGAGACGGTGCCGGTGCTGGAGGCGGTGGGTCGTGTGGCAGCCGAGGATCTGCGCAGCGACATCGACATCGCCCCGTTCGCGCATTCGGCCATGGACGGCTTCGCGGTGCGCGCGGCCGAGCTGGCTTCCGCGAGCGTCGAGGAGCCGGTGGAGATGGATGTGATCGCGGAGGTTGCGGCCGGCGACGTATACGAGGGCTCCATCGGGGAGGGCCAGTGTGTGCGCATCATGACGGGCGCGCCGGTTCCCGACGATGCCGATGCCGTGGTGAAGTACGAGATCGTGGACGTGGTGGCCGGCGACGGCAAGCCGGGCAGCCGCGTGGCGTTCACTGCCCCCGTGAAGGAGCGCAACAACGTGCGCGAGGCGGGCGAGGAGGCCAAGGCCGGCGAGGTCGTGGTGGAGGCCGGCGAGGTTATCGGCTCGGCCGGCGTCGGATTTTTGGCCGGCTGCGGCGTGGTGGAGGTGCCCACGCACCGCCGTCCGCGCGTGGCCATCATCTCCATCGGCAGCGAGCTGGTAGACCCCACCGAGGTTCCCACGCCCGGCAAGATCCGCAACTCGAACAGCTACGCGCTGGCCGCGTGCGCGCAAGCCGCGGGCGCCACGCCCACCATCCTGCCCATCGTGGAGGACACGCTGGAGGCCCTCGCGGCCGCCGTTTCCGCCGCTGCCCGCGAGTACGACTTCGTGGTGACGAGCGGCGGCGCCTCCAACGGCGACTTCGACTTCATCAAGCCCGTGGTGGAAGAGCTGGGCGAGCTGCTCATGACCACCGTGAATATGCGTCCCGGCAAGGCCCAGACGTTCGGCGTGGTGCAGGGCACGCCCGTGTTCGGCCTGCCCGGCAACCCGGCGGCCGCCTACGTGGGCTTCGAGATGATCATCCGCCCCGCGCTGCGCAAGATGCAGGGCTACCGCCACTTCACGCGCCCCGTGGTGAAGGCGAAGCTCTCGCGCGACGTGAAGAAGAACGACCCGCGCCGCATCTTCCTGCGCTCCACGCTGTACAAGGACGACGCTGGCGAGTACGTGGTGGCGCCTGCGAAGAACCAGAGCTCGGGCCTGTTCGGTGTCATCCAGCGCAGCAACTGCATGGCCATCATGCCCGAGGGCCTGGAGTCGCGCACCGCCGGCTCGCTCATCGACTGCATGCTGCTGGACGTTTCCGAGGAGGTCAGCCTCTGAGGTTCCGCCGTTCTTCCGAACGGCGGAACGGCCCGACGCTGCGAAGGGCTGTGGCACGCCGCCTTCGCGGGATCCCGGAGACTCGCGTACCCAAGGTACGCTTCGCCTCCGTGATCCCGCGAATTCGACGCACCACAGCCCTTCTCGCTGACTTACTAACGCCAACCTGCGAGAAAGGAACGACCATGTCCGACCATACTTTGACGTTTGCCATCGTCACCTGCTCCGATACGCGCAGCATGAAGGAGGACACCGCGGGCGCCGCGCTCGAGGCGCTCATTGCCGAGAAGGGTTGGACGTGCGCGAGCCATGTGGTGGTGAAAGACGAGCGTGCGGATATAGCGGCTGCCATCGTGGCCGCCTGCGACGAGCTCGATGCCGATATCGTGCTAACCTGCGGCGGCAGCGGCCTCTCGCTGCGCGACGTGACGCCGGAGGCCACGATGGACGTGTGCGAGCGCAACGTGCCCGGCATTGCCGAGGCCATGCGCGCCCACTCGCTGGCCATCACCCCCTACGCCATGCTCTCGCGTGCGCTGTGCATGCAGCGGGGGCGGCACCTGGTGATCAACCTCCCCGGCAGCGAGAAAGCCGCCCGCGAGAACTGGGATGGCATCGTGGCCGCCCTGCCGCATGCCGCCAAGATGATGGCCGGCGGCGGGCACTGAGGTTCTTGGGCCCTGGTTGCCGGACGGCAGCCGGGGCCTGTCGCCGCGGGGCGCCTCCTCCTAGAACCCCACGGTCAAATGCAGCTGGTAGAACTCCACGCGGGTGACGAGCACGGCGGTCAGCAGCAGCAACGTTCCTGCTCCGCATAAGGCCAGGGTTGCTTGGCGGCTGCGGCGGGAGCGCAGCGACAGGGCGGCGCACACGCAGCCGGCGATGCCTGCGAGGGCGTGGAACGCGATGGCCGTGCCGTAGCCCGGCACGAGGGCGCTGGCTGCCAGCTCGTTGTTCGCCACGCCGGCGAGGCTCTGCTGGTGCAGCGTCAGCACGACCGTGCCCGCCGCCAGCGCAACGATGCTCACCGCCACGAGCACGGCGCCGTACCGCAGCCGCCCGGAGCGCGCCAGGTGCAGGAACAGCAGCCCGATCACGGGCCCCGCCAGCAACGCCGAGAACCACAGGTTCGCCGGCGTGTACCAGGTGTTCCAAGTGGGCACCGTGTCCACCGCGTAGGCCAGTGACGTGCAGGCCACCAATGCCGCGCCGGCCGCGCAGGCCAGCACGAGCCACGGCTTCGCCACGGAGTCGGGGAAGTGCTGCTTGAAGGCTGCCATCCAGTACGAGCCCGCCAGGAAGAGGAAGGCCACGGCCGCCAGCACCTCGTTCGACAGAGGCGAGCGCCCCACACCCGAGAACACGTGCAGCGCGTTGGCCGGCGTGCCCAGGTGCGTGGCCGAGGCGATGAAGCCCACGAGCACCACCGAGAACGGCAGCGCGGCCAGGCGGTCGATGCGCACGGCGGCCTCATGGTCGCGCTCGAGCAGGCGCGCCAGGGCGAGCGCGATGAAGGCGATGGTGCCGGCCGGCGCCAGCGTGGTGAACAACGCGAGCGAGAACTCGTCGAAACCGCTGGTCATACCTGTATCTCCTGGTGGTTCGCAATATGCCCGCCCACTTGGGCGGCCAGCGCGGCCGCGGGCGAGGGGAGGATGAAGAGGTTCGGCCACGTGGCGTCCTCCGGCGGCAGCGGCAGGATGGAGCGCACGGCGCCCGGATGACGTGCCGCCAGCTCTGCCGGATCTCCCCATTCGAGCGCCCGCACGGGGCAGGCCTCGACGCACACGGGGCCCAGCCCCTCGTCCAGCCGCGCGCGGCAGCCGTCGCACTTCGAGCTCTTCTTCAGGTGCTGGTCGATGAAGGGGGCGTGATAGGGGCAGGCCATGGTGCAGTACCCGCAGCCGATGCACTTGCGCTCGTCGGGCCACACGAGCCCGCGGTCGTCCTTGTGCATGGCGCCGGTGGGGCACACGCGCGTGCAGGCGGGGTCGCCGCAATGGTTGCACGCGAGCGACAGGTGGTAGGCGAACACGCCCGTGGCAACGGCCATGCCCGCCTCGGTGCCCGCGCTCGCCGCGCCGGGCCGCTCCCACGTGCCGCCCTCGTAGTCGATGACGCGCCGGAACATGGCCTCGGCCCCGAGGTCGCGGTAGTCCTTGCACGCCATCTCGCAGGTCTTGCACCCGGTGCAGCGCGTGTTGTCGAAGAAGAATCCGAACGTCATGAGCGGCCCTCTGCCATGCTCCCCTGCCCGCACGCTCCTGGAGCGGGCATCCCGCCCCAGTATACCGGAAGCGGCCGCGCCGGGGAGGGAGAGGCGCGGCCGCTTCTTCAGAGAGGTGCGGGGCCCGGCGGCCGCAAGCGATGCCGGGCCCCGCGGAAACGGTGCTGTTACGCGGGGACGTTCGTGACTTCCTTCTCGTTCGCTATCGCCCCCGTGGTGTCGCCGGGCTCCTTGGCGGCCGGGCAGGGGTTGATGGCGATGGACGGCGTGGTCTCGTCCGGCGAGGGCATGGGGGCGATGCCCGCCACGGTGCCGGTGTGGGCCGCGCGCAGCTCCTCGATGTCACCCCATTCGAGCGCGCGCACCGGGCAGGCGTCCACGCAGATGGGGTTCAGGCCCTCGGCCACGCGGTCGGCGCAGCCGTCGCACTTCTGGGCCTTCTTGGCATCGTCGAGAACGGGCACGTTGTAGGGGCAGCTGGTCACGCAGGCGCCCACGCCCGTGCACTTCTCCTGGTCGATGTGCACGAGGCCGGTCTTGCCGTCCTTCTCGATGGCGCCCGACGGGCACTTGGCCATGCACGCCGGCATGGCGCAGTGGTTGCAGGCCAGCGACACATGGTAGGCGAACGTGTCGGTGGTGTAGATGCCGTCGCCGGCGTCGGTCCACGAGCCGCCCTCGTAGTCGTACACCTTGCGGAACGCGATGGTGGCGGGCAGGTCCTTGTAGTCCTTGCACGCCATCTCGCAGGTCTTGCAGCCCGTGCAGCGCGTGCTGTCGAAATAGAAACCGTACTGGGCCATGGTTGCGTTCCTCCTTTACGCTTTCGCTACTTGGACGATGAGCGAGTGCACGCCGTTGCCCTTCGCGAGCGGCGAGGGATGGTAGGGGGTGATGGTGTTGATGCAACCGCCCTTGTCGATGCGGTCGCCCGCCATGTCGGCGTCGTGCCAAGCGCCCTGCGGGATGCCTACGGTGCCGGGGATGATACGCGGCGTGACCTTGGCCTCGATAAGCATCTCACCCACGGGGCTCTTCACGGAGCACTTATCACCGTTGCCGATGCCGCGCTCCTGAGCGTCCAGATCGTTGATCCAGATCTGCTGGCGGCAGGCCTGATTGAGCTCTTCCACTCCGCCGTAGGAGGAGTGCGTGCGGGACTTGTAGTGGAAGCCAGAGGCGTACAGCGGGAATTCGTCGGTGGTGCTGCCGTAGCCCAGGTAGCCCGGGTCGAACACGGGGATGGGGGTGACGACGTCGCCCTCGGCCAGCTCGAGCTTCGCGGCATTCTCGGCCAGGCGCTCGGCGTAGATCTCGATCTTGCCCGACGGCGTCTCGAGCGGGTTTTTCGCCGGGTCGGCCACGAAGTCGGCCAGGCCGATGACCGGCTCCAGCTCACGCTTGTAATGACCCTGGGCCTTGATCTCGTCCCAGCTGGGCATGTTGCCGTCCTTCTCGGCGGACTTCTTGTAGATCTCCTCGATCCACTGCTCCTGCGTCTTGCCCTCGGTGAAGTCGTCCTTCAGGCCCAGCTTGTCGGCGATGCCGGAAACGATATCGTATTCTTTCTGGGCATCGCCCGGGGCATCTTGCGCCGGGCCGCCCACCACGACGCCGTTGTAGTACTCGGCATAGCCGTTGGCTGCCATGTGCATCTGCTCGGCGCGCATGGCGTCGGGCAGCAAGTAGTCGGCGTACTTGGCGGAGTCGGTCATGACGGTGTCGATGACAACGATGCACTCGAGCTTGCTCTCGTCCTGCAGGACGTCGTACACGAGGTTGATGTCGGAGTGCTGGTTGGAGATGCAGTTGCCGCCGTAGTTCCAGAGGAACTTGATGCCGGTCGAAAGCTTGTCGGCGCCGCGCACGCCGTCCTTTGCGGCGGTCATCTGCTCGCCGTGGTCGGCGGCGTTGAGCCACTGGTAGCAGTTGATAGCCGTCTTCACCGGGTTCTCGCCCTTGGGCATGCTGCCCAGGATGCCGCCCGGCTCGGCCTCGCGCATGCCCGTGTTCGTGCCGGGCTTGCCGATCATGCCCGTGAGGATGGGCAGCATGCAGATGGCACGCGAGGTGTTCTCGCCGTTGTTGTGGCGTTGCGGGCCCCAGCCCTGCACGACGAACAGCGCCTTTGCGGCCGCGATGTCGGCGGCCAGCTGGCGGATGCGATCGGCGGGGATCTGCGTGATGGGGGCGGCCCACTCCGGCGTCTTCTCCACCATGTCGTAGCCGGTGCCCATGATGTAGTCCTTGTAGGACTTGTTCTGGCCCTTAGCGGACTCGGGCATGGTGTCCTCGTCGTAACCCACGCAGTACTTGTCCAAGAACTCCTTGTCCACCTGGTCGTTCGCGATCAGCTCGTGGGCGATGGCGTTCACGAGGGCCGCGTCGGTTCCCGTGCGGATGGGTAACCACTCGTCAGGATGCCCAGAGCTCGTCTCGTTCAGGCGGTAGTCGATGTTGACGATCTTCGCACCGGCCTCGCGCACCTTCGCGAAGTCGTAGACGATGTTGGCGCCGCCCATGCGCGTGTCGGCTGGGCTGTTGCCGAACATGATGACCAGATCGGACTTCTCGGCTTCCGACATGGACGAGGCGTACACGCTGTCGTAGGGGTTGCACTTGTCGCCGTAGGTGTAGGGCATGCCGGACTGCATCATGTTCGTGGAGTAGTCCGCGTAGCTCTTCAGGTAACCGCCCATCAGGTTCGCAAGGCGCGGGAACAGGCGGCTCGTGGCGGAGGAAACGCCGCTGCCGTAGTTCATGTACACGGCCTCGTTGCCGTACTGGTCGATGGTGTTCTTGAGCGCATCGGCGATGCCCTGGTAGGCCTCGTCCCAGCTGATCTCCTTGAACTTGCCTTCGCCGCGCTTGCCCTCGCGCTTCATGGGCTTCATGAGGCGGTCGGGCGAGTTGATCCAGCGGCGGATGGTGCGTCCGCGCAGGCAGGCACGGGCCTGCAACCCGGCAGCATCGCCCACGTTGTCCGTTTCGGCGTAGACGATCTTGCCGTCCTGCACGTGCCAGCGCAGCAGGCACGACCCGCCGCAGTTGACGACGCACTGGCTGTAGACGATCTCGTCAGCCGCCGCGGCGCCCCCGTCCTTGGCGCCGTCCTCGCTCTTGGGAGCGCAGCCGTACAGCGCGCTTCCGGCGGCCCCGGCCAGCGCGAGCCCGGCGAGCGAGCCCTTCACGAACGTGCGGCGCGACAGCGTCGCTGCTTCGTTCATTGCCATGGTTTCCCTCCTTCTCCTTGGTAACTCCTCCAGGGGCCACGCTACCGAAATAACAGGGCAGTAGAATCACACTTTGCATGTGATTTAAGCGTTTTACCAGTTCAGAGCGGTGCGGTATCACCCCATTCGCCGGGCGGCCTGCACGGTGCGCAGGTTGCCCGGCGCTGCTTCGTACTATAATGGATGCGCAGGGCAAGGAGATCGAGGCAGGGGAGGGCCGACTTCACGTGGCAGAAGGCGCCGCGCATACGCATGTGTCCAGTTGGGGGTACGCGTGCTTTCTCACGGTGAACGCCACGTCCATCTGGGGCGGCGTGTTCCCGTTTCTGCCGATGGAGTTCCAGACGGCGGAAGTCACGCTCACCTTCTTCCTTGCGCAGTCGCTCGCGTTCTGGGGCGCGTTCGTGGCAAGCGCCGTGGGGTCGTACCGTTTCCCGCACGGGGCGCGGCGCATGCTGGTGTCGTTGAGCGCCATCCTCGTGTTCGCCGGGTCGGCGTGCCTCATCGGCGCCATGTACGTTTTCGAGGCCGTGCTCGTGCTCGTGGCCGCGGGCGGCGTGCTCTTGGGCATCGGGTGCGCGGGCCTGTTCATGCTCTGGCAGCGCTACTTCGCCTCGCTGCCGCCCGCCCAGGGCAACGTGCGTCTCGTGGTGGGCACGGCGCTGGCGCCCTTCATCTACTTCGCGCTGTACCTGGTGCCCATCGCCCTCACGGCGTTTCTGGTGCCGCTCGTGTTCGTGCCCTTGTGCGGCCTCTGCATCGCGCTCTCCGTGCGCGAGATGCGCATGGACCAGCCCATGTTCGAGGATGTGCCGCGTCAGCATCCGCAGGTCTACCGCCAGGTGGTTTCCGACTACTGGCGCAGCGCGCTGTGCGTGGGGTCGCTCGCGTTCGCCAGCGGGGTCATTCGCGGCATCGCGCTTCTGCACCAGGAGATCAGCCTCGTTGTGAACAGCGCCTCCATGCTGGGCTCGTTCGTGTCGGCTGCCGTGCTCTTGCTGCTGTGGCGGCGCATGAGCTTCCGCCTGGGGCTCACGTCGGTGTTCCGCATGGTGTACCCGCTGGTCATAACCGGCTTTTTGCTTCTTCCGTTTCTGGGCGCGGGGTACTTGAACCTGTTCGCCGCCTTCACCTACATGGTGTTCTCGCTCGTGCTCATGCTCATGATGATGCAGTGCGCGCAGGTCTCGCGCGACCGCGGCATCAACCCCGTGTTCATCTACGCGTTCTTCGGCGCCGTGGTATACCTCATGCAGGCCGTGGGCTTTCTGCTGGGGTGGGTGAGCGACTTCGTCTCGGTGGACGGGTTCGACTGGCTGTTCTTCGTGGCCATGGTGTCCAGCTACGTGCTGGGCATCACGCTGCTGGTGTCCACGGGCACGCTGTTCAAGGCCGTGGCGTCGAAGGGGACGGTGACGGCTGACCCCATCGAGTTTTTGCGTCGCGGCTCGGCCGATGCCGACGAGCGTGCCGCCGCTCCCGGTTCTGCGAAGGCCGCCAAATCCCCCAAGCCCAAGCCCGCCAAGGCCGCGCCGAAGCGCCGCAACCGTCCCAGCGCCTCGGACGACGCCGGCACTATCCGCGACCGCACGTCCAAGCAGTGCCGTGCCATGCAGGAGGCCTTCGGCCTGTCCACGCGCGAGACGGAGGTCATGGAGCTCATCGCCCGCGGCAACAGCATGGCGAGCATCGCCGAGCGCCTGGTCATCAGCGAGAACACGGTGCGCACCCACGCGAAGCACATCTACACGAAGCTGGACATCCACAAGCGCCAGGAACTGCTGGACATGCTCCACGAGCGGGAGGGGTAGGGGGCCTTTCGGCGGCTCGACGGCCGGTGGGGCGGAGAGGTGCCCGCGTCGCGCCCAGGCGCATCCGCTGACTTGCTGCGCTCGCCCGTGGACTGCGGTTGCAGGCGATGTGCGAGTGCTATACTGGTGCGCGAAAACGAACGGCGATCGAGCGAGGACGACAGCAGCATGACGGCACAAGAGCTACCGAACGGATTCACCGGGTTCGCGAATCGCAAGCCGGGCTTCGAGCCGGCCAGCGCCAGCGTGGGGCACACGCCGGTGGGGGGCTACACCACGGGG
>NC_021021.1:1641380-1647319 GCF_000210055.1 Gordonibacter pamelaeae 7-10-1-b
GTTCCAGTACGCGCGCGACCACGCGCGGCCCGACGCGGGCGCGGCGAGCTTCGACCCCGACAAGCTGCGCCTCATCCCCGACACCGACCGCCGCTGGGCCTGGACGGAGGTCGACCTGAACGCCCTGCGCCACAACGTGGCGTCCCTCAAGCGCCACGTGGGACCCGGCGTGCGCGTCATGGCCGTGGTGAAGGCCGACGGCTACGGGCATGGGGCGGTGCGCTGCGCGAAGACGGCGCTGAACTCCGGCGCCGAGTACCTGGGCGTGGCCACGGTCAACGAGGCCATCGAGCTGCGCGAGGCGCTGGTGAACGCGCCCATCCTCGTGCTGTCGCAGCCGCCCGACGAGGCCATCCCCCTGCTGCTGGCCTACAAGGTCATGCCGAGCGTCTACACGCCCGACTTCGCCATCCGCTACGCCGAGGCGGCCGACGCCTTCGGCATCCGCGCGCCGTACCACCTGGCCGTGAACACGGGCATGAACCGCATCGGCGTGCGCCACGACCAGGTGGTGGAGTTCCTCTCGCAGGTGAGCTTCCACCGCGCGCTCGACCTCGTGGGCACGTTCACCCACTTCGCCACGGCCGATGCGCCCGAGACGCTGGACTTCCATATACAGACGAAGCGCTTCCTGGAGGCCATCCAGGGCATGCGCGTGGCCGGCGTCGATCCCGGCATCATCCATGCTGCCAACTCGGCCGCAGCCATCCGCTACCCGGACGTGCACTTCGACATGGTGCGCCCCGGCATCGCGCTCTACGGCCTGCACCCGTGCCCGGAGACGCGCACGATGATCGAGCTCAAGCCCGTCATGAGCGTGCACGCGCGCGTGACCGACGCACGGCTCGTTCCCATGAGCGAGGGCGTGAGCTATGGCATGAACTACCGCAGCCCCGGCAGCGTGAAGATTTGCACCATACCGGTGGGCTACGCCGACGGCCTGCGCCGGGGGCTCTCGGGCCGCACGGACTTCATCGTGTCCGGCCAGCGGTTCCGCCAGGTGGGCAACATCTGCATGGACCAGTGCATGTTCGAGGTGGACATGCGCATCTACGGCACGCGCCGCCGCGTTGACCCGCAGATCGGCGACGAGGTGGTGCTGGTGGGACGCCAGGGCGACTCGGTGGTCACGCTCGACGACATGGCGAACACGCTGGGCACGATCCACTACGAGCTGTCCATCGGGTTCGCGCAGCGCATGCCCAGAGTGTACGTGTAGGCTCTCGCGCAGAGAGCAGGGAGAAGGGGGATTCGCATGCCCAAGCCGCACATTCCGCTGGAGGACATCCGCGCGCAGGTGGAGGCCTGCCGCAAGTGCCCGCTGGCCGACGGCCGCACGCAGACGGTGTTCGGGGTGGGGAACCCCTCGGCGCGCGTGCTCATCGTGGGCGAGGCGCCGGGCAAGAACGAGGATCTGCAGGGCGAGCCCTTCGTGGGCAAGGCCGGGCAGTACCTCAACGAGCTTCTGGCCATCGCGGGCCTGGCGCGCGAGCACGTGTTCATCGCGAACGTGCTGAAGTGCCGGCCTCCCGGGAACCGCGACCCGCGCCCGGAGGAGATCGAGCTCTGCACCCCGTACCTGCGCGAGCAGACGCGCACCATCGACCCCGAGTTCATCGTCACCTTGGGCAACTTCTCCACGAAGTTCATACTGAAGACGGAGATCGGCATCACGCGCCTGCACGGCACGCTGCAACGCGCGGGCAAGTTCAAGGTGTTCCCCATCTTCCACCCCGCTGCCGCCATCTACGACGGCTCGAAGCGCGAGGCCCTGGAGAACGACTTCGCCACGCTCGGCGAGCTGCTGCGCGCAAGCGACGCGGAGAAGGCGGCGGCGCCTGCCGCGCAGGTCGACAGCCCCGCGACTCCCGCGCAGCCTGCGGAAGAGGCCCCTGCCGCCTCGCAGCCTGCGGTGGAGCAGTCGCATCTGCTCTAGGAAACACCGACATCTGCGCCCCTCGCGCCCCGCTATCGAAAGTTTTCTTTCGTTAGCGGGGCATTTTCGCGTCGTAACGAAAGAAATCGGCCGATTTCTTTCGTTAGCGTGAGATAATGAAAGAAAAGGCTAAGAAACCTTAGCTATTTTCGCAAATGCACTACGAGAAGGAGGAACACTGGTGGATAGGCAAAACCGATCCGGGCGATTCGTTGCCCAGCCAACCGGATACCGTGCGTTCGTTCCCAAGCCGCTGCCACCCGATCCTCCCCTCGAGTTCACCTCGGAACTGCTCGGGCTCCTCTCCGAGGCGGACCGCAAGCTCGGCAGGCTGGACGGTGTGACCCAGGTGCTGCCCGACCCTGATCTGTTCGTGTCGATGTACGTCAAGAAAGAGGCGCTTCTCAGTTCCCAGATCGAGGGCACGCAGGCTTCTCTGGAAGACGTCATCGCCATCGAGGAGAGCCGGATGAACGACGACACGCAGGAAGTTGCCAATTACATCGCGGCCATGAACTACGGGCTCGACCGCCTGCGGGAGTTTCCCTTGAGCCTGCGGCTGATCCGCGAGATCCATGCCCATCTGTTGGCGAGCGGTCGCGGAAGCGAGCGAACCCCCGGCGAGTTCAGGCACTCCCAGAACTGGATCGGGCCGCAGGGCTGCTCGCTCGCCGACGCGCCCTATGTGCCTCCGGCTGTGGATGATATGCGAACGGCGCTTGGAGCCCTGGAGTCGTTTTTCTACGAATGCGCCGACATGCCCACCTTGGTGAAGATCGCCCTTATCCATGCCCAGTTCGAAACCATCCATCCGTTTCTTGATGGAAACGGGCGCATGGGTCGGCTGCTCATAACCTTTTGGCTCTGCAACGAGGGGATCCTGTCAAAACCCGTTCTTTACCTGAGCTATTACTTCAAAAGGAACCGGCAGGAATACTACGACCGCCTGATGGACGTGAGGCTCAAGGGCGCTTGGGAAGAGTGGCTGGCGTTTTTTCTCCGGGGTATCTCCCAGACATCCGAAGAAGGGGTCGCTTCGGCCAAGCAGATCATCCAGCTGCAAAGCGATTGCCTGCGACTCTTGAACGATGCAAGGCTTAGCGCCAACCACACGGCCCTTCTTGACCGGTTGTTCGAGTCGCCGTCCGTCACGAAACGCAAGGTGGCGGAAATGCTCCACGTGTCGGAGCCGACCGCGAAGAACGTGATAGACAACTTGTGCGGATTGGGCATCCTGAAAGATGCCTCGCCGAAGTCACAGCGCAACAAACGGTTCGTATTCCAGCGCTATTTGGACATCTTGGAGCCTGGTACGGATCCTCTTTAGCCGCAACGTGCCCCGCTAACGAAAGTTTTCTTTCGTTAGCGGGGCATTTTCGCATCGTAACGAAAGAAAACGGCCGATTTCTTTCGTTAGCGCTCGGCCTTGCCGGTTTGCGGCGCCAGGCCGGGGCCTCACAGCCATTTCTTCCTCTTGAATATCACCAGCTCCACCACGATGATGACGATGCACACCACGATGATGGTCTGGTAGCCCCACTGCCAGTCCAGGCCGGGCATGTTCGCGAAGTTCATGCCGAACCAGCTGGTGATGAGCGTGAGCGGGGCGAACAGCGTCGTGATGACGGTGAACCACTGCATGGTGTCGTTCTGCTGAATGTCGATTTGCGTCTGGTAGAGCTCGCGCAGCTGCAGGCTGTACTCCTTGAGCGTCTGCGAGCGCTTGAGCAGGCGCTCCACCGTTTTCTCGAGCGAGTGGAACAGGCGGGCCTCCCCGTTGGTGAGCAGTTTGTTCTCGTTGTCGCCGATGGTGCCCGTCATGTCCACGAGCTGCTGGTAGAAGGTGTCGATGCGCAGAAGCCGCCGCCGAAAGCCCAGCATCTTGCGGTTCGCCACGTTGCCGCAGCGGTCGATGATCTGCTCCTCCACGTCCTCCATGCGGTCCTCCACGTCGGCGAGGTACGTCAGGTCGTCCTTCACGAGCAGCTTCATGAACTCGAACAGGCAGTGCGCCGCCGTGGATTCCTTCAAAACGCCGATGCGCTCGATATCGTCGAGCAAGCGCGTGCATACCTGACCCTCGTCGATGAAGATGAGGTTGGTCTTGTTCAGGTAAAAGGCGAACTTGATCGTCTCGCCCATGAGGTCCTTCTTGTCGGGGACGGCGAACGAGCCGATGAGGCTGTCGGGGAACACGTCGAGGTAGGTGCTCTCGGCCTCCGTGAGCGTGCGCAGCGCCGAGAGCGTGTCGGCGCCGGCCACGCCGAGCTTGGCGAACTCCTGGGTGGTGATGACCTCCACCACCGATGCCCCCGGCTCGATGGGCTGGTCGAGCGGCACGGCCTTCAGCTGCTTGGTCAACACGTATTTCTGCGCCATGGCTGCTTCCTCCTCGATGGGCGCCGATGCGGACGGCTGCACCGCGCCCTGCGGACGGCTACGCGGCAATCAGCTCGCCTTCTCCGTCGCAACGCAGGGGCCGCATGCGCCGGCTGCGCCCTCCATCGATTATAGGTTCCCTGCCACCTCGGCGATTTTCTCTCCGCTGACCGCTCGGTAACCTGTTCGAAACATGGGGACGGCGGGCATGTTGCTATAATGGCCGCCATACTTCTATGGGGAGCGGCACCGCCATCGTCCGGTGCTGCTTCTCTATCTGAGAAGAGAGAGGGCGAAGCCGTGTACCCCATCGAACGAGTAGAACCGCTCAATGCGGAAGTCACCCGCATGGTCGTGCGCGCGCCCGAGATAGCGCGCAAGATCAGGCCGGGCCAGTTCATCATGTTGCGCATCGACGAGCGCGGCGAGCGCATCCCGCTCACGATGAACGAATGCGACCCGGAGGCGGGCACCGTCACCATCGTGTTCCAAGCGGTGGGCGCCACCACGATGCGCCTCGCGCAGCTGAAGGCGGGCGACGCGCTGCTGGACTTCGCGGGGCCGCTCGGCAACCCCACCGAGCTCGAGGGCGCGCGCCGCGCGTGCGTCATCGGCGGCGGTCTGGGAACGGCCATCGCGTACCCGCAGGCCAAGTGGCTGCACGAGCACGGCTGCGAGGTGGACGTGATCACCGGCTTCCGCAACAAGGACCTCATCCTTCTCGAGGACGAGATAAAGGCGTGCTCCACGCGCCAGATCATCATGACCGACGACGGCTCGAACGGCAACAAGGGCCTCGTGACGCAGGCGCTGCAGCAGCGTATCGACGAGGGCGCGGATTACGACCTGGTGCTGGCCGTGGGTCCCGTCATCATGATGAAGTTCGTGGCCGCCACCACCAAGCCCTACGGCATCAAGACGCTCGTGAGCATGAACCCGCTCATGATCGACGGCACCGGCATGTGCGGCGGCTGCCGCGTGAAGGTGGGCGACGAGTACCTGCACGCCTGCGTGGACGGGCCGGACTTCGACGGCCACCTGGTGGACTACGACGACGCCATGCGCCGTGGCGTGATGTACCGCAGCTTCGAGGGCGCGGCGCGCGAGGCGGCCGAGGGCCGCGACTGCAACGGCGGGACCGACGGCGAGCGGAAGGGGGCGTAGCATGGCGACCAGCTACGAGGTGAACCGGCAGAAGGAGAAAACGCCCGTTTCCGAGCTCGATCCGGCCGAGCGTGCGAAGACGTTCGACGAGGTGGCGCTGGGCTATACCGAGGAAGAGGCGGTGGCCGAGGCGCGCCGCTGCATCCAGTGCCCGAACGCCCCCTGCGTGGGCGGCTGCCCGGTGGGCGTGCCCATCCCGCGGTTCGTCGAGCAGGTGGCCGAAGGCAACTTCGCCCGTGCGTACGCCATCGTGAAGAGCGCGAACTCGCTGCCGGCCATCTGCGGGCGCGTGTGCCCGCAGGAGACGCAGTGCGAGGGCGTGTGCACGCGCGGCAGGAACGGCGAGCCGGTGGCCATCGGCCGCCTGGAGCGCTTCACATCCGACTGGGCGTTCGCGCATCCCGAGGAGGCGGCCGCGGCCATGGACGGGCTGCGCGAGGAGTGCGCTGCGGGCGACGAG
>NC_021021.1:1647517-1649402 GCF_000210055.1 Gordonibacter pamelaeae 7-10-1-b
CTGGCCGGCAAGCGCGTGGCGGTCATCGGCTCGGGCCCGGCGTCGCTGACCTGCGCGGGCGAGCTGGTGAAGCGCGGATGCGATATCACGGTGTTCGAGGCGCTGCACAAGGTGGGCGGCGTGCTCACCTACGGCATACCCGAGTTCCGCCTGCCGAAGGACCTCGTGCAGCGCGAGGTGTCGAAGCTGGGCGACAAAGGCGTTTCGTTCGAGGTGAACGCCCTGGTGGGCAAGCTCTACGACATCGACGAGCTCATGGAGGACCGCGGCTTCGACGCCGTGTTCGTGGGCACGGGCGCGGGGCTTCCCAGCTACCTGGGCATCGAGGGCGAGGGCCTCAACGGCGTGTCGGTGGCAAGCGAGCTTCTGACCCGCGTGAACCTTATGAAGGCGTACCAGTTCCCCGAATACGAGACGCCGGTGTACGCGGGTAAGAAGTGCGTGGTGGTGGGCGGCGGCAACGTGGCCATGGACGCGGCGCGCACGGCGAGGCGCCTGGGCGCCGACGTGACCGTGGTGTACCGCCGCGGACGCGAGGAGATGCCGGCGCGCGCCGAGGAAGTGCACCATGCCGAGCAGGAGGGCATCAAGTTCCAGCTGCTGACGAACCCGGTGCGCATTCTGGGCGACGAGAGCGGCTGGGTGTCGGGCGTCGAGTGCGTGCGCATGGAGCTGGGCGAGCCCGACGCGAGCGGACGCCGCCGCCCCGCGCCGATCGAGGGCAGCGAGTTCGTCATCGACATCGACATGCTGGTGGTGGCGGCAGGGTCGAAGACCAACCCGCTGATCGCGAAGACCACCCCGGGGCTCGAGGTGACGCCGCGCAGCCTGATCGTGGCCGACGAGCGCACGGGCGCCACGTCGAAGCCGGGCGTGTTCGCCGGCGGCGACGCGGTGATCGGCGCGGCGACCGTCATCCTGGCCATGGGTGCCGGCAAGCGCGCCGCGGCGGGCATCGGGGAGTATCTGACGCAAGAGTAACGCGTTTATCCATCGTTTTCTGGAACGAGTGTTTCACGTGAAACACTCGTTCGTTTTATTAAGGAGGCCTTCCATGTCGTTCGACCCGATCGCCTACATCAACGAGCCGCGCTGGCTGGAGTCGCGGCTCGGGCTCGATCGCATCTGCGAGCTGCTCGATCGGCTGGGCCGGCCGCAGGACCGCCTCAAGTTCGTGCACGTGGCCGGTACGAACGGCAAGGGGTCGACCTGCGCCTACCTCGCCTCCATCCTGCAGGCCGCGGGCTTGCGCACGGGGCTGTTCACCAGCCCGTACCTCATCGCGTTCGAGGAGCGCATCCGCGTGGACGGGGCGAACATCTCGGCTGACGACCTCATCGAGGCGACGCTGCTTGTGAAGGAGCAGGCCGAGGCCATGGCGGACCATCCCACCGAGTTCGAGCTCATGTGCGCCGTGGCGCTCGTGCATTTCGCGCGGAGCGGTTGCGACGTCGTGGTGCTCGAGGTGGGCCTCGGCGGCCGCCTCGACTCCACGAACGTCATCGACGCGCCCGAGGTTGCCGTCATCGCGCGCATCGGACTCGACCACACGGCACTGCTCGGCAACACGCTAGCGGCCATCGCGGGCGAGAAGGCGGGCATCGTGAAGCCGGGTTCGGCTGTGGTGTCGTGGCCCCAGGAGCCCGAGGCGATGGCGGCGGTCGAGGCAGCGGCTGCGGCGGCGGGCGATGCGCTGACCGTGCCCGACCTCGCGCTCTTGGAGGCGGGTACGGTGGACTGGGGGGTTCCCGGGGCGCCCCTGCGTCCGTTCTCCTATGGGCGCTTTACCGACCTGCGCACGCGGCTGCTCGGCAGCTACCAGCCCGCGAACGCGGCGCTCGCCATCGAGGCGGCCGAGGCGCTGCGCACCCGGGGTTGGGCCGTC
>NC_021021.1:1650280-1651791 GCF_000210055.1 Gordonibacter pamelaeae 7-10-1-b
GTACCAGGTGAGCTGGGCAAGCGACCCGTGTTCAACACGCGCGTGGACACGGCCACCGGCCCGCGCGGCCAGATGTGGCGCGAGTCGCTGGAGCAGCGCCGCTGCGCCGTGCCCACGCTGGGCTTCTACGAGCCCCACAAGACGGAGCGCGCCGTGAGCCCCAAGACGGGCCGCGAGGTGAAGGTGCAGTGCGCGTTCGGCCTACCGGATAACCCGGTCACGTTCTTGGGCGGCATCTACGAGGACGGCCATTTCTCGATCATGACCTGCGAGCCCAACCGCTGGGTGCGCGACGTGCACGACCGCATGCCCCTCGTGCTGCGCCCGTCCGAGCTGGGCACTTGGCTGGGCCCGCGCTACGCCGACCTGTTCGACCGTCGCGACGTGGAACTGGCCTGCCGCGTGGCGTGACCGGACGAGGCGCGTCCCCTACGCCAGGTCGCCGCACGCGGCGAACACGGCGGCGATCACGTTCTCGAACAGCTCCACGTTCGAGGTGGTGTACGGTATGTTCGACATGACGCTCACCAGGTAGCGGCGGCCGTCCTTCACCACGATGCCCGCGTCGCACAGGGCGTTGTACTCGCCGTTCTCGAACGATTCCATAGACCAGCCCGGCTTGCTCAGTACTTGGGGTTCTCGTTCTTCAGCGCCTCGCGCAGGTAGGACGTCTCGTCCTTCTCGAGCAGCCCTGCGAGCCACTGGGCCGTCTCGGTGCCGGAGGCCAGGTACTCGCTCGCGTTCAGCCACAGCCGCATGCCGTCGCGCACCGTGTAGCGCGGGAACCACGTGTCGTAGGCCAGCGCCGGGTCGACGCCCAGGCCCTCGAGGTACGCCGCCAGCGCGTCGTCGCTGTAGTCGTTGCGCAGCGCGCCGTAGGTGTCGTTGCTGGAGAACAGGATGGCGCTCTCTATCATGCTGCCGATGAGGTCGGAGCCCTGCGAGGAGAACACGCCCGACTCGCTCATGACGCCGCTCGCGACGAAGTCGTCGCGAGCGGCCAGGCCCGTCTCTATCTGGCTCTGGCAGAAGTACACGCAGTACGGCCCCTTGAACGAGCTGGCCCCGTAGAACTCGGCATCCACGTTGGCGGCGATGCCGCGGCCGGTGCCCAGGTCAACGAGCGCGAACCCGAAGGAGCGGTCGTTTTCCGCGAAGGGGGCGAATGCCTGGTCGATCGCCGCCTTCGACGCATCGGACAGCACGGGCTGCACGGACTCGGTACTGCCCTCCGCCGGGGCAGGGGCGAACGCCTGCGGCTCCGTGCCCGTCGGAAGGTTCAGTTCGGCCAGCTCAACCTGGACGGCGGGCAGCGCCGCCAGGCGCTCCTCGGGCGTGGGAGGGCTCTCGGGCTCGGCCTCGGCGGCGTGCTCCTCTTCCGGCGGGTGAGCGGAGCAGGTGCTGAACAGGGTGGATATCCCGAACACGAGCAGCGCGCACACGGCTACGGCGCCTGCGACGAGCACGATCCTCCGCAGCGGGTTTTGGTCGGGCCCGCCGCCGGCGTAGAG
>NC_021021.1:1651934-1655338 GCF_000210055.1 Gordonibacter pamelaeae 7-10-1-b
CTGCGGACGGTTCGGCCGGGTCTGCGGGCGGGCCGCATTTCCGTTCTCGGGTGCCTCCGCCTCGCCGCGCGCGTGTGCTTGCGCGTCCTCCAGGGTCGACGGCCTGCGGCTCCCCGTATTCCCCGTGGCCGGGCCGATCTGCTCGGCCGTCTGGCCGGGAGTGCTCTTCAGGTAGTCCCGGGCGGAGAGCACGACCCGCCCCGCCCGGGCAGGGCGGGGAGAACGGCGGGACCGAGCATCGTCGTGCCTGTTGGAACCGGTCACCGTTCTCCCCTTCGGATGCTAGGCTTCTTCGCGCTGCTTGAGCAGGCCGTAGCCGCCGTCGTCGCGGCGGTAGAGCACGTTCACCATGCTGGTGTCGCGGTCGGTGTAGGCGAAGAAGTCGTGGCCCAAGAGGTCGATCTTCACGAGCGCCTCCTCCTCGGTCAGCGGCTCGAACTCGATCTCCTTCACGCGCACGACCTCCTCGTCGGCCGCGAGCTCCTCCATGAGCTGGTCGAGATCCTTGGTCGGCACGGGCTCGGTGCGGATGGTCTCGTCCACGGCGCGCAGCTTGCGGTCGATGACCTTCGTCTTGTACTTGCGCAGCTGGCGGACCACTTTGGCGGCGGCCACGTCGATGGCGGCGTACATGTCCTCTTCGCATTCCTCCACGCGGATGATGTGGCCCTTCGTGCGCAGCGTGACCTCGCAGCAGGCAGGGCGGGGGTTCGCGGGATTCTTCTCCACGTACAGAACAACCTCGGCAACGAGAGGGTCGATGTCCATGACCTTCATCGAGTTGCCGATCTTCTCCTCGGCGTATTGACGCAGTGCATCGGTTACGGGCATTTTGCGTCCGGCTACGGTAATGCTCATAGCACTCACCTCTTACCTCGTGGCGAATAAAAAAAGCTTGGCCGGAAGCCCTGGCCGAGGTCGTGCGGGGCGGATACCGATATGCCGCTCATGCAAGACCCAAGTCGACTCCTCACGCCAAACTGATGGGTACAGCATAGCGCAAAACGCCCGACTGCGGCAGGGTATTTTCGAGCCGTTGGCAAAACGGCGCACGGGGCGCCGGCCTGCGGGGCACCGCCTTGGAGAGAATGCGCTACGTTGTGAAATCGGGTTGGAAACGGGTGGTGAATGCGAGGCCCACGAGGGTGTATAAGGGATAATAGGACTTTCAGGCATTGTCGACAGATAGGGCGGACATGGCATCCACACCGGCCAAAGAGCAGAAGCTGTTCATCAACGAGGTGCAACGGCATCAGGCGCGCTACCGCAAGCTCATCCAATTCACGCACTCTTCGACGAAGGCCGCGGGCGCCATGCTCCTGGCGGCCGTCGTGGCGCTGATCGTGGCGAACACGGGGGCGTACGAGGCGTTTTTGGGCTTCTGGCACACGGAGGTGGGCGTGTTCTTCGGCGACGGGTTCGCCGGCATGTCGCTCGGCCACGTCATCAACGACATCTTCATGGCCATCTTCTTCCTGCTGGTGGGCTTGGAGGTGAAGTACGAGCTCACGGTGGGCGAGCTCACGAACATCCGCCAGGCGCTGCTGCCCATCGTGGCGGCCGTGGGCGGCGTGCTGGCGCCCATCGGCATCTACCTGGCCTTCAACGCGACGAACCCGGAGACGGCGCACGGCTGGGGCGTGCCCACGGCCACCGACATCGCGTTCGCGCTGGGCATCCTGGCGCTCTTGGGCAACCGCGTGCCGAACGGCGTGCGCGTGTTCCTGAGCACGCTGGCCGTGGCCGACGACATCATTGCCATCCTGGTCATCGCCATCTTCTACGGGCACAGCCCGTCGCTGCCGTGGCTGGCCGTGGCCGCCGTGGTGCTGTTCGTGCTCGTGCTCATGAACCGCAACCACATCTACTCGCTCATTCCGTACCTGCTGGTGGGGGCCGTGCTGTGGTACTGCGTGTACATGTCGGGCGTGCACGCCACCATCGCCGGCGTGCTGCTGGCGTTCACCATCCCCTCGGGGTCGCGCGTGAACATCAAGAGCTTCCTCACCTGGTCGGGCGACAAGGTGCGCGAGGCGTGCTCGGCCTACCAGCCCGAGACGCCCGTCATCGCGCAGGGCGGCTACATAGAGACGGTGCAGGATCTTAGCCGCGTGGCGCGCCAGGTGGTGCCGCCGGCCACGCGCCTGGAGCACCGGCTGTACCCCTGGGTGTACTTCGGCATCCTGCCGCTGTTCGCCCTCACGAACGCCGACGTGAGCTTCCTGGGCGTGGACGTGGGGGCGATGCTCTCGAGCCCGGTGCTCTACGGCGTGTTGCTGGGCCTGCTCGTGGGCAAGCCGCTTGGCATCATGCTGTTCAGCATGGCGGTGGTGAAGTCCAAGCTGGCCTCGCTGCCCGAGAACGTGAACTGGTTCCACATGCTGGGCGCGTCCATCCTGGGCGGCGTGGGCTTCACCATGGCCATCTTCGTGGCGAACCTGGCGTTCCCCGACGAGGGCCTGGTGGCCACGGCGAAGCTGGGCATCCTGGCGGCATCGCTTTTGGCCGGCGTACTGGGCTTCGTGCTGCTGCTGCTGCAGGCGAAGGCGGCGCAGAAGCGCGGCGTGGCGTACCTGTCCTCGAGCGCCGACGACATCACGCGCCAGACGGCGGGCGACGAGGCCGCGCGCGAGGCCGAGGAGCTGCTGCGCGATTTGGAAGACCCTGCGATCAAAGACGAGGTCGAGGCGGCGAAGAGGCGCGGCGGCGTGTTCGAGATAGCCGTCGACCTGGGCCCGACCGGCCTTCTGGGCGGCGGTTCCATCGGGGACGTGCGCGAGGCCGTGCGCAACGAGGTGGTGCGCGTGCTGCGCGAGGAGGGCAAGGACGACCTCTTGGAGAAGGTGCAGGAGGAGTTCAAGGAGCACGCCGGCGAGCCCCCGCTGGCCAGCGTGGAGGAGACGCTTCTGCGCGAGAGGGGCGAGGAGGCCCTCCGCGACGCACTCCGCCGCGAGGCCGACGACGTCACCGGCACGAGCGGCGGCGAGCACAAGGACGGGAGCAGCGCGCCGCGGGATTAGCCGCCTCCGGTATTCGTCCACGGGGCCGCGCGGGCACCCGGTACGCGCCCGCGCCCCGCTCCGCTGCCTGCTTCCGTGCTCGCCTTGCGACCTGCATGGCTTCTGCGTGGGGTTCGCGCCCTCCGTGCGGGCTCTGCGCTATACTGTACGGTCGAAAACGTCGTGCGAACGAAGGGAAACCATGGAAGCTGCCGCCATCGTGCTCGCCGCGGGTGCCGGAACCCGCATGAAGTCGAAGAAGCCCAAGGTCGCCCACGAGGTGCTGGGCAAGCCGCTCGTGCGCTGGGTGGTGGACGCTGCCCACGAGGCCGGCATCGGCCGCATCGCGACCGTCGTGGGCCACGAGCGCCAGCAGGTGGAGCCCCTGGTGGAGGCCGACACCGA
>NC_021021.1:1655663-1661353 GCF_000210055.1 Gordonibacter pamelaeae 7-10-1-b
CGGCGCCTCGTGCGGACCGCGCGCCTACCTGCGGCCGGCCGCGCACCTGTGCGAGGGCGCGAAGGCCGGCACCCACGTGGAGATCAAGAAGTCCACGGTGGGGAAGGGCTCGAAGGTGCCGCACCTGTCCTACATCGGCGACACGACCATCGGCGAGGACGTGAATGTGGGCGCCGGGTCCATCACCTGCAATTACGACGGCAAGAAGAAGTGGCCCACGGTGATCGGCGACGGTGCGTTCGTCGGCAGCGACACCATGATGGTGGCCCCCGTGAGCATCGGTGCGGGCGCCATCGTGGGCGCGGGCTCGTGCATCACGAAGGACGTGGCGCCCGACGCGCTGGCCCTCACGCGCCCCGAGCAGCGCGAGATCCCCGGTTGGGCCGCCAAGAAGCGCGCGCAGCAAGCAGGGAAGTAAGGAGCTCTGTCGAAAAGGCGGAGATTGCCCTGTGCGGGCGCGTCGCCTGCGGATACAATAGTGCCCATGTGAGAGGGGGCGACTGCTGCGGCGGGCGCGGCGGCCCCGCGGCAACACGAAGGAGCGCGCACATGACGGAAGTGCAGAAGAGCATGGCCTTGTTCTCGGGGTCGGTCAACCCCGAGCTCGCCGACGAGATAGCGAAGCACCTGAACGCCTCGCTCGGCAACGTCAAGCTGGAGAAGTTCGCCAACGGCGAGATCTACGCGCGCTACCAGGAGAGCGTCCGCGGCGCCGACGTGTTCCTCATCCAGTCGGTGTGCGGCGCCGAGGGCTACGACGTGAACGACGCGCTCATGGAGCTGCTCATCATGACCGATGCCGCCAAGCGTGCCTCCGCGCGCTCCGTGTCCGCCGTCATCTCGCACTACGGCTATGCGCGCCAGGATCGCAAGGCCGCTCCGCGCGAGCCCATCACGGCGAAGCTGGTGGCCGACCTCTTGGCCGCGGCGGGCGTGGACAACGTGATCACCGTCGACCTTCACCAGGACGCCATCCAGGGCTTCTTCGACCTGCCGGTGAACCACATGACGGCCATGCCCATCTTCGTGGACTACTACCGGTCCATGGGCTTCGACCCCGAGCAGCTGTGCGTGGTGTCGCCCGACGTGGGCCGTGCGAAGGCGGCGAAGAAGTTCTCCACTATGCTGGACTGCGACATCGCCATCATGCACAAGGACCGCCCGAAGCACAACCAGGCCGAGATCACGGCGCTCATCGGCGACGTGAAGGACAAGGTGTGCATCCTCAACGACGACATGATCGACACGGCCGGCTCGCTGGTGGCGGCCGCCTCCACCCTCAAGGCCAAGGGTGCCGCGCAGGTGTACGCATGCGCCACCCACGGCCTGTTCAGCGGCCCGGCGTACGACCGCATCGCCAACTCCATCATCGAGGAGGTGGTGGTGACGAACGCGGTACCCGTGCCGCTGGAGCGCCAGACCGGCAAGATCAAGGTGCTGTCGCTGGCCTCTTTGTTCGCGAAGACCATCAGCAACGTGTACGACAACGGCTCCGTGGCAAGCCTGTTCGAGTAGGGCGCGATGTACCTGATAGTTGGCCTGGGGAATCCGGGCGAAGAATACGCGCACACGCGGCACAACGCCGGGTTCGACGCGGTGGACGCCATTGCGGGCGAGGTGGGCGCGCGCTACTGGAAGACGGAGTGCGGCTCGCTCACGGCCAAGGGCGCCTACCGCGATGTCGACCTGGTGCTCGCCAAGCCGCAAAGCTACATGAACACGTCGGGCGGCCCGGTGAAGCAGCTCATGAACGCCTACGGCGTGGACGCGGAGCACCTCATCGTCATCCACGACGAGCTGGACATCGACCCCGGCACCGTGCGCGTGAAGTTCGGCGGCGGGCACGCCGGGCACAATGGCCTGCGCTCCATCTGCGACAAGCTGGGCACGCGCGACTGGAGCCGCGTGCGCGTGGGCATCGGCCGCCCGCCGGGACGCATGCCCGTGGTGGACTGGGTGCTGTCGCTGCCCAAGAAAGAGGCTGCCGACGACTTCGCCTACGCCGTGGACCGCGGCGCCCAGGCCGCGCTCTCGCTGGTAACGGCGGGCCTGGAGAAGACCCAGCAGGCGTACAACTAGGGAAACGCCGATCGGGCGGCGTTGTCGCTGGCTCCGTTTGGCAGGGGCTCTGCCCCTGCCGGCACCCCTACGGCTTGTCGCCCTGTTGGGCGGCAAGGGCAGAGCCCCTGCCCTGCGGGGACGGCGGGCGCGCCTAGCGCTCGTTCCGTTCGATGCGAATGTGCGGGTTGCGCTTCAGCAGCTCCTTGCCTGCAATAAAGCCGTTTCTCTCATCTCATCGTCACTATCCACTCCACGAGCAAGAACGCCGTGATGGACAGCAGCAGCCCGCCGATGGCGCGCGCCTGCTGCTTGTCGGCTCCCAACTTCCGCTCCAGCTCGCTCGATCCCGGGTGGGAGTTCACGAACCGCAGCCCCTTTCCGGTGATCAGCATGTACAGCGAGAACGCGAGCGGGCCGAACACGATCGCGCCCATCCCGAGGTCGACGAGCAGTTGCGCCACGTCGACGGGTGCGGCGAACCCGGCTTCCGCGAAGCACATCGCCACGCTTGCCGCCTGGAAGAGGTCGAGCACGGCGAACACGCCAGCGACGACGGGGAACGACATCTGGCCGCCGAAGCTGTCCGACACGAGCCAGTCCTCGCGCCCGGTCGCTCGCTGACGCTCGAAGACGGCGAACAGGAGGGCGACCGCGATCTCGATGGCGAAGAGAATGCCCGCGCCGACGAAGAGCTCTGCTTTCGATCCCCAGCGGTCGGGCCCGCCCACGTCGAAATGAACGGGAACCGTCTCCGGCAGGAACGGCTGGGCTGCGGCGGTGAGGACGAGTGGAAGCGCGGCGAGCGCAAGGAGGACCGCGATGCGCCAGCGACCCCGCCGCGCAGGGGCTTGACCGTCGGCAACGCAGTTGGGCACGGGGTTGGAAGACATGGCCGCCGTCCTTTCGAACGCTCGCATAAGCGTATTTAGCAATACTAAGTATAGACGAAGGGGAACCAACGAGGCAACCGGGTTCCGGGCGCTGCGTTCTGCCGGGCGCTCAACGGCAGGACACCTGCCCAGGGTGCGCACCTCGGGCGCTCCACCCGGAGCGTTTCCCCGATTTAGGAGCGCCTGGGCGCCGACGCTTGGGCTATACTTTCCGGTACGGAGAGGACGCGGAGGCAAAGGAGGCTGCGGTGCGGGAGTTGGTCAAGGGCGAGCGGGGGCGCGTGTACGCGCTGTTCGCCATCGTGATGCTGGCCTCCGCCTTCGGCAACCTCTCGCAGACGGCCGTGAACGCCATGATGCCCGAGATCATGGGCGAGTTCTCGCTCGACGTGAGCCTGGGCCAGTGGCTCACCACCAGCTACATGCTGGTGCTGGGCATCGCGGTTCCCGCGGCCACGTTTCTGGGGAAGCGGTTCACCACGCGCCAGCACGTGTTCATCGCGCTCGCGTTCTTCCTGGTGGGGGCTCTTGCCGACTGCCTAGCCTCGAATTTCGCCGTGCTGCTGGCCGGGCGCATCTGCCAGGCCGTGTCCACGGGGCTTCTGCTTCCGCTCATGCAGACCATCGCCATGACGCGCTTTCCCGAGGGGCGCCGCGCCACGGCCATGGGCATCGCGGGCATCGCCATGGGCTTTGCGCCGAACATCGGACCGACCGTCGGCGGGGCCCTCAGCTTCTCGTTCGGGTGGCGCAGCTTCTTCGTGCTGCTGCTGGTGGGCGTGGCAGTGCTGGGGGTTGCCACGGCGCTGCTCGTGCGCGGCGGGGAGGGCAACCGCAGCGAGCGGTTCGACACGCTGTCGTTCATGCTGTCGGCGCTGGGCTTCGGCGGCCTGTTGCTGGGGTTCTCCGAGGCGAGCAGCTTCGCGCTCACCAGCCCGTTCGCGTGGGGCCCGCTCGCGGCGGGTGCGGTGTTCCTCGTGCTGTTCGTGCGGCGGCAGAAGCGCGTGGACGACCCGCTCATCAACATGGGCATCTTCAAGTCGGGCCAGTACACGGTGGGATTCGCGGTGCTGTGCCTGCTGCATGCCTCGTTCATGGGCGTGACGTTGGTCATCCCGCTGTACGTGGAGGGGCTGTGCGGCGGCACGGCGCTTGACGCGGGCATCGTGCTCCTTCCCGGCACGTTGGCGGCGCTGTTCCTGAACCCGCTGGCCGGCGTGCTCACCGACCGGTTCGGCATCCGCCCCGTGACGGTGGCGTCGGGCGCGCTCTTGGCGGTCGGGTCGGTGCTCATGGTGTTCCTGGACGAGGAGACGCCGCTCGCCGTCACCACGTTCTGCCAGGCCGTGCGCGCGTTCGGCGTGTCGGGGCTCATGGGCCCGCTCATCTCGTGGAGCCTCGCCGGCCTGCCGGGGCGCATCGTCACCGACGGCAGCTCGTTCTCCATCGCGGGGCGCCAGGCGTGCGCCTCGCTCGGCACGTCGGCGATGGTGCTGCTCATTGCCCTGGCGGGCACCTCGGCTGCAGCGGTCGCCAACCCCGCGCTGCCCTACCAGCTGGCGTTCGCCTTCTCGGCCGTGTTCGCCGTGGCCACGTTCGTCGGCATCGTGGCGAAGGTGCGCTAAGGCCGCTTCGGGCACGCTCTGGGACGGGGCAGCGCCATTGCGGCCCGGCACGCGTGCGCGTCGGGCGCTCGGGTGTGCCGGCCGGCGCGCGAAACGGGCCGGTTCGGCCAATTCTTTCGCTTGCCGTACCTTGGCGCGCTTGAAAAGGAGGCTGTTCTGGCAGAAATCGAGGCTTATTCGTCATGGGGTGAGAATCTTGGCTCTATTCAGGGGTGCATCCATTGCTCGGGATCGTCGTTTTCCCTGTTCAGCTGCTTTTGCGGAGTCATGCATCGACGGCTGCTCGTATCTCGACGACGAATAGCTTGCGATTTCTGCCAGAAGGCGCAGGTTCCGCTGCTCAACCGTGATTGTCATCGATGTTGTTGCCGAAAAAAGGGCAGAGATTTCGAGGTAGGTGATTTTTGGCTCGGCGTACTCGGGCCGATTCGATCAAGCGGGATGCACCGACCTGACATTTTGCATCCACTCTTCCGTGTGCGGTGATTTTTCAGCGAGCAAAAAAATCACCTACCTCCGATTCTCTTCCAAAATGGGGGCTCTCTGCCAAATCACCGCTGGTGTTTCCTCGTGGCGGGAAGGAGTGCTTTCGACTGGTATTGCGAGAGGCCCTTTCTTCGGCCGTACAAGATGGCGAAGTGCGCCGATCCGCGGTAGCTCGATGGAGGGCGGGCGGCGCTGCTGCGGCTCACCTGCTTGGTTGCCGCCGAACCAGGCTGCGGCTGGCGCGGGCGCGTCGAAGCAGCGCAACGACCGGATGACGGCTTTTCAGGACGCATGGCGGCGTGGGCAAAGATATATGTTGACAACATAGATGTTTTGGGAGTATATATGTTCACGTCATATAGCTGTAGGCGACAGGTGGTTGGAAGGCGAATGCCGGCAGACCGCGAAGAAACGATGGCCGTCGCAGGCGAGGCGGCCAGGCGGCGCAAAGCCTGCGGGCTGCGGACGTAAAGCTTGCGGGCTGCGGAGGCGGCGCGGCGGCCAACGTAAGCCGCTGACCTGCCGAAGAGGCGGCCGACGTGCCGAGGAGAAGGAGGCGACGCGCATGCCGCGAGGCGACTGCGGAGGAGAGGGTGCCCGGCAACCGTGCTGCCGGCGGCGCGGTGGG
>NC_021021.1:1661819-1662567 GCF_000210055.1 Gordonibacter pamelaeae 7-10-1-b
CCCCGCCGCCTGCGCGACCGACCGGCAAGGCGGCGCCTGCGCGGACGGACTGGAAACGAATTGGGCACGATCCGGGGCGACAGGGCCTCGGAAGACGATAAGCGGAACGGCGACGTTCCGGGAAAGAAGGATCATCATGGGAGAAACGCTGAAACTCGCGGTGCCGACGATGGGCGCGGCCGACCTCGCGTCCGAGCGCTCGGGCCACTTCGGCCATTGCGACTGCTTCACCATCGTGGACATCGAGGACGGCGAGATCAAAGGCACGTCCGAGCTGGCGAACCCGCCGCACGAAGAGGGCGGCTGCCTGCGCCCGGTGGGCCTGCTCGCCGATGCCGGCGTGGACGCCATCGTGGCGGCCGGCATGGGCATGCGCCCGATGATGGGCTTCAACGATGCGGGTATCACGGTGTACTTCGAGAACCAGACGCCGAACGTGGGCGAGGTCGCGAAGCTCGTGGCGGCCGGCAGCGTGCCGATCATGGGTGCCGAGAACGCCTGCAACCATCATCACTGAGTTCGGGAAACGATCGAGCACGAGAGGCGCCCGCCGGACGGCAGGCGCACCTCGTGCGTTCTAGGGGACGACGCGGACGGATGGCATGCAGACGTGCTGGGTTTTGGACGCGGGGCTGCCTGGTCGTGCTATCCTGCTCGGTGAGAGAAAGGAGCAGGGCTTGGGACACGGCGAGGAACAGGAACGAGGCGCAGGGCAAGGCGGGACGTACACCGTGTCGGCGGCGGCGCT
>NC_021021.1:1662587-1669010 GCF_000210055.1 Gordonibacter pamelaeae 7-10-1-b
GACGTGGCCGTTGCCTACTACCAGCTGGCCTACGCGCTGTGGAAGGCGGGCAGGCCGCGTGCGGGCGCGGCCTGCTACCTCAAGTCGGTCATGACGTCGCCCGTGATGGCACTGCAGGCCGTGGCCGAGCTCAAGGAGCTGGCCGCAGAGCACGGCATAGAGCCGATCGAACGCGATGCCGTGGATGACGAGCTGCGCAGCGCGGGGATAGTGCTGGCGCCGACGGAAGAGGCGTTCGAGACCTTGGACGCGGGTGCTGCGGCCGCCGTGGACGCCGGCCTGTTCCCGGTCGCCCGCAACCTGCTTTCGCTGCGGTTGCACTACCGCCCGGACGACGCCCTGGTGAACGTGCTGAAGTCGCTCGACTAGACCCTGGGCGCACCGCGGCCCGGCTTCCAACCGGGCCGCGGTGCGCCCAAGAGGGGGCGGGGGCTTGGCTGGGAGCGCCCTACGGGATGATGGGCTTGGGCAGGATCTCGCTTAGCTTCTTGCGGTTGCGCAGCAGCAGGAGGAAGGACTCCTCGTCGGTGGTGAGGTTGCCCTTGGTGTGCGTGAGGATGCTGAGCGCCCGCGCGAACGAGCAGTCCTTCACGCGCAGCGCCGTCATCTGCTTCAGGCGGCACTCCTCCTGCACGGTCAGCGCGGAGATGACGGCCACGCCCATGTGGCACCTCACCGCCTGCTTGATGGCCTGCGTGCTTCCCAGTTCAAGCCGTATGTTCAGATCCTGGTGGTTGAAGCCGCTGCGCGCCAGGGCCAGCTCCATCACCTTGCGCGTGCCGGAGCCCTGCTCGCGGGTGATGAGCGTCTCGGATGCCAGCTCGCTGAAGCTGATGGATTGGCTCGCGCTCCACGGATGGTCGCTCGGCACCACGACCACCAGCTCGTCGTGCCAGAACGTCTCCACGGTGAAGTTCGGCTCGTCGGGCACGGGCCCTTCGATGAGGGCGACGTGCAGCCGCTTGTCCATGATCTCGCGCGCGAGTATCTCGGTGTCGGCTATCTGCACGTCGATGTCGGCATCCTGCTCGTTTGTGTAGTACTCGCGCAGGAAGAAGGGCAGGAGGTACTCGCCGATGGTGAACGTGGCCCCGATGCGGATGCCGTGGTGGCAGGTGGCCGCCTTGAGCACGGCCTCGCGCGCCTCGCAGATGAGCTGCACGATCTCCTTCGCGTAGCCGTAGAACACCTCGCCGCTCTCGGTGAGGGTGACGCCCCGGTTGGTGCGGTCGAGGAACTGCGTGCCGTATTCCTTCTCCAGGTTCTGGATGTGGATGCTCACGCTTGGCTGGCTCATGTGCAGTCGCTCGGAAGTGCGGGTGATGTTGCCGGTGTAGGCAACGTCCTTGAATACGAGAAACTCCTCTAAAGAACTCATGCCGCCCCCTCATGCTTTCAAAAGGCCGACAAGGCCCCTTGTTAGACAACGAACGGTACCCTCCCCGGAAAAAAGTATAAGTACAACGGTGTCAATTTGGCCATAGAGAGAACAGGGGATGCCATACGTAATTCCGATTCCAGGGAAACGCTGCCTCCCACGCGGCCGAATCCTTGTTCTCCCCTTGCTGCGTTCATGGTTTATCAGCAGAGTATTACCAGATGAATCGATGGTTTTCATTTTCATTGCACAGAGGGAGCCCAGCGTTTGCGCAACCATTTTACCGCAAGTCATAGCTGCTTTTTATGACGCTATCGCAAAACAGAATTTTACACTTCGGCAACCGTGCCGTAGCTTTAAGGCCATGCCGGTGCATCACGCCGAGACGGTTTTTCCACCGATGCGCGCTCCGGAAAAGGGCGTAGGGGGGCGGTTTCAATGACGGTTGATATGCTCGTATCCGTGTTCATTCTGCTTGCGATGTTCGGTTTCTTCGCGCTGTCCTTGAGGAAAGCCTACAAGTTCGCGCACATGCAGATCCATGCGCGCCTCGACCTCTATCCCGTTCCCAAGGAAGGCGGCGGGCGGGCGGCCTACGGCGGCTCGTACCTGGAGGAGCCCGAATGGTGGACGAAGCCGCGTAAGATCGACCGGGTCAACGAGGCCGTCGACATCATGAAGGAAATGCTGTTCATCAAGAAGCTCTTCGTGCACCAGCGCGTGCTGTGGTGGGCGTCGTACTCCATGCACCTGGGCATCTACGTCATGCTGGGATGGTCGGTGCTGCTGCTGGTCAGCGTGGCATGGCATCCCGACTGGTACGTGCTCGCGGTGACCGTCGTGGGGGTCGTCGGCTTCGCGCTGTCGACGGTGGGCTGCGTGCTCTTGCTGGTGCGCCGCGTGTCGGACCGCGTGCTGGCGAAGTACACCACCCCGCTCGAGTACTTCAACATCGTGCTGCTGCTGACGGTGTTGCTCACCGGCGCGTACTCGTGGCTGTTCGTCACGTCGCCCTTCGAGGTGGCCGCGCAGGTGTTCACGCTGAGCGCCACGGACCTGCCGCCCATCGTGCTCGTGCACCTGGCGCTGCTGGGCATCATGTTCCTGTACATCCCGCTTTCCAAGATGAGCCACTACGTGGGCAAGTTCTTCTGCTTCCACAAGGTGCTGTGGGACAACGATCCCAACCTGCCGGGCAGCTCCGTGGAGCGCCGGTTCGAGGACGCCGCCGCGCATCCTGCCCATACCGGCTGGTCGGCCGCGAAGCAGCAGGCGCCCACGTCCGAGTCGTCGAAAGGATAAGCGGTCATGGCCATGGAATACAAGAACGTGCGGACCACGGACATCTCAAGGCGGGAGGGCCTGCTGAGCGCCCTCGACGACTTGGCGCCCCTGCCCGCGCCGTACGACAAGAACGGCCTGGAGCCCGCCTTCAAGGACCCGAAGCCCGAATGGGCCGAGACGAACTGCTGCTCGCTCGACGGCTTCTGCGCCATCGACACCATGAAGCGCCCCGAGACGCAGGAAGAGGAGGACGAGCTCAAGGTAAAGTTCCTCAAGGGCCTGGAGAAGCTGTTCCTGGACGCCAACAACAAGTACCTGCAGCCGCTCAGCTTGACGATGGAGTACTGCGCGAAGTGCAACACATGCTCGGAGGCGTGCCATGTGTACAAGGCGGCGAACGGCGACGAGATCTACCGCCCCATCTTCCGCGTGGACGTGCTGCGCAAGCTGTACAAGAAGTACTTCACCCGCTCCGGCAAGCTGCTCGGTTCCCTCACCGGGGCGGACATCGACCTGGACTGGGAGACCATCGCGCGGCTGGGCGAGTCGGCCTATCGCTGCAACCTGTGCCGCCGCTGCGCGCAGGTTTGCCCGATGGGGCTGGACAACGGCATGGCGGCCCGCGAGATCCGCAAGATATTCAGCATGGAGATGGGCCTGGCCCCCACGCCCGTGCACGCGAAGGGCACGCAGCTGCAGCTGAAGACGGGCTCCTCCACGGGCCTCACGAGGCCGGCCCTGTTGGACACGTTGGAGTTCATCGAGGAGGACACCTACGAGCGCACGGGCCGCAAGATAAAGTTCCCGCTCGACAAGAAGGGCGCCGACGTGCTGCTCTTCCACAACGCGGGCGAGTTCATGGCCTGGCCCGAGAACCCGGCGGCCTTCGCCATCCTGCTCGACGAGGCGGGCGTCGACTGGACGCTCAGCACCGACGTGGTGGGCTACGACAGCGTGAACTACGGCATCTGGTACGACGACGTGCAGGCCAAGAACGTGGCCATGGCGCAGTTCGAGGCGGCCAGGAAGCTGGGCGTGAAGCGCATCGTCATCGGCGAGTGCGGCCATGCCCACAAGGCGGCCGTCGTGGGCGCCGACCGCATGGCCGACAGCGAGGAGCGCGGCGTGCCCGTGGAGAGCTTCCTTCCCATGATGGCCGAGTTCGTGCGCAACGGGCGCCTGAAGTTCGACCCTTCGAAGAACGACTTCCCCGTCACGCTGCACGATCCGTGCAACATCGTGCGCCAGATGGGCATCGTGGAGCCCCAGCGCGAGATCCTGCGCAAGATAGCGCCGCAATTCCGCGAGATGACGCCCCACGGGGTGGACAACTACTGCTGCGGAGGCGGCAGCGGGTTCGCCATCATGAACTCCTACAACTTCGGCGACTTCCGCACGAAGGTGAGCGGGCGCATGAAGTTCGCCCAGATACTCAACGCGTTTGCGGACGAGATGGAGAATCCCGACATAGTGAAGTACGTCTGCGCGCCGTGCTCCAACTGCAAGGGCACGATACGCGACCTCCTTCAGGCGTACAAGGCCACTGCGCGCTACAACGTGCAGTACGGCGGCATCGTCGAGCTCATGGTCAACGGCTTGGCGAGCATGGATCGGCCCTACTTCGAGTTCCTGGAAGCGGAGTAGGCGCTGCCCGGGGCCGTGCGGAAGGCGCGCGGCCCCGGGGTTGACCGGGTTTCACGCGCGTCTGCTGGGGAGCGGGCGGCTGGGGGATGAGACGGGAGCGGGACTATGCATACCATCGTCGTGGGGCTGAGCATCAAGCGCGCACCCCTTGAGATTCTTGAGCAGCTGAGCGTGCACCACTCGCAAAACGAGCTGTGCGTGCAGGATGTGAAGGCGGCCGCCGGGCTGGCCGGCGCCGTGGTGCTGAGCACGTGCAACCGCCTGGAGTTCTACGGCGTGTGCGAGGACGCCGACGAGGGCGTCGCCCGGGTGCGCGACTTCATCCTGGGCCAGGGGGGCGCGGCCGATGCGGCCCCGGCGCGGCAGTTCCGCGAGCTTTTGTACGCCTTCACGGACGGGCGCGCCGTGCGCCACCTGTTCGAGGTCGTGTGCGGCCTAGACTCGCTCATCGTGGGCGAGACGGAGATAGCCGGCCAGGTGTCGCGTGCCTACCGGGCCTCCTGCAAGGCGGGGGCAAACGACAAGATGGTCAACGTGTGGTTCCAGCGCGCGCTGTCGCTGGGCAAGAAGGTGCGCTCCGAGACGCGCATCAGCCGCTACTCCACCTCCATCGGGCGCATTGCCGTGGAGTTGGCCGCGCGGGAGCTGGGCGGCATCGCGGACAAGCGGGTGCTCATCCTGGGCGCGGGCGAGATGAGCGAGCTGACCATGAAGTACCTCGTGGCGCAGGACGTGTCGGTGGCCATGGTGTCGAACCGCTCGCTGGAAAAGGCGCAGCGGCTGGCCGGCCAGTACGGCTTCGGCGCCTGCTCCCTCGACGAGATGGACGCCTGCCTGGAGCAGGCCGACGTGGTGTTCTCGGCCACGGCGGCGAAGAGCTGCCTGGTGGGGCGCGAGCGCCTGGCCGCGATCATGGAGCGCCGCGTCGAGCGGTCGCTGCTGTGCATCGACATGGCCCTTCCGCGCGACATCGACCCGGCGGTGCGCGACATCCCCAACGTGAGCTGCTACGACATCAACGAGCTGCGCGACGTGGCCAACCGCCACCAGAACGAGCGCCTGCGCGCGGCCAAGACGGCCGCCCAGCTCATCGACGAGGTGGCGGCCGACTTCGAGCGCTGGCAGCGCTCGCTGGAGTACATCCCCACGATCGACGCGCTCTACCGCCAGGCCGACCGCATTAAGGCCGACAAGCTGGAGCGCGCCATGGGCAAGCTCTCGGGCCTCACGCCCAGCCAGAAGCAGGCCGTGCAGTGCCTGGCCACGTCCATCGCCCATCAGCTGGTGCACGAGCCCGTGGCATCGCTGAACGCCATGGCGGGTTCCGAGAAGAGCCGCGCGTACGCCGCCATGCTGCAGGAGCTGTTCCACCTCGAGCCCGAGGAGGGGCCTGCGTCTGCGGAGATGCCCGCGCGCGCGGATGCGCCGGCGCCTGCGGAGACGGGAGCGGGCCCTGGGGGCGCGCTGACGGGAGGTTCGCGATGAAGCGCCTGGTCATAGGTACAAGAAAGAGCGAGTTGGCGCTGTGGCAGGCGAAGTGGGTGCGCGAGCGCCTGATCGAGGCGCATCCCGGCCTGGAGGTCGAGCTGGCTGAGACGGACACGGCGGGCGACCGCGACCTGGCGACCCCCCTTCCGCTTGTGGACGGAAAAGGCGTGTTCACGGCCGAGATCGAGGAGGGCCTGCGCGACGGGACCATCGATTTGGCCGTGCACAGCCTGAAGGACCTGCCCACCGAGCTGCCGGAGGGTTTCGAGATAGGTGCGTACTGCCTGCGCCATGACCCGCGCGACGCGTTCCTCGGCAAGGACGGCCTCGTGCTGGCCGATCTGCCCGAGGGCGCGCGCATCGGCACCTCGAGCCTGCGCCGGGCCGCGCAGGTGTACCGCGTGCGCCCCGACGTGGAGTGCGTGAGCATCCGCGGGAACCTGGCCACCCGCTGGCGCAAGCTGCAGGAGGACGAGGGCATGGCCGGCATCATCCTGGCCGTGGCGGGGGTGGAGCGCTTGGGATGGAGCGACCGCATCACCGAGTACCTGGCCCCCGACGTGGCATGCCGGCTGCGGGCCAGGGCATCATCGCGGTGGAGGTGGCCGCGGGCCGCGACGACGCCGCCG
>NC_021021.1:1669863-1685060 GCF_000210055.1 Gordonibacter pamelaeae 7-10-1-b
CGCGCGGGCGACGTGGACGCCGTCACGTTCACCAGCTCGTCCACGGTGACGAACCTGCTGGCCTGCCTGGGCGGCCCGTCGCTGCTCGAGGGGGCCGACCTGTACTCCATCGGTCCCGTGACCACGGAGACGCTGCGCGCGGCCGGCCTCGAGCCCCGCGCCCAGGCGGTCGAGTACACCATCGCGGGCCTCGTGGCCGCGCTCGTCGATACGCAAGAAGGAGAGCTCCTATGAAGATGCGCAAGCGCCCCCGCCGCCTGCGGGAGACGGCCGGCCTGCGCGCCATGGTGCGCGAGCACCATGTGCGCGTGGACGACCTGGTCTACCCGCTGTTCGTATGCAGCGGCACGGGAAAGCAGGAGCCCGTGCCCTCCATGCCCGGCGTGTTCCACTACTCCCTCGACCGGCTCGGGCCGGTGCTCGACGAGGTGGCGGGCAAGGGCATTCCCGCCATCCTCCTGTTCGGGCTGCCGGCCTTCAAGGACGCGCGTGGCACGCAGGCCTATGCCGAAGACGGCATCGTGCAGCAGGCCGTGGCCCTTGCCAAGGAGCGCCAGCCCGCGCTCACCGTCATCACCGACGTGTGCCTGTGCGAGTACACCGACCATGGCCACTGCGGCCTGGTGGACGGCGAGCGCGTGCTCAACGACGAGTCGGTTGCGCTCTTGGCCGCCACGGCCGTGTCCCATGCCCGGGCGGGCGCCGACATCGTGGCGCCGTCCGACATGATGGACGGCCGCGTGGGCGCCATCCGCGACGCGCTCGACGAGAACGGCTTCGAGCACGTGGCCGTCATGTCCTACGCCGCGAAGTTCGCCTCCGCCTTCTACGGGCCGTTTCGCGAGGCGGCCGACTCGGCGCCGCAGTTCGGCGACCGCAAGAGCTACCAGATGGACCCGGCGAACGGCGACGAGGCCCTGCGCGAGGTCATGCTCGACGTGGAGGAGGGCGCGGACCTCGTCATCGTGAAGCCGGCCCTGGCCTACGGCGACGTGCTGTACCGCACGAAGCAGGCCTGCGGCCTGCCCGTGGCCGCCTACTGCGTGAGCGGCGAGTACGCCATGGTGAAGGCCGCGGCCGCGCAGGGGTGGATCGACGAGCGCCGCGTGGTCATGGAGGCGCTCGTGGGCTGCAAGCGCGCGGGCGCCGACCTGCTCATCACGTACCACGCCCTCGACGTTGCCGGGTGGCTGCACGAATCGATGTGACCGACCGAGCCGGCAAGACGGCCGGCGCGGAAAAGAAGGAGGTGTGCCGGGCATGCTCGACACGACGAGAAGCGAGGAAGCGTTCCGCATTGCCTGCCGGGTGATACCGGGAGGGGTCGACTCGCCCGTGCGCGCCGCGCGCGCGGTGGGGCGCAACCCGGTGTTCCTGGCGCGCGGCGAGGGCTCGCACGTCTGGGACGTGGACGGGAACGGCTACGTGGACTACGTGGGCTCATGGGGCCCGCTCATCTGCGGCCATGCGCATCCCGCCGTGGTGGAGGCCTTGTGCCGCGCAGCGCAGCAGGGGTCGTCCTTCGGCGCGCCCACCGAGGCCGAGACGGCGTTGGCCGAGGAGATCCGCCGCGCGTACGATGCCGTGGAGATGGTCCGGTTCGTCAACTCGGGAACCGAGGCTACCATGAGCGCCCTGCGCCTGGCGCGCGGCGCCACCGGGCGCGACTACATCGTGAAGTTCGAGGGCTGCTACCACGGCCACTCGGACGGCCTGCTGGTGAAGGCCGGCAGCGGCGCGCTCACCAACGGGCGTCCCAGCTCGGCCGGCGTGCCGAAGGACGTGGCCGAGAAGACGCTCGTGGCGCGCTACAACGACAGCGAAAGCGTGGCCGCGCTGTTCGAGGAGTACCGCGAGCGCATCGCCGCCGTCATCGTGGAGCCGGTCGCCGGCAACATGGGCGTGGTCCCGCCCGACCCCGGATTCCTGCTCGATTTGCGCGCGCTCACGCTCGAGCAGGGCACCGTGCTCATATTCGACGAGGTCATGACGGGCTTCCGCGTGGACTACGGCGGCGCCTCGCGCTACTACGGCGTGCTGCCCGACCTCGTGTGCCTGGGGAAGGTCATCGGCGGCGGCCTGCCGCTTGCGGCCTTCGGCGGGCGCGCCGACCTCATGCAGGGGCTGGCCCCGCTGGGGCCGGTGTACCAGGCGGGCACCCTCTCGGGCAACCCGCTTGCCGTGGCCGGCGGCTTGGCGACGCTCAAGCTGCTGCAGGAGCCCGGCACCTACGAGAGCCTTTTCAAAGCCGCCGCCGACCTTGCGGACGGCCTGGAGGGCATCGCGCGCGACTGCGGCGTGCCGCTTCAGGTCAACCGCGTGGGGGCTATGTTCTCGGCCTTCTTCACGGACGAGCCGGTGGTCGACTACGAGAGCGCCTGCAACGCCGATGCCGACAGGTTCGCCCGCTACTACCGGGCCATGCTGGAGGCGGGGGTCTACTTGGCCCCGAGCCAGTTCGAGGCGGCGTTCGTCTCGACGGCCCACAGCGGGCAGGACATCGCGTTCACGCTGGAGCAGGCCGAGCGCGTCTTGCGCGCCCTATAGCGCATCACGCGGTACGTGCGTGCAGCTCGAAGACGAGTTCGCAACGGAAAGGGGGTGATTGGTATGTATATGGTTTCTCTTGACGAGGAGGCGTGCACCGGGTGCAACTCATGCGCTGACGGCTGTCCCGCGGGCATTTTGACTTTCGACGGGGAGAAGGCCTCCATCAAAGGCGACCCGTGCGACTGCATGGGCTGCGAGGCCTGCACGACGGTATGCCCGTCCGGCGCTATCACCGTGATGGAACTGTAGTGCCAACGAACCCCCGGAAAACAGGAGGAAATTATGGCAGAAAAGAGAGAAACCCCCCAGCTCGACGAGCTGGAGAAGGGTCCGTGGCCCAGCTTCGTGACCCAGATCAAGCGCGCGGGCGAGAAGAACGCCATGGCCGACGATCTGCTGGGGCTCCTCGAGAAGTCCTACGAGGACAAGGTGGGCCACTGGAAGCACGGCGGCATCGTGGGCGTGAAGGGCTACGGCGGCGGCGTCATCGGCCGCTACACCGACATGCCCGAGGAGTTCCCGAACATCAGCGAGTTCCACACGGTGCGCGTGGCCCAGCCCAGCGGCTGGTTCTACACGAGCGACATGCTGCGCGAGATCTGCGACGTGTGGGAGGAGCGCGGCAGCGGGCTCACGAACATGCACGGCTCCACCGGCGACATCATCTTGCTGGGAACGCACACCGACCAGCTGCAGCCCATCTTCGACGACATCAGCGATCGCGGGTTCGACCTGGGCGGCTCCGGCTCCGACCTGCGCTCGCCGAGCTGCTGCGTGGGACCCGGCCGCTGCGAGCACGCCTGCTACGACACGCTTGACATGTGCTAACGACCTGACGAACGAGTACCAGGACGAGATCCACCGCCCCATGTGGCCGTACAAGTTCAAGTTCAAGATGTCCGGCTGCGCGAACGACTGCGTGGCGGCCCAGGCGCGCGCCGACTGCTCGATCATCGGCACCTGGCGCGACTCCATCATCATCGACCAGGACGAGGTGAAGAAGTACGCCGCCGACGGCCTGGACATCCAGATGGACGTGTGCCACCGCTGCCCCTCGCACTGCCTGACCTACGACAAGGACACCCAAGAGCTCTCGGTGAACGCCGAGGAGTGCACGCGCTGCATGCACTGCATCAACGTGATGGGCAAGGCTATCAAGCAGGGCAAGGAGAAGGGCGCCACCATCATGATCGGCGCGAAGTCGACCATCGTGAAGTCCGCCTTCATGTCGTGGGTCATCGTGCCCTTCATGAAGATGGAGCCGCCCTACACCGAGTTCAAGGAGATGATGGACCGCATCTGGGACTGGTGGGACGAGAACGGCAAGACGCGCGAGCGCATCGGCGAGCTCATCTACCGCCTGGGCATGGGCGAGTTCCTGCGCGCCACGGGCATCCCGGCCGTTCCCCAGATGGTGTACCGTCCGCGCGCCAACCCCTACGTGTTCTGGCAGAAGGACGAGATCGAGGACTAGCGCGATCGCGCTTGAACCGTATTGTTCCCGTTGAAAGATGAGGTGAGTTACATGCCCAAGATCGACAATGGACCTCCGGACTACCGTAAGAACCTGCCGCCTATCGTGGAGCAGAACTACGGCAAGTGGGAGTACCACGAGTCGCCGCGTCCCGGCGTGCTGAAGCACGTGGGCCCGGCCGGGGCGCTGTACAGCGTCCGCTGCGCCTCGCCCCGCCTCGTGTGCGTCGACTTCATCCGCGACGTGTGCGCGCTGGCCGACAAGTACTGCGGCGGCTACCTGCGCTTCACCAGCCGCAACAACATCGAGTTCTTGGTATCCGACGAGCAAAACGTCGAGCCGCTCATCGCCGAGTGCGAGGCCCAGGGGCTTCCCGTGGGCGGCACCGGCGCTTCCATCAGCAACGTCGTGCACACGCAGGGCTGGGTGCACTGCCACACGCCCGCGACCGACGCCTCGGGCATCACCAAGGCGGTCATGGACGACCTGTTCGAGTACTTCCAGCGCGACGACCTGCCCAACAAGCTGCGCATCGCCATGGCGTGCTGCCTGAACATGTGCGGCGCCGCCCACGTGAGCGACATCGCGCTCGTCGGCATCCACCGCACCGTGCCGCGCATGGACCACGAGGCCATCCGCAAGGGCACCGAGATTCCGAGCCTGGTGGCGTGCTGCCCCACGGCGGCCATCCGCCCCGACCCGAAGAACAAGAGCGTGACCATCGTGGAGGAGCGCTGCATGTACTGCGGCAACTGCTACACCATGTCGCCCGGCATGCACATCATGGATGCCAAGAACGACGGCGTGGCCATCCTGATCGGCGGCAAGGTGTCCAACGCCCGCACGGCGCCCAGCTTCTCGCGCATGGTCATCCCGTTTCTGCCGAACAACCCGCCGCGCTGGCCCGAGGTCACCGAGGCGGTGCGCCATATCGTGGACCTCTGGATCGCCAACGCCCGGAGGGGCGAGCGCTTGGGCGAGTGGGTCGAGCGCATCGGCTGGGAGCGTTTCTTCAGCCTGTCGGGCATCCCGTTCACCGACAAGCACATCGACGACTACATCTTCTCGCGCGAGACGTTCAGGACGTCGGCGGCGTTCAAGTACTAGCGCTTCGAGCTCTCAATCCGCGTCGGCGGGGCCGGCGGAACCGGTCGGCGCGGATTGGTCAACGATAGCCGACGACATCGCTTATCGCTGATCGAGTGTTTGAGGGACGAGCGGCATGCAGCTGCTCGAACAAAGAAAAGGGGATATTATGTCAACAAACAATACCAAGACCAACGGCGGGGGCCTCAAGAGCCTCTATTTGAAGGAGGACTGGTGGGCCGTATGGATCGGCCTCGGCATCGTCGTCGTCGCCCTGATCCTTTGGGCAACCGGGCAGTCCGGCATCCTGGGCGCCCTCAACGTCAAGTTCGCGGGATACAGCGACTTCTCGGGCCTGCTGCCGTGTGTGACCGGGATCTTCCCGAACGCGATCATCCTTTACGTCGTATTGGCCGTCATCTTCTCTATCGTCATGGGCATCATGGGCAAGAACGTGCCCAAGTTCTTGGGCGGCTTCACGCTCCTCTACGTGATGGCCATCTTGGTCCAGATCCTCTCCGCTTGGAGCCTGGCGAAGCAGTTCAGCCTTGAAGCGCCGGTCATGGCCCTGATCGTGGGCATCATCATCGGCAACTTCGTGAAGATCCCGGACTGGTTCGAAGCCGGCATGCGCACCGAGTTCTACGTGAAGACCGGCATCGTGCTCATGGGCGCCACGCTCCCCTTCACGCTGATCCTGCAGTCCGGCCCGGTTGCCCTCATGCAGGCCACCATCATCGCCGTGTCCACCTTCCTGGTGATCTACTTCTGCGCCTCGCGCCTGTTCAAGCTTGAGAAGCCGTTCGCGGCGACGCTGGCCACCGGCGGTTCTATCTGCGGCGTGTCGGCCTCCATCGCCATCGGCTCTGCCGTGAACGCCAAGAAGGAGCACGTGTCGGTGTCCATCTCGATGGTTGTTATCTGGGCTACGATCATGGTGTTCCTGCTTCCCGTCGTCTGCCGCGCCCTTGGTTTGTCCGACGGCGCCTCCGGCGCGTGGATCGGCACGTCCGAGTTCGCGGACGCCGCCGGCATGGCCGCGGCCGCCCAGTTCGGCGACGGCGCCATCACCACGTTCACCCTCATGAAGGTCGTCGGCCGCGACATCTTCGTGGGCGTGTGGGCCTTCATCCTGGCCATCATCTCCGTCACCATGTGGGAGAAGGGCGAAAGCGCCGACGGCACCCGCCAGAAGCCGTCCGCCGGCGTTATCTGGGAGCGCTTCCCGAAGTTCGTCGTGGGCTTCTTCATCGCCTCCATCCTCATCACCGTCGTGACGTTGGCGAGCACTCCCGACGTTGCGGCCACCATCGACAAGCAGGTCCTCAGCCCCATCAAGGGCCTGCGCGGCTGGGCGTTCATCCTGTGCTTCCTCTGCATCGGCCTGACCACGCGCTTCAAGGCGCTCGCCGCCACCGGTTGGAAGCCCTTCGCGGCCTTCACCTGCGGCGTCGTGGTCAACGTGGCGCTCGGCTTCCTGTTCTCCACGATTATCCTGAACAGCTACTGGACGACCGTGGGACTCGGGTAGGCAATGGACGAGCCAACCGTAGTCAAGCATACCTGCATTCAAAGCGCCTGCTTCTTCCTCCCGTTCTTCGAGGCGGGGGAGTGGCGCCGGAGGGGGAAATCGCCTTGGAAGTCCGTCAAGAAGATCGAGGCGACTCCGGATGCGATTCGCGAGCTCGCGGCCTACACGAACCGGTGCATGTCGCACAGCGCGGCCGTCATGGAGTTTTTGCTCAGCATCCATGACGACTGGGAGATCACCGTCAAGAAGGACGGGGTGTGGATGGAGACGGAGACGATGATCTACGAGGACATCCTGCCCCGGCTCGAAGAGGCGGGGATCAGCGAGAACGACTACGCGCTCTACAGCGAGTACACGCGCAAATGGGGCATGATCTAGCCCCGGAGGTTCATGCTTGAAGCCGCAGGCGGTCTCGCTAAAACGGGGCTGCCTGCGGTTTTTTCACCGCAGGGGCGACGCGAGGGGAAAGGGGTCAAGATGAGAGCTTACGAGCGTATCGTGGAGGTGCTCGGCGACGAGGCCGACGCGGAGTCGCGCGAATGGGTGCGTCGCAAATACACCATCAGAGTGCGCGTCGCGGGGGTTGCCGCCTTTGCGCTGTTCGTGATGATCATGGGAATGTCGGGCACCCCCTGGTTCGCCATCAGCACGTTCATCCTTCTGCCGCTCATGATCGTCGCGGTTTTCTTCGGGGTGTTCATGAGGGGCTCGGTGAACAAGGGGCTCACGCGCCTCATCGACGACGACTGCGACCCGCTCCTGTGCGCTCGTCGGACGCTTGCCCTGCTCGAGAAGGACAAGAAGAACGCCGACCCGCGCAGCGGGCTGTTCAGCTATGCTTACGCCCTGCGATGGCAGGGCAAATGGAACGAGGCGGCCAAGCTCATGCGGGCTCTGGAGGACGACGCCGACCCCCAGGGACAGTTCCTCTACCACAACCTTCTGGCGTACTGTGCGTGGGACAAGCGCGACCTCAAGGGCCTCACTGCCGAGGTCAAGGCTTTGAAGGAGCTGCCCGCCGAGGGGCTGTCGAAGGACGCTGCTTCCCACATTGCCGAGCACGTGGCCCTGCGCGATATGCTGTCAAAGGAGCTCAACGGGAAGCCGTCCAAGGCGGCGGCCGGGTACCTCCAGGTTGCCGATGACCCCAAGGCCCTTCCCGCGCATCGCGTGCTGTTCTCGCTGAAGGCGGCGGGCTGCCTGGCCGATCCTGCCGAGCGGCATGCGCGCCTTGCCTACGTGGCGGAGCATGGCGGTACCACCTGGTGCATGGCGGAAGCGAGGAAGCGGCTGGAGAAGGAGTCCCGCAAGGGCCTCGGTGCCCCTGCGGGCACGGCGTCCTAGGCGGGCACGAGGGAAGGGTGCAACGTGTCCGACATCACGAAAAGCGGGGTGCGGGCGCTTGTCGAGGCCGGTGATGAGACGGCTATCCTGGCGCTGTTCGACGAGGACCCGCATCGGGTGCAGCGCTTCCTCAAGCGGCTGGCCTGCGCGCCCGACGCGGCGCACCACGCGCGCACCGTCGCGTGCTTCCGCATGCTCTCGCGCGAGCGGTCGGCGGGTATGCCCGAGTTCTTCCGGGAGACCATCCGGCGCAGCCTGTGGGAGATGAACGAGGAGGGCGGCAACGTGGCGTGGTCGGCGCCGGAAATCGCCGCCGCCGTGGTGGCCGGCGCGCCCGAGCGCTACGGCCGGTTCGCCTCGTACCTGATCATGGCCGCTCTCGACGAGCCCACGTTCCACCCGAGCCTGCTCGCCGCCGCCGACCTCTTGGCCGCCGCCGACCCCGCGCTGGTGGAGGAGTTCCTGCCCCAGCTGGAGTCCCTGCGCCGCTGAGCCGGCGGGCGTGCTTTTATAAACGGCGGAACTCGTTACACGAATGCAAGGAAACTTGAACCGACCGAAGGTCCGTCTCTACAGGGTTGCGCAGGCGGTCCGCTCGGCTTCCAGCAGCTCTTCCAGGAGGCGCTCGGCGGCCTCTTCGTCGGCGGCTTGCACGAGGCGCTGGACGCGGCCGTCGGTGGCCTGCTGCCAGAAGCGGAGGCGGGCGGGCTCGTCGGGCAGGGCGGCGATGGCGCGCGGGCGCCAGGCGGCCAGCAGGTCGAGGTAGGTCTCGAAGCCCGCGGGGATGCGCTCCTCCAGCTCCCTGCGCAGCCGGCGCGCTGTGAGCGGGCTCGCGCCCTCGGTGGACACGGCGATGGACAGCTTGCCCCGGCGCAGCACCGAGGGGAGGAAGAACGTGCAGAGCTCCGGCCGGTCGGCCACGTTCACCATGAGATGCGCCCCCGACGCGTCGCGGTAGGCCCGCGCGTTCACATCCTCGTCGTCGGTGGCCACGAACACGATGTCGGCGCCGCTCAGATCGGCAGCGTCGTAGGCCTTGGCGCGCCAGGCGCACCGGCCCGCGTCGGCGAGCGCGCGCAGGGCTTCCGTGACCTCGGGCGCGACGACGGTGACGTGCGCTCCGGCGGGCAGCAACCCTTCGACCTTCCGGGTGGCGACGGCGCCTCCGCCCACGACGAGCGCGGCGCGGTCCTGCAGGACGAGCGAGACGGGATACGTTGGCATGGCGCCCCTTTCCCCAAGGCATGGGCGGGCTCGGCGCCCGCGCCTGCCATTGTAGCGCACACGGTGGCGGGCGGCTGCCGAAACGCGGGACAAAAAGCGTCAAAAATGATGGTTGAACAGGGGTTGAAGGTGGTCATCGCGTTTCGTAATGCCTTGATGAAAACCTTTTATTTTACAGGTGGTGAACAGGATGATTTACTGGTAGCTGCGTGGGGAAGGGCAACGGGTTCGGTCCGGTATGCCTTTCTTGGCACGCGCCCTATCGAGGAGGAGGCTCGTATGCAAAAAGGTGCTGCAGATCCTGCCATCAAGCAAAAAGTTCTCGATTACCTTGACACGGTGGAGAAGGCGAAGAGCAAGGAGATAGCCAAGGCGATCTCCGAGGAGAAATCCGCCGTCGACCTGGCTGTCAAGGAGCTTGCGTTCGAGGACAAGGTCGAATACCTCTACATCACCACCACGTTCGTCGCCCTGAAGGGCAAAGTCGCCCCTCCCGAATAAGACGCGCTCATGGGCACGGTCTACGGGGAGATCGACGCGAGGAGAAGTTCCCTATTCAAGGCTTGGAGGGCGTGTTTCGACGGCGGGTCCGCATCCGCCTTCCCCGTTGCAGCGGGGAAGGCGGGCCGGTTCTCCAATCCCGCCGCCTATCTTGCCGACGAGTGCGCGAGCGACGTGCTCGCCTGGTTGGCAGGCGCAGGGGGAGAGGCGGACATTCCCGCCTCGGTGGCCGACTGGTGCCGCCTGCGAGCCGTCCAGGAGACGGACCAGGCGCATGCGTTGCGCCCTCTTCTCGATCTGAAGCAGGTTGTCCGCGATGCCGTGGGCGCCGCAGCCGGCGACGGCGAGCTCGCCTTGGTGGACGAGCGCATCGACGCCTTGGGGCGCTACGCGTCCGACCGGTACGCCGAATCTCGGGAGAAGCTGAACCAGATCAGGTTGGACGAGATGCAGAGAGGTGAGGGTCTCATGAACAGAAGGCTGGCCCGCGATAGGGCCCGGCGCGAGGGGGACGCGGTATGAGGATCGTCGGCCCCCTGATCTTGACGTTGGCCCTTGCCGCCGTGGCCTGGGTGGGCACGCAGTATGCGGGCCTCTACGCCGTGTTCGGCATCGTCATTCCCTACCTCGCCCTGGCGAGCTTCGTGGGCGGGTTCGTGTTCCGCCTCGTGAAGTGGGGGAAGTCGGCCGTGCCGTTCCGCATCCCCACCACCTGCGGCCAGCAGAAGTCGCTGCCGTGGGTCAAGCAGAACAAGATAGAGAACCCCTCGTCCTTCGCGGGCGTCGTGGGCCGCATGCTGCTCGAGGTGCTGGTGTTCCGGTCGCTGTTCCGCAACACGAAGACCGAGAAGCAGGGCGAGGCCCTCGGCGTGGGATCGGCGAAGTGGCTGTGGCTGGGCGCGCTCGTGTTCCACTGGTCCATGCTGATCATCGTGCTGCGCCACCTGCGCTTCTTCCTGGAGCCGGTACCGGGCGCCATCATGGCCCTCGAAGGCGCCGATGCGTTCTTCCAGATCGGGCTGCCGGCGCTCTACCTCACCGACCTCTTGATCGTCAGCGCGCTCACGTTCCTGTTCGTCCGGCGCGTCGTGATCCCCCGCGTGCGCTACCTGTCGCTGCCGAACGACTTCTTCCCGCTGTTCCTGCTGCTGGGCGTGGTCATAGCCGGCATCGCGATGCGCTACTTCTTCCGCGTTGACATCGAGGGGGTCAAGGAGGTGGCCATGGGGCTGGTGACGCTGCACCCCGTGGTGGTGGCCGGCATAGGCCCCATCTTCTACGTGCACCTGTTCCTGGCGAGCGTGCTCATCGGGTACTTCCCGTGGAGCAAGCTCATGCATGCCGGCGGCATCGTGCTGTCGCCCACGCGCAACCAGGCCAACGACAGCCGCGCGGTGCGCCACGTGAACCCGTGGAACCCCGACCTGCCCGTGCACACGTACGCCGAATACGAAGACGAGTTCAAGGACAAGCTGGTCAAGGCCGGGTTGCCGCTGGATGCGGAGTGAGGGCGATGGCGAAACTACCGAAACAAGACGAGCTTCTGGACTTCTCCTTCGACGTGCCCAAGACGGGCTGGATGCACACGCCCACCGAGTTCAAGGAGGGCATGTACTGCTACGGCACGAAGCCGAAGAACCTCGAGGTCGTGGGCATGCCGAACGGCCACGACTGGTCGCCGGCCGACGAGGACTGGCACCTGCCGGAGGGCTGGAAGGACATCGTCCTGAACGGCATGGAAGACCTCATGAAGAAGTACCGCTCGTTCAAGCTGTACATGGACGTGTGCGTGCGCTGCGGCGCCTGCGCCGACAAATGCCACTTCTACCAGGGCACGGGCGACCCCAAGAACATGCCGGTGGTGCGCGCGGAGCTGCTGCGCTCGGTGTACCGCCGCTACTTCACCACGTCCGGCAAGCTGCTCGGCGAGCTGGTGGGCGCACGCGACCTCACCGAGGACGTCATCAAGGAGTGGCACTACTACTTCTACCAGTGCACGGAATGCCGCCGCTGCTCGGTGTTCTGCCCCTACGGCATCGACCAGGCCGAGATCACCCTCATGGGCCGCGAGCTGCTGAACCTGCTGGGCCTGAACACCGAGTGGATAGCCGGGCCGGTTGCCAACTGCTACATGAAGGGCAACCACGTGGGCCTCGAGCCCCAGACCATCATGAGCAACATAGAGTTCCTCATGGAGGACCTGCAGGACATCACCGGCAAGGCCATCAACCCGTCGTTCAACCGCAAGGGCGCCGAGATTCTGTTCGTGGTGCCGTCGGGCGACTTGTACGCCGAGCCCGGCACGTACACGTTCATGGGCTACATGCTGCTGTTCGAGCAGCTGGGGCTGGACTACACGCTGTCCACGTACGCCTCGGAGGGCGGCAACTTCGGCTTCTTCACGGCCAACGACATGGCCAAGCGCCTGAACGCGAAGATGTACGCCGAGGCGAAGCGCCTGGGCGTGAAGTGGATACTGGGCGGCGAGTGCGGCCACATGTGGCGCCTGGTGAACCAGTACATGGACACGTGGAACGGCCCGGCGGACTTCCTGGAGGTTCCCGTGTCGCCCATCACCGGCACGCGGTTCGAGAACGCGGCCTCCACGAAGATGGTGCACATCACCGAGTTCACGGCCGACCTGCTGTACCACGACAAGATCAAGGTTGACCCGAGCCGCAACGACCATCTGGTGGTTACGTACCACGACTCGTGCAACACCTCGCGCGCCATGGGCCTTTTGGAGGAGCCGCGCTACATCATCAACAAGGTGTGCAACCACTTCCACGAGATGCCCGAGGAGACCATCCGTGAGAAGACGCTGTGCTGCGGCAGCGGATCGGGCCTGAACGCGGGCGAGAACATGGAACTGCGCATGCGCGGCGGCTTCCCGCGCGCGAACGCCGTGCGCCACGTGCGCGACAAGTACGGCGTGAACACGCTCGCGAACATCTGCGCGCTCGACCGCGCGTCGTTCCCGGCCCTCATGGACTACTGGGTGCCCGGGACGAAGGTCATGGGCGTGCACGAGCTGGTGGGCAACGCGCTCGTGCTGGACGGCGAGGGCGAGCGTACGCTCGACCTGCGCCTGGAGGAGCTGCCGAAGAAGCCCGCGCCGGCGTCTGCAGGGGACGCGGGGGCGACGAGCGACGGGGAAGGCGGGACGGACCATGTATAAGGGAGGAAGGATCATCGCCTTCGCGGCGCTGTTCTGCTTGGCGGTGCTGTCGCCGTTCATCGTGAACCTGGCCAACGCCGCGCCGGCCCCCGAGACGAGCCTCGACACGCCCGCCATCAACGCGCAGCAGACGAAGGAGTGCGTGGCGTCGACGGAGTACATGAAGGACAACCACATGCAGCTGCTCGACGAGTGGCGCAACGACGTGGTGCGCGACGGCTCGCGCGAGTACGAGAGCGCATCGGGGCAGGTGTACGAGAAGAGCCTGGACGGCACCTGCCTGGAATGCCACTCGAACCGCGAGGAGTTCTGCGATTCCTGCCACGACTACGCGTCGGTCGATCCGTACTGCTGGGACTGCCACGACGGCGAAGCGTCATGAGGCACAGGCGGCCAAGGCGTTTCACGGGGGCGATGAGAGGAGCCGGGTACCGGTCATGAAGAGACGTGATTTTCTGATAGCGGGAGCTGCGCTCGGCGTTGCCGGCCTGGGCTGCCTGGGCGGCTGCAGCTCGTACACCGGCTCGGCCCGGGTGTCCGGCGGCGGCGTTGCCGGCCGCCATTGGGGGTTCGTGGTCGACGTGGAGCGGTTCAACCGCGAGGCCGACATGGGCAAGATCCAGGCGGCGTGCCACCACGCCCACAACGTTCCCGACATCGGCGACCCGAAAGAGGAGGTCAAGTGGATATGGGGTGAGCCTTTCGAGGCCAGCTTCGCCGACATCCACTCCGAGCACCCCTCCCGCGAGCTCGAGGAAGCCACCGTGCCGGTGCTCTGCAACCACTGCGAGGAGCCGCCGTGCGTGCGCGTGTGCCCCACGAAGGCCACGTTCAAGCGCGACGACGGCATCGTGGAGATGGACTACCACCGCTGCATCGGCTGCCGGTTCTGCATGGCGGCCTGCCCTTATGGCGCGCGCAGCCTGAACTTCCGCGATCCGGGGCCGTACCTCGACGAGGTCGATCCCTCCTATCCCACGCGCACGAAGGGCGTGGTGGAGAAGTGCATGATGTGCGCGGACCGCATCGACGCGGGCGAGCTGCCGCTGTGCGTTGAGGCGTCGAACGGCACCATCCTGTTCGGCGACCTGAACGATCCGGATTCCGACGTGCGGCGGGCGCTCGACGAATCGTTCGCCGTGAGAAGGCGCACGTCGCTCGGCACCGGCCCGAGCGTCTACTACATGATAAAGGGAGGCGAGGCGCATGCTTGAGAAGGCTTTGCGCGGCTCCAAGGGCTATTATGCCTGGGTCGGCATCCTGTTGCTGGGCATCGTCGCGGGCGTGGCCGCCTACGCGAACCAGCTGGCGAACGGCCTCACGCTCACCGGCATGAGCCGCGACGTGTCATGGGGCCTCTACATCTCCCAGTTCGTGTTCCTGGTGGGCGTGGCGGCCTCGGGCGTCATGGTGGCCATCCCGTACTACCTGCACCATTTCAAGACCTACGCGAAGATCGTCGTCATCGGCGAGTTCATGGCGGTGGCGGCCGTGCTCACGGCCGTGCTGTTCATCGTGGTGGACCTGGGCCAGCCCATGCGCGTGCTGAACGTGATCCTGTTCCCCACGCCGAACTCTATCCTGTTCTGGGATATGTGCGTGCTCTCTTCGTACCTGGTGGTGAACCTGGTTATCGGGTGGACGGTGCTCGGCGCCGAGAAGAAGGGCTTCCCGCCGCCCCGGTGGACGCACGTGCTCAGCATCATCGCCATCCCGCTGGCCATCGGCATCCACACGGTCACGGCGTTTCTGATCTCCGGATTGGCGGGGCGCGAGTACTGGCTCACGGCCATCATGGCCGCGCGCTTCCTGGCTTCCGCGTTCGCGGCGGGGCCGGCGCTGCTCATCGTGCTGTGCCTCGTGCTGCGCAAAACCGCGCGGTTCAACGTGACGGACAAGGCCATCGACTCGCTGGCGAAGACGGTGTGCTACGCCATGATCGCCAACGTGTTCTTCTTCGTGCTCGAGGTGTTCACGGCTTTCTACAGCAACATGCCCGGGCACAAGGCGCCCATCGAGTACCTGTTCTTCGGCTTGGACGGCCATGCGCAGCTCGTGCCTGTCATGTGGCTGGCCGCCGTGCTGGCCATCGGGGGCATCCTGCTCCTGCTCGTTCCCAAGCTGCGGCGCTCCCACAAGGTGCTCGTGCCGGCGCTCGCGGCGGTGTTCTTCGCCTGCCTGATAGACAAGGGGCTGGGCCTCGTGCTGGGCGGCTTCGTGCCGAACTCGTTCGAGCAGGTGGTGGAGTATATCCCCAATCCGAACGAGCTCCTGGTCATCGTGGGCGTGTACAGCATCGGGGCGCTTGC
>NC_021021.1:1685280-1686531 GCF_000210055.1 Gordonibacter pamelaeae 7-10-1-b
CGTTGCGGTGGGCGGTGCCCTGGAGGAGCCGGCCGCCTCGTAGAGACAAGCATCGGCCGGCGGAGCAGTCCGTCGGCTGGTCATAGATGATGCACGACGATCAAAGGAGGATAGCTATGGCTGAGTTGGTGGTTGGAGATCGCACGCTCGCGCTCGACGAGGACGGATTCCTCGAGGACGCCAGCCTGTGGGACGAAGAGGTTGCGGAGAAGCTCGCCGAGACCGAGGACGTGGTGCTGACCGACGAGCATTGGGAGGTCATCAACTACCTGCGCGGGTACTACGCCGAGTTCGGCGTGGCCCCCATGGTGCGCAAGATGCTGAGGGACACCGGCAAGTCCAACGCCGAGATCTACGAGCTGTTCCCCAGCGGTCCCGGCAAGGGAGCCTGCAAGATCGCCGGCCTGCTGAAGCCGACCGGCTGCGTGTAGGCCTTCGCGTCCGGGCGCGCTGGAGGGAGGCGCGCCCGGGCCAAGGATGCCTTATGGGCGCTATCGAAACGACAGGCCCGGCCATGCCCCGGGTCATGGTTGCCGCACCCCACGGCAGGAGCGGCAAGACCGTCCTCACGCTGGGGCTGCTGCGCGCGCTGCGCCGGCAAGGGTGCGCCGTCCAGCCTTTCAAGAAGGGCGCCGACTTCATCGACCCCGGCTGGCACACGGTGGCGGCTGGCAGGACGAGCCGCAACCTCGACCGCTACTTCATGGAGCCCGACCAGATCCGCGCCGTGGTGCGCGAGGCTTCGGCGGGCGCCGATGCATGCGTGATCGAAGCCGCCATGGGCCTGTACGACGGGCTGGATGCCGAGGGCAGCACGTCGTCGGCCGAGATCGCGAAGATCACGGACACGCCGGTCATCCTCGTGCTGGACGTGACGCGCATGACGCGGACGGCGGGCGCCCTCGTGCTGGGATGCTGCGCGTTCGATCCGGACGTGCGCATAGCGGGGGTCATCTTGAACCGGGTGCGCGGGGCGCGGCAGCGCGGGCTGATCACGGAGGTGATCGAACGCACGTGCGGCATCCCCGTGGTGGGCGCGGTGCCGGCCGATGCGCGGCTCGACGTGCCCGACCGCCATCTGGGCCTCGTGACGAGCGGCGAGACGGACGGGCGGGAGCGCCTGCTGGACGGCATAGCCGACGTGGTGGAGGAGTGGGTGGACCTGGACGCCGTGCGGGCCGTCGCGGCGGGAGCGGGGGAGCTGCCGGGCGCGATGCCGGAGACGTTGCACGCGGACGACGCCGCGGAGGC
>NC_021021.1:1686848-1688816 GCF_000210055.1 Gordonibacter pamelaeae 7-10-1-b
CGCTGCCGCCGGATGCGGACGGGCTGTACGTGGGCGGCGGCTTTCCGGAGGTGTTCGCCGCGCAGCTGCACGCCAACGAGGGCCTGCGACGCAGCGTGCGCGAGCGCGCCGCGCACGGTCTGCCCGTGTACGCCGAGTGCGGGGGCCTCATGTTCCTGGGGCGGCGCCTGGTGTACCACGGCCAGGGCTACGACATGGCAGGCGTGCTGGGCCTGGACACGGTCGTGCAGGACCGGCAGACGGCGCACGGCTACGCCCGCGCCGTCGTCCGCGAGGATGCCGGCTGGCTCGAGCCCGGAGCGGTGCTCGTGGGCCACGAGCACCATCACTCGCAGGCGACGGACCTCGATCCTGCGCTGCGGTTCGCCTACGCGGTGGAGCGCGGCCGCGGCATCGTGCCCGGCTTCGACGGCGCGTGCACCGGCAACGTGGTGGCCGGCTACCTGCACGTGAACGCCCTTGCCTCGCCTATGTGGGCCCCCAGCTTCGTGCGGGCGGCCGAGCGTTACCGCGCGCGACGCAGCGCGCGATAACAACTTCGAAGCGGCTGCGCGGCAGGCCTCCCCCTGGGCCCCGCGCATGCCGCCACCGTTCCTTCTTCGTGCGCGGTCTCCGGATGCGCTACAATAGCGGGCAATCGAAACGCACGAGACGAAAAGGAACCCTCCATGGCGATACAATCCCCCGAAGGCACGCGCGACCTGCTTCCCGACGAGGCGAAGTTCTGGGCGCACTTCAAGGCCGTGGCTGCCGACATCTTCGGCCGCTACGGCTACCTGCCCATCGAGACGCCGCTGTTCGAGCAGACGGAGCTGTTCGTGCGCGGCATCGGCGAGGCCACCGACGTGGTGTCGAAGGAGATGTTCACCGCCATCTCGGGCCAGAACCTGCAGACGCTCCTGGACGGCGGCTCCATCAAGGCGAAGAGCCGCCTGTCGCTGCGCCCCGAGGGCACGGCCGGCGTCGTGCGCGCCGTGGTGCAGCACGATCTGGTGCCGCAGGGCGCGCAGCCGGCGAAGCTCATGTACGCGGGGCCGATGTTCCGCGCCGAGCGCCCGCAGAAGGGCCGCCAGCGCCAGTTCAACCAGGTGGGCATCGAGTGCCTGGGCGCGGAGGAGCCGAGCGTGGACGCCGAGGGCATCATCATGCTCATGCGCTTCTACGCGGCTATCGGCATCCCGGTGGAGTCCACGCGCCTGCTGGTGAACTCCATGGGCTGCGAGGCGTGCCGCCCGGCGTACCGCGAGGCCGTGCGCGCGTTCATGGCCGAGCATGCGGGCGAGCTCTGCGAGGAGTGCAACCGCCGCGCGGAGATCAACCCGCTACGCGCGTTCGACTGCAAGAACCCCGGCTGCGCCGCCGTCATGGAGGGCGCGCCGAAGATCACCGACCACCTGTGCGACGACTGCCGCGCGCACTACGAGGCCGTGAAGGCCTATCTGGACGGCGCGGGGCTCGCCTACGTGGAGGACTCGAAGCTCGTGCGCGGGCTGGACTACTACACGCGCACGGTGTTCGAGGTGCAGGTGACCGAGGGCATGGGCAGCCAGAACGCCATCGGCGGCGGCGGGCGCTACGACAAGCTGGCCCAAGAGGTGGGCGGCCGTCCCACGCCGGGCTTCGGCTGGGCGCTCGGCTACGAGCGCTGCGTGCTGGCGCTCGAGGCGGCGGGCCGCGCATTCCCTCCGGCCGCGCGCTGCGACTTCTTCGTGGCCTGCGTGGACGACTCGGTGCGGGCGGAGGCGTTCTCGCTCGTGCAGGCCATGCGCGACGCCGGGTTCGCCGGCGAGATGGACCACCAGCACCGCAGCCTCAAGAGCCAGTTCAAGCTGGCCGACAAGCTGGATGCTGCCCAGGTGGCCGTGCTCGGGCCCGACGGGCTGGCCGAGGGCAAGGTGAAGGTGCGCAACATGCAGACGCACGAGGAGCGCCTTGCAGACCTTGCGGCGACGAAGGCGCTGCTCGCCC
>NC_021021.1:1689060-1690122 GCF_000210055.1 Gordonibacter pamelaeae 7-10-1-b
AGCCGGCCCCCCCCGCGCGTTGCCCGGTGGTTCGCAAGCCGTCCTAGTCGACGACGTTCTGCGGGCGGCCGTCCACGAAGGCCCCCACGTTGGCGGCGACGGTGGCCAGCAGGCGCTCGCGGGCCTCGTGGGTGGCCCAGGCGATGTGGGGCGTGACGACGATGTTGGCGCCCTTCGCCTGGAGCAGGGGGTTGTCGGGGCGCATGGGCTCCACCGACACCACGTCGGCGCCGAAGCCGGCCAGCTTGCCCGAGCGCAGCGCGTCCACCACGGCCTGCTCGTCCACGAGGGAGCCGCGCGCGGTGTTCAGCAGGTAGGAGCCGTCCTTCATCTTGGCGAGCGCCGCGGCATCCATCATGTGCTCGGTCTCGGGCGTGGCCGGCACGTGCAGCGACACCACGTCGGCCGTGGCCAGCAGCTCGTCCAAGCCCGCTTGGCGCACGCCGTCGCCCTCCAGCTGCGGCTTGGGGGAGCGGTTCTCGAACACCACGGGCATGTCGAAGGCGCGGGCGATGCGGTCCACCGCCTGTCCGATGCTGCCCATGCCGACGATGCCCATCGTCTTCCCCGCCAGCTCCACGAGCGGCGTGCTCCAGAACGAGAAGTCCTTGGCGCGCGTCCAGTCGCCGTCCATGACCAGCCGGGAATGCTCGCCCACGTGCAGGCACAGCTCCAGCAGGAGCGCGAACGTCATCTGCGCCACGTCGGGCGTGGAGTAGGCCGGCACGTTCGACACCACGATGCCGCGTGCGCGCGCCGCATCGAGGTCGACCACGTTGTAGCCGGTGGACGTGAGCGCGATCATCTTGAGGCGCGGCGCCCAGCCGAGCGCCTCGGCGTCCCAGACCGTCTTGCTCGATACGGCGACGTCGACGTCGGCCATGCGCTGCGCCAGCTGGTCGCGCGGCGTGCGGTCGTACACGGTGACGGTGCCGTACGATTCGAGGGCGTCCCAGCTAAGGTCGCCGGGATTGTTCACATATCCTTCGAGAACCGCGATGTTCATGGGCGCTCCTTCCCGCAGATGCTCTGCTCGGCTTGCTCTGCCGGCGATTGTAGCAC
>NC_021021.1:1690585-1691488 GCF_000210055.1 Gordonibacter pamelaeae 7-10-1-b
GCGGGCGGGCGTCGGCTCCTCGGGGCGGGCGGGCAGGGAAGCGGGCGGCCTGAAAAAGATCGGCCCGGCGAGAGGGGAGCTCGCCGGGCCACAAGGAGGGGGATGTGCAGCGTTCTTGGACGCCGCTACTGCTTTGCAAGGGGTTACAAGCAGTGCAAGTTGAAAGGAGGGGAGCCTTTTCACTTGCTGGGATCAGTATATAAGTTGGCCTTGAAGAACATATGGGCTGCACGTGCGCGTTTTGTCGATTATCGCCCCGTTTGCGTTACGTTCTCGTTACCTGGCGGGAGCCGGTGGGCGGAGCCGGCTGCCGACCCGCATCGGCGGGGCCCGAGGGGAAGGCTTGGGAAAAGGATCGGCCCGGCGAGAGGGGAGCCCGCCGGGCCACAAGGAGGGGATGATGCGGTGCCTATTGGGCACCGACTCTGCTTTTAAGGGGTAAAGCAGATGCAAACTAAAAAGGAGGGGAGCCTTTCGTTTGCTGCCACCCAGTATAAAAGTTGACCTTGAAAAACATATGACGGAGGAGTGGCCGTTTTGTGAATTAGAGGGCTTGAAAGTAACAATTAGGTAAAGTCCGCCTTCCGCAGGCTCCGCGGCTACCCGCAAACGCTCCTGCCCGCATGCTGCCAAGGGGGGCGGTCAGAAAAAGATCGGCCCGGCGAGAGGGGAGCTCGCCGGGCCACAAGGAGGGGATGATGCGATGCTCTTGGGCATCGCTACTGCTTTGTAAGGGGTACAAGCAGTGCAAACTAAAAGGAGGGGAGCCTTTCGCTTGCAGGGCCCATTATAGAGGCAGGGGTTGAAAAACCTATGGTGCAGGCGTGTTCGTCTTGTGCAACGGCCGTGCACGGTCGGTGAATTGCAGGCCGGGGCTGCATGGCCGCCGCTCGCGGACGCGCG
>NC_021021.1:1692255-1698367 GCF_000210055.1 Gordonibacter pamelaeae 7-10-1-b
CGACGTCGTGGCGCCCCGCGGCGCCGACCCTGCCGAGGACGAGGCCGACCTGGCGACGCTGCTTTCCGCCGCGCGGGAGAGGTAGGCGCATGGCTTCTGGTTCCAACATCGAGCGCAGCCCGCACTACGGCGCCCTGCAGGACATGGTGGACGGCTTGTTCGCCGGCGCCTCGGCCGACGACACCGTGCGCCGGCTCGACGCGGTGATAGCCGCCGAGGCGGCCGACCTTCCCGACGACCTCATGGAGGTGGTCAGGCTGCTCCCCCCGGGGTCCTACACCCGCCAGCGCCTCTGCGACCAAGTCAACTCCGCCCTCGGCGGCCACGCCTGGGGCCAGGTGTACGGCACGGTGGAGTAGGGCCGCTCCTTCCCGCTCGGCCCCTCTGCTCCCGCATGCCCGCATTTCTGAAGTTCCTGTGATGCCCTTCGTGATTTTCGAATGGAAGTAGATTTGTAACATTTATCCCCCTTGTTTTCTCTCCCGCTCCCCGGTACTATATGTCCACGCTAAAGCGAGAACCAACCACAACATATTGTGGAAAAATGATTTAAAGGCAGTGGAAACTCGGGGTATAACCGCAGCATAACCACTGCTCGCAAAAGGAAAAACCGGCAGAGAGGAACAGCACGCATGGTCACCACCATCATCAAGCGCGACGGGCGCACGGCGGAATTCAACGAGGGCAAGATCGCCGAGGCGGTGGAGCGCGCGTTCCAGGCGTGCGGCGCCATGCAGGATCGCACGGCCGCCGAGGACATCGCGCGCAAGGTGGTGGAGAAGCTGGAAAGCGGCGCCATCGAGGGCGTGCCCACGGTGGAGGGCGTGCAGGACCTCGTGGAGGAGACGCTCATCGAGTCCGGCTTCGTGCAGACGGCCAAGTCCTACATCCTCTACCGCGCCGAGCGCAGCCGCGCCCGCGACGTGAACAGCCGCCTCATCCAGACGCTCAAGGACATCACGTTCTCCAAGGCCAGCGACTCGGACATGAAGCGCGAGAACGCCAACATCGACGCCGACACCGCCATGGGCACCATGCTCAAGTACGGCTCGGAGTCTGCCAAGCAGTTCTACGAGATGTGCGTTATCGACCCGAAGTTCGCGCGGGCGCATCGCGAGGGTGACATCCACATCCACGACATGGACTTCTACACGCTCACTACCACGTGCTGCCAGATCGAGCTGAAGAAGCTCTTCAAGGGCGGCTTCTCCACGGGCCACGGCGTGCTGCGCGAGCCGAACGACATCACGAGCTACGCGGCGCTCGCCTGCATCGCCATCCAGTCCAACCAGAATGACCAGCACGGCGGGCAGGCCATCTGCGACTTCGACTACGGCCTGGCCGAGGGTGTGAAGAAGACGTACCGCCGCCTGTACAAGAAGCACCTGGCCGAGGCGGTCGACCTCTTGGCTGACGGCGTGGTGGACGATGCCCGCGCGTTCGCTCAGGACACGCTCGCGGCCGTCGAGGAGCAGACGGGCCTCTGGGCCAGCCTCAAGAGGGACGAGGGCTTCGAGGTCGCCGTGCGGGAGGCGCTCGTCGCGGCCGGCGTGGACGAGGCGCTTGCGGACAAGGCGCTCGCCTACACGGCGAGGAACGCGCACGCCGACACCGACCGCGCCACGTTCCAGGCCATGGAGGCGCTCGTGCACAACCTGAACACCATGCACTCCCGCGCCGGCGCCCAGACGCCGTTCAGCTCCGTGAACTACGGCATGGACACGAGCCCGGAGGGCCGCATGGTGGTGAAGAACATGCTGCTGGCCACCGAGGGCGGCCTCGGCTCCGGTGAGACGCCCATCTTCCCCGTGCAGATCTTCCGCGTGAAGGAGGGCGTGAACTACAACCCCGAGGACCCGAACTACGACCTGTTCAAGCTGGCCATGCACTGCTCGGCGAAGCGCCTGTTCCCCAACTTCAGCTTCCTGGACGCGCCGTTCAACATCCAGTACTACCAGGGCACGCCGGAGACGGAGATCGCCTACATGGGCTGCCGCACGCGCGTCATGGGCAACGTGTACGACCCCGACCGCGAGGTCACGCCCGGGCGCGGCAACCTGTCGTTCACGTCCATCAACCTGCCGCGCCTGGCCATCCGCAGCAAGGGCGACCTCGACCTGTTCTTCGACCTGCTGGACGCGAAGCTGGCGCTCACGGTGGGGCAGCTCGACGAGCGCTTCGAGATACAGGCGCGCAAGAAGGTGTACAACGCGCCGTTCCTCATGGGCCAGGGAGTGTGGATCGACTCCGAGAAGCTGGCTCCCGGCGACGAGCAGCGTGAGGTGCTGAAGCACGGCACGCTGTCCGTGGGCTTCATCGGCCTGGCGGAGGCGCTCGTGGCGCTCACCGGCCAGCATCATGGCCAGTCGCAGGCGTCGCAGAACTTAGGGCTCGAGATCATCGGGCATATGCGCGGCTACCTGGACCGCCTGTCGGCCGAGCGCAAGATGAACTACGGCCTGATAGCCACGCCCGCCGAGGGCCTGTCCGGCCGCTTCGTGCGCATGGACCGCGCGCGCTACGGCTCCATCGCGGGCGTCACCGACCGCGACTACTACACGAACGGCTTCCACGTGCCGGTGTACTACGACATCAGCGCGTTCGACAAGATAGAGATCGAGGCGCCGTACCACGCGCTCACGAACGCGGGCCATATCTCCTACGTTGAGCTCGACGGCGACCCGTCCGAGAACCTGGAGGCGTTCGAGGCCGTCATCCGCCACATGAAGGACAGCGGCATCGGCTACGGCTCGGTGAACCACCCGGTGGACCGCGACCCGGTGTGCGGCTACAACGGCATCATCGGCGACGTGTGCCCCAAGTGCGGTCGCACCGAGGAGGAGCACGGCATGGCCTTCGAGCGCATCCGCCGCATCACCGGCTACCTGGTGGGCACCCTCGACCGCTTCAACGACGCCAAGCGCGCCGAGGAAGCCGACCGCGTGAAGCACTTTATTGCGTCGGCTGATCAGCCGTCGCAATAAGCCGACGCTGCGGCCGCCCGTGGTGCCCGATCTTCGCACGATCGCGGAGGCTCGCGTACCGAAGTACGCTTCGCCTCCGCGATCCCACGAATCTCGGGCACCACGGGCGGTCTCGCTGACTTACTACGCCAACCTGTTCGATTATTATGCGCCCTTCGGGCGCATGCGAGGCTACCCATGACTACTCCCACTATCATACGTCTTTTCGGCACGGCTCCCGACTCCATCGTCGACGGGCCGGGGCTGCGCTTCGCCGTGTTCGTGCAGGGGTGCACGCACGGCTGTCCCGGCTGCCACAATCCCGAGAGCCAGCCGCGCGCGGGTGGGGAGGTGCGCGCTATCGACGATCTTGTGGCCCATATCGCGGCCAACAAGCTGGCGCAGGGCGTGACCATCTCGGGCGGGGAGCCTTTTGAGCAAGCGGCCGCCTGCGCCGAGCTGGCGCGCCGCTGCCGGGCGCTCGGCCTGAACGTGTGGACGTATTCGGGCTACACCTACGAGCAGCTGGCCGCGGGCGTGCCCGACCCTGCGGCGCGCGACCTCCTCGCGCAGACCGACGTGCTGGTGGACGGCCCGTTCGTACAGGCGAAGCACTCCTTCGACCTCAAATGGCGCGGCTCCTCCAACCAGCGTCTCGTGGACGTGCCCGCCACGCAGCGGGAGGGCCGCATCGTGCTCTGGGAGCCGCGCGAGGTCGTGCCGCCGAAGCCCCCTTCCTGGTAAGCGCTTTATTCTCTCCTCCCTCTTGCACAACAGACCGATCATGTGATACTATCCTTTCTATCATTTGATAGAAAGGATAGGCTATGAGCGACGATATCACTCCTGATGAAATCAAGCGCATCCGCAAGAAGTACGGCTTGACGCAGCAGGCGTTCGCCCGGCTTCTCGGAATCGGCGAGGCCAGCATGGTGCGCTACGAGAACGGCCAGCCTCCCAGCAAGGCGAACGCGAACCTTATCCGCGCCGCTGCTCACAAGGAATTCATGCTCGAGTGCCTGGAACGCGACGGCGAGTCCATTCCGCCCGCGCAGCGCGAGAGCGCAGAGAAGGTCATATATGCGATGGTCACGTTCGACGACAAGGGGGAGATCATGGATATCAACGAGATGTACATGCTCACGCTCGAGCAGGAAATCCTCAACGAGAAGGCCGCCGAGATCCTGGCGGAAGTGTCGCGGCTGTACCTTGAGGCTGAGAGCAAGGGCGACAAGGAGGGCATGCTGGTCTACGACGACGTCATGTCGCTGATCGCCGAGAGGAAGAGGCAGATCATCTACAAGGAGAACGATAGCTTCACGAAGCTCGCCGAGATCAGGGGAAGCATCGAAGGGCTGGAACGCTTGGCGAAGCGCGTTCATCGGAGGGCTGCATGAACCACAGGGACCTCGCCGGTTTTTCGTCCGCAGAATTTCTAAAGGCTTACGCGGGTGTTTTCAAAAAGCTCGTTGATGATCCCGACCTTTTTGCAGAGCGACAGCCGCGCGCGTTCCTCCTCGGTGGTCAAAGCGGTGCAGGCAAGACGAATCTTCACAAACTGCTGACGGATGAGCTGGGGAAGAATGCCATCGTCATCAATGGCGACGAGTACCGTTCGCGACATCCGCGCTTCGCCGAGCTGGACGCCCAGTACGGGCCCGAGGCGGTGGCGTATACCGCCGCATGGGCGGGACAGATGGTAGAGGCGCTGGTCAAGGCCCTGTCGTCCGCTCGCTACAACCTCGTCGTAGAAGGGACGCTGCGGACTTCTCAGGTGCCGCTGGACACGGCCGCGCTGCTTCGGGGCAAAGGCTACCGCGTGTCGCTGGCGCTCATGGCTGTCAAGCCCGAAATATCGCTCGTCAGCTGCCAAATCCGCTACGAGCTCATGCGCATGGCCGGAACGACGCCGCGTGCGACCGACCCCGCCCACCACAACAAGATCGTCGCCGACATCGTCCAAAACTTGGGCGTCTTGGAGAGCTCGGGGCTGTTCGACGAGATTCGGCTCTACTCGCGCGAAAGGGAGCAGCTGTACCCGGTTGAGGGGGATGCGCGCCGCGCCGCCGACGTGCTCGAGGCGGTGCTCTTCGGCCCGTGGACTCATACGGAAAGAGAGCACTACGAGTTCTTGGAGGCAAAGCTCGCCTCGCTGCAAGGAGGGGCTTCCCTCCCGTCGGATCGGTCGTAGGATCACGAGGGCGGGCGACGGGCCACGGGGCCGGCCGAAGGTGCACGAGGTTGGCCGGAGGGGGGCGCCGAGGCCGCCCGGAACCGCCCAGGGGTCCCCGGGGCTGCGCCGGGGTCGCCGGGGAGACGCACCGAGGTTTCCGCGGGTCGCCCTTGTGTCGTCCCGTACTTGGTAACACGCCCGTTAGGTTCGTTTCGCGGCATTCCGTGGTAGGATAAAAGCATGGAACAACTCGAACACTATATACAGGGCATCGTGCACGTCGATTGGCTGACCACGGCCTTGGCGGCTGCCGTCATCCTCGCGGTCACGGCCGTCTTCGCGCGCTTAACCGTTCGCTTCATGCGCAAGATGCTGCACTACAACGAGGAGAAGAACCTTCCCTCCAGCTCCATCTTCGTCAACATCGCCCGCGGCGCCGTATGGCTGCTGGGCGTGTGCATCATGCTGTCCACCTGCTATGGCGTGGACGTGAGCGCCGCCATCACCGCGCTCGGCATCGGCGGCATCGCCATCTCGCTCGGCTTCCAGGACACCATCGCGAACCTCATCGGCGGCTTGCAGGTCAGCCTGCTGCGCATCATCAAGCCCGGAGATAACATCGAGGTGGGCTCGTCATCCGGTGTGGTGAAGGACATCACCTGGCGCCACACCACCATCAGGAACAGCAAGGGGGAGGAAGTCATCATCCCCAACTCCATCATCAACAAGACGGCGCTCACGCACCTGCCGCCCACGAACCAGGTGAGCCTGCCCATCGTGGTGGTGACGCCCGGCGAGCACCTGAACGACGTGGCGGCCGCCATCGAGCACGAGGCCTCCGAGGCGGCGGGCGCGGTGGCCAAGCTGACGAAGGAGCCGAAGCTGTCCTTCTCGGCCATCACCGACGGCGGCTACGTGGGGTCCATCACGTTCAAGGTGGCCGACAGCCGCACGAGCGCGCGGGCGGGCGATGCCG
>NC_021021.1:1698426-1701185 GCF_000210055.1 Gordonibacter pamelaeae 7-10-1-b
CCGGGGCGCCCGAGGCGGCTGGCAAGGTGCTCGAGGAGGCCCGGCAGGAGGCCGAGGAAGCCGAGGAGGCGTCGGAGGAGGCCGCTGCGAAGCCGAAGCCCAAGCCCGCGCTGAAAGCGAGCGGCAGGCAGGCCGCTCCCACGAGCCTGCGCAAGCGCATGGCGCGCATGTTCCGCACGAGCAAAGGGGGTCGATCGTGAACGAGAAACGCCTCGAGGGGCCGGGTCCGCTGCACCGCCTGGACGGCGCGCTCTCCGCATGCGGGTGGGCCACGCAGCTGGAGCTCGCCTACGACCGCACGCGCATCAAGGCGCCCGGATGGCGCATCAAGGAATGGGACTACTACCTGGTGAACGACGGCGCCTACGCGGTGGCGCTCACGCTGAGCGACTTAGGCTACCTCGGTCTCGTCTCGGCGTCGGTCATCGACTTCGCGCAGGCCGCCTACAAGACCACGAGCGTCATCACGCCCTTCCCGCTCGGACGCTTCCGCCTGCCTTCCACCTCGCGGGAAGGCATCTCGTCCTTTGAGAACGGACGCGTGTCCTTCCGCTTCGAGGCGGGGAACGGCGAGCGCCGACTCCACGCCCGCTTCGCACAGTTCGACGGCGACGATGACCTCGTGTTCGACGCCGTGCTCTCCGACGAGCCCGAGGACACCATGGTCATCGCCACGCCGTGGGCCGAGGACCCGCTCGCCTTCTACTACAACCAGAAGATCGTGGCCATGCGCGCCCGCGGCAGCTTCAAGAAGGGCCTGCTGGTGCACGGGTTCGCACCCGACGACTCGTTCGGCTTGCTGGATTGGGGCCGTGGCGTGTGGACGCGCGACAACACGTGGTTCTGGGGCGTGGCGCAGGGCTGGCAGGACGGGCAGGGTGGAGCCCGGCCGGGCTCGCACTGCTTCGGCCTGAACCTGGGCTACGGCTTCGGCGACACGTCGGCTGCCTCGGAGAACATGGCGTTCGTGGACGGCACGTGCCACAAGCTGCACCGCGTGGACTTCGGCGTGCCCGAGAAGCCCGCCGGTGCCGATGCCCGCAAGGTCGCCGACCGCTACGACCTGTTGGCTCCCTGGCACGTCACCGACGACGAGGGCCGCCTCGATTTGACGTTCACCCCGCTGCTCGACCGCGCGGACTGCATCAACGCCCTGGTCGTGCGCACCGACCAGCACCAGGTGTTCGGCACGTTCGACGGCACGGTGGTGCTCGACGACGGCACGCCCTTCCGCATCGCCGGCCTGCAAGGGTCGGCCGAGGTCGTGCACAACGTGTACTAGGGTGTGACAAGGGGACGGGGATAATGTCACGTTCCCCAATGAGACGCAAGGCCGCAAAGCGTCCAAGAACGTGACATTATCCCCGTCCCCTTGTCACACTGCGGCCCGCCGGATAGGCGGGCCGCTCGTCATGTCCTCGGTATCCAGGCAGGCTGCTTGCGGCAGCTGGCCTCTACAGCCCCTCGGCCTCGAAGCGCTTCTTCAGCGCCTCCTGGTGGATGCTGTACTGCAATGCCATCTCCTTGGCCACGCGTCCGCTCTTCACCAGGTCGAACAGGCTCTGGTCCATCGTGCGCATGCCCTCGGAGCCGCCGGCGGCTATCACGCTGTCTATCTGGTGCGTCTTCTCCTCGCGGATGAGGTTGCGGATGGCCGTGTTCGTGACCATGATCTCGAAGGCGGGCACCACCTCGCCGTCCACCGTGGGCACGAGCTGCTGCGACACGATGGCGTCCAGCACCATGGACAGCTGCATGCGGATCTGGCGCTGCTGCGAGGCGGGGAAGGCGTCGATGATGCGGTCCACCGTGCCGGCCGCGCCCGTGGTGTGCAGCGTGGAGAACAGGAGCTGCGCCATCTCGGCGGCGGTGACGGCCGTGCCGATGGTCTCGTAGTCGCGCATCTCGCCCAGGAGGATGACGTCCGGGCTCTCGCGCATGGCAGAGCGCAGCGCCTCGCCGTAGGTGGCGATGTCGGTGGGCACCTCGCGCTGCGTCACGATGCAGCTGCCGTGCTTGTGCACGTACTCGATGGGGTCCTCCATGGTGATGATGTGCCCCGAGCGCTCGTGGTTCAGCTTGTCGATGATGCAGGCCAGCGTCGTGGACTTGCCCGCGCCTGCCGGTCCCGTGACCAGCACGAGGCCCTTCTGCAGGCGGGCCAGGCGCAGCACCTCGTCGGGGATGTGGAAGTCGGCCGGGTTCGGCAGCCCGAACGGGATGACGCGGATGACGGCGCCGAACGACCCGCGCTGGCGGAACACGTTTGCGCGGAAGCGCCCCACGCCCGCGATGGCGAACGAGAAGTCGTCGTCGTGGTTGCCGTTGTCCACGAAGCGCTGCATGCTGCGCCCGCTCACCTCGTAGATGGCGCGCACGAACGTCTCGGTGTCATCGGGCATGAGCGGCGCCGAGTCCAGGCGGATCTGCCGTCCGCTCACCTCGTAGGACAGCGGCAGGCCTGCAATGATGAAGATGTCGGACGCCTTCGCGTCCACCATCTCCCGCAGCAGCTCTTCAAGTTTCATCTCATCGCTCCTATCGTGTCTGCGCAGCGCCCGACCACAGCGTCTCGCCTGCGCCGTTCTCCGTCCACAGCGTCGTTGCCTTCCATGACGCCACGCTGTACGTGGCGTCCGCGCGTATCTCCAGCACGACGGCGAGCGTGCGCCCGCTGTCGGCAGTGAATTCTGCCTTGACCGTCGATCCGTCCAGCTCGGCACCTTCCGGCAGCGCCGCGCGCACGGCGGACAGCGCCT
>NC_021021.1:1701308-1704874 GCF_000210055.1 Gordonibacter pamelaeae 7-10-1-b
GCCAGACCCCCGTGCGCTGCGCGCACCGGCGCGAGCGCGGCGTCGACGTCCGCCACGAGCTCTTGGCCCGCCCGCTCGTTGGCGTACGTGTCGGTGGTGAAGGACGCCTGCCGTTCGGCGGCGGCGTACGTGGCCTGCGCCGTCGTCACCGAGAGCACGGCCATGACGGCCAGGCACAAGATGATGACGAGGGCGAACAGGCTGATGGGCCCTATGCGCACCGATCCGCGTCCCCGCGTGGTCACGCGGCATCGCCCCCTTCCGCTGCTCCGTCGCTCGCGTAGCGGGCCGTCTCCAGCTCGTAGACGACCTCTCCGTCGCGGCTCACCGCGATGCTCGCATGGTACAGCGTGCCGCCCTCCGTGGGCTCGGGCACCACTTCGCGCGTCACGAGGTAATCGCCCTCGCCGGCATCGGCTGCGGCGCCCAGCGCATCGCCGTCGCCGTCGAACGCCTCGCTCTGCGTGCCGGCGAGCGGCATCGCTGCGAACTCCTCGGCGGCGTTCGAGGCCAGCAGGACGGCCTGCGTAAGCTGGCGCTCCTCCACGCCGCGGTTGTGCGCCGCGCCGAACAGCTGCATGAACATCGCCAGCGCGAACGCCAGGAACGCCAGCAGCACCAGCGCCTCCACCACGAATGCGGTGCCGTGCCAGGTGGCGTCGGGCCCGCGGCGCGCGGCGAGCAGCGTCTCGGCCGGTTTCCTCGCCATGCTAGGCACCTCCCCTCACGCTGCGCAGCGCCACCTGCACGCTGCCGTCATCCGTCTCCACGGTGAGCAGCCCGTTCTCGTAGGAGAACGCGAAGCGCTCCGAGGCGACGACGGGGGTGGCCTTCTCCGGCGTGTACGCCGCATCGGCCAGCGCGTACTCCTCCACGATGGAGCTCTGGTAGGCGTAGATGCGCGTCTCGAACGTGCCGCTGTCCAGCCGCTCGGTCAGCACGAGGGAGCGGCCCTCGGGGCCCTTGCCCGCACCGACGGCATCCACGGAGTCGGCCGCGCGCACGCTGTTCGCGATGAGGCCCGTGGCCAGACGCGTATCGTCGGCCTGGTCGCGCACTTTCACCAGCGCGCGGTACAGCCCCGTGCCGGTCATGATGGCTATGAGCAGTGCCACGATGAACAGCGCGAACAGCAGAACCGTGAACAGGCGCCCGAAACCCTGGCCGCCTTCCGCGCGCTGTGCGATGCCCCTGCTCGTCAAAGCCTCCATAACCGCATCCTCGTCCCGCCCGGAAGGGCGCTCGCCCCTCATCGCGGAACCACCACGACGCTCGGCATGATGTTCTCGGCGAACACCTCGTAGGTTATCACGTAGTCGTCGCGGTTCACGCGCAGGCCGTAGCCCTGCTCCAGGTGCTCGAGCGAGGACGGGTAAGAGCCCTCGATGGCGCAGCACTGCTTCGCGCTGTCCAAGATGGCGTTGCGCACGGACACGGCGCCCTGCTCGCGCAGGTTCTGCCCGACGGCCCCTGCTGCGAACCAGCCTCCCACGGCCAGCGCCAGCACGAGCGCCAGGGCGGCGAGCCTCATGCCCCGCCGGCGCTTCCGCTGCCTCGACGTATGCTCGCGGTCCATGCGAGCCACCCTAGCCGATCGATCCCATGATGCCGATGAGCGGCAGCATGACCGACACGAGCGTGGCGCCCACGGCCACGGTCAGGAAGGCGGCGAGCGCGGGCTCCACGCCGTCCACCAGGCGGTCCATCTTCATGATGGCGTCGTCGAAGAACGTGAGCGACAGGCGTCCCAGCACGTCCTCCATGCTGCCCGAGCGCGCGCCGATGGTGAGCATGCGGGCGTAGACGGGCTCGAACACGCCGCTTTCGGAAACGGCCTGCGCCAGGCTCTTCGGCGCGGCCAGGTCGAGCATGGCCTCGCGCGCGCCCTCCAGCTGCTGGCGCAGCGCACGGTGGTCCACCATGGCCACAGCCTCCTTCATAGCCGTGTCGGTGTCGATGCCCGAGGCCACGTAGGTTGCCAGCGCCGACGTGAAGCGGCTGAGCGCCAGCTGGTACATCGTGTTGCGCGTGAGGGGCATGCGCTCGGCGGCGCGCATGAGGCTGCGGCGCCCGCCCTCGCTGCGCATGGCCACGGCCATGGCCAGCACGACCACGGTGCATACGAGCGTCACGGCCAGCGCCGCCCACCCGATGCCGATGGATGCGCCCACGGCGTTGAACGACCCTGCCGCCAGGTTGCCCGACAGGCTCTCGTACACGTCCACGAACACGGGAAGGATGACGGCCACCGTGAAGGCCAGGATGACGGACATGACGCAGAGCAGGGCGGCGGGGTAGACGATGCTCGAGCGCATCTTCGCGAACAGGCGTCCCTCCTCGTCATAGTACACGGCCAGCGTGCGCAGCGTGGGCTCAAGACGGCCCGACACCTCGCCTGCTCCCACCATGTCCACGACGTGGCGGGGGAAGAAGCCCGAGCCATCGAGGGCCTTCGCCAGCGGCTCGCCGGCGATGAGCCGAAGATACACGGCATCGCACGCGCGCTTGAACGCGCCGTCCTCCATGTTCTCGCCCAGCAGGCTCACGGCCTCGTCGGTCTGGATGCCGGCGGCCAGCATGATGGCGACGCTCTCGCAGAACGCGCTTACGGAGCTGCTCTCAAGCACGGTTGTGGCCATAATCTCATTCGCTCCTTGTCCGACTTTGCGCTTCCGGGCCTTGCGGCGTCCTCTTCGGCTCGCACTCAGTACGTGTACCGGTCAGTGTATTCCTTCGCGTCCCCCACGGTTTTCCCCGACCCGCCGGCGGCGGCAAACGTCAGGTCGATACGCGTCCATGTGTTGGGGTCGACGCTCACCTCGACGCTCTTCCAGCTGCCATCAAGATATACCAAATTCCAAGCATGGTAAATACTATCAGGGGAAACGTATCCAGTAACGATCTTCGTGGGAATTCCAAGGCTGCGCAGCATGGCGGCTCCCAGGCTCACGTAGTCGAAGCAGATGCCCTTTCCCTCGGCCAACGTGGCATCGGGGTTGGGCACGTAGCCCGTTGCGTCGGCCAGGCGCTCGGCCTTCTCGGTGTCGTAGCTCACGTTCTCGGTGATCCAGGTGTAGATGCTGCGCAGCACGTCGCCCTCGTTCTGGGCGCCGGCGGCAAGCTCGCTCGCCTTCGCCACGCAGGCGCTGTCAGCGTCGTAGTCGCAGAACACGTTGGGGCGCAGGAAGGGCTCGAACTCGCTCGCGAGCGCCACGTCGACGGTGGTTCCGTTGATGGGCACGTAGCGGTCGCCCTCGGTGTTCTGCATGACCTGCACGTCGTAGGCGCCGTCGCCCATGGTGAGGGGCACGGAGACGGGCGTGCCATCGCCGGGCAGGTCGTAGTTTCGCTTCACGCCGTCCTTGGTGACCAGCAGCTTCAGGCGGCTCTGGTTCTGCGCCGAGGCAGCCACGTAGCCGAGCGAGGCATGCGAGACGTCGATCATGCTGTCGTGGTCGGCCACCGCGGCATCGGCATCGAACGGGGAGGTGGCCAGGGACGGACGCTCGAAGGCGGGCCCGCTCGTCGTGCCCGCGCTGTCGCCTGCGCCCACGGTGCTCCCGCCG
>NC_021021.1:1705057-1720258 GCF_000210055.1 Gordonibacter pamelaeae 7-10-1-b
GAGCGCGAGCGTGGCGACGCGGGCGCGGCGCAGTGCCGTCGCCGGGCGGGCTTTGCATGCGCGCTGGCGTCTCACGGGTTCCTATCATGGTCGCATCGGGAAGGGGCGCGCGGGCGCGCCGCCTCGTTTCGCGTTCATTATAGCGTTGTCCGCGGATGCGGGTTCCGGGTGTTCCCCGCCCACACAACCGCATCGCCCGCAGGCTGCCTGCCGAGTTGGCGGTTCAACGAGAAATTGAGCCTCGGCCCGAGTGTCGCGTTTTTCGCGCGGTAGGGGCGACGAATCGATTATCCTTCGGGGAAGCATGTTTTGAAAGGCCCTTATCGACCCGCAGGCATCCCTGCTCGTCACCGTGTTCGTTCCCCGTTCCAGCGATTTTTGCTGCTAAATTTGCAACATTTGTGAAAATGCCCTCTCAAATGGGACGATGCGATACGCTGGGGGTCGGAATAGGAATACGTTTGTGATAGAATTGCTTGCTGGGTTGCAGTCTGTACGTCGCTGCAGCCTACCATGGAAACCTGCGCAAACCAGCATGAGCGAAAACGTATAAGCGAACCAAAGTAGACGACGCCTCGAAGGGCGGTGGCGCTGCGTACCTGCAGCCAGAGGATTCGGTGATACGTATGAGCATGTTGGAAAAATTCTGCGACGCGAAGAACACGTTCGAGGGCAAGGCGCTGGCCGCATTCATGGCAGCGGTGCTGGCGTTCTCCCTCGTCAACCTTTCCTCCCTCGCCGACGCGGCCGAGAACGGCGCGCCGACCGACGCCCCCGAGGCCCAGGTCGACAACCCGTCAACCGAGGTCGCCGACAACCCGGCTTCCGAACCCGCCCCTGCGGCCGAGTCCGAGGCCACCGCCCCGCTGGAGACCCCCGCTGTCTCCGAGGCGGCTGCGCAAAGCCAGGCGCCTGCCGCCGAGCCCTCCGCTCCTGCAGCCGACCTCCCCACTGCCGAGCCCGGCGTGGCTGTGGTGGGCTTGGAATTCCAGCATGCGTACGTGGCATACTTGGGGCAGACCATCGCGTTGCCTGCCGATTCCATCAACGTACCCTTGAACAAGGAGCTTTCGTTCGCCGCCTACGCCGACGAAGGCTACGAGATCAGTGCGGTCAAGGCCGTTGCGAAAGGCGTCGAAGCCGAGCTCCGGGCCGATGCGACCACCGGGGAGTACAAGGTTCCTGCCGAACAGGTGACGAGCAACCTTATCCTGAAGGTGGAGGCCAAAGCCGCGGAAGCCGAAACTTCCGAGCTTGAGACGCCTGCTGCCGAACCCATCACCTCCGACACGAAGATCGGCGAGGATGGGGCAGGCGGGCCCGAGGCCGACGGCTCCGACAACGGTGGGCCCGACGCGATCGAGGACGATGTCGTCGAAGTCGAGGCCGACGTGAGCAGCCCTGCTTTCGAGGGCTACGCCCAAGCGGGCAACGTGCTCGTGAAGGTGACTGCTGCCGAAGGCGTGCTGCCCGAGGGAACCACCGTGCAGGCCGTGCAGATTACCAGCTCCGCTGTCATCGATGCGGTCGAGGCCGCAGTAGAGGAGAAGGGCAAGGAACTGGAGAATGCCGTCGCCGTCGACGTAACGCTCCTCGGCCCCGACGGCAGCGTCATACAGCCCGACGCCGCAGTGAACGTGTGCTTCTTCAATGCCGGTGTTTCCGGCGAGGCTATGGGCGTATACCACGTGGCGAACGACGGCTCGAGCGTGAGCGCGGTTTCCGCCCGTCAGGCAGACGCCGCCGCGCAGAGTTTCGACGTGAGCCACTTCTCCATCTACGTCGTGACGGCCGAGGGCACGCCGAAGCTCGCCACCTATAACTTCTACGGCGTGGATGGAGCTCTTGTCGGCACGCAGATCGTCAAGACCGGCGAGAGCTTGTTCGAGCCCGAGGCGCCTCCGGTCGCCGATGGCCAATTCTTCCAGGGCTGGTATGCAAAGAACGGCGAAGACTGGGCGGGCAGGTTTGTCGATTTCGGTGCGCAAGTCGTTACCGAATCGTTCACCAGCGACCTGTACGCAAAAGTTTCCGGGGCGTGCTACGTGTACTTCATGGACAACGGCGGTCGCGTTTACTCCACCAAATCAGGGGCCGATGGCGATGTCGTCGCGGCCGATGTGGCGTTCCCTCTCGCTCCGAACGAGAGCGTGACGGGATGGTACACAGAAAAGGAGCTTGTCAACAAGGTGGATTCGGTGACGTTGGGTGCGGAGAGCATCATGCTGTACCCCAAGGTCGAGACCGGTGTATGGATGACGTTCGACGCCAAGGGCGGCTCGTACACCGAGCCCGAGTTCGTGAGCGTCGGGGGTACGTCCGTCGAGCCCGCCGCGCCGACGCGTGCGGGCTACCGTTTCGCCGGCTGGTTCGCGGACGAGGAGTGCTCCAAGGCCTACAAGTTTGGCTCGTCGCCGAGCGGTGACACGACGCTGTATGCGAAATGGGAGGCGGCCACGGCGAAGTACAGCGTGGCCGTGTGGCTCGAGGCGGCCGATTCGACGAGGGACGCGTCGCGGTACGATTACGTGACCACGCTCGACTACGAGGGGACGACCGACGAGGAAGAGCCGCTCCCCAGCGCGTCGGACATCAAGCAGAACGTAGCCTTCCTGATCGACGGCAAGTACATCCTGAACGAGAGCAACGAGTCGAGCGACAAGACGGTCACGGTGAAGGGCGACGGCACGGCCATTGCCAACGTGTACCTTGACCGAGCGGAGTTCACCGTCGATTTGCGCTGCTCGGCGAAGGGTGAGAGCGGGAACAAGAAAGATTACGTCACCGCGTACCAGATCACGGCGAATTACGGCGCGGACATCGCCGACCAATGGGATGCGGCGACGAAGGCGGTGAGCGCGAAGTACGGAACGCGCGTTTGGGTCGAGGATCCCAAGAACCCCGGAACGACGATCAACCCGGTCGTCGCTCCTTTCCGGACGATGACCGAGGACATGACGCTCTTTTACGTCAACAACGGCAGCGCGCTGCATCACCTGGAACTTCGCGCGGAAAAGGTTGGCAACACGACCCCCATCAAGAAAACCGATCCGAACTTCCCGAAATACAACTCGGGTTACCGGTATCAGAACAACTACGATACCAGCATGTTCGAGAACTACGACACCCTCGTGTTCAGGGGTGCGGGCGTGCATGCGGAGATTCAGAATTACGTGAACGCCTTGAACGGTTTCGAGTGGGTCGGAGCTGACTTGGCGAAAAACCAAGGCTTCTTCCAGATCGGGAACACCTGGACGGCGCGCCACTATTTCGAGCGCAAGTCGTACACCATCACGTTCAACAATCAAGGCGCTATGAGCACGAGCGCGCCCATCAAGTACGGCACGTCCATCGAGGGCGAAGGTTCGGCGCCGAGTGCGAAGGACGCGGGTGTTCCGGAAGGCTCGACGTTCGCGGGATGGTACACGTCCCCGACGTTCGCCGCGGGGACCGAGTTCTCCTTCGATGGTGCAACCATGCCTGCCAACAACGTGGTCCTGTACGCGAAGTGGATCCTCCCCACGTACCAGGTCACCTATTACCAGGACATGGGCGGCACGGCCTTGGCCAAAGAGAATGCGGTCGGCTACGGCGAGACGGCGATCGACGAGCCCTCGTCGATCGCGAGCGTTCCCGAAGGGTACAAGTGGGTCGGATGGACGACGCGTTCGGGCTCCGAAGGCGACTACACCTACAGGGTGTTCAACTTCGACACCCAGGTTTACGGCGATGTCGAGCTCTACTCCTACTACATCAACGACGAGAAACGCTCGGTTGCCTACGATGCGAACGGCGGCGTAGGCGAGGTGCCGACGGATGACCGCTCGTATGCGCAGGGCAGCTTCGCCAAGGTCGCCGAGAGCACCCTCTCGGCATCGACCGACGGCGACCGGTTCCTCGGGTGGAACACGAAGGAGGACGGCAGCGGCGCCACGTACTATCCCGGCGGCATGGTGCAGCTGGGCGAGGCGAACGTCACGCTGTACGCACAGTGGGGGCCGTCCGTGCCCCAGACGTCCTTGACGTACGACCCGAACGGCGGAGCGGGCGACGCCCTGACCGAGACGGGCCTTCCCAATAACGGCGAGGTGACGCTCAAGACAGCAGATGCCCTGGACTTCGCCGCTCCGCGGGCTGGCGTGCACTTCGCCGGCTGGAACACGGCCCCCGACGGCTCGGGGGCGTCGTTCGCCGGCGGTACCGCCGTCCGGGTCGATCTCGTTGGGAACGGCAATATCCTGTATGCCCAGTGGGCCCTCAACACCAATACCCCCTACACGGTGGAGCGTTACCTGCAGAACCTCGATGGCAGCTATCCCGACACGGCAACGTATACTGACGGCACGCTTGTCGGCACTACCGACCAGCTTGTGAGCGCCGATACGTCCGTGGCCTATCCAGGCTTCACCTTCGATGCCGGCAATGCATCCAATGTGCTCGAGGGCACGGTGGCTGGCGACGGATCGCTCGTTTTGAAGGTGCACTACGAGCGTAACGCTTACAAGGTGGCCTACGAGCTGGACGGCGGCGATACCACGTCGCCCGATACGACGTTCGACGGCGTCAAGTACGGCGCTTTGACGCCAGCCATCGATACGCCAACGAGACTTGGCTACACGTTCCAAGGATGGGACCCGGCGGTGTCGCCCACCGTCACGGGCAATGCGGTGTACACCGCGCAGTGGCAGCCGCTTCCCGATGTGAGCCTTGAGTATGTGGCGGAGGGCGCGGGCGGCAGCGTCATCGGCAAGGATGGCGAGCCCGGCCAGACGGCGACGGAGCGGGTGAGCCCGCTTTCGGGCGAGCCGCATGGCGCCGCCGCCGTGCCGAACGCCGGGTACCGGTTCGCCGGTTGGTTCGTCGACGGCCAGCTTGTGAGCGATTCCGCGCAGCTCGACCGCGCGGTCATCGACGCGCACGCCAAGACGGGCGGCCTCTACGTTGCCACGACCTTCGTGGCGAGGTTCGCCGAGTCGGAGAACGTGACGCTGTCCTTCGTCGCCGAAACGGGCGGCTCGGTCGACCCTGCGAGCGAGGAGGTGGCGCCGGCAACGGGCGAGCCGAAGGGCTCCACCGCCACGGCCGAAGCCGGTTATACGTTCGCCGGTTGGTTCGTCGACGGCCAGCTTGTGAGCGATTCCGCGCGGCTCGACCGCGCGGCTATCGACGCGCACGCCAAGTCGGGCGAGGGCCTGTACCGGTCGACCACGTTCACGGCGCGTTTCATGGAGAACGAGGCCACGCTCGCCTATGCATCGGCTGACGAGTCCTTGGGCACCGTCGATCCCAAGAGCGAAACGGTTGCGGTGAAGACCGGCGTGCCTGTCGGATCCGTTGCCACGCCTGCGGCCGACTGCTATTTCGTGGGATGGAGCGCGGGCACGGACCCTGCCATCATCTCCGAAGATCCCACGCTGGACAAGGCGATCATCGACGAGCATGCCAAGAAGGACGGCCTGTACGAGGGCGCTGCTTTCGTCGCGCACTTCGCCAAGAAGAAGGAGCTGGTCATCACCTCCAAGGGCGACACGTTCGTGTACGATGGCACGCCGCATCGCGCATCCGATACGGTATACGAGGTGGTGGGCCAGGAAACGCCTAATCTATCGCTGGAGAACTTGACGGCATCGGCCGAGGAGACGGACGCGGGCAGGTATCCGGTTGCGTTCAGCGGCAAGGAGAACCTCGTTTTGAGGGACCGCGACGGTCTCGACGTGACCGAGCAGTACAAGGTCAGCTACGTTGAGGGCAAGCTGGTTATCGGAAAGCGCCCGGTGGAAGTTGCCGGCGAGGGCTGGATCGAACCGCAGCCGTACAAGGGCGAGGAGTACGTGAAGTCGGGTTACGCCGCCGAGCTCCCCAGCGGCTTCTCTGAAATGCAGCCGGGCGGCACGCGCGGATTGGTGGGCGGGCAATCCATCGAGGCAGCCTATCGCCTTGCAGGCGCAGACGCAGGCTCCTATACCGGCATCTTCTCGGGGACGCCGACGGTGAAGGATGCCGCGGGCAACGACGTGACCGACAACTACGACATTTCCACCAAACCGGGCACGCTGAAGATCGTGCCGTCGGAGACGCAGCTCGTCATCACGGCCGCCACCACGTCGTGGAGATACGACGGGCAGCCGCATGCTGACGGCACCTACGCCGTCACGTACGGCGGCGTGCCGGTGACTCCGAACGAGAGCGGCGAGTACGTGCTGCCCACCGGCGACAAGGTGTCTGCCACGGTCGAGGGCAGCGTCAAGAACGTGGGCGATACGAGACCCGAGAACAACCAGGTGACCTCCTGGTCGCTGGAGAACAAGGCCAACTATGCGAACGTGGTCGCCAACACGGGCACGCTCTCCATCACGCCGCGCGAGGTGACGTTGACCAGCGCCACGGACAGCAAGCCCTACGACGGCACGCCGCTCGTGAACAAGACGGTGCGGGTGACCGAGGGCAGCTGGGCTGCGGGCCAAGGGGCTCGGTACGAGGTCACGGGCACCCAGACGCTCGTGGGCTTCTCCGAGAATTCGTTTGCCTATACCTTGACGGGCGGCGCAAGCGAGGACAACTACGACATTAAGACGGTTTTCGGCTCGCTGACGGTGACGAACGCCGACGCCCTCTACGCCGTGACGGTAACGGCGAAGTCCGGCACGGCCACGTACAACGGCTCGGAGCAGGAAGTCTCTGGCTTGGTCGGCGAAACCGAGCGCGGAGTGCGCTTCGAGATGAACGGGCAGGACTTCTTCGTCACGGGGCTCACGGCGCGCGGTGCGGGCACGGATGCCGGCGATTACCCGTCCAACGTGGTGGGCGTGCCTGTGGTGAGGGACGCCGAAGGCAATGACGTAACCGACCAGTTCAAGGTGGATACGGTCGATGGCGCGCTTGCCATCGGCAAGCGCGAGGTGACGCTGGCCAGCGCCTCTGACGAGAAGGTGTACGACGGCAGGGCGCTTGTCAACGATACGGTAACCGGCAGCGAGGCGTTCGTCGAGGGCGAAGGCGCAACCTTCGCGGTCACGGGCAGTCAGACCATCGTAGGCTCCTCGCCGAACGAGTTTACCTATGAGCTGACCGGTGCCACGAAGGAAAGCAACTACCGTATCGCGACCAGCTTCGGCAGACTGAAGGTAACCGGCCGCGATGATGCCGCCAAGTACCAGATCAAGGTAGAGGCGAATTCGGCCGCTCCCTCCTACAACGGCGAGGAGCAGACGATTTCCGGCTTCAAGCAGACGCAGTTCACCTTCAACGGGGCCGTTTTCACGGTGTCGGGCTTGACCGCCGAGGCCGCAGGCAAGGACGTCGGCGAGTATCCGGCGAACGTGGTTGGCACGCCGGTGGTCACCGACGAGGCTGGAAACAACGTAACCAGTCAGTTCGTCGTTGACGTGGAGAACGGCATGCTCTCCATAAAGAAGGCTCCGCTCGTGCTCGCTTCCGCTAGCCTTTCCAAGCCCTACGACGGTACGCCGCTGGTGAACGGCGAGACGCCGCTGGCGGAGCAGAGCGGCTGGGTCAAGGACGAGGGTGCCACCTATCAGTTCACGGGCTCGGTGCTGCTGCCGGGCGAGACGCAGTCAAACGAGTTCGCCATCGTGCCGAACGCGGGTACGAGCTTGGACAACTACGAGTTGGCGAAAACCGAAGGCCAGTTGAGCATCGAGGGCCGCGAAGCCGATGCCAAATACGAGATAACCATCGAGGCGAACTCTGGCGAGACGCTCTACGACGGCCTTGAGAAGCAGGTTGAAGGACTGAAGACCACCACATTCGCATTCGGCGATGCCACGTTTGCCGTAACGGGCCTTGAAGCCCGTGCCAGCCGCACCGACGCGGGAACCACGACGGTGCCCATCAGGGGCAAGGCTGTGGTACTCGACGCGCAGGGCAATGATGTTACCAGCCAATTCAAGATCGATTATGTGCCGGGAGCCCTCGAAGTGAACCCGCGCCAGGTGGTGCTGACGAGCGCCAGCGCCGAGAAGCCTTACGATGGCACGCCGCTCACCAACGACGCCGTGACCGTCTCCGGCGATGGCTGGGCGGGAGACGAGGGCGCCGCCTATGACGTCACAGGCTCGCAGACCGTGGTAGGCTTCTCCGACAACACGTTCGCTTACACGCTGGAGCGCGGCGCGAAGGCGGGCAACTACGTGATAGACCTGCGGTTCGGCACCCTCACGGTGACGAACCGCGATGCCAAGTACGAGGTGGAGGTGCAAGCCAACTCCGGCGCGTTCACCTACGACGGCATCGAGAAGAGCGTTTCCGGCTTCGTGGGCGAAACCGAGGACGGCGTGCCGGTGACCGTCGGTTCCAGCACATTCTACGTCAGCGGCCTCTCGGCGGGCGCCGCCCTCACCGATGCCGACTCCGTGCCGGTTGCCGTAACGGGTGCCGCCGTAGTGACCGACGCCCAGGGCAACGACGTGTCGAGCCAATTCAACGTGAAGGTCAAGCAGGGCACGCTCGAGATCACGCCTCGCACGGTGACGCTGACCAGCGCCTCGGCTACCCGCGAGTACAACGGCGAGCCGCTGGTCGCCCATGGCGTGACCGTCTCGGGCGACGGCTGGGCCGAGGGCGAGGGCGCTGCATACGACTACATGGGTTCGCAGACGCTCGTGGGCACCTCGCTCAACTACTTCTCATACGCTTTGAACGCGAACACGAAGCCCGGCAACTACCATTTGAAGCAGATCGAGGGCTCGCTGAACGTGACCAGCCGCGAGGCGAAATGGGACGTGGCCCTCGAGGCCGTTTCCTCTACGGTGCTCTACAACGGCGCTACCCAGGTGCTCGAAGGCTTTGTCGGCCAGACCGAGCAGGGTGTGCCGGTTCAGGTCGAAGGACATACCTACTATGTCACCGGTCTGACGGCCTCGGCCTACGGCATCGATGCGGATACGTACGTGCTGCAAGGCACCGGTACGCCGGTGGTGACGGATGACCAGGGCAACAACGTTTCCGAGCAGTTCGCGGTTTCGGTGAAACCGGGTAAGCTCGTGGTGGAGCCGCGCCATGTGGTGTTGGAGAGCGCGACGGATCGCAAGCCCTACGACGGCTCGCCGCTCGTGAACGGTACCGTGACCGTCTCCGGCGACGGCTGGGCCGAGGGCGAGGGCGCCGCTTATGCGGTGACCGGCTCCCAGACCCTGGTGGGCTCGTCTGAGAATGTGTTCGCCTACACGTTGGAGGGCGGCGCGAAGGCGGGCAACTACGTGATAGACCTGCGGTTCGGCATCCTCACGGTGACGAATCGCGATGCCGCGTTCGCGGTTTCCGTGCAGGCGAAGTCCAACACGGTGACCTACGACGGCTCCGAGCAGTCGGTGTCCGGCTTCACCGACGAGACCGAGCAGGGTGTTCCCGTGCAGGCCGGCGGCCGCACCTACTATGTGGTGGGCCTTAAGGCCGAGGCTGCCGGAACGGATGCCGGGACCTACCGTACGACGGTGTCCGGCACGCCTGCGGTGAGGGATGCTGATGGCAACGACGTGACGGACCAGTTCGCGGTTACGCCGCAGGCCGGCACGCTTCTGGTCGAGCAGCGCCCGCTGACGCTCGTGTCCGCGAGCCTTTCCAAGCCCTACGACGGCATGCCGCTCGTGAACGGCGCAACGCCGCTGGTGACAGAAGACGGTTGGGCCGAGGGCGAGGGCGCGACCTACGTGTTCACGGGCTCGGTCGCGCTGCCGGGCGAGGTTGCCGCGAACGCGTTCGTCATCAAGGCGAACGCTGGCACGAACCTTGGAAACTACCAGGTGGGCAAGGCCGAGGGTCAGCTGTCCATCGAGAACCGTGATGCCCGTTACGAGGTTGAGTTGACGGCCAACTCGGGCACGTTCTCCTACAACGGCGGCGAGCAGACGGTTTCCGGATTCAGGGGAGAGACGGCCCTGGGTGTGCCGGTGCAGGCTGACGGCCGCACCTACTACGTGACCGGCCTCTCCTCGCACGCTTCCGGCACCAACGTGGCCGACTCCGTGGCATCCATCCCGGTGCGGGGCGCGGCCGTGGTGAAAGATGCCGACGGCAACCTGGTTTCCGAACAGTTCCGCGTCAAGGTGGTCCCGGGGAGCTTCGCTATCGAACCGGCTACGCTCGTCATTGCGGCCAACGATGCCGGCAAGAGTTACGGCCAGGCCGACCCGGCGCTGTCTGCAACGGTGAAGGGCCTCATGGAGGGCGACGTGTTCGAGGGCACCTACGACGTGGAGCGCGCTCCCGGCGAGAACGCGGGCACCTACGAGATAACCGTGGACAAGGTGCGGCTGCCCCAGAACGGCAACTACACGGCTACCACGCAGCCCGGTCGCTTCGTCATCGCTCGGGCCGATGCGCTCACCCTCGTGGTGGGCGACGCGAGCAAGCCTTATGACGGCACGCCGCTCGTGCCGGATGGCGTGACTCCGATCGGCTTACAGCAGGGTGACACGGTCGAGGTCGTGTACGGTGGGTCGCAGACCGACGCGGGCACGAGCCAGGGCACGGTTTCCGGCTACGTCGTGCGAAACGCGGCTGGCGAGGACGTGACGGCCAACTATCCCACGGCCGAGGTCGTCCCGGGCAACTTGACGGTCGTTCCGGCCGCTGTCACCATCACGGCGGCAGACGCCTCGAAGGTTGCCGGTGCCGAAGACCCCGCCTTCACGGGCACGGTTGAGGGCTTGGTGGCCGAGGGCGACCTGGGCGACGTGACGTACCGCCGCACGAACGCCGACGAGGACGCAGGCGTGTACGTCGACGTGATCACGGCGTCGTACACGGCTAATCCGAATTACAGGGTGACCGTGGTTCCCGGCACGTTTGCCATCACGGCTGTGCCGGTTCCGGTGGTACCGCCTGTGCCTCCCGCGACCCCGCCGACTCCGGCGACGCCTGCGACGCCGCCCACGCCGACGCCCGGCACGGTGCCGCCTGATGCGCTGTCGATCCTCGCCCCCATCGCGGAGGTGCTTGAGGACGCCGTCACGCCGCTTGCCGGACCGCAGGAGCAAGCCATCGAGGACGACGGCACGCCGCTCGCGGGCTATGACCGGGTGAACTGCTGGGTGCACTACTACCTTATCCTGGGCATCATCGTCGCGGTGCTCTACGGGGCGGGCGTGCTGGTGCGCCGCATCAGCTTCACGCGCAAGCTGAAGGACTTCGAGGACGACGTGCTCGGCATCGAGGACGAGTCGGCTGCTGTCCCGGCCTGCGCCGCTCGCGGCGGAAGGCAAGGAGGCCTAGCATGAGGAAGAGCAACGTGATCATACTGGCCGTCTTGGCCGTGGCTGCAGGCTTCTTCCTGTGGCTGTGGTACTACCTGGGCTTCAACTTCGTGGACGATCCGTTCGATTTGGTGCTCGCCGTGGTGTGGTGGGCCGTGGTCGTGGCGTTGGTCGTGGGCATCCATGCCGCCGAGAGGAAGCGCCAGCGCCGCGTGCGCACGGCCTACCTTGCGCCGGGCGTGCTGTTCAACAGCGAGGCCGGGTTCGTCGACCTTGCGGCGTTCGAGGAGGGAACCACGCTCGTGGACGCGCTCGAGCACACGCTTGCCGACCTGAAGTACTCCTTCGATCGCAAGGACCCGGCCGATGAGGGCGCAGCGGCGCCCGACGGCGCCGTGCCCTCCGCCGCGATGGCGGGCGGCCTCTCCGCATCCGACGAGGCGGCCGCCTCTGCCAAGCCCCGCGGCACCGTGAGGTTCGAGCGCATCGTGCGCACGGACAAGTTCGACAAGGGCGACGCCGGCAAATGGGAGGGCGAGGTCGTGGACGTGAAGACGCAGGAAGCCACGCCCTTCAAGGGCAAGGAGGAGCTCTCCGCCCTTCTCGCGGCATAGCCCCGCCAGCCAGCCTTCCAGCCAAGTGCAAAAAAGCAGGCGCCCCCTCGAACGAGGGGGCGCCTGCCGTTAGGACCGAAGAAGCGCTGCGCTAGTCGTCGACCCCGATGATGACCGACGAGGCCTTGACGATGGCGTAGGCCTCCTTGCCCACTTCCAGCTCCAGCTCCTTGAGCGACCCCATGGAGATGGTCGACGTGATAAGCTGGCCGCCCTCCAGCTCCATGATCACGATGGCGTTGACCGCTCCCGGATGAATGGCCGTGATGGTGCCCTTCAGCGTGTTGCGTGCAGAAAGCTTCATTGAATCAATGCACCCCTTTCGGGTCGTCCCCTCGTTCCAAACCGTCCCCTCCATTGTAGCGCCCCTGGTGCATTCGTGCGAGCAGAACCGCAACTCGCGAGAGCAAGCCGGCCCTTCCGAGGCTTTACCAAGATTTGACCGGCCCGAGACAGAGGCTTGATGCTCTTTCTTCATCATGTTCCGTGCGGCGCTGCTCCGTCGGGGGCGGCACTGCGCGAAGCGAACAGATACGCGCCCGGGAGGGGCGCCAAGGAAAGGAAGAGCATGAAGAAGCGTTTGGTGATGATGGCGATGGGGGCCCTGCTCGCGCTGGGCGCGTTCGGCCTCATGGGCTGCTCCGGCGGCGGCAACGCCGGCTCCGGCGAGGCCGACAGCGCAGCGGGCACGGTTCCGACCGGCGAGGTCTCCGTGTACTCGCGCGAGGACGGCTCCGGCACGCGCGGGGCGTTCGTCGAGCTCATGGGCATCGAGGAGAAGGATGCCAGTGGCGAGAAGGTCGACATGACCACTACGTCTGCCGCCATCACGAACTCCACGTCGGTCATGATGACGTCGGTGGCAGGCGACGAGAACGGCATCGGCTATATCTCGCTCGGCTCGCTGAACGACACGGTCAAGGCCCTCAAGATCGACGGCGCCGAAGCCACGGCCGCCAACGTGAAGAGCGGCGACTACCAGGTGGCCCGCCCGTTCAACATCGTGACGAAGGACGGGCTGTCCGATGTGGCGCAGGACTTCATCGATTTCATCATGAGCTCCGACGGCCAGAAGATCGTCGAGGAAGAGGGCTACATCTCCGTTGCCGATAGCGCCGCCGCGTACACCGGCTCCGGCCAGTCCGGCAAGATCGTCATTGCGGGCTCCTCTTCGGTGACCCCCGTCATGGAGAAGCTGGCCGAGGCCTACAAGGCCATCAACTCCGGTGTGGCCATCGAGGTCAACCAGTCCGACTCCACCACCGGCGTGAACATGGCCACGGAAGGCACTTGCGACATCGGCATGGTCTCCCGCGAGCTCAAGGACTCCGAGACCGGCGTCACCCCCACGGTCATCGCCCAGGACGGCATCGCCATCATTGTGAACAATGCCTCCACCGTTGACGGGCTTTCCTCCGAGCAGGTGAAGGGCATCTACACCGGCGAGATTGCGAACTGGGAAGACGTTCTGGCGTAAAGCCCGGCGACCCGACTGACAAGGAACCCGCATGTCTCACGTACATCTCAAGGAAGACATTGCGAAGGCGCTGTTCGTGGCTGCCGCGGGGATTTCGATCCTCGCGGTAGCCCTCATCTGCGTATTCCTCTTCGCGAATGGCGTGCCGGCCATCGCCCAGATAGGCCTTCCGGAATTCCTCTTCGGCACCACCTGGCGTCCCGCCAACGACGTCTACGGCATCTTCCCGATGATCGTGGGCAGCATCTACGTGACCGCCGGCGCCATCGTCGTGGGCGTGCCCACAGGGCTCTTGTGCGCCATCTTCCTCTCGCGGTTCGCCAGCGGGCGCGTGGCGGCGGTGCTCAAGCCCGGCGTGGAGCTTCTGGCGGGCATCCCGTCGGTCGTCTACGGCTTCTTCGGCCTGGTGGTCATGGTTCCGTTCATTCGCGACAACATGCCGGGGCGCGGTCTCTCGCTTCTGGCGGCCGCCGTGCTGCTGGGCATCATGATCCTGCCCACCATCATCACCGTGGCGCAGAGCGCGCTCGATGCCGTTCCCAAGAAATACTACGAGGGGGCCCTGGCGCTCGGCGCCGATCACGAGCGCGCGGTGTTCCGCGTCATCGTGCCCGCTGCGGTGTCCGGCATCATGGCCGGCATCGTGCTGGGCGTGGGCCGCGCGATCGGCGAGACGATGGCCGTCATCATGGTGGCCGGCAACCAGCCGGCCGTTCCGGGCAGCATCTTCGACGGCGTGCGCACCATGACGGCGAACATCGTGCTGGAGATGGGTTATGCGGCCGACCTGCATCGCGGCGCGCTCGTAGCCACCGGCGTGGTGCTGTTCGTGTTCATCCTGCTGATAACCATGCTGTTCAACGTCATCAAGAAACGAGGTGAGATGAAGTGACGACCCGCAAGCTGACCATCGCCTACGAGGCGGCCGACGCGCCTTCAGCCTTCTCTGCCGGTCAGATCGAACCGGATGACCGCCTGGACGCGCTGTATCGGGTTGCCGAGGCGCGCCACAGCAAAACGCGCCGTATCGTGTCGGCCCTCTTGCGGGGGGTCGTGTACGCAGGGGCCGCCGTCACGTCGTTGGTGCTCGCCTTCGTCGTAGGGTATATCCTGGTCAACGGCGTTCCCTATCTGACGCCGAGCCTGTTCGAGTGGGAGTACGATTCCACGAACGTCTCGCTCATGCCCGCGCTCGTCAACACGCTCGTCATGGCGGGGCTCTCGCTGCTCATGGCGGTGCCCGTGGGTGTGGGGTCCGCCATCTACCTGGTGGAATATGCGAAGCGCGGCAGCCGCTTCGTGCAGATGGTGCGCACCACCACCGAGACGCTGCAGGGCATCCCCTCCATCATCTACGGCCTGTTCGGCCTGCTGTTCTTCGTGACGGCGTTCCAGTGGGGCCTGTCGCTTCTGGCGGGTGCCTGCACGCTGGCCATCATGGTGCTGCCGGTGGTCATGCGCACCACCGAGGAGGCGCTGCTGGCCGTGCCGGACGCCTACCGCGAAGGCGGCTTCGGTTTGGGCGCGGGTCGTTTGCGCACGGTTTTCCGCTGCGTGCTGCCTTCCGCCGTGCCCGGCATCCTGGGCGGCGTGATCCTCGCGCTCGGGCGCTGCGTGGGAGAGGTTGCGGCGCTCATTTTCACGGCAGGCTCCATTGCCGCCATTCCGAACTTCGCCGAGGGCGCGGCCGCGCTCTTCGATTCCACCCGCACCCTGGCCGTGCATATGTACGTGCTATCGAGCGAGGGGCTGCATGTGAACGAAACCTACGCCACGGCGGTTGTCCTGCTGGTCATGGTGGTGCTGCTGAACCTCATGGCCACCTTCGCCGCCAAGAAGATGAACAAGGGAGGCACCAATGACTAACGCGACTCTGGAGAGGGCTGCCGCCAAGGCG
>NC_021021.1:1720395-1723251 GCF_000210055.1 Gordonibacter pamelaeae 7-10-1-b
ATGCGCAGGGCCGGGCGGCCGAGCGCAAGGCGGCCCGCAAGGCGCCCGCCGACGCTCCGGCCAAGATGGGCGTGCGCGACCTGAACCTGTACTACCAGGACTTCCAGGCGCTCAAGGGCATCAACCTGGAGTTTCCGAAGAACCAGGTGACCGCGCTCATAGGCCCGTCGGGCTGCGGCAAGTCCACCCTGCTGAAGAGCCTGAACCGCATGAACGACCTCGTGGAGGGCTGCCGTATCGAGGGCGAGATCACCCTCGACGGCCGCAACGCCTACCGCGACATCGACGTGAACAGCCTGCGCCGCCGCGTGGGCATGGTGTTCCAGCAGCCGAACCCGTTCCCCATGAGCGTGTACGACAACGTGGCGTTCGGGCCGCGCACCCACGGCATAAAGAGCCGCGCCGACCTGGACGCCATCGTGGAGCAGAGCCTGCGCGACGCCGCCATCTGGGACGAGCTGAAGGACCGTCTGAAGAAGAACGCGCTCGGCCTGTCCGGTGGCCAGCAGCAGCGCCTGTGCATCGCCCGCGCGCTGGCCGTGCGCCCCGAGGTGCTGCTCATGGACGAGTCCACGAGCGCGCTCGACCCCATCTCCACGGCGAAGATCGAGGACCTGGTGGGCGAGCTCAAGAGCAAGTACACGGTGATCATGGTGACGCACAACATGCTGCAGGCACTGCGCGTGTCCGACAAGACGGCGTTCTTCCTGCTGGGCGAGATGGTGGAGGCCGGCGACACCGACGACATCTTCACCAGCCCCTCCGACCCCCGCACCGCCGACTATGTGGCCGGGCGGTTCGGGTAGAAGGAGTGAGGCGCTTTACGCAAATTTGACCTCTCGGAGGCTGCGGCTGCGCGGCGCCTGGCTTACAATAGGCCCAACACGCGGCCGGGACGGCCGGGAGACCCCATGGAGCAACTGCGATGATCTACTACGTTGAAGACGATACCAATATCCGCGACCTTACGGTGTACGCGCTCAAGCAGGCCGGTTTCGAGGCGGCGGGCTTTGCCGCGGCGGGGGAGTTCTTCGTCGCCTGCAAGCGGCGCCTGCCGGAGCTCGTGCTGCTGGACATCATGCTGCCCGAAGTGGACGGCCTGGAGATCCTGCACATGCTGCGGGAGGACCCGGCCACGAAGCACCTGCCCGTCATGATGCTCACGGCCAAGGGCACGGAGTTCGACACGGTGAGCGGCCTCGATGCCGGCGCCGACGACTACCTGGCCAAGCCGTTTGGCATGATGGAGCTGGTGAGCCGCGTGAACGCGCTCATGCGTCGCGCCGCCGCGCCGGCCGTGGCGGCCGACGACGAGTTCTCGTGCGGCCCCATTGCGCTCACGGTGTCGTCGCACGACGTCTCCGTGGACGGCGAGAACGTTGCGCTCACGCTCAAGGAGTTCGACCTTCTGCGCACGCTCATGCAGAACGAGGGGCATGTGCTGTCGCGTCGCCAGCTTTTGGAGGACGTGTGGGGCATGACCTACGTGGGCGAGACGCGCACGGTCGACGTGCACATCCAGACGCTTCGGCAGAAGCTCGCGGCGGCCGTCGAGGGTGCAGACGCCTACATCCAGACGGTGCGCGGCGTGGGCTACTGCGTCAAGCAGCCATGAGCTTCCGCATGCGGGGCCTTCCCCGGCGGGGCGGCGCGGGACGGAGCGCCCGATGAGTCCTACGCACCTGCGGGTCAAGAGCCTCTCCGGCAAGATATTCTCGGGCGTTTTGGCGTTCACGCTGGGCGTCATCCTCGTGCTGGGCGTGGTCATGACCACTATCTACTATATGTCCTACGAGCACGACGCCGAGGCCGAGCTCGCCGCCAGCGCGCAGGACGCTGCGGCTTACCTCAACGCGTCGCCCACCACGGCAAACATCCCCGCGCTGGAGGAGCAGTTCGCCGGCCTCACCCGCTACACGCTCATCGCGGCCGACGGCCAGGTGCTCTACGACAGTGCCGCCGACCCTGCCGCCATGGAGAACCACGCCGGGCGTCCCGAAGTCCGCGAGGCGGGGGAGAACGGCCAGGCGGCCACCATGCGCTTCTCCGACACGCTGGGCACCGACACGGTGTACGCCGCCGTGAAGCTGGACGACGGCAGCATCATCCGCCTGTCCGAGTCGCGCCACTCGCTTCTGGCCTTCCTGGGCGATATGCTGGTGCCGGTGCTCGTGGCCGTGATCGTGGCCGCCGTCCTCGTGTTCGTGCTGTCCAAGACGCTCACGTGGCGCATTATGAAGCCCATCGACGCGCTCAACTTCGCCGATCCGCTAGAGAACGAGATATACGAGGAGATGGACCCGCTGCTCATTCGCATCGACGAGCAGCAGCGCCTGCTCAAGCAGCAGAACCGCGAGCTGGCCCAGGCCGAGAACCTGCGCCGGGACTTCTCCAGCAACGTGAGCCACGAGATGAAGACCCCGCTGCAGGTCATCTCGGGCTACGCCGAGCTCATGAAGAACGACATGGTGCAGCCGGCCGATCGCCAGAAGTTCGCCGCCCTCATCTATGAGGAGGCGCAGGCCATGCGCTCGCTCATCAACGACGTGCTCACGCTGTCGCGCCTGGACGAGTCCGCGTTCGGCGACGACGCGGTGCTCATCGACTTGCACGCCGTGGCCGAGCGCGTGGCGGGCCGCCTTGGCAGCTTCGCCGCCGACCAGCAGGTGCAGGTGCGCGTGGAGGGCTCCGCGGCGCGTATCGCCGGCAGCGAGACTCTGTCCGAGGAGATGCTCTACAACCTCATAGAGAACGGCATCCGCTACAACCATGAGGGCGGCAGCGTGGTCATGCGCGTGGAGGCGGAACCGCCGGCTCGGCCGGGCGGCGGGCTGCCGGGCGAGGACGCGGTGGGCC
>NC_021021.1:1723369-1724603 GCF_000210055.1 Gordonibacter pamelaeae 7-10-1-b
GGTCGTGCGCGTGAGCGACACGGGCCCCGGCATTCCCGAGGAGCTGCGCGAGAAGGTGTTCGAGCGCTTCTTCCGCGTGGACAAGAGCCGTTCGAAGGAGACGGGCGGCACGGGCCTCGGCCTGGCCATCGTGAAGCACGCCGTGCTCTACCATCACGGCTCCATCGAGGTGGAGAGCGCCGAGGGCGCCGGCACCACGTTCGTCCTGCGGTTCCCGGCCGCGTAGGGCGCCCCTTCCTGGAAACGCCGAGGCGCCGGCAACCTTGCGGTTCCGACGCCTCTTCTGCGTTGCGTGAAGAGCCCCACCCCCGGCCAGGAGGATGAACCCACCTCAAAAGGTGGGTGCTCGCAGCCCGTTTCCTGGCTTTCGTATCAACGGACACGAATCTCCATTCCGCGCGCTATCTTGAGCTCCCTCATGTTACAGCATCGGTCCATCGCAAAGTATGGCTTCGAGGGCAGGACCTGATTCAGAGTATACGTGCGTTTCAGGCGAAGAAAAGTCTTGACATGCTCCGTCACCCGATATTCAACAGACGTACACAAGCCCCCTGCGGGGTGTGACAAAGGGACGGGGATAATGTCACGTTCCGCGATGGGCTGGGATGCCGTAAAGCATTCGGGAACGTGACATTATCCCCGTCCCTTTGTCACACTCTATCCATACAGACGTTCGCATGGTATCATGGACGCCATGGATACGCTATTCACCGAAATGGAAAACGAGCGCAAGTCGGAGGTCGCCCCTCTGGCGGTGCGCATGCGCCCGCGCTCGCTGGACGAGCTCGTGGGGCAGGACGAGGCTGTGGGCCTCGGCAGCTGGCTGCGCAACGCCATCGAACAGGACCGCCTGAGCTCGGTCATCCTGTTCGGCCCGGCGGGCACGGGCAAGACGTCGCTCGCGCACATCGTGGCCGAGACGACGAAGGCCACGTTCGTGGAGGTGTCGGCCATCGGCGGCACGGTGTCTGACCTGCGCCGGGAGATCGACGCGGCCGACAAGCGCCTGGCCATGGGCGGCCTGCGCACCATCTTGTTCGTCGACGAGATCCACCGCTTCAACCGCAGCCAGCAGGATGCGCTGCTCCACGCCGTGGAGGACCGCGTGCTCGTGCTGGTGGGCGCCACCACGGAGAACCCGTTCTTCGAGGTGAACTCGGCGCTCATCAGCCGTTCCCGCATTGTGGAGCTGCACGGGCTGTCGGACGGCGACATCGGCGAGCTGGTCGACCGC
>NC_021021.1:1724884-1726205 GCF_000210055.1 Gordonibacter pamelaeae 7-10-1-b
GGCGACGGCCGCGGGGCCCTCACCACGCTCGAGCTGGCGGCCGGCATGGTGGAGCCCGGCACGGCGAAGAAGCCCGCGCGCATCACCGAGGACAACGTGCGCGCCGCCACGCCGCACCGCACGCTGCCCTACGACAAGAACAAGGATATGCACTACGACATCATCTCGGCGTTCATCAAGTCCATGCGCGGCAGCGACCCCGACGCCGCGCTGTACTGGCTCGCCCGCATGATCGACGGGGGAGAGGACCCGAAGTTCATCGCGCGCCGCATGTTCATCGCCGCATCGGAGGACATCGGCAACGCCGACCCTCAGGCGCTGCTCGTGGCCGAGGCCGCGTTCAAATCGGCCGAGGTCATCGGCTACCCGGAGTGCCGCATCAACCTGGCGCAGGCCGCCATCTACCTGGCGCTCGCGCCGAAGAGCAACGCGGCGGAGGCGGGCATTGACGCGGCGCTGGCCGAGGTGCGCAACGGCCCGGCCCGCAACGTGCCCGACCACCTGCGCGACCGTCACCGCCCCGGCTCCGAGAGCTACGGTACGTACCGCTACCCGCACAGCTATCCCGGCGGCTGGGTCGACCAGCGCTACCTGCCCGACGGCCTTGAGCGCGGCGCGTTCTACCGCCCGAGCGACCGCGGCTGGGAGGCGTACCGCGCCGATGCGGCCGCACGCGACCGCATGGAGGGCGGCAACGGGCAAAACCCCACGTCGCGCTCTAAGTAACCGATCGGCTACCGCCTGTGTAAGCCGGGTGAAAACGTGACTCGATCTGTATAGAATCCGAAGTGGAAATGATATAGTGAAAACTCGCGTAAGCTCAGGAGGCGTTTCCATGGATATCAGCGAAGTCATCAGCATAGCGTTGCCCATCGTCTACGTGCTCGTCGGTGCGGCGCTCATCTGGCTCGTCATAGAGCTGGTCATGACCGTGCGCAGGACGCGCAAGACCGTCGAGGAGGTCCAGAAGCAGGTCGAGCCGACGCTTGCCAGCGTGGAGCGCATCACGGCCTCGCTCGAGCCCGTGGCGGCGAAGGTCGACCCGCTCGTCGAGCGCGTGTCGCTCACCGTGGACGCCGCAAACCTCGAGATCATGCGCGTGGACCAGATCCTCGAGGACGTGAACGAGATCACCGATTCCGTCTCCTCGGCCGTCGACGCCGTCGACACGGTCACGAGCGCCCCCATGGAGCTGGTGAACAACGTGACGAGCCGCGTGCGCAGCGCGTTCAAGCCGAAACGTGCGAGCGACGAGTCCGTGGCGCTCGGCCGCGAGAAGGCCGCCGACGCGACGGTGGGCGACGCGGTGAAGAGCGTGGCG
>NC_021021.1:1726469-1734864 GCF_000210055.1 Gordonibacter pamelaeae 7-10-1-b
GCGAGGAGAAGGCCGCCGCCAAGCGCGCCGCCGCCGAGAAGACCTCCGAGGCCGCCGCGAGCATGACCGACGCCGTGATGACCGCCGCCGCGTCCGATGCCGACGCCGCAACCCGCTACTTCACGTACGAGGGCGGCGCCGAGGCGGCTCCGGCGGGAGCGAAGGCGGCTGACAGCGTATCCGACCAGGATAAACCTGAGGCATAGCGAGGAGCCGATCCGGTGGATCCCGAACAGAACGAGCGCGAGCAGGTCAAGGCGCTGAAAGCACGACGCCGCTTCCTCACGGTGTGGACCATCGTGGGGGCCATCCTGCTGACGGGCGTCCTCGTGTACCTCTTCAACCTGTTGAGCGTGCCGGTGGGCATCGTCATCTGGACCGTGGTGATCGTGTTCTGCCTGCGCGGCCCCGTGAACAAGCTGGAGAAGCTGGGCGTGCCCCGCCTGGCCGGTACGGCGATAGCTTACGTGCTCATGTTCGTGGTGCTGGCGCTGGTGGGCCTGCTCATGTTCTCACCGGCTTTCGGCGTGGGCGACCAGTTCACAAACCTTATCCAAAGCGTGCCCGGCTACATCCAAACCATCGCGAACTGGGGCAACGACCTGTATGCCCGCTATGCCGACGTGCTGCAGAACGACACGGTGCAAGGGTGGATCACCGATGCCTTCAACGCCCTCGTGGCCTGGGCCTCCACGTTCGCGCGCGACAGCGCCTCGGGCGTGGTGGCCATCGGAACCGGCGTGGTGAACACGTTCGTGGCGCTGGGCTTCGCGCTGGTCGTGGCGTTCTGGATGCTCATGGAGCTGCCCGACCTCGGCCGCGAGAGCGAGCGCCTCGTCGGCCCGAAGCACCGCGAGGACCTGGAGATGCTGCACGTCACGTTCACGCGCGTCATGGGCGGCTACATCAAGGGCACGCTTTTGCAGTGCGCCATCATCGGCGTGGGCTGCGTCGTGCTGTTCGGCGTCATCGGCATCCCGAACTACGCTGCCTTGGGCGGCATCGCCGGCCTGCTTAACATCATTCCCATCGTGGGACCGTGGCTGGGCGGCGCGCTCGCGGCCGTGGTGGGCGTGTTCGTGAGCCCGTGGATCGCGCTTGTGGCGCTGCTGGGCACCATCGCCATCCAGCAGATCGTCTACACGTTCGTGTCGCCGAAGATCATGGCGAACTCGGTGGACGTGCACCCGGCCCTCACCCTCATCGCCTTGATGGCCGGCTCGGCCATCGGCGGCGCCATGAGCGGCTTCACCGGCTCGCTCGTGGGCATGCTGGCCTCCATTCCGGCCGTGGCCGTGGCGAAGTCGGTGTTCGTGTACTACTTCGAGAAGCGCACGGGCCGCCAGCTCGTGGCCAAGGACGGGGTGTTCTTCCAGGGCACGCCGGCAGACGGCGATGCCGTCGACCCCATAGCCGACGCCATCGCGCCGCACCCCGACGTGTCGGCTGCGTTCGAGCGTGTGGAGCAGCGGAAGGCCGACGCAGAAAAGAAGGCGCGGCAGAACAAAGAACGCTAAACTGTCTCCAGCACGTTTTGGGCGGGCCCGGCGCCTCGGCGCCGCGGCCGCCTTGAGCATAGGGGGCATCGGGGGGTGTGGCCGATGCGCAGACCAGAGGACCAACGGGAAAGAAAGACAGACGACATGGAGTATATGAGCACTGCCGAGATACGCGAGAAGTACCTGAGCTACTTCGAGGCGAAGGGCTGCAAGAGGTGGCCCTCGTCCTCGCTGATCCCCGACGACCCGTCGCTTCTGCTGACGAGTGCCGGCATGGTGCAGTTCAAGCCCTACTTCCTGCAGCAGAAGCAGCTCGAGGCGCCCTACGTGGGCACCACGACCGCGCAGAAGTGCGTGCGCACGAACGACATCGACATCATCGGCACCACGGGCCGCCACCTGAGCTTCTTCGAGATGCTCGGCAACTTCAGCTTCGGCGCGTACTTCAAGAAGGAGATGTGCGCCTGGGCCTACGAGTTCTCCACCGAGGTGCTGGGCCTGCCCGCCGAGCGCCTGTACTTCACCGTGTACCTCGACGACGACGAGACCATCGAGATCTGGAAGGGCCTCGGCGTGCCCGAGGACCACATCTCGCGCCTGGGCGAGGAGGACAACTTCTGGCGCGCCGGGCCCACCGGCCCGTGCGGCCCGTGCTCCGAGATCTACTACGACCAGGGCGAGGAGTTCGGCTGCGGCAGCCCCGACTGCGCGCCGGGCTGCGACTGCGACCGCTTCCTGGAGTACTGGAACCTCGTGTTCACTCAGTACGACGGCCAGGAGGACGGCTCGTTCGTACCGCTGCCGAAGAAGAACATCGACACCGGCATGGGCCTGGAGCGCATCGCGGCCATCATGCAGGGCGTGCAGTCGAACTACGAGACCGACGTGCTGCGCAGCCTCGTGGGAGTGGGCGAGCGCCTGACGGGCGCCGTGTACGGGGCCGATGCCGACGCCGACCTGTCGCTGCGCATCATGGCCGACCACAGCCGCTCGGTGACGTTCATGATCGCCGACGGCATCCTGCCCTCCAACGAGGGCCGCGGCTACGTGCTGCGCCGTCTGCTGCGCCGCGCCGTGATGAAGGGCCACCTGCTGGGTTTGGACAAGCCCTTCCTCAACGAGTACGTTGACGAGATCGTGAACCTCATGGGCGACGTCTACCCCGAGATCGTGGAGAACCGCGAGCTGGCCCGCCGCGTCATCCTGTCCGAGGAAGAGCGCTTCGGCGCCACGCTGCGCCAGGGCCGCGCGTTCCTCGACGAGGCGCTGGCCGGGATCGAGGGCGAGGTGCTGCCGGGCGACCGCGCCTTCACGCTGCACGACACGTACGGCTTTCCCGTGGAGGTCACGCGCGAGCTGTGCGGCGAGCGCGGCATCGAGGTGGACATGGAGGGCTTCGGCCGCTGCATGGACGAGCAGCGCGAGCGCGCCCGCGCGGCCAACACGAAGGACGCCGAGGCGGCCTGGTCCACGTACGGCGGCGTGATGAACGAGATCCTGGAGGCCGTGGGCCCCACCGAGTTCCTCGGCTACACGAAGAACGAGGCGGACGCGCGCGTGCTGGCGATCGTGAAGGACGGCCAGCAGGTCGACGTGCTGGAAGCAGGCGAGGAAGGCCGCGTGGTGCTGGACGCCACGCCGTTCTACGCCGAGAAGGGCGGCCAGATCGGCGATACGGGCGTTCTGGCCGAGGACGGCGTCGTCGTGGCGGTGCTCGATACCAAGGAGCCCGAGAAGGGCCTGATCGCGCATACCGTCAAGGTGATGGACGAGCCGGCCGGCGGGCGCATCCAGGTGGGCGACACCGTGCATGCCGCCATCGACGTGCCGCGCCGCGAGCGCATCCGCCGCAACCACACGGCCACGCATATCCTGCACTGGGCGCTGCGCCAGGTGCTGGGCGACCACGTGAAGCAGGCCGGCAGCTACGTTGCTGACAGCCGTCTGCGCTTCGACTTCACGCACTTCGAGGCCATGACGGCCGAGCAGATCGCCGAGGTGGAGCGCCTGGCGAACGAGAAGGTCATGGAGAACCATCCCGTGCGCGCCTACGAGACCTCGCTTGCGTCGGCCCGCGAGGCCGGCGTGATGGCGCTCTTCGGCGAGAAGTACGGCGAGTTCGTGCGCGTGCTGGACATCGAAGGGTTCTCGCAGGAGCTCTGCGGCGGCACGCACGTGTCGGCCACGAGCGAGATAGGCTTCGTGAAGATCACGTCCGAGACGAGCGTGGGCGCGAACCTCCGCCGTATCGAGGCCGTGACCAGCTTCGATGCCCTGGCGTATATGAATCGCGTGGAGGCGGAGCTCAAGGAGAGCGCCGAGGCGCTGCGCGTGCCCCTGTTCGACGTGAGCGAGCGCACCGCTGCCAACGTGAAGCAGCTCAAGGAGCTGCAGACGAAGATGAAGCGCAACCGCCAGACCATCGCCGACGACGGGATCTCGGCGCTGGTCGAGGGCGCCGTCGAGGCGAAGGGCGGCTATCCGGTGGTCTTCGGCCGCCTGCCCGAGGCCGATGCGGGGCAGATGCGCAACGCCTGGGACGTGCTGCGCGCGCGCCTCGGCAAGCCGGGCGCCGCGGTGCTGGCCACCGAGAAGGACGGCAAGCCCACGCTTTTGGCCGCCGGCACGCCGGAGGCGGTGGAGGCCGGCTTCGACGCTGGCGCCGTCATCAAGGCCATCTCCGGCAACATCAAGGGCGGCGGCGGCGGGAAGGCCGCCATGGCGCAGGCGGGCGGCAAGGACGCCTCAGGGATCGACGCGGCTCTCGAGGCCGCACGGGAGATGCTGCTGTAACGCCCCCGGCTGGGGCTGTCCGATGCATCACGGCGCTCGGGCAGTCCCGGCTCGCGCGAACAGCCCGCTGCTGGGCCAGCTTGCACACCGATCAAGAAAGGCCCTTAGCATGCGCATCATGGCGCTCGACATAGGCGAAACGCGGGTGGGCGTCGCGGTATGCGATCCGGGGGAGCGGGTGGCGTCGCCGGTGTGCGTGCTGCCGGCTGCCGAGGTGCTCTCGTGCGCGAAGCCGTTCCGCCGCCTGCTGGAGGACTGGGAGCCCGAGCTGCTGCTGTGCGGGCTGCCCTACACGCTGGCCGGCCAGGAGGGGCCGCAGGCCGCGCGCATCCGCGCAGCGGCCGATGCCGTCACGAAGGCGTGCGGCATCCCGCATGAGTTCGCCGACGAGCGGTTGAGCTCGCAGGAGGCCAAACGGAGTTTGCGTGAAAAGGGCTTGGGCGAGCGCGAGATGCGCGGCAAAATAGATATGATAGCCGCAAGTCTGTTCTTGCAGGCGTGGCTTGATGCGCGCCGTTAGGCAAGCCGAAAGGTAGAGGAACGTCCATGCCCCCACGGAAGCAAGTCACGTATTCGCAGCGCCCGAACCACGCAGCCCGGTCGGCCCATGCGCGCGGCGAGCGCGAATTCCGCACCTACGATACCAGCTACATCCGCCCGAAGCAGAGCAAGGGGCCGAAGATCTTCGCGGCCGTGCTCGCCGTCGTTGTCATCGGCGGCCTGGCTTGGGGCGGGCTCACCCTGTTCAACAGCTGCTCCGGCTCCGCGCCGGTCGAGCTCCTTGCCGAGGGCCAGGAAGCCACCGTCGTGGTGGAGCAAGGCTCCGGTGCCAAGGCCATCGGGGAGCTGCTCGTGGAGGAGAAGCTGGTGGGAAGTGCTTCCGACTTCGCGAAGCGCGTGAGCGAGATGGGTGTGGAGTCCCAGCTCAAGCCCGGCACCTACACGTTCGCGGGCGGCACGTCGCTCGATGATATCGTCAGGCAGATCGCCGCGGGCCCCGATATGGGCAACGCGCTCACCATCCCCGAGGGCTACAAGCTCTCCGACATCGCCGCGGCCGTCGCCACGGCCTCCGAGGGCCGCATCACGGCCGAGGCCTTCACGGCCGCCGCCTCCGATGCCAGCGTGTACGCGGCCAGCTACAGCTTCCTGGCCGATGCGGGCACGAACTCCCTCGAGGGCTTCCTGTTCCCCAAGACCTACGCGGTGGCCGACGACGCCACGGCCGATTCGCTCGTCCGCATGATGCTCGACCAGTTCCAGAAGGAGACGGCGAGCCTGGACTGGTCGTACCCGCAGTCGCAGGGGCTCTCCATCTACGACGCCGTAAACCTGGCCTCCATCGTGGAGAAGGAATCGAGCGGCGACGAGCAGATCCGTGCCAAGGTGGCCGCCGTGTTCTACAACCGTCTGGAGACGACGGGCGAGCCCAGCTACGGCTTCCTGCAAAGCGATGCCACGACCGCCTACGAGGTGGGTCATGACCCCACCCCCGAGGAGGTGCATGCCGAGACGCCTTACAGCACGTACACGAACAAGGGCCTGCCGCCCACGCCCATCTGCTCTCCGAGCCTCGACTGCCTCAAGGCCGTGTGCGCACCTGACCAGGAATCGCTCGGCAAGTACTTCTTCTTCTACTTCGAGGGAGACAGCTACTACTTCACCGAGACGTATGAAGACCACATGAACACGTTCTCGTAGGCCGCCTGCGCCTGTGCCGAACGCCTGACCGTCCCTAATGTAAAGCAGCCGACCATGCCGCTTCTTGAACCCGACCGCTATTTCTCGCGCCTGTCGCACGTCGACATCGAGCGCGACTTGCTGGCGCTCGGCTTCCGCTTCGTGCTGCTCGACATCGACAACACCATCCTTACGCGCGACACGCACGAGGTGCCGCGCGATGCGGGCTTCTGGCTCGCGAAGGCGCGCGATGCCGGCATCACGTTCTGCCTCGTGTCCAACAACTGGCACGAGGGCGTCTACCAGCTGGCGAACCGCCTGTCGCTGCCCATCGTGGCGAAGGCCGTGAAGCCGCTGCCGCCCGCATTCCTCAGGGCCTTGGGCAAGATCGGCGCAACGCGCGCTGCCACGGTCGTCATTGGCGACCAGCTGGTCACCGACGTACTGGGCGCCCACTTCCTGGGCATGAAGGCCTATCTGCTGGCCCCGCTCGTGGAGCAGGACCTGCCCCACACGCTGCTGCTGCGCAACTTCGAGCGCCTGGTCATGGGCGAGCGGAAGCCCGAGGGCGCTGGCGTTCCGACGGCTTGCCAGCCGCCGGAAGCTGCCGACGCTGCGGCTTCCCCCAGCACCCGATCTCGCGGCGATGCCGGAGACTCGCGTACCGAAGTATCCCCCAAGGGGACTTCCTGCGGGGCGCGTTTCGCCTCCGGCATCCCCACGACCTCGGGCGCCGGGGAAACCCTCGCTGACCTTGGTGGACCTGCGAGTGGGGGGATTGACGAACCTGCTAGAACGGGAGGGGCCTCATGAGCACGCTGGAGACTGTCGAGAACCTGTACCTGCTGGGGCATCCCATCGCGCATTCTAAGTCGCCGGTCATGTACAACGCGGTGTACGGGCGGCTGGGGTTGCCGTGGTGCTACGAGCTGGCCGACCTGGCCTGCGAAGACGAGGCGCGGGCGTTTTTGGCCGTGCGGGACTTCCTGTCGGTGAACATCACCACGCCGTACAAGCCGCATGCCTACGAGGCGGCCACGCACAAGGCGGCGTCGGCCAAGCTTGCACGTGGAGCAAACCTCCTGGTCAAGCATGGGGAAGCGCTGCTTGCGTACAACACGGACGGCCAGGGCTGCGTGGCCTTCCTCGAGCGAACGGGCTTCGACTTCTCCGGGGCGTCGGTGGCCGTGTGCGGCACGGGCCCCACGGCGCTCGCCATCCTGCACGCCTGCGCCGTCGCCGGGGCCCGCGAGGTCGTGCTCGTGGGGCGCGACAGGGAGCGTGCGCAGTCCGTGCTGCAGGATTACGTCGACGAGTTCGGACGGCTGTCGTCGGCCGCGATCGACCTGCCGGCGGCGATCGAGCACCATCGCAGCTTCCGCGAGGCCTACGACGCCACCGCGTTCAAGTTCGGCAGCTACGCAACGTCCACGCAAGCCATATGCGACGCCGACCTCGTGGTGAACGCCACGCCCCTCGGCATGCAGGCGGGCGACCCGGCCCCGTTCGACACGGCGCTCTTCCAGCCCGGGCAGCGCGCGTTCGACGTGGTGTACGGCCACGGCGAGACGGCCTTCGTCGCCGGCGCCCGCGCCGCGGGCTGCACGGTGTCGGACGGCGCGGGCATGCTCGTGGCCCAGGCCGTGGCCAGCGTGCGCACCGTCTGCGACATCGCCGGCGTCGACGTCGACCTGGACGCGGTCGACCTGTTCGCTGTGATGGCCGACGCTGCAGGTTTCTAGGTTCCGGCGGCTCCCGGTTCCGTCGGCCTGACGGTCGCCGGAACGAAGCCGACATGCTGCGCCGCGAAGCAAGTCCCCGAAGGGGGCGGCCGGCCGTGGCACCCGATCTCGCGGCGATCCCGGAGGCTCGCGTACCCGTTGTACGCGTCGCCTCCGCCATCCCCACGATCTCGGGTGCCACGGCCGGCCTCGCTGACTTACTGCGCCAACCTGGGCGGCTGTTTTCGCGCTGGCGCGCGAAGCGCGGCCGTCCCGCTCCCATACTTCCCCTCCCGCTTCATGGCGATCTGGTACGACGGGCGAACCGTCGTTCGCCTTGCCGCGCGGCTGCGGTACAATAGGCGCAAAACGACGACAGCGGGAAAGCGGACCAACATGCGCTACCTAACAGCGGGCGAGAGCCATGGCCCGGCCCTCACGGCCATCGTGGACGGCGTGCCGGCAGGCCTCAAGATCTCCGAAGACCAGTAAACAGCGACCTGGCGCGCCGCCAGTCGGGCTACGGCCGCGGCGGGCGCCAGGCCATCGAGCGCGATCGCGTGCGCGTGACCTCCGGCGTGCGCTTCGGCCGTACCATCGGCTCGCCGGTGGCGCTCACGGTGGCGAACCGCGACTGGGAGAACTGGACCGATCGCATGGCCGCGTTCGGCGACACGCCGTCCGACCTCGTGCGCGAGGTGT
>NC_021021.1:1734989-1737254 GCF_000210055.1 Gordonibacter pamelaeae 7-10-1-b
TGCCGACCTCGTGGGCGCCCTCAAGACGAACACCGACGACTGCCGCAACATCCTCGAGCGCGCGAGCGCCCGCGAGACGGCGGCGCGCGTCGCCGCCGCCGGCATCGCCCGCGAGTTTTTGGCCGAGCTCGGGGTGGAGGTGTTCTCCTATGTGGCCTCCATCGGCGACGTGTCGCTCGACGAGGACGACCCGATGCTCGCCGCGCCCGACTACAAGCCGCTCGACATCGAGCTCTCCGACGTGCGCTGCCCGGACGAGGAGGCCACCGAGGCCATGAAGGCCGCCATCGACGCCGCGCGCGCGGCGGGGGAGAGCCTGGGCGGCACGTTCCGCGTCGTGGCCACAGGCCTGCTGCCCGGCGTGGGCGGCTACGCCACGGCAGGCGAGCGCCTGACCGGCCGCATCGGAGGGGCGCTGTTCTCTATCCCGGCCATCAAGGGCGTGGAGTTCGGCCTGGGCTTCCAGGCGGCGCGCCGTCCCGGCTCGCAGGTGCACGATCCCATCGAGCTGGACCCCAAGGCCGGCTTCACGCGCACCCGCAACAACGCGGGCGGCCTGGAAGGCGGCATGACCACGGGCATGCCGCTCATCGTGACGGCGGCCATGAAGCCCATCCCCACGCTCATGACGCCGCTGGCCACGGTGAACCTGGACACGCTTGAGCCCGAGGAGGCCTCGCGCGAGCGCAGCGACGTGTGCGCCGTGCCGGCCTGCGCCGTGGTGGCCGAGGCAGAGGTGGCCATCGTGCTGGCCGACGCCTACCTGGAGAAGTTCGGGCACGACAACATGACCGACATCAAGGCCGCCGTGAAGTCCTACCGGCAGCGCCTGCGGACGCTGTCCCGGTGACGCGCATGAGCGCAACGAGCCTGCCTTCGCAGAACCGCCCCGCGCGCATCGTGTCCGAGCTGGCGAAGCCGGTGTTCTTCGTGGGCTTCATGGGCGCGGGCAAGACGTCCGTGGCCCGCAAGCTCGCGCGCACGTGCGGCATCGCCTCGGTCGACATGGACACCTACCTGGAGCGTCGCGAGGGCAAGCGCGTGCGGGAGCTCTTCGCCGAGGCGGGCGAGGACGCGTTCCGCGCCATAGAGACCGACGTGCTGCGCGAGCTGGCCGAGAAGGAGCCGCTGCTCGTGTCCTGCGGCGGCGGCGCGGTGCTGCGGCCGGAGAACCGCGCCATTTTGGCCGAGCGGGGATATGTGGTGTACCTGCAGGTCACCGCCGACGAGGCGGCCTCGCGCATCAGCGATGTGTCCACGCGCCCCCTGTTCCGCGACCTCGACACGGCGCGGGCGACCATCGAGGCGCGCCTGCCGCTGTACGAGGACGTGGCCGACGCCGTGGTGGACACGTCCGGCAAGAGCGTGGCGGCCATCGCGCGCGAGGTGCGCGGCGTGTTGGAGAGGGAGGGAATCCTGTGGCAACGAAAGTGATCGTGAACATTCCCGGCGAGGAGGCGTACGACGTGCGCATCGGCACCGGCGTGCTCGATGCGCTGGGTGCGCGCATGCGCGGCGTCCCGTCGCTCGAGCAGGCGGAGCGCGTGTTGGTCGTCACCGACGAGAACGTGGCCCCGCTCTACCGCGACCGGGCGAGGGAGTCGCTTGCGGCCGCGGGCTTCCGCGTGCCGGATATCGTGGTCCCGGCGGGCGAGGACACGAAGTCGGTCGAGGTGGCGGGCGAGATATGGGAGGCCATGGCACATCTTTCGCTCGGCCGCGACTGCGCGGTGGTGGCACTCGGCGGCGGCGTGGTGGGCGACCTGGCCGGGTTCGCCGCCTCCACGTACATGCGCGGCGTGACGCTCGTGCAGGTGCCCACCACGCTGCTCTCGATGGTGGACTCGTCGGTGGGGGGCAAGACGGGCGTGAACCTCACGGCCGGCAAGAACCTCGTGGGCACGTTCAAGCAGCCGGCGTACGTGTGCGCCGACACCGGAACGCTTTCCACGCTGCCCGAGCGCGAATGGGCGTGCGGCTGCGCCGAGGTGGCGAAATCGGCCGTCATCGACTCCGACGAGTTCTTCTTCTGGCTGGTGGAGGCCGCCGATGCCCTCGCGGCGCGCGAGGAGGCCGTCGTGTCCGAGGCCATCGCCCGCTGCGTCGTGTTCAAGGCCGACGTCGTGGCCGAGGACAAGACCGAGAGCCGCGGGGTGCGCGAGTGCTTGAACTACGGCCACACGCTCGGGCATGCCGTGGAGGCGCTCGCGGGCTACGGCACGTTCTCGCACGGCGCCGCCGTGGCCGAGGGCATGCGCTTCGCCG
>NC_021021.1:1737450-1763026 GCF_000210055.1 Gordonibacter pamelaeae 7-10-1-b
GGCGCTCGCGGGCGCGTCCCTCGAGTTCGTGGCCGCGCAGGACGACCTGCTCGACGCGCTGGGGCTTCCCGCGCTTGTCTGGTCGGCCGAACCTGCGGACCTGCTCGCCGCCATGAAGCGCGACAAGAAGGCGCGCCACGGCCAGGTGTGCTTCGTCCTTCCGCGGGATGTAGGCTCCTGGGAGCTGCGCGATGTGGACGACGCCGTCATCCTGGAGCACCTGGAGGCCTGGGCGCGCTCGAAGGAGGAATGCTCATGAAGCGGATACTGGTGCTGAACGGCCCGAACCTCAACCTGCTGGGCGTGCGCGAGCCCGACGTGTACGGCACGGTGACGCTGGCCGACATCGAGCGCGAGGTGGCGGCCTATGCGGCCGAGCGCGGCGCGACCGTCGATTGCTTCCAGTCGAACCACGAGGGCGTGCTCATCGACCGCCTGCATGCGGCGCGCGGCGTCTACGACGGCATCGTGTACAACCCCGGCGCCCATACCCACTACTCCTACGCGCTGCGCGACGCGGTCTCGTCCATCGACGTGCCCACCGTGGAGGTGCACCTCTCGGACATTTCATCGCGCGAGGACTTCCGCAAGGTCTCGGTCATCGCACCCGTGTGCATCGCCCAGATCAAGGGCAAGGGCAAGGAGGGCTACAAGGAGGCCGTCGATGTGCTGCTCGGCCGATAGCGCCGCCTGCGCCCAGACCGGCGCTTCTGCTTGCCGTCTGGACCGCCTGCGCGCCGCCTGCGCCGACGCCGGCATCGACGCATTCCTTGTGCGCGACACCTCGAACATCGCCTGGCTCACCGCCTTCGACGGCGTGTTCGACGACGAAGGTGCCCATGCGCTGCTCGTCACGCCGCGCGCCGCGGTGCTCCATACCGACTCGCGCTATGCCGACGCGGCCCGCGTCGCCGCCGCGGACGGTCCCGTCGCCGTCGACGATGCGCGGAAGACCCACGCGAAGTTCGTCGCCGACGCCCTCGGCAATCGCTGCGACGCCGCGAACGCCGAGGGCGACGCGCCTGCCGCCTCCCTCGTGCTCGGCATCGAGGACTCCCTCGCGCTCGGCGAGTTCCGCGCCCTCGAGGCCGCGCTCGTCGAGGCACCCGCCGAGGTACCGCGCCTGCACGAGACGAGCCGCTTCGTCCTCGACCTGCGCGCCGTCAAGGAGCCGTCCGAGGTCGCGCGCCTGCGCGCCGCCCAGGCCGTCACCGATGCCGCGTTCGCGCATATCGTCGCGTTCATGCGCCCCGGCATGACCGAGCGGGAGGTCCAGATAGAGCTGGAGGACTTCATGCGCCGCCACGGTGCCGAGGGCCTCGCGTTCCCCTCCATCGTGGCCACGGGCCCGAACGGCGCGAGCCCCCATGCCATCCCGGGCGCCACACGGCTCGAGGCGGGTCAGTGCGTCGTGCTCGACTTCGGGGCCCGTGCCTGCGGCTACTGCTCCGACATGACGCGCACCGTGTTCCTGGGCGAGCCCGACGAGCGCCTGCGCGCCGCCTACGAGGCTATCCGGCAGGCGAACGAGCAGGTGGAGGCCGCGCTGCGCCCCGGCGTCACCGGCAAGGACATGCACGAGCTGGCCGAGCGCGTGCTGGCGGACCACGGTTTCGCGGGCAAGATGGGCCACAGCCTGGGCCATGGCGTGGGCATCGACATCCACGAGGAGCCCAACCTCTCGCCGCGCAACCCACACCCGCTCGTTCCCGGCAACGTGGTCACGGTGGAGCCGGGCGTCTACCTAAGCGGCGAGTTCGGCATGCGCCTGGAGGACTTCGGCGTCATAACCCATGATGGTTTCGCAGTTTTCACCCAATCGACGCACGACATGGTTATAATATAGCGGCAAAATACCTGCGTGCCGCCGCCCCAGACGAGAGCAGTTCCGCGGTCGGCGCGAGCAATCGAAAGGAACCAAGGGAATGGCAATCTCTACCGCCGATTTCAAGAACGGCATGTGCATCGAGTACAACGGCAAGCTGTGCACCATCGTGGAGTTCCAGCATGTGAAGCCCGGCAAGGGCGGCGCGTTCGTCCGCACGAAGCTCAAGGACATCAAGACCGGCCGCGTCATCGACAACACGTTCAACGCCGGCGTGAAGGTGGAGTCCGTGCGCCTCGAGTCGAAGAAGCTCCAGTACCTGTACAACGACGGTGCCGACTTCAACTTCATGGACAACGACACCTACGAGCAGACGGCTATCCCGGCCGACGTGGTGGGCGATGCCTCCCAGTGGCTCAAGGAGAACGACGAGGCCACGCTGCTCTACGCCGGCGACGAGCTGATCAGCATCGAGCCCCAGATGTTCGTCGAGCTCGAGGTCACGCACACCGAGCCCGGCTTCAAGGGCGACACGGCCACGAACACGACGAAGCCCGCCACGCTCGAGACCGGCGTGGAGCTGCAGGTGCCCACGTTCGTCGAGATCGGCGACATCCTGCAGATCGACACCCGCGACGGCCGCTTCATCAAGCGCGTCTAGCCTGTTCCGTTGGCCTGTCGGCCGACAGGCCGATCCCCGGCACCAGGAGGCCTCTCTGATTTCGGCCCGAACCTGCGAGAAAGAAGACGCCGCCCCTCGGGGCGGCGTCTTTGCGCTAGTACTTCTGGGCGATCTTGATGGCTTTGCGGTAGTCTGCGTAGTCTTCCACGCAGTGGGCGTCCGAGGCAATGTAATCCACCAGGTCGTTCTCCAGCAGCTTGAGCGCCGCCCGCTTGCTGTTGCTGCGGAACCCGCCTGCGGCGAAGTTCCCCGACAACTGCAGCAAGCAACCCAGATCCTTCATCTCCTCGGCAATGCCGATGTCGTTTTGAACGGGCCGGTAGCGCTCCGGATGCGCGATGATGGGCTGGATGCCCTGCCCTTGGAGGTTGTAGATGATGCGCTGCCAATTCGGCGGCAGGCTGGCCACGCCGAACTCCAGCAGCAGGAGGTTGGTGCCCTCGAAGCAGAGGTGCGACGCGTTGTCGATGCCGAAGCTTATCAGGTTCTCCCAGTACACCTCGAAGCCCAACGTCATCTGAAAGCCCTGCGAATGCGCGAAGCGGCTAAGCACGTCGAAGTGGTCGACGATGCGCTGGTAGTCGAAGCGCGAGCCCCGGCAGTGGGGCGTGCAGACGATGTTGTCGATGCCCGACTTGCGGGCGGCGTTGAGCATGGCCTGCGACTCGGCGAAATCGTTCGACCCGTCATCGACGTCGAACAGGATATGGCAATGGAGGTCGAACATGGCGAGATGCGCTCCAGCTTCCGGCTTACGAGCGCGTCCGGTTCTTGTGGCGCGGCGTCTTGCTTCCCGGCGTCATGGCCTTGAACGCGTTGGGCGCGTAGGGATTGCCTCCCGCCACGGCCCCCTGCACGTCTGCCATGCCCGGGCGCGGCTGCGCTGCCGAACGCCCCGAGGACGCACGCCGGGGCGAGGTGTGCCCCTCCTGCTCCCAGGCCACCGGGTTGTTCAGGTCGGAAGGCATGGCGGCCGGCTCAAGGTCCTCCTTGTTCACGCGCTTGCCGTCCTGCGTGTAGTAGGCGTAGTAGTAGCTGCTCTCGTCATCGGTGCAGAACGTCATGACGGTGCCCAGGATGCGGGCATCGGCCACGCGGAGCTGCTGGGCGCACTTCGCCACGAGGGAGCGCTTCGTCTGGTTCTGGCGGATGACCAGCAGCGTGCCGTCCACCAGGCTGCTCAAGATGGCGGCATCCACGAACAGCGACACGGGGGGCGTGTCGAAGATCACGTAGTCGAACGAGTCGCGCAGCTTGTCCACCAGCGACGCGAAGCGCTTCGTGCTCAGGATGTCCGCGGGGCTCGGGATGTTCGGCTCGGCGTCGAGGAAGTACAGGTTCGGGATGTGCGTCGGCAGGATGGCATCGTTGAGCGAGGCCGAGCCCGAGAGGGCGGCGTACAGGCCGCTTGTCGGGTGGATATCGAGCAGCTTGCCCAGGGAGCGGCGGCGCATGTCGGTCTCCACGATGAGCACCTTCTTGCCCGCCGTGGCGATGGCGTTCGCAAGGTTCGTGGACACGATGGTCTTGCCCTCGTTCTGCTCCGAGGAGGTGACCACGATGGTCTTCACCTTCTCGTCCACCGAGGCGAAGCGGATGTTCGCCAGAAGCGTTTTCGACGCGTTGGAAAGCTGCGGATGCTCGAAGCGCGCGAGGATCTTCTTGCTCTTCTTGGCCATGTTAGTTCCCCTTACCCTTCAGCGCGGGCATGCGGCCCAGGACGGGCAGCCCCAGAAGCTCCTCGGCTTCCTCGGGGCTCTTCACGGTGGTATCGATGAGGTCGAGCAGCACGATAAGGGCCACGGCGAAGAACAGGCCTGCCAAGAAGGCGACGGCGGTGTACATGATGCGGTTCGGGCCCGAGGGGGCGTTGGGAACCTGGGCGGCATCGACGATGTTGACGGCCTTGAGCTCCATGACCTCCACGGCGGTGTCGGCCGTCTGCTTGGCCAGCTCGTTGGCAATCTGCGCCACGGCCTCGGGCTTCTTGCCCGTGACGCTCAGCGTGATCACGCGGTTCGTGGTGGCCGAGGTCACCTTGATGTCGTAGCCCTTGAGCGTGCTCATGCCCAGCGACTGGGCGGTGGCGTCGATCACGCGGTTCGACTGGGCCATGACGGCGATGTCGTTCGCCAGCTGCTGGCTGGCCGTGGTATCGCTGCTCGTGATGTTCGAGCTCTGCTCGTCGGTTTTGTTGAGCACGTAGAGCGATACGTCGGACGTGTAGTCGTTCGACATGAATCCCCAGCAGTAAATGGCGGTGGCTCCCGCGAAAACGAGCGGGAACACGACGACCAGGTACCACTTCTTCCGAAGCAGGTGGAGCAGTTCTAGCAAGGTCACGGGTTATCTCTCCTTATAAGCCCAGGTACCGCGTTTCCAGGTCGAATGCTAGTCGACCTGACGGTAGTACACGTCCAAAACCGTCTCGTAGACGGCATTCTTGTCGAGGTAGTACTCGGCGTATTTCTCGCCCTGCTGCATCTCGCCCGGGAGCGTGGTCACGTTGAGGCTCGTGATGCCGCTCGAGAGCACCGAGGTGGCCAGGTAGCTGAACTCGCTGACGCCCAGGTTGGTGATAGAATACCCGTTCGCCGTGTTGAACAGGTCCAGCAGCGTGCCCACGTTGCCCTGCGCCATGCTGAGCGCCTGGGCGGCGAAAGCCTTGATGTACTGCACCTGGCGTGCCTGGCGGTCGAGCGAGGACGTGAGCACCGACGTGTCGCGCCATTGCACGTAGCGCAGCGCGTTGTTGCCGAACAGCACGGTGTCCTGCCCCTCCACGATGCCCGTGTTGGGGATGCTCTGCAGCGGCGTGAGCGCCACGCCGCCTATGGCGTCGTTCAGCGGGCCGACGCCGCTCAAGTCGAGTGCGAAGTAGTAGGAGATGGGCATGTTGTACAGTACGCGCGAGGCCACGGTGGTGGTGTACTGGCAGCTGGTTTCCCTGCCGTCGCCGTAGCTGTACGCCAGGCACAGCTGCATCTTGTCAAGGCCGATGAACGCGCTGCCCACGAATTCGCCCACTTCCACCATGCTGTCGCGGGGAAGGCCGATGGCGGTGGCCTCGCCGGTTTTCGTATCGAGCGCCATCACCATGACGGCGTCTGCTTGGCCGGCCTTCTCGCCCACCTCGGCGGGTGCCGTGCGGTCGAAGCCGATGATGCAGATGGAGACCATGTTCTCGTTCAGCGCATAGGTGTGGCCGTTGTATTTGACGGTCTTGCCCTCGTCGTAGGCTACGGCGTTTTCGGCGGTTTGGATGTCCTCGGCTTGGGAGGCCTCGTGGATGGCGCCTTCGCCGGCTTTGATGGTGCTCATGACGCCCCAGGCCGTGCCGCCGCCCACCAGGGCCACCACGACCAGTACGACAAGCGCGACGCGAATGCGTTTCTTGCGTTTCGAGTGGCTTCGCTTGCGCTTGCGGATCAGCACTTCCTGGTTCTGGGAGGCCGCCTGCTGGGCAAAGAACTCGGACGAGTCGGCTCGCCCTTCCGTTGGCTGACCCGCCGTCTGCTGGGGAGCCTGGGTGGAGGGGGATCCGCTTCGAGGCGCACGCGAGGGCGGCGTCGGTCGGTTAGTAGGTCGGTTGGTCATCTATTAAAACTCCAGTAACGATGTAGCGGCTGGTTGTGTGGTTGGTGTCGCTCATGCAGGTGCTCAACTGCACTATTTTATCATCAATTGACAGTTCCGTGTCGCTTCGGGTGTTAACCAGCAGAGAATCCGGATGCATGACGAAGTTGAAGTATTCCTGGCGCACCGTCGGATCGGAGAGGTTGTAGGAGTTCAGGATATGGCGGTCGTCGTACAGGTAGGCCGAGACAACGCGGTAGGTGAGCGCATGCCCCGGCGTGTAGATATACAGCGTGTCATGCTCGTTGAAGAAGTCCTCGTTCTCGAAGTAGTGCAGGGTGGAGAACATGGTGCCGTTCTGCAGGTTGTGGCCGTAGAGCACCGTCACGGGGTCGCTGAAATCGGTGTTGTTGGCCATCTCGGTGTAGATGGCTCCCTCGATGGCGTAGTCGCCGTCTTTGTTATGGTCGAGGTAGAGGAAGTCGTTCGTGGCGCTCTGCAGCACAGGGAGGTTCACATCGGTGCCGGGAACGTGGATCCACGCGTAGATATCGGGGTTCTCCTGCTTCAGCGACGTGAAGTCGATGGGGTTTTCCACCCGGTTGTCGGCGGTATCCTGTGCGGGTTGCTCCACCACCGGTTCCGGCGTGTTCTTCATCTCCTCGGCCACGCGGTCGAGCTCGGCTTGCTGCCAGATCAGATAGCCGCACCCGGCGGCGACGCCGCACAGGAGAAAGGCGAGGAGCACCGCGAGGATGATAATGGAGCGCTTCTTCTTCCTCGCCTCGAGGGGGCTGGCGGCCTTCGCGTGCTTGGGCTGGAGGTCGTCGCTTCGTTGTTCCAAAGGCGCTTTCGGCATAGGAAGGACCGCTCGCTTTCGTAAAGGTGTTTCGTACCTCAAGTGTTGAGGCTATGGTAGCAAACCGTTTGCCCATAGAAGAAGAGACCTGTTGTAAAACAGGTCTCTTCGATACAAGTTCTATATAAGACTTGCGGTGTGCTTGCTACTCGGTGACCTTCTTGCGCAGGGCCACGAAGACAGCGCCGGCGGCGATGGCCGTCACGACGGTGGCGCCGGCAACGGTGCCGAGGTCAACGCCGGTCTGCGGGGAGGTGGAACCCGTGTTGGCGTTAGCTGTCGAACCCGCAGCGCCGATGGCGATGGAGAAGATGGACAGTTTGTCAACATGGATTGCGATGGTGCCATCAGCGGCAACCGTACCCGTCAAAGTCTCGGTCGTACCGTCCGTATGCTGCACGTAAACCGTGTAAGCGTAACCGGCGTACTTGGCACCAACGTTGAACGTAAGGTCGACGTTGGTGGCGTCGCCCTTAACTTCGAAAGAAGCAACGATATCGGTGCCGGCAGGAACGTTGCTGGCCTTCGCGGAGGTAGAAGCCACGCTCTCGATAGTGCCAGAACCAGCCTTGACGACAGCGCTCACACCATTGTCGCCCGTGGCGGTGCCATTGTTGCTCGGGCTCGGGGCTGCCCATGCAAGCGTCGGAAGCGCAAGCATGAGAGCTGCAGCACAAGCAATCGCTACAATCCTCTTCTTCATTAAATCCTTCTTTCCTTGGGTGCTCTTCACGCGAACACAGTTTTACAGCCTTACCCTTCTGAATGATAGCGGCCGTTCGACGCGTTTGTCAATGAGAAATTGATCTTTTGCCTCGTAAACGTAGTAATTCCTCTTTAGCGGGGCGTTCTTCGTGTTGTGCAACAAAGAGGCTCGCCAACGGTTGCGGGCAGCTTGCCGGCGTCAATGGTGGAAAAAAAAGGGGGGGGGGTCGGCTTGCGGATTCTCCATACGACAACCATATAAGACCGGTTCGTACAACCGTTCTGAAATTGTTGGTCGAGGAAAAGCGGGGGGGGGGGCTTGACCGAGGAAAAACGACTCCTGGAAAAAGAATCTTCACATTTGGCGTTGCTAAACTGTAAACCTCAACCTATCATTTATAATGACAACCGCCAGTTTTATCAGGGAATACATAATCTTTTGCTATGCATTTGAAGTTGTATTCCCATGGCGGCTGGTAAAAGGCCGGTTTTGGAATGCCTGCGTCCTCGTAGGGACGTGCTTTCCAAAACGACGAAGCGAATCCGCGGAAATCATCAAAGGGCTGCGCGAGCGCAAGCTGATCGTGCGGGCCCCTCCGCTTCTTTCGAGTCGTTCCGGTCGTGGCGGTTGAACCGCCGGGCATATCTTACAAGCGAGGGATCGTCGCTGGGTGCGCGTCTCGTTGCGAGTAGGAGGATGAATAACGTTGTCGTTTCGCATCGCCTTTCGGCGCATGACGAAGCCTTACCTTTGTAGAGGCCCTTCGGCAGGAGGCTGGCTATGTGGTATGTCGTGCAGGTCGTCGGCGGCAGGGAGCGCCGCGTCCTCCATCTGGTGGAGCAGCTCGTCGATGACGACGTGCTGCAGGAGTGCTTCATCCCCCAGTACGAGATCATGAAGAAGACCAAGGGCGAGTGGAAGCGCCGCTCCGAGATCCTGCTTCCCGGATACCTGTTCCTTATTACCGATAAGGTTGACCAGGCCGCGGACGAGCTCCGCAAGGTTCCCGCGTTCACCAAGCTCCTGGGAAACGACAACGCGTTCATTCCCCTTAACGCAGATGAGATAGCCTTCATCGATTCCTTCACGACCAAAGACCACCGCGTGGTGGAAATGTCGGAGGGCGTGATAGAAGGCGACGAGATCAGCATAACGAAAGGCCCGCTGGTCCACCAAACCGCCCTGGTCAAGAAGATCGACCGCCACAAGCGCCTGGCATACGTGGAAACAACGATGTTCGGCCGCAAGCTGAACCTCAAAGTCGGACTAGAGATTGTCAGAAAACACAGGAATATATCAACTTGACGAAACTGCTGCCGCTATGGCGGCTGAGACGGCTCTACCGGGGGACGATTTCTGCCTTGAGGACGATCCGGTCGATTCAGCTGGAGACCGCATGGCTGCCCGCCTGCATCCGGGCATTGAAGTTCGTCCGCCCCTCTCGCGTATTCCAAGCAAATCATATGCACACGTAAAACGCGCCTTCGACATCGTATTCTCGGCCCTGGGCCTCGTGGCCCTGTCGCCCGTGCTCGCCGCCTGCGCGGTGGCCGTGAAGGCCACCTCCCAGGGGCCGGTGCTCTTCAAGCAGAAGCGCTGGGGTCGGGCGGGGAGCCGCTTTGAGTGCTGGAAGTTCCGCACCATGCTCGTGGAGACCCCGCCCGACATGCCCGCCCAGGATTTCGCCGACAAGGCGGCGTTCATGACGCCGGTGGGCAACTTCCTGCGGAGGTGGTCCCTCGACGAGCTCCCGCAGCTCGCGAACATCCTCAAGGGCGACATGTCGATCATCGGGCCACGCCCCGTCATCATCCGCGAGCGCCGGCTCATAGACCTGAGGATCCCGCTCAACGCCGAGGCTGTGCGCCCGGGACTCACCGGCTGGGCCCAGGTGAACGGCCGCAACCTCGTCTCCGACGAGGAGAAGGCTTTCCTTGACGGCGAGTACGTGGCCAACATGTCCCTCGCCTTCGACGCGAGGGTGTTCTTCAGGACGATCTCCGTGGTGTTCAGCCGGCGCGGTGTGGACAGGGAAGCAAGATGAGCACTATCGCCGGTCTTGTTTCGGTAATTATGCCTAATTATAACTGTGAAGCTTATATAAGCGAATCAATAGAATCCGTACTATCGCAAAGCTATTCGAATTGGGAATTGATAGTTGTCGATGACTGCTCATCCGATAACTCGGCAGAGGTTGTCAAAGCATTTTGTGACGCGAGTCCGAAAATTCATCTAGTAGAGTTAGCTGAAAACACAGGAGCAAGCAATGCAAGGAATGAGGGGATTTCCCTTGCGCAGGGGGAATACATTGCATTTCTTGATAGCGATGACATTTGGCTTCCCGAAAAGCTTTCAATGCAGGTTCAATTTATGAAAGAGAATTTCTGTGCATTCAGCTGTGCGTCATATGCGGTTATTTCTGAAGATGGAGCAAACAAAGGTGTCGTAAAGAAGCCGCCGGGAAGCGTTGGGTACCACAGATTGCTATATCTAGGGGATTCGATAGGGAATTCCACGGCTGTTTATAGTCAGCGGATGCTTGGGAAATGCTACGCACCCAGCATTAAGAAGCGAAATGACTACGCATTATGGTTAAGCATCCTTCGAGAAAATGACGTAAAGGTTTACGGCCTTCGGGAAGTAGTTGCCAATTATCGGGTGCGCGAGGGTAGTCTATCGTCCGGCAAACGCAATCTTCCAAAATGGCAGTGGCATCTCTACCGAGAAATAGAGCATCTTTCCATCGCGTCAGCGGCACTAGCTTTTGTTATTTGGGCACTAAGCAAATCCATTGGTTATGGCGTGGACAAGCTGCTCGAATTGAATTTCAATAGAAGCGGCGCATTGAAAGTCGAATAGGCAATGTATGTCCTGCTTATAAACGCTGCCCTGATTGCTATCTACGGTCCTATTGTGTCAAGCAAAAGCAAGAAGGTTTGTGTAACGCTTATCGGCATTCAGCTGTTTTTGCTCCTGGCCCTTCGAGCCGAATCGTATGGGCCCGATGCTGAGATTTATGCTGCGGGGTATAGATATATTTCAAGCCTCACCTTTTCTCAAATGCTTGGTGCCCTTAATCCCAATATTCTCGACAACGCGAACTTGATATACCCATACGACTTCGAAAATGGATGGGTCGTTTTAAACTGGCTACTTGCTTCTTTAGGGTTTAGCTATCAGGGATTAATTGTATTTCTAGCGGCAGTTACATCGTTCTCGTTCTGTTTCTTTTCTTTACGTTATTCAGATACGCCTTGGTTTACTCTATTCATTTTGAGCACCATGAATTTTCTCTGGTACTCGATTTCGATATTGAGACAGACGCTCGCTTTATCGATTTTTCTATTCGGCATCATCTATATCGTCAAGCGAAAACCCATCAAATTTATGTTGGTTATACTTTTGGCGATGATGTTTCATAGAGCAGTTATATTGGCGGCTTTGCTGTATCCGCTATCTAGAACCAAGATGACAAAGAGGAAGCTCACATATATTTTTATTGCGTTCGTTGTGCTATGTGCGCTTTCCGCTTTTGTGTTGCCAGAAGTTCTGAAAATGATTCTCGGCGTATTTGGAAAAGAGGGGCTTGCTTTAAGTTTCTCATGGAATAGTCTCATCACTTTGCATATAGTGATCGTCGTCGCGATCCTACTTCTGTTCGATGTAGATAAAATGACTGAAGAATTTAATGCGAACCTTTCATTGTGCGGAGTAGCTGCAAGTCTCCTCTTTTGTTCGGTATCGCTAAATAATGAAGTTCTAGCGCGTGCTGATGAATATCTTTGGATATTTGTCAGCCTTCTTATTCCAGTCTGTTTAAGGCAGGCTGATCCACGACTAGCTGTTTTAGGCAAAATGGGCGCGATCTGCTTACTATTGCCTTTCCTTGCGTACCAGATATATGGAACAACTCTCGATCCGTACATTTTAATATTCGGACCGATTTTTTAGTTCTATGAATGTCAATCCGAAAGTATTATTCGTAGCTAATAAATTTGGAGGTGGCGGTGCGGAGAGGGTTACGTCTATTCTCTGCAACCACTTCTACGCTAAAGGCTACCGTTCGGGTGCCGTGTCTATAGACGAAGATCATTGTTCTTATGAATTGAGCCAGGGCGTAAAGATGTACGGTTGCCAGCCATGCCGCCAAAAGCATATCAATATAATTAAAAGGTTACATTTGATTAAAAGAGTCCTATCGGAGTTTGATCCCGACATAGTTGTTGCTCTTGGCCGCCCCATGAAATACGTACTGGCGGTTACTCGCGGAATGCAAGTCCAAACCGTTGCATCCGAGCGGAATTATCCGCCTTGCATTTATTCTGAAAGGGAATTTTGTGATTGCGTTAAGAATTATGAGCGAGCCTCACGGGTAGTGTTCCAAACCGAAGAAGTCCAACAGCTTTTCCCGACTGATATTGTAAGCAAATCTAAAGTCATACCGAATCCTCTTGTGACTGCGTTGCCGGAATATGGTGGTCCTTGCAGCAAAAGAATAGTCACCGCAGCGCGTCTTGAGCCGCAAAAGAATCTGAGGCTCCTCATTGACGCATTCAATCTTTTTCGTGAAAAAGTGCCAGGCTATTGTTTGGACATATTCGGAGATGGCTCGCTGCGCTTTGAGCTGCAGCAGCATATCAATTCTTTGCAGTTGGAGGACAGAGTCAAGTTGCGCCCATACTCCGATGATGTTCATTCTGAAATACGCGATGCGGCCATATTTGTGAGCTCTTCTGATTTTGAAGGAATGCAAAATTCGCTCATGGAGGCAATGGCGATGGGGATTCCTTGCGTTGCAACCGACTGCCTTGGTGGGGGAGCTAGGTTATTAACAGAAGGTGGGCGACGTGGACTGCTTGTCGAGCGTGGAAATCGAAAGGCGCTAGCGGAAGCGATGATAGCGGTAGCAGTTGATCGAAAACTTGCAGAGGTACTCTCATGCGAAGGAAAAAGCATTGCTTGCGAAAAACACCAGCTTGAGATATTAAACGCATGGGAACAATTTCTAGTATATGGATACTAAGTCATGACTGAGGTATTTAAAAAACTCTATTGCTGCTTTTATCAGCATGTATGCGCAAAAAATGGTGAAGCATATGCAAAACGAATGGATGCTCGAATTCGTTTTGGCAGGAAACTCAATTTGGATCACCCGGTATCTTTGGCGGATAAGATCATCTGGCTTGAGCTCAATAAGCAAAGTAGCCTTAAAGTTGATTGCACTGACAAATATCTAGTTAGAGACTATCTCAAGATTAAAGAGATGAGACAGTACTTGATTCCTCTATGCGCGGATCCATGGTTTTCTGAGGCGGATATTAGCTTTGATGGTCTTCCAAATCAATTCGTAATGAAAGCGACACATGGTTGCAAAATGAATCATATTTGTCTTGATATGGCCAACACGAAAAGAGAAGAACTTTTCTCGCTTGCAAAAACTTGGTTATGCTCAAACTATGTCGGTGCTTACTTCGAGCCCCATTATCGCAAAATCAAACGCGGTGTTATTTGCGAAAACTTGATAGCCTCGCCAGACGAAATCGTCGACTACAAAATACATTGCATAAATGGCAACCCGGAATTCATTTTAACGTGCTGTGATCGCTCTACGGAATTGAAGCTCGGTCTATATGATTTGAATTGGCGAAAAATCGACGGATTGACCTCCGGAACTTTAACCGCAGAAGTTAATAAGCCAGAAAACTTGGATGAGATGATTCGCGCATCGAAAAGACTCAGCGAGGATTTCGACTTCGTAAGGGTTGATTTGTATGAAACTAAGGGGCGCATATATTTTGGAGAATTGACTTTTACTCCTGCGTCAGGTGTTCTTCCGTACTTTACGGATGAATTTTTAAAAGAACAAGGGGAAAAACTTGTCATTTCGTCTTTGGTGAGTTGAGAAAGTGAACAAGAGGATGACAATAGGATTGATTGGCTGCATCGACCCTGAGGAAACGCTATTTGACGGCCAGACGATTAAGACGCGAACCATTTACAAGTTGCTTGTAGACAGGTATGGGGCATCGGCTGTTAAGTGTGTTGATACCAGGCAGTATAAGCTGAGGCCCTTTTCGGTAATTGCCGATCTCATTTCCTGTCTTTTTACCTGCGATGACATGATTGTTCTCCTTTCTTCGAATGGACGAAGGGTTTTCTTTCCCGTTCTGAGCGTTGCTGCGAGAACCATGAAAAAAAGAATCTACCATAATCTCATTGGCGGAAGGCTCGCTGACGAGCTCCAGCAAAATCCCCGATATATGAGGTATCTGAGTTCTTTTGCAGTTAATTGGGTTGAAAGCCGGAAGCTCGAAGAGCGCTTGACTCGTCTCGGATTGGCAAACGCAAGATATCTTCCGAACTTCAAAACACTGCACCCTGCTGATTTGAATGAAGTGAAACAAATGGAGTTCAGCGAGCATCCTCCCTATCGAATGTGCACTTTTAGTCGAGTAACAGAGAAAAAAGGAATCAACGAAGCGTTGTTGGCAATTACGCAGCTTAATGAAAAAGTGGGGTTCTCCCCACGGCATGATGGTTCTTCCGGCGCATCCGATTCTGCTTTCGCAACTTTAGATATTTATGGGCCTATTGACGATGCTTATAAAGATGAGTTTGAGGTTGCGCTAAAAAGCTGCCCTTATGCCAAATATAAGGGAATCGTTGCCCCAGAGTCGTCCGTCGAGGTGATCAAGGATTACTATGCGCTGCTCTTTCCCACTAAATGGGCCGCAGAGGGCATGCCGGGCACAATAATTGATGCCCTTTCGGCGGGTGTACCAATTGTTGCCAGTAAATGGCCTTACTATTCGGAGATGCTTGAGGATGGTGTTACAGGTTTTGGTTACGATTTCGATAAACCAGAGTTGCTTCTCGAGGCATTGGAGAAGCTTTTGCTCGGAGAGGTGGAAATTGAGACAATTAGAACGAACTGCCTCAATCACTCTCGAAGCTATGCTCCTAACTTGGTATTTGGCGAGATTGTAAGGGTTATAGAAGAAAACATGGATATAAATTTCTCGAAAAGCATCTGAGATTTGCGCATGCGCTAGATGAGGGACATTTTGACAATCAAAGAAACTGCCAACAAATTATCGAACTACATCAGTAGCCGTCGCAGATATATTTGCTCGTTACCTCAAAGGGTTTTAATCGAAAAGGATTCTAAGCGTGAGTGTCTTCAGAAAATATATTGACAACCCAAGGCTGCTGTATTGCCTTGCTACTGCTAAAGGTCTAACGCGTTGGATTTCCGATGAGTTGCATCTTAAGATGATGTACAAAGCGCTATTCGGCGTTGCTCCCGATCTCGACAACCCACGGTCCTTCAATGAAAAAATGCAATGGTTGAAGCTGCACAATCATGTGGAGAGCTACTCTAAAGTGGTCGATAAGCTTGCGGTTAAGGATTGGGTAAGCGAGAGGGTTGGCCGAGGCTATGTTAACGATACGTATGCTGTTTGGCAGGACGTGGATGATATCGATCCGTCTGTATTGCCCAAGCATTATGTGCTTAAAACAAATCATGACTGCGGGGGTGTAATCATTTGCAATAACCCCGACTCGTTTGATATTGCTTTAGCGAAAGAAAAGCTTCGCAGGCACTTGAATGCTAATTATTACTGGGGTTCTAGAGAATGGCCTTATAAAAACGTGAAGCCTCTAGTGTTTGCAGAGGAGTACCTAGAGCGCATCGAGTGGGAGTATCAGACGTGGAACAGTTATGGTGATGTTAAGGCTATTGGGGTTATCACAGAACCTCACGGATGCAACAAAAAGAGATTCTACGATGCTGAGTGGAGAGAATGCCCCTTCGTTTCGTCATTGCCTAAACTAGAGGAACCGGTCGAAGCGCCTGTGGAGCTGATGCAGATTATCGAGCTGTCGCGTAATTTGTCTCAAGATTTTCCCTTTGTCAGAATTGATTTCATTAAGACGCGAGACGGCTTGCTTCGCCTGTGTGAAATGACTCTATTCCCGGCAGGAGGATTCGTCAAATGGCAGCCGCCTGAGTGGGATATGCAAGCTGGCTCTTGGATTGACCTCTCCCGTTGCGATTACTCTGGAGTCTTGTAATGGCAGATGTTCTGGTTGCTGTCGGTGGGATGGACTTAGGCGGCATAGAGACATTCATTATGAATGTCTATCGCAAAATTGATCCGGGTTTCGTCCGCTTTGACTTCTTGCTTCCGCATGACCGCAATTATTTCTTTGCTGATGAAATCCGTGATCGAGGCGGTAGATTGTACTTCATCGACGAGAGCAGGAAGCATCCCATTAAAATGCGAAAAAAGCTCGATGCGTTTTTCTGTGAACACTGTTATGACGTAGTATGGGAAAACAAGGGCTCCTTGAATTCTATGGCAATATTGTTTGCGGCAAAACGTAGCGGGGTTCCTCGCAGGATACTGCACTCCCACGCTAGCACCTCGTCTGTTTTCGATATCAGGTCGGCGATGAACTATGCAATTCACTCCGTAAACAGACGTAGGATTGGGGCGGCAACTGATTTCTACGCTTGCTCCCCTGAAGCGGCCGATTGGTTTGGGTTTGACCGTTCGGGGAAAGCTGTTAAATGGAAGTTTGTGCCGAACGGCATAGATGTCGCAAGGTTCGCTTTTGATGATGAGAAGCGCAATCGTGTGCGAGATGCGCTTGGTTTCGGGGTTGAAACTTTTGTTGTCGGCAATGTTGCGCGCCTGGTTAGTGTAAAAAATCATATATTTCTATTAGAGTCCTTCGCTTTTCTCCAATCGAGCTGCTCAAAAGCAAGGCTGCTGTTAGTGGGATCCGGCCCAATGAAGGCGGAGATAATAGCAAAGGCTTCGGAGTTGGGGATCTGGGAGAAAGTGACTTTGCTGGAGGATCGGATGGATACGGATGAATTGTATTCAGTGATGGATGTTTTTGCCTTTCCCTCAAAAGCGGAAGGACTTGGGCTAGCTCTGATTGAGGCTCAGGCTGCGGGGCTTCCCTGTGTCGTTTCGAAAGGCGTTCCTTCTAGAGCTCTCATTTGCGAAGGGTGTCAGGTTGTTGATCTGGCCGACGGTGCTACAAAATGGGCTGATGAGATCAAGCATGTTGCGACGTTTGGACGTAACTCAAAAGGCCCTGAAAAGGTGAGGAATGCTGGTTTTGACATTGCCCGTGTAGCGGCAGATATTCAAGCTGATTTTATCCGCGTCACAAAAGACCAGAAAAGGGGTTTTGGTGTTTAAGCGCGCGGTGATAACGGTTAGGATAGACGATATCTGCCCATGGAACGATATTGAGAAGGTTCAGGAAGCTGTTTCGGCGGTGGAAAGCTGTGGGGTTCGGGGGCTCTTGGGAGTCGTTCCAGCCTGTGCCGATCCAGACTTGCGTAAAAACGACTTCAATCCACATTTTTGGGAGTGGCTTCGCGGCATGAAAGACAGGGGTTGGTCCGTCGCCCTTCACGGCTACGCTCACCATCTCGATTCGGACGGAAAATCACTCATTACATCTGGGACAAAGAGTGAGTTTGCTGGGAAGCCGTATGGTACGCAATTTGAATTGCTAGAAAAAGGAGAGCGGATACTAACCGAGCATGAGCTTGAAACAGATATTTTCTTTGCGCCGGCGCACTCCTTTGATTCGGTAACTCTCGAAGCGCTGAAAGAAGCGGGCTTCAGGTACGTTTCCGACGGTCGCTCTATGCATTGTTATATACGTAAGGGCATCAAGCATATTCCGTGCCGCAGCTACGGCATGCCAAAGCACCCGAGAGGCATTGTCACGCTGGCGCTTCACCCTTGCGAGGATAAGCCATTAAAGCCCTGGCTAGACTACATAGAGAGATGGCGACAGAGCTTGGTCGACTTTTCTTCGCTGCTCGATTCGCCATGTCGCAACATCCTCGGACCTTTAGAGGAGAAAGCTTTCCTTGCGTGGCGGAGCAGCTTGAAACCCGGGTTGCAAAAAATGAGAGACAGCTTTGCTGATTGCTGTGATTCTGGAAATCATTGATGCAGATATATTCAAAGTCGAGCGATTTCATTTGGAATTACAGTGGCCTCTTTTTTAAAATGGCAGGTCAGCTGCTTTTGCTTCCTATGGTTTTGTCGATGCTCCAAGATGATCTGGTGGGTTTGTGGTATGTGTTTCTGGCTGTCAACAGCTTCGTAACCACTTTCCAGGCTGGTTTCGGCCCGACCTTCGGTCGCAACGTTGCTTTTTGCTGGAGTGGCAGCACGGCGTTTCTTGTGGAAGGAGCTCCTAAAGTTGATGGGGGCGAAGTGAATTTCCCTGTGTTGCGAGCGCTAATTGGCTCATGTAAACGCATATATCGGATGATTGCTTTTGCTGTGTTGATCGGAGTTGCCTCTCTCGGAAGCCTATATGTCGTATCTGTTTCCGAGGGGTTGACGCCTGCTCAATACACTGCTGCTTGGGTAGTTTTTTGCATTGGCGTTTTTGTTAACGTTCTATATACCTATTGGGATTCGTTCTTAAGGGGAATAGGCGATTTTGCGGGTGTGAATAAAGCTATCATTGTCTCTAGCCTTACGCAGATTGCTGTTATAGCGGTTATGCTGTTATTAGACTTGGGCCTTCTCTCGTGCGCGGTAGGTTTTCTGGTTCAGGGCTTAGTGTTTCGCTTCATGTGTAAACTGTTTTTCTTTCGTGCGGAGGGTATGAGGGAGGGGCTCGGAGGCGCCCCGACGCCAACGAGGAGCGAAGTCTGTGAGATTGGGAGAGCGTTATCGGTTAACGCTTTCAAGGATACGGCTGTTTCTCTTGCGAACTATGCCGTTACGACATCAAATACGCTCCTGTGCGCTGCATTCATCGGATTGTCGGAGTCCTCTGTCTTCTCAGTGACCCTTCAAGTGCTGAATGCCTGTGTGAATTTGAGCACGGTTGCTCTGACAACTTATTCTCCATCGATGCAATCGGCATATGTAAACGGTAACAAGGAGCTTGGGCGTAAGCTGGCGGGGAAGTGTCTAGTCAGTTTCTATGCTCTCTATTCGGTTGGTTTCACGCTGGTCCTGTTTGTTTGCATGCCGGTGCTTGGCTTGTTTAAGCCAGGAATCGATTCGATGCCCCTCCTTACTATTTCTTTAGGTCTCTACCTGCTGCTCTGGCGTCATCATTCGCTATGTGCAACGCTTATCTCCAATACAAATCATGTTCCCTACGCAACTTCTTTTGTCTTTTCGGCTGTGCTGGGAGTCGCTCTCTCAGTTGTTTTTCTTATTTTAAGTGGCGGCAGTGTGCTTGGTTTAGTAGCTGGGCAAGCCATTGCCCAGCTTGTTTACAACAACTGGAAGTGGCCTCACGAGGCGGGGCGGCTATACGATACCACGTATCCGTGTCTGTTGCGTGCAGGGGTAAAAGCATTCACTGCCAGATTTAAGAGAAGTCGATAGCATAGAAGCGTCAACAAAGATAATTGCGGTTGTTATGAGCGGCAAGAACTCGGATCGGGAAGTATCGTTTTCTTCTGGGCAATGCGTTATGAGTGCTTTTGAAGAGTTGGGCTACGCCGTTGGGATGGTGGATCCTGCGACGTATGCCGGAATAAGGCGTTTGGCGGATGGCGGTTTTGACTGTGTATCCCTTTGCCTTCATGGTGTGTATGGCGAGGATGGGTGTATCCAAGGGCACCTTGATTTAATAGGCCTCCCGTATACGAGCTCTGATGTGCTTAGTAGTGCGCTGGCAATTAATAAGGCTATGGCTAAAGTTATTTGATCCCCCAAGCGCTTCTGGGCTTCCACGTTTGCGGGGCTCCTGGCCATGTCTTTAACGCTTGCGCTATGCGCCGTTCTCGTTTCGGACCATCTTGCCTGCACGGTGATATCGGTGGTCGTGACTGTTTCGGTTTACGCGACGGTTGGCATCGTCTGCCGCAACGAGATGGTTTTGCTGCTGGCGCGCAAGGTTTTTCCAAATTAAAGAAGGAAAGGTAGAGGGGTGTTCTATGCCTAAAAGGAAGGATAGTGCGCAGGCGTTGATCCTCGTAACTGGAGCAGCCGGCTTCATCGGGGCGTTCCTCTGCAGGTGCTTGCTCGAGGAGGGTGATGCGTGCGTCGTCGGGTTCGACAACGTTAACGACTACTACGACGTCGGGATCAAGGAGGGCCGGCTGCGGATGCTCGCCGAGGCGGCGGGCGGGTCGCCGGAGGATGCCGACGTGGACGGCTTCTCCTGCGGGCGCTTCGAGTTCGTGCGGGGAGATCTCGCCGACGAGGCGGCGGCCGAGGCGCTCTTCGAGCGAGCGTGCCCCGACGTCGTCGTGAACCTGGCCGCCCAGGCGGGGGTGCGCTACTCCATCGAGAACCCGCGCGCCTACGTCGACTCAAACCTCGTGGGCTTCTTCAACGTGCTGGAGGCGCGCCGCAGGCATCCGGTCGGGCACCTCGTGTACGCGTCCTCGAGCTCCGTCTACGGCGGCAACGAGAAGGTGCCCTTCTCCGAGGAGGACCGCGTGGACTCGCCGGTGTCCCTCTACGCGGCCACCAAGAAGTCGAACGAGCTCATGGCCCACGCCTACTCCAAGCTCTACTCGATCCCGGCGACGGGCCTGCGGTTCTTCACTGTCTACGGCCCCATGGGCCGGCCCGACATGGCCTACTTCGGGTTCACCGAGAAGCTCGTGCGCGGCGAGTCCATCAAGATCTTCAACATGGGCGACTGCATGCGCGACTTCACCTACGTCGAGGACGTGGTGGAGGCCGTGGCGCGCGTCATGGGGAACCCGCCCGAGGTAGGAACCGGCCCCGACGGGCTGCCCTTGGCTGCGCACCGCGTGTACAACGTGGGCAACTCGAGCCCCGAGAGCCTCCTGGACTTCGTGGACACGCTGCAGCGCGTGCTGGTGGAGGAGGGAATCCTGCCCGAGGACTACGACTTCGAGGCGCATCGCGAGCTCGTGCCCATGCAGCCGGGCGACGTGCCGGTCACCTTACGCCGACACCTCGGCGCTCGAGCGCGACTTCGGCTTCAGGCCCTCGACGCGCCTGGAGGACGGGCTGCGGGAGTTCGCCCGCTGGTACAAGGGGTATTGCGGGAAGCGGGGCAAGTTGTGAGCAGCGCGTTCCTCGAGGACAGGCGGCGATATGGCGACGGGGGGGGGGTGCTGACTTGCCACGAGCTTCGCTTTCTCTGGGTTCTCCGCAGGCTGCAGGACGGCGGGGGCGTCTTGCTGAAGCTCGTCCACAGGCGCATGTTGCGGAAATACGGGCTGGAGATCCCCGCCGCAGCGACCATCGGAGGCGGGCTGTACCTCGGCCATGCCTTCAACATCACCGTCAACCCGGCGGCGGTCATCGGCAGGAACTGCAACTTGCACAAGGGCGTGACCATCGGCCAGGAGAACCGCGGCAAGAGGAAAGGGGCGCCGCGCATCGGGGATCGGGTATGGATAGGCGCAAACAGCACGGTGGTCGGGAACGTCAGCATCGGGACGGACGTGCTGATCGCTCCTAACAGCTATGTGAACTGCGACGTTCCCTCGCACAGCATCGTCTTGGGGAGTCCTTGCAAGATCATTCCGAGGGCGAATGCGACGGAAGGGTACATCAACAGCCGGGTATAGCGTGTTTTGTTGGGTTCAAGAACTTTGACAACGGAAGAGGTAAAGGCATGAGGATAGCGGTCGCGGGCACCGGGTACGTGGGGCTGTCGCTGGCGGTGCTGCTGGCGCGGGGGAGCGAGGTCGTGGCGGTGGACGTCGTCCCCGCGAAGGTCGAGGCGCTCGCCAGGTGGGAGAGCCCCATACGGGACGCCGAGATCGAGGAGGCGCTCGCCGGGGCCGCCTCGGGGGAGCGCCCGCTCGCGCTCTCGGCGACGCTGGACGCGGGGGAGGGGTATAGAAACATCGACTTCGCCGTCGTGGCGACCCCCACCGACTACGACCCGGCGCGCAACTTCTTCAACACCTCGAGCGTGGAGGCGGCCGTGGCCGCCATCCGCGCGGCGAGCCCCGAGGCGTGGATCGTCGTGAAGTCCACCGTCCCCGTCGGCTACACCGCGCAGCTGCGCGAGCGCCTGGGCGATCGTCGCATCCTCTTCAGCCCCGAGTTCCTGCGCGAGGGGAGGGCCCTCCACGACAACCTCCACCCCTCCCGCATCATCGTGGGCGCCGACGAGTCCGACCCGGAGTCCATGGAGGCAGCCCGGCGCTTCGCGAACCTGCTCGCCGAGGGCGCGGAGGACGAGGCCCCCGTGCTCGTCATGGGCTCCACCGAGGCCGAGGCCGTGAAGCTCTTCGCCAACACGTTCCTCGCGCTGCGCGTCGCCTACTTCAACGAGCTCGACACCTACGCGAGCTCCCGGGGCCTGGACGCCGCGCGCGTCATCGAGGGCGTGTGCCTGGACCCCCGCGTGGGCTCCCACTACAACAACCCCTCCTTCGGCTACGGCGGCTACTGCCTGCCCAAGGACACCAAGCAGCTGCTCGCGAACTACGCCGACGTGCCGCAGAACGTCATGGGCGCGGTCGTGGATGCGAACCGCACCCGCAAGGACTTCGTGGCCGACCAGGTGCTCGAGCGGGCCTCGGCGCTGGAGGAGCCGCTCGTCGGCGTCTACCGCCTCACCATGAAGACGGGCTCGGACAACTTCCGCGCCTCGTCCGTGCAGGGCGTCATGAAGCGCGTCAAGGCCAAGGGCGTGCCCGTCCTCGTCTACGAGCCCACCCTGAGCGCTCCCGAGTTCTTCGGCAGCGAGGTCACCCACGACCTCGAGTCCTTCAAGGAGCGCGCGGGCGTGATCGTCGCCAACCGCTGGAGCGACGAGCTCGCCGACGTGGTGGGGAAGGTGTACACGCGGGATCTGTTTAAAAGAGACTAAGCTGTGAAAATTGGAGGAGCGGCAGCGGAGACTAGCAGATTCCTTTTTGCTCTAGTTGGAGGATATTTACAGTAAATGCGCTTATTGGGAAAGCACGCCTCGGGTGGTGCCGGCGGCTACGCTTTCTATGATCCTCGCTAAGGCTTCTTGGGCGGCTCGTCCTTTGCTGAGGAGGTCGGCTCCCTCGGGGGTGACGAGGTATCCGAGCGTGTCGCATCCGTGCTCGGCATTGGCACCCTGCTTCTGCCGGAGCAGGTTCTTCTCTACGAGCAGGTTGACATAATCGAGGAAGTCGCATTCGGTGCAGACGAGGTCCTGCGGGGTGGCGAGCTCTCCTGAATTGCATGCTTTGAGGATATCCATATAGCGCTTCCTGGCATCGTAGCGCTTCCTGCCCGTGACGCGGTACCGCTTGACAGGGAGGCCCTCCACGAGCCATCTTCCTTCCTTCTTGACGGCGTTCGCAATCGTCCCCTCCCGGCACCATTTTTGGACGGTGCCTTGCGACCTGCCGAAGAACTCGGCCATTGCCTGCGTGTCCATGATGCGCTCGGAGCCCTTCGCCAAAGACCCTTCTTGGTTTTCCTGCATGCTTCGCTCCTTGCGTCTCGGGTATCGTACCCGCTTTTCCTCTTGGTAGTGCCTTTTCAGGTTGGCCAAGGCGCTTTCGAGCTCGTGGGCCTCTACGTGCAGCGTTTCGCTCTGACGGGCCAGCTTGAATCCGTTCGGGAAACGTTCGGCCAGATGCTTTTCGATAACGACATTCGACCGTTCGACGCCGATGCCGCCGCCGTGCACGAACGCCGCATGGATGGGTGCCGGGACGGCCGAGAGCGTCTTGCCGTTGGAATGCTCGTGCCACACAAGGCCGCGCTCTCTCATGCGCTCTCGGATCGCATCCGTGCTGCATCCAAGTTCGCAAGCCTTCTGCTTTTCCGCGCTCCGAAAGTTGTGCCGCCGGCTTTCCGCTGAAAACCGTTCTAGGTCGACATGGCCGATCACGGCGTCTTCAAAGGGGGAGAAGTCCGGCTCCCGGTTTCGGTACGCCACGCTTGCCGTTCCGTACTCCCTCTCCATGAGCGCGTTGAGATCCGCTCCCTGATGGTCTTCCCGCCGTTGCTCCGATAAGACACGACGGCGTCGTCGGACAAGCGGAAGGCGCTGTTCCCCGGCGGGCCACTCCAAGTTCCCGCGGTGGGGAGGGGCAAGGTGGTGACGCTGGCGCTCGCTGCGGCGATCCTCACGTCATCGACCGTGAGTTCGGGCTCGCATGCATGCGGCGCGCCTAAGCGGTTTCTACCATCGGCCATCGCATATCCCCTTGGGCGCGTTTCCTCATGGTCTCGATGCTTGGCCCTGGTAGTCCAGGCCCTTGCTTGCAACGATGCGGGAATGGGGCACGTTGCCATGCGGCGACAGTGATGCCACGAGTCGCAGCACGGGGCATTATCCAGGTTGCGCTCGCGTTATTCTCCAAAGAACTCCGAGTCGAAGAACTCGGCAAGCGACACGCCGAGGCCTTTGGCTATCTTCTCCAGGTTGACCGCGGCCACGTTGCGCTTGCCGGTCTCCACTTCGCCGAAGTAGGAGCGCGACATGCCTATGAGATTGGCGAACTCCTCTTGGCTCACCCCGCGCTCGGCACGCAGCTCCTTGATGCGCAGGCCTATCTTGCTCCGGATGTCGTAGTCGTGCATGCCGTCCCCTTCCGCCTTTTCCTCCCATGATTCCCCAAGGCCCGCTATAAGTTGACTCGCTATGGGCGGCATTCTGCGGGGTCGGGCGAATCGGGGGAACGTGCGGGAGGGGAGCGCCCCTAGCGGGTGGGAGGCGCGCCTTTGACGCGCTCTTCCCCAACCCACGCCTGCGCAACCTCCACGAACGCCCTTGCTGCGGCGCTGGCCTCGTCGCCGGGGCGCAGGCAGAGGGCTATCTCGCGGTCGACGGGAACCTCGGGCGGCAGGGCGGCCAGGGGGAAGGGGGCGTCCTTCAGGATGAGGGAGGGCAGGACGCTGAAGCCCAGGCCGGCGCTCGCCAGCGACATGACGGCGTAGTCGCTCACGATGGAGAACCTCACCCGCGGCTCGGCGCCGTTGGCACGGAAGACCTCGTCCATCTCGGACGACGCACCACTCTCCAGCCTGATGTAGGGCTCGGTGGACAGGGCGGATGCGGGGAAGAAGGGCGCTCCTGCCAGCGGATGGTCGGGCGCCACGGCCACGAGCAGCGGGTCGCGTGCGAGGTGCACGGTGCGCAGGTTCCGTTTGACGGGCAGCACGGCGAAGCCGACGTCGTAGTCGCCCCGCCACACGGCCTCCTCGAGCTCGGCCTGGTCGTCGATGCAGGCGAGGTCGAGCTCGACTGAGGGGTGCAGGCGCCCGAACTCCTTGGCGATGCCGGGGAGCCATTGGATGGCCGTGCTGGTGAAGGTGGCCACGCGCACGTTGCCGCCCTCGAGGTGGCGCAGGTCGGCCGCACGGGCATGCAGCCGGCGCTCGGCGTTGCAGACGTCCTGGACGAGCGGGGCCAGGTCCGCGCCCTCGGCGGTGGGCCGCACGCCTCCGTAGTCGCGCACCAGCAGGGTGGTGTCCAGCTCCTTCTCCAGCGAGTTCACAAGATAGCTCATGCCGGCCTGCGTGTAGCCCAGCTCGCGTGCGGCCTCTTTGAAGCTGCCGGTCTCCACAACCTTCAGGAACGCCTCGTATTTCTGGTTGGCCATGGTTTTCGACCCCTTCTCGCGAAGTCATGATCGGTAGAAACAAGAAATTCTTACAATTCTTTAAAGAAAGTCTCGTTTTACTTTCAATTGGACTAAGCATACCATAGGTGCAATCCGGAACAGAGACCGAGGGCCCTGCCAGGCGACAGGGCGTTGCCTTGCACGGTCAAACGACGGGGCCGAAGCGAGAGAGGAGGCGGGACGTGGCGCGCATCATGGACATACGCGGGATCTGCATTGCGAGCGTCGTGCTGCAGACCGTCATCTTCGGCTCCGGTAGCGCCTTCACGAAGCTCGCCTACGAGAGCATCTCGCCCCTGTGGGCGCTCGCCATCCGCTTCGGGCTGGCGTCGGCGGTGTTCGCCGTGCTGTTCGGGCCGCGCATCGTG
>NC_021021.1:1763504-1766219 GCF_000210055.1 Gordonibacter pamelaeae 7-10-1-b
GCCGTTTCGACCGCATCTTTCCCCGGTATTCTCTTTTCCCTACAAACTCCCACCTCGCATTGCCCTTTTCGCGGATTTGGTGCATCATGGTTCAAAGAGCCCGACAGCGCTGCGGCGTGAGTGGGCCGAACCGCGACGAAGGAGGCTTTTTATGGCTACCATAGGCGACGGATTCAAGGACATCTTCCTGGCGGGCATCGGAGCGATGGCCATCACCGCCGAGAAATCGAAGGACCTGGTGGACCAGCTCATCTCGAAAGGCGAGCTCACGGTGGACCAGGGCAAGCAGATCAACACCGAGCTCAAGCACAAGGCCGAGGACGTGGCCAGCACGCTGCGCTACGACGCCCTCGAGGCGCGCATGGCCGTCATGACGCCCGAGGAGCGTGCGGCGTTCGCGGCCAAGGCCGCCGAGATCGCGGCGAAGCAGAGCGCTCAGGCGCCCGTTGCCGCGCCGTCGGCCGATTCCCCCGAGCCCCAGGCGGAGGTGGGCGACGCCTCCCCCGTGGAGACGTCGGCCGCGGAATCGCCTGCGGTGGAGATCCCCATAGAGGGCGGCTCGCCTGCGTCTCCCCAGACGCCTGGCGCGTAGCCCCGGCCCCGCGCGCGTTCGAGAGAGGCGCCCGCCATGGCCATGGCCGACAACACGCTGCTCAAATACTTCTTCAGCTCAGGCGCGGAGATCGACCCCGAGGGACGGTTCAATCTCAGCCGCAAGACGCGCACGCGCCGGCTGAAGGAGATCTACTCCATCCTGCAGAAGCACCATTTCCTGCGCGGCTTCTCGCCGGAGGAGTTCCGCGCCATGCTGGAGGACCTGGGCCCCAGCTTCGTGAAAATCGGCCAGACGCTGTCCACGCGCTCGGAGATCCTCCCGAAGGCCTATTGTGACGAGCTGAAGAAGCTCCAGATGGAGTGCGACCCTCTGCCGTTCGACCAGATGCTCGCAGCCCTCGACGACATCTATGGCGAACGCCAGGGCGACATCTTCGATGCCATCGATCCCACGCCGCTCGGCAGCGCGTCGCTTGCGCAGGTGCACAAGGCGCGCCTCGCGAACGGCGACATCGTGGCGGTGAAGATCCAGCGTCCCGGCGTGAAGGCCACCATGGCGCTCGACATCGACATCATGCGCATGGTGGCACGCCAGGCGTCGCGCTTCATGAAGGACGACCAGATGCTCGACCTGCGCGACGTGGTGGAGGAGCTGTGGGCCACGTTCCTCGAGGAGACGGACTTCCAGCGCGAGGCGGCGAACCTCCAGGAGTTCGCGCGGTTGAACAAGGATGTGGCGTTTATCGACAGCCCGCACGTGTACCCTGAACTCTGCGGCGAGTACGTGCTGGTCATGGAGTACATCGACGGCATCCCCATCCTGGTGACCGACCGGCTGCGGGCTGCCGGCTACGACTTGGAGGAGATCGGCGAGAAGATCCTCGACAACTACGCCACGCAGATCCTCGACCACGGGTTCTTCCACGCCGACCCGCATCCGGGCAACCTGCTGATCCGCAACGGGAAAGTCGTCTACATCGACCTGGGGATCATGGGGCGCCTGTCGCCGCACGACCGCGCCGGGTTCGGCAACATCATCCAGGCCGTGGGCATGCAGAGCGCCACCGAGCTCAAGAGCGCGCTCATGTCGTTCGCCATCGCGAAGGACAACGCGGCCATCGACCACACGCGCTTCCTGGCCGACCTCGACCTGTTGCTGGAGGACTACGGCTCGTGCGACGTGGCCGACATCGATATCGGCATGTTCCTGAACGACATCCTCATGCTCACGCGCTCGTGCAAGGTCACGCTGCCGTCGTCCATCACGAGCGTGTCGCGCGGCCTGGTGACGCTGGAGGGCACCATCCTGCCGTTCATCCCGAACGAGAACGTGGTGTCCATCATCAACGCGCACATCCAGCGCACGAAGGACCCGGCCGAGGAGCTGGCGGGAGCCATGGAGGACCTGGCGCTGGCGCTGCGCTCGTCAGCGCGCGGCTCGATGGACGCGGCCCAGTACTCCGGCGAGGCGCTGAAGATGCTCACGCGCGGCCAGCTGAAGGTGAACACCGAGGTGCTGGGCAGCGAGGCGCCCCTCTCGCACCTGGGCAAGATCGTGAACCGGCTGACCATCGGCATCATCATCGCAGGGCTGTTCATCGGTTCGAGCATGCTGTCGCTCTCGAGCATGGAACCGCGCCTGCTGGGCGTGCCGGTGCTCGCGTTCTTCGGTTACCTGGGCGCCGCGATCCTGTCCCTCTGGGTGGTCGTGGACATCGCGCGGAAGAGGTAAAGAGCGCCCTCCCTGTTTTTAGCCTGCATTTAACCAGATCAGATAGCCCGCAACCAATAATTGCGGAAAATTCCAACTGGAAGCGGTCGCGCGGCGATTCCCGCAACCGTACCCTTTTGAGTACGCTATGATGAATGAAACGAGAAAGGGTTCGGAACCATGAACGTCGAGATCGCCCAGCGCCTGTCGGCGCGTCGCAAGCAATCGGGACTGTCGCAGGAAGCGCTCGCGGAGAAGCTGGGCGTGTCGCGCCAGGCCGTGTCGAAGTGGGAGCGCTCGGAATCGTCGCCCGACACCGACAACCTCATCGCGCTCGCGCAGCTCTACGGCGTGTCGCTCGACGAGCTTTTGTATGTGGACGACGAGATGCGCGACGACGTGGCGTTCGAGGCCGTCGACCGCGCCGCCGAGCGCGCGGCGGCCACCGG
>NC_021021.1:1766361-1792487 GCF_000210055.1 Gordonibacter pamelaeae 7-10-1-b
GCCGAAGCCGAGGCCGGGAACTGCTGCGTGTGCGGCCCCGTCGGCGGGAGAGGACGGCCCGGAAACGTCGACCTCCACCGAGGGGGGAGCGGGCGGCGCGGACGCTCCGGAGTCGGGGCCCGCCGACGGCAAGGAGTCGAAAGTGCGCATCGGGCTGGGCGGCATCCACGTGCTCGACGGCGACGACTACGTCCACGTTTCGTGGCGCGACGGCGTGCACGTGAAAGACTCCAAGAAGGGCGACGAGGTGCATGTGGGTTGGGACGGCATTCATGTGAAGGAGGGGTCCTCCGCGGACGTGCAGGGCGCGTGCGAGGGGGGCGCCGCCGAACCCGGCGCTGACGCGAAGAAGCCCGGCAGCCGCTGCACGCTTGAGGACGACGACGGCAGCCAGGTGGTCATCGACGGCGACGGCGTGGTCATCAACGGCGAGCACTTCGACAGCTGGCGCGACGCTCACGAGCGCTACGGCTACGGACACATCCACGAAGAACGCTGGAACGAGCCCTGCGGCTACACGGTGAACGGCGAGCGCTTCGACACGCTCGACGACGCGAAGGCCAAGTATGGCCCGGAGGTGGGCCGCACCATCCCCGTGCGCAAGCACTACCTGCGCGCGTTCGAGAAGGAGTGGGTGAAGTTTCCCTATCCGCTGGTGATAATCGTGGTGTACCTGCTGCTGGGCATCTTGAACGGCGCATGGGGCATGGGGCTGTTCCTGTTCCTGACCATCCCCGTGTACTATATGGTGGGCCACGCCATCGGCCGCCGCCGCATCGCACCGCTCGTGGAAGGCGCGTACCCCATCGCCGTCACGGCGTGGTTCTGCTACATGGCGTTCGTGCTGAACCAGCCGCATCCCGCGTGGGTGGCGTTCCTCACCATCCCGTTGGTGGAATGGCTCGCGCACAGCCTGTCGCGCTGGTGGCGCGGACGTAAGCGCGAGCGCGCGGCCGCGAAGAACGCTCCCATCGACGTAGAGCCGCAGTAGGGGAAGAGTACGGCCTGCGCTCGGGGCGTTTGCCGGTTATTTTTAACCCGGGGCGGTTTGGACGCGGCCCCGGGTTTTTCTCTGCCCTCTTCCATAATTCGCCTCATCCGATCGGGCATTACATGATTCTGCTTGTATTTATTCTCAAAATAGGATAGCACGACTCCTTAATAAAACCATTAAACTATGGTACTATGACAATAGTTCAATCAGACAACTAAGTGAGCCGGGGGAGGGCTCGGGGGAGTTGGTCTTATGAGAGTGAGCTATTAGTCCCATCGATCGCATCCGATCGTCGAATCAACGCGAAAACGCAGATTGCGGCCTCCTTGGCCGGATGGATTCGTGCGCGGATTCCTAACCTCTGCGCGTCGTGCTTTATCGGATGCGCGTTATCCACTTCAAGGCGAGCAGCCTGCACGAAGGGAGTGCGGGCAAGCAAATAAGACGAAGGACAGGAGGAAGGGCATGAAACAGGAGGGGAAGCTGACGAGGCGCGCGTTCCTGCAGGGAACGGCCGCTTTGGGTGCGATGGCTGCATTGTCTGGCTGTGCAAGCCAAGAGGCACTCAAGCCAAGCCCGGCCGGCGAGGCCGGTGTCGCATCGGGTGAGGTGGAAGTGCGCCACGCTTGGTGCCAAATGTGCGGTCCGGCTCGCACACACTGCTCCACATTGTGCTACATCAAGGATGGCCGCTGGACAAATGTTGAAGGAAATCCCGAGGCAGGGAACAACTGGGGTAGAGGCAGTCGCAGCCTCTGTGCAAAGGGGAATGCGGCCATGGCGGTGCTCTATGCTCCCGGCCGCATTCTGTATCCTATGAAGCGTACCGGCGAAAAGGGCGAAGGCAAGTTTGAGCGTTGCAGCTGGGATGAGGCCATGGATGCTATCGCTAGTAAGCTGCTTGAGCAGAAGGAGCAGTACGGGGCAAAGTCATATGGCGTGCTCTCTCCTCAGTTCTACGCAGTTCTTGGTACGATGGGACGTCGTTTTCTGAATGTACATGGCAGCCCAAACTACATGCATAGTGCTATTTGCAACTCGCAGCGCATGTTCTCGCGCTTGGTGACCATAGGCGGTCCGAAGCATGCTCAAGCTACGGATACAGCTCCTGGACAATTGGGCAAGACGAAGCTTCTGGTGGTATGGGGCTACAACAGCGAAAACTCCGCAATCAACCAGGGCAATCCGTATGCTCGCCTCAATGCCATCGAAAAGGGTCTCAAGGTCATCGATATCCGTCCGATGCAGGACGGCCTGGCCTCGAAGGCGGATATATGGGTTCCGGTTCGTCCTGGCACGGACGGCGCGCTCGCTATGGCCATTTTGAACGTCATCATCGGAGAAGGCCTGTACGATCATGACTTCGTAGAGAACTGGTGCAACGGCTTTGACAAGCTGGCCGAACATATGAAGCAGTACACGCCCGAGTGGGCTTCCCCCATTACAGGAATTCCCATTGAGCAGATTTATGAGATCGCCCGCTTGATGGGCACCGTGAAGCCTATGGGCATCAATATCGGCAATGGCATTGGTGACCAGCAAAACGACGGTCACTGGACAGTCGCCTGCGCCTGCCTCATCGAGGCTATTACCGGTAACTTGGGCATTGCCGGAGGCGGGAGTGCCGGTATGGTGGCGCCTCCCTCTCTTGTTAAGACGAAGGGCATTGATATCCTTTCTGACAGGCTTCCCAAAAGTAAGGAAGACGAGGAGAAGGGGTACATGGCAGGTGTTGCCGATCTCGTGGGCCCCGAGACGCCGCGTTGGTTCCAGACCATGGCGACGCAGGAGTCTGGTCCTACAACAGCCTATTACAAAGGGCTCATGAGCATTTTGACGGAAGATCCGTATCCGCTCCGCTGTATCTTCGGCCAATCGTCGAACCCTCTCTCCGCCACGCGCTCACCCAAGAAGGTGGAGGAAGCCCTCAAGAAGCTCGACTTCTATGTGGTCATGGACACGCAGTGGAACTCGTCATGCGACTATGCTGACTACGTGCTGCCGGCTTGCACGAACTACGAAAGCAGTTACCAGTTCGGCACGAAGAACAGCGCTGCCGGTACGTTCGTCGCCATTAACCAGAAGATCGCCGAGCCTATGGGGGAGTCGCGCTCTGACTGGGAGTATTACCTGGACTTGGCCGTGCGCATGGGCTACGGCGAGGATTTCTGGAACGGTGACATGGATGCTTGCCTGCGCGAGCAGCTTGATGGTTCGGGCATCACGCTTGAGGAGCTGCGCGTTGCCAATAAGGGTATCTTCGTAGAGCGTACTGATGGCGCAAAGCCGACGGAACCGGTCTACCAAGATTATGCCAAGATGTTTGCCAGCCTTCCGAATGGTAAGGTCCAATGCTACAACGAATGGATCGGCAACAAGCCGAACTGTGATGATACCGGAGAAATATCGCCCTTACCTGTGTACCATGGGCCGGCTGAGAGCATTGCGGGTACGCCTGATATAGCGAAAGAGTACCCTCTGGTCATCTCCGACGTGCATGCGTATCGCCTGTGCAACCACAGCTATTACGTCGACGTCCCCTATCTTCGCGAGCTGCAGCCCTATCCCTGGGTGAAGATCAACCCGTCTACTGCGAAGCAGTATGGTATCGAAGACGGCGACTGGGTGAAGATTGAATCGCGTCATGGTTGGGTAAAAATGGTCGCACGGTATCTGGAGAGCATCGCTCCGGATGTGCTCATGTCTCGTCGAGGTTGGTGGCAGCCTTGTGAAGAGCTCGATCTGCCTGGTTACGAGCATCTGGATGGTGGCAGTGAGATCAACGTGCTGTACGATGCCGAGCTGAAGAACTTCGACCCGTTCAACTCCGCCATGTCTAAGCAGACGCTCGTGAAGATCAGCAAGCTCGAGGGAGGGGATGAATAATGGCCAAGCAATACGGGTTCTACATGGACACCGAGCGCTGCATCAAGTGCTGGGCGTGCGAGGTGGCCTGCAAGCAATGGAACGGCATCGAGGCGGGGACCATCGCACGCCGCAAGGTGCATGAGGTGGAGAGCGGCACGTTCCCGAACGTCACGCGCACGTTCGTTTCAATGTCGTGCATGCACTGCGGAGAGCCGGCCTGTGCAAAGGTGTGCCCGGCAGGTGCTATCACTAAGCGCGGCGAGGACGGCATCGTAGTGGTGGACAAGGAGAAGTGCATCGGGTGCCACTACTGCTTCTTCGCCTGCCCGTTCGGCGTGCCGCAGTACACCGACGCCGGCATGGACAAGTGCGACTGCTGCATCGGCAATGGCGTGGAGCCGGGCGACACGCCACACTGCGTGGCCACGTGCCCGACGCAGGCGCTGCAGTTCGGCACCATGGACGAGCTGGCCGCGAAGGTGGGCGACAAGAAGGCCAAGCAGATGGCGGCCGACGCGAAGCCCTCGGTCGTCGTGTCGTGAAAATGCGATGCCGGGAGCGCGGGGCCGCGTGCCCCGAGGCGCTCCCGGCCGACATGACGGAAAGGAGGAACGACCATGGTTGAGTTGCAGACGACCTGGAGTTGGCTGCCGGCGATATACCTGTTTCTCGGCGGTTTGGGCGCAGGCGCGTTTCTGACGGTGTCCGTTCTGCGCCTGGCGAAGCCGGGACGGTTCAAGAAGACCGTGACGGGCGGCGTGTGGACGGCTGTGGCGGCGCTGGCCATCGGATTGCTGGCGCTCGTGTCCGAGGTGGAGAAGCCCTTCCAGGCTATGATCCTGTTCAAGAGCTTCGTGAACGGTTCGTCGTGGATGACGGTGGGTGCGTGGCTTCTGTTGGTTACGTTCGTCGTGTTCGTGCTGAGCGCGCTGTTCACCACCGACAAGATAGCCGACTGGCTGGGCTCGGCGTGCAAGCCCCTCGGGCGGGCTCGCGCCGGCATCAACAAGGTGCTCGCGGTGATTGGGATACCGCTCGCGCTTGCAGTGGCGGTGTACACCGGCGTGCTCCTGGGCGCGGCGCCCGCTATCCCCCTGTGGGGAACGTGGCTGCTGCCGGCGCTGTTCACCGTATCGGCGCTCGATACGGGCGTGGCGGCTGTGTCTATCTTCGCGGCTGCGATGGATCGCGATGAGGGTATCGAGCGTGTGCGTGCGACGTTGGAGAAGGCGGTCATCGGCCTGGTGGTGTTGGAGGCCGTGGTGCTGGCGGCGTTTGTGCTGACCATGCAGGGCGCCGGCGCCGACGAGGCCCGGGCGATCGGGCTGCTCACAGAGGGCGCGCTAGGCGTGCAGTTCTGGCTGCTCGTGGTGGCCGTGGGGCTTGGGTGCCCGCTCATCGCGGCTATCACCCAGCTTGTGGCGTCGAGACAGAAGGGCAAGGTTGGCCCTGCTGTGCCGGTGGGAGGAGCCGCGTGCGCGCTCGTCGGTGGGTTCACGCTGCGCTTCGTTGTGCTGGCTGCCGGCCTGCATGCCGCACTCGTCAGTCCGGCGGCGCTGCAGGCAGCGCAGGGCGCGCTGATGCTGATTTCGTAGACGATTGTTGAATGGGGGCGCCCGCCTCGGCGGGCGCCCCGCGAGGGGGAGGGTGATCATGGACGCATGTGAACGCATTGCCGAGGTCGAGGCTCGAGAACTTACATACTCGCTCCTGTCTCGCCTGTTCTTGGAAGAGGTTTCGGAGGACTTTCTCTCGCGACTTGCCGAGGAGTCGCTTCCGCTTGAGGGCGAACTCGGGCGCTATGCGGCCGAGCTTCCAGGGGCGGATTTAGCGGCGTTGCGCGCGGAAGCGGCGGCCGAATTCGCGGCGCTGTTGCTGAATATGTCGGCCGACCCCGTGTTCCCGTATGAGTCGGTGTATACAAGTGCCGAGCATCTGCTTATGCAGCGATCGCGCGATGAAGTGCTTGCTGCGTATAGATCGCAGGGATTTGAGCGCTCGGGCGAACTGAACGTTCCCGAGGATCACGTCGGTATTGAGCTGGAGTTCATGGCGCGTCTGTGTTGTAAGGAGGCTGAAGCGCTGGCTGCTAACGATGGGGCTGGAGTCGATGCGGCGCGTGTTGCGCAGCAGGATTTTCTGCGCGACCACCTGCTGGTTTGGATTCCGCAACTCTGTGATGATCTGGAGAAGCGCGCGAAGCCGGGCTTGTACCGTGGCCTAGTCGAGACGGCACGTCAATTCCTTGTGTTCGAGCGCGAGGAATTGGGTGTCGGGTAAGGGCGATGTTCCGCCTCAACAGCTGACGTCTACTCGCGGGTCCCGCGCGGTCGGCCTTCCCTCCCTCCCGGGCTGGCCGCGTGTGGGGCTTCATGCGCTTTGCGACCCTGCGCGGCAGGCGGGGCCGAGAATGCTATCATATGACGATACTACTTGGCGAATGAAGGTGGGGACTATCCGAGCGTGAGTGCCGCCAACCAAACCGTGCAGATTACCATCGACAGCGACAGCGGTATCCCGCTGTGGCTCCAGTTGCGCAATCGCCTGATCTATCTGATTGCCTCGGGCAGGTTCCAGGCGGGCGACAAGCTGCCGACGGTGCGCGAGCTAGCCGTTGACCTGGGCATCAACTACAACACGGTAAGCAAAGTGTACCAGGATATCGAGCGTGACGGCTACATCGTTTCAAAACGCGGCAAGGGCACGTTCGTGGCAGACCAAGGGCCCGCCCAGGCAGAAGAGGCCAAGACCGAAGTTGATTTTCTGACCGACGAGTTCATACGCCAGTGCAGGGAGCTGGGCGTTCCGCGTCACGATATAGCCGACGTGCTGCAGCGAAGGCTGGCGGCGGCAGCCGAATAGCAAGACGTTCGAGGGGAGCAGCGATGGGTTTGTTCAGACGGTCGAAGGGCGAAGCAGAGGCTGACGCCTCCCGCAAGGTGGCCGAGACCGAGCTCGAGGCCAACGACGCCTCCCGCGGAGGCGTTTACCTGTTCTTTCTGGCTATGTTCGCCGCAGGGTTCCTCGCGGTGCTCTTCGCGACGTTCGCGTGGGTGTCGCCGCTGACCATCGCCGCATCTGTGGTGGCCGGGTTCGTGCTGGCCACGTCGGTGCGGGTGGCGCCCCATTGGGAGCGCGTGGCTATCCTGCGTTTCGGCAAGTTCAACCGCATAGCCGGCCCAGGGCTGTACTGCTGCATCCCGTTTGCGGAGTACGCGGCCATCCACGTGGACCAACGCATCATGACAGCCTCGTTCTCCGCCGAAGCCGCGCTCACAGCCGACCTCGTGCCGGTGGACGTGGACGCCATCCTGTTCTGGATGGTGTGGGATGCCGAGAAGGCGTGCCTGGAGGTGGAGAACTACCCGAAGGCCGTGCTGCGTTCGGCCCAGACGGCCATGCGCGACGTCATCGGCCAGCTCAACCTGGCCGACATATCCCTGCGTCGCAAGCAGATCGATCGCGACCTCGAGGATATCCTCGGCAAGAAGTGCGAGCAGTGGGGCGTGACCGTCATGTCGGTTGAGATCCGCGACATCATGATCCCCAAGGAGTTGCAGGACGCGCTGTCGAAGGAGGCCCAGGCCGAGCGCGAGCGCAACGCCCGCATCATCCTGGCCGAGGTGGAGAAGGACATCTCCGAGATGTTCGTGGAGGCTGCCGAGGTGTACGACCGCAACCCCCGCGCCATGAAGCTGCGCGCCATGAACCTGGCCTACGAGGGCGCCAAGGACTCGAAGGGCGTGCTGCTCGCGCCCAGCGCGCTGGCGGACGGCTTCAACGTGGGGCAGGTAGGCGGGGGAGAGTAGGACCTGCGCAGCCCGTCGTCGCTGCGGATTTCCAAAAGGTGTATTCGCCAACTGTCCTAGTATCATAGGTCACTGCTTCATGCTATGATGTCGACAGCGTGTCGACGTGGCAGGATAGGGGGCTTAAGGACGTGGCCAGCTCGTACATCGCGTGGTACCTGTTCTTGGCGGGCGCAGGCGGCGGCGCCTTCGTCATCGGCGCCTTCGTCGACCTGGCACTCCGCTTCAAGGATCCTGCCTGTCTGGCACGTGTGAGTTCTGTGACCGACGCGGGTCTGGTGGCTGGCCCGGCGCTCGTTGCGCTCGGCAGCGTATTCCTCGTTCTCGACCTGGGTGCACCCGAGCGGGCGTTCGCGGTGTTCCTGTCGCCGGTTACGAGTGTGCTTGGGTTCGGCGCCTGGTCCGTCGCTGTGTTCTGCTTCGCGGCGGTCGGGGCGCTCGTGATGGGTATCGTGCAGGACACCCGCACAGGACGTGCCGTTGAGTTCGTTTTGCAGGTTGTCGCCATGGCGGCCGCGTTGTGCGTCATAGGGTATTCGGGCGTGTTCTTGTCGCTGTGGCCAGCCGTACCGTTCCTCAATACTCCGTTCGTGCCGGTGCTGTTCACGGCCTCGGCCCTGGCAACGGGTGCCGCGGTGCTCATCGTGGTGGGCTTCTGCCGCCAGAATCGTCCCGAGGTCGAGGAGGGTCTTGGCGGGCTCGTGATGCTCGACCTTATGCTCGTCGTGGTGGAGGCCGGGGTGCTTGCGGCGTTCTTGCTGGCGAGCGCGCAGGCGGGAGATGCGGTAGGAGCGTCGGCCGATGCGCTTATGACGGGCCGTTTCGCCGGCGCGTTCTGGCTGGGGGCGGTGGGACTCGGGTTGGCCGCTCCCTTCGTGGTAGACGTGGCCAGCCGGCGATCCTTCGATCCGCTTGTGCTCGCCATAGGATCGTGCTGCACGCTGGCGGGCGGCATCTGCCTGCGCTACGTACTGCTTTTGGCCGCCGTCCGGTTCAACCTGGTGGGGATGACCCCGCTGCCGTTTTGGTTGTGAGTGTTTTTCATGGGAGGGCACGCGTGCATGGTACCATGGAGATTGCTATGACCGACACGATCATCGACAAGGACGTCGCTATGGACGCCATGGGCCAGTTTCAAGTGGACGATAACAGCGACATTCCCATCTGGATTCAGATCCGCAAACGCCTCGTATACCTTATTCGCTCCGGCAAGCTTGACGAGAACGAGCGCCTTCCCTCCGTGCGGGAGCTCTCCGTGCAGCTCGGGGTCAACTACAACACCATTAACAAGGTGTACCAGGACCTTGAGCGCGACGGGTTCATCTTCACGCGGCGCGGCAAGGGTTCCTACGTGGCCGAACGCACGGCGTACGAGGCGCTGGACATCGACGACGAGGTGGAGGCGCTTGCAACGGATTTGGTGGGCCGCGCTTTCGAGAAGGGCATGGAGGCGGACGACCTCGTCGATTTGGTACGGGAGAAGATCGTGCAGCTCACGGGGCGGGCCCGGTAGGCGGGGCCGCAGGCGCCGCCGCGGGCGGCAGGAGGGGTTGGTCATATGCGCAGCAGGAAGCAGGCCGAGGGTGCCAAGGTGCCCGCAGCGGGGCGCCGGGCGCCCGAATTCTCGGGTCCCAAGGCGAAGAAGACGTCGAGAAACGGCGTGTATGCATTCTCTTTCACGGTATTCGCGGTGGTGTTCTGCCTGGTGATTGCTCTTTTCAGCTCCATGCTGTCCGTGCTGGTGGTCTTGGGCGCGGCCGTTGTCGCCACACTCGCCACCTTGAGCGTGCGCGTGGCACCCCAATGGGAGCGTGTGGTGGTGCTCAGGCTGGGTAAGTTCAGTCGCGTGGCCGGACCGGGGCCTTATTTCGTCATCCCTATTATCGAGCACGTTGCCGCTCGTGTCGACCAGCGCATCATCACCACGGCGTTTGTGGCCGAGGAGGCGCTCACGGCAGACCTCGTGCCACTCGACATCGACGCCGTGCTGTTCTGGATGGTGTGGAATCCGAAGGATGCGTGCGTGGAGGTGGAGGATTACTCGTCGGCCATCTGGTGGGCCGCCCAGACGGCTTTACGTGACGCGGTGGGCCGCATTAACCTCGCGGAGGTGGCCACGCGTCGCGCGCAGATCGACCATGAGGTCAAAGAAATTCTCGACGAGAAGACGCGCACCTGGGGCATTACCGTGGTGTCAGTGGAGATTCGAGACATTGCCATCCCGCCCGATTTGCAGGACGCGATGTCGAAAGAGGCCCAGGCCGAGCGCGAGCGCAACGCACGCCTGCTCTTGGCGGAGATAGAGAAGGACATCTCCGAGATGTTCGTGGAGGCTGCCGAGGTGTACGAGGGCAGCGACAAGGCGCTCCAACTGCGCACCATGAGCCTGATCTACGAGAGCGTGAAAGACAAGGGCGGCTTGGTCATCGCGCCGAGCGCTTTTGGCGAGGCATTCAACAATATCGAGAAGTTCCTCAAGTGAGTTTGGCTTAAGCGCCCTGGCTGCCGCGATGCCGACGTCGATGGATGTTGCCTTCGGCTTCCTTGTCCTGAAGGGAGCACGGGGGCTACTGACCGATGTTGCAAGTGTTGCAGATAGACCGCTATAAGAAGATAGAATAATCAATCTGATTGACTGTCATAGTAGATCATGATACTCTGACACCAATGAAACTGGCGTATGTTCGCCGGGGGAGGGGGTACCATGGGCGAGGTCTTCATCTCTTACTAGCAGAATTCCAACGACTAATTTCAAAAGTGCAAATCGGGGTACTGCCTCGGTTGAATTCGCACATGCTCATCCGGCCAAATGGTTCGCCCGGTGGCCGGTGGGCGAAGTGCTGCCAAGTGTTGACCTGCGAGAACGCTAGGAGAAAGGATGGTGGGCGAAAGGGCGCTGCAGGTGCGCCCCGGCAACGAGCAATGTGAGCGATGTAGAGGAGGACGAGGAGGAAGCGATGAGCAAGGAGAGCGTGAGCATCAGTCGCCGCGGCTTCGTGGCGGGAGCGGGTGCGGCGGCGTTGGGCGCCGGTATGGCTGGCACGATTGCCGGTTGCGCGCCGAAAGGTGAGAAAAAGCCGGACGAGGCGTCATTGTCGGTTCAGCAAGCCTACGATCCGGAAGCCGGGGAATGGATTCCTACGACATGCAACATGTGCTTCAACAACTGCTCGATCAAGGCGCGCGTCATCGATGGCGTGGTGGTGGAGTTGACGGGGAATCCTGACAGCTCAATCGGTCGTGGACATATCTGCGGCAAGGGCGCTGCGGGCATCATGCAGCTCTATGATCCCAACCGTGTGACCAAGCCCTTGAAGCGAACCAATCCCAAGAAGGGCTTCGACGAGGATCCGGGTTGGGAGGAGATCAGCTGGGACGAGGCCTACGAACTGGTGGACAAACATGTGAAGGAGGCTATCGAGCGCAGCGGCCCTCACGCCGTTACCGGCATGTCCATGGTGGCTAGCCAGATAGGTTCGCTTGTGCGTCACACGGCGCTTGGCGTGATCTACGGCAATGCCGAGGGCAGTTGCTCGGACATCTGCGGTGCGGGCGTCCATCAGCTCGAATACTTTTTTACCGGAACAGGCAATGCACGTCCCGACTACACCAACTGCAACTACGTCATCCAGTTCGGAACCAATGCTGGAACGGCCACGCGACATGGTTTCAATATGACTGTCGAGCCGTTTGCCGAGCGTCGCAAGAATGGGTTGCGCCATGTGGTTTTCGATCCCCATATGGGCGCTGCGGGAGAAAAGGCGGATCTTTGGGTGCCTCTGCGTCCCGGTACCGATGCTGCCGTTGCCCTTGCTATTGCCTATGTGCTTGTGCATGAGGAGAATCTCATTGATAGGGAGTTTCTCACGAACCGAACCAACGGTCCTTCTCTCGTTGACTTGGAAACCAAGCGTATCGTCTTCGACGAGAAGACGGGGCATTCGCTTTATATGGACGCTGACGGCGCGGCAAAACCCTACGACCAATGCAGTGCGCCTCAGCTTGAGGGCTCTTTCGAGGTAGACGGCAAGCAATGTTCCACGGGTTTTACCCTGTACAAAGAGCATCTAAGGACTTATACCCCCGAGTACCAAGAGGGGATAACCACGGTGCCTGCCGCTACGGTTCGCCAGATTGCCAAAGAGCTCGGAGAGGCGGCCTGTATCGGGCAGACCACCCAGATCGACGGGGTGACGTTGCCCTACCGACCTGCGGCCGTGGATGCATTTTCCGGCATCACGCGCCACAAACATGCTTTTCTTACCTGTTGGGCTGTGTTCAGCTTGAATAACCTTATCGGCGCGACGAACGCGGTCGGTGGGTTCTGCGGCTTCGATCCCATCTGCAATGGTTGGACAGACAGCAATCCGAATATGTCGTGGCGTCCCGGACTGTGGGAGCCCGAGGGTCTCATCGACTGTGCAGGGCTCTTGCTCGCGTTCCCCAACTCCTACTATAAGAAGGTTTACGAGAGTGACTATACGCCCACAACCATGGGCATGATGGAGCTGCAGCCCATCTCCGAGGACAACCACTTCGAGCATATCGCCCAAGCGCATCCTGATCTGTACCACACGCAAGCGGCCGAGGTGGCTCTCTGCTACGCGTGCAATCCTATCAAGTGGTGGGGCAACTACGATGAGCAGGCCGAGATATTCAAGGGCTACCAGTACGTGGTGGGCATCGATATGTTTCTGAACGAGTCGTCCTATTTCTACGATGTGTTCCTGCCCGAGTGCTGCTATCTTGAGCGCACCGAGCCGCTGCCGCACGCCTCAGGCAACCATCGCGTCATCGGTGGTTTGGAGAATCCATGGACCGTGCCCGTGTGGCAGAAAGTTGTCGAGCCGAAGGACGGAGCGCCGTCGAGCTGGGAGCTTTTTAGCGAGCTCGCCAGTCGTGCCGGTAAGAACGCCGAGTTCATTGCAACGCTCAACGGCATGTTCCGCGTTAAGGACGAGTACTCCGTGCCGCTCGATCAGAAGCTTGACGTAGAGGCCTTTGCCGACTCTATTCTGAAATCAAACATTGACGAGAAGCACGACTTCGCATGGCTTAAGGAGCATGCGGTGTACGATCATCCGCGAACGGTGGACGAAGTGTACATCTGGGCGAACGGTGATCCAGGACGCGTGCCCCTTTACTTTGACTTCATGCTGGAAGCGAAGGGAAAGGTAGAGGCTAAGGCGGCTGAACTGGGCATACCATGGGAGACCGAGGACTATCAGGCTCTGCCCGATTGGAAGCCCGGCTGTGGGCATGAGGTGGTCGATCCCGCCTTCGACATTTTGCCCGTGTATTACACCGACGCTATCAATACCGACTCGTGGCTCATGGAGAACCCTTACATCAATGAGATCAACGAGGCCAATCCCTATGGTTACACCATCGAGATCAACGCCGCTACGGCTGCGGCGAAGGGGCTTGCCACCGGCGACAAGGTGCGGCTCGTCACTACCGAAGGCGTATCGGTTGAGGGGGTGCTGGCCACGTCTGAGGGCGTGCACGCAGAGTGTGTGGCCGTCATCGGTGGACATTGGGGCTCTAAGTCGGCCTATATGCCCAATGCGAAGGACAAGGGAGTTCCTGTGGTGCATCTTGTTCCCGGTCAGACTCCTGACCGCATGGACCATGTGTGTTCGGCGTTCGACCAGTGCGTCCGCATCAAAATCGAGAAGATCGCGTAGAGGAGGTGAGAACCATGACGTACGGAATGCTTATCGATTTGAAGAAATGCGTCGGTTGCCATGCGTGTGCGGTGGCCTGCAAGGAAGCGCATGGAACGCCTCCTGCTGTGATGAGGTCGCATGTGGAGCGTGCGTTCGAGGGAACGTACCCTCAAGCGGTGAAGCATGTTGTGCCCATGTTGTGCATGCATTGCGAAAATGCACCGTGTATCGCGGCCTGTGCCGTGGAGGGTGCTACGTACAAGCGCGATGACGGTATCGTGATGATCGACAAGGAGAAGTGCATCGGTTGCAAGGCGTGCATTACGGCCTGCCCCTATGCGGCCCGGTACTATGTCGAGAGCGAGGGCGGCTATTTCGGTTCCGAGCTCAATGAGTACGAGGCTCTTATGTATCCCACCATGCCCAAAGGCTCGGTCGACAAGTGCACATTCTGCGTCGAGCGAATCGATGCTGGCAAGGGCGAGGTGCAAGCGTGCGTGGCTGCCTGCCCGGCCGGCGCGCGCGTGTTCGGTGACTTGGAAGAGCTCAAGAAGCAGGCTGTAGAGAAGGATGGCTTCCAGCTTTTGCCCGAAGAGGGCACGAACCCGGCCGTGTGGTATGTGCCGAACGTGAGGAACGAGTAAGAGAGACCTACTCCCTTCCCTCCCTGGGGCGGCAGGCATCGTGGCTGGTTTGCCGCCCTACTGTAGGGAAACGACGATGGTGACGGAGAGGGGGATGCGCGATGAGGCACGTGAGCAATGCGATCATGGAGGTTTCCCGATCGCGAGAGAACGCGCATGCGGTGTTGCTCGTGGAGCGTTTCGACGGCGGGCGGTTCGCCGAGCGGCCCGACTTCGTCGTGCAGGAAGTGAGCATCGAGGTGTTCTTGGACGGTCGCCCGACCTTTCGCGGCACCTGCTCTCCGTGGGATGTCGAAGACCTCGTGGTGGGGCGCCTGTTCTTGGAGGGCGCTATCGTCGAGATGGACGACGTCGTGTCGATTGAGGTCGATTTGGAGGGCGGGCGTGTTGATGTGCTCACCCGCCCGCGTGGCCGTCGGATCGGGGACGGGTGCGTCATCGTGCCATTTGGCAGCCTGCCGGGGCGTGCTCCGGCAGGCGTGCCGGTCGCGGCGCGCCCGCTGTCCGACATGCAGGTGGCGGCTGCCACGGTGAACGCTGCCATCGCGCTGTTGGAGCGCCAGTCGCTCTTGTTCAGGAAAACGGGCGGTGTGCACAGTGCTGCTTTGGCCGACATGCGTGGTCGCGTGCTGGCTTGGCGCGAGGATATCGGCCGACACAGCGCCTTGGATAAGCTCGTCGGCTGGTGCGTGTGCTCTGGCGAGCGTGCGGCCGAGTGTATGGTGCTGTTCAGTGGGCGTGTGCCGCTAGAGATCGTGGCGAGAGTGGCCGCGCTCGGCTGTCCTCTTGTAGTGTCGCCCGGAGCTCCTACAAACCTCTCCATCGAGCTTGCCGAGCGAAGCGGCCTTACCCTTGTCGGTTTCGCCAAGCATGGTCGCTTCAACGTGTATTCCCACCCCGAGCGTATTGTGGAATGGGAGAGGTGAGGCTTCCGAGGTTGACGAAGCCTTTTTCAAAGCCGATTGAGCGTTGCCTTGCAGAGTTCCACCAGCGGGCGCTCCAGATGCTCGCGTAACTCGTCGGCTCCTGGAGCAGCCTGCGCGTCGTCGAAAGCGCCATCAAGGTTGTCCAGCACGTCTTGGGCGAGTTCCGCCATGAGCTCCACGCAGGCGGCTTCGCCGAGGCCGAAGCGCGAGAGGTCATTGGCCTGGGCATAGCGCTTGAGGGCGTTTCGCGAGGTGTGGCCAACCCTGTTCTCGCCTCCGATACTCATCGCCAGACGCGCTTTGCGTCGCAGCTCGTCGTAGGCGAGGCCGGAGGCGACGTCGTAAAGAGGGGCCACAAGGGCATCGCGTCCAGTGCCGAGTAGCAGCGAGAAGTTCTTAGCATGGGCATCCGGCGCTCCGATGAGGCAGTTGAAGAACAGCATCGCGGTGAATAGGTGGACGTTTCTCGCTGCTTGCGTGGTCGAGCTTATGACGCGGATGATGTCCGACGCTCCCGGACCTCCGTATTCGGGGTACTTGTTCTCGGGGAGTATGCCGAGTATCTGGCAGAAATCTTCCTGATGGAGACGCACGATGCGGCCGTCCGGCGCCTTCACGCGGTCATAGCGCTCGATAACGATAGCGGGCTCGCCCTCGAACACTTCGTAGCTTGTGTTTGCGGCGGGAAGGCCGCACCGGCTGGCAAGACGCATGCAGACGAACTCGTTCAGGGCCTGCAGGCGGAAGCCATGCACGCCGTTTTTGAAGATGTGGGTCGTTGGCGCTGAGCCATGGCAGGCGAACCATCGGCCGTCATGGCGTGCGAGTGCGAATTTTCCCTGGTTGCCGCCAAGGGACCAATGCTCGTGCGTGCCGAGCCACGAGTCTTCACGGTGTTCGCGCAAGGTGGCGAGTCGCCGCGCGATGGTTTCGTCATCAATGGGCTCGAGCTTCTCCTGACGTGTGGCGAGGATTGCGGTCTCGCAGGGTTTGCAGAACTGCACGGCGCCCGGGCAGTCGAGGCCAATATTCTCCAACAGGGAAAAGGGGTTGTCGCTTCGCACATCGAACTCGAGGCCGATGTTCCTGCGCACGCTCCTGTCGTCCGGCAGCAGCCCGAAAAGGAATGGCTGCACGACGCGATGGGGGAACGTGCGGTTGGACACGGGCATGGAGAACGACAGCGGGATGCCATCGTAATCAAGATCGTAGCGGAAGCTGATCTGGCCGCTGCTGCCTTGTGCGAGCTCTCCGGCAGGCTGGCCGCAGATGAAGACGAGCAGAGATGCTTCGGCCATGTCGGTCACCGCCCTTCTTGCGCATAAGCCGCTTGGCGCAAGGCCGCTCGAGCTATGTCGTCGTAGGCGTCTTGGTAGGACGGCTTCCGGTCATCTTCCACCAGCGGCGCGTGTGCGGTTTGGGCTGCGGGCCGCTGGCCCTCTTCCGGCTCCGACGGCCACGCGATCGATATCGTCATGCCGAGCGCTTCGAGAATACGGAGTGCCTTGTCGAAGGCGATGCCATCGGCATCGCCCATTTCCAAGCTCGTAATAAGCCGTCGCGATACCTGAGCCGCCTCGGCGAGGCTGGCTTGGGAGAGACCAAGCTGCAAGCGTCTTTTCCGCACGGCTTGGCCGAGGCGACGGGGAAGCCCGATGACGTCTGAGGGCATGGGATCCTCCTTGCGTGGTCGGAATGCATTCGTTGTTTATGCGCATTATACTGCACATAGAGAAAAGCGCAATATTTTGCTCATTACGATATGCGCACTATGTTGCGCATTTTGCGGGGCAGCTTTGCCTGCAAAACGAGGACGAGCCGCGTCGGCGGTTCGTCCTCGTTAGCGTGCGCGTTTTGCTGTGTTCTTAGAACCGCTCGGCGGCCTCGTGCTTCTCGCTCTTGGCGAAGCGGCTGTAGTCGTAGCCGCCGGTGCCGTTGCCCTTCTTGGAGCGCTGCTTCTTCGCGGGCTTGCCGCCCTCGCGGTACGGCTTGTCGAAGCTCTTCTCGCCGCGGGCGGAGGCGGGCTTGCCGGAGCGGTCGGAGCGCTTGCCCGGCTTGCCGGCATTCGCGCGGTCGAAGCCGCCCTTGCCGGAGCGCGGGGCCTCGGCACGCTCGAAGCGCTTGCTTCCCTTGGACTCGCCGCCTTCGGCAGCGTAGCTTTTGCCGGCCGGCTTGCCGTCCTTGCGGTCGTCGGACTTGCGGTAGCCGCCCTTGCCGGCGGGCTTGCCGTACGACTTGCCCGCAGAGCGCTTGCCGTAGGGCTTCGAGCCGCCGCTCTTGGAGCCGCCCTGGCGCGCGCCGCCCTTCTTCTGCTTCAGCAGCGTCGGGTCAAGCTCGTAGGTTTCCAGCTCCATGAACGGGATGTCCTTGCCGATCAGGCGCTCGATGTCGCGCAGCGTGCGGCTGGTCTCGCGGGTGACGAACGAGATGGCGTAACCCTTCTCGCCCGCGCGGCCCGTGCGGCCGATGCGGTGCACGTAGTCCTCGGGCATGTCGGGCAGGTCGAAGTTGATCACATGGTCCACGTCGGGCACGTCGATGCCGCGCGCCAGCACGTCGGTGGCCACGAGGATGGACGTCTTGCCGCGGCGGAAGTTCTCCAGCGCACGACGGCGGGCGCCCTGGCTCTTGTCCGAGTGGATGGACTCGGCGCGGAAGCCGGCGTCGCACAGCGCCTCGGCGCAGTCCTCGGTGCGGTTCTTCGTGCGGGCGAACACGATGATGCGCTCAGAGCCCTTCTCGCGCAGCACGGCCTCCAAGAGCTCGGGCTTGTTGAAGTTCTTGATGGGCATCATGAACTGCTCCACCGTCTTGGCCGTCTCGCCGTTGCGGGCGATCTCGACCATGGCGGGGTCGTTCAGAAGCGAGCCCAGGTTCTTCTGGATGGACTGGTCGATGGTGGCCGAGAACAGAAGCGTCTGGCGGCACTCGGGCGTGGCGTCCACGATGGTGGTCACGTCGGGCAGAAAGCCCATGTCCAGCATGCGGTCGGCCTCGTCCAGCACGAGCACCTCCACGCTGGACAGGTTCACCACGCCGCGCTTCATGAGGTCCTTCAGGCGCCCGGGCGTGGCGATGAGCACGTCGGTGCCGCCGCGCAGCTCCTTGATCTGGGGGCCGTAGGGCGTGCCGCCGAACACCGTGGTGGTGAAGTGGCGGGTCTGGCGCGAGATCTGCATGCACGTGCGGGCGATCTGCTGGGCGAGCTCGCGGGTGGGGCTCACCACCAGCACGCGCGGGGCGCGGTTGCGGCCCTTCACGCGGGGAAGCGTGCTCAAGATGGGCAGCAGGAACGCGGCCGTCTTGCCGGTGCCGGTGGAGGCGGCGGCGATGAGGTCGCGGCCTTCCAGAACCAGCGGGATAGCCTGCTCCTGGACAGGCGTGGGGTTCTCGTAGCCCAGCTTCTCCACCGCCGCGAGGGCGTCTTTGGACAAGCCGAGGTCGGCGAATTTCGTCATAAGGGTATTCCGTTTCTCTTCGACGGGCGTCCGCCTCTGCGGAACCGCTCCGTGGTCGCACCCGCTCCAGCGGCGTGCCTTGCGCTTGACTCGAGCCGCTTTCTGCATCCGTGAGCGTCATCAGCGTGCGCAAAAGAGAAACAAGAAAGAATTTCGTGCAAAGCGATTTACCAGTATGGGGGTTCGCGGGGTATGCGGCGATGGGAATCTGGCGAAAGCCCCGGTTGTGCGCGAAACTCCACAAATGGCGAAGGGGTCGAGCCGTGTCGAAAAATTTCTCGGTTCGTGGCTTTTCCAACAGATTATTCCGAAATAAATATTATTCTCATACTAGTATATATTTTGGAGAAGCAAGGGGACTATGGCTTCGAAACGTTCGTCAGCGGGAGCGATCGTCATCGCGGTGGCCGTGATGGTCGTGTTGTTCTTCGGTTCGTTCATGGTCGGGCAGTATCCCATCGATCCGGTGGGGGTTGTCGAGATCATCGGCGCCCAGCTGTTCGGCTTCGACTGCTCGCAAAGCGACATGGCCCAGACCATTGTGTGGAAAGTGCGCCTGCCTCGCATCTGTGCCGCGCTGCTGGTGGGCGCGGCGCTTTCCATTGCCGGCGCCGTGTACCAAGGGCTTTTCAAGAACCCCATGGTTTCGCCCGACATATTGGGCGCCTCGTCGGGCGCGGGATTCGGCGCGGCGCTGGCCATCCTTTTGTCGCTTCCCTATGCGTTCATCCAGGTGAACGCATTCGCGTTCGGCATCGTGGCCGTGGGGCTGGCCTACTTCGTGTGCCAGCGCGTCAGCCGTGGCAAGGATGCCATTCTCATGCTGGTGCTGGGCGGCATGATAGTGTCCACGCTGTTCTCGTCGTTCATCACGTTGACGAAGTATGTGGCCGATCCTGACAGCAAGCTGCCCGAGATCACGTACTGGCTCATGGGCAGCCTGTCCACGGTGAACCTTCAAGACATCTTGTTCTTGCTGCCGCCCCTTCTCATCGGCATCGCACCTTTGGCCTTCCTACGCTGGCAGCTTAACGCCATGGCTTTCGGCGACGAGGAGGCGCAGGCCATGGGTTTGAACGTGAAGCGGCTGCGCGGGCTGTTCATCCTGTGCGCGACGCTGCTCACGGCGGCTTCGGTGGCCATCGCCGGCATGATAGGGTGGATAGGGCTCATTATCCCGCATATGGCCCGGTTCATCGTGGGGCCGAACTGCAAGGTGCTCCTGCCCATGTCGTTCTTGGTGGGCGGCAGCTTCCTCTTGCTGGTGGACAACGTGGCGCGCAACCTGTTCACCGTCGAGATCCCGCTGGGCATTCTCACGTCCATTATCGGCGCGCCGTTCTTCTTCTACCTGTTGCTGAAGAGAAAGAAGGAACAGCTATGATCTTGGAGGCACGCGGCGTATGCGCCGGGTACCGCGACGTCGGCATCGTGCACGACGTGAGCTTCGAGCTGGAGAGCGGGGAGGTGCTGTGCCTGCTGGGACCTAACGGCGTGGGGAAGACGACGCTGTTCAAGTCGCTTCTGGGCTTCATCCCGTTCTCGGCAGGCGGGCTGTATGTGGACGGGCGCGCGGTGGACCACCGCCGCCGGAAGGAGACGGCCTTGCTCATCGGCTACGTGCCCCAGGTGCACGAGCCGCCGTTTCCGTTCGTGGTCATCGATGTGGTGGTCATGGGTTCCATCGCGCGGACCGATGCGTTCGCGGGGCCGGGACGCGACGCGTTCGACGAAGCCGACGAGCTGCTGGAGCTGCTGGGCATAGCGTATCTGCGCAACCGTGTGTACACCGAGATCAGCGGCGGAGAGCGGCAAATGGTGCTCATCGCCCGCGCGCTCATGCAGAACCCGTCGTTCCTCATGATGGACGAGCCTACGTCCAGCCTGGACTTCGGCAACCAGATGCGGGTGCTCGCGCAGATCTGCGCGCTCGCCCATCGCGGCGTGGGGATCATCATGACGTCGCACTTCCCCGACCATGCGTTCCTGTGCTGCGACAAGGCGGCCGTCATGAGCCGCACGAGCCCGTTTCGCGTGGCGGATGTGGGCGACATCGTGTGCGAGGAGACTTTGGAGGAGGCGTACGGCATTCCCGTGAAGGTGGCGTCCCTCGATGTGCCGGAGCATCCCGACGGGACGGTGACCACGTGCGTGCCGCTGTTGAAGACGAAGGCGCATCCGTGTCCGTGCGGGGAAGAGGGCTTGTTCGGCGTTGACGGGAGGGTACGGTGATGTGCGGCAAGCCGAACGGCTTCGTGGCAGCAGACGCGCCTCGTAGCTTGCATGAGCTGATAGAGGAAACGCTGCGCATCACCTGCGCAGATGGTCTGATACCTACCGTGAGGCGCTTGTGTTTCGGTGCGCGGTGGGCCGTAGTTGAGCTGTCGGATGGACGCGCGGGGCGTGCGTTCACGTTCAACGGCCAGCATGCGGTGTATGGGGCGCTCGACTTCGAGTACATGAGGAGCCTGCAGAGCTTAACGGGCGTGCATGCGGACGATGCGGTGGCGCAGTTATTGGACGAGGGCGTGTGTGGGATTACCCCGGGGGCGGCCGATGATGCGGCGTATTGCTCGCTTCGCCGCAGCGTGGCGCTGGCGGTTGCGAATGCGCTTTCGTGCGAGGTGAATGCACCCGAGGCGCTGGCTGAGCGCGGCTTTGCCGTCTCGGATCCGTTCGACCGGTCGTTTTTACGTTCCGACGACGCCGTGGTGCTGGTGGGTGCGGGCATGCTGCTGCGGGAGGCGGCCGCCATGTGCGCCTCGCTCGACGTGGTGGACCTGCGTCCGCGTGCCGCGCTGCAGAGCGTGCTCCTGGATGCCGATGGCGTGCACACCGGTCCGGGCACGGTGCGGTTCCATGGCGTGGAGGATACCGCGGCGCTTGTCGCGCAGGCCGATGTCGTGGGTATAACGGGATGCGCGCTGGAGAACGACAGCCTGTTCGACATCGCCCGCCTGCCGCGGCGCGCGCGGGAGTTCGTGGTGTTCGGGCCGTCCGCGCAAGCGCCGATGGAGTTGTTCGCCGCTCTGGGTGCAACACGCGTCCTGGCGAGCCGCATTGTGGATGCGGATGCCCTTATCGAGGGCATGTTGGAGGCCTTCGACGCCGCCGGACCGCGCAGCGCGACCGAAGGCTCTGTGGTGACCATGCCCGAGCAGGGCAGGGAGTAACGGCGTGCGCCCGTAGGTTCGTCCGCGGGCGCGGGAGGAAAGGATGCATTGTCGATGAGTCAGAACATGAACCTGCTCACGCGTAGGCGCTTCGTCGAGCTGCTGGCTGCGGCCGGCGTGGCTGCGACGGGCACTATGGCGTTGGGCGGCTGCGCGCAGCAGGAAGAGGGACCGAAGCCGGCCGACGGCCAGGCCCCCGAGACGGTCTCGGGTACCGTCGTGGACGCGAAGGGCAACGAGTTCGCCATCCCCGAGAGCGTGGAGCGCATTGCCATCACGTGCAACGGCGGCACCACCCACGAGGTGGCCATCTTCGGCGCGGCGGACAAGATCGTGGCACAGCCCTCCATGAAGAAGTTCCCGCAGCTGCTGAAAATGTACCCGCAGTTCAACGACGTGGTGAACGCCGGCTCGTTCGATGACCTCAATATCGAGGCCCTGGTGGCAACCGAGCCTGACGTGGCGCTTGTGGGCGTGAGCTCCGACAAGGGCAACGCGCAGATCGCCGAAGTGGGAATCCCCACCTACGTCATGCTCATCGGATGGGCGGCCATCGATACGCTCAAGCAGGAGTTCCTGAACGTGGGCAAGATCCTCGGCAACGAGGAGAAGGCGCAACGGCTGGTCGACCACTGGAATGCCACGCTGGGCGATTTGGAGAAGAAGGTTGCGAAGATACCTGCGGGCGACCGCAAAAAGGTATATTACCTAAGCGGCGCCGACATCACGAAGGCGAACACCGGCGACTGGGGCCGCACGTGGATCAATGCGATAGGCGCCGACTTCGCCGTGCCCGAGGCCGATCTCAACGGCGACGTGACTGTGGAGAAGGCGCTCGAATGGGATCCGGATGTCATCGTCGTGCAGGGCGGCAGCAATCTCGACGAGCTCTACGGCGCCGAGCAGGTGCAGGATCTCAAGGCCATCAAGAACAAGCAGGTATTCTCCATCCCCATCGGCGGCTTTTGGTGGGATCGCCCGAGCCCCGAGGCGACGCTCGGCTTCTTGTGGCTGGCCCAGACGGTGTATCCCGAGTATAGGGGGGACGTCGATCTGGCGGCAGAGACCAAGGACTTCTTCAAGGAGTTCTACGGCTACGATCTCTCCGACGACGAGTACGCGTCGTTCTTCTAAGCGTTCCCCTTCCCTGGAACGGCCCCGGGTGCTGTGCCGAAGCCGCCGCACCGCCCGGGGCGCAAGCAGCTGCGGGGACGCGGGAGGCGGCTACGGCAGGCGGTGGAGCTCGAAATGCTTGCGGGAGAAGGTGAGGTAGCCGTCTTTCTGGAGGCGGCTCAGCTCGTGGGAAAGGGCGCTGCGCTCCACGTAGAGCGCGTCGGCGAGTTCTTGCCGGGTGTAGGGGATGTCGAATGCGGAGCTGCCGTGGAGCGCTGCCTGGTCGGATAGGTAGGCAAGTACCTTCTCGCGCGTGGAGCGGTTCGATACGATGCCCAGCTTGCCCAGTAAATCGGCGTTCATCTGCAGGGTGATGCGGGCCAGGTTCTCGCGGATACGGTTGACGTGCACCATGCAGCACGGCTTGGCTTCCACATGCCGCTCGAGGTTGAACTGCAGCAGCGTGCACGGGCTGCTGGCAACGACGTCGGCGGGCAAAGGGAGGTTCAGCTTGAAGAACTGCTCGGCTGCGAGTACCGAGCCGGCGGCGTATTCGCCCAAGATGGGGCGGTTGCCCCAGTAGTCGTTGCTCACAAGCTGGGCGCGCCCCTCGCAGAGGTAGCCGGTGCTGCGCTGCGTCTCGCCGCGGCCCAGGATGCGCTCGCGTTTGCTGAACGTGGCAAGCGTCGCATTGAGGCAGGAGAGCACATGGGGGACCTTCTCGACCGGAACGCCTTCGAACAGCGGGAGGTCGGCGGTGAGGGCGGCAAGGTCGGACACGGGGGCAGCTCCTTCGGCTTTTGGTGGTAAAACCAACTGAAATTATCCTGGTTCCTGCATTATCTTACTTCAAGGATTAATAAGAGGCAAGAATGGCTCGGTATTTCGCAGGGAAGCGCACGGGGAAGGGATGGGACGCGATGTTGAGAATCGCGGTGTACGGAAAAGGCGGCATCGGGAAGTCGACGACGGTGTCCAACCTGGCGGCCGTGTTGGCGCTGCGGGGGTACACGGTCATGCAGATCGGGTGCGATCCGAAGGCTGACTCCACGTACGTGCTCATGCACGGCGAGCGCATTCCCTCGGTGCTCGACCTCATGCGGAAGACGGCGAACCCCACGCTCGAGGACGCCGTGCACCGCGGTTTCGCAGGCGTGCTGTGCGTGGAGGCGGGCGGGCCGACACCGGGAACGGGATGCGCGGGGCGCGGTGTCATCACGGCGTTCGAGCAGCTTGCCGCGCTGCACGCCTACGAGGAGCTCGCGCCGGATATCGTGCTGTACGACGTGCTGGGAGATGTGGTGTGCGGCGGCTTCTCGCTGCCGCTGCGCGGCGAGCGCTCCGACGTGGTGTACGTGGTCACGTCGGGCGAGATGATGTCGATGTATGCGGCTTCGAACATCGCGCAGGCCCTTGAGCGGTTCAAGGCGCGCGACTACGCGCGCTTCGGAGGCCTGGTGCTGAACCGGCGCGACGTGGCCGATGAGCGCGCACTGGTTGAGAGTCTGGCAGACGAGCTGGGGACGGGCATTGTGGCCGATGTTCCGCGCTCGGCAGACGTCCACGCGTGCGAGCAGGAAACGCTCACGGTGGTCGAGGGCGCCCCTGCAAGCGCGGCGGCGCGTGCCTATGGGGCCTTGGCCGATGCCGTGCTGGACGAGGCGGGATTGCCCCGCGCGAAGGCGGGAATCGCAGGGGGGCCGAGCGAGAAGGCTGCCGTGCCGACGTCGAATGCGAAGGCGGCCGCTGCGGCGGCGTTTGCGGGCGGGCCCAAGGCAGAGGGGGTCAGCCGTGGCCTCTGACCTGTCGTACTTCATCCCGCACCACGGCCGTCCCAAGGTGTCGCTGTGCATTCCGGAGAGCTTCAACCTGTACGTGTGCCCTCCCTCCTGCGTGCGGCGCGTGTCGATCCGTGCGCTGCGCAACGACACGCGCGGGGCGATGGGCTTTCTGTTCCTCACCGAGGCCGACGTGGCCACCGGCGCGTACGAGCACGCCGTTGCCGAGGCTGTCGCCGAGGCGCTTACAACGCTCGAACGGCCTCCGCGTGCGTTCTTCATCCATCTGAACTGTATCGATGACTTTCTCGGCACTGATGAGGACGCCCTGCTCGACGAGCTGCGCGCACGGTTCCCGGGCCTCGGATTCGCCGTGGTGCACATGAACCCCATTGCCGCCGACCGGGGGCTGTCCACGGGGCTGCGCATCCACGATAGGCTCTACAGCATGCTTCAGCCAACGTCGCACCGCGATAGCGCCGTGAACCTCGTGGGGACGTTCGCCGATATCGGGGCGACTGCGAGTTGTTCGAGGTGATGCGGGCCTGGGGCGTGCGCGAGGTGCGCCAGCTTTTCTCGTGCGCGGACTTCGAGGCGTACCGGCGGCTGGCGTCAAGCCGGCTGAACGTGGTGTTGGCGCACATCGGCTCGTATGCGGCGGAGAACATGGAGAGGCGCCTGGGCATTCCGCGCGTCGACGCGCCGGTGTCCTACGACTTGGACGAGATAGGGCGGCAGTACCGCGCGATCGGCTCAGCGCTTGGACAGGCCGGCGGGGTGGTCGATGGGACGTGCTCGCAAGAGGGTCGGGCGTTCGAGGGGCGCCAGGCACCGTCATCGGCGGCCGATGACGAGGCGGCCCGCCTGCTTGCGCAGGCCGAGGGTGCGGCGTGGGATGCGGTCGCGCGTGCGCGCGAGGCTTTGGGCGACACGCCGGTCATCGTGGACTCCTCTGCCGCCATGCGCCCGTTCGCGTTGGCGAAGGCGTTGGCGGGTTACGGGTTCTCCGTGTGCGCCGTGTTCGCGTTGCATGAGAAGGACGACGACGCCGAGGAGCGTGCCTGGGTTGCCGCGCAGGTGCCCGGCATTGCCGTCGTGCGTGGCGAGAGCTACGAGGGCATCCTCGATCTGGGGCTGCCCGCCGACGCCGTGTGCATCGGCTTCGACTGCGCCTACCTGCTGAAGGCGCGGCGCTTCGTGGACGTGCAGAAGGACGAGGGCTTGTTCGGATACCAGGCCGTGCGGCGGCTCATGCGGCTGATGGAAGCCGCACTCGACGGCGATACGGTTTGGGAGTGATGCGCTATGGCCCGATTGTCCCTGTTCCTGCCCTCGTTCGCCGCCGACTACTCCGGCGTGTGCTCGTGCCTGTTCGACCTCGATGCCCTGGTGGTGGTGGCTGACGCTGCATGTTGCACGCGCAACTACATCGACTACGACGAGCCGCGCTGGTCGCGCGGCAAGACCACCACGCTGTGCGCGCAACTGCGCACTTTGGACGTGGTCATGGGCGACGAGGCCAAGACCGTGGCGAAGGTGGCCGCCGCGGCGCGCGAGCTGGAGCCGCGCATGGTGGCGCTGCTGGGGTCGCCGGTGCCGGCCATCACCGGCATGGACTTCCGCGGCATGGCGCATGACATCGAAGACGCGACGGGCGTGCCGGCGCTCGGCTTCGCCACCACGGGCTTCGCCAC
>NC_021021.1:1792626-1795758 GCF_000210055.1 Gordonibacter pamelaeae 7-10-1-b
AGCGCGGCTTGGATCTGGCGCACCGGGAGCTGGCGGAGCGGTTCGGGCCCGCAGGCGACGGGATGCTGCGCGGCGCGGGCGACGGACGTCCTGCGCTCGCCCCTCCAGCCAGGCCGACTGCGGACGGGCGGCCGGAGGGAACGGGCCCGTGCGGGCTGGCAGCCTCCCCGGAACGGCCGGCCGTGAACGTGCTCGGGCTCACGCCGCTCGATTTCGGAGGGGGCCCGAATGCGGAAGACCTGCGGGAATGCCTTGATGGCGCCGGGCTTGCGGTGAATGCCACATGGTGCATGGGCTTGTCGCTTGAAGGCGTGGCGCAGGTCGGGAAGGCTTCGGTCAACCTTGTGGTATCGGCGGGGGCACTCGGGGTCGCCCAGGTCCTTGAGCGAGCGTACGGCACGCCGTATGTGGTGGGTCTGCCCTTGGCGGGCGCGCAGGCCGGCCTCGTGTGCGAGGCGCTGCGCCGGGCCGCACGTGGCGGCGCGTCGTCGTACGCGTTCGCAGGCGGTCCGCATGCTGAAAGCTGCGATGCGGGGGTGCTGCCAGAGTCTTCGCGAACCGTATTCGACGCGCGGATGGATGCGTCCGGCGCAGGGGGCGAGGCGGTACTCGTGGTGGGCGACTGGGTGTGCGCCGCCTCGGTGCGCTCGGCGCTGCGCCTTTCCGGCTGGAGCGGTCCTGTGACGGTGGCGAGCCTGTGCGGGCAGCGTCCCGGCTTCGCCGAGCCGGGCGACGTTGCCTTGGCGGGCGATGCCGACCTAGCAGCCCTCGTGGCACGCGGCGGGTTCTCCGTTGTGGTGGGGGACCCGCTGCTCGCCCGCATCCCCGGCGTGCCGGGTGCGCGTCACGTGAGGACGGCGCACCCGGCCGTATCCAGCAATCTTTTCGCCAAGGAGGTGCCACGCTACTTCGTTGACGATATCGTGCGGAGGTTCTAGGCCCTGCACCCGCATACCGGCAGACAACAAGGAGGACGATGATGAAATTCGATCATGGGAAGGCGCTGACGCGCGCGGAGGCGCTGGAGGCGCGCTGGGAGTTCGAGAAGCGTACCGAGCACGTGCCGGTGGGCGAGGCATGCGGGCGCGTGCTTGCGCAGGATTGCCATGCGGCTTACGATCTGCCGCGACATCGCGTTTCGTCGTTCGACGGCATCGCCGTGCGGGCGGCCGACTTTGCGCAGGGCGTCCCCGACACCGGCGAATGGGTGCGTGGCATGCACTTCGCCCAGGCCGATACCGGCGATGACTTCCCCGACGAGCTCGACACGATCATAGCGGCGGAGGACGTGGGATACGACGAGGCGGGGCGGCTCATGCTCGATCCTGCCCTCGAGGTCAAGGCGGGCAACGCTATCAAGCGCGCGGGCGCCACGATGGGCAAGGGCGAGCTGCTCTACGAGGCGGGCACGCTGCTCGGGCCCGAGGCCCTGGCTATTCTGGCGGCCGGCGGCTGGGCCGAGGCGCCCGTGGTTGCGCGCTTGAAGGTGGCCTACCTTCCTACCGGCACGGAGCTGGTGCCTGTGGGCACGGTGCCCGAGCGTGGGCAGAACGTGCAGACGAACTCGCTTATGCTGGGCGCCTATTTCGCGCAATGGGGCGCGGAGATGGTTGCCTATGACATTGTGGCGGACGATCGCGCGGCCCTGGGCATCGCCATCGACCGTGCGCTGGCCGAGGCCGACGTGGTGCTGGTCAACGGGGGTTCGTCGCGCGGCTCGGAAGATTTCAACTCGGAGCTTCTGCAGGAGCGCGCGTCGTGGTTCTCGCACGGCGTGAAGGCGGTTCCCGGACGTCCCATCGGCCTGGCAGTTATCGAAGGCAAGCCGGCCATCAACGTTCCCGGACCCATGATTGCGGCCTACCTGGCGGCCGACTGGCTGGTGAGGGGCCTGGTGTGCCACTACTATGGCCAGCCGGTGCCGCAGCGCGTGAAGGTGCCCGCCGTGCTTGATGCGCCGCTGGGCGCCCGCCCCGGTTTCGAGCACCTGGCGCGTCTCGTGGCTCGTGACATGGACGGCGTGCTGCATGCGGCGCCGGTTCCGAACTCGGCAACGTTGGCCGAGAACATTCGCTCGGCGAACGCCTTCTTGGCCGTCCCAGCCGGCGTGCGCTACGAGGTTGGCGATAAGGCCGACATAGAGCTGCTGGGCACGAAGGCAGGGTAGGGCGCAGGCCGACGAGCGCCGCTCATTAAGAAAAGGCTGGAGGTCGTTGAGGACCCCAGCCTTTTCCTGTTCCCCATGTGCGATGTTCTCCGTGCTGCTCCGGCGTCACGCGTGGCGTCCCGGATCGTGTCGCTGTTGCGCATATGACACCCTGTCATATGCAGCACGCCTGTTTTGTGGGATACTGGCGGGGATGCAGAGGGAAGCGTGCGATCTGCAAAAGCAACGTGGCTCCCGTGTCTGGATGCGCCGCCGCCTAGCGGAGCGTCCTGCGGCTGCGATGAGGGGAGGGGATGTGCTCGGAACGTTGGCGGTGGGCTACCTGTTCCTCGGCGGTGCCGGGGCCGGGGCGATCGTGGTCGCGTCCGGGCTCGACCTGGCCCTCGTGCGTGCGCCCTTCGGGACGGATGCCCGCGTGTCCGTGGACGAGGCGCCGCCGTGCGAGCGGGTGGCGGCTTTCGCGCTGCTTGCCGGCTTCGCCGCGCTCGCGCTGGGCGTGCTGTGCCTGCTGTTCGATTTGGGGCGCATCGACCGGGTGCTCGACCTGTTTCTGCGGCCGTCGCCTACGTATCTGACCGTCGGCTCCTTCGCCCTGGCCGTGCTGGCCGCGTGCGGGGCGTTCCTGACGCTTGTGCGGCTCGCGTACCTGCCGTCCGTGCCGCGTGCGGCGGCGGTTGCCGTCGAGGCGGTCGCCGTGGCGGTGGGCTTGGTGGTCATGGTGTACACCGGCCTGCTGCTGCAGGGGCTGGGAGCGGTGGCGTTGTGGAGGTCGCCGTTCGTGCCGGTGCTGTTCACGCTGTCGTCGCTGTCGTGCGGCATCGCCGTGGTGCTGGTGGCGGCGTTCTTCGCCGACCCGGAGGGGGAGGCGGGCCGCATCGTGCGCCCGCTCGTGCGGGCAGACGCCGCGCTTATCGTGCTGGAGGCCGCGGCGGCTGCGCTGTTCGCGGGGCTGGCGCTTGCAGGCG
>NC_021021.1:1795978-1802506 GCF_000210055.1 Gordonibacter pamelaeae 7-10-1-b
CGTTGAGCTGGCATTCGCCGTTCGCGAACGGTCGCAGGCGCGGGCCTTGCCGCCGGCCCTGCGGACGGCCCTGGCCGTGGCGGCGGCGCTCGTGCTGGTGGGCGGGTTCAGCATGCGCAGTGCCATCGTGGATGCGGGCATGCACCGCGACCTGGAGCTTGAAGAGCCGAGCGCGCAGGCGCTTAGATTGGAATAGAAATGGCGGACGACGTGGCCCTGTTCGAGATCAACGAGAAGAGCAGCATCCCCATCTGGCTGCAGCTGAAGAACCGGTTCATCTACCTCATCACCTCGGGGTACTACAAGCCGGGCGACCAGCTGCCCACGGTGCGGGGCCTGGCCGCCGACGTCGAGGTGAACTACAACACCGTGAGCAAGGTGTACATGAGCCTGGAGCAGGACGGCTACATCCAGTCGAAGCGCCGCCAGGGCGCGTTCGTGCTGGACGTGAGCGGCAAGCCGGGCGTGAGCATATCCACCACGGCCGAGATCGTGACGCAGGAGTACCTCAAGCGCTGCTTCGAGCTGGGCATGTCGCTGGAGGATATCGAAGAGCAGTTCGCGCAGAGCATGAGCGACGAGAAGAGCAAGCGGGACGCGGCCGTTGGCGCGCGGGCCTGAGAACGGAAAGGGAGCAAGCATGGGACGCAGCAAGCGCGCAAGCGCGTCGCACGGCGGGGCGCAGGGAGCGGCGGCCAGCGCGCCGTCGATGGCGACGGGCACGCAGTTCTCCACGGCCGGGCACATCGACACGGGAAAGCGCCGCGCCTCGCGCAACGGCGCCGTCGTGTTCGCCATCGTGGTGTTCGCCGTCGCGTTCGGTCTGGTGCTGGCCGCGACACAGGTCCTGCTCGGCGGCATCGGCCTGGGTGCGCTCGTGGCGGCGGCCATCGTGGGATGGCTGGCCTCGTCATCCGTGCACATCGTGCTGGAGTGGGAGAAGGCCGTGGTGCTGCGCCTGGGCAAGTTCAACCGCGTGGCGGGGCCGGGCATCGTGTTCACCTGGCCCATCGTGGAGTTCTACACGCTGCGGGTGGACCAGCGCGTGTCGGCCACGTACTTCGGTGCCGAGGAGACGCTCACGAGCGACCTTGTGCCCATCAACGTGGACGCCGTCGTGTTCTGGATGGTGTGGAGCGCGAAGAGCGCTGCCGTGGAGGTGGAGGACTATGCGTCGGCCGTGTCGTGGATCGCGCAGACGGCCATGCGCAAGGCCATCGGCCGGGCCACGGTGGCGGAGGTGGCCACGCGCCGCGACCAGCTGGACGAGGAGCTGAAAGAGGCCATCGAGGAGAAGCTCAACCCGTGGGGCATCACCATCATCGACGTGGAGATCCGCGACATCGTGCTGCCGAAGGAGCTGCAGGAGGCCATGGCGCAGGAAGCCGTGGCCGAGCGCAAGAAGAACGCCCGCATGGTGCTGGCCGAGGCCGAGAAGGACATCTCCGAGATGCTCATGGATGCATCCGAGGTGTACGCCGGCGACGCCGACGCCATGAAGCTGCGCACCATGCACCTGGCCTACGAGAGCGTGGAGAAGTCCGGCGGCACGCTCGTGGTGCCGAGCGCCTTCAGCGAGGGATTCGTGGAGGGCGGGGCCGAGAAGGCAGCCAGGGATGGCCATCAAGCGTAGATAATCGTTCGCTGTCATATGCCCCCCGATATCATGACTGATCATATCATGGTGTAAAATCCCTGTTCAGCTAATATTATTCTATAAATAGAATAATATATTGTCATAGTCTGTCATACTTCCTTGTTGATAATCATAGTGACGTATGGCAGACTATGACACAGAGGGAATCGGCCGATTTCTGATATGAGGGGGACATCTCGGAAAACGCACCGGGCGCGCCTGCGCCCGCCATGTGACCGAAGGGGACTGCCGTTCGCAGAACGCTCGCCTTCGTCCGATGCGCCCCTAGGCATTCTGCATCAAGAATGGAGGAGGAGACATGTCGGAAACGAAGAGCCCGCACGGCGGACTCACGCGCAGGAGCTTCCTGAAGACGACCGGCGCCGTTGCAGCAGCAACCGCAGCGGTGGGCTCGGGCGCGACTCTGGTCGGCCTTGCCGAGGCGGGCGAGGCGGCAGCGGACGAGGCAGCCCAGGCCGAGAGCACGTTCAGAAGCCAGTGTCGCGGCAACTGCGGCAGCCGTTGTCCGCTGAAGGTGACTGTGCGCGAGGGCCGTGCGGTGAAGGTCACGGCTATGGAATATCCGGGCGAGGACGCTCATCGCCGCCGCCTGTGCGTGAAGGGCTTCAGCCAGCCGCAGCGCGTCTACGATGCCGACCGTTTGAAGTACCCCTTGAAGCGCGTCGGCGAACGAGGCGCAGGCGAGTGGGAGCGCATCGAATGGGACGAGGCGCTCGAGATCATTGCCGGAAAGATGAAGACGGCCCTGGCCGAGCACGGCGGCACGTCGCTGGGCTTCTGGTCCTCGTACGGCTCGTACGGATCCCTGAACGGCGCTATGGGCGGCTTCATGTCGATCGCCTACGGCCGGTTCTGCACGGCTACGGGCGCAGTCATCTTCGGTGCAGGCGCCGATACGGCACAGCAGCACGTGCAATCCACGCTGCTGGGCAACAAGGGAAACGACTTCGCCGATGCGGTCAACGCCAAGACCATCATCACCTGGGGCGGCAATCCGGCCGAGGCATACGTGCACGCGTGGCAGTACGTGTGCCAGGCGCGCGAGAAGGGCGCGAAGCTCATCACCATCGATCCGCAGTTCACGGCTTCCGCCGCGCATTCCGACACCTACGTGGCCATCACCCCCGGCACCGATGGCGCTATGATGCTGGCCATGGCCAACTACATCATCGAGAACGACCTGGTGGACGTGGCGTATATGAAAAGCAGCACGGTGTCTCCTTTCCTGGTGAAGGAAGATGGCACCTACCTGCGCTTGAGCGACTTCGGCGTTGCCCCTACGGAAGGCCCGGTAAATCCGCAGACCGGTCAGCCGACCATGATCGATCCGGTTATGGTATGGGACGAGGCCGCGGGCGACAAGGCGCCGCTTCCGAAGGCCGTCGACCCCGCCATCGAGGGCTCGTTCGAGATCGACGGTACGACTTACCGGACCGTGTACCAAACGGTTAAGGACCACATCAAGGATTACACCGTCGCCAAGGCTTCGGGCATTTGCGGCGTTCCCGAGAGCACGATCGAGGAGCTTGCGCGCATCTACGCCACGGAGGGCCCTGTCTACGTCATGACGTTCCAAGGCCTGGGCCACCACGCGAACTCGCACCACAATTACAAGAACCTTGCGTTCCTGGCGGCCTTGACCGGCAATGCCGGCAAGCCGGGAGCAGCCATCTGCGGCAATCCCGCCCCGTTCAGCATGATCCCTTATAACACGAAGGCGTTCATGGCCGGCATGCCCGGGCCGCGCATCTGCGGCATGTACCTTCCCGAGATTGTGGCGAACAAGAAGTTCGGCAAAGACGACATCGACTTGCAGGTGCTGTGGATCCATAACGGAAACGTGCTCTCCTGCGAGTCCGGGCGTCTGGACCTCATCGAGGCCGTGAAGAAGATTGATCTCGTAGTGTGTGCTGACGTGAACATGAACGACTCGGCACAGTGGGCCGATATCGTGCTCCCCGTGCCGCATGCCTTCGAGATGGAGGATATCGATCCGGTTGGCTCCACGCCGTTCCCTGCCTATTACGAGAAGGGCCTCGAGCCTCTGTACGAGTGCAAGACCGACGTCGAGATCATGCGCCTCCTGTCCGAGAAGATGGGAATGGGCAAGATCTATGCGAAGAGCGACCAGGACTTCCTGCGCGATGTGTACAACACGGAGACCAACAAGAAGGCCGGCGTCAGCTACGATGACTTCGCCACGGGTGAGTTCGTGCGCAACCCGATGACCAAGCCGGAGAACCTCGTTCCGACGTACGGCCCCTCCGAGGGTACGCGCTTGAAGTACTACATCGAGAAGCCGACCCCTCGCAACAGCTTCGGCCAGGAGATCGCCGATTTCGAGAAGCTTCCCTATTACGAGCATGCGAACGAGGCGTATCTGGACAATCCGCTGCGCGAAAAGTACCCGCTCCTGGGCTGCAGCGAGCACAACAAGTACCATGTGCACTCCCAGCTCGCCGTGACGCCGGTTATCCGCGAGCTCGAGCCCGAGCCCATGATCAAGATCAACGCAGCCGACGCGGCTGCCCGCGGCATCGAACAGGGCGATCTGGTGCGCGCGTATAACGACCATGGCTATGCGGTCGTGAAGGCGCTGGTAACCGAGGGTATCATGCCCGGCGTGGTTTCGATCCCGCATGGCTTCCAGGCTGCCCAGTACGTCGAGGGCCATACGCAGGACCTCACGAACGTGTTCATGAACGATTTCTGCTCGAACAGCGCATTCTACGACTTCCTGTGCGAAGTCGAGAAGTACTAAGGGGGTGCAAGCATGCATTACGGAATGGTTATTGACACCAAGCGCTGCGTTGGCTGCAACGCGTGCACGGTGGCGTGCAAGATGGCGAACAACGTGCCCCAGGATATATTCTGGACGCGCGCGCTTACCGACGGCGGTGAGATGATGGACACGCCGGCGGGCGAGTTCCCCGATGTCTCCCTGCGCTACATCACGGTCTCCTGCCAGCACTGCGAAAACCCCGCTTGCGCGAAAGTGTGCCCGGTGGGCGCCACCTACAAGGACCCGGAAACGGGTGTCGTGCGCCAGGACTACGACAAGTGCATCGGCTGCCGCATGTGCATGTCGGCCTGCCCCTATACGGGCGTGCGCTCGTTCAACTGGGAAGAGCCACGCTACCCCATGGACTTCGCCCTCGGCGACGCGGATGCTCCCAAGCACCAAAAGCACGTAGTGGAGAAGTGCATCTTCTGCTATCAGCGGCTTGCACGCGGTGAAACCCCCGCGTGCATGGACTTGTGCCCTGCCCGCGCTCGCCACTTCGGGGACTTGGACGACCCGGACTCCGAGGTGTCGAAGCTCCTCAAGGAACGCTCGTACGAGCAGCTGCTGCCGAGCGAGGGAACCAAGCCCTCCGTCTACTATCTCGTATAAGGCGAAAGGAGAATCATGACTGAGAACACCTCGGCGACGAAGTCGCCCAAGGCTCCCGCCGCCAAGTTTGGGGGCAAAGGCATCAATATCGGTATCGTGGTCGCGGCCCTGCTGACCATCATGGGCCTGGCCCTGTGGGTCATGCAGCTGTCCGGCGGCATGGTCCAGACCGGCATGCGCAACCTTGATTCCTGGGGGCTCTACATCACCATGTTCATGTTCCTCGTGGGCCTTTCCGCTGGCGGCCTCATCATCTCGAGCGCGCCGCGCGTGTTCGGGGTGGAGGGCTTCGGCGGCATCTCGAAGATCGCCGTCTGGACATCCATCTGCTGCACGGTGCTCGCCATCGGGTTCGTGGTGGTCGACCTGGGCCAGCCGCTTCGCCTGTGGGAACTGTTCGCGTACTCGAACCTGGGCTCTCCCTTGATGTGGGACATCATCGTGCTGGGCACGTATCTCATCTTGTCCATCGTGTACCTGTGGGCCACGCTGCGTTTCGAGGGCGGCAAGGGCTCGGCCACGTCCCTGCGCGTGATCAGCGCCATCGCGCTCGTCTGCGCCATCCTGGTCCATTCCGTGACCGCGTGGATCTTCGGTCTGCAGCAGGGCCGCGAGATGTGGCACACCGCGCTCTTGGGCCCCTGGTTCGTGTCGTCGGCGCTCGTGTGCGGCGTGGCCCTCGGCTCGTGGTGGTCATCGCTCTGCGCAAGGCGGGCTACCTTGAGCTCGACCAGTCCTTCGTCGTGAAGATGGCCAAGCTTTTGGGCGTGTTCGTGTGCGTCGACCTGTATTTCTTCGCCTGCGATCTTTTGACCGAGGGCTTCCCCGGCGGGCATGGCGTGGAGGTTGTGTCCATGCTGACGACCGGTCCGCTCGCCCCGTTCTTCTGGATCGAGGTCGTGGGCTGTGCGCTGACTGCCATCGTGTGCTTCACGCCTAAGCTGCGTACCAACCCGCTCATCGTGGCCGCCGGCCTCCTGGCCATCGTCGGCATCTTCTGCAAGCGCGTGCAGCTGCTGGTGGGCGGCTTCCAGCTGCCGAATCTTGACTATGCCGGTCCCGTGTCGCCGTACACGGTGACGGGTTGGGAATCCGGCATGACCGCGGCCTATCAGGGCATGGTGTACTTCCCGACCCCGCTCGAGTTCGGCGTGACGCTGGGTGTTATCGGCCTGGGCGCGCTCCTGCTGCTGGTGGGGTTGAAGTACCTGCCGCTCAAGCCGACGGAGAAGTCGCACTAGGTTCGCTCCGCAGGCAGCGAACAGGAGCCCGCCCCGAGGCGGGCTCCGACAGGCGGATGCGGCTGGTGGCGGCCGCATCCGCCTGTCGGATACACGGCTCGTTCCTTGGAGGGGGAGCTCATGGACGATATGGTTTCCGCCCGTCCCACGTTGGCCGCATGGCTTGAGGAGTACGCCGCCATCGAGCGCGAGTTCGTCGCCGCGATGGCCGCGGAGGGGCCGGTCTTCGCGCCGCG
>NC_021021.1:1802700-1804691 GCF_000210055.1 Gordonibacter pamelaeae 7-10-1-b
CGAGCTGCGGGAAACCCTGCGCGAGCGGGGTGCGCGCTTCATGAACGGCGGGGCCAGCGTGTCGACCGGGTTCCTGTCGAGCGCGTGCGCCGCATGCGTGGGAGGCTGTGGAAGCCGCACGTTCTACATCAACCTGCGGTGCAATCGAAACTGCTACTTCTGCTTCAATCCCAACCAGGCCGACTTCGAAGAGCACTGCGCCCGCGACACCCCGTGGAGGGAGGAGCTGGAGGCGTTCGGCCGCGAGGTGGCGGAGGTCACCCATGTCGGCCTGACGGGTGGCGAACCCCTGCTTTGCAGCGACGAGGCGCTGGCGTTCTTCGCCCGCGCCCGCGAGCTCTATCCGGACGCGCATCTGCGTCTCTATACATCGGGCATGGGTCTTGACGAGGCTTTTTGCGCTAAGGCAGCCGAGTGCGGGCTGAACGAGATCCGCTTCAGCGTGAAGCTGGACGAAGGGGAGGGCGCGGTCGAGGAGGCTCTCGCGGCCATCGCGCTCGCGCGTCGGTTCCCCTTCGATGCCATGGTGGAGATGCCGGTCGTTCCCGCCGAGCTTGAGCGCATGAAGCTGCTGCTGCGGCAGCTGGACGATCTGGGCGTGCGCGGCATCAACCTGTTGGAGTTGTGCTATCCGCACCGCAACTGGGGCGACTTCGCCCGGCGCGGGCTTGCGTTGAAGAACCCGCCCTTCGAGGTGCTCTACGACTACGGCTACGCGGGCGGCATGGCCGCGGCCGGCAGCGAGGAGGCGTGCCTGGAGCTCGTGCTGTTCGCTCTTGACGAGGGGCTTTCCCTGGGCGTGCATTGCTGCACGCTGGACAACAAGAACCGCGACCAGGTGCTGCAGAGAAACCGCGCCGTTGCGCTGGACCCCGAGGTCTACGAGTTGGGCGACGACTGCTTCTACCGCACGGCGAAGGCGTTCGACGGCGACAAGGAAAAGGTCAGCGCCTACCTGGACGGGATCGGTGCGCGCTACGGCGTGGAGGAAGACTGCGTGTCGTTTCATCCCGCGCGCGTTGCCGAGGCGGTCGGACTGGGCGTCCTTCCCGTTCTCTCGTGGAACGTGGTCGAGGGACAGGGCGCCGATGCGTATATTCGCGAACTGAAGCTCCAGGTGGTTGACGAATCGGGGCACCTGCGATGAGGAAGCTCCTGATGACGCTCGCGGTGTTCGCGCTCGCCGGCGGCCTGGTGCTGGCTGCGGGCAAAGCGGTCGAGCCGGCGACGGGGGTGCAGGCGGTGACGGCCGAGTCGCCCTGCCCGGTGGCGGCGTGCGCGAGCGGTGCGTGCCACGGGTTCGACGACGTGCCGGAGCCCGACGGCGTGGCCGAGATGATGTGCCCCGAGGCGGGCTGCGCGAGCGTCGAGTGCCATGCGTGGGACTCCCTGACAACGCGCTACCACCAGGCGAGCGATGCTAGCCTGAACCTGTGGCTGCTCGCACCCGCGGCCTTGGTCGTGGGGCTCGTCCTCATCGTGCGGAAGGTGGGTTGAGCCGTGGACAGGAGAAACCTTGCTCTCGACGTAGCCGCCCTCGCGGTCTTCCTGGTGGTTGCCAATCCCGCCCTCACGGGCATCGGCATCCACGAGTGGCTGGGCCTGGGCATGTTCCTGGTATTCTTCGTGCATGCGCTGCTGCATGTGGACTGCGCGGTTGAGATCTTGCGGGGGTCGATCGCGCGCCCGGCATGGGGGCGCACGGGCAACCTGGTGCTCGATCTGCTGATCGTCGTCGTGCTCATGGCGGTTACGGTGTCGGGCGTCATGGTCTCCGGGGCGGTATTGCCCACGTTCGGATGGTATGCACAGGGGTACTATTTCTGGGACCCGCTGCATGCAGTGAGCGCGAAAGCCCTGCTGGCGCTGCTGCTCGTGCGCGTCGTGGTTCACGGGAAGTGGATAGCGGCCTGGTTCAAGAAAAGGAACGGTGACAAGCATGAATGACGTTGACTGGGGTGTCCGCGCCGCCGCCTGGGAGCTCGCGGCGT
>NC_021021.1:1805034-1808004 GCF_000210055.1 Gordonibacter pamelaeae 7-10-1-b
AAGCCGTCGCCGCGGAGTCGCGCATTCCCTTCTACTGCGACGCGGCCGCGTTCCTCGGCGCGCTCGTTGCTCGATAAGGCGCCTGCGTTCCTAGCGATTGCCAAACTGGTAGTTTTTTGACAGAACAAAACAGGCCTATGAACAGGTAAAATACAATATATCACCTGTTCATAAGCCTGTCAAAAAACACTCGGTTTGGCAATCCGCAGCAGCATCTCCAGGATTTCGCGTTTTTGCTTCTCGGGCTATCCGTCCCAGATGACGCACGAGGGCTGGGGGACGGCGATGCGCGCCTCCTCGCGTGGCTCGTCCGTGGCCGGGTCGAGGGCGAACAGGACCACCTCGTCGCTGCCCTGGTTGGCCACGGCCAGGTGCCGTCCCTCGGGGGAGAGCGAGAAATGGCGCGGGCCTCGCCCGCCGCACGGGCAGTCGGCGAGCGGGGTAGCGGCGCCGTCCCTGTCGATGCCGAACAGCGTCAGACGGTCGCTGCCGCGCACGGATACGTACAGGCGCCGACCGTCAGGCGAGAACGCGGGATGCGCCGCGCGCACGTCGCCGGGGACCACCGGCAATTCGAGCCTTCCTGTTTGCTCCCAGCCCGTACCCGCTCGGTCGTACCGGTACAGCAGCACGTCGTTCGCCAGCTCGTTCACCAGGGCTGCGAGCGGTAGGCGGGGATGGAACGCCAACATGCGCGGGCCGGAGCCGGGCGGCACGCGCACCGTCTCCACCGGCGGCGTCTCGAGCGTTCCGGTGGCCTCGGCCCGGTAGAGCGTCACGGTGTCGGTTCCCAGGTCCACCACGGCCAGCAGGCCCGTGCCGGGCACGAAGCGCGCCGAGTGCACGTGCGGCGCGCTCTGCCGCGCGCAGTTCGGCCCGCTTCCCGCATGGCGTATCGACGGCAGGCCGCCGCAGGGGTTCCCGTTGGCGTCGAGCAGGCACAGCCCCACCGAGCCGCTTTCGTAGTTCGCGCCGTAGAGGCAGCGCCCGTCGGGATGCACGGTGGCGAAGCACGTGCCGGCGTCGGCAGGCGACGAGCATGTGCCCCGGCAGCAAAGCGTCCCGTCCTCCGCCACGTCGTAGGCGGCCAGGCAGCTGCGGTCGGCGAGCTCATGGGCTGCGTACAGGGTGCTTGTCGCGCTTCCGCCGGGCTTCGTCTCCGTGCCGGCCTCCGCGCCCGCGGGCGAACCGGCCGACTGCGCGCGCACGAGGTAGGAAGGGTTCGGCGCGTGCGTCCCCGCGTTCACCACATGCAGACGGCGCTCGTCCTCGTCGAACGCGAGCACGTAGATGCCCTCGCTCGCGGTGTCCTCGGTGTAGGTCCCCACGAACAGACGTCGCTCCGCCCTTGCTCGCTGCATGGCCCGTCTCCTTTCCTCGCGGCGTGCTAACCGCGCTCCTCGGCCAGCTCTTCCCGGTCCAGCACGTGGAAGCGGCGGTAGAGCCGAAGCGTGGCCACGCGGTTCCACGCCGTGATCAGGGGACCGGTCATGAACGCCGCCACCACGGTGAACACGCCGATGGGCCCGCCGGCCAGCACGGCCACCACGGTCACGAGGATGTCCTGCGCCATGCGTACGGGCGTGTAGGAGAACCGCGTGCGCGCCACGATGACGGGCGCGATGGCGTCGATGGGCGCCACGCCCATGCGCGTCTTCAGGTACAGCGACACGCCCAGCGTGAACAGCAGCGTTCCCAGCACCAGGTGCGCGCCCGCGCTCACCAACCCCGAGGGCTGCCAGGGCAGCAGGTGGTAGATCCAGGTGAAAAGCTCAATCAGGTACCCCACGAACACCATGTTGATGATCGTGCCCAGGCCGATTTGCCACTTGTCGAACGCGAACACCGCCACGAGGATCACCAGGTTCACCAACAGCTGGAACGTGCCGAAGTCCATGCCCACGAGCGCGCTCAGCCCCAGGTTCATGGCGGTGAACGGGTCCACGCCCACGTTGCCCACACGACACACGGTGGTGCCCAGCGCGATGCACACCACGCCGATGCACGAGAACAGCAGCTTGCCCTTCAAGTTGTACGTGTGGCGCAGGTCCATCCACCGTGCCATCAGCCGTCGCCCCGCTCGAACGACGGGTACAGCGCCATGCCGCCGTCAACGAACAGGCTCGTGCCGGTGACGTAGCTGGACTCGTCCGACGCGAGCCAAACTGCGGCGGCGGCCACCTGCTCCACCGTGCCGATCCGGTGCAGGGGGATCATGCGCTCCGTTTGAGCGCGCGCCTCGGGGTCCTCGAACTTCTCGGCGTTGATGGGCGTCTCGATGGCGCCCGGCGCGATGCAGTTCACCCGGATGCCGAGGTGGGCGTACTCGAGCGCAATGGTCTCGCTGAACAGCTTCACGCCGCCCTTACTGGCTGCGTAGTGCGCGAACGTGGGCCAGGGGATGCGCTCGTGAACGGACGACAGGTTGACGATGCAGCCTTTCCGATCCTGCTCGACGAAGTGCCCGAGCGCCGCCTTCGAGCCCAGGAACACGCCGGTCAGGTTCACGGCGAGCGTCTTCTCCCATACGTCGAGGGGCAGCTCGTGGGTGGGGTGGCGCGACTCGATGCCGGCGTTGTTCACCCACACGTCGATGCCGCCGAAGTGCTCGAGCGCGGCGTCGCGGAGCTTGGGCGCGCCGTCCTCCTGCGAGATGTCCGCCTGCACGAGCACGACGCGCGCGGTCTCGCCCGGCGCGTTGAACTCGTCGGCGAGCTTCTGGGCCTCGCCGCGGTGCTTGTCGCTGTGGAAGTTGACGACGACGCTCATGCCCTCCTGCAGGAATCGCCGTGCAATGCCGTGGCCGAGGCCGACGGACGCGCCGGTGACGACGGCGGTCTTGCCGTTGAGGTCGGGATACATGGTGCACCTCCTTTGAAGGGGCCGATTCGCAGAAGTATGAGGGCGCCCGGCGGCGCGCTTGCGCGGCAGCGGGGGAGCGTGGCGCTTCCGTCACGGCATTGCCACGCG
>NC_021021.1:1808172-1817560 GCF_000210055.1 Gordonibacter pamelaeae 7-10-1-b
CTTCCGTCACGGCATTGCCACGCGCCCGGCACCGGCCGAGGGAAACCAGCCGAGTGCGGCGGGTGGGCGGCGGGGTGACGTCTCCTTCTGCCGTGCCGCCGCTGCGCTGCTGGGCGCGCTTGTCGGGTAGGGGAGGCGCTTTTTGGCCATAGCCTCGATTCTCGTCCACATGATCGCAGATTCTTGAACAGGGGAAATGATACGTTTCGCCTGATCAAGAGTGTGGACGAGAATCGAGGCTATGGCAGCGGCGGGGCTGCCCGGCGATGGTCGGCGGCGCTTCTGGGTGATTGGCGGGATGCGGGCGCGGGGTCGCCGTTCCGTTACGATGGTGCTATAATACCTATGATTTGTTACATTGCGACAAATAAGATGCTGTCGGGCGTGATGCGAGCGCCATTCGCGGCAGTCGGCGTGCTCGTCGCAAGAGCGCATCCGCGGCGGAGGGCGACCAGCGGTCTGAGGGGCCGGCCTGCCGCGCCTGCAGGCTGCACAGGGGGTCGAGATACGTATGTTCAACCTGCTCACGACAGGTTATCTGTTCCTCGGCGGAGCCGGGGCGGGGGCGCTCGTCGTGTTGGGCGCGCTCGAATGCGCCAACGTGCGGCGTCGGTTCGCGCTCCCTCCCGCCCGGGCTGCGCGCGTCGAGCGGGCGCTCGCGCTGCCCGACGAGTTCTTCGCACGCGGCTGGCCCGTGTGCTTCGTGGCCCTGGCGGCGGGCATGCTCTGCCTGCTCGTGGATCTCGGCCGCCCGGAGCGCCTGCTGAACCTGCTCACGTCCCCGGAGCCGTCGGCCATCGCCGTGGGCGCCTACGCGCTGGTTCTCGCGCTTGCCTGCGCCGGCGTGTTCTCGCTGGTTGAGCTGCTGGACGGGGTGCGCGTCCGGCCCGCTGTTGTGTGGGGAGCGGCCGTGGCCGGCGTGGCGGCGGGGCTCGTGGCCGTGGCGTACACGGGCGTGCTGCTGCAGGGGTTGGCGTCGGTGCTGTTCTGGCAGACGCCGCTTCTGCCGATGCTGTTCTCGCTGTCCTCGCTGTCGTGCGGCATCGCCTGCGCCTTCCTGGGCGCCGCGTTCGTCGAGACGCGTCGGCCCATCACGCGCCCGCTCGCTCGCCTGGCGCTCGTCGACGGAGTACTGCTGGTGCTGGAGGCCCTGGTGATGGCTGGCTATCTAGCCTGGGCGTTTGCAGGAGAGGGCACGGCGCTCGCAGCGCAGGCGCTCGTCGCGGGCGATCTGCGCTGGGCGTTCTGGGGCGGTGCGGTCCTGTGCGGCCTGGCGGTTCCATTCGCGCTCGAGCGCTGCCTCACGCACGGCAACAGCCGCACGCAGCTTCTGTGGATCGCGGCGGCGCTTCTGGCGGGCGGGTTCGCGCTTAGGTTCTGCCTCGTGGGCGCCGGGGCCTACGATGCGACGCAGCTGCCCGGCCTGCTGTTCGGTTTGACGATAGGATGAGAGGCAAAGCCATGAGACGACGAAAAGCCGACCGCACCATGCGGGACGCCCCCTACGAGCTCACCGACAAGGAGGCCGAGATCAGGGCCGCCACCTCGTACGTGCCGCGCAAGTCATCGCGCAACGGCGCGGTCATCTTCAGTATCGCCGTGTTCGCGATGACGGGCGCTGTCGTGCTGGGCGTCGCCCTCGTCGCGACCGGCGGCATCGGCCTCGCTGCCATCGTCGCTGCGCTGCTCACGGCGTTGCTCGTGCTGTCCTCCACGCACATTGCGCTCTCCTGGGAGAAGGTGGTGGTGCTGCGCTTCGGCAAGCTGGCGCGCGTCGTGGGGCCGGGCCTGTACCTCACCATTCCCCTCATCGAGCACGGCACCATCCGCGTGGACCAGCGCACTATCGCCACGCCGTTCTACGCCGAGAAGACGCTCACGGCCGACCTCGTGCCGGTGACGGTGGACGCGGTGCTGTTCTGGGTGGTGTGGGATGCCGAGAAGGCGTGCACCGAAGTGGAGGACTACTACGCCGCCGTGTCGTTTCTCGCCCAGACGGCCATGCGCGAGGCTGTGGGCCGTTCGACCGTGGCCGAGGTGGCGCTGCGCCGCGACCAGCTGGATATCGAGATAAAGGAGGACATTGAAAAGGAGGCGGCCAACTGGGGCGTCGACATCATCTCGGTGAAGGTGCGCGACATCCGCATCCCCGACGAGCTGCAGGAGGCCATGAGCCTGGAGGCCCAGGCCGACCGCGAGAAGAACGCGCGCATGTCCGTGGCCAGCGTGGAGAGCGACCTGGCCGAGATGCTGGCCGAGGCCGCGCGCATCTACGGCGATCCCGACGCGGCCCTGAAGCTGCGCACGATGCTCATGCAGTACGACACCGTGAAGAAGTCAAAGAGCGCCGTGGTCACGGTGCCGAGCTCGTTCTCGGACGGCTTCGCCGACGCCGCGGACAAGGCCGGTGCCGACGGGCTCGGCAGGGCGCCGTCGGACGCGGTGAGGGGCGGCCGGCAATGAGCCCGGCTATCGGGGCGGCAACCGAAAGCCGTCCCGTCCCGGTGCGGAACGGAGGGCTCGAAGAGGCACTGGTTCGGGGAAAAGCGGTGGTCGGCATGGGGATTGAACCGTTTACCCGAGGGGCGTCTCTCGTACGGATCGTTCGCCCGCGGCACTCCCGTTGCGGGGATTGCGCGAACGTTGCAAGGCCTGCAACCTGCGGCAACGTGGTTCTGTTATGATGAAAGCTAACCGACACCGTGAGAGAAAGCCCCATGAGCCCGCTTGAGTCGTTCGAAATAGATTACAGCAGCGGCCTGCCCGTATGGATACAGGTGAAGAGCCGCATCGCCTATCTCATAGGCTCGGGCGCCTACGTTCCGGGCGACCGCCTGCCCACGGTGCGCGCGCTGGCCGTGGACCTGGACATCAGCTACAACACGGTGAACCGAGCCTACATGGACCTCGAGCGCGAGGGCTATATCTCCACCCGCAAGGGCAGGGGAACATTCGTGGCCGAGCGCCATTCCGTGGGCGCCGACCTGGCTGCGAACAGCCCGGTGGAGCTGCTGGTGGACGACATGATCCGCGCCTGCGCCAACGCCGGCCTCGCCGACGACGACATCATCGCCATGGTGGCCGCCCGACTGGCAAACAAGAAACTCGCGCACTAGGCGCGCGCCCGCCCGACGTGCCGTTACCGATCGGGAACAACAGCGCGAAAACCTCTTGACCGTTCCCGATCGGTAATAGTGTTCTCAAGTCGCTGGGTTCATCCCGAACGGGAACGCGGTATGAATCGAATACTCTCGGCAGGTGACTTTGGCGCGATCGTTCGTGCGCGACGGAAACAGCTCGGTTATTCCCAGCACCAGCTTGATGCTGTACAACTATTTGATCAGCAATTGCGGCGCGCATCTTAAAAACTATTCGCTTGCCTGGACTGGCTCCAACTCCGTGCGCTTTGTTCCGGCCTATGATCTTGTGTCGACAGCGGTGTACGACGGTCGGTGCGGAGCCAAACCGAGTCGCAGCATGGGCCTGCGCGTGGGGGAACACCTGAATATCGACAAGGTGAATGCCGACGACTTCGACCTGCTTGCGAAAGAGCTGAGGCAGCCAGCTTGGCAGGCTGCGGACGAGCGTGCGCGCTTGCGACATGAGCTGCCCGATGCGCTGCGGCGTGCGGCGGAGCAGGCGGTATGCTCGGGCTTCGGCGAGGAAGCCGATGCATTGGCCGACCGCATCCTTTTCGGCGCCAAAGTTCGCATGAAGGCGTTCGGCTAGCACATCGTAGATGACCCTTCTATCTCCTTCTATCTCCGATCCGGCATAGTTTATTCTATTGATTGTCGCAAGACATTGTGATAATGTGACAATATCGAGATTGGCCAATACGAGGATTAACAAGGGGGTATCCCGAAGGCCAAGCGAGGGGAGCGGAGGTGCGCACTACGTTTTCCCGAGCAGCTTTCTCCAGGGTATCCTGATGATCTTTGAGGAGGAGATATGTCAGGAAACGAACGCCCACATTCTGGGTTCACGCGCCGAAGCTTTCTCAAGACGACTGCCGTTGCGGCCGGTCTGGCCGCGGTCGGTACCGCCGCAACGCCGTCGCTCCAGGCCTTGGCGGCAAATTACGAGTCAGGTCAGGATGAAACGAAGAGCGAACATGTATTCTGCGGAGTCTGCCGCGGCAATTGCTCTGGCACTTGCAAGCTCAACGTCCATGTTCGCGATAACAAAATCGTAAAGACTTCAAAGCGCAAATTCAATTCCTTTCCGAACGGCGAGATCGATAGGATTTGTCTGCGTGGTTTAAGTCACCCCTACAACGTTTACGGTCCGAACAGGATCCAATATCCCTTGAGGCGTGTCGGAGATCGAGGCGCGGGAGAGTGGGAGCGCATCAGCTGGGATGAAGCTGTGACTGAAATTGCTGAAAAATGGCAGGCGATACGAGAGAAGTACGGCGACCAGGCAATTGCTTACACGCGAGGATCGGGCAATATGGGAACGATCAGCGGCGTTGCTTCTCCCATGTTCAATGTTTTCTTCAATAAGATCAATGCAACGCAGATCAAGATTGCTCGTGATCAGGCAAATACGCGTGGCGTCAATCGCGTTGTAGGCAGCCTGGGCGATTGGGTTCTTAATGATCCTTCGGACTTCAAGAATGCTAAAACGCTATTTGTCTGGGGAGCCAATATCACAGATGCCCAGATGCACGATTGGCATTTCATAGCGGAAGCTCAAGAATCAGGTACGAAGCTGGTGGTTATCGATCCAGTTTTAACGCAATTAGCTGCTAAAGCAGACAAATGGGTGCCGATACAGCCAGCAACCGATGCTGCGCTCGCGTTGTCTATGATGTATGTGATGGTGAGTGAGGAGCTTGAGAACAGGCCGTTTCTCAAGGAGCACACGTGCGCTCCGTTTCTAGTCAGAGAAGATACAGGGAAATTCCTTCGCATGAGTGATCTTGGGGTGGAGCCGACTGTTATCGAGGTAAGCAGAGAGCAGGTTTCGGCCGCCTCAAGTTCTAACAAGGGCGCCGCTGTTGGCCAGGGTTCGACGATAACGAAGATTGTAGACCAGCCGGCGGTGCTCGAATTCGACGGAAAGCCGGTCGGAGCTGATGATGCCAAGGACCCCAGGCTAAGCGGAACGTATAACTTTAACGGGGTCACTTGTCGTACCGCATACGATCTTCTCGTTGCCGATATCATGGACTATTCACCGGAAGCGGCCTCGAAGATATGCGATATCCCCGCTGATACTATTATCGAACTGGCCCATATGGCGGTGGATGGTCCGTGCATTCATCGACTCGGCTGGGGATCCAACTCATACACGAATGGCGTGCACGCCGCCCATGCCAATATAACCATGGCGGCTTTAACGGGGCAAATAGGTTATCCGGGTGCGGGTACCGGTATTGGTGATTTTAAACCCTGTTGGGGCATCAATGCTTTGGTAAAGGGCATGACGGCTGCAAAATATCCCATGATATCGGCGCTGTTTTTGCCCGAAATAATGCGTACTGGTAAGTATAAAGGACAAGATTATCCTATTAAGTCGCTCTACGTTTATTCAGGGAACCCCGTTTGCAATCAAGTAAACACTAATGAATACCTACGCGATATTGTAGGAAATCTCGATTTTCTCGTCGTTGCCGATTATACGTTTACCGATACGGTCAAGTATGCCGACATCGTTCTTCCAGCTGCGCATTGGTTCGAGCAACAAGATGTGATTGCCATTTCGGCCACGCAATGCTTTATCTATAGTGAAAAAGCGATTGATCCTTTGTACGAGTCGAAGTCTGACTTGGATATCCTTCGCCTATTTGCCGAAAAGATGGGCCATCCTGACTTGCTTTCTCTTTCCGATGACCAATACATGGCACAGGTCATCAATACGCCGGCTTTGGAAAAGCTAGGTATAACCTGGGAAAACGTGAAAAAGAACGAAGACATGTATTGGTATCCAAGCAAGCCTTGGATACCGTGGGAGAATGCCGAATTCAAAACTCCTTCTGGGCGAATGGAGTTCTATGTAGAGAATCCGACCGTTCAGTTTGATATGGGGCAAGAATTCGATGTTGAACGCGAACACTTGCCGCGGTATTTCAATCCGACTGAGGCGTACCAAGGAAGTCCTGCCTGGGATAAATACAAGCTCATTCTTTTGAGCGAACGTCCAAGATTCCGCGTGCATTCCATGTGGTCTGACAACCAGTACCTGCGCGAGCTCGACCCCGAGCCGACTATCAAAATGAATCCCGTCGATGCTGGCGAGCGCAATATAGCAGATGGCGACTATGTGGAAGTGTACAACGATCGCGGCCACTGCGTTGCGAAAGCCATCCTTAACGATGCCGTTCGTCCCGGATGTACGGTGTACCCGAAAAGCTGGCAGCAAAACCAATTCAAAGCCGGATCGTGGTCGGAATTGCTGACTTCGGTCTACGATCCAGTTGGGGTGAATGAGAGCTATTTCGACAATCTGGTCGAGATTCGTGTCTGGAATGAGGGGTGAGCACTGTGGTAAAAGAACGGCTCGGAATGACGATAGATACCAAGCGTTGCATAGCATGCAATTCATGTGCAGTCGCTTGCAAGATAGAAAATAATCTTCCTAACTTCAATTGGTGGAACCGGGTGATGACGGTCGGCGGCAATCACATGGATGCACCTTCAGGGATGTACCCGAATCTTGAAATGTACAACATAACGCTTGCCTGTCAGCATTGCGAAAACCCTGCGTGCGTGAAGGTGTGTCCGGTAGGGGCGACTTACAAGGATGAGGAAACGGGAGTCGTGCGTCAAGACTATGACAAGTGTATCGGTTGTCGTATGTGCATGGCGGCCTGCCCTTACACGGGTGTGCGCTCGTTCAACTGGGAAGAGCCGAGGTATCATCTTGAATTCTCCGTCGGAGACTCCGATGTGCCTGGGCATCAGAAACATGTTGTAGAAAAATGCACCATGTGCTGGCATCGGCTTGCTAAGGGGTTAGCGCCTGCATGCGTTGAGGCTTGCTCTGCCCGTGCTCGGCATTTCGGGGATTTAAACGATCCTGACTCTGACGTCTCTCGCCTTATTCGCGAACGCGGATACCAGCAATTGCTGCCGGAGCGCGGAACGGAACCGTCCGTTTACTACCTCGTTTAGCTTGGAAGGAGAACTATCATGACCGAGGATATTTCGGCGACACCATCGCCTAGAGCTTCGTCGCCCAAGGTCCCTGCTGCCAAATTCGGGGGCAGGGGAATCAATATCGGCATCGCGGTCGCTGCCGTCGTGACCGTCGCGGGCCTCGCCCTGTGGGTCGTGCAGCTCTCCGGCGGCCTCGTGCAGACGGGGATGCGCAACTTCGACTCGTGGGGGCTCTACATCACCCTGTTCATGTTCCTGGTGGGCCTGTCGGCTGGCGGCCTCATCATCTCATCGGTGCCGCGCGCGTTCGGTATGAAGGGCTTCGGCGGCATCTCGAAGGTGGCTGTGTGGACGTCCATCTGCTGCACGGTGCTCGCCATCGCCTTCGTGGTGGTGGACCTGGGGCACCCGGCGCGATTGTGGGAGCTGTTCGCGTACTCGAACCTCGGCTCGCCGCTCATGTGGGACATCGTCGTGCTGGGCACCTACCTCGTCCTTTCCATCGCGTACCTGTGGGCCACGCTGCGCTTCGAGGGCGGCAAGGGGTCCGAGAGGTCGCTGCGCGCCATCAGCGTGGTCGCGCTTGCGTGCGCCATCCTGGTGCACTCGGTGACGGCCTGGATCTTCGGCCTGCAGCAGAGCCACGAGATGTGGTACACGGCGCTTCTGGCCCCGTGGTTCGTGTCCTCGGCGCTCGTGTGCGGCACCTCGCTCGTGCTCGTGGTGGTCATCGCGCTGCGCCGGGCGGGCTACCTCGAGCTCGACCAGGCGAGCATCGTGAAGCTGGCGAAGATGCTGGGTGCGTTCGTGCTGGTGGACCTGTACTTCTTCGCCTGCGACCTCCTGACCGCCGGCTTCCCGAACGCCTCGGGCGCGGAGGTCGTCGCCATGCTGACCGCCGGGCCGCTCGCACCGTTCTTCTGGACCGAGGTCGTGGGCTGCATCCTCTGCGCCGTGGTGTGCTTCGTGCCGAGGCTGCGCACGAGCCCGCTCATCGTGGTGGCATCGCTGCTGGCCATCGTGGGCATCTTCTGCAAGCGCGTGCAGCTGCTGGTCGGTGGCTTCCAGATCCCGAACATCGACATGGCCGGTCCCCTGACGCCTTACACCGTCACCGGCTGGGAGTCCGGCATGGCGGGCGCCTACCAGGGTATGGTCTACTTCCCGACGCCGCTCGAGTTCGGCGTGGCGCTGGGCGTGGTGGGCCTGGGGGCGCTCCTTTTGCTGGCAGGGTTGAAGTTCCTACCTCTCAAGCCGGCCGAGTAACGGCAACGACTGTTCGTTCGAAGCGCGCCGGGTCCGAACGTCCACCCTCCCTGCCCGGCGCGCCTTCGTGGTTCGACGGGGCGCCCATCGCCGCCTGCGCGTTATCGTGCGGCAGGCGCCCTCCTACTTGAAGGCGATGGTTCCCATGGTTAGAAAACTCGTGATAACGTTGGCGGCGTTTCTGCTGGTAGGGTCCTGCGTGTTCGGGGCAGGCCTGGTGGTCGATGCTACGGTAGGCCCGCCGCAGGCGATAACAGTCGATTCTCCTTGCCCGGCCGTCGGGTGCGCGTCGGGAGAATGCCACGGGCTCGACGACGTGCCCGCGCCCGACGGCATTCACGAGATGAACTGTCCCGAAGCCTCCTGCTCGAGCGTGGAGTGCCATGCGTGGGACACGCTGGCCACGCGTTACCGCCAGGCATCCGACGCGAGTCTGAATCTGTGGGTGCTCGCGCCGGTGGTGCTTGTGGTGGCCTTGGTGCTGCTGGTGCGGAAACTTTAGGAGGCGGAGTGGCTGTGGATGCGAAGAAAAACCTCGTGATCGATATTCTCGCGTTGGGAGCATACGCGGTTGTGGCCAATCCTGTCTTCACGGGCATCGCGGTGCACGAATGGGCGGGGCTTGGGCTGGTTGTCGTGTTCCTGGTGCATGCGGCCGCCCATGTCGACTGGGCGGTGGATGCGGTGCGCACGGCGTATCGCGACCCATCGTGGGTGCGCAGGGGAAACCTCGTGTTGGACGCGCTTATCGTGGTGGGTTTCATGGTGGCGACGGTCTCGGGTCTCATGGTGTCGGGCACGGTGCTGCAGGTGCTCGGGCTGTACGCACCCGGTTATTTTTTCTGGGACCCGTTGCATGCGATTGCGGCGAAGCTGCTGCTTGCACTGCTAGTAGTGCATGTGGCGGTGCACGCGCGCTGGATCGTGCGGATGGCGAGGAAGGGGAAGGGCGATGACGAACTCGATTGACGGACCGAAAAGGTGGCAGGCTCGCGCCGCCGCCTGGGAGCTCGCGGCGC
>NC_021021.1:1817971-1819077 GCF_000210055.1 Gordonibacter pamelaeae 7-10-1-b
ACGCCGTCGCCGCGGAGAGCCGAGTTCCCTTCTACCGCGATGCCGCTGCATTCCTGGGCGCGCTCGTCGGTTAGGGGCCGCGCATCTGCCACAGCCTCGATTCTCGTCCACCTGATCGCAAGCCTTTGAACAGGCGTGATGGCAGGTAATACCTGGTCAGAAGTGTGGACGAAAATCGAGGCTGTGGCAACGGCCGAGCCACGACGACGGCGGCAACAGCCGGGCTGCGGGGCTATGGCGAGGCGCCCCGCCCCGCAGCCGTATCGGCAGCTGCTACTGCTTCTCCATCGCGGGCCTGAAGCAGGCGAGCGCCCAGGAGTCGTCGAGGGCGAGGCCTATCCGCTCCTCCAGCCCCTCGCAGCGGGCGGTCAGCCAGAGCGCATGCCACCCGAATGTGCGTCCCTGTCGTCCGCGCGGCTTCGGGAAAGCCACCCACAGCTCGCCGCGGCGGGAGAGCGCCTCGCGTGCCTCCGCGACGCGGGCACGGTACTCGTTCAGGTTCGTGGCGAACAGCACCACGAAGTCGTACGGCCCCCGGGAGGGGAAGGCGACCAGCTCCTGGCCGGCTGCCATGGCGTGGAACTCGGGCGGGGCGTACAGCGCGATCCCCTTCGCGCCCTCTTCCAGATGCATTTTCTTGAACACGGTGGACTCCATACGTCCTCCTTCCCTCATGTTCTTGACGGTTTTCCCGGCCAGTGTAGCGTGCCCGCCGCTTGCTGTGCCCATCGCCGCCGTTCTGCAACGCGCGCGTCGCCCGGCCTTCGCACGATGCGCACATGGCGCGGCTGCCGGAAATGTCCTACAATGGCTCCGTGATTGTCTTAGGATAATTTGCGCCGCGCAGCGTCGACGCACGGGTTCGGCGCCTGTCGCATCAAGGAGCGCAGTGCGCTGCCGGCACGGGCACGCGCGGCGAGCTCTCCGTTCGTTGTCGCGGGATGCGCACCCGCTGGGTCGGAAAGGGAAGGGGTGGCTCGATGCTCGGTCCGCTGATCGTGTGCTACCTGTTCCTGGGCGGAACGGGTGCTGGCGCGTGCCTCGTGCTCGCCGCGCTGGGGCTGCTGGCACCGGGCGAGCTCGTTGCGGTGCGGGGCGCGGGCGGG
>NC_021021.1:1819878-1820523 GCF_000210055.1 Gordonibacter pamelaeae 7-10-1-b
CCCGGCGATCGCCCTCGTGGCGGCGGCTTGCGTGCTGGCGGGCGGGCTCGCCATGCGGTACTGCGTGGTGGAGGCGGGCATGCATCCGCTGCTCGCAATGGCATCTTGACGGAGAGAAGGCTAAAGGAACATGTTCCCGTTCGAAGTTGATACCACGACCGACGTGCCCCTGTGGGTGCAGCTGCGGCAACGGCTGATCCATCTCATAAACTCCGGCTACTTCAAGCCGGGCGACCAGCTGCCCACGGTGCGCGGCCTGGCGTCCGAGATATCCATCAATTACAACACGGTGAACAAAGCGTACCTGAGTCTGGTTTCCGACGGATACTTGGAGTCCACGCGCGGACGCGGCGTGTTCGTGCGGGGCCTCGATGCCGACGTGGGCGACGAGCACGCCCAGGAGATCGACGCCATCTTGGGCGATTGCGTGGCGTCGTGCCGCGACCTGGGCCTGACGCTCGACGACGTGCAGAAGTGCATGGCGCGCAAGATCAAGCAGATGAAACGCGAGGCCGGGGAAGAGCCGGCCGGCGGGGCCGGTGGCGGCCGCATAGTGGAGATCGACGTGGGCCGTGCAGGCCGGGCGTCGCAGACGGGAGCGTGATGGCGGTGGCAAGGAGAAGCGGCGTGCAGGGCTTCGCGCCC
>NC_021021.1:1820952-1829492 GCF_000210055.1 Gordonibacter pamelaeae 7-10-1-b
GGAGGAGAAGGTGGCCGCCTGGGGCGTGACTATCCTGTCCGTGGAGGTGCGCGACATCCTGCTGCCCAAGGAGCTGCAGGACGTCATGAGCCTGGAGGCCCAGGCCGAGCAGCGCAAGAAGGCCCGCATCATCCTCATGGAGGCCGAGCAGGACATCTGCGAGATGATGGACGACATGGGCGACACCTACGCAAAGAACGACGCCGCCCTGCGCCTGCGCGCCATGCACCTGCTGTACGAGAGCGTCCGCGAGACCGGCGGCACCGTCGTGGTACCCAGCTCCTTCAGCGAGGGCTTCGGCGACGTGCTGGGCGATGCCGCGAAGGACGCCCTGGGCGGAAAGGCCGAAGCGTAGGACGCATACCGTGTTTAAGCGTCGGTTAGCCTTGCAAGATGGTACCTGACAGTGCGAGGTATTTCTGTTGTTCGCTCTGTTATGCCAGGTAGATGGTTTATGCAAAAGTTGCAAAAGTTTGCAAAAGATGCAAAAATTCACAAAGAATGATGCTTGCACCTCCCTTCTGGAAAGGCATAGCCATGGTAATGCACAATCCTTTCACTCCCTCGTTCGGCATCATCCCGCCCTACATGGCGGGAAGGGAGGACCTTATCGAGGAGCTTTCGAACGCCTTTTCCAATGGCCTCGGAGATCCCAATCTTTCGACTATCGTGTCGGGACCGCGCGGTTCGGGCAAGACCGCCCTCCTTTCTTTTGTGGCCGAGGAGGCGGCATCGCAAGGGTGGATATCCGCCAACACCACTGCGGCGACGGGGATGCTCGAGGACATTCTCGACCAAGCGACCGTTGCGGCGCGAGATTTCCTTGACTCGTTGGACGACAAGAAGCTCAAGGGCATAACCATCGGCCAGTTTGTCGGATTCGAGTGGGAAAACGAGGCCCCGCGTTCGGGCAATTGGCGCACGCAGATGAACGCGCTTCTCGATCAGCTTGCGGAGCACGAGGTGGGTCTGCTCATCACGGTCGACGAAGTACGGGTCGATCTTGAGGAAATGCGACAGCTTGCTCGGGTTTACCAGCATTTCGTTCGCGAAGGTCGCAAAGTCGCCCTCCTTATGGCGGGGCTTCCCTATGCGGTGTCATCCCTTCTAAGCGATGAAAGCGTGTCGTTTCTTCGCAGGGCGCGCAAGCATGCTCTTGGCCGCATTCCCGACAACGACGTGCGTGACGCCATGAACCTCACCATCGTACAGGGCGGGAGGGCCATATCGCCAGCGGCGCTCGATACTGCTGTTCGCGCCGTCGATGGGTTTCCCTATATGATGCAGCTTGTTGGCTACCGTATTTGGGCGGAGAGGCCTGCATCCGAGGAGATATCGCCAGACGATGTCTCGCGTGGCGTGGAGCTCGCCCGTCGCGAGATGATGGAGGGGATTCTCGAATGCGCCTATCGCGAGCTGTCGAAGGGGGACAAGCGCTTTTTAGCCGCCATGCTTCCCGATGCCAAGGACAGCTCCCTGGCCGATATAGCCGAGCGCATGGGTGTGAAGAGCAATTACGCATCCCAGTACAAACGGCGTTTGCTGGAGCAGGGCGTGATCGGCGAGTATCAAAAGGGATACGTGCGCTTCGACATGCCGTCGTTCAGGGAGTACCTGCAAACGCAGCTGGAAGGATAGTGCCCCAGCCTGCCTCAGCTGGGGGCCAAGGATGATGTGCTACGCTGCAAAGGCGGCACCCCGGCAGTTCAATGACCTGCGGAATCAGGAAAAACTATGTTAAAAGTAGAATAATCATATGACAAATTATCCTATGACAATCCTTGATTGTCATAGGATAATTCCGTATAGTGAAGTCAGTGGAATTGGCCAATTCTCACGGGAAGCAGGGGGATGTTCTCGTATGGAGCCTGTCGGCAGGGTCTTTGCCCGCAGCCGACAGGGCGGGGATATCCTGACGACATCTTTGAGGAGGAGACATGTCAGGAACTAGCAGCCCGCGCAGCGGGCTCACGCGCAGGAGCTTTCTGAAGGCGACCGGCGCTGCTGCAGGCGCGCTGGGCCTTGCAGGCGCCGCCGGCATGACCACGGCCGACAGCTGGCTCGCACCGGCGCAGGCGCATGCCGAACCGGAGGAGCGGGTGGGGTATACGTTCCACTATCGCCACTGCCAATGCAACTGCCATCTGAAGTGCACGGTTCGCGACGGGCGCATGGTTCTGGTCGAGCCGAACGAATGGCCCGACAAACGCAACGAGACCATCTGCCTGAAGGGTATTTCCGAGATTCAGCATACGTACAGCAAAGAGCGCCTGCAGGTCCCGCTCAAGCGCGTGGGCGAGCGCGGGTCGGGCGAGTTCGTCGAGATCACCTGGGACGAGGCGCTCGACACCATCGCCGAGAAGGTGAAGGAGACCCAGGAGAAATACGGACCGGGAGCCATCGCCATCCAAACGGCCGTCGACTCGCTCACCACCTTCCTTCCCAAGCTGCTCAAGGGGCAGGAGAAGCCCCACCGCGGAATCGATATCGGGCTGGGCAACGGTTTCTCTCCGGCGCTCGCCGAATCGGGCCAGCAGGGAGCCTCGTCGAACGAGGTGACCGATTGGAAGAACGCCAAGACCATCCTGAACGTGGGATGCAACATGCTGGAGACGTGCATGGTAACCGCGCGCTACTTCTTCGAGGCGAAGGAGGCGGGAGCCGAGATCATCACGCTCGATCCCAACTTCTGCACGACCGCCGAGAAGAGCTCGCAATGGATTCCCTTGGTCGCCGGAACCGATCCGGCTCTCTACCTGGGCATGATCTCGATTATCTTGGACAACGGGTGGTACAACGCCCCGTATCTGAAAGCCAACACGAGCATGCCGTTCCTCGTGAAACGATCGGATGGATCGCTGTTGCGGAAGAACCCCGTTGACGACATCAAGCAATCCGGTGCCGATAATCCTTTCATGGTGTGGGACGAGGCCTCGGGTTCCCTGTCTGCCTATAATGCCGAAGGCGTGAACCCTGCGCTCGAATACGAGGCGACCATCGACGGGGAGGCGTATGCCACGGTTTTCAGCCTGCTGAAAGAGGGTCAAAAGCAGTACACGCCTTCTTGGGCTGCCGAAACGACGGGTATAGGCGAAGACGTGCTCGTTGAAATCACCGACAAGTACGCGAACCACGGACCCTCGATTCTCTCCTTCGGCTTCGGCGGCGGGGAGAAGTTCTACAACGCCGACGTCGCAGGGCATGCGGCGGTGCTGCTGGCCACGCTCGTCGGTTCGTTCGGAACCGACATTCCCGGATGGGGAGCGGGTGCGTACGTGAACGCGTACCAGAAGATATTCGGTGCGGGCAAGCTGGCCTCATGGCCGCTGCCGGCGGAGTGCAAGACCGCGTCGGCGCCGAAGGCGAGCGTCGACTACCGCGATGAGGAGAGCGGTATCCGCTTCATGTGGGTGCAAAACGGCGCGTTCCAGCAGATCGCCGGCAATCAGAATCGTACGAACGAGTGGGCGAAGACCCTCGATTTCGTCGTCGTGCAGGATATCTGGCATACGCCTTCGGTGGATTGGGCCGATATCGTTCTGCCCGTGTGCTCCCATTTCGAAGTGGACGAGGAGATCGGCTTCGTGCGCGCTCTGCGCGGCCATGTCCTTTTGCAGCAGAAGGTGCTCGATCCCCTGTTCGAGAGCAAGACGGACTTCTGGATCGATCGCGAGATGGCCAAGCGTCTGGGATACGGGGACGCGCTTCCCGAGAGCCAGGAGGAGCTGACGCGCTTCCAGCTGGAAAAGGCAACCGACAAGGCCCTTGCCGGCATTACCCTCGACGAGGTCGTATCGCACAACGGCGTGGTTGCGCTGAAGAACCAACCGGACATTGCGCGCAGTTACGGCAACCAGACCTACAAGACGACGTCAGGCAAGATCGACCTGTACTACGAGAACCTGGTGGAATACGGTCAGGCGCTTCCCCAATACGAAGCACCCCATGAAGCGTTCGAGGGCAATCCCTTGCGGAACACGTACCCGCTCGTCATGACCCAGCGCCGCTCCAAGTACTTCATCCACCAGAACCTCATGGACGCCTCGTGGCTACGACAGCATTACGAACCGACGCTCGAGATGAATCCCGTCGACATGGCGGCGCGCGGCCTCGAGTCCGGCGACGTGGTCGAGGCGTTCAACGATCGCGGGTCGTTCCAATGCGCATGCATTGCCACCGAGGCGGTGCGCCCGGGAACGACGGTCATCGTCGAGGGCATTTGGAGCAAGTACATGACTGCCGGTGATTTGCAGAACGTCACCAACGACGCTGCGAACCCCCGTGGAAAAGCGCTCGCCAAGGGGAGGGTCACTCCCTTCAACGACACGCTTGTCGAAGTGAAGAAAGCATAGGTGGTCCTCATGACTCGGTTGGCTATAGCCATCAATCTGGATCGTTGCACGGGGTGCAACACCTGCGCCATGGCGTGCAAGATGCAGAACAACGTTCCCATGGGCATGGCTTGGAATCGCGTGCTCAACGAAGATTGCGAGTTCGAGGTGGGCGTTCAGGGGACGTATCCCCACGTCTCCCGCTCGCATCTGCCCGTTGCCTGCCAGCATTGCGAGAATCCGGCGTGCCTGCGCGTGTGCCCCACGGGTGCCACGTACAAGGACGATAAGGGGCGCGTGGAGATCGATTACGAGAAGTGCATCGGGTGCCGCATGTGCATGGCGGCATGCCCGTACAACGCGCGCGTCTTCAACTGGAACGAGCCGGTGCGCGACCCTGACTTCAACTACGGCGACAAGGACGTGCCGGTGCGGGGAAAGGGCGTAGTGGAGAAGTGCACGCTCTGCAAGGAGCGCACCGACCGCGGCGACGAGCCCATGTGCGTGAAATGCTGCCTTGCCAAGGCGCGTATCTTCGGCGATCTCGACGATCCCGAGAGCGAGGTCTCGCGCGTCGTCCGCGAGCGCAATGCCACCGCCCTGCTTCCCGAGCAGGGAACCCGCCCGCAAGTCCGTTACTTCAACTAAGGAGGAGGTGCGAACCATGCAAACCTCTACGAAAGCCAAAGCAGCGATGGGCGTGCTCGGCACGCTCACGATAGCGGGAGTCGCCGCGTGGATCTACCAGCTTGCAAACGGCCTCGGCGTCACCGGCATGTCGAACGGCACCTCGTGGGGCCTCTACATCACCATGTTCATGTTCTTCGTGGGCCTCTCGGCCGGCGGCCTCATCGTGGCCTCGTCGGCAAGCGTGTTCCACGTGGCAGACTACAAGAAGGTGGCGCTGCCCGCCGTCATCCTGTCCACGGTGTGCATCTGCTGCGCTGGCATGTTCGTGCTCATCGACCTGGGCGGCATCCAGCGCGTGTGGCGCATAATCACGGGGCCGAATCCGCTGTCGCCCTTGTTCTGGGACATCTGCGTTATCACGCTGTACCTGGCCATCAACGTGGTGTACCTTGCGTTCATGACCTCCAAGAAGCCGGGCGCGGCCGACAAGGTGGCCGTCGTGAGCCGCTTCGCCCTGCCGGTCGCCATCCTCGTCCACTCGGTGACGGCATGGATCTTCGGCCTTGAGATGGCGCGCGAGGGATGGTACTCGGCCATCATGGCGCCCTTGTTCGTGGTGTCGGCCATGGACTCCGGCCTGGCGCTGCTTATCCTGTCGCTCATGGGCCTCAACAAGTCCGGCCGCTTCAAAACCGACAAAAAGCTGCTGTCCAACCTGGCCGGGCTTTTGGCGGTCTGCATCGCCGTCGACGCCTTCCTCGTGGGCTGCGAAGTGCTGACCATGGCCTACCCGGGAGCCGCCGGAGCCGAGACGCTCGCCATCATGGCCACGGGCGCCACGGCCCCGTTCTTCTGGTTCGAGATCGTCATCGGGCTGCTCATCCCGTTCTGCATCCTCGTGTTCACGAAGAATCGCGCCCGCATGGGCCTCGTGGCTGCTGCCAGCGTGTGCGTGGTGGCAGGCGTGTTCTTCAAGCGCGTGTGGCTGCTGCTCACCTCGTTCGTCGAGCTCAATGTGGCGGGTGCTCCCGGCGTGTCGCTCGGCACGACGGCTGCGCAGCAAGGCGGCGCCGGCATGTGGGCCCTTGCCGGCTCGTATGCTCCCACCTGGGTGGAGATCGTCGTCGCCATCGGCGTGGTGTCCCTCGGCGCGCTCGCGTTCGTCATGCTGGCGCAGAAGCTGCTGCCCGGCGGTGCGCCGAAGCGCGAGGCCGTAAACGTTGCGGCGGGAGAGGCCGCGTAGGCGCCTCGCGCCGAAAGGAGGTTTGGCATGTGCAAGGACATTCCTTGGAAAACCCTGTCCGAGGCTTATGCGTTTGTGGGGAACTCGCTGTTGAGGCCGATGACGATGACATCGCCGGTAGGTTTGGATCCGGCGTTTTGGAAGGCGTTCCCGGTGTTCGACGACAACGCCGTGGCCCGGGCCGTGGAAGCCTGCGCATGCTATGCCGAAGGAGCCGCGCAGCGCACCGGGGCGGGCGAGGACGGGCCGCAGCGCGTGTCGGTGGAATACACGCGTCTGTTCGTCGGCCCGCCCTCGCCCGCGGCGCCGCCGTGGGAGACGATGTACCGCGGCAAGGATGTCACGGTGGGGTTCGGCCAGCCCACGTTCGAGATGCGCGAACTGCTGCGCGCGGCCGGCCTGGAAGTGAGGAACGCCAACAACCAGTACGAGGACCATATGGGCATCGAGCTGCTGTACCTTTCGGAGCTTTGCCGCCGCGAGGCCATGGGGGAGGGCGCCGCCGAGGTGGCGGACATCGCCGCATTCGTCGAGCGGCATCCGCTGTCGTGGATCGGGCCGTTTCTCGATCGCGTGTCCGAGGCGGTGCCCGGTGGCTACTTCGCGGGTTTGCTCCTGGTGGCGCAACGGGTTCTGGAGCACCATGCGAGACTCCTTGCGCGCTAGCGGTCGGGCTGGTGCAGGCCGGTTTTTCCTTTGAGGCTACCGTTCTGCAACGGGAGCGTCGCTCGGTCTCTGCACAATGCGCAGAGAGAAGCCCGGCGGTCATTGCCTGCCGGGCTTCTCTTTGTCCTTGTAGGTCGTGGATCGCTAGGGAAGCGCTGATTAATGTAGCGTTCACGTTTGACCCGTAGGGCAAGGGCAGAGCCCTTGCCCTACGAAACGGGTCCCAGCGCGCATTGATCAGCGCTTCCCCAGGTTCGAGCAATGCCCTGCTGGTGGGCATACGGCCCTGCAAGATGAGGTAAGAGGTCGAACTACGGTAATGGATTCGGAATTTTTTCCCGATATATTACCGAACCTCGGGATTTCGCGTCCGAAACCTAACATCCGACGCCCAATATCCGGCTTTTCGCGCTGATTTGGGCGATTATCTCACCTTGGAAGAGGATTTCGGAACCCTCATCGTTCGCTACGGTAAAATATCGAAAATTTTCTTCGATTCCATTACCGTATTCAAAGAAACAGGGCAATGCGAGCGGACATCGTCGCGCAATCGAGCGGCAAGCACGTGCCTGCCCTATGAAAAAGCCGAATCCGAAAATTAATCAGCGGTTCCCTAAAACAAGAACGCCCCGTCAACGGTCATGGAGATGCAGTTGCCGTTGGGCTCGCAGATCAGGCGCACGTTCGCGGTGGTCGGCGTGACGCCGTCGGCGCCGATGATCGATACGTCGTTCACGTACTCGTAGCCGCCGCCTTCCTGGGGCGTCACGGTGGCGGTGGAGGTGTCGACGCCCTGGAACGTGTAGAACGTGTTGTTGGTGAAGAGCGACGGCATCTCGGCCTCCAGGGCGGCCACGGCCTGCTTCTGCGCCTCGGCGGCCGCGTCCTTCTTCGGCTCCTGCTGCTTCGACTCTTCGGACTTCGGCTCGTCGGTCTTGGCCGGCTGGGTGCCCTCGTTCCCGCCTTCCTGGGCGGGCTGCACGGCGGGCAGCGTGAGGTCCCACGTGCCCTCGGTGGCGCCGTCGTTCCAGAACAGGCGCTCGGAGCCGTACTGGTCGTCGAACGTGAGCGTGCCCGACACCTCTTCGCCGGCCGGCACGGTGATGGTGCCGTCGTCGAACGACGAGCCCACCGGCGGCATGCCGAACGACAGCAGGCAGTCGGCGCCGAGCGTCTGCGGCAGCGTATGGCTCCTCACGGTCACGTGCGCGGTGAGCTTGTCGTCGGCGCGGTCGACGGACGTCACCGTTACCTCGTAGTCGCGCCAGACGGCCGTCTCGCCTACGGCCAGGGCCTTGAGCTTTTCGGCATCGGTGAGCGTGTAGCTGTAGCCGCTGGAGGCGGCTGCGGAGCTGCCATCCGCCGGCACGTTGGGCTCCTCGACTTCCGAGTTGCATCCCGACAGCGTGAGCGTTGCGGCTACGACGCAGGCCGCGGTTGCGAGCACCATCTTCTTGTTCACAGCGTACCCCTTCGTCAAGAGCGAGCAGGCGGGCGGACGCGGACGCCCTGCCGGCCGGCGCATGCGTTTGGGGCGTCGCGCCAGCCGTTTTCGGTTGAGCCGTATCATACCAGTTCGCAGAAGTTTCGTGCGCCCCTCATCGAAAGTGCACGGAGCCTGCCCCCCCCGGCCCGAGCGCCGTGCCGGCGGTTGCAACCGCCGGGCACGG
>NC_021021.1:1830209-1834157 GCF_000210055.1 Gordonibacter pamelaeae 7-10-1-b
GATGCCGGATGCCGCGACGGTGCGGGCGAGGATGCGAACCGCCGCGACGGTGCGAGCGGGGATGCGAATCCGGGGAATGTCGCGAGCGGGGGCGCGGGCCGCCAGGAAAGCGGGCGCGCGGCGCGCTAGCGGGGGACGCTGCCGGAAAGCGTCGGCCGGCCTCTCGCCCGAAGCGCCCCGAGCGCGCCGAATGTGCGGAAAAGGTGTCGAAAACATCACCCTATGGGTTACTGATGAAAAATTCGGGGGGGGGGGGCATTTTTTGCCTTGACACTATGCTAGTATGGTGCCCTCAATTAAGACGGCGGCGACGTGCCGTAGGCTGCGATGGATGCGAAAGCTGGCGATATGGGGAACCTGGCATTCTTGCTGGTCGACAAGACCCGGGAATTCGTGGAGGCCTGCTACGAGCGGGGCGACCTCGATGCTGCGCTGTCCTGCCTCGATCCCGTGCGCGCAACCTGCTACGGCTACGCCAGCGAGCTCCACGCCTTCGACACCGATGCCGTCGCCCGCCTGCTGGGCGCCTCCTGCGCGTTCGCGCGCCGTATCGGGTCGCGCATCGTATCCCACGAATGCCATCTCGCCTACCGCAACGAGACCTGCACCGTCGTGCTGTCCAGCCTGCGCACGCGCGCGACGAAGGGCGACGCCGAGGGCGAGCCTTCCGATGACGAGTACGAGCGCCGCCTGACGTTCGTGTACGCTCCCGTCGGCGACGACTGGCTCATCGTCCACATGCACAGCTCGGCCCCCCACGCGCCGGACGACCCGTTCGCCTCGCGCAGGATGACCGCGCGCGACGTGGGCGCGGTCGACCTCGACGCCGTGCTCTCGCAGGCCAAGGTGGAGCGCGAGCGCTACGAGATCGTCTCGGAGCTGTCCGACGACGTCATCTACGAATACGACGTGGGGCGCGATACCCTGTACCTGTTCTCCACCCGTTTCGGCAAAAGCCCCGACATCAGGCGCAACAAGCTGGTTATCGAGCACTGCCTGGACACGATCGGCCTCGACGGCTTCGTGCACCCCGACGACCGCGTGCGCTATGCGGCCGACGCGCGCAAGCTGTCGCAGGCCCAGCCCGAGCGCGGCGACGGGCGCGACGACTACGTGCACGTGTACCGCCTGCGGCCCATGTTCTTCTTCGGCCGCGAAAGCGAGCAGGACGTCTTCGTGCACCAGCGCGTCATGGGCCGCCGCATCTACGATGCCCGGGGCCGGGTCGTGAAGTACGTGGGCAAGATCGTGGACGTGTCCGAGGAGTACGAACTGCTGGAGCAGTCCTCGACCGATGCGCTGACCAGGGCCTACAACCGCTCGTACCTGCAGGGCCGCCTGCGAGAGTACTGCGCCTCCAAGCAGCCCGACGTGTCCTACGCATGCCTTCTGGCCGACGTGGACTACTTCAAGTCGGTCAACGACAAGTTCGGCCACCTGGTGGGCGACAACCTGCTCACGGCGTTCGTGGACACCGCCCGCACGCTCTTCCGGACGAGCGATATCGTGGCGCGCCTGGGCGGCGACGAGTTCATGGTGTTCATGCGCGACGTGTACGACCCGCGCGTGGCCATGGAGCGCTCCGAGGCCCTCATCGACGCGTTCCGCACCATGGCGGCCGACCGCGGCTTCCCCCGCGACGTCAGCCTGAGCGTGGGCGTGGTGGTGGAATCCGAGCCGCACCCGTTCTCCGAGCTGTACCGTCGGGCCGACATCGCGCTCTATCGGGCCAAGGCCGAGGGAAAGAACCGCGCCGTTCCCTACCTGGAGGGCATGGCGTACCCCGAGGGCGGCGCCCTGGCGAAGCCGCTGCCCCCGCTGGGCGATTGACGCAGTTTTTATCGAAGCGCCGCGCGTGCCGTTCGCCGCGTGGTACACTTTCTGCTCGATACCGAACCCGAAACGCGCAGGGCCGCCTCGCGGCCGCCTGCGGAAAGCGATACCCATGGCAGACTACATCGAGGGCAAACGCCCCATCATCGAGGCGCTGCGCACGCAGGTGCCCATCAAGCGCATCCTTCTGGCCGACAACGCGAAGCGCGACGGCCTGGTGGAGGACATCCTGCGCAAGGCGAAGCATTTCGACGTGGACGTGACCACGGTGCCGCGCAAGACGCTGGACGACAAGTCCGAGCGCGGCAGCCACCAGGGCGTCATGGCGGAGACGAAGCCGCACGCCTATGTGGACATCACCGTGATCGAACGCGCCGCCGAGGCGTACGCCGAGGAGAACGGGGGCCGCGCGCTCGTGGTTATCCTCGACCACCTCACCGATGCCGGCAACCTGGGCGCCATCGCCCGCAGCGCCGAGGCCGTGGGCGCATGCGGCCTGGTCATACCCAACAAGCGCAGCGCGAAGGTGGATGCCTCCACCTACAAGAGCTCGGCCGGCGCCATCGCACACCTGCCCGTGGCACAGGTGCCGAACCTCGTGCAGGTCATGGCGCGCCTCAAGGAGCGCGGCTTCTGGGTGGCGGGCGCCAGCGAGCAGACCGACGACGTGATCTGGCGCTCGAACCTGAAGGGCAAGATCGCCCTCGTCATGGGCAACGAGGCGGAGGGCCTGTCCCGCGTGGTGAAGGAGAGCTGCGACTTCCTGGTGAAGCTGCCCCAGATGGGCGAGGTGGCCTCCCTCAACGTCGCCCAAGCCTCCACCGCCTGCATGTACGAATGGCTGCGGCAGAACTACTAGGTTCCGCCGTTCTCCGAACGGCGGAACGGGCCGACGCTGCGGCCGGCTGCGTTGCCCGATCTCGCGGCGAGGCCGAGGACTCGCGTACCGAAGTACGCTTCGCCCTCGCCCTCCCCACGATCTCGGGCACCGCAGCCGGCCTCGCTGACTGATTTGGACCTATGGTGAGTAAGCAACGCAAAAAACTGCTGATCGTGGACGGGTACAACGTGCTGCGGTCGGGGAGCCGCTACCGCAAGATCACGGGGCCCGACTACACCGACGACGCGTTCAACACGGCGCGCGAGCGCCTCATCAACGACGTGGTGAACTACGCCGGCCGCGACTGGCGCGCCATCATCGTGTTCGACGGCGGCCGCAACGAGTTCTCCACGGGCGAGGCCGAGAGCGTGGGCGGCGTGCGCATCATGTTCAGCCCGGCGGGCCAGTCGGCCGACAAGGTCATCGAGAAGCTCGCGCACGACGCGCGCGAGCGCCAGGTGGAGACGCTCGTGGTCACGAGCGACGCCACCATCCAGGACACCGTGTTCGGCTTCGGCGTGGACCGCATGAGCGCGAACGGCTTCAGCCTGGAGGTCGACCGCTACTACGACGACGCCCGCCTCGACGAGACCCCGAAGGTGGCCGAGAAGAACACCGTGGCCTCCCGCATCGACCCGTCCACCCTGGCGAAGCTCAAGGCCCTGCGCGACGCCGCCCGGTAGGGGCTCTCGCACGCCATCCCCAGGTCTCATGCGCTGCCGGGGCCGCCGCAGCGGCAGGAGGCCCCTCGCCATGACAAATGTCATGGGTTTCGGCGTGCTTCGTCGCAAAATCCCTTTTCACACGGGCAGGCAACCGGCGGTTGCGTAAAATGGTTACCAGAGATGCTGGTGCAACCGGGTGCGCTACCGCACACTGGAGGGCGAGAAAGAGGTACTCATGACGCCAACGCCGAGAAAGGGATCGTTCATGAACGTCGAAATCGCCCAACGCCTAGCCGAGATGAGGCGCGAGAAGGGCTTCAGCCAGGAGGAGCTGGCCGCGCGGCTGGGGCTGTCGCGCCAGGCCGTGTCGAAGTGGGAGCGCGCCGAGTCGTCGCCCGACACGGGCAACCTCATCGCGCTCGCCGACCTGTACGGCGTCACGCTCGACGAGCTCGTGCGCGTGGAGGCGGACATCGCCGACGACGTGACGTTCGAGTCGTCCGACCGCGCCGCTTCCGCCGAATCCGAGGCGCGCGAGGCGGCCGCAGCTGCCAGCGCCGCGGCCGCGAC
>NC_021021.1:1834916-1847172 GCF_000210055.1 Gordonibacter pamelaeae 7-10-1-b
TGCCGCGGACTCGCGCGCCAGGTCCGCGAGCAGCGCGCGCACGGTCGCCTCCGTCCGCTCGATCGACCGCTCTCCCATGAGCGCCACCACGAACTCGTCGCCGCCCCAGCGCACCACGAACCCGTCGGGAAACGCCTCGCGCAGCGTCTTCGCCGTCATGCCGAGCGCCGCGTCGCCGGCTGCATGGCCGTAGCGGTCGTTGATGTCCTTGAAATCGTCCAGGTCGAACGTGATGAGCGTGACCGGCTGGCTGCCGCGATGCTCCTCCACGTGCTCGTAGAAGTAGCGCCGGTTGTACAGCCCGGTCAGGTAGTCCGTGCGCGCGGCGGCTATCACGCGCTGCTCCAGCTTGCGCTCGTTCGTCACGTCGCGGTAGATGCGCAGCACCCCCGTCGCGTTGCCGAACACGTCGAGGATGGCGCGCTCGTTGACCTCGAACGTCTTCGGCTCCCCGCGTATGGACGCCGTGAAGAAGCTCGAGTCCTCGAAGTCGTTTGCATCCACCACGGCATCCCCCAGCACGATGCGCCGCCAGCGGTCGAAGTCGCCGCCCACCACGCGCTCGCGCTTCACGTCGAAGTAGTCCTCGGCGCGCTCGTTGATGTTGACGATGGCGCCCTCGTTGTCGAGCACCACGACGGCGTAGGGCATCGAGTCGATGAATATCTCCAGCTCGGTCCTTATGTTTCCCAGATCCGTCACGTCGTGGGCCACCCCCACGGTTCCCATGACGGTGCCGTCGTAGTCGATGAGCGGCGACTTGTACGTCTTGAACTGGCGCATGCCGCTCTTCGTCTTCACCTGCTCGTCGAACAGGAGCGTCGTGCTCGAGCGCATGGTCTCCTCCTCGGATTCCAGGCACACGAACTCTCCCTGCGCGTACTCGTCGGGCGTGATGTCCCATATATAGTAGTGTCCGCGCCCCTCCACCTGGTCCTTCGTCTTGCCCACCGTCTCGCAGAACGCGTCGTTCACCTTGAGGTGGGCGCCGCGCGCGTCCTTGAACCACACGAGCTCGGGTATGGAGTCGATGGCGGTGTCGAGGTACTGCTGCGCGAGGGACAGGTCGGCGTCGCGTTTCGCCGAGCGCTGCAGCCGGGCGAGCTCGAAAGCGGCCCGCGTCGCGTCGAGCGGTCGCGTCCACAGCGCGTCGAACGCCCCGTAGTCCTCCGGCGTCCAGCATGCCGCCTCGGCGGCGTCGGCAACGACCGCCACGGCGCTGTAGAACGTGTCGAGTCGCATGCGCCGCCTCGCCATGAGGTCCGCAAGGCAGCGCGACGGCCGGGCGCCGCCCGGCGCGTTGGCGAAGAGCCGCAGGTCGACGACGGCGATGTCGCAGGAGCAGAACGCCTCGGCTTCCAGCGCGGGGAAGGCCTCGACCGCATGCTCGAACCGATCGAGGGGCGCCGCGCGGCGCAGGGCCTCCTCCACGGGCGGCTCGATGCCGAACAGGTTGATGCGCAGCGTCTTGCGGTACATGGCAGGACCTTTCTCTTGCGGTACATGGCAGGACCTTTCAACGGTTGATTGACAGTGTACTCCTTGCGTTGCGGCAGGGGGCGAACAACCGCCTTCGTTTCGGCATCCCCCGGCGTTTATCCTTGCGCGAAGCGTCCTGCGGGGCATCGGGCGTTGCGAACCTGAGGCTGTTCGCCCGCAGCGCGTTCGTCTACACTAGGAGGCCGGCGCCTATGCGCCCATGAGGAAAAGCCCCGAGGAAAGCGACCCATGGAATACAGAACGCTGCAGCTTGCCGACAAAGACGCCGTGGAGCAGGTGCTCGCGCCGCTCGGGCGCAACGACTCCGCGCTCGGGTTCGCCAACCTGTACTCGCTCACGGAGAAGTACGGCACGGAGGTCCGCCTCGAGGGGCGCGCGCTGCACGTGCGCCAGCGTCGCCGGCTCCCGGGGGCCGTGGCGTACTACCCGCCGCTCGGCGGGGAGGACGTCGTTGCCGATATCGCCCGCCTGCTGGAGGAGGCGGCCGGGGCGGGGGAGCGACCCGTGCTCGTGGGCGTGACCCCCTCGCAGCGCCAGCGCCTCGAGGAGGCGCTGCCCGGCATGTTCGCGTTCTCCACCGACCGCGCCTTCGCCGACTACCTCTACCGCACCCGGGACATCGCCGCCTACGCGGGCCCGGCGCTTGCGAAGAAGCGCCGCGAGACGAACAAGTTCTTCCAGCTCTACGGCGACGATGTGTCCTTCGAGCCCGTCGTCCCCGCCTGCCTCGACGAGCTGCGCGCGTTCCAGCAGGCTTGGCACGAGGGGAGCCGCCGCCGCGGCACCGAGGAGCACCCCCTGGAGCTGGAGCACCGCAAGATCGCGCTCGACCTGGACCATTTCGAGGCCTTGGGCCTGGAGGGCATCCTGCTGCGCATCGCCGGCGACGTGCAGGGCTACGCCTACGGGTCCCTCCTGCCCGGCGGCGCCTTCGACGTCATGGTGCTGAAGGGCAACCTGGACTTCCGCTACATCTGGCGCGCCCTCCTGCGCGAGCTGGCCCGCACCGTGGCCCCCCGCGCCGAGTTCCTCAACCTGGAGGAGGACCTGGGCCTTCCCGGCCTGCGCGAGAACAAGCTGAGCTACCAGCCCTGCGCCCTCCTGGCGCGCTACCAGGCAACCCTGGCGGGCGGGGCGGCGCCGTGTTCCGTATAGGCTGCCTCCTGCCGATTCCTCCGCGGCGCGTCGTGCAAGCCGCATCCTGCTCCAAGCCGCATCCTGCTTGATCCTGCGATGCCGCGTGGGGCGCCCGTGTGCGTGCGGAACGTGCGGTCGCGGGCGCTTGTCGGCTTAGGGGCTGTCGAGTGCCAAAAAACGGCCGGTTTGGCAATCGCCGCCGCGCGCTCTTCCGGCTGCTTGAAATACGTCGCATTCCTGAGCAGGGGAAACGTCAAGCACATGGCAGAACGCCCGCAGCTCGCGAGCGAAATGACGGCTTTGAGATTGCCAAAACGCTCATTTTTTGACCGAACCTGCCGAAAAAGAGGGCACCGCGCGCAGGGGCCTCGCGCAACGCATAGGGATGCGGCGCTTCCCTTCTTCCCATCGATCGGCCGGGCGCGTTCCCGTCGGCCGGCCGGGCGCCCGTGTCGGGGATGCCGCGCCGGCATGGGGTGCGCAGCGCGCCAAGCGCGCCAAAACCCTTCGCGCCACCAAAAAGTTTCCTCTCTATTTCCCCAGCTAAACCCGTGAAACTCCAGCAAATCACCACAGTTCGTAAAAATATTCCTTGACACCTCTTGACAACCGAAGTATTTTTAGAAATTGCGACTTTTCGCAGTTTCACGGATTTTCTTGAAGGAGGAAAAGCCTCGTGGCCCAAGCAAAAAACAGCGCTCCCACCAGCCTTTACAGGAACCGCCGCAGCTTCGCCAAGATTCCGGACGTCATGGACGTCCCCAACCTCATAGCCATCCAGACCGACAGCTTCGAGTTTTTCAAGGGCGAGGGCCTCGCGCAGGCCTTCCACGACATCAGCCCTATCGAGAACTCGACGAAGGACATGTGCGTGGAGTTCGGCAAGCACGAGTTCGGCGAGCCGAAGTACACGGTTGACGAGTGCAAGGAGAAGGACGTCTCCTACCAGGCGCCGCTGTTCGTGGAGATCCGCTTCATCAACCGCGAGACGGGCGAGATCAAGGAGCAGGACGTGTTCATGGGCGACTTCCCGCTCATGACGCCGCGCGGCACCTTCATCATCAACGGCACCGAGCGCGTCGTGGTGTCCCAGCTCGTGCGCTCCCCGGGCGTCTACTTCGCCGCCGAGCGCGACAAGACGTCCGACAAGACCATCTACAATGCGAAGGTCATCCCGAGCCGCGGCGCGTGGCTCGAGTTCGAGACCGACAAGCGCGACATCCTGTCCGTGCGCATCGACCGCAAGCGCAAGCAGCCGGCCACGCTGCTCGTGCGCGCCCTCGGCCTGGCCGAGACGCGCGAGGAGATCATCGAGCTCCTCGGCTCCGACGAGATGGTGCTGCGCACGCTCGACCGCGACCCGGCCACTACGAAGGAAGAGTCGCTCATCGAGCTGTACAAGCGCTTCCGCCCCGGCGAGCCGCCCACCATCGACTCCGCCCGGACGCTCCTCGAGGGCCTGTTCTTCAACCCGCAGCGCTACGACCTGGCGAAGGTCGGCCGCTACAAGATCAACAAGAAGCTGGGCTTCGATCCGGACTACGAGGCCTCCACGCTCACCGACGACGACATCGTGCGCACGATGCAGTACATCGTGGGCCTGCACGCCGGCGCCGAGGACTTCCAGACCGACGACATCGACCACTTCGGCAACCGCCGCATCCGCACGGTGGGCGAGCTGATCCAGAACCAGTTCCGCATCGGCCTGTCCCGCATGGAGCGCGTCGTGCGCGAGCGCATGAGCATGCAGGAGCCCGACGAGATCACGCCGCAGTCCCTGGTGAACATCCGCCCCATCGTGGCGGCCATCAAAGAGTTCTTCGGTTCCTCGCAGCTGTCCCAGTTCATGGACCAGACGAACCCCGCCGCCGGCATCACGCACAAGCGCCGCCTGTCGGCCCTGGGCCCCGGCGGCCTGTCCCGCGAGCGCGCCGGCTTCGAGGTGCGCGACGTGCACACGTCCCACTACGGCCGCATGTGCCCCATCGAGACGCCTGAAGGCCCGAACATCGGCCTGATCGGCTCGCTGGCCACCTACGCCCGCATCAACCCCTACGGCTTCATCGAGACGCCGTACCGCCGTGTCGTGGACGGCAAGGTCACGGACGACGTGGACTACCTCACGGCCGACGAGGAGGAGAACTACGTCATCGCCCAGGCGAACGACCTGTTCGACCCCGAGACGCGCCAGTTCGGCACGTTCGACGAGAACGGCGAGTTCCATGTGGCTGCCCGCGTGCTCTGCCGCACGAAGGACGCCAACGGCGTCTTCGGCGAGCCCGACGAGCTGCCGCCCAGCCAGGTGGACTACATGGACGTGTCCCCGCGCCAGATGGTGTCGGTGGCCACCTCGCTCATCCCGTTCCTCGAGCACGACGACGCGAACCGCGCCCTCATGGGCTCGAACATGCAGCGCCAGGCCGTGCCGCTGCTGCGCCCCAACGCGCCGCTCGTGGGCACCGGCATCGAGCACCGCATCGCGGTGGACTCCGGCGAGATACTCGTCGCCCAGAACCCGGGCGTCGTGGACTACGTGGACGGCCAGACCATCATCATCCTGAACGACGACGGCGAGTACGACGAGTACCTCGTGCCGAAGTTCCAGCGCTCCAACCAGTCCGGCTGCATCAACCACCGCCCCATCGTGCGCAAGGGCGACGAGGTGCAGAAGGGCGACGTGCTGGCCGACGGCCCCAGCTGCGACGGCGGCGAGCTCGCGCTCGGCCAGAACCTCATGGTGGCCTACATGCCGTGGGAAGGCTACAACTACGAGGACGCCATCATCGTGTCCGAGCGCGTGGTGTCCGAGGACCTGCTCACGTCCATCCATATCTCCGAGTACGAGATCGACGCGCGCGACACGAAGCTCGGCCCCGAGGAGATCACCCGCGAGATCCCGAACATCTCCGACGACATGATCAGCGACCTGGACGCCGACGGCATCATCCGCGTGGGCGCCGAGGTGTTCCCGGGCGACGTGCTGGTGGGCAAGGTCACGCCGAAGGGCGAGACGGAGCTCACGGCCGAGGAGCGCCTGCTGCGCGCCATCTTCGGCGAGAAGGCCCGCGAGGTGCGCGACACGTCCCTCAAGGTGCCCCACGGCTCCGGCGGCCGCGTCATCGGCATGGCGCGCTTCAGCCGCGCGGCCGGCGACGAGCTGGCTCCCGGCGTGAACGAGCTCGTGCGCATCTACGTGGCGCAGAAGCGCAAGGTGCAGCAGGGCGACAAGCTGTCCGGTCGCCACGGCAACAAGGGCGTCATCTCGCGCGTGCTGCCGCTGGAGGACATGCCCTACCTGGCCGACGGCACCCCCATCGACGTCATCCTGAACCCGCTCGGCGTTCCGTCCCGTATGAACGTGGGCCAGCTGTTGGAGAACCACCTGGGCTGGGCCGCGAAGTGGGGCTGGGACGACGCGGAGGAGACGGACGCCGTGGTGGAGGGCCCCATGCACGTGGCCACGCCCGTGTTCGACGGCGCCACGGAGCGCGAGATCTCCGATGCCATCGAGAAGGCGAACCGTAACCTCATCAACATCAACCACGCCAAGTACGGCGACAAGGCGCGCGACGAGTTCGTGCCGCAGCTGTCCCGCACCGGCAAGACGTGGCTCTACGACGGCCGCACGGGCGAGAAGTTCCGCGAGCCCATCACGGTCGGCCAGAGCTACATCCTGAAGCTCGGCCACATGGTCGACGACAAGATCCACGCCCGCTCCACCGGCCCCTACAGCCTGATCACCCAGCAGCCGCTGGGCGGCAAGGCGCAGTTCGGCGGCCAGCGCTTCGGCGAGATGGAAGTGTGGGCGCTCTACGCCTACGGCGCGTCCAACGTGCTGCAGGAGATCCTCACCGTGAAGTCCGACGACACCGCCGGCCGCGTCAAGTCCTACGAGTCCATCGTCAAGGGCGAGAACATCCCGGCCGCCGAGGTGCCCGAGTCCTTCAAGGTGCTGGTGAAGGAAATGAAGTCCCTGTGCCTGAACGTGGAGCTCGAGGGCCACGACCACCAGACCATCGACGTGACGGTGGAGTCCGAGGGACAGGAAGACGGAGACCGCGCGCTGTTCGAGGCCATCGCGGCCGACGCGCGCAAGACCGAGGAAGATGCGGCGAACGCGCTCGACGACATCGCCGCCGAACTGGGAGAGCTCATGGGAGACATCTCTGACGATAATGGAACGAACGACCTCATCGGGGATGGGGAGGAGCGATAGATGACGACGGAATTCGACGTTACCAATTTCGACGCCCTGCGTATTTCGCTTGCCAACGCCGAGGACGTGCGCGGCTGGTCGCGCGGCGAGGTGAAGAAGCCCGAGACCATCAACTACCGCACGCTCAAGCCCGAGAAGGACGGCCTGTTCTGCGAGAAGATCTTCGGTCCCACGAAGGACTGGGAGTGCGCTTGCGGCAAGTACAAGCGCGTGCGCTTCAAGGGCATCGTGTGCGAGCGCTGCGGCGTGGAGGTCACGCGCAGCAAGGTGCGCCGCGAGCGCATGGGCCACATCGAGCTGGCCGCGCCGGTGAGCCATATCTGGTACTTCAAGGGCTCGCCCTCGCGCCTGGGCTACCTGCTGGACATCCCGCCGAAAGAGCTGGAGAAGGTGCTGTACTTCGCCTCCTCCATCGTGACCTCGGTTGACAAGGAGGCCCGCGAGGAGGATGCCGACGAGCTGCGCGACGAGCTGGCCGCCGACCTTGAGGAGCTGGACGCCGAGCGCGACCGCCTCATCGAGGCCACGCGCAAGCTGTCCACGAGCTACGTGCCCGAGGACGACGACTTCGTTGACGAGGTCGACGAGGACGAGCGCCTGACGCCCGAGGAGGTCGACGAGGAGATCGCCGACATCTACGAGGAGTTCAACGAGCGCAAGGCCCTGCGCCAGGACGCGTTCGACGCCTTCATGAAGATCGAGCCGAAGCAGCTCGTGCCTGACGAGGCCCTGTACCGCGAGATGCGCCTCAACTACCGCGACTACTTCACGGGCGGCATGGGCGCCGAGTCCGTGCGCGACCTGCTGGACGCCATGGACCTGGCCGCCGTGGCCGAGGAGCTGCGCGAGACCATTGCCAACGGCAAGGGCCAGAAGCGCGCCAAGGCCATCAAGCGCCTCAAGGTGGTGGACGCGTTCCTGAAGTCCACGAACAAGCCCACGGACATGATCCTGGACGTCATCCCGGTCATCCCGCCCGACCTGCGCCCCATGGTGCAGTTGGACGGCGGCCGCTTCGCGACGTCGGACCTGAACGACCTGTACCGTCGCGTCATCAACCGCAACAACCGCTTGAAGCGCCTGCTGGATTTGGGCGCCCCCGAGATCATCGTCAACAACGAGAAGCGCATGCTGCAGGAGGCCGTCGACAGCCTGTTCGACAACGGCCGCCGCGGCCGCCCCGTCACGGGCCCGGGCAACCGCCCGCTGAAGTCGCTCTCCGACATGCTCAAGGGCAAGCAGGGCCGCTTCCGCCAGAACCTGCTGGGCAAGCGCGTGGACTACTCCGGCCGCTCGGTTATCGTCGTGGGCCCGCAGCTGAAGCTGCACCAGTGCGGCTTGCCGAGCCAGATGGCGCTGGAGCTGTTCAAGCCCTTCGTCATGAAGCGCCTGGTGGAGCTTGAGTACGCCGCGAACATCAAGGCGGCCAAGCGCTCCGTGGACCGCGGCGCCAGCTACGTGTGGGACGTGCTCGAAGAGGTCATCACGGAACATCCCGTGCTGCTGAACCGCGCACCTACCCTGCACCGCCTGGGCATCCAGGCCTTCGAGCCGGTGCTGGTCGAGGGCAAGGCCATCAAGCTGCACCCGCTGGTCTGCACCGCCTTCAACGCCGACTTCGACGGCGACCAGATGGCCGTGCACGTGCCGCTGGGCGCCGAGGCGCAGGCCGAGGCCCGCGTGCTCATGCTGTCCGCCAACAACATCAAGTCGCCGGCCCACGGCCGTCCGCTGACCGTGCCCACCCAGGACATGATCATCGGCCTGTACTACCTCACGGCCGCCCGCGACGGCTTCGAGGGCGAGGGCCGCGCGTTCATCGACTTCGACGACGCCATGAACGCCTACGACGCCCGCGCCGAGCTGGACCTGCAGGCCAAGATCTGGGTGCGCCTTTCCAAGGACACGCAGGTGGCCACGGCGTACAACACGTTCGAGGACCACAAGGCGGGCGAGCGCATCGAGACCACCATCGGCCGCATCACGTTCAACAACGTGCTGCCCGAGGACTACCCGTACCTCAACTACGAGATGAACAAGAAGGAGATCAGCCGTCTCGTGGAGGACGTGTGCAACCGCTACGAGCTGTCCAGCGTGCCGCCCATCCTGGACGGCCTCAAGGACGCGGGCTTCCACTACGCTACGCGCGCCGGCGTCACCGTGTCGGTGTACGACGCCACCGTGCCGCCGAACAAGGGCGAGATCCTGGCGGCCGCCGACGAGAAGGTCGCGGCCATCGACGAGGACTACGAGATGGGCCTCATGAGCCAGGAGGAGCGCCACAAGCAGGTCGTGGACATCTGGAACGCCGCCAACGAAGAGGTCGGCGAGGCCATGGCCGAGAACTTCGACAAGTTCAACCCCATCTACATGATGGCGTTCTCCGGCGCCCGAGGCAACATCAAGCAGATCCGCCAGCTGGCCGGTATGCGCGGCCTCATGTCCGACCCGAAGGGCGAGATCATCGACCGACCCATCAAGGCGAACTTCCGCGAGGGCCTGTCGGTTCTGGAATACTTCATCTCCACGCACGGCGCCCGTAAGGGTCTCGCCGACACGGCGCTGCGTACCGCCGACTCGGGCTACCTGACCCGCCGCCTGGTGGACGTGGCCCAGGACGTCATCATCCGCGAGATCGACTGCGGGACGACCGACGGGGTGCCCTATCCGCTGCACAACGACAAGGGCGACGTGGACGACAACCTCATCGGCCGCTGCCTGCTGGAGGACGCCAACGGCGCCGACGGCACGGTGGTGCTGGCCGCGGGCGAGTACGTGGAGCGCATGGACCAGCTGCGCGCCATGGACGAGGCCGGCATCGACACGGTGGTCATCCGCACGGTCATGACCTGCCATGCCGAGCACGGCGTGTGCCAGAAGTGCTACGGCTGGGACCTTGCCACGAGCCGCCCGGTGAACATCGGCACGGCGGTGGGCATCATCGCCGCCCAGTCCATCGGCGAGCCGGGCACCCAGCTCACCATGCGCACGTTCCACACCGGCGGCGTGGCCGGCGAGGACATCACCCACGGTCTGCCCCGTGTCCAGGAGCTGTTCGAGGCGCGCAAGCCCAAGGGCCTCGCCGTCCTCGCGGAGATCTCCGGCACGCTGCAGATCGCGGGCGACAAGCAGTCCAAGACCATCACGATCCACGACCAGCAGGGCAACTTCCGCGAGTACGTGGTGAGCGCCCGCGCCCAGATGCTGCCGGGCGTGACGGACGGGTGCGAGGTGCACGTGGGCCAGCAGCTCACCAAGGGCTCCGTGAACCCGCACGACCTGCTGCGCCTCACCGACCCGAACACCACGCTGCGCTACATCGTGAGCCAGGTGCAGGGCGTGTACGTGAGCCAGGGCGTGGACATCAACGACAAGCATATCGAGGTCATCTCGCGCCAGATGCTGCGCAAGGTGGCCGTGACCGACGCCGGCGACTCCGACTACCTGCCGGGCCGCCAGGTCAACCGCTTCGAGTTCGAGGACGAGGCCAACCGCCTCATCGCCGAGGGCAAGGAGCCTCCCGTGGGCCAGCCGCTCTTGCTGGGCATCACGAAGGCGTCGCTCGCCACGGACTCGTTCCTGTCGGCGGCCTCCTTCCAGGAGACCACCAAGGTGCTCACCGATGCCGCGATCGAGGGCAAGACCGACCACTTGGCCGGCCTCAAGGAGAACGTCATCATCGGCAAGCCCATCCCGGCGGGCACGGGCCTTCCGCGCTACCGCGAGGTGGGGCTCACCTACAAGGGCCGCCCGGTTTCCGGCGTGCAGGGCGAGAACCTGCCCGACTTCGCCCCCGAGGCGCTCCGCGAGATCGAGGAGCTGCTGCCCCAGCCGCAGGACTGGTCGCTTGACGGCGACGGCTACCTCAACATGGGCACGAACTACGGCAGCTACTACAGCGGCCTGTCGCTCGGGCACCGCGGCCCGCAGCTCACCGACGAGGACGCGCGCCTGTACATCTACGACGACTTGGGCGTGTCGCAGCGCTGGGCCAACAAGTTCAGCGAGGCGGGCATCGAGACGGTGGCCGACCTCGTGGGCCACACCGAGGAGGACCTGCTGCGCATCGAGGGCATCGGCGTAAAGGCCATCGAGGAGCTGAAGGAGGGGTTGGCGGAACGCGGCCTCTCGCACGTGATCGAGGACGACCTCGCCGCCACGAGCGACGACATGTCGCAGCTCTTGGACATGGTGTTCTCGCCCGACGACACCATCCTCATCGGCGGCGACGAGCCTCCGACCTTCAACACCGAGGGCGAGGACATGCTGGGCGAGGCCCTGCCGCCCCGCTCCTACCAGCGCAACTTGGAAGAGCTGGACGCGCTTCTGGGCTCCGTGGGGTCGCTCGGCTTCGGGCTGACCACCAAGGAGGACGAGGAAGCCGCCTCCGAGGATGCCGAGGACGACGACATCGAAGAGTAGCAACCGGGGGCGCGCCAAGGTGCGCCCCCTTTTCATGCGGCGTCCTGTCAGGTTCAAGAGATCGAAAGGCACGACATGTCCGATAAAACCTACCTCCCGGCCGGCGAGACGCCGCCGGCCTCGCAGATCGGGGCAACGCTCGAGGCGCTTGCGGCCACCATCGCGGCGCGGCGCGACGCGGGGGAGGAGAGCTACACGCACCGCCTGCTCGCCGGCCCGGCCGATGACGTGCTGAAAAAAGTCATGGAGGAGGCGGGGGAGACGGCGCTCGCCGCCAAGGACGTGGAGTCCTGGGCCACTTCGTCGCTCGCCGCCACGCTGGCGGTTGTCGGCGCGGACGTGGACGACGCGCTTTCCGTAGAGCTGCCGCCCGAGTACGATGCGGCGGTGGACCACCTGCGCTACGAGGCGGCCGACGTGGTGTACCACCTGCTGGTGGCACTGGAGCGCTACGGCATCGGCCTCGACGAGTTCGCCGCCGAGCTCAACACCCGCATGACCGACGCGGAGCGCCCGCAAGGCGCCGTCCGCCTCCACGACGAACATATCAAAAGGGGGAAGTAACATGGCACGACTTTTCGGGACCGATGGGGTTCGCGGGGTGGCGAACACGCAGCTCACGTGCGACCTCGCCTTCAAGCTCGGCCAGGCGGCCGTGGCGTTCCAGGGCAAGACCATCCTCATCGGCAAGGACACGCGCCTTTCGGGCGACATGCTGGAGTCGGCCGTGGCGGCCGGCATCATGTCGATGGGCGGCACGGCGCTTCTGGCCGGCATCATCCCGACGCCCGCCATCGCGCTGCTCGTGCGCGAGCTGCACTGCGATGGCGGCATCGTCATCTCGGCCTCGCACAACCCGCCGGAGTACAACGGCATCAAGCTGTTCGACGCCCAGGGCTTCAAGCTGCCGGATGCGGTGGAGGACGAGATCGAGGCGTTCGTGGCGCGCGGCGGCGCGGCGGCCGACGAGCTGCCGGCCGG
>NC_021021.1:1847846-1849244 GCF_000210055.1 Gordonibacter pamelaeae 7-10-1-b
CCGCGTGCTGCTGCGCCCGAGCGGCACCGAACCGGTCGTCCGCGTCATGGTGGAGGCCGCCAGCGCCGAGGAAGCCGACCGCCATGCCCACGCCATCGCTGCCGTGGTGGAGCGCGAGGTGTAAGGCAGGCGCACGACGGGCCTTGCCGCCAGCGCACTGCCCGAGGGCCCCGGAAACGGGGCCCTCGCCGTTTAAGGGCCTGCGGCGCGCCTCTTGGCCGTCGGGGAACCGCCCGGAACGCCGCCCTTTTTCCACCAGTTACTTGTATCGGGCTAGTATATGATAGCGTCTAGTAATATACTGTATCCTACATGAGCGAAGGGGATAGGGAGAGGAGCAGCATGGACGAGGCGACGGTGGCGTTGATCGACCGTATCGCGGAAGGGGGATTGGCGGGTACCGTTCCTCCCAAGGCGGACGTCGTGCGGCTGCTCGCCCTCGACCCGTGCTCGCCGGAGGCGTCCTACCTCGAGGAGCGTGCGTGCGAGGTGGCGCACCGCGTGTCGGGCGACACCGGGCGCATAGCGGGAGCGGTGGGCATCGACTTCGCACCCTGCTCCATGAACTGCTCCTTCTGCTCGTTCGGCGAGCGATGGGGCGTCATCGGGGAAGAGGTGGCCTATACCGAGGACGAGGTCATCGCCATGGTGCGGGCCTACGTCGAGCAGGGGGCCACCATGGTGACGCTGCGGTCGACGGAGTTCTACGACCTCGACGTGCTGCAGGAGTGGATCGCCGATATCCGCGCCCAGGTTCCGGGGAGCTACGAGATCAACATGAACGTGGGCGAGCTGACGCCCGAGCGCGCCCAGGCCATCTGGGAGTGCGGCGCGACGAGCGCCTACCATGTGCTCCGCCTTAGGGAAGGCGAGGACACGCCGTTCGACCCGGAGGTACGCATCGCCACCATCCGCGCCATCGCCGCGTCGCCGCTTCTGCTGGGCACCTGCGTCGAGCCCATCGGCCCCGAGCACACCGATGACGAGCTGGCCGATGGGATATTGTTCGGGCTGGAGTGCGGCGCCTACTCGGGCGGCGTCATGGCGCGCGTGCCCGTGCCCGGCACGCCCCTCGAACATGCGGGGACGATATCCGAGGACCGCCTGATGCAGATCCTCGCGGTCGAGCGCATCGTCGCCGGCTCGCAGTACGAGAGCATCGGCTGCCACCCGCCCGTGGAGCGGGCCCTCTACGCCGGTGCGAACTCGCTCACCGTCGAGGCGGGCGCCAATCCGCGCGACGTCGAGCCGGGCGCCGAGCCATGGAAAGGGTTCACGGTGGCCGAGGCGAAGGGGCTGTTGGAGAAGGCTGGATTCGCCGTGCGCCTGCCGAACCCCGAGCCGCGCGTCTGCCCGACCCCTCGGCTGCGCACGGGCGAGCGAGTCCCGAAGCCGTCG
>NC_021021.1:1849546-1850948 GCF_000210055.1 Gordonibacter pamelaeae 7-10-1-b
GGCGGCGAGCGAAGCGCGAGCCGGGCGGCGGCGCGGGCGGCTCGGCAGCTATTCTGGAAACGACGGCCGGCCTCGATGGAGCGCCGTGCCGTGCCATTCGATAAGGAGGATGCACTATGAATCTCACCCGACGTGGTTTCTGCGCGCTTTCGGGCGTGGCGGCGGCTTCCGTGCTGGGCCTCGGCCTTGCCGGCTGCGGCGGCCAGGCGCCCCAGGCCGAGACGAAGGCCGAGGGGCCGGCCGACGAGGCGTCCCAGGACTACCTGACCCAGGGCAAGGGCGAGCACCTCGTGTGCGGCGTGACGGGCAAGCTCATCAAGATCGCCCCCGCCATCGTGGCCGACAAGCTGGGCTACTTCGACGAAGAGGGCTGCGATGTGGAGTTCCAGCAGATCGCGCTCAACGACGCCATGACCGCGCTCACCAACAACCAGTTGGACATGGACCTGTTCGGCGTCGTGCCCGCCTGCACCTACGTGTCGCAGGGCGCGAAGGCCTACATCTTCGGCGGCACCATCCTCAACGGCTCGGAGATCTGCGCGCTCGACTCGTTCGACCGCGAGCTCAAGACGGCCGCGGACTACAAGGGGCTCCGCATCGGCGTGAACCGCCCCGAGACCGGCCAGATGGTGTTCAAGGAGTGGCTGCAGGACGAGGGCCTGGACATCAACGGCGGCGACGTGGCGTTCACGTACTTCGACAACGACCAAGGCGGCTTCGAGGCGGTGAAGAAGGGCGAGTTCGACCTGTACATCACGAACAACGCCCAGGGCTTCGTGCAGCGCAGCAACGGCATAAAGGTGGTCGCCACCGTCAAGCAGTACGCGGGCGACTACCCGTGCTGCCGCCAGAACTGCTCCGAGCAGGCGCTTCACGAGAAGTACCTGTCGCTCGTGGACTTCGAGACGGCCCTGCTGCGCGGCTACAAGACCTACCGGCAGGAGCCCGACACGGTCATTCCGCTGCTTGTGGACTACTCCGGCCAGGAGGAGGCCTACGTGCGCGCCGCCATGTACGGCACGGACGACTACGACAACGTCATGGACCCGTCGCCCGACCCCAACAAGAACGCCGTCCTCAAGTTCTACGACACGCTGAAGAACATCGGCGAGATCGACAAGGCCACGGCGTACTCCATGGACGACTACGTGGTGACGTCGATCTACCGCACGGCGCTCGATACGCTGCTCGAGCGCGAGCCTGACGAGCAGCTGTGGAAGGACCTCGACCAGGCGTACGCGAAGAACAACGAATAGCGGGCCTGCGGGCTATCGGGTACCATGGATGCGGGCGCTCCGGCGCCCGCATCCGACGTTCGGAAACGGAGAAGGGGAGGGCGCGTGGGGAAGATCGACATCGAGGACGTCTCGTTCGCCTACGAGGACGTGGCGGCGGGCGGCAG
>NC_021021.1:1851219-1852929 GCF_000210055.1 Gordonibacter pamelaeae 7-10-1-b
CAGTTCCTCTGCGTCATCGGCCACTCGGGCAGCGGCAAGACCACGCTCCTGCGGCTTGTCGCCGGCCTTAGCCGCCCGAGCGCGGGAACCGTCCGCATCGACGGCGCGCCGGTGGAGGGGCCGGGCCTCGACCGTGCCGTCGTGTTCCAGAACTATGCGCTGTTCCCCTGGATGAGCGCCCTGCGCAACGTGGAGTTCGGCGTGGAGCAGGCCAACAAGGAGCTGCACCGCGGGCTGACGAAGGCCCAGGTATCCGCCGTGGCGCGCGACTACCTGGACCGCGTGGGCATGGGCGCGGCGGCCGACAAGTACCCCTACCAGCTCTCCGGCGGCATGCGCCAGCGCGTTGCCATCGCGCGGGCGCTGGCCATGGACGCCGAGATCCTGCTGTTCGACGAGCCGTTCGGCGCGCTCGACGTCAAGACGCGCTGCTCGCTGCAGAAGCTCGTCGACGCCCTGTGGCGCTCGGGCGAGCGGCGCAAGACCGTCGTGTTCGTGACGCACGACATCAACGAGGCCATCCTGCTGGCCGACCGCGTGGTGTTCATGCGCCGGGGCGAGACCGTCGCCGACCGCGCCGTGGACGTGCCGCGGCCGCGCTCGTCGGCCATCTTCGCGCACGATGCGTGCGCCCGGGCCCTCAAGGACGAGCTGACCGACCTGTTCTACCTGGACGGCGAGGAGGACGAGGAAGGCGGCGCGTTCGGGGAGGCGGGCGCCGGCGTGCCCGGCGCGCTGCCGGGGAAGGCGGTGCTGCCATGAGGCGCCTGTTCGGGAAGGAGTTCGCATTCGCCCACGTGCTGCTGGCGGCCCTCGTGCTCGTGGTGACGTGCATGCCGAACCAGCGCATGGTCACGGTGTCGTACTACCCGCTGCTCGCCGGCCTCGCCGTCATCGAGGTGCTCTACCTGCTGCGCCTGGCCGCGCTGCGCCGTCGCGGCGCGTTCTCCACGGGGCCCACCGACATCGTGGTGCTCGTATGGGCGCTGTTCATCGTGTGGGACGTGTGCGCCACGAAGCTCGACATCGCGCCCACCGTGATCGTTCCTGCGCCCGAGGCCGTGTTCAACGTGTTCTTCGCCCAGGCCGACGTCATCGGCGCCGACATCGTCTCGTCGGTCACGCTGCTGGTCATGGGCTATGCGGGCGGCCTTGCGCTCGGCGTGGTGCTGGGCATCGTCTGCGGGTGGATACCGCGGCTGCGGGCCATGTTCTTCCCGATAGCGAACGTGCTGGCGCCCATCCCGCCCACGGTGTTCGCGCCGTACCTCATCGTGCTGCTGCCCACGTTCCGCACGGCGTCGTGCTTCATCATCCTGCTGGGCGTGTTCTGGCCGCAGTTCCTCAACATGGTGGTGCGCACGTCCTCGCTCGATGCCCAGCTGCTGGACAACGCGCGCACGCTGGGGGTGCGCAATTTCACCATGATCACGCGCATCATCCTGCCCTACGTGCTCCCCGAGGTGCTCAAGGGCCTGCGCGTGTCGCTGACCACCGCGTTTCTCATGCTCACGTTCGCCGAGATGCTGGGCGCGTCGTCGGGCATCGGCTACTTCATCAGCAACGCGAACAACTACGCCAACTACACCAACGTGGTGGCGGGCATCATCGTGTGCGGCGTGGTGGTGACGGTGCTGAGCTTCGCGACGGCCTGGGTGCAGCGCCGGTTCACCACCTGGCGGTAGGAGGCGGGAAGGCGGCGTCGGCGCG
>NC_021021.1:1853250-1856120 GCF_000210055.1 Gordonibacter pamelaeae 7-10-1-b
GCGCACCTGGTCGACGGACAGGCCGCGCGTCGTCTCGGTGGCGGTGTCGCGGGGCGACGTGCCGCGCTCGGCCCACATGATGTTGGCGCCGGCCTGGCCGCATAGCTGGCTGGGCTCGTGCGTGCAGTTGCCGCGGATGCCTGGGCCGGTGGCCAGAGCGGTGGCGCCGGCGTAGGTGGCCAGGCGGCCGTAGCTGATGTTGCCGTAGCGCTCGAACTCGGTTCCGGGCACGGTGTTGCGCCGCATGGCGCCGCTGAAGCCCACCTCGAAATCGCGTGCGAGCAAGATGAGGTCGGCCAGCTCCTCGGGCGTGTGCTCGGGCCCGATGGGGTCGATGCAGTTGCCCAGCACCAACCCGGCGCTCTTCGCGGCCTCCATGGTCTTCAGGCGCGTCTCCACCTTGCAGCGCGTGAACACGCCCTCGCCCAGGCGCACCACGTGGTATACGCCGGCTATGCCGATGCGCACGAGCTCGCGCGCGTAGTCCTCGTCGAAGTCGGGCACGTTCGCGATGAGCGGGACGTCGGTGGACAGCCCGGCGCGCACCGCCTGCGCCGTCTCCAGGAACTTCTCCTCGCCGTAGTGCACGGTGGTCACGAGGTAGAGCGCGTTCGCCCCGGCGGCCTCCATGGCCTGCGCCTCGGCGATCACCTGCTCGAGCGGGATGACCTCGTGCGTGCGGAAGATCTTGTTCGACGCCGCGAACGAGCAGAACTTGCAGTCGTTCGGGCACGGCGCCGCGTCCAGTCCGATGTGCGCGTGGATCTCCGCCTCGCCCCCGCACAGCTGCGAGGTGAACGCACGGCCCGCCTGCTGGATGGCGAACGCCTCGGGCGAGAGGTTCTCCACCGACAACAGGGCCATGATCTCCTTCTTGTCGAGCAGGCCTCCGTCGAGCGCCTTGTTGATGATGCGGATGATCTCGGTGTCCATGAAACCTGCTTTCCCTTCGCGTCCGGCCCGGCGCCGGGCCGATCTGTTGGTCGCCAATGATAGATTGCGTCCATTATAACCTTCCGAAGCGTTCCTCCTTGCCCGAACCGCGGCGAACGTAACCGACCAGCGGAGGGCCGTCAACGGATCGGCTTACCTGATTGCGCGCGTCAGGGAGACGTGGGATCGTTCTCGGCGCGGCACGGGACGCGGCCGCGATGCGCCCGCCGGTCGACCGCGGCGCAGTCGGACCGCGTTCCTGCCGCAACAGGCACCCATTTCGGCGGAAAGGCATCCCCCTATGGAAGAGGAAAAGAAGGGCATCGGGCTGTTCGGCCTCATCGGCCTCGTGGTCAGCTCCTGCATCGGCTCGGGCGTGTTCGCCCTCACCGGGCAGATCGGCCAGGTGGCTGCCCCGGGCAGCGCGCTCGTGGCATGGGGCGTCGTGGGCGTGGGCTTCCTCGCGCTGGCGCTCTCGTTCGCGAACCTGGGCGCGAAGCGGTCCGACCTGCACGGCATCTTCTCGTACGCCGAGGAGGGCTTCGGCAAGTTCTCGGGCTTCATCAGCGGCTGGGGCTACTGGCTGTCGGCGTGGCTCGGCAACGTGGCGTTCGCCACCATCCTCATGTCCACGCTCGGGTTCTTCCTGCCGTACTTCCTGCCGGGCAACAATATTGGCAGCATCGTGGTGGCCAGCGTCATCATGTGGGGCATCACGTTCCTCGTCATCCGCGGCGTGGAGAGCGCGGCATTCCTCAACGCCATCGTCATGATCGCGAAGGTCGTGCCCATCGTGGTGTTCATCCTGTTCAGCATCGTGCTGTTCAACGCCGGCGTGTTCACGGCCGACTTCTGGGGGCAGATGGCCAGCAACGCCGCCGCCATGGCGGGCGAGGGCGTGGACCTGGGCGGCGTGGGCGACCAGATAGTGAACTGCCTGATCATCATGATGTGGTCGTTCATCGGCATCGAGGGCGCCATGGTGGTGTCGGCCCGCGCGCGCAAGAAGAGCGAGGCCGGCAAGGCCACGGTCATCGGATTGGTGGTGCTGCTTTTGGTGTACGTGGGCGCGTCGGTGCTGCCGTTCGGGTACCTGCCCTACGCCGAGATCGGCGCGCTGGACAAGCCGGCCATGCTGTACGTGTTCGAGAGCATGGCGCCGGGCTGGGGCGGCGCGTTCATCAGCGTGGCGCTCATCGTCGCCGTGCTGGGGTCGTGGCTGTCGTTCACCATCCTGCCGTCCGAGACCACGTCGCTCATGGCGAAGCACGAGCTGCTGCCGCCCGTGTTCAACCGGCTGAACAAGAAGGGCTCGCCGCAGATCTCGCTCATCGTGGTGGGCGCGTGCACGCAGGCGTTCATGATCACGCTCCTGTTCACCGAGGACGCGTACAACTTCGCGTTCTCCATGTGCACGGTGGCCATCGTCATCACGTGGGCGTTCGCGGCGGCCTACCAGGTGAAGTTCTCGGCGCAGCACCACGAGTGGGGCCAGTGCGCCATCGGCATCGTGGCCGTGGCGTTCCAGGTGGTGGGCGTGCTGTTCAACGGCTGGTCGTTCCTGCTGCTCACGTGCGTGGGCTACATCCCCGGCTTCTTCTTCTACTGGCGGGCGCGCAAGGAGGCCGGCGCGACGGCCCTCACCACGGGCGAGAAGGCGGGCATGGGCGCCATCTCCGCGCTCGGCGTGCTGTCGCTGGTGCTGCTGGCAATGGGCGTCATCAGCTTTTAGGGAAGGAAACGAACATGGACATCGCACCGTTCGGGGTGGAGGACTGGCTCAACGTGCACGAGAAGAGCGCGACGTACGACATCGCGCAGTCTACCATCGCATCGATGACGCTCGACGAGCTCGTGGCGCTGGGAGCGCCGCGGGGGCTCGTGGCCGACGCGGCCGAGGCGGCCTTCCCGCAGGACGCCCAGGCGGGCGCCGCCCA
>NC_021021.1:1856514-1857363 GCF_000210055.1 Gordonibacter pamelaeae 7-10-1-b
CGCGCTCTACGGGCGCGTGGAGCCCGAGGCCGTGCTGCAGACCAACGGCGCGACGGGCGCGAACCTGCTGGCCGTGCTCGCGCTCGTGTCGCGCGGCGACCACGTGGTCGCCGAGTACCCCAGCTACCAGCAGCTCTACGACATACCGCGGGCGCTCGGCGCCGAGGTGGACCTCTGGCGCATTTACGAGGACCGCGGCTGGTACCCCGACCTCGGCGAGCTCGAGCGCCTCGTGCGCCCCGACACGAGGCTCATCTGCCTGAACAACGCGAACAACCCTACGGGCACGTTCCTCGACCGCGCGTTCATGGAGCAGGTGGCCGACATCGCGCGCAGCGTGGGCGCCTTCGTGCTCGTGGACGAGGTGTACCTGCCGCTCGTGGGCACGGAGGACTTCGCCTCCATCGCGGATATCTACGAGCGCGGCGTGGCCACGAACAGCCTGTCGAAGACGTACTCTGTGCCCGGCGCGCGCATCGGCTGGACGGCGTCGAGCCCGCAGATCGCCGAGATGCTGCGGCCGTACCGCGACTACACCATGATCTGCTGCGGCGTGGTGAACGACGCGCTGGCCGTGCACGTGCTGGAGCACCGCGATGCCGTGCTCGCCCGCAACCGCCCCTTGGTGATGGGCAACCTGGCCATCGCGCAGGCGTGGATCGACGACGAGCCGCGCGTGTCGTGGGTGGCGCCGCAGGGGGTGTCCACGTCGTGCATCAAGCTGGACATCCCCGAGGACGACGAGGCGTTCTGCCTGCGGCTGCTCGAGGACGAGGGCGTGCTGCTCGTGCCGGGCAGCCGCTTCGACCTGCCGGGCCACGCGCGCCTCGGCTACTGCGCCCCCGAGCC
>NC_021021.1:1857724-1861884 GCF_000210055.1 Gordonibacter pamelaeae 7-10-1-b
CGCGGTTGGCCGTGCGCGCGGCCGCCTCCTCGGCCGCCGACAGGCGGTGCTCCTGCGCCTGCTTGATGAAGAACTCCTGCGAGTCGAACAGCACGGTTGCGCCCTCGCCGTCCTTGCGCGCGAACGCGCCGAGCGGTGTGTAGCTCTTGTCGGGCAGCAGCTCGCGCAGCTTCGCCGTGTCGTCCAGGCTCACGTCCAGATACCCCAGGATCTGCTCGCGCAGCCCGTCGTTCAAAATGGGCCAGGCTATCTCGATGCGCTTGTCCATGTTGCGCGTCATGAGGTCGGCGCTCGACAGGTAGAGCTTCATCGTCTCGCGCGGGCCGAACCCGTAGATGCGGCTGTGCTCCAAGAGGCGGCCCACGATGGACACCACGCGCACGTTCTCCGTGAGCCCCTCGAGCCCCGGCACGATGCACGAGATGCCGCGCACGAACAGCGTCACGGGCACGCCCGCCTGCGAGGCTTCCACCAGCTTCTCGATCACGTCCTTGTCGGTGATGGAGTTCGTCTTGAAGAACAGCCCGCTCGGCTCCCCGGCCTGCGCGCGGGCGATCTGCGCGTCGATGCCGGCCAGTATCATGGGCTTGATCTGCAGCGGGGCCACCCACATGATATCGTAGTTGTCCGAGGTGTTCTCCAGCCCCATGTTGCGGAAGAACTCCACGGCGTCGCGGCCGAACGTGGCATCGCATGTGATGAACGACAGGTCGGTGTAGAGCTTCGCCGTCTTCTCGTTGTAATTGCCGGTGCCCAGCTGCGTGATGTGCTGCAGGCCGGAGTCGGTCTGGCGCGTGATGCAGCAGATCTTCGAGTGCACCTTGAAGTCGCGGAACCCGTAGATGACCTTGCAGCCCGCCTGCTCGAAGCGCTGCGACCATTCGATGTTGTTGCTCTCGTCGAAGCGGGCGCGCAGCTCGAACAGCGCCGTGACCTCCTTGCCGTTCTCTGCCGCGGCGATAAGCGCCTCGGCGAGGTGCGACTGGCTGGCCAGGCGGTAGAGCGTGATCTTGATGGAGATGACGGCCGGGTCGTTCGCCGCCTCGCGTAGGAGCTGCACGAACGGGTCCATGCTCTCGTAGGGGTAGGAGAGCAGCGTCTCGCGCTCCGTCACCTGCTCGATGAGGGAGCGGTTGCGGTCGAGGCACGCCGGCCACTGCGGCGAGAACGGCGGGTTCGTGAGCGCCGCGCGCTCCTTCGCCGGCAGCCGCGACGCCAGAGCGAACGTGTAGCCCAAATCGAGCGGCACCGAGGTGGAGAACACCTGGTGGGGCCTTAGGTTAAGGCGCGCCAGCAGCAGCTTCTCCAGCGTGGTCGACAGCGGCCGCTCGCTCTCCAGGCGCACGGGGGCCAGGCGGGAGCGCTTCTTCAGGATGCGCTTCATGTGCTCGCGGTAGTCCTCGTCGGCCTCGTCGGAGCCCTCGGTGGCATCGAGGTCGGCGTTGCGGGTGACGCAGATGACGTTCGTGTGCTTCACGGTGTACATGGAGAATATCTCGGCCGCCACCATCTCTATGGCGTGCTCCAGCAGGACGAAGGCCAGCTCCTTGCCCTTGCCCGGCAGCGCGATGACGCGCTCGCACTGGCGCGGCATCGGCACGAGCCCCAGCGTCACGCCCTCGGCGCCCAGGTTCTTCGCCTTCTTCGCCTCCTTGACGGCGGCCTTGTCCGCCTTGCCGTCCTTGTCGGCCTTCGCCTTCGCGGCCTCCTTCTTCCGCTGCCGCTCCGCCTCGTCGTTCAGGCGCACCACCACGTACAGCGCGCCGTTCTCCAGGTGGGGGAAGGGGTGGCGCGCGTTGATGATCTGCGGCGACAGGAACGGCATGACGTTGTCGTGCACGTAGGCGGCAAGCCACGCGCGCTGCTCGTCGTCCAGCTCGTTCGGGCGCAGGTGGCGCACGCCGCGCTCGCCCAGCAGGCGGCGCACCTCCTCGAACGTGCGCTCCTGGATGGGGTACAGCTCGTGGCAGCGCGCGTAGATGGCGTCGAGCTGCTCGGAGGGCGTCATGCCCGACTTCGAGTCCACGATGTGCTTCTTCACGAGGGACAGGTCGGTCAGGCTGCCCACGCGCACCATGAAGAACTCCTGCAGGTTGCTCCAGAAGATGGAGACGAAGTTCAGGCGCTCGAGCAACGGCACCGTCTCGTCGGCGCCCTGGTCCAGCACGCGCTCGTTGAACGTGAGCCACGACAGCTCGCGGTTCTGCATATAGGGAGCCGCGTTAGCCGCAGGTGCGGCGGGCTCGGCCAGTGCTGCGGCGCCCTCGGCCTGGGCGGCGGGCTCGGCTTGCGATGCGGCGGCCGTAGGGCTCGCGGTTTCCTCGGGGTTCGGCGTATCCTTCGCAGCGTCCATGCTAGCTCCCTTCGTCTCGAACCCGCTATCCCAGCACGCGTTCCACGAGATAGCCCTCGCGCACGCCGTACTTGCAGATGTCCAGCCGCTCGGCGCGAAGCTCGCCCATGAGGGTGCCCAAGATCAGGCAGCCCGGCACGAGCGTGTGGATGCGCTCCGCCGACGCCTTGAGCGCCAGGTGCGCGAACGCGTCGGGGTCGTTGCGGCACGTGTCCAGTATCGCACGAATCTGGTCGGCCGTCATCGTTTTGGGGCGGATGGCTTCCTGGCGCAGCTGCGCGTGCATCTTCGCTGCCGCGCGCACGCTGCCGCCGATGCCGTACACGGTGCCCGCGCGGTACGCGTCGCGGTTGGGCAGCGCCGCCAGCCGCTCGAAGAAAGCGCCGACGATGGCGTCCATCTCCTCGGGATCGGGCAGGATGGCGCGCACGAACGTGGCGTAGGAGGAGAGCGACCCTTGGCCCAGGCTCACGTTATCGAAGTCGCGCCCATCCTCGATGCGGGTGAGCTCCGTGGAGCCGCCGCCGATGTCCACCAGCGTGCCGCGCTCGATCGTGCGGTCGCACGTGGCGCCTGCGAATCCCAGGTGCGCCTCGTCGGCCGCCGAGAGCAGGTCGATGGTCAGCCCGCTCTCGCGCTCTATGGCGGCCACCGCCTCCGCGCTGTTCGCGGCGTTGCGCAGCACGGCGGTGGCGAACACGTCGATGCGCTTGCAGTCGAAGTACCGTGCCCGCTTCGCATGTCCCTTGAGCACGCTTGCCGCCCGCCGCACGCCGTCATCCGTGAACGTGCCGTCTGCGGCCACGAAGGCGGACAGCCCCGCCATGACCTTGTCGTTGATGAGGCTCTTGAAGTCCTTGCTGGAATAGGTTTTCCGGCGGTCGTCCTTCACCTCGTACACCACGAGGCGGATGGTGTTCGACCCCAGGTCGATTACGGCGTAGTTGGGCATGGCGGGTTCTCTTGTCTGTCGGGCGGCCTATCCACGCCGGGATGCACCGCGCTCTCCGGTCAATTAATCCATTCTAGGGAATCGGCGGGCCTCCGCAAGCGCGCGGCGCGATTTGGGGCCAAAGTTTTACGTGCCGTTGATGTGCTCTCCCTCCCTCCCTCCCTCGTCCTTCTGCCTCCTGTCCCGCGTTTTCCAAGTCGCGCTCGATCTCTCCGTCGCGAGGTCCTGACGCGGAAAGGGGCCCTCTATGCCAAAAAAGAGCCGGTTCGCGCCGTTCGCGCCGCAGGTGCGCGGCCACCTTCGCGCGCAGCTCGGCCGCGCCGAAGGGCTTGCGCACGTAATCGTCCCCGCCCATGCCCAAGCCGAACACGGCGTCTTCCTCCGCGGCCTTGGCCGTGAGGAACACGATGGGCGCGTCGGTGAGCGTGCGGATGCGCCCGCACAGCTCGAACCCGTCCATGCCGGGCATCATCACGTCGAGCAGCACGAGGTCGTAGCGCTCGGGGCGCGCCGCGAGCGCCTCCTCGGCGCACGCCGCGCAGCGCACGTCGTGGCCGTCCTTGGCCAGGGTGCGCTCGAGCAGGCTCCTGATGGCCGGCTCGTCGTCTACCGCCAGTATCCGCGCCATCCGCGAACTCCTTTCCTTCCATCCGTCGAGTGTAGCACGGGGCCGCAACCCCGTCCCTTCGCCGCCTAGGCGACAACCCCGCCTCCTGCGCCCGCGTGAGACGCAGTGGACGGGAATAACGCCTCATTCCCCGCCGCGCCGGCCTTCGAAGCGGTTCGCGCAGGCCAGCACGACGGCAACCACCACGGCCGTCGCGACGAGGCGCGCGAGCCCCACCGCGGCCCACG
>NC_021021.1:1862765-1865082 GCF_000210055.1 Gordonibacter pamelaeae 7-10-1-b
AAGCGCAGATCAGCGCCACGGCGATGGGAAGCATGAGCGCCATCCAGTAGTTCCACATGCTCGTCGCGATGCCCCCGACGGCGCCCGTGCCCTGAAGCACGCCCGACGACAGCACGCCCAGCGCGCAGAACGGCAGCGGCGCGACGAGCGCCACCTTGCGCGCGCCCCCGCGCCTGCCTTTCAGCATCTCGGCGCGAAACGCCGTTTTGAACGATCCTGTCTGCGCTCCCATCACGCCACCGCCTTTCCCCTGCACACGTCCATGAACAAACGCTCCAGATTCGTCTCGTCGCCGAGCGGGGCCTCGTAGGCCAGCCGCCCTCCCACGATGATCCCCACGAGGTCGGCCACGTGCTCCACCTCGCCCAAGATGTGGCTCGACAGCACCACGGTGATGCCGCGCTTCGGGAACGACCGGATGAGCGCGCGCAGGTCCTGGATGCCCACCGGGTCGAGGCCGTTCGTGGGCTCGTCCAGGATGAGCAGCCGCGGATGCCCCACGAGCGCGAGCGCGATGCCGAGCCGCTGCTTCATGCCGAGCGAGAACTGCCCCGCCCGCTTGGAGCCCGTGTTCGCGAGGTCGACGATGGCGAGCGCCTCGTCGATGCGGCTCTCGGGCAGGCCCAGAAGCGTTGTGCGCACGCGCAGGTTCTCGCGCGCGGTGAGGTTCTCGTACAGAGGCGGCGTCTCGATGAGCGCCCCGATGGAGTTCAAGCTGTCGCGCGTCCACGGCCGCCCCGCGAACGCGATGCTCCCCGACGTGGGGCGCAGCATGCCGCACACCATCTTGAGCAGCGTCGACTTTCCCGCGCCGTTCGGCCCCAAGAGGCCGTACACCGTGCCCTCAGGCACATGCAGCGAGCACCTGTCGACCGCCGCCTGCCCTTTGAACGTCTTCGTGAGCGCGTCCGTTTCCAACATGTACGCCATATCGTTTCCTTTCTCTCGGCTCGAGAACAGGATGCGCCCCGTTTCTAAAGATTCGTTAAAGGGAAGGGGAAACCGCTCGATCGGATCGCTGGCTTATAATGGACTCTCACGGATCGAAGGAAAACGGAACCGGAAGGAGCCCGCATGTCCTTTTTGCGCCCCGATCTCACGATGGTCGGGAAAGCGCTCGTCATCATCGGCCTCGTCGCGCTGTTCGGCGGGTTCGCCGCGCTCCTGTACGGGGAGTTCGCGCCTTCCGTGGGCTATCAGGGCGTGCTCGACCGGGGAATCGGAAGCGCGGGGATCCTCGCCATGGGGCTCGGCGTGCTGTGCTTCGTGCCGCTCGTGGCGCGCGACCCGTGGCATGCGGCGACGCGTAGCGCGGAAAACCCCGAAGCCCTGCTGCGCGCGGCGGCGAAGGAGCTCGGCGTCGTCGCGCTCAACCTCTTCTGCTACGTTGGAGCGGCGCTCGTCGCCCTCGGAGCGCTCACCGCGCTCGATCGCGCGCCGATTGCGGCGGGCCTCGTCATGATTGCCTGCATCGCCGCGCTCGTGCTCTACCGGAGGCATCGCAAAAGGCATCCCCGCTCGTACAACCTGACGAAACCCCTCGGCATCGTCCTGTTCATGCTCGCATTCGGATTTGCGGCCGGCGCTTTCGGCACGCTGCAGACCTCAAGCGCCCTCGCCGACGCGCTCGAAGGCCCGCGCGAGCAGGTATGCGTGCTGAGCGATTTCGACGAGCAGCGTCCCACGGGCCGTTACTCGTCGCTGCGAGCCGCCGACTTCGTGATCGATTTCACCGACGGAAGAGGGCGAACCGTGCGCGTGGCCATCAAGGAACAGGATCGCGCGGCGCTCGGGCAGATCGCCGAAGCCGGCAGCGTCGTCCGCTTCGCCTACTATCCCCGCACCAACGTGTTCGTCAGCGCCCGTCCCGCCGATGGCGATTCCCCTTTGACTCCGACCCAACGTCATGGTTTACCCTAGAAGCGTTGAACCCCACGCCCACGTCAGGAGGCCCGCATGACCCCTGCGCCCGCCGGAACCCCCGCGACCCCAGCCCGCCTCGCGCCTTCGCGCATCGCCCTCGCGCTCTTCGCCGTGCTCGCGCTGTACGGCATCGACCTCGCCTGCCTAGCCGCCGCGCCCGCCGCCGGCTTCCCCTTCGTACCCAACTTCGCGCTGCCGTTCGACCTCATGGTGTGCGTTCCCGCGGCGTTCTACCTGCTCGCAGTGCGGCCCGCGCGGCTCTCGCCGCTGCTCGTGCTGCCTGTCATCTGGCTGGGAGGTTTCGCGTCGCTGCAGTTCGCGGCGCCGGGACAGCCTTCGATCGTGCCGCTGCTGGGCCTCGCGGCCCTCGTCGTGGAGGCGGGCGTCGCCGTGC
>NC_021021.1:1865308-1867011 GCF_000210055.1 Gordonibacter pamelaeae 7-10-1-b
CGAGGCCCGGCGCTTCGCCTGCGGCTTCCGCGCGGCCAAGGCCGCGACGGACAACCCGCTCGACTGGTTCTCGGGTGCGTTTTCCGCGCTCGTGCGCAACGAGCGCGCCGCCCGCATGGCGGGCCTCGAGCTGACCATGTGGTACTACGCTGTTGCCTCGTGGCGGCGTGCGCCGCACGTCCCGGAGGGCTGCCGCGCCTTCTCGTCGCACCGCCAGAGCGGTTACGTGGCCGTCGTCGGTGTCATGCTGGGCCTCGTCGCCATCGAGGCGTTCGCCGTGCACCTGATGATGTCGCGCTTCAGCCTGCCCGCAGCGTGCATCCTCACGGCGCTGTCGGTCTACGCGATCATCTGGATGGTCGCCGAGGCGCGCGCCGTCGTGCTCAACCCGCTGCTCGTGGGCAACGACGAGCTCGTGGCGCGCTGGGGCATGCTCGCCCGCGAGCGCGTGCCCCTCGGCCTCATAGCGTGGGTTGGCGAGTGCGAGCCGGCCGTGCCGCGTAAAGAGCGCCTCGACCTGGCCGCCATGGGAGGGCGGGCAGTCTGGATCGAGCTGGCCGAGCCCCTCGAGGTGCGCGGCATCACCGGCAAGCGGCGCACCGTGCGCGCGCTCAAGGTGAGCCCCGACGAGCCCGTCGCGTTCAAGCAGGCGCTCTGCCTGCGCGGCTGATGGCGAATGCAGAAACGCCCGGTTCCGTTGGGGCGGAATGCCGGGCGTTTCTCTTTGTGTTTCAGACCGGGATTAATATATGACATAATCTAATAGTTGTCAATAACCCTTATTGTAGTTTTTCGCGAATAAGAAGGCACAGCGAAGAGGCGCCGGCAACCGCATTCTAGTATCATGGTCTCACAACGGATTACGCGCACGCCGCAGGGCCGCGCGGGAGGAAGGGAGCGCCCATGGAGGCCTACAAGCAGGAGTTCATCGAGTTCATGGTAGAGAGCGACGTGCTCAAGTTCGGCGACTTCACGCTGAAAAGCGGCCGGAAGTCCCCCTTCTTCATGAACGCGGGCGCCTATGTGACGGGTTCGCAGCTGCACCGCCTGGGCCAGTTCTACGCGCGCGCCATCCACGACGAGTTCGGCCTGGACTTCGACGTGGTGTTCGGCCCGGCGTACAAGGGCATCCCACTGTCCGTCATCACCACGATGGCGCTCTCGGAACTCTACGGCAAGGAGGCGCGCTACTGCTCGAACCGCAAGGAGGTCAAGGACCACGGCGACACCGGCATCCTGCTGGGCTCGGCGCTGCGCGACGGCGACCGCGTGGTCATTGTGGAGGACGTGACCACGTCGGGCAAGTCCATCGAGGAGACGCATCCCATCCTCATGCAGCAGGCGAACGTGGAGGTGGTGGGCCTCATGGTGTCGCTCAACCGCCTGGAGGTGGGCAAAGGCGGCGAGATCTGCGCGCTCGACGAGGTGCGCGAGCGCTACGGCTTCCCCACCGCATCCATCGTGGACATGGGCGAGGTCACGGAGCACCTGCTGAACCGCGAGTGCCAAGGCCGCGTGGTCATCGACGACAAGGTGAAGGCCGCGCTCGACGCCTATTACGAGCAGTACGGCGCGAAGCGGTAGGCGGGAAGCCGGCGCAGGAGCGGGACAGGGCGGGGCGGCGGGCGCAACGGGCCCGCCGCCCCGTTTTCATGCCGTCGGCGAATCCGCGCGAGGACGCCCTACGCATTCGCCGCCACGAG
>NC_021021.1:1867737-1874391 GCF_000210055.1 Gordonibacter pamelaeae 7-10-1-b
CAGGCGCCTTGTGCGCCGATGAGCTGTGCGAGCGACAGCGCGCCGCGCACGGCCAGCTTGCCCGCCGCCACGCCCAGCACGCAGGCAACAAGGCTGCCGCCGGCGTAGAGCGCGGCCGTGGCGTACTTCCCGCCCTCGAACAGGGCGAGCGTCTCCAGCGAGAACGTGGAGAACGTGGTGAAGCCGCCGCACACGCCCGTCTTCAGGAAGAGCGCCGCCTCGGCCGACAGGGCCGACGTGGCACCCGCCACCTCGGTTATCGCGCCGATTGCCACCGCGCCGGCGAAGTTCACGAGGAACGTCATGAGGGGGAAGTCCCCCTCGAAGGGCACGAGCCCCAGCAGGTAGCGCCCCACGGCGCCCAGAAACCCGCCGGCACCCACCCAGAGCACCGCTGCCATATCCCGTCCTTTCCTACCCCCGCCGGCTGTGCGGCATGAAAAAAGCCGACGATCCGCGCGCGGGCGCTCCCCTTCGGGGAGTCCGTTTGCAGAAGTCATCAGCTTTACGCGGTTCAAGCCTTGAAACGGCTTAGGGAGAACCTCATTCCCGCAGGCATTCTACCGCTTGCGCGCCCCGCCCGCAAGCGGCGCGCTCTCCGCCTCCTCGGGCACGACCTCTTCCACGAACCAGCGCGGGTCCTCGAAGAACAGGTACTTGTCGCGGCCGTGCACCGTCACCAGGTAGCGGATACCCGTGCCGCCCACCCGGGTGGACGCGCGCCTGATGGCCTCGTGCACCCGGTCGATCTCGAACGTGCGGCCGTCGCGCCACCGGATGGACAGCGGCGTCACGCGCCCGTCCACGTCGATGTTCGCCACCACGTCCACGTATGTCTTGCGAAATCCCATGCACCCATGCAACCATGTCCGGCGTCCCGGCGCAATCGCCCGCATCGACCCGTAGCGAAACGAATGCCCGCGCGTCATGCGCGGAGGATGCCGATAGGGCTGCGCATGCTTGCGGCCGGAGTCGCGGTTGCAGCCGGCGACCGAGACGCGCTCGGCTGGGAAGATGCCGCGGCCGAAGACGGAGGGGGGTCGCAGGCATCCGTCTCGAATTTCTTTCCCAAGGAAAAAAACGCCGTCCTCCCCCGCCTTGCGAGCCCCCGCCGTATGGTTTAATGGTTCGAACAAACGAACCAAAAGGAGTCCCAGATGGACGATAGGGTGACACCGGCGGACAGCGGGGAAACAACGGCGGACGACAAGGAGGCACCGATGGACGAACGGGAATGGGCGCGAAGCCGCCAAGCCCTCGCGGAGGGGTTCGAGGAGTGCCGCGACATCATCGGCGCGCTGGGCGACGAGACGCGCCAGCAGATCATCATGGCGCTGCTGGAGGCCGAGGAATGCGGCCTGCGCGTGGGCGAGATCACGGCGCGCACGCACCTCTCCCGCCCCGCCGTGTCGCACCACCTGAAGATCCTGCGCGACGCGGGCATCATCGCCCTGCGGCGCGCGGGCACCATGAACTTCTACCACATCGCCGCCGACGACGCGCAGTGGGCGCAGCTCAAGCAGCTCGTCGACCGCGTCTACGAACTGGTGCAGCAGGCCAACCGCGAAGGCTACCTGCAAGACGGATAAGGCAAGGCGCAGCGATGACAACGAACCCGCACGGACGGAAGGAGCACGGCATCATGGAGAAGATCGAAGACGGGTCCGGCGGCGCCCGCAAAGACGAGGACCTGCCCGAGAGTGCGCACGAGGACGTCGCGGCTTGCGGGGACCGTGCGAACGTCAGGACCGACGACCCTCACGGCGCTCCTGCGCCTGTTGGCAGCATGGTCTCGAAGGCCCTCCCCCTCTGTACCGTCGAGGAGGCCATGGAGCGCCGCCACTCGGTGCGCAGCTTCACCGACCGGCGCATCGAGGGCCCGGTGCTCGCCGCGCTGCGCGACGAGGCGGATGCCTGCAACCGCGAGGGCGGGCTGCGCATGCAGATCGTGCTGGACGAACCCCGGGCGTTCTCCAGCATGCTGGCGCGCTACGGCAGCTTCCGCAACGTGCGCAACTACGTGGCCGTCATCGGGCATCCGGCCGACGACCTGGACGAGCGCGCGGGCTACTACGGCGAGCGCCTCGTGCTCGCCGCCCAGGCGCTCGGGCTGAACACGTGCTGGGCGGCGCTCACGTTCAGCAAGAGGTAGGTCCGCCGCCTCGCCGGGCCGGGAGAAAAACTGGTCTGCGCCCTGGCGATCGGCTACGGCGCCACGCAGGGCAGGCCGCGCAAGTCGAAGGCGCCCGTGGACGTGGGCCATGCGGCCGAGACGCCGCCGGAGTGGTTCGAGCGCGGCGTGCAGGCGGCACTGCTCGCCCCCACGGCCATGAACCAGCAGAAGTTCCGCTTCGAGCTGCTGCCCGACGGCAGGACGGTGCACGCCCAGGCTTCCCCTGGTGCCTACACCGCCGTCGACCTGGGCATCGCGAAGTACCACTTCGAGGTAGGAGCCGGCACGGAAAACTTCGCCTGGGAATAGGCAGGCGGGGCCGTCGGGCCGGAAGCGCCCGTCCGCGGCGGCGCGCCTTCCCGCCTCGTCGAACCTGCTAGATGCTCAAGTCGCGGCGGTCGAACACCGCGACGGCGGCGGCGAACAGCGCAACGGCCCCCGCAGCCAGCGCGATAGCCCCTCCTACGGCCGACGCGTCGCCTGCGGCCAGGCCGTAGTAGTCGAACAGCGTGAGCGGGTTGACGTTCTTCAGGAACTCGAACTTGTCGCCAGCCTGCGATACCATCTGCATCAGGAAGAACAGGATGCAGAGGCCGCCGCCCGTCCACAGCGCCGCCGACGAGTTCGAGAACAGGCACGCCGACAGGAAGCACAACCCGGCCATCGCCAGCCACAGCGCCAGCAATCCAAGGTTCACCTGCACGAGCGCCTGCACATCGAGGTCTCCGGGGAACAGCGCTTCGGCGAAGCCCGCCTCGAGCGCCGTGACCAGCGCGCACAGCCCGACCAGCACGGCAACCATCACGCCGATCATCGTGCATGCGATGCGCGTGCGGCTGTTGGGCGTGGCCAGCAGGTAGGCCATCGCTCCGCGGTCGAGGTAGCGCACCATCAGCTTGTTCGCCATCACGAGGATCAACACGAGGATGAAGATGGTCAGCAGGAACCCGTACAGGTAGTTCAGCATGAATTCGAGCAGCGTGGTGGCCTGCATCGACATGCCGAACGCGGCGAACAGCTCGGGCATGCTCTGCATCATGGCATCGAGGCTCTTGCCCAGCTTCGGGTCGTACATCGCCACGATCGTGCCGATGTACATGGCCAGCACCGCAGCGATGATGGCGCTGACGAACAGGTTCGCGCGCAACTCCTTCGCAAACAGCGTCCTATTCATGGGAACCTCCTTTCGACTCCGATCCGTACAAGTGCATGAACAGCTCCTCGAGCGTTTGCTCGCGAGCGGTGAGGTCGACGATCTCGTAGGCGGCCAGGCCCTTCACGAACGCATCGAGGTCGCCGCCCACGGTCGTCTCGACGCTTGCCGTGCCGTGCGCCGTGGCGGCAGGGTGCGCCGCGACGTAACGGTCGCGCGCAGCCGCATCGGCGAACGTGACCGCGAACACGCGCTTGCGCGACTTCCGCACGTCGTCCATGTGCTCGACGGCCGCCAGCTTGCCCGCGCGGATGAACGCCACGCGGTCGCAGGTGCGCTCCACCTCCTCGAACAGGTGCGACGACAGCAGGATGGTGGCGCCGCGGCGCTTCTCCTCCAACACGAGCTCGATGAAGCGGCTCTGCATGAGGGGATCGAGGCCGCTCGTGGGCTCGTCGAGCAGGATGATGTCGGGCGAGGTCATGAACGCGCAGACCAGCCCCACTTTCTGCTTCGTGCCCTTCGACATCTTGCGGATGCGCCGCGCCGGATCAAGCTCGAAGTATTCCACCAGCTCGTTCATGCGCGTGCGGTCGCGCAGCTTCTTCATGCGCGCCATGAACTCCAGAAACGCCGTGCCGGTCATTTCGTCCATGCAGGCTATCTCGCCCGGCAGATGGCCCAGGCGCTCCTGGATGCGGGCGCGCTGGGCGAAGCAATCCAAGCCCTCGATGCGCACGCTGCCGCTATCGGGGCGGATGAACCCCATGAGGTTGCGCATGGTCACCGTTTTGCCGGCGCCGTTCGGCCCCAGAAAGCCGAACACTTCGCCTCGCTCCACGGAAAACGAGACGTCGAACGCGCCGCGCCCGCTCCCGTAGTCTTTCGTGAGCCCCTCGATTGCAATCGAAGGGCCGATCGTTGCGCTCATCGGTATTCCTCCTTGTACGAATAGGCCTTCAGCATGTCGCACCAGCGGTACATCTCGTCCAGCATCGCGTCCATGTCGAGGCGCTGATGCAGGGCGCGCTGTTGGTGCAAATAGCCGTCGGCCAGCCAAATCAGCAGGTCGAGCACGTACTTCGGGTCGATGTCGTCGCGGAACCGGTCAAACCGCACGCATCTGAAGTACGTCGTGAACATCACATCGATTTGCCGCTGCGTCCAGCCGTCCATCGTGTCCTTGATGTCCTTGTGCTCCGGGTAGAAGGCCCGGACGGAGAATTCCAGCAGGTAGGGGAAGCGCGAGAGCACCTTTCTCTTGGTTTCCGCCGCGTAGACGAGAAGCTCGAAGAAATCGTCTATTTCGTAGAACGCGTCGTCCACCACCAGGTCGGACACCTTCTCCATGAGGTGCTCCATAAGGTAGAGGTAGAGCTCCTTCTTGTTCTTGAAGTAGAAGAACAGAAGGCCCTTCGAGATGCCGGCGCGCCGTGCGATGTCCTCGGTCGAGGCGCCTTTGTAGTCGTTTTTTCCGAACGTCTCCACGGCTGCGCTGACGATGGCCTCGCGCCGCTGTTCGGGCAGGCTCTCGAACTTGCTGAATTTGGAGCGCCGCCCCTCATCCGTCGCGCCCATTGCCGCCGCCTCCCTTCCTGCCGCTCCGCTTCCGTTGACCGTCCGGTCAACGGCCCGAAGACCATGCTACCCCGTTGACTATTTTTTAGAAGGGGGCGAAGGAGGGGAATTTACCCCTAACTTGAATAAAGGCCGGGGGCTGTGAGCCTCCGGCCTGCTGCTTCGTGGAGCCAGTGACAGGACTCGAACCTGCAACCCACAGTTTACAAAACTGTTGCGCTACCATTGCGCCACACTGGCACGAGAATCATCGTGCCTGCGTATTGTACGACATCCTGGGCGTTTCGGGAAGAAGCCCCTCGCATCTTGACAACGAATATCCGTTCGCCCATACTAAGCGAACAGATATTCTCGCGAACATTTGATCTTGCGAACGGGCGTGCGTATGGAACTGATCGACAAACTGGAGATACTTGCCGATGCGGCGAAATACGATGTGGCCTGCACCTCCTCCGGCATCGACCGCGACGCGCAGAAGGGGAAGCTGGGCAACACGATGGCGGCGGGATGCTGCCATAGCTTCGCCGCGGACGGCCGCTGCATCACGCTCTTGAAGGTGCTCATGACCAACGTGTGCGTCTACGACTGCGCCTACTGCGTGAACCGCTGCTCCAACGAGGTGAGGCGCGCCGCCTTCACGCCGCAGGAGCTGGCCGACCTCACCATCGCGTTCTACCGCCGCAATTACATCGAGGGGCTGTTCCTAAGCTCGGGCGTCATCAAGAACCCCGACTACACCACCGAGCTCATGATCCAGACGCTGTCGCTTCTGCGGGGCGAGCACGGCTTCCGCGGCTACATCCACGCCAAGGCCGTGCCCGGCACCTCGCCCGAGCTCGTGGACGAGCTGGGGCATTTGGCCGACCGCATGAGCGTGAACATGGAGCTGCCCTCGCAGCAGAGTCTGGCCCTGCTCGCCCCCGAGAAGAACAAGCAGCAGATCATCGCGCCCATGCGCCAGATCCGCGACAACATCGCGGTGGACAAGGACACCCGCGCGCTCGTGCGCAAGAACACCACCTATATGAAGACGATCAAGCCGAAGAAGAAGGAGCGGGCCTTCGTGCCCGCCGGTCAGTCCACGCAGATGATCGTGGGGGCCACGCCCGAAAGCGATTTCCAGATACTCAACCTCTCGGCCGCGCTCTACCGCACGCTCTCGCTCAAGCGCGTGTTCTTCAGCGCCTACACGCCCGTGAACGACGACGCGCGCCTGCCCTGCACCGACGCCCTGCAGCTCAACCGCGAGCACCGGCTCTACCAGGCGGACTGGCTTCTGCGCTTCTACCGCTTCGACGTCACCGAGATCATCGACGAGGAGCACCCGTTCCTGGACCCCGAGGTGGACCCGAAGGCGAACTGGGCGCTCAACAACCTGGACTTCTTCCCCGTGGAGGTGAACAAGGCGCCGCTCGAGGCGCTCTTGCGCGTGCCCGGCATCGGCGTGAAGGGGGCGCACGCCATCATGCGCGCCCGGCGTTCCACCACGCTCGGCGAGCGCGAGCTGCGCAAGCTGGGCATCGCCTACAAGCGGGCGCGCTTCTTCGTCACCTGCAACGGCAGCTACGCCGGCCAGGGGACGGATTTCTCGCGCGAGGGCCTGCGCGCGCACCTGGCCGCCACGCCGAAGGGCGGCAACCACGGCCGCCGCGCGGACAAGGCCATCCCCGGCCAGCCTGAGCCTGTTCGAGAGCGTGGAGACGCCCGAGAAGGCCCGCATCGCCCAAGGTGCGGGACCCGACGGCGGAGG
>NC_021021.1:1874589-1877806 GCF_000210055.1 Gordonibacter pamelaeae 7-10-1-b
CCCTCGAGCGCCCCGAGGCAGCGTGCGCATGAGCGGCGACATGGCCGAAGCCGGCAGCACGCCCATAACGCCGGAAGAGCCGCTCCCCGACGTGGCCTACGCCTACGACGGGACGCTGGAAGGCCTGCTGTCGGCCGTGTTCGAGGCGTACGTGCGCCGCGAGGACCCGCAGGACGTCACGGCGCAGGCCGCGCTCCAGCCACGCCTCGGGCAGACGGTGCGCTTCGTGGAGACGGACATGGAGCGCGCCGTGCGCGTCCAGCGCGGCATCAAGCGCGTCTGCGGCCACGCCGCCTACGACGCCGTCATGCGCGCCTCGCTCTCGGACGACCCGAGTGCCGGCACCGTTGTCTACCGCTTCGTGCGCTACGCCATGGCGGCCAAGCGCCCGCACGACTGCACGGGATGCCGCCGGCGCGGATCGTGCAGCGGCCCCATGGCCTCGTCGCAGCCGACCGATTCCCTCGGCTGCTCGGGAAAGGCGCGCGGCAGCGTGCTGAACGACCTCGCCCACCCTGCCGTGGAGCCCCTGCACCGCCTCGTGCGCTCCGTGGGCAACGAGCGCCACCACATGGTGCAGTTCCTGCGCTTCGAGCACCTGGAGAACGGCGTGTGGCTCGCGCGCTGCAACCCGAAGGCCTCGGTGGTGCCGCTGCTCATGGACTGGTTCGCCGGCCGCTTCAACACGCAGCCCTTCATCATCTACGACGAGGTGCACCACCTGGCAGGCGTCTACGAGGGGCGCGACTGGTACCTCGTGCGCACCGACGAGCTGGACGTGCCCGACCGCGCCGCGGAGGAGAACCTCATGCAGGCAGCTTGGAAGCGCTTCTACCGCACCGTCGCCGTGGAGGCCCGCTACAACCCGGAGCTCCGCCGCCAGTTCATGCCCAAGCGCCTCTGGAAGAACATCCTGGAGATGCACGAGGATCTCCCCGGTACCGAGCTGGCCCGCGCCGCCTCCCTGCGAACCGAGCGCCTCTGGCGCGGTTGAGGGAGAGGCGGTTCGCGAGTTTCCCCAGAACCCGCGAACCGCTATCATGAGACCCGACGAGAGAACCGCACGGGAGGCGTTTTAAAAGCTCCGAGGCCCAAGCCCGCCAGGGGCCGCCCCGTAGGGCAAGGGCCCTGCCCTTGCCACAACCTGCGGGACGGTCCCGATCATCGGCAAGGGCAAGGCCCTTGCCCTACGTTCAGCCCGGCAGGGCGACAAGGCGGAGCTTTTGACACAACCTCGAGAAGGAGGGAACATGGAAACGGCAAAGGTGTACTTCACAGACTTCCGCACGCAGGCGTTCGGCGACGGGCTGCCCACGAAGCTGAAGAAGCTCGTCCGCCGTGCGGGCATAGCCGACCTGGACCTCGAAGGCAAGTTCGTGGCCATCAAGCTGCACTTCGGCGAGCTGGGCAACGTGAGCTACCTGCGCCCGAACTACGCACGCGCCCTCGTGGACGTGGTGAAGGAGCTCGGCGGCAAGCCGTTCCTCACCGACTGCAACACCATGTACCCGGCAGCCGCAAGAACGCCCTCGAGCACCTGGAATGCGCATGGGAGAACGGCTTCACGCCGCTCACGGCGGGCTGCCCCATCCTCATCGGCGACGGCCTGAAGGGCACCGACGACGTGGAGGTGCCGGTGGCAGGCGGCGAGTACGTGAAGGCGGCGAAGATCGGCCGCGCCGTCATGGACGCCGACGTGTTCGTGAGCCTCACGCACTTCAAGGGCCACGAGCTCACCGGGTTCGGCGGCGCCATCAAGAACATCGGCATGGGCTGCGGCTCGCGCGCCGGCAAGACCGAGCAGCACAGCAACGGCCAGCCCGACATCGACGGGGAGAAGTGCCGCGGCTGCAAGAAGTGCCTGCCCGAATGCGCGAACGGCGGCCTCGTGTTCGACGAGGCCGCCCGGAAGATGGGCGTGGACAAGGAACGTTGCGTAGGGTGCGGGCGCTGCCTGGGCGCCTGCAACTTCGACGCCATCGACTTCGCGCAGGACGCCGCCAACGCCGACCTCAACCGCCGCATGGCCGAGTACGCGAAGGCCGTCGTGGACGGCCGGCCGCAGCTCCACGTTTCGCTCGTGGTGGACGTGTCGCCCCATTGCGACTGCCACGCCGAGAACGACGCCCCCATCCTGCCGAACCTGGGAATGTTCGCCTCCATGGACCCGCTCGCCCTCGACCAGGCCTGCGTCGACGCCTGTCTGGCCGCCTCCCCCCTCCCCGGCAGCAAGCTCTCGGACAACCTGGCCACGCCCGGCTTCGAGCCCTCGGGCGACCATTTCGCCAACTCCACCCCCGAGTCGGAATGGCGCACCTGCCTAGAGCACGCCGAGAAGATCGGCCTGGGAACGCGGAAGTACGAGCTGGTGAGGATGTGAGATAGGGGCTATTTCACCCGCTGCCTCCGCATGTCTTCGGCCCCTCCCAAGGGCGGCCGAAGACATGCGAAAACGAACATCTTCGGCCGCGCCATTCGCACGCCACGTCCTTGTCGAACCGGCGCGATGGCGTCGGCGGAGCGCACGTTCCCCGCGCGCCTTGTTGTGGCCGTCTCCCCTACACCCCCGTCAGGTCGAACGGGGGGATGAAGCTCTCCTCGGCCGCGCCGCCCTCCTGCCAGAAGTAGTCCTCCACACCCAGCGCATCGGCGTAGTCCAGCAGGCGCTCGTAGTCCTCGTCCGGGACGCGCCGGGCAAGCTCTGGGCAGCGGTGCAGCGCCGCCGCGGCGCGCTCGTCGCCCGCGGCGGCCGCATCGGCCAGAACCGGCGTGTACTGGTTCATCAGCGACAGCAGCACGTCGTCGCCGAAGCGCTCGTGCACGAGGCGCACGACGCGCTTCGAGTCCTCGAGGGCTCCCGGCAGCATGAGGTGGCGCACCACCGTCCCGCGAACGAGGCGCGGATCCCCGTCCACCTCGTCGAACTCCGGGGCGCCGGTCTGGCGCACCATCTCGCCAAGGGCGGCCAGCGTTGCATCCGGGTAGTCCGGCGCCTTCGAGTAACGCACCGCCAGCAAGGGATCGGCGTACTTGAAGTCGGCGAGGTACACATCCACGGTACCTGCGTTCGCCTGCACGGCCGCCACCGTCTCGTAGCCCGAGGTGTTCCACACCACGGGAAGCGCCAGCCCCCGCCCACGCGCCCGCGCCACGGCGGCGCGCGCCTGCGGGGCGTAGTGCGTGGGCGTGACGAGGTTGACGTTCAGCGCGCCCTGCG
>NC_021021.1:1878511-1881122 GCF_000210055.1 Gordonibacter pamelaeae 7-10-1-b
GACGTCTGCAGCGTGTAAGCTGCGCGCGCCAGCTGGGCCGACCCCGATCCGCCCGTCTCCTGCACGGTGCCCACGAGCGCGTCCAGCACGGGGCGCGCCGCCTCCACGTCGTCCTCCTCGCCCCCCACCAGGCACATAAGGTTGTCGCGGTCGGAGAGGGCGTCGGACAGCATCGGGTCGGCCACCACGAGCGGCGCCTCCACGGCCGCCAAATCGCTCACGATGGCCACGGCGTTCAGCTCTCGCGCGAAGCTCGGCGTCGAGGCCGACAGGTCGATGAGCACCGTATTCGGCGACGCCGCCTGCACGATGCCGTTCTCGTCGAAGTACGCGTCCTCAAGCGCCGTCTGGGACGTGCAGTACGTTACCACCATGCCGGCGCTCGCCACGTCGGCCGTGCGCGTCCAGCCTGCCGCGTCCAGGCGCTCTCGCACCACGTCGCCCACCGCTTCGTTCCCGATAAATGCATACCGCTTGTCCATAAGAGCAGCCCCTTTCCGGGCGTCGTTTCTCGAATGCGTGCCGCGCGCCTCGGCGGCGCCTATCCCTGCTTGACCTTGCGCGCTATGCGGTCGGCCACCGACATGTCCTCGCGCTTGTCGCCGCCCCAGAACACGACGGCTATCATGCCCGGCCCCACATGCGAGCCGATGACGGGCCCTATGCTGCTCTCCAAGAACAGGATGGAGTCGTCCACCTTGCCCAGAGCCTCTTTGAGGCGCCCCACGTCCTTCGGGCAGTCGGCGCCCGCCACCACCACGCACTGGCCGGGAACGCTCTCCGCCACGCGCTTCTGGTAGTACTCGGCCAGCTGCTTGATGCCCTTCTTGCGGCCGCGCGCCACGCCCGCCAGCGACAGCTTGCCGTCCGGCGCGATGGTGAGCATGGGCTTCACGTCCAGCTTGGAACCCGCATAGGCCACCGAGCCCGGGATGCGCCCGCCGCGCCGCAGCGCATCCAGGTCCTCCACCATGAACTCGGCGTCTACGAAGTAGCGGGCTTCCTCGGCCCATTGGGCCAGCTCGCGCGCCGTCAGGCCCTTGTCGCGCTGGCGCAGCGCCTCGTGCACCAGCAACCCCTCCGCCACCGAGGCCAGGTGCGTGTCCACCAGGTAGAGCTCCGCATCGGGATGCTCGGCCATGATCTGGCCGTGCACGAGCACGGCCGCGTCGAAGCTGCCGGACAGCCCGCTTGAAAAGCTCAGGTACACGGTGGGCACGCCGCTCTCGACGGCTCGCTCGAAGGCTGCGCGGAACACCGGCACGGGCACCTGCGCCGTGGTGGGCTCCTCACCGTCGCGCATGGCCTGGTAGAAGTCGTGGGCGCTCGATGCGCGGTACAGGTCGTCGGCGTGCTCCCCGTCGCTCATGACGTAGGGGAACTCGATGAGCTCCACCCCGTCGCGGTCGACTGTCTCGAACGGCAGGTCACAGCACGAGTCGATGATAAGGTTGCAGGAATGCGGCATAGGGGCGTCGGCCTCCTTGTCGAATACGGTTTCGTCCATCGGGCGGGCCGGCACGCTCACGACGTGCACAGGCGCGCCTGCACCGGGGCCGTGAGCTTGCCGGCCAGCGCGCTCGCGCACTCGTAGGCGATGCCCACCGCCGGCCCCACGTGCAGGCCGATGACGGGGCTCACGGGCAGCACCGGCACCGTGCGGCCCAAGAGCGGCTCCACCACCTCGTGGGCCCACGCCACGGCCGGCGTCTTGTCGCCGATGTAGTGCACCACCACGTTCTTCAGCCCGTGCTTCTCCACGTCGTCCTTGAACGTGGCCAATATCTTCTCCAGTGCCTTCTTGCGCGTGCGCACCTTCGCGAGGGTTGTGGCCTTGCCGTCGCTCACCGTGAGCACGGGCGAGAGCTGTATGAGGTTGCCCAGAAGCGCCGCCGCGTTGCCGATGCGCCCGCCCTTCTGAAGGAACGTAAGCGTCTCGGGCGTGAACAAGAAGCGCGTGGACTCGATGCCCTTCAGCACGGCGCGCGTGCAGCCCTCCAGGTCCTCGCCGGCCGCGCGGGCGGCCACGGCGTCGAACACCGGCCACGCCTCGTCGTAGCCGCACGAGCTGGAGTCCACGAGCGCGTAGGAGAAGCCGATGTTGCGGGCGGCCACGGCGCGCGCGGCGCGCACCGCGCCCTCGTAGGCGCCCGAGAGGCCCGTGGAGATGAACACGCCCAGCACCTCGTCGCCTGCCTGCGCGACCTCCTCGAACACCGCTTCCAACGCAGCCTGCGAGGGCTGGCTCGACGTGGGGATGTTGTCGACCATATCGTAGATGTCCGCGTAGAACGCGTCCAGGTCCATGTCCGCATCGGCCAGCTCGCGGCCGTCGCGGTTCACGTAGAGCGTTATGACGTCGATGCCCGCCTCCCGCGCAGCGTCGGCGGGGATGGAGGCGACCGAATCGGTGAGTATCTTGATCATGGCACGTTACCTTGGGCTAGGGCGCACGGGGCGCGAGGTTATCGTTCTCCCATTAAACTACGCGATGCCGCGCATGCGGGCAACCAATTCGCGGCGGCGCTCAAAAAGACCATATTCGAGGCCCACAGGATAGGTATGCGGGTTCAGCATGCGCTTCTGGCTCTCGTCGAGCAGCGCGAGCCCC
>NC_021021.1:1881296-1882059 GCF_000210055.1 Gordonibacter pamelaeae 7-10-1-b
CGCGTCGCGCCCGGCGGCGTCGAGCACCGTCCTGCCGTCGCGCGCCAGCGGCTCGAGCAGCGTCTTGGAGCACAGCCCCGCAAGGTTCTTCTGCCTAAGATCGTCGGCGGGGTCCACGATCACCTCGCGGCTCTGGTCGCCCGGCGCGTTCACGTCGAACACCATGTCGCCGGCCAGCCGCCCGTTGTCGCAGTAGAAGTAGCGCCGCACGTCCAGCACGCCGGGCGTGGTGAGCTTGCCCACGGACTCCGAGATCTTCAGGCGGTCCGTCCACTCCCGCTCGCCCGGCTCGCGCGTGGCCGACAGCTTGTACACGCCGCCCAGCGTGGGCTGGTCGTAGGCGCAGGCCAGCTTCGTGCCCACGCCCCACGACATCACCTGGGCCCCCTCGTCGCGGATGGACTGGATGGTGAACTCGTCCAGGTCGTTCGACAGCACGATGCCGCAATCGGAGAGCCCCGCCTGGTCCAGCATGCGCCGCGCCATCTTCGCGAGCCATGCGAGGTCGCCCGAGTCGATGCGGATGCCGGCCAGGCGCTCGCCCCGCGCGCGCATCTCCAGCCCCACGGTGATGGCGTTTCTCACGCCCTGGGCCACATCGTAGGTGTCCACGAGAAGGATGCAGTTCTTCGGAAACGCCTCGGCGTAGGCGCGGAAGGCGGATATCTCGTCGGGGAACGACATGACCCACGAATGCGCATGCGTGCCCGACACGGGGATGCCGAACAGCTTGCCGGCCAGCACGTTGGAGGTGGACGCGCAG
>NC_021021.1:1882549-1886025 GCF_000210055.1 Gordonibacter pamelaeae 7-10-1-b
GGCCGAGCCGCCGCCCGTTCCCGCACCGGAACCGGAGCCCTTCCCTGCGCCGCCGCGGCCCTTCGAGCTGCCCTTGCCTCCCGACCCCGTGCGGCGCACGGCCTTCGGGTCGGCCAGCTTGTCGGACCCGGTCAGCTGCGAGGTGGCGAAGATGGAGCTCTCGCCCGCCACGCCGATCACCGCCTGAGTCGTGGCCTCGTCCCAGGCGTCCTGCCCTACGCGGTTCGGGCGGTTGCTGCCCTCGTCGGGCGGCTCGAAGTCCGCGAGCGGTACCTTCACCGGCTTCTCGCCCTCCACCTTGAGCGACACGATCTCGCGCGGCACGTCCAAGTCCACGACCTTCGCCATGCCAGCCGGCGTCTCCACCTGCGAGTTCTGCTTCGGGGCACGGCTTTTGAAATCCTTGTACGCGTCGAACTCGTAGCGCAAACAGCACATGAGGCGGCCGCACACGCCTGATATCTTCTGCGGGTTGAGCGAGAGGTCCTGCTCCTTGGCCATGCGGATGGACACGGGGCAGAACTCGCCGCCCAGGCGCTTGCAGCACAGCTCCTGGCCGCAATGCCCCAGGCCGCCCACCATGCGGGCCTCGTCGCGCACGCCGATCTGGCGCATGTCGATGCGCACGTGGAAGTGCGCGGCCAGCTTGCGCACGAGCTCGCGGAAGTCCACGCGCTCCTCGGCCTCGAAGTAGAACACGGCCTTGTCGCCGTCGAGCAGGAACTCCACGGACACCGGGTGCATGTCCTCGCTCGCCTCGGCCGCCATCTGCTTGAACACGGGCAGCGCTTCCTCCGAGCGGCGGCACATCTCCTCTGCGCGGGCGACGTCCTCTTCGCTCGCGAGGCGCTTCACCGGCTTGAGCGCGGTCTTCAGCTTCTTCACCTGGGCCTCGTCGGCCTCGAACACGTCATCGGCCATGCGGCCGAACTCCAGGCCGCGCGCCGTGGACACCACGACGGGGTCCTCCTTCTTCAATTCCAGGTCGCCCGGGTCGAACCAGAGCGTCTTGGGGTTGTAGGCGAGCCTGATGGGCGCTATGCGAACCATTGCCGATACCTCTCTATCTCACGGCCCCGGCGCCCGCGGGCGGGCGGGGGCGGTAGAGCGCGTCCCTTGTTTCGAAGAGCAGCGCGTCGATGCATGTCTCAGGGGATACATTATACGAGATGGCCTCGTCGCAGCGGCGCACGGCCGAAAGCGCGGCGGCCACGCGGGCCTCGTCGGTGGCGCGTGCGGCGTCCTCTATCGCGCCGCGGGCGTCCACGTTTATCACGAGCTCGGGCGTCTCGGCGCACACGGCCAGCACGTCGCGCAGCCACGAGCGGATGATGGCCGTGAGCTGGCGCAGCGACTCGAGGCTCTTCGCCGTCAGCTGGCGCTTGTTGCGCGCCTCTATCTGGCGGATGGCCGACTTCGCCAGGAAGTCCGCGTTCTCGGCCAGCTCCTCCTCCTGCGCGGCGCGCACGACGTCGAGCGGGGCCTTCGCCAGCACCACGAGCTCGCCCGCCTGGCCCACGAGGTCCCAGTCGTCGGCGTTGCGCAGCAGGGCCAGCGCCTCGAGCACGCGGGCGCGGAACGCCAGGCGCTCGTTGGACTTCAGGAACTCGATGCCGCGCGTGATGGAGCCGTCGCACGCCTCGATGGCGATGCGGGCCTTCTCCCGCGACGCGCCCGTGTTCTGCGCCAGGATGCCGGCGGCCTCGCTGGCCGGGATGTGGCGGAACGGCACCACCTGGCAGCGCGACAAGATGGTGGGCAGAACGCTCTCGCGCGTGCGGCCCAAGAGGATGAGCACCACGTCGGACGGGGGCTCCTCCAGCGTCTTCAGGAAGGCGTTGGCCGCCTGGACGCCCAGCAGGTCCACGCGGTCGAGGATGTATATCTTGCGGTCGGCCTGGATGGGCGCGAGCACCGTGTCGGCCGCGATGTCGCGGATTTGGTCCACCAGGTAGCCGCCGGCGCCCTCGGGCGCGAAGTAGCGCACGTCGGGGTGCTTCTTGCGCTTGACGCGCCGGCAGATGTCGCAGGCGCCGCACTCGCCGCCCCGTGGGCCGTGGGGGCCCTTCGGGCACAGCAGCGCCTGGGCCAGCGCATAGGCGGCCATCGTCTTGTTCGAGCCGGCCGGGCCCGTGAACAGGTACGCATGCGTCACGCGCTCGCTCGCCACGCTCGCGCGAAGGAACTCGCGCACCTGCGGCTGCCCGAGTATGTTCTCGAAGGCGTCGGCCACGGCCTACCTCCCCTGGCCCTTGCCGCGCGGGGCGCCGCCGTCCAAGCCCTGCGAGGGCTTCCCCTGCCTGGCCCGGTCGCCGCCGTTGCGGCCGGCTTTCGCTCCGGGGTTGCCGCGGTTGCCGCCCTTCCCCTTCGCGCCGCCCTGGCGCCGTTGCGGGTGATCGCCGGAGAAGGGCACGGCGGCCACGGAGCCGTCCCGCCGTCCCATCGGGGACGCCTCGCCGGCTCCTTCCCGCACGAGGATCGCGCGGAACATCGAAGCGGTCATGGTCGCGAAGGAGCTCGAGCGCGAGGGCCGCGAGGCGACGCCCGAGGAGGCGGCCAGGATGCTCTCGTTCGTCGGGTGGGGCGGCCTCGCCGAGGTGTTCGACGAGACGTCGGACGCCTACGCGGCCGAGCGCGAGAGGCTCAAGGCCGGCCTCACGGAGAGGGAGTACGCCAAGGCGCGCGAGTCCACGCTCACCGCTTACTACACCCCGATCGAGGTGGCCCGCGCGGTGTGGGACTACCTCGCCATGGCCGGGTTCTCCGCCGGCAACGTGCTCGACCCGGCCGCCGGGACGGGCCGGTTCGCCGACGCGATGCCGGAGGGCATGGCCGGCCTCGCCAGCATCACCATGGTGGAGCCCGACCCGGTGTCCGCCCTGATAGCGCAGCACGCGCACCCCGGCATGGCCGTCCAGTGCAAGGGCTACGAGGCGACGACGCTGGCCGACGACTCGTTCGACGTCGCCGTCACCAACGTCCCCTTCGGCCAGTTCTCGGTCTACGACCGCCGCCATGCCGGCGAGGGGATGCTCGTCCACGATTACTTCTTCGCCAAGTCGCTCGACCACGTGCGCCCCGGCGGCCTCGTCGCGTTCATCACCGCCTCGGGAACGCTCGATAAGAAGTCGAGCTCCGCGAGGCGCGAGCTGGCGGCCAGGGCCGAGCTGGTCTGCGCGGCGAGGCTGCCCGACAGCACGTTCAGGGCGTCGGCGGGGACGACCGTGACGAGCGACGTCGTCGTGCTGAGGAAGAGGCACGAGAGGATCTCCAATGAGGAGGCCGCCGGCCTCCCATGGGTCGGTACGGTGGAGCATTCGGACGGCGTGCGGGTGAACCGCTGGATCGCGGAGCACCGGGAGGCCGTGCTCGGCGAGCTCGAGGTCGTGTCCGGCCCCTACGGCCCGCAGCTCGCCTGCAAGGGCGACTGGGCCGAGGCGGCCGCCTCCCTCGCGGGGAGGCTCATGGAACTCGCG
>NC_021021.1:1886045-1887502 GCF_000210055.1 Gordonibacter pamelaeae 7-10-1-b
CGAGGGGGCCGGCGACGCCGGCTCGAACACGGGGGCGGCGTCCGACGGCTCGAACAGCAGGTCGAGCGACATCTGGCCCTCCATCACCTTCCCGCCGCGCCTGGAGGGCCGGCGCCGCGCCGCTACAGGCTTATCGCTATGTCCGGTATCTCCGAGATCATGGCCTCGTTCTCCGCCGCCGCGGCGGCGTTCATCAGCGCCGCCTTCTGCTGCGCGTCTTTTGCCTGGGAGCTCTGCGGGGACCGCATCCACGCCTGCGCGGCGGCCGTCCTGCGCGACTCCGCCAGCAGGTGAACCATGGCCATCTCCCTGCCGACCTGCTCCTCGCTCTTGCCCTCCAGCGTCTCCGGCGCGTGCTGCAGGCGCCAGTCGCGCATCGCCACCGCCACGGGATCCTTCGCCCAGCCTTCGAGGCCTAGCTGCCACTCCAGGTGCTCCTTCTCCAGGCCCGCCTCCCTGGCGTCCCGCTCCAGCTCCCTGTAAAGCTCGTCGTAGTTCATCATCTCCGGTCCTCTCTGCCAAGCCGTGCTCGACGGCCATCTCCGCAACCTTGCCCGCGTCGCCGCGGCCCACCGTCTCGTACCGCCCCGCCGTGGCCCTCTCGACAAGGGCCAGGACGTCCGCGTCGATCCTCTCGGCCTCGTCCTCGGCGTGTATCCGGGCGCGGGGGTCGTACGCCCCCTCCCTGGCGACGATCACGTTGACCGACTCCTGTGCCTCGAACTCGTCCTGCGCGAGGGCCGCCAGCCTCGCCGCCCTGTCCTCGTCGGCGTCGGGGGCGAGGTAGGCGAGGCCCATGATGGCCGGCGAGTCCGCCACGACGAACTGCACGAGCCCGTCGAGCCGGCGCTCGCGCGCCGACTGCCGGCGGTACAGCTCCTCCTGGCTCTCCACGCTGCCGTCCAGCAGGCGCGCCGCCTCCTGGTCGCCGCGCGCAGCGTCGTAGATGCAGTCCTTGACCACCTCGCCGACGCACTCGGCCGTGTAGCCGCGCGCCTTGAGCTCCGCCGCGACGGCGTACGCCATCGTCGACTTGCCGGAGCCGGGCCCGCCGAACACGTTCACGTGCACGGATCCCGTTGCGCCGCCCTGCGCGCTCATCGCTCGATCCTTATTCCGTTGTGAATCCGGGATTTCGGTCCCGTGTCGCTTCTCGCCGCCCGCGCGCCGCCTGGATTTGGGAGATGGCTCGCGCTCGGGCACGGTGCCATTATCTCACCTATCGATGCCTTTGTGTAGTGCTCGGCCATGTCTTTCTCCCTTTTTTCAAAAACTCGACTATTCAAGTTTTCCAGTTTTCCAATACCTTGGTTCTCAAGCCGCCATCAACGCGACCGTGAGCGCCGTCAACGCGACCGCCGCCGCGGTCGTCATCCATGCGACGAAGGCCCAGCCGACGGCCATCCCCGCGGCGGCGAGGCTCCCCTTGGCCGCCCTGCGGCGCAGCGGCGTCCCGT
>NC_021021.1:1887762-1891251 GCF_000210055.1 Gordonibacter pamelaeae 7-10-1-b
CGCCGAGCCCGAGCAGGCCTCCCGTCAGCAGCCATACGATTGCCGTAGCGATCTTGCCCGTATAGAACCTGTGCGCCCCGGTGAACCCCAGGACGCTGGCGAGCGCGAGCGCGACGTGCCAGCTCTGCGAGTTCGGCTCTTCGGACTCCTCTTCCCGCAGCGGCCGCTGCTCCAACGGGTACGGGCAGAACAGCTTCGACCCGTCGGCCAATGTGACCCACTCGCCCATATCCGCCTCCGATCTAGTACACCAACGAGATGGTTCCGAAAGCCCCGCCCATAAGCGCCATGACGCCGCCCGACACGGCGGCCTGCAGGCCCTTCTTCGCGGCCACTGCGTCGTCCGAGTGGAAGAAGTAGTCGTAGAAGCCGTTGATCATCCAAAGGGTGCCGAGCGCGATCAGGCCCGGAACGGCGAACTCGCGCATGAAGCCGTTCAGGCTCCCACGGCCGAGGTCGTAGGCCGTGAAGGCGACCATGACCCCTCCCGTCGCGAGCATGCCGAGCGCCTGGCGCGCCGCGGGCCCGTCGTCCGAGCGGTTCTGGAAGTACCGGTACGCCCCGAATGCGGTGAGGACGTACCCGGCGAGCTGCACGATGGGCTTGAGCACCTCGCTCACGAGCCTGTCGAGAGTCATGCCGTCCTGCCCCAGCGCCGCACCGTACCCCCATGCCCAAGCCTGGGAGGCGTCGGCAAGGGAGAGCGCCGCGGCGAGCGCGACGACGGCGGCTGTCTTCGATCCATGCCTCATGTCACATCATCTTCCCGACGACCTTGTACGTCGTCATCGTCGAACCGAGCACGACCACCAGCAGCGTCGCCGTGTAGATGAGCCCTCCCCGGATGATCTGCCAGATGTCGCCGCCCGACGTCACGATCACCCCTTCGAGGATCATGGGCGTGATGATGACGACCGCCTGGACGACCGCGATCATGATGGCCGCGCTGCCGATCTCTTTGAAGTACATCCTGCCGGCCTCGGCCCACTCCTCGCTGAGAAGGAACGCCACGGGAATGCTACAGAATCCCGTGAGCACGCTCGCCTCGGCGAACCTGGCCAGGATCACGGCCTCGCCCGCGAAGGACACGATCATCGACATCACCCAGAAGAAGAGAGCGCCGAGGTAGAGCAGGAGCAGGCTGCCGATGTAGGAGCCGAGCGCCCCTGCTATGCCGGCGTTGCCGGAGGCGTCGCCGGCGGTCTGCCCGAGAGCGGAGTTGACGGCCGCGGACAGCGCCGCCTGGTCGAAGGACACGCCGGCCGACCCGCCCGGGGCGTACTGGGAGATGGCGTTCGATATGCCGTCGCCGGCGAGGAGTATCCCGTATATGAGCAGCGGCGCGAGGTCGATCAGCGTTTTGTACAAGAAGAACTTGACCAGCATCATCACGAGCTCGTAAAGCCCCTCCCCATGGATGAAGCTGCCGTCGGTCGCCGTGACCTTCTTGAACACCCCTTGGAAAAGGAACACCATGATGAGCGACTCGCCCACCGGCGCGGCCGCCTTGTTGATGACGGCGATGACGTCGGCGACGCGCGAGGCGTCCACGTCGAACTTGTAGGACGCGAGCTGCGACAGCCAGGTGTCGGACGCCGACTGCATTATCGCCGCCACGCCGTCGCCGAGGCCGAGGGCGGTGAAGAAGTTGTTGACTATGCCGGAGATCGACAGGCCGGTCAGATCCTCGATCCACCCGCCGTAGGCCGTATCCGCGAGGATCATCATAGCGAGCATCGCGATCAGGACGCATGCTCCCGCCAAACTCGTGCGGAAGACCACGCGCCTCCACCGGGCTGCACGATCTACGGTTGCGGACAGATGGCTGATGACGGGATCGGGAGCGACGGCACCCTCGTACGCCGGCGCGCGCCTCATAAAGCATCGCCCCCGCGCTCGATGCGCTCGGGCTTCTCAGACCCTCCGGTCAAAGACTCCAAGGGGACGACCGTGCACGTGCCGTAGTCCAGGGAGTAGGCGACGCCTACGTCGGCCGCTTTCGAGCCGTCGGAATCCAGCAGCTCCACCTCCAGGTAGGACGAGGCGGTCGACGACGGGAAGCTGAGCACGGCCGAAACGTACGCGCGAGACGCCTCGATGCCCTTCTCCTTGCAGTACGCCCCGAGCGCGGCGCGCACCGCATCCTGGTCGACCCGCGTTGCCTCGGCCTGATCGGGGGCGATGTCCAAGGACAAGGCGGGCTCCTCGCCGTCCGCATCGGCGCCGGCCTGCCCCGCTCCCCCCCGGTCGTCCGGCGCGGATTGCTGGACGGCGGGCGCGGCGTCCCTCTTGGAAGGGGACGGGCCGACGCATGAGAACTCGTTGACGGCGACGTTGACGGCGACGGCCAGGGCGAGGAGGGTGATCGCCGTGCGCATGGCCCGCTTCCGCCGGCGCTCGATCTCGTCCATCTCCTCGGCCGTGTCGGGGTTCGCCCTCCATAGGTTGTCGTGCTTCATCTTCACTATAAGTACCGCCTAACCTGCCAGTTGTAAGTGTTCGCCACATAGCTCGATACATCCCCCGAGTAATGGGGGCCGGGCGCGTGGCCCATGCCCATCAGCTGCCCGTCTCCCACGTACATCTCGACGTGATCCCATGTCGGGTTGTACCCGTTAAAGTTGCAGAACACGAGGTCGCCCGGCTCGAGCTGGGAGGCGGAGACGCCCTGCCCTCTCGACCCCGAGGCTATCTCCTTGCCTCCGAGCGACTGGTCGCCGGTGTACCAGCCTATGTCCATGCCGGTGACGGCTAGGTAGGCCGCCCTGCACATGCCCGAGCAGTCGGTGGCGCCCGTCCTGTCGGGATCCACGCGCAGGCTCGCATCCTGGGAGTACACCAGCCACTTGTTCTCGCGCGCCTTGACCCATTCGGCCACGGCCGCCCCGTCGCCCGACGCTCCGTAGGACACCTCGTAATGCTCCAGCACGCGCAAGGGGTAGTTGGGCGTGCCGATACCGTAGCTTCGCGCCAGATCCTCGCTCCACCTGCCGCCGTTGGACAGCGCGTAGGCATGCCAGCCAGGGCCCGAGTTGTACGTCTGCAGCACGTTCTTCAACGCCTCGAGGTCGCAAGGGTCGTCGCATCCCCAGAGCCGCAGCTTGTCGGACAGGTACGCGCAGCCCTGCTTGACGCTGGCCGAGCACCACCAGTCGTCGCCGTCCGCACCCGTCACGGGGTCGGCGACAGTGCCGGCATCGGGGAATCCCGGGCGGGACGCCCCCGTCGACTCGGCGCACTGGAACGGGTCGTGGTCGGCTATCTTCCAGCCGGCACCGCCGCTCTCATGCTGGCAGACCGCCAGCGCGAGCTCGACGAACTCCCCCTTGCCCTCCTGGTGCATGTAGTAGGACACGTAGGGCCTCAGCGCCTGCACCTCCTCCGACAGGCCGACGGCCCTCGCCTGGGTCGAGGACGCGCCAGCGCCGCACATGCAGAGGACGAGCCCGCAGAGCGCGAGCGCCGCGAGCATGGCCATTGCGAGCGCGA
>NC_021021.1:1891788-1909645 GCF_000210055.1 Gordonibacter pamelaeae 7-10-1-b
CTGATGCCCGATGTCTCGAGCGCCGCCGCATCGGCGCTGCGCGCGTTGCTCTGCGGCGCGTCGCCCGCAAACGTCGCGGAGTCCTCCGGCCTGGCGTCGCCCTGCCAGGCGGCGATGACGTCCTCGCTATGTCCGATGTTGACGTACATGGCCTACATCGCTCGCCCTTTGGTTTCCTTGGGTTTGGAAGTGAACACCTTGTACGTCTCGGTGCCCTTGGGCCAAGAGTCTTTGAACGGCATGACCGACCCCATGACCGACAAGACGCCGTGGCCCTCGGGCGGGTTGACCGTGTAGCGCATCTGCCGCTCGGACATGTGAAGCCGCTCGGCGAGCTCCCTCGCGTCGTCGTGGGCCATGTTGTACATGGTGACGACGCCGGAGTTGTCCAGGGCGCGGGACGCCTTGGCGTTCTCGAGCACTGCCAAGACGTTCTGGGTGGCGCCCGTCTGGTACAGGTCGTACTTGCGGCCTTCCATCCACGCCTTCAAGAAATATTGCGCGGCGATCGGCCAGTCCATGAAGGTCTGGAACTCGTCGAACAGCACCCACGTTTCATAGCCCTTCACCTTGTTCATTACGGCTTGCCTCCAGAACATGTCCGTGAAGGCGAACAATGCGGGGGCCTTGATGATGTCGCCGGCGTTGCGGAACCCGACGCCGAACAGCCTGCAATCATCGTCGTCGAAGGGAGATCCGTCGCGCTGGCTGAACTGACCGCCGACTGCCGTAGTGGTCGTGAAGAGGCTGAGCGCCTGGGCGGCGTCGCGCGCGACGGGGACTTTCATGTCGCCCAGCTCATCGGCGAGCTGCGCGAGCACGGGGACGTCCTCGGCCCGGTGCGTGTCGAGGTAGCGGCCGTAGACCTTCGGTATGCAATCCTGGATGCAAGAATAGAGCAGCGTCGCCTCCTTCGCAGCCCGTGTGTCCTTGCCGTCCATGACCGCGCCCTTGTAGAGCATGCACTCCACCTGGCCCATGAGGTACTCCGCCTTGTCCGCGATGGCCTGCTCTACGTCCTCCACCTGGTCGATGTTGATGGACATGACATTGAAGTAGTCCTTCGAGCCGGCGCCGACCTCGAACCATTTACCGCCGAGGAGCTGAACGAACGGCTTGTATGCGAGCCCGGGGGACGCGATGTAGACCTTCGCACGGGGGCGTCGAAGCAGGATCTGCAGGTTCTCCCGGCACAGGCCGAACGACTTGCCCGAGCCCGTGATCCCGAACACCATCTGGTGCGGCGCGCCGAGCGCCGTCCGGTCGAGCATGATGAAGTCCTCCGACTCCGCGTCGACCCCCCAGTAGATACCGCCCGGATCCTGGTAGCGGCGCGACGTGAACGGGATGAGCGCGCCGACGTTGGCGGTCGTCATCGTGGACGGGGCGTTGATGAAGTTCTTGCCTATGGGAAGGGTCGCGTTCATGGCGTCCTTCTGCCGCTCGCGCCCCGACAGCGGCGTCGCGCTCACGCCCCACCTCCCGCAGGCCCGCTGCAGCTTGGGTATCTGCTCGAGCTTGAGGTCGTCGGGCGTCTCGGCGCGCACATGCGCGCTCATGGTCGTGTAGAAGAGCTTGTGGCCTCCGAACTGCACCTCTTTCTTGAGCTCCTCCGCGTCCTGGGCGCGGTCGACGTGCTTGGAGGTCATGTAGACGCCCGCCGGCATGTTCTCGCGACGCGCCTCCTTGGCACGGTCGTGCGTGTCGCCCTCGACGGCGGCGATGTAGGCGTCGGTCGCCTTGCGCGAGCTCTCGGCCGACGTGGGCTGCATGTGGATGGTGAACATCATGTCCATGGGCGTCGAGGTGATGACGCTCACCATCCTGTCGTCTATCATGCCGGGCGACTTGCGCAGCAGCAGCGTCGAGGCGTAGAAATCGTTGCAGCGGTAGATCCCGCTGTCCTTGACGACCGAGGTGGTGCCGTTCGGGCGCGGCTTGAGGATGCGCGGCTCGAACGCGAGGGACATCGGGGCCACGGCGTCCTTGGTGGTGAGCCCCGTGGCCTTGCCGGTCTTGGTGTCGACGAGCGTTGCCCAGTCGAACACGAGGACGTCGGAGGGCCAGAACACGCCGGCCACTATCTCGAGCCATTCCGCGCCGCTCAGCACCGTCAGGCCGGATCCCATCGACTCGAAGTCGGGGCGTATGTCCTTGACCAGGCCGTCGAGGATGCTCTGGGCCTCGGCCTCGTTGTCGGCCTTGGTGCAGATCGTGAGCAGCAGGCGCGTCTCTATGTCCGTCTTGCCCTTCGACGCGCGGTCGGTGAGCACCTCGTTGACCTCGTCGCGCAGGCGGTCGAGCCCGTCCGGCTGGTGGGATATGAGCACCTCGTCGAGGATCGACCGGCGGCCGACGACGCGCACGATGACCGACCACTGCAGGTGCGTCGTCGGCTCGAACAGGTTGTAGACCCGCAGGAGCCGGACGTACAGCGCCTCCTTCTCGCTCTCGCCGAGGTTGCGGTAGTCCATGTTGTCCACGTCGCATGTTATCGAGTAGAGCCCTTTCTCGACCTTCACGACGCCGCTCTCGAAGCACTTCTCGTAGCGGATCGCATCCTGGGTGATCTTCGACAGGGGCTTGCCCTTCGCCTTGCGCCGCTCGTACTCGCGGCGCTCTCGCTCCCGGTTGCGCGCCTCGGCGAGCGCCATCTCGGCCTGCTTCACCGTCAGGCCCGCGACGTCCGGCATGGCAGCATCCGCCCTATCGTGCGCTTCGCGCTTTGCCGCGGACGTACTCTCGCTCTTTCTTCTCATGCTTGGCAGACTCCTTCCTCTCCCTGGGCGACTTCGCCGGCGGATCTTCCATCACCTCGTACTCGTCCTCGTCGTCGCAGCCGTACACGTATACGTCCTCCCCGCTCAACGCGGATGCGAGCCGCTCCCTCATGTACTCCTCCGGCGACTCGTAGCCGGGCGGGGCCTTGGTGTTGGCCACGTAAAAGAAGGGGAACGCCACCGCGATGGCGGGCATCACGCGGAAGAGCTCGGGCACGCTCAAAGGGGCGAACCAGAGCGCGCCGCCGACAACTGCGGCGAGGACGATGCCGATGCCGCCGTACTTGAGCTCGCGAGACGTGAAAGGCCCGAATGCCTTCCGCTCGTAGTCGAGCGGGTCGAGGTGGTAGGGGACGGTGAAGGACATTGCGGCCTCAGCTCATGGAGAGCATGAGGACGGCGCCGCCGCCTATGGCCGCCATGATGCCGCCGCCAACCATCCCGGCCAAGCCCGCCTTGGCCTTCGGCCCCTCCTCGTCCTTGTAGTTGAAGTAGTTGTAACCCCCTACCACCAAGATCGCGAAGCCCATGACCGTCATGCCGGGCCCCACGTATTGGGTGATCATGTAGTTGAAGCTTGGCCCGTTGACGTCCACGGCGTAAGCGGGCCTCGCGCTCGCGAGGCACACGGCGCCGGCCCCGAAGAGCGACAGCGCCGCCGCCTTCGCCTTCCCAAGCGCAGATGCCCTGTTCTTGGCCGTTTTCGATGTTTGGTCTTTCATGTCCCGTTCCTTTCGAATATCATTTCCTTGGTCAAAGCCGCCTCGTTGCGGCCGTGATCGCTTCTCGGCCCCGGACCGTGGGAGACGGACCGGGGCCTTTCCATGTCGTCAAGCGGCAAGGGATGCCCGCACCCTCGCGTTGTGCTCCCTCATCTCCTGCAAAGGGAAGGGCCCTGTGACGGCCTCGCCCCTTCGGTCGGGCGCGAAGGGCGAGTCCTTGTACTCGTCCGTGTCCTGCGTGCGGTACTTGCCCACCATGAGGGGCGCGGCGCCCGAGAAGTGGACGATGCACTGCTCCCGCGGTATCTTGTCGACCTCGGCCTCGTCGAGCAGCGGGCGGCCGAGCGACTGGTACGACGACTGAGCGGAATCGTTGCTGCCCATGATCCGGGCGCTCACCGTCTCGCTCACCGTGTGCTCGTAGACCGTCTGGGTACCCAGGGACTCCGAGATGTACGCGCGGCTCTCCTTCGAGCGGCCGCCGCCCATGTAGACGATCGTGTCGCAGGCGTCGAGGATCGCGCCCAAGATGTTCTCGCCCCATTTCTCCTTCGCGAGATCCATGCTCTGGAGGCCCATCACTATCGGCATGTTCCTGGAGCGGGCGGTCATGAGGATCCTCTCCTTGTAGGGTATGTTGCCCATGTTCAACATCTCGTCGATGAACGACACGACCGGGACCGGGAACCTCTCCCCCGGCAGGTTGTCGGCGATGTTGTAGAGGGTGCGGAACGTCTGCTGGTAGAACATGGCCAAGACGAAGTCGAGCTGGCCGCCAGCATCGTCGGCCACGACAAACAAGTTGGTGCCCTCGAAGGGTATGCGGTCGATCTCCATCTCGTCGCGCCACATGAGCTCGCGGATGACGGGGAGGTTGAAGGGCATGAGCCTGACCGCGCACGACACCAGGATGGAGTTCATCGTCCGGCCCTTGCCGGCCAGCTTCAGGCCTTTGTAGGTGCGGCAGGCGTAGCTGTCCGGCTTCAGATGCTCGATCAGCGCGAAGAAACGGTCGATGGTCGTGGGCGTGTTCGGATCCTCGTCGTCGCTCGAAGCCTCGGCGGTGAGCAGGATGTCCGCCATCGTCGGTATGTTCACCTCGACGTCGAGCCCCGGAGCTATCTCCTTCAGCTCGCGCAAGCCTCCGATGATGGACACGAACACCGATTTCTCGGATTTCTCCCAGAAGTCCCCGTCGACGCCCTCATCGGGCTTGCGTCCTGTGGTGTTGCCCATGATGGTGTCGACGGCGATGAGCACCTCCAAATCGTTGCGCGTGTACTTGAGCGGGTTGTAGCCGTGGCTGTTGGACGGATCCTTGGTGTTGAGAACCTTCACCACGCGGTCGTGCCTCATGAGGTACGGCAGCATCCGCTTCACGGTCGTGCCCTTCGTGTCGCTCGTGATGCTCGACGGGTCGGTGGGCCGCCAGAACCGCAGGAGCGCGGGGACGAACAGATAGAACGTCTTGCCCGTGCCTGGCGGGCCGAAGCACATCACGTTGCGGTTGATCTCCACGAAGCCCTTCCGGCGCGTCCCTATCGCATCGGGGTCGAGGCAGAGCTCGACGCCCTGGGCGAGCGGTATGTTGTTCAGCGGGTTATCCGTGTCGGCGTGCCTGTCCTTCTCGTCCTCCTCGCCCCAGCGCGCGGTGCCGTGCTCCATGCCCGCCATGGTCGGCTTGTCGGCCTTCTTGCCGCCGAGCAGGTACACGAGAACGACGGCCGCCGGCCCCGCGAGCCCGACGGCCACGGCGGCCGGGTCGAGGCTCAGCGCCCAAGGGCTCCGCGCGAAGTCGAGCAGGGCTACCGGGATGCTCGTGAGCGCCGCCGCGGGCCCGCGCGACGAGGCGACGGGGATGACGTAGCCCGCCACATGGTTGACCGCAACGAACGCGACCAAGGAGATGCCGGCCATGAGGGCGATGAACCCCTGGCTCGCCTCCCGCTTGCGCGCCGTCGTTGCGACGGGCACCCCGTTTTTCCCGTTCTTGGCCATCAGCGCGCCGCGCCCTTAGATTGCACGGCCGCCTTCGCCCCGCGTTCCACGCCTTGCTGGCGCTTGGCCTCGAGCTGCGCCTTGATCATCTTCACGTCTTTGGAGCATGCCTGCAGGACGTCGCCGATCTTCGCGCCGTCCAGCTTTTCGGCGGAGCCGAACCGCTCGATGCTCGGCAGATCGAGCCCGTCAGGGTTCGTCATCTCCTCCAAGGAGCTTCCGATGTGCGCCTCGCCCGCATCGTCGGCCACTTCCGCCGACTTGGTGGCGGCGACCACCGTCTCTACCGTTTCCGACGGGCCGACGTCGCGCGGCTCGACGACGTAGTCCGCCTGCTCCACGGTTCGCTCCTGGCGTGCTGGGGCGTCGAGCTCGGGAGCGGCTTCGCCGCGCTCCTGTGCGGGCGCTTCGGGACGCGATCCCACGGCGACCTCGTAGCCCCTCTCGGCGAGCTCCCCCGCCGCCAGGGACTCCGCGTACTCCATGGCCTCTGCGAGGTCATCGAATCCGCGCTCGCCGAAATTGGGCCCGTCGGCGTTCCCCCATACCTCCCATCCCTCGAGGGACGGGTCGGATTCCACGACGGCCTTGGCGTACACCGACACGCCGACGACGGCTTCGGCGTCCCATGCGTTCGCGTACGCCTCCAGGCTGTACCTGCCATCGCCGACGTCGATCCACTCCGCCCTGATCGCCTGCAGGGCGTCGTCCCTCACCATCCCCGTCTCGGCGACTTCGCAGAACTCGTCCCAATCCTCGAAGCGCGCAGTGGTGAAGTCCTTGAGGTTCTCCTTCGACGATTTGATATAGCGGTCTGCGATGGCCTTGACGCCGGCGGCGTGCTCGGACGCGAAGGTGAGCGAAGCGGTTTCCGCCGCCTCGTCGAAGGACAGGGAGAAGGGGATGCCGTCCTCCTCCATTGGGCCTCCCATGATGTTCGCGGCCCGGTCCCACTCGACCGTGGTCATGGTCAGCGTGTAGTCGCCCGCCTTGCGCCCGTCGAGGTCGCGCGCGGCAGCTCCCTGGCGCGGGATCTCGACGTTCGAGCCGAGCTCGGCGGCCCTCTGCTCCACGAGCAGCTCGCCCGCCTGCACGGCCTCGCGCTCGGTGCCGTAGACGCCGTCGCCGAAGCGCTCCCCCGCCGCCTCGCCGTAAACGTGCCATCCCCCGTTCTCCGGGTACACGTGGGCGGCGGCCAGCACCTCGTCCTGGCCGGCGTTCCTCGCCTCGAGCGTCGAGCGGGCTCCCTCCCGTTTCCATACGCCCTCGGCGGGAGACGGGAGGTAGCCCGCGACGGCGCGCGCGACGTCCTGGGCGCTCTGGGGATGCCCGTACGCCTGGTCGAGCTCGCACAGGGCGCGCTCCACCATGCTCGCGTCCTTCGCGTTGAACTTGACGACGTAGCCGAGGTTCTCCGGGCGGCGGGCCACCTCGAAGTAGACCCCCATGGCTGCGAGGTCGGCGCGCATCTTGTTCACGGCGGCCACCTCCACGGTGGACGCCACCTCGAAGCACTCGTTGAGCGAGCAGCCGCGCCAGTCCCGCAGCGTCTCGTAGTAGACGTTGTCAACGGATTCCGGGTGCATGGCGTCGTACTTCGCGGCGTAGCCCTTGGTGAGCGCCTTGAGCGTCTCGAAGTGCTTGGCGTCGCACGAGTAGACGAGGCCGCCGTCGGCCTGCGCCACGTACTCGGCCCCTATGCCCGCCGCGGCGAGGTCGGCGGCGAAGCTCGCCGCGTCCTCCGGGGCTATGCGGCCGCTGATCTTCGAGGGGTCGCGCCGGCCGTCGTCCCTCCCCTTCTCGCGGCGCTCGAGGGCCCACTTGATGAGCTGGTACATCAGCTCGGCCATCTCGTTCGCACCGTTGAAGATGAACCGTACGACCTCTTCCTCCGATGCCATTCGCTACCTCCTAGCCTTGGGGGATTCGGCGACGAACTCGCATCCTGCCTCGGTCACCGTGTACCCGTTCTCCAACTGCGCGCCGTTCTCCGCATAGCGGCCGTTCACCTCGACCAGGCCGAGCTCTTTGAGGTAGCCGAGGACGACGGACACCGTTGTCGGGTTCATCTGCAGGTCCCTCACGAGCTTCTTCCGGCCGACGACGATCCTCCGCACGTCGTCGGAGTTGTCCAGCATGTAGCGGAGCATGTCCTCTGCATGCTCGGCCAGGGCCCTCCTCATGCCCCCTCCCCTTCTTCGCGCCTCGTGGCCCAGATGCCCAGCAGGACGGCGGCCACCGCGGCGAGGAGCATGGCCACGCCCTCCAGGGCCGGGACGCGGTCGCCCGTCGCGGTGAGCGCGCCACCGTTGCCTGCCGTGCCCGTCGAGAACCCGTGATAGGAGGATGCGAAGCCGAAGGTGTCGATGACCCGCGTGATCACGTTGTCATGCGCGTCGTCGTACAGCCCCTGCCCGTCTCTCCAGTTGCGGGTGATATGGCTCGTCACGCTGTTGGGGATGACCACCTCGCCGTTGCTGTTGTCCAGGGGCTCCGTTGCGTACACCAGGTAGCTCATGTCCTGCAGCGTGCGGAACCCTACCTCGACCGACCCGTATTCGAGCATGATTCCCGTGACGTATTCGCCGGCGGCGAGGCCGAGCCCGTCGACGTCGAGGCGCGTGCGGGCGCCGGCGGCGACGCCCTCCCTCCAAAGGCGCCACCCGACCGTGCCGATGCGGTCGGTTCCGTCGGCCATCTGGTTCGGGGGGTTGCCGGCGGTCGCGCTGGCGGTCGAGTACACGGCCGACGTATCGGTCATGTTCGTCCGGTACCATACGTTGACCAACCCGTCGGTGTCGCCATAGGCTGCAGGCGTCACCAGCGTGTCGAGCCTGATTCCCAGGTTGACGAACTCGCAAGGATCGACGACCGCGTACTGGTCTGCCCTCACGTTGGTGGAACCCGCGTCGAACGCGACGTCGTAGCGGTAGCGCTCCTTGCCCACGTTGTCGACGCGAACGGGTGCGCGCTCATCCGACTGGAACGCCGCGCTCGTGCGGTCGATGGTCGCCTTGCTCACGTTGCATTCGAGCGATATGGCCATGTTGCCGTACGTCTGCGTCTGCCGGACGTCGCTGTCCTTGTCGGCCTTGAAAAGGTAGCGTCCCCAGGTGGATCCCGCCGACTCCCACCACTCGGCGTAATCGGGGTTCGGCACCGCCTCGACCATCATGTACCAGCCGAACTCCAGGCCCTCGAAGATGACGGCGCCCATGTCGTCGGTCGTCCCCTCGGCGACCATCTCCCACAGGCTCCCGTCCACCTCGCCGTCGGGATCATCCGCGAACACGCCATGGAAGCCCTGACGGCCGCCGAACGTCGGGTCGGGCTCCCCCTCCCCGATCCAGCGGTACAGCCCGAATCCGGTCTTGCCAACCGGCTCGCCTGTGTCCTGGTCGACTTTGTGGGCCTCGATGATGCGCTTGTGGTAGTTCGTGTTCAAGAACACGTAGGCCGGCTCGCCTGCGATCAGGCCCTCCTCGTCGACGGAGAATTCGTAAACCTCCGGGTCGAGGATGTAGTCATCGCCTGTCTTGGTTTCCTGGCAGTAGTAGGCGAGCCCGTCGCCGTGGGGGATGCGCTCGAGGACGAAGCTGCCGTCCTCGCCGGTCGTGGCCGTGGCATCGTACGCTATCTCGCCCGCCGCGTCCTCGGCCCACACGTGCCACTCCGAGCCTGCATAGTCGACAAGCTCGCCGTCGATCAGCTCGGCCTTCTTGAGCAATATGAACGTGGTGGGCGCGTCGGCCGTCTCGAGCACGGTACGCGTCACCTTTACCTCTTGGCCAGCGTATGAGAGCTCGACCATGTGCGTCTCGTGGTCGATGGCCCAGCCGTCGGGCGTGGCCGTCTCACGCACGTTGTAATCGCCCAGGTACAGCTCATCCGTCTCGGCCTTGCCGTCATCGCCCGTGGTGACGGTGGCCACCACGTCGCCGGAGCTCGCATGCACCGTGCCGTCGGGGGTCACGATGTCCGCGGCTGCCGTCACCTCGTAGACCGCGCCTGGCACGGCGCGCCCGTCGGCCTCGTCGGTTTTGACGATTTCGATGACGCCCTTCTGGGGCGCGTCCTCCACGACGGCCCCGGCCCGCGTCACCGCGACCTCCTGGCCGGCGTATGAGAGCGTTACATCGACGGGCTCGCCGTTGAGCACGTACCCGTCGGGCGCGAGCGTTTCTTCGACCTCGTAGCGGCCCAGGTACAGCTCCGGCGTCTCGGCCTTGCCGTCATCCCCGGTCACGACCTCGGCCACCACGTCGCCCTCATGGGCGCGCACGGTGCCGTCGGGCGTCACCACGTCGGCGGCGGCGGTCACGCGGAATTCGATGCCGGGCACCGCGACGGGCAGCCCCGACTCGGCGTCGACTTTGTGGGCCTCGATGATGCCCTTCTGGGGCACGTCGCCGAACTCGGACTCGGCGTAGGCGGCTTCGACCTCCTGGCCGGCGTATGAGAGCGTTACATCGACGGGCTCGCCGTTGAGCACGTAGCCCTCCGGCGCGAGCGTCTCGACGATGCGGTAGCTGCCCAAGTACAGATCTTCGGCCGTTGCGGTGCCGTCGGCGGCCGTGACAATGTGCGCGGCGATCTCGCCGGCGGGCACGTGCACCACGCCGTCGCCGGTCTTGATGTCAGACGCGGCGACGAGGTCGAACTCGATGCCGGCAGCGGGTACGGGCTCGCCCGTCTCGGCGTCCACCTTCATCGCCTTTACAGAGCCCTTCTGGGGCATGTTGGCGTACTCGACCACAAGCGGATCATCCCAGTCCGTCGTGGTTGACACCGTGAAGGGCACGTCGGCATGGCCGAGCAGGTAGCCCTCGGGGGCGGACACCTCGCGAAGGTAGTAGGATCCGGCGTTGAGCTTCTGAGGCAGGTACACGCGGCCCGTATCGCCGACCGTGAGAGTGTCGTAGCTGATCGCCTCGGGATACGTCTCGTGCCACACAATGGGGGTCTTAGACGCATCGAGCACCTGCAGCTGCGTTCCCGCAACCAGCACGGGCAAGCCCGACTCGGCGTCCACCTTGACGAGCTCGACGCCCGCAGTGACGTACGTGTTGTTGGCGAAGAAGTGGTACACCTTCTTGTCCTCGCGGGCAGAGAACGTGAACGGCTCTATGGGATCGTAATTCGGCTTCGGCCCCGTCTCGATCACCAGGTAGTCATCGTAGGGCAACGCGCCGTGCTGATCGTCCGGTCGCGGGTTGTAGGACGTGTCCGCTATGCCGTTCTCATCGGTTACGATAGTGGCATAGGGCGCGGCTCCGTCGCGCACCGTGTAGGTTCCGTCGCCGTTATCCACGAAGTCCTTGGAGGCGTAGATGCTGAACTCGACCCCCGGCAAGGGTATCGCGTCGGCCTTGTCGCCCTCGGTGACGTCATCGCCTATCTTCGTGCCTACCTTGATGATGAAGCACTCCGCGGCCTTCACCTGGTCGTCGATGGCCTGCTCGGTGGTCGCCTCCACAACCTTGCCGTCCTCGCGGATCTCGAAGCGCCATACTTCGTCGGAGAGCAGGTAGCCCTCCGGCGGGACGGTTTCGCGCAGCTCGTAGGTGCCGTAGGGCAGAAGGTCGCTCGCGGTCTGCGCCACGCCGTCGGCGCCGGAGGTGATGGTGGCCACGTCCTTGCCTGGCTCGTATACGATCCCGTCCACCAGCACAGGATTAGCGGAAACGCTCTTGATGGCGAAAACGGCCCCTTCGACGCTGGCGGATCCCTGCGGTACGGACGTTTGGCTCTGATGGTCGAGCTTCGCCGTCTTGACGCCGCCGCGGATCACCTGGTTGTCTATCGACTGCTCGGTGGTAGCCTCGACGACCACGCCGTCCTCGCGGATCTCGAAGCGCCATACTTCGTCGGAGAGCAGGTAGCCCTCCGGCGGGACGGTTTCGCGCAGCTCGTAGGTGCCGTAGGGCAGAAGGTCGCTCGCGGTCTGCGCCACGCCGTCGGCGCCGGAGGTGATGGTGGCCACGTCCTTGCCCGGCTCGTATGTGACGCCTCCGACCACGACGGGGTTCTCTGATGCATTTTTGATGGCGAAGGTCGCGCCTTGCATTGTTCCATCGCCCTGCGCGGTCGCGCTTTGGTAGTAGCCATCGAGCTTCGTCGTCTTTACGCCGCCGCGGATAGAATCGTCCAGGAATTGATGCTCATTCCAGACCTCAGCCGGATTCCCCTCAATACCCGACATTGTAATGCGCTGCACGAATACGTCGTTCGGACGCGCCGCAGAGGACAGCACGTATCCCTCCGGCGCTTTAGTTTCCTGGACGGTCACAGTGCCTAAAGGAAACGTCGGTGTGCCAGCAGCGCCAATATAAAACGGGTCGCCGGATACCACATACGATGAGTCAAAATAGCAGAAACCGTCAGAATCCGTACGCATAACCCACGTGCGCATAGGGCTTATCCCTTGTGCAGCTGGATCGGAAGAATAGTAACCCGCATAGTATTTTACGGTGAATTCCGCTCCTCCGAGCGTTCCACCCCCTTGAGCGGTGCCTCCGGTCAACGGGTCTGCCTTATGAAGCAACGCACCTACCGGATCGTCGTACGGCACATCAGACGCTCTAATAACAGCATTGCCTGATACATCGAAGTAATGTCGGCTAGTATCTTTAAAGAAACCCGTTGGTGGTTGCGACTCAACGCAATAGTAGTTGCCATAAGGCAGGCCGGAGGCCGATGCGTAACCAGATGCATTAGTCGTCAATGTCAGTACATAACCGTCATCGTTTGAGCGGTAAACATCGTATTTTGCACCAGAGAGACTGTAAACCGGGTTGCCGTTCGTCATATCAGGCTTAGTTGAGCTCTTGTAGAGCTCAACAGATCCTTTCGGCGTCCAGTAGAAGTTCCCTACCCGCTGGCACGGATAAGGCGCTAAAGATCCTGGATTCTTATTTGCCCCGGTTGTGTCAAGCGTCACATTGTAAGCACGAGCTCCAGAATCCCAAACCCCTGTGAAATTATAAGTGCCATCGGCTGGCGCCGCTTGTCCATAGTCCATGCAGTGGCCAATCAAATACTGGCCGTCGGGCATGGTTATACCGAACCGGTTGTAATGGTCGTTCGTCGGCCCAGGGTTGAGACACACCATGCTTGCGGTGCCACTTATGGTCGATAGGTCACGCGCGATCGACCCCATGACCGGTGGAGCCTGACTGGCCAACAAAAGCGGATCTACAGGCTGCTCGGCTTCCTCTTCAACGTCAGAGGCCTCATTTTTTATAGATTCCGAATCTTCATCCGGCTCTTTCGACACGGGGTTTTCTTCCTTTGGGTTATCAGGCTGCGTTTCCTGATCAGGGGTAACTTCCTGCTCTAGCCCATCCCCCTTATCTGCCATCTCCGTACTTGTGTTAGATTCCGAGATTACCGGCTGTGCCTCGCTATTTGCATGCCCGAAGGCTTCAACATCTTCAGAGACGGGAGCAGGATCGGCTAAGGCCAATCCCTGTGGTATCGCCAGCGTCACCGCTAGCATGATAGCCATCGCTGCGGACGGCAGGCGACGCAGTATGCCTCCTCCTTCTTACAGCAAGTTGTCTATCATTGCCCTCTCCCATCTCGTTCGCCTTCGATTCTTCTATTTCCACTCCCCACAGGAGCAGTAGTAGCGGCCAGTGTTCACAGTCTCCGTCCCTACAGGAGACGGATAGGCGTTGCCAACGCCTTCCCCTGCTAGGGCATGGTTTTTCAGATGACCCGCTTCGTTTCCTTGAATATCAGCGCCGCAAATCCCACAGAAATTGTGGTAAATAGTCTTCTCTGTCGTTTCGGGAATCCAGTTATGGACATGCGCCGGAGGATCCGGCTCGGGAGCAGGAGCCGGCGCAGGGTCGGGCCCAGGAGCGGGAGCAGGAGCGGGAGCAGGTTCCGAGGAACCTCCCCCGGACGTCGATCCACCTCCGGTCCCCCCGCTTTGCACAGCATTACCCGATGTGGCAGGGGCGCTCTGCACGGCCGCCTGGGCGGCGTCTGACTTGCCTGCCGCTTCGAGGGCTGTTGCCGACGCCTCGACCTCTTCGGCACTCATGTCGGCCAGCGCTTTCGGCGCGAGAGTGATGTTGACGATTATCTTCTTTTCATCGGCTGAAACCGTCTCGAACATGACCATAGCGTCTTCGCGCTCGTTATCCCACTCAAGGCCAAGCGACCTTACGGTGTTGCTCGCGCTCGCAGCAGCATCAGAGGGGGCTTTAAGCTCGAAAGGCTCCCCTGCGGTGTAGGTTGATCCGTCTTCAAGCACGGGGGCTTTGGACACGGACACCTTGTAAGTGGCGTCCTTCACGAACTCATCGGCCTCTACAAGGACGATATTCTCGCCGCACTCGACCTCGCGCTCGATAGGTTCCATCTCTCCGTGCGGGGCCGCAGCTTCGACGCGCACTGTCGCCTTAGTCGCGGTATCAGTCCACCCTTCGGCTTCGATTTTGACCGCGAGGGAATACTTCTGGTCATTCTTAGGCGCAACCGTCTCTTGCTCCGGCTGGGATTTTTCGGGCTGGGGTGCCTCCGAGGGCGTTGCAGCGCCCACGATGCCCGCAATGCACAGCGCGATCACGGCAACGCCGAGGACGGCCGCTGCGACGATGCGGCGCTTGCGCTTGGGCGAACCCCCGCCGTCCACCGTTTCCCCTTGCGCAGGCTCGGACTCGATATCCTTCTCGCCCTCAATCGGCTCGGTCAGCCCTTCGATCTTCTCTTCCGTTTGATATTCCAGCTTCTCGGTCTTTTCGTTTTCGCTCATGTCCCAACATCCTTTCGCCCGGTCTTATGCCCAGTCTGTTTGCCTAGCGCAGGGTTCGTATCCCTCCGATCGGCGGCCCCGATGCCGGGGGGCGCATGGACAGACCGGGCGGAGAGCCATGCGCACCCCGGCATCGGGGCCTAGTTCGTCATTCTTCTTGCAGCTTCGCCTCCCCACCCCCGTCGTCGAACTGCATGACCTTCACGGGAGCCGACTCCCGCAGAACCATCCCGTCGCGGGTTATCGCGATGGAGGGGAACCTCATCATCCGCTGCGTCGGGCGCAGCTCCTTCGGCCCGCGTTCCAGCCTGTCGGGCACGCGGACGCTCCACGCGCCGTCGCCTGTTTTCACAGCCTTGACCCGCGCGAGCACCACCACGCTGCCGTCGTCAAACGTCTTGGTGATGCGGGCGCGCCGCCTCCAGACCACCGCTACGGCGATGAGCACGGCACCTGTCGCCCCCGCTCCGACGACGTAGGGGATCACATCGAACGGCTGCTCCGGCTCCGGCTCAGGTGCGGGTGCAGGCTCGGGAACCTCGTGGTAGTAGGTAACGTCCAGCGCCATGCGCCTGTCCTTCTCCGTCGCGATCCCCTTGTAATGGCCTATGACGGTGTAGGCGATCGTCTCGAGGTAGTCCTCGGTGCCGCGGTAGTTGGCATGGGCCGTGTACGATACGGGGAGCCCTAGGTCGTCGGTGGCCGTGACCTCGAACTCGACGTCAGAGAGGGCCAGGGTCTTGGTCGTCGTCGTATCGGGGCCATCGCCGCTTGTCACGGTGAAGTCCGCGTACGCGGGTATCGTCGCATCGACGTCGTTGGTGGGCAGCCCGGGATAGTCCACCGGCCGGTCAACCTGACGGGTGCGGAGCTGGTAGACGGGGATCTGCTCGACGCTGTCAAGCGGCAGATCCCCTTCGTAGAGTGGATCGATCGTCGACGCGTCCATCGTGGCCGGCATGCTGGCGATGGCGTAGCTAACATCGAGCACGCCCGCTTCCACGGTCGTGTCATGCTCGAGTTCGGCGGTTTGCCGCTCGTACGATTCATCAACGTAGGGTTCGCCTTGCTTTTCGAGTTTGTAGGCATTGCCGCCGAACTCTATAGACGATGGCACGAGCCCTTCCGGCATGCCGGACGCTTCCATGTAAGTGAACGTTTTGACGATCCTGTCCCCGTCGCCCGCGGCAAGGGCCGCGGCCGGCGGCGACGCCAGCGATGCCGCGAGCAGGATCGAGGCCAGCGCGGCAGCCGTTTTCAGCAGTTGGTTGGAGACGGGTTTTTCCTGGGTCGCCATCGTTCACCCTTTCTATGCGCTTTTCACTAAACCATGATACCCCCCCCCCAGGGCTGTTTTTCAAGGCCTAACCTGCGAAATATTATTTGCAGCATCATTTACATGTTTAGCATTTCGGTATAGAAGTCTCATATTTAATTATGAGATTTAAGTATTCGTATATTCTAGTATTCAAGTATTTGTATTTTCTCATTTTCAATTTTTCAAGTACTCGTGTTCTACATTATTCAAGTATTCGTGATCTTCACTAACGTTGCCAGTGGGATGTTTCCTCAATTACACGAGTATTCAAGAACTCTATACCTCGCTTTAACAAGTTTTCTATTACTTGAATTTTCTAGTTCTTACAATTTCATATTTTATTGTTTTTTAGTTCTTGTGTTTTCAAGTTTTCATATTTTCATGTTCTTGACTACTCTTTTTCTTGATGTATACTTTACTCGTGTTCTCTAGTATTCAAGTTTTTGAGTTCTCTATCAATCAAGGAGGCAGGGAATGGCAAAGGCCAAGGCGCCGACGTCCCAGAAGAACCCCGCATGGGTCGTCACGGTGGGAGCCATGAAGGGCGGGGCTGGAAAGACCATGGTCGTCGACAACATCGCCGGCTGCCTCGCAGAGCGCTATAAGGTGCTTGTCGTGGACGCCGATCCCCAGGCTAACGCCTCCAAGGGGTTGGGGATCGACATTGCCGACCCGGACATGACCACCCTTGCCGACGTCCTCACGAACCAGGGCACGCCGCCGGAGGACGCGGTGATCCGCGCCCCGTTGCGCGACCTGCCGAACCTGGACGTGATGCCGTCCTCGATCCTGCTGTTCAAAACGGAATTCGAACTCGCGGCAAAAGGCGAGCGGATCAGGCTGCTCGGCTACTACCTGCAGGACAACAGCGAGTTCTTCGGCCGGTACGACTACATCATCATCGACACCAACCCTGGGCTCGGCCTCGTTAACCAAAACGCCTTCTTCGCCGCGGACTCGATAGTGCTCGTGACCGACGTGTCGGACAACGGGCTCACCGGCGTCGAGATGTTCCAATACTTGTGGGGCGAGGAATTGTGCACCGAGCTCCGCATCCCCGACGTCACCAAGGGACTTGTGGTCTGCAACTACGACAAGCGCATCAAGCTGGCACCCGAGATGCTCGACTACATCCGCTCGCGCGAAGACATGGGCGGTCTGCTCGTTGATACCGTCATCCCGTACCGCGTAGCCTACAAGGACACCGAAGTCGAGTCGAAGCCAATCAACCTGGAACATCCCAAATCCAACGAACATACGATACTGGAAGCGGTCGTGAAGGATCTTAGAAAGAAAGGAGCCATCTGATGGCAACCTCGAACCGATTCGCCGCAGCAAGGGAAGCCGCTGCGAAGGAGGCATCCCAGCCGGCACCGCCAGAACCCGAGGTCGTCACGCCGAGCCGGGCGGAAGCCCCCTCTCCCTCGAAGCCGCGCAAGGGTGGGGAAGAGGGGCAGAAGCCGTCAACGGGCAAGCGCCGGGCACCGGCCGCGCGCGCAACGCCGAAGAAGGCCGACGCCGGCGAGGTAAGCCAAGCCTCCTCGAGGGAGAGCGGCGAGCAATCGTATACGACGTACGGCTTCATGATCACCGAGGATCAGAACAAGGCCCTCAACCGGCTCAAGGGCATAGACGGGCTGAACCGCTCGCTGGTCATACGCGAGGCGCTCGATGCGTGGATAGCCGCCCATAAGGACGAGTACCCCGAGTCCCTCGGCCAGTACGGGAAGTGACGTCGTGAAGACATCCAGATACCGCGGCCACGTGCTCGCCACGATCACCGACCGCGACCTCTACTACGGCGGCATCGGCGAGAGCTACCAAGTAGGCCAGGTGCTCATATTCGCCGCCGGCACCAAGCCGAAACCGGGTAGCGAGATGGCATGCGCCGACAACATGGCCGCCGCCACGGAGTACCTCGACGGCGGGGGATCCCCCGCCGCGATACCGGAACCCGCTCGGCTGCAGGAGGATCCTGCACCTGCGCCGCAAGCGCCCTCCGACGGCCGCCTGGAGGCTATCGTCGCCGAAGCGAGGATGGCTGCAGAGGCGCTCGAGAGGGACGCTGCGGCGCAAAGACGGCATACCGACGCCCTTGAGGCGGAGCTCGCCGCGGCGGCCGCCGCGAGGGACGAGGCGGAAGCCGGCCGGCGGGAGGCGGACCGGCAGATCGAGCAGGCGGAGAAGCGAGCCGCAGAATCCGAGGCCGCCCTCAGAGCCGCTACGGAGGCGCTGGAGCGGGCGGGGGAGGATCGCGCCCGCCTCGAAGGCATCG
>NC_021021.1:1909791-1915585 GCF_000210055.1 Gordonibacter pamelaeae 7-10-1-b
CGCCCGGCTGGGCTCGCTCGAGCGCGACGCCGCCTCCTTCGCCGTCGCCAAGGGAGCCGCCGAGACGGAGGCGGAGGAGGCCAGGGCCGCCCTCGAGCGGAGCGAGGCGAGACGCGCAAAGGCGGAGCAAGACCTCGTGTCGGCAAGCTCCGAAAGCGAGCAAGCAGCCCGAGCGCTCTCCATGCTCCAGGACAAGGTGTCCGCGCTTACCGACGAGCTCTACACCGCGCGCAGCAAGACGGAGGCAGCGGAGAGGAGGGTACGGCAACTCGACAACGGGATGTCCGAGCTGATCTCCAACATCTCCGACGAGCGGGATCTGTACGCCAACGTCCTGAAGGAACGGGAACGGCTCGCCGGCCTCCTGGACGACGCGGAATCGGAGCTCTCGCGCCGCTCTTCGCTCGCGGACAGGCTGTCGGAGGAGCTGCAGGCCGCCGAAAAGCGCGCGGCGCAAGCGGAGAACGCCGCCAAGGAGGCCGCCCTCGACTCGGAGTCCCTGGCGAAGGATCTTGAGCATGCCCGGGCGCGTTCGAGCGAGCTCGAGACAGCGCTCGCCGCCGCGAAGGCGAAGGCCGGTACGGCCGAGGACGCGGAAGAAAGGCTCCGCGCGGCTTTGGCGGAACTCGCCGACGTCAAGGCGAAGAGGCTCGAGGACGCCGCCGCGTGGCAGGCGGATCTGCAGCGCATCGACGCGCAGCTGAAGGCGTCGCGGGGGAACGTCGTGCAGACGGGATCGGGGGAGGTGGTTGTCCGGCACGTCTACCCCGACGCGCCCAAGCCGACGATGGCAGCCAGGGCCCAATCCGTAGCGTACACGGTAGGGCGGGGTGCCGTGGCGCTGGTCGTCGTGGCCGCCCTCAGCCTGCTGGCCAGCGCGATCCTCACCGCGGCGTCGAACGGGGCCTCGTTCGGGGAGGGTCTGCGCACGGTGCTCGGCACGGTGCTCGACGTCATCCCATAGCCGTCACGGCGGTTCAGCGGGGGCTACGCCCCCTGCGCCCCTGTTTCCAACAAGAAAGAGTGACGGTTAGAAGGACACTAACCGTCACTCTTTCTTGTTGCGTTATTATTCACGAATGGAAGGGGGTACTTCGGCATCTATGAGAACAGACCGGGCATCTCGTAAGACAGCCAAATCTGAAAGAAGAAGACCATGAGCATTAACCGAGTTATCATCAGCGGCAACCTTACGCGCGATCCCGAGCTTCGCTCCACCGCGAGCGGGCTTCCCGTGCTCGGCTTCGGCGTAGCGGTCAACGACCGTCGCAAGAACCAGCAGACGGGCGAGTGGGAGGATTATCCGAACTTCATCGACTGCACGATGTTCGGCGCGCGCGCCGAAAGTCTTTCGCGTTACCTCAGCAAGGGCACCAAAGTGTCCATCGAGGGCAAGCTCCGTTGGAGCCAGTGGGAGCGCGAGGGCCAGAAGCGCAGCAAGATCGAGGTGATCGTCGACGAGCTCGAGTTCATGTCCAGCCGTAATAAGACCGACGGCTACGACGCCAACGCGGAATTCGCAGCCATCCCGTCGTCCCTTTCGCCTGATTCTACAGCATCCGTCTACGACGAAGACATCCCGTTTTAATCATGGACGCTACAAATTGATCCCTAACATCCTGTTGCATGTTCAGAGCACTCGCCCAAGTGATGATGAAGACAATCGTCCGGCGTGGTGCTGGTGGATGCCCCTCCCTAAATACCACGTCGATGAACGGCTGCTGATAAATGAACTACTGGGCCGAGACACTAGCGGCGCATCCTTGGAGCAAGGGCGGCGGGTGGAAAAAGAGTAAATAGTATGATATTATTCATACCATGCAGAAAGGACGGCAATGAGCCACATCGACATACACCCGAGAATCGAGCAGCGTCATCCGGAGATAAAACCCCAAGACGTTTACGATGCCGTGCGAGGGATGGTGAGCTACACGCGCCGCGAGAGCGGCGAGTGGGTCGGTGTAGGGTTCGATACGCAAGGAAGATTCATCGAGCTCGTTTATGTCTACGATGAGGATATCGACAGCTTCCTTGTCTACCACGCGATGATCCCGCCGAGCGCCAAGACGCTCCGAGAGCTAAGGATGGAGAGGTGAAATCAATGAACGTAGATGAACTTGCGGCCAAGTATGGTTTGACCAACGAATGGATCGAAGAGAGCGCCGCCGCTTATGAGCGCGGAGACTACCCACACGAGGACGGACAGGTGTACAGCGGTTCCCACCTCGACGCAGTGGGCAAGAAGCGCGTCACCGTTGTCTACCCGTGCGAGAAGGTGCAGAGAGCGAACCGCATAGCGAAGAGCAGGGGCGTAAAGCCCTCCGAGATATACCGCGATGCGTTGGCTGAATACCTCGACAAGTACGAGACGGTCGCATCCCGATAAAACGTTGCGGTGTCTTGTTGGTTCTCATTGCTCCGGCGGGGGCAATGAGAACCTTTCTATATAGCCTTTCGCCCTCGCAAGCTTCCTGGATCGGCAAAGGCGGAATCGGAGGGCCTGCGATGGCCCTCCGTCGTTTAGACGCCCATTTTTGGGGCGGCCATCCTCTCCTTCAATGCGGGGTTTTTCTCTTCCTGGTTTCAGGGTCTTTCAACGTCGACAAGGCTTTCCATAATTCGGCCGATTAGGTTTTTTCCACAACGCCGATGCGCGAAGGAACCGCTAGGGATTAATTCCGTAGCGCCGGGATCGGCGTTGTGGAAAAAATCGCCGCGCTCTTTGCGGCGACCGAATTGTGGGAAGGCGCGCTTTCTTGCTCCAAAAACCAAGAACCCCTAAACGCCAAAGCGAGAAAGAAGGGTATCCGCGCCGGCCGCTCTGAGCGGACGGCGCGGCCAATATGCTAGGGCCCGAAGCCCTTTTGCCCGGCTCTCTAAGAGCCGGGCAAAAAGGGCCGCAGCAGCGGGGCTCTTCGAGATCGACCGCCCTCCAAACTAAGCCAACCAACCAATCCGAAACCCTGGAACACGAACAGGCGAGTACGCCTTTCCACAATCGAAAGACCGCTCGATTATGGAAAGCCTTGTCGACGTTGAAAGACCCTGAAACCAGGAAGAGGAAACCCCAACCTGCAATGCCGGCTTCGCCGGAAGTGTGGACAGCCGCGAGCGCCTGCCCACACTCGGCGCGGCAACGACCGCGCCGCCGTTTCGCCGCCAGGAGGCCGGCTCCCGAAAATCGCGACGTCGGCCTCGCGTCGCGCCAGAAGGCGCTCCGCTCGGCCCGGTGGATGCTCGCCCCGAGCATCCACCGGGTGGCTTCACACACCCTTCCTCCATTACGGGATCCGCGTAGGGTCCCTTCATGGGAAAGCCTGTGCAAAGCCACCCGCGCCCATCGGCCCGAACCCGCGCTTGCGCTAGGCCGCGCAGCACGTTAAACTCTGTAGGGAGGTTAGCAAGAGACGCACGTTGTAACACAAAATAAATTTTGCGTTACAACGTGCACGGGGCTTCCGCCCCGAACCCTGGAACGCGCCGCACGCGGCGCGTAAGCCGGAGGCAAGCCTCCGGGCCGTACAGGCACGGGTCGGCTGCGCCGACGGGCGGCCGGGCCGCCCCTCGCTAACGCTCGCTCGCTGCGCTCGAAACGCATTGAAGGAAGGAAGCCGGTTGCCGCGATCCAAAGGCTACAAGAAGCAGGAAGCGCTCGACGGCGGCTACCTCAACGTCAGGCTCTCGGCCGACCTGAGCGCGAAGCTCGACCGCGACTGCGCCGACTACGCGCGCAGGGCGGGGAAGCCCGACGCCTCAAGGGTGCGGGGCTCCTACGTCCGGGAGCTCATCTCCGCCGGCCTCCAAGGTGCCGCCGACGCCGATCTGGAATCAGCCTCGAGGGCGATGAAATCGGTGGCGTGGGAGCTCGAGGCGGCGTCTATCGGAGCCTCGCTAGCGCCCACGGCCAAGGCCCTGCAGGGATGGAGCGACCGGCTGATGGAGGCCTCCTTGATGCTCGACCGGGCAGCGGGGGAGCGCTAGCGATGCCGATGCTCAAGACCATAACCGGTCACACGGGCTGCGCCGGCGTCATGGACTACCTGCGCAAGGGGTCGAAGGACGACAGGCGCAAGCGCCGCATGGGCGAGATAAGCGAGGCCGACACGCTCCGCGTGGCGGCGAAGGGCATAGCCGGCTACCTCCACGACGGGCACGGCGCGGAGTTCGACCGCGCCCTCGCCGAGGACTTCGTCGGGATCCCTCCGAGCGCGCAGGGCGACTGGGCTCGGTACATGGACGACCTCAGGCGTGCCGCCGGATGCGACAGGAGGACGGGCGGAAGGGAGGGGAAGGCCGTCACCTACCGCCACTACGTGCTCGCGCCAGACCCCGAGGACGGCATCGATCTGGACACGCTCAGGGCGTACGCGAAGGAGTGGGTGGTGAAGGCGTTCGGCCCCGGAGCGACGGCCGCCATCGTCTACCACGACGACAACCACGAGCGCCTGAAGAAGGGCCTGCAGGGAATACCCCACGCGCACATCTGCATCAACGCGCTCAACACGCAGACGGGCAGGAAATGGCATTTCGCGAAAGACGACCTCGCCCGCCAGGCGAACGTCGCGCAGGAGCTCGCCGAGAAGTACAGCCTGGCGCCGTTGCCGAAAATGAGGACGTCCGACGCCAGGGAAGATCCCTTGAAGACGATGCGCATCTGCAGGACGAAGGAGGAGTGCGCGATGCTCGCCAAGGGGTTCGTGCCTTACAAGGAGTCCATCAGGAAGGCCGTCGCCAAGGCGTGCAGGACGGCCAGCAGCTGGGACCAGTTCAAGGCGGCCCTCGCCGACAAGGGCGTGAGCGTGACCATAACCAGGAGAGGGACGCTGACGTACTGCGACTCCAACGGGCGCAAGGCCAAGGAGCAGAAGCTCGGCCTGAACTTCGGCATCGTCGCGGTAGGGGAGGCCATCAAGCGGAACTCGTCCGAGTCCGTATCCCTCCCCGACGTCGACGCCACGCCGGCGACGTACGACGTCTCCCTCGTGAGGAGGCGGGGGAAGGTCGAGTGCCGTCTCGGCACCGAGAGGCTCGTATGGCACGAGGAGGCGGGATCCCGCTGGCAGCACCTCGACAACATCAAGTCGCTCGAGCGCGCGGCCAAGGTCAAGGAGATCTACGGGATAGTCGACGGCGAATCGTACTCCCGCACCCTCTCGCATCTCAACCTGCAGCTCGAAGAAGCCGCCAGGAACCAGGATCCGGCCGCCGCCCGGATCCGGTGCGAGATAAAGAGCGTCATGTACGCCCAAGCCGTTATAGACCTCGCGTCCGCGCGCAAGCGCATAGGCGACGAAGCGGTGCTGTCGTATTCCGAGTCGCTGCTGAGGCAGGGCCGCCAGCTCGGCGTGGCCAACATAGAGAGCATCGCCGCCATAGCGCGCAGCAACGGCATCGACCGCACGGAAGGATGGCGCGCCGCGGTGCTCGCCGCCGAGCGGATCATGTCGTCGAGGGAGACGGCCCTGCAGGACGCCCTCGTCGAAGGATCGTGGGCGCGCGACGTCGCACGATACGCGGAAGCGGTCGAGGCCATGCGCGGCGTCGTCGGCGGCAAGAGCGAGGCGGCCTGGACGTACGAGGACGCAAGCGCGGTCCAGGCCGGAACGATCGCCGAGAGGGCCCTCGAGGGCATCGCCGAGTCCAGGGGCGAGAGCGTCGCGGACGTCCTTTCCAAGGCCGAGGGGATGGAGCGCTCCATTGGGGCGGCCGAGGCGGCCTACTTCGACGCGGCGAGGAACCTAAGCCGCGTCTCCGGCGCGCGGGACGCGGCATATGCAGTCGCGGGCCTGGAGCC
>NC_021021.1:1915834-1925878 GCF_000210055.1 Gordonibacter pamelaeae 7-10-1-b
CCGGAACATCGCGGCGAACGTGGCGGCCAAGGAAGGGAGGGGCGCGTCGCGGTAGGGACGTCAGACCTCGGCGTCCTCGGCCTCGGCGGCCTCGTCCCAATAAAGGTCGACCTCGGCGTCCTCTACCTCGCCGCCCCCTTGCGGGGCCTCCATCGGCAGCACGTCCTTCAGCCTGTCGACGACGACGAGCTCCCCGACCTTCAGGTAGAGCAGGCCGCCGAGGTACCGCTTGTCGAGCAGCTTCTTCCTGACGAGGAACTCGGGCTCGCGCTCGGGTTTCGGGTCGGGGTTCGCGCCGATCCTCTCGACCTCGTCGTCATGGCAGTAGACGTCCGCGTACAGATGGTCGTCGCCGGACATGAAGGATCCGACGTTGACCCTCTCGTCAACCACGGTCGGGTGCCTGTCCGTGCCCCTCGAGTCCGTCCACCCGTCCATGGTCATGAGGGTGGTGTTGTACTCCCTGTACCCCAAAGCCCCCGTCATCACCGCGACGTTCACGATACCGCCGCCTTGTTCGGGTTGCGCTCGGCCCATTCCGCCTCCGCAGCCGCCTTGCTGGGCCAGAACAGCCATATCTGGGACGACGAGTAGGATCCCTTGTAGGACAGGGTAGCGGGCGAGGACGGGATGGATCCGTCCTCGTTAGGCGTCGTGTAGAACGCGAACTCCTCGCCGGCGCTCGCGTTGGGCTGCTCGCCTTCCGGCTCGAAGAACGAGACCTTCATGTTCTCGCCTACCTCCCATTTTCCGAACATCAAAGGCTGCACCAGGGTCTTGTCGTAGTAGCGCGCCGTGCCGTCGCCGTTAAGGGTGAGCACGTACGCCTTGTCGTACTCGACATGGTACCAGGATCCCACGTACCCTCCGCTCACCGTGTCCTCGGGCTCCGCTTCGGGCTGTTGCGAGGATACAACGATGGCGGCCACGAACATCGCCACGAGGGCGACGACCATGATGGCCGCGAAAACCACGCCGCCGTGATCCTTGACCCAGTACCCCAAATCACTCGCTTTGCTCATCCCGACCTGCCTTGTAGCCATGGTCGATGGCGTAGCCGTACATGCGCTCGAACTCCTCCACGTCCGCCACGACAGCCACCGAGTAGCCGTTCTTGGTCAGGTACGCGAACCCCCTCGTTTCGGAGAGCCCTTCGAGTATCCTTGCCGAATTCACGCGGAACTCGGACAGGGGCACAGCCTTCGCCATCGATCCTCCAACATTTCAGGCCCGGTCTTTTCACGATTGTACCAAATTAGCTATCTTCAAGGTATTAATTCGTTTCGAATTGCTGGTATTATCGATCACGACAGCACATAGGAAGAGGAGGGCCCATGATCGGCGAAGCCGGCTACGAAACGTCAGAAGAAAGCAGCGACTTCAAAGATGTCCGAGAAATGCGCGCCGATAAAACCCAGACCTGGCTGTCTGCGGGATTCGGCGACGACAGCCCCCATGAGTTCGTCGGAACGATCATGCCGGCTTCCCGCGCCGCCGAGGGCAAGTGCGCCGCGCTCCACAGGTTCGCCAACGCCGGGGGAACCCTTTACTCTGCCCTCTACGAGGACGGGCAGGAGATACTCTCTTGCGAGCGAAGCGGCGAAGGGAAGATGATATCCGACTACCTCAGCCGGATTCACGTTCTTTAACGCGGAGGGAAGGCCGGCGAAGGCCGCTGCGCGTAAAAAGTTAGCCTAAGTTTACATAATATGTGTTATCAATTTCGCACGGCCGTCCCAATTTTAATATTGAAATTCGAACTCTAATCGCGTATGCTAGTCCCATAATTAATTGCGAGATCGGAGCGTTTGGATATGCATCCAACCGAATGCACGTTTACTGCAAGCGGGTTCAGGCGAGAGGAATTCGATCACTTCATGTCCATTGCCCGCGAGCTGGGAATCAAGGTCGATTGCGCAGTTTCATCGAGCGGCAAGACGGCGACGGTGCACGTGTCCGACATGCCGGACGTCCAGGACGCGGAAACCATGAGGACGCGGCGCGCAGGCCGTCCGAGCAAGGGCGTGGTGCTCCCACATGATTCCATATTTAATAATGAGACTACCTGCGCCGAGTACCTTGCATGGCAGCAGAACCATTCGGTAGAAGAAGGGATGCGGCAACTCGGCTTGAAGCGCACAACGTATTTCCGCAGGCTCAATTCGATCAAGAAGGCGGTTGAAGAGGCCGAGCGCTTGAACGCAGGCCGCAAGAAGAAAGGCATGAAGCCGCTGTGTCCGCTGCTCGTGCACGTGCGCTGACACTTGAAGCGGGACGCCATTACGATCATGCGTGGCATGGCGGTAGATAGGAGACATGGGAATGGAAAGAATGACGAGGAGAGGGCAAGCACCTGTGAAGAAAGAATTGGTCGAGGCATCGATGAGCGCCTTCGTATTCTGGATGGGGACGATCGCCATCGGCTACATGCTCGTCGCCAACAGCGGATGGAGTCTTCCTTTGTTTCCTCACATGCTGCTCCTATTGCTCGTGTTCGCAGTCGGATCCGTCTTTTCCACGGCCTCATTCTTCCTCACGGCCGCGCGATACTTGCACACCCGTGGAAGGAGAGATCCTGGAAATCTGGACGACTACCCTTCCTTGCGCACACATATCGCCCAGGTGCATGAGCAAGAAAATCGATGACGAACGAGAATCTGCGTTGATCAAGATACCGCTCGATCTCCACGGTTTTCTGAATCTGCGCCCTGGGGAGAGCGGCAGGATGGCGACGGTGCGCGTATCCGACATGCCGTCAGTCTGGGAAGCCGAGACTATGGGAACACGGGGAGCGCAGGGGCTCGACCAAAGGCTCTGTTCTTCAAAATGATGCCATATTTAAAAATGATACTACATGCTCCGATCATATTACATGACAGAAAATGCACTCATCGGAAGAGGGGATCGGAATGCCCGGAAAGATGACGAACCGCGAGTTTTACCATGGGACTCCGGAGCGCGATGCCAAGACCAAGGTTCGTGGATACGTGGGAATGAACAACGTGCGCTTGGTGACGATAGAGTACGACGGCGAGTACGTGGACACGGTGAAGGAGCGCTACTACGGAGTGTGGCTCGACCTTCCCTGCGAGCGCGAGGAGGCCTACTGACCGCACGACGAGGAAGCGATACCCTACCGGCCCCTCCCCTTTCTTACCTCATCGACAACATCTGCAGGTGCGAACAGCTCCCATATTTCCACTCCAAGGGCTGATGCGATCGGCTACGTACCGAACGATGAATTGGACACGATCGCAAGAGGCGTCTACGTCAGCTTGCCGAAAGAGCTCCACTGTATGAGCAACCCGATCCACGACGGCATCCGAAAGCGCCTCAACGAGAGCCGGAGCGGCTAGGATCCCAAACACTCCACAAACTGTTCGATTGCCTCCGGCACCCATGCGGGCCTACAATTGTATCAAACATTTGTTCTCTATTACGGAGGTAACAGGTCATCATGCCAGACCGCGACGTCCTGCACAGCGACATAAACTGCTGCTACGCGCAGATCGAGTGCCAGGCACGGCCCGAGCTGCGCGGCAAGCCCGTCGTGGTGGGCGGCGACGAGGAGGCGCGCCACGGCATCGTGCTCGCGAAGAACCTCATAGCCAAGCGCGCCGGCGTCAAGACCGCGATGGCGCTGTGGGAGGCGCGGAAGGCATGCCCCGGCCTCGTCGTCGTGCCCCCTGACTACCGGCTCTACATGGACGTGTCGCGGCGAGCCAGGGAGATCTACTACGATTACACCGACCGTGTAGAGCCCTTCGGACCCGACGAGGCTTGGCTCGACGTCACGGGCACCCGCCGGTGCCTCGGGCTCTCCCCCGCCGAGATAGCCCGCGAGGTAAGCGAGCGCATGGTCGCCGAGCTCGGCATCAGCGTGTCGGTCGGGGTGTCGTGGAACAAGATCTTCGCCAAGTTCGGCAGCGACTACAAGAAGCCCGATGCCGTCACGGTGATAACGCGGGAGAACTACCGCGAGGTCGTATGGCAGGCCCCTGTGCGCGACCTGCTCTACGTAGGGCCCGCCACGGAGCGCAAGCTGCACTCCTCGGGCATCGACACGATAGGCCAGCTCGCGTGCGCCTCGGACGAGCTGTTGCGCAACAGGCTCGGCAAGATGGGGTTCGTGCTGCGCGGCTTCGCGCGCGGGCAGGACGCTACCGAGGTCAAGCCCTACGACCGGGACGCCGCCGACGTCATGCGCGAGATCAAGAGCTACGGCAACGGGCTCACGGCCCCCAGGGACATATGCGACCCGCAGTCCGCCAAGGCGTACGTCTGGATGCTCGCCGAGAGCGTCGCCCAGCGCATGCGCGAGGGCCGCGCCAGGGCCCGCACCGTGTCGGTCGGCGCAAGGGCCGCGGACGACCTCTGCACCCGATCGCGCCAGTGCAAGCTGCCGGTGGCCACCGACGTGACGCTCGAGGTAGCGCGCGCCGCTTGGGGCCTCCTACGCGAGCTTGAGCCGCTAGACGCGAGCCATCCCCTGCGCGGGATCCACGTGCGCGCCTCCGACCTCGAGCCTGCCGACGCCGACCTGCAGGCGTCGCTCTTCGACCCGCTTCCCCGCCGCACCGAGATGCGCGAGCTCGACGCCTCCGTCGACGACCTGCGCCGTCGCTACGGCAACAAGTGCGTCGTATGGGGCGCGCAGCTCGTCGACGAAGGCGCGGCCAGCGTCGACGCCAAGGCCGACAACACCGTCCACCCCGTCAGCTTCTTCCACTCGTGAGGAGCTGCTAAATGCATGGAATCGAGAGCCGCAAGAAGACCTACGTGGAGGCCGTGGTGGACATCGACCCCGACGGCCGCCAGCGACCGCTGGCGATCTACTGGGGAGACGGACGATGCTTTGTCGTGGATCGCGTGCTCGAATCGAGGCGCGCGGCGAGCATGAAGGTCGGCGGCCACGGGATCCGCTATACCGTTGAGATCTGCGGAAGGACAAAGCACCTTTGGCATAGCGACGACGGCCGATGGTACGTAGAGGAGATCGTGCCCGGCAACGCCGGGGCACTCTAGCGCACCAGGTCGGACACCTCTACCTCCAAGGCCTCCGCGATGCGACACAGCTTGTTGAACGTCACGTTTATCTCGCCTGCCTCGAGCAGGCTGATGTAGGTCTGGTTGGTGCCGACCATCCGGCCCAGGCGTTCTTGGGATAGCCGCTGCTCCACCCGCTCGACGCGGACGGCATTCCCAAGTCGCTTCCTTCGCTTGTTAAGCTCTACGTCATCCATTCCCCCATTCTCATTTGTTATATGCAATGATTTATTCAATATATATAATGTTTAGCACTCAGCAAGGAAATGAAATAGTCGCGAAAGGAGCGACTCGTGGACCCAGGATCCGCAAGGCCTGCCATGGATAACAGCCCATGGCCATAGTCGTGAAGCTCGAGGCGCTGATGCTGCAGCACGGCATATCCCTCGACAAGATAGCAGCTGCGACCGGGATAACGAACGTCAACGTATCCAGGTTGAAAACGGGGAAGGTGGTCGCCTACAGGGGGACTACGATCGACGCCCTCATCAAGGCGCTCCGAGCGCTCGGCGTCGAAGGATGCGACGTGGCAGACGTGCTCGGCTTCGTGCCGGACGATGAGATCGCGAGCATCGGCGAGGGGGTCTACATCAGCGTGCCGAAGAACCTCCATCACATGAGCAATCCTTACAGCGACGCCGCGAGGGCGAAGCTGCGCGGCGAGGGCGGTCCGAAGACACAATGAAAAGCGAGCAGTAGCGGGTTGGCGAATTGAATCTAAGCGCAGGTCATATCCCAGATTCCCTCAACCGGATCGTCGAGGCGGCCGACGATCTCTTCGCGCCGTACGGAGACGAGGCCGACGTCTACGTAGTGGAATCGATCCTGCATAGGGAGATAGGCAGGATGGCCCTGCAGGCGAGATCCGGGGCGATCCGGCCGCCTCGACCGGAGAAAGGCGCGAGCCCCGCCTGCAGCGCTGATCGAAACGACAGCGGGCTCCTGATAGAGGCGATCGCCGAACGCTCGGCGCTCTTGATTGCTGGGCTCGGGGGCGACGCGGCATCGAACATCGAGGCCGCCATCCACAACGTTATAGCCAGGCGAGGTGCGTCGAGCCGCCGGGCGGTTGGGATCCGTTCGGTCGGTAAGACAGAGGGCAGGCAAGGATTCCCAAATTCCCCTTGACTGCCGGCACCGGGAGGCAGATCATTTTTTCACTGCCGCACGGCGAAGCCGTGCCGATGCGGCCGATGCCTTTCGGTCATCGGGGGATGCCGTCCGCATCTGCGAGGATGTGCAGGAGCTCCTCGGCGTGCCATTGCATGTCCTCCGGTGTTTCGAGCGAAGGGTTGCTGCGCGTCATCTGGTCGATCTCGGCCAAGAGGGGTACGATCCTTCCCGGTGCCACTCGGCCGAGTCTTTGTAGGGATGTTTGGGAGAGCTTTGAGACGTCGAAGCACCAGGTTGTGCCGCCCGCAGGGCGGTTGTCCAAGGTATCGCGCAGCGATTCCGGCATCCCGCCCTCGTGGCGGGCGTCCGAGGAGCCGCGGAGTGGCGTACGCTTTTCCACAATGCGGCGGCAATAGGACAGGAGAGATCTCACAGGTTGAAGGATTTTAGATGTTTTACGCTCTTTAAGATCGGTTAGTGCGCAAAAACCCTGATCACTAGCTTCGTTTTCAAGCCCCATGGCCTTGTCCTTTTTCTTGGTGCGCTTTCTTCCACATGGTTATCCACTTTCGGCGCTTGCGCCGCGAGCGCCGCATGCTCGCGAGCGCGCTGGCGCTCGCGGCGCTTCTGGCGCGCCGACTTGCTGTAGTGCGCGTATCCCTCGTAGTTGTAGTACACGTTATGGAAGGGCTTGCGCTCAACTGTTCTCTGGAGCTCTCCATGCCAATTGGACGCATAGCAGCACGCGATCCCGAGGATGTCGCGCAGCTTGTCCCACTTCACGATGTACTTGTTCGATTGACGCGATCCGTCCTCGGCCCTGCCCCCCGTGCGGACGCGCTTGAGGACGCCCAGGCGCTCGAGCTCCGCGCGGATCGAGTGCGCCGACCTCGGCGATACGCGCGCCGCACGCGCCAGGCCGTCGTAGCTGCAGTAGAGCACGCCGCTCGACGTGGCGAGCCCCACGATCGCGCGGATGACCTTGCGGCGCGCGCCCGTGACCTTGTACCCGCCGTCCTCGCGCGGGACGTTGTTCAGCTCGTCGAGGCGCGCGAGGATCTGCCTGTCGCCCTGCCGCTTGCGGTATCGCTTGATGGACTCGTGGTAGAGGTAGCTCGCGTAGGCCTGGTCGAGCTGCCATTGCCCGAAATCAAAGAATTCCGCGCCCTGCTCCTCGTAGTACGCCTTGGCGTCCCTCTGCCAGACGCTCGCCGCAACGCGCTTCTGCAGCTGCCAGCGGGTCTTGGGATCGGGTTCTTCTTCGGCAAGCGTGCCGACGTAATCTATGTGCTGCTGTATGTCCCGTATCGGTCGTTCCATGCCCTGGCGGCACGGGTTCGGCAACTCTCGAAAACCGGCCCCGTACGCCGTCGTATGGGGCGATATGAGGGCTTTCCGGGGCAGATTTGCATATAACTACCCAAGGGTGGTACAATCCACCTCTATCAAAAGTCTTTGGTTTTCGAGTTTTCGGAAACCGCAGGGGCCTCGGGGGCGAACCGGGGCCTCGTTGTTTTCCTAAGCCGTCGCTCCCCCTGCCGCATCACCTCCTTTCAGCTTCCTTTTGCCGCAATACCGCCATGTTGTCCAATCTGGACGGTCGGCCGAGATCCTCGATCGACGCGCATCCTGGTTGGCCACGCGGTTCCGGATTGCGCAGACCGGGCTTTTTGCCCATGGCCGGCGCATGCCGGAAAAGGCAGCAAGCAGCCACCACGGGGTCGAGAGCCCGTGGTGGCTGCTTGCTTTGAAGATGAAGGTAGTGGTGCTGCGGTTGTGTTCCATTGCGCCTTCTGGTCGTCCGGCGCGGAATCGTGACGGCTGCGAGCCGATGCGGTTGCCTGCAACGCAGCAAACCGAGGGGTTGACACACCTCTCCCGGTCAGCGATAATAGAGCAACGACAAAGAGCTCTTCCAATATCACGAAACCGCCGTCTGCGGTTTCTTTCTTTTTTGGGGTTCGTTCCCGGCGTCCCGCCGGAATCCATCACCTGGTTCCTTTCCTGAGCGACAATGATACCATACGCGCCGATTCCGCGAATATCGCATGTTGTGTTTTCGCGCCGCACCGTCACCATACGTCGACCACCTTGCCGTCGCTGAAGTACAGCATGCTCGCCGCGTCCATCAGCGTCGCCTTGTCGGTGAGCAGCGCCTCGACGATCCTCCCTGCCAGCACCGCGCCGTCGGGATTCCCCCGTTGCGACAGGATCGCCGCGAGCCCGCCCAAGCTCGACGGCGCGTCAGACGCGATGGCTGCCGCCACCTCGCGCTTCGCAGCGCGGTATTCTCCGGGGAAGAGCTCCTCGATCATCTTGAGCGCCCTCCGATCCTCTTCCGACAGCCTTTCCTCGCCGGCGTCGGAAAGCGGCGCGTCGGCTGCGATGCCTCTTCTCATCTTTCTCCTTCCCGTGCCGCGTTCAGCTCGGCTGCGCGGCGATCGGCCGCGCGCCTCGAGACGAACACGGAACCGACGAGCCCGAACCTGCGCAGAGCCGACGGCACGACCGTCGAGGCGACGCCGAGGAACTGCGCGCCGTCGCCGAAGTCGATGAACCTGACCGGCGGATCCACGCATACGCCGCTCGAGACGGAAAACAAGCCATCGGCGCCGCGGCATATGCAGTAGACCGTGTCGCCAGGCTCGATCATCCCGACATCCGCCCTGCCGGCCTCATCCCAGTAAAGCCCGTCGACCGTCATCTCAATCCCTCCGTCGCTCTCGCTATCTCCGCCTCGAGCTGGCAGTCCTCGGCAAGCTCCGGCAGGTACCGCCGCATCAGCGCGCACGCGTCCTCCGCAGACGCCCCTCCCTTGATCTCGGCTGCAGCGGCGCGGAAGCACTCGAGGGCGCACCCCGCGTCGTAGCCCCCTTTCGCGTAGCTGGCGGCCAGCAGGTTGATCAAGGGCTTCACGACGCGCACGTACCCATCCCAGCCTGCGTCCAGCACGCCCTCGCCGTCCAGCACCTCCGACGGTGCGAGAACCTCGGCCGGGACGGGCAGGGGCCTTGCGGGCTCGATGCGCCTCGGCCGGTACGAGCCTCCCCTCCCCTCGTAGGCCCGATGCACCGCCGAGGCGGCCGCCTTGAAGCTCGCGATGACTTCCTTCATCCCTTCCTGGCCCAAACCCCCGCCCGCAGGGGCGACGACGTCCCCCATGCCGAAGTACGCCTCGACCATGCCGTACGCGCCGGCGCAGTCTATCTCGCCCGACGACAGGATGTCCTCGACGGCCCGCCTGTCGCACGAGAGGCCGCATACGGGCTCCGTCACCGCCCCGTCGCCCTCGGTCGCCTCGTACGGGTAGCGTCGCATGAGGGCCATCCCGGAGGCGCCCCTCACGAGGACGGGGACGGCCATGTCGGCCCTGGCGACGGCGCGGCCGTCCCTCTCCCAGTCCTCGGCCGGACGGCACCAGCCGGATCCCGCGCCGTGGGCCCACGCCAGGGCGGCGTTGAGGGGCCCGTAAGTCCTCACCCGGCGCGTGCCGGGATCGTACGTTGCCGTCGCCGCGATGCAGGACAGCAGGCGGGATTCATCGCCGGCCTCCCGGCACTCCTCTATGACCCGCTCGGCCTCTGCCGTGGCGTCGGCCACCGTCGTCGGCAAGGACGTCATCGCCCACCGCCTCCCTTCTCGGCAGCCCCGTAGCGCGCCGATGCACGGCACGCCCTTATGAGCTCGTCCAGGTTCGTGCTCTTATAGGTTTCCATGTCGCCGGCGTAGAGCCTCTCGTAGCGTGCGAGGTCGTCGTCCTCGCCGCCCGCCGCCGGCATTCCCTGATCGACGAGCCGTTCGGCGAGGCGCGCGAGCGCCTCTGACGGCGTCGGGCAGGGGCCCGATTCCACGGCGGCCGAGCCGAGGGCGCCGTCCGGGAGCCAG
>NC_021021.1:1926121-1931790 GCF_000210055.1 Gordonibacter pamelaeae 7-10-1-b
GCTGCGGCGCGCGATCCCCGCGCGGCCACCGAGAGGATGCCGGCGGGCCCGTCGAGGTGCCATCCCCTGGTCGCGAGATCCTCGGCCTTGGCCGCCTCCTCGCCGATGCGCGCATCGGACACCCTCCTGGCGACGTCGTCGACGTCGCCAGGTGACGTCGCCCCCGCTATCCTCAGCCGCTTGGCTACGGCGAGGCCGGTCGCCTGCTCCACGACGGTGAGCACGGCCCCTTCCGCCCGCTCGACCGTGCCCCAGGGCGCGGCGTACGCGCACGCGCCCGACAGCTCGACGACCGCCTCGTAACCCGGGCGGCACTCGCACACGTAGGACGAGCCCGCTCGCGACCACGCCGTCATCTCCCCGCCCCCCTGGACGGGGCGGCGGCGCGGGCGGCCCCTTCGGCCCCGCTCGCCAGCATGTGCCTGGCAGGGCACCGGAGCCCCTTCTCCGCGGCCGATGCGGCCGTGCGCGTGGCGATGTCGGACGCGATGCTCCAGGCGGCCCTCGCCGACGGCATGCTCGCGCCCAGTATGGCCCTCGAGACGTCCTTCCCCACGGCCACGAAGTCCCCGCCGGCGTCGATGGACGCCAGCGCAGCGTCGCGGACGTTTCGCACGAGCCCGTAGAACCCGATGCCGTTGGGCTGGCCCTCGCTGGCGTCCCGGTCGGCCGCCAGCGACTTGACCAGGGCTAGCGGCCGCCCGCCGCGCAGCGCGACGGATCCGGCCAGCTCTACGAGCTGGCATTGGTCCGACGAGGACAGCCCGTCCGAGCACTTGGCGATGAGCTCGACGGCCTCGCGCACCGCTCCCCTGACGTCCTCCGCCCCGTAGGCGGCCTCCCCCGCCTCGACGGCCTTCGCCATCCCGTCCCATCTCAAGCCCTTGTCCTCCGCGCCGACCCCCATGACGGGCGTGGCTAAGTAGGACGCCGTCTCCATGGCGGAAGCGTCGAGCCCCTCGTAGGCGTAGACCGAGACGTCCCAGCCCCTGTCTATCCCCCTGTTAACCATGATCAGCTCCGCCCGGTCGAACAGCACGAGCCCGGAGTCCTCGAGCGAGAGCTGGTCGCCTCCTATCTCGCTCGCCTCCGCCACGGCGGCCAGGGAGGGATCGTGTCCCTTCTCGCCGATCTTGGCGTCCAGCTCGGCGAGGCGCTGCTTTACCTCCAGCAGGCGCCGCTGCTGCGGGAAGGGCTTCCCGACGCCCTCCCTCGCGGCGGCAAGCTCCGCCTGGGCCCGCTCGAGCCTTTCGGCCGCGGACGCGGCGTAGCGCTCCATGTTCCTCGCCTCTCGCTCGATCCTCGTGACCGCCCCGATCCCGCTGTCCCGCCCCCTCGAAGGTCATGGCAGGCGCGTGTCCGACGCCGACGCGGAAGCAGCCCGTGCCCGCCTGGAACGTCGCCGTCACGTCCAGCCCCATGATCGAGCCGACCACCTGGGCCTCGCCGTACGACTCTGCGCATGCCACGAGCGCAGCCCTCAGCGCATCGGCCGCGTCCGTCCTCTTCTCGCAGTACGCCCCCATCACGGTCATGCCGGGGAAGCCGCCCTCGGGGCCCTTGCGCGCCTTCACCGTGGCGGCGTCGCCCCCGAGCCTCTCGATCGCCTCCTCGGCCGAGGCTATCTTCGCGGGGCACACCTCGTCGCGCAGCCGCCGGAGCTCCGCCTGGTCCCTCCTGTGGGCCCGCTCAAGGCTGGCCAGGCGGGGCAGCTCGTTCTGCAACTCTAGGCGCTCTTTCACGTCCGGGTCCCCGGCGCAGAGCGCCTTGACCTCCGCGTAGGAGAGCGCCGCCTGGTCGATGTCATCGGCGCTGCGGGATGCTGCGCCGGATCCGCCGAACACCTGGCCTATGAACCGCTGCTTGTGCTCGACGGTCTGGTACATGTAGCTGTCGAACGTCCCCTTCGTGACGTACCGGTAGATGCCGACCTCCTTGTTCCGGTTGCCCTGGCGCAGTATGCGCCCCTCCCGCTGCTCGAGGTCGGACGGCCGCCACGGGCAGTCGAGGTGGTGGAGGGCCACGAGCCTCGTCTGGACGTTAGTCCCCTCGCCCAGCTTCTGGGTGCTGCCCATGAGCACCCTCACCTCGCCGGAGCGCGCGGCCTCGAAGAGACGGGCCTTGGCCTTTTCCGTCTTGGCGTCGTGAACATAGGCTATCTCCCCCGCGGGTATGCCCATGTCGACCAGCTTGCCCCGCAGGTCGTCGTACACGTTGAAGCCCTCGGGCTTCGGGGTGCTCAGGTCGCAGAACACGATCTGGACGCCGCGCGCCGGTTCGCTGTCCCTCCATATGCCCCAGATCTTCTGCGCGGCCGCGGAGGTCTTCGACCAGTCCCCGTCCGGCAGGTCGGGGATCACGAGCCTCTGGTCGAGGGCGAGCTTTCGACCGTCGTTGGTCACGACGAGCATGTTGTCGCTCGCCGGGTCGACGGATCCCGACCTGATCGCGTCGGCCCGCCTGCCGAGCTCCGCCACCATGCGCACCTGCTCAGGCGACGGCTCCAGCGCCACGTTCTCGCGCCGCGCCTCCGGGATGCCCGGCAGCGCTATGTCGGCGGCGGTCTTGACGTCGCAAACGGAGGCGAACATCGTGATGAGCTCGGGCAAGTTGGTGAACGACGAGAACCTGGTCTTTACCTGGAAGCCGGAGCCCTCCGGCTTGAGCTCGAGCGAGGTGGTCTTCCGAGCGAACATCGACGCCCATGCGTCGAAGCCGTTCAGCCCGGCGAGCGCGAGCGTCTGCGGCTGCAGGTAGCGCTGCATGTTGTAGACCTCGGTCATGCTGTTGGACACGGCCGTCCCCGTCGCGAACACGACCCCCTTGTAGCCCGTCCGCTCGTTGATCCAGCGCGTCTTGTAGAGCATGTCGGACGCGCGCTGGCTGTCGCCGGCCTGCAGGCCGGCCACGTTTCGCATCTTCGTCTCCGTGAACAGGTTCTTATAGTGGTGGGCCTCGTCGACGAAGATGCGGTCGATGCCCAGGTCGGTGAAGTCGAGCATGTCGTCCTGGTCGTGCTTACGCGTCTTCTCGAGACGCGTCTCGAGGCGCTTCCGGCGCCCCTCGAGCTGCTTGACGGTGAGCCTCTTCGCGGCGTCGTCAGACATCCTCGCCTGGTCGATGGCGTCCTCGATCCTGATCTTTTCCTCCTCGATGTAGCGGGCCTCCAGCTCGGGCGGCAACGGGATCTTGGCGAGCTGCGTCTCGGACACGATGACCGCGTCCCAGTCGCCCGCCGCGATGCGCGCCACGAAGCGCTTGCGGTTGTCCTTCTCGAAGTCGGCGTCGGTGGCCACGAGGATCGACGCCTGCGGGTAGAGCCGCATGAACTCGATGCCCCACTGCCCTACCAGGTGCTTCGGCACAGAGAACAGCGGCTTTGAGGCAAGCCCCATCCTCTTGAGCTCCTGGGATGCGGCGGCCATGGTGTAGGTCTTGCCCGCGCCGACGCAGTACCAGAGCAGGGAGTTCCCGCCGAACACGATCCTCGCGGCCCCGTCCTTCTGGTGCTTCGCCAGCTCTATGTCGGCCGCCATCCCCTCGAACGACAGCAGCGAGCCGTCGAACTGCCTCGGCACAAGGGAGTTGAAGCGGCGGTTGTACTCGGCGACCAGGGCCGCTCGTCGCGCGCCGTCCTCCCATACCCAGTCACGGAACCTCGAGGCGATGGCGTCCTGCTTCGACTGGGCGGCGATGGTGGCCTCCCTGTCGACGACGGACACGGTCTTCCGCGCGGCCGGGTCGTACATCGTCCTGTTGACCACCGCGTCGCGCAGGTTAAGGGACGCCTCCATGAGGTCGAGGGCGTTGCGCGCGCGGGTGCCGTACACCCGGTCGACCTTGGCGCCGTACACCTTGCCCTTGTTCGATATGCGCCACTGGGACAGCTCGGGCGAGTACGCGACCGAGATCTGGTCGCGGGAGCCCTCCACCCTGTGGCTCCTGGGCAGCTGGAACACCTCGTAGGCGAACTGCTCGTACACCGCCGCCGGTACCCACGTCGCCCCCAGCTCGAGGGAGATCTCCTCGGCCGGGACGTCGGGCGGCAGGGCCGACTCGAGCGCCTTGACGTTCGCCTCCATGTCCTCGTCCCCCCGGTAGAGCCTCGCCTCGTCGAGCTTGACCCGGACGTTGCCCGAAAGGTACTCCTCCGCCGTCACCAAGGCCGACAGGGCCGGGTCGTAGTACACGCGGCCGGAGAGGCCGGCGCGGATGGCCTCGGGCGCGAGCCCGGATACGGACTCCATGTAGCCCATGTCGACGCGGCCGACCGCGTTGAGGGACATGGCGAGCGCCTCGGCGGCGTCGGCCGCCGTGCGCCGCTTCGGCACCGGGCGGACGGTGCGCCGATCGAACAGGGCGGCCGGCTCCCACTCCCCGTCGACGGGATCCTCCCACGACGACAGCAGCGGCGCGTAGGCGTCGCCCCGCATCGCAATGACATTGGGCTTGTCGTTGAGCCGGCCGTGCTTCTCCACGAGCCGCTCGTAGGCCGCCTTGAAGGCCGTGCGCGCCGACTCGATGGGCTCGTCGTCGGCCCCGGCCGACTGCAGGGCCAGGTACTCCCTGCCAAGATCCCTCAGCCCCGCCAAGGCGCGGATCCGCGCTTCCTGCGATTTGGGCCCGCCGTAGAGGCGCATGGTGTCGCCCTCGCGGTACCACAGCGCGCCGTCGACGACGCCGTAGCAGCCGTCCGGCACGGACGGGTCGGCCTCGATCAAGTCGGGTCACCAGCCCTACGCGCTCGGCGCCATCGCGCAGGCCGTGGAGCCTTTGGGCGAGTGCAAGTCGGACCAGCGCATCATCTACGAGACGGGCAGCCGCTTCACCGACGAGGCCCACAAAAAGTGGGACGACGAGCAGGGCTTCTACGACTACCTGCTGCGCAAGACCGGCTATACCTACGAGACGCTGCGCGAGCGCACCTGGGCCTACCCCGAGTTCGAGTACAACAAGCACGAGAAGGGGTTGCTGCGCCGCGACGGCACGGTGGGCTTCGCCACGTCCACCGGCCGCTACAACTTCTACTGCCCGGAGATGCTGCACTTCGGCCTGTCGCCCCTGGCCGATTACGAGGAGCCGCCCGAGAGCCCGGTGTCGGCGCCCGAGCTCGCCGAGAAGTACCCGCTCGTGCTCACCACCGGCGCGCGTCCTTGGGGCTTCTTCCATTCGGAGCACCGCCAGAGCCCGTCCATGCGCCGCCTGCATCCCGACCCAACCGTGCTCATCCACCCCGAGACGGCGGCCGCCTACGGCATAGCCGACGGCGACTGGGTGACCATCGAGAACAACTTCGGCTCGTGCCGCCAGAAGGCGGAGCTCACCACCCGCATCCGCAAGGACACCGTCTCGGCCGACCACGCCTGGTGGTTCCCCGAGCGCGGGCCCGAGGACGGCACGCTGTTCGGCGTGATGGAGTCCAATATCAACAAGCTCGTCCCCATGCGTCCCGGCAAGGTGGGCTTGGGAGCGTCGTACAAGTCGCAGCTGTGCACCATCGGCAAGGTAGAGGAGTGATCGGCATGAGGCAAATGCTTGCAGTAGACTACGAGTTCTGCACGGGGTGCCACACCTGCGAGATAGCCTGCCAGCAGGAGCACGGCCTAGCGCCCGGCCGGTTCGGCATCAAGCTGACCCAGATAGGCCCCGACCAGATCACCGAGCGGAAG
>NC_021021.1:1931919-1938200 GCF_000210055.1 Gordonibacter pamelaeae 7-10-1-b
TGGCAGTACGAGTTCGTGCCCGTCCCCACCGACCGCTGCGACCGCTGCGCCCGCCGCCAGGCGGCCGGCAAGCCGCCGACCTGCGTGCAGCACTGCCAGGCGGGCTGCCTGTACTGCGGCACGCTCGAGGAGCTTGCCGAGAAGATCGACCTCGGCAAGAAGAAGCTCGCCCTGTTCAGCTAGCGCCTTTTCTGCCCGGCTCGCATGCCTGAAGGGGCGGTGCTGGAAAGCCCCTTCAGGTCGAGGGCGGGTCCTCGAGGTCGTCGGGGACCGGGAGGCCGCCCTCCTTCCCCGCATCGGGCGAAGGGCTGGTGTCCTGCGCGGCGAAGAAAGCATCGATAACCGATTGGTCCCGCTTCGTGCCCAGAACCGGCTTGCGCTCGAAGGCAGCCGCCTTGGCTCGACGGGTGGGACCCTTACCGAAAACAGAGCGCTCCACGACGCGGGCCTCTGCATTGTCGAGCCTGCGCGCATGGCTGTGAACGTCCTCGTGCATGCAATCGCCTCCCTTGTCGCTCTCGCGCCTCGGCGCACCGCTACCGCGGTCGTCCCGGTCCATGCATCCATGATAGAAAGGCGGCATCCCCTCCCAAGGATGAACTCGGTAGCTGGGCACCGTGTTCTTGGCGACTGGCCTACCGGCCTCCCTAACGGTACGATCAAAGCGGCGAACGGTGCGAGGTTTTTTAGTTTGCGCAGGTCAATTGTTATGTCGAGCACCCGACAGCCGTCAAGGGGCAACCGTTTGGCGGTCGGGGCGGCCGCAAGCGCGAGCGCCCTGACCGCTCCGCCGCCCGCTTCCTCACGGCTGATCGGGGCGCCGCTCGCTCTCCCGGCCGCCCCGCCTCCGCACGGGGAGATTGAGCGCCGTTCGCCCTCTCCCCGCCAAAACGCCAAGAAAATATTGGCATATTGCAACTAGTTATGAGATGATAGTGTTTGCAATTCTACCTAAGGAGACGCGTCCACCCTCCGCGCAGCCGATGCCGGAGCACAGGGGCGAAGTCCATTCTCGCGAGAAAGAGGTCCCGCCCATGTGGAGCAGCTGCCATCCCAAGTCCGACGAGGATATGAAGGAGTGCGCCGAGCTCGGCAAGTCGCTCAACCGCCTGTCGCAGCCCACCATCCTCACGCTGCTCGCCTGCTCCGACAAGCCCCTGCACGGCTACGTCATCGTGCAGCAGGCGGCGGAGTCCCCCATGTTCGGCGGCAAGAAGCCCGACGCCACCGGCATCTACCGCGCCCTCAAGCGCATGGAGGAGGCCGAGCTCGTCACCTCCGTATGGGACACGCCGGAAGAGGGCTCGGCCAAGCGCCTGTTCTCGCTCACCGACAAGGGCCGCCGCTGCCTGCGCCGCTGGATCGACGCCCTGGCCTGCTACGAGCTCACCCTCGAAGAGCTCCGCGGCCTCGCCGCCGGCGCCCTGGGCATCGACCTCCCCGACGCCCCCCTGTGCTCGCATTAGGCATTGCGCACCATTCGAACCGAAGGCATTCTCAGTCCCGAAGAGCTGCCCTTTCACACCCCGCTTTCTCGGCCATCCGACAAAATTGAGGATGGCAAGGAAAGCGGGGGGATATTCCGAGGGCCCATCACTCCGAACCCTTAAAGCGCTGAATCATCGTCCTTGTCAGCCATTATCTTCTCAACAACCATCATGAGCTCATCCCTTGAACTCACGCCAACCTTCTTGTAGATGCTATACCTATGCGCTTTTACCGTATGCGGGGATATATAGAGCTTTGACTGGATATAGTCTGATCCCCACCCCTTGGCGATCAAGTAGAACACTTCCGTCTCACGTGCTGAGAGGCCGTACCGCTTCACCACCGTCTCGCAACTCTTCTTCCAACGACCTCCACCCTGCTCATGGGTTTCCGTCGCGCCGCCCTCCTCATCGTGCTCGCCGGCAAGCTGATCCTTGTCGAAGGGGATTACCGTAACGAACACGGAAAGAAGGATCACCAAGACGAGCGACGCCCAGGTGAGAATATCGCTGCCCACAGAATGCGTGAAGGCAGACAGGAAACCCACGGCATAGCCGATGGCCACTCCCACGATAATGGGGGCAAACCCTCGGCCGGTGAGATAAAACGGCGACACCCCAAAGCGCTTGACGAGGCAGAAGAGGGAATCGAGATTGGCGAGGGTCAGCCATACATAGCCAACGAGGATAACAAGGATGCACAACGTTTTCAGCGGCGGATCAACGAACGGCATGGGCAGGAGGCCGATTACGAGCAAAGGGAAGAGAATCTTCTGTACCTTGCCGTGCATCATCTTGTCGGTGTTCTTCCCAAGATACGGAATCATCAGCAAAGCGCCCGTCACGATGGCCAAAGATATGCCCGCGTGCAGCCAAGGGTGGCTTTCGGCATCTGACAGACCGAATATGGCGATACCGAATACCGCTCCGTAAAGGGTGTTGAGAGCATCGATTGGCTTTGTGAGACGATGCCGCGCCATGGACTCCTTACGCGAGACAAACGGCGCTTGGGGAATCTCTCTTTCCAGCACTACGAGTATCGCCAAGCTCGCTGGCAAGGAAAGGCACGTGAAGGCTATGCCCGCACCGTCAGGCAGGCAATTACCAACGAAATAGAGCAAGGATCCGCCGGCCATAGAGAAGGAAAGGACCTTGGATGTGAAATTCTTCGTGAAAGCCGTCAAGAGCTCCGACCACAAAAGCAGAAGCGCGGAAAGCCCGATTCCCAGAAGAAAGCTCGCCACGAATACAACGAGCACGGGGACGTGCAAGTCGATGACGAACTGCGCATAAGACACGGCCCCGTGAGCAACGGGGCTCGCGCAGACCAAAGCCCACAGGAAACGATGCCCTTTCTGCACCGAGAGAAAATCCGACCATCGATTGCTCGCAACGGCCATGACCACCATACCGGCGCACAGGGCAACGGGCGCCAGCGGGGAGATCGTCTCGACAGCAGCTGTGTCATCGATGGCGGCGTTGTGGATCAGCGCGGTGTAAAAACTCGACCAAAATAGCGAGAAACCCATCACAAGGCTGATAAGAAGGGATACCGAACCCCTTTCCCCCTGCTCATACGATGGTTTAATACCTTCCGTCACTTAACCATCTCCTCTGATTTATCCGTTTCGTACTAGGCGAGTCGGCGGGTTTCAGACTTTCCAGATATACCAAGTCGCACGTCACGATCCTATAGTTCGGGAAACCACGTCGATCGGCTCGGCCCAGAGCCAGAGACGGGCTCTGCAGCACACCAGAGGGGCATTGCAATCGCTTCCGCCCATTCTAACCGATCGGCGTGGCACCGCAAGCAGAGAAGAGGGGAAGGAGAAGTGCATGGGAGAGAAGGATTACCGACTTGTCGAGCACGAGAAGCCTTGGAAGTACAAGGAGGACGACTACACCGTGACACGCGGCAGCGCATGGACCGGTCCCGGCTGCCATGAGGGTTGCGGAGTCTTGCTCTACACCGACGACGACGGAAAGCTCGTCAAGGTGGAGGGAGACCCGGAGAACCCGTTCAACCAAGGCCGCCTATGCGTTCGATGCCTGGATCTGCCCGAAGTCACCAACCACAAGGACCGCCTGCTCTATCCCATGAGGCGCAATCCCAAAGACCGGGGCAAAGACGCATGGGAACGCATGAGCTGGAACGAGGCCATCGACTACGTGGCCGGCAAGCTCATCGAGATCCGCGAAGAGCACGGAGCGGAGACCGTGCTCTTCGGCCAAGGAACCGGACGTGACATCTCCAGCTGGATCACCCGCATCGCCTGGTCCTACGGCTCGCCCAACTATTGCTGCTTTGCCCTTTCCGGCAATGCATGCTATCTGCCCCGCGTTGCCGGAATGGCCGCGACCTGCGGCAGCTACACGGTGGCCGATTGCTCCCAACAGTTCGTCGACCGCTACGACAACCCGGCTTACATCGTTCCCGAGTTGATGGTCATCTGGGGCAACTATCCGCTACGCGCTAACTCCGACGGCTTCTACGGCCATTGGGTCATCGATCTGATGAAGCGCGGCATGAAGATCATGATGGTGGACCCGCGCGTCACATGGCTCTCCCTCAAAGCCGAGGAGCACCTGCGCCTGCGCCCCGGCACCGACGCCGCGCTGGCTCTCGGCATGATGAACGTCATCGTCAACGAGGGCCTTTACGACCACGAGTTCGTGGACAAGTGGTGCTACGGTTTCGAGGAGCTGTCCGAGCGCGTGCAGGAGTATCCGGTTGACAAGGTTGCCGAGATCACTTGGGTGTCACCCGAGCAAATACAGCGCGCAGCACGACTGCTCGCCAACAGCAAACCCTGCGCCATGCAGTGGGGGCTGGCCGTCGACATGGTGCGTGAGGCCCTGCCGGCAGGTCAGGCTATCGTCGGCCTGTTCCAAATCACCGGCAACGTCGATATCCCCGGAGGGAACATCTTCCCCGTCGAGCTCATCGCCTATTCCGGCGGCTGGGGTGGCGAGCTCATCAGCGACGAGCAGAAGGCCAAGCGCATCGGCCTAGCCAATTACCCGCTGCTGAGGCTGGGCTTCCAGGTTGCCTCCAACGACGACCTTCTGGACACGCTGCTCACCGACAAGCCCTACAAGATGCGCGGCTCATGGCTGCAGACCAACAACGCCATCGCCTGCATGGCCGCCGATCCCAAGCGCGTTATGGAGGGCCTGCTGCGCCTTGAGTTCAACGTCGTGATCGACCTGTTCATGACGCCTACCGCCATGGCAATTGCCGATGTGGTCCTGCCTGCTGCAACCTATCCCGAGAAAAACGGCCTGCGCTTGGGCGACGGCCTGCAGCGCGGCGAGGTTATCAACAAGGTAACCCAGATCGGCGAGGCCAAGTCCGACGCCGAGATAAACCTGCTCATAGGCAAGCGGCTCAACCCGGCTGCTTGGCCATGGGAGACCGTCGACGAGATGCTGTCCTCTATGATCGCCAGCACGGGCATGGATATCGACGAGCTGCGCGAGAAGGCGCCGGTTTATCTGCCGTTCGAGTATAGACGCTACGAGACCGGCAGGTTGCGCGCTGACGGACAGCCCGGATTCAACACCGCAACCGGGCGCATCGAGCTGTGGTCGACGTTCTACAACCAATGCGGGCTCGACCCGATGCCCTATTTCGAGGAGCCCGAACCCGGCCCCGGCTCTACACCCGAGCTTATGGAGGAGTATCCCTTCGTGCTGACCACGGGCGCTCGCCGATGGAGCTCTTTCCATTCAGAACATCGCCAAGTAGACCGACTGCGCCGTATGGACCCGTGGCCCTATATCGAGATCCACCCGGACGCCGCCGCAGAGCTCGGATTCACGGAAGGCGAATGGGTATGGGTCGAGAACCAGATGGGGCGGGCAAAGCGAACCATCAAGATCACCCCGATCGTCGACCCTCGCGTGGTGTCCTGCGATCATGGTTGGTGGCTTCCGGAGAAGGGCCCAGAGAACCTGTACGACGTGTTCGACGTGAACATCAACAACCTCGTGCCCATGAAATGCGGCAAGAGCGGCTTCGGTGCTAACTACAAAACCTCGATCTGCAAGCTCTACAAGGTCAAGGAAGGGGAATAGACGATGGGATACGGACTTCTGATCGACACCGAGTGGTGCTCCGGCTGCCACTCGTGCGAGATGGCATGCCAGATGGAGCATGCCCTCCCGGTAGGCCAGACAGGCATCCTTCTGAACCAGATAGGGCCGCGGGAGTTCGGCGACGGCTTGTGGCAGCTCTCGTATTTGCCAGCCATCACCGCCCAGTGCGACGGATGCGGTAAACGCGTGGCCGCCGGCAAGCAACCCACCTGCGTTCAGCACTGTCAAGCCCAATGCATGGAATACGGCAGAATCGAGGACCTGGCAGCAAGGATGGACGCAGGCTCCAAGAAGGTGCTGTTCGCACTGTAGCGGCACATGGGCACCACAGTAGGCAGTACGGCTGCTCGCAGACAATATGGCAAAGGGAGTCGCCCCCGTTTCTCGCCTCCATGCAGGGCGACTCCAACAATAGCTCGAGCAGAGTTCTGTTCGTCGAACAGTCGCTCTTTCAAAGCATCCGCCCTTGGCGACGCCTTGATAAACGGCTCATGCAAATCGGGGTTTCTGCTGATTCTTCATAGCCTATAGCTACAGCAATCGCGCTCTAGGCTATGAATACCTATCAGGCGCCTGCCGTATGGGCAGCGCAGCGGGCAAGCAAAGTCGCTCAGGGGGTCGACTACTGAAAATTACGAAAACCAGTTCGCCGCATAACCGGCCGCAACCGGTTATGCGGTGGAACGCTTCTATAGA
>NC_021021.1:1939641-1948008 GCF_000210055.1 Gordonibacter pamelaeae 7-10-1-b
TATTCCGCCGTTTAAAGCTGTTCGATTCGTTTAAGGAGAGGAAGATGGAGAGCATCACGTACATGAGCGCCTCCGCCATCCAGCGCAAGATCATGGCGAAGGAGATCTCCCCGATCGAGGTCATGGATCATTTCATCAACCGCATCGAGAAGCGCAACGCAAGCATCAACGCCTTGGTCGACGTCGACTTCGAAGGCGCACGCGCCCAAGCGAAAGAGGCCGAGCGCACGCTCATGGCCGGCAACGCAAAAGGCGCGTTCTTCGGCATACCAACGGCGGCTAAAGACTTTACACCGGTACTGCCCGGATGGAAGGGCACTTGCGGCGGCATCCCAGCCGTAAAAGACACTGTTGACGTGTGCCATTCAACCTACACTAAAGCCATGGTCGACGCAGGCGCCCTATTCGTCGGCAAGACCAACGCCCCCTCGCTCGCCTTCCGCGGCACGTGCGACGACAAGCTCTACGGTGCAACGAGCACCCCGTTCAAAGTGGGCTACAACTCGGGCGGCTCCTCGGGCGGCTCCGCGGCCGCGGTCGCCGACGGACTGCTCCCGATAGCGGAAGGCACCGACGGAGGCGGCTCGATCCGCATTCCGGCAGCCTGGTGCGGCATCGTCGGCTACAAGCCGTCGCTCGGCCTCGTATCCAACTCCCCGCGCCCCGACGGTTTCGGCACGAGCCATCCCTTCTGCTTCGACGGCGCCCAAACCCGAACCATCGAGGACGCTGCCCGCGCGCTGACCGAGATGGCCTACTACGATCCGCGCGATCCGTTCAGCATCGACTGGGGCAAAATAGACTTCACCGAGGCGCTGGGAGCGCCTATCGAAGGCAAGCGCATCGCCTTCACCCCTGACTTCGGCCTGTACGAGGTCGACCCCGAGGTCGCAGCCATCGTCGAGAGAGCCGCCAAGCGCTTCGAGGAGGCCGGCGCGATCGTAAACCGCCTCGACTTCTCGCTTAAATCCCGCACGCACATCGAACTCGCCGAGGCATGGTGCCAGATGGTGTCGATCGTCAACAGCGAGTCAATCCTTGCTTGGAAAGATCAAGGTATCGACCTCATCAAGGATTATCCCGAAGATATCAGCCCCGAGCTTATCTACTGGACGTTGGATTCCTACAGGCGCAGCTACCGGGACCTCATCCGCAACGACACCATCCGCACCGAGGTGTTCGACGCAATGCAGAACGCCTTCGAGAAATTCGACTTCATCGTCTCGCCGACCAACGCCTGCAACCCGCCTGCAAACGATCCGAATCGCAATACCCTCGTGCGTGAAGTCAACGGCAAGCCGGTCGAGCCTCTCATCGGATGGCGCCTCACCTACTTCTGCAACTTCACCGGGCACCCGGCGATTTCGGTTCCAGCCGGTTTCGCAAAGGACGGTTCGCCAGTAGGCATGCAGATCATCGGCCAGCGCTACAACGACAAGGGTGTTCTCTCCATGGGCTCGGCTTTCGAGGAGATTCAGCCTTGGGCCCACATCTACGACGAACGTGTCGAGAACCGCAAGCTTTAAAAGGCAATCGGCATTTCAAGCTGGACGCCAAGCCGAAGGGCCCACCGTCATCCTTATGCGGGTCCTTCGGCTTTCTAAGAAGAAGGCGAGGGGAACGTATGTGCGGATACGCATGCTGCAATTGCGGAAAATGCCGTGGGGAGGCATCGAAGCACCTCGCTTCGTTGGAAAACGTACCCGGCTTCTGTCGGGAATGCGGCTTCCTGAACAACCCTACCGCCGCAGTATGCAAGTCGTGCGGTGCCTCACTAGCGGACATTGCGTCCAAAGCCAAGGCGGGAAACGCCAACCAAGTTTTCAAGGAATAGCTTCCACAAGCGCGTACGGAGGAGTCATGCGCCATGGATATTCGAAAGTATGCGGAAATTTTCGAAGCAAACGAGAGGGAATTCGAAGCATCTATTGAAGAATTCGGGGTGCTGTTCGAACGCGAGGAGTCCTCTCCGCGTTTGCGGAGAGAGCAAGTGGGCCGTACGTGCGCATGCCACTGCGAGAACGGGGGGTCATCGGTATGGCGCGGCTGGATATCGACGGCATGCCGAGCATGCCGCACGGGCGAGCAGACGGCATCGCTGTTCGTCGACCTTCGCTGCACGAAAGACTGCTATTTCTGCTTCAACTGCAACCAGCCCCACTACGAGCATTTCCGCGTGCACAAGCGCAATATAAGCTTGGAACTCGACCAAGCGCACGCCGCGGGTGCGAAGCTCCGCTGCCTGGCCGTAACAGGCGGCGAGCCGCTTTTGAACAAGGACCAGGTTCTTCCGTTTCTTGCCCATGCTAAGAAACTGTACCCCGCTACCCACTTGCGTCTATACACGAACGGCGACCTTCTTGACGAAGAAACCCTCGAAGAGCTTGCTTCCTCGGGTTTGGACGAGATCCGTTTCAGTGTGAAGCCGTTGGACTTCGACGACAACCAAGAGCATGTCTTCGCAATGATGGAAAGGGCGGCGACCGTGCTTCCTGACGTGGTCGTAGAAGTACCGGTCATCCCGGACTCGGTCGACGAGCTGGAAAGCCTCATGCGGCGCGCCAATTCGATTGGGGTGCGGGGCATCAATCTCCTGGAGTTCTGCTTCCCACTGCACAAGACCGAAGAGTTCCTCCGGCGCGGCTTCGAGTTGCGCAAGCACCCGTACAAGTACCCGTACCAGTACCGCTACAGCGGCGGCATTCCCATTGCGCGCAGCGAGAAAGAGGCACTCCGCCTGATGGAGTTTGCCGTAGCCGAGAACCTGCGCATGGGCGTGCACTACTGCAGTGCTGACAACAGGATATCCGCGCAGGTCAACTTGCAGAATAAGATGTTCTCCCATGACGGGCGGCTGCGGAGGCAATGGCCTTGGATGGACGCCGACGAGGACGATCACTTCTTGAGATGCGCCAAAGCGTTCGGTGGCGGAGCGGCGGATGTGAGGGAATGGGCCGAGCGTGCGGGGTCGATCCCCTACAGTTACGATGCAGACGTCCCCAGTATCGCCATACCGCGCTCGCTGGCCTCCGATGCGATGAAGGCTTGCCCCAAAGCGTCCTTCGGCGAGAGCGTTAGCGTGCTCGAGCGCGAAGGAGACATCATCTGCATGAGGGAAATTACCGTGCGAGAACTTGCATAGCGATCCGATTCCCGACGACAACCTGCGGCCTCCAAACCCTTTGCACTTGTGCCGTATCTCAAAGAGGCGCATTCTGAAGGCACACGAGAATATCGGCGCCCTACCACTATCTGGCGGGGCGCCGACAAAATTCTGGACCAGCCTCAGGGGAGCAGCTAGGCAGGAACGACCTTCCTTCTATCCATTCATCTCAAAGCGATATCCCCCAGGTTCAGGTCCTTCTCGCGCACGTCGGCCGCGAGCTCCCTGCCGGCCACGCGCACCGTGTAGGCGGCTGGCTCCACCTGGTCGAACAAGAAGTCGCCGAAGTCATCGGTGGGCACGCGGGCCACCTCGGTTCCCGCTTCGTCCACAAGCACCGCCTCGGCGTCGACCACGACCTCGCGGGAATCGAAGTCCACGAGGCAGCCAGCTACGAAGCGCTTCGGCAGGTTCTTGTACCAGGCATGCGCGCCGAGCCCCACAAGCGGGCCGAGCGGCTCGGCGCCCTTCAGGTCGAGCGCGCCTTCCTCGCCGAACGAGAGCGCGCCCGTAGGGCAGGCGTCCACGCAGCGCGGCTCGGCCCAGCCGTCGTCCAGCAGGTGCGCGCAACCCGTGCACTTCTGCGGCAGGTTCAACTCCTCGTTCCAGTAGATCGCGCCCATCGGGCAGGCGTCCATGATGGCGCGCTGGCCCTTGGCCTTCGCCGGGTCGATGACCACGAGCCCGTCGTCGTGGCGGTACACGGCGCCGTCCTTCGCGGCGGCCGCACACGGCGCATCGTCGCAGTGTCCGCAGACAAGCGGCGTGTACGATACGCGCACCACCGGCACGCTGCCGCGCACCTTCTCCTCCACCTTGCACCAGAAGTGCCCGGTCATCGGCTGGTCGGCGGCGTAGGGCATCCACTCGGTGCCGCAGTGCTCGTCCTTGCAGGAAATCTGGCAGTTATGGCAGCCGTTGCACTTGGCAACGTCGATCAGAAAAGCTTTCATGGCTACTCCTCCACAATCAGGCTGTCGAGCACCCGGCCGCACTCCACGTCGTAGGAGCGAGCGAACGCCTCGGGGTACTGCCCGGCCAGCTCGAACACGTCAACCTTCTTCACGCCCACGAGGAAGCTGTTCGTCACCTCGCCGGCCGCGTTCTTCGACGTGGTGGCCGAGGGGCAGATGAGGTTGTTGGCGCCGCCGCGGTCCAGGCCGCCCATGCCCACCACGATGCTGTCGCAGCGCGCGCCGTGGTCCTGCGACACCGCGCCGGGCATGATGCGCTCGGATAGGATGACGCCGCCGAGCACCATGCCGCGCTCGTTGTAGATGCCGGCGATGTCGCCGTCCGCCAGGCCCAGCTTCTCGGCATCCACGGGGTTCACGTACAAAGGCTCGTAGCCGTAGCCGTCAGGGCCCACCACCTTGCCCGTGGCGAGCTCGCGGAACCACGGCACGTCGTCGTGGTTCGCGTGCACGCGCCAGCGCGGATGGTTCGTCACCAGCAGGTACGGGTAATCCTTGGCGCGCTCGCTGGAGATGCGGTCATCGTGCCCGTCGCCCTTCTCTATCCAGTGCGCCACCGGGCCGCGCACCTTGTCATCGGGGAACGTCTCGGCCAGCGTGGTTGAGTAGTACTCGATCTTGCCCGAGGGCGTGAGCAGCGGGTTGTTCTCCGGATCCTCGTAGAAGCCGATGAGGCCGGCAGGCTTCGCCTCCCAGTTCTCCTCGGTGGGGAACAGCTTGAAGCGGTCCTCGAGGAACCGGTCGAAGTCGGCCGTGTCGCCGCCCTCCATGCCGCACTCGCGGAAGCCCTTCTCTATCCAGTCGATCACCTCGTTGCCGTGCGTGTAGCGCTCGTAGAGGTTCTCGTACACGCCGCCCAGCTTCTCCAGCGCGCGGGCCACCTCGCCCACGGCCTCGTAGTCGGTGCGCACGTCGCCCACCGGGTCGACGGCCTGGCCCTCGTAGGCGATGGCGTTCCACTGGCCGCTGCGCACGTCCACGTTGAAGTCCTCCAGCTCGAGCGTGGTCGAGGTGGGCAGGATGATGTCGGCGAACAGGCAGTCGTTCTCCATCCAAGGGTGCTGCACGAGCACGAACTCCAGGTTCGGGTGGCGCAGCGCGTCCTGGAACTCATGGCCGCCGTTCCAGCAGGTGGACCAGCAGGGCGCGTCGGACCAGATCATGCGGATGCCCTTGCCGGGCTCGGGCGCGTACTTGAACGGGATGAGCTGGTCGGCGCGGTCGATGCCAGCTATCACGTGGCCGTGCCACTCGATGGACGGCTCGGTGATGGCCTTGTGGATCATGGTCTTGGGGATGAACGGCTCGCTCAGGTCCATCGTGGCGCCGCGGTAGGCGCCCTCGGAGGACGGCAGCACGCTGCACGACGGCAGGGGGTTCAGCGTCTTCACATCCATGAGCTGCCATTCGATCATCTGGAACTGGTTCACGCCCGGCTGGCCCACGCCGCGCATGCCCAGCAGGTACACCTCCATGCGCGCCGGCTCGTGGGCGAACGCCGCGCGGATGTAGCCGCCGCCGTTGCAGTGGGCGATGGACACCTTGTGCTTCGCCCAGTAGCGCGCGAGCGCCTTGATGCGGTAGTCGGGCACGCCGCAGCGCTCGGCCGCCCATGCGGGCGTCTTCGGCACGCCGTCCTCGCGGCCCAGCACGTAGTACTCGAACCAGTCGAAGCCCACGCTGTGCGTGTCGATATACTCTTTCTCGTAGGTGCCCTCGGTCATCCACACGTAGGCGATGGCCAGCTGCAGGGCCACGTCGGTGTTCGGCAGCACGGGGATCCACTTGTCGGCGTGCACGGCCGCGGCGTAGTTGCAGTCGGGCGCCACGAACACCGACAGCACGCCTATCTCGTTGAACCAGTAGCACAGGCGGCTGGCCATCTGACCGCCCCAGCCCCACGGCGTGGTCTCGGGGTCGGCGCCCCAGTAGAAGATGGCGTCGCCGTTGTCGGAGATGTCCTTGATCACGTTCGTGGTGATGGTCTGCATGCCTACTGGGTCCATGCCCCAGGCGTGCTTGGCGCCCCAGTACCAGCCCTCCCAGCTGTCGGGCTGGCGGGCTTGCTTGAGGAAGCCGCCGGTCAGGTTCAGCAGGTTCGTCTGGCAGCCGTGGGCGGCATGGACGTTCTTCGTCTCACCGTGGCCGTCGGACTGCGCCATGATGGAGAACGGGCCGGCCTCCTCCTGGATGCGCTTGATCTCGGCGGCGATGAGGTCGCATGCCTTGTCCCAACTGATGTGCACGTACTTCGACGAGCCGCGGTTCTGGGTGTTGCGCTCGCCGTTCGGATCCCAGTCCACGCGCTTGAGCGGGTACGGGATGCGGTTCGGCGAGTAGGTGCGCGTCTTGTACGCCACCGAGAGCGGCGGCGGGTAGCTCTTCATGCCCGGCTCCAGCACGTGCCCGCGCGCCTCGATCTTCCACGCGTTCAGCTCCTCGGGCGTGTAGAGCTGGTCGTAGTGCAGCGGGCGGATGCGCGCCACGCGCCCGTCCTTCACGTCGACCTCGGTGATGTTGGAACCCATGCCGAAGCCGCAGAAGCCAAGGCACTTGACGACCGATTTGTCGGTGGTCTTGTTTGACATGCTATTCCCTCCTTTTCCATAAACCGCAAGCGCGTCTCTTAGACGCGCGCTTGCGGCATCGCTGAACCCGCCTTAACGCAAATTGCGCTCGGCCGTGACCCGGTAGATCTTCGCCCAAGGCTGTATACGCTCGAATGCCGCGCTTGCCGCCAAGACATCCTCGTCAGCCCAGCGCCGCCCGATGATCTGCATGCCAACCGGGAAGCCGTCCTTCGAGAGGCCAGCTGGGATGGATGCTGCCGGGTGTCCGGTGAAGTTGCAAAAGTAGGTAAGGCACCATCCGATGAGCGGCTCGACCTTCTCGCCGCCGAGCTCGGTCGGGCCCGCCGTGATGCCGCCGGGAACGTTCGGAACCGGATGGCACGCCGTAACGGGCGAGATGACAAGGTCATAGGTTTGGAATGCCGTTTGCAGCGCATCGTATATCTCGGTGCGCACGACATCGTCAGCGTTGTAGTCGACGTAGCCTCGACGGTACGCGTCGTTGATCCAATACACGAATTCAGCCGGCACATCGTCAGCATGATCCCTCAATAGGTCGATACCCCCGCCTTTGAGTGCCTCGATCGATTCCAGTCCCGAGATGGATATGAGGCGGCACCATGCCTCGGCAAGCTCGAAATGCGAGCGTGAAATATCGAACTCTACCGGCTCCACGACTGCTCCGGCCTCCACGAACCGCTGCGCCGCAGCGGCAACCATATCCTTGATCTCGGGGTCTACCGGAAAGATGCCGAAGTCAGGCGTGAATCCGATCCTCCAGCCCTTGAGCGGCTTGTCGAGAGCCGCCGCGAAATCACGTTCGCCGCGGTCGAGGCTCACCGGATCGAACGGGTCGAACCGAGCCATAGCCTGCAACACGTAAGCGGAATCCTTAACCGTACGGCTCAGCGGCCCGTCCCATGTGTAGGGATGCGTGAGAGAGAAGGCGTTCGGCCTCACGGTTGCGGGGATGGTTCCAACTGATGCCTTGTAACCATAGCAACCGCACCATGCGGCGGGAATACGGATCGAGCCGCCTCCGTCGGTGCCTTCCGCCACAAGCAGGATGCCATCGCCCACCGCGGCTGCGGAACCGCCCGAGGAGCCGCCCGAGTTGTAGCCCACCTTGAACGGGGTGCTCGTTGCACCGAACATCTTGTTGTCGCAGGTTCCTCGGAAAGCGAACGACGGAGCGTTGGTTTTACCCACCAAAATGGCGCCTTCGTCAACCATCGCCTTGGTAAAACAGCCGTAACCAGGGTCTTTTTGGTGCGAGAGGGCTTTCACGCCCCCCGTGGTTCCCGGCCAACCCGGAACTCCGGGCAAAAAGTCCTTAGCTGCCGTGGGTATGCCGAAGAACGCACCATCGGCATCGCCCCGCATGAGAACCTTCTCCGCCTCGATCGCCTTCGCGCGCGCCTCGTCGAAAGCCGTATAGGTGAAGGCATTGATCGACGGGTTGCGCGCCTCGATAGCCGCAATGCAATCATCCATGACTTCAACTGGAGAAATACCCTTAGCTTTGATATCGGCCGCGAGATCAACGGCACTTAAATGCTCGTTTACTGCCATGTCCAAAACCCTTCCTTCTAGTTCGGCGCCCGCCCTTCCCAAAGGCATGGGCGAGCGCCTCAAAAGCCGTAAACAGCTTTTTTGTCTC
>NC_021021.1:1949449-1968710 GCF_000210055.1 Gordonibacter pamelaeae 7-10-1-b
TTTGACGAAGAAACCCTTTCGAGTCCTCCAACTATCGCGCCTTACGGCGCTTTCAGCAGTCAAACAAAGTAAATGCTGATGGAGTGGGTGGGACATGCGTTCACGCAACGCCCGCAGCCAACGCAGAGCTCCGGATGCTCGGCCTTCGCGCGGATCTCCCCGCCCACCTTGCATGCACGGAGCACCTTCCCCTCCCGTGGGCACGCCGAGACGCAGTTCAGGCACCCCCGGCAGTAATCCTCGTCGACCTTCACGCGCGGCTTGTTGCGGTAGAAGCCCATCGGCGCATACGCTCCCACGAGACCCCCTTTCCAGCGTGAGGAGAGGCGCGGCGCCCCTCCTCGAAACGCGCTTGCGCTTCCCCATACCCCCCGCCCCAGGAGGAAGGAGGTTCTGCCTTTGCCCTCCTCCCTCCGGAATGCGGCGGGAAACCTCCCCTCCTACTTCTTCAACTCCCAGAAGCCCAGGTTCTCGGCGGCCTTGTCCCACACGGTTCCGTGGGTGCCGTCGTAGAGCGCGGCCGGGATGCTGTCGTCGGCGCCGTCGGACGGGTCGATGCAGGGGTACACCTTGCACAGAAGGCCGCGGCAGTTCCACGTGGCCGTCATCTGGTCGGCCTTGTCCGGGTCGTCGTCGATGAGCACGTTCGCGGCAGCCTCGAACACGCCTTGCGACCAGGGCTCCTCGGCGGGAAGCTCGGGGTACCACCAGCTGGGCGGCACCTGCACCACGCCCTCGGGGATGTCCCAGCCCAGGTGCGCCTTCTGGCGGATACGGCCCATGGGCGTCTCGATCCACACCCAGTCGCCTTCCTTGATGTGCAGGGCGCGTGCGTCGTTGAAGTGCATCCAGGTCATGGGGTACGGCGCCACCGTTCGCGTGCCGTGGCCCGGCGTGCGCATCTCGGAGTGGTACAGCGGGCTGATGCGGCCGGCCGTGGTCAGGCGCAGCGGGTACTCCTTCGCCATCTCGGGGTTGCCGAGCGGCGACTCCGGCTCGCGGTACACCGGCAGCGGGTCGTAATCAAGCTCCTCGAGCACCGACGCGTAGACCTCGGCCTTGCGCGACGGCGTGGCGAAGCCCTGGATCTGCCCGTTCTCGAGGCGCCTGGCGTACTTGTAGTACTCGGTGGGGTACGGGAAGTACGTGCCCGCGTTCACCACGTCCTCGTACTTGAGCCCGCAGCGGTCGATACGGTACTGGATGACGTCCTCGTAGGTCTCCCACGGCCACTGCTCCTGCTGGCCCATGGCGCAACCGAGGGAGCGGAAGAAGTCGTAGTCCATATGGCGCTCGGCGTAGGGCTCAACCCCGCGGTCGCCAACGGTGATGAAGTCCATGGAGTCCTCCGACGTCGTGCACATCGGGCGCTCCATCCAGTCGCACGCGGGCATGATGTAGTCCGCCAGCGCGGCCGTCGGCGTCTTCCAGTACTCGCACACCACCAGCAGCTCCAGGCTCTTCAGCGCCTTGTAGACCTTCTTCGTGTTCGGCATCCACGCCAGCGGGTTCGAGGACCACGCGATCATCGCCGTGATGGGGTACGGCTTCTTGTCGATGATGGCGTCCAGCACGAGCGACGGCGAGCACAGCGTCTGATGGAGCATGGGGCGCGGCAGGCCGAACATCTTGCGGTAGCATTTGTCGATCTTCTTGAAGCCGGGCCACGCCATGACGCGGAAGCGGTCGTTGCCGATGTACTTGGCCTGGTTCTCCGGGTCCTGCAGCTCGGAGAGCTCCATCTCGGCGTCGCGCACCGGGAAGTCCTTCTCCTTGCCCACGGAGTTCGGGTCGGCCGGCTGGCCCACGAACTCGCCGCCGGGGTTGTCGATGTTGCCGGTCATGATGCGCAGGATGGTCTTTGCTATGCCGAAGCTCGCGGCGTTGTTGCCGTGCTGGTCGCCGCCGCCGAGGCCCCAGATGATGCAGGCCGGCCCGTTCGTGGCGTAGAGCTTCGCCGCCTCCTCGATCTTGCGCTTGGGCACGCCGGACACCTTCGACGCCCGCTCGGGCGTGTACTCGGCCACGCGCCGCACGATGGCGTCGAACACGGTGATGCACTCGGCCTCGCCGCCGTCGGCGAGCTTCACCCGGTAGGTGCCGCTGAGCTGCGCATCCACCTCCACGCCCTCCTCGGTGCAGTAGCGGTTCTCGTCGGAGCACCACGCCAGCACGCCGTCGCGCTTGGCGTCCCACGCCACGAAGTCCTCGAACCTGCCGTCTGCATCGATGTCGCTCGCGCGCAGCAGCTTGTTCGTGTCGGTGCGGAACAGGAACACGGCGTTGGACCAGTGCTTGAGGAAGTCCTCGTTGTACAGCTCGTGCTCCACGATGTAGTTGATCCACGCGAGGCAGATGATGCAGTCGGTGTTCGGATAGGGCTGAAGCCATTGGTCGGCCTGGCCGGACTCGGGGATGCACACCGGGTCGACCACGATCATCTGGGCGGGCCCGTTCTCGTTCACCGTCGTGCGGCCCTTGATGACGCGCCACAGCGGCGCCTCGGGGGCGTAGGACTCGGAGCAGCGCTTGCCCCAGTTGACGATCGTGTTCGACTGCTGCGGCGAGGCCGGCATCATCGATTCCACGGGCCAGCCCACCATGGCCATGTTCAGGGAGTAGTTCCAGCACCAGCAGATGGTGCCGGGGTCCACCACGTTGCCGGGGTTGCCCAGCAGGTTCGTGAAGCGGCTGCGCGCCCACAGGTGGTCAGAGCGGTAGGTGCCCTCGGACGACACGAGCGTCTCGGGGCCGTACTTGTCGATGAGCCCCTGGAGCTTCTCGGAAATCTCCTTGATGGCCTGGTCGTAGGATATCTGCTCCCACTTGTCCTCGCCGCGCTCGCCCGCGCGCTTGAGCGGGTGGTTGATGCGCTTGGGATGGTAATGGAACTTGATGGCGCGCTGGCCCCGCTCGCCCAGGCGGTTGCACAGCACCGCACCTTCGTCGTCGTTGGGCCTCAACTCCACCAAACGGCCCGTGGCCGTGTCCACCCCCGCGAAGATGCCGCAGTTCATGTGGCACATGTGGCAGCGCGTGCGGCGCCATCGGATGCCGTTCTCGTCGACGTGGTTGTTCGGCACGCCGACCATGCTCTCGGACATGGTTGTCCCCTCTCTCTTCTCTACCTGGTTGACACGAGGCGTCGTGAAGAGCGCTTCCGGAAGCCTTCCCCTTACGATGCCCTCACTCTACTGGAGGCCCCGCCTGATTACATGACCCGAATTCGTGACATCGCGCGGGTGAGGCGCGGGGTAACGGCCGGGTAGGGGACGGGGTAAGGTGGCGTGGGCGGGCGCTCCGTTCAGGGGGTTCGATGCGCCCGCCCACGCTCCCTTGTTCAGGCGCCCGGTGCGGGCGGCGGTGTGGGGGCTCCCGGAGCGCCGGGGACCTTGGACGCAGCCGGGGCGCCGGGTGCGAGCACGACCGGCACCTGCAAGGCGGCGCCGCAGCCCAGGCACTTCGCCGCCCCGGTCGGCACCTCCGCTCCGCATTTCGGGCAGTTCTTCGGCCCCTCGACGGCCACTGGCGGTCTGAAGCACATGGCGTATCCTTTCCTCTGGGTCGGTGCCACCGGACAAGGTGGCCTCTACCTGAAGAGAATACGCAGGGGAGAAGCAGGGGTCATGACCTTCACAAGACCGAACGCGAGGGTAAGGAGCGCGGGTAAGGTGCGGGGGTGAGAAGAGCTCATTCCCTAGCCGCTGCGACAGACCCCGACGCCCCGTTCCCAACGGAGCGGTTCGCCGCATACTCCCGTAGAGCCTCCTCGCGCGTGCCCACCCCCAGCTTGCTGTAGATGTTCGCAAGGTGCTTCTTCGCGGTGTTGACACTGATGCAGAGCGTTTCGGATATCTCCTTGCGCGACAAGCCCATATTGAGGAGCTTGAGGATCTCCAGCTCACGAGGGGTAAGCGGGTCGGGCCCGTCATTGGCGAACGCGCCCGGACCGTCTATGCCCGACGGCGCCTCCGGCAATTCCCGCTCGAATTCAACCAAAAGAGACTTCACGTAAGACCGAACGGATGCACCCGCCTTGCGCGTCGTCGAGTAGTCACGTAGAAGGTCGCGCAAAGGCTCGCCTGCATCGAGGAGGCTGCGCATGAAACCGTACCGGCTTGCCAACGTCAAGAGCTCTTTCAGCTGGGCGCAGGCGCGCGACCCCTCTCCTATCTCGCGCAAAACGACCGTTTCCACCGCGAGGGCTTTCACAAGCAGGCAAACGTAGCGGCCCTTACGTGCATGCACCTCGACCGACTCGAGCGTCTCGAGGACGGTCGGACCGTCGCCCTTCTCCCAAGCCGAAAGGGCGCGCACGAGAGAAAGCAGCAGCTGGCAATACACATCCCCCTCATGCACCCGCGCGGCGAACTTCCTCTCGATGAGGAGCAGGTCGCGCAGGTTCCGGCGACGTGCCGCTATCTCCGCCTGTTGGAAGTAGGCACGCAGCAGCACGGCTCGCGGAACGTCCTTCTGCTCGCCATGCAGGATGCCCTCGACGATGACCTCGTACGCCTCGGAAAGGCTTCCCCTCGCAGCGAGCAGCCCCGCTTGGGCCATCTTGGCCTCAAGGTACATGTCGATGTGCCGGTAATGCGAGGTCCGCTTGAGCGAGCGCTCCACCAAAACCGAGGCCCGCTCTTTCTCGTTGCGCTCGAGCAGCACGCGCGCCAGCAGCGCGCAGATGGCACCGTAAAGGGCGAAATCGGAAGGGCATGTTTGCAGAAGCTTCTCGCAACTCTCGCGGGCTTCGGCGAGCTCGCCGAAGCAGTGCTGCACCTCGGCGAAGCTGAACGAGTTGAACAGCAGCTGGTGCATCGTAGCGTCCACGCTTGCGCTTGCCTGGGCTTGCAGGTAAATCTCCTGGGCCTGGGCCATGTCGCCAATACGCTCGTATGCCTCGCCGAGCGACTGGTAGATCATGCTCATAAGCGATGGCTTGATCTCGTACCCGCTGTTCAACAGCTCATCGCATTGCGCGAGAGCCTCTTGGCCGTCTCCCTCCATGGCAACGCACTTCATTTTGAGGCACTTCGACGAGAACTCCACGATGCTCGGATCGAGGCTGCCGGCATGCGCAGGCTCCTGCATGCTGCGCTCGAATCGGGCGATCCAGTTCTGCGCATCGGCGACGCGTGCATTCGTGATGCACGACCATGCCGAGAGCATGCACAAAAGCGGCGACGAGGCGAACTCGGCCGAGGGTATGCGACAGAGCCACAAAAGGTAGTGGGTCCGCTTGTCCGAGCGGGAGAGCGAGCAGGTAGCCTCGGTCAGGTTCGCAACGTAGTCGAAATCGCTCGCCAGCAACAGGTACTTCGCCGCCTCGTCCTGCATCCCGTAATCGTGGAACCATTCGCTCGCCCGCGCGCATGTCTGCCTGATCTCCTCGATCCGCAGCTGCAGGAGCTCGCTGCGCAGCCAGTCGGCGAACAGAGCGTTGAAGCGGAACCACGTTCCCTCTTCGTCGCAGGGCACGACGAAGAGGTTGCGCCGTATCAGCTCGTCGAGAAGGGCCTGCGTCGAACCGGAGCCGAAGACCGCCTCGCAGAGGGGGCGGCTGAACGTCTCGAGCACCGATATCTCCAGCATGAACGAGAACAGATCCCCGGTCACCAAGCGCGTGACCTGTGCCTGGAAGCAGCGCCGCACGTTCAGGAGGGAACCGTCCAGCCGCACGTCGTCCGCGCTCCGCGCGCCCGACAGCGACCGCGCCGCCAGCACAAGCCCCTGCGGCCATCCCTCGACGAAGCGGCAGGCCTTCTCCAGAGCCTCGTCGGAGGGAGGCTCATCGCACATGGCATTCGCCAGATGCCGCGCCTCGTCTATGGTCAGAGCCAGGTCCTCTACGCCGAGGCAGCCGTACCCCAAGCGATAGGCATCGGTCTGCAGCACCCACGAAAAGGCGGACGAGGCGAGCACCACATGGAAGTCGGGCGGCGTCAGTGAGCAGAAACGCAGCAGCTGCACGTCTCTACCCTGTTGGTCGGCGCAGCCGTAATCGTCGATGAGCAGGTAGCAGGGCAAACCGGGAGGAAGCGCCTCGAACAGCGCATTGCCCATGGCTACGAGAACGCCGTCGTCCAACCCTGCACCGCGCTCCAGGAGTTCTTCGTCTACCAGGGGTTCAATCTCTGCAGCCACTTGGGCGCCCAGCCCTGCCAGTGCCGCCACGATATGTCGACAGAAGCGGGCGAAGTCGGCATCCTCCTCGTCGACGGTCAACCAGGAGACGAGGGTCCCCTCTTCTGCCTTCTTCCGAGCGAACTCAACCATCAATCCGGTTTTCCCATAGCCCGTCGGCGCAGCGACCAGCGTCAGTTTCTGCCGCGCGAGCAGCTCGAGCCTCTTGAGAAGCGCCGCCCTGCCCACATACCCGATCGGCAACGCCGGTTGCGTCAGCTTTGCCCGAACGACGGCTTTTTGCAGTTCCTTTTCAGTCGAAGCGCCCATCTGTCCCCTTCGAACGCACTCCTGCCGCCGACCCTTTCCCGGCAAACGGGCACATTGCCCGCCGTTCGACCATAGTAGAACTTTTTCCGGCCAGGTTCAATTATGAGAGCGTCGGTCAACGGCCATCGTGACAACCTGTCCTTCGCATATCTCTCCATAAGGGGACAAACTGCAAAGGGGCGAGAAGGAAAAGGCTTCGCGCGTGCACGCTGTTAAACACAGATTGGCAGGCAGGGGGTCGAAAAGTGGCAGAGGTTCCGAGGTATGTGACTTTTAGCTCGGCGCTCTCGGCATGACAAATGGCGGGAAGCTTGTTGTCCGCCTCCCGCCTAGAGCACCTTCCGCACGGGCACCGGGCCGCATTCCTCGCGCATCTCGCAGTGGTCGCAGTCGTCCACGAGGGACATCTCGATGAGGTCCCAGCCGATGCGCTCGTAGCCTAGGGCCTCGTAGAACGGCAGGCTCCCGCCGCGCGACACGAGGCGCAGCTCGCCGTGGCGCTCGAGGGCCTCCTCCATGAGCGCGCGGCCCACGCCGAACCCGCGCCAGGTCTCGTGGGTGATGACGGGGTTCACGAACGCCGTGCCGTCGTCGGCGAGCGCGATGCGGACGAACCCTACCACCTCGTCGTCCTCGTTCACGGCCACGCGCACGCCCTCGATGGAGGGGATGGCGTCCATGCCCTCCAGGTTGGCGTAGCCGTCGAGCACGGCCTTGTCGTCCGGCCGTGCATCGCGGATGGTGAACAGCTCGTTCGTCATAGGGGTTCCTTCCCTACATGATAGGCGGAACGTAGATCTTCATGCGCGAATCCGGGATGGCCTTCTTCGCCAGCTCCGTCAGGCCCTGCACCACGATGGGCAGCTTGTCCACAGGCAGGCCCATGAACATCATGTCCTCGGCCACGTCGGTGGCCGCACGGCAGCCGTAGCAGCCGAACGTGATGTTGGGCTCCTGCTCCGTCAGGGGGTACAGCACCGCCTCCACGCACATGGAGTTGAACCCGCTCGCGTGGAAGTCGAAGCGGTGGCCCGAGTAGTAGCTCATGGACATGCACAGCCACATCATCTGCTCGGGCGTGCCCGTCACCACCACCACCTCGGGCTTGCGCACCGTCTTCGCCAGGGGCGCCACATAGGTGGCACGGCGGCTCTTCGGCGGCAGCATGGGGCGCTCGGCCACCATGCGGGCGGCGGCCTCGGCGTTCACCACCTTGTGGAACAGCACATATATCTCGCCGGTGGCCAGCTTCTCGGGCACGCCGGTCATGCCGAAGATGGACGTGCCGTCCGGGCACGAGTGCCGATGCGGCGGCATGAGGATGCTCGCACCGCGGCGCGCGGCCATCATGGCCTGGCAGAAGCGCTGGTTCTCGGGCGGCAGGGGCACGTCGGGCAGCAGCTCGTCCTTGTCGATGAGGCTCACGGCCACCGGCTGCCAGCGCAGGCCCAGCTTCTCCATGATCACGCGCTGCCATTCCGCGTACTGCTCGTGCAGCTCGCGCGAGATGGGCTCGGCCCGCGGCTCGTCGGCAAAGGGATCGTACACCGCGTCGCCCGTGGCCTCCACGGAGAGCGCGCGCTGCGGGCAGTTGCCCGCGCAGGTGGTGCACCCCACGCAGTCCTCGATGCGCGCCGCGAAGGGATGCCCCTCCCCGTCGGCCTCCAGCACCTCGCACGGGCAGAACGCGATGCACAGCCCGCACGCAACGCACCGGTCCGGGTCGTTCGCAATTCGGTAGTCGGCCATGTGTCTCCTTCTATGTCCAAGCGGCTGCACCCAGCCACGTTGCGCTTCCCAATAAATGCTAAGTTCCGCTCAATGGTAAGGGCGGACCCTTTGTCCTACTAACCAACAGCGCCGTCTCAGGCCAAGCGGCAAGCGCAGGACGCTTCCCACGAAGCCGACTCTCTCCTGCAGCACTGCCCCGCGCTCCCAATCACTATCGCATCCCAGTGGGCCAATTGCAGTTCAAATTGCATGTGGCTACATACGGATTCCAGGCAAGCTTAACTGCCGTAATTATACCCTTTACAATATGTTGCGCGAGCATAGGTGGCTTTGTGTCTTCCCGATCACTTACTTACATGCGTACTCCTCACGGAATACAGCTCGCATAAACCCTCTTCAACTAGATTGCTGATGCGAGTCCGCATAGTTCACGCCGTTGCCACTTGTACAGCCCTGCATGACCGATCGCCATCCACGTCGAAGTTCAATAGCTCAGTGTAGATCTGAATGGCTACGAGCCTCATCCGCGTCTTTCGCTTCCGCCTCGACTACATCGATGAGTTCCTGATGCGAATGAACGTCAAGCTTCTGATAAATATGGTATACATGGCTTCTCACCGTATGGCGGGAAAGCACCAAGGAAGTTTGAATATACGCCACATTGCGTCCTTTTGCGAGCAATTCGAAAACCTCCTGCTCTCTGCGCGTCAGGCCGTTATCCTCTGCCAAAGCTTTGATGGCGGCTCCTGCTTTTTCGCCTTCAGAGACCTCGCCTGGCTCGTCATCCAACGGCTCAAGTACGACATCCTCCGTCCTCTCGACCGAAGAATCACAAGATGACTCGGCGGCAATTAGGTGCATATTGGACAGGATCAGGCACAGGAAAAATACGCACAGGATGAGGACGATTGAGGTGAGTGCAACGGAACCGCTATTGGAGAGAAAGTTTGCAACAACATAGAAAAGCAACCTCCCAACCAGCAAGCCGAAAGTAAAAAGCGAGCGACCAACGCCGAAAACAAAAACAGAGTTCCGCTCTTGACATGCCTCATATAGCGAGCACCAATTCGATATGTCGTAAGCAGAGAACCCGACCCAAAGAAGAAGGATCGATGCGAGTCGAATAGGGCTGGAATCGTTCACCAACGGAAGAGCCGTTCCGACTACCAAAATGGCCAGAAGGCCCCATTGCGCCACGAAAAGATCCGCTTCCCCCTTCGTCCGCGATACATAGACAACTGCGAGAACACCACCAATTGCAGGTGCCACACCGTTGAGGTTAACTCCAAACGAGTTCAGCGAAGAGGGCGGCTCCCCTGTAGAAAAACCAAACACGAGGCAATAAAAGAACATGATGATGAAAAATGTCGCGCTTCGCTTTTCGCTCAAATAGGATCCAGCCAACTCAGCTGGAAAATGCCGAATCTTGACAATTCCCTTTGCTTGCGATCCGGCAGCAGGTTGCGGCGTGAATACCAGCATAACGATCGAGGCACACAGGAAAAGGAACGTGCACACGATACCAAAAGAAACACCTGTGTTCTCTACAACAAGATACAACAACCCAGAAATCAGGAGCGCGATGGCGGAAGACGAAAAAGCTTTGCGCTTGCCTATCGTCGAGTAGTAGAGGCCCACTCTAAGCAATACGATTCCGTTGGCGATACCGAATGCGGCCCATGCGAGCAGTATCAACCCGGCGAAAACCGGCCGCATTGCGGCTACGACGATGACGCAGCACGAAAACAAGCCCAGAACGAGAGGAGCTAACGTAAGCGCCGGACCATAGCCCATCCACGCTTTCAGGCGACTGCCATATCCCAGGGCGAACAGCGTCGCACCAAGGAAAAGCATGTACACGATGCCGGGTACCTGCTCCATGCCGCCTGCCATGCCCGCATTCAACAGAGGTTCGGCGAAAAGAGAGGAGGACGCCACCAACATCGCAAAAGCATGGACAAGCGTAAAAGCGCTAATACCGAAAATATCTCTGGTGCTCAGACTGCTAGGAAAATCTTTAACAGTTGCGATCATCCAGTCACCCCCACAAACAAACGACCTAGGGCAGCATCATACCACCCTAGGCCCGTTCCCCTTTACGTCATCCTTCACCCTTCTGCGAATGGGTAAAGGAGTAAAGTATACCTCAAACTATGGGCGAAAAAGGGTTTGCTTGGGCTTCTCGGCGAGCGCCAGCGCCAGCTCTCCGATTTCACCGTACTGCATGACCTTCGCTTGACAGTGGTGCACGCACGTAGGCAGTTTACCCGCCGCCGTGCGCTCGGCGCATAGATCGCATTCGTCCAAGGGAACAGGAATGTACGTGTATTGCCAATCGTCCGTACGCTGCCAATCAAGCCCCTCCGCTCTCTTTGGCCAGATGAATTCAGCAATTTTGATACCGAATTCCCCGTCGGAAAGGCCATGCTCCTTGCGGCAAGCCATCTCGCAGCTATGGCATCCAGTGCAAAACTCGTAATCGATCAGTAAGCCTTTTGCCATGATTACTCCGTCCCCTTCTTCGGCGCATAGGAATAAGCTGCGTCGCCTTTCCATACATTATGCTCGTCGCCCTCCACAACTTTGTAAATAGTGCAAAGCATCGTCTTATAGTTGGATCCGAATCCCGCTTTGCCGCACTTCCATTCCAGAAGGTTGTTGCAATCAACGTCCCACATACCGAACAGGCCGTCGTCCATAGCCCCCTTCTCCTCGGGAAGCCACCAGCCATGGTCGGTGCTGACGTAGCGAGGATCGATGGTCGGGGTGACCACAACGACGCGCTTGCATCGACCACGCTGGTTTTCGATCCATACCCAATCTCCGTCAGAAACGCCGTACTTTTCTGCCGTCTCGGGATGCACCTCAACCTCAGGCCAGGGCTTATGAGCTCGCAGGCTCGGAATTTGACGGTGCTCCGAGTGGAATGACCACCAACTGCGGGCGCCGGTCGTGAGAACGAGCGGATACTTATCAAGAAGTTCCGGGGTAGCAAGCGGGCCCGGTGTCGGTTCTTCAAAGTAAGGCAGGGGCGGCAGGTTCGAATTTGCGAAATATGAAGACCAAAGCTCGATGCGGCCGGATGGCGTATTGAAGCCAAGCTGTCCATCTGGGCGAAGCTTGCCCGTCTCGTAACGACGGTACTCGAACGGAAGGTACGCGGGGGCAAGATCGCGCATCTGCTCGAACGTGCCATCTATGCCGCCACAGTCGCGCAACACAGCACCGTACATTTCCTGCACGTTATCCCAAGGCCACGCCTCGGGGTTGAAACGCTTGCCGATTTCCAGGTTGATCTGGGTATCGGGCTTGGTGTTGCCCGGATCGGATGCCTTGTTGATGGTTTCGCACCGCTGAAAGCCATCTCCCACACGGAAACCGTCCTTCTCGGTGAAAGTGGAAACAGGCAGCACGATATCAGCGAGGGCCATTATCGACGGGGTCATGAACAGGTCCACGGCAACAACGAAGTCGAGCTTCGCCAGGGCGGCAAGGGTGCGCTTCGGGTCAGGGGACGTGCACGCCAAGGGGTTCGCCGTCTGAAGCCACAAACAAGAGAGTTTGTATGGTTCCCCCGTTTCAAGCATTTCGATGACTGTGTCGGTATGGGCTGCGGATATACCGCTGCGAAGCAGGCCGTATTCCGGCTTCCATACCCCCGCACGCTTCGCGGCAATCTCCGGAGTCTTTTTCTCGATAAGCTCTTCGTAGCCCCAGCCGGCAGAATAGCGCAGAATCTCGGAGGGGCTTATCATGCCACCCGGCCGTTCAATCTGGCCAGTAATGGCGAAGATCGCGAATGCCGCAGAAGACGTAGGCAAGGCCTCTTTGCACATGTCGAGAGAGACGCCCCACTGCAGTACGGCACCGTCGCTTTCGGCGATCATGCGTGCCGCGCGTGCGATTTTCTCTTCGGGGATCCACGTGATCTCAGAGGTTTTGGCGAGAGGATACTCATCCGCAGCAGCCGCCAACTCCTCGAAGCCGTAGCACCACTTGTCAACGAACTCGTGATCGTAGAGATCGTTTTTAATGATGTAATCGATCATGCCCAGGGCGAGGGCAGCATCGGTGCCGGGCCGAATGCCGAGATGTGCTTCCGATCTCGCAGCAAGCCACGTTACGCGCGGATCGATAGTGATCAGCTTGGAGCCGCGTTTCATACAGTCAACCACCCAGTGTCCGAACAAACCGTCGGAATTTGCGACAACGGGATTGTTCCCCCAGATTGCAATAACCTCGGGAGCCTTCCAATCGGGGTGATCGTAGCGTTCGGGAAATTGCTGGGAGTAGTCGCCCACCCAGAATGAACCTGACGTGGCGATACATCCAACAACACGAGTGGTGTAGCAAGACAGGCCCGACATTGCGAACACGCAATTCGGCGAACCAAGAGAAAAAGTGAGCCGAGTTAGCCAGGGGCTGATATCCCGGCCCGTACCCATAATAGTAAAGAGGGTTTCCTTACCGTTTTGTTCCTGCAGTGTTGTAATGCTCTCGTAGATGATATCGTAGGCCTCATCCCAAGATATTTCCTCCCAGGCGTCTTTACCACGATCTTCGCGCTTGCGTTTCAACGGACTCGTCAGTCGTTTAGGGCTGTTGACGACATCCTGCACAGCTAGACATCTCACGCACAAGCGCCCCTGATTAAACGGGTTCTCCGGGTCCCCCTCCACCTTCACGAGCCTTTCGTTTTCATCTGTGTAAATCAAAACGCCACAGCCCAGATGGCAACCGGGTCCCGACCATGCGCTGCCGCGGGTCACCGTATATTCCCCCTCTTGATACTGGTACTCGGGAATCACATGTGGCACCGACTGGAGATTCTGTAAGTCGGCCATCGTTTTCTCCTCTCGTTCGTTCGTCAAGAAATACCGGGCTTCCCAACCCCACCCGAATGCTAAGACCACGGCGGCCGCCCGGGAACAGCCTCGGTGCACTATTTATCCCGGCAGCGTCGGTATCTCCTTGCCTGACGTCGGAAAAATCTTCCCATCTCATACACCGTGTATGAGATGCCGCCACATTATTTTTCTGAAATCGATTGGGCACTCGCTCGTTTCACGCAGCAGGTCTGTTGGGCCGCTGCATCGCTTCTGCAATCATCGAAGACGGCTTCCCTAGACCGCCAATGCAAAACACTAAGAGGGGGTTCGCAGAGGGATATTCCCTCGTTGGCTCACAAGCCACGAACTAGTAAAACAATAAAGGAGGAGTCATTCATGTCAGAAAAAACGGCCAAGAACTCAAGACTGATCTCGTTTGCCATCCTCATCATCGCATTCGTGATGTATGGTCAGTCATCCACTGGTCCCATTATCGCGAACATCATCGCAGATTGTCCAGGCTATGACCCAACGCTTATTTCCATGATCCAAACTTATCCGACCGTCGGCATAGTTGCCACCTCTCTTACTTACGGTTTTCTCTCCCGCAGGTTTTCTTCGCGCACCCTTTTGGTTGCCGCAACCGTCTTGTACGTCGCAGGCGGTGTTGCCCCTGCGTTCCTTGGCACCGATATTCCCGCGATTTTGGCGTGCCGCATCGTTCTCGGACTAGGGCTCGGCATATACTGCTCCCTGCCCGTCGCCCTTATCGCCGAAAACTTCCAAGGTAACGAAGGTGCAAGTTTGAACGGCTTCGTTCAGGTTTCCGCCTCCCTCGGCACCGTCGCGTTCCAGACGGTCGCCGGCTTCCTTGCAGCCATTGACTGGCATATGGTTATGTACATCGCGCTTATCTCTATCGTGGCCTGTGTAATCGCTTTGGTATTGTTGCCCAAGAACGTGAAAACCACCGAAGAAGCCGCTGCAGCAAGCAAGGTTACCGAAGATGAGAAAGCCGCACGAGCCGCATTGTCTTTCTCCCAGAAGTTTCCGCCGATCGTTATCTGTTACTGGGTCGAAATCTTCCTGTTCGTGGGCGGCATTGCGCTTCTTATGATGAATGCATCCATCGTCATTGAAAGCAAAGGCTTCGGCACCGCGGTTGATGCCGCGACCGCATTGAACGTCCATACCATTTGCGGTATTGTGGCCGGCATCATCTTCGGCGCAATCTTCAAGCGATTCACGGAATATCTGCCATTTGTAGCCGCCGTATTCGCCTGCGTCGCATACCTCTGCCTCGGCTTCGCAAGTAACCTGACCATGGTCGTCATTGGCGCTGGCCTGCTTGGCTTCGCGGCCCCATGGACCTGCGCCTCGCTCTTCCAACTTATCGGCAAGTACGCCGCTCCCGTGGCGGCTGGCATGGCATGCTCCATCGCTGTAGCCCTTCAGTTCGGCTCCCAGTTCCTTCTTGGCTACTGGGCACCCGCCGCCTGCAATCTCATCGGCTTAAATTACACCAACGGCACCGATCCGTTCCTGTTCTACGCCATCATATTCGGAATTCTCGCCGTCGCCCATCTTATTCAATCCGTTTCCGGCTCAAAGAAGCGTCAAGCAGCTTTGCTTGAGCGGGTTGATCCCGAGTAAATCGAGCGGTTTCGTTTCATCAATGTCGCCCAAAGCCCCGCTGATTGCCTAGATTGCCAGCGGGGCTTTGCGAAAGTCGCGCCATGGCGCGTACGTATGAAAAATTGGGACGGAATTCCAAGAAAGGACGGCGCCACCATGGCGATCAAAGGAACGAGAAACCCCCTTGTCCTGAAAGCCGTGATTCTTGCAGTCGCTCTGCAGGAAATTGGAGGAGGTGCGGTTGCACCCGTCATTTCGACCATCATCTCCGAAAATCCGCAATACGCGGCGGCGACCGTCATGCTTATCTCGACAATGCCGTTTTTATCCATCGCGTTGACTTCAGCTTTCTACGAGCATATAGAAAGGCACTTCGAGAAAAGAGCTTTGACCCTCTTTTCAATTGCCTTATTCTGCCTTGCCGGTATCACCCCTTGCATGCTGGGGGACAACATCCCCCTCATCATCGCAATGCGCTTCTGCTTCGGTATTGCGGTTGGATGCCTCGTACCTATGGTGATGAGTTTGATCAACAGTTTTTATAAAGGGAAAGAGCGTGCTTCCATGCTTGGTTTGGTTCAGACTTCAGGCAGTATAGGCGGCGTTGCGTTTCAAACAATCGGTGGCTATTTGGGCGCTGCAGACTGGCATTATTGCTTTTTGGCCTACTTCATCTCGCTAGCGGTCCTCGCATTTGCGTTCTTCGCCTTGCCCAATCCGCCAGCTACGGCAGCGCGCGATGAAGCAGGAACTGGTGACGACGCATCAAGCGAGAAACGGTATCTTGCGCCCACGGGAAAGCAACCGCGCCTTCCGCTAGGGATCGTCGCTTCATACCTCTGCCTCTTTGTCTACATGACTTGCATTATTACCTTTGTAAACAATATATCTATAATCGTTTCTGAAAGCGGGTATGGCGGTGCCGAAGTGGCAGGTCTATGCCTGTCGGCACATACGGTTACTGGCATGCTGGCTGGCGTGCTATATGGCCCCCTCTTCGGAAAGCTAAGAACATTCACCCTACCGATAACTACGCTGGTAGGGGCTCTATCCTTGATGATCATTTACTCTTCCAATTCCCTTACCGCCATTTTTGCAGGTTCTGGCCTTTTGGGAATATCGGCCGCGGCAACACTTGCTGGTTTCTTTAACAGCTTTTCGATGAGGGAGCAAGGAGGATCGTCCCGCTACACTTCTTTGGGTGTTACCGTGCAATTCCTTGGGCAGTTTCTTGGCTCATTTATAATTGAAATAATTCTATCTATAACCGGGGGCTCCTTCGGCCATGACGCTTTCCTGGTTGCAAGCATTGCTTGCATGGTTGCGTTCGCAGGAATCTCGCTTTTATCCGTTGCCGAAAAAGGGCGTGTAGAAGCAGAATGCAGGCTGACAACTGAAGGAACAAAATGATGGGCTGCGGCTACGCTTGCTGCGGATGCGGAAAATGCACGCATACCTCTCGAAAAATTGTTGAGCGGGGAATCTGTCTGATGTGCGGAGCGCTTAATTCTCCGCACCTTGTATATTGCTTGAAGTGCGGGGACCTCCTCCCCGCCCCTACGGGAGCACCGACGTCCAAAGCGAGCAAATCTCCACTCTCATGCTCCTCTAAACATTCGACGTCGTCGCAGCCCTCGCCCGATTAGCAGAGGTTACCGATAATGCACTCATTGACTCAGTCCCCGAACGCGGTAAGGGCAATGCTGTGCTACCGGCACACCATTGCCCTGCGGTGTAAGCCACCACTAATTTCCGTTCACTCCCCAAGCGGGGCCTTGGGCGTTCGTGCGAGCCAGGACTGACCGAGCACGACCCGCATGTCCAAGGCCCCGTGCCCCGCAGGTCGAGCAAGTTACCGCAGCTCCTCCTTGCACCACGGCGGGTACACGCGCCGCCCGGCGGAATCGGTCAGATGGTACGAGCAGAACGGGATGGCGCGTCCGTCGGGCACCGTCACCATCATGGAGCACTCGCGCAGGCGCTGCGTGTCCATGGACACCGCGTCCATGTAGTTCATGATGACCACGGAGAGCCCGCTCGCCACCTCGACGCCCTTCTTGTCCAGGATGTCCAGGAACACCGAGCCCTGCGGGCTGTCGGGCGAGTACCCCGCGTGGTACTCCTCCATCGTCATGGCGCGCGTGGCCGGGTAGAACCCGGACGGATGCGCCGGCACGCCCGCGGGAGGCTCGCCCTTCACGAAGAACACGCCCGTGTCGCACAGCGGGTTCGAGCACCCGAGCGGCCACACGTCGCGCGGCTCGATGAGCCCGTCTGACTGCTCGGCCAGCTGGAAGATCACGTCGCCCGAGCTCATGGGCAGGGCGCGCTCGGCGTCGAAGCGGCCCGACGTGAACGCCGGCTGCAGGGCCAAGCCTGCCACCACGTCGGCGTTGTCCAGGCAGAAGCGCAAGAGGTCGCCCAGCTGCCCGTCGTTCAGGCCCGCCACCACGGCCACGGACAGCACCACCTGGATGCCCACCTCGCGGCACCGCTCGATGACGCGCATCTTCACGTCCAGGATGTCGCGCCCGCACGTGCCCTCGTACACCTCGCCCGTGAGGCCGTCGAACGACAGGTACACGCCGGTGAGCCCCGCCCACACGAGCTCTTCCAGATACCCGTCGCGCGCGGCTATGACCAGGCCGTTCGTGTTGACCTCGATGCCCCAGAAGCCCTTCTCGCGGCCCATGCGGATGATCTCGGGCAAGTCCTTGCGACACGTGGGCTCGCCGCCCGTGATCTGCACGGCGCCGTCGGTGCCCACCGCATTCGCGATGACGTCGTACATGTCGGAGATCTCGGCCAGCGTGGGGTCTCCCTCGCCCGTCTCGGCGCTCATGAAGCACACGGGGCAATGCAGGTTGCAGTTGCGCGTGACCTCGATCTCCAGCAGCGTGCCGCGCCGCTGGTGGCGGCTGCACGTGCCGCAGCCGTGCGGGCACGGGGCCGTGGCGGCAAGGGTGTTCTGCGGCGCCGTCATCGGGAACGCGAGCGAGCGCAGCCACTGGTAGTGCTCGGCGTCGGGCCACATGCGCGTGGCCAGCCTCCCGTGGTCGGGGCAGGTGCGCTCCATCCACACGACGCCCTCGGCGTCGGCGTACACCTCGGCCGGCAGCTCGTCCAGGCAATCCGGGCAGAGCGCCGTGGTCTTGTGCAGCGGCGTGCGCTGCGCGGCCGGATCGGCCGCCGTGTTCTCGTTCGCTCCCATGGCGGCGCTCCTGCTATTCCTGGTCGATGTACTGGCGCGGGTCGTGCTCGTCGTTCGGCGGGGTGATCACCTGGATGCCCATGTAATCGACCCAGTCCAGCACGCGCTGCGGCACGAACAGGTCGGTCTGGAACACGGCCGCCTGCTTGATGGCGCGCATGCACGAGATGGCGTGCGCGAGGTCGGTCTTCTCGTCGATGTCGGCAACCGGCGACAGGAACGCGGAGGGAACGTCGCGCTCCTCCAGCTTCTCCATGTAGCCGTCGAGCGCCGGGCGGCCGTCCAGGTTGTAGTAGACGCCCTGGTGGTCCATCGGCGTGTTGTGGCTGAAGCCCACGAGCGACGTGCCGCATTCCTGGCACGGCGCCTGCACGAAGCCGGGCTTGCCGATGCTCTGGAAGTAGTCGAGCCACTGGAACGCCTGCACGATGTGCGACTTCGGCATGGTGGGGATGTCGCCGCCCACGGACACGATGTGCTCGTATCCCTGCGCGAAGATCTCCTTGAACGCGTAGTCGAAGTGGTCGTCGAACGTGGCGCCCTTGTCCGTCATGTAGTGGATCTCCATGGGCCAGGGGCCGATGGCGTCGTAGGTCTCCTTCATCAGCTCCACGTTCTCGGCGGGCGTCGTGGACACGAAGAAGTCGTACGTGACCTTGTCGACGCTCGGGTCGGCCGCCACGGCCGCGTCGTTCTCCATCTGCAGCTCCATGAGCGCGTGCATGGCAAGCTCGCTCACGTCGTACAGGCTGCGCTTGAAGAACTCGGCCGCCTGCGCCGGGCTCAGGAAACCGTCGTGCTCGGTCGTCAGGCGCGTCTTCACCATGCCCGGCACCGGGGGCTTGCTGAACAGCAGCAGCGCTTGCTTTTTCTCGGCCATAGGAACTTATCTCCTTCTCGTCGTTCTTACCAGTTGTCTCCCGCGTGCGCTCTCCGCGCACGGCAATTCGTCTATTCCCAGCTCAAAGGCTCGTCGATGCGCCGGATGACGCAGTCGATGGCGTTGTACGACCACGTGCCGATCAGCGGCTCGCCCGGCTCGCACGACGTGAGGCAGTTCACGTTCGACTCCCACATGCCGCCGAGGTCGGGGCCGCCCGGCCCCCACTCGGGATGCCACCAGCCGTAGTCCACGTTCACCAGGTCGTCGCGCAGGGGCGCGGTCTCCAGTATAAAGCGTGCCGAGCCCTTGTCGGTAGCGATCTCCACGCGATCGCCCGGTTTCAGGCCGAGCCGCCCGGCCGTGGCCTCGCTCACCTCCGCCACCGGGTGCGGCGACTTCTGGCGGAAGGCCGGGTTGTTGAAGTACATCGACGCGTTGTAGGGCTGCTTGCGCGAGCCGGTGATCATCGGCAGATGAGCGCCGCCCGCGCGCTCGGCGTCCTCCACGAGCTCCGGCGAG
>NC_021021.1:1968990-1969698 GCF_000210055.1 Gordonibacter pamelaeae 7-10-1-b
GAACGCGCCCAGTCCATGCCCGCGCGCGCGAGCTGCGCCGCGAACGCGTCGGCGAGCGTCTCCTCCGGCCACGCGTCCTCCTGCCCCAGGCGCAGCCCCAAGCCGCGAAACACGTCGTAGTCGGTGCGCCGCTCGTAGTACGGCTCCACGGCGGCGGGGCCGCCGTAGCCCATGTTCGCCACGCCGCCGTGCACCTGCAGCACCGGGCGCTCGATGGCGCCGGCCGCGGGCAGCACGTAGTCGGCGATCATGGCCGTGGGCGTCATATAGTAGTCCAGCACCACCAGCAAGTCCAGGCCCATGAGCGCGTCGAACACGCGGTGCGTGTCGGCATAGGTGAGCAGCGGGTTCGTGGCGTTCACGATGAGCGCGCGCACGGGATACGGCTCGCCCTCCTCCATGGCACGCAGCACGAGGTGCGGCAGCGCGGAGGTCAGGTAGCGCTCCGGCAGCGTGCGGCCCAGCTTCTCGGTGAGCTTGCGGGCGCGGTCGTAGCCGTCGTAGCACTGCAGCGGCGTGAAGGGCGTGTTCAGGCAGCGCGCGCGCCTCTCGGGCGCCAGCGCGTCGGACATCTCCAGCTCCATCTCCGACACGAAGTCCGGCCCCTCGGCCAGCACGCACGAGCCGGGCTTGTCCACGTTTCCCGTCACGGCGCGCAAACAGCAGATGGCGCGGTGCGTGGGCGCCACGTTCGCGCCCACCTGGTCC
>NC_021021.1:1970252-1970829 GCF_000210055.1 Gordonibacter pamelaeae 7-10-1-b
CAGCGCCCGCAGGCGCGCCGCGATGTCGTCGAGCGCCTCGTCCCAGCTCACGCGCTCCCACTCGTTGCCGCCGCGCTTGCCTGCGCGGCGCAGCGGGTAGTTCACGCGGTCCGGTCCGTCCAGCGCATCCAGGTTCATGCGCCAGCGGCGGCAGCCCGCCAGGATGCGCTCGTCGTAGGGGTAGCGCGACGGGTCGGGCACGAGGTCCGTCACGCGGCCATCCTCCACGGTGGCCAGAAACGCGCAGCAGTAGCCGCAATAGTGGCAGTTCGTGGGCTTGACCTCGGCCGTCATCGCGCCTCCTCCCGGTCGTCGCCAGGCTCGGGAGCGAGCCCCTTGAACGGGCGCGCCTCGCCGCCGTCCGCCGCCGGCTCGTCGAACAGGAAGCGCAGCTTCATGTAGGCATCGGCGGCGCGCCAGTCGATGCGCCAGTCGAACAGCAGCTCCAGGTAGTGGAACACCGGCACGCGCCACTGCGAAACGGAGAGCAAAAACGAGCAGCTCACGCATGCCGCCACGATGGCCGAGCCGCCGGCCGCCACGGCCTCGGCCCCGCGCGCCTGCGACTGCTCGAGCG
>NC_021021.1:1971243-1976977 GCF_000210055.1 Gordonibacter pamelaeae 7-10-1-b
TCGAACGCCGCGCGCACGGCCTTGCCGTCCGGCTCGAAGCTCAAGATCTTCCCGCAGCACAGAAGCGAGATACCCTCGACGCGCTCCGCCTGCGCTAGCAGGTCGTAGACCGCCTTCACGAGCGGCAGCGCGTAGTTGATAAGCGAGCAGCCGGGGAAGAACAGGGTGCGGGCGCGCCGCGGCCCGTCGGCCGCCGCCACCCGCGTGTCAAGGCCCGGGAAGCCGCACGTCACGGTGCTTCCGGCCAGCACGTCCTCGAATACGTAGTCTTCCATGTTCCCCCCTGGATACTCGGTTAAAACGGCAGGCGGGGGCCCGACCGATAAGCCGGGCCCCCCGTCAGCGTACGCGCAGCGCGAAGCCTGCGCGCTCACGGCCTCGCGGCCGCCTTAGAACTGGTTGTCGCCGTACGTCCACTTGGTGATGAACTCCGCATCGTTCTTGGCGAGGCGGTTGTAGTAGCGGTTCTCGCCCGGGATCTCGGCGCGGTCGTCGGTGTTGACCACCATGAAGCGCAGCAGGCAGCCGCCGCACAGCACCAGGATGGGCGCCACGAGCGTGGCCGCGGCAGAGTGACCGCCGCCGATGTACATGACCAGCGGCACCACGAGGCCCAGGCCCACCATGCCGACCCAGAACAGGCCAGCGTAGGAACCCTTGACCCAGCGGCGCGCCGCCGCCTTGGCGGTCTCGTTGCCGGCACCCGCGAAGGACAGCACCATGGTCAGCAGCACGATGAGCTCGGCGATGACCAGCACGATGTCCACCACGTGCAGGATCTCCAGCACGATCTCGGACACGAACAGGCTCTCCAGCGTCATGGCCGCCGGCCAGCCGCCGATGGACAGCACGATGGCCGCGCAGCCCGTGGAGATGGCCGAGATAGTGAACAGCACGGGCAGCGCCGGGGTGGCCCAGAACGCGTGCGCCTTCAGGGTGGACAGCATGATGCCGGTGTACATCATGATGCACAGGCCGAAGAAGCCGGCCACGATCAGGAAGAAGTCCGCAGCGGGCTTCAGCAGGCCGGACAGCCCCGCGAAGATCGGCCAGGCATCGCCGATGAACGCCAGCAGGAACAGCAGCGCGAACACCGCGGCGATCACGAGGAACGTAGCGCCCCACTTGATGATGGACTTCGACGTGGTCCACACGCGCCAGAACACGCCCGGCTGCCCCAGGTCGACGACCAGGAACACGCAGCCGATGGCCACGCACACCAGCGAAACGAGCACGGGCAGCGCGAACACCTCGGCGTAGCCGGGGACCACGAAGCTGTTGAAGATGGCGGCCAGGAACAGGATGCCGCCCGCCAGACCGCCCAGGAAAAGGTACAGGGCGATAGGCGGTTCCCAATAATGATGTTTCATTATGCCTTACCTCCCAAGTCAGGAATGTAGTAGATCTGCGGCTCGGTGCCGAACTCCTCGAAGAGGCGCTCGGTCTTCACGGAGCCGATAAGCTTGGAGACCTCGCTGTTCGGATCGTCGAGATCGCCGAAGATACGGGCCTTCTGATGGCAGGTCAGCACGCAGTACGGCTGGGCAGAGGGGTCCAGCTGGCGCTTGTCGCGGCAGAACGTGCACTTGCGCACGTAGCGGTGCATGCGGTCCTCCAGGTGCGAGGCGTCGCGCATGCCGTACGGGCAGGCGTTCACGCACACCTTGCAGGACAGGCACTTCTTAGGGTCGACCCACACGGTGCCGTCCTCGTCCTGCTGGCTCGCGCCGGACGGGCAGCAGGGAACGCACTCGGGGTTCTCGCAGTGCATGCACAGCAGCGGCTGCCAGGACTTGTGGACGTTCGGCCACGTGCCCTGGGCGCCCTCGGTGACCACGGGGTTGTAGACGATGTCAAGTGGAAGCTTGTTCCACGTACGACAAGCAACCGTGCAGGAGTGACAGCCGATGCAGCGACGCTGGTCGATGACCATGACGTAACGAGTCATTTATCTATCCTTTCTTCCTACTCGGCGGCTATTCTTCGACGGGAGCATACGACATGTCGTAGTGCTTGCCCGTGGCTTCGTCGACCAGATGGCCGGTGGCGGCGTCGTAGAGCCAGCCGTAGTTGGCGTCGTGGAAGGCGCCGTTGTCGGGGTCCAGCATCCAGCCGCTGTTCGGGTCGTACACGTAGGGCTTGTCGCCCAGCGTGGCATAGCCCTTCTCCTGGTTCCAGGTCAGGTTCTCGGGCACCTCGTAAGGAGCGGCCTGGCCGGGATAGCAGCGCACGCCCGCCGCGAACACGATCTCCTCGCGCTCCATGGTGTACATCTTGCCGGTCTCGTCGTCCACGAGGCACTCGTTGGCCGCGTCGTAGCGCCAGCCGGTGTGGGCGTCGTGGTAGCCCTTCGTGCGCGGGTTGATGAGCCAGCCCGACTCGTCCAGGCGGAAGTGCGTGCCCTTCTGGTACAGCGTGTTGCTCTGCCACACCCACTCGTAGCCCTCGGGCACGGCCTCGGCCGGCTCGGGCTTCTCGAACGGGATGGGCTCGCGGGCGAGCTTCTGGTCGCTCGGCATGACCGTCACGCCCGGCTCGGACGAGGAGCCCGGGATGGAGAACTGGGTGTCCTCCTTCTTGTACTCCTTGTCGTACTCGCCGCACTTGTATACCTTGCACATGAGGCCGCGGTTGGCCCACGAGCCGCCCATGGGGTCGCAGTGCTCGTCATCGACCGAGGTCAGCACGTTGACGTTGGACTCGAGGCAGCCGAACGGGTTGTCCAGGTCGGCCGAGCCGTCGCGCTCGGGGAACCACCAGCCGCGCGGCGCGAACACCACGTTGGGATGCACCTCGGGCTCCACGTTGGCACGCATCTTGATGCGGCCGCGGCGCGTCTCGATCCAGCACCAGTCGCCGTAGGCGATGTTCAGCTTCTCGGCCAGCTCCGGGTTGATGGAGAAGTACGGGTCGGGATACAGGTAGCGGATGCCCTGCATCTGGAAGTGCTCGGAGTGGTGGTACGGCATGAAGCCGCCGCCCGTGGTGAGCACGATCGGGTACTCCTCCGCGATCTCCGGCGTGTCGATCTCGTTCTCGATGCAGCCGATGTAGGTGGGCATGCCGGGGTAGCCCAGCTCGCGCAGGATGGTGGAGTTGCACTCGACCTTGCCCGAGGGGGTCCAGAAGCCGTTGGCCTTGAACTTGTTCTGGTGCAGCGGCGGATAGTACATGCGGTAGTAGTCGACGAAGTCGTTGTAGCTCTCCACGCCGCCCAGGCCCAGGGGCTCCAGGATGTGGAAGTACGCCTCTTCCTCGGTCTCCCACGGCCAGTTCGCAGGATCCTGGCCGCAGGCCAGGCCCAGCTTGCGCCAGAACGTCATGTCCGTGTGGCGGTCGTACTTGGGCTGGATGGCGCGGCGGCCGCCCATGATGGAGTCGGTGGCGCCGTAGTGCGTGACGATGGTGGGACGCTCCAGCGCGCCGGCCGCCGGGAACACGTAGTCCGCGAACAGGGCCGTCGGGGTCATCCAGTAGTCCACGACCACCAGGAACTCGCACTGCTTGAGCGCCTGCAGCGTCATCTTCGCGTCGCCGTAGGAGTTGATGGGGTTCGTGGCGTTCACGATGAGCGCGCGCACCTGGTACGGGTCGCCCGTGATGATGGCCTTGAACACGCTCGGGCCGTGGGCCTCGCAGAACCACTCGGTGGGCAGCGTCTTGCCCCACGTGCGCTTCGCGTTGTCGGAGATCATCTGGTAGCCGGGCCAGGAGGTCAGCTTGAACTTGTTGGACCCGATCTGCTTGGCCTTCTGCTCCTCGGGCAGGCACTCGTTGAGCTCCATCTCCTCGTCGGTGAGGTAGTTGAGCGCGGGGCCCGGCATGCCGTCGCCGCCGGGGACGTCGAGGTTGCCGCAGACGGCGCGCATGAGGGCGATGGCGTGGCTGCCGGTGGTGGAGGCACGGCCGATCTGGTCCCACGTGCAGCCCCACTGGATGCAGCCGGGCGTGTTCATGGCGTACAGGCGCGCGGCCTGACGGATCTGGTCGGGCTCGAGCCACGTGATGGGCGCAGCCCACTCGGGCGTGTACTCGGCCACATGCTCCTGCAGCTCCTCGAAGCCGTCGCACCACTCGCCCACGAACTCCCAGTTGACCAGGCCCTCGTAGATGATGGTGTGCAGCATGGCCAGCGCGAGCGCGGCGTCGGAGCCGGGACGCAGCGGCAGCCACAGGTCGGCCTTGGAAGCCGTCTCGGAGTAGCGCGGGTCCACGACCACGATCTTCAGGCCGTTCTTCTGCAGGTCGGTGTAGCCGTTCATGCCGCCCAGCGTGGAGGCACCGGGGTTCATGCCCCAGAGGATGAGGCACTTGGCGCCGGCGAGGTCCGTCTCGAACGGCGACCAGCCGGCCACGCAGGTCTCGGCCATGAACGTGGGGATCCAGCACAGAAGCGCGTTGTGGAAGCCGTTCGGCGTGCCGAACTGGTTCAGGAAGCGGCGGCGCGCCCAGTCGTCGGTGCGCGTCGTGCCGCCCGCAGAGGCCACGGCCTCGGCGCCGCTCTCGTCCTTGATCTGGTTGAGGCGGTCGGCAACCTCCTGGATCGCCTGGTCGTACGGGATCTTCTCCCACTTGCCCTCGCCCTTGGCACCCACGCGCTTCAACGCGTGGTTGATGCGGGCGGGGTGGTTGACGTGCAGCAGCGCGCTCGTGCCGCGGCAGCACAGTCCGCCTTGGTTCGAGTAATCGGGATCGCCTTCGATCTTGATTACGTCGCCATCCTTAACGTAGGCGAGCACGCCGCAGTTAGCATGGCAGAAATAGCAGAGCGACTTGACCATCGTGACGCCGTCTTGATGGATGTCGACCTCGGTCGACACGGTATCCGGGCTCACAAGGCCCTTGAGACCGGTCGACGTCTTGGAAATCTCCATCTACCTTCCCCTCTTCTTCTCGTCCGTTTACCTTACCGTTGAACCCTGTCGTGCCGTTCGCATGATTATGCGCGGAAGTTCCGCTTGGCCCGAACGCTCTCACTCGCGCGGATCATGCACGCCAGTGTATAAAACGCCCGTTCCATCCACATCACACCGGAAGTTCTAAATTCCGCGAGCGGGTAAGCCCGATAGTATTAATTGATCGGACCGCGATTTTCACCCCGACCGCTCGTCTGGGCATTCCGCCGTTCGGCGGTTCGCCACCCCCTGAGCGAGCCTTGGCGTGAAACGTTCGCACCCCCTGCGCGAAATGACGTTGACAGCTCCTCCGACCGCTTCTATCGACTGCTGGCCGCCATCGAGCACCTTGCGGCCAGGACCGTTGTTCGATGCCAACCAGTAGTAGATAGAATCGGCTATTTGATTATAGCTATGCAGAGGAGCATGTGCCACCCTAGCGGCGTGTTTTTGCGGCGAATAACACGCAAAAGGAGCGGGAGGGGGAACCCGGCAGGAAGCCCTCCGGGCGGCTTCCGGGTACCGCCCGGAGGGCTTCCTGCGAAAACGGGCTGGACCGGTGCTGGATGCGGGCAAGGACCCGACGGTCCGGGCGGCGGAAACGCGCAAGGTCCGGACGGTTCCCACGTCGGAAACGCGCAAGGTCCGCGCGACCTGCGGACGGTCGAATTACGGTCGGCGTGCAAGGTCACGGCGCTAGGATGGAGGCGCCGGGACAGACCCGGCACGAACGACGAGGAAGGGGGCCGACATGGGCCCGTCGCACACGCAGCCGCACATTCATGAGGAAAACGGTGCTGTCGAGGCAGCGCCCTGCCTGCGCCCCCTCTCCCCCTCGG
>NC_021021.1:1977200-1978099 GCF_000210055.1 Gordonibacter pamelaeae 7-10-1-b
CGGCGATGCTCGCCGCATGCGCCCTCGCCCTCGCGTTGGCGCTGGCAGCTCCCCGACCGGCCGAAGCCCTCGGGGGCATCTCGGGCACCTGCTACGTGGCCTGCACGAACGCCCATATCGACGGACCGGACGGCGGCAACGTGTTCGAGGTGACGTTCCCCGAGTACGGCATCACGGCCACCGGCTACTGCATCTCGGGCTCCGTCTACGGCACGCCGCTGCCGGGCACCTACCCGTTCACCGGCGAGCCTGCGGACGACGGCGGCTTCCAGATCACCGTGAACTGCCGGGGCGCCGGCATGTACGAGAACCATTACTCGCCCTACGGCGTTCAGAACGTCGGCGGGTTCAAGCTATACCCCTTCGGATCGGTGGAGGTGCTCAAGCGCTCCGCCGCGCCGGAGGTCACGGACGGCAACCCCTGCTACCGCCTGGACGGCGCGGCGTACGGCGTGTACGCCGACGAGGCGTGCACGCGCGAGGCGCTCTCGCTGACCACCGACTCCTCGGGGCGCGCCCGTTCGAAACGCGTCCTTGCGCCGGGGCGCTACTGGGTGCGCGAGAAGGCGGCGCCGGAGGGCTACCTGCCCGACCCGGGAACCTACCCGGTCGACCTCGCGCAGGAGGACTGCCGCACCGGCGCCGTGCCGGCCGTCCATGTGGAGGACGCGCCCCTGATCGCGCCTGTCGACGCCCTCGTGCAGAAAGCGGACCGCGAGACGGGCGTCCCCGTACCGCTTGGCGATGCGAGCCTGGCGGGCGCGGCGTTCACGGTCGAGCACTACGCGGGGCGCTACGCCTCGCTCGAGGAGATCGCCGTGGCGGGCGCACGGCCTGCGCGCACCTGGGACGTCATCACCGACGAGCAGGGACGCGCGACCGCGGGCGCGGGCGACCTG
>NC_021021.1:1978697-1979659 GCF_000210055.1 Gordonibacter pamelaeae 7-10-1-b
CGCCAGCGCCCGTAGGCGCGCCTGGCGCAGGGCGACGGGCGCTGGGGACACACGACCCCGCGAAACCGATACGGAGCAACGCCCGCCTCCCTCCCCTTTCGCACTTGATTAATTCTTAATTATAGTTTATAATTTTTAGGAAGGACGACCATGGTCAAGAGACGCGACCTTGTCAAGGAAGTCGAAGCCCAAGGGCTGAAAAACTACGGCGGGGCGAGCCACGATATCTTCAAGAAACCGGGATTCACGACATCGATCCCACGGCACAGGGAAATCGACGAAAACATGGCGAGGGCGATCAGGAAGCAAGCGGGCATCGAGGGAAAACGCTAGCCTGGTTCGAAAATGGAAGGAATTGATCCATGCTGCATGTCTACGAATTCGAAGTTTTCAAGGGGCAGGACGGTTGGCTACTCGCCTTTCCGTTCGACTTCGACGGAGGAACCCAAGGGGCCGACTTGGCCGAAGTCTCGGCCATGGCGGCCGACTGGCTCAAGCTTGAAATAGAGTTTCGCCTCATGGACGGCAGGGATATCCCCGAGGCAACATTTGGCCACGAGCCGACGCATGAGGACGGTCGCATCCTGCTCGTAGCCGTGGAGGCGAGCCTCGACACCGTCCCCGCCGTGACGGCATCCGAGGCGGCGGAGCTTCTCGGAGTGTCCCGCGCACGCGTCTCCCAAATGCTCAAGTCCGGCCTGCTCATGGGCTTCCGCAAAGGGCGCGACTCGTTCATCACGCGCTACAGCGTCGACGCCCGCCTGCGCGAGAAGCCTAAGGCGGGACGGCCGAAGAAGGCAGCGTCGAAGCCCAAGCCGAAAGCGGCGGCGAAACCGGCGGAAGCCCGCTAGGAAACGAGCGGAGGGACGGGCTCGCGCCCGCCCCTCCAGCGGCCTCCACGCGCAGGCCGCTCCGCTCACTGCCACGCCCATCCTTGCCCTTCCATCTGCGGCACGGTCGCG
>NC_021021.1:1979803-1982411 GCF_000210055.1 Gordonibacter pamelaeae 7-10-1-b
TCGGCCGCGGGACGGAAGCGGGCTACCAGGTGGCCGAGCAGTCGCAGCCGGTGCGGACCTGGCCCTTGCCGTTGGCGCGCCTGCGCAGCTTGTCGACATCCCAGCGCTCGAAGATGAGGGCGCGGTGCGCGCGGTAGATGTCGAAGGCGCCCACGAGCTCCATCCCCACGCACGTGAACGAGCCGTTGATGGCGCCGTAGAACTCGGCGGCGTGCTCGTTGAAGCTGTTCTCGGCGAACAGGTAGACGTTGGCCGCGTGCCCGCGGCCCTGCAGCGGCACGAGCAGCTCGTTGCCGTTGCCCTCGATGAAGATGCCCTTGTTCTCCAGGCGCACGCCGCGCACGGCCTTCTCGGCCTCGAAGCGGTCGGCCCAGGGCTCCTTGTTCATCTTCGCCCAGTACGCCCAGGCGTTCTCGAACCGGCAGGCATCGTCGTCGTAGATCGCCTGGAAGAACCCGCGGCAGTCCTCCGCCGCCTCCAGATGCCCCTTGAGCCGGGGCCACACCCCGCCCGCGATGCTAGCCAGGGCCAAAAGTTCCCGGTAGTCCTTCGCCTGCGCTGCAGGCACCGCCTCTACCTGCGCCTTCAGTTCCTCGTACTGCATTGGTCCTCCTCCTTCGAGCCGCCGGCGCACGAGCGCGCGGCAGCGTTCCTTCTCCTTGCCCGGGCGTCCTGCGCACCCGGTCCCCGCGCGCCTAGCGGCGCGGCTTGTCGATGCGCGCCGTGGTCTTCACGAAGCGCACGTCCTCGCCCGTCTCGGCCACCGGCACCTCGAACCCGCCCTTGTAGCCCGTCTCGGGGCGGACGTCGGACTCCTCGTAGTAGTCCGGCCGCGCAAAGCCGATGCGCGCCATCATGGCCTCGAATTCCTCGCGGGCGGGCGCGGCCTGCACGGCGTTGCCGAGCTCCCGCGCGCGGGCCACCGTGGCCGCGTCGCGCTCCCCGGCCGCCACCACGCCGTCGTACACCAGCACCCCGCCGGGGCGCAGCACGCGGAACGCCTCGCGGAACACCGCCTCGGGGCAGAAGTCCACGTTGACGCTGCTGTTGGCGAACACCAGGTCGAACGAGCCGTCCGCGAGCCCGGCGGCGGCGAGGTCCTCCGGATAGGCCACCAGGTACTCCATGTTGTTCTCGGGCAGCCCGTTGCGGCGCCACGCGTCGTCCTGGTAGGAGCGGGCGATCTCTATCCACTCGGGCGTCGGGTCCACCCCCACCACATGGCCGCGCGGCCCCACGTAGTCCGACAGCTTGATGACGCCCTTGCCCCGCCGGCAGTCGATGTCCAGCACGCGCTTGCCCTTGATATCGCCCAGAAGCGTCATCTTGCACTGGCTCGCGAACCCGTACTCGTTGGGAAGCTGCCCGTAGTACGCCCGCAGCGCCTCCGGATCGATCGCTTTCTCCGCGCCCATGCCCAAGCCTCCGTCCCTGACCGCGCCGCTACTTGTACGACACGCGCGAGTTGTTCACCAGCCACGAGAGCGCGGCCTCGCGGCGCGCGAACACCCGGGCCTCGTCGCCCAGCCCCTGGTCTTCCAGCTGCTGGCGGATCTTCTCGCGCTGCTCGGCATCGTTGCCGGGCATCTGCGCCGTGATGTCGGCGTCGGAGAGCTCGATGTCCAGGTGGTCGGCGAGCGCGTCGATGGCGCACGTGATGCGCAGCGCGTCCAGGGGCTGGCCCGGCAGCAGGTCGGCCGGGTCAGGATCTTCCACCAGGCGCTTCGCCAGCTCGTCCAGCACGAGGTCGGGGAACTGGGCGTCGTTCTTGGCCATGTCGGGCAGGCCGAACTGCTTGGCCACGCCCTCGCGGAACTCGGCCACCGTCTTGGCGGGCTCGAAGTGCTCGGCCACGAACGCGTCGGTGAGCTCCGGCGTACGGCAGCTTAAGATCTTCTCCACCGTCACCTGCATGGTCAGGCGGGAGGCGTCGCCGTCCTTCGCCAGCGGCAGCTTGATCTTCGCCTCGGCGTCCTTCGTCTCGCCCGGCACCATGCCCACCAGCTCCTCGTCGAACGTGCGGGGCATCTCGCCGCCGCCCACGTGGTACAGCGAGTGCTCCAGCACGAAGTTGGAGGCCGGGTTGCCGTCCAGGCGCGCGTCCACCGTGGTCACCACCACGTGGTCGCCCATGGCCACGCCGCGCTCTTCGGCAATCTCGTGGTACTCGGCCATCGGCTCGAGCAGCTTCTCTATCTGGGCGTCCACGAGGCTCGCGGGCACCTGGGGCTTCGGCAGGTCGAGTTCGACCGGATCGTACGAGGTGAGCGTGTACTTCTTCATGTTCTCTTCTCCTTTTAGGTTGCTTGCGTTTCGCTTGCTTCTACCTGGCTTGCTTCTACACGTCGAGGTCTTCCACGCGCCGGCGCAGCTCGCGCTGGCGGTCCGACAGGATCATGTCCTGGTTGTGCGCGAAGTAGGACTGGCTGCCGTACTGGGCGATGTAGCGCGCCGAGCTGGTGCGCGACGTGAGCTCCGTCGTGAACACCACCATCTCCTGCGCGTCCCCGAACGAAGCCTCCACGAAGGCGAACGCACGGGCGAGCCGCTGCTCCACGCCGGCCGCGCGCTCCTGCAGCGCCGCCGCCCTGGCGGCGAACGCCTGCGA
>NC_021021.1:1982527-1985136 GCF_000210055.1 Gordonibacter pamelaeae 7-10-1-b
CCCGTCCAGCTCGGCCTCCGCCGTCGCGCGGCGGCCCTTCGAGAGGTTGCCTGCCGCCACGCCCAGCTCCAGCTGCGAGGTCCGGGTCCGCTCCAGCTCGTCCAGAAGGCCGCGCACGTCGCCCCCCTCCTCCGCGGCGGGCTTCAGGCCCCGCAGGTCGTCGCGCAGCGCCACGAGCACGTCGGTCTCGGCCACGATGTCGGCCATGTCGCCGCACACGGCGTCCAGCAGAAGCCCCACGAGCGACAGGTGCTCGTCGAACTCCGCCTCGGTCGCCCGCTCGATTATACCGGCAACGTCGCCCCCGGCAAGGATCTCGTCGATGCGGTAGTCGTCGCGGTACTTGTTGAACAGGTCGTAGTACGCCGCGAACTCGCGCGCAATCGCCTCGTTCTGCACGTAGGGATGACAGCTCGTCGACCTTTCCCCCCGATAAGCTGCACACCCGTTCACTTGGCCGATCCCTTTTCAGCCCAAACCAAAGACGCCTCGTAATCATCGATGCAAGAACCGTGCCACTTTCTCTCGGGAAATACCGGCAGGTCACGAGGTTGCGCGCACGCAAAAGCCGCAGACAGGCGCGCCGAGCGAGCGTCACAATATGAGAACGCATGAGAATTTGTTTAGAAATAAGACGAGGCGCACCGAGGGAAACGCTGATCAACGCAACCATGCTCTTCTTGGTTGCACCAGGTTTGCGGCATTTGCACACGGCCCCTTTTTTAACATGACCGATTGAGTCATGGACTAAATCGGCGGACGCTAGGGAAGCGCCATTAATCAGTGCTTCCCTCGGTGAGACAGCGAGACGGGACTACTGTCTCGCTGTCGCGATCAGCTGCGGCGGCGCGCGGCGCGGGCCGGGATGCCCAGCTCCTCGCGGTACTTGTTCACCGTGCGGCGGGACACGGACACGCCCTCGCGCTCAAGCGCCTCGGAGATGGCCTGGTCGCTCAACGGGTTCGACGGGTCCTCGCAATCCACGAGCTCGCCTATGCGGTGCTTCACGCTGATGGACGACACCACGCGGTCGGTGCCCTGGTAGGCCGAAGAATGGAAGAAGAACCGCAGCTCGAACACGCCGCGGGGCGTCTGCATGTAGTTGCCGTTCGACACGCGGCTCACCGTGGACTCGGACACGCCCGTGGCCTCGGCCACCTGGGCCATGGTGAGGGGGCGCAGGCAGTCGTAGCCCTTCTCGAAGAACTCCACCTGCATCTGCACCATGCAGCACGCCACCTTGTAGAGCGTGGCATGGCGGAAGTTGATGCCGTCGATGAGGCTCTCGGCCTCCTTGAGCTTCTCGCTCAGGTACGTCTCGGTCTCGTGCTCCTTCACGTTGGATGCCATGGCCCGGTACGTGGGGTTGATCTTCAGGTGCGGCAGGTAGAAGTCCTGCAGGCTGACCTCGTACGTCCCGTCGTCAACCGCCGTGACCACCACTTCGGGCCAGATGGGGCGCGATGGGCGGCCGAACTGGCTCGCAGGACGGGGGTTGCACGTGCGGATGACTTCGAGCGCCTCGCCCAGCTGGGCGAGCGAGATGCCCATGTCGCGCGCGATGGCGGCGGGGGTCCGCGTCTCGAATTCGGCGAGATGGCTTTTTATGAGGCGCTCGAGCAGCGGGGTGAGCTTGCCGGCCTTCCCCAGCTGCAAGAGCAGGCACTCGGCCAGGTTGCGCGCGGCCACGCCCGTGGGCTCGAACTGCTGGACGAGCGCGAGGACCTGGGACACCTCCTGTTCGGACACGCCGAGGGAGGCCGCCGCCTGGTCCACGGCGATGCGCAGGTAGCCGTTGCCGTCGATGTTGCCGATGAGGTACTCCCCGATAGCCTTCGCGCGCGGGCCGTCGGCCTGCAGGCGCAGCTGCTCCAGCAGGTGCTCGTCGAGCGTGTCGCCCTCGGTCAGGAAGCGGTCGAACGAGAACGAGCGCTGGGACAGGTCGCTGCGCTCGGCATCGAACGTCTCCGGGCTGCCGTGGCCGCGCTTCTCGAAGAGCGCATCGGCGCTCACGTCCTGGGAGTACCGTTCGGGCGCGAGGGGGTGGCGCGGCTCGACCCAATCGTCATCGTCGAAGAACGGGTTCTCCTCCACGCACTTCCGCGCGTACTCGGAGAGCTCCTGCGCCGACATGCGCAGGATGGCGATGCCCTGCTTGAGCTCGGTGGTGAGGTGGAGGTGCTGTTGCAGGCCGAGATCGGGCCTCTGGTCGACGTTCACGAAGCCGCCTCCGCCCCATCCGGCACGCGAGCGCCCCGGGCATGTCGATGATCTGCCGGTAAGCCTTGCCGCATGACAGCCTCTTCCCCCGTCGGAAACCGCCTACCGAGGATGCGGACCCCTCTCGGACGCCCCGCCTCGGATCGAATGGTGCCTATAGTAGCACGATCGGGCGGAAAGACGATGACTTCTTCGGTCGGGAGTTTCGCAACCCGCTCCTGCGAAAAGCGCTATCATGGGAGAAAAGACACGGCATCGACCACCGAGGAGACCGCGATGGAGCACGGAAAGCACACGTTCACGTTCATGGGGACGGCCGCCGGATGCGGCGTGCCCGCCTTCTTCTGCGACTGCCCCGCCTGCAACGAGGCGCGGCGCGACCCGCGCGC
>NC_021021.1:1985331-1987790 GCF_000210055.1 Gordonibacter pamelaeae 7-10-1-b
CGCCGACGGCTCGCCCGGCAGGAACGTGCTCATCGACACGCCCCCCGACCTGCGCCACCAGCTGCTGCGCGAGGACGTGCGCCGCGTGGACGAGCTCTTGTACACGCACGCGCACTTCGACCACCTGGGGGGCCTCGGCGAGCTGGAGTACCTGGTGCAGCTCGTGCGCAAGGCCCCGCTGCCCACCTATGGCAGCGCTGCGGCCCTCGAGGGGGCGGGCATCGAGTTCCACTACATGACGTACTGCCTGGACATGCGCGAGCTCGCCCCCTTCGACGAGCTGGAGCTCGACGGCGTGCGCTACACGGCGCTGCCCGTGACGCATGCACCGGGCACGTACGGCTACCTCATAGAGACACCCGAAACGCGTCTGTTCTACGCGTCGGACACCGGGAAGCTGCCACCCGAGACGGCCGAGCGCGTGCGCGACGTGGACGTCATGGCCATGGACGCCACGTTCTGGAAGCGGAACTGGTCGCCCGACGCGCACCACAGCGTGCAGGAGTGCATCGAGGAAGGCCTGGAGCTGGGCGCCAAGACGCTCTACCTCACGCACCTGGCCATGCACTACGACGAGCCCGTCACGCTCGCCGAGCTGGAGGAGTACCTGCAGCAGTACGGCGGCCGCGTGAAGCCCGCCGCCGACGGCCTGACGATCGACATCTAGGGCCGGCCCGCGCGGGACGCGCAAGGCGATCCGGCGCAGGAGGGACGCAAGCACCGCCAGCGAACGCGTAGAGCGACCAGTGCGCAACGCGAGAAAAGACGCGCAGAACGGCCGAACGGCGCGAGATGCGACTGAGCCGGTGCCGCGCCCCCCTCTTCTACCAGCCGGCTGACCTCGGCGCGCGCTCCCGCCCGGCTGGTAAAGGAAGTGCCGCTTCCGCGAACGGAAGCGGCACTTCGTCAGCACCAGCATCGCTTAACGGCGCAAACTACGCCGTGGAGCCGCCTCAACTGCTGCCGGCGCCGGCGCAGCAGGCGTAGCAGTGGTTGCCGAACGCGATGTCGCGCTGCAGCGGCAGCGACGGGTCGGCCGCCAGCTCCGCGATGGTCAGGCCGTTTTTGCAGGGCAGGCCGGCCGCCTGGTTGAAGTCGCAGTCGTACAGCGTGCCGTCCCAACCCACGGAGAGCTGGCTGCGGCACATCATGGCCGGCACGGTTTCGGGGTTGAACGCGCCCACGAGCTTGTTCATGTAGCGCTCCAGGTTCCCCGTCTTGTGCAGCAGGTTCCCGAAACGCCCGAGCGGGTTGTTCGCGATGGCGAACACGTGGTCGAACACGATGCCGTAGTCCTCCGCCAGCTTCGCGCGGTACTCGCGCTCCAACGCCTCCTGGTCGGGCGGCAGGAACGCACCGCTCGGATTGAACACGAGGTTCAGCACGGGCCCTTCCCCGCCCGCGCCCTCGGACGCGCCGTAGCCGAGCGTGTTCAGCTTCTGCAACATGGCTATGACGCCGTCGAACGTGTCGGCGCCGCGTTGCTTCTCCACCGGCTTCGCCGTGTAGTGGGGCAGCGAGGCGAACACGGTGACCCCCAGCTCGGCGAACACTTCGGGCAGATGGCGGTAGGGCCCGTCCAGCAGCACCACGAGGTTCGAGCGCACGATGACGTCCAGGCCGCGGGATGCCCCCTCGCGGACGAACCATTCGAAATCGGGGTTCATCTCGGGTGCGCCGCCCGTCACGTCGAGCGTCTTGAAGCCGCGGCCCGCGGCCACGTCCAGGCACTGCTGCAGCGTCTCGCGCGCCATGACCTCGGTGCGCGCGGGGCCGGCGTCCATATGGCAGTGGCGGCACGCCAGGTTGCACAGGCGGCCCACGTTCACCTGCAGCACGTCGAGCTGCCCGCGCGTGCGGCGCGTGGCCTCGTCCGTTCGCTCGTAGAACGGCGGGAACGAGTCCATGACGGCCTGGGCCTGTTCGCTGGTTTGCGGCATGGCTACATTTCCAGCTGCTTGACCACGTTCTTCATCTGCACGCCGTGCACGAGCGCGGCGCCGCCGCGGATGGCGTTGGCCACGTGGAAAGCCTCGGTCATCTGCTCCTCGGTCACGCCCTTCTCCAGGCACGACTGCGTGTAGGAGTCGATGCAGTACGGGCACTGCACGGCGCCGGCCACCGCCAGCGCGATGAGCGCCTTCTCGCGCGCCGTGAGCGCGCCCTCGGCGAACACCTTGCCGTAGTAGGCCATGTAGAGGTCCCAGAGCTCGGGGGCCTCCTCGCCCATCGTCGAGAACTTGTCGAGGTCTTCCGGGTTGTAGTAGGTCTCCATGGCCTTCGTCCCTTCCTGCATGCGTCGCCCGGGCACGCTGACCGTCCCGGTAATGATAGATTACGTCTTATACTAGATTATCACCATTATCGCGGCTTGGCTAGCTAGCCAGACGAAAACGCGCATCGTGCTCGGCGGATGCGCGCAGAAGGAAGGTCGCGCGCGTCGCCCGTGCCCCGCGGCG
>NC_021021.1:1987944-1991798 GCF_000210055.1 Gordonibacter pamelaeae 7-10-1-b
CGGCCCCGCACGCCCCGAGCCGCGAGCGGCCGACTGTGCGCGGCGGGCGGTGCAGGGCGCCTGATGCGGTGAAAAGTTAATGGTGATGAACTTACATGCCGGCACCGGTGAGGCGCGGTGCCGTATACTAGGTGCATCCGATGAGTTCGGATTCGTATGCGCTTAACGCGCTGCCCGTTTTTTCATCATCGACGACATCTACGATGCAGCCCCGGCGCCCGGCGCCCGCTGTCGGTCGTCCTGCGTCGGCGGAGACACCCTCGCCGAGCTCGCGTCAAACGCCTGTGCCGCCTGCCGCGGCCCTGCACGACGCATGAAAGAAACGACAAGAGAATACGCACCACGACCGAAAGGACCCCATGTCTCTGCATGCCGTACGCCCTCTGCCCGACAACACCTACACCCGCGCCCTCCGCGGCGCCGTCCCCGTGCCCGCCGGCGGGAAGGACAAGCTCGCGTTCCAGGTGCTCATGGTGTTCTGCATGGTCACGTGCATGGTGACGCTCAACTGGCTGATCCACGCGTCCGACCGGTCGCTGGCCGCGTTCTCGGAGGTGCTCTACGAGTACCCCCTCACGTTCGTAGCCGCGCTCTTCGTGCGCACGGTCGTGACGAACCCCCTCGTCGGCCGCCTGGCGCGCGCCGTCGTGCCGGCCGGCCTCGCCGGTTTCAGGCGCACGGTCGCCATGACGCTGGTGAACGTGTCGGTCATGGTGACGTTCATGACGTTCTTCGGCGTGCTCATCTCTAACGGCCCGGCCGGCTTCACCTGGCTCGCCTACGCCGAGAGCCTGCCCCTGTCCTACCTGCTGGCGTTCTCCGTGAACCTGCTGGCCGTGGGTCCCTTCGTGAAGGTCGCCTACGCAGCCGCCGTGAAACCCGGGCTGCTCTGGGCGTCCGAGAAGGCCGCCGAGCTGCGCGCCGCCGCCCGCGCCGCCATACCCCGCACCCTGTTCGGCCGCGGCGAGTAGCGCCCCTCGCCCGTCTGCCTGAAGCGTCGGCCAGCCGCCTTTGATCAACGAACAGATGTTTCACGTGAAACATCTGTTTCGACCCGCACCCCCTATCCTGACCATGCGACGAAATCCCCGTTTCGTGGCCGCTCTCGACAGACAAGGTTTCCCGCGCGCGCCGGACCGGCAACCCGACCAGAGGAGGGCGCGACGCCCCCCCTTGCCGCCTTCCGCCCAACGCTTGCGCCGCGATGGGGCCGCAAGACGGAGACGGCAATTCCGCAGAACGACGTGAATTTTCGGTTAGCGAAAAAATCATCTCTGCGGGTATTGCCTAATAGTAGATATCATCTTATACTGGAAGAGGTCTGAAACACAGGAGCCGGAAACGTGCCGCGTTTCCGGCTCTCCTGCTTTCCAGCGCTTTCGCCATCCTTCCCCATCAGCATTCCCACCTGGGATTTTCCCAGCAACGCAGCACGATTCATCCCCTCGTGTGGACGAAAATCAACAGGGGCTAGTACGCACGGGTCGATACCCTCCCCCTCGCGCGCCGGTACAATGGCGGCGTCTCGCGCTTTCGCGCACGTCACGTTATCGGAACCTACAGGGGGTATTGCTTCGATGAAAGCCTACAAGACCGTGATCTACAGTTTTCTGATCGGCGGTGTGCTCGCACTCGTCGCCCAGGCGCTCGTTACCGTGTGGACGAACGTGCTCACCGGCACGCCCATGCAGTTCTTCATCGGCGGATCGACGCTCATCAGCATGGGCATCATCGGCTGCATGCTGGGCGGCTTCGCCAACTACCAGCTGGTCGAGGAATGGGGCACGTTCGGCGCGCTGCTGCCGTTCTCGGGCTTCGCCATGGCCGTGGGCATGAAGATGGTGGGACCCTGGACGAAGCAGAACGCCACCGCGGGCAAGGCGGTGTGGCAGGGCTTGTGGCTGGTCATCTGGTTCAACGCCGTGGCTGCCGCGTTGAGCATCCTGTTCGGCTTCATCTGCGGCTCCATGGGCACGGAGCCGCTCGTGGTTGTTGAGAAGAACACGACCGCGATGGTGTTCCCGCTGGCCTTCCTGGTGGGCGGCGGGCTGTGCGCGCTGTTCCAGGTGGTGTATTTGGTGGTGAAGGGCATCACGCCGAAGTGCCAGCCCGTGTGGATCCTGCTCACGGCATGGTTCTGCGGCGCCATCCTCGCGCCGCTCGGCGTGTCGGGCGCGCTTACAAACTTCGCCGGGCAGGGCTTCAGCGTCATGATCCCCGTGGGCGGCTACAACATGTACAATGTGGGCGTGTCGTTCGCGATGGGCGAGATGGGCGAGGGCCTCGCTCACTTGGGATCGTTCTTCCTGGCGGTGGCGGGCCTGTTCTTCACCGGCTTGGCAACGTTCCTCATCTACAACGCGAAGTTCGGCCGCACGCCCATCCATGAGGTGCATCGCATGAAGGCACAGCACCTCATGGACGAGCTCGACGACATCGTGCCCGGCGCAGCCGGCACGCCCCTCGTCGCATCGGCCGGGGCGGTGCCCATGGCCGTGGCCGAGGAGGCCGTGGACCGCTCGATAGGCTAAGGCGGCAGGCAACGGCCCCGGACGCACCAGGCAGACCGGTTCGAGGGAGAAGGAGGCCCGCATGGGCAAGAAGGGCAACGGGCGCATCGAGAAGGCGCGCGCCGAGATCGAGCGGCTCAAGGCACGGCGGCGCCTCGACCTCATAAAGATATTGGCAGCCCTTGCCGCCATGATGCTCATCTTGCTGGGAAAGCCGATGCTCGAGAACGCCGGCATCATCGAGGCGGACAACATGGTGGTGAACGGCGCGATGTGGATCTCGGCGTTCATCCTGGCCATCTTCGCAGGCTCGGCAGGCCGAGACTTGTCGAAGTGCGGCCGCAGCATCGACGAGGTGCGCACGCGCGCCGGGCTCTAGGCGATCACCGTGCCGGACGAGCATCCCGGCACGGGCGCCACGGTGCCACTTCATACTCCAGAACCATACCAGAAGTGGTAGGGTTTCCCCGGGCCCCCTTCGTATAATGGCGGCGTCAGCCGACTCCGAAGGGGGCCATCATGTCTATCATGCCGATTCTCGTGCCGTTCGTCGTACTCGCCACCGGGTTCACCACCATCATGATCCTGCTCTACCGCAACCTGCAAAGGCTCGACGAGGAAGCCGGCGACGCCTGGCGACGCGTGCAGGAGCAGCGAACCGCGCGCTTGGATGCCTCCCTGCGCCTCCTCGATGCCCTGGATGCAGCCGGGGAGCTTGCAGACGCGCCCACCGCCGACATCCGCCAAGCCCTGGCCGCCTGCCGGGGAGCGGACGGGCCCGAAGCAGCCACCGAGGCCGACAGCGCGCTTGCCCGGGCGTGGCGCTCCTTCTCCGCCGTGGCCGACATGCGGCGCATCGCCGCGCTCGACTGCGCCCATGAGGCGATCGGGCAGCTGCACGAGGCCGACCGCCTCCTGCCCACTTGCGAGCGCCTGTACAACAACGCCGCCACCATGTACAACAACGCCGGCGTGACGTTCCCCGCCCTGCTCGTGGCGAGGCGCGCGCATTACGCCCCGCGGCCGCCCTACCGGCCACAGCACCTGCGCAGCGCGAGCGAGGTGGCCAGCGCCGCCGACACCGAGACCCTGGCCGACAAGTCGCCGCGCATCATGAACGCCTACATGCTGTGGGCCGTGGGCATGTCGGACACCATCACCGAGGAAGCCGGCCGATAAACCCGCTGCCGCCGCCTAGGAGACGGCAGCGCGCCGAGCCGAATAGCGCGCCCGCGGCGCTCACTCCAGCGGGAGCGCCATGACCACGGCATCGTCGGGCGGGTCCTCGTAGTAGGCCGGCCGCACCGCCACCTCCTGGAAGCCCAGGCGCGCATAGAAGCCGCG
>NC_021021.1:1992402-2001415 GCF_000210055.1 Gordonibacter pamelaeae 7-10-1-b
CCCACGTCCAGCACGCGCACGCCGTCGCGCCCGGCCAGGCTCACGGCCTCGAACGCGGCGTAGTCCTCAGGCGCGGTGCGCAACGCCTGCTTCGCGATCTGCCCTTTGCCCCACGCCATCGGCGCTCCTCTCCCTCGTCTCCCCCACGGCGGCCCCCGCCAAGGCCGGCTCCGCCACCCCGTACTTCTCCTGCAGCCGCACGTTCGCCGGCTTGCACAGCGCGCCGCATAGAAGCGACAGCAGCGCGAAGGCGGGCACGATGACGAAGAACGCCTCGTAGCCGCCCGTCCACTCGAAGAGCGCTGCGGCCACCAGCGGGAACACCAGGTTGAACGGCGCCAGCACCACGGCGCTGATGCCGGTGTTCATGGCCAGGTCGCGCTGTCCGAACGTCGTGCGCATGTACGAGGTGTTGATGGCCGCGTACATGCCGTACAGCAGCCCCTCGACGAGCAGGAACGGCGCGAACAGCCACGGCACCTCGAACCAGTACGCCGCCGCCATGCCCACCGACACGGCCAGCGCCAGCGCCGGGAGCACCACCAGCGTGCGGTTCTGCCCGATGCGGTCGTACAGGATGCCGCCGAGCGGCCGCCCGAACCCGTTGCCCAGCCCGAGCGCGCCCACGGCCGCCGTGGCAAACGCGACGGACGACCCGATGCCCGTCATCATGACGGACGCCTCGGCGATCACGGCGCCGCCCGCCCCCATGACCACGCTGCGCCAGATGCAGAACAGCCAGAACGACGGCTCGCGCACGGTGCGCGAGCCGGGCAGGCTCACGCCCACCGCATCGCGCTTCGGCTTGAGCGCCGCGATATGCGGCGGCGGCTCCTGGATGAAGCTGACGGCCACCAGCGCTTCCACGAGCGCCAAGGCGGCGATGGCCACGAACGCCAGGCGCCAGCCCAGCGGCGAGTAGATGAGCGCCGAGGCCAGCGAGCCCAGCACGAGCGCGCCCATGCCGAAGCCCATGACCAGCACGCCCGAGGCGAACCCCACTTTGTCGCCGAACCAGGCGAGCGTGTTCGTGGTCCACACCGTGTAGCTCATGCCCGAGCCCAGCCCGCAGCACACGCCGTAGAACAGGTAGAGCTGCCAGAGCTCGGTGATGAACTGGCACGAGAACAGCCCTGCCACGATGAGCGAGGTCGAGGCGACGAAGCAGGTGCGCAGCGAGAGCACCTTCGAGAGCGGCCCGATGGACAGCATGCCGAAGGACAGCCCGATCATGGCGACGGAGAACACGAGCGACGTCTGGCTGCGCGTCCAGCCGAACTCGGCCTCGAGCGGGGGGATGAAGATGGACCAGGCGTAGATCGTGCCGAACATGAGCATGGTCAGGATGCCGCACACGAGGATGGCGTAGCGGTTCTTGCGTATGTCGGCCACGCTCATCGCCTCCCCCGACGTTTCCGGGCGGAGGTGCCGACGCCCCCGGACGGAAGCTGCGCGCAACCGCGCGCCCGCGTTTCAACTCGTCCAGCAACCTACCACCGGCAAGCGGAGCGCCCCTACTGTGAGGAGTATGAAAACGGGTCCATCTAGTACGGACGACTATACGCGCGCCCGCGCGCGCACGGCACAATATACGATGTCGCACGGCATGCCCGCGCTGTTCGTGCGCGCGTGTAACCATTGAAAGAGAGGGGATCCATGCCTGACCTTACCGTCGGCCAGATAAAGAGCAAGCGCATGCTCTACCTGGCCTTGTCCACGCTCACGCTGCTGTTTCTGGGACTGATCTACGCGTTCTCCATGTTCGCCGGCCCCATCTGCACCACGTTCGGCCTCGAGAAGGCCGCCGTGGGGCTCACGTTCAACATCATGATGATCACGTTCTGCGTCGGCGCCGTCATCGGATCGCAGATCGAGGCCAAGATCGGCGTGCGCAACACGCTGTTCGTGGCCGCGGCGCTGTTCTTCTGCGGCTTCGCCGGCACCGGCCTGTTCGGCAACGGCAGCATCACCGTGGTGTACCTGTGCTACGGCGTGCTGGGCGGCCTGGGCGTGGGCGTGGGCTACAACTCCGTCATCGCCACCACCAACGTGTGGTTCCCCGACAAGGTGGGCTTCTCGTCGGGCGTGCTCATGATGGGCTTCGGCCTGGGCTCGCTCATCTTGGGGACGCTCTCGGTGAACCTGGCGCCGACGCTCGGCCTGGGCACCGTGTTCGCGGCCATCGGCGTGATCACCGCGCTCGTGGTGGTCGTGCTGGCCTGCACGCTGCGCCGCCCGCCGGCGAACATCGTGGCCCTCATGGCACCCGAGAAGGCCACCGCGTCCGGCTACGACCCGGGCGAGCAGGACACGCCGCTCAAGTCCTCCACGTTCTACGTGTACTGGGTCTGGGCCATCATCGTCATCGCCATCGGCCTGGCCACCATCGGCAACTGCGCCTCCGACGCGCAAGCCGTGGGCTTCGACGCCGGCTTCGCCACGCTGCTCGTAGGCCTGGTTTCCACCTGCAACGGCCTGGCGCGCGTGCTCATCGGCATCATCTACGACAAGACGAACGTGAAGGTCACCATGCTGGTGGACGGCCTCATCGCCGTGGCCGCCTGCGCCTGCATCATCGGCGCGTTCACCACCGGCATCTCGGTGCTCTACGTGGTGGGCGCGTTCTGCTGCGGCTTCTGCTACGGCGGCGTGCCCGTGGTGGCCTCGGCGTTCGCCCGCCAGCGCTACGGCGCCAAGAAGTACCCGCTCAACCTGTCGCTGGCGAACTTCGCCATCGTGTTCGGCTCCATCCTGAACATCGTGGTGCAGGGCGCCGTGGGCGGCGACAACCGCCTGGCCGTGTTCATGGTCATGGGCGTGCTGTCCCTCGTGGCCGCGGCCGACGTGCTGCCGTTCTCCAAGAAGTGGAACAGCGACATGAAGATGCTGGAGGGCCGCAAGGCGAAGGCCTCCGGCAGCTCCGCCGACGTCGAGGGGCCCGAGGCGGCTGCCGCCGCCTCGTAAGCGAGCGCCTTCGCGGGAACCGGCGGCCTGACGCCTCCTCGGGCCGCCGGTTCCCCGTATGCACGGCCTCTTCCGCACGAGAGGCCGTGCATACGGGGATCACGCGATCCTGATCAGGGGAAAGGACACGTTATGGGCAGAAGCATGAGCCAGCGCAAGGCGAAGGCGTACGAGGACATCGAGCGCCTCAAGGCGAACCGCCGCAAGGACCTCATCAAGTGCGCGGCCGCCCTCGCCGCCATCGTCGTGCTCGTCACGGTGAAGCTGGGGCTGGAGACGAGCGGTATCCTGGAAGTGGGCAACATGGCCGTGGGAGCCGCCATGATGATGGCCGGCATCGGCCTGGCCATCCTGGGCGGCACCTCGAGCGTGGACTTCACCCGCTCGGGCAACGAGATCAGGGGCATCCAGGCGAGCGTGGGCATCACGAAGCAGGACATCAAGGACTACGAGCAGGCGAAGCGGGGGTAAGACGGAACGGGCACGCAGGGGGCGCACTCGCTCGCTAGCCGCAGGCGAACAGGCGAGTGCGTCCCTATGCGGCGGCCGCATGGGCGGAGGCTCGCCTGTTCGCTCCGCCGCCTTATAGAAGGAGAACCCCCGCACGGTGCGCACGCAGGACGCCCGGAAAGCCTCTCGCTCGCTCTAGTGGCCGGTAACGCCGTTGCCGGTGAGCTCGGTGGCCAGCACGAAGGCCGCCAGCAAAAGCCCCAGCACGATCCAGCAGAATATCTTGGCGGTCTTCGTGGACACGGGGCCTATCCGGTCGCTGCGCGGGTCGTTGTCCACCGTGAAGGCGGCAGCGCGGATCTCCTTGGTGAAGCGCGTGCGGCACTTCGTGCAATGGTCCTCGGAAGCAGATTCCTTGCCGCAGAACGGACAGATGATAGCGCTCATCGCGAACCCCCTTGTATCGATTCAGCTACCCGGCACCGGTGCGTCGGTCGGGTTTGCCAAGGCGGTTCGCCGCGGTCGGTTGCATCCTGCGCGCGACCAGCAACGCTAAGGGGACGCGGCAACCCGCGAACCGCCCTGGCAAACCCGACCGACGAGGCCCCCTTTCGGGAACCCCGTCGGCCAGTCGAACGTCAATCCTCGCACACCCTTTCAGGATGGGCGATAAAGCAGTGCTTACGCCTTGGCGTCGGCAGCCTCATCGGCGATGTCGTCGATGTTCATGCCCTTGGCGCCCTTGGGAAGCAGGAAGCCAGCCAGGAAGCCGAACGCCATGGGGGCGGCCAGCAGGGCGATCAGCGGAGAGAACGCCCAACCCGCAGCCTTCAGGCCGCCCAGGATGATGGGCGACAGGATGCCGGCAGACTTGCCGAGCGCGACGATGGTCGCAACACCGGAGTTGCGGAACTCGGTGGGATAGGACTCGGACATCATCGGCTGGGCAGCGGTGATGGCGTAGTTCAGGGCGAAGCCCATGAACACGAACGCGATCAGGTACGGCCAGAAGCTCGTCTCGGCGGGCAGCTTGACCACCTGGGACACGATGAGGCAGGCAACCACCGACAGGCCGTAGCCGAAGATGAGGTTGCGCTTGCGGCCCATGGCCTCGGAGACGAAGCCGGTGGTGCAGTTCGCCACGACGGACGCGGCGTTCTGGGCCATGGCCAGCATGTACGACGCGGTGACGGCGCCGCCCGTGGCCTCGAGCATCAGGGCCGGCAGCCAGGCGTTCACGCCGTAGATGCTGAAGTTGCCGGCGAAGTAGATGACAACCAGCGCGATGGTGGTCTTCAGGTACTTGCCCTTCCACACCTCGGCCGGGCTCGACTTGGCGGAAACCGGCGGCACGAGAAGGTTCTCGGCCTTCAGCTCGTAGGGAATCTCCTTGCCCGCACGCTTCTCGATGCGCTGCAGCACCTTGGCAGCTTGGTCAAGCTTGCCGTGCACGGCGCACCAGTGGGCCGATTCCGGCGTGAACTTGCCGAAGATGAACGCATAGAGCACCGGCAGGGCGCCGATCGCGTAGCACATGTGCCACGTGGCGATCTGGACCATGACCGTGCCCACGAGGGCGGCCATAACCCAGCCGACGATCATCCACGCCATACCGAACGTGATGAAGAACGAACGCTGCTTCGTGGGGGTGAACTCCGTGAACAGCGTGGTGACGATAGGCGTGCACACGCCCAGGAACAGGCCGGCGAGCACGCGGAAGACCGCGAAGACCTCGTAGTTCGGCGCGAAGATGCACGGAATGGTAAGCAGGCCGTACATGAACGTGCCCATGGTGAGGATCTTCTTGCGGCCGAACTTGTCGGACAGCGGGCCGGCTGCGAACGAGCCCACCACGATGCCGATCGTCGACCAGGACGACAGGGCGCCCTTGAGGGCGTCGTTGCCCGCAGGACCGAAGAACTCCTGCATGATCTGGGTGTTGGTATAGGAGATGATCATGTAGTCGTAACCATCGAACATCATCGCTATGCCAACGAGGAAGAAAATGGAAATGGTAAACTTGCTGACTCCAAGGGAGTCGATCGCCTGGGAAATAGTGAACTTCCCGGGCGACTTAGCAGCTGCACTCATAATCCGCTCCTTGGAACGTTCTCCGGCCCTTATGAGCTGTTTTTAAGCCGGAGAATCCGATAGGCGGCCGTCGGACAGTGCGGATCCCGCGCAAAAGAAGGCGTTCCCGCTTCATGCGCTAGCCTTGGATGAGTAGACTCGGATCGAGGCTTCGTCTTCTTTTGCTCTTTCAGCATTATCCCCATGAAAACGTTTCGACCCTGCCAGGCGGCCATGTAAAGACGGAGGGGACCCCAATCTCTCGACAGAGATCCCCTCGCCGTTGGAACTAACTACTCCTCGCCGAGAATCTTCTCGACGGCCTTCTTGTCCTGGTTCAGGCGCTCGGAGTCATCGATAGGCTTGAACGTCGCGCTCTCGATGGACTTGTCGGCAACCTTCTCCTTCTCGGCGCCGCACTTCTTGCACGCCGTGGCATCGGCCGCGTTAAAGGTACCGCACTCGGTGCACTTCCACAGAATTTTCCCCAGCGGAGGCGGACGGAATCCGCCTTTCTCCTGACGAGCCATAGCTCTACCTCCTTCGTTCCAACATTACTTTGCGAAAAGCACCTGATTGGGCTTCTCAGCCAACTTAGCGGACAGCTCCTCGAGCGTGCCGTAGTACATGATGCCAGCCTGGCAGTGATGCACGCAGCTCGGAAGCCTGCCCTCGGCCACGCGGTCGGCGCAGAGGTCGCACAGATCCGTGGGCAGGGGAAGATAGGTCCACTCCCACTTGCCGTTGATGTTCTTCACCGGGCCGTACTCCAGCGTCTTGATGCCGTACTGGCCGATCGGAAGATCATGCACTTTCTTGCAAGCAACTTCGCACGTATGGCAGTTGGTGCAGAATTCGTAGTCGATCAGCAGACCGTTAGTCGCCTTCGAACCGGGTGTAGTCATAGCCACCGAAGCCACCTCCCTTGGTCACAATCTCGCTAGGCGAGCAATCATTTTCAGGCGTCACCTTGTAGCACTTGCAGAGCGTGCTCTTGTACGGGGCGCCGTAGTGCGTCGGGCCGTACACGCCCATCGTGGTCAGGTTGTTGCCGTTGCAGTCGAACACGCCGTACAGGTTCGGCTCTGCCGCCTCCTGCTCGGGGAACCACCAGCCGTGACGGGCACGGACGAGGTTCGGCATGAGGCCCGGAGCGATGTGCGCCTGCTGCTTGCACTTGCCGCGACGGTTCTCGAACCACACCCAGTCGCCTTCCTTCACGCCGATCTCCTCGGCGATCTCGGGCGAGATGTCGGCGATAGCCGTGGGGTGCACTTCGCGCATGGTCGGCAGCTGGCGATGCTCGGAGTGGAACAGGCCGATGTGACGGTGGCCGGACGTGTAGATGTACGGGTACTCCTTGTACAGCTCAGGCGTACGGTACGGGCTCTCGAACGGCTCCATGTGGTGCGGCAGCGGATCGAAGCCCCACACGTCGAACAGCGGCGAGGAGATCTCGTACATACCGGTAGCCGTGACGAAGCCGGGCTGGCCGTCCTCGCGGAGCAGGCCCTTCTCGTACTTGTGGTACGTCTCGTTCCAATCCCAGTAGTCGTACACCGTGTGGGTGAGGTCCTCGAACGTGTACGGAACGCCGTTGCCGTCGTCCTGGATCATCCACGTCAGGAAGTCGCGCACGGTCTCGAACTGGTTGAAGAAGTCCGGGTTGAAGCGCTTGCCCAGATAGAACACCAGCTCTTCGTCCATCATGCACTCGTAGTAACGGCCGGCTGCGGCGGTCATCGTGCGCAGCGGCTGCCACCAGGAGCGGAAGGAGTCGCGCTCGACGGACATGGCCACGGGGAGCACCAGGTCGGCGAAGGCGACGGCGGTCGGGGTCAGGTAGTAGTCGACGACGACCGTGTAGGGCACGTTCTGCCACGCGCGGTAGATGCGCGGGGCGTCGCCGCCCATGTTGGCGATCGGGTTCGTGCCATGGACCCACATCATCTGGGGCGGATACGGCACGCCCGTCTCCATGGCCTCGAGCAGGAGGTCAGGCGGGATGAACGGCGTGTAGCCGGCCTTGTGGATGGGCGACTGGTCGGTGCCGATACGGCGGTCGAGCATCTCCTGGGAGATGAACTCGAGGCCGCAGCCGTACTTCTTGGAGCTGTTGTAGGCGTAGCGCACGAGCACGTTGCCGCCGGGGACGTCGAGGTTGCCGCACAGCGCCGTGATGTCGGAGATGGCGAACGAAGCCTCCATGGCAGCGATCTGCATGTCGATGGCGAGGCCCCACTGGATGGCGCCGGGCTTGGCAGCAGCGAACATGCGGGCAGCGTCGTAGATCTGCTGCTCGGGGATCCAGCAGATCTCCGCGACCTTGTCGGTCGGGTAGTCCTGCAGGCGCTCGACGAGCTCGTCGAAGCCGTAGCACCAGTTGTCCACGAAGTCGTGATCGTACAGGTCCTCGTCGACGATGACGCGCAGCATGCCCATGGCGAGCGCGCAGTCGGTGCCGGGACGAACCTGGATCCAGATGTCAGCCTTGGAGGCCAGCCACGTGAGGGCCGGGTCCATGACGATGAACTTCGTGCCCATGCGCATGAGGTCGATCAGCCAGTGGCCGACGAAGCCGTCGGGGTTGGACGCGAGAGGCTCGTTGCCCCACACGATAACAACCTCGGGCTGCTTCCACTCCGGGTTGTCGTAACGATCCGGGTGCAGCTGGGAGGCGTCCAGGATCCAGCAGTCGCCGTCCTTCATGAGGTTGGCGGTCATGCGGGGCTGGTAGCAGGAGTCGGCAGAGAGGAAGCCGAACGACATGTTCGGGCTGCCGAAGACGGCGCGGAGGCACATGGCGCCATGCCACATGGCGTTACGGCCGGTGCCGGACAGGGCGACGATGCCCTCGGGCCCGATGCCGTTGTACTCGTCATGAATGGTCTTGCAGATCGTCTTGTAGGTGTCCTCGAGCCAGTCGAAGGCCTCTTCCCACGTGATGCGCTTCCACTTGTTCTCGCCCTTTTCGCCGTCGCGGAGGAGAGGCCACTTGAGGCGGTCGTTGTTGTAGATGTTCTCGACCATGTTCAGGCAGCGCAGGCACAGACGTCCCTGGTTGTACCCGAAGTTGGGGTCGCCCTCGATCTTCTCGAGCTTGCCGTCTTTGACGTACGTGAGCACGCCGCAGCCGTTGTGACACCCAGGTCCGGTCCAGACCGAGGTGCGGGTCACTTCATAACCATCCTCGTACCAACGCCAGTCTGTTTTGTACAGATCATGGTTGTATTCGTTGATCATGAAAAGCCCCCCTTTCATAAAAGAGATACCGATAAGATGAACTCTTATTCTTCAGAAACCCCGAAGCACGCTTATCTCGGGTCGCGCGGCCTCCTCAAACCTCGCTTCCCGCCTTCCCCGTGTCCGCTCGGTCTCCTCTTCCGCGCGGAGGATCGGGGTTTCTTAAAGACTTGCAATGACCCTCGTGCCGACGTGCATGCGGCCTCTCTCAAGCCGCTGCCGGAAGGATCGACCCGCTCCTGCTTACGCAGTAGGCGGCTTCGGCGCGCCAGGGGCCTTGGGGGCG
>NC_021021.1:2001604-2003174 GCF_000210055.1 Gordonibacter pamelaeae 7-10-1-b
GGGGGCGCCGGGAGCGCTCGGGGCAGGGGCGTTCGCGCCCGTGCCGGCAGCATCCGCAGCGGGAAGCTCGGTGCCGCACTTCTTGCACTTGTCGTTCTCGGGCGGGTTGAAAGAGCCGCAAGACGGGCACTTCTTCATCATTTCGTCGAACGACGGCGGTCTGAAGCACATATCGTGGTTCCTCCTCTTCCTCATTGAATCTCGGTGGACAAGGTCTGTTCGCAAATACATTGGGGTGCATTCACAGCGCATAAGCTACCACGCGGCAAATCGGCGAAACTACCTTCGCGGGTATGAAAAAGGGCGATCTAGTACTGGCAGTCATACTCACTACTACGCGTGTATCGAGGCTTTTACCAGGGGAAACGAAAATCGGTCATGCAAAGGGGACGATACGGGGTATGAGGCCCCCAACATGCGGAAGGGCCCGCATTGCGGGCCCTTCCGAAGCGGCCGATGCCGGGAAGCGCGGGCCGTGGCGCCGGATGGCGCAGAGAAGCCGGGCTAGGCGGCGGGGGCGTCGTCCTCCGTCTCCACGACCGCCGTGTCCACCACGCTGCGCATGACCTTGACGCGTGCGGCTGCGCGCTGGGCGTCCGCCATGCGGCCGTTCGCCTCGATCTCGGCGAGGAACGCATCGGGGTCGTCCGTGGACAGATACTCGGTGAGCTCGGAGGGCGCGACCTCGGTCCCCGTGGCCTCGATCATCTTGTCGAGCGCCGCGTTGAGCTTCAGCTGGAACACCACGTCGTCGCGCAGCTTCTCCTCGAACTGCTCCGGCGTGAGATGCTCCTCGCGCAGGTAGCGCTCCTTCGTGGACCCGAACGACTTGAGGCGCTGCTCGTACTGGGCGTGCGAAGCCTCGATGTTCGCGGCGACGACATCTGCGGGCAACTCGCCCTCCAGGCGCGCCACGAGGGCGTCGGAGCACTTCTGGAACTTCGTGTTGTTCCAGGCCACCATGCCCTGGCGCTCGAGGTCCTGCTTGATGCCCGCGCGCAGCTCGGCCATGGTGCTGATGCCGTCGAACTGGCTCTTTACCCACTCGTCGGTCAGATCGCCGATGGAGCGGATGGGCGAATGGTTCGTGGCCGAGGCAATGTAGACGAACAGCTGAGCGTCGATGTCGTCGTCGGTGGCGACGGGCTGCGGCGGCATGACGATGTGCACGCTGTCGTGCGAGGAGAGCGCGAACGCGCTCAGGTCGAGCTGGGGTGTGGATTCTTGCATAGGGTGCTCCTTACGGTTGGCGGGGCGTCGCCCCTGATGGACAGCAAAACGGCGCGCCGTGGCGCGCCGAGATGGGCCGATGTCAGTCTTGCTCCTGCGATTTGATGTCTTCCTCGCGGAACGTCTCTATCAAGCTGAGCATCTCCTGCGACGAATGCACCCCGAGTTTGTGGTAGATGTTCGCTATGTGGGTCTTGGCCGTGTGCATGGAGATGACCAGCTTCTGCTGGACGTACTCGGCGTTGCGGCCCTTGGCTATGAGGAAGAATATCTCGGTCTCGCGCGGGGAGAGCTTGTAGAGCTCGGCGATGCCGCGGCACGTGCGCCGCCAGGGCGTGTC
>NC_021021.1:2003411-2008106 GCF_000210055.1 Gordonibacter pamelaeae 7-10-1-b
GCCCGTGGCGGCATCGCCGGATTCGGCGGACTCGGAGGTCATGCACGCAATCTGCGCCTCGAAGGACTCCTGCTCGCGGAACGGCGTGAGCACCGTGGCCACGAGCATGGTGATGGCGGCCCCGCACAGCGAGTAGAGCACGAGCGAGGGGTCGGCCACGCCGAACCCCGTGACCACGCACTTGCCCACCACCAGGCCCACGGCCAGGCTCACGTACACGAGCACGCGGCCGCCGTCGACGAGCAGCAGCGAACCGGGCTTAAGCCGCCGCGCCAGCCCAACGCCGAGTATCAGGCCGCCGAAGTCGAACAGGTTGAATCCTGCCAGGATAACCGTTTCGGATGCGAGGAGCACCCCCCCCCCCCGCCCAAGAAGGAAAGACCCACGATGCCGAGGACGAAGAAGAGCAGCGAGAAGCGGTGTATCGTGTCGATGTCGGCATTCGTCTCGGGCGCCTCGGGTATGAAGAAGATGACGATGCCCGCCAGCACGATACCCACGAGAACCACGGCGTTGCCCGCCATGAGCAGCGCGATGCCGCTGTTGATGAACCCGCCCTGCAACAGGCCGAACACGAACGCGTACACCGTGGTGGGCAGCAGCGTCTTCAGCGAATGGCGCAGGATGCTCTTGCGGGGCGGCTTGACGGCCGGGGCCGGGGCGGCCGCGTCGACCGGCTCGATGGTGCGCCAGTTCGCGATGAGCGACACGGTGGCCACCGCCGGCATGCACAGGGCCACAACGTAGCTGAGCGGCGGCACGAAGCTGCACGTGAGAAACGCGATCACGCCGCCGGCCATCATGTCGACCGCGAACGAGCGGAACAGGTGCCCCGCCGCCGCTTCCATATAATAGTGGAGCCACAGGAACATGAGGAACGCCTCGGAGAAGCCCAAAAGCACCACCGATGCGATGCGCCACGGCATGTCGGCCGAGAGCGTGGCCAGCGACAGCACCGAGGCCACCGTGGCGAGCAGGCCTGCCGCGCCCAGCAACAGCGTGGACGGCGCGATCTTGTTGCGCTTCAGGAAGAAGCGGCCCACGCCCACGAGCGCCCCGAAGGACAGGGCCAGCGTGAGGTACAACGTGAACTGGCGCTCGAGGAAGAACGCGAACGACGGGTTGTCGGTCGCGCCGATGAAGATGGGAGAGAACAGTACCAGGTAGTGCCAGCTCAAGTTGACCTTGAACCCGATCATGGTCAAGGTCTTCGCATGGGAAGTCTTACCCTCTGATCGTTCCGGCACAGCTTGCGTCATCCGGCACGCCCCTTTCCCCCTGATGAAAAGAAACGAGCAGTGCGTCGCTCGTCCTTCTCAAACCTTACCCGTTTTACCCGGAAAGGCCTATAGCCTACAGTACCAGAGCTGCTCATTTTCATACCGCGATAGGTACAAGGCTTATCAGGCCCCGTGCTAGGTTGATAGTTGCGCATGCGCGGCCCCGATCGCTCGACCATGCGCGTGACCTGCACGATCACTTCTCCCGCTTCGGCGCGCTCGTCTTCGCCCGAACCGGTCACGACCCTAGTATAAAGCATAACGTAATCGATCGAGTTAGATTATCGACCAACGACAGAAAGGACGGCCGTCATGCCGGGAGGATGCTGGATATGCAACCCGCTGTGCGGGAAATGCCAGCCCGCGCCCAAGAAATCGGGGAAGTGCCCCTCTTGCGGCACCTGCACCATCTTCGATCGCACGGAAGTGACGGCCGGGGCACCGCTCTTATGCAAGAAATGCGGCGAGGACCTGACAGCGCTCGTGCGCCCCGCGCCCCTGCGCTGCAACTACAGCGGCCTCGTGTGCGCCTACCCCTGCGGCAAGGGCGCGAGCGCGCATCCCGAGCACGGCTACCAAGTGTGCCGCCGCAACACCCCGCCAACCGAGGAGTGGCTGGCAGCGCACCCGGAGGCGTAGGAGCGAGACGCCATCCCTGTGCCCGTGCCCCACGACAAGAACGCCGCCCTTTCGGGCGGCGTTCTTTATCTCATCGCTCAACTTGCTAGTTGCCGGCGGCTCGGGCGGCTTGGTAGGCTTCCACGAGCCTCTTCGTCACGTCGGCGGGGGCGGGGTCGTATCCCTCGAGCTCCAGGGTGTACGAGCCGGAGCCGCGCGTGAGGGAGCGCAGGTCCTTCGTGTACGTCACCACCTCGGCGTAGGGCACGCGCATCATGATGACCGTCTCGCCCGCGTCGTTGGAGTCGGTGCCCACGATGCGTCCGCGGCGCGTGGAGATGTCGCCCATCACGGCGCCGGCGTACTCCTCGCCCACCGTCACGTTCAGGTTGGCCATAGGCTCCAGGAGAATGGGGTCGGCCTTCTCGCACGCGGCGCGGAAGCCGATGCGCGCGGCCGTCTTGAACGCCATCTCGTTGGAATCGACCGAGTGGTACGAGCCGTCGTACACGGCGCACTTCACGTCCACCATGGGATAGCCCGCCAGGAAGCCCTCGGCCATGGCGTCCTGCACGCCCTTGTCCACCGCGGGGATGAAGCCGCGCGGGATCTTGCCGCCCACGATCTCGTCCAGGAACTCGTAGCCGCCGCCGGGGTTGGGCTCCAGGCGCAGCCAGCAGTCTCCGAACTGGCCCGATCCGCCCGTCTGCTTCTTGTGGCGGCCCTGCGCCTCGGCCTTCTTGCGGATGGTCTCGCGGTAGGGGATGCGCACGGGCACGAGCCTCGCCTCGACGCCGGTCTGCTCCTTCAAGCGCGCGAGCAGCGTATCCACCTGGGCGTCGCCCATGGCGGTGACCACGGTCTGGTGCGTTTCCTCGCTGCGGTTGACGCGGACGGTGGGATCGGTCTCCACCACGCGGGCCAAAAACGTGCCCAGCTTGTCCTCGTCCTTCTTGTTCACGGCCTCGATGGCCACGGGGTACTGCGGCTCGGGCAAGGGCAGCGGGTCGATGGCCACGGTGCCCGACTTCGACAGCGTGTCGCCCGTGCGCGTCTCGGTGAGCTTGGGCACGACGACGATGTCGCCGGCCTTCGCGCTCTTCACGTCGTTGGTCTCCTTGCCCATCATGACGTAGAGGTGGCCCAGGCGGTCCTTCTTGCCCGTGCGAGCGTTCACCAGCTCCATGCCCGGCTCAAGCACGCCGGAGATGACCTTCATGAAGCTCAAGCGCCCCACGAACGGGTCGGACACGGTCTTGAACACGAAGCCTGCGGGCTCGCCCGTCTCGTCCACGAGCGTCTCCTCGCCGTTGGCCAGGCGGAAGCGGCCGTGGTGGCGCGGATGCGGGAAGTAGGTGGCGATATCCTCCATGACGCCCTGGATGCCCTGCTCGATGATCGTGGAGCCCACGAACACGGGGATGAACAGCTCCTGCGCGATGGCCTTGTCCAGCAGCTGCTCCAGCTCCTCCTGCGTGAGCTGCTCCTCGCCGTCGAGGTACTTCATCATGAGCTCGTCGTCGGCCTCGGCCACGAGGTCGCACAGCTTGTCGCGCGCGGCCTGCGCCGTCTCCACGTAATCGGCCGGGATGTCCTCGATGCGCTCGGCGTCGCTGCCGGGGTCGAAGTAGCGGGCCTTCATGCGGATGATGTCGATGACGCCCTTGAAGTCCGCGTCCACGCCGATGGGGATGGTCACGGGGCCCAAGCGCGAGCCGAAGCGCGCGTGCAGAAGCGCCATGGCGGTGTCGAAGTCGGCGTTCTCGCGGTCGATGTGGTTGATGAACACGGCGCGCGACAGGCGCATGTCCTCGGCCTCGCGCCAGAGCTTGGTGGTCATGACCTGCGGCCCCGCCACGGCATCGACCACGAACAGCGCCATCTCGGCCGCCTGCATGGTGGCCAGCGTGTCGCCGATGAAGTCGGGGTGGCCGGAGGTGTCGAGCAGGTTGATCTTGTAGTCCTTGTAGGGGATGGGGGCGATGGACGTGCCGATGGTGAACTTGCGCCGGATTTCCTCCTCGTCGTAATCGAGGTAGGACTTCCCGTCGTGGGTCGTGCCCATGCGGGGCGTGCGGCCCGAGACGTGCAGCATCGCCTCGGCGAGCGATGTCTTGCCGGCGCCGTCTTGGCCCACCAGCACAATGTTCCGTACGTGTTCGGTAGCAGGAGCTGCCATGTTGACCACCAACTTTCCTGTTGAGTGGCCCACGCCGTTGCCGTCTTCGTCAAGGCGCGAACCACAGTCGAGCCTAACCTACGAACTTCAAACGCGAACATGAAACCTTGACCTATAGTGTATCGCAAATGGCCGCCTCCCACACCCACAACGCCGGAATTCGACCGCTCGGGCGAAGCGCGGGACTCGCCTGCAGACGAAGCGCGGGTGGGTCTCCTTTGGAGAAGCCGCGGACAACACGTTACCGAACGGTGACGAACCCGTCGCCCGCCCCCCGCCCCAGGGCGCAGGCGAGCCGCAGCCCGTATAATCGGGACCGAGAGCGGCGCGAAGCCGCACCCCACCTAAGCGAGGAGACCATGAGCGACCACAGCCCCATCATCGACGTCGATCCCGTTGCCAGCACGAGCGATGCCGCGCGAGGCGCGCGCCCGTCGGAAGGCGATGCGTTCCGCGCACCGTCGTACGGAAAGGGTGCGGCGCAGGCCGCCGTCAACGCCACCATCATCGACGGCGGCACCGGCGCGAAGAGGAAGCCGAGCCGCATCGGCGGCGCCGTGCAGACCGCCGTCGGCGGCGCCCTCATGCTCGTGGGCGTGCCCATGCTCATCCTGCCCG
>NC_021021.1:2008251-2011398 GCF_000210055.1 Gordonibacter pamelaeae 7-10-1-b
CGCCGTCATCGCAGCGGGCGGCGTGAAGAAGATGAGGGGGAAGTAGCGAAACCCGGATAGCGCAGGCCCAGGAACGCCTGCACCTCGGGCTCGAGGCCTTCCGGCTCGAACAGGGCGCGGGCTTCCCGCACCGCGCGCAGGCGGCCGTCCAGCACCACGCCCACGCGGTCGGCTAGCGTGCGGGCCTCGTTGAAGTCGTGGGTGACGAACACGATGGTGCAGTCGAACCGCGCATGCACAGCGCGCAGCGTGGCGTACAGGCGCTCCTTCGTGGCCGGGTCCAACGCCGAGAACGGCTCGTCGAGCAGCAGTATCTCCGGCTCCAGCACCAAGGCGCGGGCCAGCGCCGTGCGCTGCGACTCGCCGCCGCTGATGATGCCGGGGTACCGTTCGGCCAGATGCCCGATATCGAACAACGAGAGCATGGCCTGCACGCGCTCGTCGCGCTCGCGCGGCGGGCAGCCGTTCATCCGCAGGCCGTAGGCGATGTTCTCCCGCACGGTCATATGCGGGAACAGCGCGTAGTCCTGGTACAGGATGCCCAGGTGGCGCTGCTGGACGGGCAGCGACTCCACGTCCTTGCCGTCCAGCAGGATGCACCCTCCGTCAAGGAGGAACGCGCCTGCTATCGACTCCATGAGGACGGTCTTGCCCGACCCGGTGGACCCCAAGATGGCGAACACCTCGCGCGGCCTGACGGACAAGCGGGGCACTTCGAGCACGAACGACCCCCGCTCCACGCGCAGGTCACGCACCTCAATGCTTCCGGCCATGCCAGGCTCCCCTCTTCGCCGCCTTGCGGCCAGGCCCGACACGGGTCGCCCCCACCGGCCGGTTCAGCAGGTTCGCCACCACGAGCGTCGCCGCCGACAGCAGGAGCATGATCATGGCCGTGGCCATGGCCGTCTCGTTGTTGCCGGTGGAGATGCTCAGGTAGATGCTCCCGGGCAGCGTCTCGGTCTTCATGCGCGTCACGCCCACCAGCATGAGCGTGGCGCCGAACTCGCCCATGCCGCGCGCCCAGGTGAGGACGAACGTGCTGATGAGCGCGTTGCGGCACTGCGGCAGAATGATGGTGCGGAACACGTCGCCGGGCGTGGCGCCCAGCGTCTTCGCCACGAACTCCATGCGCGGGCTCACGTCGGCGAACGCCGTGCGCACCATGCGGATGGCGAACGGAAGGTTCACGATGAGCTGGGCGAACACGATACCGGCCGGTTCGAACACCACCGCGAGCCCGGCCTCTTTGAGGGCCTTGCCGAACGGCGACGAGAAGATCAGCAGCAGCGCGAAGCCCAGCAGGATGTAGGGCAGCGACAGCGTGAGCTCCATGAGCACCTCGGCCACGCGTTTGAACGGCATGTTCGTGCGCGACAGCGCGTAGGCGGTCGGCAGCGCCAGCACCAGGCAGAGCACGGTGGAGATACTGGACGTGACCACGCTCATCCTAAGCGAGAACAGCACCTCGGCCGAGGTGACGGCCTCGCCGAAATGGGCGATGCCGCCGGCCACGATGGCCACGATGGCGCTGCCCACGAACAGCAGCACCACCGTGGCCACGGCCATGGAAACGCCCGAGAACACGTCGTGTTTCCGGCCGCGGTGCCGCCGCTCGCGGGCCGCCGCGCCGGGCCGAGTTCCCGGCATGGCGGCCTCGCGTGCCTCCATGGTGCTACACTCGCTCGTAGCCGTAGGCGGCCCAGATGTCCCACGCCGCGTCGGTCTGGAGGAACTCGCTGAATGCCTTGGTGGCCTCGGCATCCTTGGCGCAGGTCAGCTGCGCGGAGGGAACGGTCTTCACGAACGCGTCCAAATCGGGGGTGTCCACGATCTTGACGCCGTCGCCCTTCACGTTCTCCTTCCACACGATGCCTGCGTCGCCCTCGCCGTTGGCCAAGGCGGTGGCGATCTGCGGTGCGGTGGTCGTGGTGGTGAGGACGTTCGCTGCCATGAGCGAGTCCCACAGGCCCGCCTTCGTCAGCGCGTTCTTGGCTATCTTGCCGATGGGGGTGGACTCGGGGTCGCCCACCAGCACGCGCGAGGCCCCGGACAAATCGGCCAGGCCGGCGACGTTCTGCGGATTGCCGGCGGGCACGGCCAGCACCGGGATGTGCTTCACCAGGTCGGTGCTGGTTTCCACAAACGCCTCGACGGGCTTGAGCTCGTCGGCCGAGCCGGCGATGAAGAAGTCGCCCTGCTCGGTGGTGGTGATCTGCGTCTGGATCTGCGCCGCGTTGGCGAACGTCACGTTCACGGTGCAGCCCGTCTCGGCCTGGAACGCGTCGGCGATCTCCTGGAACGGGTCGGTCATGCCGGCCCCGCAGTAGATGTCGAGCGTCTTGCCCTCGAGCGCCTTCTCGGCCGCCGGCTCCGGCTGGCCCTCCGACTCGCCTTGCGCGGGCGACGAGCACCCGGCGAGCATGCCGGCTGCCAGCATGGCGCACAGGCAGGCGGCTAACGCGAGAACCCTCGCAATCCCCCGGCGATGACCTTTCGATAATGCATTCATGATGCCCCTCCTCGATTACCCTTTTCTTTTCCCCAACGGCCCAGGGCCGAATTATTCTAATCTTATAATATTTCTAATCGGAAGTATATATGTTCAAGGTTAATATATTGAATTGAGGATAGGTAGTACGGGGAGCGAACCGGCGACGGGAACGCGCCGCCGGCATCTTGAACGCGAGGAGGGCCGGCGTCAGTCCTCTACGACGAAGTCCTCGGCGGCGATGGCGGCCTTCACGGCGGCGAGCGTGGAAGGCTGGCCGTCGTACGCGAGCTCCACCTTGTCGGCCTCGAAATCGGCTGCAACGGACTCCACGCCGTCGATCGCCCCCACGGTCTTCTCCACGCGGGCCGTGCATTTCGGGCAGTGCATGCCCGTCACCTTCAACGTTTCCTTGATCATGATCTTGTTCCTTCCCTTGTCGCATCCGGGCGGCCTTCGCGCCCGGCGATTCTTTTTTCGCCGATGGACGATGCGTCTCGTTTTCGGTCCCACTTATCGTACAAATGTTTCACGTGAAACACGGGCGGCAGGCGGCCCCGTCCGCGGCCGCCTCCCGGCCGCCGCAGCCCCGCCCTCTCACAACCGGCGCATGCGCACGCTCATATCCAGCGGCTTGGCGGCGAAGGGGGCCGTGGTGG
>NC_021021.1:2011589-2015555 GCF_000210055.1 Gordonibacter pamelaeae 7-10-1-b
GGCCAGGCCGTCCACGCCGGTGGCGGCGTAGGCGGCGGCGTTGCCCGGGTTGATGCCGCCGGCCGCGACAAGCGTGACGTGCGGGTCGATGGCGCGCAGCTCGGCCACGAGGGGCGCCAGCTCCTCGGGCGGGATCTTGTCGAACTGGATGCCGTCCACGCCGGCGGCCGCGAGCACGCGGGCACGTTCGGCGTCGGCCTCCACGAACAGCTTCTTCTCGATGCAGCGCGCCTTCACAGCCGGCAGCTGCTCCACGAACGCGTCGAAGCCGCCGAAGAACGTGAGGTGGTGGTCGAACACGAGCACCGTCTCGGAGAGCCCCAGCCGGTGCGGAAACGCCCCGCCCGCCATGACGGCACCGGTGAGCAGGTCCTTCGCGCCCGGCTGGCTCTTGCGCGTGGTGAGCACCTCGCAGCGCGGGTTCGCGCCATGCGCCGCGTCCACCATGGAGCGCGTCTTCGTGGCCACGGCCGAGCAGTGGTCGAACACGTTCAGGCATACCTTCCACGCCGCATGCAGGCCGGCCGACGTGCCGCGCACGGTCATGAAGGTGCCGCCGGCCGCCACGCGCGTGCCGCTCGGCTCGGCCGATTCCACCTCGCAGCCCAGCTTGCCCATGATGCGCCGCACCACCTCGGTCCCGGCCAGCACGCAGTCCTCCCGCGTGAAGTAGTCCATCTCGCCGGGCTCGTCGCCTATCCCCAGCACCGCGCACGTCAGGTCGACGTAGGGCACGTCCTCGGCGATGAAGCCGTCGATGCGCGCATCGGAAATTCGCAGCATGCTTCCCCTTCCCTCTTCATAATGATAGCCATACCAGAATAAACCAACACGCGCCCCGCGCCTAGCGGTACTTTGCGTACAGGCTGGCGCGGGGCGCGGTTGCGTGCGGCACGCGGCGTCGGGGGGGTGTCGGGCGGGCTTTGGCGGCAGGGGCTACACCTCGGAGATGATGCGCTTCGTGCGGGTCTCCACCTCGGCCTTCGCGCGCTCCACGTCGATACCGGGGTAGGCGCCGTCGCGGTAGACCACCGCGCCGTCGCTCATGGTGAGCACGACGTCGGAGCCATGGCCGGCGTACACCATGTTCACCAGCGGGTTCGTGCGCGGCGCCCAGGAGGGACCCGTCACGTCGAGCACGGCGAGGTCGGCCTTCATGCCCGCGCGCACCAGCCCGCAGTCCTCGCGGCCCTGCGAGAGCGCGCCCATGCGCGTAGCGGCGGCGAGGGCCTGCTTCGGCGTGACCACCGACGGGTCGCCCGTGGAGCCTTTGTACAGCAGCGCCAGCAGGTACAGGTCCTGCATCATGTCGTGGTTGTTGTTCGAGGCCATGCCGTCGGTGCCCAGGCACACGTTCACGCCGGCCTCCAGCATGGCGGGGATGGGCGCGTAGCCGCTGCCCAGCTTCATGTTCGAGGCGGGGTTGGCGGCTGCGAACACGCCCTTCTCCACCATGAGGTCGAAGTCGGCCGGCTCGCACCACGTGCAGTGGGCGGCCGTGGTGGGCACGTCCAGCACGCCGATGCTCGCGAAGTACTGGAGGGGCGTCAGGCCGTCGTGGCGCTGCTTGCACTCCTCGTGCTCGCTCTTCGTCTCCGAGGCGTGCAGGTGCATGCGCAGGCCCTTCTCCTTCACCACGGCGGCGATATCCTTGCACGTCTGCGGGTTCGACGTGTACTCGGCGTGGATGTTGTAGTCGATGAGGATGCGCCCGTCAGCGGCGCCGTGGTACTTCCGCACGTATTCCTCGACCGCCGCGCAGCTGGCGTAGTCTGCGAACGGCTTGGGCTCGAAGTACAGCTCGCTCTCGCAGATATTTGCCTTCAGGCCGCTCTCCACCACGGCGCGCACGCGCTCGTCGGTGGCGTAGTACATGTCGGAGAAGCTCACCACGCCGTAGCGAGCCATCTCGGCGCAGGCCAGAAGCGTGGCCCAGTAGTTGTCCTCGGGCGTCATCTTCGCCTCGAACGGCCACACCATGTCGTTGAGCCAGGCCTGCAGGGGAAGGTTCTCGGCGTAACCGCGCAGAAGCGTCATGGGCGCATGGGCATGGGCGTTGTAGAACGCCGGCACGAGCAGCTTGCCGCGACCGTCGTACACCTCGCCGTATGCCTCGGCCTCGGCGCCGGCGGGCGCCTGCTTGCCCAGGTAGGCGATGTGCCCGTCCCTCACGCCCACCCAACGGTGGGTCTGCAGGTCCAGGTTCTCGTCCAAGATGTCGATGTCTGCGAACAGCATGCGCTCTCCTCGCTCTCGGGGCGCCCCGCAGGGCGCCGCTCTCGTTTCCGGGCGCCCCCGCAGGGCGCCTCCGCCGCCGGGCGCTGCGGGCGCCCTTCCATTCCCGTCCATTATAGGACTACCTCTAGTAATAGCTACTGGCAATCTTTCTTGACGCAACCTTATATATGCTATCATGCCGAAAGAGACGAGACGACGGGCCGCCGAGACCGAGGCGGCCTCTCGAGGAAAGAAGGAGCCATGGCAGAAGAAGAATGCACCCACGAATGCGGCAGCTGCGGCGTTGCCGGCTGCGGCGACCGCGAGGACGCGGGCCCGTCCACGTTCCCGACGAACGCCCGCACGAACATCAAGCACGTCATCGGCGTGGTCTCCGGCAAGGGCGGAGTGGGCAAGTCGCTCGTGACCAGCCTCTTGGCCAGCCAGATGCAGAAAAAGGGCTTCAGCGTGGGCATCCTTGACGCCGACGTGACCGGCCCGTCCATTCCCAAGACGTTCGGTATCACGAACCCGCTCACGGCCGACGCCGACGGCATCGTGCCGGCCCAGACGGCCAGCGGCATCAAGGTGGTGTCGGTGAACTTGATGCTGCCGAAGGACGATATCCCGGTGGCTTGGCGCGGCCCGGTGGTGTCCGGCATCATCAAGCAGTTCTGGGGCGAGGTGAGCTGGGGCGACATCGACTACCTGTTCGTCGACATGCCTCCGGGAACCTCCGACGTGTTCCTGACCGTGTTCCAGTCGCTGCCGGTCGACGGCATCGTGACCGTGTCGGCGCCGCAGGAGCTCGTGGCCATGATCGTGGGCAAGGCCGTGAACCTGGCGCACGACCTGAAGGTGCCCGTGGTGGGCCTCGTGGAGAACATGGCCTACTTCAAGTGCGACGAGTGCGGCAAGAACCACCACATCTTCGGCGAGCCCCAGGGCGAGGCCGTGGCCAAGCGCTACGAGATCCCCTCGTTCGCCACGCTGCCCATCGACCCGTCGTTCGCGCGCCTGTGCGACGAGGGCAAGGTGGAGGAGTACGACGTGGCCGGCGCGCTCGACCCGGTCATCGAGCAGGTTGAGATCTGCGCGAAGGCGAAGGACGCCGAGTAGGCGCGAGCCGAACCGCACAGGTTGGCGCAGTAGCGAGAAGGGCTCTGGTGTCCGAAATTCGCGGGATCAGCACGTTCCGGCGGCCGTCAGGCCGCCGGAACCACAGAGCCTAGGGAACCGCTGATCAATGATGCTCGTACCGATCTGATCGCTTTCGGGAGAGCTGCTAAGGACGCCTTCCCCGCTCGATGCCTGTAGGCTTGCGCCCCCCGTCGTCCTTCGTAGTAGTGCGGTTTCACGAGCGCTACAAGCGTGTCCCCAGGGGATAGCCGTGCCCATCTGGCGCAGGAGCTCCTCACGCTTGGCCGTGCGCTTGCGAGGCCTCCGGGCATCCGCGAGGGTGTTCGGCGTTCCATGGAATGCCTCTCTCCCGATCTGGCGGTATCGCCATTCCGGCCGTCTTCTGCAGCCCGCTTCGCCTCGCTTCGCCTCGCTTCGCCCGCGCCGCGCCGACGTGCGGCGCGGGCTTCAAGCACGGTAGTCAGCGGTTCCCCAGGTTCGGGCAAGGCCCTGCTGGCGGGCATGCGGCCCTGCAAGATGGGGTAGGAGGTCGAGCTACGGTAATGGATTCGGAAATTTTTCCCGATATATTACCGAACCTCGGGATTTCGCGTCCGAAGCCTCCCGTTT
>NC_021021.1:2015809-2042600 GCF_000210055.1 Gordonibacter pamelaeae 7-10-1-b
TGCTTCGCAGGGCGGGCGCCCCGTGCTTGCCGTAGAGCCGGGAGAACGCCGCGATCGAGCGGCAGGCGCGGGGTGCCTGCCCTGCGAAAAAGCCGAATCCGAAAATTAATCAGCGGTTCCCTAGGGATGATCGTCGAAGTAGCCCGTCTGGCCGCGTACCTGCCACGTGCACACGGCAAGCGCGATGATGAACAGCCCGCTCACGATGCCGGTGACGTCGACGATGCCCGACGAGAGGTTGCTGGCCATGGCCCAGGCCGTGAGCACCGCGTCGGCCAGCGTTATCCAGAAGAACAGCGTGATCTTGTAGGGGTTCTTGGCCCCGCGGATGCCCAACAGCCCGATGGCCAGGTTGAACACCGCGCCCACAAGCGCCGTGGCCCCCACGGCGGCCGCGATGTCGCGCAACTCCACGCCGGCGACCCGCACGCCATCCGCCACCGACCCGACCGCCCAGAACGCCGCGCCGAACACCAGCTCCAGCACAGCCCATACGATCATGACAACGCACAGGCGCTTGAGCCACACCTGCCATACCGACATGGGCTTTCCGTCCGCGCCGAGCGGTGCCGGCCGCACGCGCGTTTGCGCCCCGCCCATCCGGCGCACGCCCCCTGGTGCCGTCGCTCCCCGATCTGCCGCCATGCCGCCTCCGCCCGCGCCCATGCGCCTCATGCCAGCGGGCCGCCTCGGTTTCTCCCCGGCGGCCCGCCTCGCTTCCTTTTCTCCCCCCTATTATAGGGCAAGCCGCCGCCTTGCCGGAAAACCGAAACCTTGAGGCGCGTGGGCGCGCCGTGTCGTATACTGGAACCAGTTGAATAAACGCCGTCGCGTATGGGATGGGGATGTTCCAAGCGCAAAGCCGGCCGCACGCTCTCTCAAGGAGGCTATTATGGAGCGCGCTCGTTACCGGCAAAGCGACTTGAGAAGGATGGCCCTCGGCGTACGCACCATCCCCTCCCTGTTCATCGCTTTGACCTCTTACAAACTGCTTGCGGTGCTGCTGCTCATGGAAACGTTCCTGCTGCCGGGCACGTTCGTCGTGGGCGGCCTGGCGCTGCCCGCCTGCACGCTGCTGTTCCTGGCCTGCTCCCTGGTGTGCCTGGCCTTCGCCATGCTGTTCCGCCGGCTGACGTTCCACGACCACAGCTGGTACTTGGGGCTGCTCATAGCCTGCCTCATGCTCGGGCTGTTCCTGCTGCTGCTGCGCGAGCTGGGCGGCGTGGGCAACGCGGCGCTGGCTTCCGCGTGCCGCGGGCTGGGCATCGCGCTGGTGGCGGCGGGGCTCATCGGCGTGCACATCGAGATGGCGCGCATTATGGGCGCCCTCGGCATGACCCAGACGCTCACGTTCGGCGTATCCGCCGCATTCGCCGCCGGCCTGCTCTACCTGGCGCTGACCCTCTTGCCGGTGCCGCAGGGGCGCTGGATGGCGGCGTTCGCGCTGCCGCTCGTGCTTGCCGCCTCGTTCAGCCGCGCGCGGCGGAACGTGTACCGCTCCCGCAAAACGCGCTTCGAGGAGCCCGAGGCCGAGGTGCTCGTTCCCTACCGGTTCATCGTCACCTCCGTGGCCCAGGGCGTCGCCGCCGGCCTGCTCGTAGCCCTCGCGTGCGTCGGCGGGCCGTTCGCACCCGCATGGAACGTGGCGGGCTATCTGCTGGCCGCCATGCTCACCCTGGCCACGATGCTGGTATGCAAGCTCGACTTCAACCGCTCGGTGTACCAGATCGGGTTCCCGCTCGTGGGGCTGGGGCTGCTGTGCGCCGGCATCGCGGGCGCCCCGCTGGGTGCGCCGGGCGCGGTGATGCAGGTGACGGGGTTTTTGTACCTCGACCTGGTGCTGTGGGGGCTGGGATCGTACCTCATCAAGAACTGCCGCCAACCGGCTACCTGGGTGGCGGCCTGCCCCACCACCTCGCTCATGGCCGGACGGACGCTGGGGGCGGTGCTGGGAGCCGCCCTGCTGCAGCTGCTACCGGGCGGCGTGGGCTGGAACGCGCTGCTGTGCACCGCCGCCTTCTGCTTCGTCATGGCAGCCCTGCTGCTGTCCAACGCCGCCAACCTGCGTACCGGCTGGGGCTTCGTGCGGCCGGGCGGCCCCGACGACGGCACGAACGCCCATCGCGCCTGCCAGATCGTCGCCGAGGACTTCAGCCTCACGCAGCGCGAGTTCGAGGTGCTGCGGCGCATCGTGGCGGGCGAGTCGCGCGCCGACGTGGCCGAGGCGCTGTTCATCGCGCCCAACACGGTGAAGACGCATCTGCACAGTATCTATGCGAAACTCGATGTGCACAACGTGCACGATTTGCGCGCGTACGTGGACAATCGGAGGCGCTCGTTCTCGCCATCTTCCGAAAACGAGGAAATTCTTGAAAATGATGCTTGACCCTGTGCGCGCTTCCGTTATACTAGGTTTCGCACTTTTTCGGGGCTTTAGCTCAGCTGGGAGAGCGCATGGCTGGCAGCCATGAGGTCAGGGGTTCGATCCCCCTAAGCTCCACCATCAACTTGATGGCCGGTTCGGAGACGAACCGGCCATTTCTTTTCCGCTTCCCAGCGCTGCGATTCGCGTGCGGGCCGTACGCCGCCCCCTCGCCTTGGCTCCACAACCGCGCAAATATGGTATCGTACGAGCGAGGACGCAGGAGAATGCGTCGGAGCGGATCGGAGCGGGCCATAGCACACGGAGGAGAAGACGCGCGGAACCGGCATCGGAATGGGATGCCCCTGCCGCTTTTGCTGCTCGCACTCGTTGCGGCACTGCTTGCGCTACCGGGAGCCTTCGGCATGCCCGCCTTCGCCGACGAGGACCCGGCGGACAGCAGGCGCATCGTGCGCGTGGGCTGCTACGAGGACGGCGACTACATGTCGTACGACGAGGCCGGCCAGCTCGCAGGCTACAACATAGACTACCTGGAAGAGCTGCGACGCTACGTGGACTGGACGTACGAGTACGTGGACTTCACCGGCTGGGCCGAAGCCTACGATGCGCTGGAGAGCGGCGAGATCGACCTGCTCCCCGCCGTGTACTACACCGAGGAGCGCACGGACCGCATGCTGTTCTCGGCCGAGCCCATGTGCAGCATCTACACCACGCTCAACGTGCGCCTTGACGATCAGCGCTACGCCTACGAGGACTTCGCCGCGTTCTCGGGCATGCGCGTGGGGGTGATCGAGGACAGCCAGGATGCCCGGGCGTTCGCGCAGTACGCGCAGGACAACGGCTTCGACGTGGACGTGGTGGAGCTCCTGGAGACAGACGACCTCCTGGGCGCGCTCGACGACGGCACGCTCGACGCCATCGCCATCACCTACCTGGGAAGCAACTCGCGCTTCCGCACGATCGCGCAGTTCTCGCCCGAGCCCATCCACTTCGCATTCCCGCTCGACCGCGCCGTGCTCGAGCAGGAGCTGACCGCCGCCATGAACCGCCTCCAGCTGCGCGACCCCAGCTTCTCCACGCTGCTGTACAACCGTTATTTCGGCATCAACACCGACCAAGATCCCGTGTTCACCGAGGACGAGTACGCCTACCTCGCATCCGCGCCCACGCTGCGGGTGGCCTACGACGCGTTCCGCATGCCGCTGTCCTACACCGACCCCGAGACGGGCGCGTTCGACGGCGCCGCGGCACGGCTGTTCGAGGACATCTCGCGCGTGACGGGCCTCACGTTCGAGTTCGTGCCCGTCGACCGCCACGACGACGCCTTCGCCATGGTGGAGAGCGGCGAGGTGGACCTCGTGGCCGGCGTGGACCGCGACGCCGACGAGGCCACGAAGGGCATCGTGTCCACCACCGGCCCCTACCTGCGCGACCCCATGGCCCTCATCGTGGGGCCGAACTCCCCCTCCGAAGGCTCGCGCATCGCCCTGCCGCGGGGCTTCGCCCTGGCTGCCGAGATGGAGCGCCAGCACGTGGGGGACGAGGTGCTGTACTTCGACACGCCGAAGCAGTGCGTCAATGCCGTGCTGACGGGCGCCGCCGATGCAGCCTATGCCGACACGCACGTGGCGAACTACCTGCTGGCCGAATCGCAGTACGAGTCGCTTACCGTCACCACCGTCACCGACTACACGAACGCCATGAGCATCGGCGTGGCGGGGACCGCCGACGCGCGCCTGCTGAGCGTGCTTGACCGCTGCGTGCAGTACACGGCGGAGAGCAAGATGACCACCTGGGTGTCGCAGAGCTCGCTGGCCGTCCACCCCACCACGCCGCTGGACTTCCTGCGCCAGTACCCGCTGCAGATCATCTCGGGGCTCGTGGCGCTGTTCGGGGTGCTCTTGGCCGGCGCGCTCTACCTGGGCCGCACGAAGCTGCGCACGGCGCGCCACATCGAGGAGCTGTCCTTCACCGACCCGCTCACGGGCGGCTGGACGCTCGCCCGCTTCCGCACGGGTGCTGCCGGCGTGCTCGAGCATGCCGGCAGCGGGGAGCACGCCATCGTGTACCTGGACATCGTACGCTTCAAGAGCTTCAACGCCGCGTTCGGCTATGCGGAGGGCGACCGGCTGCTGAAGGCGCTCACCAGCTTTTAGGCGAGCTTGAACGCGACGGCGAGCACCACGCGCACATCACTGCAGACGAGTTCGTGGTGCTGGTGCAGTGGAACGGTTGGGAGGATTTCCTCGAGCAGTTCGCGGAGCTGGACCGCCGCTTCAACAACCTGGACGTGCTGCGCTCCCACTCGCACCGCCTGCTCCTGCACGCCGGCGCCTGCATCGTGGAGCGTCCGGACGGGTCGCGCCGGCTGGATGCGCAGGCCCTGGCCGAGCTCATGGACTGCACCCGCTACGCGCGCGACAGCGTGGGCGAGACGTCGGCGAGCGAGGCGGCGCTCTACACGGCCGACATGAAGGATCGCGACGTGGCCGAGCGCGCGGTGGTGGCGCTGGCGCGCACCGCGCTGGAGCAGGGCGAGTTCACGGCCTACTACCAGCCGAAGGTCGAGCTGGCCACGAACCGCATCGTCGGCCTCGAGGCGCTCGTGCGCTGGGAATCGCCCCAGCGCGGCATCGTGCAGCCGAACGACTTCATCCCGCTGTTCGAGAAGAACGGCTTCGTGACCGAGATCGACCTGCATGTGCTGCGCCAAGCTTGCACCCGCCTGGAGGAGCGGTTGGCCCAAGGGCTGCCCGTCGTGCCCATCGCATGCAACTTCTCGCGCCTGCACCTGCAGCGGGACGGGTTTCCCGAGAGGGTGAGGGCCATCGTCGACGAGTACGCGGTGCCGGTCGACCTCATAGAGCTGGAGCTGACGGAGAACATCGTCATGGAGGACCTGGAGCGCGCGAAGGCCATCTGCCGCCAGCTGAAGGACCTGGGCTTCCGCATATCCATCGACGACTTCGGCAGCGGCTACTCGTCGCTGGGCACGTTGCAGGACCTGACGATAGACGTGCTGAAGCTGGACCGCACGTTCCTCATGAGCAGCGAGAGCGGCGAGCGCAGCCGGGCCATCCTCGAGGGCGTGGTGGGCATCGCCGAGAAGCTGCACGTGACCATTGTCGTGGAGGGTGTGGAGACGTGCGAGCAGGCGGCCATGCTGTTGCAGCTGGACGACGGCGTCATCGCACAGGGCTACCTGTACTCGCGCCCCGTGCCCAGGGCCGAGTCCGACCGCCAGCTGGACGGCGCCGTCCTGGAGCCGCACGAGGGATGCGCGGAGTAGGCGCGCGGCCTATCCTTCGTGCGCGCTGCGCAGAAGCGCGATCTCCTCGGCGAAGCCGGAGAGCTCGGGGTTGGGCGTCTCCAGGTAGAACGGCAGGTCCCGCAGGCGCGGGTTGTTCGTGACGGCGGCGAGCGCCTCGAGGCCGATCTGCCCCTCGCCGATGCGCGCATGGCGGTCCTTGTGCGAGCCGCGCGCGTTCTGGGAGTCGTTGAGGTGGATGGCGTGCAGGCGATCGAGGCCGATCACGCGGTCGAACTCGTCGAGCACGCCGTCGAGGTCGCCGACGATGTCGTAGCCGGCGTCCCAGACGTGGCACGTGTCCAGGCACACGCCCACGTGGCCGTCCAGATCCACCTGCGCGATGATGGCCGCCAGCTCCTCGAACGTGCCACCGACCTCGCTGCCCTTCCCCGCCATCGTCTCCAAGAGCAGCGTCGTGGTCTGGTGCGGCAGAAGCGACTGGTTGAGCGCGTCGGCGATCTTCGCGATGGCCTCCTCGTGCGTCTGGCCGGTGGCGCTGCCGGGATGCATGTTGTACAGCTGGTGCGGCGTCTCCTCCATGCGCCCCAGATCCTCGGCCAGCACCATGAGCGCGAAGTCGCGCGTCTGCTGCTTGTCGGAGGCGGGGTTCAGCGTGTAGGGCGCGTGCGCCAGGATGCGCTCGATGCCGTGCTCGGGCGCATAGGCCGCGCATGCCGCCACGTCCTTCGGGTCGATGGCCTTCGCGCGCCCGCCGCGCGGGTTGCGCGTGAAGAACTGGAACGTGTTGGCATCGATGGACACGGCCGTCTTCGCCATGTGGAGGTAGCCTTTTGCGCTCGAGAGGTGGCATCCGATGGTGAACATGGGCCGTATCCTTTCCGGTGGTTTAATCGTGACGCATATAGTAGCATATGGAGCGGCGAGCTCAAGCCGAGGCACGGGCCTTCTGGAACTTCCCTATGGCCTCGCCGTACTCCTTGAGCGTCGCGTCGGGCGCCTCCAGGTAGAACGGCACGTCGCGCAGTTTCGGATGGTTCACGAGCCCTGCCAGGGCGTCGAAGCCGATCCGCCCCTCGCCGATAGGCGCATGGCGGTCCTTGCGCGAGCCGAGAGCGTCCTTCGAGTCGTTGAGGTGGATGGCGCGCAGCTTGTCGATGCCGATGACCCGGTCGAACTCATCCACCACGCCGTCCAGGTCGTCCACGATGTCGTAGCCGGCGCCCCACACGCGGCACGCGTCGAAGAGCACGCCCACGTGGTCGTCGAGCTCCACTTGGTCGAGGATGCTCGCCAACTGCTCGAACGTGCTGCCCACCTGCGTGCCCTCGCCCGCCATGGTCTGCACGAGCACGGGCGTCCCCAGCGACGGCGTGATCACGTCGTTCAGCGCTGCGGCAACCCTCGCCAGCGCTTCGTCCACCGGCTTCCCAAGCGCGCTGCCGGGCTGCAGCGTGTACATCGCTTGCGGCGTTTCCGCCATGCGCGCAAGGTCTTCGGCCAGCACCATCATCGTGAAATCGTGCTCGGCCTGCTTGTCGCTGGCCGGGTTCGCCGTGTAGGGGGCGTATCCGAGGATCACCTCGATGCCGTGCTCGGGCGCATAGTCCTCGAACGCGGCGATGTCGTGCGGGTCGAGCGCCTTCTGCGCGCCGCCGCGCGGGTTTCTCGTGAAGAACTGGAACGTGTTGGCGTCGATGGACACGGCTGCCTTGGCCATGCCGAGGTAGCCGTCGCGGTCCGACAGGTGGCATCCGATGGTGAGCATGGGCGGCGTCCTTTCCGATGGGAGGGGTTTCCACCCATCGTAGAGGACACCCCCTCCCCGACAAGGCGGGAAGGGGCGCTTCAGCGCACTTGTTGGGAGCCCGTTGCGCAGTCGGTGCGCGACGCGCCTCACGCCTCCGCGGCGTCGTAGGCGTCGAGAGCGGCCCCGAGCGCGTCGAGCGCGGCCATGCCGACTCTGCGTCATCCCTTACTAAACACCTGCGAGACCGCCGCCCTATAGGTCGTTTCCGTCAGTCAATCTCCACCGTTTCTTCGATTGCGCCCGATGCTTCGGCGTTGTATCATGCAGATATTCGGGCTGGTCGAAAGATCCGGGCCCGACAGGAAGGCGGAGGCTCTCTCCGCCACTTCTCAATCTGGAGTCCCATTTCCTCATATGACGCGGTGGACATCCGTCGCGTCCACCCTGTCGACTACCGACTGTTCCAAGCCGCCGATTTCCTTTGCACGATGGAACTGCTCGAATTGAAACGCGTCAACCGCGACCTCTCGCCCAACGACCTGCGCTTCTTCAACGGCACCAAGGAATTCACGAAAACGTACTTCAAGAAGATGCGCGAGAAGCGGTTCGCCGGCTAACGCCCCGCCCCCGCGCCCCTACAGCACGATCCCCAGCGCCACCGCGCACACGACCAGCGCGACCGCAGCCGCCATCGCCGCCACGTCGAAGGCGGCGAAGGGGTACTCCTTGTAGCCGCTCGACGCCGTGCGCAGGTTGAAGCCGCGCACCTCCGCGGCGATGGCGGCGCTGTTGGTCTTGCGCACCGACGACACCAGCAACGGCACGCACAGCGGCACCATGAGGCGCACCTTGCGCACGATGCCGCCCGCGTCGAACTCCACGCCGCGCGCGGTCTGCGCTTCCATAATGCCCTTCATGTCGTTCATGAACAGGGGGATGAAATGGATGGTGGACGTGAACGTGAACGCGTACTTGTACGGCACGTGCAGCACTTTCACCACGGCGTTCGTGATGTCGTTCATCTTGGTGACGTAGAACACGAGGAACAGCGGGATGGCCGCGGCCACGAGGCGCACCACCGTGGTGAGCGCCGCGAGCAGGCTGCCCGTGCCGATGTAGCCCCACGGCAGCGCCACGAGCACCGCACCCGTCGGCGTCGTGAGGATCTGGACGAGCGTCAAGATGAGCGAGAACGCGAACACCGCTTTCGCCAAGCCGACGGCGGGACGTAGCATGCCGCAGGTCGCGGCCAGCGCGAACCCGCAGGCCAGCAGCACGGCCAAGAACACCAGGTTGCTCGAGCAGAAGCACGCGACGGCGAACAGCGCCGCCGCGGCCAGCTTGGCCACCGGGTTCATACGATGCAGCGGGCTGGTACCGGGCACGTATTCCAGAAACGCGCTCATGCCGACACGCTCCTCTCCTCATCCTGGGCCCCTCGGGCCTCTTCGACCACGGCGGCCAGCATCTCGTCGACCGTGTTGGCGCTGCCCACGGGCGCGTCCGCGAGCCGGGGGATCGCGCGTCCCAGCTCAAGCGACAGATCCACGATCTGCGGCGGGACGAGCGAGGCGCGCTCGAGCGTATCGCGGTTGCGCAGCACCTCGAACGTGGGAGCGTCATCCACCACGCGCCCGTCGCTCATCACGATGCAGCGCGTCGCGTAGTCGGCGACCACCTCCATGTCGTGGCACACCATGATCACCGTGGCGCCCTGCTCGTGGATGCGGCGGATGATGGCCATGACCTTCTCGCATTCGCGGTAGTCCAGGCCCGTCGTGGGCTCGTCGAGCACCACCACCGGCGGCGCGAGCACCACGATGGACGCGAGCGCCAGCAATTGGCGCGCTCCGCGGTTCAGCAGGAACGGGTCGTCATCGGGATCGAAGCCGAACTCCTCGATGATGGCGTCCACGCGCGCATCGGCCTCGGCGCCCGCCTGCCCGAGTGCACGGAACCCGAACAGCAGCTCCTCGCGCACCGTGGTGCAGCAGATCTGGCGGTCGGGATTCTGGAACAAAAAGCCCACGCGCCGCGCGAGCTCGCTCGTGCGCAGCTCCGCCGTGGAAACGCCGTCGATGAGCACCTGGCCGGCATCGGGTTTCAGCAAGCCGTTCATCAGGCGCATCGTGGTGGACTTCCCCGCCCCGTTCGTGCCGACGAACGCGACGAACTCGCCGTCGCGGATGGCGAAGTTGACGCCCTTCAGGATAGGGGCCGATGCCTCGTAGGACACGTGCACGTCCTTGAACTCGATCATGCGAGCACCTCCTCCAACGCCTCGCGCGCTTCGCGCACATTGCGGACCGACGGCCCCTGGTAGAGGCCCTCGGCGCGCAAACGGTTCATGAGCGTGGTCGAGCGCGGGCAGTTCACGCCGATGCGCTCGAGCTCGCCCGAATGCTCGAGCACCTTCGCGGGCGCGTCGGCGAAGCGGATGCGCCCCTCGTCGACGATGACCAGCATGTCGGCGTACTGCGACAGGAGCGCGATCTTCTGCTCCACCACTACGACCGTGGCGCCGTGCTCGCGCGCGTAGCGTGCCAGCAGGTCGAACACGCTGCGCGAGCTGGCCGGGTCGAGCTCGGCCGTGGGCTCGTCCAGCACGAGCACCCGCGGGTTCAGCGCCAGGATGGACGCGATGGCCACCTTCTGCTTCTGCCCGCCCGACAGCGACGTGATCGTGCGGTCGCGCAAATCGGCGATACCCATGTCGTCCAAAGCCTGCTCGAGGCGCCCTTCGATCTCGTCTCGCGGCACGCCGAAGTTCTCCAGCCCGTAGAGCATCTCGTCTTCCACCACCGACGTGACGAACTGGCTGTCGACGTCCTGGCAGACGCTGCCCACCAGCCGCGACACGTCGGTCAGCGCGACGTCGCAGGTGTCGAGCCCGTCCACGACCACCGAGCCGTAGAAGTCGCCCGGATAGCAGTGCGGGATGATGCCGTTCAGCGCGTAGGTGAGCGTCGACTTGCCCGAGCCGGCGGCGCCGGTGATCCCGACGAACGCGCCGTCCGGGATGGCAAGGTCGATGCCCTGCACCACCGGAGTCGCCCCCTCGCGGTATTGGAATGAGAAGTTCGAGATTTCGATCATGGGAAGTCGTCTTTCTTCGTCGAATCGCAGGTTGGCGCTAGTAAGTCAGCGAGGACTGTCGTGGTGCCCGAGATCGTGGGGAGGGCGAGGGCGAAGCGCACTTCGGTACGCGAGTCCTCGGCCTCGCCGCGAGATCGGGTGCCACGACCGGCCGCAGCATCGGCAGGTTCCGCGGGCCGTGGGCCCGCGGAACCCCCCCCTTTAGCGCTTCAGCACCTTCTTCAGCGGCATGGCCAGCACCTGCACGAGGATGCAGTTGAACGTGGCCGTACCAAGGACGATGGCCGCGTACGTGGCCAATGCCACCATGACGTCGCCGCCGGTGGACACCACGTTGATGTAGACCGACAGCAGGGCGAACGTGCCGCCGGACACCACGGTGGAGATGAACGTATTCACAAGCGGGTTCAGATCGAGCTTGCCGCCGATGCTCATGGGCACCTTGATGAGCAGGCCGCAGGCGAGCGCACCGAGGATCTCGGAGGGGATGTTCAGCAGCGGCGTGGCGTTCAGCAGGGGTATCTGGCAGATGAGGCCCGCCAGAAGCCCGATGATAAGCGCCTGGCCCAGCTTCGGGCGCGTGAGTATGATGGCCAGGCAGTACATGGCGATGATGAAGTTCGGCTTCATGCCCATCGACGAGAGGAGCGACCCCACCGTCAGCTTGAGCACGGCGCCGGCTGCCAGCAGCACGGCGATGAGGATGAGATCCTGCGTGGTGAGGCCCGCCTTCTTGGGAGCTGCCGCCACGTCGCGCTTGCGCGGCGCTGCCGCCTTGCCCGCCGCGGCCGTTTGCGTTGCAACCTCGCGCTTGATCTGCTGTTCCATGTTCCTCAATCCTTTCTTGGCGGCGTTCCCGCCGGTCTGTGCCCCTCCCGGGGCGTCTCGTTTGGCCGGCACGAGCTTCGCGGTTGAGAAACGCGCCGCTTCGCCTCCAAAGGTGCGCGGCTGCCGCCGCCTTGTGCGCCGCATAAAAAAACACCTGTCCTTTGAGATAAAGGACAGGTGTTGTAACCTGCGGTGCCACCTTTATTGGCTCTGCGATGCAGAACCCTCTCACGAACATGCCAACACATGTTCTGCCCTTAACGCAGGCTCACGGTCCAGATACTCGGTCGGTTCGGCCTCGTGCTCGCCGTGCCTTCCTTTCCCCTTTCCCTCGGCGAACCATTTACCATCCAGCTTACTGCGGGAATCCCAGCTGCGCCCGCTCTCTGTGAGTGCTCATGATGGCTTGACTTTCGCCTCATCGGTTTCAGCTATTAAGTTGTGGCGCATACTTTAGCACAACGCTTCGGGGCGCTGTCAAGAAGTTTTTCGCCGAGACCGCGTCTCCAGTGGACGCGAGCAGCTTCGAGCCGTGGTGCGGCTGTTGCCGCATCAGTGCATCAGGCCTGATCGCCCGCGGACAGGTAGGCCATGACGAGCCGACGTGTCTCGGAGGACGTGGGCGCCACCTCGCCGCAGACGTGCAGCATGGAGCGCGTGCGCGCCAGGCCGATGGCGGTGGACGACGCCACGAGCGCCTCCTCCTCAACCGAGCCGCCCGCCAGCATGCGGCGCTCGGGATGTTCGCCCAGATAGGATCGCAAGGCAGCGGCAATGGAGCACTGCACAGCCAGGAGGTCGCGCTGGCCGTGGAAGAACAGCTGGGGCATGGAGCGCAGCGCCTCGCGGCGCAGGCCCTCGATCTCGTCGTCCACGCCGGCGGAGACGGTGGTGCTCACCACGCCCACGAGCACGTCGAGATAGCACGCCTCGTCATGCTCCACGAGTATCTCGAGCAAACGCTCGTCGTCGGGAAACGCGTCCATGCGCCCCATGATGACCGAGGCCTTCGAGGGGAAGTAGTTGAAGAACGTCTTCTTGGATATCTCGGCCCGGGCGCAGATGTCCTCCACGGTCACGCCGTCGTAGCCGCGCTCGATGACCAGCTCCAGTGCCGCGCGCTCCACCGCAAGCCGCGCCTTGAGCTTCTTGCGGTACCGAAGCCCCTCCGGCGATGCCTTCTCCTGCCCCTGCTCCACGATGCGCGCAACCTCCTGTTGACGATGATGTGCCGTTTTCATGCAGGGTACCACAAGTTTCAACCGTCTCGCTTTTCATCTACCGAATGAATATTTATACTGGGTGTAAATTACCTCAGCCGCGCATGAAGGCGTTCTCGAGGACGGGCGGAAGCCCGCTCGAGGGCGCCTTTGTTCGCGGCAGCATGTGTCTCATTGGAAGGAAGCAAAGCATATGGGTTTGTCGCGCAAGCAGATAATCATGTTGGCCGTGCTCGTGTTCGGCACGTTCGTCACCGTCTTGAACCAGACCGTCGTGGCGCCGGCGCTGCCGTCGGTCATGGCCGAGATGAGCGTCGACGCGTCCACGGCGCAGTGGCTGACCACGGGCTTCACCCTCGTGAACGCCATCATGATCCCGATCACGGCGTTCTTGACGGACCGCTTCACCACGAAGCGGCTCTTCCTCGTGTCCATGGTCATCTTCACCGCGGGCAGCGCGCTGGCGGGCTGGGGACCGAACTTCGCCGTGCTGCTGCTCGGCCGCCTCGTGCAGGCTGCGGGCGCCGGCATCCTCATGCCGCTCGTGATGACCGTGCTCATGTGGACGCTCCCCGTCGACAAGCGCGGCACGGCCATGGGCCTGTTCGGCATCGTCATCGCGTTCGGCCCGGCCATCGGGCCCACGGCAGCCGGCATCATCATCGACCGCGCCACGTGGCACGACATGTTCTATATCATCACGGCGCTGTCGGCGGCCGTCGTCGTCATCGGCGCGTTCGTGCTGCAGAAGGGCGGCGACACGAACAAGGACGTCACGCTCGACGTTCCCTCCGTCGTGCTGTCGTCGCTCGGCTTCGGCGGCCTCCTGTACGGCCTGTCCACCATCGGCTCGTACGGGCTGCGCGTCGATGCCATCGCCGGCACGCTCGTGGGCGTGGTGGCGCTCGTGTTCTTCTTCCGCCGCCAGCTCAAGATGGAGAAGCCCATGCTGCAGGTGCGCGTGCTGCAGAACCGCAAGTTCCTCGTTGCCACCGTCATCGGCATGCTCGTGCAGGGCGCCCTGCTCGCCGCCGGCATCCTCGTTCCCATCTACCTGCAGTCGCTCATGGGCTACTCGGCCACCGTGTCGGGCCTGGTGCTGCTGCCCGGCGCCATCATCATGGGCGCCATGGGCCCCATCGCCGGCCGCCTGTTCGACAAGCACGGGCCGCGCGTGCTGGCGCTCGTGGGCATGGGCGTGCTCACGCTCACCACGTTCTGCTTCTGCTTCCTGGGGCCGAACATGGGCCTCATCACGCTGACCGTGCTGTACACGGTGCGCCTGTTCTCGCTGTCGCTGGTGAACATGCCCATCACCACCTGGGGCATGAACGCGCTCAGCAACGAGCTGGTGAACCACGGCACCTCGGTGAACAACACGTTCCGCCAGGTGGCGGGATCGCTGGGCACGGCCATCATCGTGTCGGCGTCTACCATCGCCACGAACGCGAGCGCCCCGGCCATGGGCGAGCAGGCCGCGAGCTTCTTCGGCATCGACGTGGCGTTCGCCGTGGCGGGCGTGCTCTGCCTCATCGGCTTCGTCATGGTGGTTGCGCTGGTGAAGAACCGCCCCGGCGAGTCGGCGGCCAAAGACCCCGACAACGCGCGCCGCACCGTGCTGGAGTCCATCATGAAGCGCGACGTGTTCACGCTGCCTTCGAACGCCACCGTGGCCGAGGCCATGAAGCTGCTGGTGGACAAGCACATCTCCGCCGCGCCGCTCGTGAACGCCGAGGGCAAGGCCGTGGGTTTCGTGTCCGACGGCGACATCATGCGCTACCTGTCGAAGCGCTCGACCATGATGATGGACCCCGTGGTCATGATCATGCAGACGGTGGACACCGACGGCGGCAACAAGGACTTCGCCCGCAAGCTCGACGAGCTCATGGGCATGCAGGCGTTGAGCATCGGCGCGAAGGGCATCATCGGCGTGGACGTGCACGCCGACCTTCCCGAGGTGTGCCGCGTGCTGGGCGAGAACCACTTGAAGAAGGTGCCGGTGCTCGACGAGGGCCAGGTGGTAGGCGTGATCAACCGATCCGACATCACCCACTACTCCATGGAGCAGTACCTGGCCGAGCGCGGCGACGAGGCGCTGGCCACGGGCAGCGGAGAGGGCCAGGGACCGACCAAGCTCGAGCGAGCCGAAGAGGCCGCAGCCCTGCCCGACGACGAGGCCGTGGCGTCGTCGATCTAGACGGAACGCGGGAACGAGCGACGCGAGCGGGGACAGCGTCCCGTTTCGGACGCAGGGGGCGCGGACGGGAGCAACCGCCCTGCGCGAGGCGCATCCGGTCGCCTCGCGCAGGGCGGCGACCGGATGCGCATGCAGGCTTGGCCGCCTTTGCGGCCGCAGGCTCGGCAGGAACACCTCTCCTGCCGAGCCTTTTCTATAAGCTATAGCATCATGGACGAAACCAGAGGCTGTGGCGGCGTAATTGCCTCGACGAGCCCTCTGCACACAACCGGCAAAAATGTTTCCCCAGGTCATACGGATTCGCATTTCGCCCGCTATGAGGGCACGATGCCACAGCCTCCGATTTCGTCCAGCTCTTTATCCGTGCTGCTCCTTTCGTCCGCCGATCGGAGCGGCAAAGGGAAGCACTTTGCCGATTTCGCAGTGAAGTCGACCGAGTTCGATCCGGAAAACGGCAGTCCCCTCCCCCATGCTAGCATTTGAAGGTCAACGCTCTTGAAGGGGGTCCCCATGAGGAAACGCCTGCTCTCATTGGTTACAGCACTGGTTTTGGCCTGCTCGCTTGCACCCGGCATCGCGCTGGCGGATCCGGGAGATCCAATCCCCGTCACCATCGAGGTCGGCGCCAATGGCGTACCCGTGGATGCGTCTGGCGACGGGTGGACGTACGAGAACGACAAGCTCACCCTTCAAGCGGGCTACGCGTTCACGCTCGAAGGCGGCACGTTAAGCGTTCGCGTGTATAACTTTGGAACTATCGAAGGCGGCACGTTCGAAGAAAGCGTGTTCAATGGATCGGACGAAGGGGAAGGAGCGGGTATCATCGCCGGCGGCACGTTCAGCAACTACGTGTACAACTACGAAGGCAGCGTCATTTCGGACGGCGCATTCAACGACGGCGGCTACAACAACGGCCTGCGAAACGAAGGCGTTGTGAGCGGCGGCGAGTTCAAAATTGATGTCAACAACAGTGGAACCATCGAGGGCGAGGGCGTGTTTAACGCCTATATACAGAACGGCAACACGCGATTCGAGCCTGGCCAGAACAAGTCCTGCATCATCTCAGGCGGCACGTTCAGCGCGAATATAGACAACTTCGGAACCATTGAGGGAGGCTCGTTCAGCGGCGAGATCCTCAGCGGAGGAATCATCGCAGGCGGCATGTTTTCCTCCACCAGCTCCGTTACCAGCAACGACGAAGGCACCACCACCGGCGGCGGCACCATATCGAACGGCACGTTCAAGGGCCTCGTCACCAACGGTGATTCCGACCCCGACTACAACGCGGCCGCCATCACCGGCGGCACGTTCGAGGGCACGGTGACCAACTATGATGCTATCGAAGACGGGGCGTTCTCCTTCCGCGTGACCAACAAGGAAATCGGCACCATCTCGGGCGGCACGTTCCTTAGCGACGTGACCAACCGGGGTGCCATCGAGGGCGGCTTCTTCGCGCTTCCTATCATTTGCGAAGGCGGGACGGTGAGCGCGAGCACTTTCCCCGTGCACACCGCGCTCACCGGGCTTTCAATAGCGGAAACCGCGAATGCAGAGCTGGTCGCCTCGTTTGAGAAGGACAGCGAGGAGATCAACTGCTTCATGCTCAAGGCCGCCGAAGGATACCAGCTGCCAGACGCGATCGCCGTGAGCCTTGGAAGTGCGGATGGGCCGAAACTCGCGGCAGGCACGGACTACACCTACGATGCGGCAACTGGCGCCGTCGCCATTAAGAAGGGTGCCGCCTCCGGCCCGCTGCTCCTCACCGCAAGCGGCGTTCCCGTAGTCGCGCCCGCTCCCGAGCCGGCACCTCCGACGCCCGACTCCCGGCCTCCCACATCGGACGCCAAGCTTCTCGCTGCAACAGGCGACAGCGCGATACCCACCGTCGTTGCCGGCATCGCGCTCTTGGCCGCCGGGGCGCTCGCAGCAAGCGCGGCAGCCCGTCGAAACCGCCGCGCATCTCGACGGTGAGCACTGCGCGGCAGCTCTCGGGCCGCCGCGCTGAATCCTTCTGCATCATGCGATCGAGCGCCATGCGCGGACAGGGCGCATGGCGCCGCTTACGACGCCAGCGACCATCCGGCGGCTTCGGTTTGCAGCTCCACCATGCGGCGGTACAAGCCGCCCTCGTGTGCCATGAGCTCGGCCGGCGAGCCCTCCTCCACCACGCGGCCCTCCTTCAGCACCACGACCTTGTCGGCGTTCGCCACGGTGCGCATGCGGTGCGCGATCACGAGCACGGTCTTGCCCGCCAGAAGTCGCGAGAGCGCCGTCTGCACCTGCGTCTCGTTCTCAACGTCGAGCGAAGCCGTGGCCTCATCCAACAGCACGATGGGCGCATCCTTCAGGATGGCGCGGGCGATGGAGATGCGCTGGCGCTCGCCGCCCGAAAGACGGCTTCCGTTCTCGCCGATGGGCGTGTCGTAGCCCTGCGGCATGCGCAGCACGAACTCGTCGCAATTCGCGGCGTGGGCAGCGGCGAGAACCTCTTTGTCGGAGGCGTCGGCCCGGCCGAGCCGGATGTTGCCCATCACCGTATCGTCGAACAGCACCACATCCTGGAATACCTCCGCGTAGTCCGCCAAGAGCGCCTCCGGTTCCACACCCGCCACGTCCACGCCTCCCACGCGCACCTGCCCAGCGTCGGCGTCCCAAAAACGCGCGGCTAGCTTGGCCACGGTGGACTTGCCGCTGCCACTGGGCCCCACCAATGCCGTCACCTCGCCTTCCCGTGCGGTGAACGTCACGTCGCTCAGCACGCGCTCGCCCTCGCCATAGGAGAACGACACGCCTTCGAAGGTCAGGTCGTGGCCTGCCGGCTTGAACTCGGTCGTACCCGTTTGCGCAGGCTCTTCCTCGATAGCCTGCAGCCGTGCGATGTTCAGGCGCAAGTCCAGCAGCTCGATGATGGTCTGCAGGATGACGTTCACCGGGTCGTACACGCGCGTGACCGCCAGCAGGAAGCAGAAGAACACCATGAAGTCCACCTGCCCGTCCGCAATGAGCAGCGCGCCTGCCAACACCGTGGTGCCGATACCGAGCCGCAGAAGCGCCTGGGCCGACGACGCGCTCACGCCGGCGGTCAGCTCCACCCTGATCTTCGCATGCTCGAAGGCGTCCACCCGCTCGCCCACGCGCTCGAGAAACGCCGGAACCTGGTTCGTGGCACGGATCTCGCGGGCGCATTCCAGGTACTCCTGGATACCGTCGGCAAGCTCGAGGCTCGCCTCGTTGCGAGCGCGTCCCGCCGCCTGCTGAAGGTGCGTGGTGGATAGCAGCACCGCCACCGCAACCGGGATGGGCCACAGCGCCGCCAGCGCCAGGCGCCAGTCGAATGCGACCAGGCAAACGGCCACCACCGCCGTCGAGATGGCCGCACCGAACAGCTGCGGCATGACATGCGAGAACATGCGCTCATGGTCGGCGCAGTCCTTCATGACCGCACTCGTAAGATCGGACAGATCACGCTGCCCGAAGAACGACAGCGGCAGCTGCCGCAGCTTCTCGGCCAGGCCGATGCGCTTGCGGGCGCTCTCGTTGTACACCACGTTGTAGGTGCTGTCGTACTCGAGGTTCTGCGTGAGCAGCATGACGACGAGCACCGCGACGATGGCCAGCAGGTACGCTCCGAGCTCCGGCAGCGGTTGCGATGGGTCGGTCAAGTGGGCCACGAACGCGCCCGTAACCGTGAACAGCACGCCGATGGGCGCCATGAGCACGACGTTGGCCAGCGCCGCAGCCCCCACGCCACGCTTGAAATCGCGCGCTCCCTGTTCGGTCAGTGCGAACTTGTCACGCAGCATGGGTGCCGCTCCTTTCGATCCTCCACGTTACCGACGTGCGGTAATCGTCCCACATCTTCGCATACAGGCCGCCGGCCGCAACCAGCTCGTCGTGCCGCCCGCGCTCGACCACCCGGCCCCCGTCCAGCACGCATATGATGTCGGCTCCAATAACGGTGGACAGCCGATGCGCGATCATGAGCACCGTCTTGCCCGCGCAGAGCCTCGCCAAGGCGCGCTGGATGAGCGCCTCGTTCTCCGGGTCGGCGAAGGCCGTGGCCTCGTCGAGCACCACGATGGGAGCGTCTTTCAGAATGGCGCGCGCGAGCGCGATACGCTGGCACTCGCCGCCCGAAAGGTACACGCCCTCCGCACCCACCTGCGTGTCCAGGCCATCGGGGAACTTCGCCACGATGTCATCGCACTGTGCGGCGTGGGCGGCGGCCTCCACCTGCGCACGCGTGGCACCCGGGCGCGCAGCGCGGATGTTCTCCAAGAGTGACGCCTTGAACAGGCGGTCGTTCTGGAACACGAAGGCCACCTGCGCCATGAGCTCGGCGGCGGGGATGTCGCGCACGTCCACCCCTCCCACGCGCACGCGGCCCGAACCCGCGTCCCAGAAGCGGGGCACCAGGCTGGCGGCCGTCGTCTTGCCGCCGCCCGAAGGTCCCACGAGCGCCACCGTGGAGCCGGCGGGCACCTCCAAGCTCATATCCACCAGCGCATCTCCTGAAGCGCCGGGGTACGCGAAGCCCACCTGCTCGAAGGAGATCGAGGCATCGCGCGGGTGCCTGGCCCGCACCGCCGACGGCTCCGCCAGCGGCCTTGTCGCGAGTATCTCGTCGATGCGACGCACGGAGTCCTGCGCCATCATCACGGCCTCGCTCGCGTACATCACCTTCGTCATCATGGTGGTGGTAATAGCCGAGAACACCGCATAGAACAGGAAGTCCGTCAGAAACGCCGCAAAATCGCCCGCCGCATGCGCTAAAAGGATGCCTGCGGGCACGAGCACGGCGAACGTGCCGTTGATGGCCACGAGCTGGACGACCTGGGGGCGCTGGCACGACTTCGAGTACTGGTAGGCCATGTCGCGATAGCTCATGATGGCCTCGGAGAATGCACGAAACGAATGCACCGTCTGCTGGAACACCTTCACCACGGGGATGCCGCGCACGTATTCCACGGCCGCCTTGTTCATGCGATTGAGCGCGTCTTGATAGAGCATCATGAACGGCATGCCGTCGTTCTTCGCCTGACGCCCCATCATCCACCACATCATGAGCGCCGAGACGGCGATGGGAACGAGGCACACGAGACCCATGACCCAGTCGAACGCGAACATGACCGCCACGAACGCCACCGGGGTGACGAGCGATCCCACGAAGTCCGGCAGCTTGTGCGCGAGCACGTCCTCGGTTTGGCCGGCGCAGCCGTCCACCACACGCCGCAGATGCCCCGAGGCATGGGAATCGAAGTAGCCGAGCGGCACGCAGGCCAGGTGGCCGAGCGCCTGCTTGCGCATGTTCGCCGCCGTGCGGAACGCCGCCAGATGCGTGCACATGAGCGCCGCGAAGTACACGAACAGGCCCGCTGCCGAGAACGCGAACGCAAGCCAGCCCCAGAAGGCGAGCCCCTCCGCAGCGCTCCAGTTGGGAGCCACGGCTACGAGGTCGCGCAGCACGAACCACACGCACACCAGGGGCATGACCACGAAGACGCCGTTAACGCCCGCAAGCACGCACCCCAGCACCGCGAGCTTCTTGCGCGAGCCTGCGAACCCGAGCAGGCGTCCGACGGCATCTTTGGGACTTGGCGGCGCCACAGGCATCGCCCCACCAGCTGCCGGTTCGCCCCCGCATCCCGCCCCTGCTGCGGCAGAGCCGCCTGCCGATGGAGTCGCCCCACCGGAGCCGACGGCTCCGTGCGGCGCGCCAGCCGCCGCTGTTGCTTCTGCCATGATGCCTCCTTCCTCTCTTCGAGCGCAGCCTGTCAAGGCCGCGCCGCCTCGCCTCGATGCGCCTAGGCGCCCATCCGCGCGAAATGCTTCTTGAACACGCGCTCTCCCAATAGACCGCCGACAAGGGGACCTATCACGGCAACCGCAAGCGCCACCAAGGCGAGCGGACCGTACATGAAGTCCACGAGCTGCTGGCCGTACTCGGCCGTCATGCCCGAGGCCACAACCATGTCCACGTACGCCTGGCCCGTGAGGTAGACAAGCGAGACATGCCCCGCCCAGAAGCACACGACGAAGGCGACGAACGCCGCCACGCGGCGAAAGGCGGTGCGCTCGCCCGGCGCGCCCAACACGAGCTCGGCCGCCACGCCGCCAAGGGCGATGCCCAGAGGACCTGTCCAGAACATGCCCATCACCAGGCCGAGCAGCGCCACCAGCAGGCACATGAGCGCTACCGCACCGCGCTTGGGAACGCGGGCCAGCACGTACATCCACACGATACCGGCCGGAACAGCGCCGACCCCATGGGTGAACCAGGACGTGGTGGCGCTGAGGGAACACACTATCGAGAAGACCATGAACACCGCGAACAGAAGCACGCCGAAGACGGCGAGCACCACGTAGTCGCGACCGGTAAGCCGGGTGCTGCGGGCGGGCGCGCGCCCTTTTGTTGCTGTCGATTCCATACAAGAACTCCTTTCATCGGAAGTAATGCCGAAATGCGCGGGTGCATCACCCGTCGAAACCGAGCGTGCGGCGCACGGCGGGCAGGTTCGCCCGCGCAAGCGGCTCCTGGACGCTCACGCGACCGCCGGCCATCACGGCCACCTCGTCGCATGCGGCGACGATGAACTCATAGTCGTGCGTGATCACCGCCACGCACGTGCCGTCGTCGCGCACACGCGAAAGCTCTCTGGCCACGGCCTGCATGTTGCCGAAGTCAAGCCCGCTCGTGGGCTCGTCCAGCACCAGCACGCGGGCCCCCTGCAGCACGCCGGCCGCAATGGCCAGTCGCTGGCGCTCGCCGCCCGAGAGCGACAGCGGGTGCCGCTCGGCCAGATGCGCGAGGCCGAAACGGTCGAGTGCCTCGCCAGCCGCCGCCCGGGCCGCCTCGCCGCGGCCGAGACGACGAGCCGCAGCAGCTTCCAGCTCGCATGCGGCCGTATGGGCGAACAGTTGGTAACCGGGCTCCTGCATAACCAGGAACACCTGGCCGGCCCGTTTGCGACACGGAGCCGATCGTCCCTCGAGCGCCACCTGCCCCGCACGTTCGCGATGCAACCCGGCCAAGCAGCGCGCAAGCGTCGACTTTCCTGCGCCGTTGCCTCCCACCAAAGCCGCGATGCGCCGGGACGCGAACGCACCGGCGGCCCCGCGCAGCACATCGTCACCGCGACGGTAGCCCGCACGCAGGTTGCTGAACGAGAGTGCCGCAGCAGAGACGGCGCGTACCGGGCACGGGAGCGACGGGTCCTGCCCGTCCGTCGGCGCGCCTTCGGCGCAGGCATCCTCGATGCGCCAGGCCCGAAGGCCCATCCGGTGAAGCTCGCGCACGGGCAGGCGCTCGAATTCCGCAGCCGCCCAATCGTGAGCGATGCGCCCGTCCTCCATATGCACCACCCGATCTGCTATTCCCCGCAGCCACCATAGCCGGTGCTCGGAGACGATCACCGTGCGCCCTAGCTCCTTCAGGCGACGAACGAGGTGCGCAAGGGTGCGCATGGAGGCCACATCGAGTGCGGCCGTGGGCTCGTCAAGGGCGAACACCTCCGGGCCCAGCGCATGCACCGACGCAATGGCCACCATCTGGCGCTGGCCTCCGGAAAGTTCCCGGATGTCACGGTCGAGCAGATGGGAGATACCCAAGTCGGCCGCGGCGCTGCGAACGCGGAGGCGTATCTCGTCGTGCGGCAGGCCCGCGTTCTCGCACCCGAAGGCGATCTCCGAGGTGGTGTCCAGGTTGAAGAACTGGCTGCGCGGATTCTGGAACACGGAGCCCACGCGCAGCGAGAGCCCTTCGATGCCCAGGTCGGCCGCATCCTGCCCGAGCACGCACACCGTGCCGGACAGCTCCCCATCGTAGGCTTGCGGCACCAGACCGTTCACGAGGCGCATGAGCGTGGTCTTCCCGCAGCCGGAACAACCCGTCACCACCACGCACTGTCCTCGTGCGACGGACAGGCTCACGCCCTTCAGCACCGGCTCGAACAGGTTTCCCTCCGCATCGGCATAGGAGAACGCCACTCCGTGGAATTCCACGGCCGCACCGTCGCGCGGGGCTTGCGGCGCCGTCATGCCAGCACCCCTGCACCCAGCGCCACGGATACGCCTGCAAGCGCAACGAAGTACACGAGCAGCAGCGCATCAACCACGCCGATACGCAGCTCGTAGTAGCTCGTGCGCCGATTCGGTGCGTCGATGCCGCGCACGGCCGCCGCGTTCGCCAGTTCATCGGCCACGATACCCACACGTCCCACCACCGGCACCAGCAGGTTCTCGATCACCTGCACGGGATGCCGCAGCACGCGTGCCGGCGAGAGCGCGATGCCGCGCACCTTCATGGCATCGAGCACCGCGCCGAACTCCTGGCCGAGCGTGGGAGCGAAGCGCAGCATCACGCACAGCGCCGCCGACACCCGCTTCGGCAGGCCGAGGCGCTGCAGACTGTAGGCGAGCTCCCCGGTACGCGTGGTGCCCACCATGTTCGCAGCCATCATGAAGGCGCACAACATACGGCGCACCATCGCGAACGAGGCGCCCACGGCCATGAGCACCACACCGGAGTGCGCGCACAGCCAGCAGAGGACGAAAAGCACCGCCCAGACCGCCGCCCAGCGCAGGGCCGATGAGAGCCGCCCGCACCAGATGCCGGCGAGCGCGCACCCACCCACCGCCGCCAACTCAACCGCCACCGATGCGGAAGCGAACGTGGACAGGCTGATCAACAGGATGCAAATCAACGAAACACGAGGATCGATGCAATGCGCGGGCGGTACCGCCGCAGCCCTTTCACGGGCCCGCACCGATACTTTCGCGGCAGCCCCGCCGCTTGCCTGCAACGGCCCCGGCGCACCCGCGGACTCCAAGGTGGCGGTGCAGGCGAATGACGGCGTTGTGTTCGCGCCATAGGCAGACGGTTTTCCCGGATCCCTATTTGTAGTAGTATTATTATCCATGGTTAACTATGTTAGCGTCTCTCGGAGGCGCGGGAAGGAGGAGGGCCCTATGCGCAATCCCTCCGAAAACTTCAAGAATCGCGCCGAAACGGCCCGTGAGGCCGACACGGGCATCGACACGCTGTTCGAGCCGCAAATTCGGCAGCTCGGCGGTGTGCTGGTCGATGCGGCCGCACACGGGCGGCAAGGGCTCCTGTGGCTGATCGACCCGGCGGTCGGCAAGGGCTCTTTCTGGTACTTCCCCATCGGCGACCGCCTAGCGGTGGGCGCGTTCGACTTTGCACTTCGCGAGGAGGGCGGATTCTTCTGCGACGCGGCCGATTGCTTCTACTTCGGCTCCTACAGCCATGAGATGCTCCCCTACCTGGGAATCGAACCAACACTACCCGACCGCACCGTGCTGGGGCATGCCTGGAAGCACGCCCCCTACCATCAACGGGTGCAGGGCGGAGCGAGGCTGAGCGAGACGTTCGTCGCACTCTTGCCCGAGGCGCTGCGGGACGTCAGCCTGCGATTGCATTGCGATCCCGTGGTGCTGAGCTCGGCAATCGCCGCGCTCGATGGCACGTCCTGCCCCGCCGGGCTGCCCTCCTTGCTTGACGACATGCGGCGAGCCCGGCCGAGCGCCGTCGTGGCCGAGGCGTTCTACGAGAGCAAGGTGGTGGAAGCGTGCGCGCTTATCGTGGACTGGCGGCTCGCATACGGCCGCGCGCCCGTTGCGCTCTCGGCAGACGATGTCGCTGCAGTGGCGGCTGCCCAACGCCTTATCCAGCAAGACCTCGCACACCCCGTCACCACCGAGGAGCTCTGTCGCGCGGTTTGCGTGGGAACGAGCAAGCTCATCGAGCTGTTCAGGCTATCCTGCGGCATGACGCCGCAAGAATACGCGCGCGATGTGCGCATGCATCACGCCTGCGAGCTGCTCGAGACCACCGACCTGTCCCTGGCCGCTATCGCCGCATGCGTGGGTTATTCCCGTCAGGGCAGCTTCTCCGAAGCGTTCCGTGCCCGGTGCGGCCTCTCGCCCCGGGAGTGGCGTGCGAACGCTCGCGCCCTCCATCGGTAATCTTCCCAAAGACCCCTCTTGCGTTTTATACTATCAGTGATAGTATGTCCCTTATCAGCGAGAGCCGAAAGGGAACCGGAAAATGGCCAGCCATTCGATCGAGATCATGATTTTGGGCGCGCTCATCGAGCGCCCGATGAGCGCGTACGAGATGGACAAGACGATGGAGGACCGCAACATCCGACGCTGGATACGCATCAGCTCGCCGTCGGTGTACCGCAACGTCATCCGCCTGTGCGATGAAGGCTATGCCGACGGCACCGTCGTCAAGGAAGGCGAGATGCCCGAGAAGACGGTGTACACCATCACGGACAAGGGGCGGGCACGCTTCGCCGATCTCATGGACGAGGCCGCCGCGCTGCCCGCGCGGGTCGACTTCGGCTTCCTGCCCGTCTTGGCGAACATCGGCCTCGTGGACGAGGATACCGGCCGCGCGCTCATCGACGGGCTGATCGAGACGCACCGCAGCACAGCCGAGCACGTGGACGGGCTCATCCCCTCCTACGAGCGTCTCGAGGCGCGGGCCACCATGGAGCTGTGCGCCGACACGTACCGTCTCGTCGCCGATCATCTCGCACGGTTCGAGCAGGAACTGTACGGCAAAGGCTGATGTCTGCATAGTGCGAACGAATGTTTCACGTGAAACATTCGTTCGCACTATGTCCCCGCAACGCCGTCCCTTCGCGGGCGATATCCGACGATCCCCCCGCATCGCCGACAAACCGGTTCGACAACCGGTTTCTTTTTAACCAGTAACTATCATTGATAGTAGTATTTAAGATAGGAGAAAGATATGGAAACATGGGATCAGAGGGCCGAAGGCAAGCCCTTCCCTACCGCCGCCGTGCTGGGAGGGTTGGCGCTGAGCCTGTTCATGGCGGCGCTCGACGCCACCATCGTGAGCACCGCCATGCCGAAGATCGCCGCCGGCCTGGGCAGCTTCGACCACTACACCTGGCCGTTCACCTCCTACTTGCTCACCTGCACGCTGGCGACGCTTCTGTGCGGCGCATGCGCGACGCGCTTCGGCCACAAGCGGGTGTTCGCATGCGGTATCAGCGTGTTCGCCGTCGCATCGGCGGGTTGCGCGCTGTCGAACGGTATCGACGCGCTCACGGCGTGGCGCGCCGTGCAAGGTGCGGGCGGGGGCCTCGTGGAGGCCGGCGTGTTCATCGCGATGGCCGAGCTGTTCGAACCGCGCGTGCGCGGGAAGTACATGGGCATCCTCTCGTCCATGTACGGCCTGGCTTCCATCGCAGGGCCGCTGGCCGGCGGGCTGATCGCCGATACGGTGGGCTGGCACTGGATCTTCCTGGTCAACCTGCCGTTGAGCGTGGCGGCGCTCGTGCTGGTCGTGCGGTTCCTCCCGGGCAAGCAAGCTCATGCGGAACGGTCGTTCGACTTGCCCGGCGCCCTGTGCGCGGCCGCCGCCATCGTGCCGCTCACGCTTGCGTTCAGCCTGACGGGCAGCGCCCTCGCCTGGTTCTCCGCGCCGTTCTTCGGGCTGCTCGCGCTCGCGGCCGCCATGATCGCGCTGCTCGTACTGGTGGAACGGCGGCGCGACCACGCCATCGTGCCGGTGCGATTCTTCCGTTGCGCGCAGGTGAACGGGGCGGTGGCGATGGGGTTCTGCTCGCAGTTCGCCCTGCTCGTCGGCGTGATGTTCGTGCCGCGGTTCGTGCAGGAGGGGCTGGGGCTCACGTCGACCGCCTCGGCGCTGGCCACGATCCCTATGACGCTGGCGCTCGTAGTAGGCAGCACGCTGGCGGGGCGGGTGTTCGGCGCGAACGGGCGGATGCGCACCATCAGCCGCGTCGGGTTCCTCGTGCTGGGCGCTGGGGCGATGCTGCTGTGCCTTGTCGGCCCCGCGACCGGCATGGTGCAGCTCGCGTGCTCGTCGGCAGTGCTGGGATTCGGCATCGGGGCGAACATGCCCATGACCAACATCGCCGCCCAAACCGCCGTGGAGCCGCGCGACGTGGGCAAAGCGACCTCCCTCGCGCTGTTCTTCCGCGGGCTGGGCGGCACCGTGGGGTCGGCGGCGTGCGGCGCAGCCGCCGGAGCC
>NC_021021.1:2042787-2044073 GCF_000210055.1 Gordonibacter pamelaeae 7-10-1-b
GCGTTCGCGGAAGCGGCGCTGCCCGTGTTCGCGCTGTGCGTCGGCGCGGCCGTTGCGGGCCTCGCGCTGTCGGGCACGCTGCCGCGGTTTGTCGAACGCCGGAGGTAAGACCGAGGCGAAGCCCGCCCCCGATGGGATAAGGAAGGGCGGGCCGGCGAAGCTAGGCAAGCGTTTCGGGCAGCTGCTCCTGGTTTCCGATCAGCGCGGCGAGCCCCGTCGAGGCCATGGCGTTGGCGCGCGCAGCCGCCTGCCGATACCGCTCCCGCGCTTCCTCGCCCGCATCATGGCTCGCAAGCAGAAGGCGGGCGCTCTCGAACAGGTCGACGTTGCCGGGCTCGCGCTCCAGCTCTGCGAGCAGGATATCCTCGGCCCGCGCATCGTCGCCGAGGGCGTAGAGCGCTTCTGCCGCATAAAGCGCCTGTTCAGCCGACGTGATCGAACCTTCGCTGAAAGCCTTTGCGAGCTCGCTCCATGCGCCCGCCCGCCGCAGCGCCTCGGCGTAATCCGACCGTACGGAGTCGTCGCGTTTGGCAAAGGGGTTCTGTTCCAGAACCTGCCGGATCGCGGCCGCATCCGCCTTCGCCGCGGCCGACGCGGACGCGTCTTTCGCGCTAGCCGCCCACAAGCCGAACCCGCTGGCCGCGAAGGACGCTACCAGAAAAAGCAGCGCGAGCGGGAGGCCCCATGCCCGATCAAGGCTACGCGACCGGCGCCGCGGCTCCGGCGCAGCGTGGAGGGTCAAGAGCATCGCCAAGAATGCGAGCAGCGCGGCGAACTGGAAGTCTATGTCGAAGGCTCCATGCACGGCGATCAGCAAGATGGCGCAGACGACCGGCGCGTTCCCGCAGGACGCTGCCCGCTTCACGCCCATGACGATGGCCGCGACGAACAGCGCCGCCCCGACCAAACCGGCATCGAGGGCGATCTGCAGATAGCCGCAGTGCACCGACGTGGCGGTGTACTGCGCGGACTGCACGTACGGGTAGAGGAACCTCCACACGTCGGGCCCGATGCCGAGCGCAGGATTCGCCGCGACCACGGCCGCCGCATCCCCCATCTGGACCAGGCGCTCGACGAACGTCCGCCCCGCCTGCGCCGCCCTGCCCGTCTGAGCGAGCGCCTCCACGCAGGCGAGCGTGCACGCCACCAGCAGCGCGCATGCAAAAAGAGCCGTCCTCCTCGCGTTCTTCGCCCTGGCCAGCCTCCGAACCGCCAACGAGCCGGCCGCGAATGCGCCGGCCGCGGCGGCAAGGGCCCAGCCTGTCCCGACAACGAGGCAGAGGACG
>NC_021021.1:2044348-2049802 GCF_000210055.1 Gordonibacter pamelaeae 7-10-1-b
GCCGCGCACGCCGTCAGCGCCGCCGCCTCCGCCACATGCACGAACGCGCCCTCGCGCCATCGGCATGCGCAGAGAGCGACGAGAGCGCACGCGAACAGCCCGCAGGCCCCCGCCGACTGCGTGAACAGCAGCGCCGCCAACGGGAAGGAGGCCGCCCTTCGCAGACGCGCGCTTTCGGACCCGAGCGCCAGCAGGGCGCAGGCCGCGAAGAACGTTCCCGACGTGTTGGCGTACTGGAAGGGGAACTGCAGCCGTCCGGCGTTGACCGCCCCCTCGACGCCGCCCGGCATCGACATCAAGGCGAGCCCCAGCACGGCGATGGCAACCCCGAGCCAAACGACGGCGCGCATCGTTCTCGCCCGCGCCGCATCGGGCAGCACCGCGTGCAGGAACGTCAGCGCCGCCACGGCGAACCAAGGGGCCGACTCGGCGACTCCCGTCAGCGTGAGGCCATGGACGGCGCTGCTAGCCAGGCTGCACGCCCCTACACCCGCGATCAGCAGGGGAATCGCGATGCTCCCGTCGCGTCTGCCACGCGCACGGGCCGAGACGATCGCCGAAAATGCCGCGCACCCCGCCGCCAGCAGGCCGACGACGCATGAGGCTGCGGCGTAATAGCCTCCTTGCCACAGCACCAGAACGCCGAGCAGCCCGACGAACGCCGCCCCCTCCCAAGGAAGGGGTACGTTCGACGGGCTGTCCGTCACCTGGTTCTTGCGAGCCATCGAGGAGAGGCTCTACTTCACCCTGCGTCCGCCGCGCACGAACGCCAGGCAAACCAGCGCCGCGGCAATCGCGCAGCCAGCCAGCGCCATCGGAAGCGCCAGCGTGTCGCCGGTGGGAGCGAGCAGGGGCTTCACGACCTCATCCTGACCGGAGCCACCGCCTCCGGGGAGAACGGTCCCGGAGCCGCCAGCCGACCCGCCGCCGATCTCGCCGCCCGACGTCTGCCGCTCGCTGCCCGTCACCACGTAGGTGCTGAAGTGCTCGGTGGCAAAGCACAGGTCGTCGCCATCCACCCATGTGGGCTTCTTCTCGATCGCGCCGTTGTCGGCAACGTGGCTGACCTCAAGCGTCTTCGGGTCGAGCGCGCGCATGGCATCGGTCATCCGCAGGCGCACCGTCATCGTTCCGTCCTCCAAGCTGACCGCCACTTCCCCGCCATCGGCGTTGCGCAGCGACACGTCAAGGATCTCGGCAACTTTCGTTTGCCCGCCTTGGAGCGAAGTGATGGTTTGCTGCGCGCTCTCCGTCAGATCCTGCGCGCCCTGCACCGCCAACGACAGGGAGCCGCCGTTGCCCTGCGCGATCTTGTCAAGCTGCTCGGCAGCAGCAGGGCTGGACACCTCGACGGATGCCTGATACGCGGAGTCGCCCTCGGTCGCGGCGATCTCCTTGGCAGCCGCCGCCACCTCGCAAGTCGCCGACACGTCGCCGACCTTCGCCGTGATGGTGGCCGAGCCCACGCCGAGCGGCGTCACCTTGCCGCCGTCGACCGTAGCCACCGCAGAGTTCGAGGTAGACCACGCGATGCTGCCAGCCTCATCGGCGTCAAGCGGATCGACGGTCGCCGTCAACGTGAAAGGCTCGTCGCCCACAGTAAGCTGCTTGCTCGTCACATCCAACGCGATCGCCTTCGCGGGATTGGTCACCGAAACCGCGACGACGCCCTTCACGGTGGAAGACTCCTGCTGCGCCTCGAACACGAGGGTGCCCTTGCCCGTGCCAAGCGCAGCGATCGCGTAATTGCCACCCTCGCTGGCCGCGACGCTGAACACGGCGTTGCCGGAAGCGTCGCTCCACACGCCGTTCGAGAGCGAGCCCTTGCCCTCCACGGAGAACGTCAGGTCGTAGTCGTCGACTGCGCCGGACAAGGCGCCGAAAGCGGCAACGTTCACGGTTTGCGCGTCGCCCTTCACAAGCGCGACACTCGCAGCGGAGAGGTCGAAGCCCGTCACCGGGTTGCTCACCGTGACCGTGCAGGAGGCAGACTGCTGCTCGTCTTCGAGGGAGGTTGCCGTGATGACGGCCGTTCCCTTGCCCACAGCCGTCACCAGGCCGTTTTCGTTGACCGTGGCCACGGACTTGTCGCTGGCAGACCACGCGACAGACTTGTCGAGCGCCCCGGCGGGAGAAACGGTCGCCACGAGCTGCGTCGTACCGACGCCCACGATCGACACCTCGCTCTTGTCAAGCGCGACGCCCGCCACGTGCTCGCCCACGGTCACCGCGCACTCGGCCGTGAGTCCGCCATCCAGTGTGGTAGCCGTAACGGTGCACGTTCCCACGCCGACCGGGGTCACCGCGCCGTTGTCGTCGACCATGGCCACGTCACTGTTGGAGGACGTCCAGGCGACGCCCTTGTCGGAAGCAGTCGCGGGAAGCACCGTGGCCTCGAGCTGCGACGGCTCGTCGCCCACATAGAGCGTGAGGGCTTCAGCGTCCAGCTCGATGCCAGCGGCAGGCGTCACCACGGTAATGGCGACCGAAGCGGTCTGCTCGCCCGCCGTGGCGGTGATCGTGGCTTCGCCGTTGGCGAGCGCCGTCACCAGGCCGTCGGCATCGACCGTGAGCACGTTCTCGCTGGAGGAAGCCCACTCCACTTTGTCGGTAGAGCTTTCAGACTGCACCGTGGCCGTCAGCTGGGCAGTGCCGCCCACGTTGAGCGGCTTCTCGGGAGCGCCGGAAATGGTCACGGACGTGGCGGGGGTTGTCACCGCTATCTCGACCAAGGCCGACCTATCGCCCGCCGTGGCGGTGACGGTCGCCTTGCCGTTGGCAATGGCCGTAACCTTGCCGGACGCATCGACCGTGAGCACCTTGTCGTCTGAAGTCGCCCACATCACCTTGTCGGTGGAGTTCGCAGGCTCGACCGCGGCCGTCAGCTGCGCGGTCGCGCCCACCGCCAGCTGCTCGGGAGCGCCGGAGATGGTCACCGACATGGCAGGCACAGGCTCCTTCTTCGTGTCGATGGTGCTCGTGTCGAAGAACTCCCACGCGTCGCCCTTCTTCAAAAGGATGAGGGACTCGTGGTCGCCGCAATCGTAATACGCGTCGTACTCGAACGGAATCAACGCCTCTCCCTCGGCATCGACCGCACCATATTTTCCGGCGTCGTTAGCGGTGTAGGTCATCACCGTGCCGTCACCGAGCGTGCGCTTGGTTTGCTGCCACGTTATCCACTCGGTGTAAGCAGACCGCGAGAGCTCGTTCAGATCACGGTCGACGTACCGATAATAAGCAGGGGTGGCCTTGGGATAGACCGTTCCGTCCTCTTGGTCGTACACAGCTATCCGGTAGACCACTGTCCCGTCGGCCAAGATCGTCCGGTAAGCCCGAGCGTACTCCATTGCCTTTTCGGGAGAATCGATCCATTCCCCCTTGTCATAGGCAACAAGGGCTTTTTGGGTATACCCACCATCGTACACCGTTTCGGTCGCAACCAACGCGCCTTCCAGGCCCGAGGAGTTGAGGGAAACCGTCCCCGCCGCTGTCGTGGGAGATATCGTTTTCACTTCCTCGCCCGCAAAGTCGAGGATAATGCAATTGCCATTGCTCTCAGTTGTGCAAACGAAAGGTGCCCTAGTATCCTCTTGTACCCGGGAGAACCTTCACCGAAGTTCCGTCTGCCAGCCGTATGGAATACTGCGTGAAATACCCCTGGCCATCCGTGGAGTTCTGGTAGCACAGAAAGCGGCCGTTGCCCATAGAGCTTTCGATTGTCACGCCCTGAAACTCCGCCGGCTGAACACCCGTGAAATCCCATATCCGCGTGCCACCAGATTTGTATTGGATCAACTCAGCTTCCGAGAACGCTTCGAAATTCCAAAGAGACGCAACACCGCTCATGATGAAGCCTTCCGGCTTCTTCGGCGTCACGCACCGGTACGCATCCTGTCCCTCGACTTTGGTTATCGTAACCTTGCCGCCGTCGGGCAAGCTCCACTCGCGTTCGGTCTCCCCGACGGATGGAGTGTCCCCCTTGGCAACGAACGAGTTGCTTGCCGAATCCCATACGTACTCCTTTGAGACGCGAACGTTGTTGGCGTCATAACCGGATATATTGAGCGTAAGCGAACGCGTCTCGTCATACGCGAACCAGATGGATACGCTCGGACCCTCTTCGGACCAACCCTTGGACCAATCTTCGGGCATGGGAACCGATGTCCTTTTGACACCTTCCCCATCGTAGACGTCCACAACAGAACCGTCGAGGTCAACGGCCGCCACCAGGGGCTCGGCGCTCGCCCTCTTGACGAATTTGTCGTAGCGGGCCGAGGCGACCTCGGCTCCATCGTTCGAAACGAAGCCGTACTTCACCTTGTCGTTCACATTCTTCGGCGCAGCGCTAAACGAGAACTCGTCCGTCATGAGCTGCTGCATGCTCGCCATGGCAACTTCGATGCAGTGTGCTTTGTTGGTTTCCGAAGAGGGCACATCGCCCAAGCCGAACGACGCCAGCACCGTGCCCGAGCTGTTCACCGTGTCAACCTGCGTGACGCCCTCGCTCGCATTGCCCGATCCGTCCGTGACCGAGCCCCGCTTCACCATCAAAGCGATCCCGGTGGTCTTGACGCCGTACACGTCGTCGTACACCAAGTTCTTGCCCAAGCTCTCGCTCGCAAGCACGGCCGTGTAAACCACCTCGTCTGCGAATGCCTGCATCGCGCTCGTCCCGAGCATCTGGGCGCACAACACCAACGCCAAGCACCAAGACAGTGCCTTGCAGGGGCGCTTTCCGCGCAACCTCTCTGCTTCCATACGACTCTCTCTTCCCCGATTCGATAATCCTCGGTTCATTATCTTCGCCAGGGTGAGAAGCAGGGGTTGCACAATATGGCAAATCGGGCATGCTGCCGCGGTTTCCGGGCGCCGCAGGTAAACGTTGGCTAATCGGCGGCTCGCTCCAGCATCTCGCGGGCGTGGGCGAGCGACGTCTCGGTGGCGTCGCCTGACAGCATGCGGGCGATCTCGGCGGGGCGCTCGCCATCGGGGAGGCGACGCAGGTCGGTCTCGGGCATGGCGCGCTCGCCCGCCGTTTTCCGCACCACGTAGTGCACCTCGCCCCGGACGGCCACCTGCGCGAGGTGCGTGACGACGATCACCTGGTGCGTGCGCGCGAGGTCGGCGAGCACGTCGGCCAGCGCCACGGCGGTCGAGCCGCCCACACCGGCGTCCACCTCGTCGAACACGAGCGTGTCCACCTCGTCGGCCTCGCCCAGCACCACCTTCACGGCCAGCATGACGCGGCTCACCTCGCCGCCCGACGCGATGCGCGCGAGCGGGCGCGCCTGCATCCCGGCACCGGGCCGGAACAGGAACTCCACCGCCTGCGAACCCGCCTTCGTCCACTGCTCGCGCTCGAGCGGCGCAAGGTCGCACACGAGCTCGGCGCCGCCCATTTCCAGACGGCCCATCTGCGCACACACGGCTGCAGCGAACCGCGGCGCGGCC
>NC_021021.1:2050077-2051987 GCF_000210055.1 Gordonibacter pamelaeae 7-10-1-b
GTGCTGGGATGTCTTCATGAGCTGCTGGTGCTCGTGCTGACCGCAGAGGTCGATGGCGGGCGCCACGGCACGAGCAAGCTCGCCGACGCTCGCCATGCGGCCGTCGAGGGAGACGCGCGAGCGGCCGTCCGCGGTGACGCGGCGCGTGGCGACCAGCTCCCGAAGGTCGGCCTCGGCGTCCGCATCCTCGAGCCCATCGAGCGCGACGCCGTAGAACCTCCCCGACACGACGAGGGCCTCTTCGCCGTCGCGGACGGCATCCTTGTCGGCGCGCGCGCCCATGAGCAGCTTCAACGCCGAGAGCAGCGCCGTCTTGCCCGCACCCGTCTCGCCCGTGAGCACGGTCAGCCCGCGCGCCGGCACGAGCGCGGCCTCGCGGATCAACGCGAGGTTCTCAACTTGGATCTCATCGATCATCGCGCACCCCTCACACCTTGATCGTTCCTAGACCATCAAGTATAGCAGCGGTTGCGCGCCATCTCGAAACAACCACGCTTCCTTGCAGCGCAGATGCCTGCCGCAAGGAAGCGTGCGGATGGCCTACTGCACGGAGGCTTCCACGAAAACACCGTCTTTCACCTCGGTTTTGACAACAACCGTCTTGTCGCTGTCGGAAGCCTCCCATGAGCGAGCGTACGTCAGCGTAACGGTCGCTTCGCCCGAACCCTCGGCCTGGTAGGTGAACGTATGCACGCCGCCGGCGCCCGCCTTGCCGTCCGAGGTCGTGTCGGCCTCGTACTCGTCGCCGGCAGCCTTGACGGCAGCGCCTTCGATCGAGCTTTTCCACTCGTAGCCCGTGGTGGCGTTCGCGTCAAGAACCACGATCATCTTCCCGCCTTCGCACGACAGCATGCCGCCTTCGAACACGCTGTCGATCTCCTTGCCGTCCGCCGGCGAATCCGCAGCAGGCGCCGCGCATCCTGCGAGGAACGCAGCCAAGGCAACCGCGAACATGCCGCCCAGCATAACCTGCACAAACCTCTTCATCTTCATCGTCTCCTCGCTTTCCGCCGCCCAAGTGCGGCCGCCTCGCACCCCCACCGCCGTACGACCGAATCCCGAGCCGCTTTGCCAATCAAACTGCCAACACATAGTAGACCATAACGGATAAAATTGCTTGATCGGCGCTTATGCCATTGCGCTGCGCTTTAGGCCCATCCAACGGCATGCGTTCGATATCGCACCGATCTCACAGCGCGAACCGCTCCCTCGCGCTTGACGGCCTCGCCTGCTCCCGGTGCTGCTCCATGAGGTAGAGCACGCAGTCGGTGCGGTTGCAGGCACGCAGGAGCTCGATCTGCCGTTCGAAGGTGCGGTTGTCGATGAACCCGTCGCGCACGAGCGCCTCCACCATGGCCCGCTCGCCCTCCTGTGCCACCCGCTGCTGCGCCTCGCGCTCGTGTTCGCGCAGGTACGCCACGAGCGCCGCACGCGTCGTGTCCTCCAAACGGTACGGCACCGTCAGCCGATGCAGCACGGCGCCGAGCCTGTCCGGCAGGTTCTTTCCCGAACGCAGCAGTTCGTCGTAGCGAGCGTAATCGAACGGAACGCCGTCCGGCGCGTCCGTCAGGAAGCACGTGAGCAGCTGGTCGGCCGATACGTGGACGACCGTCCCCGTATGCTCGAGGCGGCACACGGCGTACTCGAAGCTCCCCTCTCCGATGGAGCGCACGCTGGCAGGGATGGGCACGGGCCCTTCGAGCACGCGCGAGCAGAAGCAGTGCGCCCCGATGGCCTCAAGGCCTTCCGGGAGCGCAAGGCGCCGTGTGCCGCGACACGCGTTGTCGCGCCCGATCACGCGCACGGTGTCGGCAACCACGAGCGACGCGGGCGCATACGGAAGCGCGCGCACGCCCACGCGCACGAGCGGGCGTCCCTTCACCGAACGCGGCAGCACCAGCACGTCCTCC
>NC_021021.1:2052559-2053677 GCF_000210055.1 Gordonibacter pamelaeae 7-10-1-b
CATAGCCCTCCTCGTCGCGGCGCACGCCGACAGCGCCTCGCAAGCCCGCTGCGATCCCGCCAGGCGATTCCGGCGCCGCCGCCTCGTCGCGCCGTGCTTGCCCTCCGGCCTGCGCGAGCAGCTCCTCGCGCTCCTCGTCGGACAGCCCCATGCCCAGCGAGCCGACCACCAAGAGGTCGCCGTCGGTACCCTCGGCACCGTTTCGGGCAGCCCATTCCCGATACGAGGGAAGCTGCGGCGACCACACCTCGCCATCAGCTGCGCGCGCCGCGTCCGCCACCGCGACATCGGCGACGGACAGGGTCGGCATATTTTGGTGCGCATGCACAATGAGTTCTTCGATGGGTGTTTCAGCATCGTTGAACACCAGATCATCCATAGGCATGGTTTCGTGCTACCTCCCAAAACTTATCGCCGATCCGTTTGTTTACCGCCCGCTTCCCCCATGCTACACTGCCTGTGGCGGCAAGGGCAAGCATGTGTCCGGCACAAGGGTGCGCAGGCGCGCGAACGCCCAGCCGACAGCCTCGCCGCCGCACGCACCGCCGTCGAAGGAGGCCCCATGGCGTCCGATGCCGCAGGTCCGCTTGCCCGCCAAGCCCTCGACCTCGCGAAAAACGCCCTGCTCGTGAGCTTGCGTTTCATGAACGCCGCGTTCGCGCGCCTGCACCCCTTCCCCGTGCCGGGCGCCACGCTCGCCACCGACGGCCTGCACCTGCGCTACGACCCCCTCGCGCTCGCGCGCCTCTATGCGGCCGAGCCGAACGAGCTCACACGGGCCTACCTCCACATCGTGTTGCATAACGTGTTCTTGCACCCCTACCCCGGCGAGCACGTGGACGCCGCGCGCTGGGATGCCGCCTGCGACATCGTGGTGGAACGCACCATCGCCGAGCTCGATCTGCCCGTCACCCGCACGGCGCGCGGCGCGCGCCAACAGGCGACGCTCGCGCGCATCGATGCCGCGCTGCCGCTGGCCACCGCCGAGACGGTGTACCGCCTCCTTGGCGAGGAGGGGTTCGCGGGTGAAGAGCTGGCCGAGCTGCGCGCACCCTTCTACGTGGACGACCACGAACCCTGGTACCGCATGATGGCCGCCGAGGGCGAGGGCGGCGGCG
>NC_021021.1:2054014-2055999 GCF_000210055.1 Gordonibacter pamelaeae 7-10-1-b
ACCTGCCCCCCGACGCCGCGAGCGCCAAGAAGAGCCACGCGTCGCACCGCGGCATGGACCCCGCCGACATCGAGCAGAAGCAGGCGCCCGAGAACGCCAAACCCTCCGTGGGCGAGCGGTTCGCCGACACGGTGAACCTCGACCGCTCGCGCGAGCAGTGGAAGAACGCCGCGCTCGAGATGGGCGTGCAGCTGGACGCCTACGCGAAGCTCTGGGGCGTCAAAGGCGCGAACCTCGCCATGAACCTGCGCGCCGTCACGCGCGAGAAGCAGGACTACCGCGAGTTCCTGCGCAAGTTCGCCCGCTGCGCTGAGCAGATCCGCGTGAACGACGACGAGTTCGACTACGTCTACTATTGCTACGGTTTGGAGCGCTACGGCAACCTGCCCCTCATCGAGCCGCTCGAGTACGTGGAGGAGAAGCGCATCCGCGACTTCGTCATCGCCATCGACACCTCGGCCTCGACGAAGGACGGCCTCGTGCGCCGCTTCATCGAGAAGACGTACGCCATCCTCGAGCAGGAAACGAGCTTCTTCGCCGACATGAACGTGCTCATCGTGCAGTGCGACGCCGCCGTCACGGACGTGGCGCACATCGCGAACCTGCGCGATCTGGATGCCTACCTGGACGACCTCGAGATCAAGGGGTTGGGCGGCACCGACTTCCGCCCCGTGTTCGCCTACGTGGACGACGCCGTGGAGCGCGGCGAGCTGGCGAACCTCGGCGGCCTCATCTACTTCACCGACGGCCAGGGCACCTACCCGGCCCGCAAGCCCGATTACGACACCGCGTTCGTCTTCGTCGACGACGCGTCAGCCGCCGCCAGCCCCCACGTGCCCGCCTGGGCCATGAAGGTGGAGCTCGACGAAACCGTCATAGTGGACGACGCCCCGCAGGCAGCAGGCGCGTCGCATCCGCGCTAGAAAGGATAGCCATGGATATCCGTCAGGCGAAAGACCAGATCAAAAACGCGATGGTCGCGTACTTCTCGAAGGACGAGTTCGGCAACTACCGCCTGCCCACCGAACGGCAGCGCCCCGTGTTCCTACTGGGCGCGCCCGGCATCGGCAAGACGGCCATCATGGAGCAGATCGCCCAGGACCTCGACGTGGGGTTCGTGTCGTACTCGATGACGCACCACACGCGGCAAAGCGCGCTCGGCCTGCCCTTCATCGCGAAGAAGACCTACGACGGCGTGGAGTACGACGTGTCCGAGTACACGATGAGCGAGATCATCGCCGCCGTGTACGACGCGATGGAGGCCACCGGCAAGCGCGAGGGCATCCTGTTCCTCGACGAGATCAACTGCGTGTCGGAAACGCTGACGCCCGCCATGCTGCAGTTCTTGCAGTACAAGGTGTTCGGCCGGCATCGCGTGCCGGACGGCTGGATCGTGGTGACGGCCGGCAACCCGCCCGAGTACAACCGCACGGCGCACGACTTCGACATCGCCACGTGGGACCGCCTCAAGCGCATCGACGTGGAGCCCGACTTCGCCGCCTGGCGCGATTTCGCCGTGGAGTCGGGCGTGCACCCCGCCGTACTCACCTACCTCGACATCGAGCGCGACCACTTCTACCGCGTGGAGACCACCGTGGACGGCAAGTCGTTCGTCACCGCGCGCGGCTGGGACGACCTGTCGGCTATGATGAAGCTCTACGAGGAGCAGGGGATTCCCGTCGACGAGCTGCTGATCGGCCAATACGTGCAGAACGCCGAGATCGCGAAGCGCTTCAGCGTGTACTACGACCTGTTCACGAAGTACCGCGCCGATTACCAGATCGACCGCATCCTGACCGGCGAGGCCGACCCTTCCGTGACCGACCGCGCCCGCGAGGCCGCCTTCGACGAGCGCGTCTCGCTCATGGGGCTCGTCACCGACGCCCTCGGCGGGCGCCTGCGCGAGGCCGTGCTGGAGGGAGCGCGCCGTGGAGTTCATGCACGGGAAGCTGGCCGCCATGCGCGACGCCCTCGGCGGCGCCGAC
>NC_021021.1:2056668-2060232 GCF_000210055.1 Gordonibacter pamelaeae 7-10-1-b
CTGCGCAGCATCGCCCGCCTGCTCCACGGCGATGCGCGCGGAGTTCACGCGGTTCGGCTGGCCGCCGCCCACGCCGATGGTAGCGTGGCCCTTCGTGATGGCGATGGCGTTGGACTTGATGGACTTGCACACCTTCCATGCGAACAGAAGCTCGGCCATCTCCTCGTCGGTGGGCTGGCGCTTCGTGGGCACGGTGAACGCCGCGGGGTCCTCGGCCACGGCGTCGGAGTCCTGGCACAGGAGGCCGCCTTCGACGGAGCGATACTCCACCTCGCCGCCGGCCGGGTTCACGCCGCCCGTGGACAGCAGGCGCGCGTTCTTCTTGGCGCTGTACATGTCCAGCGCGTCGCCCGCGAACTCGGGCGCGATGATGGCCTCCACGAACTGCTTGTTGTCGAAGATGGCCACCACGACGTCGCTCGTCACGGGACGGTTGAACGCCATGACGCCGCCGTAGGCGCTCACCGGGTCGCACGCGTGCGCGCGCTGGTAGGCGGCCACGAGGTCGTCGTCCTGGCACACGCCGCAGGGCGTGAGGTGCTTCACGATGACGCAGGCCGGCTCGTCGAACTCGCGCACGGCCGTCCAGGCGGCGTCGAGGTCGAGATAGTTGTTGTACGACAGCTCCTTGCCCTGGTGCTGCTTGGCATGGGCAAGGGAGTGCTCGGCGTTCACGTAGCCGTCGCGACGGTAGAACGCGGCCGCCTGGTGCGGGTTCTCGCCGTAGCGCAGGTCCTGCACCTTCTGCAGGCGCAGCGTGCGCTCGGCCGGGAACTGCGCGGAACCCTCGCCCTCCAGCTGGGCGCCCATCCACGCGGCGATGGCGCCGTCGTAGGCCGCCGTGGTCTGGAACACGTCGAGGGCCAGCTTGGCGCGCGTGTCGCGCAGCGTGGCGCCGTCGTTGGCGCGCATCTCGGCCAGGATGGCGTCGTAGCTCTCGGGGCGCGTGACCACGGCCACGCTCTCGAAGTTCTTCGCCGCGGAGCGCAGCATCGACGGGCCGCCGATGTCGATGTTCTCGATGCAGGTGCCGAAGTCGGCCCCGCCGGCCACCGTCTTCTCGAAGGCGTAGAGGTTCACCACCACCATATCGATCATCTCGATGCCGTGCTCGGCCGCCTGGGCCATGTGGGCCTCGTTGTCGCGCTTGGCCAAGAGGCCGCCGTGCACGCGCGGGTGCAGCGTCTTCACGCGGCCGTCCATCATCTCGGGGAACTGCGTCACGTCGTCGATGGGCGTGACGGGCACGCCGGCGTCCTTCAGGGCGCGGGCCGTGCCGCCCGTGGAGATGATCTCCGCCCCGAACTCGTTCACGAGCGCGCGGGCGAAGTCCGCCACGCCCGTCTTGTCCGTCACGGACACGAGCACGCGCTTGATCTTAGGATCGCTCATATGGTCTTACATCCTTTCTGGTTGACTCCTGCTATGGTGAACCCGCCGATCCGCGACGGGAAACAGGCTGATCGGGGCCGGCTTAGCGACCCAAACTCTTCTCGTGGCGCTCGCGCGCCTCATCACTGTAGCGCTGCCGGTAGCGCACGTCCACCAGTTCGGCAACGATGGCGATGGCCAATTCGGCGGGCGTCTTCGCCCCGAACTTGAGGCCGATGGGACGCTTGACGCGCGCCCAGTCCTCCTCGGTGGCACCGGCGGCCAACACCAGCTCGTGCACGCGATCGTTCTTGCCCGCGCAGCCCATCATGCCCACGTAGTGCGCGTGATGCCCGGTGGCCCACACGCAGCCCTCGGGGTCGAACATATGGCCGCGCGTGAGCACGCACACGTAGTCCTCCGGCGCGCAGGCCAGCTCGGCCAGGCCGTCAAAGTTCCCGCCGTCGAGCACGATGCGCCGCGCCCGCGGAAAGCGCGCCTCGCTCACGTATGCAGGATCGTAGTCCACCACGCACACGGCGAAGCCCACGTGGTCGGCGAGCGCCGCCACCTCGCTCGCGGCATCCGACGCGCCCAGCAGCCACACGCGAACCTGTTCGAACAGCGGCACGGAGAGCCAGGTGAGGCCCTCGAACTGCTCGTTGTGCATCGAGGGGCCGCGCGTGGCGTCCTTCATCTGGAACGTGTCGCGCGGGCTGAACGGCCGCGATGCGACGATCTCCTTCGCGTCGTTGCAGAAGAACACGAGCGGCTCGCCGTCGGCGGAGCCCGTCTCGCCGTACTTCTTCGTCACCTCGTTGTCGGTGTTGGCCTGCGCCTCGGCGGCATCGTAGACCACCTTGAAGCCGAGCCAGGCGAGGTCGCCCTCGTCCATCGCGCGCAGGGCGCACTCGAAGGTGGGGACGTCGGCCGTGGTCAAGCTCGCGGCGACCACGTCAAGGTACGACGGGTCCACGTGTTGGTTGCCCTCGAGCGCCTCGGCCGAGAAGCACGGGAAGTCCTCGGGCGAGAGCCGGGGCGTACGCCCCGCCCGCAGGTCGTCGACGATGCTTTGCAGCGTTTCCTTGTTCATGGGCAGGGCTCCTTACGGTCGACAAGCACGGTTGCAAGCTGCGCGCGAGACGTGGTCGAATACGCACGCCCCTCCCGCGCGCCGGAAGAGGGGCCCTGCGCGCCGGACGCGCCTTTCGCGCGACCAGTCAGGGGCCCGAACGTCAGGCAGGGGCGATATGCACCTTGCGGTCCTCGCCCACGCTCACGCGGCCTTCGGCCACGAGGCGCAGCACCTCGGGGTACAGCACGTGCTCGACCTCGTGGATGCGCGCCTCGAGCGCCTCCAGCGTATCGTCCTCGCGCACCTCCACGGCGCGCTGCGCCACGATGGGGCCCTTGTCGTAGTCCTCGTTCGCGAAGTGGACGGTGATGCCCGTCACCTTCACGCCCGCGTCGTATGCGTCGGCGATGGCATGCGCGCCCTTGAAGGACGGCAGCAGGGCTGGATGCAGGTTGAGCACGCGGTCGGGAAACGCTTCGAGCATGACCGGCGTCACCTTGCGCATGTAGCCCGCCATGACCACGTATTCCGCCCCCGCCTCTCGCAGCTCCGCCACGATGCGCGCGTCGGCCGCCTCGGGGTCGGCGTACACGCCGCGGTTGAGCACGGTTGCGGGGATGCCCGCCGCGCGCGCCCGCTCGATACCGTACGCGTCCGGCCGCGACGACACCACCCGCACGATGTCCACCGGCAGCCCCTCGCCCGCCGCATCGATGATAGCCTGCAAGTTCGTGCCGCTCCCCGAGAGCAGCACCCCGATCTTAAGCGGTTCGACCATGGCCCTACGCCTCCGCGCCGGCGTCGTACCCGTAGAGCTCGCCGTCGTTCGCGTAGCGCACTGCGCCCTCGCCGGCTACGATGCGGCCCACGCGGTACGTGGCCTCGCCGGCCTCGGCCAGGGCGGCCTCCACCTCGCCGGCGCGAGCGGGGTCGACGATCAAGACCATGCCCAAGCCCATGTTGAACGTCTTCAGCGCCTCAGCCTCGTCGAGGTGCGCGGCGCCGCACACGAACCTCGCGATGGGAGGCACGGGCCACGTGCCCAGGTCCACCTCGGCGTCGCAGGTCTTCGGCAGCGCGCGGTCCAGGTTCTCGGAGATGCCGCCGCCCGTGATGTG
>NC_021021.1:2060429-2063647 GCF_000210055.1 Gordonibacter pamelaeae 7-10-1-b
CGCCAGCGCGCGCACGGCGCCGGGGCAGGCGTCCAGCACGGCGCGCACGGGCTTCACGTAGATGCGCGTGGGCGTGAGCAGGGCGTCCTGCAGGCACGCGCCGTCCAGCTCCTCGCGCTCAAGACGCAGCTCGTAGTGGGTCTTGCCCTCCACGCACACCTTGCGGGCGAGCGAGTAGCCGTTGGAGTGCAGGCCGCTCGACGCCAGGCCGATCAGCACGTCTCCCTCGCGCACGGCCGCGGGGTCGAGCATCTTCGCCCGGTCCACCACGCCCACGCAGAAGCCGGACAGGTCGTAGTCGTCCGGGTCCATCACGCCGGGGTGCTCGGCCATCTCGCCGCCGATGAGCGCGCAGCCGGCCTGCTTGCAGCCCTCGCCGATGCCCGCCACGATCTCGGCCACGTTCTCGGCCTTGAGCTTGCCGATGGCCACGTAGTCCAGGAAGAACAGCGGCTCGGCGCCCGTGGCCAGGATGTCGTTCGCGCACATGGCCACCAGGTCGATGCCCACCGTGTCGTGCTTGCCGGCCAGCTGGGCCACCTTGAGCTTCGTGCCCACGCCGTCGGTGCCGCTTACCAGCAGCGGGTCGTCCATGTCCTTGGCCGCCGCGATGGAGAACAGCCCGCCGAAGCCGCCGATGTCGCCGACCACCTCGGGCCGGTACGTATCGTGCACCACGCCCTTGATGGCGTCCACGGCGCGCGCGCCCTCGGCCGTGTCCACGCCCGCCTGCGCGTAGGTCGTGGCCTCCTCGTCCATCCAACTGGGCATCGCGGGGGCGTCGTCGGCTCCGGCGGCGCTCACGGTTATTCTCTCGGTCATGGTAACGCTCCTTGCTTGATCGTGGTCCCCTACTGGTCGCCTTCGGCGTATATCTCCTCGAAATCCTTCTTCGTCTTGAAGCTCTTCTTCGCCACGGAGGAGGGAATCTCCACCGGGTAGTCGCCCGTGAAGCAGGCGTCGCAAAAGCCCTGGCAGCGCGCGTCGGGCACGGCGGCGCGCAGGCCCGCGAGCGAGATGAACGCCAGCGAGTCCGAGCCGATCCACGCGTTCATCTCGTCGAGCGTCATGTTCGCCGCGATGAGCTGGTCGCGCGTGTCGGTGTCGATGCCGTAGAAGCACGGCCACCTCACCTCCGGGCTCACGATGCGCAGGTGCACCTCCGTCGCCCCCGCGTCGCGCAGCATCTGCACGAGCTTCTTCGACGTGTTGCCGCGCACGATGCTGTCATCGATGACCACGAGGCGCTTGCCCTCGATCACCGAGCGCAGCGGGTTCAGCTTCAGGCGGATGCCCAGCTGCCGCATGGCCTGGGTGGGCTCGATGAAGGTGCGGCCCACGTAGCGGTTCTTCACGATGCCGTCGGCGTACGGGATGCCGCTCTCGGCCGCGAACCCCAGCGCCGGCGGCACGCCCGAGTCGGGCACGCCGAGCACGAGGTCGGCCTCCACGGGCGCCTCCTGCGTCAGGATGCGCCCCATGTTGCGGCGAGCCTGGTACACGCTCTGGCCGTCGATCACGCTGTCGGGGCGCGCGAAGTACACGTACTCGAAGATGCACGCGGCCGGCCTGCCCGCGGGCACGCCCTGCTCGGCGTGCATGCCCTCCTCGTTGAAGCGCACGATCTCGCCGGGCGCCACGTCGCGCACGTAGCGCGCGCCCACGATGTCGAGGCCGCACGTCTCGCTGGACACCGCCCAGCCGCGGCCGTCCGGCAGCTCGCCGATGCACAGCGGTCGAATGCCGTTCGGGTCGCGGAACGCATAGAGCGAGTCGGGGCTGGCCAGCACCATGGCGTAGGCGCCCGACAGGTCCTCCATGACACGGCGGATGCCGCTGCGAAGATGGTGCGTGGCCTGCGTCTCCTGGCCGATGGCCTTCGCGGCCACCTCGCTGTCGGTGCTCGAGCGGAACTGCACGCCCTCGTCCACGAGGCGGGCGCGCAGACGGCTCGTGTTCACGAGCGTGCCGTTGTGCGCGAGCGCGATGAGCACGTCGTCGATGGCCGAGATGTGCGGCTGGGCGGCCTCCCACGACGCGGCGCCGCCGCTCGTGGAGTAGCGCGCGTGACCCACGGCCACGAAGCCCTCGAGCGCTGCGAGCGTGGCCTCGTCGAACACCTGCGTCACGAGGCCCAGGTCCTTCGCCGCCACGACGGTCTCGCCGTCGCCCACGGCGATGCCGGCGCTTTCCTGGCCGCGGTGCTGCAGTGCCTGCAGCCCGAAGCAGGCCATGCGGGCCACGTCCTCGCCGGGGGCGAACACGCCGAACACGGCGCACTCCTCCTCCAAGCGGTCGGGACGCTCCCCGGGAAGCACGGACGTGCTCACGCGGCGACCTCCTTCGACGCGTCGTCCACGGCGGCTGCGGCCTCCGGGTCGACGGCCGCATCGGTGCCGCCCACGGCCGCGACGCCCGCCACCGTGCTCTCCTCGAGGTACGAGAACAGCACGAAGCGCCCATCGCTCGGCAGGTTGTCGCAGGTGGCGAACGCAAACAGGTGCGCGATATCCGCAGCTGCCGGCGCATCGGAAACCGCCACCACCGAGCGGTCGACCTTGTCCTGGATATAGGAGGCCAGCTCCCCCTCCGTCGCAAACGCCGTCTGGGCCAGCGGGTCGTCGGCCGCCACGTGGACGAGCGAGAGCGACCGCAGCTTGAAGTTGCCCTGCGGCGTGAGGATATAGGCCGTGCGATGGGCGTTGAACTGGTCCGCGTTCTCGAAGTCCGCGATGGCGGCGAACATGGAGCCGTTGTTCAGATGGTGCCCGTACACGATGTTGTTCGCGTCGGAGAAGTCGGCCGCGTTCGCCGCCGACAGGAAGATGGAGCCGTACGTGGCGCCCCACGCCTGCTGGCCGTTGAAGTCGGTGGTGAGGTACTTCTCGTCGTCGGTCGTGTGCACGATGGGGTAGTTCACCGCAGTGCCGGGGATGTAGACCCAGCCCACGGTGTCGGGGTTGATGGCCAGAAGGCGGTCCCAGTCAACCGTGAGGTCGGCGAGCGCCGTGCCCTCGAGGTCCTCGGGCGCCGCGAACACCTCCTCGGCCACGGAGTCGTAGGCGTTCTGGCCCTGCCAGTAGCTGTAGCCGATGGCGCCGAGCGCCACGAGCGCGACGGCGAACACCACGAGCGCAACCCAGAATACGATGCGCCACGGGCCGCCCTTCCTCGCGCCGCCGCGGCCCTTGCCCTTGCCGCCATGGCCGCCGCCGGCC
>NC_021021.1:2064020-2069767 GCF_000210055.1 Gordonibacter pamelaeae 7-10-1-b
GGGATATTGTCGATACTCGGCCATAGCTCCCTTTCGGATGGACGAATGCCGGGCTACGCGCGGGGCCTCGCCCGCCGTCTCCAGACCGTTACCATAATAAGCAAACGCCCCCGGAATGGGGGCGCGGTGCCTCGAAAACGCTCATATTTCACGAAGCGGCGGTTCCAGCGGAGCTACTTCTTCTTCATCTCGTCGATGAAGCCCTTGGCGATGAATACGACGATGATAAGAACGATGATGGCCACGATTACCCAAATTGCCCACATGGGAATCTGCATTCCGAAAAGTTCCACCATGGTGGCTACCCCTTTGTCCAAGCACGCCGAAGCATGCGGTTCGATTCCGATCGTCTGATCATGGTAGCGCTATCTCACTTTTCGCGCAAGCGCGCTTCCAGCGCATCGTTGATTATTTTAAGGGCCTTGACGCGGGCGTAGCGCTTGTCGTCGCTCTCCAGCACCATCCAGGGCGCGAAAGGCGTGGACGTCAGGCGGAACATATCCTCGATAGCCGCCTTGTACTGGGGGTACTTATCGCGGTTGCGCCAATCCTCGTCGGTGATCTTCCACTGCTTCGCCGGATCCTGCTCGCGGTCGCGGAAGCGGCGCAACTGCTCCTCGGGGCTCACGTCGACCCAGAACTTCAGCAGGATGGCGCCCCAGCGCACCAGCTCGCGCTCGAACTCGTTGATCTCGTCATAGGCACGGCCCCACTCGCTCGGCGTGGCGAACCCCTCCACGCGCTCCACGAGCACGCGGCCGTACCAGCTGCGGTCGTAGATGCCCACGTGGCCGGCCTTCGGCAGACGCGTCCAGTAGCGCCAGAGATGCGGGTGCAGGAGCTCCGGCTTCGTGGGGGCGGGGCTCGGGAACACGGTGTAGGCGCGCGCGTCGAGCGCCTGGGCCACGCGCTTGATGTTGCCGCCCTTGCCCGCGGCATCCCAGCCCTCGTACATGACCATGAGGGGGATGCGCTTCTGGTACATCTCCATCTCCAGCTTGTTCAGACGCTCCTGCTCGGCCTTGAGCTGGCGCTTGTAGTCCTCGGGCGCCAGCGCCAGCGCGTGGTCCACCGCATCGAGCGCGGGGTAGTCGTCCATGATGACGAAGCGCGAGGCGCGCGGGGCGCGTGCGGAGGCCTCGGCGGCCTCCTCCCGATGCCGACCGCACGGCCTTCGACGGGTTCGTGCCCGCGCTGCGCCGGCTGTACCCGGCCGTGTTCGAAGCCTGCGAGCTGGAGCTGATCGACGGCCGCGGCATCTCGCTTCTGTGGAAGGGCGCCAACCGCGAGCTCGCGCCCATCGTGCTCATGGCACATCACGACGTGGTGGACGCGGACCCCGTCGGCTGGACGCACGACCCGTTCGCAGCGGACATCGACGACGGCCGCATCTACGCGCGCGGCGCGGTGGACACGAAGTGCGTGTGGGCCGGCCTCATGGAGGCTGCCGAGCGCCTGATAGCCGAGGGGTTCACGCCCCCACGCGACGTGTACTTCTTCTCGTCGAACACCGAGGAGGACGGCGGCGACACGGCGCCCCACATGGTGGAGCACCTGCAGCGCATCGGGCGCGTGCCGTACATGGTGGTTGACGAGGGCGGCGCGGTCATCGACAACCCGCCGCTCGGCGTGGACATCCCGTTCGCCGTGGTGGGCGTGTCCGAGAAGGGCGTGTTCAACGCGAGCATAACCACGAACGCCGACGGCGGCCATGCGGCCACGCCCACGCTCCAGGACGCCACGGCGAAGCTCGTGTCGGGGCTGGACGCGCTGCAGAAGAACCCGCCGCGCGCGGCGCTGTCGGCCCCGGTGGCGGCCATGCTGCGGGAGTTGGCCTCGCACGGCAGCTTCGCGCTGCGCATCGTGTTCGGCAACCTCTGGCTCTTCCGCCCCCTGGTGGTGCGCATCATGAAGGGCAACCCCGAGACGGCCGCCATGGTGCGCACCACCTACGCGCTCACGCAGCTCGCGGGGGCGCCGGCCCACAACATCATCCCCAAGCAGGCCAAGGCCACGGTGAACGTGCGCGTGGACCCCGGCGAGGACGTGGCGGCGGCCCTCGCGCGCATCGAGGAGCGCTTCGACGGCCGCACGGAGTTCTCGACCTTCGAGGTGAGCGAGCCGTCGCCCGTGTCGCCGTTCGAGGGCGACGCCGCCTTCGACTACCTGCGCCGCGCGATAAACGCCGTGTACCCCGAGGCCGGTATCGCGCCCTACGTGCAGTCCAGCTGCAGCGACGCGCGCCACTTCGCGCGCGTCTGCCCGCGCACGTACCGCTTCGCCGGCTTCCTGTTCAAGGGCGACCAGCGCGCCCGCATCCACGGCCAGGACGAGAACCTGGACGTGGACAGCTTCAAGCGCGGGGTGGGGTTCTACGTGGAGTTCATACGGCATCTCGACCAGTTGGGGAAATGAGGAACCATGGCCGATCAGGGGCGTAAGCAGGGGAAGTTCTTCTACGGGTGGTGGATCGTCATCGGCGGCCTGCTGATCATGGCCACCTGCTACACGGTGTTCGTGAACTGCATCCCGCTGTTCCAGACGCACATCGTGGAGGACCTGGGCCTCACGGTGGGGCAGTTCAACACGGGCGTGTCCATCACCACCGTGGTGGCGGTGTTCGCGTCGCTTGTCATCGGCAAGCTCACGGACAAGTGCTCCGCGCGGGTGCTGGGGGCGGTCACGGTGCTCACGAGCTCGGTGGTGCTCGTGGGATTGTCGCAGATCACCGCCGTGTGGCAGCTGTACGCGCTGTGCGTGGTGGCGGGCATGGTGGTGGTGGCCGGCACGCGCCTTCTGGTGTCGGTGATCATCTCGAACTGGTTCACGCTGAAGCGCGGGCTGGCCGTGTCCATCGCGCTTTCGGGGTCGGGCATCGGCGGCGTGATACTCTCGCCGGCCACGAGCGCGATGATCGAGGCGTCCGGCTGGCGCGCGGCGTTCCTGCTGCTGGCCGTGGTGTGCCTCGTGGCGGCCCTGCCGCTGGCGGTGGCGGCGTTCCGCACGCGCCCGAGCGAGAAGGGCCTCGAGCCCTACGGTGCCGGGCAGATCGAGCAAACGAAGGCCGACCGCTCGCCCGACGAGCCGGTCACGGTGGCGGTGGGGTGGAAGGCGCTGCGCCGGAGCGCCGCGTTCTGGCTGCTGGTCGTGGGCTTCGTTGCCATGGGCATCACGAACGGGTGCATCATCACGAACTCCATCGCCAACATGACGAGCGTGACCGTGGGCGGCACCGAGGTGGTGACCGGCGGGCACTCCACGCTGTGGGCGGGTTCCGTGTGGTCGTTCTACCTGGCCGTGGTCATCGTGGCGAAGGTGGCGCTCGGGGCCATCTACGACCGCTGGGGCATGCGCATGGGCACCATCCTGGGCACGGTCACGTCGGTTTTGGCCGGCGTCATGCTGCTGTTTCCCGCGACGGACTGGGGCCCCATCCTGGCCTGCCTGTTCTTCGGGTTCGCCACGTGCATGGGCACGGTGGCGCCGCCCATCATGGTGGTGAAGGAGTACGGCAAGAAGGATCTGGGCACGGTTACGGGCATCGTGACGGCGTTCGAGCTGTTGGGAGCGGCCGTGGGCGCGGTGGTGTCGGGCGTGATGTTCGACGCGTACCTGTCGTTCGCGCCGGTGTGGATCATGGTGATCGCGGCGAGCGTGGTCATGGGGCTCGCGCTGCTGGCGTCCATCCCCGCCGCGCGCCGGCTGGTGGAGCGTCGCCGGGCCGAGGGCGCGCCCGAGCTGGACGCGGAGGGCTTCGAGATCGCGGCGTAGAGGGCGTCCTGCGGGAAAGCGCCGGCTGCGGCTGCGCTGCGGGCCTGGCCGCGAGGCGCGGGTTGGAGGGGGACGGATGGCCGTCCCCCTCCTCTCGTTTTGCGGCAGGTGCTCGCGTGCGTCCTAAAGGTTTCGCAACGGCCGGGGTGACAGGGCGCCTTGCGCGGCGCATATGCGGTAAGATGGGCGGGACCGTACGACGATAGCCGGAAGGGGGCGACGGGCTGCCATGGACGAGGGAAACCGTGCCGAGGACGAGGCCGCGCACGCTGCTGCAGCGGGCGCGGACGACGGGGCCCGCCCGTCTCCGGACGCCCTCATGCGGTTTTCCGAAGCCGTGCGCGGGTGGTTCCTCGACGCGTTTCCGGCGGGCGCCACGCCCGTGCAGGAGCAGGCGTGGGAGGCGGTGGAAGACGGCGAGAACGCGCTCGTCATCGCGCCCACCGGCTCGGGCAAGACGCTGGCCGCGTTCCTGTTCGCGCTCGACGCGCTCATGCGCGAGAAGGCACGCCCCGCTTCCGCGAGGCCGCCGCGTGGCGTGCGCGTGCTGTACGTGTCGCCGCTCAAGGCGCTCGGGGCGGACTCTATGTGGCGGGTGCGGGGGCAGGCGGCGGCGCAGGCGGGCTTCGGCCTTCGATAATGCAACGGTGGGACTACTTCAAGAGAGCGCGGGAAACAAGGCCCCACGGATTCACCTATACTAGTAGGGGCAACAAAGGACGACGCAGGGAAAAGCAAGGCGGGCAAGGGCGCTCCCCCTCAGGGAGCATAGGCGGGATAGGAGATCGGCATGGAGGAACCCGGACAACTTGGCGACGGGCTGGCAGAGCGGGGGCAGGCTCGCAGTGCTGCCCCCGGAGGCCCTTGCCCCGTCACGATCCCCCTGCCCCCGCAGGCCGCCTTCGCCCTCGCCGCGCTCGAGGAAGCCGGCTTCGAGGCATGGTGCGTGGGCGGCTTCGTGCGCGATGCGCTGCTCGGGCGGGCGTGCGCCGACGTCGACGTGGCCACCGACGCGCCCTGGCAGGAGGTGCAGCGCGTGTTCGAGGCGGCCGGCTGCCGCACGCACGAGACGGGCACGGCGCACGGCACGCTCACCGTAGTAGTGGAGCAAGAGGCGCTGGAGATCACGACCTACCGGGACGACGGCGTCTACGCGGACGCGCGGCACCCCGAGGCCGTTTCCTTCGTCCGCACCATCGAGGAGGACCTGGCCCGCCGCGACTTCACTATGAACGCGCTGGCCTACCATCCAAAACGCGGCATCCTCGACCCGTACGGGGGCGTGGCGGACCTCGAAGCACGCACGATACGCGCCGTGGGCGACCCCGCTCGCCGCTTCTCCGAGGACGCGCTGCGCATCCTGCGGGCATGTCGGTTCGCCTCGCAGCTGGGGTTCTCCATCGAGCCTGCCACCTACGCCGGCATGATGGCGAACAAGGGCCAGCTTCTGCGCATATCGGCCGAACGGGTGACGCACGAGCTGGAATGCCTGCTCTTGGGCGCGCACGTGCACGACGCCCTCATGGGCACGGTGGACGTGCTGGCCGCGGTACTGCCCGAGCTGGTGGCGTGCAAGGGCTTCGAGCAGCGCACGCCCTACCATGTATACGACGTGCTCGAGCACACGGCGTTCGTCGTGCAGAACACCCCGCCCTCCCCCCTCGTGCGCTGGGCGGCGCTCTTCCACGATATGGGGAAGCCGGCGGCGTTCTTCCAGGATGCGGACGGCACGGGGCACTTCTACGGCCATGCGAAGATCAGCGTGGAGCTGGCGCGGGCGGCCATGGGGCGGCTCGCACTCTCGCCGGCCTTCGTCGGGCGCGTGCTGACGTTGGTGAAGCATCACGACGACGTGATAGAGCCCACGCCGAAAGCCGTGAAGCGGGCCCTCGCCCGCCTGGGCGGCGACGTGGGGCTGTTCCGCGCGCTCTGCGACCTGAAGCGCGGCGACGCGCTCGCCCAGGCACCGCGGTGCG
>NC_021021.1:2070142-2072708 GCF_000210055.1 Gordonibacter pamelaeae 7-10-1-b
CGTGGCAGGCGCCTAACGGTTGGCCCACCTGCCTGCAACGGCGCCGCCGGACGGAGCCGGGGCCGCAGCGGGCGCTCCTATACTGACGGGATACCGAGACCCCGATAGGAAGCGAGGCGCCATGGCAACGATGACGCAGGAGCGCACCGAGCGCGAGACGACCCGGCAAGCCCAGCCGGGGGACGCGCCCCAGACCCAGGGCGAGACGCCCACCCCCATGAGCATCACCATCGTGGAGAACGGCCCGTACGTGGTCAACGGCTCCGTGCCGCTGCTCGAGGAGGTCATCACGCCGGTGGGCGGCCATCGCGAGTACCGCGTGCGCCGCACGTTCCCCGCCACGCAAACCTATGCGCTCTGCCGCTGCGGGCGCACGAAGACGCCGCCGTTCTGCGACGGCTCGCACGTCACGGCCGGCTTCGACGGCACCGAGACGGCCAGCCGCGAGCCCTTCGAGGAGCGCGCCGACGTCTACCCCGGCCCAGGCGCGTACCTGCTCGACGACAACCGCTGCGCCTTCGCGCGCTTCTGCCACCGCGAGGACGGCGACGTGTGGACGCTCACCGAGCTCTCGGGCGACGAGCGCTTGAAGGAAGAGGCGATAAAGGCCTCGTCGGACTGCCCCGCCGGGCGGCTCGTGCACTACGACACCGCCGACGGCACCCCCTACGAGCCCGAGCTGGATCCCGCGATCTCGCTTCTGGAGGACCCCGAGGAGGGCGTGAGCGGCCCGCTGTACGTGCGCGGGGGAATCCCCCTGATCAGCTCCGACGGCAGCACCTACGAGCTGCGCAACCGCTATGCGCTCTGCCGCTGCGGGGCGTCGCGCAACAAGCCGTTCTGCGATGCCATGCACGTGAGCATCGGGTTCTCGGACGGCTTGGACTGACGGAGCGCCGCACGGAAGCGCGGAGCGCCCGCAAGCGCCCTGTCGCAGCCCGGCAACGAGCGCGCCTCCCGGCCCGCTGGCGGGCAAGTTCGAAATTTTCAAAAAAAGTTGGGCTGGGGCCTTGACGAAGTCCATGGCTCCCCGTAATATATGCACTCGCGCTTGCGACTGTTGCAACAAGCAACGGAAGCACATCGGTTAGCCGATGGGGTGTCGTCTAATGGCAGGACAGCGGTTTCTGGTACCGTATGTGAGGGTTCGACTCCTTCCACCCCAGCCATTTTTGCGGTATACTGCACAGCGCACTATGTGGCTCCGTCGTCTAGCGGTTTAGGACGCCGCCCTCTCAAGGCGGAGGTCGCCGGTTCGAATCCGGTCGGAGCTACCAAGCAACTTGCAGGCCGGGGCATCAGCCCCGGCCTTTTTGCTATTTCGCCCCGAGGAAAGGGAGGCCGCATGGATCGAGCGAACACGGGCACGGCAACCCCATCGAGCATGGCCGTGCCAGACCCGGCCGATGCCTGCCTGGCAGCGCCCTTCGGCATGCCGGTAGAGCTGCTGCCGAACCTGTACCTGGTGCGCGTGCCGCTGCCGCACAACCCCCTGCGCGCGCTCAACTCCTACCTGATCTTGTCGAAGGACCGCACGACCATCGTCGATGTGGGCTTCAACCACCCCGCCTGCGAGGAGGCGCTCGGCCAGGCGCTCGCCGCCCTGGGGCGCACCTGGGACGGCGTGGAGATCGTGCTGACCCATTCGCATCCCGACCACACGGGAAACCTCGACCGCATCTACCGCGACGGCATGCCGGTCTTCGCGAACCTCCACTCGTTCCAAGAGGTGGAGAACCTGCAGGACATGGAGGCCCGCGTGTTCGGCCCCCTGCTGCTGAAGGCGGCCACGCCGCACCAGAGCGGCTTGGGCTTCGGAAAGGGCAAGCCTACGCTGCACGTATCGGCCGAGCTGCTGCCTCTGAAGAACCAGCCGGCCGTGACGTTCCTGCACGAGGGCGACGTGCTCCGTGCGGGGCCCTATGCGTTCGAGGTGCTGGAGACGCCCGGGCACGACCCGTGGCACCTCTGCCTCTACGAGCCGTCGCGCAGGATACTGTTGGCAGGCGATCACGTGCTCGAGCGCATCACGCCCTCGATAGCCTCGTGGTTCCCGGCCTACAACGCCCTGGAGGAGTTCCTGGCGAGCTTGGGGAAGGTAAGCAACCTGGACGTCGAGCGGGTGCTGCCGGGCCACGGCGCCGTGTTCGGCGATCTGCGCGGGCGCGCCCTGCACCTCATCAGCCACCACGAGGAACGCCTTCAGGAGATATACGACCTGGTGGCCGAGGGGCACGGGGACGTCGTATCCATCTCGTCGCACGCGAAGTGGCGCTACGACAACTGGCGCTCCTGGCCGCTCGACCAGAAGTTCTTCTCGATGGGCGAGACGATGGCGCACTTGGTGTACCTGGTTTGCGAAGGCAAGCTGAAGCAGACGATCTGCGGCGACGAGTACCGCTTCGAGCTGCCGTAGCCGACGGGGCGCGATACGGCATACGGCGCTGCGAGACAAGGAGCATCCCATGCACATCGACCTGATCATCGAAAGCGAGAACGTGTTCACCGGGACCGACGCCGCGACGAGGCCCGCCGCCGTCGCCATCTCCGGCGACCGCATCGTGGC
>NC_021021.1:2072889-2074191 GCF_000210055.1 Gordonibacter pamelaeae 7-10-1-b
CGCAACGAGGGCCCCGCGCCCGAGGTGCGCGACTTCGGCGACGCGCTCGTGGTGCCCGGATTCCACGATTCGCACCTGCACTTCTTCCATTCGGCCGTGTACGCCTCGCCCTTGGCGACCATGTTCCTCGGCGAGAACGAGGCCGACTGCGTCGAGCGCATGCGGGCGTTCGCCGCCGAGCGCCCGAACGGCTGGCTGCTGGCGCAGGGATGGCGCGAGTACCGGTGGGACCCGCCCGTGCTTCCCTCGAAGCGCTCGCTCGACGAGGCCTTCCCCGCCCGCCCCGTGGCGCTGTACTCGGGCGACGCCCACACGCTGTGGCTCAACTCGGCGGCGCTGGCCGAGCTGGGGCTCACGCGCGACAGCGTTCCCCCGGCGGGCGGCTCCTACGATCGCGACGAGGCGGGCGAGCTGACCGGCATCGTGCGCGAGGCGGCCGCCATGGAGCTGATGCCGCAGATCATGGGATCGTTCACCGACGAGGAGGTGGCGAGCGCCTACCGCGGGTTCTTCGCGCGGCTTGGCGCGTTCGGCGTGACGAGCGTCTGCGATATGTCGCTCATGGCGCATCCGGGGCTCGACTTCATCCGCGACGACGTGCACGCGGCCCTGCTCGAGCGCGGCGAGCTGACCGCGCGCGTGCACCTCTTCCCCACGCTGACGGGCGACATGGGCCGCTTCGAGACGATGCGCGCGCTCTACACGGGGCCGTGTTTGCAGGCCACCGGCTTCAAGCAGTTCTTCGACGGCGTGTCGAGCCAGCACACGGCCTGGGTGACCGAGCCCTACGCGAACGCGCGCGCCGAAGGCGACTGCGGCCGACCCACGGTGGACGCCGCCGTGATGCGCTCCTTGGTGCTGGCTGCCGCCGAGCGGGGCTACCCCGTGCGCATCCACACCATCGGCGACGCGGCCATCCACGCCGCACTCGACATCTTCGAGGAGGCGCGGGCGACGTACGGGCCGCTGCCGGAAGGGCGCCGCAACTGCCTCGAGCACCTGGAGAACTTCCTGCCCGAGGATCTCGGCCGTCTGGCCGAGCTGCAGGTGGTGGCCGCGGTGCAGCCGCCGCATATGACGCTCGACCCGGGCGGCCCCGAGCGCGACCTGGGGCCCGGGCGCGTGCCCTACATGTGGCCGCTGCGCACGCTGCTCGACCGCTCCACGGTGCTCGCGTTCGGGACGGACTCGCCCGTGGTGGACGTGAACTCGATGGACGTGCTGTACAGCGCCGTGACGCGCCAGGACCCGGGCACGCACGAGCCCGCCGGCGGCTGGCTGCCCGACGAGCGCATCGGCAGG
>NC_021021.1:2074443-2075507 GCF_000210055.1 Gordonibacter pamelaeae 7-10-1-b
CGGCGGGGCGCCGGCGCGAGCTGGGCACCCTCGAGACAGGCAAGCTGGCCGATATCGCCGTGCTCGACCGCAACCTGCTGGCTTGCGATCCGGAGGATATCCAGAAGACGAAGGTGCTGGCCACGTTCATGGGCGGCCGCTGCGTGTTCGAGCGGTAGGTTCGGGGGAAGGGGACGTTGCCCCCGTCTCCTCGCCTCATTCCCACATATGATCGAGCGGGCCGCTGCCCTTCCCCAGGTCGAGGCCCGAGGCGAGGGCGCCGTGCACGTAGGCCTTAGCGGCGCGCACCGCTTCCTCCATCGGAAGGCCCTTCGCGAGGCCGCAGGCGATGGCCGACGAGAGCGTGCAGCCGGTGCCGTGGGTGTTCTCGGTTTCGATGCGCTCCGCTCGCAACCAGAGCGCCGGTGCGTCCGCATGCGCCACGAGCACGTCGTCGGCGCGCGCGAAGCTGTGACCGCCCTTCACGAGCGCGGCGCCCCGCACCCGCCCGGCCAGCTCGCGGGCGGCACGTTCCATGGACGCGTCATCGTCCACCGCGAACCTGCACAGCACCTCCGCCTCCGGCATGTTCGGCGTGACCACGTCCGCGAGGGGCAGCAGGCGCGCCCTCAGGGCCTCGACGGCGTCCTCGCTGATGAGGCGCGCGCCGCTCGTGGCCACCATGACGGGGTCGACCACGATGTTGGCCGCCCCGTGGCGCTCGAGCGCGTCGGCGACGGCCTCGATGATGGCGGCCGACGACACCATGCCCACCTTCACGGCGGCGGGGCGGATGTCCTCGAACACGGCGTCGATCTGCTGGGATACGAAGGCCGGGTCGACGTCGAGCACGTCGGTCACGCCGAGGGTGTTCTGCGCCGTGAGCGCCGTGACGGCCGTCTCGGCGAACAGGCGATGCGCGGCGATGGTCTTGATGTCGGCTTGGATGCCCGCGCCGCCGCTGGAATCCGACCCCGCGATGCTGAGCACTGCTTCCATGTCGTTGTCCTTTCCTCGGGCGACGGCGCGGTTACGCGCCGAGCGCCGCCTGCACCGCCGCGCGCAAGCGGCGCGCGGCGGCTTCG
>NC_021021.1:2076174-2080601 GCF_000210055.1 Gordonibacter pamelaeae 7-10-1-b
CCACGCGCGTGCGCAGGGCCGACGCGCCCGCGCCCACCGGGTCGAGCACGATGGGATGGCCGAGCTCGCTCGCGCGGGCGCCGGCTGCGAACATGCCCTCGATGGAGCGCTCGTTGAGCGTGCCGATGTTGAGCGTGAGCCCGCCGCAGATGGACGCGATGTCCTCCACGTCGGCGGGCTCGTCGCTCATGATAGGGCTCGCGCCGATGGCCAAAAGCGCGTTCGCGCAGTCGTTCACCGTCACGTAGTTCGTGATGTTGTGCACGAGCGGCGAGCCCGCCCGCACGTTGTCCAGGGCCTTCTTCAAAGCGAATGCCTCCATAGGTTACTCCTTCCCAAGATCGACCGTCAGGCCGTCCATGATCTGATTTACGGTGCGCATGGCGCACATCTGGCCGCACATGGTGCAGGTGCCCTCCGTCGAAGGCGGGGCGCTCTCGAAGTACTCCCGCGCACGCACGGGATCGAGCGCCTCGGCGAACATGCCCTCCCAGTCCACGCGGCGGCGCGCGTCGCTCATGCGGTTGTCGGCATCGCGCGCGCCGGGCACGCCCTTCGCGATGTCGGCCGCATGCGCGGCGATCTTCGTGGCCACGAGGCCCTCGCGCACGTCGGCGGCGTCGGGCAGGCGCAGGTGCTCGGCCGGGGTGACGTAGCACAGGAAGTCCGCGCCCGACGAGGCGGCCACGGCCCCGCCGATGGCGGCCGTGATGTGGTCGTAGCCCGGCGCGATGTCGCAGACGAGCGGCCCGAGCACGTAGAAGGGCGCGTCGTGGCACAGGCGCTTCTCCAGCTTCATGTTGGCGGCGATCTCGTCGAGCGCCATGTGGCCCGGGCCCTCCACCATCACCTGCACGCCCGCGTCCCACGCGCGGCGCGTGAGCTTGCCGATCTCGATGAGCTCGGCGATCTGCCCCGCGTCGGTGGCGTCGTAGGTGGACCCGGGGCGCATGGCGTCGCCCAGGCTGATGGTCACGTCGTGCTCGTGCAGGATGGCCAGCATCTCGTCGTAGAACTCGTAGAAGGGGTTCTCGTTGCCGGTAGCCTCCATCCAGGCGAAGATGAGCGAACCGCCGCGGCTCACGATGTTCGTGAGGCGGCCCGTCTCGCGGAAGCTCTCGATGGTGCGCCGGTTCATGCCGGCGTGGATGGTGACGAAGTCCACGCCGTCCTCGGCGTGCGCGCGCACCACGTCGAGGAAGTCCGCGGCCGTGATGCCGACGAGCGGCTTCTCCAGGTAGCCGATCGCGTCGTACAGGGGCACGGTGCCGATCATGGCCGGCGACTTCTCGATGAGGGCGCGGCGGAACGCGGCCGTCTTGCCGCTGTTCGACAGGTCCATGATGGCCTCGGCGCCGAGCTCGAGCGCCACGTCGACCTTCTTCCACTCCTCGGCCTCGCAGGCGAGGTCGCCCGAGATCCCTAAGTTCACGTTCACCTTCGTGCGCAGGCCGCCGCCCACGCCCTCGGGCGACAGGCTCGCATGGCGGATGTTCGCGGGGATGGCGATGCGCCCGGCCGCCACGCCCTCCCGGATGAACTCGGGGTCGCGCCCCTCCTTCTCGGCCACGATGCGCATGGCCGCCGTGACGGCGCCCGCGCGGGCGTGGTCGATTTGCGTGACGGGTGCAGGATTGCCGCGCGCTGCGGCGCTGATCTGCGTCATAGAGCTCCCTTCGTTGGCATTACCCATGTCAGGTTCCTCGGGTCGAAGCGTGCTTCGGCGCTTCCTCTCAGCCTGCCCGGCCGCTCATGCGGCTTGCAAGCTCCCCGGTATGTCAAGGCCGCCTCGCGGCGGCGCGGCGCCAGGCGGTGCCGCTCGGGCGATTATACCGCCCCGCCCTGCGTTTCGCGCGCCGAATCCGCCGGCGAGCCCTACGAACCGTCGAATTGCACGCAGGCCGAAGATGCCCCACAATGGAGGGAAAACGCGGGGCAGCGAGGAAAATCCATGGACGACGAACGGAAAAGGCAGCTCAAGCAGGCCTACGGCGAGCGCGAGCCCGCCATGGGCGTCCTGGAGATGCGCTGCCTCGCCACGGGCGAGCGGTTCCTCATCGCCTCGCGCGACCCGCGGGCAACCGAGAACGGCCTCGTCGCCCGCTTCGACGGCGGCAACCATCCCAACAAGCGCCTGCAAGCGCTGTGGAGCGAGCACGGCCACGGGGGATTCACGTTCGCCCTCATTGAGGAGCTGGAATACGACGATGCCCGCGAGGACCATGCCGAAGAGCTCCAGGCCCTGCTGGAGCTATGCCTGGAGGAGCATCCGGAAGCGAAGCGCGTCTGGCGGTGACTCGCGCCGCAACGGGGCGCGTCGCCTGCCGGCCGCGTCAGGGCAGCGGGTAGAACACGTACAGCGTCCCTTCCTCCACGGCGATGCGCGCGGGCTTGCCCACGAGCTCGTTGGACACGCCGCGGGACGTGCGGTTCGAAAGGTCCTCGTCGTCCAGCGAGTACAGCATGCCCGTCTCGATGACGCCGCGCGCGCAGTCGTTCGCGGAGAACACGGACACCGTGCCGGACTCCATCAGGGGCAGGTCCATCACGTCGGGGCCGGTGAGCGCGCGCAGGGCGCTGTCGGCGCCCACGGCGGTCACGTAGAACTCCCGCTCGGAGAACTTCGCGAACAGCTGCAGGTTCGCGATGGTGTGGTCGAGCCGCCCGCCCAGGGCCGCGTACACCACGAGGTCGTCGTAGTCCCAGGCCACGGCCTTCTCAAGCGCCAGCTCCATGTCGCTTTTGTCCTTCTTCACCGGAAAGCGCGACACGCGGCGGCACTTGGGGATGTAGCCGAGCGAGTCGAAGTCGCCCACCGCCATGTCGGGCTTCACGCCCAGCTCCTCCAGGTAGGCGAAACCGGCGTCCACGGCAATCACGAACTCGAACATGCCCGCCTCGTGGCGGGCCCTGAAGTCCTCGGCATTGAACTCGGGGGACGCCCCCACGATCGCGCACGTCGCCATCTACCTCGCCCCTTCCGCACGTCCGGCTGCCGGAGCCTGGGCCGCGAGCGCGGCAAGCCGCTCGCCCTCCAACCGGTGCAGCACGAGCGCGTCGACCCGTTCGGCATCCAAGCGCTCGTAGAACGCCAGCCCCGCCTCGTTCGTGTCGCGGCAGTGCCACGAGAGGCGCCGGTAGCCCCGCTCCTCGCAGAGCGCCGCCAGGCGCGCCATGAGCGCCCGGCCCGCACCGGCGCCTCGGTACGCCTCGTCCATGAACAGGTCCTCCAGGTACACGCCGCAGGCTCCCGTCCACACGGAGAACGCGCGACAGAAGATCGCGCACCCCACCACGCCGTCTTCCGGATGCTCGGCGACCAGCGCCTCGCCCGCCCCCTCGTCGAACATGCCCCGCACGATATCCGCAGGCGTGGCGGCCACCGCGCCTTCGCGGCCCATCGAGGCGGCGAGCCCCTGGGTCAGCCTGAGCAGTGCCGGCGCGTCCTCGCGCACGGCGAAGCGTATGGTGAGTTCCTCGTTCATGGTGCTCCTTGCCTCCGCGGGCACACGGCCCGCCCGCCGGCCGCACGCGGCCGGATCGGTTTTTCGCGCTGCTTCGCTTTTCGCGGGCGCGCGCTGCTTTCGGTTTGCTAGAATACCATATGCGAGCGGGCCAGACGATCGCGCACCTCGGTGTGAGGAAAGTCCGGGCTCCACAGGGCAGGATGCCAGCTAACGGCTGGGCGGGGCGACCCGACGGATTAGTGCCACAGAAAAGGAAACTCCCCCGCGAACACGCGCTTCGGCGCGCGGCAACGGGAGAAAAGCTGAAACGGTGCGGTAAGAGCGCACCAGCGCGCCGGCAACGGCGCGGCTTGGAAAACCCCATCCGGAGCAAGCGCAAATAGGAACGCGACACGGTGGCCCGCCGTACGTTCGGGTTGCGTGCTTGAGGCGTCTGGCGACAGGCGTTCGAGATAAATGGTCGTCCAACGACAGAACCCGGCTTATCGGCCCGCTCGCGCCTTCCCTTTCATACAGCAACCTTTTCGAGAATTCCCAACTGCCGAGAGCGGGCGGTCAGCAGCGGCTACGCGGGGAACAGCGTGTACGCGATGCCCTCTGCGGCGGCGTGCGGGCGGATGCTCACGCCGAAAGCCCGCTCGATGGCGCCGGTTTCCAGCACCTCTTCCACCGTGCCGGCCGCGGAGGCTCGCCCGCACTCCATGACGAGCAAACGGTCGGAGTAGCGCAGCGCCAAATCGAGGTCGTGGATGACCATGACGACGGTCTTGCCCGCCTCGACGTTCAGGCGGCGCACGAGCTCCATCGTCTCATGGCAGGCGCGGATGTCCAGGTAGGTGGTGGGCTCGTCGAGCACGATGAGGTCGGTGTCCTGCGCCAGCGTCATGGCGATGAACGCGCGCTGGCGCTCGCCGCCCGACAGCCGGCGCAGCTCGCAGTCGCGGAACCGCGCGACGCTCG
>NC_021021.1:2080796-2083028 GCF_000210055.1 Gordonibacter pamelaeae 7-10-1-b
ACGAGCGCCTCCACCGTCATCGCCGGCGGGCGGCTGGCCTGCGCGAGCACGGCCACGCGCCGCGCCCGCTCCTTCGCCTTGAGCGACAGGGTGGGCACGCCGTCGATGCGCACCTCCCCCGCGCTCGGGCGCAAGAGCCCGTCGACGAGCTTGATCATCGTGGACTTCCCGCAGCCGTTCGGCCCCACGACGCTCGTCACCGCTCCGTGCGGGAACACGGCCGAGAGCCCCTCGATGAAGGGCAGCTTGCCGTAGGAGAACGACACATCGCGCACCTCGATGGCAGGGAGGGACGTTGGCTGGCGCCGCACGGGGTCCTTCGGCTCCGGCCTGCGGCCTCCGCTCAGGATGACAGGGTCAGTCAAGGGAACCCCTCCTGTTCTTCAAGATGAGGTAGATGAAGAAGGGGCCTCCCAGAAACGCCATGAGGATGCCCACGGGCACCTCGTAGGGCGCGAACAGCACGCGCGCGAGCAGGTCGCACACGACGACGAACGCCGCGCCCGACACGGCGGACAGGGGCAGCACCAACCGGTTGTCGTGGCCTACGAAGAACCGCACGAGATGCGGGATGATGAGCCCCACGAACCCGAGCAGGCCCGCGAAGCTCACGGCCGCCCCCGCCAGCACGGCGGCGAGGCCGAGCATGGCGAGACGCGTCGCCCCCACGTTCATGCCGAGCGCGTGCGCCGTGTCGTCGCCCAGCGCCATGATGTTGAGCTTTCCCGCTGCGAGCAGCGCCACGGCCAGGCCTCCCACGATGTAGGCCGCCGGCCACGCGAGGTCGTCCATGAGCACGCCGGACAGGCCGCCCACGAGGAACGCCGACGAGCCGATGTAGGCGTCGGGGTTCACGATGAGGATGGTGTTCATGCCGGCTCCGAACACCGACGTGATGGCGATGCCGGCCAGCACCACGGTGAGCCTCGACGTGCTCGCGCCCAGCGAGATGCCGAAGATGATGAGCGCGGTGGCCAGCGCGCCCGCGAAGGCCGCGAGCGGCGGCAGCCACAGCGCGCCGGGGAACACGCTTGCGGCGATGAGCACGAACAGGCCCGCGCCCGAGTTGATGCCGATGATGTTGGGGCTGGCCAGCGGGTTGTCGAGCACCGCCTGGATGATGGCGCCCGCCACGGCCAGCGCCCCGCCCGCCAGAAGCGCGGCCAGCACGCGCGGCAGGCGGACGTTCACGAGGATGCTCTTCGCCGATGCGCTCACGTCGCCGCCGGTCGCCCAGGCGACGAGGTCGCCCAGGCTCACCGACGACGAGCCCACGAGGAACGCCGCCGCCGTCACGCCCGCGAGGACGGCGGCGGAGACGACGATGGCGAGCGGCGCCGCCTTCTCGCGGCTGAACGGGGACACCTGATGCCCTTCGTCTTACGCGTACAGGGCGTCGAACAGCACCTGGTAGCTCTCGTCCCAGCGCTCGTTGGGCTTGTACTGGAACAGGTGCGGGTCGAGCGTGACGTAGCGGCCGTTCTGCACCGCGTCGAGCGTCGACCAGGCAGAGTTCGCCGCCGTCTGGTCCTCGAGAGCCTTCATGGCCGCAGCATCGTCGTTGCCCATGGGAACCACGAAGATGAAGTCGGGGTTCATCTCGATGATCGACTCCAGGCTGAAGTCCTTGAGCAGGCTCGGGTTCTCGTCGGCCAGGTTCTTGGCGCCGAGCTCGGCCAGCATCGAGCCGGTCATCGTCGAGGACGCCTGCACGCGCGTGCCGCCCGAGAACGTGGTGAGCACGAGGGCCGTCGGCGCCTCCCCGGCGGGCACCTTGGCCGTGATCGCGGCGATGCGGTCGGCCGTGGCCTGGGCGTTCTGCTCGTACAGGTCGTCGCGTCCCGTGATGTCGCAGCAGGTGCGCAGCATGCGCTCGTAATCGGCGAACGTCGTCACCTGGAAGCACGCCACCGGAATGTTCGACGCGGCCAGCGCCGCCTTGAGGTCGGCCTGGCTCGAGTCGCCGCCGCGGCCGCCCGAGCCGCTCGTCATGATGACGAAGTCGGGCTCGAGGGCGATGATGGCCTCGAGGTTGGGGCTGGAGAAGTCGCCCACCTTCTGCACGTTGTCGGACTTCAAGTCGTAGTCGGACAGCGTGAACGCGTCGTCGGAAGCGCCCACGAGCGTGCCGCCCGCGAGCTCCCACATGCTGGCGAAGCTGCCCATGCACGCCACCACGCGCTGCGGGTTGTCCACGGTCACCTCGGCCCCCGTGTCGTCGGTGAACGTGAC
>NC_021021.1:2083157-2087388 GCF_000210055.1 Gordonibacter pamelaeae 7-10-1-b
CGGCGCCGGCCTCGGGCTGGGAGGTCGAGCAGCCGGCGAGCAGCATCGAGGCGGCGAGGGACGCGGCGACGGCAGCGGGCACGATGCGTTGGGAAACAAGCTTCATGGGAGATCCTTTCGATGAGATGTCCTAGGTCCAGCAAAGTCAGCGAGGGTTTCCATGGTGCCCGAGATCGTGGGGAGGCCGATGGCGAAGCGTACTTCGGTACGCGAGTCATTGGCATCGCCGCGAGATCGGGTGCCATGGGAAGCCGCAGCGTCGACTAGTTGCGCTGTTCGTCAGAACAGCGCAACCCATGTGCGCAGTAATCGTCCTGGGCGAGGATGTCGCCGTCGTGGTAGTAGGCGGCGCGCGCACGGCAACCGCCGCAGCCTTGCGCGTAGTCGCAGGTGCCGCACGAGCCAGAGTACGCCTGGGTGCGCAGCTTCTCGAACACGGGGCTCGTGCGCCAGATCTCGTCGAAGGGCTGCGTCCGCACGTCGCCGGCTTCCTCGGTCATGTAGGCGCAGGGGCGCACGATGCCCTCGCTGCCGACGACGCAGTACGTGAGGGCCGCCAGGCAGCCGCGCTCGAAGCGGGTGTCGACGCCCAGTTGCTTCGCGACGCGCGTGAACTGGGGCGCGCACGTGGGCTTCACGTCGATGGGCACCTGCGACGCCTTCGTCATGATGTCGTTCAGCAGCTTCTCGTTATCCAACACCTCGAGCGACGTCTCCTGGATGAACTTGCCGCGACCCACGGGGATGAGGAAGAACACGTAGTGGGCCATCGCGCCGATCTCGACGGCGAAGTCGGTGATGGCGCACACTTCGTCGCGGTTCCAGTCCACCACGGTGGTGTGCAGCTGGAAGGGCAGGCCGGCCTGCTTGCAGGCCTCGATGCCCGCCATGGTGAGGTCGTAGGCGTGCTCGAGCCCGCGGAACTTGTCGTGCTTGGCCGCGTCGAGGCTGTCCACCGAGATGCCCATGGCGCAGGCCCCGGCCTCCTTCAGCCTGGCCGCCGCCTCGGGCGTGATGAGCGTGCCGTTCGAGCCGAACACAGGGCGCAGTCCGCGCGAGGCCGCGTGCGCCACCAGCTCGTAGATGTCGGGGCGCATGAGCGGCTCGCCGCCCGAGAAGATCATCACCTTGAAGCCCGCGCGGGCGATCTCGTCGATCATCTTCCTTCCCTCGTCGGTCGAGAGCTCCAAGGCGCTGGCCTCCTCGGCATCCTGGTAGCAATGGACGCACTTGAGGTTGCACTTGTTCGTCGTCATCCACGACACGAGCATGGGCGTATCCTTTCGTTCGGGCGCACCGACAGAGGGTGCGCGGGGCACCGGGTGAATGAGCAGGCAAGATGAAGGGTTTGCGCCGGACGGACAGAACACTGGGGAGAGAGCGAAGGAAGAGGTGCCGCGCCCGTCCGGCGCCGGATGAGGCTAGCCGGACGGGTCGGGCTGGCCGCGGTAAGCGGCTACCACGGCCTCCAGATGGTCGAACACCGCCTGGCGCAGCTCGTCGAACGAGCCGTCGTCGCCTCCATGGGGAGCGATGTTCTCCATGAGGATGAAGTTCCTCTCGGCCGCGGCGGCATCCTGCGACGCGTCGAGGGCCAGGTAGCGTCGTGCCAGGTCGCGGTTGGACGGGCTGTCGACGGCCTCGCCTGCCGGCATGAGGCGGATAGTGTCGGCGATGAGCTCGTGCCATTGCGATACGGACTCGCCGCGGGCGATGCGATCCTCGGCGGCCGTCTCGGCGGCGGGGGCGTCGTCGCGGATGCAGGTGAGGCGCCAGAAGAACTGGCTCTCGCCCTGGCAGCGCTCCACGGTGGAGGCGAGCGCCTCCCAGTCCGGCATTCCCTCGCCGGCCTCGTCGTGCAGGGCGCGCAGGGTGGACATGCGCCTGAACAGCGCTTGGAACTACTCCTCGATGGCGTCCATTTGCTCGCCGGCGAGCTCCTGCAGCGCCGCCGCCTCGTCGAACAGATCTGCATCGGATTTGACCTGGGCAAGCGACAGCCCCAGGTACTTCAAGGTCAGAATGCGATACAGGTCTTTCACGTTGTCGTCGGTGTACAGGCGCTGGTTCTGCGGACCCTTCGCCGACGGCGAGAGCAGGCCCTGCTGGTCGTAGTACTGGATCGTGCGCACCGTCACCCCGACGCGCCGGGCCAGCTCTCCCACGGTCAGGTATCGTTGATCGGTCATGCGGCTGCTCCTCATGAGGCTCCGCATCCGCTCGATGCGGCCGCCTCCTCGTCCTCGGCCGAACGCCCCCGTCCGACCGAAACCGAGCATATGCGATGACGCTACGTCGCCGTCAACGGCAAATCCCCGTCTTTCAGAAACTCACAACAAAAACGAGGGGAAATCCCTCGCCGCCGAGCGCACTGCCCGGCTAGCAGCGCGGAAGAGATGCCAGCCACGCGTCCACCTGGGCCTGGTCGGCCTCCACGGACAGGCGCTTGCGGCGCGCCGTATGACCCGAGGCCACGCCCACGCGCGACTTCGGCACGCCGAGCGCCTCGGCCACCAGCTTGCACACCGCCTTGTTCGCCTTGCCCCCGTCGGGCGGTGCCGTCACGCGCACGCACACCTCGTCGGCGCCCGCCGCATCCGCGCGCACGCCCGAAACCTCGTCACGCCCCGAGCGGGGCGTGACGTGAACGGCTATGATGGCAGGCTTCATGACCCTTGCGCTCGGCCGACAGGCCAGCGGAGCTCGCTAGTCGATTTCCTCGAACTCGAAGGCATCGTCGGCATCGCCGAAGCCGGAGAGGTCCTTCTCCACGCGGGAGGGCGTGGGGGTGGCGGGCGCCACGGACACGGCGCCGGTCTGCGGCATGGCGTAGGCGGCGGTGCCGTCGACGTTGATGGGGGCCTGGGCGGGCGAGGTCATCACGCGGCCCGTGGCCTCCACGGTCGTCTCCGCCACGCGGGCGTGCGCGCTCGTGGGCAGGGACGGAGTCGGGATCTCGCCGCCGATCTCGGCCAGCTTGCGCGTGGCGTCGGCGATGAAGTCGGTGAGCAGCTCCTGGTAGTCCTCGCGGGCGTCCTCGCGATCGTCCTCGAGCTTCTTGATGGCGTCGAGCACCTTCTGCTTCTCGGCCTCGGCCTTGTCCACGATGCGCTTGGCCTCGTCCTCGGCATCGTTGATGGTGCCGGCAGCCGTGGCATTCGCGTTCGAGATGATCTCGTCGGCGGAGCGCTGCGCGATGATGAGCGCCTGGGCGATGGCGTTGTCGTCGGCCTTCTTGGCCTCGAGCTGGCGCTCGAGGTCGGCGATGCGCGCATCCTTCGCGGCCAGCTCCTCGTCGCTCGCGGCGGCGACGGGCGCGGGCACGTCCTCGATGCGCGCCGGCGTGTCGAAACCGGCGAACGAGGAGTCGTCCAACTGGCGCTCCAGCTGGTCTATCTGCGCGGTCATCGCGTCGATCTCGTCGGCAACGTGCTCCAGGAACACGTCCACTTCGTCGACATCGTAGCCCTTGCGGTCGATCGAGAAGCTCTGGTTGTGGATATCAGCCGAGGTGATTGCCATAGTCGGTCCCTTCGTCCTGTCCGCGCGGACGCGGTTCAAGCGCAGCTAAAACAAGTTTACTATCAAACGTACCCCGAATTGTAGTACAAGCAGGGCGATGATGGGAGTAACGTCCACCATACCTCCAAGCGGGGGAATCAGTTTCTTGAACAGGTTGAGGTACGGATCGCACACGCGGCCGAGCACCCGGTAGATGTCGGCGAGCAGGCCGCGGTCCGTGGGGAGCCACGACATGAGCACGTACACGAACAGCACCATGCTGTACACGTCGGCTAGCGATACGATGAGGTATTTCAAGCTCAGCACGAGCCCAGCTCCTTCTCTTGGTAGACGGTCGGCGCCCGGGAAGGCGCGCTACAGCACGCCCTGGTTGCGCAGCGCCAGGCGCTCGGCCTCGGTGAGCGCGGCGCCCCGCGTGATGGCGAACACCTTGTCGGCCACGGCCTCCACGCGGGCGTCGAGCGCGCTCGACACGCCGAACGAGAAGTCCAGGATGCGCTTGGCCAGCTGGTCGGGCGTGTTGCGCAGCGCAAGCACCACCACGTCGCCCGCTTTCAGTATCTTGGCCACGCGTTCCACCTCGCCGTAGCTCGCGGGCTTGAGCACCGAGATGGCGCGCGACGGGTTGTGCGCGGGCGTGCCCGAGCCGGCGTACGCCTCGTAGGGGTCGAACGAGCCGGTGGCCTGCGAGGAAGCGGGCGCCGTGGCC
>NC_021021.1:2087666-2088439 GCF_000210055.1 Gordonibacter pamelaeae 7-10-1-b
CGTGCGCTCGCCCCGGTAGCTGGACGACGTGGACGACACGCGGCGCGGCGGCAGCGGGTCGCGGCGCAGGCTGTCGGGCACCTGGGTATGGGCGCGCACGTCGTCGATGGACACGAGCTTGGGGAAGTCGGAATCCGACGAGGAGCGTGCGCTGCGGCTCCCCCCGCGCGCCGGGCGCGTGGTCACGGGCGCGTACGGATCGTAGCGCGAGGCGGGCGCCCCGTCGTCGTAGCCCGGGCCGTACTCGCCGAACTCGTCGTCGTAGTCGCCGAAGTCGTCCCCGTAGTCATCGAGATACGCGTCGTCGTATCCGCCGCCGTTGCCGGCCGCGTCAGCAAAGCCCAGCTTCGACTTGATGCCGTCGAGCATCCCGCCGCCGTGCTCGGATCGCTTGATTTTGGGCAGCTCCATGTTCACCACCTGCTTCGTTTGGTTCCGGCGGTCGAGCCGCCGCTGCGTTCACCCTGCTGCGTTTTTCCGTCTGTCCTTGCTTCGCGCCGCTCGAGGCGTGCCGGCGCCCATCGGCCCTGTGCGCAGTGCCCCGGCACCCGGGCCTCAAGCCTCGAAGGCATCGTCGAACACGGCCCTTCCGATGCGCACTATGGTAGCGCCCGCGCGCACGGCCTCGCGCCAATCTTCGCTCATGCCCATAGAAAGCCCATCGAACAGGGCCGCTTGCGCGGGATCGAGCCCGGCGCGCAGCTGGGCATACAGGTTCGCGAGGCCCTCGAACACGGCGCGCGCCGCGGCCGGGTCGCCCTGCGGCGCCATGG
>NC_021021.1:2089512-2096216 GCF_000210055.1 Gordonibacter pamelaeae 7-10-1-b
CGCGCCACGGCCGCAGGGTCGTCGCCCACGTGCCCGCCCAGGTTGAGCGCGGCGTACGGCCCCTCGCTCACGCCGCCCGCGCGGCAGGTGAACGCGATGCGCACGCCGGTGCGCTCGAACAGGGCCTCGTCGGTGAGCGCCGATAAGCGACGCGCGCCGAAGAGGCGCGCGTCGAGATGCGGTACGGGAAAGGTTGCGGCCGATGCCATGCAGGCGGCCCCTAGCGCTGGCGCTTCAGGAAGTCGGGAATGTAGTCCTCGTCCGCGAAGCGGCCGTTGTTCGACGACGTGGAGAACGACACCGGCGGCATGGACTGCTGCGGGATGGACGGCGCGGCAGGCTCGGGCGTCGTGGACGCGAACAGGTCCTTGCGCGAGAAGTCCATGGAGGACTGCTGCTGCGCGCTTGCCTTGAAGCCGGTGGCGATGACGGTGATGCGCACCTGGTCGCCCATGCCCTCGTCCACGATCTGGCCGTAGATGATGTTGGCGTTGTCGTCGGCGCAGGCCTCGACGGTGCGGGCCGCCGCGTCGACCTCGGTGAGCGTGAGGTCCGGGCCGCCGGCGATGGAGAACAGCACGCGCGAGGCGCCCGCGATGGACGTCTCGAGCAGGTTCGAGTTCGTGGCCTGCTGTGCGGCGTCGAGCGCGCGGTTCTCGCCGGAAGCCAGGCCGATGCCCATCATGGCCGTGCCCGCATCCTTCATGACGGTGCGGATGTCGGCGAAGTCGAGGTTGATGAGGCCGGGGATGGTGATGAGGTCCGTGACGCCCTGGATGCCCTGGCGCAGCGTGTCGTCGGCGATGCGGAACGCGTCGAGCATGCTCGTCTTCTTGTCCACGATCTCGAGCAGGCGGTCGTTCGGGATGACGATGAGCGTGTCGACTTTCTGGGACAGCAGGTCGACGCCCTGCTCCGCCTGGTTGCGGCGGGTGCGCCCCTCGAACGAGAACGGCTTCGTGACCACGCCGACCGTCAGCGCGCCGATCTCCTCGCGCGCGATCTCGGCGATGATGGGCGCGGCGCCCGTGCCCGTGCCGCCGCCTTCGCCGGCGGTGACGAACACCATGTCCGCCTCGGCCAGCGCCTCGCGGATCTCCGCGCGGCTCTCCTCGGCCGCCTGGCAGCCCACCTCGGGATTCGCGCCGGCGCCAAGGCCGCGCGTCAGCTCCTCGCCGATGTGGATCGTCTTGTCGGCATCCGACATGAGCAGCGCCTGGCGATCGGTGTTGACGGCGATGAACTCGACGCCCTTCACCCCCGCCTCGACCATACGGTTCACGGCATTCGTGCCGCCGCCGCCGACGCCGACGACCTTGATGACCGCCAAATGCTCGGAACCCATTTTGTTTGGCATTGTATCCTCCACACCTGCTGCGTTTCTTTATGCTGCGTTTTCCCAACGTGGGTACAGTTCACGTGGGGTTATTGTACACGATGCTCAACCATTTGCAAATTACGCCGCGGTAATGAAAACCGCACGTCCACAATATGAAACCGGTGGCGGTGCAGCGGTTGATTGCGGCCGCCGATCGACCGCCGCATGCGGATCGATCGCAAGGAGGGCGGCACCCGCCGCCGCTCGGAATCAGGGCCTGTGCGCGAATTGGAGCGCGGGCCACCTCGAAGATGCAGTCATGCGCCTTGACCATGAATCCCAGGCGACGCTGACAGCCTGGCGGAGAGGGGAGACCCCTCGCCAACAGGCTGATTGGACCTACTAGCATGGTTGGCGAGCTACGGCAACCTGTAGGAGGTCGATCGACCGCCTGCCGTCGTGACCAAGACCCCCTTCTCGACCATGGCCCCCAAGCGACGCCTCACAGTCCTCGCGCTTGCATTCGTGAACCTCGCAACCTCGGACGCAGTCACGCTATCGCGCTCGGCAAGCATCGCCATCACAACCGATTCGGTGCCGCTTTCGTAGCCGGCAGCATTGCGAGGCCGCCCCGAAGCACCGGGAACCGGAACGAACGCTTTGAAGAAATCGCCGTCCTCAAGTTCGGGATCCTGACCCGAATAGAGTCGGGAGTATTTGAAGATGTTTCGAGTCCCACTCCCCAATTCCTCTGCACGTCCGATCTGGGAGAAGAAATTAGCGATAATGGGGTTTTTCGGCGTCGGATCGAGATTGTCGGGAGTCAGCGGCCCGGAGTACAGGGAGCGGCTTGCGTTTTTCGTTCGAATGCCCTCTTCATCGATAACAAGCTTGGCGATATAGGGGCTGATGAACTTGCGGTGAATAAGCGCGTTCGAAACGAGTTCTCGAACGATGACGTCCCTTGCGCTTACCCGCTGCATGCCCTCGAGGGCAAACGAGTCCGGAAGCCATTTCTCACAGAAACCAACGAGCAGATCGTAAGCCTCCAATAGATTGGTTTTCACAACGAGACGGTCATCGTAGCGATCGACGCTCTCTCTCCTCAATACGGCATCGGTGCGGTAAGCGGGAGAAACGTCGAGTATGAGGTCGTCTTTGCCGAACAGCATGATAGCTGCCAACGTGAACCCTTCTTTGCCCGTTTCAGGGTCGCGCGAATAGAGGCGGGAGCTGCGGAACAGCTCGTCGACCTCCAAGGAGAGCCATGGGTGGTTCATCCTGTTCACCAAGATCATGCTTTTGACCCGAGGTATCAAGTCCAAACGCAGATCCTGCTCGGTCACCCAAGGATACACGCGACGCTCGGTGTAATAGTTCTGCTTGCGCAGGTAAAGCGCGTTGATCTGAGCATCGCTCTTCACGCGGATGTCGGCGTCGGCAGCACGATCATACACCGTCCCCCTGAAACGAAACACCATGGGGCCCATAGGGACCCAAATGCGAAGAACGATAACCGCCCCCCCCCCGAAGGTTATGCGCTCGAACTCTATCGCCGGCGGGACGTTGAATAGATCGGGATTGTTCACCACGTTCACAATATTGCGCTCGATGGCGCTGACGGCCCTTGCGTCGATCCCCTCAACGGCTCCATCGTCCAACACGCCGAGCAGGATACTGCCCCCTTGCCTGTTCGCGAACGAGCAGATCGTCTCGAACGTATCCGCTCCCGGCTGATTGCCGCAGCGCTTGAACTCCAACGACAATCCTTCACCCCGGGAAAGATAGCCATCGAGCTTCGAACCCTCCATGCGCCCTCCTTACCCTCGGTTCTTTTCTGGCCATTTTACACGATTGGCCGGAATATGGCCGGAATATGGCCGGAATACGCGCACTATGCGCCCGGGAAGCAGCGGAACCACTTGCAGCTCTTCGACGAGGCAGTCGTGGGTCTTGGTCTTCGGGTCCCAGGCGATGCCGACGGCCAGGGAGCGAGCCGACCCGCGTTTCCCCAGCAGGCCGTCGGCGAAGAGCGCGGCGTAGTCACGTTTGCGGATCTGCGCGACAGCCTCTGCGGCGGTGCCGCCCGTCTTCAGCTCCACGATGAAGGGACGCCAGCGCGCCTCGGCGAGATTGCGGGGAATGAACGTCACGTCGGCCACGCCCTTGCCGGCCGGCTCCTCGCGACGCACGGCGTAGCGGTCGCGGGCTGCGAGGTAGACGAGGTTCACGAGCGCCGCCAGGTCGGCTTCATTCGCGTAGCGCAGGAGCGGCACCTCCTGGTCGTGGGCCGCCTCGATGACCTCGGCCATCGTCGCCACGTCGCCGCGAAGCGTGGCGTCCAGCATGTCCTCGCTGCGCCGGGTCAGGCGCGCGACGTAGCCCATGCCCTCCTTGGCCAGCAGCTTCTGGACTTCAGCATGAGCACGTGGTTGGGGATGGACACGCACCCGTCGTAGTACGTGAGGAAACCGTACACCACCATGGCCGAGAATATCTCGTCTTTCGTGGACAGGCTCATGGACGAGGCCGCGTAGTTCTCCATCTCCGCGCGCTCCGGCTCGCCGGCTGCCATGCGCACCAGGTCGTCGCGCACGGCGGCGATGTTGTTGCGCACGTAGCAGTGGATCTCGTCGTAGGGGCCCGACTCGGTCCAGCAGCTGCGCAGGCTGTCGTCGATGAGCGCCAGCACCACCGACCGCGGGTTGAAGCGGCGCTCGCCGTCCTCGGTGAGGTAGCCGTCGTACCAGTGCTCGAGCCCCTCGTAGCCTACCCGCGCGTCCGGTGTGCATGCGAGGTGCCGAGCGCAGAGCTCGCACACCTCGTCCTGGGTGAACCCGAAGAAGCGGTCGTAACGCAGATCCTCCACGGCGCCGTACTCGACGAACATGTTCAGCTCGGAGCCCGTGGAGTGCTTGGCGATGGAGAGGATGCCCGCCATGTGGGAGAGCTCGACGTAGGGCTTGGTTTTGAGCAGCTGCTTCAGGAGCATGAGGAACGAGCGCTGGCCGTCCTCGGTGAACAGGGGGTTGAAGAACAGGGAGTCCCATTCGTCCATGATGAAGCAGAATTGCGCTTTCGTGACATCGTAGACGCATTCGTGCGCTGCGAACAGGCCGATCCGCGGCTCGACGCCCGCCTCGGGAGCAAACGCGCGGAGGTCGTCGACGATGCCCGCGCGGATGGCGTCGATGTAATCTCGGTAGCTCTCGCATTCGTCAGGCAGCACGCTGAAGTCGATGTAGATGACGTCGTGGGCTCCGAGGTGCGCCATGGCCGCAGGGTCGCAGGACACTTCGAGCCCTTCGAACAGCGGGGCCGCGTCCAAGCCGCGCGTGAGGAAGCTCGCCAGCATTTGCGCGTTGACCGTCTTGCCTAACCGACGCGGACGCGTGATGCAGATATATCCCCCGTCTTGTCGACGAAGTAAGGCGAGCCCGTAATTCTTAAGGAGGTTCCCGTGGCATATATCAACAGTAACGCGCCGCCGGTCGGATATGGTTCGCAAGCCCAAGTATACCAACAACGACCCAGCGATCAGGATCCTTTCACAAAGCGTAAAAGAGCAATAACCCCTTGCGGCGCTTTTTTCGCAGCGGGGAGGTGCGTCGAGCTTTTCATGTCGACCTTAATGCCGATCGATGGCGGCGACCACTTTCGCGGACTTTTTTAGCGCGTCTCCGAATCTTGCGCTTATGGTTTTTCACGTCGACCAAAATGGGGTCATTCGGAAAAGCATTCTGAGCCCTTTCGGCGTAAGTTAGAAAATTCCCTCGACCTCCGCTCTTCCCAACTCGCTCGCGCACTTTGGCATTTCTCTTAGGCTTGCGGCCCCAATCACTGTACTCCAGATAAAGTGAATCGACTCGTTTTTTTGCTGGCCTGAACTTCCATTTGTACAACCGGCCTACTCTCCTGTACATGCGCTTGTAGAAACGACCGATAGTTCTTTGCCGCAGTCTCACCGACGTACCGTCAAAGGAGAACCCCAGATAGTCGATAGCGCATTTCGGCTCGTCTTCCGAGTCGAGCAGGTAAACCCCTCCGTCAACCATCCTAAACGAATGCGTCTTACGTGGATGAATCTTCAACGACGGCATCGTTCCGGCCAAACGTGAAAACTCATCCCGCCCCTCTTCAAACCCTTTCTCGGTAGGCACAACGAAGATGAAATCATCCGAATAGCGCATATATAAACCGTCGTGCCTTTCGGCTACAGCTTTGACTGCCGCATCAAATTCCAGCATGTATATGTTCGCTAGCGTGCCACTAATGGGAAGCCCCTGGGGTACACCCTTTTCTCCGTTTTCCCTCCATGGACGCTCAACCGAAGCGCCCACCATGTTTTTGAACTCATCAGAGCTCAGCACTCTGCCCCTGTTGTTGAGTCGTTTGACGCCGCTCTTCGTATAAGGAAGCCCGTAGTGGTCGAGAAGCTTTTCTATATCCCAAACCGAATGCCTGGTTGCATTCTTCAGCACATGGTAATAATCGTCCGGGATCGCACCGCCAGGGAACAATCGCCTAACCTGCTTTTTCAGATAAGCATGATCAAGCGTTTCGAAAAAGTCCTCGAAATCCCCCGCATAAGCGAAACAAGCTTCAAGATCTCTCATCTTCGAAAAAGCGCGCAACGCGAAGTCGCAGTTTGACTGCCCCTTGAGATGGGCGCGATACGCGATAGCGCAATCGCCAATGCCGATTTCGGTCGCAACATCGTTGTATCGTTCATTAAGCAAGCCCGAATAGTACTGATAAATGCATCTATCGAGGTGTGCGGCGTATTTTATAGGACGTGGATCGTTAAAAAACTTGCCATGTCCATCGGGCTTCATGCGGCGCAAGTCCCTCTGAATGAGGGGATAAAATGCATAGCTTTTTACAAAACCAGGATCCATGACAAGGTTGGCCTTGGCGGCGAACGAAGTCCTGAAATCAAAATGAACGTACGACTTTATCGTATGCGGCTTCTTAATGTAAGGAGGAATGCTATCCGTCATATCTCGTCTGCCCGGCAAGCCGGCCCTATCAAGTGGCGGCGTCCATTTCAGGGTCGGCTCGCTTACATAAATGCTGCGGCCATCCCGCAGCCCTTACCGCTTCATCGCGAAACGGTAGCCGCCTTTCGGGTCAAGCCCGTAAAGCAATCTTCATCTGCGGCACAATCGCCTTAGACGAAAGGAACGCATCCATGAGCCTCGCCGCGCTGTTTGTCAGCACCATTAGCCTAGCTGATGGAGATTTCGTGAGCATCCATCGATGGATGTTTACGACAGTGTTCCCCCACCGTGGCTAATTCCACGGTGCAAGATCATGTTAACTCTAACTCTATCGTTCTTGAAGTCCCAAGTTTTTCAATCAGCCAATAGGCGTCAAAACCACAATC
>NC_021021.1:2097825-2120889 GCF_000210055.1 Gordonibacter pamelaeae 7-10-1-b
AGCTTCGCAATTCAACCGAAACCACAATCATGAACCACCCCTCTAAGGTATGATTTGCACAGGGCATATAGGCCAATATCTACCGGCAGCGTGCGCTGCCTTTCGCTTCGTTCAAAAGCAGCAGAACACTTGCCTTAGAATCACAACGGTAGAACTACATTCCACCTTTCTCCCTGGTTTTCTTCAACGAGAAGCATTCGAAAAAGTAATAAACGACCAATGCGATCGAACCAAAAACGTAGCTCCAGCCGCCGTCGATCATGACAACGAAAATAAAGCAAATAGCCAATAAGAGCTCTCTAATGGAATGGGGGAATAAGTTTAGTCCAAACGATCGCGCCATCGTTCGACAGGATGCGCAGCACCGTGCGCGCGTCCCAGGCGGTCCTCTCCCCCTTGCAGAAGTTCGAGCTGCGCGCCGCGCCCTTCGCCGCGAAATACTCGTAGGGGCTTGGCACAAGGCTCTCATTGAGCATGGCGGCTATGCCGGCGGCGCTCATGCCGCCGATGCGCGCGTCGAAGATGCCGCGCACAACGCCGGCGGGTTCCGGGTCGATCACAAGCCTGCCGCGGTCGGGGCCCGACCCCTTGGCGTAGCCGTAGGGGGCGAAGGCGCCAACGAACTCGCCGCGGCGGCGCTTGGCGGAAAGCGACGCCTTGGTCTTGGCGGAGGCGTCGCGGCAGTACATGTCGTTGAAGAGGTTCTTCACCGGCAGCATCAGCGCGTCGGCCGGCGTCTTCTCGGCTGCGGAGTCGTAGCCGTCGGTGATGGCCACCACGCGCACGCCGAGCGCCGGGAACACCTGGTCCAGGTAGCGCGACACGTCCAGGTAGTTGCGGCCGAGGCGGCTCAGGTCCTTGACCACGATGCAGTCGACCTTGCCGGTCTCCACGTCGGCGAGCAGGCTGCCCCATCCGGGCGGTTCTCGAAGGTGGAGCCCGAGAAGCCGTCGTCGGAGTACTCGGCGACGATGCTCAGGCCTCCGTTCGCGTCGGCGAAGTCGCGGATTATGGCGTGCTGGTTGAGCACCGAGCCGCTGGTGCCGTAGCTCTCGTCGTCGACGGAGAGCCTGGCGTAGCTGGCGGCGCGATAGACCCTGGCCGCTGTTTTTGGCGTTTTGGTTTTGGGCATGAAAAGGTCTCCTTTTGCACGTGCTTGTACGTGCGCCAGGAGGCTCTGAGGATGCCCTCGGGATGCGCTGCGCTTCCCGCCAAGAAAAAACAACCGACGCCGAGGGCCCTTGTATGCGTCTGGCGCAATCGTACCACGCCTTCGGCGACTCGGCGCCGGCGAAGGCGGAAATCTCAGGGTTGATGGAGCGTTGGCCGATGCCGGCCGAATCGCGTCACGCAGGCCCGTCGCCTATGACATCGCGCACGTTCTCGCGCGCGGCCAGGTAGCGCGACACAGCTTCCTCGATGCTGCACTCCCCGGCGTAGGACACGCGCACGCCGATTGATCCGCATCGTGCGCAAGGCTCATCGCAAGCCGCTGCAGAAGCATCCTGCCGAAGCTCGCGCGGCAGCGCGGCAGTAGTCGCCGCTTCGTTCAGCTCGCTGGCAACAAGCGGCTCGTCGCCATCGCGATGGAGCATCTCGCCCTGCACGGCTTCCACCTGTTCATTTCTCATCGCGACCGCCAATCCCGAACATGGCCTCGAGCTCGGCGCGCGTCTCGTCGTCGAGCCCCTCAATTCCTCGAGGACGATCTCCTTGATGACGGGGTACGAGCGCGCCAGGCGCTTGTAAATCGCGTAGACGGTGACGTACTCCTCCTCGCTGTGCTGCTTGACGGTCTTGCCTTCGAAGTAGATGGCGCGGATGGTACCCTGGCTGGACTCGCTCAGAAAGGATATCGCCCAGTCCAGTATGCTGCGCATGAGCGAGTGCAATTCGTCCTCGTGGACGCGCTCCTGCTCGGAGGCGGGGCTGCGGTCGTCTGCGAACAGTTCCTCGGGGTTCATCGCCCCCTCCCCGTCGCTCCGCATGAGCTGGCTAAACAGTATCGGGCGCATGGTGACGCCCTTGATCTTGACGATGCAGTCATAGCTGCTGCGGCAGCTTCGCGATGAGGGCATGTTTCCTCCCCTGGGTCAGGGAGCGCGGGATTGCGCTCCTGCCCAGAGGCGGAGAACGAAGTATTTTGGACGTGCCCTAAGGGCGAGCGGCGGCCACGACGAAAGAGGGCCTTTTGACGATTGTCACCCCCAGTAGTTAACGACCGTTAACCAGCAGCGAATAATCCGCCCAAAGACCAAGAAACCCCGCAACTCGGCTTGAGTTGCGGGGCAAGTAAACACTAGAGGTCGAAGTCGATCAATAGGGGCTGATACTTAAAGCAGCTGCCTTAAGTATCAGCCCAATCTTCGCAATCGGTCACATAATATCGGATGAAATGAGGCCTTCTCGACATTGCGGAACCCGATATAGCATGAACCACACGGCCTCACACTCCAAAACTCATCAAGAGCGAACGCGCCTCCGTCCCCATTCATCCGGCTCAGCGACCCCTAACGCAGTCTTTCAGCTTCTCGCTGATGACCTCCATAGCGGCATCGTAGGCATCGGATAGCTCCCTCATCGAATCGAACAGCTGAGTACGGGTCCTTGAGTCAGAAGTGACGTTATGAGCCTTCTGGCGAAATAGTGAGAGGGCTTTTACCAGCTCGACGTCGTCGATCCTACACGAAAGCAACAGGATATCCTCCAGCGACTGGCGCTGCATTTCCGAGTCCGCAGGATCAACAATCCAATCCGCCCATTCCTTCCCCTCGGTAGCAAGCTTATCCATCTGGAGGCAGCATTTCCCCGTGGCCCTCATACCGCGCTGGACAGCTTCTTTCAGTCCCACCAGATTGTCGCGCTCGAAGCGCCTCCACTCATCCTCGCGAGAGGCGTCGAGCCTCTTGTCCTCGAGCTTGTTCTGGTGCCTTGCCGTCATGCAAGCCGCAAGTAGCGTCACGGCCCCGCCGATAAGCGTGCCAACAAGCGACGGGAGCGCTGGGGCCAAGGTGTCCAGAACGGCGCTTAGGCTGCAAGAATCCAACGCAGAGTCCTTTCTTCAAGAGCCTACATATTCGCAAGCATATCATTGATGGCACTTCCGAACTCGGCGTCTTTCTCAGCGTGCTCGAGCTCGGTGCGGCACCTTGTCACCTCTTCCCCATGCTTACGTTGCCGCTCGCACCTCACCACAGTTCAACGTTGCGATAGGTCAAGGGATCTATGTCGACGGCCGGGCCGTCGGCCATCCTGGCGATCTCCTGGACAACACCTTCAACATTGAACTTCGTTCGCCCAACCCCTCTAAAACGAATTCCAAACAGCAACTATTGCCCAGATGGCTTTTAGGCGCCTACCCCAACTTAATACTCTTGGCACCAACCCTGAATACGACAACCGTCATCATCACATTGAGCGCTATCTGCGATATTGTTGTGGCAATTGAAGTACCGATGCCGCCGTACAGAGGTATCAGAAGATAGTTGCCCACAAGGTTGATGGCAAGGGAGATAAGCGCTATGGCAAACTGAAGACCATAGCGATTCAGCGACATGATGAGCGCGGACGCCGGCGCAAAGACATAGGCCGAAAATGCGTTGATGCACAGTATTTGAAACATTGGTATAGAGGCATCGTATCCATCACCGTTCAAAACAGGGAAAACAAGCTGAGCCCCGACACAGCAAATTGCAACCAAAGCCACGAATGGCACGGTAGTCTTCTTGAACCACTTGATGGCAAACTCGCGCTGTTTCTCGGTACTCTCGGTCATCTCCGCCTTGGACATCCTAACGCGAAGGACGGTCTTAATGGAAGGCAGGAAGAGCAGCACCATGTTAAAGTACTTCGATGCAACGCCGAACTCGGCGACCGCCTGGGTAGACCCAAAGGACGCCAGCATAGTGATATTCGCCTGGTTGTACAATTGCGTGGCAACGCTATAGAGAATCAACCAAGCAGAAACAGCCAGGAACTCCCTACCAGCCTTGAAGTCGACCGCGATAGCCGCATCGCCGTGCCTAACAAGCTTCCCTATCATAGTAAGCGAAATCACAAAACAGGCTAATCCCGAAAAGCAGTACGATGCAAGAATGCTCTCCAACGAACCCGCCGCCAATACAACCGCAAGCGCAATGCAGGCGAGCAGGGTCAACTGCTTCGCATTCTCGACAACACCGGACTTAGCATAGAGTTCACGGGATTGGAAGAAGGCGATATTCAGCTGCACAGTACCCAGCAAAAAGCCGTAAACGATAGCGGCCAGCATGACTGGATGGGCGACTCCCATAGCTTCAGCCATAGGGTAAGACCCGACAAGAAGAAGGACAAGGCAAGCTACGTTAATCGCATGCGAAATAAAAATAAGTGAATCGCGGTATGCACGATCCTTGGTCATCCTCTCGGTATTGTAGCGAACATAGGCAAGCGCGATACTTTGCCCGGCAATCCCTAAAATAGTCGACGAAGTTGTGAAGAACACAGTGTAGCTTGCGTAATCCTCAACTGAAAGTATCCGTACCAATGCGACGGTCACAACCAGCTGTAGCGCCCTTGCGGCCATGTTAAACATAGTCACAACCGAAAAGTCCCGCGGTATAACCTGCTTAATCTTCAAGATTAATCCTCCGAAGTCCCTAGAAGGGAGCAGACGAAAACAACAAAGAACGAGGTGAACGCAATTGAATACAGAATGCCCAATGACCAGCCAATCGCCGTGTAAATGACCAGCAACACAACGGCCAAAGCGTTCTTTCTTTTGAACGCCAGCCAAAGGGAACAAATTAGACCTAGAACAAAGGGGATAAATCCAACCAGTCCATTCTCGCAAAGAACCTGCACATAGACATTATGTGGGTTCGTTCCGTGAAGACCGGAGTTGGCCGGCATGCCAAGCGAAGCCTCGTAAATAGCGTACTGCCCGGTGCCGATGCCAAAAACGGGAGAGTTGCCAAACTGCTCTATCGCCAGTTGCCTCTTGATATCTCGACTTGAAACGGTATCTTGAAACGTCAGGGAATCGATCATCGACTGTCCGAGCGGACTAGCAACGACGGCAACGACGGCAATCATCAAACAGAGCAGGAGTGCCTTTTTCTCAAGCGAGACATCACGAGTCTTAGCCAGCATCAGGTAAGCGCCAACGATTACCAGCAGATAATAGAAAGTTCTCGCACCGGTGACAACGCCAGCAACCATGCACAGCAAAATTACAATGATGCGCACAGGCGCTTTAAGCCGCGTGGCACCCAAAGCCAAAACCGCAATAGTCACATTGCTAAACAGAGCAGAAATGATCGAGTCGCCAAAAATCCCATCCGGTCTATAAAGGCGAATCGTCGATGGAGAGAACTCCCAACTGGCCATAGAACCATACTGCCAAATTGTTATGCCGGCGTTCACGATACCAGCTACTAGACATATGGAGAGCAGTTTTCTAGCGATGCCCTTCCTCTCTTCGTCTTCGAACGAGAAGAAGCAAGCGATGCCTACCACATAAACCGCAAGCTTCAGGGCTTCCACGTACTCCTTATAGAAAAGCGCGGAAGTCCCAGCAATCAACGCGAAAACTAGGAGGAAAGCGTAGGCAATATTCATCCTCAGACTCAGAGTTCGTTTGCCATTACGAACGAGAACAACCACCATGAGAAGAAAAGCCACCGGTATCGCAACGTTCAGGTCAGAATAACGAACCTGCGTAAGGGAAAACGAGTCGACATTCGCCACCACAGCAACGCCAGGAAGCGACCCTAGAACCTCTCCAACCACAGAGCCAATAGGAGAACCTGCCGGTAGCGAAATACTAGAGAAGAGAAGTATTATCAGAGAGAAGCAGAAGACAAGCCCCGTTAGATCCGCATTCGGCACGTAAGAAACACTAGAGGTTCTAGTCTTCATTAAGGATCTCCCTAACAGTAATCACATTAGTCCTGCCATATTCAAAAGGAACATCAAGAATCGAGCTCTTTATGACGGCGCCATAATGTGGGGAATAAAGCCCCTCCCGAACGCTAATATCGCTTTCGGCGCAAAAGACCACCGAAACACCCCGACACGTTAGGACCGCCTCTTTGCGTCCCACAACGGAAACATCGACCTCCGGAGCAAGAACGAATGATCTCGTCGCAACAACGGCGGGCGCAGCGCCCTCAACGTCATCCTTGACCGCAACCCCCTCCGATCCAACCTCCACAACCCTCTTGTGAGTCACGCCAAGACGCGTGGCCCAGCAATCCGTCACGCCCCTGAAAACAACCGTCCCATCAGCCTCCGCAACATCAAGGCTCGCGCCGCCGCACCTCGTATACCCAAACAACCCTCGGAATTCATTTTGCTCAAGATTCCCAAACCGCAACGTCGAGTGTTGTGCGGTACCGCGAAGGATATTGCGCACCTTGGGATCGCGCGTATAAACACCAGAACCGGGGTCCACAAAAAACGGCACGCCCTTGAAGCCAAGCGTGAAGGAAAGCTTATCGTTATGCGTATGTCCAGGCTCGGACTCATCGACAAAGCCATCAGAAGCGAAGAATCCCAACGACCAGTCTCCATACCTAGCAAGAGCCATACCCGCATCATAAAACGTTCTCGCCCCTCCGCGCCATGAGGGAAAACATGCAACACGGCCGGAAGCACCGTAAAGCAGCTCTTCTTCGGCGAAGAACGCTTCATCAGGAGCATCCGGACCGATTTCCCTGTCAACCAGCCTACTCACGAGGCGTAAGTCATCATAGCGCTCGGGTGAAATACACACTACGCGTCCTGAATCGTTATCTCCTACCTGCAGGGAACGCCCATCTTTGTTTGTTACGGCATCAAGAAAACGACCGAGAATCGAAAGACGCTCAAAATACTCCGCTGGCAGCTTATAGGGCGTTTCAGCAAAGCACTTGCCCGCGAAGAAGAGCATCTCTCCCATCAGCCGTGTATAGCGGGTGCTGCGCTCGAAGCAACAACCGTCGTCGAGAACCTGTTTCCGCACGCATCTCATCAGCTCGTTGTGGGTGTATTCCCCCCACTTCCGTGCTTTGGGCAGGTTGGGGTAGGCCGCAACGACAGCAGCAAGTCCAAGCAGGTCGGCGATGTAGTGGTTGTTCTCTTGCAATCTAGCTGATGTCTCGAGGTTTGCCCAAATATGCTCACCATGGCAGAAAGCAAGCTCCGCAATCACCGTATGCATTGGGTCGTCCTCGCAAAGCCCGCACCGCAACAGCTCGTATGAGGAAAGTAGGTTGAACACGCGAATGCCGACTTCCATAGTGCACGTCCACTGGACACCCCTCCCCATAGGGTTCACAGAGGCAAAAGAGCCCACTTTGGCACGATAACAATCAAGGAACCTTGCATCGCCTGTTTGGCGAAATGCTGCCGCAAGGGGGAGAAGGTACTGCATCCTTCCGTATTCCCATGGCACCTTTATGTCGGCAACTCCAGATTCCGGTTTAATGGCATCGTAAGGCCCATCTGGAAAACGATATCCAGCAACGAAATCAGTACGCCATTCGTCTTCCACGGTAATATCTCTTGGCAGATCGAACCATTCCCCGAAAAGCACGAAGGAGCCACCGATTATCCTCTCGGCAGCTCTCCGGATCTCGATATCGAAGGACTTGAATCCAGCAGAGCCACTATCGACAAAAATGTGCCCGTTAAAACCCTCGGCAAGCTCGTTACCTAAACAAGATGCCTTCTGGCGGATGGCGCTGCTACTACTCTTATATATCTGCCTCTTAACCTTACGCGTGGTCCTGTTGGCGACCGCAACGGCAAGACGCCGGCATATACGCTGAACCATGTTAGCCTTTCTTGCCTCTCTTATCCGTAACTTCCGCTTCTAGAACCTTCAGCACCTTATCCATCTGCACTTTCCAGTCGAACTGCTTCTCGGCGAAGGCACGCATCTTGCTGCCAGTCTCCGGGTCTGTAGCCGTCCTATTTGCAAAAGCGACAACCTTGTCAATGGGTATCGGGTCGTCATTGCTGGGAAGCAGGAGAGTGAACTCCTCGTCCCCGTTAAAACCTTTCTCGGGGAACGAATAGATAAACGGTATGCCTCTGGCACAATACTCCCTGGATTTCATCGTTGAACCGAGGGAAATCCCGATTCTATGCAATCCAAGAGAACCGACAGCAACATCCGCGTCATCAAAGAAAGCGTCAAGCTTGCTTCCGGTCGCAGCACCCGCAAATACAATAAAATCTTCTAGCTTCAGCTCGGAAACAAGCTTCTCCAAGGAAGGATTCTCTGCACCCACACCAACGAGCGTAAGCAGCACGGGTCGGGCGCCCTTATACTCAGCAAGCCCGCGAATGAGCCTGTCAACACCATGATGAGGGGAGAACTTGGCGACAGCAAGAAGCCTCACGGCTTCGCAAGGCGCGCCAGCCTTCCTCAATGGAATAGCTCCAAGGTCAATTCCATTGTCGTAGGTGATGTTCGGCACTCCCCAGATAGTGTCGTCATCAAGGTAAGTGATGGCGTAGTCGAAGTAGCGCGGGGCATGTTTCGCCCTAAGGGATTCCAGCCACGCATATGCCCTATGTACGACATAGCTCAAATACTTGCGCGATTCGAGAAGCCTTTTATGGCGCGCATCCCTTTCCATCTCAAAGGGGAAGGTGGGAAACTCCACCGCAAGGACAACCCCATTGCTTCGAAGCTGTTTCGAGAACGAGCAGAAAACGTTATCAAGGTGGTCAAAACGAATAACCACTGCCTCAACACCGTTCGCAAGAGACCAATTGCTCAGAAAAGCATATTTGCTTCTGCGATCTCCCGCGGTCTTCCGAACATGGCTGGCAACGACTTCCCCGCTACTAGGTCGCTCTATCCTCGTTTCTAAGCCGTAGTCCTTACTTATATAGACGTCGTGTCCAGCCTCCTCGGAAGCCTTCGCCTGAGACATCACCTTAGCAGAGATGCCGAGAGATGAGTTTGAGTTAAAGTCAATTGCGGAAGTGAACAGAACGCTCAGTCGACGTCCTCCTTCGGTGCCCGATCTAGACATTTCGTAGGCACCCCCCTGAACAGACCCAAAGGGAGCATCCTTGATCATCACAGCATTCGCCCCAATCATCATATTGTCACCATTCACAATCGGACCGAGCACCTTCACACCCGCGCCGATGTGCTAATTATCGCCGACAGCAGACGCCTCGCAACGCCCTCTACGCCCGCCGTCGCGCAATCACGCAACTCTTGCCAATCTTCGCACGCTTATGCGCCACTACGCCTACGCCCTTGCAGCCGCAGGTTGAACCCTAGCCAATTTCACACTGAGCGAGGTTAACAAATTGCGAAAAGATAAATCTACGTCTCATATAGCCTCGAAAGGCTTGAGTTTATGCCAATACCGCTAATGCGCTCTTCTCTGCTTGTTCGCCGCATTCATAAAAGAGCTCATCTAAGGGCCCCCTTCCGCCCATTGTCCAAATCCGCGACCAGCTCCTCGAGGTAGTGGTCTACACAAAAATACTCCGCCGACGCGAGCGCCGCCTCCTTCATCGAAACAAGACGCTCGCGATCCCTGTCCAAAGCTTTTATTGCGTCGCACATCGCTTCAGCCGTACACTCATCAAGAACGATGCCGTCCTTACCAGACGCGACAAGCTCGGCATTGTAGCCAATATTGCTCGCAACGGTCGGCACCGCTGCCATCTTTGTCTCAACCAAAACGCCCGGAACGCCTTCTGCTGCCCATTTACTGGGAAAAAGATGCAAGTCATACCTAGAGAGCTCGGAAACCGCATCATTTGTCACTGAGTCGAAGACACCATGATAGAAAACGTTCGGAAGCGCCGAAACCCGCGCTTCGAAAGCATCCTTGAATGTCTCCTCAACACGCCCATAGAAGTAGAATTCAACGCCCGCAAGGCGCTCGGCGCAGTCCAGAATGACGTCAGCCCCCTTCGCTGGTCCAATTAGCGAGAAGCTGACACATTTAAGGACGCCGCCCGTTTTATGCGGCAAGACCGTAGCAGTCGGCCTGTTACGGCAGTTAGGGTAAATCGACACATTATCCAAGCCAAGATTCCTTGTTGCATTACACATGGTCTTGGTTTCAACGTAAATACGACCCAGCTTCGCACAGGCTTTCCTATATGCTAAATCGCTCGACAAATGGCTCGGAAGAAGGCCCCCCATTGCCATTAGATAGCACCGAGAGAGAACGCTCGGTCTAACGATTGAGAGCAAACAAAGTAGAGCCCTTTGTATCCTCGCGTTACCGAACCCGAGCATGAAAAGGCCGTCCTTCGACGTCATCAGAAGCCGAACGATCTTGACGGTTCCCACATCCCTGAAGCCGACCTTCTCGACGGGGACGCGATCAGCAAGCGCCTCAGCGAGCAAGGCGTTCTTAACCGTCACTCCGCCGTACGGAGGAGGGAATTGTCCCAGATAGTAGACCTTCAACTGCTAGCACCTACTCCAGGCATCTTCCATGATATTCCAACAGAGCTCATCAAAAGTGATGCCAACAGCCTTTGCTGCATCAGGAAGCAACGAGGTCCCGGTCATGCCGGGAATGGTGTTCGTTTCCAGATACCAGAGGCGGTTGCGCTCGTCCAGAATACAATCGGTTCTGGACACACCATAGCAGCCGAGGGCGTCATGGGCTCCCAACGCCATCTCCTCGCACTGCCTAAGTTCTGCTTCAGTGAGATTTGCCGGACAAATGTGCTGCGCCATGTCCTGCTCGTATTTTGCCTCGTAATCATAGAATTCATTAGCCGGGATTATTTCAATGGGAGGAAGAACGCGAGGCTTCTCCCCACCCAGCACCGCGACCGTCAGCTCCCTGCCTGAAATAAACTGCTCAACCAGAACCGAGGGAGCAAGCTCCAGCGCAGTGTCAATCGCACAAGCGAGATCGTCTCCATTGTCGACGATGGAGACGCCGAGGGCGGACCCTTCGGTTGAAGGCTTTACGACAAGCTTGCCTCCCAGTTTGGTCCTAATGTCTTCTATATTGCATTCTTCACCACGAAGCACCCTGATGTATCCAGGTGTTGGGATGCGGAAAGATTCGACCAACAGTTTTGCCACAAATTTGTCCATTGCAATCGCGCTGGAGAGAACGCCCGGCCCCGTATAGGGCAAGCCAACGCTTTCACAGAACCCCTGGATCGACCCGTTCTCCCCAGCCCCTCCGTGAAGGCAAATGAAGACGCCTTCGACAGAAGAGTCGAGGAGCGTATGAGCCCAGCCCTCAACGCCTGTGTCTATCTTTATGACCTCGTAACGCTTTTCCAGAGCCTCTTCCACGGCTGCGGCCGATAAGAGCGAGACCTCGCGCTCCCCGCTGGCGCCACCGCAAAGCAATGCGATTCGTCTAGCCATTTTCATCATCCTCCAACCGTCCAGTTATTTGATGTCCGACACAACGTAGCGAAGCTTTCCGCGCTTCGTGCGTTCGATTCCGTCGACGCGCTTGAAGGATACGGGGAGCATTCCCTTGGTCCTGTCGCGGAAGCGTTTCTCCGCCTCGGCGATGTCCTCAGTGTAGTTATCCGAAAGAGGAACAAAGCTAATTTCGACCGAGTAGTCCTCTAGCTGATGAATCTGAGCTTCCTTGATCGTCGCCGACTCAGTAAACAAAGCAGAGAGCGCGCCGACCTTGCCTCCGTCGGGAAGCGACAAAAGTTCGCCAGTCCGCCCATCGATCCGCTCGATTACCCTTCGGCCGTTCTTTAGCCTATCGGTGGTAATGGCAAGGTCACCGGTGTCATAACGCAAGAGTGGGAAGGCGAAATTGGTAAGGTTACTACCAATGATTCGCGAATAATCGCCGCATTCAATGAACTCAACGGCGGAGTAATCCTCGTCAACAATGTAATCATGGTCGGCGTCCTCTCCAATGCACGCTACCGCCTCAGTGAGGCCGTACAGAGCATGGGGCTGTACCCCGAACGCCTTCTCTATGATGGACCGCTGATAACCATATAAGTTCTCGGCACTCGCCGTCACGGCCTTGATAGGCTTATCGAAAGTCAGACCGTTTTGCGCAACGAATGACGCAAACGGCATGATGCACGAAGGATACCCGTGGATCCAGGTTAGTCCGTAATCATTAATTGCTTTGAAGTAAGCCATGTAGTTTTCATCGTTGCCGTGGAAAGCCGAGAACTTAATCTGGAAAAGCGGCTGACACTCCCGCCAAAAAGGCGGCTTTCTCTGGTTCGGCGGCACAATGGTCCTGCTGCCGAAGTCGGCATACCTCGTGCCGTATTCAATGCCAATACGGTTCCAGAAGCGCCAAAAAGCCGCCCAAAGATCGCGAACATTGTCGACCGATTGCGGAAAGATGAGACTCGACCCCGTCGATCCGCTCGTGTGTTCAGTGATATGAGGAATCTGCTCGAGACTCTTAGGTTTCAACAGCTCAACATTGTCCCGAACGGTCTGCTTGTCAAGAATTGGAAGAGCGGCGAGATCGTCAGCAGTCTTGATAGACGCAGGGTTGACTCCGCCCTCATCAAACATATTCGTATAGAAAGGAACCTCGTCATAGCAGAACTGCACCATCTTCCGAAGCTTACGGTCCCTAATATCAAGTAGCTCGTCACGCGAGCAAGCGATGCGCGAGTTGTAATCGGCTAGACGCGACTTAAAGTCCCCGCCGAATCTTAGCTCGGCAAGTCGCCCACCTTCACGGCGACAACCGATGTTTTGCACGAAAATCGGCATGGCATTATAGAGCTTCATCTTATCCATATTATACAACTGCCTTTTTGTAGCGGGGATACGTAAAATAAACCTCGTGGGAATTGGCGGGTTGGCTAATGATCCGACAGGAGTCGCGGTACACGCCAAATTCTGGCGCATATGCGACCTCGTCTATTTGCCCATCGGCTTCGGGAACGTCACGAGCAAAGACAAAGGCACTCTCAATGCACCCGTCGCCTACAAGGTGGTCGACAACACGTAGCCCATCCGCCTCAAGCACAATCTCTCGAACCACTTTGCACTTCCCGCCACATTGAAGAAGAGCACCGCGTACTATCGTTGCCGCCGAATCCTCAACAGCGCCCGTACTGTACCTGGCAACCCGGAATGGCGCCCAGCACTCGTGCTGTTCCTCACCATTCACCATCACGGTACTGTGCGAATGCGTCTTCTTGAACTCAAGCCTTTTCGCATCCTGATAGGCAAAGGTGCCGCAGTTCACAATCCACGGCTCTCCATCCACAAAGCACTCGAAACTCAATGCGTCGCAATGAACGTGCCCCATGGCATAGGCCGGGCCCGGCTTGCCGGCATCGAAAATCACCTTGACGAAGCCCGCCTTGGTCTGCCGTTCGAGAATGCAGTAGCCTGAATTCTTTAGCACACCATGAAATTCCGGTACAACGCCGAAACGCTCGCGAGCGCAAAGCAACAGCGCGTCGCGACTCTTTGCCACGTTGTCGCCGCAATCGTTGAACAGTGGAGTCCTATCAATCCCGCGCTCCATGGAGTAAAGGCAGTCGCACATCTGCTGAAGTTTAAAAGCTTCAGCATGCTCACCAAAGCCCGAGTCGCGCAAGACAATTGCAGCGCGCATCAGATCCTCAAGCACAATCTTCTGATACATCGGGCTCAGCTCGAAGTGCATTCCGTCATCGAGCACCTGCTCGTTTACCTGCGTCTTCAGCATAGGCAAAGCAAGCTCGAGCGTCTTGCGGTCGCCAAAATAACACGCAAGGATAGCAAGGGCCTTCAAGTTCTCTAGATAGTGATTGGCCAGGAGGTCCTTCTCCAGGTGCTGAGAAAGATGTACGTACTGCTCGGCCAGCGATGCGTTAATTCGCTCGCAAAAGGCATCATCCGTCCTCAATGCGTCATCAAGCTCAGCTCTAAAAGCAAGCCAGCTAACGATGCGCATCGATATGACGTATGGATCCCAGGCGACGCCTCCGCGCTCCCGCGGGCAGGCATCTATCCAGCTGTCCACGATAGCTTTGGCTTTATCAAGGTATCGCTTATCACCCTCATCAAGGAAAGCCTTCGCAAGAGGAAGCAAGTATTCGTGGTAATGCAGGTTAAAACGCCAGAGCGGGGTCGAGAGCTCTGCGTGCCACGATTCGCGCCAATCCATGCGCTCCTCATGATTTAGGAGTTCCACCCTGTCATCAAGAAGAGCATTCACATCAAAACGCGCTAGAAAAACTGGATCGAAGTCAATCTCCGATAATGCGGGAACGCGGCGAATATCCGCCTTGTTCGCATCGGGGCAAGGCCTGTAACCAACATGCAAACGCATGCTGCCCCCAAGCTTTCGCCAGATTCTATAGGCAATCTGACTAGGCTTGAGGTGCAGCGCGGTGTCTATATAAAGCCGCAGCTTTGACAATTCTTTAATCTCCCCTATTTACCGAGCACGCTCGCAATTCGCTCGCTCGCATGCCCATCCCCATACGGGTTCGAAGCCCGGCTCATTGCCGCATACTCCTCTTCGTCGGACAGCAGACGGGAAAACTCAAGATAGATAACGTCCTCCTCAGTGCCCACAAGCTTCAACGTGCCCGCGGCAACCCCCTCAGGTCGCTCGGTGGTGTCGCGCATCACCAACACCGGCTTGCCCAAGCTAGGAGCTTCCTCCTGTATGCCGCCCGAATCGGTAAGAATGAGATGACTCGCAGCCAGGAAGTTATGGAAGTCAAGTACCTCCAGAGGATTGATGATATGGAGACGATCGAAGCCGTCCAGCTCCTCGTGAGCCGCCTTGCGTACGAGTGGGTTCATGTGAATAGGATAGATCGCCTTGGTGTCGGGGTGCTCCTCCATCACGCGCCTGATCGCGCGGAACATGCAGTGCATGGGCTCGCCAAGGTTCTCGCGGCGGTGTGCCGTGATCAAAATCAGGCGACTGTCGCTGGCCCACTCCAACTCTGGGTGGGTATAATCCTCGCGCACCGTGGTGCGCAGGGCGTCGATGCCGGTGTTGCCGGTCACCCATATCTTCTCGGCACGCTTGCCCTCGTCGAGCAGATTCTGCCTACTCGCCTCCGTAGGTGCGAAGTAATACTCACTGACAATATCCACGGCCTGACGATTGAACTCCTCGGGCCAGGGACTGTATATGTCGTGGGTGCGAAGCCCCGCCTCCACATGCCCCACGGGAATCTGCAGATAGAAGCAGGCGAGCGCTGCAGCAAAGCTTGTGGTCGTGTCGCCGTGCACGAGCACCACGTCAGGCCCTTCCTCCTCGAGAACGGCCTTCAGCTTCAGCAGTACGTCGCACGTGACGTCGAATAGCGTCTGGCCCGGCTTCATGATTGCCAAGTCATGGTCGGGCGTTACGCCGAAGACGCGCAGAACTTGATCGAGCATCTCGCGGTGCTGACCTGTCACGGTCACAACCGTCTGAAACTCGTCGGGGCGGCTCTTGAGCTCGTTCACGAGCGGACACATCTTGATGGCCTCCGGGCGCGTCCCGAAGACAAGCATCACTTTCTTCAAACCTGCTTCTCCCTGCATCTCTTTAATGACTTACAGCTTATAGACGTTCTCGCCGTCACCGCACACGTTGCGCGGATCGATCAAGATACGACCGCCGAAGGCCTCGGGCTTGCCCTTGATCTGGGAATGACCCACCATTACGATAACCATCTCCAGGCCATCCAGGAACTCCTCCATGGAGTGCACCTGGCCCGGAACCTCGTCGCGCTCGACCCACGGGTCGTACACCTTCACGCCACCGCCGCACAGGTGCTCTTCCATGGACTCGAGCATCTGCAGCGTGGGGCTCTCGCGCACGTCGTCAACGTCCTCCTTGTAGGTCAGACCGTAGATGCCCACCTTGGAGGCATCCTTGATCCCACGCTCGGCCATAACCTCGTGGGCACGATGCAGCACATACTCAGGCATGCCCGCGTTGGTCTGAAGCGCAAGGCGGATGAAGTTTGCCGTTTCGGGATAGTCGCCCACCAGGAACCACGGGTCGACGGGAATGCAGTGACCGCCAACGCCGGGGCCGGGCTGCAGGATGTTCACGCGCGGGTGCTTGTTGGAGATGCGGATGACCTCCGCCACGTCCATGCCGCCGATACGGCAGATCTTAGCGAGCTCGTTGGAGAATGCGATGTTAATTGCGCGGAAGGTGTTCTCGACGACTTTGGTCATCTCGGCGGTACGGATGTCGGTCACACTGATTTCGCCCTGACAGAAGGTTGCGTAAATCTTAGCAACCTCCTCGCCCACCTCGGGGTCGTCCGCACCAATCGTACGGTTGTTGTGCAGCAGCTCGTAAACCATGTTTCCTGGGATGATGCGCTCCGGGGCGTGCACGAGCTTAACATCCTCACGCTCGGCCTCGATGAGCAGCGGGCGCACAAAGCGATCCACCGTGTTGGGCGAAATAGTCGACTCGATTACGAGCACGGCGCCCTTCGGGGCGACCTCGAGCACCGTCTTGCAGGCGGCAATCACATAGCAGGGGTCAATCTTCTTGTCCAGCTTATCGTAGGGCGTCGGTACGCTCACGATGTAGGTATCGCACACCTGATACTCGGTCGTGAATTTGATGCCAGATTTCAACGCGTCGACGAACAGCTCGTCAAGCCCCTCCTCCTTGAAGGTAGTGTGGCCGGCGTTCAGGGTTGCCACGAGTTCTTCGTTGTAGTCGGTTCCCACGACCTCCACGCCGTGCGTGGCCATCATGAGCGCGGTGGGCAGTCCGATATAACCGAGACCGATAACGTTAACCATTGATTTTAATCCTTTCATTTGTTTGTTTGGTCTTATATACGGCATCGGATAAAACAGCGATCATCTTATCCGCCATAAGCTTTCTTGAGTACTCCCGATTCATGAAATCAACCGCCGCTTCGCTCATTCTGGCGAGATTGCGCGCACGATCAGCCCTCGAGGCAAAAGCCTCGAGTTCGCTGATGTCTTCCTCCTCGCTTCCACACAAAGCAATACCAGCACCGCTCCTACGAACGAGCTCAGATGCATCACCTTCCGGGCCTACGAACAGAACAGGCACACCTCGGACAAACGACTGGAATATCTTCGATGGAATGGTTCCCGAGAATTCAGCGCTCTTTTGGAGCGAGACAACGGTCATGTGAACCCCTGCGTAGCGCGGTTCAAGCTCGGCCATTGGAACACCATGCTCAAGTTTGAGAAAACCGTAGTCTCCAGTAGCAACCAACTGCTCTAGCTCGTCGCGAGCAGCACCCTCGCCTATAAGCTCATAGCTTGATGCAAGCCCAAGGTTAACGATTCGCTTCACGTACTCCACCGTCGCAGGCACGTCCTGAGATAATCCCATAGTCCCAAAGTAACCGAAACGCAAAGGGCCATCCCACATGTGTTTACATGCAACAACATCGGCTCCATTGGGAACAATAACGATACTGTCGCCCGGAACACCAGCCGCCTCAAGGTCTTTCTTAAACCCATCGGTAAGCGCAACGACGCAATCTGCAGCTTTGCAGAAAGATAACTCCAGTGATTTCATCGCAGCTACCTTTGCGCCCCTGCTGCCTGTCGCCAGCATCTGCTTGTAAGTAAGATCGCGAAACTCAACCACAAGGGGCAGGCGGCACTTCTTTGCATAGTGAACGCCGAGCCACGCAGCGAAGACGGTCCCGCATGTGACGAGCACTACATCATAATTACTACCAACAGGCGATTTCTTACCCAGGTTTTTCAGGCCATTAGCGATGAAACTGACACCGCTCTCTATTCGCTTCGCAAAGCTTGTGTTTGGCTGAATCTTTGACGCGGAACGAAAGACTCTAACACCATCAATCAATTCTTCAACTAGAGGTTTCATCTCATAGCCGTCGAACAAGCGACCAACGGGATAATTCGGCCATCCGGTGAACACGGTTACATCATGGCTCTCACGCACCCAGATACGCGAATGCTCGGTCGCCCTGAATGATGCAGCGATATTCTCAGGTTTATAAAACTGCGAAAAATACAGGATACGCATTTCAGTCTCATCTAATTCGATGCTAACATGGTTAGTTTCTTTGCGCCGACAACACGACGCCTACGGTTTGTGCGCTTCATCTGAAATCGCTCACGACAAAATGCTTCTTATGCCGAACAAATCGAGCCCACACACCCATTGGGAGTGATTACGCCGCAGCTTCAAAGAGCTCCTTTCGATCAAACGAACGCAAGCGGAAGGTTGCATTACTTGCCCCTCCTCATCGCCTTGAAGGTCTTCACGAACACACGGGCGTCCAACCCAAGCGACTGATGACGCGCATAAAACAACTCGCGGGCTTGCCTCTGACCGCTCTGCCAAGTCGAGTTATTTCGATCAGTCACTGCCCACCAACCCGTGATGCCCGGCTTACAGGACAAGACTTCTTCGCGAGCGTCACCGTATTCGTATGTTTCTTGCAACGTCACGGGACGGGGCCCTATCACTGACAAATCCCCAGATAGTACGTTCAGGAACTGAGGCAGCTCATCGAGCGACGTGCGTCGCAGGATTCGCCCCACACGGGTGATACGCGGATCATCGTCAAGCTTCTGCTCGCGCCTCCAAGTCTCAAGCTGAGCTGAAGACATATACCTCTCAGGATGGTCATGGGCGTCAGAGACCATCGTCCGCAGCTTGAAGATGTAAATCTTCTTACCTCCCTGCCCAATACGCTCCTGCCTAAAAAATGGCTTACCCGGCGTATCGACACAGATCGCAGCACATGCAACAGCTACGGGAACAGCTAGCACCAAACACACCCCCGCGCTAAACGCAATGTCAAAAACTCTCTTTGCTACGAGATAGCCAACGCCACCCTTTTTGGGAGCAGCCACACTTGAATCAGGCGCAGGAGCCTTATACGCCCCATTTGGTGTGCAACACTCCACGCAATTCGAGTTCTTGGTAGACATGTAACATCCAATTGCGGAGTTGCATTCGCATGAGCTCCCTGCGCCCTCATCATTTCTGATATCGATAAGCCTATCCTCATCTAGTCCAGAAGCACACGCTACAGCACGACCCGGATTAGCCCCGGGAGAGGCGATAGCGTTCCTGAAAGCTAGGGCCAAAACCTTCCTGGCCACTATGCGCACACCGCCCCGAAAACGGGTTTTGCAAGAAATTGGGCTTCCATACCACGGATGCGGTTACAATTGAATTTAGAGATGCGGCGCATCCGCAGGCCGCTCGCGAAACAGCTCACGACCTGCGAAAACACCTCTTCTTTGTTCGTGCTAGATTTGGCGGGAAGCGCGAACGCACCCATGAATTCCTCAGAGAACTCCGGGCGCGTTTTTAATATGCGCAAAGGGATTTTCCCAGTTAAAACATCGAAAAATTGGATGGTTTCGTCAAGTGAGGCCTTTCTCAGAACACGTCCCACGCGAGTGTTGCGGGGATCCCGGGCAATCTTGAAGACTGGGCCATCCTTTTCATTGAGGGCTTGCAACTCCGGCAGTTTATCCTCCGCATCCACGCACATAGTGCGGAACTTGTGCATGGTGAAGGTCTTGCCGTCCTTCCCTACACGTTCCTGTTTGAACAGCACCGGGCCCTTCGGATCATCGATCTTGATAACGATGGCAATAATGGCAAACAGCCAGCAGAAGCAGATCAGCACGGCGGCGCTGAAAACGATGTCGAAGGCGCGCTTGATAGCACAGTAGACCGGTCAGCTCTCGATGCCCGTCAGTGGCTCGTCGCCGATCTCCGCGCGGATCCTCTTGGCGCGTGCAGCGCTGCTAGGGCTAGCAGTTTCCTCGGCTCCCACGTCAAAGGCGTAACCGCGGTGATAGCTCCATTCGCCTTCGACGGCAGCCTCCTGCGTTTCTTCTTTGTCCAAGTCAGCTTCGGAAAGCTTAATAGCCCCTCCGCCATCCATGCTCGCGGCAGTTTGCGCTTCGCTCATGCCTACGTCACCGCCTGTCGACGGCCCAAGTAGTCCATGGCGCCGAAAGCCGGATAGCGAACACCATCCGTTCGCCGGGAGGAAGACACAGCACGGTGGCAGCGGTAGTCCGGCCCGCCACCCACCTTGTGCTCCTCGAGCCCCATGACGTCGTCGCCGGGCAGCAGCACCTTAAGAGCACCTCGTGGGACGGGGCTCTCGATCGCCTCATCGTACCCGATAGCACCCGACCCCATCTCCAGCACCTCATCCATCTCTATTTCGTTGTCAAGCACGTCTTCCATGTTCGCCCTACCGGGCCATCCCTGTCCTTATCGCTTCCGTACTATTCCCAGGCCGATCTTGGTCTGGATCGTCCTGCCGAACATCTCTATCTCCAAATACGCGGTGCGTTTGCGGCGGTTGATCTTCCTGATCCAGCCGGTGCGGTTCACCAGCGGGCCCTTCAGGACGACTATCTGGTCGCCTTCTATCACGCCTTCCGACATGCCGATCACGCGGTGCTCCTTCTCGGTGAAGGCGTCGATCCAAGCCACCTCGTGCGGTTCCAGGGGAATGAACGTGCCGTCGTTGTTCAAGACGCTCGCGAACTGGGGGATCTGCTTCAGCTGCGCCTGCAGCTCGGCTATGCGGTCGCTCACCACGATCAGGTAGCCGGGGAACAGCACGGCGGTGCAGGTGCGCCACTCGCCGCGCAGGTGCTTCTGCACCTCGTACTGGGGGACGAAGCATTCGTCGAGCACGTCATCGCTCGCGAACTGCTCGATCTGGCGCTGGACGGCGAACTCCCGCCCGGCCATCGTTTGGACCACATACCACATACGCACACCTCCTCGCGCCATCTCGGGTCGACTGCGCGAAGCCACGGCTTCGCCCCTTGGCCCTCTCGGGCGCGGGGCATGCCGCTTCAAGCTTCGCGACGGCTATTCATTCCCAAGAGGCTGGCCGAAACGCACACGTGGCATCGTTTTCGCGCATCAAGGTATGTCGGAAAGGTTCGCGCCCCTTGCGAGGCGCTTGCAGTTTCCTGCGGGGAGGCCGGTGCGGCACGCGCGGCGCGCCAAGATCGGCCTCCTCGCAACAAACTGCGTTGCTGCAGGTCAAGTCCCCCTCATCACGTCTTCCTGGTGATCTCGAGCCCCACCCGCACCCGCGCCTGGTCGAGCAGCCCTACGTCCAGGTACGCCACCCGCTTGTGGCGGTCGATCTTGCGGACGAGGCCCTCCCTCCCCCGCAAGGGGCCGCTGCGCACCACGGTGCGCCCGTCCTCTATCACGCCCTGGGACATGCCAACCACGTGATCCGCGCCCCCGAACTCGGAGACGAAGGCCGCCTCCTCGGACGTGAGGGAGAAGATGGCGTCGCCCGCGCCCAGAAGGCGCGCGAAGGAGGTGGACAGCTTCAGGCGCTCGCGCACGGCGTCGATGTCGCCGGTGGACAGGAACACGTAGCCGGGGAACATGACCTCGGTCACGAGGCGCCACGTTCCCTTCTGCTTCTTGAGCAGCTGGTAGCTCAAGGGGAAGCACTCGCGCAAGAGGTCCGGGCCGGCGAGGCTAGAGACCCGCTCGGCCATCGACCGCTCCTGGCCGGGCGCCACCTGCAGCACGTGCCAGCCCGTGGATGCGGGCATGCGAAGGCCGCGGGCAGCCTCGCCCGCGGCCTCAGTCGATGAAATTGAAGGTGATTCGAAGGAGCGCCGGCTTAGCCGGCAAGGTTCGATGCGCCGCTCGCGGCACCCTTTCTCAGAGCGCCCCCCGTGGGGCATTTTCTGGCGATCGGCCTCAGCGGCAGGGAAAGCCGCGATCACGGAGACAGGGCGATCCGCGGGCGCGGAGGTGCGTCCGTCGAGCGAATCTTTTGCGGGAGTCGCCACGCTAATGTCTCGAACCTATCTGGTAAACGTCGAAGCGCCGAAGCACACAGGATCATTCGTGTTCTGCATCAAGATGGTAACAGAGCATAAACGATCTAGCAATTAGAAAACACCCCTCCCCCCTGCTGCTTTCGCATTCATTTCGCACGGTAACCACAGGCGAGAGCAGTAAGAGCACGGAAAAGGTTGCGGGGCCGCCTTCCGCTCGCCGGCACGGGGACGCCGCTGGCTTCACGGCCCTTCCGCTCGCGTATCGACGCAGAGCCACCCGCCGTCGACTCTTCCGGTCAACAGGGCGCCAACGGTATCTTAAAGGCATGGCATCACGAAGTGCCAGCTCGCGAGCAACGGAAAACCCGCGACAGGAAGAGGTCCCCATGGCTCCGCTCGTGCTCACCTCCTACAAGGTCTAATCGCGCCGTGCGCCTCCTTAGGCGCGTTCAGACCCCACCCCCGCATCGATTTTCGCCAAGCCCCCTCCCGGGGCCGGGCGAAGCACGTCGAAAGGAAGCCCCATGCCTTGGTTCGACCAAGCGCCCTGGCTCGTCGCCCTGGCGCCGTTCCTCGGTCTGCTCCTCTCCGCGTTCACCAAGAGGACGGACCCCTTCTTAGCCGGCGACCGGGTATTTCGCCACGACGCCCCCGCGCGCATCTCCCATTGGGCCCACGCCGCAGGCACGACCGTCTGCCTCGTCTCGGGCATCATCCTGGGCCTGCGGTTCACCCCCGCGTTCGTCGACGACGGCCCGGCGGCCATCGTTTGGCAGAACGTGCACTTCGTGGCCGCGGTCGTGTTCCTGTTCGGGACGTTCTACTACCTGGGCAACACGATCGTGTCGCAGTGGCGGCTGCGCGAGCACCTGCCCACGAAGAACGTCGTATCTTACACCGTCCGCCACTACAGCCTGCTCATAGGCATAAAGAAGTTCACGATGCCGCCCGAGGACAAGTACTTCGAAAGCGAGAAGGCCGCCTACGTCATGGCCGTGGTCACGGCCGTGCTGCTGGTGGTGAGCGGCCTGTTCAAGGCGGCGGCTCACGTGTTCCTCGCGCTGCCCGACGGGCTCATGGACGTCATGTTCTGGATACACGACATCGCCGCCGCCCTCATGCTGGTGTTCCTGGCGGCTCATGTGTTCTTCGCCGTCATCGCGCCGTTCTCGTGGAAGACGTTCCCCTCCATGTTCACGGGCTGGATGCCGCTCTCCGAGGCCGAGAAGGAGCATCGGGGATGGCTGGAACGCCTGCAACGCGAGCACCGCGAGCATGACGGGCGCACTGCGGGCGAGGGTGCCCGCGAGGGAACCGCGCCCGCGGCGGCCCCCGATACGACGATGACCGCGGCGCCG
>NC_021021.1:2121016-2122704 GCF_000210055.1 Gordonibacter pamelaeae 7-10-1-b
AGCGGGTGCGCCCGGTTCGCAAAGGAGATGAGAGAGATGGCAGATACGAACGAGCGCGCTGCAAGCGCGCAGGGGAAGAGCGGCCTTTCGCGGCGCCAGTTCCTCGCCGGCATCGGCGGGCTGGGCGTGGGCGTGGTGCTGGGCAGCGGCATAACGGCGCTGCTCCTGCCGGACGACGTGTACGCCATCGAGGCGAGCCAAGGCTACCTGCTGGTCGACGCCAAGAAGTGCGCCGGCTGCGAGACCTGCGTCATCTCATGCTCGCTCGCGCACCTGGGGCGCATCAACACCTCCCTTTCGCGCATACAGGTGATGAAGAACGCGCTGGGCAGCTTCCCCACGAACGACGTGCAGCAGAACCAGTGTCGCCAGTGCCCCTACCCCTCCTGCGTGGAGGCCTGCCCCGTGGGGGCCATGCACGCCGACCCGGCCACGGGCGTGCGCCTGGTGGACGAGGGCAAGTGCATCGGCTGCGAGCGCTGCGTGGAGGCGTGCCCCTTCACGCCGTCGCGCGTGCAGTGGAACTTCGAGGACAAGCACGCGCAGAAGTGCGACCTGTGCAAGAACACGCCGTTCTGGGACGAGGCGGGAGGCGTCGGCGGCAAGCAGCTGTGTGTGGAGATCTGCCCCATGAAGGCCATCAGCTTCACGAACGAGCTGCCGGTGCAGACCGACGAGGGCTACACGGCCAACCTGCGCAACGACCATTACCTGGAGATAGGCCTGCCGAGCGACGACGAGGCGCGCATCCCGCCGGCCCAGCTCGGGTACGGCGCCGGAGGCACGGCGGCCCAGGCGGCAGCCGGATCGAACGAGAAGTAGGAGGAGCACCATGACCGAACGTTACGGCTACGCCGGCAAGATACTCATCGTGAACCTGGACGACCGGACGTCCGAGACCATCGACACCGACCCCTACATCGAATGGGTGGGCGGCCACGGCATGGCCTCGAAGCTGTTCTGGGACTTTTGCGAGGACAAGACCGTGGAAGCCGTCGACCCGAAGAACGTGCTCGTGTTCGCCACCACGCCGTTCTCCGGCGCCGTGGTCCCGGCCGCGTCGGCGCGCTGCGAGTTCACGGGCATCAGCCCGTTCTCGCTGCCCGAATGGTATAACCGCTCCAGCATGGGCGGCCGTCTGGCCGGCATGATGAAGGAGGCGGGCTACGACGCCTGCGTCGTGCGCGGCAAGGCCGACGCGCCCGTGTGGATCAACGTGGTGAACGACCGGGTGGAGTTCAACGACGCCGCCGACCTCTGGGGCCTCGACGCCTTCGAGTGCCAGGAGCGCATCTGGGACGAGGTCACGCACGGCACGCCGCCGGGCTCGTGGTACGAGCTCACGAAGGCTCGCAACGGCGGGCGCACCACGCAGCGGCCCTCCGTCATCTGCATCGGGCCGGCCGGCGAGAACCTGGCGCGCGTGTCGTGCATCGTGCACGACGCCAGCCACGTGACGGGCCAGAGCGGCTTCGGCGCGGTGTTCGGCGCGAAGAACCTCAAGGCCATGAGCTTCATCGGCTCGAAGAGCATCCCCATCGCCGACCCCGCCGCGCTCGTGCGCCTGCGCCTGGAAGTGCAGGAGAAGTTCGGCTACGACATCGACGCCTGCAAGGTGCCGGGCGCGCCGGGCAGCCCGGGCGCCGCGGCCACCGTGCTGGACACGAGCCCCACGGTGTCGCGCGCCG
>NC_021021.1:2122948-2124091 GCF_000210055.1 Gordonibacter pamelaeae 7-10-1-b
CACGAGCCCCACGGTGTCGCGCGCCGAGGGGTGCCGCGGCTGCTTCAAGAACTGCCGCAACCTCTACCCCGGCGGCGTGGGCAACGAGCTCACCTGCTCGGCCGGCCTCTACTTCACCGACTCGGGCAAGATCGACGAGCAGCTGGCCGCCTACAGCCTGCTGTCGAAGCTGGGGCTCAACGGCTACGAGATCGACATGCCCGTGTACCTGCACAACCTGTACAAGATGGGCGTCATGGGCAAGGGCAAGGACATCGACACCGACCTGCCCTTCGAGCAGTACGCACGTACGCATTCATAGAGGAACTGCTCATGCGCATCGCCTACCGCCGCGAGATAGGCGACGACCTGGCCGAGGGCATCGCGCGCGCGGCCCAGAAGTGGGGACGCTGGGACGAGGACACGTCCACGGGCCTGCTCGCACGCCCGAACTGGGGCTACTGCGAGCACAACGAGCCGCGCGCCGAGGTGGAGTGGAGCTACGGCAGCATCTTCAGCGAGCGCGACATCAACGAGCACGGCGTGCACAACGCGGTGTACAACACCTCCATCATGGCGGTGCTCACCGGCGCCGAGCCGCCCATCTCGGCCGAGGACATGGCCGAGCAGCTGGCCGACCAGTCGGGCCTGGGCGATCCGCTGTGCTTCGACTGGAGCGAGGAGGGCATCTACACCGACGCGCGCGTGCGCGAGATCCACTGGAACCGGGCCTACGGGCGCTTCTGGCTGCAGTCGCTCGGCATGTGCGACTGGGTGTGGCCGAACTTCGTCAGCCGCAAGCACACCGCCGAGACGGGCTCGACCTACGGCGCCACGCCCGAGTACGAGGTGAAGTTCTTCCAGGCCGTCACCGGCCGCGACCTCTCCTACGAGGAGAGCATCGAGCTGGGTCATAAGTTCTGGGTGCTCGACCGCGCCATCTGGGCGCTCGAGGGGCGCCACCGCGACCAGGAGGTGTTCACGAACTACGTGTACGACGTGAAGACCACGAAGCCCTTCCCGCTGGTGGTGCACGAGGACGGGAAGTGGAGCTATTCGCTGTGCCAGGGCCGCACGCTCGACCGCGGAAAGTTCGAGGACTTCAAGTCGCGGTTCTACGTGCACGAGGGCTTCGAGGAGTCCACCGGGCGCCCGACGCGCGCG
>NC_021021.1:2125253-2126225 GCF_000210055.1 Gordonibacter pamelaeae 7-10-1-b
GCAGGCGCCCACTGCGCCCAGCCCCTGGTGCGCCACCTGGGCGCGGAGGCCGTCTGCCGCGCCAGCACCGGCGTCTACACCTCCGAGCGCGACGTCGACCGCTCCCTCGGGGCCGTGGAGGCGGCACGCCAGGATGCGGCGAACCTCATGACGTCGGCGATGCTGTAGCAGCTGTAGGCGGAGGGGCCTCCGCCTACAGCGCCCTCCATGTGGGGCGGTCCACCACGCGCACGTTGATATAGACGACCGTGGGGTTCTCCTCCATGATCTTCAGCACGACGCGCTCCTTGTCGCGGATGTTCTCGGCCTTGCCGAAGGCTATCTCCACGTTGTCGTCCAACGTGAGCGTGGTGCCCTCGGCATCGGTGGCCGACACCTTCGTCACGCGGCCCGCGAGCTCGGTGGTCATGCCCGACACGATGTCGAGCGCGTTGCTCACGTTGTCGTCGGAGCAGTACGTGCCGATCTCGGCCTTCGTGCCGTAGGGCACGTCGGTGATGGACAGCACGGCCGCGGCGTCCTCGTAGACCTTGGGGCTGGTCCTCTTGCCCGCCTCGGAGTCCTGGTCGGGGATGGGCATGAGCCACATATGGTCCGACGCGATAGCCCACCGCTTCACCGACTTGGCGTCCTCGGTGGGCACGGCCACCACGGCTGCGATGGTGCGCTCGGTCACGGCCAGCTCCAGCGTGTTCGGGAACACGCGCTTCACCTCGGCGTCGGCCACCCAGGCGTTCTTGAGCAGGCGCTCGCGGATGCCGGCGGCGTCCACCCGCAGAAGCGTGGTGTTCGCGGGCACGTTCGCCATGGCCGTCATGTCCTCGGTGGTGAGGTGCTCCACGCCGCTCACGGTGACGTTCTCCACGGCGAACAGGTTGGAGTTGTACGCGACGACGGCGCCGATGACGAGCGCGGCCACGAGCGAGGCGACCACGGCGAGGCGCACGACATGGCGGCGGTACGTGCTTTGCG
>NC_021021.1:2127039-2127677 GCF_000210055.1 Gordonibacter pamelaeae 7-10-1-b
GCCCCGGCGGCGCCGGCCGCGAGCGCGTCCACGAGCTGCGGCCCGATGGCCGTCACGTCGCCCGCGCCCATGGTGATGACCAGGTCGCCCTCCATGGCCTTCGCCGCCAGGTACGGCACGACCTCCACACGGCGCGGCACGTAGGCCGCCTCGGGATGCCCCGCGTGGTCCAGCACCACGTTCAGGAACGTCTTGCCGCTCACGCCGGGAACGGGCGCCTCGCCCGCCGGGTACACGTCCATGAACGTGACGGTGTCGGCCGCGTCGAACGCGCGGCCGAACTCGTCCTTCAGCACCTCGGTGAACAGCGGCACGCGCGAGTAGCGGTGCGGCTGGAACAGCACGTGCACATGGCGGAAGCCCAGCTGCGACGCCGCGCCGATGGTGGCGGCGATCTCGGTGGGATGGTGCGCATAGTCGTCCACCACGGTGATGCCGGCGGCCTCGCCCACGAGGTCGAAGCGGCGGCGCACCCCGGCGAAACCGGCCATGGCGCGGGCCGCGGCCTCGGCATCCATGCCGAGCGCGTCCGCGAGCACGATGACGCCGGCGGCGTTCAGCACGTTGTGGCGGCCCGGGTTCTGCTTGACATGGGCGGCGAGCTGGCGGCCGTCGGGAAGCGCCAGCACGAAGTCGCT
>NC_021021.1:2128027-2129707 GCF_000210055.1 Gordonibacter pamelaeae 7-10-1-b
ACGACACGATGCGCGCGTCGCAGCCCTCGCCGAAGCCGTAGGTGACCAGCGTGCGGCCCGCGGCGCGCGCGAGCGCCGCAAGCTCCTCGTCGTCGCCGCAGGCCACCACCACGCCGCCGTCCGCGGGCACCGAGCCGATGAACGCGGCGAACTTCTCGTAGATCTCGTCGAGGTCGCGGTAGTGGTCCAGGTGGTCGGCCTCGATGTTCGTCACGAGCACCGCGCGCGGCGAGAGGTACGTGAACGACTTGTCGCTCTCGTCGGCCTCCACCACGTAGTGCCGGCCCTGGCCGGAGTGCGCGTTCGTGCCGTAGGAGCGCACGATGCCGCCGATGAGGAACGTGGGGTCCTCGCCCATGGCGTCCAGCACGCTGGCCAGCATGGACGACGTCGTGGTCTTGCCGTGCGTGCCCGCCACGGCAAGCGTCTCCAGGTCGCGGCCCAGGTGCGCGAGCATCTGCGCGCGGTGCCAGATGGCGAGCCCCCGCTCCTTGGCGGCGATGAGCTCGGGGTTGTTGTCCAGGATGGCCGTGGACACCACCACCACGTCGGGCGCGGCGTCGTCGCGCCCGGGGCCGCCCGGCAGGTTGGCCGGGTCGTGGCCGATGCGCACGTCGATGCCGGCGGCCTTCAGCTGCTTGGTGTAGCGGCTCTCCTTGAGGTCCGACCCGCTCACGCGCAGGCCCTGGTCGAAGGCGACGCGTGCGATGCCGCTCATGCCCACCCCGCCCACGCCGATGAAGTGGACCGATTCTATGCGCTGTGTGTCCATGATATCCTTAACTGCCCTTCCCTCGGGTGCGCTTCCATGGTAGCCAACGTTCGCTACCGCGCGGCCCCCATCACAACATCTGCCAATTTGGCGGCCGCATCGGCCGTCTTCTGCGCGCGCGCCGCCGCGGCCATGCGCTCCCGCACGCCCGCGTCGTCTAGAAGCGAGCGCACGAGCCGCGCGAACTCCGGCCCCTCCACATCGGCGTCCGCCAGCATGTACGCGCAGCCCGCCTCCACGTAGGCGCGGGCGTTCGTGGTCTGGTGGTCCTCCGTGGCGAACGGGAACGGAACGAGCAGCGCCGGGATGGCCCGCGCCGAGATCTCCGCGAGCGACGTGGCGCCCGCGCGCGACACGATGGCGTCGGCGGCGGCCATGGCCTCGCCCATACGGTCCGTATAGCCGAACAGGTGCCACCGCTTCTCCTCGGCGGGCGTGAGCGCCAGCTGCCCGGCGACGGCATCGAGCTCCTTCGGGCCCGTCACGTGGATGACGTGCACGTCGCCGGCGGCCAGCAACTCGTCCTTCAGCGCGCAGACGGCCTGGTTGAGGTGGCGGGCGCCCAGGCTCCCGCCCGTCACCAGCAGAAGGCGCACGTCCTCGGGCACGCCGAAGCGCGCGCGCCCGCCCTCGCGCGTGGCGTCGAACACGCTCTTGCGCACGGGGTTGCCCGTGACGGTGACGCGCGAGCGCACGCCCTCGTCGAGGGCGCCGGCCGCATGCTCGTAGGTCAGGCACACGGCGGCGGCCCGCTTCGCCAGGTACTTGTTCGCCATGCCCATGACCGAGTTCTGCTCGTGCACCACCACGGGCACGCCCAGCTTCTCGGCCGCGCGCCCCACCGGGATGCACACGTAGCCGCCGAAGCCCACCACGACGTCGGCGCCGAGCTCGGCGAGCCACGCCTT
>NC_021021.1:2129996-2131437 GCF_000210055.1 Gordonibacter pamelaeae 7-10-1-b
CAGGTCGGCACGCCGCCGCGCAGGTGCGAGCGAGTCGTCCACCGCCCCCTGCGACACGGACAGGATGAGCGCCACCATGATAAACGTGGCGATGAGCGACGAGCCTCCCGACGAGATGAACGGCAGCGGCTTGCCCACGACGGGGAACCAGCCCATGACCATGGCAATGTTGAGGAACGCCTGGAACACGATCATGATGGTGCAGCCGCCCGCCACCATGGTGCCGAAGTTGTCGGGAGCCGTGCGCGCGATGCGCATGCCCGCCCACAGCACGAGCAGGAACAGCGCGATCACCGCAAGCGCGCCCACCAGCCCAAGCTCCTCGCCGATGATGGCGAAGATGAAGTCGGTGTCGGACTGCGTGAGGTACAGGTACTTCTCGTGCGAGTTGCCCAGCCCCACGCCGAAGAGCCCTCCGCCGGCAAGCGCGTAGAGCGAATGGATGAGCTGGTAGCCGTTGCCGTAGCCCCCCTCGCCGTCGTTCCACGGATTCAAGAACACCATCAGGCGCTCGCGGCGGTACTCCGTGCCCAAGATGCCCACCAGGCCCAGCGCCACCACCACGCCTACCACGATGAGCATGGTCCGCGCGGGAACCTCGCCCAGCCACATGACCGCAAGGATGCCCACGACGCAGATCATGGCCGTGCCCAGGTCGGACTGGGGGCCTAAGATGACGAGCACCGGCGCCAGCACCAGCAAGAACACCATCACGAAGAACTGAGGCACGGAAAGCGCCCCCTCGCGGAAGTCGTCGAAGAGCCGCGCGGCCACGAGCACGAGCGCGATCTTCGCGAACTCGGAGGGCTGCAGGCTGGCCGGCCCCAGCACGAGCCAGCGCTGGGCGCCCCACTCGTCCTCGCCCGCCCCCGAGAACATGGTGGCCACCAGCAGCACGAACGCGAGCAGCCACACGGCCCACACCAGGTTGCCGCGCCAAATGGAATAGGGGACGAACTTCCACACCACCAGCGCGATCACGATGCCCGCAACGGCGAACTTGATCTGGCTGAGCGTGTCGGCCATGGGGTCGACCGTCGCCACCGCATCGGCCGACGCGGACGCCAACGCGATGACCGACGACGTGGAGTAGATCATGACGAAGCCGAGCAGCGTGAGCGCCAGCACGGACAGCATGAGCACGAGCCGGGGGCCCATGATATACGCAGGTATCCCCTGCTTGTCGACGCGTGCGGCGGCCATGGGCCCTTTACGCTTCCACGCGCGCGGAGCGTTCGGCCACGAGCGCCTTGAACGCACGGCCGCGCTCCTCGTACGAGCCGAACTCGTCGAACGACGCGCAGGCCGGCGACAGCAGCACGACGTCGCCCGCACCCGCGATGGCCAGCGCCGCGTCGAGGGCGTCTTCCAAGCAGGAGGCTTGGAGCACGGCGAAGTCGCCGCCGTCTTCGCCCGCAGACCCGTCGACCCCGAACGCAGC
>NC_021021.1:2132265-2133692 GCF_000210055.1 Gordonibacter pamelaeae 7-10-1-b
ACCGCGAGCGCGTCCACGCGCCCGCCCAGAAGCGGCAGCAGGTACTCCACGGCCGCCCGGCCGCTCTTCCCCAGCCCCAAAACGAGCACGCGCCCGAGGTGCTGCGGCGCGTGCTTCCTTCCCGGTATCAGGTCCCCGCGCGCCATCCGCTACGCCACCGCCATGAGCGTCTGGGCGAAGTACAGCGAGAAGCCGCAGGCCGCCAGCACGCCCGACACGATCCAGAAGCGCACGACCACCTTCGTCTCGCTCCACCCCTTCTTCTCGAAATGATGGTGCAGCGGCGCCATGAGGAAGATGCGCTTCCTCGTCTTCTTGTAGTAGAACACCTGGATCATGACGGACAGGGCCTCGGCCACGAACAGGCCGCCGATGATGATGGACACGAACTCAGTCTTCGTGAGCACGGCCAAGCAGCCCAGCGCCATGCCGAGCGCGAGCGAGCCGGTGTCGCCCATGAAGATGTCGGCCGGGAACGAGTTGAACCACAGAAAGCCGATGCACGCGCCCGCGAGCGCCGCCGCGAAGATGGCGGGCTCCAGCAGGTCGGAGCGGTACGCGATGGCGGCCATGACTATCATCACGATCATCACGGTGCCAGCCGCCAAGCCGTCCAGGCCGTCGGTGAGGTTCACGGCGTTGCACATGCCCACCAGCAGGATGTTCGCGAATATCAGGTAGAGCCACGGGATGGCAATGCCGTCGCCCACGGGCACCACCGTGGTGAGCAGCCCCAGGTCGAACGTGTACACGAAGGGTATCTCCACCGTGGGGGCCACCCCCAGCCAGTTCACCGCCACGAGCGTGAACACGGTGGCGATGGCGAACTGGCCCACGAGCTTCGCCTTCGGCGTGAGGCCGAGCGAACGCTCCTTGACCACCTTCGAGGCATCGTCCACGAGGCCCAGAAGGCCCGTCAGCACGGTGGCGCCCAAAAGCAGGAACGTCTCGGGCGTGGGCATGCCGATGACGAGCGCCGTGGCTATCACGGCCACGAGCATGATGACGCCGCCCATGGTGGGCGTGCCCTGCTTCACCAGATGGCTCTCGGGCCCGTCGGCGCGCACCTGCTGGCCGATATGGCTCGACTTCAGGAACTTGATCCATACGGGCATGAGCACCATCGTGACCACGATGGCGGCCACGATGGCCAAGAACACGAGGAACGTCGGGTAGTGGGAGAATATCGCAAACATATCAGTTGACCAGTCCTTCGACCACGCGCTCGAGCCCCATGAAGTGGGACGCCTTCACCAGCACGGCGTCGCCCGGCTCGAGGTACGTATCCATCTCTCCGAGCACGTCGGAGACCGTTGCCGCGCGCACGATGCGCGCCGCATCCATGCCCGCCGCCTCGGCGGCGTCGGCGATGTGCGCCGCCAGCTCGCCCACGCATACGAGGCGGTCGAGCGGCAGCGTTCCCGCCA
>NC_021021.1:2134570-2137471 GCF_000210055.1 Gordonibacter pamelaeae 7-10-1-b
CTCGTGGCGCGGGTTGTCGCTCGTCACCACGGCGTAGTCGGCCGCGAGCGCGGCCTTGCCCATGATGGAGCGCTTCGACGCGTCGCGGTCGCCGCCGCAGCCGAACACGCAGACGGTGCGCCCGCGCGTCAGCGCCATGATGGACGAAAGCGCCTTCTCCAGCGCGTCGGGGGTGTGCGCGTAGTCCACGAACACGGCGATGCCTCCGTCGCACGGCGCGCTCACGCGCTCCAGACGGCCGGGGATCTGCGGTGCCTCTTCCAGCGCCTCCACTATCACGTCGGCCGGGATGCCCAGCTGCAGCCCGATGCCGAAGGCGCACATGACGTTCTCTACGTTGAACTTGCCCACCAAGGGGTAGCGGAAGCGGTGGCGGCTACCACGCACGTCCAGCTCCACCTCGGTGTGCGTGGGGGCGTAGCGCACGTCCACGGGATGGATCTGCGCCGCGGCGTCGAAGCCCGTGGTCACGATGCTGTCCTCGTTCGTGGCGCAGCGGCGCAGAAGCTCGCGGCCCCACTTGTCGTCGATGCAGATGACGCGGCGGGCCGGGTAGTCCTTGCCGAACAGGCGCGCCTTGGCCTCGAAGTAGGCCTCGAACGTGTGATGGTAGTCGAGGTGGTCCTGCGTGAGGTTCGAGAACGCGGTCACGGCGAACGTCGTGCCCCACGTGCGCTCCAGGTCGAGCGCGTGCGAGCTCACCTCCATGGCCACCACGCCGCAGCGCTCGTCGCGCATGCGCGCGAGCAGCTTCTGCAGGTCGGGCGACTCGGGCGTGGTGTGCGCCGTCTTCTCCTGCTCCCCGCCTATGCGCACGCCCACGGTGCCGATGACGCCCGTGCGCTTGCCGGCCACGTGCGCGATGTGCTCCACGAGGTAGGTGGTGGTGGTCTTGCCGTTCGTGCCGGTGATGCCCACGAGCGCGAAGTCCTTCGAGGGGTGGTCGTAGAAGTTGGCCGACGCGGCCGCCATGGCCTTGCGCGTGTCGGCCACCACCACCTCGGTCACATCGGTGGCGTCGGCCAGGTACACCTTGCGCTCCACCACGAGCACCTTGGCGCCGCGGTCGATGGCGTCCTGCGCGAACGAGTGGCCGTCCGCCGTCAAGCCCACGATGCAGAAGAACGCGTCGCCCGGCTGCACGCGGTCGCTGCGGTAGGCGATGCCGCCTACTTCCTCGTCGGCGTTGCCGATGACGGTGCAGTCAATTCCTGCGAACAGGTCGGTGCAGGTTTTCCCCATGGCTTGTCCTCACTCAGGCATTATCTGGAATCGGTCGATGGCAGTTGACATTATATCCTTAAATACCGGCGTGACGATGGAACCGTATTCCGTCTCGTTGGCACCCACAAAACAAACCAATTGGGGACCCGTGGAGTCGGCTATGAAGCCGGTGAACGCCATGTTGTACACGCCTTTGCGGTAACCGCCGTTCACCTCGTCGTAGATCTCCGCCGTGGAGGTCTTGCCCGCCACGTTGTACCCCTCGATAGCGGCGTCGGTGCCTGTGCCCTGGCTGACCACGGTCTTGAGCATGTCGGTCATGTCGGAGAGCGCCTTCTCGCTGCCGATGACCTTCTCCGTGGCGTACTCGGGCGTCTCCCCAGACTGCGGCTTGCCGATGAGGAAGTGCGGCGTGCACTCCACCCCGTCGTTGGCGAGCGCCCCGTAGAAGCGCGTCATCTGCAGCGGCGTCACCGACACGCCCTGGCCGAAGCTGATGTTGTAGGCCTGCACCTTGCCCCACTTGTCGAACGGCAGGAGCGATCCCAGGTACTCGGTGCCCTCCTCGCCCTCGCCGGGGTAGTCCACCCCGGTGCGCGTGTGCAGGTTGTACTCGTTGATCTTGTTGTACAGGTTCTCGAAGCCCGACACCCCGTTCGCGGTGGCGTTCTCCGTGGCCAGCGAGATGCCCACGTTCGACGACTGGTCCATGATCTGCTCCAGCGTGAAGGTGGCGTCGCCGCGGTCGTGCGCGTCGGAGATGATGTAGCCGTCGGCCTCTATCTCGCTCGGGCAGAACAGCTCGCTCTCGGGCGTCATGGTGCCCGACTCCAGGATGGCCATGGCCGAGACGGACTTGAAGATGGAGCCGGGCTCGAACAGGTGCGTGACCACCTTGAGCTCCGTCGCGCCGGCCGGGATGTTCTCGCGGTCGTTCGGGTCGAGCAGCGGAAGCGACGCGGCGGCGTAGATCTCGCCCGTCTCGGCGTCCATGACCACGGAGCTGCCGCCGTTGGAGGTGAGGCCCTCCTTGTCGGCCAGCAGGCGGTCCTCCACGTACTGCTGCAGCTCGATGTCCACGGATATGATGATGTCCTGGCCGTCCACGGCAGGCGTCTCCTCGTGCACGCCGCCGGGGATGGGCGTGCCATCGCGGCCGCGCTCGGCCTCGTAGCGGCCGGGCTCGCCGGACAGGATGTCGTCGTAGTACTTCTCCAGGCCGCTTAGTCCGTTGCCGTCGATGTCGGTCAGGCCGACGATCTGCGCGCCCACCCGTCCGTTGGGATAGGTGCGCTTCGTGTCGGCGATGAAGTAGATGCCCTTGAGGTCCAGGGCGCGCACCTGGTCGGCCACGGCGGTGTCGGCCTTGCGCTGGATGAACGCGAACGTGGAGGTGCCGGCGGACAGCGCGTTCTGGTAGTCGGCCGCCTCGCCGCCCAGCACGCCGGCCAGCGCCGCGGCCGTGCCCGGCAGGTCCTCCACCTCGGAGGGGTTGGCGTAGATGGTGGTGGCATCGACGCTCACGGCCAGCACCGTGCCGTTGCGGTCGTAGATGGTGCCGCGCCTCGGCTCGATGTCGAAGCCCACCGTGCGCGCCTGCTCGGCCTGCGCGGCATAGGACGGCGCCACGATGACCTGAAGGTACACCAACCGCACGAGGAAAAGGGCCGCGACGAC
>NC_021021.1:2137735-2147642 GCF_000210055.1 Gordonibacter pamelaeae 7-10-1-b
GCCACGCCGCTACTCCGCGGCGCCGGCGGCGATCTGCACGCTCTTGGAAAGCGACAGGTTCCCGGCCTCGTCGGTGGCGACGACGTCGGTGCCCAGGTCGATGATGCCGACGCTCTCGGGCGCGGCCATCTTGAGGCGGCTCGCCTCGGCCTTCACGCGCGTGGGGTTGGAAAGCGAGCTCTGCTGCACTTCCAGGTTGTTGCCGCTGGCACGGGCGTCGCTTATCTGGCTTTCCAGCTGCTGCGACTGCACGGACGTGGCCACGGTCGCCGAGCCGATGGCAATGCGGGCGAAGCACAGAAGCGCCGCCACCACGAGCACCACGGCGAGCGTCTTCGCCATGAACACGACGGTGGAGGGAATGGTCTGGGTGCTGGTGCGGGTGCCCTGGCCCGGCACGACGCGAACGCGCGGGCGTTCGGGGCGCTCGGGTGCGCGCTCGGGATAATTGTAGGAAAACGCCGGTGCGGCTCCTGCCATGACCAACCTCCTTTTCTTCGTTTCGTGGCTGCGTTTCGGTGGTCGTGGTGCTGCTTATGATGTTGCTTGCAAGGCGGCCGGGACCGAGGCCCCGGCCGGATAGGTCGGTTTCAGCGTTTTCGGGCGACGCGCAGCTTGGCGCTGCGTGCCCGGGGATTGCGCTCAATCTCCCCTGCCGTGGGCAGAAGCGGCTTGCGCGTAACCAGGTCGAGTATCGGCTCCTTCCCGCACACGCACACCGGAAGGTCCGGCGGGCAGGTGCAGCGGTTCGCATACGCGTTGAAGGTTTCCTTCACAATGCGGTCCTCGAGCGAATGATAGCTGATGACCACGAGGCGCCCGCCCGGATTGAGCCAGCGGACGGCGGCGTCGAGACCTCGACGCAGCACGTCCAGCTCCGAGTTGACTTCTATCCGAAGCGCCTGGAACGTCCGTTTCGCCGGATGCCCCCCGGCGCGGCGCGCCGAGGCCGGTATGGCGGCCTTGATGACGTCGACGAGCTGCTCGCTTGTCTCGATCCTCCCATTCGCCCGCGACCGCACGATGAAATCTGCGATGCGGCTGGCCCATTTCTCGTCCGAGTAGGCACGGATGATCCGAGTGAGATCTGCTGCGTTGTAGGTGTTCACGATCTCTGCTGCGGTTAGGGTGGTTTTCCCCGGATCCATCCGCATATCAAGGGGGCCGTTCTCCTTGAAGGAGAAGCCGCGGGACGGTGTGTCTATCTGCACCGACGAGACGCCTAGGTCGAAGAGGAACGCATCGACCCCGGGTACCTCGGCACTGACGAGAAGGTCGTCCATATCCCCGAAGTTGCCGCGCAATAGCTCCAGGTTGGGGCGTTGCCCGTCGGGCAGTGACTCGAGCCGGGAGCGGGCGGCGGCGAGCGCCACCTCATCCTGGTCGATGCCGATGAGCGTGCCCCCCGGGCCGATGAGCTTGGCCATCTCGAGGGAATGCCCTGCCCCGCCGAGTGTTGCGTCCACGAACGTTTGCTGTGGTTTGAGGTTCGATTGTTCGAGGCACTCGGCGAGCAGAACGGGGGTATGCTGGAATTCTTGTTGCTGATATTCGCTTGTCATTGCGCTCACGTCCTACGATCAGCCGAACAGGACACCGAGGTCGGTGTCGTCGTCCTGCGCCTCGTAACGCTTCGCGTCCCACACTTCGAAGTAGCCCGTGTTGCCCACGACGACGACGTCCTTGTCGATGTCCGTCGCCTCGCGCGCCTCCGTCGGGAGCATGATGCGCCCGGAGCCGTCCACTTCCACGTCCTTCGCGCGGGCCTTGAGCTTGCGGCGCAGGCGCACGTGCAGGTCGTTGGAGGAGTCGTACTTGCCGAACTTGTCCTCGAACACCTCCGCGACCCAGGCGTTGAAGCCACGGGGCTCGAAGACGTAGAGGCACTCGTCCTTCGGATTGCGGGTTACCACCAAGTCGGTCGAAAGCACCTTGCGGAACTTCGCGGGCAGGGACATGCGGCCCTTGGCATCGACCTTGAAACGGAACTCGCCGTTGAGGTCGACGATGTGCGCCGCCCCCTCCGTGTTCTCCGTTGTGTCGACGACCTCCGCCATGCCATCCTTTCCGCGTGCAGCCGTTCGGCCCTTTCGATGTTTGGCATTCTATCCCACTTCGCCCCACTTCGCAACATTTATGGGGTATTCCGCCCCCTTTTTGCCGTGATGAAACCCTCTGTTCACCCACCCGTCATCAATTTCTCGATGCGCGGAAAATCGGCCATACCACCGGTAGCCAAAACCGCGAAACCGCCCACAAGATATGGATTCGCAACCCTCTGTGGCACGAAGTGGGAGAATTTGTGACGCCCTCCCACCCCACCGCAGCCCCCGCAAGATCAACCGCTCGTTCAAGCGTGGGAGCGGAGGCGCGGGCCGGAGCCAGAGCGGAGGCAGGTGGGCGCCGGGGCTGGGCTGGGCGCGGGCCGAACCGGGGCCGCCATCCAGCAGCGCCGGCCAAGCCTGACAGCAGCACGGAAGGGGCGAGAACAAGCGAAAAATCGGATAAGCGAACGAATGTTTCACGTGAAACATTCGTTTCGTAACGAGGCCTATTCCTTCGGAAGCACACCGCCTCCCCCTGCGAAGAAGCCGCACGCCCATCCCGCGTGCGATGCCAAGGCAGCAGCGCCCGAAAAACCCTGCGGGGTTATATATTATCTATTCGATCATGGACAAGATCGAAGCCCTATGGCATGTTTTCTGCAGCCGCACGCGGGCGTCTTCCGGAAAAAGCCTGGTCGCGAAAAGCAGTCGGCGAATCAGACACCGAGAATCGCGCCATAGCCTCGATTCTCGTCCACGCGAAATTACGCCATGCCCGCGGACGCTATGCGCGCGGGTGGGCGCTCAGATACTCCTCGCGGATGTGGGTGCGGCTCACGTGGGTGTACACCTGGGTGGTTGAGATGTCGGAGTGGCCGAGGATCTCCTGGATAACGCGCAGGTCAGCACCGCCTTCCAGCATATGGGTGGCGAAGGAGTGACGGAGCGTGTGGGGATGCAGGTTATCCACGCCCACCAGGCGACCGGCGTCGGCCACGATGGCGTGCACGCTCTGGCGCGTCAGGCGGCCGCCGCGGACGTTCAGGAACACCGCCGCCGTGGGCTTGGCGTAGGGCTTCGCGAGCGCGGGGCGGCCACGCTCCAGGTACGCGCCCAGCGCCTCGAGCGCAGCGCCCGAGATAGGGCTTATGCGCTCCTTGCCCCCTTTGCCCACGACGCGCAGATACCCCTCCTCAAGGATGCAATCACCCAGGTCAAGGCCCGTGCACTCGCTCACGCGCAGCCCACAGCCGTACAGCACCTCCAGGATGGCGCGGTTGCGCATCTCCGGCGGGCCGTCGCCCGTGCAGGCAGCCAGCATAGCGCCCACCTGGCTCGCCGAAAGCACGTCGGGCAGCCGCTCGGGAGGCTTGGGCAGCTGCAGCGTATCGGTGGGGTTGCGGCGCGCGTAGCCCTCCCGCACGAGGAAGCGGTGGAAGCCCTTGATCACCGACACACGCCTGTCCACGCTCGACGTGGCGTAGCCGCGGTCCACGAGGTCGGCCTCGTAGGCCACCACGCAGGCGCGGTCCACGTCATCGGCATCGCCCACTCCACGCCCGTCGAGGAAGGAGGCGTAATCGCACAGGTCGGTGGTGTACGCCGACACGGTAAGCGGCGAGGATCCCCGCTCCACGCGCAAGTGCGAGAGGTACTCTTCCATGAGCGCGTGCACGGCGTCCACCTCCGCCCCCTTTCCGACGACCCTCGGGATTTCGTACGAGTATAGCACCGGCCCTCCGGCCCTCAAGGCGGTTTTCGCCGCGCGCCGTCCGAGGGCGCCACCGCGCTCACCCTCCGCCGCGCCGCCTCCAGGCCCGCTCCTGCAGCAGCCCACCGCCGGGTTTACCGCACCTCGCCAGCAACGGGATTGCCATGCCGCGAGTTTTTACACGCCGGCAACACCGGGTACGGCAAGTGCGATATACTTTGGTTCGCGCGCGTGCGCGCATCACCGTCTTCTCACGAAAGGGGCACCGCATTCCCATGCGCATCGGATTCGACAACGACCAGTACATCGCGCTGCAGGCGGAGCACATCCGCAACCGCATCGACCAGTTCGGCGGCAAGCTCTACCTGGAGTTCGGCGGCAAGCTCTTCGACGACTACCATGCCTCGCGCGTGCTGCCCGGCTTCGAGCCCGACTCCAAGATCCGCATGCTGAAAAGCCTCATCGACGACGCCGAGATCATCATCGCCATCAACGCGAACGACATCGAGAAGAGCAAGGTGCGCGGAGACCTGGGCATCACCTACGACGAGGACGTGCTGCGCCTCATGGACATCTTCCGCGGCATGGGCTTCGCCACCAGCGGCGTGGTCATCACCCATTACACGAACCAGCCCTCGGCCGAGGCGTTCCGCAAGCGCCTGGACAGCCTGGGCATCAAGAGCTACCTGCACTACCCCATCCCCGGCTATCCCTACGACATCGACCGCATCGTGAGCGACGAGGGCTACGGGCGCAACGAGTTCATCGAGACCACGCGGCCGCTCGTGGTGGTGACGGCCCCCGGCCCCGGCAGCGGCAAGATGGCCACGTGCCTCTCGCAGCTCTACCACGAGCACAAGCGCGGGGTGGCGGCCGGCTATGCGAAGTACGAGACGTTCCCCATCTGGAACCTGCCGCTCAAGCACCCGGTGAACATAGCCTACGAGGCGGCCACCGTCGACTTGAACGACGCGAACACCATCGACCCGTTCCATTTGGAAGCGTACGGCGAGACCACGGTGAACTACAACCGCGACGTGGAGATATTCCCCGTGCTGAAAGCCATGATGGAGCGCATCTCCGGCGAGAGCCCCTACCAGTCGCCCACCGACATGGGCGTGAACATGGCCGGCAACGCCATCGTGGACGACGAGGCCGTGCGCGAGGCCGCGAAGATGGAGATCGTGCGCCGCTACTTCCAGACCGCCGTGGAGACGCGCCGCAGCGGCACGGGCCAGGAGCACGTGGAGAAGCTGGAGCTGCTGATGAACCAGGCCGGCGTGAACGCGAGCTTCTCGCCGGCCCGCTCGGCCGCGCTGCTGAAGGAGGAGACGACCGGCGGCCCGGTGGGCGCCATGGTGCTGCCGGACGGCTCGGTGGTCACGGGCAAGACGTCGTCGCTTCTGGGCGCGGCGTCGTCGCTCATGATGAACGCGCTCAAGGGCGTCTCCGGCGTCGACGACGAGATCGATGTCATCAGCGACGAGGTCATCGAGCCCATCTGTCGCCTGAAGACCGACTGCCTGCACAGCCGCAACCCGCGCCTGCACTCCGACGAGACGCTCATCGCGCTGTCCATCAGCTCCGCCACCGATCCGTTGGCCGCCAAGCTCATCGAGCACATCGACGATTTGCGCGGATGCGACGCGTACTTCTCGGTCATCATCTCCTCCACCGACGAGAAGCTCTACCGCACCTTGGGGATCAACGTCTGCTGCGAGCCCAAGTACGAGCAGCATCGGTACTACCACAAGTAAGACGGCGCGCACAACGAACGCTATAGGAGCCAAGTATCACGTCCGGCGGAAGAGAATCCGCCGGACGTGTTTTTTCTGGCGCGTTCACCGTTAATTATATCGTAGACGATATAATTAACGGTGAACAGGAAGCGATTCGCTTCGGAAGGGAGGCTGCTATGCTCAGCACGAAAGAGGCCGCAACACGGCTTGGCGTGTCGGAACCGCGCGTGCGCGCGATGCTCAACAAGCACGTGCTGGAGGGAACGAAGATCGGGCGCACGTGGGCGGTGTCCGAGCAGTCGGTGGAGAATCGCATGCATACCCGGCCTTCCGCAGGACGTCCGAGGAAAGACAGCTCAACCGCCCCGGCGGCGCCTTCCTACGACATCGAGGCCGCGCGCCGGCTGTACCGGGAATGCCGCGCCACGCTGTCGGGAACGTTCAACTCGGCGTTCCTCGACCAAGCCGAGAGCAAGGAAGAAGAGGACTTCTATGTGGCGGTGTCCACCTTCTTCCTCCAAAAGAGGCAGCAGGAGCTCATCGAGCAAGGCGTGTTCTGATGGATCGCCCTCGCTACATCCTGTTCGCGGGCGTGAACGGCGCCGGGAAGTCAACCCTCTTCAAGTCGGGGCTCTGGGATCGCACGAGCGTTTCCGAGGCCATGCCCCGCGTCAACTCCGACGAGATCCTCGCCTCGCACGGATGGGAATGGGAGGATCGAGCAGCACAGTTGCAGGCAGGCCGGGAGGCGTTGGCGCTCGTGCGCAGCTGTCTGGACGCGCGAACATCGTTCAACCAAGAGTCCACGTTAACAGGCCATTCCATCATGAAGACCATCGCCTCGGCCAGGCAACGGGGGTTCAGGGTCGTCCTCTACTATGTCGGAGTGGGTGACCCTGAAATAGCGAACCGGCGAATAGAGCGGCGCGTAGAGTTCGGCGGCCACGGAGTGGACCCGGAAACGGTGAGGAGGCGCGCCCGAGCGTCCCTCGACAACCTCGTGAAAGCGGTACCGCTGTGCGACGAGGTGTTCTTGTTCGACAACACCTACCTGCTGAAGCCGGTTGCCCGTATAGCATGCGGCGACCTCGTACGCTACGAGTTGGAGAATGCGGGCGTGTCGTGGCCTGACGAAGTCATGCGGCGCTTGATAGCCGCCGATGCCTGGGCTGGCTGGCAGGACTAGGCGGCTGAGACGATCCAGATCATGGAGCCGTAGGTGAAGCCGGAGTCGCCGGCGGAGAGGACGGCTTCGAGGAGGGTCTTCATACCGTGATCGGTGAAGGTGCCGCGCCAGACGAGCTGGGTGCCCATGTCGCCGGCGGCGAGGATGACGGGGCGGTCGAACGTCACTTCCAGGCCGAGGGGCGTGAAGCGGGCGTCCTGCACGAACGTCGTGGCGCCGCCCTGGGTGGTGAGCGACCACGACCCGCCCGGCAGGTCCATGTCGGAGCGCTTGAGGCGCGCGCCCGTGATGGCCACGGGGCGCTCGGAGCGGTTGCCTACCATCACGGGGATGGTGGCGCTGTTGGGGTCGCCCTCGCCCAGCATCATGGAAACCGACGAGGGGATGGCTATGTTGACCTGGGCGGCCTCTTCCTCGGGGGCGTCCGGCGCGGCGGAATCGGCTTCGGGCGCGGGAGTTTCCTCCGTCGGAGCGAGGAGCTCGTCGCTTTCGGGCGGCGGCTCCTCCGCAGCGTCCTCGGCGGGATCGTCAGCAGACTTGTCGGAGAGGTCGTCGGCGGGGGCCTCGGGGTCGGCCGGCTCCTCGGCCACGGGCGGCTCGGGCGTATCGGGATTGGCGAGGATGCGGCCGTCGAGGTCCCACGCATAGGCGAGCACGTTCTCGTCCGCGCCGCGGTAGACGGTGGACAGCGGCTCGTCGGGCGGCTCGGCGAAGCCGAAGCACTCCTCGAGGACTGCGTCGTCGGCGAGCGCGAGATCGTCCGGCAGCTCCACGAGCTTCGGGCAGTCGAAGAACGCGCGCGTGAGGTCTTTGACGTCTGCGGGGACGTTCGCGACCTCTTCCAGGTTCGCGCATCCCTCGAACCAGTGCGCCAAGCTGGAAGGCTCCACCGCATCGGCGAACACGACGCGCTTGATGTCGTCCGATACGCCTGCCGCGAGCCACGGCACCTCGTCGGCGCTCTCGAACGCGAGGGTATCCCCCGCCCCGTCAACGACGAACGTCCCATCGTCCCACAACTCGGCAACGACCGCAGCAGCCTCGTCGAGCCCGATGGGCCAGGCGCTCTCGTACTCGGGGACAGAGGGAATTGCGGGCTCAACCGGGGTGGTCGGCGGCGTTGGCTCGGTCGAAGGAGTTGTGACGATCACGTTGTCCGCATCATCAACGGAAGGAGTCGTGGTGGCGGAAGGATCGATGGGCTTAGTCGTGCCATACGTAGCTTCCGAAGCGGCTTCTGGCGAAAGAGGAGCTTTGCTGGAAGCCGCTTCGGAAGCAGCAAACGAATAGGAAACCGGCCACAGCGCGCCAGAGACCAGCAGCAAACAAAGAACCAAAGCCGCCCCGAACCTCAGCGCGGCTTTGGCAATTACATGTTCATGCGAAATCTGCACGACTCACAGCTATGCCGTTGTCGGAGCAACCGTAAAAGAAACCGTCATAAAATCAAGCGTTGACTGTCCCAAGATGCTCCCGGTAAAGTTCTTCATCGAGGCAGTCGCCGATAAAGTGGCTTTCCCAGAATTGCCAGCTATCGTCACTGCATCCGCTTCCTGAATGGTTGCTCCACCAGTAGCCTTGAATGCGCCCAGGTCGATGCTCTTTCCGTCAGCGGCCATAGAAATCTTCGTAGCATTGTTCACAGCACCTTTGGTGGCATCGGCGTAATCGGCCTCTGTCAACAGGTTGATGCTGGTGTTAACGCCGGACACCTCCACTTTCGAGATATACACCGGAGCAAGCGACTCATTCGTAAGTACCAGATCGGGGAGAGTGAGCGCACCCGCAGCATTCAAAGACGCACCGGCATTCCCCGTCGGAACCGTAACGCTTATCTGGGCAGCAGAGGTATCCAACGTGTATATCTTCGTTGCACTCTGATCCGCAAACGCAGTCCCCGCGCACAGACCCGTCAGCATTGTGGCGGCGCATACGCCTACCAGACCCCGCTTGATGTAGTTGAACCGGCTCGTCTTCGTCATGATACTTTCCTTTCCTGATGTGCCCTTACGTTGTCTGACATGCTCTGACTATCTCTCGTCGAAGGTTGTCTTAGCCTTCGACGCGTAACGTGATCTCAGCGGCCGCTTGGCCGGTCTTCTTGTGCGTCTCGCGGTCGTAGCCCGTGAACGTGGCCACGGCAGCGTACTCGCCGGGCTCCAGGTCGCGTGACAGCTTGATGTTCTGTATGTGCTGGTCGGGCGCGATGGCGCCGGACTCGTACACCACCTCGTCACCGTCCTTGAGCGCGATGGTCACCTTCTGGTCCATCGGGTTCGCGGCGATGTTCTCGATGCGCGCCTCGCCCTCAGACGCGCCGTCGGGGAACGTGATGACGGCGGCGATGGAGATGTTCATCATGCCCTTCGCCACCTCCTCGTTCAGGGCGGCTTGGATCTCTTCCTTTGACTTGCCCTCGAACTGGCCTTGCGCGGCATTCGAGTCGAACCAGTCCTCCACGGCCGGCTGCTGCGTCAGCACGACGCCCGCCACGACGGCGGCGGCTACGGCCACCACGGCCACCAGGCCGGCGAAGACGTGCTTGGACATGCCGAGTATCTTCCCGGCGTTCTTGGCCGTCTCGACGGCGGTGCTCGTTGCGGAGGAATGGGGGTCAGGGGCCTCTGGTCGGAGGATCTGCCTTACTGGCGCCGAGTCTGGAGAAACATCCTGAACCTGCTTCCCTGCAGCATCGTCGGCGAGTTTTTCGCCGTCCCACTGATGCGAGGAAGCATTCGGTTCGGAACTGTCTACTGGAAGGCTCTGCGCGCTCTCACGGTCTTGCTTGCTCATACGAATTACCCCTTGATCCGGTTCGCATGCCTGAAGGCACGGAACTTGATACGCAAAGATACGCCAGGGGGGGGGGCAAGTCAACGGAAACTTTGCACTGCAATTATCCTATTTTTGGCATAACCTGCAAAAGGAATGCCCGGCAGACGCGCATGCCTGCCGGGCTTCGCGCACCTAGAAGAACACTCGCGCCGCGTGCTCGTAGAAGCCTTCCCGCTGGTAGCGCAGCAGAACCGTGGGGGCGTCGCCGCGGCGGACGTAGACGCGGCGCACGGGCCGCTCGAACTCCAGCAGCTCGCCGTCGACGAACAGCGTGGCCTCGCGGGTGTCGGCGTTGTGCGACAGGTCCATCTCCACCACGTCGTTGGACGCCGTGACGATGGCGCGCGAATGCAGCGTGTGGGGCGCGAGCGGCACGGCCACGAGGCCGGCG
>NC_021021.1:2148330-2151055 GCF_000210055.1 Gordonibacter pamelaeae 7-10-1-b
CGTGGACAAGACGGCGCTCGCGCGCACGGACGCCGCCGAGCAGGGCGACGCGGCCGCTGTGGGCTCGTCGGCCGCACTCATCAGCGTGTGCACCATGGTCTCGCGCGTGCTGGGCTTCGTGCGCACCTGGACCATGGCCTTCGCGCTGGGCTCCACGCTGCTCTCCAGCTCCTACCAGGTGGCCAACAACCTGCCCTCCCAGCTCTACGAGCTGGTGATAGGCGGCATCCTGGTGACGGCGTTTTTGCCGGTGTATATGTCGGTGAAGAAGAGGCTGGGGCAGAAGGCGGGGAACGACTACGCCTCCACCCTGCTCACCATCGTGGTGGTGCTGTTGGCGGCGGTGTCGGCGCTCTGCATCGCGTTCCCGTCGTTCTTCATCTACACGCAGAGCTTCTACTCCGACCAGCGCACCATGGCGCAATCGGTGTTCTTCTTCCAGTTCTTCGCCGTCCAGATCGTGTTCTCCGGCGCCACGGCCATCATATCGGGCCTGCTCAACGCGAACCGCGATTACCTGTGGTCGGCCATCGCGCCGGCGGCGCAGAGCATTGTGGTCATCGCATCGTTCCTGACGTACGCGGCGCTCGCGCCGGGCAACCCCGACCTGGCGCTCTACGTCATAGCCATCGGCAACCCGCTCGGCGTGTTCGTGGCGCTGGCCATCCAGCTGCCCGCGCTGCGCCGCAACGGCATCCGGCTGCGGCCGCGCCTCAACCTGCACGACCCGGCGCTGCGCGAGACGCTCTCGCTGGGCGTGCCGGCCCTGTTCGTCATGGTGTGCTCGTTCGCGGTGGTGTCGGTGCAGAACGCGGCGGCCTACAGCTTCGCCGACAACGGGCCGTCCATCCTGCTGTACGCGCGCCAGTGGTTCACGCTCCCCTACTCCTTCCTGGCCGTGCCCATCACCACGGCCATGTTCACCGAGCTGGCCGACATGCAGGCCGAGGGCAACGCCAAGGGCGTGAAACGCGGCATCGTGAGCGGCACGAACCAGATACTCTTCTTCATGATTCCCTTCGCGCTGTACCTCATGGTGTTCTCGCTGCCGCTCATCACCGTGTTCCGCGCCGGCGCGTTCACGGCGGAGAACGTGGCGTCCATCGCCTCGTACATGAGCGTGCTGGCGTTCGCGCTGCCGGTGTACGGCGTGAACACGTACCTGCAGAAGATCTTCTCGAGCCTGCGCAAGATGGGCGTGTTCGCGGCGTTCAACTTCGTGGCGGGAGCCGCGCAGGTGGCGCTCACGATGTTCGGCGCGTCGCATGCGGAGAGCTTCCCCATCGAGATCATCGCCGTGGGCGAGGTGCTGTTCTACGTGGTGGCCGACGTGTGCCTGTTCGCGTACCTGCGCCGGCGCCTGGGGCCGTTCGGGCTGCGTTCCACGGCGAAGGCGTTTCTCGTGGCGCTGGTGTTCGGCGGGCTGGGCGCGGCGGCGGGCGGCGGCGTGCTGTTCGCGCTCACGACGCTCGTCGGGCCGCTGTCGGGGTCCATCCCGCAGGCGCTCGCCTACGTGGCGTGCGGCGGCCTAGTGTCGCTGGCGGTGACGTTCGGCCTGGCCATCAAGCTGCGCGTGCCGGAAGCAGCGTTCGTTGGCAACATCGTGGGCAAGGTGGCCGGCAAACTGGGCCGCGGTCGGGCGTAGCGCGGCTGCGAAAAGCAGCCTACCCCCGGCGCCTGCCTATCGCAGCCGCCACGACCGCCGCAACAGCCGCAGCGGAGCCGGCCGCTGCGGCTGCCCCGAGCCCCCAACCGGCTGCATCGCCCGTTGCGGCGAGCTTCTTGGGAGCCGGGTAGTACCTCGACGCAGGCACCGACGTCGATGCCGAAGCAGCAGAGGGCGCCCCTGACCCGCCCGCCGGCGGAGCGGGAGCCGGCTCGGGCTGCGGCGTGGGATCGGGAAGCTTCTCGAACTGCGCCGTTACGGCCAGATCCTGCACGACATGCGTGAAATCGACATCCCATCCCGTGAAGCGGTAGCCCTCGGGAGCTACCACCTCGGGCGCTGTCGCCGCGCTGAACAGCGGCACTTCCTCGGTAGCGAGCACCTTCCCCTCCCACCCCGCGAACGTCACCGTGCGCGTGGCGGTGATGAGAAACGAGCCGTCGTCCTGCAGCGTGCCCACGCGCTCCCCGTCCTCCACGATGGCGGTATCTCCGCCGTTCACGAAGAGGTGGTCGAGCGTCATGAGCTCGGACAGGCGCGTCGCCCCGAACGGCGCCACGATGGTGTTCGACGTGTAATCGCCTCCCACCGAGTAGCCCAGCACCCGCACAGGTGCGCCGAACACGATATGCGAGAGATCGAGGGTGCCGCCGAAATGCGTGATGTTGCCAAGGCTGGCTCCCGGCCCGAGCACGAGCGTGGCCCCGGCCCAGATGGACATGCCGTCCGCGCTGCCCGTGAGCGTAACGGTGGCCGAAGGCAGCAGGTCCAGGGAGAGCGTGACCTCGGCCAACGTGACGGAGCCAGGGCCGCTCACGCTGGAGGACCGCGCTAGATCGAGCAGCTGCACCTCGTTGCCGGCGCCGTCCAAGCGAAGTGCTGCGGCCTCGGCGAACGAGAGCGTGCCGATGCGCACGCCCGAGCCCACGTTGATAGCGCCCACACCCGCGGCAACCCGCACGTCGCCCATGGCCGCCGAGGTCGGGTCCGCCATGCCGGCGATGGTCACGCCGTCACCGGTGACGGAGAGCACTGCGCCATCCCACGCGTAGGCATCGG
>NC_021021.1:2151156-2165005 GCF_000210055.1 Gordonibacter pamelaeae 7-10-1-b
AGCACCGCGGCAAGGGCGCAGGCGGCGAGTGCAAGCGCGAACGCCGCGTGAAGGCGGAGCCGCGGCTCCGGCGTGCGGAAACGGGGCGGGACGACGGTTTCGGCGGGCATGGTCACTCCTATCGCATCGGTTGATGCGACGAGCCTACCACCTGGCATGCTTGCGTTCCTTCGCGTCGGCCAGCCTAACACCCAACGGTAGCGCCGCCGTTGACGCCGCGAGCGCAACGCCCTTCCGCTTACGCCACCTTCGTCTTCGGGGCCAGCTTCTCGCTGCTCTTCCCGAAGAACACCTCGTACCAGCACAGGAAGCAGTAGATGTTCCAGATGCGCATCATCTTGAGCTTGCCGCGACCCTCCACCGTGGAGAAGTCGGCCGACTTGTGGTCGTCGAGCATCTGCACGAGGTAGTCCACGTTGAAGAACTCGTGCGCGGCCTCGCTCGTGAACGCCTCTTTGATGCGATCGTAGTACAGGTCGGTCTGCAGCCACACCGTAAGTGGCGTGATGAACGGCTGCTTCGGCATGTTCGCCACCTTCTTCTGGAAGCCCAGCTTGCTCGCAGCCACGCGCAGCGCGTACTTGGCATGCTCGTCGTCGACGCGGCACGCGGTGGGCAGCTGCAGCGCCACGTCGAGCACCTTCTTGTCGAGGAACGGCACGCGCAGCTCCAGCGACTGCGACATGGACATCTTGTCGGCCTTCAGGCAGATGTCGAAGGGCATGTAGCTGACCATGTCCACGTACTGGGTCTGCGTGATGATGTCGATGTCCTGCTTCGCCGCCTCGTCGAAGTGCGGCTTGCACCACTCCCACGGCTTGCAGGGGCCGTCGTAGTCGCGCAGCACGTTCGGGATCTCGTCCCACATGTAGTTCATGCTCGCTCGCTGGTAGCTCTTTTCCGGCCCGCCCGAGCCGCGCATGGCGAAGCGACGACCGTGGAACGGCGGCAGCTTCTCGGCCACGGCGCCCGCGGCGGCGCGCAGAGGGCGCGGCACCTTGAAGTACTTGCCGAACTCGAACTGGTCATGGTAGATCCAGTACCCGCCGAACAGCTCGTCGGCGCCCTCGCCCGACTGCACCACCTTCACCTGCTCGCGCGCGAGGCGGCTCACGAAGAACAGCGGGATGGCGCTCGGCGCGCCCAGCGGCTCGTCCATGTGGTACTGCTCGGTGGGCACGATGTCGAGGAATTCCCGCGCATCGACCTTCACCTGCCAGTTCGGCAGGTGGGCCCACTTCGCGAACTCCTCGGCGTCCTCCAGCTCGTTCAGCTTGATCTCGAAGTCGGACTGCGCGGCGATCTCGGCCAGCTTGTCCTCGCAGCCGATGTCGTAGCCCACCGAGAACGTCTTGATGTCCGGCGCGTGCTGCCCCATGCAGTACGCGGCCAGCGAGCTGTCGATGCCGCCCGACAGGAAGCTGCCGATCTCGACGTCGGCGATCTCGTGCGCCGCCACCGACTCGTCGAACGCCTTCACGATGACGTCGGCCCACTCGTCGAGCGACTTCGAATCGTCGATCTTGTACGTGATCTTGTAGAAGCATTCGGTGCGCAGCGTGCCGTCCTCGAACACCATGAAGTGGCCGGGCAACAGCTTGTGCACGTCCTTGAACATGGTCTGCGAGTCGTTCATGTACTCGAAGCACAGATACTGCGGCAACTGCTCGCGGTTGAGCTCCTTCTTGAACGCCGGGTGCGCCAAAAACGCCTTGATCTCGCTGCCGTAGACGAGGCGGTTGCCGTCGTGCTGGTAGTAGAACGGCTTGATGCCGAAGATGTCGCGAGCGCACACGAGGCGCTTCTTCGCCGCATCCCAGATGGCGATGGCGAACATGCCGCGCAGGCGCTCGAACACGTCCGTGCCCCACGCCTCGTAGCCATGGACGATCGTTTCCGTGTCGCCGTTCGTGACGAACTGGTAGCCCAGCGCCTCAAGCTCGGCGCGCAGCTCCTGGAAGTTGTAAATCTCGCCGTTGAACGTGACCGTGACGGTGCCGTCGGCGTTCTGCATGGGCTGGCGGGAGCCCTCGAGGTCGATGATGGACAGGCGGCGGAAGCCCATCGCTATGTCATCGTCCACGAAGAAGCCCTCGTCATCGGGCCCGCGGTGGGCGATGCGATCGGCCATGTCCTTGATGACGGCCTGGTTGGTCTCCCGGTCGTAATCGACCGCGGTGAATCCCACGAATCCGCACATGTGGTTGGTTCTCCTGTTCACGTGACGATGCTGTGAATCTCATATGATACGGCAACCTCCCCCGCCTCGGATGGTTTCCACGAAACCGGCAAGGAGAATGCGCTGCCCGACCAGCTGTTCGAACGGCCAGCCATGCACAGGACGACGAACCTCGCGGGTGCAGGAGCGTTTGACGCATCGAGCGGGGGTTTCTGCCAAAAAATGCACGGTTTGGCAATTCCGAAACGCGGAATCCTCGGTTGCTTTTTCTGCGACCAGGTTAAACGGAAAAACACAGCCTTGAAATCCGGCCGAAACGAGCGCGTCGATTGCCAAACCGGCCGTTTTTTGGCAGAAGGATGGGTTTTCGGTGTCAAGGCGCCGATCGATCAAGATATGGGATAATGAGCGGTCGAGAAGAACATGCAAGGAGACCACATGACCGCGCAGAACCCCCGTATCGCCTCCGCCGCCGACGTGGCGCGCCGTTTGCAGCCCGTCGTGGTGGGCGGCGACATCCTGGCTTACAGCTACGTGAGCGAGCTGCACCGCGCGTACGGCATCGAGCACACCATCGTGCTGGCCGCGCACGACATCAAGATGCTCTCGACCAGCCGCTTCACCGACTATCGCCTGGAGCCGAACGTCCATGACCCGGAAGGCCTCTACGACGCCCTCGAGCGCGTGGCCGCCGAGGTGAGCGCCGCGGACCCGGAGCGCGTGCTGCTCGTGCTCGGCTGCGACGACTGCCATGCGCGCATGCTGTCGTCCGGGAAGGAGCGCCTCGAGGCCGCCGGATACACGGTGCCCTACCTCGACTTCGCCCTGCTCGACGACATCACGCAGAAGCGCCGCTTCTACGAGCTGTGCGCGCAGCTGGACATCCCCTACCCGCGCACCTGGTACTTCTCGTGCGGCCCGGACGGTCCCGAGGAGCTGCCCGTCCACGACTTCCCCTACCCGCTCATCGCGAAGCCTTCGAACTCGGCGCAATTCCAGGAAGCGACCATCGAGGGCTGGCGCAAGATCTACGAGATCGACTCGCCGGAGGAGCTGGCCGAGGTGTGGCGCTCCATCCGCACGTCGGACTACGATAACGAGCTGGTGCTGCAGGACTTCATCCCCGGTGGCGACGACGCCATCCGCACGCTCACCACGTTCTCGGACGCATCGGGCGAGCTGCGCGTGGTGTCGGGCGGCGTCGTGTGCCTGCAGGACCACGACCCCACCGCGCTGGGGAACCCGCTCTGCATCATGGGCGAGCGCGAGCAGGCCATCATCGACGGCGCGCGGCGCTTCCTCAAGGAAGTCGGCTACCGCGGCTTCGCGAACTTCGACATCAAGCACGACGAGCGCGACGGGAGCTTCCGCTTCTTCGAGGTGAACACGCGCTGCGGGCGCAACACCTACTATATGAGCCTGGGCGGCCAGAACTTCGTCGAGCTCATCGTGCGCGAGTTCATCCTGGGCGAGGCCATCGAGTACCGCGAGGCGTACGACCCCTTTGTCTACTCCTGCGTGCCGCGCTACGTGCTGGACCGCTCCATGAAGAACCGCGCCCGCCTGCAGCAGGCCCTCGAGGTGCTGCGCCGCACGCCCGAGCCCTACCCGCTGCACTACGCGCCCGACTCGTTTTTGCACAACTTCTGGGCACGCGTGATGCACGTGAACCAGATTCCCAAGTTCAAGCGCTTCTATTGGGACACCGACGGCAAGCAGCTTAAGTAGGACGCGCGGCGCCGCAGGCGCGGGAAGGCAGGGGTGGGATGAAAGCTTGGGAATGGGCGGTTTGGATCGCCCTCTGCCTCGTGCCGCTCGCCGTTGCGGCAGCCTCCTTGGGATCGCTGCCGGACACCGTCGCGATGCACGTCGGCCCCGACGGCACGATCGACCGTTATGGCTCCAAGTACGAGCTGCTGCCCATAGCGTGTCTCCTGGCCCTTCCCAACCTCCTCTTGATGCTCGCCTCCTGGAAAGCGGAGGCGCTCTTCGCCAAAGGACTCGTCCACGGCATCGACAGCCCCCGCAACCTTCGGACCCTCTTCCTGGTGCTCGGCATGGTCGACACCGTCATCTACCTTGGCATCATGCTCTCGTTCGGACGCGGCGTCCTCGCAGGCTAAATCGGCCGCCGGTGCCCCTCCTCGCAGGTGAGCACCACCGGGCCGTCCTCGGTGATGGCGACCGTCTTCTCGAAGTGGGCCGAGGGCAGGCCGTCGCGCGTGCACACCAGCCAACCGTCCGGCATCTGGCGCGTCTTGTAGGTACCCTGGTTGATCATGGGCTCGATGGCCAGCACCATGCCGGGCTCCAGCCTCACGCCCGTGTGGCGATGGCCGAAGTTCGGCACGTTCGGGTCCTCGTGCATGTCGCGGCCGATGCCGTGCCCCACGTACTCGCGCACCACGCCGAAGCCCTCGGCCTCGGCGATGCTCTGCACCGCATGCCCGATATCCCCCAGGTGGTTGCCGGGGCGCGCCGCCTCGAGGCCGGCCCACATGCACTTCTCCGTCACGTCCAGCAGGCGCTGCTTCTCCGGCGAGATGCGGCCCACGGCATAGGTCCAGGCGTTGTCGCCCACCCAGCCGTCCACGATGGCGCCCGTGTCGATGGAGATGATGTCGCCCTCCTGCAGCACGACACCCGCGGACGGGATGCCGTGGACGATCTGCTCGTTCACGGAAGCGCAGATGGAGCCGGGAAACCCGCCGTATCCCTTGAACGCGGGGATGCCGCCCTCCGCGCGGATGAGCGTCTCGGCCAGCTCGTCCAGCTCGAGCGTGGACACGCCGGGCCGCACGCGCGCCCCCACCTCGCGCAGCACCTTGGCCGACACGCGGCCCGCCTCCTTCATGGCCTCTATCTCGGCCGGTGACTTCCTGATGATCATGCCTCGCCCACACCTTCCGCACGTCGCGTCCGTTTGCTGCCGTCCAGTATAGCACTCCCTTTCCACCCCGTTACGCATCCCCCACGCTCGGAAAACGCCTGCACGCACGCCCCCGGGGCCGCCTGCGCACCCCTCTAGCATGGAGGGGAATCCGCGTCCGCGCCGCCCCGGCCGGAGCGCACCGAACCAGCAAGAAGGAGGCTCTATGAACCCGTTTGAGCAGAAGCCGAAGAAGTCGTTGATGGACATGGTCCCCAACTGGAAGCAGCTCGCCGTCAAGCCCTACGACAAGTTGGAGGCCGACCCCTACACCAAGGCGCGCATCATCCTCATGAACGGCATCGAGGTTGAGGCGGCGATGTTCGGCCACAACTTCAACCGCCACTGCGAGAACAACGACCTGCGCCGTGACCTGGCCCTGTGCCGCCGCATGGAGCAGGAGCAGCAGAAGCGCATCAACTGGATGAGCCCGTCGAACGAGTCCACGCTCGAACTGACCATCGGCTACGAGCAGCTCGCCGTCGACCTGACGGCCTGGCTCGCCATGCACGAGCCCGACGAGTACGCCAAGTCCTGCATGGACTTCGCGCTCCTCGAGGACTTCGACCACCTGTACCGCTACGCCGACCAGCTCAAGTTCGACGAGGACATCCCCGCGCACAAGCTCGTCCGCGACACGATCGAGATCACGCCGGGCCGCCCGACCATCGCACATCATCGCCATCCGTTCGACTCCGTGCGCATGCCGCGCAACTCCAAGACGGGCGACATCCGCACCACGCTCGGCGCGCTCATCCTCACCGCCGGCGAGCAGCAGACGATGAACTTCTACATGAACCTGGGCAACACGGTGCCCGAGGGCCCCGGCCGCGACCTCTACCAGGAGATCGGCATGGTGGAGGAGCAGCACGTGACGCACTACGGCTCGCTCATCGACCCGTCTATGAGCTGGCTCGAGATGCTGCTGTGGCACGAGTACCAGGAATGCTACCTGTACTACTCCTTCTACGAGACCGAGGTCGACGCCCGCGTCAAGAAGATGTGGGAGATGCACTTCGAGCAGGAGTGCATGCACCTGGCCATGGCCTGCGATCTGCTGCAGAAGTACGAGGGCACCGAATGGCAGCAGATCATTCCCGCCGGCGAGTTCCCCGAGCTTCTGGACTTCCACCCCACGAAGGACTACGTCCGCCAGGTTCTGGCCGAGCAGGTCACCCTCACCGCGCAGGACGAGGAGTTCGTCGACATCGACGACGTGCCGAGCGACTTCCGCTTCTTCACGTGGAACGACACGGTGAACGGCCGCGTCCAGGACGTGCCGAGCCATGAGGCCGTGCGCCAGCTCATCGAGCGCGACGGCGAGGACTACCGCTCCGAGGACGCCGAGAGCCCCATCCCCGAGCTCCGCAGCCGCAAGAAGGACGACACCAAGCTCGCCCGCGTGCAGGGCTACGGCAAGCGTGCCCACGAGGTGGAGCGGCAGGCCAAGGAAGAGCGCGAGGCCGTGCTCGTCTAAGCGCATCCCGCCCGCCGACATCAAACGAACGGGGCGCCCAGCCGGGCGCCCCGTTTTTCGCAAGGCAAGGTATCGGCCCTTGCCGCCGCATGCGGGCCGATCTTGCCCGTCGGCAAAGGCGAAGCCCTTGTCCTACGCCTCGTCCCGCCCCTCGTCGCCGGCATGGCCGTCGCCGGGCGGCTTCAATCGGCCGGCGTCCTTCAGCGCACGTCGCAGGATGAACTCCACCTGCGCGTTCACGCTGCGCAGGTCGTCCGCAGCCCAGCGCTCGACGGCCTCCCAGAGAGCCGGGTCGACGCGCAGCGGGTATTGTTTGCGTTTCGCCATGTCTCACACTGCGGGCACCCCGGCAAACGCACGGGCCGCCCGCCCTTCCCTACTGGTACAGCGTCCCCGTGTTCAGCACGGGCTGGGCATCGGACTCGCCGCACAGCACCACCATGAGGTTCGACACCATGGCGGCCTTGCGCTCGTCATCCAAGTCTACCACGTTCTTGCGCGACAGCTCGCCCAGCGCCATCTCCACCATGCCCACGGCGCCCTGCACGATCTTCTCGCGCGCGGCTATCACCGCGTCCGCCTGCTGGCGGCGCAGCATCGCCTGGGCGATCTCCGGCGCGTAGGCCAGGTGCGTGAGGCGCGCATCGTCGATAACCACGCCGGCCTTCTCCAGGCGCACGGCCAGCTCCTCCTTGAGGGCGGCCGACACCTCCTCGATGTTGCTGCGCAGCGTGATCTCGCCCTCGGGCTCGCCGGGCATCTGGTCGTAGGCGTAGGTGGTGGCCACGTGGCGCAGCGCCGTCTCGCTCTGCGTGTGCACGTAGGAGTTGTAGTCGTCCACGTCGAACAGGGCCTTGGCCGTGTTCTCGACGCGCCAGACGATGACGTCGGCGATCTCGATGGGGTTGCCGCACTTGTCGTTCACCTTCAGGTGCTCGCCGTTGTACGTGCGGGCGCGCAGCGAGACCTTCGTGGAAAGCGGCGTGCTCTTCCCGGTGCGCTCATCGATGGTGCTGCCGGCCGAACGGGAGTAGAACGGGTTCGCCCAGTGGAAGCCCTCATCGCGCACGGTGCCCTTGTAGTCGCCGAACAGGATGAGCACGCGCGCCTGGTTCGGCTGGATGGTGAAGAAGCCCATGAGCATCAGCAGGGGCCCCACGCAGAGCACAACGATGCCGACGACCAGCAGCACCACGCCCATCGTGTGGGCCGGCGTGGTAAGGGGCATGTCGTCGGGCGGCAGCATGGTCGCCCCGGTCACGATGCAGGCGACGCACGCGGCTGCGAGAACGAACGTGAGCAGCAGCAGGGGCCAACCGCTCCTCGCATGGATGGTTTTCTCGACGGACGCGCCGCCGGTCGCACGCGCGGTCTTATCGGACATGACGGTTCCTTTCTCTCCCGAACAAGACGCCCTATGCGCCCGTCCGCACCCTCGCACCGCAAGGTGATACAAATATGATATCACATTGAGATCGCGTTGACGAGAGCGTGCGCGAATGCCCGCGAGAAAGACCGGCGTCGAACTCCGCCGCACCTTCTCATTTTTTCATTTTACGATGTTTCACGTGAAACATCTGTTCGCGTATCAGGCCAAAAAGAAAGGAGCCCTTGCGGACTCCCTTCTTTTCAGGCGTTCGGCTTCGTGCGCTCGGCTACTCGCCAGCCTCCGTGTAGTTGCGGGTCACGCTGGAATCGACCGACACGCCCGGCGTCATCGTGGCGGACACGGTGACGGACTTCACGTACTTGCCCTTGGCCGCAGCCGGCTTCATGCGGATGATCTCGTCGTACACGGCACCGTAGTTCTCGGCGAGCTGCTCGGCCGTGAAGCTGACCTTGCCGATGATGACGTGCGCGATGCCGTAACGGTCGGCACGGTACTCCACGCGGCCGCCCTTGAGCTCGTTGATGGCCTTCGCCACGTCGTTCGTGACGGTGCCGAGCTTCGGGTTCGGCATGAGGCCGCGGGGGCCGAGGATCTTGCCGAGGCGGCCGACCTTGCCCATCTGGTCGGGCGTGGCCACGGCGGCGTCGAAGTTGAACTCGCCGGCCTGGATCTGCTGCATGAGCTCGTCGGAGCCCACGATGTCGGCACCGGCCTCCTCGGCGGCGCGGGCAGCCTCGCCCTCGGCGAACACGGCCACGCGGACCGTCTTGCCCGAGCCGTTCGGCAGGCTCACGGTGCCGCGGAGCTGCTGGTCGGCCTGGCGGGTGTCGATGCCCAGGCGGAAGTCGACCGTCACCGTCTCGTCGAACTTGGCGGTGGAGACCTCCTTCACCAGGTTCATGGCCGCGAGCGGCGCGTAGGCCTCCTCGCCGATCTTCTCGATCGCAGCGCGGTAGTTCTTGGACAGTTTCGTCATGATGATTCCTTTCGTGGTTCGTAGCGGGCGCATGGCGCGCCCTTCCACTGCCTTTTATCGCTCAAACGGCCGCCCGGTCGGACGGCCGTGTTTGCGCTTTGGTTCGCCGAAGGACTAGTCCTCGTCCTCAAGCGTCTTGCCCTGCAGCATGGCGGCAACCTTCTTGGAAGGCACGTACTTGATCTTCATCTCGCGGCCCTCGATGCGCACGCCCATGGAACGGGCCGTGCCGGCGATGATCTCCATGGCGGCCTCGATCGTGTTGGCGTTGAGGTCCGGCAGCTTGATCTCGGCGATCTCGCGGAGCTGGTCCTCGGTGAGGGTGCCCACGGACTGCATGTGCGGGATGCCCGCGCCGCTCTTGATGCCCAGCTTCTCCTTGATGAGGATGGCCGCCGGCGGGGTCTTGCACACGAACGTGAACGACTTGTCCTCGTAGACCGTGATCTCGACCGGGATGATGGTGCCGGACTGGTCCTGCGTCTGGGCGTTGAACGCCTGGCAGAACTGCATGATGTTGACGCCCTGGGCGCCGAGCGCCGGGCCGATCGGAGGAGCCGGGTTCGCGGCACCCGCGGGGATCTGCAGCTTGATAAAGCCGGTTTGCTTCTTTTCAGCCATGATAACTACCCTTTCAGCTGATCATAACGTTTCGAAAATCAATCTATCAACACAGCGGCCGGTGTCGAATGAGAAGCCCCGGTCCACGCGGGCACGCGACGCCGCTAATGTTCGCTAAATCTTGGCGATCTGGTCGAACGAGAGCTCCACGGGGGTCTCGCGCCCGAAGATCGACACGAGCACCTTCACCTTGCCGGCATCGGGGGACACCTCCGACACCACGCCGTCGAACTCGGCCAACGGCCCGGAAACCACCTTGACGGACTGCCCCACCTCGATGGAGGAGGACGTCTTCTTCGGGGTGCCGGGACGGTTCTTGTCCGAGCGCATGCCCATGATCTTGTTGTACTCGTCACGGGTAAGCGGGGCCGGGTTGCCCTGGCTGCCCACGAAGCCCGTGACGCCCGGCGTGTTGCGCACGGCCGCCCAGCTGCGGTCGTCAAGCTCCATGCGGACGAGCACGTAGCCCGGGAACACCTTCTTCTCGCTCTCGACGCGGCGCCCGCCCTCTTTGATCTCCGTCACCATCTCGGTGGGGATCTCGATGGCGAACACGTTGTTCTCGAGGCCCATGGTCTCGATACGCGTCTCGAGGTTCTTCTTCACCTTGTTCTCGTAGCCCGAGTAGGTGTGCAGGACGTACCATTTCTTCGACATGTCCTTATGCCCCCAAACTCGAGATGCCCACGAGCACCGGCGTGATGATGACGTTGTCGAGAAGAGCCACGTACACGCCGAAGAACAGCAGCGCGGCCACGACGACGACGCTCCAGCGGAGCACGTCCTTCTTCGTGGGCCACGTCACGCGCTTCATCTCGGCACGCACGTCCTTGAGGAAGCCGAAGCGACGCTTCTTGGGCTTGCTCTCAACCTTCTTCTCGGCTTTTTTCTCTATCTTGCCCTTATCCTGCTTGTTGGCGGCAGGGGTCTCGGCCTTGTCGGCTTTCTTGAAAAACCGCTTCTTGGGTTCCGCGGCGGCATCGGCCTCGGCGATATCCTTCGCCTCGACTGCGGCGCTCTCGGCCTCGAGGGCCTGCGCCTTTCGTGCGGCGCGTGCGGCCGAGGCCTTCGCGCGCTGTGTTTTCGATTTCTTCGCCATCTGGTTCCTTCGCCCGAGAAAACCGGGAAAATCGTAATCTGTCTAAACGCCAAACAAGCAGCCTGATTCCAAGCTGCTCGAACAAGCAACCTGAATGCAAGCTGCTCAAGATTAACAAGCTGGCAGGCCAGGAGGGACTCGAACCCCCAACATGCGGTTTTGGAGACCGCCGCTCTACCAATTGGAGCTACTGGCCTATTGCTTGTCCTACCCTGATAACGCTATCGAGTCTCTTTGTGCGTCGTGTGATGACCGCACCACTTGCAGTACTTCTTCAACTCGATGCGATCAGGATTGTTCTGCTTGTTCTTCTTGGTCGTGTAATTGCGGCGCTTGCAATCAGTGCAGGCCAAAGTGACCAACGTGCGCATGAATTCTCCTCTTATCGCTTACGTGTCGAGCTTGATAACGTAATCATACACATGAATTCTCAAAGGGCGGGGCCCGCCGGAGCGGACCCCGCGTTACTGGTGAAACGGTGTTACTTGATGATCTTCGTCACGCGGCCGGAGCCAACCGTGCGGCCACCCTCGCGGATAGCGAAGCGCAGGCCCTCTTCCATGGCGATCGGGTGAATGAGCTCGCCCTTGATCTCCACGTTGTCGCCCGGCATGACCATCTCGGTGCCCTCGGGAAGGTGGGCAACGCCCGTCACGTCCGTCGTGCGGAAGTAGAACTGCGGGCGGTAGCCGTCGAAGAACGGCGTGTGGCGGCCGCCCTCTTCCTTCGTCAGGATGTAGACCTGGCCCTCGAACTCGGTGTGCGGGGTCACGCTACCGGGCTTGCAGAGAACCTGGCCGCGCACGATCTCCTCGCGCTTGATGCCGCGAAGCAGGCAGCCGATGTTGTCGCCGGCCTGGGCCTCGTCGAGCAGCTTGCGGAACATCTCGATACCGGTGCAGACCGTGTTCTGGGTCTCCTTGATGCCGATGATCTCCAGCGGGTCGTTCACATGGAGCGTACCGCGCTCCACACGGCCGGTGGCAACGGTGCCGCGGCCGGTGATGGTCATGGTGTCCTCGACGGCCATCAGGAACGGCTTGTCGACCATGCGCTCCGGCGTGGGGATGTAGGAATCCACCGCGTCCATGAGCTCCCAGACCTTCTCCTGCCACTCCTTGTCGCCCTCGAGGGCCTTCAGAGCGGAGCCGCGGATGATCGGGGTGTCGTCACCCGGGAACTCGTAGCTGTCGAGCAGCTCGCGAACTTCCATCTCGACGAGCTCGATGAGCTCCTCGTCGTCCACCATGTCGCACTTGTTCAGGAACACGACGATGTAGGGAACGCCGACCTGACGGGCGAGCAGGATGTGCTCGCGGGTCTGGGCCATGGGGCCGTCGGTGGCGGCGATAACGAGGATGGCGCCGTCCATCTGGGCCGCACCCGTGATCATGTTCTTCACGTAGTCGGCGTGGCCTGGGCAGTCGACGTGCGCGTAGTGGCGCTGATCCGTCTCGTACTCGATGTGGGCGATGGAGATCGTGATGCCGCGCTCGCGCTCCTCGGGAGCCTTGTCGATGTTCTCGAAGGCCGTGAAGTCGGCGCGGGCGGAGCCGTGGCTGCCGTCGTTCTCGGACAGCGTCTTGGAAATGGCGGCCGTGAGCGTGGTCTTGCCGTGGTCAACGTGGCCGATGGTGCCGATGTTAACATGCGGCTTGGAACGCTCGAACTTCTCCTTAGCCATGTTTCATCCTCCTTATCAAGGTTTCGCTTGCGCGAAAGTCAAAACAAAATAATGACGCGCCCGGAAACGGACGCGGAATAATCAAAATGGTAGCGGTGACTGGATTTGAACCAGTGACGCCACGGGTATGAACCGTGTGCTCTAACCAACTGAGCTACACCGCCATGTTGAAAATGGAGCCTGCGATCGGACTTGAACCGACGACCTCTTCCTTACCAAGGAAGTGCTCTACCTGCTGAGCTACACAGGCGATTAGATGGTGGGCGCGCTAGGATTCGAACCTAGGTAAGCATAGCTAACGGGTTTACAGCCCGTCCCCTTTAACCACTCGGGCACACGCCCCTGTTTCGCTCAATTCATGTGTATTTATCAAGCTGCCTGCCGCGTGTTTCGGTGGTTCCGAACGCGCGAGCAGATGAATAATACGCTAGGATCATCAGCGTGTCAACTACCTACACGCCCCCGGGCGTGTCTCCACGATTCCTCCTTTTTCGTGGGGAAACGCTCGCGGAGGCCCTACTCCCCCGCGATCTGCCGGATAAAAAATATTCCAGGGCGCAAGCGTCATCGTTACGCCGCAGGCCCATCTATCTATATATAGTAAGGGTAGCGCGCCCCCGCGGCAGGCGGGCAGGGGCCTTGAAGGCTCGCCGAGCACACCGCCGAAGGTCGGGCTACTATATATAGGTTGTGCTTCCCTATACGTTGTGGTCATCTATTTCCCCTGTTCCACGGCTTGTTTGCCTTCGTTTGACGTCCTCGGAACGGTTGCGCGTCCTCGGCTCGGGAAACCCCCACCGTTGATCTGGGTTTATGAAACGCGTTCACAACAATTTTTGTCCATCTGCGCAAACGTGCTATGATGCGCACTGCTTTTGCCCACACATACTACGTGCTCAATTCAGGAGGTCTTCGAATGAGAGAGCATACAAACGGACTCAGCAGGCGAGCGTTCATTGGCGGTGCCGTCATGCTCGGTGCCGCATCGATCGTAGCTCCGACGACCGCATTCGCGACGACGGCTGCGGAGAAGCAAGCCGAGGCGGACGCCGTCCGCAACCAGCTCGTCGGCCTTCAGGCGGATCTCGAAGCTGCCGCCGACAGTTACAAGCAGGCGCTCGACGCGCAAGAGGTTGCTCAGGCTGCCATGGAAGCCGAGCAGGTCAAAATCGATGAAGCCAACGGGAAGATCGCCGATCTTCAGGACAAGCTGGGAACGCGTGCGCGCAGCATGTACCGCTCCGGCTCGTCGAGCTTCCTCGATTTTGTCATGGGCGCGACCTCGTTCGAGGAGTTCACGCAGAACTGGGATCTGCTGAACAAGATGAACGAGAACGACGGCCAGATGGTCGACGAGACGAAGGTCCTGCGCGAGGAGCTGCAGGCATCGAAGGACGAGTACGTCCGCCAAGAGAAGATCGCCGCCGACAAGGCCGCCGAGGCGAAGGTCATCCAGGCCGAGGCCGAGGCGAAGGTCGCCCAGGCCACCGAGCT
>NC_021021.1:2165186-2166616 GCF_000210055.1 Gordonibacter pamelaeae 7-10-1-b
GTACGTGCCCCCCGTCTACAACAACGGCGGCGGCGGCGGTGGCGGCGGCTCCGTGGGCAACTACGGTTCCGTCGTGGACTACGCCATGAGCCGTATCGGCTGCCCGTACGTGTGGGCTGCCGAGGGTCCCGACGCGTTCGACTGCTCGGGCCTCGTGCGCTGGGCGTACCTGCAGGTGGGCATCTCGCTCCCCCATTACACCGAGTCGCTGTACGCCTGCGCGAAGAACCGCGTGCCCGTGTCCGAGGCGCGCCCGGGCGACGTGCTGTACCGCCCCGGCCACGTGGGCATCGCCGTGAGCTACGGCGGGTCGCACTACGTGCACGCCCCCACCTTCAACGCGTACGTGCGCGACACGGACCCGCTGTCGTGGTCCGGCTTCACCTGCGCGCTGCAGTTCTAAGCAGCACCGTTTCAACCTAGTTTCGCAAGGAGGGCCTCGGGCCCTCCTTTTGTATAATGGGGGCACTTCACCCCCCGCGAAAGGAGCATGCGGCATGAACATCTCCGTGAGCCTGGAAAACGGCCTCCTCCCCGACCGGTACGGCAAGCACGCGCCGGCCGACGCGATGCTGGACGGGCACCCGTGCGTATCGTTCCCCCTGTCGATAGACGACGTACCCGAGGGCACGCGGTCCCTGGCGCTCACGTTCCTGGACTGGGACGCCATCCCCGTGGGCGGCTTTTGCTGGATACACTGGATCGCCTGCAACTTCCCCGCCGAAACCCGCTGCATACCCGAGAACGCGAGCGCCTCGGGTGCCGTGCCGTGCGTGCAGGGATCGAACAGCGACTGGTCGCCGCTGGCGGGTTCGCACACCGACCCGCGCATCATCCACCGCTACGCCGGGCCGTATCCGCCCGACAAGACCCACGATTACACGCTGACCGTGTACGCGCTCGACTGCGAGCTCGACTTGGCCGAGGGGTACTACCTGAACGAGTTCCGCCGTGCCATCCGCGGCCACGTGCTGGCCGAGGCCTCGCTCGAGCTGCCGAGCCGCGCCTAGCGGGACGCGCCGCCATGGAGCCGACGCATATCGAGCACCCCCTGGAGCCCGTGTTCGACGCACGGTCGCGCGTGCTCGTGCTGGGCACGATGCCGTCGCCGAAGTCGCGCGAGGCGGGCTTCTACTATGCGCATCCGCAGAACCGCTTCTGGAAGGTGATGGGCGCGCTGTTCGGCGAACCGGAGCCCCTGGGCAACGAGGCCCGCACGTCGTTTATGCTGGAGCGCCGCATCGCGCTCTGGGATGTGCTGGCCTCGTGCACCATCGAGGGCGCTTCCGACGCCTCCATCGCCGACGCCCGGCCCAACGACCTCGCGCGCATCGGCTCGGCTGCGCCGCTCGAGGCCGTGTTCACCACGGGCTCGAAGGCGGCCGGCCTCTACCGGCGCTTCTGCACGGGCATGCTGCCGGGCGTGCCGC
>NC_021021.1:2166817-2180349 GCF_000210055.1 Gordonibacter pamelaeae 7-10-1-b
GCGTGCCGCACACCGCCCTGCCCTCCACGAGCCCCGCGAACGCCCGCATGCGCCTGGCCGACCTCGTGGAGGCGTACCGGCCGCTCCGGGACGCGCTGCGCTGAGGCGCCGCAGGGGACGTCCGTGGGGCTACTTCTCGGCCTTCTCGGGATGGCCGTGGTCCTTCTGCCAGCGGTCCCAGGTTGAGTAGCAGATGGCGGCGCGCTGATCCTGGTCGGGCCATTTGTCCTTCTCGTAGCGGGTGATGTGCTCCATGCAGCGGGAGATGTACGTCTCCTTCTTCTCGTTGCCGCGAGGGTCGGGTATGGGCATGTCCTGCCTCCTTTCACCGGGTCGGCAGCGCGGCGCGCCGCCGACCGTCCGGATAGCCTCGGCCGCATCGTAGGCGGCATGCAACCGGGCGTCCCCGGAGCCCCCGCGGTTGCGACGCGGCGGTTTCCGCTCGGTTGCCCCGCCGTCGACCGCTTCGACACGTTCGCGCGGGAAATGCGCGCCCGGGCGCAATCGCGGTCGACGCAGGGGATGCCAAGTCGTATACTGGCTGATGGAATTGGCAGCACAGAGCGAAAGGATGCACACGATGACAACGTACGCGGACCTGCCCGGAGACGAGCTCGGCACCCTCAAGGCCGAGCTGGAGGCGCAGTACGCCGAGATCAAGGCGCGCGGTCTCGCGCTCAACATGGCACGCGGCAAGCCCGGCGCCGACCAGCTCGACCTGAGCATGCCCATGCTGGCCACGGTGACGACGGCCGAGGACTGCCGCGCCGAGGACGGCACGGACTGCCGCAACTACGGCGTGCTGGACGGCCTGCCCGAGGCGAAGCGCTTCATGGCGTGCATGGTGGAGGAGGACCCGGCGAACATCGTCGTGGGCGGCAACTCCAGCCTTTCGCTCATGTACGAGGCCGTGGCCCGCTGCCTCGACTTCGGCACGCTCGGCTCCAAGCCGTGGAGCCAGTACGATGGCATCAAGTGGCTCTGCCCCACTCCGGGCTACGACCGCCACTTCGGCATCACCGAGGCCTTCGGCATCGAGATGATCCCCGTGCCCATGACGGCGGACGGCCCCGACATGGACGAGGTGGAGCGCCTCGTGGCCGGCGACGCCTCCGTGAAGGGCATCTGGTGCGTGCCGAAGTACTCGAACCCCGGCGGCGTGACCTACTCCGACGACGTGGTGCGCCGCCTGGCCGCCATGGAGTGCGCGGCCGACGACTTCCGCATTTTCTGGGACAACGCCTACTGCGTGCACCATCTCTACGACGACGCGGCCGACCAGGACCAGCTGCTCGACATCGGCGCGGCGTGCCGCGAGGCGGGCAACGAGCACCGCTACTTCAAGTTCGCCTCCACGTCGAAGGTGACGCACCCCGGCTCGGGCATCTCGGCCATCGCGGCCAGCCCCGACAACATCGCCGAGATCAAGAAGCGCATGGGCGTGGGCACCATCGGCTACGACAAGCTGAACCAGCTGCGTCACGTGAAGTTCCTGAAGGACGCCGACGGCCTGGCGGCCCACATGGCCAAGCACGCCGCCATCCTGCGCCCGAAGTTCGAGCTTGTGGTGAGCAAGCTGGACGAGGGCCTGGCCGAGGTGGGCGGCTGCTCGTGGTCGAGCCCGCGCGGCGGCTACTTCGTGTCGTTCGACGCGCCCGAGGGCACGGCGAAGCGCATCGTGGGCCTGGCGAAGGAGGCCGGCGTGACCATGACCGGCGCCGGCGCCACCTACCCCTACAAACAGGACCCGCGCGACAGCAACATCCGCATCGCCCCCACGCTGCCCCCGCTCGCCGAGCTGGACGCCGCCATGGACGTGTTCGTGTGCTGCGTGAAACTGGCCTACGCGGAGAAACTGCTGGGCTAGGCTGCGCAGAGGGCACGGCACCGCGTCGCGCCCCTTCCCCATCGATTCCCCTAGGCGACCCGGCACCCGTGCCGGGTCGCCTCGCATCCGCCGCCTCCCACGCACCTCGGGGCCCGTCGACGCTGGGGCGGAGATACCCAGGGAGCCTGGCGCTCCTTTACCGCTGCAGCTCAGACGCATCGGACGATTTCAGAGGCGTGGGCGATTCGGCGCCGCAGGGGCGCCGGGTTTGCCTGCATTACCGAAGGCACCTGGAACCTCCGGAGCCCCCGACGCCCCGGACGCACCGGGAAAGGCTTGCGTTGTGGGCAGGTTTGCCCCACATGCGGAGCAAACCTCCGCTGAAGGATCGTTCGTCTCGCCGCATTTCGGGCACGTCTTGTCCAGTGTTACCGCTGCCGGTCTAAAGCACATGTCTGCCTTCCTTCTTGATAGGTATCGCCTCGCTTGCATCGATCATCGCTTTACCTCCCTATGCCGAGCAGGGATTCGTCGAGCTTGGGCTCGAACGCCGCGGGGTCGAACTGCTGGGACGGAATGGTGTAGGGAAGCTTCTCTATATCCAACGCTATCGGTTCGAGATCGACGAACCCGCACTCCTTCAGCTGCTCGACCGCTGCAGCCGACAGCCTGATCTGGAATTTTTCCTCGCCGTCGACGCGCATGGTAAGCAGGCTCGCCCAAAGCCTCACCCCCTCGTCGCAGGCCGTCCGTCCCGTGAGCCCTGCGCTTCGGACCGTCAGCGCCATCTCCTCGTCGCCGAACCCGCGCGAGATGAGGCTCACGTGATCCTCTTGGCCGAGCCCGATGATCCCCTCTTTCGTGCAGAACCCGTCGATGAAGAACAGGGTTCCCTTCGTCGCATGCTTTATGTCCATAGCCATCGCCACCGTTTCCTGTATCGCCTAACCGAAAACCCGGTCCGCCGCGCGCGGCCGACACTCATTGCTTTTCCCTCGACGGCTTCGCCACCGAGAGCTTCGCGCTCGCCGCCAGACCGTCCACGTACCGTCCGACTTCGAGAACCCAGCGGTCGAATACCGTCTTCAGATCGGCGCCGGGGTACCTTCCCTCGCGATAATAGAGCTTGTACGGGTATTCCACGATGAGGCGGTACGCCTCGCTTCCTTCCGCAACTGCGCGTACGTCCGGAGGGCTTATCATGGTCGCAGAATTTGCCGCCTGGTAAAGCTTGTAGAACGCCGCGCGGATCTTACCGCTCGCGTTCGGATCCGCCGTCTGCAGCAGCACTTGATCCATCAGCGCCGACGCCTCGCGCAACAGCACGAACGAGTCTTCGTAGAGAACCGCCATGCCGACCCCCTTTCGACGTGCACCCGCATTGCCTACGAGAACAGCTCGCGCAGGGCGGCTTCGTCGGTTACGTCTATCTCGGAAGCGCGGGTGATGCGGTCTTCCTTCGCGAAGTGGTAGACCTTCACGTCCTCTTCGGGCACCGTTCCCGCCAAAACGAGCTTCCGCAGCTCTTGGAGTACGTGGTCGGAGTGCGAAGTGATGAGCACCCGCTTGCCCTCTTTCGTAAAATCAGCGAGGATCTTGGCCATGGCTCGTTGGAACCGGGGGTGCAGGTGGGTTTCCGGTTCCTCGATCATGACAAGGGAACCCGGCTCGGACAGCGAGCCCAGGACGATCGAGGCAACCGATTGGTTCACGCCGTACCCCGAATTGACCGCGCTCACCCACATGCCGCTTTCAGCAAGGTCGATGACCACGCTCGGACCGCTCATCACGTAGGGGCTGATCTCGACGCCCAGCGACGACAGCCGATCCGTCATGCGATCAAGCTGCGCTTCCATGGCGGGATAGCGCTTCGCCTCGTTGATACGGTAGATGATGAGGTTGGACAGCCACTCTTCAAGCGCGGACGAGTCGCCGGTGCGGTTCGAGATATCCTCAACCGTGGGCTTCCCTGCAAGCAGAGGATAATTGTACTTGGTGAAGCCACGGTTGGAGGACAGGTAGAGCATGTTCTCGAACCATCCCATCGTGCGCTTCTGCTCTTGCATGGTTTTCGCAGGATCGGGAGAAGTGAACACGCCGCCGCCGTATCCTCCGGCCGCTATCGGGAAGAACAAGCGCCCTGAGGCCTCGACGGCACCGTCGGTGCGGCTATCCCATTTCCATCCTTCCTCGCCATCGACGGCAAAGGACTCCACCACGCCACCCATAGAGGCCTCGAGGCTGTATTGCAGCTCTTCTGCGTCTCCGTCCAAGGTGACGGAGATCCGTATGGGAAGATCGGTATCGTGACGAGACACCACTTCCCGGTAATCGCCGAGGCGCAGAAGGTAGTCGTTGAAGCTCAGCTCCTTCTTCTGGAGGCTCTGCTTGACGAAGGCGAGCGACTGGATGACCGTCGTCTTGCCGGTCGAGTTGAATCCGGTGAGCACGTTGATTTTCGAAAAATCGAGATCGGTAGCTTGCTGGGCTTTGAAGTTTTCCAGGTGAATATGCTTAAGCATGGTTATCTCCTCAAGGTAAATACCGCAGATGTCATCGTGCGCGCAGGTAGGTGCTCACCGGCTTCGCAGGCTCTACGGCAAGCGCGTGGGTCGGACACCATTTCACGCACGCCATGCAACCTACGCACACGTAATCTTTCTTCAATTCGGCCAGCTCGCCGGCAAACTCGAGGTTGCCGCGCACGCATCGCTGCGCGCAGGCGCCGCAACCACAGCACGAAGAGCCGATATGGACGATATAAGGCGAGTACATGTCACCATCCCCATTGCGCGGTCCCCGCCCGCAGGCAGAGCGGGGACCGCACGTCCGGTCTATTTCGTAAACGTGTTGAACGGGGCTTCAGCCGCCTTGTACACCTTGCACTGTGCAAGCTTCATGTTGTACACGCCGCTCAGCTTGCAGCAGTTCTCCACGGCGTTGTCGGTGCACATGTTGATGTTCGATATGAACCAGCCGCCGAGCCAGGGGTCTTCCTCGGGAAGCTCGGGGAACCACCAGCCATGCTGGGCCGAAACGACCTGGGGCATGATGCCCGAATCGAGCTTGGCGCGCTGAAGGCACTTGCCGCGCAGCGTCTCGATCCAGCACCACATGCCGTCGCCGATGCCGAGGTTCGCCGCCGTTTCCGGATGGATCTGGAAGTACGGATCGGGATAGCGTTCGCGGCATCCCTTCACCTGACGGTACTCGGAGTGGTAGTACGGCATGAAGCGCGACCCCGCCGTGAGGATGAGCGGGTACTCGGCCGCAAGCTCGGGCGTCGACACCGGAGACTCGAACGGCTCCTCGTAGTATGGGATGGCCTCGTCTTCGGAGAAGAGCTTCTCGAGGATGGTCGAATATATCTCCACCTTGCCCGTCGGGGTGCCGAAACCGTACAGCTCGCCGGTCTGCGGGTCGGTGAGCTCGTGCCACTTGTCGGGCGAAGGGCAGAACACCGGTTTGCCAACGGTATCGGCCGACTTGACGCCGAGCGGCTCGACCATGAAGTCGTTCGCTTCCTCGGAGTCCTTCCACGGCCAGTACTTCTCGAACTCCTCCTTCTCGAACGTGCCCTCGGCAAGAGAGCGCCAGAACGCATAGTTGTCGCGGCGCTCGTACAAAGGCTCGATGGCGGCCTCGCCGGTAAGGGCAACACCCGAGATGGCCGGTCCGCCGCCGTTGGTGCCCCATACCTGCACGCGCTCGAGCCAGCCTGCTGCAGGCAGCACGTAATCGGAGAGCATCACGGCCGGCGTCATGGTGTACTCATGCGTCACCATGAGATCGAGCAGCTTGATGCACTCGTACAGGTCGTTCGAATTCGAAAGGTTGGAGAAGGGGTTGGACGCGAAGCAGATCATGCCCTTGACCGGATACGGCTTACCCGTCCTGATGGCCTGGCTGACCACCGACCAATTCTGCGTGCATGTGGCATCCTGGTTGAGGAAGTAGGGATGCTTGAACACACGGCTCTGCGCATCGGAGATCATCTGGTAGCTCGGCCAGCTGTGCATGGGGAACTGGTCGGCCCCGAGCTGCTTCTCACGCTGGGAGACGGGAAGCAGGTCGGGCATCTCCATCGAGGCGAGCGGGCGGACGGCATTGGGCGGGGCGAGGTAGGTCTGCCCCATCTCGTTAACGCCAACAAGAGCTTTGAGCAGCGCTTTCGCACGGTTCGCCTGCGTCATGTTCCTGCCGATGGTGTCGGTGGGAAGGCCCCACGGCATGAAGCACGGGCGGATGGTCGCATACATGCGCGCCGCCGCCCGGATCTTCGCGGCGGGAACCCACGTGATCTCGGCGACCTTCTCGGGCGTATAGGCCTGCACCGCTTCTTTGAGCTGGTCGAAGCCGTACGTCCACTTCTCCACGAACTCCTTGTTGTAAAGCTCCTCGTTGATGATGACGTTCATCCAACCGAGCGCAAGCGCGCCGTCGGTGCCGGGGCGCAAGCGCAGCCATATGTCGGCACGGGCCGCATACTCGGTGCAGCGGGGATCGACCACGATGATCTTCGCATCGGGATTGTTGGCGAACAGCTGGCTGTAGCCCCAATGCTCCGGAAAATCGCCGCACTGGGCGGGGTTGCGGCCCCAGAACACGACGCATTGGGTGTTCGGTGCCGTAGAGGTCGCTCCGAACTGGCCGAACGTTGCGCTTTCAATCGAATAGGTGGGGCACCAGCACATCTCGGCGCCGCCCATGGCAACGTTGGGACTGCCGTATTGGTTGAAGAAGCGCGAGATATACCATTCGTCGGAACGTCCGGTGCCATGCGAGAACACGACCGTTTCAGGTCCGTACTCGTCGGCAAGCCTGCGCAGCTCGGCACCGATCTCCTTGCATGCCTGATCCCACGTGATCTGCTGCCACTTGCCCGATCCGCGCGCGCCGATTCGCTTGAGCGGGTAGTTCAGGCGCTTCGGGTGGTCAAGCCACTCGAGCTGAAACCCCACGCGCTCGCACACCTTGCCCTGGTTGATGGGACACTGCGGATCGCCTTCGATCTTCGTTGCTTTGCCATCTTCAACGGTGACGAGCACCCCGCAGTTCGAATGGCAGCCGAAGCACAGCGATTTCTTCAGTTCTACGTTTGACATGACGTCTTCCCTTCCGTCCATGATAACCATGTCCAGCTTGCTGGAAAACGCATGATGCCGAAGCACTAGTGCCGAGCGCTAGCTTTTGCGTTGCGAATACCGCTTCATTCCGCGCCGGTGGAGCTTTGGGCGGCGCCATCGCCGGGCTGTTCGACTTGCGAACCGTTCCCCGGATCGAACGGGTTGCACAGTTCCAAAGCTCCGACGATAGCCATCAGCTGATCGCGGCTTTCCGCATTGAAGCGCTTTTTCAAAGCGTTGATATGCATTCTCACGGTCGCCTCCGAGATAGCGAGCTCGCTTGCAATCTGCTTCGGCGCAAACGAACGCGCCATAAGCTGGAGGATCTGCCGCTGCCGCTCGGTGAGGAGCGGAGCCACGCTTGGCGGCCCTTTGACCGGCTCCACGAGAAGGATCTCCCCGCTGATGGACACCTCGAACGATTCGTCGGAATACCGCGGTTGCAATTCGGTGCGAAACACCTTGAACAACTCTTGCATGTTGTTGATGTCGCATCTATGGATGAAATCGCCGCTGCTGCTGTACACCAGTATCGATAGCATATCAAGCTCCTCGTGCTTGCCCCGCACACGCCACGACACATTCCGACCAGATTCGGAACCACTCCCCTTGAAGGCCTGCCGAGCCTCCCTACCAGTATAAAAACCAAAACCCTCGCAACGCAACCTATCTAAATGGATAGGTGTTCGCATCCACTAGCAAATTTGACAGATAGCCAACGAGTACCGCGGGGCGCTATCGTTTGCTCACTGCATGATGCCGAACATGCTCGTTATCCGATACGTTCGCAAGGAGGTGATGCGCCCAGCACGACCCGTATCCCCACGCCACTGCCGCCTGCCAGCCTTTTCGCCCTCGTCGAAAAGAGGTATGCAATGTCATTAGCATTTCGCGTAGCCATGGGATTTCTCATGTCGGTGTTTCTCGCCTTCACCATGAGCCTTTTCTCGCCGATCGTCGCAGGAGCGGCGGTCGAGCCGATGGGGCTTTTGATGGGAACGCTTTCGGGAATCGTTATCGGAACGGTTGTCATGGCGGCGCTTCCCGTTATCCCGCTCTCTATGAAGTTCGCCGTATCGTGCGGAGCCAAGGAGGGGTCGCTCAGCTGGTTCCTGCTCAAGGACGTGCTTCTGTGCACTATCATGTACCTCATCCTATCGCTCTGCCTCAACGCCATGGTTTCCGGCATCGATGCGTCGTTCGTGAATCGCTGGCTTGCACCTGCCCCTTTGCTATGGATCATCTGCTACGTTGTCGCCATACAGGTGGAGCCCCTGTGCATGTTCCTCTCGTGCAAGATTACGCGCACCCAGCTCTCGTTCGGCGCGCCCGAGGCGGCTCCCGAGGCGGAAGGTCGTTAGCCGTATGTGCAAGCACCGCGCAGCGCCTCGCCTAACGCCTCGCCGGTGAAAAAGCGGAACCCCGCCCCGTCGCCTTACGGCGGGCGAGGTTCCGCCGACAGAGAAGCAGCGCCTGCTAGATGGCGACCTCGTCGTAATCGAAGCCGAACTCCTCGTGCATCCAGGCGAAGAACTCGTCGCAGTCGACAACCTTGATCACCGACGACTCGAAGTCTTTCTGGTTGCGTGTGACGATGGCGTCGGCCCTCATCTCCAGGGCCGACTCGAATATCAGCGAATCCTCCGGATCCTTCCACGCTGCCGCAAGTATGCGGTCGACCTCCCGGTCGCTCACCGCGTGCACGTTCACGAACGTCCGCAGACCACGCAGCTGCTCGAGTACGCGCGGCAGAAGCTTGCGGCTCCCGGCTTCGGAGAGGATGTAGATAAGATCCGTCACTTGCGACGAGGTGATCCACAGATCGAACTCACCCACCCGGCCCGCCATCATCAGCAAGCGCGTTTTGGCGTAGTGAGGGTCGCGCTCGTGCAGAAAGTCGATGACAACGTTGGTGTCAAGCAGCAGCTTCAATCGGCCCATCTCACATCAGGCCCTTTGCGCGGAGCCGCTCCCGCCTCACCTCGGCCTTGGTCATATCGTCGAAACGCGAGGATCGCTTCGACGTCAGGGCGTCGACGAACCGCGCAGCCGCAGCCCATTTCGCATCGTCGCCCGGGCGGGCGTCACTGGAAAAGAGGAAATCAGCCTCCCCTTCGTCGATAAGCCGGTCGTACATGAGGTTGATGGCCTGCGATGCGCTCAAGCCATCGCGCGTGAGGACGCTCGCGCCGCGACGCTTCTTCTCCGCCGCCATGCGCGCCGTCACCATAGCATCATCCACAAGGCCTCCTTCCTTTTCCTCGTAGTGTACAACATATTATGTACAACATCAAGGGAAGGCAACGGGGGGGACAGGGATACCCCGAGCACTCATTATGCGCGGCCGTGTGCGCGGAGCTGAGAGAAGCAAAGGCGAGGCCGGATCGGCCTCGCCTTTCTGTTGAACATCCTGCAATAACGAGCCTTATGTCAGGCAAGCTACCTTGCAGCCGGCCTTACGCCTGGGCGTAGAGGTCCTTCAGCTTCAGCAGGTGCTCGTAGCGATTCAGGGCGGCCTGCTCGTTGCGCTCGAAGAGCTCGGCGGCGCGCTCGGGGAACTCGCGGGTCAGGCGGCTGTAACGGGCCTCGTTCATGAGGAACTCCTGGTAGCCGCCCGCCGGCTCCTTGGAGTCCAGCACGAACTTCTTTCCGGGCTCGGCGGCCGGGTTGAAGCGGAACAGGTTCCAGTAGCCGCAGTCCACGGCCTTCTTCATCTCGTCCTGGCAGTTGGCCATGCCGCCCTTGATGGAGTGCATCTCGCACGGCGAGTAGCCGATGATCAGCGACGGCCCCGGATACGCCTCGGCCTCGGCGATGGCCTTGATGGTCTGCGCCGGCTTGGCGCCCATGGCCACCTGCGCCACGTACACGTAGCCGTACGCCATGGCGATCTCGGTGAGGCTCTTCTTCTTGATGTCCTTGCCGGAGGCGGCGAACTGCGCCACCTGGCCGATGTTGGAGGCCTTCGACGCCTGGCCGCCCGTGTTGGAGTACACCTCGGTGTCGAACACGAACACGTTCACGTCCTGGCCGGAGGCCAGCACGTGGTCGAGTCCGCCGTAGCCGATGTCGTAGGCCCAGCCGTCGCCGCCGAAGATCCAGACGGACTTCTTGGCCAGGTAGTCCTTGTTCTCGAGAATGGCGGCGGCCAGCTCGTTGCCCGGCACCAGCTTCTCCAGCTCGGCGACGTAGGCGTCGGCGGCGAGCTTGCTGCCCTCGGCCTCGCCGCGTGCATCGAGCCATGCCTGCGCCGCGGCCAGCACGTCCTCGCCGGCGTCGGTCGCCAGCAGCGCCTCGGTGTCGGCCACCAGCTTGTCGCGCACGGCCTCGTGCCCGAGCAGCATACCCAGACCATGCTCGGCGTTGTCCTCGAACAGCGAGTTCGACCAGGCCGGGCCGCGGCCGTCCTTGTTCACCGCGTACGGCGACGTGGCGGCCGGGCCGCCCCAGATGGACGAGCAGCCGGTGGCGTTCGTGATGTACATGCGGTCGCCGAACAGCTGGGTGACGAGCTTGGCGTACGCCGTCTCGGCGCAGCCCGCGCAGGCGCCCGAGAACTCCAGCAGCGGCTGCTTGAACTGGCTGCCCTTGACGCTGGCGTCCTCCAGCTCGGGCTTGCCGGACACGTGCTCCACGCAGTAGTCGAACACGTCCTGCTGGGCAAGCTCGTCTTCCTGCGGCACCATGGAAAGCGAGTCGGACGGGCACACGTTCACGCACACGCTGCAGCCCATGCAGTCGAGCGGAGAGATGGCCAGCGTGTACTGCAGGCCGGCAGCGGCCTTGCCCTTCGCCGGCACGAGCGTGGTCGCAGCCGGTGCCGCCGCAGCCTCCGCCTCGGTGAGGGCGAAGGGACGGATGGTGGCATGCGGGCAGACGAACGCGCACTGGTTGCACTGGATGCAGGTGGCGGCGTCCCAGGCGGGAACGCTCACGGCCACGCCGCGCTTCTCGTACGCCGCAGCGCCCTGCTCGAACTGGCCGTCCACGTGCGGAATGAACGCGGACACAGGCAGGCGGTCGCCGTCCATGCGGCCCACCGGCTCCATGATCTCGCGCACCATCTTCACCACTTCGGCACGGCCCTCAAGCGCGGGGGCCTCGCCCTCATCGACGGCCTCGGCCCAGCTGGCCGGGACCTCCACCTGCACGAATGCGGTGGCACCCGCATCGATGGCGCGGTGGTTCATATCGACGACGTCCTGGCCCTTCTTCATATAGGACTTCGTGGCCGCATCCTTCATGTACTGGATGGCCTCGTCCTGAGGGATGACGTTCGCCAGCGTGAAGAACGCCGACTGCAGGATAGTGTTCGTGCGCTTGCCCATGCCGATCTCGCGGGCAAGGTCGATGGCGTTGATGGTGTAGAGCTTGATGCCGTTGTTGGCGATATAGCGCTTGGCCTCGGCGTTCAGATGATGCTCAAGCTCTTCCGGCGTCCACTGGCAGTTGATCATGAACGTGCCGCCCGGCTTCACGTCGTTCACCATGCGGAAGCCCTTGGTGACGTAGGACGGGTTGTGGCAGGCCACGAAGTCGGCCTTGTTCACATAATAGGTGCTGCGGATGGGAGAGTCGCCGAAGCGCAGGTGGCTGATGGTCACGCCGCCGGTCTTCTTCGAGTCGTACTGGAAGTAGGCCTGCACGTACTTGTCGGTGTGGTCGCCGATGATCTTGATGGAGTTCTTGTTCGCGCCCACGGTGCCGTCGCCGCCGAGGCCCCAGAACTTGCACTCCACCGTGCCCGCGGCCGCCGTGTTGGGGCTCGCCGGGTCCTCGGGAAGCGACAGGTTGGTCACGTCGTCCACGATGCCCACGGTGAACTCGCGCGCCGGGGCGTCCTTCTCCAGCTCCTTGTACACGGCGAACACCGACGAGGGCGGGGTGTCCTTCGAGGCCAGGCCGTAGCGGCCGCCCACCACGGTGAGGTCGCCTCGGCCCTCGTGCGCGAGCGCGTTCACCACGTCCATGTACAGCGGCTCGCCGAGCGCGCCCGGCTCCTTCGTGCGGTCCATGACCGCGATCTTCTTGCACGTGGCCGGCAGCGCCGCCATGAACTTCTCGCTCACGAACGGGCGGTACAGGCGCACCTTCACCAGGCCCACCTTCTCGCCGTGCGCGTTCAGGTAGTCCACGACCTCCTCAACCACGTCGCAGAACGAGCCCATGGCCACGATCACGCGGTCGGCGTCGGGCGCGCCGTAGTAGTTGAACAGCTCGTAGTTCGTGCCGAGCTTGGCGTTCACCTGGTGCATGTAGTCCTCGACCACGGCGGGCAGCGCATCGTAGATGCCGTTGCAGGCCTCGCGGTGCTGGAAGAACACGTCGCCGTTCTCATGGCTGCCGCGCATGGCGGGGTGCTCGGGGTTGAGCGCGTGCTCGCGGAAGGCGCGCACCGCGTCCATGTCGCACATCTCGGCCAGGTCGTCGTAGTCCCACACGGAGATCTTCTGCACCTCGTGGGAGGTGCGGAAGCCGTCGAAGAAGTTGATGAACGGCACGCGGCCCTTGATGGCGGCGAGGTGCGCCACGGCGGACAGGTCCATGACCTCCTGCACGTTCGTCTCGGCCAGCATGGCGAAGCCCGTCTGGCGGCAGGCCATGACGTCGGAGTGGTCGCCGAAGATGGAGAGCGCCTGCGTGGCCACGGTGCGCGCGCTCACGTGGAACACGCACGGCAGCTGCTCGGCGGCCATCTTGTACATGTTGGGGATCATGAGGAGCAGGCCCTGCGAGGCCGTGTAGGTGGTGGTGAGCGCGCCGGCGGCGAGCGAACCGTGGACCGCGCCCGCGGCACCGCCCTCGGACTGCATCTCGCACACCTTCACCTTCGTGCCGAAGATGTTCTTCTGGCCGGCAGCGGACCACTGGTCAACGAGGTCGGCCATCGGGCTCGACGGGGTGATGGGATAGATGCCCGCCACCTCGGTGAACGCGTAGGACACGTAAGCCGCGGCGTTGTTGCCGTCCATGGATTTGAATTCTCTCGTCATGCTTTCCTCTCCTCTTAAGGGGATTTCGACCAGGGCCGAACCTCGCGCCTGGAGAACACACCGCTCCCATGATACCAGCAGGGGCTCCCCTTCGTGCGCGGCGGGCGCGGCGGCCGGCACGGCGCGGTCGCCCGCATCGGCAAGCGGTGGGAATTATGCAGGATCGGTGAGCGCCCCGGACACGAGCTCCTTGTCCAGCTCCTCGGCGAGCACGGGCAGCAGCTCGGCCATCGTGGCGTCGATGGCCTTCTTCTTCAGCTGGCATTCCCAGACCACGTGCACCTTCCAGCCCAAGGCCTCCAGGGCGGCGCGGCTCTGCTCGTCGCGCTCCACGTTGCGCGCGAACTTCACCACCCAGTACTCCACGTTGCTCTTGGGCAGCGAGAGGTTGCAGTGCGGGCAGCGGTGCCAGAAGCATCCGTTGACGAACAGGGCCACCTTCTTGCCCGGCCAGGCCACGTCGGGATGCCCCGGCACCTTCCACTGCAGGCGGTAGCCCGAAAGCCCCGCCGCGCGCAGGCGGGCCCGCACGACGAGCTCGGGCCTCGTGTCGGCGCGCTTGTTGCCCCGCATGGACTTGCGCAC
>NC_021021.1:2180591-2190510 GCF_000210055.1 Gordonibacter pamelaeae 7-10-1-b
GCGCCTACACGTCCACGAACGTGAACCCCGTGGGCCTGAACGGCGGCTCCGCGCTCATGCTGGCCGCCACGTGGCACGTGTTCGAGGGCCTGTACGACCTCGACCTGCACACGTACAAGACCTACAACGCGCTCGCCGCCGGCGACCCCACGAAGGTCTCCGACACCGAGTACGAAGTGGCCCTGCGCGACGGCGCCAAGTTCTCCGACGGCACGGACGTGACCGTGGCCGACGTGGTGAACGCGCTCGAGGTCAACATGGCCGACGCCACCTGCGGCGCATTCCTGTCGTTCATCGACTCGGTCGCCGAGAAGGACGACAAGACGGTCACCATCAAGCTGAAGTACCCCTTCGCGCTGCTGAAGGACCGCCTGACCGTGGCGAAGGTGTTCCCCGCCTCCCTCACCGAGGACCAGCTCAAGACCATGCCCATCGGCTCCGGCCCGTGGATGTACGAGAGCGTCAACGGCGACGACGGCGGCACCATCAAGTTCGTCCCCAACCCGAACTACGAGGGCCAGTACAAGCCCACGGCCGACTCCATGGAGTGGAACATCCTGCTGGACGGCACCGCCCGCACGACGGCGCTGCAGGAGGCCACGGTCCAGGTCATGGAGAACGTGCCTGACGCCAACGCCGACCAGCTCTCCGCCGCCGGCGCCACCGTCGAGTACGCCCAGGGCTTCAACCAGGCGTTCTTCATGTTCAACACGCTGAAAGCACCGTTCGACGACTACCGTGTGCGCCAGGCGCTCTACTACGCCGTGGACGTGGAGAAGCTCATCTCCAACCAGCTGAACGGCCATGCCGCCCCGGTCACGGGCTTCCTGCCGGAAGAGCACGCCAACTACCACAAGGCCGCCACGGTCTACACGCACGACGTGGAGAAGGCCAAGAGCCTGCTCGCCGAGGCCGGCGTGGAGAACCTGGCCTTCACGCTCGTCGTGAACAACAACTGGGTTAAGGACCTCGCCCCGCAGATCAAGGAAGACCTCAAGGCCGCCGGCGTCGACTGCACCATCGACGAGCAGAAGATCAACTGGAGCGAGTACGCCGCCTCCGATTCCACGCTCGCCTACGACGTCATGCTCACCCCGGGCGACCCGACCTGCTTCGGCAACGACCCCGACCTGCTCATGAGCTGGTGGTACGGCGACAACATCTGGACCCAGGGCCGTACGTGCTGGAGCAAGGCCGCCGACGGCAAGTGGGCCGAGCTGCAGGAGCTCATGCAGCAGGCGCGCGAGGCGGATTCCTCCAAGCAGCAGGACCTGTGGAACCAGTGCTTCGACCTCCTGGCCGAGCAGGTGCCGCTGTACCCGCTGTTCCACCGCCAGATCGCCACGGGCTACCAGGAGAGCATGATCTCCGGCTTCAAGCCCATCGCCACGACGGGCCTCGTGTTCCTGGGCGCCAGCCCCAAGGCGTAAGGGAACCACCGGTTCGCACAAGGTGTTTCGGAAGGGCCTGCCCGCTGGGGCGGGCCCTTTTTTCGGCAAGGCGGCCCGTGCGCAGGCGGGGTCGCGTATTGTCGGCCCTGCCTGCGCCCCCTTTCTCGCTTTGCTTCCTATTTTTCGCAAAGAAACCCCAAGGACTCATATAGAATAAGGAAAGCTGCTCACGGAGGGGGCTTGGCCGCCTTTCTTGCGAGAACGGGCAGCTGGCAACATGTAACGTAACCGATCAGAGCCAAGAGCGAAAGGAGGGTGCGGTGAGCAACCTGCTGCGTATGATCGGACGGCGCCTCATAGCGCTGCCGATCATGATATTCGGTGTCACCATCCTCGTATTCTTCGTCATGGCGCTCTCGCCCATCGACCAAGCGTATTCGGTCCTGGGAGAGAACGCGACCGAGGCGCAAGTCCAACAGTATCGCGAGGACCACGGGCTGAACGACCCTATCCTCGTGCAGTACGGCAACTACATGGTGGGCCTGGCCCAAGGCGACCTGGGCACCTACGGCGCGAACAACGCCTCCGTGGCCGAGCGCATCGGGCAGGCGCTGCCCGTCACGCTCCAGCTCACGTTCTTCGGCCTCATCATCGGCGTGGTGGTGGCGGTGATCTTGGGCGTGGTCTCGGCGCTGTACCGCGACCGATGGCCCGACCAGATCATCCGCGTGTTCTCCATCGCATGCATCGCCACCCCGTCGTTCTGGCTGGCGGTCCTCATGATCCTCTTGTTCTCGTCGATGCTGCACGTGCTGCCGGCCTCGGGTCCCCTGCCCCCGCTGGTCTCCGACCCCGGCGGATGGCTCGCACGCATGGCGCTGCCGGCCATCGCGCTGGGCGTGCCGGTTTCGGGCCAGCTCACGCGCGTCATCCGCACGTCCATGGTGGAGGAGCTCGACCGCGACTACGTGCGCACCGCGCTCGGCGCCGGCATCCCAAAGAGCGTCGTGGTGGCCCGCAACGTGCTGCGCAACGCGCTCATCACCCCGGTGACGGTGCTCGGCCTGCGCATCGGCTACCTCATCGGCGGCGCCGTGGTCATCGAAGTCATCTTCAACCTGCCCGGCATGGGCATGGCCATCCTCTCGGGCATCCAGTCCAGCTACACGATGCTCGTGCAGGGCGTCGTGCTGGTGGTGGCCATCACGTTCATCATCATCAACATCATCGTGGATATGCTCTATATCCTGATCGACCCGCGTATCAGGACGGTGTGACATGGTTAAGCTACGAGAGAACACTACCGCAAAGCTCGAGTCCAACCCCGGCAAGGTGCACTTCCGCCGCTGGAAGGCCATGTCCATCGGATCGCGCATCTCGCTTGTCGTGCTAATCCTCATCGTGATGATCGCCGTGCTGGCCAACATCCTCGCGCCGCACGACCCGTACGCCATCTTCACCGCCCGCCAGGCCCCCGACGCCCAGTTCCTGTTCGGCACCGACGACAAGGGCCGCGACGTGCTGTCGCGCATGATGTACGGCGCGCGCTACTCGCTCATCATCGGCCTCGGCGCCACGGCGTTCGCGCTCATCTGCGGCTCCATCATCGGCGCCGTCGCCGCCGTGTCGCGCAAGTGGGTGTCGGAAGTCATCATGCGCGTGCTGGACGTGGTCATGTCCTTCCCCGGCATCGCCCTGGCCGCCACGTTCGTCATCGCGTTCGGCAGCTCGGTGCCCTCGCTCATCTTCGCCATCGGCTTCCTCTACATTCCGCAGATCGCGCGTATCGTGCGCGCCAACGTGGTGAGCGAGTACAACCAGGATTACGTGCGCGCCGTCGTCGTCTCCGGCGCCCGCGCCCCGTGGATCCTCGTGAAGCACGTCATCCGCAACTGCATCGCCCCGGTCATGGTGTTCACCATCGTGCTGGTGGCCGACGCCATCGTGTTCGAGGCCTCGCTGTCGTTCATCTCGGCCGGCATCCCCGAGCCCACGCCCACGTGGGGCAACATCCTGTCCGACGCGCGCGGCGGCGTGCTGGCGGGCCGTTGGTGGCAGGCGCTATTCCCGGGCCTGGCCATCATGATCACGGTGCTGTGCCTGAACATCCTGTCCGAGGGCATCACCGATGCCATGGCCGCGGCCCCCAAGGCCCCCGTCAAGGCCGCCGACGACGCGCTCGCCGCGAACCGCGAGGCCGACAAGATGGTCGCCGACCCGACGCTGGCCTACGCCGCCCAGGCCGAGATGCTGGAGAAGCGCCTGGCCCAGCTGCAAGCCGTGGAGAAAACGCGCACCGACCGCTTCGAGGCGCGCACCGACGTGCCGCCCATCCTGGAGGTCAAGGACCTGTGCATCAAGTTCCCGCGCCATGGCGACGTGAACGTGGTCGACCACGTGAGCTTCGTGGTGCGCCCGCGCCAGACCATGGGCCTCGTGGGCGAGTCGGGCTGCGGCAAGTCCATCACCTCGCTCACCATCATGGGGCTCCTGGACCCGAAGGCCACCGTCACCGGCGAGGTGCTCTACGACGGGCAGAACCTGCTCGCCATGAGCCAGCACCAGATGAACGCGCTGCGCGGCCGCGAGATCGCCATGATCTACCAGGACGCGCTGTCGTCCTTGAACCCCTCCATGCTCATCAAGTCGCAGATGAAGCAGCTCACGAAGCGCGGGGGCACCCGCAGCGCCGAGGAGCTGTTGGAGCTGGTGGGCCTGGACCCGAAGCGCACGCTGGGTTCCTACCCCCACGAGCTCTCCGGCGGCCAGCGCCAGCGCGTGCTCATCGCCATGGCGCTCACGCGCGACCCGAAGCTCATCATCGCCGACGAGCCCACCACGGCCCTCGACGTGACGGTGCAGAAGCAGGTCATCGACCTGCTGAACAAGCTGCAGAAGGAGCTGGGCTTCGCAATGGTGTTCGTGAGCCACGACCTGGCCCTCGTGGCCGAGGTGGCCAACTCCATCACCGTCATGTACGCCGGCCAAGTGGTGGAGCAGGGCCCGGTCACGGACATCCTGTGCCACCCCGTGCACGAGTACACGCGCGGCCTTCTGGGCTCGGTGCTCTCCATCGAGGCCGGCGGCGCCCGCCTGCACCAGGTGCCGGGCTCCGTGCCCTCGCCGAAGGACTTCCCCGAGGGCGACCGCTTCACGCCGCGCTCGAGCCATCCCGACAAGGTCTCGCAGCTGCGCCCCGTGCTCAAGCGCGTGGAGGGCACCGACCACTACTACGGCGAGCTGCCTGACAGCGAGCTCAAACGACTTGGTATCAAGCCCTACGTGCCAGGAGGTCCGCTGATATGAGCGATGAGAAACTGAACGGGACGGCCGCCGCGCCTGCGGGCGCGGACGGCGAGCCCACCCCCATCATCTTCCTCGACGACATCCGCGTGACGTTCAAGACGCGCACCGGCTCCATCCTGCACCCGAACAAGGTGCAGGCCGTGCGCGGGCTCACGCTCAAGCTCATGCCGGGCCAGACGCTGGGCATCGTGGGCGAGTCGGGCTGCGGCAAGTCCACCACGGCCAACGTCATGTGCGGCCTGCAGCAGCCCACGTCGGGCAGGGTGTTCTTCAAGGGCAAGGACGTGACGAAGCGCACCGCCGCCGAGCGCCGCCTCATCGGCCGCGTGATATCGGTGGTGTTCCAAGACCCGGCCACGGCCTTGAACGCCCGCATGAGCGTGCACGACCAGCTCATGGACCCGCTCGTGGTGCACAAGATCGGCGACAAGGCCTCGCGCGAGGCACGCGTGCAGGAGCTCATCGAGATGGTGGGCCTGCCGGGATCGGTGCTCGACGCGCTGCCGGGACAGCTCTCCGGCGGCCAGCGCCAGCGCGTGGCCATCGCCCGCGCCCTGTCGCTCAAGCCCGATGCCATCATCGCCGACGAGCCCACGAGCGCGCTGGACGTGTCGGTGCGCGCGCAGATCTTGAACCTGCTGATGGACCTGAAGCGCGACCTGGGCCTGTCGATGGTGTTCATCAGCCACGACATCCAGACGGTGCGCTATATCTCGGACCGCATCATCGTCATGAACGCCGGCGTGGCCGTGGAGAACGGCACGGCGGAGGAGGTGTTCTCGAACCCTAAGGACGAGTACACGAAGCTGCTTTTGGGCGCGGCGCCCTCGCTGCTGCATCCCGAGCTGGGCAAGTAAGCCCGGTCGACGCATACGGCGGATCGCAGCCCTCGGAGAGATCCGGGGGCTGCTCCTTTCGAGGCGCTTTTCTTGTGGTCGCCCCTTACCGTACGTTGACGGCGGCCATCAGGGGAATTAAAGTTTTGTCGTTTAGAATCGCAACAGGAAAAGAGGATTAGCTCCCATGACTGACTCACCGTTCCGCGGCGTAATTCCGCCGGTCGTCATCCCGCTGACCGAGAAGCGCCAGCTCGACCTGGAGGCGCTCGAGCGCTCCATCAACCGCATGATCGAAGCCGGCGTCGACGGCCTGTTCTTCCTCGGCTCCTCGGGCGAGGTGGCCTTCCTCACCGACGCGCAGCGCTACCACGTGCTGCAGGAGGCCGTGGCCATGGTGCACGGCCGCGTGCCGGTGCTGGCGGGCATCATCGACATGGAGACGCTTCGCGTGGTCGACCAGGCCAAGCGCGCGGCCGGCTACGGCGTGGACGCGCTCGTGGCCACGGCGCCGTTCTACGCGCTGGGCGGCCCCAAGGAGGTGGAGCGCCACTTCCGCGCCATCCGCGAGCATACCGACCTGCCCCTGTTCGCCTACGACCTGCCGGCGTGCGTGCACACGAAGCTCGATCCCACCATGCTGGTGCGCCTCGGCGAGGACGGCGTACTGCAGGGCGTGAAGGACTCGTCGGGCGACGACGTGTCGTTCCGCTGGCTCTGCCTGCAGAACGAGGACGCCGGCCACCCGCTGCAGCTGCTGACCGGCCACGAGGTGGTCGTGGACGGCGCGTACCTGGGCGGTGCGGACGGCTCGGTGCCGGGCCTCGCCAACATCGATCCGGCCAGCTACGTGGAGCAGTGGCGCGCGGCGCAGGCCGGCGATTGGGAGCGCGTGCGCGATATCCAGAACCACCTGGCCCGCCTCATGTTCGTGACGCGCGAGGTGAAGGCCACCGTGGGCTTCGGCGCCGGCGTGGGCGCGTTCAAGACGGCGCTGTGGCAGATGGGCGTGTTCAACACGAACCAGATGCGCGAGCCCGTGTGCGCGCTCGAGGGCGAGGACGTGGACCACATCGTGCACGTGCTCAAGAAGGCCGGTCTCATGGATGCCGACGCACCCACGCGCCAGTCCACCTGGAGCGCCTGCCCCGTCTTCGGCTGCTCGGCATAGGGAGGCCTGCATGACTGCGGACAACACGGAGAAGCTGATCGAGGTACGCGACTGGATCCGCAAGGAGCTGGATACCTGCGTGGACTTCTGGCTCGAGCACGGCATGGACCGCGAGAACGGCGGCGTGTACACCTGCCTCGACCGCAAGGGCGAGGTGTACTCCACCGACAAGAGCGTGTGGATGCAGGGCCGCTGCGCCTGGACGTTCTCGTACCTCTGCCACCTCTACGGCGAGCGCCCGGAGTGGATGGAGGCCGCCAAGAGCTGCCTGGACTTCCTGGAGGAGCACTGCGTCAACCACGAGGCGGGCGACCGCCTGTACTTCACGGTGACGGCGGAGGGCAAGCCCCTGCGCCAGCGCCGCTACTGCTTCTCGGAGGGCTTCTACGCCATCGCGAACGCCGAGTACTACGGCCTGACCGGCGAAGCGGTCTACCTTGAGCGCGCGCGCCGGGCGTACGAGCTGATCTACAACCTGAACAACGGCCTGATCGAGGACCCCACGGGACTGGGCCCCAAGACCATCGCAGAGACGCGCTCGGGGCGGGCGCTCGGCGACCCGATGATCTTCCTCAACATCATCGGCATCATGCGTCGTGTGGACCCCGCGAACACGGAAGAGTACGACCGCCGCGCGCGCGAGTGCACCGACCGCATCGTGAACGAGCACTACCGCCCGGAGCTCGGCTGCACGCTGGAGAGCGTGAACCTGGAGGGCGAGCCGGAGCTCTGGTACACCGCCGGCCGCGTGGTGAACCCGGGGCACGACATCGAGTGCAGCTGGTTCATGATGGACGAGGCCAACTACCGCGGCGACGAGGAGCTGCACCGCACGGCCGAGCAGATCTTCCGCCTGGCCATCGAGGCCGGCTGGGACGAGGAGTTCGGCGGACTGCTCTACTTCATCGACTGCAAGGGCCTGCCCACCGAGGCCTACGAGCACGATATGAAGCTATGGTGGCCGCACAACGAGATCATGATCGCCGCGTCGAAGGCCTACCGCGACACCGGCGACGCCTACTACCTTGACTGGCTGCTGCGCACGATCGACTACTGCAAGGAGCACTTCACCGACCCCGAGTACGGCGAGTGGTACGGCTACCTGCGCCGCGACGGAAAGCCCACGATGCCGCCCACGAAGGGCTCCACGTTCAAGGGCCCCTTCCACGTGCCCCGCGCGCTGTCCATGACCGAACGAGTTTTGACCGAGTTGATTGGAGACTGACGACATGAACTATCTGGGTATCGACTACGACGTCAAGAACATGCCCGTGCTGGACGAGGGCTTCATCCCGTTCGGCGTGTGGATGAAGGCATACCTCGAGGGTGCCGAGCATCCCATCGCCGTGGCCGTCGAGCGCGAGGACGGGCTCATCTCCGTGCGCGAGAGCGCGATCCGCGGCGGCGAGTTCGCCGAGGCCGACTTCCGCTACGTGGAGCGCCTGGTGAAGTTCGAGCTGTGGAGCATCGGCGGCTTCCGCGTCTACCTGCGCGGCTGCGACGACATCGCGGCGAAGCTGGCTGAGGCGTACTCTCCCGAGGGCGCGCGCTCGTTCGACTACGGCTTCGTGGGCGACGTGTACGAGAAGCCGCTCGAGGTCATGGCGTGCACGGAGGCCGACTTCCCCGCCGCCAACGAGGCCGCGAAGAAGATCGGAGGCCACATGGAGGGCTGCCGCATCGGCTTCGACGCCGGCGGGTCGGACCGCAAGGTGTCGGCCGTCATCGACGGCGAGTCGGTGTACTCCGAGGAGGTCGTGTGGTTCCCCAAGGTGACGGAGGACCCGGAGTACCACTTCAACGAGATCGTGACCGCATTCAAGACCGCCGCCTCCAAGATGCCGCGCGTCGACGCCATCGGCGTGTCGTCGGCCGGCACGTTCGTGGGCAACAGCCCCATGGTGGCCTCCCTGTTCATCAAGGTGCCGCGCGAGCGCCGCGACGAGGTGAAGAGCATCTACGACCGCGCCGGCAAGGAGATCGGCGACGTGCCGCTCGTGGTGGCCAACGACGGCGACGTGACCGCGCTCGCCGGCTTCATGAGCACGGGCAAGGGCGACATCCTCGGCATCGCCATGGGAACCTCCGAGGCCGTGGGCTACGTGAACGACGAGGGCAACGTGCTCGGGTGGATCAATGAGCTGGCGTTCGCGCCGGTGGACCTTTCGCCTGCGGCCATGCAGGACGAGTGGTCCGGCGACTTCGGCGTGGGCTGCAAGTACTTCAGCCAGGACGCCGTCATCAAGCTGGCTCCGGCCGCCGGCATCGAGCTCGACCCGGAGCTCTCCCCCGCCGAGAAGCTCAAGGTGGTGCAGGGCCTGGCCAACGAGGGCCACGAGGGCGCGCTCGACATCTTCCGCTCCATCGGCGTGTACCTGGCGCACACGCTCGTGCTGTACAGCTCGTTCTACGAGATCGAGACGCTGCTGGTGCTGGGCCGCGTGGCCTCCGGCGTGGGCGGCGACCTCGTGATCAGCGAGTGCAACCGCGTGCTCGCCGAAGAGCATCCCGAGCTGGACGCGCAGATCAACGTGACGCTGCCCGACGAGATGATGCGCCGCGTGGGCCAGTCCGTGGCCGCCGCGTCGCTCCCCGAGGCGTAAAAAGGCGCAAGGGGCACTCCCCCTTCATCGTTAAGACGAGGCCCGCGTCGCATGGCGCGGGCTTTTTTCCGGCCTCCCCCGATCTCATTCAAGGGCCTTGACGCCGAAAAGGCCGGTTGCTGTCAAAAACGGGGCGGTTTGGCAATCGTAACGCGCCGCATGAGACGGATCCTATAATAGAACAGCGATCCTGGACAGTGTTTTCCCAGGTGGCGTTCTGCGATGATAATCAGAGCGAACAACCATGGATTGCCAAACCGCCTTGTTTTTGACACTAAGGGCCCGTTTCGGCGTCAGCAATGCCCGCCTTCGCGACGCTTCAGGCGGCCGCAGCCCCGACGCCCGCCCCGCATGTAGGCATCGGGAAAATCCCCCTCTCAGGCAAAGCGCCTCGCCGCGATCGCTCGCAACGAGGCGCTTCTCGCAGTATCCGATGATGCGCTACGCCAGCAGCTCGCCGCGCAGGACGACGGCGCGAAGGTCGAGCGTCTCCTTGTCCAGCAGCACGGCGTCAGCCACCTTGCCGGGCTCGATGGCACCGCGCTCGGCATCCAGGCCGAGGGCGCGCGCCGGGTTCGCGCTCGCCGCCTTCACGGCGCTCGCCAGCGGGAT
>NC_021021.1:2190685-2212019 GCF_000210055.1 Gordonibacter pamelaeae 7-10-1-b
CCATGTCGCGCACCGCCACGGTCAGGCAGCGCATGAGGTCGCTCACCGAGCCGGCCAGCGCACCGTTGTCGATGGTGGCCACGGGGCCGCGCACGGTGACGTCCTGCCCGCCCAGATCGTAGGTGCCGTCCTCGAGGCCGGCCGCGCGCAGCGTGTCGCTGATGAGGATCATGCGGTCGTCGCCGAACAGCTGGAAGGCCAGGCGCACCATGGCGGGATGGATGTGCACGCCGTCGGCGATGATCTCGGCCGTCACCTCGCCGTGCTCCACGGCGGCCGGGATGGGGCCGGGCTTGCGGTGGTGCATGGGGTCCATGGCGTTGTACAGGTGCGTGAGCTGGCGCGCGCCCAGCTCGAACGCGCGGACGGCCGTGTCGTAGTCCGTGCAGGTGTGCGCGAGCGAGATGCGCACCTCGTCCGCCATCTCGCGGATGAACTCCTCGGCGCCCGGCTCCTCCGGCGCGATGTCCACGAGCTTGAACAGGCCGCCGGCCGCCTCCTGCAAGCGGCGAAACTCCTCGGCGGAGGGGTTGCGCACGTAGTCGGGGTTCTGCGCGCCCACCTTGCTCGGCGAGATGAAGGGGCCCTCCATGTTGATGCCCACGAGCGCTGCCTCGTCCGCAGCCGGCTCGTAGGCCGACGCAGCCTGCGCGGCGCGCATGAGCACGTCCTCGGGCAGCGTCATGGTGGCCGGGCACAGGGCCGTGATGCCGCGCGAGGCCTCGTAGGCGCCCATCTTGTGCAGGCCCGCCAGGTCGCCATCGCTTATGTCGGCACCGGCGCTGCCGTGGAAGTGCAGGTCCACGAGACCCGGGATCACGTAACAGCCGGACGCGTCGACCACGTCGCCCTCCGTACACGCGGCCTCCCCGACGAACAGGCCCCCGTCCGCGTGCACGTCGCGCTCGACGAACCCTTCGCCGTCGAACACGCTTCCGTTGATGATGCGCATTGCCGTTCCTTTCTCTTTTTCGCCCATTCTGCCATGTCAAGAGGGGAAAAGAAGGACCTCCACCAAGCGAGCAGAGATCCTTCGACATACTGTGGGTCCTCGCGCCGATACTTTGGCGCGAGGGCTTCTCCTGATGCTTTATGCCAGGTCGCGACAGAGCTCGCCGGCGGCGGGGTCCACGATGACGGTGGCGTTGGGGTGGAACTGCAGGATGGAGGCCGGCACCTGCGGGGTCACCGGGCCGAAGAACGCCTTCTTCACGATCTCGGCCTTGTGGGAGCCCTCTACCACCACGAGCACGCTGCGCGCGGCCATGATGGTGCCGATGCCCATGGTGTAGGCCTGGCGCGGCACGTCGTCGATGGAGTCGAACAGGCGGCTGTTGGCCTGGATGGTGCTCTCGGTGAGGTCGACGCAGTGCGTGGTCGCAGGGAACGTGTCCTCCGGCTCGTTGAAGCCGATGTGGCCGTTCGGCCCGAGGCCGAGCAGCTGCAGGTCGATGCCGCCCGCCGCCTCGATGGCCTCCTCGTAGGCCGCGCACACGGCGTCGGCGTCGGGGTTCGCGCCCTCGGGCACGTGCGTGCGCGCCTGGTCGATGTCCACGTGGTCGAACAAGTGCTTCTTCATGAAGTAGCGGTAGCTCTGGTCGTGCTCGGGGTCGAGGCCGCGGTACTCGTCCAGGTTGAACGTGGTCACGTCGGCGAAGCTGATCTTGCCGGCCGCGCAGTCCTCCACGAGGCACGCGTACAGCCCGATGGGCGTCGTGCCCGTGGCCAGCCCCAGCACGCAGGATGGGTCGGCGTCCACGTAGGAGGCGATACGGTCGGCCGCCTGGCGGCTCATGTCCTCGGTGCTCTCGGCGATGATGAATTCCATGGAACCCTCTCTTCCCTTGCGTTTCTTACGTTCTCTGGCGTGCCGGCCGAAACGGCGGCACGGCGTCACCCTCGGCGCCGGAGGGGCACCGGAGGGGTTGGTACCTAGGTCCAGAACTGCGCTGTCTCGATGACGTCCTGGTACGCCCAGGGGTACACGTCGGAGTACCAGCCCGTCTCGGGCACGAAGCACACGAGCACGCTGTACAGCACCGACACGACCACCAGCACCAGCAGCACCTTCATGAGCAGGTTCTGCGCCATCGAGCCAGGCGGCAGGTTCTCGTTCACGATGAACGCCAGCAGCACGACGGCCGCCAGGAACATGAAGCTGAAATCGGCGAAGTAGCGTTGCAGGATGCCGGCCATCTGGGCGTCCAAAAGCGCCACGATAACGCCCGACGCCAGCAATACCACGATGACGCCCATGATGGTGCGCGTGGAGCGCTGGCGCATGCGGAGCGTGAGGATGCGCTTCGCGAACGGCAGCACCCACAGCACCGGCAGGCACGCCAGGATGCCGCCGAACGTGACCTCCTTGATGGTCTGCCCCATGTAGGTGGTGTCGAACGGCGCCGGCTGCACGTACGGGAACACGCCCGTCACGCACGGCGGCTGCAGGAAGTACGCGAACAGCGCCGGCGCGAGGCGGCCCAAGTTCCAGCCGCGCTTCGTCATGTCGTTCACCGTGAGGTTGTAGTTCGCCCCGAAGTCGGTGAGCGAGCCGAAGCGCGCGTAGTTGTAGCCCATGAGGCCGGCCGCCACCACCGCGTAGGGTGCCACGAGGCAGGCGAACTCGCGCGCGCCGCGCGGCGAGAACAGGCGCCGCTCCGTGATGTAGGCGCGCCAGAACAGCGGGAAGGCCAAAAGCGACAGCACGACGAGCTGCGGGCGGCACCCCACCACGAGCGCCATGCACAGCGACCCCGCCAAATACCATTTCTCCGGCCCGGCAGAGCGCGCCGCCGACGCGCGGCCGCGCATCCAGAAGTACAGCCCCCACACCGAGAACGCCAGCCCCAGCATGATGGGCAGCGAGTAGAAGGTGGGGAACTTCAGCAGGTACAGGATGCCGCAGCAGGTGACGAGCGGTATCTGCAGCAACAGGTAGAGCCCTAGGCTCACCCGCTTGAAGTGGTAGCGCGCAAAGCGGTCGAGCAGTGCCGAGCAGCCCAGCACGAAGGCGACGCACGCGATGAGCACGCCGATGGCCGTAGGGAAGTTCGCGCCGGTGAGCAGGTAGAACGGCAGGTAGAACAGCACGACCGGCACCACGCCGAAGTAGACGTAGTAGTGCCCGTCGTGGTAGGCCACGTCGAACAGGTAGGGCTCCCCCGTCTCCTTCTGCGCCTCGTCGCGCGCACCCTTGTCGTAGGGGTCGGCCATGTCCTGCAGCCACTGGGGCGGCTCCTCCTCAAGGTAGAGCTGGCCGTGCGCCATGGCCTTGGCGAGCTCGGCGTACTGCTGGGCGTTGTCGCCGCCCACCTCGAAGGTGTTCACGATGCTGTGCCCGTCCCACGAGCCGCTGTTGTAGCCCTGCGTGGCCACGCCTACCAGGTTCGACCCCATGAACAGGAACGTGGCCATCAGCCAGACCTCGATGACCACCGTGGCGATGATGGCCGCCTTCGACTTGCGCGGCTCGTCCACGATGTGGATGCGGTAGATGGCCGAGCGCGGGCGGAACGCGAACGCCAGGAGCAGGATGCCCGCGGTGGCCAGGAAGCGCCCCGCGTTGAAGTCGAACGGATGGTGCGCGTTCAGCACGATGTCCGAGAGCTTGATGGGGTAGCTCACGTTCTCGCCCGTGACCTCGATCCGCAGGTTGTCCACGAGGCCCGTGGTGTTCAGGTTGATGTACTCGCTCTGGTCGGACAGGGTGGACACCGCCACGTCGGGCACGCCCACCGTGTACTCCGTGGAGTCGAAGTACGTGTGGTGCGCGTCGTCGGTGAACTGGATCTTCACCGTGAGCTCCTGGGCGGGCTGGCGGTAGTCGAAGTTGAGCCAGATATTGTGCACCTCGGTGTTGAGGTTCGAGAACTCCAGCGTGTGGTTCACGGCCGTGAGCTTGTACTGCTCGTCGGTTGTCTCCTGCAGGTTGAGCTTGTCGTTCAGGCTGATGGAGTTGTAGCCTGCAGACGTGAAGAAGTTCAGGTTGAACAGGAACGTCTCCAACAGGAGCGCCACGGCGAGGATGGCGAGGATGCTCTTCGCCAAGTGCCTGACCGCCGGCCGATGCGCGCGCATGAAGCCCGTGTAGGCGTAGGAAATATTTTGGCGGACAGTAGGCATACTGGTAACGAATTATAGATGAAAAAAGGCGGACGGGGCAGCTCGCGCCCCATCCGCCTTCAAGATTGCGTGCAAAACGCCGCGTTCGGCGCCTACAGGCCCAGCGCCTTCTTCACGTCGGCGTACACCACGTTCGGGTCGCGGTCGCCGTCGATGGAGACGAGCAGGTCGCAGCCGCGGTAGTAGTCGATGAGCGGCGCCGTGGACTTCTCGTACACGTCGAGGCGGTTGCGCACCGTGGCCTCGTTGTCGTCGTCGCGCTGGTACATCTCGCCGCCGCACTTCGGGCAGGTCTCGTCAGCGGCGGTGCCGATGTAGTTGCAGTCGCGGCACATGCGGCGCGAGGTGAGGCGCTTGACGATGACCTCGGGGTCCACGTCCACGAGCAGCGCCGCGTCCAGCGGGCGGCCCAGCTTGGAAAGCTCGGCGTCGAGAGCGACGGCCTGGGCGGACGTGCGCGGGAAGCCGTCGAGGATGAAGCCCTTCTCGGTGTCCGCGTCCTGCAGGCGCTCGGTCACCAGGCCGATGATGACGTCGTCGGGCACGAGCTCGCCGGCGTCCATGTAGGACTTGGCCTTCTTGCCCAGCGGCGTGCCGGCTTTGACGGCCGCGCGCAGCATGTCCCCCGTCGAGATGTGCGGCGTGGCGAACTCTTCAACCAGCTTGGCCGCCTGCGTGCCCTTCCCGGCACCCGGCGCCCCCAACAACACGATGTTCATGAGTGATTTCCTTTCGACATACCATCGATGCCCCGTATTGTAGCAAACAGCAAAGCGCACCGATCATATTTCAGAAGAAAGACGGAAGGAGGGCGCGGCGGCGCGGCGGCCCCCGCTCGACCGACCCCGCAATGCAGCCGGCCCCGCATGCGGGGCCGGCCAGGGTCTTCCCTGCGCTGAGGGAGGGGGTTTGCGCAGGGAACGGAGGGGTTGGTATCGAACGAGCCCACGCGGCTTCCATGATCATGACGGCGATGCCGCGGTAGAAACCGGTTTGCGCGGCGGCCTTCATCTCCTTCGCGTATTCGTACGCCCAGCGCCCGAGGTGCTGGGACAGGAAGCGCTCCCGCGTACGGGCGGCCTCCTCGGCACGGTCGGCATCGCCCTCGTCAAGCGCGTCCAGCTCCTCGGACAAAAGATGCTCCACGAAGGAGAACTCGACGCCTATCTGATCGGGGCTGTCCTTCACCTCTTCGGACATGCAGCAACCGCTTTCGGCATAGAACCGATTCAAGCTGCCGAGCGTCCCCTGGGCAGGATTGGAAACGTACAGAGACTCGTACGGAGGCCGAAGCTCGTTCTTGTTGACCCCGCGCATCAGGTGCACCCGGTCCTTCGCCAACTCGGCCAGCGTCTCCTCGACGGGCATACCCTGGCGCTCGCGGGCGTAGCGCTCGATCTCGTGCATTCCCACGTCGTCGGATGCGGGCGCGGCCGCAAGCTCCTGCAGGCTGGCCACCAACTCCTCGTCGGGCAGCGTCAGGAACAGCGAGCTCAAAAACGCATAGGCGGACCTCTTCTGCTCAAGCTCGCGGCGGTACTCTGCGGATTCAACCATCGTCTTCAGCCTCCTTCTTGTCGTTAGGCCTGCTCGCCGGCGTCGTCAGCCGGTACGAGCTTGGAATTGAACGCCACCATGACAAGCAGCACGGCCAACCCGACGACGGCGCCGGCCACCATGAACTCGGAGACGCTCGGCACGTACACGTTCACCATCTGAGGCCCGGTGGAGGGCTGCAGGAACGGGATGAACAGGCCTTCGCTGATCTCGCCGTACGTGGGGTAGATGCTACCGCGCACCACGTAGACGAACTTGGACAGCAGCACGCCCGCAAGCGCGAGCCCCGCCGCAACCGTCACGCCCTTGTCGAGCAAAAGCAGCGCCGCGGGCACCACGATGCCGGCCACCACGTGCGTCCAGAAGATCCAGGCATACGAGCCGAACATGACGGCCTCGAACGTGCGCAGGACGAAGTCGTTGCGATAGACCAGCAGCATACCCTCGCCCAGCATGATGGCCGCGTTGGCGATGAGCAGCGCGCCGGCCAGCTTGACGATGACGTTGCGCGCGGCTCCGGTCACCGCGCCCAGCAGCAGCGCGATGGCGCACCCGGCAACGGCCATCTGCACGAGGGAGATGGCGATCTCCGCCGGAGACTCCCAGCCGAGTTTACCGGGAATCGAGCAGAACATGACGGCAGTGCCCAGCACCAGCAGCACGGAGAACACGCCCGCGCCGATGGAGGCGACCTTCGCAAGCCCAGGCTTGGCGAAGCGCAGCCCCACGATGAGCAGCACGCCGAAGACGAGCGTGGCGGACAGCAGCCACACGTCGAGCAGCAGCGGCGACGCCATGTTCGGCGCGAGGAACAGCCGCCACATGCCGAGCGGCCGACCAAGGTCGGGCAGGATGGCCAACCCGGCGCATGCCGAGCATACCACGCCCACCACGGCCAGCTTCAGGCGCGAGAACATCGCCGGCTTGCCGACGGCCGCCAGGAACAGCGCGCCCGCGCCGACCGCCTCGAAGAACAGGAACAGCGAGATGTACAGGCCCCACGGCACGTACGAGGTGATGTTCGTGATGCCCTCGATGAACGAGTACTGCTGCACCAGGGCGAACACGCCCAATGCGAGGAGCACGAGGCACACGGCCCCCACGCCGAGGAACACGCTCTTGTTCATTTTGATATCCATGACCATGCCTCCTTACACCAGACCGGCGTAATAGACGCTCGGCTTGGTACCGAGGTCTTCCATGAGCGGCTTGGCGCCCAGCTTCTTGATCATCACGTTGATCTCGGAAGTCGGGTCGTCCAAATCGCCGAACCAACGGCTTTTCGTGATGCACGTCTTCACGCACGAGGGCTCTTCGCCCTGGGCGGTGCGCTCCTTGCACATGACGCACTTCTCCACCACGCCGATGGGATGCTCGGACGCGCGCATCTCCTCGTAGGGCGTCATCTCGTAGCCTTCGTAGTAAGGCGTCGCAGACTGGTCCACGTCGTGGTAGCTGCGTGCGTTGTAGGGGCACGCGTTGATGCACATGCGGCAGCCGATGCACTTCTCGTAGTCCACCTGGACGCACTGGTTCTCGTCGTAGTAGCTGGCACCCGTGGGGCACGCGCTCACGCACGGCGCGTCCTGGCAGTGCTGTCAGGCTATCGGGAGGACGGTTTGCCCGGAATTGGGGTATTCGCCGTACTCGCCTTTCAGCACCTTGCACCAGTACATGCCCGAGGGCGTCGCATTCTGGTACTTGCACGCCATCGTGCAGGCGTCGCAGCCCGCGCACGTGCTGGCGTCGATGAGCATTCCGTATCGAGTCATTTCCCTCCCCCTTCCTAAGCCTTGTAGATCTTGACGCGCACGGTGTCGATGACGCCGCCGTGGATCGGGTCGATGTACCCGAAGTCACCACTCATCAGATCGTTCATGTTCGTGTCCTCGACGAGGTCCTTGCCCATCCACGAGGTCTTGCGTCCGCGCGCGCCGCCGATGCCCACGCTGTCGGGGCGGACGGTCTCGGTGAGGTGCGCCTTGCCCTTCGTCGTGCCGAACAGCGATTCGACCGTGATCAGATCGCCCTCGTTGATGCCCTTGTCGGCCGCGGTCTTCGCGTTGACCAGGATGGAGTTGTCGTCCGGCATGTACTTGCTCGAGTAGTCGCGGCGGATGGGGTCCTGGTCCATGTTGGCCAGGCGGAACATGTAGAACGGCTGGCGGTAGTTGAACCCGTACAAGTCGTACTCGGCCGGCGCGGAGTCGATCTGGCGGTTCTCGGGCCAGTACGGCACGGCGCAGTAGCGGCGGCGCAGCTCGTCGATGGGGAACTTGATGGTGCCCTCAAGATCGAAGCCGCTCTCCTGCACCTCGCGCAGCTTGGGAATGAGGAAGTCGCCCGAGCGCTTCTGCGCCTCGAGGTACACGGTGAAGCGGATCTTCTGGTTGCGGTGCGAGGGGTACACGTCCGCGCCGTAGAAGCCGTTGTACGGCATCATCTTCACCTTGTCCAGGTGGTCGAGGCCCTTGTCGGGTCCGAACGCGCTCTTCAGGCAGCGGTCGAACATCTCCTCGGCGGTGTACTTCACGCCCGGCTCAAGCTTGTACTCGGGATTCTCGAACTGCACGGCCGCCGGCGGCACCTGGCCGAAGCCCGTGAGCGCGGCGTAGCCGATGCAGCCGTTCTGGTTGGCCGTCTCGTTCCACAAATCGATGAGGCCCATGCGGTCGAAGATCTCGATGAGCTGGTCGTTGCCGTCCATCGTGTTGAACATGGGCTTCATGCCCTTGCGCACCACCACGCCGCGGTTGGAGGCCGCGAACGCCGGGTCGGTGTTCGTCGCCGAGCCCTCGTTGCCGGGGAACAGGTGGCAGGTATGCGTTTCGAGCGATGCGTGCTCGGGCAGCAGCAGGTCGGACAGCATGGCCATCTCGTCCATATGGTAGCAGCCCTGGTAGATAACGTAGTCGACGCTCTTCATGGCCTGCTCGGCAACCTCGGGGTCGGCCGTGACCGTGATGGGGTTCGAGCCGCACGACACCACGACCGACGGCTTGTAGTCGAAGCCGTACTTCTCGGGGTCGCACATGGTGCGCATCATGAGGGTGTTCGTGGAGTGGCGGTGCGGGAACACGTCGGCGTAGTCGAGGCCCTGCGGCGGCCAGTTGAACTTCGTGCACGTCTTGGCCTCGAAGTAGGGCTCGGTGGTGCCGTCCAGCTCGTTGGGCAGGTAGTCGCAGTACATGTTCGAGATGATGCCGCCCGGGTTGCCCACGTTGCCCAGGAGCATGTTGAGCACGCGGCTGTAGATGTCGCAGAGCGTGCCGTCTTCCTGGTTGGTGATGCCGCGGCCGATGATGACGGCGGCGGGACGCAGCGGCAGCGTTTGGCCGTCGATTTCAACCGTAGAGCCGAACGAGGCGTATTTCACCAGGTTATTGGCGATCTCGCGGATCTTGTCGGCGGGAACGGAGCTGTACGCCTCGGCCCATTCCGGCGTGAAGTCTTTGAGAGATTCTTTGAAGGCTTGGAATGCGGGCTGACAGGCGACGCCTTCAACCTCATAATTGCCGAACAGAGCAGGATCAGCGAGCGACGGATCGTCATGAGACTTGGCGGAATCGGACGATGCATCCCAGATCAAGGGCTTGCCGTCGGCGCCACGGACATAATCGCCGTTGGCGTCGATCAGGTAAGGCGAGTTGGTCCTGTTCTTCACGAACGGCTCGTCGAAGCCGTTCTCGATCTTGTAGAGCATGCAGTGCATCCACGAGTACACGAGCGAGAGGTCGCTGCCCAGCTTGGCCGACACCCATTCGCCGCGCGTGGCCTCCATCGAGGCGCGCGGGCCCACCGTGACGAACTTCAGGCCGCGGCGGAGACCGTCTGCGAAGCTGCGCGCGTCGCCGCCCGCCAGACCGGAGTCATAGCCCACCGACTTGCCGAGGATGACCAGGTAGTCGCAGTACACCGCGTCGTAGTTCACCGTGGGGAACGCCGAGAGCGTGTAGCAGCCGCCGTAGTGGATGGCGCACATCTGGCCCTTCGTGGAGCTGGAGTTCGGCGTGCCGAGCGCCATGGCCCACAAGCCGATGCCCAGGGTTGCATGGCCGCTCTCATAGGGGGCGAAGCTGTACATCTGCACGAGCTTGCGGATGTCCGTGTCGTAGCATTCGCGGATCTTCTCGGCAGCCGTGTCGAGCGCCTCGTCCCAGGTGATCTCCACCCAACCGGGGTCGACCTCCAAGCCCTTCTCGGGGTTGGTGCGCTTCATGGGCGCCTTGATGCGATGCGGGTTGTACACGTTCATGATGGCGCTCTTGCCGCGCGGGCAGAGCGTTCCGGCGTTGTTCGCGCGATCGGGGTCGCCCTCGATGTTGACGACGACACCGTCCTTCATGGTGGCGACGAAACTGCAGCTGCCGCACAGCATGCACATGCGACAGTGGCCGTACACCTCGCCCGTCTCGCCCTGCGCCGCCGCGTTGGGCGCGTTCGCGAACGCCTTCACGGGCTTGTACGTCAGCGAGCTGCCCAAGGCGGCAGCGGCACCCAGGGCGCCGGCGCCCTTCAGCAGGGTGCGCCTCGTGACGTTCATCGTGTTCAGGTTCATAGTCTAGCTCCTCCTTACTTGACGTGCGTTTTGGAATCCTTCTCGTGTCCTGCTCCTGAAGATTGAGGTTCCCTCCTCGTTCCTCGATCCCTCCTTTCGATGCCGGCCCGCCTTCAGACGGTCGTGATTTCGGTACAGGTATCCAGACATCGCGCTGCGATGGCTTTCGAATGGGAGTGCTGCGATGGGGATTGCGCAGGCCGCGCGCTTGCGGGCGGCCTGCCTGCGTCATTCTTCGGCGGCTCCGGGAGCCTGCTCGCGGCCTTCGAACAGAATATCGAGTTTTTGCTTGAACAGAAGCTCGTAGGGGTAGTCGTAGCGGTACATGCCCTTGTCGAGCTCTTGGAAGAAGATGGCCACCACGATCTGGGCGAACACGCGGCTGTCGTAGGAGCCGGTAAGCGTGCCCGCCTCCTTCGCGCGCTGGATGATGGCGGCGTAGATGCTCACCAGCTGGCCGCGCGTGGCGAGCTCGGCGTCGAGGTGCTCGCGGCTGGCGTAGATCTCGTAGCTGTAGGCCAGGCGGATGTCGTTCGCCTGGAGCTCGGTCACGTCCTCCGCGCCCTCCGGCGAGAAGAAGATGCCCTGCGTACCGCGGATGTCCTCCAGCAGCACGGCGAGCACGGCCTCGCTCGCCGGCATGTCCTCGGGGAGGTCGTCCGCAAACGCCCGCAGGTGCTCGACGGAGTTCTTGCCGATCTCGGTGAGGAAGTCCCCCTTGGACGGATAGTAGCGGTAGAGCGTGCCGGTGGATACCTCGGCCTTCTTCGCGATATCGCTGAGCGTGGTGTTCTGGTACCCGTTCTTCAGGAACAGGTCGGCAGCCACCCGGTAGATACGCTGCTTCGTCTTCGAGCTGCAGATGTACCCTTTCGCTGACATACGCATCCTCCAGCTACGGCCCCACACCGTCCCGATCCTATATTGAGTCCGAACTCAATTTTGAGTTCGGACTCATCTTACGACCGTTTGTGTCGTTTGTAAAGAGAAATATTGAGTTTGGACTCAATATTTCCTGGAGTCGAGGATGGCAAGCTCCCGCAGGCCCACTTCCCTCATGCAGAACGAGCCGTCGGGCTGCTGCTCCAGCACGTTCGCGCTCTCGCCGAGCACCGCGGACGGGCATGCCTCCCGCACTGCCGGCACGAACGCGCACGGGAACGCCGCGCTCGGGACGGCCGGGTTGAAGTCGCAGGGAATCCCCGCGCCCGCCGCCCAGTCGCGCACCGCCGCCGCATCGCCGCCGAATGCCTTCGCGCACTTCAGGAAGGGGTCGTCTTCCCCCTACCCCATCCAAGGGTAGGCCGCCTGCAGCCCCGCGCTGGCCACGAACGGCTTGTTCTGAAGACCTGTCCGCCCGCGAGATAGAGGTGTTCGACCTGCTGGCCAAGGGCCGCGGCACCGCCTACATCCAGGACAAGCTCTACATCTCGCCCCACACGGTGAAGTCGCACACCTACAAGATATACCGCAAGCTGGGCGTGAGCTCGCGCGAGGAGCTGCTCACCCTCGTGGAGAACGCCCCAATCGGCGACGACGGCGACGGGGCGGAGACGATCTGACGCCAGGCCTGCCTGCTGTTGTCCCTCGTGAACGGGAAGTCGCCGTTCTTGATAGAAAATGAAGGCTAGGGAGGCCGCTGCGGGCAAGCGAGAACGCGCGGGCCGCTCCCGAGACGATAGCGGCCCGCGCGAGGCAAGGGCAACTGGCGCCGTTGCCCGAGAAGGAATGCAGGAGTCCCTGCGCAGGTGGAGCTTTCGACACCGGCCCTGAAAACCAGCATCGGCGGCCCGAGGGCCGCCGATGCGCAGTTCGCCGTTCTTTCGATGCTTCCCTACTTGAAGAAGCCGTCGTAGTTGTGCATCTTCAGCTGGCTCTCCACCTTGCTCATGGTGTCGAGGGCCACGCCGATCATGATGAGGATCGAGGTGCCGCCGAACGCCTGGATGAGCGTGTTGCCGGTGAAGAAGAACACGATGGACGGCACGACCGCGATGGCGGCGATGAAGATGCCGCCGGGCAGCGTCACGCGGTGCAGCACGTTCTTGATGTAGGTGACCGTGGCCGTGCCCGGGCGCACGCCGGGGATGAAGCCGCCCTGCTTGCGCAGGTTGTCGGCCGTGTCCTCGGGGTTGAACACCATGGAGGTGTAGAAGTACGCGAAGAACACGATCAAGAGCACCGTGAGGATCCAGTTGATCCAGCCCGTCGACATCGCGTTGGCCACGTTCGTGAGCCACTCGATGTTGAAGAGCGCCGCCAGCTGCGCCGGGAAGTAGATCAGGCAGCTTGCGAAGATGATGGGGATGACGCCCGCCGCGTTCACCTTCAGGGGGATGTACGTGGACTGGCCGCCCATCATCTTGCGCCCCTGCACGCGCTTGGCGTAGTTAACGGGGATGCGACGCTGCGCGCGCTCCACGAAGATGATCGCGGGGATGCACGCCAGCACCACGAGGATGATGAGCGCCGTGATGGCAATGCCCATGCCCAAATCCGCCGTCAGGTTCACCGACGAGAAGATGGCGCTCGGCACGCGCGACACGATGCTCACGAAGATGATGAGCGACATGCCGTTGCCGATGCCGCGCTGCGTGATGAGCTCGCCCATCCACATGATAAACGCGGTGCCCGCCACGAGCGTGAACACGACGATGAAGTCGGTGAGCAGCTCGGGAACCTCCGTGCTGAACACCACGCCGTACGCCGGCGACTTGAACAGGAACAGGTAGCCCACCGCGTTGATGAGGCCGAGGCCCAGCGTCAGGTAACGCGTCACCTGCGTGATCTTCTTGCGACCCGCGTCGCCCTCCTTCGCCCAGCGGCCCACGGCGGGAATGACGCCCTGCATGAGCTGCATGATGATGGAGGCCGTGATGTAGGGCATGATGCCCAGCGAGAACACCGAGAAGTTCGACAGCGCGCCGCCCGTGAACAGGTCGAGCATCGTCATGGACACGCCCGAATCCTGGAACGAATTCGCGAACTCGTTGAACGGGATGCCCGGCACCGGCACGTACGCGCCGAAGCGGTACAGTGCGAGGATAGCCAGCGTGAAGAGGATCTTCTTACGCAGCTCCGGTACCTTGAACGCATCGATGATCGAGCTTAGCAAGGCTCTTCGACCTTTCCTCCAGCTGCTTCGATCTTCGCCTTGGCCGAAGCAGAAACCTTATCGACCTTGACCGTGAGCGCCTTGGTCAGGTCGCCGTCGCCGAGCACCTTCACCAGCGCGTCGGCATGCTTGATGATGCCCTTGGCCTTCAGGCTCTCGCCGTCGACCACGTCGCCGGCCTCGAACTTCTCGTCGAGACGGCTCACGTTGACAGGCAGGTACTCCACATGGTTGATGTTCTTGAAGCCGGGGAGCTTCGGCAGACGGCGCGCGAGCGGGGTCTGGCCGCCCTCGAAGCCGACGCCCTTGCCGCCGCCAGCGCGGGACTTCTGGCCGTTCATGCCGCGGCCGGACGTCTTGCCCGTGCCGGAGGCGGGACCGCGGCCCACGCGCTTGCGGGAATGGGTGGAACCCTCGGCCGGCTTGAGATCCTTCAATTCCATGGTTGTGACTCCTTCTCAGTCGCAAACGGGCCTGCGGCCCGCGCTGGCAGCTCGCCGCCAGCTAACTTCCGTTATGCGTTCCGCCCTTGGCGGAAACGCGATCACGCCGCGGAGGCGGCGATGATTCACAATCGAGTATGATAACACGCGCCGCCCGGAGGCGGCGCGCATATCTTCGATGATTTACAGCTCTTCGACCTGCACGAGGTGCTTGACCTTGAAGATCATGCCGCGCACGCAGTCGTTGTCCACCTGGTCGACCGTACGGCCGATCTTGCCGAGGCCGAGCGCACGCAGCGTCTGGCCCTGGTCGGCTTTGCGGCCGACGGAGCTCTTCACCTGGGTGATGCGCAGCGTCTTCTTCGCGTCTGCCATTACTCCTTCTCCTTCCAGCCGTAGATCTTCGCGACGGACGTGTCGCGGCGCGCGGCCACCTGCTCGGGGCTCTCCATGTTCTTGAGGCCCTCGGCGGCCGCCTTCACGATGTTCATGGCGTTATTCGTGCCGAGAGACTTCGTGAGCACGTCGGTCACGCCGGCGAGCTCCATGATGGCGCGCACCGGGCCGCCGGCGATAACGCCGGTACCGGGCGTGGCCGGCTTGATGAGCACGCGGCCAGCGCCGTAGATGCCCATGATCTCATGCGGCAGCGTCTTCTCGGGCGTCAGCGGCACGGTGAACATGTTCTTCTTCGCGTCCTCGACGCCCTTCTTGATGGCGATGGGCACTTCCTGGGACTTGCCCATGCCCACGCCGACGCGGCCGTTGCCGTCGCCGACGACCACGAGCGCGGTGAGCGCGAAGCGGCGGCCGCCCTTGACGACCTTGGACACGCGGTTGATGTAGACGACGCGCTCCTGGAGCTCGGGAACCCCGGCGTCGTTCTGCTGCTTGTTACGAGCCATAAGCTTTAACCCCTTCTAGAATTTCAGGCCGGCTTCGCGAGCCGCATCGGCCAGAGCCTGCACGCGCCCGTGATACAGATGACCGCCACGGTCGAACACGACCTCCGTGACGCCGTTCTCCTGCGCCTTCTTGCCGACGATCTCGCCGAGGGCAGCCGCGCCCTCGACGGTGCCGCCCTTCTTGCCCGTGGCCTTGAACTCGGCACCGAGCGTGGACACGCCGCAGATGGTCTTGCTGGCGACGTCGTCGACGAGCTGGACGTAGATGTTGTTGTTGCTGCGCGTGACGCACAGGCGCGGACGCGCCGCCGTGCCGGAAACCTTGCCGCGCACGCGGCGATGGCGGCGAGCCAACCCGGCTTGTTTCTTCTGAAGCTTGTTCATGATTATCCCTTCGATCTCAAACCGTGTAGAGGCTCAAACGTTAGTCGCCCTTGGCGGCCTTGCCCAGCTTGCGACGCACATGCTCGCCCTCGTAGCGAATGCCCTTGCCCTTGTAGGGCTCCGGCTTGCGCCACTTGCGGATGTTCGCCGCCACCTGGCCGACCTGCTCCTTGCTGGGGCCGGACACGATGATCTCGGTTTGGCTCGGGACCTCGAACGTGATGTTCTCCGGCGCCTCCACGAGCACGGGATGAGAGAAGCCGAGCTGCATCTCCAGGTCCTTGCCCTTGAGCGCGGCACGGTAGCCGACGCCCACGAGCTGGAGCTTCTTGGAGAAGCCGTTCGCGGTGCCCTCGACCATGTTCGCGATGAGCGTGCGCACGAGGCCGTGGAAGGCCTTCGCGTCGCGGCTGTCGTCCGGGCGCTCGACGATGATGTCGTCGCCCTCGCGCTTGATGATCATGATCTCGGGGAAGCTGCGGGTGAGCTCGCCCTTCGGGCCCTTGACCGTCACGGTGGTGCCGTCGATGGTAACGTCGACGCCGGCAGGAACGGTGATGGGCTGTTTGCCGATACGAGACATATCTACCTACCTCCCTTTCCTACCACACGTACGCGATGACTTCGCCGCCAACGCCCTTTTTGCGGGCGTCGCGGTCGGTCATCACGCCGAGGCTCGTCGAGATGATTGCGGTGCCGAGTCCGCCGAGCACCCGGGGCAGCTCGTCCTTGCCCGCGTAGATACGCAGGCCGGGCTTCGAGATGCGCTTGATGCCGCGGATGGTCTTGGCCTTCTTGTCGCCGTACTTCAGCACGATCTCCAGCGTCGCGCGGGGCTCGCCCTCGACGACGTCGTAGCGCTGGATGTAGCCCTCTTCCTGCATGATGCGGGCTATCTCGACAAGCTTCTTGCTCGACGGCATGGAAACCGTCTGCTTGCCGGCAGAGTTTGCGTTACGCACGCGCGTAAGCATGTCTGCGATGGGGTCGGTCATGGTCATGGTTCTGTTCTCCTTTGGTCCGTGATGAGCCGCGCGCACGGTTCGTCGGCGCCCGTAACGCCTCCGCCTTCTACGCGGGCACACCCTTGAACGTGACTTGAGTCTGGCGGCTTACCACGAAGACTTGGTCACGCCGGGCAGTTCGCCTTTGTTGGCCAGCTCGCGCAGGCACACGCGGCACAGGCCGAACTTGCGGTAGTAAGCGCGGGGGCGTCCGCAACGCGTGCAGCGGTTGTGCTGGCGCGTCGAGAACTTCGGCTCGCGCTTCGCCTTGGCGATCATCGATTTCTTAGCCATGCAATTCCTTCTTTCCTATCCTCGACCCGCGCTCGCGCGCGGGTGCAAGTACCATCGTGGGATCAAGCAACCTACTTGTCCTTGAAGGGGAAGCCCAGCGCGGAGAGCAGCGCGAAGGCGTCCTCGTTGTTGTCCGCGGTCGTGACGACCGTGATATCCATACCGCGCGTGCGGTCGATCTTGTCGTAGTCGATCTCCGGGAAGATCAGCTGCTCGGTGATGCCCATCGTGTAGTTGCCGCGGCCGTCGAAGCTCTTCGGCGAGATGCCGCGGAAGTCGCGGACGCGCGGGAGGGCGGTCGCCAGCAGGCGGTCCAGGAACTCCCACATGCGGTCGCCGCGCAGCGTGACCTTGCAGCCGATGGCCTGGCCCTCGCGCAGGTGGAAGCCGGCGATGGACTTCTTGGCGCGCGTGACGCAGGGCTGCTGGCCCGTGATGGTGCGCAGATCGGCCATGGCGGCGTCGAGCAGCTTCGAGTCGGAGGCTGCGGCGCCCACGCCCATGTTCACGACGATCTTCTCGAGGCGCGGGACCTCGTTGATGTTCTTGATGCCGAGCTCCTGCTCGAGCTTGGGCACGATCTCGGTCTTGTACTGTTCCTTCAGGCGAGGAGCGGTCATTTCGTTTCCTTTCGATGAATTAAACGCAGGATTTCCGACCCGGCGTCCCCGGCGGTGCCGGGGTCATGTTCATGCGGTTGCCGCGCTGCGCGCCGTGGCGGCGCGCAGCGCCCGCAGGCTTGCTATTTGTCGATGTCCTTGCCGCACTTCTTGCAGACGCGGATCTTCTTGCCGTTCTCGTCGCGCTTCTTGCCCGTACGCGTGGGCTGCTTGCACTCGGGGCAGATGACCATGACGTTGGACACGTGGATGGGGGCCTCCATGGTGGAGATGCCGCCCTGCGGGTTCTGCTGCGTGGGGCGCATGGCCTTCTTGATCATGTTGACCTTCTCCACCACCACGCGCTCCTTCTGCGGAAGCGCGCGCAGCACGACGCCCTCCTTGCCCTTGTCCTTGCCGGACAGAACCTTGACCTTGTCGCCCTTCTTGATGTTCATACCACTCATATTACGCACACCTCCCCTACAGCGTTTCCGGTGCCAGAGACACGATCTTCATGTACTTCTTGTCGCGCAGCTCGCGGGCAACGGGCCCGAAGATGCGGGTGCCGCGGGGCGCGCCGTCGTTGTTGATGAGCACGGCGGCGTTCTGGTCGAACTTGATGTAGCTGCCGTCGGGGCGGCGGACTTCCTTCTTCACGCGCACGACGACGCAGCGCACGACCTCGCCCTTCTTGACGTTGCCGTTGGGCGCCGCTTCCTTCACGCTGCAGATGATCACGTCACCGAGGCCCGCGTAACGGCGCTTGGAGCCGCCGAGGACCTTGATGCACTGCACCTTGCGAGCGCCGGAGTTGTCGGCCACTGCGAGCATGGTTTGCATCTGAATCATTGCTGTAACCTAACTTTCCTCTTACGGGCATGCATGCGAGCACGCAGGCTATTTGGCCTTTTCCACGATCTCGATCAGACGCCAGCGCTTCATCTTGGACAGCGGGCGCGTCTCCATGATGCGCACGGTGTCGCCGACGCCGGCCTCGTTGTTCTCGTCGTGGGCGTGGAACTTCTTCGTGGTCGTCATCATCTTGCCGTACACGGGATGCGGCTTGCGCTCCTTGACTTGCACGACGCAGGTCTTGTCGTTGACGGCGCTCACCACGGTGCCCTGGCGGACCTTGCGGGAGTTACGATCTTCACTCATGTATATAACCTTCCTTATCCGCGCTCTAGGCGTTCAGCTCGCGGGCACGCATCTCGGTCTGGATGCGGGCGATGTCCTTTTTGACCTGACCCACGCGGGCGGTGTTGTCGAGCTGGCTCGTGGCCATCTGGAAGCGCAGATTGAAAAGCTCCGCGCGCGCTTCTTTGAGTTTCGCCTGCAAATCGTCGGCAGAAAGCTCACGGATCTCTGCTGCTTTCATTTATTCCTGCCCTTCCGTTTCCTTGGAAACAATCTTGCACTTGATGGGCAACTTGTTGATGGCGAGACGCAGAGCTTCCTTGGCGGTCTCCTCGTCGACACCGTCGATCTCGAACATGATGCGGCCGGGCTTGACGACGGCGACCCATGCCTCGGGGTTGCCCTTGCCGGAACCCATGCGGGTTTCTGCCGGCTTCTGCGTGATAGGCTTGTCGGGGAAGATCGTGATCCACACCTTGCCGCCACGCTTCATGTGACGGGTCATGGCGATACGGGCTGCCTCGATCTGGCGGTTGGTGATCCAGTGCGCCTCGAGCGCCTGGATGCCCCACGTGCCGTGGTTCAGCCGGGTGCCGCCCTTGGCCTTGCCCTTCATGGAACCACGCTGCACCTTGCGGTGCTTGACGCGCTTAGGTACGAGCATTTACTTCGCCCCCCTCTCGTTGCGGTCGTTGCGACGGGAACGGTTCGGGCGGGAGCTGCCCTCGAGCGCCGGGTTCGGCGCCTTCTGGCCGGGGAGCATCTCGCCGTGGTACACCCACACCTGCACGCCGATGGAGCCCATCGTGGTGGCGGCGGTGCAGAAACCGTAGTCGATCTTCGCGCGCAGCGTGTGCAGCGGCACGCGGCCCTCGCGATACCACTCGCGACGGCTCATCTCCGCGCCGCCCAAGCGGCCGGAGCACTGGATGCGGATGCCCTTGGCACCGCTCTTGCGGGCGGACTGGACCGCCTTGCGCATGGCGCGACGGAAGGCCACGCGGCCCTCGAGCTGCTCGGCCACGGACTGCGCGATGAGCGCGGCATCGAGCTCGGGGCGCTTGACCTCGACGACCTCGATGGACACCGGGCCGCTGGCAACCTTCTCCAGCTTCTTGCGCAGGGAGTCGATCTCGGCGCCCTTCTTGCCGATCACGACGCCCGGGCGGGCCGTGGTGACGATGACCTTGATCTTGTCGCCGGCGCGCTCGATCTCAACCTTGGAGACGGCGGCACGGGCGAGGTACTTGTCCAGGAACTTCCTGATGGCCAAGTCGTTTTCCAGGTTCTTGGCGTAGTCCTTGTCGGAGTACCAACGGCTGCGCCAATCTTCGGTGATGCCAAGGCGGAACCCGGTGGGGCTAACTTTCTGACCCATACGGCTTATGCCTCCTCTCGCGGTGCAACGATGATCGTGATGTGGCTCGTGCGCTTGCGGATGCGCGACGCGGAGCCCTTGGCGCGCGGACGGATGCGCTTCAGCGTGGGGCCCTCGTCGACGAAGGCCGTCTTCACGATGAGCGATTCCGGACGCACGTGGTGCTGGTGCTCGGCGTTGGCCACGGCGGAGTTCAGCGTCTTCTCGACGGCTTCCGCCACACCGCGGTTCGTGAACGCGAGGATCTCGCGGGCCTGGATAACGGACTTGCCGCGGACCAGGTCTACTACGATGCGCGCCTTGCGGGGCGAAACGCGGACATAGCGTGCTACAGCTTTAGCTTCCATTGTTTTCACCCCTTCTTATCGCTTGCCCTTGTCGGCGGAGTGACCCTTGAACGTGCGGGTCGGGGCGAATTCGCCCAGCTTGTGGCCGACCATGGATTCGGTGACGTAGACCGGCACGTGCTTGCGGCCATCATGCACGGCGATGGTGTGCCCCACCATCTCCGGGAAGATGGTGCTGGAGCGCGACCAGGTCTTCACGACGTTCTTCTCGCCCGCCGCATTCATCTTCTCGATACGATCAAGAAGCCGCGGCTCAACGAAAGGACCCTTCTTCAAACTTCTACTCACTATTACTCCTTAACGCTTTGCGCTACTTCTTGCGACGGCGGATGATCAAGCGGCTCGAAGCCTTCTTGGGATTGCGGGTGCGATGGCCCTTCGTGGGAACGCCCCACGGGGTGACCGGGTGACGACCAGCGGACTTGTTCTTGCCCTCGCCGCCGCCGTGCGGGTGGTCGACCGGGTTCATGACGGTACCGCGGACGCTGGGGCGGATGCCCTTCCAGCGGTTGCGTCCGGCCTTGCCGATCTTGATGTTGGCATGCTCGGCGTTGCCGACCTCGCCCACCGTGGCGCGGCACGTGATGAGCACGCGGCGCATCTCGGAGGACGGCATGCGCAGGATGGCGTAGTTGCCCTCCTTGCCCATGAGCTGGATACTGGTGCCGGCGGAACGCGCGATGGCGGCGCCCTTGCCCGGCTGCAGCTCCACGGCGTGGATGAGCGTGCCGACGGGGATGTTGGCCAGCGGCAGCGCGTTGCCCGGCTTGATGTCGGCCTCGGGGCCGCTCATGACGGTGTCGCCCACGCGGAGGCCCTTCGGATGAAGGATGTAGCGCTTCTCGCCGTCGACGTAGTGCAGAAGGGCGATGCGGGCGCTGCGGTTCGGGTCGTACTCGATGGTAGCGACCTTCGCGGGCACGCCGTCCTTCTGGCGCTTGAAGTCGATGATGCGGTAGCGGCGCTTGTTGCCGCCGCCCTGGTGCCGCGTCGTGATGCGGCCGTTGTTGTTGCGGCCCGCCTTGTTCGACAGCGGCGCAAGCAGGGACTTCTCCGGCTTGTCCGTCGTGATCTCGGCGAAGTCCGAGACCGTCTGGAAACGTCGGCCCGGGCTCGTCGGCTTGTACTGTTTGACTCCCATTACTGTCCTTTCTTCGGATCTTTGCTCGCACGCCTCTCCGTACCCCAAAGACCCCTTGTCGCTTCGTGGACTGCCGATTGCCGCTGCGCCTTGGGGAGGCTTGACGCACGCGACTCCGGTGTACCACGCGTCCGGGTGTATCTATCAATGACCAGACGCAACCGAGAATTATAAACCCCTCCGGGTCAGGTATCAAGAGTTGATTTGCGCACACAACTTGCGCACAAGTTGCGGAGGGTGGTACGAGGGCGCGGAGGGGGCGCCGTGACCGCTCGCCCCGCCTGCCGCCTTCGGCGGCGTGCGGCACGCAGGTTCCCGACTGCCGCCTTCGGCGTTACCGGGGCGAG
>NC_021021.1:2212489-2215992 GCF_000210055.1 Gordonibacter pamelaeae 7-10-1-b
CGGGGCGCCCTCGGGGCGCACGAGGCATTCGCGGCCGTGGCCCACCAGGTCCATGCGGCCGGCCTTCTTCAGGGCCTCCAGCACGAGGGGGCGGTTCTTCGAATCGCGGTACTGGATGAGGGCGCGCTGGAGCGCCTTCTCGTGCGGGGACTTCGGCACGTAGACGGGCTGCATGGTGTGCGGGTCCACGCCGGTGGCGTACATGACCGTGGACATAGTGGAGGGCGTGGGGTAAAAGTCTTGCACCTGTTCGGGCATGTACCCCAGGTCGCGCACGTACTCGGCCAGCTCCACGGCCTCGTCGAGCGTGGAGCCGGGGTGCGACGACATGAGGTAGGGCACGAGGTACTGCCTCTTCCCCAGCTCCTCGTTCGCCTGCTCGTACTTCTGCACGAAGCGCTCGTACACGGCGCGGGGCGGCTTGCCCATATGGGCGAGCACGGTGTCGGACACGTGCTCGGGTGCCACCTTCAGCTGGCCGCTCACGTGGTTCTCGCAGAGCTCGTAGATGAACTCGTCGCCGTGCTTGCGGTCGGCCAGCACGTAGTCGAAGCGGATGCCGGAGCGCACGAACACCTTCTTCACGCCGGGGAGCTTGCGCAGCCGCTCGAGCAGCTTGAGGTAGTCCACATGGTCCGCCTCGAGGCGCTCGCACGGCTCCGGGAACAGGCAGCGCTGGTGCGGGCAGGCGCCGGCCTTCGTCTGCTTGGCGCAGGCGGGGGCGCGGAAGTTCGCCGTGGGACCGCCCACGTCGTGGATATAGCCCTTGAAGTCGGGATCGTCGGTGATGGCCCGCGCCTCCTCCACGAGCGAGTCGTGGCTACGCGCCTGCACGATGCGCCCCTGATGGAACGTGAGCGCGCAGAACGAGCACTCGCCGAAGCAGCCGCGGCTGCTGGTGAGGCTGAACCGCACCTCCTTGATGGCCGGCACGCCGCCGGCCTCCTCGTACATCGGGTGGTACGTGCGCGCGAAGGGCAGGCGGTAGACGGCGTCCATCTCGGCCTGCGAAAGCGGGGCGGCCGGCGGGTTCTGCACGACGAACTCGTGGTCGGAATACGGCTCCACCAGACGCTTCCCGATGAAGGGATCGCTGTTGGCGTACTGCACGGCGAAGCTGCGCGCGTAGTTCAGGGGATCGGCCTGCAAGTCGGGGAACGAGGGCAGCTCCACCGCATCGTAGACGTGCGCAAGCGAGTTCGCGCGGTAGACGGTGCCGTCGATGAACGTGAGGTCGTCGATGGACAGGCCCGCGGCAAGCGCGTCGGCTATCTCAACCACGGAGCGCTCCCCCATGCCGAAGCTCACGAGGTCGGCCCCGGAGTCCAGCAGGATGGAGCGCTTCATCTTGTCCGACCAGTAGTCGTAGTGCGCGAGCCGCCGCAAGCTCGCCTCGATGCCGCCCAGCACGATGGGCGTCTTCTTGAACGTGCGGCGGATGAGGTTGCTGTAGACGACGGCCGCGTGGTTCGGGCGCAGGCCCGCCTGCCCGCCCGGCGAGTACGCGTCCTCGCGGCGGCGCTTCCTGGCCACGGTGTAGTGGTTCACCATGGAGTCCATATTGCCGGCCGACACGAGGAACGCCAGCCGCGGCTCGCCGAGCGCAGCCACCGAGGCCGGGTCGTTCCAGTCGGGCTGCGCGATGACGCCCACCTTGTAGCCGTGCGACTCCAGAAGCCGCGTGACGATGGCCGCGCCGAACGAGGGGTGGTCGACGTACGCGTCGCCCGACACGTAGACGAAGTCGACTTGGTCCCAGCCGCGTTCCGCCATATCCTGACGGTTCACCGGGAGAAACTGTGCGCTCATGGGACTCCTTGCCGGCGCGCGGGGCGCGCATGATCGTTTCCGCTACCCCGCCATCGTAGCGGAAATGCGGGGCATCCGCCACCCGCGTAACCCCTTCCCCACGACCTGATGACGCCTTCGGGCCGCCGCTGCAGGGATGCGGGGAGGCGGCTAGACTGTCCCGATTGAGACCCCGAACCGCCTTCGCGCGCTCAACCCACCCCCGCGGAACGACCGTCGGTCCCCGCGAACCGACAGCAAGGAGAAGCCATGCACCTGCAGACGTACAGCCAATGGCGCGAGACGTGCATCGCGCTGCATATGGTGGCCCAGATGATGGGCAAGGTGAAGCTGGAATGCCTCGAGCCCCAGCCGGAATGGGGCCACGTGCTGCTCGAGCCGGTGCCCGACGGGTTCTCCACCGGCTTCGTGCCGCACGGCGCGGGCGGGTTCGAGATCCGGCTGCGCCTGGACGAGCCGCAGGTGCAGGCCGTGGCGACGACCGGCGAGGAGGCGTCGTTCCCGCTCGAGGACGGCACGTCCGTGGCCCGCTACTACGAGCGGTTCACGCTGCTTCTGGAGGCTGTCGGGCACCCGGTGCCCCTCTACCCGGTGCCGCAGGAGATGTTCACCCAGACGCCCTTCTACGCGCTCGCCGAGCCGCTCGCGTTCGACGGCGGGGCCGCCTGGAACTACTTCGAGCAGTGCCTGTTCGCCCAGGGCGCCCTGCTGGACTTCTCGGCCGGCTTCCGCGGGAAGAAGATGCAGCCGTCGCTGTTCTGGGGAACGCTCGATCTGACGTGCGTGCTGTTCTCGGGAAAGCCGTGCCCGTACGCGGGAGAGGGCGGCATCGTGGAGCGCGTGGCGCTCGACGAGCAGTTCGTGGAGTTCGGCTTCTGGCCGGGCGACGAGAAGGCCGACGACCCGGCGTTCTTCGTGATGGCCTATCCCTTCCTCGAGGGGGTCATGCCCGAGGTTGACGTGCCGGGCGCGTACTACGACCCGTCGAGCGCCGAGTACTTCCTCAAACTGGAGGACGTGCTGCGCGCTGACGACCCGCACGCCGCCGTCGTGAGGTTCTGCCACGACGCCTTCGTGAACATCGCCGCGAACCAGCGCTGGGAGCGCTTCGACTGGCTCACGCGCCCGCTGCTGGTTTAGGGAGCCGACTCGAGGTCAGCCGCGGGTTTCGGGCACGAGCACGCCGAGGGCGCGGGGCACGACGTCGATGGCGTACTCGGCGGCCTCAAGGGGCTCTCCGTCGATCTGGACGGGCGGGGGCGCGTCGAAGCGCACCGACAGCGTGCGGGCGCGGCGCAGCTCGATCTGCCGAAAGCCGGTGTGGCGGCCGCCCTTTGCCAGCAGGAACACGAAGACGGCGCGCGCGACGCCGAAGGGCGGGTGCGCGATGCACACGTCCAGCAGGCCGTCGTCGATGCGCGCGTCCGGGCAGATGCGGAAGCCGCCGCCGTAGGTGGGGCCCACCTGCACCGCGAACGTGAACGACGCGCCACGCACCGGTTCGCCGCCGTCGAACGAGGCGGTGTAGCGGTGGCAGTCCAGGTGGTGCAGCAGCTGGTCCATGCCGCTGGCCAGGTAGAGCGCCGTGCCGGTGCGGCCCGTGCGCGCCCGCCGCTCCACCGTGTCGAGCGCGATGGCCGCGCCCACGCCGAAGGAGAGCGTCTCCACGAAGAACTCGCCGTTGCACCGGCCCA
>NC_021021.1:2216440-2218737 GCF_000210055.1 Gordonibacter pamelaeae 7-10-1-b
TGGCGATGAGCAGCGTCTTTCCCAAAGGGGTTGGCATGGGCTTCCTTTCGCTCGGCTCGTTCCCGCCGGGTTGGGACCCTTGGCGGATGCCATCGCCGCCTATTATAAGGGGAAAGGGGCGCGACCGGCAGCGGTTACCTCCCCACGCCGTCCACGACGGCGCGCTGGAGCTCTTCCAGGCTGGCGGCGTCGGCGGTCCACTGGTGCGCGAGCGTGCCGAGCGCGAGGTCGAAGCCGCACTTCTCCAGCGCCTCGGCCACCTCGTCGGGGCCGTTCTTGCCCCAGCCGTACGAGCCGAACGGGATGCCCACGCGTCCCTCCCAGCCCGTCTTCGGCGAGAGGCCCTTGAGGTAGCAGAGGAAGGCCGCGACCGTGGGCATCATCCCGTTGTTGAGCGTGGGCGAGCCCACGGCCACGTACTTCGCCGACAGCACCTCGGTCATGATGTCGGAGATGTGGTTCGCCTTGAGGTCGAACAGGCGCGCGGGGACGCCGCACTCGATGAACGCCTCCAGTATCTCGCGGGCCATGGCCTCGGTGGTATGCCACATGGAGTCGTAAACCACCACGGCGTAGTCCTCGGGCGCGAGCGAGCTCCAGCACGCGTAGGTGTCCAGGATCTCGGGGACGTGGCTGCGCCAGACCACGCCGTGGCTCGGCGCGATCATGTCGATGTCCAGGCCGCCAAGGGCTCCCAGCGCACGCTGGACGTGGCGCGAGTAGGGCATCACGATGTTCGCGTAGTACTTCTTGGCCTGGGCCAGCACCTCGGGCAGGCCCACCTCGTCGTCGAAACGCTTCGAGGAGGCGTAGTGCTGACCGAACGCGTCATTGGAGAACAGGATGCGGTCGGCATCGGAATAGGCGACCATGTTGTCGGGCCAGTGCACCATGACGGTCTGGGTGAACGTGAGCGTGCGTTTGCCGATGGCGAGCGTGTCGCCGGTCTTGACGGGCACGTGGCCGCGGTCGCCGTAGTGGGCGGCGAGGCCGCTCACGCCGTGCGGGGCGCTCGCGTAGATGCGGGCGTTCGCCCCGCCCAGGTCGCGCGCGAACCGCACGACCAGCTTCACCGTGGCGTCCAGGTCGGCCAGGCACACCACCTCAGTGGGCGTGTGCATGTAGCGCAGCGGCACGGACACGAGGCCCGTGGGGATGCCGCCGCGGGCCATCTGGATGGCGCGCGCGTCGGTGCCCGTCACGCCCGGCTCGGCCTCCAGCTGGTACGGCAGGCCCTCGGCCTCGGCGGCGGCCACCAGGCGCTCGAACACCTCGGGGTTGATGTTGGGGCCGCGCGCGATGACGGGGCCCTGGCCGCACACGATCTTGCCGTGCTTCGTCGGATCGATGCCCGGGTAGTCGGTGGCGTGCGTCACGTCGAAGGCGAGCCCCACGTCGGGGCGCACGGAGTACGCGCTCGTCTCGGCGCCGCGCGTGCCGATCTCCTCCTGCACGGTGGCGGCGAACGTGAAGTCGCCGGGCGCGCGGCCCGCACGCGCCAGCTGCTCCAGCACGCGCACGCCCACCCAGACGCCCGCCTTGTCGTCGAAGGCGCGCGACACGGCCATGCCCGCGCCGAAGCGCTCGAAGCCCACGCCGAACGTGATGACGTCGCCCACGCGCACGAGCTTGCGCACCTTCTTCCCCGGAAGCCCCAGGTCGATGACCAGCTTGTCCAGCGGCGTGACCTTCTTGCGCTCGTCGGGCTCTATGAGGTGGATGGGCTTGCGGCCCACCACGCCGCGCAGCGGCTCCACCGACTCCGAGGCGTGCACGTCCACGCGCATGCCGGGCAGCACGGCCGCGTCCACACCGCCCACCGAGGCCACCGACAGGTAGCCCTCGTCCGAGATGTACGTGACCATGAGGCCGATCTCGTCCATATGGGCGGACAGCATGAGCGACGGGCCCGCGCCGGCACCCTTGAGCGTGGCGTGCACCGACCCCATGACGTCGGTCCTTATCTCGTCGGCCGTGTCGGCCAGGCGCTCGCGCACCAGGCGCGCGACGGCTATCTCCGTGCCGGTGGCCGAGGGCGTCTCGAGCAGCTCCTTGAGGAACCTCACCTGTTTCTTCTTCATGGCACTCCCTGCTGGTTCGCGCGCGCCGGCCCGCAGCGCGCCAGGCCGAGGCCGACCTGCCGCCTGCACCGCTCACGGCGCGCTTCCACTGATGTCGGGCCTCATTATAGCGCCTCGCGAACGCGGCGCGCGCGTCTTTCGCCCGATGACGCAAGGCCGTCACCCGCCCATCACGAACAGGCGGCGGCACGCGGCGGGCGGCCGCCCCTCAGCGCG
>NC_021021.1:2219244-2221138 GCF_000210055.1 Gordonibacter pamelaeae 7-10-1-b
CGGCGGCGACGCACGTGAGGTACCGGTCCCCGTCCTCGTGGCCGCCTGCATCGTTCACGCCCTTCAGGTCGTTCACGTCCACGAAAGCGAGCGAGAGGGGGCGCCCTCGGCCCAAGAGCTCGTCGATGCGCGCCTCGGCGAAACGGCGCGAGCAGCATCCGGTGAGCTCGTCGCGCCGGACGATGTCCTGCAGCTTGTCGCCCTCGTGCTCGCGCTCGGCCACCTCGCGCTCCAACAGGCGGCGCTCCTCGCTGCGCCGTATGACCGCGGCCGTCCGGTACGCGTAGTAGAATGCCAGCGACAGGCTGGCGAAAACGCTCACCGACGCCTTGAGCGCCCACACCTTCACCACGAGCGCGTTGACGTCCACGTAGTACAGCAGCAGGATGGAGCAGAGGTACAGGTACCCGAGCACGCCCATGGCCAGCACGAACCGGCGCGAGCGGTCGTTCCCGTACACCACGGCCGTCTCGCCGTGGCGCAGCACGCGCCGCTGCACGCACAGGAGCAGGGCGCCGAGCAGGAACCCGAGCGCCACGGGAACCGTCTTCAAGTTCCCCTCCTCGCCGATGTCGTTGCTGAACGCGCTCTGCGGCACGTCGAAGGCGATGGCGCACAGCGACCGCGCGAACTCGTTGGCGCCAAGCCCCACCAGGGAGACGAGCAGCGCGCAGAGCAGCGAGGCCCGCCAGGGGCACCTGAAGGCCCATTTGATCTCGAACAGGAACAGCACGCAGATGACGAGCCAGTTGGCCACCAGGTTGAACTGCAGCATGCTGAGCGCCGCGAATGCGAGGTAGTTCCCGGCGAACACGGCAATCTCGGCGCCGCGCCTCGGGGCGGCGAAGCCCGCCTGGGCCTCGAGGCCGGCGAACATGGCCGCGTTGAACAAGAAGTAGCACACGGCGCTGATCGCGAAGGGCGCGACTCTCATCGGGCACCGCCTGAAACCCGGCCGTGGTAGGCGCGCTTGCTTTGGTACATGGCGCGGTCGGCCCGCGCGACGAGGGCGGCGGCGGACTCCCCCTCGCAGCCCGATGCAGCCGTGCCGAACGAGAACGACACAGCCCCCACGCCCTCGACCGGCTGGGCGGCCAGCACCTCGAGCGCCTCCCCGGCATGCCGCCCGACCTCGCGCTCGTCGCCTTCGGGGAGCACGACGAGGAACTCGTCGCCGCTCATGCGGCACAACGCCGCCCGGCCGGGAAACGACGAGCGCAGGGCGTCGGCGAGCCTGACGAGGCAGGCGTCGCCCGCCTCGTGGCCGAACGTGTCGTTGACGGCCTTGAGGCCGTTCATGTCGAGGTAGGCGACGGCGAACGGACGCCCGTGCTCCAGCAGGTCCTCGACGGTCCGCAGGCCGGTGAGGGCATCGCGCGACGCCTGGTCGCGCAGCTGCCCGAGGCGCGCCTCCTGGCGCTCGCGCCGCTCCATGAGCGCCAGGTACTCCTCCTCCACGTGCGCGTCGCGCCCGAGCAGCGACGTGGCTACCACGAAGGCGGCCACCGACACGCCCAGCAGCAGCATGCTCGCGCCCAAGAACTCCGACAACAGCGGCACGTCGAGGCGGAACAAGCTGGGAAGCGCGTCGAACAGGATGTAGGCGAGCGAGAACCAGCCGAACCAGAACAGCGCGGCGTACGACCGACCGCCCTCCGCGTCGAGCGGAAAGCGGTCGAGCAGGCCGCGGAACGCCAGCGCGGCACCGCAGAACAGGGCGAGGCCCGCCGCGAGCACGGCCGGGCGGAGGGAGTCGTCTTCCACGACCTGCCACGGCATGCCGCCGACGAGGATGGACGCCGCGGAGAACACCAGCAGCACCGACACCGCGAAGCAGGAGAACACGAGGTTCGCCGCGAACAGGCCGTGGGCCGCCCGACCGGATGCCAGGCAG
>NC_021021.1:2221993-2223208 GCF_000210055.1 Gordonibacter pamelaeae 7-10-1-b
GGGCGCTGGCCGAGCGCTCCTGCGCACCGGTGCGCCTGGACGAGCGCGACGCCGAGCTGTACTACGAGGGCTTCTCGAACTCCGCGCTGTGGCCGCTGTTCCACGGCTTCCCCCAGCATACCCGCTTCGACGAGGAGGCATGGGAGGCGTACGTGCGCGTGAACGAGCGCTTCCGCGACGCGGTGCTCGCGCTGGCACGGCCCGGCGACACCATCTGGGTGCACGACTACCACCTCATGCTGCTGCCGTCGCTTCTGCGCGAGGCGCTGCCGGACGCCTCCATCGGCTTCTTCCTGCACATCCCCTTCCCCGACTACGAGACGTTCCGCATGCTGCCGTGGCGCCGCGAGCTCATGCGCGGCGTGCTGGGCGCCGACCTCGTGGGCTTCCACGCCTACGACTACGTGCGCCACTTCCTGTCCAGCTGCCGGCGCATCGTGGGCGTGGAGAACGAGAGCGGCACGCTGTTCGCGGACGGCCGACTCGCGCAGGTGGACGCGTTCCCGCTGGGCATCGACTACGTGCGCTACCGCGACGCCGCGCGCCTCCCCGCAGTGCGCCGCCTGGTGGCGGAACTGGGCGAGGAGAAGGGCCATGAGGGCTGCAAGCTCATGCTGTCGGTGGAGCGGCTGGACTACTCCAAGGGCATCCCCGAGCGCCTGCTGGCCTTCGACGCGTTCCTGGACCGCTTCCCCGAGTGGCGCGGCCGTGTGGTGCTGGTGCTGGTGACGGTGCCGTCGCGCGAGAACGTGGCGTCGTACGCGGCCCTGAAGAAGCAGGTGGACGAGCTGGTGGGCCTCATCAACGGCAAGCACTCCACCATGGACTGGACTCCCGTGGACTACTACTACCGCTCGCTGCCGTTCGAGCGGCTGATCGGCCTGTACGCCGCGAGCGACGTCATGCTGGTCACGCCTTTGCGCGACGGCATGAACCTCGTGTGCAAGGAATACCTTGCCTGCCACGACGGGGGCGGCGGGGCGCTCGTGCTCTCCGAGATGGCCGGCGCGTCCTACGAGCTGCACGAGGCCCTGTGCGTGAACCCGTTCGACCAGGAGGGCGTCGTGGACGCCATGCGGCGCGCGCTGGAGATGCCGGAGGCCGAGCAGCGGCGGCGCAACGCCCCCATGCAGGAGCGCCTGGCCCGCTACACGTCCGAGAAGTGGGCGCGCGAGTTCCTGGACGCGGCGGCCGACGTGAAGCGCCGCCAGGCGG
>NC_021021.1:2223918-2227626 GCF_000210055.1 Gordonibacter pamelaeae 7-10-1-b
CGAGCACGAACGCGCGGCGGCGGTTCGCCGCGTCGCGCACCGCCACGATGGTGCGCGCGGGCAGCTGGGCGTAGAGCTGCGGGGGCACGCCGAGCTTTCGCTCGTACCATTCGGGCACGTTGCGCACGCCCTCCTCGGCGAAGAACTCCCGGAACTCCCCGCTGCCGTCCAGCGGGTACGCCGGCAGGCTGTAGCCCGCGCGGCGGCCGTACTCGTAGACGTAGTGCGAGGCGTCGCCCGCCTGGGCGCGCTCTCCCAGCAAAAGCGACAGCAGCTCCAGCACGCGACGTGGGCTCAAGCGGTCGCGCTCCGCTTCCAGCAGGCGCGCAAGCTGCCCGACGAGCGCATCCTCGCCGGCCGTCAAGCCCGCACCTTCACCACGATCTTGCGCACGCGCCCCGGCTCGCCAACCGCGCATCCCGGCTTGTGGGCGTCCTCGGGCGCGAGCACGGCCATCTCCCCCGCCCGCAGCACGATGGAGCTCGGCGTCTCGGGCGTGGCGAACAGGCCGAAGTCGGCCTCCTCGTCGAACTCCCCGCTGGGCGCGAGACCTGCGAGCGGCGCGTACTGCAGCACCTCCTCGCCCTCCACCACGTACTGCACGTCGTAGTAGCGCCGGTGGGCCTCCATCTGCTTCTGGCCGGCGGGCACCGTGTCGTACTCCTGAACGTTCGCGAACACCTCGTCGCCGTCGATGTCCGCGCGTCCCAGCGGAAGGCGCGCCAGGTCGGCCTCGCGCAGGAAGGAGAAGGCAGTGCGCATGCGCGCGGAGAGGTAGTCGTTCTTGTCGGCGGTGGGAAGCGGGGTCACGAGCACGGGAAGGTCCTTTCGACGGCGGGCACCCCTGCGGCGCGCAGCGCCGCGGGGCGGAAGCTTGATGGGTATCGCCTGCCATTCTAGCAGCATCGGGCACTGGATGCGCCTGCCATCTCCCTACGCTTTACCGCCCGGATGCCCGCCGTCATCGACGGCAGCGCCCGCATCGGCGCTCGCGGCCTCCTGCAGCTCGGCGAGGACGACGGCGAAGCCCTCCGTGCGGGCGCGGGCAAGCAGGCGGTCCTTCGCGCGGCGCGACAGGTGCTTGAAGCGGAACTCGGCGCTCATGGCCTCGTGCTTCGTGGCGAAGCGCGCCTGCGCCACCACTTCCACGGGCGTGCGGCTGCGCGTGTACTTTGCCCCCTTGCCGGCGTTGTGCGCACGGGTGCGCTGCTCCACATCGTTCGTATAGCCCGTGTAGAGCGTGCCGTCGGCGCAGGCTAGCACGTACACGTAGAAGGCCGGCTGCTCCTGCGGCGCCGCGTCCGGCTCGGGGTGCGTCCCGCCTACGCCCACTTGTGGGTCACGCCCCTGCCGTCGGCGGTGGCCTCGTCGCCCCAGCGCTGGAAGAGGTCGTGCAGCGTGGTGTCGGGTTTGTAGCGCTTGACCTGCGCGTATCCGTCGCGTACGAGGATAGCGTTCAGCATCTTTTCCGCGATCCCGCCTTCATCCGCCGGGTCGTCCGGCCGCTCGAGCCACACGTAGCGCAGAAGGCGGCCGTAGCGGTCGGCGTCCGAGACGTCGCGCGAGAGCCACACCGTCTGCCCCGGCGCCACGAGCGACTTCGCGTAGTCCGAGGCGATGCGGCCCTCCTCGCAGTTGCGCGCCTCGTCGGCCGCCAAGCTCTCCGGCGTATCCATCCCGATGAGCCGCACCGTGGCGTTCTCGTCGCCGGGCACGCTCACCTTGAGCGTGTCGCCGTCGACTACGCGCACGACCTGGACTTGCTGGAGGCCGTCCCCTACGGGGGCGATAGTCGCTTGGCCGTTCCGGTCCGGCGCGACATCCTCCGCGCCCCCGCCGCCTGCAGCGCCGAACCATCCGAGCGCGGCGCCGACCACGAGCACGGCCGCAATGGCGAGGGCGACAAGCGGGCTCCTCCGCGCCAACCGCCTTAAGGCGCGCCCCGCCTGCTGCTTCTCCGATGCCATGGATTCCCTTCCCCCGTTTTTCTACGAACGAGAATTATAGACCAACTGCTTGGAGGTCGCCGCAAGCTCCAACCTTCGTTGAGCCTCCTTGCCAGTGCAGGGACCGCACCAGTCGGCTCGCCGCTCGCTGCAACCGCCCGTCGAGGAGTGCGCCATAGCATTTGCGCGAAGTCGGGCGGGCGAGCTTCGGCAACCGCATCGTCTTCGAAGGAAAATAACCCGTCCAGTCCATCGACGCATGCGGCGCCGCTTTCGCGAAAGAGCCCGCCATGATCAACCAGTTCTGCAAGAAACCACTGTGGGAGCGCTCGTTCCAACCCGCGAGCTTGTGAGGGCTCGACCTGCTTCCTCGTCGGCACGTTGCGGAAATCCCAGTTTCAACCCGCGAGCCCGCGAGGGGCGCGACCATATCTTTAATGACTGTTGGCGACGTGTTTTTGTTTCAACCCACGCGCCCCTATGGGGCGCGACCATGGAAAGCGTTTGGGGGCCCTGCACGATCTTCTGGTTTCAACCCACGCGCCCCTATGGGGCGCGACCAGCAGCTACCGCAGATGGTAAGTGATTGCATCATGTTTCAACCCACGCGCCCCTATGGGGCGCGACGGGGCAGCGCCACGCGGCGCCCCTCCCGCCGGCCGTTTCAATCCACGCGCCCCTATGGGGCGCGACGCGCATGATCGCTTCGTCATCAAGTGCGCCTTCGGTTTCAATCCACGCGCCCCTATGGGGCGCGACTGGTAGTTTATGCAGGATAGTGCATTTTTCACTTATAGTATTCATTTTTCAACATGCGTAGCACCTCGCGCAACCAGCAGGCAGCACCATTGAACGTGTCATTCTGCGCGAACCTCTTGAGTGGATTGCCGGAGCTTCGGGTTCGCGCCGTTTCGCGCGCTCTCGTGCGAGGCAGCCTCCCATGACGCGCGCGTCAGATAGTACGTCGCCAGGTCCTGCATGGTGCCGTCGGGGGCGGGCTCGGCGGCGTGGATGACGCCCTCGCGTTCGAAGCCGCACTTCTCGATGACGCGTCGGGAGCGGTCGTTGAACAGGTAATGCGTGCAGGAGATCAGGCCGAGGGCCAGCTCCTCGAAACCGTAGCGGATAACCTCACGCGACGCCTCCGTCATGTAGCCCCGGCCCCAGGCGGGCTTCGCCAGGGAGTACCCCAGCATGAGGGCATCGACGTTGCGCCGCTGCGGGTCGGGGATGAGCCCGACCGAGCCGATGCAGGGGCCCGTGCGCAGCTCCGACGCGGCGCCGTCTGAACCGGCAGTCCCGTCAGTCCCGGTGGCGGAAAGCTTCTCGAACACGCCGAACACGTGCGGCTCGCAGGCCACGGCCTCGATGAACGCGCGCGAGTCATCGAGCGTGCGATGCACGGGCCAGCCGGCGTCGGCGCCCACGTCGGGATCGGAGCAGTAGGCGAACACGTCCTCGGCATCCTCCGGCTCGATGGCACGCAGCACGAGCCGCTCGGTCTGGAGCACGGGGCAGGCGGCGGACGTCTCGGCGAACAGGGCCGGAAGGGCACCGGGGCGCCGCACGGCAGAGGCGGCGAGAACGGCCGCCAGCTGCTCCTCGTCGATCACGCGCACGCCCTCCGTCCGCAGCAGGCGCGCCGTGGCGCCGTAGCCGGGAACGAGCACGCCGGAGAACGTGCCGTCGTACACCAGGCCGCATCCGCACGACGGGCTCTTCGCCTTCAGCACGGCCAGCTTGCAGCCGCCCTCCCCCACGG
>NC_021021.1:2227732-2230002 GCF_000210055.1 Gordonibacter pamelaeae 7-10-1-b
CAGCTTGCAGCCGCCCTCCCCCACGGCCTTGAGCGCCGCCTGCGCTCCGACCATGAAGGCGGCCGTGACGTCCGTGCCCTCCGCGCTCGTCACGCGCAGGACGCGCTCGGCGGCATCGACCTCGCTCGGCGGCCGAGGCACCGGCAGGCCGCCCAAGACCTCCGGGCACACGGGCACGAGCTCGACGCCGTCCAAGCCCTGCAGGAGCCGGGCGGCCTCGGACGGGCACGACCTCCCGTCGTAGCGGCAAGGCTCTCCCAGCAAGCAGGAACTGATGGCTATCTTCAACGTCTGCGCCTTTCGTCGGCGGAATACAGCTGCGAACGTCATTCTAGCACGGAGCAGCGCGGCGAACATAAGGCCGGAGACGATGCGGGCGAACGCCTCGCTACGACGACTGCCCGCCGGATGCACACGGCGGGCTGCATGGTCTCAGGCCGGAGCCCGACGAAGAGAGCATTTGATGCCGAAAAGCACCCCCTGCCGGCGAGGTCGCGGCGGCGATGACGGCCGTGAAGAAGGCTCGCATGGCGGGTATCCGAACCTGACGGTCAGGCACGACTTTGCCAGCGCGAAGGCGAGCCCGGCGGCATCCGAATCGCTCAAACCGGAGATCGGCCGGTACGCACGCGAGATGGAGGAGGAATCGAGCCGAATCGACGTGGACTCCCGGAAAACCAAGCGCGGCAACCGAACCCATGAGCCCGCCTACGAGGCGCCGAGGATAGCCCCGTGCATGCCCGAAGCGCCGGAGGCAGGCGAGATGCCCACCATCTCAACGCTTCTGCGCAGTTTCTGGCACCGAGCCGAGACGCAGTCAGAAATCGATCAGGTCGCGCACCTCCACGCCGAGCGCGTCCGCGATCCTTCCCAGCTGCTCGAGCCCGATCTTGATCTTCCCCTGCTCGACGCGGGTGATGTAGGTGTGGGAGTTGGGCTGGCCGATCATGCCCGCGAGCGTGCGCTGCGAGAGGCCCTGCGCCAAGCGCTCCTCGCGGATCGACTTTCCGAGCCGCTCGTATTTGTTGTCCTGTGTCACTCCCATGTGCCAAGGGTATGCGCTAGACTATTCGTCATAGTCACATGTGAGTGACCTTGACGAAATCGTTTCCGCCCTGTCCGGCGGAGGGGAGCAGCATGGTCGAGCTGGAGGGGGCGGCGGATGCCGAGAGAGCCGCCGACAAGGCGAAGGCCGTACTGGAGCGACTCGTCGTGTGCTTGGAGCTGTACGGCGGGCGACTGGAAAACGAGGGACTCGACACGTTCGGTGCCCTCCGCGTCAACGCGATGATGAAGGGAGGTTCTGGGCTCGGGCGCCTCGCGCCTCGGGGAGGCGGCGGACCTGCTCGCTAGACGCCTTTGAGAAGCTCCTCCAGGGAGATGCCCAACCCGCGGGCGATCGAATCGAGCGTGGCCAGGCTCACGTTGCGCCTGCCGCATTCGACGTCGGCCAGATAGGTCCGCGACACCCCGAGCAAGGGGGCGCAGGCGTACTGCGACAGGCCCCGCTCCTCGCGTAGGTCCTTGATCCTAAGGCCGAGCCTCCTCTGCGTTTCGGACGATGTGCGCATTCGCCCATGTTTGCGCATCACTGCTGCTCTAATAGTCCACTTTGGGGGTCTATTTGACACCCGGAGCGGTATCGTCGAACACCCGTTGTCCCGGATCGGAAAGGAGGGGCTCATGGCCGTCGTCTCCAAGCTCGGCCGCATGATGGAAAAGCGCGGCGCAGGCACCGTCGAGCTCGCGGCGAGGGTCGGGATCACCCCGGTCAACCTCTCCCGCATCAAGACGGGCAGGGTGAGGTCGATTCGGTTCTCGACACTGAACGCACTCTGCCGAGAACTCGAATGCGAGCCAGGGGACATCTTGGGATACTTTCCCGACGAGAAACCGGGTTGATCACGATGGGAACTATGTATGCCCAGCTCCGTTGCACCACCAACGCTGGGCGCGTACAATGCCCCTATGGCCCTCATCGACGACATACGCGCCTACGAGCCCTTCAACGAGCAGGAGGCCGTCGACCGGCTGGCCATCCTGCGCGCGCTCGCGAACGACCCGCACGTGTTCGACCGCTCGGCACCGGCGCATATGGCATGCTCGATCTGGACGGTCGACCCTGCCAAGCAGCGCACGCTCATGGTGTACCACAACCTCTACGACTCGTGGAGCTGGATCGGCGGGCATGCGGACGGCGAGCGCGACCTGGCGCGCGTGGCGCTGCGCGAGCTCGAGGAGGAGACGGGCGTGGCCGGCGCCCGGCTCGT
>NC_021021.1:2230452-2232353 GCF_000210055.1 Gordonibacter pamelaeae 7-10-1-b
CGCATAGCGCGGCCATGGAGGCGCAGCTGCGCGATCCAACCCGGCCACTGCGAGCCCGATGCCGTTTTCGCGTCGGGCCCCGGCCGCCGCCCCCGCGCGGACGGTGCTGTAGTATGATGAACTAGTACACCCGTTCGGAGAGGAAGGTGGGGAAAGCACCGATGATCCCGGAGAACGCCCTTGCGGCTATCTGCTCCGCGCGCACCCTTGCACGTGCGGAGCAGATAGCCGCCTCCGACCGCAACATCCTCACGAAGCAGGTGCGCTACGATGGCGACGAGATCACGCTTTCCGCGTTCGTGGCCTCGAGCAGCGGCTGGGACGACCGCTACCGCACATCGGTGTGCTTCGAGGATGACAGCGGCATCATGCTGGACTATTCCTGCACCTGCCCCGCCGACCGCGAGCACGACGGCATGTGCAAGCACTGCGCGGCGCTGATGCTCTCCTACAGCCGCGCACCTCAGCGGTTCCTCGGCTACCAGGCGCAGCGCACGCGCACGACCTCGGCTTGCATCGAGGACTTCATGAAGCGCGCGGAGCGGCTGGCCGGCGCGCAGGAGGCAATCGGAAACGTCGACATCGAGACGACGCTCGCTTGCGGCTACCGCTCGTGGTCGGCGCGCTTCCGCCTTTCGGGGCCGCAGGGCTCCTATGTGATGAAGGGCATCTCCGACTTCGTCGAGCGCATGCGCACGGGCGAGTTCTTCTCCTACGGCAAGAAGCTCGCGTTCCACCATGTGCCGGCCCAGCTCACCGAGCACGCCCGTCACATTGCGCGCTTCCTCGACCGCGCCGTGGCCCTGCGCGAGCAGACGAGCGCGGCGGCGTACTGGCGCTACCGCTCCTCGAACGTGGTTGGGCGCGACTTGGAGCTCACGGATGCCGAGGCCGTCGAGCTGCTCGATCTCCTGGCCGGTCGGGATTTCGCCATGGACGAGGACGAGATCGGCGCGCGACGAGCCATGCGCACCCGCATCGTCGATGAGGACCCGCGCATCACCGTCGCCCTGAGGCCCGCCGATCGGGGCGGCTACTTCGTCGAGCGCACTGATTTTCTGGCGCTGGCCGCGCAGGGTGAGCGCCTCTACGTGTGGAAGGACGGCCTCTTCCACAACTGCTCGCCCGAGTTCGCCCAATGCGCCGACTTCCTGCGCAACGTCTACGACAGCAGCGAGAGCGACCTCTACGTGGCCGAGGCCGACATGCCTCTGTTCTGCGCGGCGGCGCTGCCGGCCATCGAGCGGCACCTGCACGTGGACCTGCCCGCCCAGATCGAGGCGTACAAGCCCGTGCCCTGCCAGCTTGAGTTCTTCTTCGACCGCGACGACACGCGCGTGACCTGCGACGCCTGGGCAGCCTATGGCGAGGTGCGCCATCTGCTGTTCGGTTTCGAGACGCAGGGGGAAGGGGCGGGCGCGCCGAAAGCAGGCACGGGAACGGAAGCGGCGGCGAGGAAGACGGAAACCCCGCCGAAGCCCTCCGGCCCGCTGCGCGACGAGCGCCTGGAGGCGCGTGCGGGCGAGCTGGCGGCGAGGTACCTCGATGCGGTGGACGCCACCCTTCCCCTCGCCGACGACGAGGCCGTGGGCGCGCTTTTGTTCGGCGGCCTGGCGGAGTTCCGCGCGCTGGGCACGGTGTTCACCACGCCCGCGTTCGACCGCCTCATCCGCGACAAGAAGCCGCGCGTAACGCTCGGCGTGTCGCTCGCGGGCAACCTCGTCAACCTCACGGTGGATTCGGGCGACCTGCCCGCCCGCGAGCTCGCGTCGCTTCTGGCGAGCTACCGCAAGCGCAAGCGGTACCACCGGCTGCGCGACGGGATGTTCCTCGATTTGCAGGATTTCGACCTCTCGCAGCTCGACCGCCTCGCAGCCGACTTGGGCCTCACGGCCAAGGAG
>NC_021021.1:2232581-2234855 GCF_000210055.1 Gordonibacter pamelaeae 7-10-1-b
CGGCGCTCGCAGGCGTCCTGCGGCCCTACCAGGCCGAGGGTTTCCGCTGGCTCTCGGCGCGCTGCGACGCGGGCTTCGGCGGCGTGCTGGCCGACGAGATGGGCCTCGGCAAATCGGTGCAGCTCATAACCCTGCTGCTCGCCCGGCGAGAGGAGGCGCGCACGGTCGGCCCCTCCCTTATCGTGTGCCCCGCGTCGCTCGTGTACAACTGGCTCGCGGAGTTCGAGCGGTTCGCGCCCGAGCTCGACGTGCGTGCCGTGGCGGGCACGAAACGCGAGCGCGTGCAGTCGCGGCGCGAGGCCTTCGAAGGCGGCGGGTGCGACGTGCTCGTGACCTCGTACGACCTCCTGCGCATCGATGCAGCCGCCTGGGCGGAGCACGAACTGTTCTGCTGCGTGCTGGACGAGGCGCAGTACATCAAGAACCCGGCGACCCTCACCACGCGCGCCGTCAAGCGAGTGCGGGCGCGCCACCGCTTCGCGCTCACCGGCACGCCCATGGAGAACCGCCTAAGCGAGCTCTGGAGCATCTTCGACTTCCTCATGCCGGGCCTTCTGGGACCGTACAACCGCTTCCGCGAGCGCTTCGAGCTGCCCATCGTAGGCGGCGACGAGGAGGCGGCACGGCGCCTGCAGGCCATCGCAGGGCCGTTCATGCTGCGCCGCCTGAAGACCGACGTGCTGCGCGAGCTGCCCGACAAGCTGGAATCCATCGTGTACGCTCCGCTCGAAGGCGAGCAGCAGCGCCTGTACGCCGCGCACGAGCAGCGGCTACGCGAGGAGCTGACCGCGCAGCGCAAGAACAAGAACGACCGCAGCTTCGACCAGCGCAAGGTGGAGGTGCTCGCCGAGCTCACTAAGCTGCGGCAGCTGTGCTGCGACCCGCGCCTGCTCTACGAGAACTACGAGAAGGGCGCGGCCAAGCTCGACGCCATCATGGAGCTCGTGTCCTCCGCACGGGACGCCGGCGAGAAAACGCTCGTGTTCTCCCAGTTCACCAGCTTCCTCGACCGCATTGCGGAACGGCTCGACGCCGCAGGAGTGGGCTACTTCACCATCACGGGAGCCACGCCGAAGAAGCGCCGCCTGGCGCTGGTGAACGCCTTCAACGCCGACGACACGCCCGTGTTCCTCGTATCCCTCAAGGCGGGCGGCACCGGCCTCAACCTCACGGGCGCCTCCGTGGTCGTGCATGCCGACCCCTGGTGGAACGCCGCCGCGCAGAACCAGGCCACCGACCGCGCGCACCGCATCGGCCAGGATAAGGTGGTGAGCGTGCAGAAGGTCATCGCGAAGGGCACCATCGAGGAGCGCATCATGCGCCTCCAGGAGGCGAAAAGCGATCTGGCCGAGCAGATAGTCGGCGCAGGCGGCGTCTCGCTGGCCAGCCTCACCCGCGAGGACCTGATCGACCTTTTGCAGGGGTAGCGAGGATCCGGGCATGGCAGCAGGTGACAGGGGGACGGGGATAATGTCACGCTCCCCTGTGCGACAGGGCTGCGCAAGACGTTCGGGAGCGTGACATTATCCCCGTCCCCCTGTCACGCCCCCCGGCCGGGCGGCCGTTAGAATTTCGCGAAGCGCTCGTAGCGGGCTTGCAGCAGAGCCTCCGTCGGCTGCTCGGCGAGCTCGGCCAGGGCGGCGCTCACGTAGGCGCGCACCTGCTCGGCGGCGGCCTCCGGGTTCTCGTGGGCGGGGGCGGGACCCTCGGAGAGCACGGCGTCCACGATGCCCATCTGGCACGCCTCCGCGGCGCTCATCTTCATGACGGCGGCCGCCTCGGGGGCGCGGGTGCGATCCTTCCAGAGGATGGACGCGAAGCCCTCCGGCGAGAGCACCGAGTACACCGCGTGCTCCTGCATGGCCACGCGGTCGGCCAGCGCGAGCGCGAGCGCCCCGCCGCTTCCGCCCTCGCCCACCAGCACGCTCACCACGGGCACGCGCAAGCCGGCCAGGGCCAGCAGGTTGTCGGCGATGGCGTTGCCCTGCCCGCGCTCCTCGGCCTCCATGCCGCAGAACGCGCCCTGCGTGTCAACGAGGCACACGACGGGACGGCCGAACTTCTCGGCCTGGCGCATGAGGCGCAGGGACTTGCGGTACCCCTCCGGCTGCGGGCAGCCGAAGTTGCGGCGGATGCGCTCCTTCAGGTCGGCCCCCTTCTCCTGCGCGATCACCGTCACGGCCCGCCCGCCGATCCAGCCGACACCCGCCACCACGGCCGCGTCGTCGCCGAAGGAGCGGTCGCCGTGCAGCTCGATGAAGCCGTCAACGAACG
>NC_021021.1:2235081-2236513 GCF_000210055.1 Gordonibacter pamelaeae 7-10-1-b
GGGATCGACGGCCGCGGCGGCGGAGATGTCAGCGGGCGCCCCGTTCACCTCGAGCGAAGCGCCACCCTCGGCGTCGAAGCCGCCGCGGGCGAGAACCTTCCCCAGGCGCTTTGGCGACACGGCGCCGGAGGCCTTCCGCTCCAGGCGCCCCGCCAGGCCGCCCAGCAGCTGCTGGGCGCGGCGCGGACGCCAGGGGGACGACTCGCCGAACGGCAGGCCGCCCTCGGGCTCCAGCAGGCCGTACGTCACCGTGTTGTACGTGTCGGTGCCATGCTCCAGGTTGTCGCGCACCGTCTGGAAGTCCACGAGGATGGCGCAGTCGCCCGGCTCGTGCGCGCCGCGGTTCGACCTCGCGGTGGCCAGGTGGATGGCCAGCAGGTGAGCGAGCGTCGAGCGCATCTCCGAGCGCTCCACGATGGCGTCGATCAGGCCGTGCTCGAGCGCGAACTCGGCCGTCTGGAAGCCCTCGGGCAGCTCCTGCTTGATGGTGTCCCTGATGACGCGCTGGCCCGCGAAGCCGATGAGGGCGCCCGGCTCGGCCAGGACCACGTCGCCCTGCATGGCGAACGACGCGGTCACGCCGCCCGTGGTGGGGTCGGTGAGCACCGAGAGGTACGGCAGCCCCGCCTCGCCGTGGCGTGCCAGCGCGCACGACACCTTCGCCATCTGCATGAGCGACACGAGGCCCTCCTGCATGCGCGCGCCGCCCGAGGCCGTGAAGATCACGACGGGCAGGCGCTCGTCGGTGGCGCGCTCCACCAGCCGGCACAGCTTCTCGCCCACCACCGAGCCCATGGAGCCCATGAAGAACTGCGACTCCATGATGCCCACGGCCACGCGCAGACCCGCGATGCGGCCCTCGCCCGTGCGCACGGCCTCCTCGAGCCCCGTCTTGGCGCGCTGCGCCGCCAGCTTGCCGCCGTAGCCCGGGAAGCCCAGCGGATCGGTCTCGGGCACGGAGCGGTTCCATTCCTCGAAGCTGCCCGCGTCGAGCGTGTCGTCAATGCGCTCGGCCGACGACATGCGGAAGTAGCCGCCGCACGACGGGCACGTGGAGTGCCCCGATGCGAGGCTCGCCTCGTCGAACGAGAGCCCGCAGCGCTGGCAGGTGCGCCACGTGCCGTCGTCGAGCGGCGGCTTGTCGGTGGAGCAGAGTATCCAGCCGAGGGCCGGCGCGTCCGGGCTCATCGCGCGGAACACGCGCACGCCCCGCGCGGCGGCGCGGGCGAGGAAGCTGTCCACCTCGGCCAGGGGAAGCGCCTCGTCGGAGAGAAGCACCACTGCGGCGCCGCATTCGTCCGCCGCCTGCAGCACGGCATGGCCGTTGCCGAAGAGCGCGTCGGAGTAGCGCTCGCCCAAGCACACCGTGCGCTGAGCCGCCTTGAGGTACCCTTCCCCGCGACGGTCCTGCGTGTACACGGCGCAGGCACAG
>NC_021021.1:2236896-2238123 GCF_000210055.1 Gordonibacter pamelaeae 7-10-1-b
TGCGCGACAGGCGGTAGGCGACGTCGGCCGACTCCGGCGCGGGGGCTGCCGCACCGCGCTGCGGGACGACCTCGCCGTCGCAGGAGAGCGTGATGTAGTTCTGCTTGCGTTGCCTCATCGGATGCTCCTTGCCTCTTGCCTCGGGACACCTGCGCCTCATGCCTGCGCTTCCGCCTTCGCCAGCACGTACTTCTGGGTGGCTGTCGCGCACACCGCACCGTCGACGCTCGCCTCCACCTCGGCCACGCACAGGCGCGACGAGGACTTCACGATGCGCCCCTTCAGGGTAAGCGTCTCGCCCGGCTCCACCTGGCGGCGGAACTTCGCGCCGTCGATGCCGGTGAGGAACCCGATGGAACCCTCGGCGCCGCGCTCCACGAGGATGCAGAACGAGGCCGCCTGCGCGAGCGCCTCCATGATGACGACGCCCGGCAGCACCGGATGACCCGGGAAGTGTCCCTTGAACAGCGGCAGCGCAGGGTCCACGTCGAGCTCGGCCGTCACCTCGACGCCCGGCTCGCACGCGACTACCCGGCTCACCCAGCAAAACGGGTCGCGATGCGGCAGCACCGCCTCGACGACGTCCTTGCCGCAGGGATACTCGATGTCCATGATGGCTCCTTTCAACGGTGCGCGCTTTGCGCGCCATGCGCCTGAAAGGCGCATAACGAACTCACAGGTTGGCGCTAGTCGGTCAGCGAGGGCGCCTGCGGTGCCCGAGATCGCGGGGAGGGCGAGGGCGTGGCGTACTTGGGTACGCGAGCCCTCGGCCTCGCCGCGATCTCGGGCACCGCAGACGGCCGCAGCGTCGGCAGCTATCGCCGCTCGCAGAACGGCGATAGCGCCAGAGAAGCGTTGTGGCCGCCGAAGCCGAGGCTGTTCGACAGGGCCACCTTCTGCGGGTAGCCCGTCTTGGCTTCCGTCACGACGCTGACCGGGCACTCCGGGTCGGCCTCGGCGAAGCCGGCCGTGGGCGGCACGCAGTCGTTCATGACCGATAGCGCGCAGACGATGGCCTCGATCGCGCCGGCGGCGCCGAGCGTATGGCCCGTCGTGCCCTTCACCGACGTCACCGGAACGGCGCGCCCCGCCTCCTCGCCGCAAAGCGCCAAGAGCGCCTTGGACTCGGTGGCGTCGTTGGCGGGCGTGCCGGTGCCGTGCGCGTTCAGATGCCCGAGGTCCTCCGGCGCGAAGCCGCCCTCCGCAAGCGCCTGGCGCATGGCGCGC
>NC_021021.1:2238948-2239617 GCF_000210055.1 Gordonibacter pamelaeae 7-10-1-b
CGGGCCGATGCAGCAGGCGCGGCCCATGACCGCGTCCCACAGCGCCTCCACGCCCACGCCTGCGGGCGACACGGCGCCCATGCCGGTGATGACCACGCGATGCGTGCCGTCGGGGCGGCGCGTGGCGCCCGCGTTCGTGCTGTTCTCGCTCATAGCGACATACCTCCGTCGATGCAGACAACCTGTCCGGTGATGTAGCCCGCCTCCTCGCTCGCCAGGAAGCGGACGAGCGCGGCCACGTCCTCGGGCGCGCCGAGGCGCTTGGCGGCGATGCGGCCCAGAATAGCCTCGCGCTGCTTCTCCGACAGCGCGTCGGTCATGTCGGTGGCGATGAAGCCCGGCGCCACCGCGTTCGCCGTGACGTTGCGCGCGGCCAGCTCGCGGGCGAGCGACTTCGTGAGGCCGATGACGCCGGCCTTCGACGCGGCGTAGTTCGCCTGCCCCGCGTTGCCCGCCACGCCCACGACGCTCGACAGGTTCACGATGCGCCCGTAGCGCTGCTTCATCATGCGCTGCGCCGCCGCCTTGCAGCAGTTGAACGTGCCCTTGAGGTTGACGTCGATGACCGCGTCGAAGTCCTCCTCCTTCATGCGGGCGATGAGCCCGTCGCGCGTGATGCCCGCGTTGTTCACGAGCACATCCACGCGGCCGAACGCCTCATGGGCCGCC
>NC_021021.1:2240386-2241474 GCF_000210055.1 Gordonibacter pamelaeae 7-10-1-b
GGCGACGGCCACCGACAGCGCGGCGAGCGCGGGCTGGGCGTTGCGCGTGTCGTTCAGCTTCTCGGGCTCGGCGTTCAACGCAAGGTCGGCCACGTCGAAGCCAAACACGTCGGACGCGCATGCGAAGGTCTCCCGCACCTCGGGCAGATCCATGAGGTCGGCGCCCATGCCGGGCTTCTGCGAGCCCTGGCCCGAGAGCATGAGCACGGGCGCGCCCGCGGGCACCGGCCCGATCATCGCGCTTCCCCGCGCGTCGCGTTGCGCGCAGCCAGGGCCTCGAGCCCAGTCCCCCCAGCTCCTCGGCTTCGGCCACTAGGGAGGCGATCGCCTCGGCCGCCGTCGCGCGCTCGCGCACGAGCGCCGCCGACTGGCCCGCCATCATGGTGCCGTTGTCCACGTCGCCCTCGACGGCGCGCTTGAGCGAGCCGACGTACATGGCCTCCAGCTCGTCGCCGTTGGCCGCCACGTCGCCCTCGAGCTTGCGCACCGTGCGGGCGAACTTGTTCTTGAGGCAGCGCACGGGATGCCCGCTGCCGCGGCCCGTGACGATGGTGTCGGCGTCCTTGGCGGCGATCACGCGCTCCTTGTACGCGTCGGCGATGGTGCACTCCTCCACCGTGAGGAAGCGGGTGCCTACCTGCACGCCTTCGGCGCCCAGCGCGAAGGCGGCGGCCATGCCGCGCCCGTCGGCGATGCCGCCGGCGGCGATCACGGGGATGGACACGGCGTCGCACACCGCAGGGATGAGCGCCATCGTGGTCAGCTCGCCGATGTGGCCGCCGGCCTCGGTGCCTTCGGCAACCACGGCGTCGGCGCCGAGGCGTTCCATGCGCGCCGCGAGCGCGCTCGAGGCCACCACGGGCACCACCTTGATGCCGGCGTCCTTCCACATCTGCAGGTAGTTCGCCGGGCTGCCCGCGCCCGTCGTGATGACGTCGACGCGCAGCTTCGCCAGAAGCTCGGCCGTCTCGCCCGCGTTCGGATCCATGAGCATGACGTTCGCGCCGATGGGCTTGTCGGTCATCGAGCGGGCGATGCGCACCTGTTCCTCCACCCACGCAAGCGGCGCGCCGCCGCACGCGATGATG
>NC_021021.1:2241727-2244300 GCF_000210055.1 Gordonibacter pamelaeae 7-10-1-b
AGGCTCGCGTCGGCGATGCGCGCCATCGCGCCCTGCACGACGGGCGCCTCGATGCCCAGCAGTTCCGTAATCCTCGTTTTCACGGTCGCGGTTCCCTTCGTCTTCATGTCCCGTCCCCGCGGGGACGCTCGTCTTCCCAGCGCCCGCCGTGCGGGCTGCGGCAAAACGGGCCCCGTACGGGGCCCGGCCAACGCGTGTTACAGCGAGTCGATGTGCGCGACCAGCTGGCCCACCGTCTCGATGCCCTCGGGCTCGCCGAACTCGACGTCGCACTTCTCCTCGAGGTCGCAGATGAGCTCGACCATGTCGAGCGAGTCGATGCCGAGCGACTCGAGCGTCGCCTCCTCGGTGATCTTGTCGGCCTCGAGGTCGAGGTTCTCGACGAGCACTTCCTTGACGGTGTCGATGGTAGCCATGGGTCTTCCTTTCGCGTCATGCCATTTAGTTTGATAATCAAAGTATTTCTACGGGAGTAATGGTATGGTGAGGAGCCTTCGAATGCAAGCGCTGCGGCGCCCGCTCCACGATTTCTGCGCGCCCGCACGTCGCGAGGCACCGGGATGGCGAACGGCGACCAGGGCGCCCGGCATGCCGGCACCATCGCCCTCCCCGCCCCGCAGAGGTTGGCCGGTCTTGATGCCCCTCGCTTTTCACACGGCATCCGTCACGATGTTTCACGTGAAACACTTGTACGCGCGAACGAATGTTTCACGTGAAACATTCGTGGATGTGCAGCGCGCGGCATGTCCCACACGGCATGTCCCGTGCAGCAGGCCGCGTGCCGCGCGGGCGCCTACGCCTGCGCGTCGAAGAACGCCTTCACCTTGGAAAGCGCCTCGGCGAACACGCGCTCCTCCTCCTCGGTGAGGCCGGCGAGCGCCTCGTCGATCATCTGGTGGTGGAACAGGTTGTGGGCGCGCAGCACCTGCCGGCCCTTCTTGGTGAGCGACACGAGCACCTTGCGCCGGTCGTCCTCGGCGCGCGAGCGCTCAACGAAGCCCTTGCCCGCCAGCTTGCTCACGGCCGTGGTCAGGGTGGCCAGCGTCACGCCCAGGCGTGCCGCGACCACGTTCATCGGGTTGCGCTCGTGCAGGCCGATGGCCACGATGGTGTGCACCTCGGTGATGGTGAGCCCGTGCGTCAGGCGGTTGTCGAGCGACTGCTCCTCGATGCGCAGGATGGAGTTGAACGTGCCGGACAGCAGATCGTCGATCTCCTCGCGCCGCTTGGACACGGCATCGGCATCCCTGGCGGAACCGTCCATCAGCCCTCCCTCCTTCTCATCCTTCGTTCTCATCCCCTGCATCATACCGCAATTAGTTAGATGATCAAAGCATTTGCGCCAGCCACCGGGAACCGGGGCGCGCGGATGCCCGCCACGACCTCGGCCGTGGTGTGCTCGGGCACGGGATGCTCCTCGAACACAGCCGTGAAGTCGCGTCCACCGGGGAACAGCGCGGGCATGTCCACCTGCTCGCGCGGCACGCGCAGCGACAGCGCGAAGCACTCGCGCATGGCATACCACGTGCAGCCCTCCAGGCGGTCCTCCTTCGGCAGGAAGTCGAAGTCCTCCACGAGCAGGGGGTTGCCGTACTCGATGGTGATCTTGGGGAAGCGCAGGCGCTCGCCCTTCCTCTTCACGTTCTCGGCGTTGCGCACGGTCATGGGCAGGAGGGGGGCCTTCCCCATCTTCGCGACGAACGCGGCGCCGGAATGGATCTCGGGGGTCTTCGTGCCTTTGCCGCGGCGCGTGCCCTCGGGCAGGATGCCCACGATCTCGTCGTTTTTCAGCATGCGCGTCGCGCGCTTGATGGCGGTGCGGTCGGCGGAGTCGCGCTTGACGGGGAACGCGCCCACGCGCGAGAGGATCTGCCCCACTAGGCCGTGGGCGTTGTCGAACAGGCTCTCGCGGCCCATGAAGCGCAGCCATTGCTGCGGGCGCGTGGCCAGGTACATGAACGCCACGTCCAGAAACGAGGTGTGGTTCGCCACCACCACCACGCCGCTCTCCTTGTCGAAACCGCGGATGCTCTCGCGGTTGTCCACGCGGTAGCGGAAGCAGATCTTGAACACGAACACGAGGAATCCCCAGATGAGATTGCCTGCCCAGTGGGGGGCCTGCTTCTCGTCGGACGTGCCGCCGAGCGGCATGTCCCATATCTTCTCGTACGGGAGGATCAGGCTCATCGCGCGGCCCTCTCGCGCGCGAGCTCCACGATCTCGTCGATGACGTCCTCTATGTAGCGGCCCGTGGAGTCGAGGCGCACGGCATCGTCGGCGGGCTTGAGGGGCGAGGTGGCGCGCGAGGAGTCATGCTCGTCGCGGCGCCGCAGGTCGGCGAGGACCTCGTCGAAGTCGATGGAGCCGATGGAGCGGTCGGCGTTCTGCCGCACGCGGCGGTGCGCGCGCTCCTCGTCCGATGCAGTGAGAAACACCTTCACCTCTGCCTCGGGGAACACCACCGTGCCGATGTCGCGGCCCTCCACCACGTAGTCGCCCGCGCGCCCTATGCGACGCTGCTGCCCCACGAGCGCCTCGCGCACGGAGGGCGCGGCCGACACGGGGCTCACGGC
>NC_021021.1:2244621-2245974 GCF_000210055.1 Gordonibacter pamelaeae 7-10-1-b
GACACGGGGCTCACGGCGCGGTCGATCTCGGCCGTGCGGATGGCGCGCGTGACGTCCTCGCCGCCGATGGACACGCTTTTGGGGGCCGGGTCGCCCGGCTCGTGCCCGAACGCGATGTCGTGCATACGGGCCAGCTGCCCGAGCGCCGCGTCGTCGTCGAACGGCACGCCGTCCTGCAGGGCGCGCCACGCCACGGCACGGTACATGGCGCCCGTGTCGAGGCAGGAGAAGCCGAGCTTCTTCGCCACGGCCTTCGCGACCGTGGACTTTCCGGCCCCGCTGGGGCCGTCAATGGCGATGATCATCGAGCCAACCTTTCGATATCGTCCAGGAACCGGGGATAGCTGATCTTGACGGAGTCGAAGTTCTTCACTTCTACGGGAACCCCGCCCGTGAGGCCCACGAGCGCCCACGTCATGGCAAGGCGGTGGTCGCCGTGGGAGTCGAACACGAGGCCCGCAGGGGCGCGCAGGCCGGGCTGGCCCTCCACGTAGAGGTCGTTGCCGTCGATGTAGGCCTCCACGCCCAGCTGGCCGAGGCCCTCCACGACGGCCGCCAGGCGGTCCGTCTCCTTCACGCGCAGCTCGCCCACCTCGCGGAACACCGTCACGCCGCGGGCGTGCGCCGCCACGAGCGCGAGCACCGGAACCTCGTCGACGATGCCCGCGATCTTCTCGGCCGGCACCTCGCAGCCATGGAGGCTCGGGGTGTGGCACGCCGCTATCATCCCGTAGGGCTCCTTGCCCGCCGCGCCCGCATGGCGCACCGACACGTCGGCGCCCATGCGCTCGAGCGTGCGGGTGAAGCCGATGCGCGCCGTGTTCAGGCTCACGTTCTCCACCTGGAGAGAGCTGCCGGGCTTGAGCACCGCGGCGCACACGAGGAACGCGGCCGAGGACGGGTCGCCCGGAACGCGCACCTCGGCGGCCTGGAGCACGCGGGGGCCGGTCACGCTGGCCGTGCGGTCGGCTGCTGTGGTGGGCACGCCGAACTCGGGCAGCATGAGCTCGGTGTGGTTGCGCGACGGGGCGGGCTCGTTCAAGGTGGTCGTGCCGCGCGCGTAGACGCCCGCCAGCAGCACGGCTGTTTTGAGCTGGGCCGACGCCATGGGAGCATCATAGGTGATAGCGCGCAGGTCGCGCGTGCCCACCTCGGTTATGGGCAGCGTCTCGCGGCCGCCGGGCTCGAAGCGCGCGCCCATCTTCATGAGCGGCGCGGTGATGCGGCGCATGGGGCGGCGCTGGAGCGACTCGTCGCCCGTGATCTCCACGGGTACGTCCCACGGCGCGAGCACGCCCATGAGCAGGCGCGCCGTGGTTCCCGGGTTGCCGCAGTCGATGGGGGCTCGGGCTT
>NC_021021.1:2246924-2252226 GCF_000210055.1 Gordonibacter pamelaeae 7-10-1-b
GCCTCGTCCTCCACGAGCGCTACCCGCGCCGGCAGCGTGGGGCCGTCGTCCAGCTCGATGCCCTCGCGCAGATGCGCGAGCTGGGCCGCGCTCGGCCGGCCCTCGACGAGCGCCGTATACACCTTTTCCACATGGCCGCGCGGGCGCAGGAGCGCGTGCCCCATCTCGCCGTCCGTGGAGAACAGCAGCAGGCCCGTGGTGTCGCGGTCGAGCCGCCCGATGGGGAACAGCCCCGGATGCTCGGCCGCGGGCACGAGCTCCGCCACGGTGGGGCGGCCCTGCGGATCGGACATGGTGGTGACGTAGCCGGCCGGCTTGTGCAACATGAGCGTGACGGGGCCGTCTGCCAGGCGCACGACGCGACCGTCCACCGCCACCTCGTCTACGAGCGGGTCCACCTTGCTGCCCAGCTCGGTGACCACCTCGCCGTTCACCGTGACGCGCCCGGCCGTCATAAGGTTCTCCGAGCCGCGGCGGCTGGCCGCCCCGGCGCGCGCGAGGAACTTCTGCAGGCGCATGGGAACGATGCGGGGGTTGTCGTTTTCTTCGCTCACATATCCTCCAAAGCCCGCAGCGTCGCCCCGTTCCGCCGTTCGGCAGAACGGCGGAGCCACTTACTCGTCATCGGTCTCGAACGTCAGGCTGTCGAAATCCACCTTCTCCACGAGGCCGAAACTCGAGCCCATGGCCTCGGCGAGCAGGCTCTGCGCCGCCTCGCCCGCGGCGTCATCGGCGGCCTCGTCCATGCGGGCGAAGAGCGCCTGCTCGGCGACGTCGCCGCCTGCGCCGCCCAGCTGCTCGCCCAGCGTCACCGCGGCCTCGCCCTCGCCGTCGAAGTCGAACTCCACGCCATCGAAGCCGTCGCCGGAGGCACCCTCCGCCGCGCCGTCAAGGCGGGCCTCGTCGGACACCCGCACAGGTTCGCGCGTGGCGGAGAGGCGCTCGCGGATGAACGTGCGCGTGTCGTCGTCGGGTGCGAACTGGTCCAGGTCGGGCAGGTCGGCCACGCTGCGCAGGCCGAACTTCTCGAGGAAGGCGCGCGTCGTGGCGTAGAGTGTGGGGTTGCCCGGCGCATCGGCCGTTCCCGCCTCGCGCACGAGGCCCTTCTCCACCAGCGAGTTCAGCGAGCTGTCCGAGTTCACGCCGCGCACGCTGGCCACGCCGGCGCGCGTGACGGGCTGCGAGTACGCCACGATGGCAAGCGTCTCCATGGCGGCCTGCGAGAGCTTCCGCGTGTCCCACGACAGCACGTACTTCTCCACCAGCTCGTGGTACACCGGATGCGTGTACAGGCGCCACCCGCCGGCCACCTCGCGCAGCTGCACGCCGCGCTCCTCCGTCTCGAAGCGCGCGCGCAAGCCCACGAGCGCCTGCTCCACGTCGGCCGGCTCCACCTCCAGCATGTCGGCGAGCGCGATGGTGCCCACCGGCTCGTCGGTCACGAACAAGAGCGCCTCGAGGGCGCCCGCCAGCTGGCTTTCCTGCAATCCCTGGAACACGGGCCCAACCTTTCCCTACTCTTCCCCTACCGAGGTCAGCGCGTCGTCGCCGGTGAGCACGAGCTCGCCCGAGCCCTCGATGTAGCGGATGTCGATGTCGCCGAACTGCTCCTGCTGCTCGATCTTCACCATGGCGCGCTTGTACAGCTCCAGCACCGCCAAAAACGTCACCACCACCACGGGCAGCGGCGTGCGCTCGTCCACGAGCTCCGAGAACCGCAGGCGCTTCCGGTTCACGATGCGCTGGTGGATGGCCCGCACGTGCACCTCCACCGGGATGGGCTTCGCAGCGATGTGCTCGGATTCCAGCAGGAACACCTCGCGGCGCGCGTAGGCCTGGGCAGCCAGGAGCGCCAGGCCGTCCAGCGTCACGCCCTTCAGGTAGTCGGGCATGAGGTTCAGGAAGCACGCGTCCGGCCCGAACGGGCGCGCGTGCATGCGGCCCTCGGCCATGAAGCGCGCAAGCAGCGTGGAGGCCGCGTTCTTGAACTGCTTGTACGCGAGCAGCCGGTCCACCAGCATATCGCGCGCCTCGCTGGGCGCGAGCTCGGCAATGTCGTCGTCCACGGCGTCGCGGTCGCGCGGGATGAGGCTCTCGGCCTTGATCTCCAGCAGCGTGGACGCCACCAGCAGAAAGTCGCTCGCCACGTCGAGGTCGAGGTTGTCCATGCGGCCCACCTCGGCCAGGTACTGGTCGGCGATCTGCGTGATGGAGATGGCCCCGATGTCCACCTTCTGGCGGCTGACCAGGTAGAGCAAGAGGTCGAACGGCCCCTCGAAGCTGTCTATGCGAACCTTGTACGACACGCCCGCCCCGCTATCCGGCGAACGAGAACAGCAGGTCGAACACGTTGCCCGCCGTGACGTCCAGGTAGATGCCGATGGGGTTGAAGTGCAGCACGTACGGCACGAGGAGCACCACGACGAGGAACACCGGCATCGCGTAGCGCTGCACCTTGTAATACTGGGGCAGGTACTTCTTCGGCAGGAAGAACGCGAAGATGGACGAGCCGTCAAGCGGCGGGATGGGCAGCAGGTTGAAGAACATGAGATACAGGTTGATGAGCGAGAACATAGGAAGGAACATCGTATAGAAGTAGTAGAACACGTCGCTCTGCGCCAGCTGGGCCACCGGGAGCAGCAGCGACATCGCCGTGAAGACGAGGGCCCCCAGGACGGCCAGCGCGAGGTTGGCCGCCGGGCCCGCCAGCCCCACGATGAGGTCGCCCTTGCGCGCGTCCTTGAAGTAGGCCGGGTTGTAGGGCACGGGCTTCGCGTAGCCGAAAACGGGCATGTTCATGGCCATGAGCAGAAGCGGCATGATGACCGTGCCGAAGGGATCGATGTGCTTGAGCGGGTTCAGCGACAGGCGCCCGGCACGCTGGGCCGTGGGGTCGCCCAGCTTGTAGGCGGCGAAGCCGTGGCACGCCTCGTGGCACACGATGGCCGGCACGAAGCTGAGTATTGAGCAGATGAGGTAAGGTATCGAAATCATGATGCGACCAGTCTAGCGCAAAGGGCCGCACCCGCCGTCCCAGCCGGGGAAACTTCACAAACTCCCGCAGAGGGAGAGCTGCGGGCCCGCACGGAAGCGAGGCCCCTGCCCTTGCGCCGCCGGCGTCGGTTCTTGCACCGTTCGCGTCGAAAAGCCTCCGCAGGGACGTCCAGGGCGCCTTCCGCCACACGCGGGGATGGAGGGCGACAGGGTGCGTGGTACGCTTCGCGTGCGGTTTCGGAACCGCGGCGGGGGCGGGAGCGCGCTTCGCGGCATCCCGCCGCCGTAGGCCAGCAGCGCAGAAACGATAAGGAGCCTCCAGCATGCAAGACACCCTTTCCAGTCCCATCCTCGCAGGCCAGACCGCCGTTGTAACCGGGGGCGCGTCCGGCATCGGCAAGAGCATCGTCCAGCGCTTCCTGGAGGCGGGCGCGAACTGCCTGGCCGCCGACCTCAACGAGGAGGCCCTCGCCGCGCTCAAGGAGGAGTTTGCCGCGTACGGCGACAAGCTCGACATCGCCCGGGTGGACGTGTCGGACCGCGACGCCGTGGAGGGCATGGTCGACCGCGCAGTGGACATGTTCGGCCAGATGGACATCATCGTGAACAACGCCGGCATCATGGACAACCTGCTGCCCATCGCCGAGATGGACGACGACGTATGGGAGCGCCTCATGAAGGTGAACCTCAACAGCGTCATGTACGGCACCCGCAAGGCCGTGCGCTACTTCCTCGACCGCGGCGAAGGCGGCGTCATCATCAACACCGCGTCGCTGTCGGGCCTGTGCGCCGGGCGCGGCGGCTGCGCCTACACGGCCTCGAAGTTCGCCGTCGTGGGCCTGACGAAGAACGTGGCGTTCATGTACGCCGACACGGGCATCCGCTGCAACGCCATCTGCCCCGGCAACACGCAGACGAACATCGGCGTGGGGATGCGCCAGCCCAGCGAGCGCGGCATGGCGAAGGCCACGACGGGCTACGCCGGCGCCACCCGTTCCGGCACCCCCGAGGAGATCTCGGCGGCGGCGCTGTTCTTGGCTTCCGACCAGGCCGGCTTCATCAACGGAGAGACGCTCACCATCGACGGCGGCTGGAGCGCGTACTAGGCTCCTCGCGCGGGCGCGCGGTACGGCACGCCAAGGCCAAAGCTAAGGCCCAAATCAACTCGCCCGTCAAGGCTCCCCCGGTCCGGCGCGTAGAACGCCCGCCGGACCGGGGTCGGACGGACGGACCGCCGCCGACGAAACCCCCTCGCGCGGGCGCGCGGTACGGTTCCCGAGGCGAACCTGCTCGGCGTGCACCGGCGGCGAAGATGCTCGCAGCACCGCATCGGCAGGCCCCTCGCTCGCACAGGCGCATGTCGCGGCGCAGGCAAGGCGATGGTCAAGCGCGGCCCTTCCACGTTGGCGCGCCATAGTGCGCGCGGCGTTTGCAGCCAAAGGTAAGGCGCACTTTGAGGACCATTGACGCGAAATAAGGGCCCAAGTGTCAAAAACGGGTCGGTTTGGCAATCCATACAGGAAAGATAGGTTTAAGAGAAAGAAATCCGACCTGGGCAAACACTCTCCTTGCAGGCTGCTGGGCCCCGAAAAGACCAAAACATCCCCGACGAGGGCGCACCTGGCGGCACCGGTCGCGGCGGGCGACGTCGTCGTGGCCGACGCGTGCGGCACCGGCGTGGACGTCGTCGCCACGAAGAGCGTACCATAGCGGGGAGGATTGCGAAGGGCTGCCCGGCGCGAGGGTGCCGGCAGGCGAGGCGAGGTCGAAGGGGCAAGGTGGCCGCCATGGCGGACGAGGACGTGCAGGGGCAGCAGGAGGAAGGGCGCGGCGCCCGCATCGCGGGGACGGCCATCGTAGCCGTGGGCGTGGTCGTGCTGATATTCGCCGCCGCTGCGGCGGCGTTCTTTCTGCTGGCCGAGCTGCTGCAGGGGGAGTGGTTCCTTGCCGGCAGCGCGCTCGTCGTGCTGGCGGGCCTCGTGTGGCTGGCCAACCGCCTGGTCCGCGTCGCCGCCAACCAGAACAAGGACCCGCTGGGGTAAGGCCCGCCGGGTCGTTCTCCTCGCCATCAGCCGGCCGAGATCGCGCGTGTCGTGCGGGCCGATCCGGCGCATCGGTTCATCCCCGAGGTTGATCTCATGCGCCGGATCGGCCGCCTTCGGGCGCACTATCCCGGCCGGCTGACGAGGGTGCGCGGTTCCCTTCAGCTGACGAGGGCGCGCAGCCCCTGCCGGCCGACGGAGAGCACGCTGCTTTGGCCGGCTTGACGACAAGCGCCTGTCTCCGGCCGGCGTGATGCTTTCCGCAG
>NC_021021.1:2252637-2255200 GCF_000210055.1 Gordonibacter pamelaeae 7-10-1-b
CTCTCGCGCTGCCTGGGCTATCTCGGGGTCGGTGCGCGCGGCTTTGCGCGTGGCGTGGGCGGCGGCCTCGGCCAGCGCCTCCTGCTCGTCGAAGGTGGCTATCTCCATCTCGGGGATCTCGCGCTTGATGAGCTTCTGGATGTCGCGCAGCGCGTCCTCGGTCTCCGGGCTCACGAACGAGATGGCCCATCCCTCCTCGCCGGCGCGACCCGTGCGGCCGATGCGGTGTACGTAGTCCTCGGGCACGGTGGGCAGGTCGTAGTTGATCACATGGTCCACGCTCTCCACGTCGATGCCGCGTGCCAGCACGTCGGTGGCCACGAGCACGTCGGTGGTGCCGCCCATGAAGTTGTCGAGCGCGCGGCGACGCTGGTTTTGGCTGCGGTCGGAGTGGATGGCCTCGGCCGTGTAGCCCGCCTTCTTCAGGCGCCGGCACGTGGCGTCGGCGCGGCTGCGGGTGCGCGTGAACACGATGACACGCTCGTGCCCCTTCTCGGCGAGCACGGCCTTCAGCAGGGCCGGCTTGAGCGTCTGCGGCGCGCGGACGATGAACTGCTCCACCGTGTCGGCCGTCTCGCCCTTGTGCGCGATCTCCACCATGGCCGGGTCGTGCAAAAGCTTCCCCACGCTGCCCATGATGGAGCGGTCGATGGTGGCCGAGAACAAAAGCGTCTGCCGGCTGGCGGGCGTCGCCCCGATGATCTTGCGCATGGAGGGCAGAAAGCCCATGTCCAGCATGCGGTCGGCCTCGTCCAGCACGAGCACCTCCACGTCGCCCAGGCGCGCGGCCCCCTGGTCCATGAGGTCCACGAGGCGCCCGGGCGTGGCGATGAGCACGTCGGTGCCGTGCTTGAGCTTCTGGATCTGCGGCTCGTAGGACAGGCCGCCCACCACGGTGGCTATGCGGTGGTGGGTGGACACGGCCACGGCGGCGCACACCTCGCCGATCTGCTGCGCCAGCTCGCGCGTGGGCGTGACCACCAGCATGAGCGGCCCTTGGCCTCCCTTCGCGTGCCCGAGGCCGTCGAGCGCGGGCAGCGAGAACGCGGCCGTCTTGCCCGTGCCGGTCTTGGCGGCCGCGATGAGGTCGCGGCCCTCCAGCACCAGCGGGATGGCCTGCTCCTGCACGGGGGTGGGCATTTCATAGCCCAGACGCGCCACGGCGTCGAGGACTTTCGGGGACAGCCCCAGCTCGTTGAATTCTGCCATAGGTATCGCTTGCGTTCCTTTCGATGGTCTCGCGCGCGGCGTCGGGCCGGGCGCGTCAGCGCGTGTGCGCAGGCTTCCCGCCCCAGTAGAAGCGCAGGAAGTGCTTCCTTCGCTGCGGGTCGTCGGCGCTCTTGGGGTACGCGGTCAGCTCCAGCGTGGCGCGCGCGACGTCGCGCGCGGCGTCCGGGTGGCGCAGGAAGCTGCCGTTGATCAACATGGAGCGGATGCTCTCCGGGTTCTTCTCGATGTGGCGCAGCGCGTCCAGCAGCTCGCGGGACGTGGTCACGTGCATGGCCGCGCCGAGCGAGGTGAGCATCCGCACGTTCACCTTCTCCTGGCCGTATGCGCGGCCCAGCAGGATCATGGGAACCTGCGCGCACAGGCATTCCGTGACCACGAGGCCGCCGGACTTGCAGATGATCACGTCGCTGGCCGCCATGAGCGCCGCCATGTCCTCCACGTAGTCGAGCACGCTCACGTTGGCAAGTCCCAGATCGGCGCATTCCTGCCGCAGGTGGCGGGCGTAATCGGCGTCGTTGCCGGCCACGATGACGAAGTGCATGTCCGAAAGCGCGTGCAGGTAGGGCAGCAGCTTGTCGAGCGCGTCGCGGAAGTGCACGTAGGGGCGCGGCAGCTGCGCGCCGGCCAGCGCCAGCACCACGGTCTTGTCCTGCGGCAGGCCCAGGCGCTCGCGCGTCTCCCGCTGGTCGTAGGTGCGGCGGAAATCCTCGCGCGTGGGGATGCCTGTGATGCGGATGCCCTCCTCGGGCACGCGGCGGGGGCGCAGCGTCTCGGCCATGGACTCGTTCGCCACGCAGAACAGGTCGGTGCAGCGGTGCGGCCAGAGGCCCTCGGTCTCGTAGTCGGTGGGCACGCTCACGATGGGGAACTCCAGGCCCGAGAGCATGCGCGCGCCCACGGCCACGTTCGCCGCCGTGATGTGGGTGCACACGATGGCCAGCGGGCGCACCTCGCGCACGTGCTCGGTGAAAGCGGGGTACATGATGCGCGACCAGGCGGTGCCGCCGGCCCACAAAAGGCGGCCGGTGAGCGTGAAGCGCCAGGTGAGATCGTAGATAGGGCGCGTGGCTCCCGTGAAGAGCGATGCGGCGTGGTCGCCGTCGAACACGATGCGGCCCCAGTCCAGGATGTCGATGACCTCGACTTCCAGGTCCTCGGGGACGGAGACGCCGGCAAGCGCGTCATGCGGCGCATCGGGACGGGACGCGCCGTCTGCGGCATCTCCGATACCGGCTCGGGCGGCCGCCGCCTCGTCCCTCAGCAGCTCGAAGGCCTGGGCCACGGCCATGGCCGCGCTGCGATGGCCCGAGCCCACGGACGCATGCATGACGAT
>NC_021021.1:2255430-2257110 GCF_000210055.1 Gordonibacter pamelaeae 7-10-1-b
ATCGATTGGGGGTTGCGGCCGAGCCGCCTTGTCGTTGTCCATGCCTCCATCATACCGCAACGCCCCCGCTTGTGGGCGATTTCCCGGTCCGCCGGCACCCGGATTCACGGAACGAGTGGAACCCTTCCGAAGGCGGATCGCCCGATGGTTACGGATTCGTGACGGACGGCGAACGGAAAGGTGCGCGCCCGGCCGTCCGGTAAACTGGTCGCTGGCGGCACTCCGGCGCACGGGAACTCGGAAGGCACCACCGTGCGCCGGGAGCGCCATCAGCGCTCGGTGCTTCGATGCCTGAAAAATTCACCCTTGCATTGCCGCGCGGGCTTTGCAATAATGTTCAGGCTGTTTTCCTTGGCGGAAAACGCCTTCGTCCCCATAGTCTAGAGGTCAGGACGCGGCCCTTTCAAGGCTGAGACACGGGTTCGATTCCCGTTGGGGGCACCACCCTTGCAACCCGGCTACCCTCGTGGAGTCGGGTTTTCTGTTTCATGCGAAGGATTGGCAACCGGCGGCTCGTCTGAATGCCTTGGGGAGCTCGGCATCTTTCATGCGGAACTGGCCGCCGGGGGGGGGCATTGCCTCATGCAATGCTTGGACGCCCGCGAAAGCCGCCGGTGCTCCCATGCTCTGTTATCGGGCATCTTCCGGAACGCCGGTCTTGGCGGGGAGCAGGTTCGGCAGCTGGGACACCACCACGCCGGCCAGGATGACGACGACGCCTGCGGCCTGCAGGGTGCTCACGGGCTCGCCCAGCACGAACACCGAGATGAGGATGCCGCAGGGCAGCTCCGAAGACGCCATGATGGTGGACAGGCCGGTAGGCAGGTGCGGGGTGCCGATGCCGAACAGCACCACAGGGATGAGCAGGCCGAACGCACCCAGCACGAGGCCGTACTTCCAGATGCCCGCCTGCAGTGCGCCGCTGGTGAAGTAGCCAGGGCACACGGCGAAGCCGAGGATGCACGCGCCCAGGCACACGAACAGGCCGCGTTGGATGGGCGGCAGGTCCACGCCGATGCGCCCCGACAGGAACATGAACAGCGCCGTGCTCACGGCCGAGAGCAGCCCGCACGCCACGCCGAGGGGGTCCATGGCGCCCGCCTCCTCCGAGAACAGCCCGCTGGCGAGCAGTGTGCCGCCCAGGATGATGGCGGCCGCCGCGAGCTCGGCCGTGTTCGGGCGGCGGCGCGTGACGACGATCTGGATGATCACGCCGATCCAGGTGAACTGGAACAAGAGCGTGATGGCCACGGCCACGGACAGCTTCGTGAGCGCGAAGTTGTACAGCACGCAGGTGGTGCACGTGGTCAGGCCGAGTCCCAGCAGGCGCAGCACGCCGCGCGGGGAGAGGCGCACGGGACGCTTGCCCGCAAGCGCCAGCACCGCCAGCGCCACGGCGAACAGGAGCGTGCCGAACAGCGGCTGGCTCGCCGCGACCTGCGTCCATTGGAAGCCGTCCGCGAGCGCGAACTTCACCGTGGTGGCCATGACGCCGTAGCTGGCGCCGCCCGCGAACACGAGGGCCGAGTATTTCAAGATGTTCTTCTGCATGGGCGCCATTCTAGCGCATTCCCCGCGCGGTGCACGGTTACAATAGCGCCATGCCTTACCGAACCATCACAGCCGAAAACGCCGCCGCGGCCCTGGGCGCCGCCGTGGCCTGCGCCCGCGACCTTGCGG
>NC_021021.1:2258408-2258980 GCF_000210055.1 Gordonibacter pamelaeae 7-10-1-b
TACCTCGAGTGTCCCTGCAAGTGGTTCTCGCTGCGGCGCCTGCGCCTGTCCGCGCCCGACGCGGGCTTCGGCCCGCTGGAGATGGGCAGCTTCTCCCATGGCGTGCTGAAGAGCTTCTACGAGCACTTCATCGAGATGGGCAACGCGAAGGTGGCGCCGGGCAACCTGGAGGAGGCGCGCGCCCTCATGCGCGAGACGTTCGCCCGCCACCTGGCGTTCCAGCCCGAGCTCAAGCGCAAGGCCAACCCGCTTCTGCCCCTCACGGCCTTCGAGCGTGCCGAGGCGCACGGCCTGGAGCGCCGGCTCGTGTCCTACCTCGACCGCGAGGCGGCGCTCTTGCCCGGATTCTCCCCGGCCTTCTTCGAGCTCGACTTCGGCACGAGGGAGCCGTTCGCGTACGGGGGCTTCGAGCTGCGGGGCAGCGTCGACCGCATCGACGTGAACGGACGTGGCCAGGCCGTGGTCATCGACTACAAGGGGTCGCTCTCGCCCGACTACGCGCTGTCCTCGGCATCGCCGGCGGCCACCGCCGGCGGGGCGATGCTGCCGCACAAGGTGCAGGCGCTCGTGTA
>NC_021021.1:2260103-2260655 GCF_000210055.1 Gordonibacter pamelaeae 7-10-1-b
CGTTTTTGCCGAAGACGTTCGGCGGTCCCGACGTGAAGGAGCGGGTGGCGGCGTACCAGGAGGTCCACGCGCACGTGTGCCGCAGCCTGGCGCTGGGGCTGGCCTGGCCGCGCATGGCCGAGCTCATGGCGCTCGCGCGCGACGTGGCGGGCCGCTACGAGGGCAAGAAGCGCGCCCTGTGCAAGCTGGACAACGACGATTTGCTGGTGAGGACGCTGGCGGCCTTCGAGGAGCACCCGGACGTGGCCGGCCGCTACGCTGACCGCTTCAAGCTGGTCATGGTGGACGAGTTCCAGGACACGAGCCAGCTGCAGATCGACCTGGTGGCCCACCTGGCCGGGCCGGGGCTTGCGCGCCTGTGCACCGTGGGCGACGCGCAGCAGTCCATCTACCGCTTCCGCGGGGCCGACGTGAACGTGTACGAGGCCCACAAGCGCACGATGCGCTCGGACGAGGTGGGCGCGCTCTACGTGGAGCTTGCGAAGAACTTCCGCAGCCACGCCGACGTGCTCGCGTTCGTGGACCGCGTGTTCGAGCAGCCCCACGTGTTCG
>NC_021021.1:2261793-2266138 GCF_000210055.1 Gordonibacter pamelaeae 7-10-1-b
CCTGAACGCGGCTGGGCATCCTCCCTCCGCGTCCAGACGCCCGATCGTCCCGCACGCCCCCGCTCGGCGCGACGCCGACGGCCTTCCCGCTTTCCTCCGGCTGTAACGTAACCTAGAGGTTACGGTGCGTTGTCGCCCACGGCCAACCAAGGGGGAAGCGCGCAAATCTCCTATTATGCGCAGTTCCGATCAATTATTCACGACTGAAAATTAAAGGCACGATCAGGTATTATGCAGTATGCAAAGAGGGGCGGGACATGAGCGAGGCAACGCGTCGGCCCGAGGCGAGCGCATCGTTCATCCGCCCCGACAGGGCTTTCGCGGAACGCGCGTGCGCGCCGCCCGCCTAACGGCGCCCGTGCTCGCGGTACGCCTCGGTCACCTGCAGCTCGTACTGCTTGCGGGTGCCCTTCACCACGGTGTCCAGAATGAGTCCGCAGGTGAAGCTCAAGATGCCGATGAACACGAGCGCCACGGCCAGGAGCGCGGAGGGCAGCTTCGGCACGAGGCCCGTCGCCAGGAACTCCGCGATCACGGGCACGCCCGCCACGAGCCCCAGCACGCAGAACAGAAGCGACACCCAGGAAAACAGCGCCAGCGGCCGGTAGTCCTTGAACAGCGACAGGATCATGAGCAGCACCTTGCACCCGTCGGAGAACGTGTCGAGCTTGCTCTCCGAGCCCTCGGGCCTGTCGCGGTAGTCGATCGGCACCTCGGCGATGCGCCAGCGCTTGTCCACCGCGTGGATGGAGAGCTCCGTCTCTATCTCGAAGCCGGGGCTGAGCACCGGCATGGTCTTGGCGAACACGGCGTTGTAGGCGCGGTAGCCGGTCATGACGTCGGAGAACTCGAAGCCGTAGATCCACTTGATGAGCACGCGCACGAGGTCGTTGCCGAAGCCGTGGAAGGCGCGGTCGTTCTCCTCGCCGTAGGTGCCGTTGGAGAGGCGGTCGCCCACCACCATGTCGGCCTCGTCGGCCACGAGGGGGGCGAGGAGCTCCGGCGCGGCCTCGGCCGGGTAGGTGTCGTCGCCGTCCACCATGAGGTAGTAGTCCGCGTCGATGTCGCGCATCATCTGGCGCACGACGTTGCCCTTGCCCTGGCGCCGCTCGCAGCGCACCACGGCCCCGTGCTCGCGCGCAATCTCCCCCGTGCCGTCCGAGGAGTTGTTGTCGTAGACGTACACGGTGGCCTCCGGCAGCACCCGGCGGAAGTCGTCCACCACCTTGCCGATGGTCACGGCCTCGTTGTAGCAGGGGATGAGCACGGCCACGCTGCCCTGCTCGGGCACGTTCTGGGTGCGCGGCGCCCCGGCCTGCACGTCCTTCGTCTCTTGCACGTTTCGCTCCTCGATTCTCGAATGCACCTATCCTACCCGAAAGACCTCCCGCGCGCCAGCCGTCGCGGGGCGTTTCGCTGCGAATCCGCGCGGGGGGAGGCCTCGTCCCGGTCGCCCCTCCCGGCCGGCCGTCAGGAAGCCGTTGCCAAGCGGTAGGACGGCGGGGGAGGGCGACCGTCGGGGCGATGGTAGAATGCCCGGGGTTCCGACGATGAAGATGGGTGAGGCTTTCAGCATGAGCGTGCATTTCGGGTCGCACGGGCGCAGGCGCGCGGCGGTGGCTGTGGTGGCGGTGGCCGTGGCCGTGGCCGTGGCGCTGCTGCTGGCCTACACCATCATCTCCACGCGCAAGGCCACCGACGACGTCATCGCGAACGTGAGCGAAGTGTATCTGGGCGAGCTGAGCAAGCAGCTGGTCTTCCACTTCGATACGGGCGTGGAGAACAAGTTCAGCCAGCTCGAGACGGTGGCGAGCGGGTTGGAGATGGCCGCTCCCGAAAGCCGGGAGCAGACGGTGGACTACCTGCAGGCCCAGGCAGGCAACGACGACTACGCCTTTCTCGCCGTGCGGACCGCCTCCGGCGAGTTCGTCTCCGCAGACGGCGAGGTGCGTCCCTGCGACGGGGACGGCGGCGAGCTGCCCGCGTACTACGATGCGCAGGGGCGTCGGGTCGTGCTGTACGACGACAAGATCGTGCTGGTGGACGACATCGAGCCGCTGCGCTGCGGCGACGACACGATCGTGGCCGCCGTCTGCGGGTTCAGCTCCCTGGGCGTGGGCGACCGCCTCAACCTCACGCTGTTCGACGGCTTCTCGCGCTCCATCATGATAGACCGCGACGGCATGTGCGTGGTGAGCGACCGCAACAGCGGGCTGGATTCGGGCGAGAGCCTGTTCGCCCTGATAGACGAGCGGGGCTCCTTCGTCGGGGGCAGTAGCGAGGAGGAGAGGATCCGCTCGGTCCTCGCGAGCGGCGGCACCGTCAACGTGCCCATCGTGTTCGACGGCCGCAGCGAGTACCTGTACTTCTATCCGCTCGGACATGCGGAATGGTACCTGTGCACCGTCATGCCCTACAGCGTCATCGAGGGCGACATCGGCGACCTCAGCGGCACTATCGCCGCGAACGCCGCCATCGTGGGCGCGGCCGTGCTGCTTTTCGTACTGTTGGTATTCCTCCTCTACTACCGGATGGCCAGGCGCAACACGCGCCTGCTGGCCGAGGAGAAGGACCGCGCCGAGCGCGCGTTCGCCGAGGCCCAGCAGGCGAGCCTGGCCAAGACCGAGTTCCTGTCGCGCATGTCGCACGAGATACGCACGCCCATGAACGGCATCATGGGCATGACGGCCATCGCCCTGGAGAGCATCGGCGACGACGGCAAGGTGCGCACGTGCCTGGAGAAGGTGACGCTGTCCTCCGAGCACCTGCTGTCGCTCATCAACGACATCCTCGACATGAGCAAGATCGAGAGCGGCAAGGTGGAGATAAAGAACGAGCCGTTCGACCTGTCCACGTTCATCGGGTCGCTGGCGGCCGTGTTCCGCACGCAGGCATCCGAGCGCAACGTCGCCTTCGACACCGTGGTGGAGGGCGAGGTGCCCGGCCATGTGGTGGGCGATCCGCTGCGGCTCAACCAGGTGGTCTACAACCTCATGGGCAACGCGTTCAAGTTCACTCCCGAGGGCGGGAGCGTCACGCTGCGCATCGAGCGGCTCGCGGACGCGGAGGACGGATGCGTCTGGCTGCGGTTCGCGGTCGACGACACGGGCTGCGGCATCGAGCCCGAGCACCTGGACAAGATCTTCGCCTCGTTCGAGCAGGGCGACGCCTCCGTGGCGCGCAAGCACGGGGGCACGGGGCTGGGGCTGGCCATCACGAAGCGCTTCGTGGAGCTTATGGGCGGGCGCATCCGCGTGGCCAGCGTCGTGGGCCACGGCTCGTCGTTCGCGGTGGACGTGCCCCTCGGCCGCGCGACGGGGGAGCCTGCCGTCGTCGACGAGCCGGAGGCCGAGGAGGCCGCCGCGCCCGTCGCCCTCCATCCGGACGCGCACGACTTCGCGGGCGCGCACATCCTCGTGGCCGAGGACAACGCCCTGAACCAGGAGATAGCCGTGGAGCTCATGACCATGGCGGGCGCGAGCGTCGAGACGGCCTCCACGGGCCGCGAGGCGGTGGAGGCGTTCGCGGCCTCCGACGCGGGCCATTTCGACCTCGTGCTCATGGACGTGCAGATGCCCGAGCTGGACGGCTACGGTGCGGCGCGCGCCATCCGGGCCATGGACCGCCCGGACGCCTCCACCGTGGCCATTCTGGCCATGACGGCCAACGCCTTCACCGAAGACGAGGAGCGCAGCGCGGAGAGCGGGATGGACGGCCACTTGAGCAAGCCCCTTGATATTCGCCGCGTTTATGCCACAATAGACGGGTTTTTGGAGAAGCGCCGCAACGGGCGCTGAGGCCCGGCCGGCGAGCGGCCGGCGGCGGGGAGGCGCGAACGTGAAGAAGCTCATTGCCCAGATCATGAAGTTCGGCGTGGTGGGCGTTATCGCCTTCGCGATCGACTACGGCCTCCTGGCGCTCCTGACCGAGGCGTTCGGCGTGAACTACCTGGTGAGCGCCACCGTCTCGTTCACCGTGTCCGTGGTGTTCAACTACGTGGCTTCCATGCGCTACGTATTCAGGCACAAGGAGGGCATGAGCCGCCGCCGCGAGTTCGTCATCTTCGTGGTGCTGTCGGTGATCGGCCTTGCCATCAACAACCTCTGCATGTGGGCGGGCGTGGAGCTTTTGGGCGTGCATTACCTGATCGTGAAGATATTCGCCACCGCCGTGGTCATGGTGTGGAACTTCGTCACCCGCAAGATCTTCCTCGACGCCGGCGACGAGCCGGGCGAGATACTCTCGGACATCGAGTAGGGCGCGCGGGCGGGACCGAAGGGGCGCGCAGGCGGGACCGCCCGACGAATAGAAGAGGCCGGGCGCAATGGCCCGGCCTCGGCGTTTC
>NC_021021.1:2266250-2273613 GCF_000210055.1 Gordonibacter pamelaeae 7-10-1-b
TCGTCCTCCATTCGGAAAACACGGTAATACGCTGTGCAGCGTTTTACCTGGTAAACCCATAAATCACAATATCGCGCGAAACTCTGCAAGATGATCGGATGTACCACTCGATGTACCGGCAGATGTACCACCCTCGATCTTCGCGATCTCGAAGTCGATGACGTTCCCGAGGTGCTTCACGGCCTCCCTGTTCGCCGTGGCGTCCTCGTGCACGTAGGTGTCGGCCATCGCGAGCGACGCCCATCCGGCCAGGCTCTTGATCACGATGGACGGCGAGCCCGTGGCCCCGAGCATGGTGAGGTAGGTGTGGCGCAGCTCGTGGAGCGTGACGCCCTCGAGGCCGAACGTTCCGCGGTTGTTCCGCCACCATCGATCGAGGTTCTGCGGGTGCATGTACCCTCCGATGGCCGAGCAGCATATGGGCGTCTCGTCGGTCTGCTCCAATCCGAGGCAGGCGAGCATCCCGGCCTGCACGGGCTTCCACCGATTCAGGATCTGGGCCATGTAGTCCATGAGTGGCAGCTCGCGCACGCTGCTCGGGGTCTTGGGGCGCCCGCCCTTCGGCCGGCCGGTGGACTCGCTCACGGAGTCCCGCACGAACAGCGATGTCGAGTTAACGTCGCCCCAGGGCGTGCAGACGATCTCGCCGCGCCTCATGCCCTGCAAGACCGCGAGACGCGCCGCGACGGTGTGGGAGTCGAGGGGGAGCGCGTCCATGGCGCAGACGAAGCGTGCGAGCGTCTCACGCGGCAATGCCTGCTTCTCCGGGGTGTCGATCTTGGGAGCTTTCACCTTCGCGAGCGGATTGCGCGGAATGAGGTCGTCGTCTAGCGCGCTCTCCATGATGGCCTTCATGCGCGCGTGCGCCTGGTTCATGTAGGTTCCTGACAGTACCCTGCCCGACGGGCTGTTTCCGTTCTTGATGGCGAGGAGCCCGTCCTCGGCCCTGGGCTTGTCGATGTCGATGAGTCGCACGTCGCCGAACTCGCGGTCGAGGAGCTTGATCTGCTGGCGCTCCTTGTCGAGCGTGTCGACCTCGTAGTCCCCCGACAGCTCGCGCCGACGGAGCCACTTCTCCGCGTACTCGCCGAACGTGAGGTCGGACACGGGCGTGGAGAGCTCGCCGATGAACTCCTTGAGCGCCTCCTGCGCCTGGGTCCACGTGCCGGTGAAACGCCTCGGCTTCTCGCCCTTGTCGGTCTGCACCCGCAGCCGCCATTTCCGGCACTGCGCGCGCGACTTGCCCTTCTCGAGCTTGGTGATTGATCCATTGCCGATGACTTTCATGGTACAATCGCACCTGCCTTCCGATCTATTCGGTTGGTATTCTACGGAGCCTCGCGCTAGGGCGGCAACCCTGTGATGCGCGGGGCTTTCATCGTTTCGTTCGCCGATCTCACGCATCGGCTACTTAAACTGCTAAAATAGAACGGAAACGTTCCCGCCCGCCGACAAGAGCCCCAGGGCTCTTCCTCGAAAGAGGATAGGCGGGCAGGTCATTCTTCGACCGTCCTACGCCTCCTTCGCGCGGCTGGGCCTGCCGGCTCCACGCGGGTCGCTTTTCCGCCTGTTTACGGACTCCTTGGTCACGAATGTCCGCCTGCCGCTGCGGTAGCCGTCGAGCAGGCCGGCGTCGATCATGTGCGTCACGCGCCCAGCAGATACGCCGAGGTCGCGCGCCGCCTGGGCGGCCGACACCACCTCGCCGCGCACGATGTAGGATTCGTCCGTCTCGAAGAACACATAGACGCTCTCGTACCCTTCGGGGGCATCGTGGCGATTCGCCTCGGGCACTGTGTCGCCGTGCAGCATGAGGGATGCCACGTAGGTCTTGGCGGCGTCGGCTGCCATCCCCACGGCGTCCATGTAATCGTCGCCGTCCGTGAAGCACCCGGGGAGGTCGGGGAACTCGACGCTGTACCCGCCGTCCTCTTCGGGGCTCATGATCGCCTGGTAAACAAACTTGCCCATTTCTATCCTTTCCCGGAGGAAGGGGAGAGGGCGGGGCTTAGAGCCACCCCGCCGTTTTCGCGATGTTGCGGTAGGTTCCCGTCCTTAGCTCCTTCTTCGACGTTGGGACGCTTACCGTCCTGCCGTCCTTGCGGAATACCACGTGGCTGCCCTTACCGCTTTCCTCTTCCCATTCCTCCTTTCTAAGTCGCTTCATCACTTCTCTGACTTCCTGCTCCTTCGGCATCGGATTTCCTTTCCCTCAACCGATGAGTATATTATAAAGTATTGCTAATTATAAGGCAATATAAAATAGCAAGTATTTATAAATATGTTGTTGCCGCCCTGTGATGCGCGAGGCTTTCTTTATGCTCAGGAAAGTTTTATTGACTTTAAGGCCGCGTCAAACACGTCTTGGCATCCGTACCCTGACACCTCATAGTAATCATACGAACGGTATATATATGCCTCTCGAAAAACCTCCTCAACCGGTTTACCTTCTCTGCTATTAATTGTGTAGGAATACTCGTAGACAGTGCACTTTGCTCCGTCTATCACAGTCTCGCTAATTGCATTCTCGTGAAAATCGTCACCTCCGGCGTGACTCTCTCTAAATTTCTTTGCCTTTTCTTCAGGAGTTTCTTTACTGGTGAACTTACTCGTGTAGTAGACACCCAGCCACCTGCCGGTATCCGCATCCATGAATGATTTGCTTTCGGCAAAATCGCCGGTTGCGTACCCGCTCTCTTCCCAATTTGACGGAACGTTGATCGTCATGTCTTTTACGGCTACCGTCCTGTCAAGGGTTATGGACGAGCCGCATCCGAACATGCACAGCGATATCGCCAATGCGGTAGCCAGCGCGAAAATCTTCTTCATTCCATCTCCTTGCTCGCCTGGAACCAAACCACGACGCCCTCGAACGCCACGGTGTGGTCATCGCCTTCACTTATCACGATATCCTCGTACCCGTCCTCCCAGCTGTCGGGGGAGAGGATCATCGTGTTAGCCCCACGGTAAAGCCGTCGCATCACGTAGTCGTCGCCGTCGATGCTCACGACGGCAATTGATCCGTTCTGCGGCTCCATGCGGCGATCCACGAATATGTAGCAGCCTTCGGGGTACACCTTGCTCATGCAGCTGCCCTCGACCTGCAAGAAATATCCCTCACGGTGCCTATCCCATATCTCGTATGGGAGCGCCACGTTGTCTTCGATAATATCGGGGGCCTGTGCATCTCCGGCGTGCACGCGTCCGAGAAGGGGGGCGTAAGCTTTGCGAGGTATAGATGGGACTATCGCACCCGGTGGAAGGCTAATATTACCGTCTGAAACAATTTCGGCGACGGTGACATTGAAGGCATTCGCGAGTTTTTCGACCGCTCCCATTCTTGGCTGCGACCATCCGGTTTCCCATTGGGTCACGGTTGAGCGCGTAACTCCAATTTTGTCAGCAAGTTGCTCCTGCGTCCAATCTCGAGAAGTTCGGAGTTTCTTTATGTTTGAAGAAATGGTCATAGCGTTACTCCTTGCTTAAATTATTTGACATTTTAGGAAAATTTTCTTGACATGTCTAGGTTTGTTTAGTTAACATTTAATAAGCAGGAAGGAGGGATATGAAGACGCTTAAAGAATGCCGCATAAGCAAAGGTATTAAGCAGGTTGCTGTCGCCGAGCATCTGGGTGTTTCTCGTGCTACGTATGCGAAATACGAGAATAACCCCAAGGATATGAGCGTTGGACAGGCTCAAGCTGCCTGCGAGTTTATTGGCTGCTCCATGGACGATATTTTTTTGCCTCGGATAGTCAATTAAACAAACATTACCGGGCCGCCTAGCGCAACGGATAGCGCTCCGGCCTCCTAAGCCGGGCATCCGGGTTCGATTCCCGGGGCGGCCGCCAGGGAAGAAGAGAAGAGGGACCCATGGACAAGACTACACGCGAAACGCTGCAAGTCATCGTTGATGAACTGAAGGCGAAGAAGGCCCGTACAGCAGCAACTGAATGCCGATTTCTGGACGAGACGACGAGAGGGGTCGGCGGAATGTCGGAGGAAGACCGAAGAACCCACGAATGGATGCTTGGTGTGTTCTCGGGAATCTCTGGGGCGCTGGAATTCGTGGAGGGCTTTATTGCCGATTCGGGCGTCGACGAGTGTAAGTCAGCGTAAGCCGGGCGTCCGGGTTTGATCCCCGGGGCCGCCAAGGACTACGAGGAACCGGATAGGCACGGAACTGGCAGCACAGGGCCAAGCGCCCGCCGAGCGATCCCCCTCCTCGCGCACGGAACGTGCTGCCGCTCCCGTGCCTATCGGGCAGGCACCTTGAAAACCCAATCGACGCGGCGGTAGGTCCCGCACGCGCCCCCGCACATCGAGGTGGGAGAGTCGCCCGCTGCACTAAGCGGGAATACTGGAAGACGATTGAAAAGGAGGTGCAGTATGGAGAGCAGGGAGCGCGTCGACCCGCGCGAGCTGCCGCCCGTGATAACGCCCGAGGATCTTTCCCGGGTGACAGGGCAGCATCCGACGAGCATCAGGAAGCAATGCCGCGACGGGACGATACCGGCCCGTCGCATCGGGAAGCTGTGGTACATGAACCGCGACGCGGTGCTCGGGAACCTCGTGCCCCAGCCGCTCGTCGTTGACGAGCGAGCGATGAGGATGGTTCTCGACGCGGCGAGGAAGGCGGTCGAGGCTGGGAAGGCCGTGACGATAAGGTTGGAGGGCTCGAATGCCACATAAAAGAGAAGCGCGCCCAGCCGTAGGAAGCAAGCGCGCATCCGTCTATGAAGACGGTGGGAGTATACCACAATCCGACTGGGAGCGCATGTGCCGCGGCCTGCCGTGGCTGTTCGCCCTTGCCGGGTCTCTGTGGCTGGTATGGGAGGCGGTCGCATGGTGATGGCGAGGGCTGGGACATGCCGCTCGTAGGGGGACGGGGAGGGCTCGGCAGGGGCCTTGCCTCCCTCGTGCCGGACGCTCCGGCGGACCCGACGGTGGAGGCGCTCTCGCAGCGCGTGGAGGCGCTATCTCGGATGGTTTCGGCGCTCGAGTCCGAGCTTGCCATGCACCGCTTGCGCACCGAGGCGCTCTCGGCCGAGCAGATGTACCTCGAGGCCCGCGCCTGGATCGGAGCAAACCCCGACATATGGGGCCTTGTCGCCGGGCATGCGAGGGCGGCGGCGCACGACAGGCGCCGATTCTCGATGAAGCGCGAGTTCGAGGACCTGCGCGACGAGTACGCGCCCGCAGGTGAGATGCGCTGGAAGTTCCGCAACTCCCTCACGGCGCCGCTCGCCAGGTTCCTGTTGCAGGAGGTGCCGGAGGTCGGGCCGTACATGGCGCTCGGGCGCAGCAAGGTCGACCGGTACTTCGACGGCACCTGCTCGCCGCCCGAGGCTGCAGGATGTGATGCGTGATGGCGAGGCCAAGGAAGGACCATCTGGAGTACTTCCCCGTCGACGTCGGGCTGCTCTCGAACCCCAAGATGATGATGGCCGTGAACGACGTGGGTCCCGACGCCGTGTCGGTCTACGTCGCGCTCCTCGCGGCGGTCTACTCGAAGTCCTACTGGATGCCGAAGGACGACGAGCGGCTGCAGGTGCTGCCGGCGAGGCTGCGCATGTCGGTCGAGCGCTTCGACGCCGCCTACGACGCGCTCGTGCGCTGGAGGCTCGTCGAGGAGGTGGCAGCGGATGTGGAAAACGATGTGGAGAAGTCGGCCTGCCCCTGCGGGGTGGCGGTCACGTCGAAGGGCATGCAAGAGCAGTATTTCGCGATCAAAACCCGGGTTATCTCTGAAAAACTCCCGTTTCTGCTCATTAAACCTGGGTTATCGGACGTGGCAAGCCCCGAGAAGTGGTGAAAACCCCCCTAAAGAAAAGAAAAGTAAAGGAAACAAAAGAAAACTAAACCAAACAACGACGTGAGTCGTGCTTGGTTGGGAAGAAGGACGGTATGGGATTCGAGGTCATGGCCGGGGCGGGCGACGTCTCGGCGAGGACCGAGCGCGAGCGCGCCCGGCAGAGGAGGGTGAAGCGCTCGGGCATACCCGCGCGCTACCTCGCCGCCTCCATCGACCGCTGCCCGGTCGAGGTGCAGCGCTGGGCGGCGGAGTACGGGGAGCGCACGAGGACCGGGCTCGTGCTCCACGGAGGAGTTGGCACCGGAAAGACGTATGCGGCATGCGCCGCGCTCCTGGCCATCGCCGACCGCGCCACGGTGCGGTTCGCCACGGGGTCGCGGATGCTGCGCGAGATCCGCTCGTCGTACAAGCGGCCCGGCGAGGCCGAGGAGGACGTGGTGGCGCGCTACACCGGCCCGCGCGTGCTCGTCATCGACGATATCGGCCAGGAGCAGGCGACCGACTGGGCGCTGTCGCAGCTCTTGAGCGTCATCGACGAGCGGCAGGCGGCGATGAAGCCCACGATCTACACGACGCAGACGGCAGGCGACGGCATCGTGGCGCGCCTGTCGGTGCACGGCGACTCGTCGGCCGCCGAGGCCATCGTGTCGCGGATGCGCGAGTGCGCGGCCGTGGCCTTCCGCGGGCCGGATAGGAGGGTCTCGTGAGCGCGTTGCCGGCCGGCTACGCGGAGTTCTTGGACAACAAGCGCGCCTCGGCCCCGTCGTCGGGCTTCGACCCGGGCGACGAGGTGTCGGACGTGCTCTTCGGCTTCCAGCGCGCCATCGTGCGCTGGGCCGTGGCGGGCGGGCGGCGCGCGATCTTCGCGGCGTTCGGCCTCGGCAAGTCCCTCATGCAGCTCGAGGCCGTGCGGTTGGTGCTGGCGCATGACGGGGGGCGGGGGCTGATAGTGTGCCCGCTCGGGGTTCGCCAGGAGTTCGCGCGGGACGCGCGGCTGCTCGGCGTCGAGGCCTCCTTCGTCCGCCGGTCCGAGGAGGTCTCCGCCGACGGGATCTACCTCACGAACTACGAGAGCGTGCGCGACGGCCGGCTCGACCCGGGGCTGTTCGACGTGGCGAGCCTCGACGAGGCGAGCGTGCTGCGCTCTTTCGGCAGCAAGACCTACCAGACGTTCCTCGGGCTCTTCGACCAGGTGCCGTACCGCTTCGTCGCGACCGCCACCCCGAGCCCCAACCGCTACAAGGAGCTGATCCACTACGCCGGGTTCCTCGGGATCATGGACACGGGGCAGGCGCTCACGCGCTTCTTCCAGCGCGACTCGACCAAGGCCAACAACCTCACGCTCTACCCGCACAAGGAGCGCGAGTTCTGGCTGTGGCTTGCGTCCTGGGCGGTGTTCGTGCAGCGCCCGAGCGACCTGGGGTACTCGGACGCGGGGTACGACCTGCCGCCCATCGAGGTCGTGTGGCACGAGGTTCCCGCTGGCGACGGGTCGCGCATGCCGGTCGGGCGCGACGGGCAGGCCGTCGCCTTCGAGGACGCTGCGGT
>NC_021021.1:2273759-2275629 GCF_000210055.1 Gordonibacter pamelaeae 7-10-1-b
TCGCCTTCGAGGACGCTGCGGTGTCGGCCACGGCGGCGGCGCGGGTCAAGCGCGAGACGATGGCGGCGCGCGTTGCGAAGGCCAAGGAGATCGTGGACGCGGCGCCGGAGGACTCGTTCATCCTGTGGCACGACCTGGAGGACGAGCGGCGCGCCATCAAGGCCGCGATCCCCGAGGCGGTGGAGGTGTACGGATCGCTCGACCTCGACGAGCGCGAGCGGCGCGTCATCGGGTTCTCGGAGGGGGAGTTCAGGATACTGGCCACGAAGCCGATCCTCTCGGGGTCGGGCTGCAACTTCCAGAGGCACTGCCACCGCGAGGTGTTCGTGGGCGTCGGGTTCAAGTTCAACGACTTCGTGCAGTCGGTCCACCGCGTGCAGCGATTCCAGCAAAAGCATCCGGTGCGCATCGACATCGTTTACGCGGAAGCGGAGCGCGAGGTGGTGCGCAACCTGCGGGACAAGTGGGCGAGATACGAGGAGCTGAACGAGCGCATGTCAGATATCATCAGGGAATACGGCTTGGCCGACGCGTCCATCGCCGAGGCGATGGCGAGGAGCGTCGGCATCGAGCGCATGGAGGCGAGCGGCGAGGGGTGGCTCGCGGCGAACAACGACACGGTGGCCGAGACGGCCGCCATGGAGCCGGACTCCGTGGACCTGATCGTCACGTCCATCCCGTTCTCGAACCACTACGAGTACACGCCGAGCTACAACGACTTCGGCCACACCGACGGCGACGCGCACTTCTTCGCGCAGATGGACTTCCTCACGCCCGAGCTCTACCGCGTGCTCAAACCGGGGAGGATCTACGCCTGCCACACCAAGGACCGCATCAACTTCGGATCCGTCACCGGGGCGGGGCTGCCGACCGTGCAGCCGTTCCACGCCGAGGTCATAGCCCACGGCATCAAGCATGGGTTCGACTACCTGGGCATGGTGACTGTGGTAACCGACGTGGTGCGCGAGAACAACCAGACGTACCGGCTGGGGTGGACGGAGTGCTGCAAGGACGGCACGAAGATGGGGGTCGGCAGCCCCGAGTACGTCATCCTGCTCCACAAGCCCCAGACCGACCGCGCACGCGGCTACGCCGACGTGCCGGTCGCGCACGAGAAGGAGGCCTACAGCCGCGCCCGCTGGCAGGTTGACGCGCACGCCTTCTGGCGGTCCTCGGGCGACCGCCCGCTCTCTCCCGAGGCTGGGCGGCGGTGCCGCCGGGCGACCTGCCGAAGGCGTTCCGCGCGGCCCAGGAGGGGCGCGTGTACGACTACGCCGCCCATGTGCGCATCGGGGAGGCCCTCGACGGCGAGGGGCGGCTGCCCTCGTCGTTCATGGCGCTCGCGCCGGCGAGCTGGCATCCGGAGGTGTGGGACGACGTGAGCCGCATGCTCACGCTCAACACCGAGCAGTCGCGGGGGCGCCGCCAGATGCACGTGTGCCCGCTGCAGTTCGACATCGTCGACCGGCTGGTGGAGCGATACAGCAACCCCGGCGAGCTCGTGTACGACCCGTTCGCGGGGCTCATGACCGTGCCGTTGCGGGCGCTCAAGCTCGGGCGGCGGGGGCGGGGGGTGGAGCTGAACGCCGGATACTGGCTCGACGGCGTGAAGTACCTCCAGGCGGAGGAGCGCCGATCTGACATGCCGACGATATTCGACCTGATAGGAGATGAGTCATGAGGATAAGCATAGCGAAGGACGTCCTAAAGGACGCCCTCTCGGCCGCGTGCCGGGCGACGGCGGACGGCAACTCGTTGCCCGAGCTCGCCTGCGTGCTCGTGGAGGCAGGGGGCGACGGCGCCGTCATCGAGGCGACCGACGGGACGTTCTCGGTGCGCGCGTCGGCCGCCGCGCTCGTCGAGGAGGAGG
>NC_021021.1:2276188-2280464 GCF_000210055.1 Gordonibacter pamelaeae 7-10-1-b
GATAGGGCGCGGGCCGGGGGCGGTCGGCATCTCGCTCAAGGGCGAGGGGCTCCCGGCGGTCGTGGAGCGCGACCTCGGCGCCGAGGGCCGCTCGGTCGACGAGGTGGAGTGCGCACACGCCTCCGGCTCGCATGAGGCGTGTGCATCGCCCGCGTTTTTGGTCGAGGCCCTCGCGGCGGTGCCCGATGACGTGGTTTCGGTCGAGGTCGGCGGCGGGCGGAAGCCCATCATGTTCAAGACCCTGTCGGGCTCGTACCGCCAGGCCGTCATGCCGGTCGTGCTGCCGAAAGGGCGGTGATCAACGTGGGCGATAAGACGGTGTACGTGGTGGTCGCCGAGTACCCCGATGCGCGCCGGGACTCCCGGGAGCCTTTACCGGTGGTTTTGGGCGTGTTCACCGAGCGCTGGCGGGCCGAACTCGCGGCCGGCCAGCTCGGAGGGGACGTCCATGAGTCATCCCTGCACGTGGGAGACGGAGGCGTCGGGGGTGATGCGTCGTGAGCGCGGGCATCGACGAGATGGGGCCGAAGGAGCTGCTCGCATGGGCCAACGGGCTCGGCATCTGCCGCTTCGAGCTCGATGGCGACGAGGTGCGCTGCGAGGGGAGGAACGTGGAGATCCGGCTCGATCTGGGCGAGTTCTCCGAGAGCATCGGAGGGGGCCGGTTCGTGGGGTTCGACTTCGAGGACGAAAGGGACGGCTACCGCGCCGGCAGCATGCCGTGCAGGACCCTCGAGGAGGCCGCCGAGCGCATCGAGCTGCGCGCCGTCGATCTCGGGCTGTACGCGGGGCAGGTAATGGCGTTCTGACGAAAGGAAGTGTCGCATGGCGAACATGGTGTACGGCGAGGGCGAGCGCGCGCCGATGAAGGAAGAGGCTCCGTCGCCCTTCGACCCGGTGGAGCGGCCCGAGCACTACGTTCAGGGCTCCGTCGAGTGCATCGACGCGATCAAGGCGGCGACGGCGGGGCTCGGCGGGTTCGAGGGCTACTGCGCCGGCAACGCCGTCAAGTACCTGTGGCGTTGGCACCGCAAAGGCGGCGTGCAGGACCTGCGCAAGGCGCGGTGGTACCTCGACCGCCTCATCGCGTCGGCCGAGGGGTTCCGCTCCTGATGGCCTCTGCCAGGCGCAACAAGAGGACGGGCGCGTGGGAGGTGCGCGCCTACGCAGGAAAGGACCCGGTGACGGGCCGCGTCCGCAACCTGTCGCGCACGCTTCCGCCCGACACGCCCGAGGCGGAGGTGGGGGATGCGAAGGCGGAGCTCGACCGCCAGGCGGCGTTCTGCCGGGGCTCGGGCGCGTCGTGGACGGTGGGCGGCATCCTCGCCTACGACCTGTCCCTGCTCCCCTCGCTCGGCTACTCGCCGACGACGGTGGACGCCTACGCCTCGCACCTGAGGTGCTACGTGGACCCGCTCGTCGGCGGAGTGAGGATCGACGACGCGCAGCCCTACATGTTCGCGAGCCTGTACAAGGCCCTGCGCGAGGACGGCGGCAAGGACGGCAACCCTCTCGCGGCCAACACCGTGCGCCAGGTGCACGCGCACCTGTCGGGGTCGTTCGGCCGGCTCGCCGAGACGCACGTAATCGGCTTCAACCCGATAGCGGGTGTGACCCCGCCCAGGCAAGAGCGTGTCGAGGCCGTCCCGCTCTCGGAGCCCGACTTCTCAACGCTCCAGTCCCGCGCCGACGCGGGGGGTGGCATCGACGAGGAGATCGCGGCGCTCGACCTCGCCACGGGGTTCCGCCGCGGCGAGGTGTCCGGCTTCCAGGAACGCGACTGGTCGTTCCGCCGCTCGGACATGAGTGTCGAGCGGGTGGTCGTGCAGTCGGCGAGCGCGGGAAGCCCATGGGTGTACAAGTCGCCGAAGAGCAAGGCGGGGATCAGGCGCGTGTCGCTCGACGCCGAGACCAACGACCGCCTGGCCGACTGGTACGAGAGATCGCGCGCCGACCTGCGCGCCGATGGGTTCCGCCGCACGGCTTCGACGCCGCTCTTCGCTCGAGAGGACGGCTCGCCGTACCTGCCGAGCATGGTTTATGCGGGGTTCTCGGCGATGGCGCGCGAGGTCGGCCTCGATCCTGCGGCGCACTTCCATACCCTGCGCCATACGCATGCCACCTACCTGCTCGACCAGGGAGTGTCGATCCGTGTTCTGCAGGAGCGTCTCGGGCACTCCTCGGTCAACGTCACGCTGCAGATCTACGGGCACGTGCTCCCCGGCCGCGACGAGGCGGCGGCGGAGGCCTACGGCGAGCTGCGCGGCGCCGCCAGGAGATGGCCGGGGGCGGCATCGTGAGCGCGTACCACGTGGTGTCGCTATCGGGAGGGAAGGACTCCACCGCGATGCTCATCATGATGCTCGAGCGCGGCATGCCGGTCGACGAGGTCGTGTGGTTCGACACGGGGTGGGAGTTCCCGGCTATGGTCGGGCACATCGGAAAGGTTGAGGCCGAAACCGGAGTGCCGGTCACGAGGCTCCGACCCGACCTGCCGTTCAACTACTGGATGTTCGACCATGTGAGGATGAAGGGGGCGCGCGCCGGAGAGGCCGGCTACGGGTGGGCGAGGATGGGATCCCGCTGGTGCACGAAGATCAAGACGTCCGCCATCGACAGGCACGTCAAGGCGATGGCCGGGCGGCGCAGGGTCGTGCAGTACGTCGGCATAGCGGCGGATGAGGCGCACCGCGCGAAGGGCAAACGCTATCCGCTCGTCGAGTGGGGCGTGACCGAGGCCGAGGCGCTCGCGTACTGCCGCGCGAGGGGTTACGACTGGGGCGGGCTCTACGACCGCTTCGACCGGGTGTCGTGCTGGTGCTGCCCCTTGCAGCGGCTCTCCGACCTCCGCGAGCTGCGCCGCTCGTTTCCTGATCTCTGGGAGCTACTGCGCGACATGGACGCGCGCGCCTGGAACGACTTCCGCATCGATTGCACGGTCGAGCAGCTCGAGCGACGGTTCGCCTTCGAGGACTGCCAGACCACCGTCCTCGGCTACATCGCAGAGCGCGAAGCAATGGAACGACGGGCGAACGACGGAGGGTACGGAAGCGGGGCGTGTATTGCCTCGGAAAGGCAAGGCGACTAGGGGAGACGGGAAACCGCCCCAACGGTTCTATCCATAAAAGAGTAATACATGAAAAAGAGAAGGAGAGATGGTCGATGGACGTGAAGGATATCCGCGGATGCGTGAAGCTCGTGTGGGACTCGGAGAGGCTCGACGAGGACGTGGAGCCGACCGCCGAGCCGGAACCGGACTGGTCGTAGGCGAGGGGGCGAGAGCATGGGGTACCTGAAAGAGCGCCACGGCATGATGATGCTGCCTGGAATCGCGAAGGAAGGCCAGTGTCGCGAGTGCGGAGGATCCCACTCCCCCGACGAGCCTCACAACCGGGATGCGCTGCGCTACCAGTACACGTTCTACGACGCTCACGGTCGCTGGCCTTCGTGGGCCGATGCGATGGCGCATTGCGCCGAGGCCGTCCGCGCCAGCTGGACTCGAGAGCTCAAGCGGGTGGGCGTAGACGTCGACGAGGTTCCCGGCATGGGGCATCTGGGGGTCTCCGTCAAGGGAGGGCGCGAGTGATTGCCTACGGCCAGTACAAAGGGCGGCGCCACGATGCCGCGCAACCGGTCTTCGGGGAGGCCGAACCGCGCCCCAATCGACGGACGGGAGGAAGCAAGCGCGTGGTCATGAACGGACGCGAGGTATACGACTCGATCAGCGAGTGCGCCAGAGTGATCGGATGCTCGCCGGACACGTTGAGCTCGGCCATCCGGGATGGCCGAGCCTGTCATGGCCAGAGGGTTGAGTACGCCGAGATGCGGGGTGGGAGAGATAGCCGATGACTAGTGTATGCGACGGCTGCGCCTGCGAGGAGGCGTGCGGCCATGCCGGGCTGCGCGCCTGCGCATACCGCAAGCCGGCCCGCTGGTGCAGCTGCGACATGCTGCGCAGGGCGCAGGCGGAGCGGGACGCGCTCCTTCGGCTCAAGTGCGAGAGAGAGGCGGAGATCGTGCGGTTGGAGGAGGAGTTGGCGGCTGCACGAGGCGAATAGAAAAGGCCGAAGCTGCTGCCCCGGCCCATCACCTAAGCTAGATAATACCACGGCGGAGGAGGCAGCTTGGCTGAAACGGAATTCGAACGGTACAAATACGACCAGGCGCGCGCTTACCTGGAGCACGTGCGCGCCCTGTCGTGCAGGGCGCAGGCCCTTCGCGCCGAGGTCGAGGCGCAGCGCGAGCTCGCCGACGGCGTGCGGGCCATGCGCTACGG
>NC_021021.1:2280992-2284588 GCF_000210055.1 Gordonibacter pamelaeae 7-10-1-b
TGCGGAAAGCCCATCGACTACTCGCTGCCGGCGGGGCATCCAATGAGCTACGAGCTGGACGAGATCGTGCCGGTGAGCCGTGGAGGCTCGCCCCTCGACCCGCGTAACGTGCAGCCGGCGCACCGCTCGTGCAACCAGCGCAAAGGCGACGGGCGCCGCGCGCCCGGCAGGCAATCGGCGACGCTTCCGCTGCCGCACTCGCGGGAGTGGTGACGGGCGACCACCGGGGGCATCCCCTCACCCCGGTGGTACGGCCCTCCCGGGGGCATAGTGCCCATTTACACACAGGGGATTTTGATCGATGCGGAGGTGGCGCGCATGTCCAAGGGCACGGCAGGCCGAAAGGCTGCTCCAGGGCCAGGTCAGATCGAGTGCTTGAAGGAACTCGCGCTGACGTTGGAGGACAGGATAGCGGGGGCCGACGACAAGAGCCTGCCGGGGATCGCGAGACAGTACCGCGAGACGCTGCGCGACATCAGGGAGCTGGAAGGCGGGGTGGACGATGGCGACGAGGTCGAGGAGGTTGTCGTGCGCCTCCGTTCTGGGAAGCAGTGAGCCGACGCTCTCCGTCCATCCGGCCCACGTCTCGACCGAGGTCGGGTTCTGCGACGAGATATGCACGCTTGGCGACCTGCGGATGTTCGACTGGCAGGTCGGGGTCGTCGACGGCTGGCTCGGGCGCGACGCGCGGGGCATGTGGGCCTCCCCGACATGTGGGCTCGCCGTGCCTCGCCAGAACGGCAAGTCGCTCGGCACGGTGCAGGCCCGGTCGAACTACGGCATGGTCGCGCTCGGCGAGCAGGTGGTCTACACGGCGCACCTGCAGAAGACGGCGACCGAGACCTTCGAGTCGATCGCGGGGTTCTTCACCTCGAGGAAGATGGTCGGTCGCGTCAAGGCCGTCAGGGAGGCGCTCGGCCGCGAGCAGATCGTGCTCAAGAGCGGCGCGCGCATCAAGTTCCTGGCCCGCACGCGCAACGGCGGGCGAGGCCAGCACGGCGACCTGCTCATATTCGACGAGGCGCAGGAGCTCGACGACACCCAGCAGAGCTCGTTTCTGTTCGCGATCTCAGCCTCGCCGAACCCCCAGACCATCTACGCGGGCACGCCGCCCGACGAGGACTCGCCCGGGACCGTCTTCAAGCGCATCCGCGCCGCGGCGCTCGGCGGGAGGACGAGGACGACGTCGTGGGACGAGTGGAGTGTGCCCGAGATCCCGGAGGATCCGCGCGACAGGCGCATATGGGCCGCCACGAACCCGTCCCTCGGCATAACGATCCAGCCCTCGACCATTGAGACGGAGATCGAGCAGATGGACGCGGCGAAGCTCGCCCGCGAGCGGTTCGGCTGGTGGGCTCCCGACACGGGCGTGGAGAGGGTCGTCGACGCCGACGAGTGGGCGATGCTCGAGACCGACGAGCCGCCGGAGGGCAAGGTCGCCTTCGGGGTGAAGTTCTCCATCGACGGCAAGACCGTGTCGGTGTCGGCCGCGGTGAAGCCGAAGGAGGGGCCGTGCCACGTCGAGCTCGTGCACTGCGCCTCTACGGGTTCGGGCACGAGGTGGCTCGCCGACTGGCTGCGTGCCCGGCGCTCGGGGATAGCCGTCGTGGTGATCGACGGGACGGGCAACGCCGTCGGCCTCGCGAACGCCTTGAAAAGCAAGGACGACGGCTACGAGGGCAAGCCCCTTGTTCCGAGCGCCGTGAAGGTGGCAGGCCCCAAGGACGCCTCCGCCGCCGCTGCGGGCCTGCTCGACGCCATAGGCGACGGGTCGGTCACCCACTACGGGCAGCCGAGGCTCACGGCGTCGGTCACGGGCGCCTGGAAGCGGCGCATCGGCGAGGCGGGGAACTGGGGATGGGGCGGGGACGACCCGACCCCCGTCGAGTCGGCGGGCCTGGCGCTCTACGGCGTCAGGACCACCAAGAGGAACCCGGGAAGGAAGTCGAGGGCCACATGAACCTGAACCAGCTAGCCTCGGTGCACGGCCTTCCGGTCGCCGAGACAGGGATGCTCGTCGAGCTCGCCAAGCTGCGCGACGCCAAGCTCGCGCGCAACCGCGTCCGCGACGAGTACTACCGGGCGCACAACCGGCTGCGCACGCTCGGCATCGCCATCCCGCCGCCGCTCGAGCGCGTGAACGCGGTCGTGGGATGGCCGGCCAAGGCCGTCGACGCGCTCGCCGTGCGCAGCCGCTTCGACGGCTTCACGCTGGAGTCGGGGAGGTCCGACGCGCTCGCCGACGTGGTCGTCGGCAACAAGCTGAAGATCCTGTACTCGCAGGCCGTGACGAGCGAGCTCGTGAGCTCGTGCGCGTTTTTGACCGTGTCGCGCGGAGGGGCGGGCGAGCCCCCGGCCGTCGTGTCCGCCTACTCCGCCCAGAACGCCGCGGCCCTCTGGGACCGCCGGCGCAAGCGCATCAGGTGCGGTATGACGGTGGTCGACGTCAAGAGGAGCCCCGACGGGGCGGAGCCCGAGCCCACATGGGTGAACCTCTACACCGACACGGACGTGTGGGAGATCAGGAAGGCCGGCGCCAAGTGGACGAGCCGGCGCCATCCCCACGAGATGGGCCGCCCCATGATGGAGCCGCTCGTCTACCGCCCGATGCTCGACCGCCCCTTCGGCAAGTCGCGCATCAGCCGCGCCGTCATGGCCATAACCGACTCGGCCGTGCGCGAGTCGCTGCGCGCCGAGGTCTCCGCGGAGTTCTTCACGAGCCCGCAGAAGTACCTGCTCGGCGCCGACGACACTGTGTTTGACAAGCTCTCCAAGTGGGAGGCCTACATCGGGAACATCTTCTCGGTTACTCCCAACGAGGACGGCGAGATACCGAAGTTCGGCCAGCTCGCGCAGTCCACGATGCAGCCGCACACGGAGTACAAGCGCGACCTCGCCGCGGCGTTCTCCGGCGAGACGTCCATACCCGTGTCGGAGATGGGGGTGGTGCACGACAACCCGTCGTCGGCCGAGGCCATCTACGCCTGCAAGGAGAGCCTCGTCATCGAGGCGGAGAGCCTGAACGAGACGAACGGGGCGGCCCTGCGCGAGATCGGCTTGATGGCCATGGCCGCGATCAGGAACGTCCCACTCGACCAGCTGACCGACGAGGAGCGCTCGTTGTCGGCGCGCTTCAAGAACCCGGCGTTCCCCTCGTTCGTGAGCCAGGCCGACGCCATCATCAAGATCGTGCAGGCGATCCCCTGGATGGCCGACTCCGAGGTGGTGCTCGAGGAGCTCGGCTTCAGCGAGGACCAGATCAAGCGCCTCGCGTCCGACCGCGCCAAGGCGCAGGGAAGGGACGCGATCGCATCGCTCGTGGCGCCGAAGGGGGTGCCGGGTGGAGATACCGCGGAGCTCGCTTGACCGGCTGACCGAGGAGCTCAACGCGCTTTCGGGCGCCGGCCGGCAGATGGTCGAGAACGCGCTCGCGAACGCCGAGTGGGCGGACGTCGCGGAGCTTCGGGCCGTCATGGCCGAGGTGATGGAGCTCGTGTGCGGCGAGATGACCGACCTGGCGGCGGCCCGCGCGGCCGAGTTCTACGACGATGTGCGCGAGGCCTCGACCGGGCGCAGGCTGGGGGCGCTGGCCGAGT
>NC_021021.1:2284751-2287964 GCF_000210055.1 Gordonibacter pamelaeae 7-10-1-b
ACCGAGGGTGCCGTGCGGGCGCTCGTGCAGTCCGTCGTGGAGACGGGGGCGGTCGAGCGGCTCTCCCGCGAGCTCGGCGACCGCGTGGACTACGAGGTGAAGCGCGCGGCCGGGGAGTGCATCCTGGGCAACGGCAGGCGCGACCCGCTCAAGCCGAGGTACGCCCGCGTGCCGTCCGGCTCCGAGACGTGCCCGTTCTGCGTCATGCTCGCGAGCCGGGGCTTCGTCTACCTGGACTCGGACACGGCAGGCGCCGACTCGCCCGACCACTACCACCCCAACTGCGACTGCCGCATCGTGCCCGGCTTCGACACCTACGAAGCAGGGACGAGCCGCAGGCTCAGCGCCTCGACGGCGGTGGAGGGCTACGAGCCCGACGTCCTCTACGACCGGTACGTGCAGGACTTGAAGAGCGGACGGCTCAACGTCGGATCCGTCAGCAGGTACTCGAGCCACGTCCTGCGGTGGCACAGCGACTCGTTCGCGAGCTACGCCGATTTCGTCAGGTTCGTGGACGGGGCGTCCGACATCGCCGACCTGCAGCAGAGGTGCGCGGTAGCCGCCCAGGAATGGGGGAAGACCGGCCTGTCGGACAGGTACTGGAGCAGGCTGCGCCAATCCGTCATGAACAAGCGGTACGCCTTCGAGCATGCGCCGGGAGGGGATGCGGCGAGGCTGCGCTCGGACGGACCCTACGTCGCCGAGTGGCTCGGGGAGGGCGCGTCGGGCATCGCGAAGTTCGAGACGAGGGAGGTCGAGCCGCACGAGTTCAACGCCTACCGGGTGCTCATGTCGCACGGACGCAGCTTCACCGTGAAGGCGGTCGACGCGGATGCCCGCTCCCGCGGCAAGGCATCGCCCGACCTGCTCATGGACGGCCACCGATGGGAGCTCAAGTGCCCCGACGGAGCCAACGAGAAGAAGACCATCGGGCGAAACATCAACAAGGCGGTGGCGCAGATGATGAACGCCGACCCGCCGGCGTCGTCGGTCAGGATCATCGTCAGCGGCATGGAGACGAGCCTTTCGGCCGAGAACATCGAGTACCACGTCAAGAGGAAGATGGCCGAGGGGAAGATCGACGAGATGATCGTCATCTACAGCGAGACCGATGTGAGGGTGTACAGAAAATGAAGCGGAGATTCCCATTGCCCTTCTTTTGCAGACGGGGGGGTGTCTCCGCATCGCCGATTATACCACGCAAGGGAGCTTCGGGGAAGGAGTCGTTATGGCGCATATCAGGAAGGCCGCGCTCGTGTGCGACAAGTGCGGGGAGCGGTTGGACATCGATCCGGAGGTCATCGACCCGTTCTTCAGCTCGATCCTGCTACGGGATAGCGCGTGGAGGGACTGGTCGAAGGTAGCCGGCAGGCACCTGTGCCCCACGTGCTCTGCAGAGTACCGCGAGGTGAAGGCAGAATGCGACCGCATGCTGAAGGAGGCCTCCGGCGCGAGGACCATCGAGTTTGAGTTATAGGGACGATTCACTCTTGTCGGTATTGCGACGGAATCGAGCGCCCGCAGGGCGCTTTTTTCATGCCCGGCGACGGGCCTACGCTCCGGAGCGCGCGGTCAAGCGCTCCCCACGCACTGCGGGCGGCGGTGAACGCCCGCGCCGACACCGGCTGGGGCCGGGGAAAGGGGCCGGATATGGCCGATCAGGAAGACAAGGGAGCCGAGGGCGGCGCGCAGACGCCGCCGAAGGACGGCGCCAAGGGCGGCGAGCCCAAGACGTTCACGCAGGAGGAGGTCAACCGCCTCGTGGCCGCCGAGAAGGCCCGCTTCAAGGGCTACTCCGACTTCAAGGCGAAGGCCGAGAAGTACGACGATCTGCAGAAGGCCCAGCAGACCGACGCCGAGCGCGCCGCCGAGCTCGAGCGCGAGCGCGACCGACTGCTCGCCGAGCGGAACGCCGAGGCATGGCGCCGTGAGGCCTCGAAGGCTACCGGCGTGCCTGCCGACCTGCTGCGCGGCGCCACCAAGGAGGACATCGAGGCGCATGCGGAGCTGCTCAAGCCCTACTTCGAGAAGAACTCCGTTCCAGAGGTCGGAAGCGACGGCTTCGCCCCGGTCCCCGGATCGGAGCGGTCGGGTAAGGACCTGTTCGCGAGCGCCATAGACGACCTGCTCTAAACGAGACAGCACACGAGGAACCAGGAGGAACACATGGCAGCGAAGGACACGAGCCGTCAGACGCAGGGGGTGCTGCTCCCCCCGGAAGTGAGCAGCGAGATCTGGGCTAAGGCGATCGAGGAGTCGGCCGCGATGCAGCTGGCGACCAAGATCCCCCTGCTCGGCCAGGGCAAGGAGTTCCAGACCATCACGGGCGACCCCGAGGCCAGCTGGGTGTCGGAGACCGAGAAGATCGCCACGGGCAAGCACACGTTCGGCAAGAAGTCGATGAAGGGCTACAAGCTCGGCGTCATCGAGCCGTTCTCCCTCGAGTTCAAGCGCGACAAGGCGGCGCTCTACGACGCGTGCGTGAACCGCCTGCCCAAGGCCATCGGCGTGAAGTTCGACAAGACGGTGTTCGGCGTCGAGGGTTCCGCGCCCGGCGAAAGCTTCGACACGCTCGCGGGGGCGACCGCGGTGGACATCGAGACGGACCCGTGGCTCGGGCTCGTCACGGCCGACGCCGCGATCTCGGCGGCCGACGGCATGCTCGACGGCTGGGCGCTGGCGCCCGCCGCTAAGACGTCCCTGCTCACCGCGAAGGACGGCATGGGGCGCCCCTTGTTCGTGAACTCCATGGTGTCGGACAACTCCGTCCCGGCGCTGATGGGCCACGCCGCCCACGTCAAGAAGGGCATCTACAAGGCGGCCGTCCCCGCCACGTCGTCCGCCGACGGGGTGCCGGCGCAGCTCGGCTTCGCCGGCGAATGGGCGAGCGCGTTCTACGGCATCGTGGAGGGCGTGCGCATCTCCATCACCGAGGACGCCACCATCACCATCGACGGGCAGCCGTTCAACCTCTGGGAGCACGACATGTTCGCCGTCAAGGTGATGTTCGAGGCGGGCTTCATCGTCAAGGACATCGCCCGCTTTGCGAAGCTCGTCGGCAAGACGCCGAAGCAGACGGCGTAAAGGGGTTGATCGCATGAGGATCGTATGCGACTACACCGGCATCGCGCTCGACGCCGCCCCGGAGGTTGCCGAGGCGCTCTGCGAACGCGGGTTCACGGCCGCAGAGCCGTTCCCGGCCCCTGCGGAGCG
>NC_021021.1:2288119-2289506 GCF_000210055.1 Gordonibacter pamelaeae 7-10-1-b
GACGGCCCCGCGCCGCAGCCTTCGGGCGGGGACGGCGGGGAGGTCCAGGTACCTGCGGGGCAGCCCGACGGCCCAGCGCCGGCCGCCTCGGCGTCACCGTCGTTCGAGGGTTGGGAGAACAGGAAGGAGTTCCTGAAGGAGCGCGAGATCGCCAACCTGCGCGCCTACGCCGCCGCCAACAGCGTGGAGCTTCCTCGCCCGGCCAACAAGGGCCAGATCGTGAACGCGATCGTGGCCGCGCTGGGGGAGTAGGGCGGTGGAGCCGTTCGCTACGCCCGATGACCTTCAGGATCGCTGGCGCACCCTGGACAAGGCCGAGGAGACGCGCGCGACCGTCCTGCTCGGCGACGCCTCGGCGCTCGTCGCCGGAGAGCTCGTTAGGGCCGGTGTCGTGGTGGACCCCTCCGACGAGGTGCAGGCGGCCAACTTGAGGTCGGTGTGCTGCTCCATGGTACGGCGATCCATGGACGTGCCCGACGACATGGCCGGCGTGTCCCAGTGCTCGCAGACGGCAGGCCCCTACTCGGGCAGCGCCTCGTTCGCGAACCCTCACGCCGACCTGTACATGACGTCGTCCGAGAGAAGGCGGCTGGGCCTGAAGAGAATGCGAGCGGGCTCCCTCCGCCCGAGGATAGGGGGAGCCGATGATACGTGGTGAGGATGTGGTCGTCCTGCGGCGGCGGAAGGTCGGCACCGACCCGCTCAACGCCCCCGCCTTCGGGCCGTGGGAGCCCGAGGCGGAACCGGTGTGCGCCCTCGTGGCGCCGGGCGCGACGGCAGATCTCGAAGCGTCGCGCCCAGCCGGCGCGGTCGTGGCGCTCACGCTGCACTTCCCGAAGTCGTACACAGCCCCGCTCAAGGGCTGCATGGTGCGGGCGCGCGGGCGCGACTGGCGCGTGGTCGGGGACCCGCAGCCCTATGCGAGCGAGAACGTACCGGGACCGTGGAACCGGCCCGTGGAAGTGGAGGCGGTAGATGGGTAGGAACGTGAGGTTCAAGGTCAACGCGGCCGGAGCACGGGAAGTGTTGAACTCGAGCGGCGTCCAGGCAGATCTGCTGGCCCGGGCTCGGGCGGTCAAGGCGCATGCAGAGTCGATGGACGGCGGCGTGTACGAGGCAGACGTGCGGGCGGGCAAGAACCGCGCGCACGCAATGGTCAAGACCCCTCGCGGCGACTTCAGGACCATGGCCTTGCAGGCCGAGCACAACACGCTTTTGAAGAGCATGGATGCGGGGCGATGGTGATGTTCGACATCGAGGCGGCGCTCGTCGGGTGGCTCGCCGAGAGGACGGGCGTGCCGGCGTTCGGCTCCGTGCCCGAGGACAAGCCGCCGGAGTTCCTGACCGTCGAGCGCACGGGAGGCGCGACGGCGCTCGGCATCGACCG
>NC_021021.1:2289808-2290993 GCF_000210055.1 Gordonibacter pamelaeae 7-10-1-b
CGACCGTCGCCGTGCAGGCGTGGGCGGAATCGCCCGCGGCCGCGATGGGCCTCGCCCTTAAGATCCGCCGCCTCGCCGTCGAGCGGATGGCGCAGGAGGTGGCGCAGGTGTCGTCCTGCAAGGCGGACGCAACGTACAGCTTCCCCGACCCGAAGAGCCGCCGCGCGCGCTGCCAGCTGGTGCTGGACATCGTGTCGCGGCCGTGAGGGCGGGGCGAAAGGAGACAGAAGTGACAGATGCAATGCTCGACGCCTCGACGGTTGGCGTCGCGAAGGGCCGCCCCGGCGGCTATGCCGCGGTGTTCCCGCTGGGAACGCCGCTTGCGACCCTCAAGGACGTGTCCAAGACGCTCGAGGAGCTCGTGGCCGAGGTGCCCGGAGCCGACAGCCTAGGCTACATCTCGGAGGACGGCGTGACCATCCCCACCGACACTTCGGCCGAGGACCGCCGCGACTGGGGCGGGAACGTCATCAAGAGCGAGCTCACCGAGTTCGCGACGAGCATCTCCGTGACGTTCCTCGAGTCGCGCGACTCGGTGCTCATGACCGTCTACGGGGACGCCAACGTGTCGACCAAGGACGGCGTGCGCGAGACGCGCGTCAACCAGAACTTCACGGGAGCCCACGCTTTCCTCTTCGAGCACGTCATCGGTGATTCTATGGTGCGTCGCACGGTCGTGGAGAACGGCTCGATCACCGAGCGCGACGACCTGGCCATGAACAACTCCGACCTGCTCGGCTACGCGCCGACCATCAAGTGCGTCTCCGCCGAGGGGCGCGACCCCATGGTGTTCCTCGACTTCGAGGTAGGCGCGTCCGAGGTGCCGGTTCAGTCGGTCGCGCTCGACAAGGGCACGCTTACGCTCGCGGTCGGCGCGAAGGAGACGCTGAATGCCACCGTGGTTCCCGCGCTCGCCACCGACAGGGACGTCTCGTGGAAGAGCTCCGCGCCGGCGAAGGCGACCGTGAGTGCGTCCGGCGAGGTGACCGCCGTGGCGGCCGGGTCGGCGACGATCACGGCCGAGGCCGGCGGAAAGTCGGCGACCTGCAACGTGACCGTGACGGCGTAAGGGGGAGCGGATGGCTGCAAGGAAGATCACCGTGACCGCGCTCGGGGTGTCGGCGAAGGTCGATCCCGACGCGCTCGACGACCAGGACCTGCTCGACAAGCTGGAGGACGCGAACG
>NC_021021.1:2291342-2303120 GCF_000210055.1 Gordonibacter pamelaeae 7-10-1-b
GCATGCCGCCTGCCTGGCGGCGCAGCTGCCGGGGTCGTCGCGGACGGCGCGCGCCGAGGATCAGTCACGGGCGTGGGGGAGCGGCGAGTACCTTGCGGCGCTCGCCGTCGACCACTTGGCTCTCATGCGCTACGAGCTGGCCGCGATGATGGGCGCCAAGGGCGTGCAGAAGCCGGGCGCCGTCCCGCGCCCGCAGCAGGCCAGGCCGAAGGCGGCCGCCGACGTCGAGCGCAGGCGGCTCGACAAGGCGCTCTTCGAGAGACGGGCAAGGAAACCGAAGGAGGTGCCACATGGCTGAGATCGGGCACGCCTACCTCACGCTCATCCCCACGTTCGGGGGCGGCGGCAAGCTCACCAAGTCCGTCGAGGGGATGCTCGGCAAGGCCTACTCCAATACGGGAGCCCTGTCGTCCAAGGCGGGCGCGGGCGCCGCGTCGGCCTTCGGCGGCGGGTTCCTCAAGTCCGGCGCGATCGTAGGCGCCGCGGTAGCGGTCACGCAGAAGGCTGTGAACACCATAGCGAGCTCCATCGGGGGCGCCGTGTCCCGCGTGGACCAGATGAACAACTTCCCGCGCGTCATGCAGAACCTGGGCTACTCGTCGGAGTCGGCCGCGTCGAGCATCCAGCTCATGAGCGACCGGCTCACGGGCCTGCCGACGTCGCTCGACGCCATGGCGGGCATGGTGCAGAACATCGCCCCGGTGACGGGGTCGATCGAGCGGGCGACCGACATAGCGCTCGCGTTCAACGACGCGCTGCTCGCAGGCGGCAAGTCGGCGGAGCTGCAGGGATACGCCATGGAACAGTACTCGCAGATCCTCGCCGTCGGCAAGGTCGACCTCCAGGCATGGCGCTCGATCCAGACGGCCATGCCTGGGCAGCTCAACCAGGTGTCGCAGGCGCTCCTCGGAGCGGGCAAGAACTCGATGGACCTGTACGAGGCCCTCAAGGACGGCACGGTGTCGATGGACGAGTTCAACGACGCCATCGTCCGCCTCGACAAGGAGGGCGCGGAGGGATTCGCAAGCTTCGCCCAGCAGGCCAAGGACGCCACGGGCGGCATCGGCACCGCCTGGACCAACGTCAAGACGGCCGTCACGCGCTCCGTGGCCAACGTCATCCAGGCCATCGGGGCGTCGGGCATAGCAGGCGCCATCAACGGCATCGGCAAGGCCGTGGGCGGGGCGGGCAACGCCGTCGTGTCGGCGGTCGGGCTCGTCAAGGGCGCCGTATCGACGATGGCGCCGAAGTTCCGCGAGGCTGCGGAGGCCGTGTCGACGAGGCTGACGCCGGTCATGTCGGGCGTTTCCGAGGCGTGGACCGATGCCGTGGGCGACATGGAATCGCGGTTCGCCGGGTTCGCCCGGCTCTGGAACTCGGGAGGCACGCTCCTCGAGAGCTTCAAGCTGGTGGCCGTGAACGCGCTCAACACCGTCCGCGACGTGGCGGCGAAGTTCGTGAGCGGGCTTGCGGATCGCTTCCCTGCGGTGGGGACCGTCGTGAATGCCGCAGCGGCGGCGTTTTCCGCCGTTTCCTCGACGGTCGGCCCCGTGCTGGGCGGCATGGCCGCCGCATGGTCGGACGCCGTGGGCGACGTGGAATCGCGCATGGCCGGCTTCGCGTCGCTCTGGAGATCAGGATCGACCCCGCTCGAGGGCTTCAAGCTCGTGGCGGTAAGCGCGTTTGACACCGTGCGGGACGTTGCGAGTCGGTTCGTTGACGGGCTTGCGGCTAGGTTTCCCGCGGTGAGGTCGTTTCTTGATGGCCTCGGCGCCACGTTCGCAGCCGTGGCCAGCGTGGCGGCGCCCGTGCTGTCGGGGCTCGTCGAGGGCGTGCAGCGCTTCGTGTCCGCGCTTTCGGGCAGCGTCGACGTCGGCGTGCTCGCCTCGGTGGCGTCGACGTTGTTCTCGCTCACGTCGCCCTTGGGCGTTGTCGGATCCCTCGTGAGGAACTTCGGCGGCGACCTCCAGCAGCTCGCGCAGACGGTAGGGGCAAGCCTGTCGCCGATTCTGTCGGCGCTCGGGCAGACCCTCGGAGGCGTTGTAGCCGGCGTGCTCCCCGGCGTGCAGTCGGCAATCGAGGCGATGTTCCCGGTCGTGCAGCAGGTCGTGGCAGCGGCGACGAACATCGCCTCCTCCGTCCTGCCGGTTCTCGCATCGTGGATGCAGCAGATGGCGCCGATCATCGCGCAAGTGGCGGGATTCGTCGGGCAGCTCGTCTCCGCGCTCGACCCCCTGGTCGCGAGCTTGGTGGGCTCCCTGCTCCCCGTGGTCACGAGCATAGTCCAAGCCGTCATGAACTTCGTGACGGCGGTGATGCCGGCTGTCATGGCGGTGGCCAACGTGGTCATGAGCGCGGTGCAGGTAGTCCTGCCGGTTCTCACGTCGGTCATCTCGATTATCGTATCGATAGCGACTGCGGTAGTGTCGGCCGTCGGCAGCATCGTAACCGTGGTGGTCAACATCGCCTCGGTGGTCGCCTCGGTGGTCGCCCAGGTCGTGGCGGCGGTGTCGGGCGTCGCATCAGTGGTCCTGTCGGTGTTCGGCACCATCGGGTCCTTCATAAGCTCGACGATCGCCACGGTCGTCAACGTGGTTTCGCAGGGGTTCAACGCCGCCCTCGGCGTGGTCGGCTCGGTGGCCAACGCCATCGGCGCGTATGCGAGCGGGCTCTTCTCCACGGTCGCAAGGGTGTTCAACTCGATCGTATCCACGGTCACCGGCGCGGTGAACTCCGCCTTCAGCGCAGCGCAGAACGCGTTCGGCAACATCGTGTCGACGGTAAGCTCGGCTGTCGGGTCCGTCCTCGACGCGGTGGGCTCTCTTCCTGGGAAGATACAGGGCTTCTTCGTCAACGCCGGGTCGTGGCTCACCGACGCCGGCCGATCCATTGTACAGGGCCTGATCGACGGCATCACGGGCATGATCGACGCTGCGGGAGACGCCATCGGCAACGTCATGGGAGCAATCGCGGGCTTCCTGCCGCACTCGCCGGCGAAGGAGGGGCCGTTCTCCGGACGCGGCTGGTCGCTCTACTCCGGCCGCGCCATCGTCGAGGGGCTCGGGGCTGGCATGGCGGGAAGGAAGGCCGTCGCGGTTGCGGCGGCCTCCGACGTGATGGGCGGGATAGCAAAGGAGATGGCCGGGGGCTCGGCCGCCGAGATGCGCGCCGCGCAAACGCCCGATCTCGGTATGGTTCGCGCCGCACGGGCCTACGACAAGGTTGATGGACGAGTAATCAATAACTACTACACCATCGAGGGGATCGACGTGACCGGCGAGCCCGATATCGAGCGCGCCGTTAAGACGGTCATCGACTACCTCAAGCGAGCGAAGGGGGTGGCATAGTGCAGCCTACGCTTCTGGCGCCCGTGCCCGTGGCGGTGTTCCGCGCCGGGGCGTTGGTGATCGAGGCTCGCTACAACTCGGGCACCGGCGCGCCCATGGAGGCGTGCACGGTGGGCGTGCGCACGGCATCCGCATCGTGCGCCGCCTCCTCGGCCGAGGTTGACGGGGAGGGGTTCTCCGGCACCGTCCGCCTCGCCGACATCCAGCAGCTCGATCCGGGTTGGGAGGTTGGCGGCAGGCTGACCCTCGTGGCCTCCACGTGCGAGGCGGGGGAGTGGTCGGAGGCGCGCTACGACGCGGCCACCTGCGGACCCCCCGAGGTGTCTCTCGTCGAGGAGTCGGGGGTCATAACCGGCTTCCCGCACATAATCGCCTGGGACTACGGCGACTACCCCGGCTGGTGGCAGTGCCGCTACGAGCTGTCGATCAGGGGCTCGCGGCTCATGGGCGACGTCACCTTGGCGGGGTACTCGTCCGAGCCGATGATCGAGCTGACGGGCGAGGAGATAGGTTTCGCCGCTGACTTCGGCGGGACGCTGGAGAGGTTGCAATGCACCCTGCGCGTCGAGTCCACCTCCGGCGCTTCCGCAACGCTCGACTTCGACGTGGCGATCGACGGGTCGGTGGAGGCGCCGGAGGTGTCTGCCTCGGTGGGCGACGGGCGCCTTCTGGTCGAGTCGAGCGCCCCGTTCGAGCTGTTCGCCATCGGGAAGGGCGGGGGCGAGAGGGCGGCTTGGACCAAGACGGGCTCGCTCATGTTCGACCTGCCCGACGCCGCTTCGCGCTACTGCGCCGTGACGCTCGGGAGCGGGCGCATCGGCAGGGCTGACGAGGTGCCGGTGCAGATCGGCCGCTTCCCCTGCTCCTACCTCGACTACATAGCGGGAGGGGAGCGCAAGCGCCTGGAGCTGCGCTACAACCCGGAGGAGTCGGCCTCCATGGCCGGCGACTCGGAGATGGTGCGCTACGCTGGCCGGGCGAACCCCGTGCGGGCCTTCGTGGCGACGGACGTGTCGATATCGGCCTCGGCCGTCGCCATGGAGCCCTTGGACCTCGGCGAGCTGCAGGACGATCTGCGCGGCATCGAGGCGGTGTACCGCTCGGGCAAGGGCGGCATATGGCGGGTGGTCGTTGACTCCGTACGTTGGGCGAGAGCGAGGGGCAAGGCGCTCGCCGGCGAGGTCGAGCTGTCCATGACGGTGGTGGACGGCAGCCCCTACGGGCTGCTCTACGACTCGCCGGTGTACGTGGACCGGATGCTCTACCCAGGCCCGGACGTATACCCCGGCCCGGACCTGTACCCGGGCGTGCAGAGGGGGTGATCGGGTGGACTTCGCATCGGCGCGAAAGCGCATCGTGCTGCGCAGGCTGTCGTTTCCGGGCCTGTTCCCCATCGCCGACATCCCCTGGACGTCGGATGGCGGCACGCTGTCGCTCTCTGCCTCGGCCTCCGTCAAGGCGCAGGCCAGATGGACGCACAACGGAGGAGACATCTCCTCCGGTGACGTGGTGCGCCTGTCGTGCGAGTTCGATGACGGGCGGGAGCGAGAGGAGATACCGCTCGCGACCCTCAAGTGCTTCTATGGCGTGACGGGCGAGCGTGGCGGCCTGTCGAGCTGCGACATCGAAGCGTACGGCCTTGCCAAGATCGCCGCCGACGCCCGGTACTGGCAGCCCTACTCCGTGAGGGCTGGGACCGACGCGCTCGACGCCGTGTCCGACGTGCTGGGAAGCGTCGGGCTCGCGCTCGCCTACCGCCCTGACGAGTCCCATCCCGTGCGGACGAGCAAGACGTACTTCCCTGAGGATTTTTCGAAGTTAGACATTGTGAACGACCTCTTGAACGGCGCGGGGTACCTCTCGGCCGACACCGACGAGCTGGGGCGCGTGGTGCTGCGCCGCTCCGCCCCGACGCCCTCCTGGGCGCCCGTCGAGCTCGCACCGGGGCCGCGCTCGACCATCGAGGACGAGAGCGCGGTGGAGCGAGACTGGGCCGGCATCTGCAACGTGGTCATAGGCGTGGTGGACGGCCCCGACGATGAGGTGATGCGCGCGGTCGCCGTCAACGACAGCCCGGCCGACCCCACGTCAACCGTTGCGCGCGGAGAGGTGTGCCGCGTCGAGCGGCTGAACGACATCGAGTCGCAGGACGTGCTGCAGGCCAAGGTCGCCTCCCTTCTTTCCGAGGAGCGCTCGCGCCTGGAGGCGGTGAGGGTGCGCTGCGCCTTCGCCCCGCTTCGGCTCTTCGGCCCGGTGACCGTGCGCAAGGGCTCTGCCGACGGGGTGTACACGGTGCAGTCGCTGGAGGTCGATCTTAGGACCATGGCCATGGACGTGAGGGCGAGGAGGTATTTGTGAAGCTGATGCTCGACGACATACTGCCGTTGGTGGGCAAGGACGAGGGATCGTCCTTCCGCCTGCGCTTCGGCGAGGTGGTGGGGATCGAGGGCTCGACCCTCGTCATCGCCGCCAAGGCCGGCGGCACGGTGTACGCCTCGACCTACGTCTACTGCGAGGTGGGCGACACGGTGTGCTACGTGGCGGACGGCGCGAACTGCGTCGCCTTCGCCGCCAAGGACGCCGCCCGCCTCGAACACGAGCTCTCGCAATCGGTCGCCTACGAGCTGCCTACCATGTCGCCCGAGGCCAAGGGAGGCGCGAGGCTCGGAGGCGGGCTCACGCTCGAAGGAGACGTGCTGTCGGTTGAGGAGCTACCTGCATCGTTCATCGAATCGCTCTAGGAGGTATTGATGTCATTCGTCGGAAAGAACAGGGCAACGGAGCTGTGGGGCAAGATCAAGGCGACGTTCGGCGCGAGGATCAAGGTGTCGGGCGCCACCATAAGCCTGGAGAACCTGGCCGACACGCCTGTCATACTCTCGCAGGCGACCATCCCGGACGCCACCACGTCGACCCCCGGTGTCATGAGCGCCGCCGACAAGTCAAAGCTCAACGGCGTGGCCACGAACGCCAACAACTACACGCACCCGTCGTTCGCCGCCCATGGCTCGGGGCTCTACAAGATCACGGTCAACGCGAACGGCCACGTGACGGCCGTGACGTCGGTCACGAAGGCCGACATCACGGCCCTCGGCATCCCGGCCCAGGACACCAACACGACCTATTCCGTGGCGACGCAGAGCGCAAACGGCCTCATGCCGGCCGCCGACAAGAAGAAGCTCGACGGCCTTGACACCACCATATCGCAGGCCATCGCTGCTGCCTCGATGGGGCACGCGGTCTACAAGGGCGCCGTGTCCGCCAACACGGACATCTCCAACGCAGCCTACAAGCAGGGCTGGTACTGGGTGGTCAAGAAGGCCGGCACCTACGTGGGCGAGGCGTGCGAGGAAGGCGACATGATCTTCTGCAACGCCGACAAGGGCTCCGCCTACTCGGCGGCGCACTTCGACGTGGTGCAGAACAACATGCAGGAGATGACCGCCTCCGAGCTCGCCGCGATCCTTGTCTGATGGGCGGGTTCGTAGGGAGCAACCGCATGGCCGAGCTGTGGGCCGACATCAAGGCGACCTTCGCGCGCAAGCACGTCCACACGCTCAACGGCGCGGCGGCGGAGAACCCCGCATGGTACGCGCCGGCATCCGCCGGCGGGGCGGGGCAGTACCTCGTGAGCGCAGGGTCTGGGGCTCCCGTGTGGGCCACGCTCTCGGGCGGGAACACGGTCATGCCCAACGGGTACCCGGCCGGCGCCGTGTGCCTCGCGTGGGACCCCGCGTTCAACCCCGCGGCGTTCTTCGGCGGCACGTGGACGAAGAGGACGGACACCTACCTGTTCCTCGGCATCACGGTATGGAAGTGCGTCGTGTCGCCGGCGCAGTACCTCGCGCCGCTCGACATGTATCCGCCGGGGGTGGCGTTCCTCACCTACGACTCGTCGCGAAACCCCGCGGCGGAGTTCGGCGGAACGTGGACGCTGGTAACGGAAACCTATCTGTTCATGGGAATAAAAATCTACAAGAGAGTCGCCTAGGAGGGCTATATGAGGATCATCGATGGGGACGGGCTGGAAATCGAGAGCCCCGACGAGTCACTGGGCAGGCTCGTGGCCGACAGGCTGCTGATCGCCCACCACGAGGCCGAGCCGGAGCGCCGGCGCGTGGAGGTGTTCGACTACGACAACCCTGTGTACGTTGCGCCGAACGGCGGCAAGATCGTCAACACCATCGTGGAGCGCGAGTACTCCCCGCCTAAGGACGCGTGGGACGAGTACGAGGACGTGCTGCGCTACGTGCCCTACACCCCCGACGAGCTGGCCGCCATGGAGGCCGAGAGGATTGCGCAGGAGCAGGCGCGCAAGGAGGCCGAGGAGCGCGCGGCCGAGGAGGCGCGCAAGGCGGCCGAGCGCGAGGAGTTCATGGCGTGCGCGCCCGCACGGCTCGGGTCGGTCGAGGAGACCACCAGCGAGATCGTGCTCGTGCTCGCGGACGTGATAGGGGCGTGAGGCAATGACGAAGATCCAGCTGACCATCATCGCTAAGGCCGCGGCCATCCGGGTCGCGAGGGGCGAGGAGGTGGACGCCGTGCTGGCGTCCTACACCAAGCTCACCGACGAGGAGCGCGCGGCGATCAAGGAGGAGATAGCATGAGTTACCTTAAGCAAATCTGGCGTGACTTGGTGTCTGGCGGAACCACCCTGACGGCCGACAGGCTCAACCATATGGAGGACGGAATCGCCGCCGCGAACGACGCGTGGGATTCGGTAGCCCAGGCCGTCGTGAAGGCCGCGAAGGTCGTGCTTGACAACTTCCGCACGTCCTCGACGGTTGTTGTGACGGTGCCCGTCGCGTGGCCGGTCGACGTCTCGCGCGTGGTCGCCGTCGTACCGTCGTATGTGTGCCAAGAGTACTCGGACCGCATCGTCGTATCCGACTGGGGTGCCGACGGCGTGGATGTGCGCGCGGGCGTCGACCAGAACGTCTCCATGACGCTGCATGTCCTCTACGTGTGATTCGGTAGCGTGGTGGCCGTGTACTAGCCGTGGCCCGTTACGACAGCTTGCCAATCCAGACAAGCTGGTAGTCGAAGTGGAGGCCGATTGATGACTCTGCGTCGGGCCATGCAACGAGCTCTACGGAATCGTAGGTTGTCTTGTTGATATAGGCGTCCTTAGCTGACCAACCTCCCGTGCGCCTGGCAATCCCGGCATAAAGACACGACCCGACCCGTCTCGGCAATTCGATGGTCTTTATATTTTCGCCCGCTTTGAGCAGCGTAAACGAGTCCCAAAAAGTGAAGATTGCGCAGTTGTCGGGCAGTTGCAGCATGCTCCAGTGGCCCCCTAGATCGACGGGGGCTACCGAATGCTACGCACGAAGAATCAACCGCTCGTGAGCGCGTTGAGCCTCGCGCAGCACGTCCTCGTCGAGGCTCATATAGCGGTAAGTCGTCTGGAACTCCTCGTGGCCCATCATCTTCTGGATATATTCGTCCTTGGTGCCAGCGCGATCATGGTTGGTTGAAAATGTGTGACGGAAATACTTCGGTGCCACGCACGCCAGCTCCTCTCGCTTGCAGTACGCCCGCAGGCGGCGGGCGTAGCGGTCGGGGTTAACGTCCGCCCCGAACTCTACGCCCATAATCCAGTCGGTGGGCCTAGCGCGGCGCTCGCGCTTAATCTCGCGCATGCGCATCACGCCGGTGCGCGGCAGCATGTGTGGGCGCATTGATCGGTGTGTTTTGACGCCGGTTTCTACGACTTGCCCCTTAATGTATTGAAGACCCCGGCGGATGTGCACCAGGCCGGTCTTGAGGTTGATGTCGCCCCATTGCAGGCCGCACGCTTCGCAACGCCTAAGGCCCATCCAAACGCCGCACACAACGACCGGCTCGTACTCCCAGCCCTGCACGCCTAGCAGCAGCTTCTTGACTTCCTTAGGTGTGAGATGCTGCGGTTCGCCCCTCCATGGCTTTTTCGGCAACCGCACGCCGCGCGTAGTGGGATCCACCACGTCATCGGGATAACACTCGTCAGCCATAGCCGAGCGGAGTATCTGACGCAGCACCTTGTATGCTTTCTCGGCGCCTCCCGGATTGTCAACAAAGGCGGTCGCAAGCCACGTGTTGATGTGCCTAACTCTTATCTCGTGCATTTCCCAATCGGCCCACTGCGGCTCGACGTGGAGGTGGTAGCTGCTCTCGTACCCCTGCACCGTGGTCGGCGACAGAGACAGGTAGCGCAGCACGTAGGTCTCCTCGTAGTAGGTTCCCAGCTTCATTTCTGACCTCTTTCCTCTCGCAGAATCCCACGCGTTTTCGCGGGAGATCGAGCGTAGGCGAGCGTGGGATTCTGGACGATCTCACACGTTGCATAGACTTCAAACAGCCCCGAAAGGAGGTGATGATTTGGACGCACTGAAGGATCTCGTCGTAGCGTTCGGCGTTTTCATGGGAATCTGCGCGGCGATCACGGCGGTCGGCTCTGCATGGGCCGTCATCCAGAAAATGCGCAAGCCATCGGCCGACACGGCGGACACGCTGGAAGCGCACTCGCGGATGCTCGACAACGACAACAAGCGCATCAACGAGGTGGCGAGCGGGGTGAACCTGCTCCTGAAGGCCGACATGCAGCTTCTAAGCCATGCCATCCACGGCAACCACGTCGACCAGATGGTGGAGACGCATGACGAGATACAGGAGTACCTCATCAACAGATAGGAGGGGTATGAGCAAGTTCGACCTCATATTGCTCTTCATCTTCGCGCTCATCGTCGCGGTGTGCGGCGCAAACGTCTGGCTCATCGTGCACGGCTTCGAGCAGTTCGCACCCGGTTTCTGGACTTTCGCGACGGCCGTGTGCGCCGGTGAGGTGGTCACGTTCAGCCTCTACCGCATCGCCAAGGGGCGCAAAGTGCCGGGAAGCATCAAGGGCAAGCACTCGATCATAGCCGACCTAGAGTCGGAGGAAAACGAAGGTAAGGAATGACGATATGTACAAGTTGAAGAGCCGCAAGTTCTGGGTGGCTGTCGCGGCCGCCCTGGCGTCCATCGGCGGAAGCATCGCCGGCATCGCCACCGACAACACTGCGCTGGTGACCACGGGGCTGGTCTGCACCATGCTCTCGGCTGCTATCTACGCGGCAGCCGAGGCCTACGTTGACGGCAAGAGCGCCGCGAGCAATATGACCTATACGACCAAGCAGGTTACGGCAACCTCTACCGACAAGGCGACCGTGCAGGCAGCCCTCGCGCCTGCCCAGGACGCGCAGCAGAAGGAGGCGTGATGGGAAACAAACAGAAGTTCGTTGATTTCGTTGTCGAATGGTGCAACGACGATTCCCACGGCTACAGCCAAGCGAACCGCTGGGGGCCTGATTGCGATTGCTCGTCCCTCATGTACATGGCCGCTCGCGCGGCTGGTTACGATGTTCCGGCCAGCGGGACGCGCTACACCGGCACCATGCTCAACCACTTCCAAGCCGCAGGGTTCAAGGCCGCGAGGTTCGACGGCAACCTGTACGACTGCCCGCCCGCCAGCATCGCACTTAACGTGACGCACCACGTGGAGGCGTTCGTTGACTGGGGGCGCTTGGGCGGCGCGCACATTGACGAGCACGGAGGCGTGCAAGGGTGCTGCCAAGGCGACCAGACTGGCAACGAGGTGAGCGTAGGCCCGGCCTACACGCCGTCGTACGGTTGGGACTACATCCTGCTGCCGCCCGATGACACGGAGTGGAGCGGCGATCACAACGCCGTCGCGCCGGTGAACCTGCCGATGCCCCGCTACCGGGTTTGGACGCGCGAGGACGGCTGGCTTTCGTGGCTCACCGGGCTTCGCTGCGATTGCTCTTGCGGGGACGATTACGCGGGCGTCGCCGGTCACTGGATCTACGACATGCAGTTTGACGGCCTCGGCCCTGCCGGCTGGTACAGGATCATCCGCGCCGACGGCTCCGAAACTACCAACGAATCGGGCAACACCGACAGCCCCGTCGTGGGCATCGTGGTGTACTACGACACGCCCGACCCCTCTGCGACAGGCTACTACAAGGCCGAGTATCGCGTGCACTGGCTCGGCGGCGAGCCGGGCTGGGGCAAGTGGGAGCACGACGACGAGGACGGTGGCGCCGGCAAGGACGCCGACAGCCCGCTGGACATGGTGCAGCTCACGCTCTCCAAGGCTTAGGAGGCATTGATGCTCTGCGTAGCCGCCAAGGTCGCGCTGCTCGTTGCCATGGTGGCCGCCGCTTATCGGCTGGCCTGCATCGAGCCGACGGATGATGAGATCCGGCGCGACTACTACCATAGGTGGCCATAGGCTGCCGCTCGCGTAACGCAGATGCTTGCGTATATGATTGCAAGAAGAATTAGATGTGAAGTTGGTTCGTAGGATTGATTGATGTACCAACTGATGTACCACTGGATGTACCGACAAAACAAAACGAGGTCAGGATAACATCCTGACCTCGAAATA
>NC_021021.1:2303374-2310935 GCF_000210055.1 Gordonibacter pamelaeae 7-10-1-b
CGAAGCCGTGCGCGCCGAGGACCTCGTGCGCCCCTGCCTGCCGAGCAAGCGGCAGTGGGGCTACCGCAACAAGCTTGAGCTGGGAGCCGCGCGCGCGGAGAACGGCGAGTTCCTGCTGGGCTTCCATCGCGAGGGCACGCACGAGATAGCCACGCCGGCGGTCTGCCCGCTCGCCCACGATGCCGTGGCCAAGGCGCCGAAGGCCCTGCGCGGCGCGCTGCGCTTCGCGCAGGGCTCGGCCGACCTGGGGATCTTCCGGGTGGGCGTGCGGCACAGCGTGCGCACGCGCGAGACCGAGATCGCGCTGTGGACCAAGCCCGGCGCGTTCCCCCGCGCGCATGTGGCGAAGACACTCAAGAGCGCGCTCAAGGCCACGAGCATCGTGCGCGTGCTGGCCGACCCCGGGCGCGCGCGCAAGATAAAGGGAGTGGAGACCCTCGACGGCAAGGGCTGCTGGGGCGAGGAGCTGGCCGATGCGCGCTTCCTGACCAGCGCACCGTCGTTTTTCCAGGTGAACACCGCGCAGGCCGAGAAGCTGGCAGCGGAGGTCGTGGAGGGCCTGGGCGGCCGGATGGGCGAGGAGGGCCCCGAGGGCCTGGACGGGCTGCTCGTGGCCGACCTGTACGCCGGCGGCGGCACGTTCTCCGTGCCGCTGGCCCGTGCCGGGGCCGACGTCATCGCCATCGAGGCCGCCGGGTCGTCGGTGCGCGACCTGCGCCGCAACGCCGAGATGAACGGCGTGGACATCGAGGTGGTGGGCGGCGACGCCGCCCGCGAGCTGCCCGAGCTGGGCGGGCTGGACGCGCTCGTGGTGGACCCGCCGCGCGCCGGCCTCGCCGACGGCGTGGCGGAGAGCATCGCCGAGGCGGCTCCCGCGCGCGTGGCCTACGTGAGCTGCAACCCCGCCACCTGGGCGCGCGATGTGGCCCGCTTCGAGCAAAACGGCTACCGCCTGGCGCGCGCGCAACCCGTGGACCTGTTCCCCCAGACGCACCATGTGGAGGTGGCGAGCCTGTTCGAGCGGGAATGACGCTTCCGCCCGCGTCGAGGGGGCGCCGCTCCCGGGCGCGCCCGCCCCGAGGGGCTGCCGCGCGGTTTTGCGGGGGCGGCCACGTGCGGCGCGCCTTCCGAACCCTTTCAGCCCTTTCAAACGCCCCGTCCACAGGCGCGTGAATGTTATACGATTTTTCACCTGGGCCGGGCGTTACCTGCTAAAATTCCCAATCGTATGTGGTAATTCGCCCACGCGGCGCAACCGGCTCCGGCCGGGGCGCGACGCGACGTATGCAAGCAAGGAAAAGGAGCCACCATGGCGCAGTACACGCCCGAATACCAGCCGACCGGCGACGAGATCGCGGTCATCACCACGTCGAAGGGCACGATCCGCGTGCAGCTCAAGGGCAAGGACGCCCCCATCCACGTGGGCAACTTCGTGGAGCTGGCGCGCAAGGGCTTCTACGACGACCTGAAGTTCCACCGCTACGTGCCGGGCTTCGTGATCCAGGGCGGCTGCCCGAACACGCGCGAGCTGTCCTCCGAGGAGGTCGTGAACGTGACGAAGAGCCCCCGCTCCCGTCTGGGCACGGGCGGCCCGGGCTACTCCATCAAGGAGGAGTACACCACGAACCCGCACAACGAGCACAACGACGGCACGCTGGCCATGGCCCGCTCGCAGGACCCGAACTCCGCCGGCTCGCAGTTCTACTTCTGCCTGGGCGCCCAGCCCATGCTCGACTCGGGCTACACGGTGTTCGGCGACACGATCGAGGGCCTGGACGTCATCGGCAGCCTGCGCGTGGGCGATGTGATCGAGCACGTGGAGATCGAGAACGCCGCCGAATAGCGCATCAGGGCGCCCGCCAGCCGGGCGCCCTCGACCAAACGTAAGGAAGCAGATGAACAACGACCTATTCCAGCAAGCCCGCGCGGTCTATGCCGCGAAGGACTATGCAGGCGCCCTCCAGGCGTTCACGCAGTGCTTGCAGGATGGAAGCCACCCGCTCGCGCCGGGCGAGATGGGGCTGCTCTACCACCAGATAGGGAACTGCCTCGTCAAGCTCAAGGACTGCAACGAGGCCATCCATGCCTACACGCAGGCCACGGCCGACGCGGCCTACGACGCGTGCGGCGCGGTGAACTACAACTTAGGGATGGCCTACGCGGCGCTGCACGACTACGAGGACGCGGTCAAGCACTTCGAGATAGCCGTGTCAGACGCCAAGTACGACACGCCGTACAAGGCCTACACCGGCATGGGCAACGCGCTGCTGAAGCTGGGCAAGTCCGCCGAGGCGGGCGTGGCGTTCCGCGAGGCGGCGCTCGACGAGGGCAACCCCGACCCCACGAAGGCGCTGCTGAACCTGGGCGTGTGCTTCATGGCGCTCGACCGTCCGGCCGACGCCGTGGCTTCCTACGAGAGCGCGCTGCAGTTCGGCATGCAGCCCGACACGAAGAACAAGCTCTATGCCAACCTCGGGCAGGCCTACGTGGCGTGCGGCCAGATGCAGAAGGCCGTGAACGCCTTTGAGCAGTCCATCGCCGACAAGACGTACTACCTCTCCGACTCCGCGAGCGTGGACTACCAGCGCGCCATCGCGGCCGTGGCCCAGGGCACTTCCGAGATCACGCAGGTCATGCCCGCCGTGGCCTCTGCCGGCGACCTGTCCGGCCTGGACGTGGCGGCCGACGGCGCCCCCATGTACGCCGACGAGGGCGCCTACGCCTACGGCCAGCAGGACCCGTACTACTACGCCGACGCCTACGGCGAGCAGGCGTACTCCGGCACCGAGGCGGGCGACCACTTCTTCAACGCAAGCGACGAAGAGCTGGAGAAATGGTCGAAGGGCCTGGCCAAGCAGGACCGCAAGCGCCGCAACGTGGGGCTGAAGGTGCTCGTGGCCATCGTGCTTCTGGTGGTGGTGGCGTTCGGCGCGGCCGTGTTCCTGTACACGCAGGGCTGGGGCTACCCGACGCAGGAGACCGTGGTCAAGGAGCTGTTCGCCAACCCCGAGGCCGCGTCTTCCACCGTGTTCGCCAAGGAGGTCGATGCCGATAAGGCCAAGACCATGGTCGAGCCGCTCGTGGCCGACGCGAACCCCGCCATCGACGGCGTGGACAAGTCCATGAGCGATTCCACGGTGTACGTGACGGCCAAGACCGAGCAGGGCGGCGACGTGCAGTACAAGGTGTCGCTCGTGCGCGATATGATCGGCTGGAAGGTGTCGAGCGTCGAGCTCTACTTCCCGAGCCAGAACTAACCGGGTTCACCGAAAGTGCGCGCGCGTGCGCGCACTTTCTTCATGTCTGTATAAAAGAGAGAAAGGGAACCACATGGCAGTGCAGAAGACCTACACCATGATCAAGCCCGACGGCGTGCGCAACGGCCACATCGGCGAGATCGTCAACCGCTTCGAGCGCGCGGGCCTCACCGTCGAGCGCATGGAGCTGGGCATGGTCACCGACGAGCAGGCCAAGGCCAACTACGCCGAGCACGAGGGCAAGCCGTTCTACGAGGGCCTCATCTCCTACATCACCAGCGGCCCCGTGGTGAAGATGGTCGTGTCCGGCGAGGGCGCGGTGGCGAAGTGCCGCTCGCTCATGGGCGCCACGAACCCGGCGGAGGCGGCCCCCGGCACGATCCGCGGCGACTTCGGCCTCATCATGGACGAGAATGTTATCCACGGCTCCGACAGCCCCGAGTCCGCCGAGCGAGAAATCGGCATCTTCTTCGAATAGTTCTCGCGGCTGGTCCGCTGGGCGGGTATTCTGTTACGCATTAGCAGGTCACCAGACGAGAAAAGGACGAGAGCATGCTCTATCGCGTCATCGATGCCTCAGAACTTCCCTCGCTCGTGTCGGCTTTCATGGAATCCTATGAAGTGGTAGCTCCGGTCAAGCGCGACCGGAGCTACGTGTTCGAGGCCGTGGAATCTTATCACGACATAGAGCTGGGTTACGACACGACCGTCTCATCGCCCAAGAAGTACTTCCTGCCGCCCACCGAGACGCTGTTTCCCTTCGATGCCCGCGCGGAGGAGGTGGCGTCCTTCGCCGCCGAGATCACGCCCCGCGTCATCTTCGGCGCCCATGCCTGCGACATCAACGCGCTGAACCGGCTCGACCTCGTGTTTCGCGACGGCCGCTACCCCGACCCCTACTACGTGGCGCGCCGGGCGGCCACGCTCGTGGTGGGCGTGAGCTGCATGCCCACCGACACGTGCTTCTGCCACCTCTGGGGCGCCGACGAGGCCCGTTTCGGCTACGACCTGTTCCTGCAGGATATCGGCGGCAAGTACCTCGTGAGCATCTCCAGCGTGGAGGCGGCGAACATCCTGGAGGCGGCGTGCAGCCCGCGCGTGGCCACCGACGAGGACCGCATCGAGTTCCGCCATGCGACGAGGCGGCGCCAGGAGGCGTTCAACGGCGACATCCCCGACATCCAGGACGTGGCCATGCTCATGGACGCGTTCCACAAGGACCCGTACTGGGAGGAGCTCGGGGGCCGTTGCCTGGCCTGCACGGCGTGCTCGGCCGTGTGCCCCACGTGCTTCTGCTTCGACATCCAGGACACGCTCGACCCCGACGGGCGCACCGGCGTGCGCGAGCGCACGTGGGATTCGTGCACCTCGCCGCAGTTCGCCCAGGTGGCCGGCGGGCACAACTTCCGCGCCGACGGGCGCAACCGCGTCCGGCACCGCATGTACCACAAGCTCAACGGCTTCCTGGCCAACCACGACCGCATGCTCTGCGTGGGCTGCGGGCGCTGCGTGACGGCGTGCAAGGCGAACATCAACCCCATCGAGGTGCTGGAGTTCTTCGAGAGGAAGGGGGCCTGCGATGCCGAGTAGCTGCGCGGTTTCCACGGTTCAGGTGCATCCGCTGGAGGGCGGGCCCGCACCGCTCACCGGCGAGGAGATGATGGCCGCCAACCCGTATCGGCCTTGGCCGGCCCGCATCACGTCCATCATCGACGTGACGGCGACGGAGAAGCTGTTCGAGTTCCGGCTCATCGACGACCGCATCCGCGACGCGTTCTCCCACGAGCCCGGCCAGTTCGTCGAGGTCTCCATCTTTGGCGTGGGCGAGGCGCCCATCTCCATCTCCAGCTCGCCCACGAAGCGCGGCTTCATCGAGCTGTGCGTGCGCCGCGCCGGCGCGTTCACCAAGGTGCTGCACGAGATGCAGTGCGGCGACGTCGTGGGGCTGCGCGGCCCGTTCGGGCGCGGGTTCCCCATCGAGGACATGAAGGGCCACGACATCCTGCTGGTGGCGGGCGGCTTGGGCATCGCGCCGCTGCGCTCGCTCATCAACAACATCCACGACGAGCGCTCCGAGTTCGGCAAGGTCACCATCATCTACGGGTCGAAGAACCCCTCGGAGGTGATGTTCCGCCAGCAGTTTGAGATGTGGCGCCACCGCAAGGACTTCGACCTCTACCTGACCGTCGACCATCCCGACGATACGTGGGATGGAGAGGTTGGCCTGGTCACGAAGCCGTTCGAGCATCTGGAGATCGACGCGCCCAACACGTTCGGGGCGCTGTGCGGGCCACCGGTGATGTACCGGTTCGCCATCGACGAGATGCGCAAGAAGGGCATCAGCTACGACCGTATCTACGTGAGCTTCGAGCGCCATATGAAGTGCGGCATGGGCAAGTGCGGCCACTGCCAGATCGGGCACCAGTACGTATGCATCGACGGGCCCGTGTTCAACTACTGGGAAGCGAAGAACATTCAGGGGTCGATGTGATATGAGCGGATACTGCATAGCCTGCCAAGAGAAACCGCAGCCTCCCCGCGTCGTGGTGGTCGGCCTGGCCAGCTGCTTCGGCTGCCAGCTGCAGATCACGAACGTCGAGGAGCACCTGCTGGACGTGCTCGGCCAGATCGACCTGCGCTACTGGCAGCTCACCTCGAGCGAGCCGATGCCCGACGCCTTCGACGTCGCCGTCATCGAGGGCGCGGTGACCACCGTGGAGGCGGAGGAGACCGTGCGGCAGCTGCGCGAGCGCGCCGGCGCCGTCATCGCCATCGGCGCCTGCGCCACCACGGCCGGCATACCCGGCATGGCGGCGGCGGGCTTCTCCGAGCGGCCGGGCCAGGTGTACGACCTCGTGCCCGAGGCCTGCGGCGACATGGTTGCGCCGCAGCCCGTGGGGTCCGTCATCGACGTCGACTTCGAGGTGCGCACGTGCCCGGTGGACTCCCTCGATTTCATCGACGTGCTCCAGCGTGCGCTCTACGGCTCGAACAAGGCCGTGCCCACGCGCACGATGTGCGGCGACTGCAAGCGCAACGAGACGAGCTGCTTCTTCGGCAAGCAGCAGCTGTGCCTGGGTCTGGTGACGCGGGCCGGGTGCGGCGCGCGCTGCGTGAACCTGGGGAGGCCCTGCAACGGGTGCCGCGGGCTGTCGCCCGACGCGAACCTGCCCTCGGCGCGCGAGGCGTGCGAGCGCTACGGCGTGCCGGTGGCTGACTTCGACAAGGCGCTGGAGATGTTCAACCAGGTGAATCCCGCCCTAGCGGCGAGCGAGTAGGGAGCTTCCATGACGAAAACCGCCATACACGTGGACCATATCGCACGGGTGGAGGGCCACGGCAACGTGCACGTGGTCATCGAGGACGGCGCCGTGAAGACCGTGGAGATGAACGTGGTGGAGCCGGCGCGCCTGTTCGAGAGCATGGTGCGCGGCCGCAGCTGGCGCGAGGTGTCCTACATCTCCTCGCGCATCTGCGGCATCTGCTCGGCCAGCCACGTGGTCACCGACCTCAAGGCCATCGAGCGCATCTTCGGGGTGCAGGTCACGCCCCGCACCCGGGCCCTGCGCGAGCTTCTGGTGTACGGGTCGTACCTGCAGAACCACGCCACGCACCTGTTCGTGCTGGCAGCGCCCGACTTCGTGGGGCAGAAGAGCGTGTTCCCGCTGGCCGAGAGCGACCCGGCGCTGTTCGAGGGGGCGCTCGGCCTGAAGGCGCTCGGCAACGAGCTGTGCACGGCCGTGGGCGGCCGGTCCATCCACCCCATCACGGCGGTGGTGGGCGGCTTCACCCACGAGATAGGGGCGGGGGAGTACCGCGCCCTGGCCGACAAGATGGACTCGTTCGCGGCGTTCGCGGCCGCGGCCGTGGACCTGTTCGCCGGCTTCCCGGTGCCGCGCATCGCCACGGCCGGCGACATGCTGGCCATGGTGGAGCCCGACTACTACCCGGTGGAGTGCTCCGACACGGCGCGCTTCCTGGACGCCGGCATCGAGTTCGACGCGAACGACGTGGGCGCGCACCTGGAGGAGTACGCCGTGCCGCATTCCGCCGCGCTGCTGGCGCGCGTGAGGGAGACGGGGTCGCCCTTCTTCACGGGCGCGCTCGCCCGCATCAACGCCTCGTGGCAGCATCTGGGGCAGAACGCCAAGGTGGCCGCCGCCAAGGCCGGGCTGCGCCCGCCCGAGCGCAACCCCTTCATGAACAACGTGGCCCAGGCCGTGGAGCTGGTCGACGCGCTCGACCGCTGCGCGGGCATCTGCCGCGCGCTGGCCGAGCCGGGCGCCGTGGAGGGCTCGAGCGAG
>NC_021021.1:2311042-2314124 GCF_000210055.1 Gordonibacter pamelaeae 7-10-1-b
CACCGAGGCCCCGCGCGGCGCGCTGTTCCACGACCTGGAGCTGGACGGCGAGGGACGGGTGGTGCATGCCTCCATCATGACGCCCACGGCCCAGAACGTGGCGAACCTCGAGGCCGACATGCGCGTGCTCGCCGAGCAGCTCGTGGCCGAAGGCGCCGAAGAGGACGCCGTGCGCCTGGAGATCGAGAAGCTCGTGCGCGCCTACGACCCCTGCCTGTCCTGCAGCGTCCACTAGCGGGACGGGGTGGGTGTGACAAAAGGACGGGGGTAATGTCACATCGAAGGGCTTGCCGGCGCGGCGAGCGCCTCATGCGCGCATGATGATACCGCGCCCGATGCCGGTCAGCCTTTCTATCTGCCGAATAGAGAGCCCAAGCGCCTTGAGTCTCCTCAGGGCGCGGTCGCGCTCGCTTTTGTCGAGCGCGACCAATCGGTCTGAGAAATCGGCCCCGTAGCAGGTCTCGGCCAGATGCTTGGCCTCGGCGTCGCTTATGCGGGGCCCTTTTGCGCTGAAGCTGACCAGATCCTCGCGCCCATGACCTGGATCGCAGAACTCGACGAACGAGCCCCTTCCGCCAAGGAGATCGAGCACGGTCGACGTATCGCACAAGCCCGGTTTGCCGGCGTACTGTCCGTAGCTGCTCCAGCGGTAATCTCCGGGGAAGGCCGCTCCCAGGTCGAGGGGGTTGAGGTGGATGTAGCGCATTGCCATGAGAAGGTGCTCGTCCGTTTCAACGGGGAGGCTGCCGAAACGGTCCTGGAAGACGGGTCCCACGTGGCCGTGCCTGCCGTTGAAGAACAGGGCGTATGAGGTGGCGAGGCGGTGCAGGCCCTTCGATAAGTGGAGCAGATCCGCTTTTGCCAGCATGTGGACATGGTTGTCCATGAGACACCAAGCGAGCAATTCGACGCGATCTTTTTCCACGAGCTCGCGAAGCCCTTCGACGAAGTATCGTCGGTCGCGGTCATCTTCGAATATTCTGCGGCGGCCGGCTCCGCGCATCGTGACGTGATGCACTCCGCTTCCAGATTCTCGACGAGCTGCATGCGTCATGTCCCCTCCTGTCATCCGAACGAGGTCGACGGTGTGGAAGGCATTATCGCACGGCGAAGGGGGCTCGTGCCCCTCGGGTGCGGATGTGACATTATCCCCGTCCTTTTGTCACGCTCCCCGCCCGCCGGGCGGGGTGTGCCCCTCGTGGATTTTCAACGCCGGGGCAACGCCTGTGCTAGAATGCGTTTTTACTTGGAATACGAGAATTCAAGGGGTTTGCCTCTATGTCCTTTTTAGACGCGTTCTCCGGGCTGACCGGCCAAATGTCTACGGACATGGCCATCGACCTCGGGACTGCCAATACACTGGTCGCCATCACGGGCGAGGGCATCGTCATCAACGAGCCCTCCGTCGTCGCCATCGAGAAGAGCACGCACCGGGTGCTCGCGGTGGGCCATGAGGCGAAGAACATGATCAACCACACGCCCGAGGCGTTCTCGGCCGAGCATCCGCTCAAGGACGGCGTCATCGCCGACTATGACGTGACGGAGGCTATGCTCTCGGCGTTCATCAACAAGGCCGCCGTGCGCAAGTACCCGTGGCAGGCGAAGCCCCGCATCGTCATCTGCATCCCGTGCGGCGCCACCTCGGTGGAGAAGCGCGCGGTGTTCGAGGCCGCCATCCAGGCCGGTGCGCGCCAGGCCTACCTCATCGAGGAGCCCATGGCCGCGGCCATGGGCGCCGACCTGCCCGTCACCGAGCCCACGGGCTCCATGGTGGTGGACATCGGCGGCGGCACCACGGAGGTGGCCGTCATCTCGCTCGGCGGCATCGTCACCTCGTCGTCGCTGCGCCTGGCCGGCAACCGCATGGACGAGGCCATCGCCATGCACCTGCGCGACCTCCTGGGCATCAAGATCGGCGAGCGCACGGCCGAGATCATCAAGATCAAGATCGGCTCCATCCTGCCGTTCGAGGACGGCCGCGAGCGCGACATGATCATCTCGGGCCAGGACGTCATCACCGAGCAGCCGAAGGAGGTGACCATCCAGTCCGAGGACGTGCGCGCCGCGCTCGTCGGCCCCTGCGAGGAGATGGTCGTGCACATCAAGGAAACGTTCAAGAAGACGAACCCGGACCTCGCGTCCGACATCATACAGAACGGCATCCTGCTCACGGGCGGCGGCGGCCTCCTGTCCGGGCTGGATCGCTACCTCACCGACAAGCTGGAGATCCCGGTGTGGGTGAGCGAGACGGCGCTCACGAACGTCGTCACCGGATGCCTGAAGGTACTCGAGACGCCCACGGCGCTCAAGCAGACGCTCATGCGGTCGAAGTAAGGCAGCGCCCCTCACCGCATGGCCCTCAACTTCCAACAGAGCGGATCGGCATCGGCGAAGCGGGTGCTGCTCGTCGTATTGCTCGTGATATCCCTGGCCCTCGCCACGTTGTACGCGCGCGAGGGCGAGGACGGGCCGCTGCACGCCGTACAGGGCGCCGTGGCCGTAGCGGTCGGGCCCTTCAAGTTCGTCGGCGCCGCCGCCGGCGCGGGCGCGTCCTCGGTAGGCGAGGGGGTGGAGAACCTCACGGCCGACGAGTCGACGCTCTCCGGTTTGCGCGAGAGCAACGAGGAGCTGCGCCGCCGCCTCGCCGAGGCCGACGAGTACAAGCAGGAGGCCGAGCGCCTGGAGGGCCTGCTCGACCTCAAGAGATCCTACGACATCGACGGCGTGGCCGCGCGCATCGTGGGCAAGAGCGTGGAGGCGTACAACCAGACCGTGACCCTGGACGTGGGCCGCGACGACGGCGTGGAGAGCGGCATGACCGTCATGGGCGCGACCGGCGTCGTGGGCCAGGTGAAGAGCACCGACGCCCGCACCTGCGAGGTGCGGCTGCTCACCGACCAGAATTCCGGCGCAGCGGCCATCATCCAGTCGAACCGCGGCGAGGGCATCGTGCGCGGCTCGCTCGAGGGCCTGTTGTACCTGGAGAACGTGGACGAGGCCAACTGGCCCGTGGTGGGCGACGTGATTGTGACCTCGGGGCTGGGCGGCAGCTACGTGCGCGGCCTCATCATCGGCACGGTGG
>NC_021021.1:2314848-2318320 GCF_000210055.1 Gordonibacter pamelaeae 7-10-1-b
GGGTCGCTTGGCGCGAAGCTCTGGAGCATGCAGGTGCTGGCCTCGGAGTCGTACTCCAGCGCGGCACAGAAGAACAAGTTCACCGTCGTGCCCACGCCCGCCCCGCGCGGCTACATCTACGACGCCGACGGCGTGGCCATCGTGAAGAACCGCTCGTCGCTCACCGTGCTGGCGGACGCCGAGGTGGCGAACGACCGCGACGTGGTGCAGCGCCTGTCCACCGTGCTGGGGGTACCGTACAACGTGGTGCGCCAGCGCATCCAGGACGCCACGAGCGGCGCGCAGAGCCAGCGCGTGGTGGCGAGCGACGTGCGCCTGCGCGACGTGGCCTTCATCTCGGAGCATGCCGACGCGTTCCCCGGCGTGGCCGTGCAGACGCGCACCGTGCGCGACTACCCCTTCGGCGCCCTTGCGGCGCACGCGGTGGGCTACACCGGGTCCGTGACGGCCGACGACCTGGCCGCCATCCCCGACGGGCGCGAGATCGAGCTGGGCGACACGGTGGGCCGCGCGGGCGTCGAGAGCGTCTACGACAACCTGCTGGCGGGGGACCACGGCCAGCGCACCGTCGTGGCCGACGCCGAGGGCAACGTGGTGGAGGTGGCGAGCGAGACGCAGCCCGAGCGCGGCAGCGACGTGTACCTGTGCGTGAAGGCCCCCGTGCAGTACGTGTGCGACCGCGCCCTCGCGGAGCTCATCGCCCCGAAGGACGGCGTCATCGGCACGGGCAAGGGCTGTGCGGGCGCCGTGGTGGTCATGGACGTGCGCGACGGCGGCATCGTGGCGCTGTCGAGCTACCCCACGTTCTCGCCGGAGACGTTCACGGGGGCCATATCGCAGGATACGTGGGACTTGTTCAACACCGACGAGTCGTACCATCCCATGCTCAATCGCGCCGTCTCGGGCACGTACCCCGCCGCGTCTACCTACAAGGCTTTTACCGGCCTCGCGGCGCTTGCCTACGGGTTCGCCGACACGAAGAGGACCTGGGATTGCGGAGGCTCGTGGGACGGCTTCGACACCGGCCAGCCGCAGATGTGCTGGAAGCACAGCGGGCACGGCGTGCTCGACTTCCGCGGGGGCGTCGTGAACTCGTGCGATGTCGTGTTCTACGACATCGGCAAGCAGTTCTTCCAGGCTGGCAGGAGCCAGGGCGGCTCCATCAGCGACACGGCCATGCAGGACGAGATCGCGAAGTACGGGTTTGGCAAGAAGACGGGCATCGACCTGGGCAGCATTGAAGAGGTGGGCCGCATACCCACGCCGGAATGGCGTGCGGAGCATTTCCGCGACTATCCCACTGAAGCGGTGTGGAAGGGCGGCTTCAACACGAACATGGCCATCGGGCAGGGCGACGTGCTCGTGACGCCCATCCAGGTGGCCGTGGCCTACGGCGCCATCGCCACCGGCAACCTCATGAAACCGCACCTGCTGAAGGAGGTGCGCAACTCTTCGGGCGGGGTGGTGAGGTCGTTCGAGCCCGAGGTCGTGGGAACGCCCGACGTGAAGCCGGAGAACCTGGCCGTCATGCGCGACGCCCTCAAGGGCGTGTCCACCGACAACGCCGAGCTCGTGGCGCTGTTCAACAAGTTCGGGCTCGATCCTGCCACCGTGGCCTGCAAGACGGGCACGGGCGAGGTTGCCGGCAAGGAGGACTACGCCTGGTTCGCCTGCTACGCGCCCTTCGACGACCCGAAGTACGTCGTGGCATGCGTGGTGGAGCAGGGCGGCGGCGGCTCGGCCGTCGGCGCGCCGCTCGGTATCGAGGTGCTGGCCGCCGCGCTCAACGCCGATGCGGGCGAGCTCACGGACGTGGGCGCCGTCGCGGGCTCCACGGGCAAGTCGCAGGAGCTGGCGACGTCCGGCTCGTCGGGACGAACGGACTAGGAAGGGAGGCAGCCATGGCCCAGCCGCCGCAGATAAACTCGGTGAGGACGCCCGACAAGGCCGTCGTCGACGCCACGCGCTCGCGCCGGTTCCCCTCGCTCAACCTGCCGCTCGTCGTGGTGGTGGCGCTGCTTGCGGGGTACGGCCTGGTGGTGGTGTACTCGGCCGTGTACGGCGACCCCGACTACAGCTTCCCGCGCCAGGCCGCCTTGGTGGCGGCGGGCGCCGTGGTCATGATCGTGCTCTGGCGCTTCGACTACCGGCGTCTGTCCGAGTTCACCACGCTGTTCCTCATCGTGAACGTGGTGCTCATCCTCTTGCCGCACATCCCGGGCCTCGGCACCGACGCGGGCATGGGCTCCCAGTCCTGGATCAAGCTGGGCCCGCTCCCGCAGGTCCAGCCCGGCGAGTTCGCGAAGATCACCGTCATCCTGCTGGACGCGAGCGTCATGGCGCGCTACGGCGGCCGGCTCGACGACGTGCGCGAGTACCTCAAGGCGCTCGGCATCATGCTCGTCCCGTTCGCGTGCATCATGACGCAGCCCGACCTGGGCACGGGCCTCGTGTACCTGTTCATCGGCGCCGTGGCGCTCGTGGTGGGCGGGGCGCGGCCGAAGTTCCTGCTCGTCACGCTGGCTGCCGGCATCGTGGCCGTGGCCTGCGTGTTCGCGCTCGACGAGGTGCTGGCCGTGCGCAACGCCGACGGCACGGTGGAGTACAAGCTGCTCAAGAACTACCAGCGCGCCCGCCTGCTCGTGTTCCTGGACCCCGACATGGACCCGACGGGCAACGGCTACAACCTGAAGCAGGCGCAGATAGCCATCGGGTCGGGCGGCCTGTTCGGCCAGGGCTACATGCAGGGGTCCCAGCATGCGCTGGGCATACTGCCCGAGGCGCCCACCGACTTCATCTTCTGCGTGCTGGCCGAGGAACTCGGGTTTTTCGGTGTAGTGGTGCTGCTGGGGCTGTACCTGGCGCTCGTTTTGGTAAGCTTCCGCATAGCCGGCTCGGCCGGCGATTTGTTCGGCCTGCTCATCGTTATGTGCGTGGTGGGCATGTGGCTGTTCCAGATACTTGAGAACATAGGCATGACCTGCGGGCTCATGCCTATCACGGGCATACCCCTGCCGTTCATGAGCTACGGTTCGACGGGCACGATAATGAACTTCATCATGCTGGGGCTCATTGGATCGGTGTGGGCCCATAACACTGCGACCGGGAAGAAGGGCAGCTATGCAGATACCCGTTGACGTGAAGGCCGTCATCGACGAGGCGACGAACATCGACGAGGCGCGGCAGACGCCGCTGTCGGTGAGCGTGTACATCGACGAGAGCGCCCCCGGCGACGTCGTCGCGCGGGTGCGCGGCGCGTTCGCCAGCGCGAGCCCGCATGCGCGGGTGTCGCTGATGTACCTGGACGGGCGCCCGTTCGCGCCGTATGCCGGCGACGACATGGCCGTCATCGTGGCAGGCCTCTCCGACCAGGTGGGAGCCTATGCCGACGAGCTGCGCGCCGCAGGCGTGCCCGTCATGGTGGCCACCACCATGCCCTCGCTCGTGGCCGAGATCGCCCAGTCGCAAGGCC
>NC_021021.1:2319484-2320415 GCF_000210055.1 Gordonibacter pamelaeae 7-10-1-b
CTCTACCGCTGGCGTGCGGAGCCCGAGGCCCAGGAGGCGGGCTCGTGGATCGAGCCCGTGGAGGAGGGCCTGCCCGTGCGCATAGAGAAGCGCCTGTTCGAGGGCTTTGCGGAAAGCCCCGGATGGGAGCCGTGCATCGTGCCGTTCACCGAGGTGGTGCACGACCGCCTGAACGTGGAGGTGCTGCGCGGGTGCGCCCGCGGCTGCCGCTTCTGCCAGGCGGGCATGATGTACCGCCCCGTGCGCGAGCGCTCGGCCGACAACGTGGTGGCGTCCACGCTTGCGGGGCTCGCCGCCACGGGCTACGACGAGGTGAGCCTGACGTCGCTCTCGTCGACGGACCACTCCCAGATCGCGGACATCCTCACGCGCCTCAACCGCGCGTGCGACGGCAAGGGCGTGCGGATATCAGTGCCCTCGCAGCGCCTGGACGCGTTCGGCGTGGACATGGCGGGCTTGGTGGCGGGCCAGAAGAAGGGCGGCCTCACGTTCGCGCCCGAGGCCGGCACGCAGCGCCTGCGCGACGTCATCAACAAGAACGTGACCGAGGAGGACCTGTTCGGCGCCCTGGACGCCGCGTTTGCGGCCGGATGGCGGCGCGTCAAGCTGTACTTCATGATAGGCCTGCCCACCGAGACGGACGAGGACATCAAGGGCATCGCCAGCCTGGCGAGCCGCGCCTACGACCGCGCGAAGGCTGCCGTGCCGCCCGAGCAGCGGGGCAACGTGCGCGTGAGCGTGTCGTGCGCCCTCTTCGTGCCGAAGGCGCAGACGCCGTTCCAGTGGGACGGCCAGATAGCGCCCGAGGAGGCGCTGCGCCGCGTGGGCATCCTGCGCCGCAGCGTGAAGTACAAGGCCGTGGACGTGCACTGGCACGACCCGGCCACGAGCTTCGTGGAGGCGGTCATGAGCCGTGCGGGCCGCGAGGCGG
>NC_021021.1:2320895-2327239 GCF_000210055.1 Gordonibacter pamelaeae 7-10-1-b
AACCGTCCCCTTGTCCCCATCCGGGAAGGAGGTTCCCCGTGGCTGATCCCCGCAACTTCCGCCTGCGCGTGGAATTCGGCAAGCAGGGGCGCCTGGCGCTGCTGAGCCACCTCGAGGTGGCCCGCGCGCTCGAGCGCGCCGTGCGGCGCGCCGGCTTGCCGTTCGCCATCAGCCAGGGCTTCTCGCCCCACATGAAGATCGCCTTCGGTGCCGCGCTGCCCGTGGGCGTGGGAGGGCTGCACGAGGTGTTCGACCTGCAGCTCACGCGCTACGTGGCTCCCGAGCGGGCGCTCGAGGCGCTCCAGGCGGCCAGCGCCCCCGACCTCATGGCGAAGGAGTGCCGCTACATCGAGCTTGGCGCGCCTGCCGCCTCCGTTGCGTACCCGGTGAGCACGTACCGAGCGCTGCTGTCGTGCGCGCCCGCCGCGCTTCCGGTGCCCGACGAGATAACCGTCGTGCGCAAGAAGAAGGAGAAGGTGCTGCGCACAGCCGACTTCCTCATGGGCGGCATCGAGCTGGCAGGCGCCGTGGCCACGTTCGCCCTCGAGGCGAAGCCCACGGGCTCCTTGCGCCCCGACGTGCTGCTGCACGCCTGCGTGGATGCGTACAACGCTGCAGGGGCGGATACGCCCGCGCTCGGCGCCGCGGCGGATGCGCCGAGCGGCCTTCCAGAGGACAGCCTCTCCGCCGAGTCCTGCGCGCCGGACGAGCGCCTGCGCGTCGTCACCCTCACGCGCATCGAGCAACGCGCCTGACGCGCTGCTCGACGGGATGGTGCTAGGGGGCGGGGACGAGGTATCGTCCCCGCCCCCTTGCCGCTTCGGCCGTATACGGCCGAAGCGGGCTCTTACGGCATCGACCGATGCCGCGGGCGGCTATCAAGCCCGGCAGTTCGAGCGGTCGGGTGCCTTCAGCTGCTTGAGCCAGGCCTCGTAAGCCTCCTTGTCGCTGCGGCTGGGTATGCCGTCGCGCGACGGTCGCGCGGCGTTCCTCCGCGGCTCGGGGGCAGAGTCGTCCGCCGGCGCGGCGCCGGACGTGGTGCGGGGATTCTCCTCCATGGACCCTCCTTTATCGGTTGCGGACGCAGGCGCGCCGCCGGGCGCGTTTTCCCGAGTATAGAGTACGCGGCGGGACGGAGGTATATGCCCAGAGGGCTAATTCCAGGGCACGAGCATCCCTCCGGCCGGATGGGATGTTCGCAGGTGCTCCCAGGCGTCGATAACGGCAAAAAGGCTCCGGGCGAAATCGCCCGGAGCCTTCGAATTCTGATGGCGGGATGTACGAGACTTGAACTCGCGACCTCCGACGTGACAGGCCGGCGCTCTAACCAACTGAGCTAACACCCCGTGAAGCAGTGGTGGTTATTCTACCGGGTGTTGCCTTCTCGCGCAATACCCTAATTCATACTTTTCGCCTCAAAGAAAAAACCCGCACGAGGCGGGTTTTCCAGATTCCAATGGCGGGATGTACGAGACTTGAACTCGCGACCTCCGACGTGACAGGCCGGCGCTCTAACCAACTGAGCTAACACCCCGTGCTTTGCAGCGCGGATTATTCTACCGGTAGCGTCCATCCGGCGCAATACCCTATTTTGAGTTTTTTCGAATCGCGAAGTCAGGTTGCCGAAGGGGCTGTTGCGCGGCATTCGTGCAGGTTCTGTGTCCGTGTAAACAATTTAGAAACTAAAATTTAAATTATGCTAAGGTTTAGCAGCTAAACTACAAGGGAGATCAGGAAAGGAGACGCCGTGGACGAATCGTTCGCCGAGACGAAGCGCGGGCTGTACGAGCTCATGCAGCGCATGCGGCACGACCGCATCACCCCGCCCACGCCCGAAGGCGTGACGCCGTCGGAGGCGCGCACCATGATGACGGTGGCGATGCTGGAGGAGCATGGCGAGCCCATCAGGCCCGGCCGCGTGGCGGAGCTCTCGCACACGACGCCCAGCGCGCTGTCGCAGACGTTCAAGGCGCTCGAGGAGAAGGGTCTGATCGAGCGGCGCCGGGCAGGGGACGACTACCGCGCCGTCACGGTGAGCCTCACCGCCGAGGGCCGCCGGTTCGCCGCGGAGGGGCGTCGCATGCGCGACGAGCACATGGAGCAGGTCATGGCGTTCGTGGGCGAGGAGGACATGGCGCATCTTGTGCGCATCCTCAAGCGCGTCGTCGAGTTCCACGACCGCACGCACGCGGGCGGCGAGTCGGCGCTGTGTCCTTGCGGCCCCGCGCCCTCCGCACCGCGCGACCCTGAAGGAGGAGATGCCCCGTGCGCATAGTCCGCTACCTCAAGAACTCCAAGATCGCGGTCGCGCTCATCGTGTGCCTGCTCATCGTGCAGGCGTTCACCGACCTTGCGCTGCCGAACTACACGTCCCAGATCGTGGACGTGGGCATCCAGCAGTCGGGCGTGGAGCACGCCGCCACCGAGGAGATGACGGCTCGCACCCACGACCTCGTGGCCATGATGCTGCCCGAGGGCGACGAGAAGACGTTCGAGGCCGCCTACGACGAGACCGACCAGGGCACCTACAAGCTGAACGCCCAGGGCGAGCGCGAGCAGGCCGAGCTCGACCGCATGGTGTCGCTGCCGCTCGTGGCCATCCACTACTCCCATCAGATCCCCGACCTCGACCTCGACCAGGCCCTGCAGGCCTACCAGGCGGGCGCCGTCCAGAAACAGCAGATCCTCGACATGCTGGACAAGGCGAAGGAGCAGATGGGCGACATGGGCGATTCCATCGTCGACCAGCAGGCCATCGCGGCTGCTCGCGCGGAGTACGAGCAGCTCGGCTACAACCTCTCCGACATGCAGATGCGCTACCTCGTGCGCATCGGCCTGACCATGCTGGGCCTCGCGGCGCTGGGCATGGCGGTGGCCATCCTCGTGGGCTTCATCGCCTCGCGCACGGCCGCCAAGGTGGGCGCCACGCTGCGCGCGAAGCTCTTCCGCCAGGTGGTGTCGTTCTCCGACGCCGAGGTGCAGAGCTTCTCGGCCGCCTCGCTCATCACGCGCGGCACGAACGACATCCAACTCGTGCAGATGGTCACGGTCATGCTGCTGCGCATGGTGCTGTACGCGCCCATCCTGGCCATCGGCGGCATCATCATGGTGTCGCGCACGAACCTGGCCATGAGCTGGATCATCGTGCTGGCCGTAGTGGTCATCGGCGTGCTCATCGTCGTGCTCATGAAGGTGGCCATGCCCAAGTTCAAGATCATGCAGAAGCTCATCGACCGCGTGAACCTCGTGTCGCGCGAGATACTCACGGGCCTGCCCGTCATCCGCGCGTTCGACCGCCAGCCCTTCGAGGAGCAGCGCTTCGACGTGGCCAGCACGCGCCTCATGAAGACCCAGCTGTTCACGAACCGCGTCATGACGTTCATGATGCCGCTGATGATGCTCATCATGAACGGCGTGTCGGTGCTCATCGTGTGGGTGGGCGGCTCCTACATCGACAACGGCACCATCCAGACGGGCGACCTCATCGCGTTCATCACCTACGCCATGGTCATCATCATGGGCTTCCTCATGATCGGCATGATCTCCATCATGCTGCCGCGCGCCGACGTGGCCGCGCAGCGCGTGGACGAGGTGCTTTCGAAGCAGCCCACCATCTGCGACCCTGCGCCCGGGAAGGCGCGCGACGCGGAGCTGGCCGGCCGCACGGGCGGCGCCCGCATCGTGTTCGACGACGTGAGCTTCAAGTACGGCGACTCGGCCGAGTGCGTGCTGGAGAACCTGGACTTCGCCTGCGAGCCGGGGCAGACCACGGCCATCATCGGCTCCACCGGCTCGGGCAAGTCGACGGTGGTGAAGCTCATCGAGCGCTTCTACGACGTCACCTGCGGCTCCATCACCGTGGACGGCGTGGACGTGCGCGACGTGAGCCAGGAGGCTCTGCGCGCGCAGCTGGGCTACGTGCCGCAGAAGGCGTTTTTGTTCAGCGGCACCATCCAGTCGAACATCGCGTACTCGGACGAGGGCATGCCCGAGGAGCGCGTGGAGCTGGCGGCCCAGGTGGCCCAGGCCGCCGACTTCATCGCCTCGAAGGCCGAGGGGCTCGACGCCGAGGTGTCGCAGGGCGGCACGAACGTGTCGGGCGGCCAGCGCCAGCGCCTGGCCATCGCCCGCGCGCTGGCCACGGAGGCCCGCGCGTACCTCTTCGACGACAGCTTCTCGGCGCTCGACTACAAGACCGATGCGGCGCTGCGCCAGGAGCTGCACACGCGCCTGGGCGGCAAGACGGTGGTCATCGTGGCCCAGCGCATCTCCACCATCCTGCACGCCGACAAGATCGTCGTGCTCGACGACGGCCGGATCGTCGGCCAGGGCACGCACGACGAGCTCATGGAGGGCTGCGAGGAGTACCGGGAGATCGCGATGTCGCAGCTCTCGGCCGAGGAACTGAACGGGGGTGATGCGGCATGAGCGCGCAGACGGACGGGGCGGCCACGCGCCGCGGCCCCATGGGCGGCCACGGCCCCGGGCACGGCATGATGCCCGGAGAGAAGCCCAAGGACTTCAAGGGCACGCTCAAGAAGATGATCGGCTTCATGGGCCGTTTCAAGGCGGCGCTCGTGGTGGTGCTCGTGTTCGCCATCGGCTCCACGGTGTTCAACATCGTTGGACCCAAGGTGCTCTCCACGGCCACGACCGAGCTGTTCAACGGCATCGTGGCGAAGATCGACGGCTCGGGCGGCATAAACTTCGACGCCATCGCGCAGATACTCCTGTTCACGCTGGGGCTGTACCTGCTGTCCGCAGCCTGCTCGTTCGTGCAGGGCTGGATCATGTCGTCGGTATCGCAGCGCACGAGCTACGAGCTGCGCCGCTCCATCGCCGAGAAGATCGACCGCATGCCCATGGGCTACTTCGAGCGCAACTCGGTGGGCGACACCCTCTCGCGCATCACCAACGACGTGGACACGCTCGGGCAGAGCCTGAACCAGGGCGTGACCCAGCTCATAACGTCCGTCACCACCATCATCGGCGTGCTCGTCATGATGCTGACCATCAACCCGCTCATGACGCTCGTCACCGTGGTCATCCTGCCGGTGTCGGTGGTGCTCATCATGGTGGTGGTGAAGCGCTCGCAGAAGTTCTTCCTGGCGCAGCAGCGCACGCTCGGCGAGATCAACGGCCTGGTGGAGGAGACGTTCTCGGGCCACGCCATCGTGAAGGCGTTCAACCGCGAGGACGGCACGGTGGACAACTTCAACGAGACGAACGCGCGCCTGTACAACTCGGCATGGAAGAGCCAGTTCTTCAGCGGCCTCATGCAGCCCATCATGAACTTCGTGGGTAACCTGGGGTACGTGGCCGTGGCCATCACGGGCAGCTTCCTGGCCGTGCAGGGCATCATCACCGTGGGCGACATCCAGGCGTTCATCCAGTACGTGAAGAACTTCACGCAGCCCATCACGCAGCTCACGCAGGTGTCGAACGTGCTGCAGCAGATGGCCGCCGCCGCCGAGCGCATCTTCGAGTTCCTGGACGAGCCCGAGGAGGAGCCGGACCACGCGACGATCACGTCGTCGCAGGTGGAGTGCGAGGTAGAATTCGATCACGTGCACTTCGGCTACAATCCGGAGAAGCCCGTCATCAAGGACTTCTCGGCGCGCGTGACCGAGGGCCAGACCGTGGCGCTCGTGGGACCCACCGGCGCCGGCAAGACCACGATGGTGAAGCTGCTCATGCGCTTCTACGACGTGCAGTCGGGCTCCATCAAGATAGGCGGCCACGATATCCGCGACTTCGCGCGCGACGACCTGCGCTCGATGTTCGGCATGGTGCTGCAGGACACGTGGCTGTTCAACGGCTCCATCCGCGACAACATCCGCTACGGCAAGCTGGACGCCACCGACGAGGAGGTGGAGGCGGCGGCGAAGGCCGCCTACGTCCACCACTTCATCCAGACGCTGCCCGAGGGCTTCGATACCGAGATCAACGAGGACGCCAGCAACATCAGCCAGGGCCAGCGGCAGCTGCTCACCATCGCGCGCGCCATCCTGGCCGACCGCCGCATGCTCATCCTCGACGAGGCCACGAGCTCGGTGGACACCCGCACCGAGGAGCGCATCCAGAAGGCCATGGACAACCTCATGGCCGGGCGCACCTCGTTCGTCATCGCGCACCGCCTGTCCACCATCAAGAACGCGGACCTCATCCTCGTCATCCGCGACGGCGACATCGTGGAGCAGGGCACGCACGAGGAACTGCTCGCGCTTGGCGGTTTCTACGCGGAGCTGTATAATTCACAGTTCGCTGAGACTATCGACGAGATCGAGGACTAGCGCGACCGCGGGAGGGGCCCGCCGCCGTGCGGGCCCCGCGGCCGGGCATGC
>NC_021021.1:2327560-2328993 GCF_000210055.1 Gordonibacter pamelaeae 7-10-1-b
CAACGGAAGAGCACCAGGGCGACGGCGTGCCGTTCGCCGGCCCTGACACGGGCCGCGAGGGCGACGCGCCGGCGCGGCTCGCGGTGTTCGACTTCGACGGCACGAGCATCGAGGGCAACTCGCCCGTGCTGCTCGTGCAGCACCTCATGGAGCGCGGCATGCTGCGCAAGCGGGTGATCTTCCGCATCCTGTTGTGGGCGGCGGCCTACAAGCTGCGCCTGCCGCAGAACGAGAGCAAGGTGCGCAGCCTGGTGTTCACGGCGTTCGAGGGCCGTTCGGCCGACGAGGTGGACCGGTTCCTGGCCGACTTCTACGACGAGCGCATCGCGCTCCTGTTCCGCCCCGAGGCCGACGCCGCCATGCGCGCCCATGCGGCGGCGGGCGACACGGTGGTGGTCATCTCGGCCACGTTCGAGCCCATCATCCTGCGCGCCATGGAGCACCATCCCTTCGCGTTCCAGATATCCACGCGCATGCGCAAGGCGCCCGACGGCACGTACACCCGCGAGGTGGAGGGCCTGCCCGTGGAGGGCGAGGAGAAGATCGCGGCCGTGCAGCGTTTCGGCGACGGCCGTTTCGGACCGGGGAACTGGGTGCTGGACAGCGCCTACGGCGACCACCATTCCGACCGCGCGGTGCTGGGCGCCGCCCGACACGCCTTCGCCGTGGACCCTGACCGACCGCTCGCCCGCACGGCTCGCGAGAAGGGCTGGACGGTTCTCGGCTGGTGAGACGAGGGGGAGGCTGGGAGGCGGGGCGGCGTCATTCGCTCGCGGACGGGGGGTCGCACCCGCCTCCCTGTCCCGCCCCTTTCCGTCCCGTGACGTTTTGAGGTTTTTGCGGCGCGCCCTATGCGCCTGCCTCCCAGTCCGGTAAAATGCGACTTGACCATATACAATTGCGCATTTGACAGGCGAAACATACTTGCGAAGGAGGTGGGTCCATGTTCGAGAACGCTGACGCGAACAGCTCACCAAGCCAGAACGACGAATACGACAACTCCGCCGCCGACTACCTGCACCGTGCCGCGCAAGCCTGCGCGGCAGGCGATGCGGTGCTGGGCATGCACCTGTACCTCGCCGCCTTCGAGAAGGGGGCGCACGGCGCCTACGCGCCCGATGACGAGGCCGTGGAGGGCCTTCGCCAGGCATGGGCGCTGGCCTGCAAGCTGAAGGAGCGCTCGCTTGCCGAGTACATCTTCGAGAAGCTGGAGCCCTACCTGGCCTCCGACGAGGTGGCCGCCTGCGCCGAGCAGCTGCAGCGCCTCGCGCTCGACAAGCTGGAGGAGTTCGGGCTGACGCGCGAGGACCTGGAGGACATGACCGACATGATCTCCCAGGACTTCCTCGGCATCGACGCGCCGCGGCTCATGAAGGTGGAGCACGTCACGCTCCCGCGCTCCCCGCGCGCAGCGCTGCCCGACCCGGAGGCGG
>NC_021021.1:2329185-2330801 GCF_000210055.1 Gordonibacter pamelaeae 7-10-1-b
GAAGGCCGCCGAGAGTGCCGGGAACGCCGAGAAGGGCGCCGCCGCCTGGCGGCGCGAGGCGGGCGGCACGAAGGGCGATCAGGGAAAGGACGCGTCCTCCGAGCACGCTGCGGCGCTCGCCCAGGCCGCCAAGGCGGTCGAGGACGCCATGGGCCCCGATGCCGACGCGCACGCGGTGGTGTCGGCCATCGAGCGCATCTCCTACGCCGACATCGTCGGCTACAACGACACGGTGGCGCTCATGCGCGACTTCGGCCTGGGAATGCAGGACGACCCCCAGTTCCAGAGCCTCGTGGAGCTGCTCAACGCGCGCCACGGCCTGGACCGCATGCCGGCCGCCGACGCGATACTCTTCCGCTCGCCCGCCCGCGAGGACGCGAACCGCTTCATGGCGGCCACGCTCGGCGAGCTGGACATGCCGGCCATCCGCATGCGCATGGAGGAGAACCTCCAGGGCATGCCCGTGCTGTGCGTCATGGCGCAGGCCGACAACCAGCCCCAGCTCAACGCCGCGCGCAACGCCTTCGAGGGGCCGGGCGTGCTCATGCTGGAGGACTTGGACCTGTGGGCGTCGCCCATGACCGAGGGCGGCGACGACTTCGGCGGCTTCGTGTTCTCCAGCCTGTCGCGCGGGGCGCGCGAGGCCATCGGGCTCATCCGCTCGGCGGTGGAGAATCCCGACGTGTTCGTGCTGGCCTCGGCGGCGGAGGCGGGGGAGATCGACCCGTTCTTCTTCGACCTGCTGGAGCCGCTGTCCATCGTGGACATCGACTATCCCACGCCTGAGGAGCGCGTGGACATCTGGATGGAGATCGCGCGCGAGCATCCGTCGCTGCGCGGCGTGAACCGGGTCGACCTCGTGCGGCTGTCCTCCGGCATGCCCCGCTACGACATCTACATGGCGGCGCGCGAGGCCATCGAGGAAGCCTACAAGGCCAGCCTCGTGGCACGGCGCTACGTGCCCGTCACCGCGGACAACCTGTTCGACAAGCTGGCGGCGTACCAGCCGCTCGACTCGGACGAGTACCGCGCCCTCGAGGACGCGGTCGTGCGGGGCTTCCGCCGCGACCTCGATCATCTCGACGACCTGCTGAAAGGAACCGAGGAGTAGACTTTATGGATATCACGCGACGCTGCGATTACGCCTGCCGCATCCTCCGGGCCGCCTACAAGAGCGGCGAAGCCTACGTATCCGTGTCCGACATCGCCGAGGACGAGGACATACCCTACGCGTTCGCGCGCAGCATCCAGCACGACCTGGTGAAGGGAGGCCTCATCAAGACCGTGCGCGGCGCGCACGGCGGCCTCATACTCAACTGCGACCCGGCCGAGGTGACGCTGCTGGAAGTGCTGGAGGCCATCCAGGGGCCGGTGAGCATCTCGCTGTGCGCCATGGACCCCGACTACTGCCAAAAGCAGCCGGAGTGCGCCTACAACAAGGTATGGCAGGGTGCCGACCGCCTGCTCAACGGCTACTTCGCCTCCATCACGCTCAGGGACCTGTTCGAGCAGGGAGCCTCCCATCCCGTGGTGGAGGAGGCCATGGGAGCGGGCGAGGCGCCTTCGCCGGCCGACGGCGCCGCTGCGTCCCGCGATGCGTCGGGGGTGCGGACGAG
>NC_021021.1:2330979-2333179 GCF_000210055.1 Gordonibacter pamelaeae 7-10-1-b
GCCTGCCGCACCCGACCGCGAGACGTTCACGGCGCTCGTGCGCGAGCGGGGTGCGGCGCTCTACCGCGACCTTCCGTGGCGCAACCTCGACGACCCCTACGCCGTGCTCGTGTCCGAGATCATGCTGCAGCAGACCCAGGTGGCGCGCGTGGGACGGTTCTGGGAGCGCTTCATGGCGCTGTTCCCCACGATCGACGCGCTCGCGTCGGCCGACACGTCCGACGTGCTGACCCAGTGGCAGGGGCTCGGCTACAACCGCCGCGCCCTCGCGCTGAAGAGGACGGCCGACCTCTGCGCCGCCGAACGGGGCGGGCAGCTGCCCTCCACGGCCGAGGAGCTGGTGCAGCTGCCCGGCATCGGCCCTGCCACGGCGGCCGGCGTGGTGGCGTTCGCCTTCGACCGCCCCTCGCTCTACCTGGAGACGAACGTGCGCACGGTGTTCCTGCACGAGCTGTTCCCGGGCCGCGAGGGCGTGAGGGACCGGGAGCTGGCCCCGCTCGTGGCGGACACGTGCCCCGAGGAGGGCGCCCGGGCATGGTACTACGCGCTCCTGGACTACGGCGCGCACTTGAAGACCCAGGTGGCGAACCCGTCAAGGCGCAGCGCCCACCATACGCGGCAGTCGGCCTTCGAGGGGTCGCGGCGGCAGAAGCGCGCCGAGCTCGTGCGCATCGTGCTGGCCGCCCCGGGCATCGCCGCGCCGGAGCTGGCTGGTCGCCTGGACGCCTTCGAGCAGGCCGCCGGCCGCCCCTGCGTGGATGCGGACGTGTTCGACGGCATCGTCGCCGACCTGGTGTCCGAGGGCTTCTTCCGCCGGGAGGGCGACCTATTTTTCGCGTAGGCGCACCGGGCCGATATTGGCCACAACCTCCGTTCTCGTCCATCCCATAGCAAGCTCCTGAACAGGTAAAACAACATATAACACCTGGTCAGACAAGTGGACGAAAACGGAGGTTATGGCAAGGTGTTTGATGGCTCGGCGGCGGAAACCTGTGCTAGAATATCCGAATCCCGTGGGGGAGTAGTCGGCGCCGTCAAGGCGCGGCTGCGTCAACATACTGCTTCTTCCTGAAGCTGGCGCAACCTGAAACGACAAGACTCGCGGTGTGGCGCTTGGCGTCGCACCGCTCGCTTATGCAGCCGGTGCGCACGCGCCGGTGTTTTTTTTTGCCTGCAGCCCGGACCGGCGCTGCGGCGCGGCCAGGGGGATTGCGGAGACGAGAGGAAACGACCATGGGATTCGCGGAGCTGTTCTTGATCGCGGTGGGGCTGTCGATGGACGCGTTCGCCGTGTCGGTGTGCAAGGGCTTGTGCATGAAGCGCCTGAACATGCGCCAGGCGCTGGTCATCGCGCTGTTCTTCGGCGGCTTCCAGGGGCTCATGCCGCTTCTCGGCTGGGCGCTGGGCACGCAGTTCGAGCGCAACATCACGCCGGTGGACCACTGGATAGCCTTCGGCCTTCTGGCGCTTATCGGCGGCAAGATGCTCTGGGACGCCTTCCATGAGGACGACGAGGAGCTGTCCTGCCCGGCCGACGGCAAGCTCGACCTGCGCGAGCTCGTCATGCTCGCCATCGCCACGAGCATCGACGCGCTCGCCGTGGGCATCACGTTCGCGTTCCTGCGCGTGGACATCGTCATGTCCGTGGGGCTCATCAGCGCCACCACGTTCGTGCTCGCTCTCGCGGGCGTGGTCGTGGGCCACCGCTTCGGCGCGCGCTACGAGAAGGCCGCCACCATCGCCGGCGGCATCGTCCTCGTGCTCATCGGCACGAAGATCCTGCTGGAGCACCTGGGCATCCTGGCGCTCTAACGCCCTTAGTCCACCGGGTAGCTGCCGAGCACCTTCACCTCGCGCAGCTTCAGGCGCAGGCAGTTCAGGGCCGTCTGCACGGGCAGGGTGTTCGCGTCCTCCTTGAACTCGATGAAGAACATGTAGTCGCCGAGCGCCTGCTTCGTGGGGCGCGATTGGATCATCGACAGGTTGATGCCGGCGTAGGCGAACTCGGACAGGATCATGTTCAGCGTGCCCGCGCGGTCCACCTGCAAGAACAGGGCGAGCGAGGTCTTGTAGCGGTCGCCGCGGAACACGGGCGGATGTCCCTGGCGGCCGATGAGGGCGAACGACGTCTGGTTGCCGAAATGGTCCTCGTGTCGCGCACGGCCACGCGCGCGCCGTGCAGCTCGGCGGCGAACGCGTT
>NC_021021.1:2333302-2338306 GCF_000210055.1 Gordonibacter pamelaeae 7-10-1-b
CGCTCTCGGCGGTGGACGACGTGGTGACGGTCGCGCGCCCCGGCAGCCGCTCGGCCAGGAAGCGACGGCACTGCGCGAGGCCCTGCGCGTGCGAGGCCACGCAGGTCACGTCCTCCAGCTTCGCGTCGGGGTGCAGCACGAGGCAGTGGTGGATGTCGAGCACGTGCTCGCCCAGGATGGAGGCCTGGCTCTTGAACGCGAAGTTGTCGAGCGTGGCCGTGACCGACCCCTCGAGCGAGTTCTCCTTCGCCACCACGCCGAACTCGCATTTGCCGCGGTCCACGGCGTCGAACACCTCGTCGAACGACGCGCATTCGAGAAGCGCGGGCTCGTCGATGCCCAGCCGCGCGGCGAAGGCGCGGGCGGCCTCGTGGGTATAGGTGCCGGCGGGGCCGAGGTAGGCGAACACGGGTGCGGAGACGGGCATGGGGTTGTCCTTCGGTCGATGTGGATGCAAAGGTCGCTTTGCGCGCCGTCTTATGATATCCTTCCGTGCGGCGTTGCCCGAGGGGTGGGGCCGCTTCCCGTGCAGGAATCCAACATTTCTCCTGTTTTTCGATGAGCGGCCTTGTATCGCACGTGGTTCGAGGAGGTTGGGCCCGTTATGCGGGTTTTTGCATAAAAGCGCGCCTAACCTGCATAAATCATGTTACGAGAAGGGGTATCTGTAACATTTTTGTACCATTTGCGGCCCAAACGTTGCGCTCGCGTAGACGCAAGGCCGCAAGAAACACTTCTCGGGGAAAATGCTAGCAGTGAATATCAGACGAGAAGCACCTGAGGAGGTGTGCACATGGAAACAGAGGCCACGGTTTCAGAGTTTCAGGACATGCTCTCCGCCCGCGGCGTGACGCGACGGAGCTTCATGAAGCTTTGCGGCGCCGTCGCCGCGGCTGCCGGGCTGTCCCAGCTCGCCGCGCCGCAGATAGCGCAGGCCCTCGAGAAATCCGTGATCGGCGCTACGAAGGGGAAGCTCTATCCGGTCATCTGGATCGAAGGCGCGTCGTGCACGGGATGTACCGAGTCGTTCGCCCAGGTCGAGACGCCGGATCCCGCGAGCGTCGTGCTGGAGCTGATCTCGCTTAACTATTCGGAGACGCTTTCCGCGGCTGCCGGCTGGTCGATGGAGGAAGCCAAGGAGCAGACGATCGAGGCCGGCAACTACATCCTCGTGTACGAGGGTGCCGTGCTGGAGGGCTGGGACGGCCAGGCGCTGCGCGTTGCCGACAAGCCCGGCACGGAGCACCTGATCGAGGCTGCGGAGAAGGCCAACGCCGTGGTGGCGCTGGGTTCCTGCGCCGTCAACGGCGGGTGGATGGGCGCCCATCCGAACAGCTCGGGCGCGCTCGGCGTGCAGCAGTTCCTGGAGAAGGCCGGCATCGATGTGGATGTCATCAACATCCCGGGCTGCCCCGCGAACCCCGAGTGGCTCGTGTCCGTGCTCGTGGACGTGATCATGCTCGAGAAGCTGCCCCCGCTCACCAACGAGGGCAAGCCCGAGGGCATCTTCGGCCAGACGATCCATGACAACTGCGAGCGCCGCGGCCACTTCGAGAACGGCGAGTTCGTCTACCAGTTCGGCTCCGAGGAGGAGGCCAAGGGGTACTGCCTGTACCCGCTCGGCTGCCGCGGGCCGCAGACGAAGTCCAACTGCGGCGTGACGCTGTGGAACAACCGCCGCAGCTGGTGCGTGCAGGCGGGCTCCCCCTGCATCGGCTGCTGCGAGGCCGCGCCGCACGACCCCGGCCACAACTGGGTCGAGGTCAACACCCCGTTCTACAAGCGCCATCGCGACCTGCGCATCGGCGACTGGATGGTCCAGCCCGGCACGATCGCGCTCGGCATCACGGGCATCCTGGCCGCAGCGCTCGTCGTGCACGGCTTCGGCATGAAGATCACGGGCCGCATGGACGGCGGCGCCGACTTCGAGAAGGTCCGTGCCTGGGACAAGAACCACCCCGGCAAGGCAATCGGGAAGTACGACCTCACGCGCGACGAGGCCAAGGCCGCGTGCGAGAAGAGCAGCCACAACGCGAACGCGAAGGCTGTCGAATCCGATGAAGAAGAAGGGAGGTAAGCCTACATGACCCGTTCAGTTATCGACCCGATCACCCGCATCGAGGGCCACCTCCGCGTGGAGATGGAGGTCACCAACGGCAAGGTATCCGACGCCTGGGTGTCCGGCGGCTGCTTCCGCGGCATGGAGATGGTCGTGGAGAACCGCACGCCCGAAGACGCCGCGCAGATCGTGCAGCGCATCTGCGGCGTGTGCCCGGTCTCGCATGCCCACTCGTCCGCCATCGCGGCCGAGAAGGCCTACGGCATCAAGATCTCGAACAACGCGCGCATCATCCGCAACCTGCTCGAGGGCGCGCAGTTCCTGCACAGCCACATCCTGTGGTTCTACAACCTGGCGGCGCTGGACTACGTGAACCCGCTCAACGCCCTCAAGGCCGACGCGGCCGACGCCTACGATCTCGCGCAGGCTGCCGGCACGTCCACGAACAGCGACTTCGTTGCCCTGAAGGAGCGCCTGTCGAACTTCGCCGACAACGGCCAGCTGTCCATCTTCTCGGGCAACTGGTTCGACGCCGAGGACGGCACCGGCTACAAGCTGCCGCCCGAGCTCGACCTCATCTGCACGGCCCACTACCTGGAGGCGCTGCAGATGCAGGCCAAGGCCTCCCAGGTGTCCGCCATCATCGGCGGCAAGATGCCGCACGTCATGACGCTCATCCCGGGCGGCACGGCGTTCGTTCCCACCGACCAGAAGCTCGACGACCTCAAGTACCTCGTCGACGAGATCTACGACTGGGTCGAGGCCACGATGATCCCCGACACGCTTGCCATCGCGCCGTACTACATCGACGCGCTCAACTGGGGCAAGGGCTGCGGCCGCTACGTGGCCTGGGGCGTGTTCGAGAACGAGAGCATGGAGCTCAAGGACCGCTACCTGCCCATGGGCGTCATCGACGACAAGCTCAACCTCTCCGACGTGAAGGAAGAGCTCATCACCGAGTACATGGGCCACTCCTGGTACAAGGGCGAGGAGACCTACACCTCCCCGTACTTCGTCACGGAGCCCGAGTTCACCTCCTACGACGTGAACGACCGCTACACGTGGGTCAAGTGCCCCGCCTACGACGGCAAGCCCTACGAGGCCGGCGGCCTGTCCCGCGTCCTCGCGGCGTACAAGCGCAACGTGCCGTTCATCGTGGAGCAGGTCGACGGCCTGCTGGAGGCGCTGGGCGCCCCCGGCCAGATCGGCGTGGCGCAGTCCACGCTCGGCCGCACCGCCGTCCGCCAGATCGAGACGCTCTACATCGCCGGCCTTATGAAGGACTGGGTCGCCGAGCTCTGCGAGGCCGTGAAGAGCGGCGACAGCGAGTACTTCCGCGAGCCCGCCACCATCACCGGCTCCGGCACCGGCTTCTGGGAGGCGCCCCGCGGCGCGCTCTACCACTCCGAGGAGGTCAAGGACGGCAAGATCACGGGCTACCAGATCATCATCCCGACCACCTGGAACCTCGCGCCGAAGAATGCCAACGGCGAGAGCGGCCCGATGGAGCAGGCCCTCATCGGCAACCCGGTGGGCGACATCGAGAAGCCCATCAACGCGCTGCGCACGGTGCACAGCTTCGACCCCTGCACGGCGTGCGCGGTCCACATCACCGAGCCGGCGACGGGCAAGAGCTTCGAGACCGTCACGAGCCCTTGGGGGGTGAAGTAACATGGCGCACTTGGCACACTACCGCGAAGCGCATCCGATGCCCTTCGTCATCACGCACTGGATCAACCTCGTCTGCATGATCCTGCTGATCGTCACGGGCTTCAGCATCCACTTCCCGTTCTGGCCCGCGTTCATGGGCATCGCCCGCGGCGTGCACGTGTTCTGCGGCTTCATCCTGTTCATCAACTGTATCGTCCGCGTGATCATGGCCTTCTTCGTGAAGTCCTCGCCGGACGGCGGCACGCGCTACCAGGTGACGGACTACAAGACCTGGCTGCCCCAGGCCGACAACCGCCACCAGCTGGGCGCGTGGATCAAGTACTACCTGTTCCTGAAGAAGGACCACCCGCTGGGCGCCAAGCTGGGCGTTCCGCAGAAGATCAGCTACCTGGCCATCCCCATCCTCATCATCCTGATGTTCTACACGGGCTTGGCCCTGTGGGCTCCCACGATGAACATGGGCTTCTTCGCGGCCGGCACGGATCTGGTGGGCGGCCTCATGTCGATGCGCATCATCCACTACTTCATGATGTACGTCTTCATCTGCTTCATGTTCATCCATATCTACCTGGCGAACATCGAGGGCATCTCCCCGACGCTGCTCATGTTCTTCTGGAAGGAGCATGGCGGACTCGTGTACGATCCCGAGCACCACACGATCGTGGGCGACGACGACCTGCATCACGAGAAGGCTTAAAGCGCACGGCGCCCGCCATCGCTTGGAACCGCTCTTCGAGGGGACCTGGGAAACCGGGTCCCCTCCCTTTTGCGGGGGCGAGGCGGGGGTGCGGAGGCGGACGGGCGGCGGGGCTTGCTGCGGCAGGTGCCGGGGGCGGGGCGGGCGATAGGTACGCCGCCCGCCGGGTGCGCAATAACGTACAAGCGCCGCGGCGTGCGCATGGACTATACTGTGCCTTTGCGAAAGGAGATCAGGCGTATGCGATGCGAAGGCGAGCGGGTCGAAGGCCCGCAGGCGGAGGAGGGGCCGCGGGGCATGAGCGCGCGCGAGGTGCGGGCGCTCGCGCTTCCCGACGGGTCCGTCGTGGAGGTATGCTCGCTGGCCGGGGATATCCGGGCGTTCCCGAACCACCTGCACGACCACTACGTGGTGGGCGTCCTGCACGCCAGCCGCCGCGCGCTCACCGTGAGCTCCCGCGAGCTGCATGTGCTGGAGCCCGGCGACGTGTTCCTGGTCAATCCCGGCGAACCCCATGCCTGCGACCCGCTCGACGACGAGCCGTTCTCGTACCGCTGCGCGAACGTGCCGGTGGGCG
>NC_021021.1:2339072-2339869 GCF_000210055.1 Gordonibacter pamelaeae 7-10-1-b
CTCTTCACCGTGGTGGTGTGGGGCACGACGTTCGTGGCCACGAAGGTGCTGCTCGTGGACTTCGCGCCCATCGAGATACTGTTCTACCGCTTCCTCATCGGGTTCTTGGTGCTGTGGGCGTGCCGCCCGCGCCACGTGAAGCTGGGCGGCTGGCGCGAGGAGGCGCTCGTGGCGGCGGCCGGCCTCACGGGCGTGGTGCTGTACTTCCTGTTCGAGAACATCGCGCTCACCTACACCACGGCCAGCAACGTGGGCGTGATCGTGGCGGTGAACCCGTTCTTCACGGCGCTGCTGTCCTCGCTGCTGCTGCGCGACGAGAAGCTGCATCCCGTGTTCTTCGCCGGGTTCGCGCTGGCCATGGCGGGCATCGTCCTCATCAGCTGGGAGGGGTTGGGCACGGGCGGCGTCGTGGGCGACGCGCTGGCCGTGGCGGCCGCGGCCGTGTGGGCGTTCTACGCCGTGCTCACCCGCAAGCTGGCGCTTCTGTGCGACGACACCATCCAGATGACGAAGCGCACGTTCGCCTGGGGCCTCGTGCTCATGGTGCCGGCGCTGTTCCTGCTGGATTTCCAGTTCGGCCTCGAGCGGTTCGCCGACCCGCTCATGTCGGCGAACATGCTGTTCTTGGGCGTGGGCGCGTCGGCGGCGTGCTTCGCCACGTGGGGCATCGCCGTGAAGCTTCTGGGCGCCGTGAAGACGAGCGCCTACATCTACCTCGTGCCTGTGATCACGGTGGCGGCGTCGGTGCTGGTGCTGGGCGAGCCGCTCACGCCGCAGATAGGCGTCGGCGTCGTGCT
>NC_021021.1:2340255-2342599 GCF_000210055.1 Gordonibacter pamelaeae 7-10-1-b
AGGTGTCCAGCGCGAGCACGCCGTCCGCGGCCTGGATGGCGATAGTGGGGGATGGCCAGGCGGGGCTGGTTCATGATGCGCGCATCCAGGAAGCTGAGCACGCCCACGAGCTGCTCCTGCGCATGCGCCGCCCCGCTCATGCCGATGCTGGCCCCGGCCAGCGCCACGGGCTTGCCGGCCAGCACCTGGCCCTCGGCCTCGCTCACGGGACGCGAGAGCCAGTCGATCAGATTCTTCAGCGGGCCGGGGATGGCGTGGTTGTACTCGGGGCTGAACAGCCACAGCCCGTCGGCCCGCTTGACCTCGTCGCGCACGCGCGCCACGGCGGCGGGCGCGGGGTGCTCGGTGTCCTGGTTCATGAGCGGGACGTCGTCCCAGGCGAGCAGCTGGAAGCCTGCCTCGGGGCGCAGCCTGCCCAGCGCCGCCCCTGCGGCCTCGGCGAGCTGGCGGTTGTAGCTTCCCTGTCGAAGCGATCCGGCGATGGCGAGTATGTCCATGGGGTGCCTCCCGATCCATTAATGTTATCGTCCTGGTGTCATATGGTAGCACGTTCGACAGGTCGCTGCTTGGTTTGGCGTTGAACCGTCACGGAAAACCGCTCGGCCCCCTACGTGCTCTGCAGCCGAAGGCTTCGCTATAATAGGCGGCGATCACGAGAGCGAAGGAGACATCGGTGGCGGAATTGACGGACGAGCAGATCGCACGGGAAGAGAAGTTCCTGGAGGGTATACCGCGCCTCAACGTGGGTGCGCTGTTCCTGCCGCCCATCTGGGGGCCGGCGCATGGCATGTGGGCGGCGCTCCTGTTCTACCCCATCTGGCTGTTCGCAGACAACACGTTCTATGCGGCGTGGACGGAGCGGACGCCGCTCGCGCTCATCGTGGCGGCAGCCGTTTTCGCGACGCTCACGGCGGGCACGGTGGCCTTCTCCCTCATCGGGCAGCCCTTCGCCGCGCATCGCGCCGCCTCGCGGGGCGTGGGGAAGGATGCGTACCTGCGCCGTCAGCGCATCTGGGCCGCGGTGAGCGTGGTGGCGGGCTGCGCCATGATCGCCGGGGCCACGTACTACAACCTGGTCATCCGTCCGACGCTGGGGGCGTGATCGGCATGGGGGAGGAGCGTGGGGGCGGCACGCCCGCCGCGGGCACGGCGGAGGGCGCGGGCGCGCGGCGCATCGGGGTGTTCTGCGTGGGGAACAAGCTCATGCTGGACGACGGGCTGGGCACCGCCGTGTACGAGGAGCTGGTAGAGCGCTACGAGGCGCCCGGCAACGTGGAGCTGTTCGACGTGGGCTGCCTGAGCATGGATATGCTGCCGTACGTGCGCGATTTCGACGTGCTCGTCACCGTGGACGCGGTGGACGGCACGGACGCGGAGCCGGGCACCGTGTTCCGCTTCGAGCCCGATGCCATGGCGCGCCACTCCGGCGCCACGGCGTCGCTGCACGACCTGAAGCTCGTCGACCTGTTCGACGCCGCCACGCTCTTGGGCTACGAGGCCGAGGGCCTGTGCCTGGGCATGCAGGTGGAGAACCCCTCGCCGGCCGTGGTGACGGTGGGCCTCACGCCGAAGGTGGCTGCCGCGCTGCCCCTTCTGGTGGAGACGGTGGCGGGCGAGCTTGCGCGCCTGGGCTCGCCGCTCGTCCCGCGCGCGGGCGCGGCTGGATGAGGGCGGCTTCGTAACGGCATGGTTTCAAGGCGGCCAACGTTGCGTGAAGCGCCTTTACACGGGGCCGACGGCGCTGGTAGCATGCTGACCCCGTGAGGACGGCCCCTTATGAAGGCAACCCCGTAACGCCCCGCGCGGCCCTGCAGCCGCCCTTGGCGCGGCGCCGATGCGTCGCGGCCTCCTTCCCCCGTTCCAGAGAGCTAGCAAGAGGAGTGCCGAGCACCGTGCCGAACCCCAGCGAAGAGACCGACTACCTGCGCGCCATGCCCGTACCGTTCGCCGTCGTCAAGACCGTCCCCGACGAGGAGGGGCGCACCGTCGATGCGGTGTTCGCCTATGTGAACGATGCCGCCATCGCCTTGGCGGGCTGTGCGCGCGAGGTGCTCGTGGGCTCGTCGGTGTTCGACGCCTGCCCCGATGTTGCGCGCTGCATGCTGGGAGTGCTGGATGACACGGCGCGCACGGGTGCCACGCAGTACTTCACCTGCCGCAGCGTCTCCGGCGACCGTTACTTCTCCGTGCGCTCCTACCGTCCCCGCGAGGGCTTCTGCGCCTGCGTGCTCCAGGACGTGACCGAGCAGGCCCTGCTGGACCGTCGGCTGCGCGAGGAGCGCCGCCTGCTGGAGCGCCAGGCCATGCGCGACCCGCTGACCGGCCTGTACCATGTGCGGCAGGG
>NC_021021.1:2342742-2347041 GCF_000210055.1 Gordonibacter pamelaeae 7-10-1-b
CTCGTGGAGGGCGCCCTGGCCGAGCCGCGCTGGGAGGGGGCGTGCAGCGCGCTGTTCATGTTCGACGTGGACGACTTCAAGAAGGTGAACGACGAGCATGGCCATCATCGCGGCGACGACGTGCTGCGCGGCTTCGCCCAGCTGCTGGAGCGGTCGTTCCGACGCACCGACATCGTGTTCCGCGCGGGAGGCGACGAGTTCTCCGCGTTCGTGGCCGACATCCCCTGCGCCTGCGTGGCCGAGCGCCTCTGCGCCGACGTGATCGCGGGCGTCGAGCGGCTCTCGGCCGAGGGCGTGCCGGTGAGCGTGAGCATCGGCGTTGCCGTGGGGCGGCCCGGCTGGCCGTACGAGGCGTACTACCGCGCGGCCGACCAGGCGCTCTACACCATCAAGCGCGCGGGCAAGAGCGCGTACTGCGTGGCCGTGATGGAGGGACGTGCCGCCGCAGCCCCGATGGCGGCCGCCGTGTCCGAGCGCTGCAGCCTGCCGCTGCCTGCGCAGAAGGAGGCGGCGCCGCGCACGCAGCCTGCCGCCTGACGTGCCCGGTGCAGGCCGGGCGCCTACTCCCCGGTGGCGTCTGCGCCCAGGAAGCGCTCCTCGAACTGCCCGGCGGGCAGCGGACGGGAGACGAGGAACCCCTGCACGCTGTCCGCGCCGATGGCGCGCACGGTGTCCAGCTCGGTCCGCTCCTCAACTCCCTCCACCGTCACCTCGATGTCCACGCTGTGGCAGAGGTCGATGACGGCGTCGATGAACGCGCGGTTGAACGATTCGACGTGGATGTTCTTGATGAACAGCCGGTCGATCTTCACGATGTCGGCGGGCGATTGGGACAGCAGGCCGAGCGAGGAGTACCCCGTGCCGAAGTCGTCCATGGCCAACCGTATGCCGATGGCGCGCAGCTGGTCGAACGTCGCGCGCAGCGCCTCGAGGTCGGTGACGAAGTAGCTCTCCGTCATCTCCAGCACGATGCGGCTCGGCTCGACGCCGGCCTGGGCCAGGAGGCGCTCCACGAACGGCACGAAGTCGGTCTCGAGCAGCTGCAGGTAGGAGATGTTCACGTTCATGATGAAGTCGGGCCGGATGCGGTCCCACGCCGCGCACTGGCCCACGGCCTGCTCGAGCACCCAGCGGCCCACGGTGCCGATGAGCCCGTAGGATTCCAACACGGGGATGAACTCGGCCGGGCTCACGCTGCCGAACTCGTCCGCGCTCCAGCGCAGCAGCGCCTCGGCTCCCGCGATGCCCAGCGTTCCCGCATCCACGAGCGGCTGGTAGTGCACCGAGAAGCCCCGCATGCCGTCCACGACGGACGCCTGCAGGCGGTCGCTGAGCTCCAGGCGGCGCAGCTTCTCCTCCGACATGGCCGACGAGAAGAACGACACGGTGTTCTTGCCGCGGTGCTTGCTTTCCTCCAGCGCGCTTTCGGCGTGCTTGACGAGGTCGAGCCCGGTGGTGCCGTCCTCGCCGACCATGGCGATGCCCCCCGACACCGTGCAGAAGTAAGGCACGCCGTCGATGGCCTGCTGGCGGTTGGCGAACGCGTGCACGGCGCGGTACAGGTCCTCCATGGCGCCGCGGTCGGCCTCGTCGAGCACCACCGCGATCTCGTCGCCGTCGAAGCGGAACGTGGAGGCGTTCTCGGGCAGCAGGCGCTGGAGCGTCTGGGCGAACTGGCGCAGCACGCCGTTGCCGAACGAATGGTCGTTGAGCGAGTTGATGCGCGAGAAGTCGTCGAGCCCCAACAGCAGGATGCCGCCCGAGGGGCGCTCGCGGGCGAGCAGGCGGTCGAGCACCTGCAGGCACTTGCCATGGGCGAACAGGCCCGTGGTGGCGTCCACCTCGCCCTTGCGCTCCAGGCTGGTGACGGCGCCCGAGAACAGCATGGGCGAGCCTTCGCCGTCGCGCATGAGCAGCCCGCGGCACATGATCCAGATGTACTCGCCCTTGCGGTTGCGCACCTGGTACTCCAGGTCGTGCTCGTCGGTCTTGCCGCAGAGCATGTCGTCGATGGACTCGTCGAAGCTCTGGCGGTCGCGATCCGCTATGAGCTCGCGCCACCGGGGGATGAGTCCCTCGAACACGCGTCCGGGCAGGTCGAAGTCCTGCTGCATGTTCTCGGACACGAGGGCCATGTCCGTTTTCATGTCGATGATGTAGAGGTAGTCGTCCGTGCTGTAGGAGATGGCATCGTAGAACAGGCGTGGGTCGAGGTCGAAGGAGTTCAGCGCTTCATTCGCATCCATGCAGGGCTACCTCGCGTCTTGTTGCCGGGCATTCAAATTAACGTTGACCGTATTGTAAGGTCAATCGGCCTTCTCGGCGAGCAGAAAGCGCAAGGAAGGGGTTTTCGGCGGCTGCGGTTGGCCGGGGCGCCGGCGAGCGGCTTCCAGCAGGGCCCGGCCGTGGCGGTTGCGTGACGGAATGCCTGCGGTTTGCCTGCGGTTGCGCCACAACGTCCGTGTGCGGCGCCGGGGCGGGGGGCGGTGCGGTTATGGTGTTCCGAAAAGCCGTGGCCCGCGTTCGCGCGCGGCCGAGAAGGAGCCTTCCGCCATGCGAATCAACACGATCAGCGCCTACGAGACCACTGCCGAGAAGTTCTTCGGCGCCTTGGAGTCATGGGACGTCGACCTGCTGCTGGACACGCGCCTGAAGAACACGAACCAGCTGGCAGGCTTCACCAAGAAGAACGACCTGGCGTACTTCGTGCCGAAGCTCCTGCACGCCGACTACGTGCACGACAAGCTGTTCGCCCCCGCGCCCACCATGCTTGAGCGCTACCTGCACGGCAACATCGGCTGGGACGCCTACGCCGACGCCTACCGCGAGGACATCCGCGAGCGCGAGGCCGTTCCGCAGTTCTACGACCGCTACGGCGAGTACAAGAGCGTCTGCCTCCTGGGCACCGCCACCCACAAGCGCCGCAGCCACGTGGAGGTGCTCCAGCAGATGCTCGAGGCCGCGACGAAGGGCTAGCGCCCTCGCCCCGCCGGCACCACGGTCCCGCTTCCTGCGCGCACGTCCCCAGCCCCCGTTTCCGCACCCCTTGGCCAGATGTTTCACGTGAAACATCTGTACGGTCGTTGGCTTGCTTGCAAAACTAGCAAGTGCTAGTATAATAGCTAGCGTTCGCTAGTTTAGGAGGATGCATGAGGGACAGGGACACGAAGGGTCGGATCGTCGAGGCGGCGTTCGGGCTGTTCGCGGAGCGGGGGTACCATGCCGTCTCCGTGCGCGACATCGCGGCGGCGGTGGGCGTCAAGGACGCGTCGCTCTACAACCACTTCCCGGGCAAGCAGGCCATCTTCGACGCGGTTCTGGCCGCGCAGCTGGAGCGTACGCGCGCGGTGTTCGCGGCGCAGGGCGTCATGGCCGCGCCGGCCGAACGCCCCGACGGGTACGCCGGGGCGTTCGAGGAGACGGAGCGGCGGGTGCTCGCGGGGTTCCGGCACTTCTTCGCGGACGGGGACATGGTCCGGTTGCGCCGGTTGCTGGCCGCGAGCCGCTACGCCGACGAGCAGGCCGCGGAGGCGTTCCGCTTCGTGTTCGTGGAGCAGCCCCTGGCCATCCAGCGCACGGTGTTCGAGCACCTGATGGCCGTCGGGCAGTTCGCGACCGACGACGCGGCGGCGCTCGCGCGCGAGTTCTACGGGCCGGTGTTCCTGCTCTTGCTCTCGGACGTCCCCTGGGAGGATGCGGAGCCGCTCGTGCGCGGCCACCTGGGGCGGTTCTTCTCCGCACAGGCGATCGGGGCGCCCGCGGGCGCCGCAGCGGAAGGGGGTGCGCGATGAGGGCCGTGGTGGTGTACGCATCGCAGACGGGTTTCACGAGGCGCTATGCGGAATGGATCGCGGAGGAGCTGGGCGGCGAGGCGGTGCCGGTGGAGCGGGCGGACGGGATCGACGCGGGCTCCTACGATGCGGTCGTGTTCGGCGGCTGGCTCCATGCGGGCGGGCTCGTGGGGAAGAAGTGGCTCGCGCGCGCCCGCGCCGCGCATCCGCGCACCCCGTTCGTCGCGTTCGCGGTGGGCGCGACGCCGCCCGAGTGGGCTGACATGGTGGACGAGGCGATGGCGCGGGAGTTCCCCTCGCCGGAGCTCGACGGCGTGGAGCGGTTCTACCTGCGCGGCGGGTTCGCCTACGAGCGGTTGAGCCTGCCGAACAAGCTGGCCATGAAGATGTTCTTCAAGATGCAGGAGAAGCAGGCGGCCACCGACCCGCGCGCCGCCGAGATGCTCTCGGGGATGCGCGGCGGCTTCGACGGCACCGACCGCGCCGCCATCGCGCCGGTGGTTGCCCG
>NC_021021.1:2347287-2349149 GCF_000210055.1 Gordonibacter pamelaeae 7-10-1-b
TCGGTGCAGCAGGTGTAGAGCACGCCGCCGGGCAGGCGCGGCAGGCGCGCCTCGCCGCCCTGCTCGGGGTAGAGCTTCTCCACGGCCAGGCGGTCGTAGCCCACGACGGCGGCGAGGCACAGATGATGCCCCTTCTCCATGGGGTGGCCGAACGTGAGGTACCAGTCGCCCTCCACGTCCTCCACCTGCACGGCGTGCGCCTCGTCGGCGGGTTGGACGGGCAGCGGGGCGAGCTTCCTGCCGCAGCAGGAGACGTCGGCGTCCCCCGTGGTGGTGATGATGTTCCCGCAGGCGGGGCAGATGCGGAATGCCGTGCGCTTCATGGTGCCTCCTTGGGCCTCGTCGGGGGAGAGCGAGCCTGCCAGCAGCGTCTCTACCGGGCATCCCAGCTCGGCCGCGAGCGCGGGCAAAAGCGACACGTCGGGGCAGCCGCCCCCGCGCTCCCACTTCGACACGGCCTTGTCGCCCACGCCCACGAGCTGGGCGAGCTGGAGCTGCGTGAGCCCGCGCTCCTCCCGCAGGCTGCGGATGAGCCCGCCGGTGCGTCTGGTGTCCATGGTTCTCCTCCCGTGATGGTTTTGCGTGCCGTCCCACGATACCCGCAAGCGGCGGCGCGCGCAATGAACGCTCCGTAGAGTGCGGGGAGGCGGGGCCCCTTACCTCCCCTTGCCCTCCACCGCCCCTGCGGGGCACACGTGGTAGCAGTTGCCGCACTCGTCGCAGCGCTCGCCCAGGATGGTGTAGGGCTCGCCGGGCACGATGGCCTTGAACGAGCAGCCCTCGAGGCAGGTGCCGCACGCGATGCAGCTGTCCGTTATCCGCAGGCCCGGCTCCTCGAACGTGTCGCCGCCGAACGCGAAGCGCTCGCGGTAGAGCTTGTGGTCGCGCCTCGCCATGGCGTAGTCGTAGTCGTACAGCTCGCCGTGGAAGCGGTGTAGCACGAGCACGCGCGTCTCGGGGTACTTGGCGATGTCGTGCACGGCCACGTTGAAGTTGCGGTCATGCGCGGCCTTCGCCTCCACCTCCACCATGGACAGCTCGCGCACCTCGCCGGAGACGCGCATCTGGTAGCCGGGCTTGAACAGGGGCAGGTTGTCCTCGTCGAACACGACCTTGGCCTCCGTGCGCTCGCCGCACACCGCTAGGCGCCCGCTCTCCTTGAGCTGGCGGTAGAACGGCTTCACGTCCATGGTGCGCAGGTAGAGGCCCTCGTCGCCGTAGGCGAAGAAGTGGGCGATGCGCGCCTCCACGCCGCCGTGCCCGTCGGGCGTGGCGAAGCTGCAGCAGCCTATCTCGTCGAACTTGCGGTAGACGTCCTCGATGGTCATCATGGGCGGGTCCTTTCTCGGGGGTGGGGGGGGGCGGTGGCGCCGAGCGCGTGCCAGCGACGGGCGACGGCCTCGGCGTGGGCGCGCATGAGGTCCATGCCCAGCAGCTCGGTGCAGTCCTCGGACACGTTCGACACGGAGTTCGCGTCGATGAGGCAGGGGCCGCGCGCGCCCTCGATGACGTCGAAGCTGCCGAGCTCGATGGACAGCACCGCGGCGGCCCGCTCCGCGGCGTCGGTGACCGTGCGGGGGACGTCGGGGTAGGCGGCGTAGGTGGAGCCGAAGCGGTAGGCCGACAGGCCGTTGTCGGCCACGGAGCACTTCACTGCGAGCGCGCAGGCGCCGTCCACCACCTCGATGCGCGTGAGGAAGCCGCGCGCCGGCTCCACGTACTCCTCGGCGATGAGCTCGATGGCGGGCGCCTCGGCCAAAAACGCCCGGGCCTCGTCCGCGCTGCGCGCGATGGCGGTGCAGGTGGTGCGGCCCCCGCAGTTCGGCTTGAGCACGCAGGGGTAGGCGAGCGCCGCGGCATCG
>NC_021021.1:2349680-2351601 GCF_000210055.1 Gordonibacter pamelaeae 7-10-1-b
CTCGCGCGCGGGCCTCGTCCTCGGGTACGCCGTGCACCACGGAAAGCGGCAGGGCCACGTTCTCCAGCGCGCCCAGGTGGTGGAACAGCCCGCTCGCCTGGAACACGAAGCCCAGGCTCGCGCGGTAGGCGGGAAGCGTGCGCTCGTCGAAGTCCACGCGCTCGCCGTCCACCTCCACCGTGCCGGCCGTGGGCGCGATGAGCCCGCCCACGATGCGCAGCAGCGTGGACTTCCCGCCGCCCGAGGGGCCGATGACGGCGAGCGTGGTCACGTCGTCGTCGAAGTCGATGCCGCGCAGCACGGGCACGCCGTCGAACTCCTTCTCCAGGTGCTCCAGCCTAATGCGCATAGCCGAACCTCTTCTCGAAGCGCTTGCTCACGAACATGATGGGCAGCGTCAGGCACAAATACAGCCCTCCCAGCAGCAGAAAGCCGCCGAAGAAGTTGTAGTTCGTGGCCGTGATCTCGCGGATGGTCTGCGTGAGCTCGATGACCGCGATGACGGACAGGAGCGACGAGTCCTTCACGATAGTGGCGAACTGCCCGGTGAGCGCCGGCAGCGTGCGCGCCACCAGCTGCGGCAGCACCACGTGGCGCACCGTCTGCGTGCGCGTGAAGCCCACGGCCCGTGCCGCCTCCAGCTGACTCTCGTCGATGGACAGGAGACTTCCCCGCACGATCTCGGCGATGTAGGCGCCGGCGAACACGGACAGGATGACCACGCCCGCCACCACCTTGTTGTCGATGCCCCACGCCGTGCCGATGATGTAGTAGAACAGGTAGATTTGCACGAGCAGCGGCGTGCCGCGCACGAGCTTCACGTACAGGTCGCACAGGTAGCGCACGGGCAGCAGGCGCGCGCTCTGCCCCAGGGCCACGGGCACGCCTATGATCATGCTGGCCACGAGGCTGGCTGCCGAGAGCTCCACCGTGAGCAGAAAGCCGCTGCCGATGCGGTCGCGGTACTGCTCCACGAAGTCGAAGTTCAGCGTGATGCCGGCCATGCCGAGCGACGCCCAGAACACGGCGATCACGGCTGTGCAGACCAGAAGGTAGTTCGCCATGGCCTTGAGCGGCGGCGTCGCCTGGTCGGGCGGCGCCGTGAACGGGCGGGCGAGCGGGGAGGGTGCTTTCAACGGGCGCCTTTCTCGCAGTGGTCGGACGGCGCGGCTACTCGAAGTCGAAGAACCACTTGAAGCCCAGCTCGTCGAATGCGGCCTTCTCGTCGGCCAGGTGCTTCTCGGTCAGGCGGTCGAACTCGCCGTCGGCCTTGCTCTGGGCGATGAACTCGTTCAGCTGTGCCAAGAGCTCGTCGTTGCCCTTGGCCACGGCAATGCCCCACGACTCGGGATCTTGGAACGGGATGAACACGGCCTCGGTGGCGTCGGGGTTCTTCTGGTTGTTGCGGTAGATGGTGAGCTGGTCGTACAGGAAGCCGTCGGCCTTGCCCTGCACGACCTCGGTCACGCAGGCGCTCTCGTCGGCCAGGCGCACGATCTCGGCATTCGTCAGGTTCTTCGTGGCGAACACGTCGCCGGTGGAGCCGGTCTTCACGGCCACCTTCCTGCCGGCCTGGTTCAAATCGTCGATGCCGCCGATATTCGACTGGGCGTTCGCCAGGATGGCCAGCTGCGCCTGGGCGTAGGGGTCGGAGAAGTCCACCGACTCCTTGCGGGCCTCGGTGATGGTGATGGACGACATGAGGCAGTCGGCCTTGCCGGTCTGCACCATGGGGATGAGGCCGTCGAACGCGGTGTTCTCGATGACCACGTCGTAGCCGTACGCCGCGCCGAAGTCCTTCATGAAGTCGACGGACACGCCGGCGGGGTTGCCGGCGTCGTCCTTCGTCTCGAACGGGGATAGGCCAGCTCCATGGCCACGGTCAGCGTCTTCTTCGCGTCGTCGCCGGCCGGGGCGGCAT
>NC_021021.1:2352576-2353849 GCF_000210055.1 Gordonibacter pamelaeae 7-10-1-b
CGTGCTGAACGCGCTCGCCTGCATCGACGAGGCTGCCGAGCGCTTCGCGGCCGAGGGGAGGCGGGCGCGTAGGGCGCCCGCGGTGGGCGGGGCTGCTACGCGAACAGCGCGGCGGCCTTCTCCATGCGCTCGGCCACCGGCACGCCGAAGGGGCAGCGCGGCTCGCACGCCCGGCAGGCGATGCAGTCGGCGGCCGCGGCGTCGAGCGACCCGTAATGGGCGCGCACGCCGGCGGGGACCTCGTCCTGCATCGTGGCCAGATCGTAGAACTTGTTCACGAGCGCGATGTCGATGCCGGACAGGCAGGGCGCGCAGTGCCCGCAGTACGTGCACTGGCCGAAGTAGGCGTGCCTCGGTGCGCCGGCCAGCACGCTCGCGTAGTCCTTCGCCGCGTCGTCGGCGGTCTCGTAGGCGCAGGCGTCGGCCACGTGGGACGGCTCGCCGAAACCGGCCATGATGCTGGCCACGGCAGGGCGCGTGAGCGCGTAGTGGATGCACTGCACGGGCGTCATCGCCACGCCGAACGGCGACGCCTCGGCGCTGAACAGGCGGCCTCCGGCATAGCCCTTCATGACGGTGAGGCCCACGCCCTCGCGCTCGCAGAGCGCGTAGAGCTCCGCCCGCGCCGGGTCCATGCCGCCCAGCTCGTCGGCGTAGTCGAACGTGAACGCATCGTCGAGGCTGGCCGTGGCGGGCAGGAGGTCGAAGGCGGGGTTCACGCTGAACATGATGGCCTCCACCTCGCCGGAGAGCGCCGCGCGGCGCGCCACCTCGGGCGCGTGGGTGGACAGGCCGATATGGCCTATCGTTCCCGCCTCCTTGAGCGCGCGCACGTAGGCGATGAACTCGCCGGCCATGATGGCCTCGAACTCCTCCACGTCGTCCACGTAGTGGATCATGCCGAGCTCCACGTGGTCGGTGCCCAGGCGTGCGAGCAGGTCCTCGAACGCGGGGCGCACCGCGTCGAGGTCCCGCGTGCGCGTGTACTGGCCGTTCTGCCAGGTGGAGCCGATGTGTCCCTGGATGATCCAGCGGTCGCGCTCTCCCGCGATGGCGGCGCCCAGGTTGCTGCGCACCTCGGGCTCGGCCATCCAGCAGTCCAGGATGTTGATGCCGGACGCGGCGCACGCGTCCGCCACGGCCTTCACCTCGGCCGCCGTCTTCTTCTCCATCCACTCGGCCCCGAAGCCGATCTCGCTCACCTCAAGGCCGGTGCGGCCCAGTTCCCGATAGCGCATGGTTTCCCCCTTGCTCGTTTCTCCGTACGTCGATG
>NC_021021.1:2354994-2357336 GCF_000210055.1 Gordonibacter pamelaeae 7-10-1-b
CATGAGCAGCGGAACCACGCCCTCGAAGCGCCCGTCGGCCACCTTCCGGGGCGGCTCGACCTGCGGCAGCGTGCGCTCGAGCGCGGGCGCCTTGACCCCCTCGTACAAGAGCGCCTTCTGCAGCGTGTCGAACGATGCCACGGGCGCGTGCGCGGGGTCGGGCAGGCCGAAATGTCGGCACGCCGCGCGGAACACGCCTATCTGGTATTCCCGGTACTTCGCCTGCCAGAAGGCCACGGCACCGTCCTCGAGCGACAGGGACTCGTCCACGGCGGCCGCGCGGTCCACCGCGAGCACGTCGCCCATGCCCTCGCACGTGGGGCAGGCGCCCTCGTGCGTGTTGAACGAGAACTCCGTGCGCGTGACCTTGTCCATGCGCTCGCCGCACGAGGGGCAGAACTGGTACACGCGGAAGTCATCGCCCACGCGCTCCGTCTCCTCTGCGCAGTCGGCCGCGCAGAGCATCTGTCCGCAGTGCGGGCAGGGGTACTCGCCCAGCTTCTCGAACACCATGCGCAGCGCCGTGTACACGTCGGTCGCCGTGCCCACGGTGGAGCGCGGGTTGCGGTTCGCGCCGTCCTGCAGGATGGCTATGGCGGGGGAGGCGCCCCGCACGCGCTCGACGGCGGGCTTGGGGATGCCCTGCATCGAGAGGGCCTCCAGGTGCAGACGCTGGCATTCGGTGGCCAGCACGTCCACGAGCAGGGTGGACTTGCCCGAGCCCGACACGCCCGTGAACACGGTGATCTTGTTTTTGGGGATGGCGAGCGTGACGTCGCGCAGGTTGCCCTCGCGCGCGCCGACGATGGTGAGGGTATCCAAAAGGGGTCCTTTCGCCGAAGGGGAGTCGGGGGAACCCTACACCTTGCCGCAGCTGGGGCACAGGTCGCAGATGAAGCACTCGCCGCACTTCGGGCTGCGCGCGATGCACGTCTCGCGGCCGAACAGCACCCACTGGTGGTTGATGGGCCCCCAGTATTCCCGCGGGTAGAGCTTGAGCAGCGCCGTCTCGGTTTTCGCCGGCGTGTCGGCGGATGGGCCCGCGAACTTCAGCCGGTGCGCGATGCGGAACACGTGCGTGTCCACCGCGATGCCCTCCACGATGCCGAACGCCTCGTTGAGCACCACGTTCGCCGTCTTGCGGCCCACGCCCGGCAGCTTCTGCAGCTCGTCGATGTCGCGCGGGATCTCGCCGCCGTAGTCGGTCACCACCATCTGGGCGCACTTGATGACGTTCGCCGCCTTCGTGTGGAAAAAGCCGATGGTGCGGATGATGTCCTCCACGTCGCGCACGTCGGCGGAGGCGAGGTCGGCCGGCGTGGGGTAGCGCTCCCACAGCTTGGGCGTGACCTTGTTCACGCCCTTGTCGGTGGTCTGCGCGGACAGCAGCACGGCGATGGTCAGGCGGAACGGGTCGCCCCAGTAGTGCAGCGCGCACTCGGCGGCCGGGTAGTGCTCGTTCATGCGGCGCGCCACCTCGAGCGTGCGCTCCCGCTTGGCGGTCATGGTCTCGCGCGGCATAGGGTCTCCTGTCGGCTAGCGTGCGGACGGTTTCGCCTCCCAGTATAGCGAAATTCGCGGGCGCGTTGCCGCCATACGGGGAGGCGAAGGCAACCCGTGGCGATGAAAGGCGACCCTCGTGGCGGCGACGTTGGCGGTGGGGGGACATCGGGATGATCCCATGCGGCGATAGCCGGGAGCGTGGCTTCTGGTTGCCGCGCGCGGTATCCGAGGCGTAGAATCCTCCTTCGCCTCGATACAACGCCGAAAAGCATTCCGAAAGTCACCGCTTTGGCGTTGTGAAGGCTTTTCGCGCGCCCAGAGTCTGATTTCGACGGCGGATTGGTTGTCCTCTGCGCGTTTGCGCAGGTCGCGAACTGTACCGAGCCTCTTTTTGCCGCCGAAACGCTTCACAGCGGCCGAAACGGTGACCGAGGACCCTTGGATCCTGAAGGGACCTCCGGAAGGGACCTCCGGAACGTGCGCCTCCGGAACGTGTGCCGGATGCTCCGCTCCTTCGATGCGCTGGCGCGCTCCGCCTGCCTATGGTTTCTCCTTCATGCGCGCCTTCGGGCATCGTGCAGGGCGTCCTCGGGTGGTAGAATCGTCTGCGCTGTTCGCGCCTGCGCGGGCGGCAGGCAGAAACCTTGCACGAGGCCGCGAATCGCGGCTTTTCGTGCTGTTCGCATACGGATAGGATACGCCATGCTCATCGACTCACTGACGTTCACCCTGGAGAAATCGGGTTGCCTCGACGCGTTCTGGGGCAAGCTCGACGAGGGCCTCGACGGCACGCTCGGCGTGGCCTCGTCGGCGCGGCCGTTCCTCGTGGCGGCGCGGTT
>NC_021021.1:2357458-2360608 GCF_000210055.1 Gordonibacter pamelaeae 7-10-1-b
CTGCCGCCGGCAGGGTCGAACGTGCACCTTCCGCTCGTGTTCGAGGCCGGCCGCGAGCTGGCGGACATGGAGGGCGCGAAGGCGGCGGGCATCGCCGAGTTCGGGGACGTGGCGCGGGCCCTCGAGGAGCGCGGCTACCAGAACACCGGCGAGCTGGACGGTCCCGGCACGTTCGCCGTGCGCGGCGGCACCATGGACGTGTTCCCCGGCAACCTGGTGTACCCGGTGAGGCTCGACTTCTTCGGCGACGAGCTGGACGAGATCCGCCGCATCGTGCCCACCACCGGGCAGACCATCGCCTCGCTGCCCCGCGCCGACGTGTACCCCGTCGTGGAGTTCGCGGCCACGAAGGGCGCGCTCGCCCGCGCGCGGCAGAAGCTCGAGCGGCCCGCCGAGACGAACGCCGCGCTGCGCGACGTGCTGGAGAGGCTGGACGGAGGCCTGCGCGAAGGCGGCTCGGACGTGCTCTTGCCCTACCTGTACAAGACCACCTCCACGCTCGGCGACTACGTGCGTCCCGGCTCCCTCTCGGTGCTGGTGGAGCCGCGCTCGCTCTTCGACGACATGACGCACGCCTACGAGGACCTGGCCGGGCGGGCGAAGGGGACGGGCATCGCGCTCGAGGGCCTCTACGCCGAGCCCGCTTCCGTGAGCTTCGGCGACGGCCAGCGCGCCACGTACGTGTCCATCATGCGCGTGGGCGGGCAGATCGACGACGAGCTGCCGGTCAAGCGCGTGGAGGTGGCGGGACACCCCGACAAGCTCTACGGCCGCCTGCGCACGCTCGTGGACGGCGGCTACACGGTGGTGTTCAGCGCCCCGAACTTCCGCGCCCGCCAGGACATGAAGCTGGCCTTCGTGGACGTGGGTCTGCCCATCCAGGAGACGCTGGATTCCGACGTTCTCCCGAACGTCGGAGCTGCCGACGCTGCGGGAACCCTCGCCGACCCTGCGAACGACCGGCGGGACGGGGAGACCGCCGGCGCGGCCAAGCGCCGGCTGCGGCGCGGCGTGGTGAACGTGGTGGACGTGGGCATCCCGCTCGGCATGATCATCCCGAAGGCGAAGCTGGCGCTCGTGAGCGTGTCGGATACGCAGGGGGCGTCGGCGGCGCGCCCGAGCCGGCACATCGACGTCACGGACATCACCTTCCCCTACAAGCCGGGCGACTACGTGGTCCATGCCGCGCACGGCGTGGCGCACTTCAAGGAGCTCGTGCGCCGCGACGTGGACGGCACGGCGCGCGACTACCTGCTGCTGGAGTACGCCGAGGGCGACAAGCTCTACGTGCCGGTGGAGCAGCTGGACCGCGTGACGCGCTACGTGGGCCCCGAGGGCGCCTCCCCGCGCCTCACGCGCCTGAACACGGCCGACTGGTCGCGCGCCATGAGCAAGGCCTGCGCCGCCACGAAGAAGCTCGCCTTCGACCTGGTGGACGTGTACACGCGCCGCGCCACCGTGCAGGGCTACCGCTTCGGCCCCGACACGCCGGCCCAGCGCGAGATGGAGGAGGCGTTCCCGTACCAGGAGACGCCCGACCAGCTCTCCGCCATCGCCGACGTGAAGGCCGACATGCAGTCCGCCAAGCCCATGGACCGGCTGGTCTGCGGCGACGTGGGCTTCGGCAAGACCGAGGTGGCCATCCGCGCCGCGTTCAAGGCCACGCAGGACAAGAAGCAGGTCATGGTGCTCTGCCCCACCACCATCCTCGCGCAGCAGCACTTCACCAACTTCAAGGAGCGCTGCGAGCCCTTCGGCGTGCGCGTGGAGGTGCTCTCGCGCTTCCGCACGCCCGCCCAGCAGGCCGAGGCGCTCAAAGGGTTCCAGGAGGGCGACGTGGACATCCTCGTGGGCACGCATCGGCTGCTCTCGCGCGACGTGAACCCGCACGATTTGGGCCTGGTGATCATCGACGAGGAGCAGCGCTTCGGCGTGGGACACAAGGAGCAGCTGAAGAACCTGCGCGAGTCCATCGACGTGCTGACGCTCTCGGCCACGCCCATCCCGCGCACCATGCAGATGAGCCTGTCGGGCGTGCGCGACATGAGCCTCATCCTCACGCCGCCCGACGAGCGCCGCCCCGTCGAGGTGCACGTGGGCGAGTGGGACCCGGACCTCGTGAGCGCCGCCATCCGCCGCGAGCTGGCGCGCGGCGGGCAGGTGTACTACGTGTCCAACCGCGTGCGCACCATGGAGGAGGCCGTGGGCCGCGTGGCGGCGGCCGCCGGCGAGGCGCGCGTGGGCGTGGCGCACGGGCAGATGTCTAAGGAGGAGCTCGAGCGCGTGATGGAGGACTTCAGCGCCGGCGAGCTGGACGTGCTCGTGGCCACCACCATCATCGAGAGCGGCATCGACAACCCGCACACGAACACCCTCATCATAGAGGACTCCCAGCGCTACGGCCTGGCGCAGATGTACCAGCTGAAGGGCCGCGTGGGACGCTCGTCCACGCAGGCCTACGCCTACTTCATGTTCCCCGAGCACGTGAGCCTGACCGAGGAGGCCCAGGCGCGCCTCACCGCGCTCGACGAGCACACCGACTTGGGCAGCGGCATGCGCATCGCCATGCGCGACCTGGAGATCCGCGGCGCCGGCAGCCTCATGGGCGCCGAGCAGTCGGGCAACATGTCGGCCGTGGGCTTCGACCTGTTCGCGCAGATGCTCAGCACTGCCGTGAGCGCCACGCGCGAAGGGGACCTCAAGGCCATGGACGCGCTGCCGCCTGCGCTCTCCGACATCACGGTGAACGTGCCGGGGCACACCTACCTGCCCGAAGACTACGTGCCCGACGCCGACGAGCGGGTGCTGTGGTACCGCAAGATCGCGAGCGCCGCCACCGGGCAGGCCGTGGAGGACGTGGCGACGGACCTCGCCGCCAAGCGCCCCGACATGCCGCAGGCCGCGAGGAACCTGCTGGAGAAGGCGCGGATCAAGGCCTATGCGAACGAGCGCCATATCCGCACCGTGTCGGTGACGGGCGGACGGCTGGTGGTGGAGCCCATCGACGTGTCGCGCGACCAGATGACGAAGCTGCGCCGTGCGGGCGGCCGCTACCTGGCGGACAAGCGCAAGCTGCAGCTGCCGCTGCGCTACTTCAAGCTGGACGAGGGCGACAACCTGCTGGGTCCGGTTTTCGACTTCCTGAAGGAG
>NC_021021.1:2360892-2364631 GCF_000210055.1 Gordonibacter pamelaeae 7-10-1-b
CGCTCGTGGGCGCGGGACTCTGGGGCTTCTCGGGGGCCTGCGCGCAGTTCCTGCTGTCGAACTACGACATAACGCCCCCGTTCGTCACGGCGGTGCGCATGCTGGGGGCGGGCCTTCTGTTCCTCGTCGTGCTTGCAGCGCGCCAGCGGGAGCGGCTGGCCGCGATGCTGCGCGACCGGCGCACGCTCGGGCGCCTTGCGGTGTTCGGCGCGGGCGGCCTGTACCTGTGCCAGATCACGTACGCCATCGTCATCGACTACACGAACGCGGGCACGGCCACGGTGCTGCAATGCACGGGCATCGCGTTCGTCATGCTGTTCACGTGCATCGTCGGGCGCGCGCTGCCGCGGGCGAAGGAGCTCGTCGGACTGGGGGCGGCCCTGTTCGCCACCTGGCTCATCGCCACGCAGGGCGACCCGTCGGCACTCTCGCTGCCGCTGCCGGGCCTGGTGTGGGGCATCGCGAACGGGCTGTCGGTGGCGTTCTACATCATGTATCCGAAGAAGCTGTTCGCCGAATGGGGCAGCTTCGCGGTCACGGGCATCGGCATGCTCGTGGGCGGCGTGGCGGCCGCGCTCGTGTGGCTGGCGGGCGGCGTCGTGGACGGCGCGGGGCTCGCGCTGCCTACGCTCGACGCGGCGGGATTCCTCGTGTTCGGGCTGATCATCGTCGTGGGCACGTTCGCCGCGTTCGCGCTGTACCTGCACGGCGTGTCCATCGTGGGCTCGGTGAAGGGGAGCCTGCTCGGCGCTATCGAGCCGGTGAGCGCCACGGCGTTCTCCGCACTGTGGCTGGGCACGGCGTTCTCCGGGGCCGACTGGGTGGGCTTCGTGCTCATGATAGCCATGATATTCCTGGTCACGGGCGAGAAGCCGCAGTCGCGCCGGGAAGCGGAAGCGAGCGGGGAAGTTCTGGAGGGCTCGGAAGGGGAAGCGCGATGAACAGGGAACGCAAGCACTGCTTGGAGTCGTGCGAGGTGTCGCGGCTCGTGCGCTACGAGCTGGGCGGCGTGGAGCAGAAGGTGACGCTGGAAGGCCGCCGCGCGGACGCGCCGGTGGTGATCTTCCTGCACGGCGGGCCGGGCTCGCCGCTGCCCATCTCGGTGGGCACGCGCGGCATGTTCCCGGATCTCACGGACCGCTATGTGCTGGCAGCGTGGGACCAGCTGGGATGCGGCGCGAACCGCTGCGCGCTCGGCGACGACGCGTGCATCGAGCGCTACGTGGACATGACGCTCGACCTCGTGCGCGCGGTGCGGCGCGACTTCCCCGGCAACGAGGTGAACCTGCTGGGCGTGTCGTGGGGCTCCATCCTGGCGGCTCGGGCGGCCGCGCGCGAGCCGGGGCTCGTCGACCACGTGGTGACGTACGGGCAGGTGCTCAAAGAGCTCGGCTTCAACGACGAGGTGTTCGAGGCGCTCGAGCGCTCGGCGATGCCCGCGAAGCTGAAGGCCGATCTGCGCGCGATCCGTGCGTCCGGTGCACGCGACCTCAAGGCGGGCATGCGGCTGGCCGGCTGGGTGCGGAAGTACACCGAGGGCTACCAGGCGCAGGGCGGCGGCATGATGCCCGTCGGCGCGTTCGTGCGCGGCCTGCTGGCGAGCCCCGACTACACGCTGCGCGACCTGGTGGCGGCCGTGTCGAACGACTTCTCGCGCAGCGAGCGCCTGTTCGCCGAGCTTTTCGCCGTCGACCTCTCCGAGGAGCTTGCGAACATGCGCGTGCCGTACCTCATCGTGCAGGGCGAGACGGACATCGTCACGTCTACCCGCGCCATCCGCGCGTTCGTCGCGGAGTGCGGCAACCCCAACCTGCGCTACGCCGAGGCCCCGCGCAGCGGACACATGCCCGGCACGGCCGGCATGGACCTGCTGTTCGCGCGCATGGCCGACTTTCTGGGCCCAAGCACGCCGGCGGCGGAGGCGGCCCGATGATGCGGGAAGAGGATGCGGCCGAGCTGCTCGACGCGCTCGCCGAGCGCGGCATCGACGTGCGGCTCGACGGCGGCTGGGGCGTGGATGCGCTGCTGGGCAGGCAGACGCGCGAACACAACGACCTCGACCTGTTCTCAGAACGCCGCGACGAGGACGCGCTCGTCGCCCTGCTGCGCGAGCGCGGCTTCGCGCCGGTGGGGCGCGCGTTCACCACCGAGGCGCACACGGCCTGGGCCGACGACGAGGATCGCGAGGTTGACCTGCACGTGTTCGAGCGCGCGGCCGACGGGTCGCTCCTGTTCGAGGGCGAGGCCTACCCGGCAAGTACCTTCGACGGCGAGGGCCGCATCGCGGGGCGCGCCGTGCGCTGCATCCCGCCGGCCGAGCAGGTGGCCTTCCACTGCGGCTACGACCACGACGAGGACGACGTCCACGACGTGCGCCTGCTCTGCGAGCGCTTCGGCATCCCCGTGCCCGCCGAGTACGCCCGCGAGATCGAGGGGTAGGGGCGGCCGCGCGGCCTACTGCTTGCCCAGCTCCTGGCGGTAGATGACGTAGGAGCCGACGATGGCGGCGGCGAACCCTGCTAGCAGCACCAGCAGCACCGCCGGGGTCACGAGGCGCGCGGGAAGCACGAGGCCGAGCACGATCATGGCGAAGCCCGTTGCGACGCCCGCGTACCCGCCGAGGCGCTGGCTGCGCCGCCACGTCTCCGGGCTGGCCTCGCTCCACGGCGTGCGCAGGCCGAAGAAGGGGTTGCGGTCCGCTTTCGGCATGAGGTTCCCCGCCACGACGCAGAGCGCGCCGCCGATGACGGCGGCCCAGCGGCTCGCGTCCAGGTCGGGCTCGGGGAAGGGCGCGCCGTCGTAGAGGAGCGCCTTCGTGAGGTAGAACAGTATCCAGCCCAGCACGAACACCTCGAAGGCCACGGCGCCCCACGCCCAGCGGCGCTCCTTGCCGATCGGCGCGTTCTTGGAACCCATCACGACGAACACGCCGCAGAGCGGGAAGAGGATCGCCACCAGGAACTCGTACTTGCTGCCCAGGCGGTCCGGCTCGTTCGCCCCGTTGAAGTGCACCGGTACCTGGTCGGGCATGAGGTGGATGAGCACGGACGCCACGAGGACGTCAAGCGCCATCAGGATGTACGTGGTTGCGTAGAGCCTCTTCACCGTCCGCCTCCTTCAAGTTCATCATCCACAGCAGGGTCTCCTCCAGCACCGATGCCTTCAGCTCGTAGAACACGAACTTTCCCTCGCGGTAGTCGCGCACGAGCCCGGCGTCCTTGAGCACCGAGAGGTGACGCGACACGGCGGGGGCGGAGATGTCGAACAGCTCGGCGATCTGCCCGGCCGGCATGCGCCCTCGTTTCAGATGCTCGAGGATCTGCCGGCGCACCGGGTCCGACAAGGCCTTCAGCGTCTCCTGGATACCCATGGCACGCCCTTCCTTCGCACAACGATTAACATTTAAGTTAATTGTTACCTATTGTACGATCGATTGCAAGAGAGGGGGCGGTGAATGAGCGAAAAGCGACGGAATGTTGCGTTTTCTCGTGCGCGAAGGGCTTGTTCCTGGGTGTCGGCTGCGATTTGCGTGCGCTTTCGCAGATGGGGGGAAACGGTTCGATCGGTTGCCGCCGCAAGCGCACTATTCGGTGTTTTTCGCACGCTGCCGAGACGATCGGGATCGCCCGGTGCGCCGCGGTACAATGGCGGGGTGCCTACAGGACGGGAAGGATGTGCCGATGGGTTTCGACGCTCTGATCGTGATCGACATGCAGGAGGCCCTCGTTGGGCGGCGGCC
>NC_021021.1:2365250-2367931 GCF_000210055.1 Gordonibacter pamelaeae 7-10-1-b
CGACGCGCTCGCGGAGGCGGGCGTGCGCATGGTCACGCTCACGTGGAACGGGCGCAACGCGCTCGGCAGCGGCAACGACACGGCCGACGGGCTCACCGGCTTCGGCCGCTCCTGCGTGCGCGAGCTGGAGCTGCGCGGCATCATCGTGGACGTGTCGCACCTGAACGATGCTGGCTTCAAGGACGTGTGCGCGACCGCGACGCAACCCTTCGCCGCCTCGCACTCCAACGCGCGCGCCGTGTGCGGGCATCCGCGCAACCTTGCCGACTGGCAGCTGCGCGAGCTGGCCGACGCGGGCGGCGTGGCGGGCCTCAACTTCTGCCGCGACTTCCTGTCCGAGACGCACGCCGACCCGACCCCCGACGACGTGCTGCGCCACGTGGACCACGTGCTGGAAGCCGCCGGCGAGGACGTGCTCGCGCTCGGCAGCGACTACGACGGCTGCGACGTGCCCAGCTGGCTCGACCCCTGCGACCAGGTGGGCGGCCTGCACGCGCTCATCGCGAGCCGGTTCGGCCGGGAGGTGGCCGACAAGGCGTTCTTCGGCAACGCCCGCGCGTTCTTCGAACGGCTGGAGGGGCAGGTTTAGGTATGCACTAACGTGTATAAGCTCGAATCTCGCCCGCGGTGTTCGACGTGCGGGGAGGAGGCTGCGGGCGCCTCGCCCCCGACACCTCGTGGGCGTTCTGTGAACCCCGTTGACGCGAATCCGATATCGGACTTAAATACCGCAGGTACGAAATCGGACTTGCTGATCAGACCACGGAGGAATGCGCGCATGGACGCTCGGACGGCGCACGCCAACCGCGAATACAACAACCTGTACCGGCTCGGCAACGAGCTCTACCATAACGTGGCCGTGAGGATGGGGCTGTCGGACAGCGCGTTCGACATCCTGTACGCCCTCGACGGCTTAGGCGACGGCTGCCTGCAGAAGGACGTGTGCACCGCATCGGGCCTGTCGAAGCAGACGGTGAACACCTCGGTGCACAAGCTGGAGCAAGCAGGCTACGTGGAGCTGCGCGTGGAGCACGGGCGCGGCACCCACCTCCATCTGACCGAGGCGGGTCGCGCCCTGGTGGCCGAGCGCATACGCCCGGTGGCGGGTGCCGAGGAGGCCGCGTTCGCCGCCATGGCCCCCGGGGAGTGCGAGGAGCTGCTGCGCCTGACGCGCGTCTACCTCGAGCACCTGCGCGGGTTGGTGGACGCCCTGCCGTATCCAGAGAGGGGGTGAGCGGCGTGGCCATCAAGCTGTCGGACCACTTCACCTACGGGCGCCTCGTGCGCTTCGCGCTGCCGTCCATCGCCATGATGATCTTCATATCCATCTACAGCGTGGTGGACGGCCTGTTCGTGTCCAACTTCGCGGGCAAGGAGGCGCTTGCCGCCGTCAACCTCGTGTTCCCGCTGGTCATGGCCCTGGGATCCGTCGGCTTCATGTTCGGCACGGGCGGCGCGGCCCTCGTGGCCAAGACGATGGGCGAAGGCGACCAAGTGCGGGCGAACCGCCTGTTCAGCCTTATAGCGGTAGCGGGAACGGCGCTGGGCATAGTCTTGGCGGGAGTGGGGGCCGGCATCCTCGGCCCGCTGCTCGAAGCGCTGGGAGCTCAAGGGACGCTCAAGGACCAAGGGCTCGCGTACGGTTTCATCTTGCTCGCCGCGCTGCCGTTCTCCATCATGCAGAACATGTTCCAGAGCTTCTTCATCGCGGCCGAGCGGCCAAAGGTGGGCCTGGCGGCCACGATTGCCGCGGGCGTAGCGAACATCGTGCTGGACTACCTGTTCATCGCCGTGCTGGGTTGGGGCATCGCCGGGGCGGCGCTCGCCACGGCATTGGGGCAGGCGCTCGCCGCCGTGGCCGCCGTCGCGTTCTTCGCCTCCAGCAAGACGAGCCGCCTGCGGTTCGCGCGGCCGACGGCCGACTTCCGCGCGCTCGGCAAGACCTGCGTGAACGGCTCGTCCGAGCTCATGACCGAGGTGGCGGCGTCGGTGGTGAGCATGCTGTACAACTACCAGCTCATGATGATAGCCGGCGCGGACGGCGTGGCGGCCTACGGCGTGATCATGTACGTGAACTTCATCTTCACGGCCGTGTTCTTCGGCTTCTCCATGGGCACGGGGCCGGTGGTGAGCTACCACTACGGCGCGCAGCATAAAGAAGAGCTGAAGGGCCTGTTCAAGAAGAGCATGGTCCTCGTGGGCGGCACGGGCGCGGCCATGTTCGCGGCCTCGCAGCTGCTCGCCGGGCCGCTTGTGGGCGTGTTCGTGGGCTACGACCCCGAGCTCGCCGCCATGACGCTGCACGGGTTCCGCATCTACGCGGTGGCGTTCCTCGTGTGCGGGTTCAACATCTACGGCTCGGCGTTCTTCACCGCGCTCAACAACGGCAAGGTGTCGGCGCTCATCAGCTTCATGCGCACGCTCGTGTTCGAGACGTCCACGGTCATGCTGCTGCCCATCGTGTGGGGCATCGACGGGGTGTGGAGCGCCATCATCGTGGCGGAGGCCTGCGCGCTCGTGCTGACGACCGCGTTCCTCGTGGGGCTGCGGAAGCCGTACGGATACGCATAGGATTTGGCAGGCGCCCCGCTGCGCAAGACTCTCTTTGCGTATAATGGCGGCACGGTTGCATGCCGTTCAAGCTCCGGAGGTGCAAGGGCGGCGCGGATGCGCGGCCGTCC
>NC_021021.1:2368885-2370071 GCF_000210055.1 Gordonibacter pamelaeae 7-10-1-b
GTAGCAGGTGGCGGTCATCCTCGCGATGTCCTTGCCTAGGTCATCTTTGACGGTCACGGTGTAGAAGCCCAGATGGCGGCCTGGTTTGTCGCAGACGGACGTGGCGGTGAGCCTCGTGCCCTGCGTCGCGCGCAGGAAGCTGATGTTCGAGTCCACCGACACCGTGGGCTCCTCGCCGATGTTGCAGGAGACGGCCAGCGCGAAGTCCGCGAGCGTGAAGATGGCGCCGCCCATGACGTTGCCCATGGCGTTCTTGTGGATGTCGGCCAGCTCCATCTCGCACACGGCGCGGCCCCGCTCGCCCTCCACGACGCGGCACCCGGCCGCCTGGGTGGCGAAACGGTCGTTGGCGAACACGGCTTCTATCTGGTCGCGGGTGGGGTTGTCGGGGAGCATGGGCGGGTCCTTTCGCATGGGTTCCGGTCGGGTACCGAGAAGGCCCCTCGCGGGGCCTTGGAGGGTAGGGCGGGGTCGGCTACTGCGCCGGGGCGTCGGTGTCGGCGTAGAGCTCCAGCCAGTCGCCGTCCTTCACGGTGACGGTCTGCGAGCTCCCGCGCACCACGTACTTCTCGTCGGTGATGGAGCCGCTGCCGAAGGCCAAATCCCTCATCACGAACGCCCCGCACTCGTTGTCGGCCTCGGCCGCCGCCTCGGGCTCGATGGTGACCGTGTAGGTGCCGGCAGGGATGTCCTCGCCCACGCGGTAGAGCCCGCTGCGGTAGGGCGCGGTCGGCTCGAAGGAGGCGTCGGCGGCGGGGTACAGGCGCAGGCCGTCGGGCGCGTCCCAGGCGAACACCGCGCCCTCCTCGAGCTCCACGAAGTAGTTGCCGAAGTACGTAACGCCGTAGTCCACCTCGTAGCGTGCGTCCGAGGTGGGGCCGAACAGCACGTAGTCGGCCTCGTCCGCGGGGTCTCCCTCCACGTAGTAGAGACCGGGCTCGAGGTCCTTGCCGGCGCCCACCTCGTAGACGCCCGGCGTGTGCTTGCCGTCGACCGTCCGGCCGTCCGGCAGGTCGAGCATGTCCTTGATGTACTCGATGCTGAAGTCGACGTCCGCGCCGTCGTAGCCGCCGGAATCGCCGTAGCCGTACCGGTAGCCGTCGTCGGACTCGTACCCGTAGCTGTTATGGTAGCCGCCGTAGCGGCCGTCGACTGCTTCCGAGACGATGGCGCAGGCCGTGCAGCT
>NC_021021.1:2370853-2371694 GCF_000210055.1 Gordonibacter pamelaeae 7-10-1-b
CGCGCCCGTGGGGCAGGCCGCCGCGCAGGAGAGCGCATCCGTGCAGCGCGCGCAGTCGGTCTCGGACAGCACGAGCGGCACGCGCGCGGCGATGCCCGGGTCGCGCTCGAGCGCTTCCAGCAGCATCTGGCGCTTCGGCTGCATCGTCCTTCTCGTAAGTCCCTCGGGCACGAAGTCGTTGAACTCGGTGCCGTTGCCCAGGTTCAGACGCGCCAGCGCCCGCGCGCGCTCGCGGCGCTCGTAGAACTCCTGCAGCACCTCCGAGTTGCGCAGGCGGCGCTTGCCGCTGGCGATGTCGCCCACCTCGCCCACGAGGTTCGTAAACGCGCTGCGCCGGTCGACCCCCGCCGGGTTCGCCAGGTCGCGCACCAGGTTCTCCTTCTCGGGGATGACGTCTGAGAAGCCCACGGAGCGCCCGCTCCACGCCTCGCCCGTCTCCACGGCATGGGCGTACAGGAGCTCGCCCATCTCGCCGGCGCGTGCGCAGTCGGCGCAGTAGGACAGGTCGGCCGCTATCGTCACGTCGATGCCCTCGGCCAGCACGAGCGTCCAGAACTCGGGCGACAGGCACGCCAGGCAGGGCAGCACCACGACGTTCGCCGCCGGCTCCAGGCCGGGGAACACGTTCTCCTTGCAGGTGAGCACCACGCGCTCGCCGCGCAGGGCGATGCGGCGGATGCGGGCGTGCAGGTCGGCCATAGTGACGCGCGTCGACGAGAACGCGTCGCACACGCCCAGGCAGATGCCGCAGCGCGTGCAGGCATCCTCGTCGATGGCGGGGATGCCGTCCTCGGCGAACGATACGGCCCCCTGCGGGCAGGCCAGCGCGCACCGCTCGCAG
>NC_021021.1:2372736-2373588 GCF_000210055.1 Gordonibacter pamelaeae 7-10-1-b
GAGGTCGCGGCAGGTGCGGTCGTAGCCCGCGTAGCCGCCCTCGTTCTCCTCGGCCGCGGCGCGCTTGGCGTCCAGCTCCTCCTTCGTGCAGAAGCAGGGGTAGACGCTCCCGCGCTCGCGCAGGCGCTCGAGCGCCTCGGCGTACGTGTCCGTGCGCTGGGTCTGGAAGTAGGGGCCTGCCTGCCCGCCCACCTCGGGGCCCTCGTCCCAGTCGAGCCCGAGCCATTTCATGGCGTTCAAGATGACCTGCACGTTCTCCTCGGTGGAGCGCTCCGGGTCGGTGTCCTCGATGCGCAGGATGAAGTCGCCTCCCATGGCGCGCGCGAACGCCCAGTTGTAGATGGCCGTGCGGGCGCCGCCCACGTGCAGGCGGCCGGTAGGGGAAGGCGCGAAGCGCACGCGCACGTTCTTCTTCTCTTCACTCATGGTTGCGATGATCCTCCAGGTAGAATTACGGTAACGGCGTCGTGCGCGCGGCCTGGGCGGAATGCCCGAGGGCATGCCGCGCGCAGTTTCCGCACGAGCCGAAACGCCCTAGGGGCGTTTCGAGCGAGCCCAGGACTGTTTGAGCACGGCATGCCCTCGGGCATTCCGCCCAGGCCGCCTCAAAAGCACGCCAACGACGATAGCCAGTATAGACAACGCGAGGGTCGTCGCAAACCAGATACCCGCCATGCCCATCCAAAAATCAAGCGGGTACATGCTAATGAGGAGCGAATCGTAGGAGAACGTCCAGTTGCCCTGGGGGAACAGCACCGCATGGAAGGCGGAGAACAGGCCGTTGAAATCGAGGGCAGCCCACGCGCCGAGCGCCGCGAACGCCGCGATGAGCACGGCGGGCGCGACGACGAG
>NC_021021.1:2373938-2378554 GCF_000210055.1 Gordonibacter pamelaeae 7-10-1-b
CCTCGCCGTCGGCGTCGCGGCCGTAGTCGTCCACGGTGAACCCGCGGGTCTCCACGGCGAGCGCCGTCAGCTGCCCGTCGGCGTAGGGCGATACCGCGTCGTTCGCGGTGGCCTGCGCGAGCAGCTGGGTGGAGGCGGGCAGTGTGCACGCGCCGAACCCCGCCGCGAACAGCGTCATCGCCAGCGCCATGGCGGCAACCGCCGCCGCTACCTTGTCGGCCATCGGCCGTCCTCCTCGCCCTCTCGCGCCCCCGCGCATCCTCGGCGGCATCCCGTGCCCGGGCTGTCGCGCCGCCCTGTCCGATTGCCGGGCCGCACCCCCGTGCGGCCCGGCGTCAATGCCGTCAGCCCCGGCCCACCCAGATGGTGGCCGCCGTCATGCCCTGCTTGTCCTTCGAGATCGTGGGCTGCGGCCCCAGGCGGCTGAACACGCCCATGAACTCGCCGTCGTACAGGTACAGGCCGTTCAGGTTGTTGTACGGCCGGGGGTCGAAGGGCACCTCGTCGTCCGGCAGCGCGTCGATACCCGTGTCGGGCGGCAGCGTCTCGGTCTTGAAGGGGCGGATGTAGCGCTGCACGATGAACGGGTGGCCGGCGCGGCCGTTCGCGAAGCGGTCGATGAGCCGCTCCCATTCCTCCTGCGTCACGGACTCGCCGGCGTACACGTCGTCTGCGCCGTAGTGGTCGGTCGGCTTGATGATCCACTCGCAGCGGTTCTCGCGGATCTGCGGCAGGTTCACGTGGTCGTCGTCCAGGAAGGCCGTGAGCGGCACGGTCTCCTCCACGAACGAGATCTCGTCGGCGTCCAGAAACGCGGTCGTGCGCTCGTCGAACAGCACGCTGAACAGCTGCTTGTCGTGCACGATGTGCCCGGCGAAGCTGCCGATGAGCGCCACCTTGGCCGCCCGCACGGCGTCGATGAGCTGCTGCGACTCGTCCCAGTGGTCGATGACGTCGTTCGTCACGCACCGCCGCCAGATGGCGTCGACCTGCCGGCCCTCCCCGTCGCGCAGCACCTCGCCGTCGAAGCGCAGGTCGCGCACGTCGGCCACCACGCACTCCACGCCGCGCTGGCGGAACAGGCCCGCGTAGATGTGGAACTCGTCCACCACGCCGTTCTCCAGATAGTCGCAGATGGCGATGCGCGGGTTCTCCACCCGGCGCTCGTACGTGGCGTAGATGTCCAGGAACTTGTCGACCCAGCTCTCGAACAGCTCGCAGCCCTCCACATGGTGGCGGTTCGCGAATTCCTCGAACGTCTTCGACTGCGCCACGGACGTGGTGATCTCGCGGTTCTCGTTCATGCCCGACGAGCCGTCGGCGTTGAACTCGCAGAACTTGATGCGCCCGTCGTCCTCGTCGAGGAACGTGTCCACGCGCGCGAACGGAAGCACCGCGTCGTAGCCGCGCGGCAGCAAGATGAGCTCCTCGAGGCGCGGGTCGAAGTCGAAGGCGCGGCGGTAGGCGGGGTCGGCCAGGTAATGCTCGATGACCTTCACGAGGATGCGGTGGGCGGTCTCGGCCGTCTCCTTCATGATGCGGTACGTCTGTGCGTCGAACAGGCGGGGCACGAAGCTGGCGGCCACCACCTGGTGGTGCACGATGGCCGTGGAGCCCTGCAGGTACTCGTAGGCGGCACGGCGGCCGGGCACGTCGCCCTGCAGCGATTCCATGATGGCGAAGTACTCGCGGGTGTAGTCGGCGTTGTACGACATAGGCGCTCTTTTCCGTCGGTCGGAGGCAGTGGATCGCCTGCCATCTTACCACGAGCGCTGCCTGCCCGCGATGCTGTGCGCGCGGGCGTAGAATAGTCGTGATTTGCCGGATGACTCGGCCCGCCCGGCCCGAGGTGTGCTAACCTTGGATGGAGATAAACCAGGCGCCTCGCGGGGAAGCGGGGCGCCGTGTACGTATGAGGAGAATGGGGAACCATGTCCGACACGCATGCATCGTATCTGTTCACGTCCGAGTCCGTCACCGAGGGGCATCCCGACAAGGTGTGCGACCAGATATCGGACGCCGTCCTGGACGCCATCCTGGCCAAGGAAACCGAGCTTGCGGCCCAGGGCTACGTGGCGCCCAACGGCTGCCCGGCCGACCCGGCGCAAGTGCGATGCGCCTGCGAGACCATGGCCACCACGGGCATGGTCATGGTCACGGGCGAGATCCGCACGCAGGCCTACGTGGACGTGCCCGGCATCGTGCGCGAGGTGCTCTCCGACATCGGCTACAACCGCGCCAAGTTCGGCTTCGACTGCGACACGTGCGGCGTGCTCAACGCCATTCACGAGCAGAGCCCGGACATCGCGCAGGGCGTCGACGAGAGCTGGGAGGCCCAGCACGGCCTGGCCGGTGACGACCCCTACGAGCGCATCGGCGCGGGCGACCAGGGCATGATGTTCGGCTACGCCTGCGACGAGACGCCCACGCTCATGCCGATGCCCATCTACCTGGCGCACCGCCTGGCCGAGCGCCTGTCGGCCGTGCGCAAGGACGCCACGCTGCCGTACCTGCGCCCCGACGGCAAGACTCAGGTGTCCGTGCGCTACGTGGACGGCCGCCCGACGTGCGTGGAGAAGGTGGTCGTGTCCACGCAGCACGCCGAGAGCGTCGCCCACGACGAGCTGCGCGCCGCCATCGTGGAGCACGTGGTGCGCCCCGTGCTGGAGGCCGAGGGCGTGGAGCTAGCCGAGGACGCCGAGATCCACGTGAACCCCACCGGCCGCTTCGTCATCGGCGGGCCCATGGGCGACGCGGGCCTCACCGGCCGCAAGATCATCGTGGACTCCTACGGCGGCATGGGCCGCCACGGCGGCGGCGCGTTTTCCGGCAAGGACTGCACGAAGGTGGACCGCTCGGGCGCCTACGCGGCGCGCTGGGTGGCGAAGAACGTGGTGGCGGCCGGCCTCGCCGCGCGCTGCGAGATCCAGCTCGCCTACGCCATCGGCATGGCGCGGCCGGTGTCGGTGATGATCGACACGTTCGGCACGAACGAGGTGGACGAGGCCGCCATCGAGCGCGCGGTGGGCGAGGTGTTCGACCTGCGCCCGGGCGCCATCATCGACGAGCTGGACCTGCGCCGCCCCATCTACCGCAAGACGGCCGCCTACGGCCACTTCGGCCGCGAGCTGCCCGAGTTCACCTGGGAGCGCACCGACCGCGCCGACGCGCTGCGGAAGGCCTGCGGGCTGGACTAGGGTGCAGCTCGAACGTCCCCATTTTCGGCAAACGCCCGTCGCTCGTGCTTGCGGCGGGTTTTTTCTTACTTTTGTAAATAAGGGAACAAGCGTTCCTATATTTATGCTATGATCTCTCTACCGAAAAGAGCCAGTGCGGATGCTTCCCTTCGGCCGGCGAACGGCCTTGTGCGGGATGCCCATAGACGGCGGCGGTCTCCGCGTCGCCCGCACCACGTCCGCAATATCCTCTGAGCAAACGGAGCTGCCCCACAGGCCGCCAACGTGCGGCCGCGGCCGCGTACGCTGCAAGGGCGGAAAAGGAGGACGTTCATGGAGCTGCACGACATCGAGAGGCGTAAGCTGACGCTGGACGACCTGGCGCACATCGACGCGGAAAGCGGCGTCGAGTTCTGGTATGCGCGCGACATCATGGAGTTTCTGGGATACCGGCGCTGGGAAAACTTCGCGGTTGCAGTAGAGCGGGCGAAAGTGTCGGGGAATGCTTCGAGAACCGCAGGTCAAGATCATTTTCGTGAGGCCACGAAAATGATCGAGGCCGGCAAGGGCGCCCAGCGCAAGGTCAAGGACTACAAGCTCACGCGCTATGCCTGCTACCTCATCGCCCAGAACGGCGACCCGCGCAAAGAGGAGATCGCCTTCGCGCAGAGCTACTTCGCGCTGCAAACGCGCAAGCAGGAGCTCATCGAGGAGCGGATGCGAGCACTTGCGCGCATCGCTATCCGCGGACAGCTCACCGAGGCGGAGAAGGAGCTCTCGCGCATCGCTTACGAGCGGGGCGTCGACGGGGCGGGCTTCGCACGCATCCGCTCCAAGGGGGATGCGGCGCTGTTCGGCGGCCATACGACGGCCGACATGAAGAAGCGGCTGGGCGTCAAAGGGTCGAGGCCCCTTGCAGACCACCTGCCGTCGGTAACCCTCGCGGCGAAGCAGCTGGCCACCGAGATGACGAACCACAACGTCGAGGGCAAGGACCTGCACGGCGAGCGCCCTATCGCCGAAGAGCACGTGCAGAACAACGTCGGCGTGCGCGACTTACTCGGCCGGCGCGGCATCAGGCCCGAGGAGCTGCCGCCCGAGGAGGACGTGAGAAGGCTCGAGCGCCGCGTGACCGTCGAGACGCGCAGGCTGGAGCAGGAGGCGCGGGGATTTCCCGCGTCAAAGGGCTAGGTCGGTACGGTCCGGTTGCAGACGTGGGATATACTGGTTGCCATGAGATTCGCATCGGTCATCCTGGACATACCCACGCAGGCGCTCGACGCGCCCTACACGTACTCCGTTCCCGAGGCGCCGGCCGAGGCCGGCGGCTACGACGTGGAGGTGGGGTGCGCCGTGCTCGTGCCGTTCGGGCACCGGCAGGCGGTGGGGTTCGTCGTGGGGCTGCAGGAGCTTCCCGACGGCGAGGCGCCGGCCGGTATC
>NC_021021.1:2379354-2380613 GCF_000210055.1 Gordonibacter pamelaeae 7-10-1-b
GCCCGCCGTGCAGGTGGTGGACATGGCCCGCGAGTTCGGCGGCGGGTCGCGCTCCATGTTCTCGCGCGCGCTCTCGCGCGCGCTCGCCGAGGAGCTCGCGGCCGGCCGCAAGGCGGTGCTCCTGCTGAACCAGCGCGGCTTCGCGAAGTTCCTGCTGTGCCGCGAATGCGGCTTCGTGCCGGAGTGCCCGTCGTGCTCCACGTCGCTCACGTTCCACGAGAGGGGCAACTTCCTCATCTGCCACCACTGCGGCTACCGCGTCACGGCCCCTCCCACCTGCCCCGAATGCGGCAGCCCTTACCTGCGGAAGTTCGGCGCAGGCACGCAGCGCGTGGAGGCCGACCTGCGGGTGCTCTTGGACGCGACGCCCGGCGTGGGGCCCGACGTGCCCATCGTGCGCATGGACGCGGACACCACGGGCGGCAAGGGCGCGCACCAGCGATTGCTGGAGGAGTTCGCCGCCGCCGACGCCGCGGTGCTGCTGGGCACGCAGATGATTGCGAAGGGGCTCGACTTCGAGGACGTCACGCTCGTGGGCGTCATCAACGCCGACACCATGCTGCGGCTGCCCGACTACCGCGCCGCCGAGCGCACCTTTGCGCTCGTGGAGCAGGTGGCCGGCCGCGCCGGGCGCGCCGAGCTGCCGGGCCGCGTGCTCGTGCAGACCTACGAGGCCGACGCCGCGCCCATCCGCGCCGCCGCGGCCTACGATCGCGCGCTGTTCTTGCGCGACGAGCTGCCGAAGCGCCGGATGCTGCGCTACCCGCCCTACGTGCGGATGGCGAACGTGCTGGTGTGGGGCAAGGACGAGGAGGCGGTGCGCACCTCGGCCGCCGCGCTCTACGAGGGGCTGGCCGCCCAGGTGCGCGACTTCGGCGGCGAGGGCTGGGACGTGCTGCCCGCCACGCCGTGCGTGCTGGCCAAGCTGCGCGGCACGTACCGCTGGCACCTGGTGGTGAAGTGCCCGCTCGACGGCGACCTGTCGGGCGTGCTGCTGCCGTACTTCCGCGCCCGCAAGCCCGAGCGCGAGGTGAACGTGGCCGTGGACGTGGATCCGGACGACCTCCTGTAGGCCGCCGGCCGCGCCGGGCATGGCGTCAGGACACCTCCATGGCGCCCAGGTTCAGCAGCTTGCCCTCGGCTGTGGCGGGCGTTCCGGCGAAGCCGCCGAGGAAGCGCTCGACGGCGATCCCGGCGGCCTCCCACCAGGAAGGGGCCAACACGTCCTCGGCGGCCACGAGGTCGGCCTCCCATACCAC
>NC_021021.1:2381724-2386591 GCF_000210055.1 Gordonibacter pamelaeae 7-10-1-b
CTGCGGGCACGACGGTCAAGGGCGACTTGTGCGCGTGGCGTTTCCCCAGGCCGAAGGCTTGAGCATGGTCGACGAGAACGGACGGCGCAGCGGCGTGCTCTACGATTGGCTCGTGGAGATAGCCAAGTACACCGGGTGGCGCTACGAGTTCGTGGAAGGCAGCGTGGACGAGCTCGTCAAGCAGACCATGGCGGGCGGCATCGACCTGATGGGCGGCATGTTCTACCGCGAGCAGCTCGACGAGAGCCTCGACTACTCCACGTTCGGCATGGGCTCGAACCGCTCCCTCGTCATCGGTCCCAGCGACGACGACTCCGTCGCCGGTTTCGACCTGCGCACCCTGAACGGCAAGACCATCGGAACCTATGCCAACGCGACGGAGAAGATACGCCGGCTGGAGAATTTCCTGGAGTTCAACGGCTTGGACTGCACGGTGCTGCGCCTCGACCTGGCTTCGTACGAGAGCTGCCTGGACGACGGCACCGCCGACCTCATGCTCGGCAGCGACGTGGGGATGAAGGACGGCTGCAAGGTGGTGGCGGAGTTCGACGGCGAGCAGCACTACCTGGCCGTTCCCGAGGGCAGCGACCTCATGGCGGGCATCGACGAGGCCATGAGGCAGATCTACGCGGCCGACCCCAACTTCTCCCGCTCGCTCTACGCCCGCTATTTCCCCGACGACTACGCCAGCCCCATCGCGTTCTCCGAGGCCGACCGCGCCTACGTGGCCCAGGCGCGCGAGGTGCGGGTGGCCGTGACGGCGGGGCAGTACCCGCTGTACTACGAGCATGACGGCTTGTACCAGGGCATTGCGAAGGACGTGCTCGACCGCATCGCCGAGCGCACGGGCCTCTCGTTCCGCTTCGTGCATGCGGACAGCTACCAAGGGGCGCTCGACCTCGTGGCGGCGGGCGAGGCCGATGTGGCGGGCTGCTTCATGGACGACGAGCAGACGGCTGGCGATCAGGGGCTTGCCTTGACCAAGGGGTATGCGACGCTCGGCGAGGTGGTGTTCCGCAGCAAGTTCTCGGCGCAGTCCTCCGGCGGCCCCGTGATAGCCCAGCTCCAGGGCCGCGCCGCGCCCGAAGGGCAGGAGGGCGCGGAGGTGGTGTGGCTCCCCACGTACGCCGACTGCCTCGAGGCGGTGAACACCGGGCGCGCCGACCTCACGAGCATGCCCGCCTCGTTCGCCGAGTGCCTGTTTACCGAACGCTCCTACGGCAACGTGGCCCCGGCCACGGCCGACCATACCGAGACCTCGTTCTCCCTGGCGCTGCCGCGCCCGGTGGACTCGGGCCTGTACTCGGTGCTGAGCAAGGCGGTGAACAGCTTCACGGACGACGAGCTGGAGGCCCTGTACTCCCGCAACGCCGTGGCCCTGGGCAACCGCTCCGCTACGGTGGAGTCGTTCGTGTCCGACAACCCGCTGCTCGTGGTGGTGCTGTCATTGGTGTTCTTCCTGCTGGTGGGCGCCATTGCCATCATCGTCACCGGCTCGAAGGTGCGCAGCCGCATGATGGCGCTCAAGCTGGAGAAGGCCGAGGAGACGGGCCAGGCGAAGGCCGACTTCCTCTCGCGCATGTCCCACGAGATACGCACGCCCATGAACGCCATCATCGGGCTGTCGAACGTGGCGTCGCTGTCGGGCGAGGCCACGCCCGCCATCCGCTCGGACCTGGAGAGGATCAACACGTCGGCCCAGTTCCTGCTCTCGCTCGTGAACGACATCCTGGACATGTCCAAGATACAGAACGACAAGGTGCACATAGAGGTGGCGCCCCTGCGCCTGGCGTCGCTCGCCTCGCGCCTCGAGAGCATGTTCGGCATCCAGGCGCAGGAGAAGGGCATCTGCCTGAAGGTCGTGTGCGAGACCGAGGCCGTGGTGGTGGGCGACGACGTGCGCCTGCAGCAGGTTCTGGCGAACCTGCTGTCCAATGCCTTCAAGTTCACCGACGCGGGCGGCACCATCTCCCTGCGCATCGAGGAGGCGCAGCTTGGCGGGGGCGGGGAGGGCCCGACGTACCGGTTCTCCGTGTGCGACGACGGAGCCGGCATCCGCCCCGAGGACCTCGAGCGCATCTTCGACTCGTTCGAGCAGGCGGCCGAGAACCACCGCAACGCCCAGGGAACGGGGCTGGGGCTGGCCATCAGCAGCAACCTCGTGCGCCTCATGGGCGGCAAGCTGGAGGTGGAGAGCCAGGTGGGCGCAGGCTCCGAGTTCCATTTCACGCTGCGGCTGCCTTTGGGGCGCCCGGAGGACCTGGACGCGCCGGGCGCGGACGACCCCGCGCCGCGCTCGCTTGCCGGCACGCGCGCGCTCTTGGCCGAGGACAACGACCTGAACGCCGAGATAGCCGCCGCCTTGCTGGACATGGAGGGGGTGGCGGTCGACCGCGCCGCGAACGGCCGCGAGGCGGTGGACCTGTTCGCGTCCGCGGAGCCGGGGCGCTACGACTTCGTGCTCATGGACGTGAAGATGCCCGTGCTGGACGGACTGGGCGCCGCCGCCGAGATCCGCGCGCTTCCCCGCCACGATGCGCGCGACGTGCCCATCGTGGCTTTGACGGCCAACACGTTCCAAGAGGACCGCGACGATGCGGCCGCTGCCGGCATGGACGGCTTCATCCCGAAGCCCTTCGACGCCCGGCAGCTCTACGAAACGCTGCGCTCCTTCCTGCCCCCGGAAGGGTAGCCCGCCGCCGGTGATTTTCCGGCCGCTCCTGGCGGGCTTTGGCGAATCGGAGAAGGGGGCGAAAAGTGCGCTGCGAAAGCGCGTGATCTATGGTATACTGCTCCGCTGTATCTTTGCGCCCGGCGCGCATGCTTCCGCATGCCCGAGCGCATCCAGTTGGAAAGGAAGATCACGTGGCCCAAGCCTCTAAGAACCAAGCTGTCGAGCCCGACACCGAGCAAGGTGCGAAAGCCCCGATCGATACCGAAGAGATACTGGACGATGACGACGCGCTGGACGTGGAACCCGACGTCGGCGCTTCCGATACGCTGGACGACGACAAGCTGGAAGCCGGCCTGGACGAGGACGAGGACCTGCTCGAGGGCATCCCCGAGGAGGAGCTCAAGGCGACCGTCGAGGTGCAGCTGCCGAAGGTGACGAAGAGCAAGGCGCGCACGACGCGCAAGCGCAACGCCGACGCCGGCGTGACCATGCTCACGGGCGACCCCGTGCGCATGTACCTGAAGGAGATCGGCAAGGTCCCGCTGCTCACCGCCGCGGAGGAGATCGACCTGGCCATGAAGATAGAGGCCGGCGTGGCGGCCACCGAGGAGCTGGACCGCGCCGAGGACGAGGGCATCGAGCTCGAGCGCCGCGAGAAGCGCCGCCTCGGCCGCATCGAGCAGGTGGGCATCGATGCGAAGCAGCAGCTCATCGAGGCAAACCTGCGCCTGGTGGTGTCCATCGCCAAGCGCTACGTGGGGCGCGGCATGCTGTTCCTCGACCTCATCCAGGAAGGCAACCTGGGCCTCATCCGCGCGGTGGAGAAGTTCGACTACACGAAGGGCTTCAAGTTCTCCACGTACGCCACCTGGTGGATCCGCCAGGCCATCACGCGCGCCATCGCCGATCAGGCCCGCACCATCCGCATCCCCGTGCACATGGTGGAGACCATCAACAAGCTCGTGCGCATCCAGCGCCAGCTGCTCCAGGAGCTCGGCCGCGAGCCCAGCCCCGAGGAGATCGGCAAGGAGATGGGCCTGCCCGCCGAACGCGTGCGCGAGATCCAGAAGATCTCGCAGGAGCCCGTGTCGCTGGAAACGCCCATCGGCGAGGAGGAGGACTCCCAGCTGGGCGACTTCATCGAGGACGACGCCGCCGTGGTGCCGCCCGACGCCGCCTCGTTCAGCATGCTGCAGGAGCAGCTGAGCAAGGTGCTCGACGGCCTGGCCGAGCGCGAGCGCAAGGTCATCAGCCTGCGTTTCGGCCTGGAGGACGGCCATCCGCGCACGCTCGAGGAGGTCGGGCGCGAGTTCGGCGTCACGCGCGAGCGCATCCGCCAGATCGAGAGCAAGACGCTCGCGAAGCTGCGCCACCCCAGCCGCTCGAGCAAGCTGAAAGATTATCTGGAAGACTAAGGTTCCGTCGGCCTGACGGCCGCCGGAACGAAGCCGATGCTGCGAAGGGCCCTGGCACCCCGCCTTGCCGCGATGGCGAAGACTCGCGTACTGAAGTACGCTTCGCCTTCCCCATCCCGTCAATTCGGGGCACCAGGGCCCTTCTCGCTGACTTGCTACGCCAACCTGCGCGGTTGGGCATACGGACCTGCAAGCTCCTGTTCGCGCTTCGCGCGAATCGGCCGCAGGTACGCCGAGGTTGAGGGGATTGCGCTATGCAACAGGAAAAACTCGAGTTCTTCGCCAGCTGCCTCGCCGGGCTGGAGGCCCCGCTCGCCGACGAGCTGAAGGCCCTCGGCATCAGGAGCGTGCGGCCGCTCGGCGGCGGCGTCGCCTTCTTCTGCGACGTGCGCCACGCGCTCGCGGCGTGCCTGTGGTCCCGGCTGGCCTCGCGCATCATGCTGGTGGTGGGGCGCGTGGACGCGCGCCTGGCCGACCTGCTGTTCGAGGACGCGTTGGAGCTTCCCTGGGAGGACGTGATCGCGCCCGGCGCGAGCATCGCGGTGTCGGCCCACGGCATGAACGACGAGCTGCGCAACACGCGCTTCACCGCGCTCAAGGTGAAGGACGCCGTGTGCGACCGCCTGCGCGAGGCGCGGGGGGAGCGCCCGAACGTGGACGCCGAGCATCCCGACGCGGCCATCGACGTGCGCGTGCGCGAGAAGCGCGCCACCATCTCGCTCGACCTGTCGGGCGCCTCGCTCTACCGCCGCACCTACCTCGCGCCCGACGACGGTGC
>NC_021021.1:2387120-2391976 GCF_000210055.1 Gordonibacter pamelaeae 7-10-1-b
GTGCTGGCGCTCGCGCCCGTGGCGCTGGGCATCCGCCCCGACCACGTGTTCGCCAAGACGCGCCGGCGCGACAAGGGCGGCTCGCAGTACCGCGACGCCGGCCGGCGCAGCTACGTGACGCAGGTCGACGAGGACGGCTACCTCATGGAGGTGGACCTGTCGGGCTACCTGGACACGGGCATCTTCCTGGACCACCGCGCCACGCGCGAGCTCGTGGGCGCGAAGGCGGCGGGCAAGCGCTTCCTCAACCTGTTCGCCTACACGGGCACGGCCACCGTGCACGCGGCCGGCGGCGGGGCGGTGGAGACGACGACGGTGGACCTCTCGCAGACCTACCTGGACTGGGCGCGGCGCAACATGGCCGGCAACGGCTTCGCCGGGCCCGAGCACTCCTTCGAGCGCGCCGACGTCATGGCCTGGATCACCGAGACGCGCCGCAAGCCCCTGCGCTACGACCTGATCTTCGTGGACCCGCCCACGTTCTCCAACTCGAAGGCCATGGGCAGCCGCACCTGGGACGTGCAGCGCGACCACGTTGAGCTGCTCATCGGCGTGACGCGCCTGCTCACCGAGGGCGGCGAGGCCGTGTTCTCGTGCAACCTGCGCACCTTCAAGCCTGACCTGGAGGCGCTGGCGCGCTACGGCGTGGCGTTGGAGGACATCACGGCGTCCACGATCCCCCACGACTTCGAGCGCAACCCCAAGATCCACCAGTGCTACCTCGCGAGGCGCGCCTAGCCCCCTCGCGAAAAAACCGCCCGTCGCGTCTGCGACGGGCGGTTTTGCCTGATAGGATCTTCCTACTACGTTTTTTCCGATGCCCTCGCGCCCCTAATACGCGCTTTTTCCCGATTACACCCCCTCGCCCGGCTCCTAGAGTCCCTGGCAAGCCGCGGCTCGCAGCGATGCCGCGGGACGAACCGAAGGGAAACGGGAGAAGGAGGGGCTTATGGAAGCACGGAAGTCATCGTCGGCGAGAGGCTGGCTCGTCACGCTCGTGGGGATGCTGGCTGCGGTGGCCATCGCCATCAACATGTTCAAGGTGCCGCCCACCATGGGGCTGCTCATGGCCGACCTGGGGATCGGGCCGGCGCTCGGAGGCTGGCTCATGACGGTGCCCACGGTCACGGGGCTCGTGCTCGCGCTGCCGTCGGGCGGGCTCACCGACAAGTTCGGGCCGAAGAAGGTGGGCCTGTTCGCCATCCTGTCCGCGGCGGTGGGCAGCCTGATAGGGTCGTTCGCGCCGAATATCGAGCTCTTGCTGTTCAGCCGCTTCGTGGAGGGCCTGAGCTTCGCGCTCATCGGCGTTGCCGTGCCGGCCATCATCGCCCTATGGTTCTCGCCTGAGAAGAGCGGCGCGCCCATGGCCATCTGGTCGGGGTGGGTGCCCATCGGCATGCTCGCCATCTTCACGGGGGCGAACCTGTTCATCGCAGCCGACGACCCCGGCACGTGGGCGAACGTGTGGTGGCTCTCCACCGCGCTGCTCGTGGCGGCCGCCGTGCTGTACCTGGTGTTCGTGAAGGCGCCGGAGGGCTACGCGGCCGAGGACGCGCCGAAGATCTCGCTCGTCGAGGGCATGAAGTCGCCGTCGACGTGGCTGCTGGCCGTAGTGTTCGCCATGTTCGCGTTCATCATGTACGCCGTGTCCACGTTCGCGCCCACGTACTGCATGGAGGAGCTGGGCTACAGCCTGGAGGACTCCAACCTGTACTCGAGCCTCATCACGGTTGGCATGATCCTGGGCGTGGTGCTCATGACGCCCGTGCTCAACAAGGTGGTGAGGCTGAAGAGCCGCATCTGGCTGCTCGTGGCCAGCATGGTGCTCACGGCGCTCATCGCGGTGCTCGCGTTCAACGTGCCGCCGTCGGCCACCGTGGCCGTCATGATCATCACCGGCATCGTGCTGCAGCTCGTGCCGGCCGTCATCTGGCCCATCGCGCCGTCGGCCGCCGTGGCGCCCGTCTACATCGGCACGACGTTCGGCGTCATCGCGCTCGGACGCTCCATCGGCGGGTTCGGCAACGCGTCCATCGGCACGCTCATCGAGACGTCCGGCTGGGGCGCGGCCGTCATGCTGCTCGTGGGCATCGGCGTCGTGGGCGTGGCAGCCTGCCTGGCGCTGCTCAAGTTCCTGAAGGAGCCGGCCGGGGCGGCTGCGCCCGCCGGCGCGCCCACGGAGCCGGCCGAGGCGGAAGCCGCCGGCCGCTCGGCGAGATAAGACGAAAAGGACGAGGAAGGAGAAGGCTATGGAGGAGCGAGACTACCAATTCGTGGAGCACGAGAATCCTTACACGTACCGCGACGGGGACCTGACGGTCACGCGGGGGAGCGCCTGGTCGGGGCCGGGGTGCCACCTGGGATGCGGCGTGCTGCTCTACACGAACGACGAGGGCGACCTCGTGAAGGTGGAGGGCGACCCGGAGAACCCGTTCAACGAGGGGCGCCTGTGCGTGCGCTGCCTGGACCTGCCCGAGATGGTGAACAACCCGAAGCGCCTGACGCACCCGCTGCGCCGCGCCAAGGCCGACCGCGGCCATGACCGCTGGGAGCGCATCGGCTGGGACGAGGCGCTCGACCTCATCGCTGCCGAGCTCAACAAGGTGAAGGAGGCCTACGGCCCCGAGTCCGTCATCTTCTCGTGCGGCACCGGGCGCGACATCGCGCCGTACATCACGCGCCTGTGCTGGTCGTTCGGCTCGCCGAACTTCGTGAACATCTTCTCCGGCAACGCGTGCTACCTGCCGCGCGTGGCCGGCTGCATCGCCACGACGGGCGCGTTCTGGGTGGCCGACTGCGCCCAGCAGTTCCCCGACCGCTACGACAACCCCGCATGGCAGATGCCCGAGACCATGTTCGTGTGGGGCAACTACCCGCTCATCGCCAACTCGGACGGCTTCTTCGGCCACTGGGTGGTGGACCTCATGAAGCGCGGCATGAAGATCGTGATGATCGACCCGAAGGTCACGTGGCTCTCCGCCAAGGCCGAGGTGCACCTGCCGGTGCGCCCGGGCACCGACGCCGCGCTGGCGCTCGCCATGATGAACGTCATCATCAACGAGGACCTGTACGACCACGACTTCGTCGACCGCTGGTGCTACGGCTTCGAGGAGCTCTCCGAGCACGTGCAGCCGTTCACGCCCGAGTACGCCGAGACCACCACGTGGGTTCCGGCCGAGCGCATCCGCAAAGCCGCGCGCATCCTGGCGGCGAGCAGGCCCGCGACGCTGCAGTGGGGCGTGGCCGTGGACATGACGAAGGAGGCGCTGCCGGCCGGCCAGGCCATCATGGCGCTCTTCCAGGTGACGGGCAACGTGGAGGTGCCCGGCGGCATCATCGTGCCGCCCGAGATCCTGAACTACGGCGGCGGCTGGGGCTTCGAGCTTCTGGGCGACGAGCAGAACGAGAAGCGCCTCGGCCTGGACAAGTACTCGCTGTTCCGCCTGGGTTTCCAGGCGGCGCACCCGAACACCACCGTCGAGGCGATGAAGACGGGCAGGCCGTACCCCATCAAGGCCGCCTGGGTGCAGACGTCGAACTTCCTGGCCTGCATGTCGGCGAACTCCACCGAGGTGGCGGAGTGCTTCCGCAAGCTGGACTTCGTGGCGGGCGCCGACCTGTTCATGACGCCCACGATCATGGCGTTCTACGACGTGGTGCTGCCGGCGGCCATGTTCCCCGAGCGCGACGGCGTGCGCCTGGGCGACGGCGCGCAGCGCGCCGAGGCCATCAACAAGGTGTGCCAGGTGGGCGAGTGCAAGTCCGACATGGAGATGAACCTGGAGCTGGGCCGCCGCCTGGCCCCCGAGGCGTGGCCGCGGGAGAACGTCGAGGACATGTTCACCGAGATGATCGCCTCCTCCGGCATCACGTTCCCCGAGCTGCGCGAGGCGGCGCCGGTGTATTTGCCGTTCGAGTACGGCAAGCACGAGAAGGGCCTCCTGCGCCCCGACGGCAGCCCCGGCTTCTACACGGCCACGGGGCGCATCGAGCTGTGGTCGACGTACTACAAGAACGCCGGGCTCGACCCGCTGCCCGTGTTCGACGAGCCCGCGCCCGGCCCCCTGGCCACGCCCGAGCTCCTGGACGAGTACCCGCTCGTGCTGTGCACGGGCGCGCGCCGCTGGCCGTTCTTCCACTCGGAGCACCGCCAGGCCAAGCGCCTTCTGGCCATGCACCCCGACCCGTGGATCGAGATCCACCCCGAGACGTGCGCCGAGCTGGGCGTGGCGGACGGCGACTGGGTGTGGGTGGAGAACATGCTCGGGCGCGCGAAGCGTCGCGTGAAGGAGACGCCCATCTTCGACCCGCGCATCGTGGCGGCCGACCACGGCTGGTGGAACCCGGAGGGCGATCCGGAGAACCTCTACGACATAGGGGACCTGTGCATCAACAACCTCATAGCCTGGGGCAACGGCAAGAGCGGCTTCGGCGGCAACTACAAGACGAACCTGTGCAAGGTGTACAAGATGAAGGAGGGCGAGTGACATGGCGGAATACGGGCTGCTGGTGGACTACGAGTGGTGCACGGGATGCCATTCGTGCGAGATGGCGTGCGCGGTGGAGCACGGGTTCCCGCAGGGCCAGTGCGGCGTGGTGGTGTGCGAGGTGGGGCCGTGGAGCTACGGGCCCGAGAACGATCGCTGGCAGGTGGGCTACCAGCCGGCGTTCACCGACCAGTGCGACCTGTGCGCTGCGCGCACGGTTAAGGGCGGGACGCCCACGTGCGTGAAGCACTGCCAGGCGAAGTGCCTGGAGTACGGCCCGCTCGACGAGTTGGCGGGCAAGCTGGGCGCCAAGGCGAAGCAGGCGCTCGTGGCGCTGCGCTGACGCGGCGCGGCGTTCCGGCCCCCTCT
>NC_021021.1:2392599-2402452 GCF_000210055.1 Gordonibacter pamelaeae 7-10-1-b
CGGACGCCGCGCGTGCCCCCTCCGCGCGCGGAGACGTGCCGTCTCCGGATGCCGGCAACGCGGCCGTGGCGGCCCTCTTGAGCTTCCGCGGCGAGCTGTTCCTGCTGAGCGTGGTGTTCGGCCTTGCGTACTGCCTGGGCATATCGCTCAGCATCATGTCGAACAGCCTGGAGTTCATCTGGCTGTCGCTGTGCGTGCCCGGCATCTTCCTCGTACTGTACAGCGTGTTCCTGAAGGACCGCGTGTCCGTGCGCGTGCTCCTGACCCTCCTGTTCCCCATCGCGGCGTTCCTGCTTCTCCTGCTCCCGTTCAGCAACCCCTTCGGGCTCGTGCTGTGCTGCAGCCTGCTGGTCATGTGCTTCACCACCTACGACGTGCTCAACGTGGTGCGGCTGCGCGAGATCATCGCGGCCAACCGGCTGCCGGGGGCGAAGTCGTGGGCGACGGGGCGCTACCCGCAGCTTGCGGGGCTCGTGCTGGGATGGGCCGCCGGCTACGGCATGCTGCTGACCGACGACGCGCTCAAGGTGCTGCTGCCGGCCGTGTGCGTGGGGCTGGTGGTGGCCATCGTGGCCATGCTCACGCGCTATGTGTGGAGGTACAGCGACGTGGCGGGCGGCGCCGCCCACGTGCCCGAGGAGACGGTGGGGCGCGTGCACGATGCCATCGTGCTGCGCTACGGCCTGTCGCCGCGCGAGCGCGAGGTCATGGAGCTCTTGGTGCGCGGCTACAGCACCGATCGCATCGGCAAGGACCTGCACATCTCGTACCATACGGTCAAGACGCACGTGTACCACATCTACCAGAAGGTGGGGGTGCACGCCCAGCAGGAGCTCATCGACCTCGTGGAGGAGCGCCTGCGCCTCATGCGCTGAGAGCCGCCCTCAGAGCAGCAGCTCGAGGCCCTCCCGGTCGAGCACTGCCAGCCGGCAGCCGTCCATGCGGAAGTAGCCCTGCTTCTCCATGCGCTTGGCCTCCTGGTTGAGCGACGAGCGGGAGACGCGCAGCTCGTTAGCCCAGATCGTCTGGGACGCGGGCAGCTCCACGCAGCCGTCCTGCGCTATGTCGTCCATCCACAGCACCCAGAAGGCGATGCGCTCCCGTATGGTCTGGTAGCGCAGGCAGCACAAGAGCATCTGGTTCTTCAGCCCCCGCTTCGACAGGTAGAGCATGAAGCGGTACAGCATCTGGCTGTCCGTCCTCAACATCAGCTCGAAGAACGACGTGTCCAGCCACATGACCGTTGTCTTCCTCACGGCCAGCAGGTTGTAGGTGTACACCTTCTCGCCGGTGAAGTAGAGCAGCTCGGGGAACACGTCGTCCTTCTCGAAGTACCCGTTGCACAGCTCGTGGCCGTCGACGGTGTAGCGGGCCGTTTTCAGGCACCCCTCGGTCACGATGCCGAACTCCCTGATGGGCGCCCCTTGCGCGTGGACCGTCTCAGCTGTCTTGTACGTTTGGCGCCGCAGGAGGTCGCCGTACACGGGATGCGCCAGGCAGGAGCTGGCGAACGAGGGCAGCCCTGCGGCATCGCGCTCCAAGGAGCCCCAGCTCCCCGGCGAAGGGGGTGCGGGGGCGAAGGGCTTCCCAAGCTCGTTCCGGATCAACGTAAGACCCCTCTCGTCGAGCGGGCCGCCGGCGCCATGCCGCCTTGCGGCGGAGACGGCGGCGGCCTTGCGGCGGCCTGCGGGCGCAAGGCCGCCGCTTCGCATTCAGGCCTGCCTACGCGAGCGCGCGGTCCAGCAGCTCGCAGACGTCATCATAATCTCTTTCGCCGGCGAACCGCAATACCTCCTTGCCCTGGTTGAATACGGCCACCACCGGAATGCCGAGGGCCTGGCAGCCCTTGGCGATCTCGGGGCTCTTGTCCACGTCCACGTAGCGGATCCGGAACATGCCGTCGTACTCCTCGCCCAAGGCCTCCTCCAGCACGGGGTGGAGCGCCTTGCAGTGCACGCAGCGCTCGGCGCCGAACAGCACGAGCACGGGCTTCCCCTCGGCCTTCAGCACCTCGTCGTTCCAGGCGCCCATGGTGTCGACGGGCACGAACACGTCGGTGTCCACGGAGAACACCTTCTCGCGCAGGCTCAGGTCGGCCTCGTCGTCCGTGGCCACGCAGAGGGCCACGTCCGGGTAGTAGGGCAGCGTGCCCTCCACGTCCACCACCGTCTTGGCGCCGAACGCGCCGGCGTTGGGCAGGCGCCACGTGGCGTTGTCGATGCGCTCAACGGGCACCTCCTGCGGCACCGGCTCCTGCGGCACGTAGCTGTAGGGGTAGCGGTAGGCGCGGTAGACCATGTTGTTGCGCGGGCCCTCCTCGTTGTGGCTGTAGTAGGGGCAGATCCACTCCCACACTATCTCGTGGTCGGGCGTGACCTCGATCAGGCGGCCGTCGCTGCCCTCGTCCACGAGCGTGTTGCCGTTCGGCAGGCGCTGGGCGCTCGACACGTAGGGGCTGTAGAACTTGCTCGCATCGGTGGGTACGGCGTGGCCCAGCTCCTTCGGCGTGAGCTTCCACACGATCTCGAGCGTGGTGGGGTCGAACTCGATGATGCGGCTGTAGTCGCGCAGGGCGTTCTTGGAGCCGTCGCGCGAGCCGGGGTTCGGCACGCCGTAGCCGCCCCAGCCGCCGTTGTCGAACACGAGCAGGTTGCCCTCGCCCGGCAGGCCCTTCGGAATCATGTGCAGGTGGTGCTGGCCGATGATCCAGCCGAGCTTCCTAAGCTCGGGGGTGGCGTTGAAGTCCGGGCCGATCTTCCACACGATCTTGCCCGTCTCCTTGTCGATGATGGCCAGGATGTTGGCCTCGCGCGAGTCGAAGATGATGTTGTCGGGCTTGAAGCGCAGGTCGCCCTGGTCGTGCCACTTGTTCGGCCCCAGGTAGCTCATGCAGTTCACGTGCAGGTAGTCGCCCACGCCGCCGTCCGAGGTGCGCATGTTCGGGTCGCGGGCCAGCACGTTCTTCGCCGCCTCGTCGAAGCCCAGCTCGTCGAAGTGGTCGGTGATGGACCACTTCCACACGATGTTGCCCTCCCAGTCCACCTCGTACATGCAGTCGTCGAGCAGCTTCTTGTCGGAGACGTTGGGGCTGTACAGCGTCTGGTGGGCGAGGATGAGCGTGTTGCCCTCGAGCGGCTTGGCGTCCATGCCCGGCACGTAGTAGCCCACGGGGTTGCCCTCGCGCTGGAAGTCGTGGTGCTGGCGCGCCATCCAACGATGGTCGCGGCCGGGGTCGTCGATGCTCTCGAAGCGGTCGAACTGCCACACGATGTTGCCGTCGTAGTCGATCTCCTGCAGGTTCACGCCGTCCTGCATGCCGTAGTCGGGGTGCCGCGTGCCCGCATAGCCCATGACGTAGCCGCCCGGCAGGAGCTTCGGCGGCATGGCCTGCATGTTCCAGCGGCGCACCTCGTTGCCGTTCATGTCGAACAGCAGCACGCCGTCGTTGATGAGGGGCACGATGGTGTACCCGTTCCAACACTTCTCAGGGTTGTAGATGGTGGTACCGTGAGGGAATACGCTCGGTTGACCCATGGTTCGTTCCTCCGTTTGTCGGTTCGGCCCTATTCGCTTGATGCAAAGCTATCTTGAGAGGTCGTTCTATAAGGTACTGAAAGCCGGCTCACACCTCCGTTCCCATCAGCTTGCCGCCGAAGTAGAAGGCGGTTGCGGGGGAGGCCGTGAGCCCCAGGCGGCCGTACAGCAGCGACTGCCGGGTGATGTCCTGGCGCTCGACGCGCCACTCGCCGCGCAGCTTCTCCTCCAGCGCGGATACCTGCTCTATCTGCTCGCTGTCGTAGGGGTCGTAGAAGACGAACGCCACCTTGCCCGCGTCGGGCGTGAGCAGCGAGTCGATCTGCTTCTTCTCCTTCACGTAGCGCTCGCTGGCCGTCGCCGCGATGGCGCCGTCGGCGGCTGCGGTGACCACCTGGCGCAGGAAGGTCTGCGTGCAGTCGCCCACGGCGTAGATGCCGGGCACGCTGGTCTCCTTCTTCTCGTTGACCGCGATGTAGCCCTTATCGTCGCATTCCACCAGGTCGCGAACCAGCTCGGTCTGCGGTATCATGCCCACGAAGAAGAAGATGCCGTCTGTCTCCACCTCGCTCGACGCGCCCGTGACCACGTTCTTGATGACGAGCCCCTCCACCTCGTCGCGCCCCTTGATCTCCTCCAGGGTGGAGTTCCACACGAAGTCGATCTTCGGGTTGCGGAACGCCGTTGCGGCGGCCACCTCGTTGCAGTCGAGATGCCCCTCCTCGTGCAGCACGATCACCGTCACCTTCGACGCGAAGCCCGTGAGGTAGTCGGCCTCCTCGATGGCCTGGTCGCCCGCGCCCAGCACGTAGATCTCCTTGCCCTTGAACATCTCGGCGTCGCAGGTGGCGCAGTAGGCCACGCCGTGGCCGGCGAACTCCTTCTCGCCGGGTATGCCCAGCACGCGCGGCTTCGTGCCCAGGTCCAGCAGGACGCAGCGCGTCTCGAAGTCGCCGCGCCGCTTCGTCTGCACGAGGAAGTTCCCGTTGTCCAGCTGCTTGATGCCGGTGACCGTGGTGCGTTTGAGCTCGTTGGTGGGGAAGGCGAGCGCGTGGGCCTTGAACTTCTCCATGAGCCCGATGCCGGTGTCGCCGATCGTGCCCGGGTAGTTGCGTATCTCGCGCGTCTCGTTGATGCGCCCGCCGTAGCTTCCCTTCTCGATGAGGATCGCCTTGCGTTCGGCCCGCCCGGCGTAGACGGCGGCCGAAAGCCCTCCGGCGCCCCCGCCTACGATGATCATGTCGTACGTCTCAGCCATTGTTCGCCACCAGATCCTTCTTCTCGATTGCAGGTTTGCATGCCGTGGCCTTCCGCCCCCAGCCGAACACGACCCAGCCGAAGCAGACCGCAGCCAGCATCAGGGGATAGAAGCAGCAGGTGAATATCGGGACGGGCGCCACGAGGGGCAGCGCCGGGTTGGCGCCGGCCAGGCCCGCCACGAGGGTGATGGAGCCCATGATGAAGATGGAGTTCACGGGCACGATGGCCGGGATGTTCGTGGCCATGGCGGTGAGCAGGATGCTCCGGCGGTTCGCCGAGATGCCCGGCCTCTGGCCTATGTTCTCCACCACGTCCTTGAACATGATGACGGTGGGCAGCTCGGACCCTGACAGCAGGCAGCAGATGACGCCGGTGCCCAGCGCGACGATGCCCTCGGCGCCCGCCGGCTTCTTGGCCATCTTGAGGCCCATGAGGAAGTCGCAGCACTTCTCCAGGATGCCGCCCTCCACGGCGATCTGGATCATGCCGAACAAAAGGATGCTGGCGAACACGAGGTTCACCGAGCTGGCCACGCCGTCCATGAACACGCCGTGCATCTGCTGCTTGGCGAAGTCGAAGGAGACGAGCGCTGCGGGCTCCATGAGGCCGCTCGCAAGCCCGAGGACGACGCCGGCGAGGATGGCCCAGCTCACGCCCATGAGCAGGTTGCGGGTCTTCACGCAGATGGCCAGCAGGAGCGCGATGGGGACGAACATGAGCAGGTCGCGGGCATCCGCCATGCCGGCCAGCTCCTGCGGCGAGACGGTTGCCGCGCCGGCGCCGCCGAGAAGGAAGAAGAGCACCGCGGAGACGAGGGCGATGGCCACGAGGTAGGGCGACCGGGCCTTCATCACCTCTACGAGGTCGGCCGGCCTGCCCGTTCCCGGGTCATGCTGCGAATTGATGGTCACGTGGATGACCTGGGAGCTGGGGGAGAGCGCGTCGCCGAAGAACACGCCGCTGATCATGGCTCCCACGAGCACGGTCGGGTCCGCCCCCAGCATGATGCCGGTCGGGTAGAAGATGGGCACGAGCGCCAGCAAGGCGGGAAACGGGGCGCCCGATCCCGTGGCGAAGACGGCGCAGCCGACGAACACCAGAACGACGAACGCCCCGCCCTGCAGCCCGCAGTTCAGGCCTATCCAGAGCAGGCCCCCGCCTATGTCGCCGGCAACGAGCACCTTGCCGAACACGGCGATGATGATGAAGATGAAGATGAGGTTAGCATTGCCGAACTGGGTGAGGCCGCGCACGCACGAGGCCCAGTACTCCAGCTTGTTCCGGCAGAGGAAGAAGCCGGCAAGCAAGCCGATGACCGAGGCGAAGATGAGCGCCTCCATGCCGTAGTAGCGTATGCCGATGGAGATGACCGCTGCAATGACCATGTAGAGAAGGATCGGAAGAGCCGCGAAACCTTGCGTGCCGTAGAATTGCAAAGCGAACCGCTTGTCTTTGCCGTCAACCCGCTGATGAGCCAAGGCAAACACCGCCTTTCTATTCGATTGCTCACTTCGGGACCCCGTTCCTGTGCCTTCTATTAAGCCATGCGCGCTCGGGCAAAGCCTGTTGGCGCGACAACACTTTTACGGCCTGTCATCGCGATTTCGCATGGCCGGCTGATGGCGAGCGGCATAGCAGGGAGGCCGTAGGGCGGCCCCCTTGTTCGGAGAGATGGATAATCGGACACTCCTCGGCCGAGCGTCCATGTCGAAAAGGCCTGTGCCGAGCATAATGAGGGCATCGAAGCTTTGAGCCAAAACCGAGAGCAGCAAAGGAGGATATGATGATCTTTAAAGGGCCGGGTGGGTTCGGACGCGTTCTCAACATCGTGATGTGCATGGTTATGTGCGTTGTTCTGAGTGTAATCATTCTTTCGACCATGCAGGGCGTTCCGGGTAATGAAACGTTGCCGATCTTCACCCTCTTGGGCTTTGGCGTTTCGTTTCTCATGAGCTTCTGCGTGGGCTACGTAGTCGGCGATCTTTTCCCCGCTCTTTCCTGGGGGCGCAAGCTCTGCGACGCTTTCCATATCGAAAACAAGATAGCCGTCCATGCGGTGAGCAGCTTCGTGCTCGCCTTCACCCTCATCACGTTGGTGAGCGTCTCATGCGTTTGGATGACGAATGCTCAGTCTCTGGGTTTGGACGCGTGCGTGGGGATATGGATGATGGTGTACCCGCCGCTGCTGGGCGCAGGCTACCTTGTCATTCTGGTAATCCTGCCCTTGGCGATGAGGCTCGCCTCCGCGATAAGCGGGTTCGATCCGAACGGGCCTTCCCCGCAGAAGCCGGCGGAAGGCGCCGTGGAGGGCGTGCTGTCTTGAGGACGGCGAGGTTGGGAACACCGTTACGTGCGACGAGATGGGAGATGCTATGATGCCGATGGAAAGGGAGCGGTTCACCCTCGAGACCACCATCAGGGGTGAGGAGATAGAGAGGATATACCAGAAGGAGTTGAGGCCCGTCCCGCCCGAGGAGTGGGAGGCCCTGTCCGACGAGGAAAAGCAGCTGGCCAAGCCCTATGCGTTCGACCAGCGCACGTACGAGGCGGCGCCCGGCATCGTGTGCGAGCAGGACGTGGCGGTCAAGATGCGCGACGGAATCACCCTCTACTGCGACGTCTTCAGGCCGCAGGACTCGGACGCGAAGGTGCCGGCGATCCTGGCCTGGTCGAACTACGGGAAGCGCCCGAACGATTTCCGCACGGGCGAGGACGTGGGCTACACGCCGGGCGTGCCGTTCGGCGCCGTCTCGCCCAGTGCCAAGTTCGAGGCGGCCGACCCGCTTTTCTGGTGCCCCAACGGGTATGCGGTCGTCAACGTCGACCCCCGCGGCATCGGCTACTCGGAGGGCCTCCACGACCAGTTCTGCGAGGAGGAGGCCAAAGACGGCTACGACGTGGTCGAGTGGGCCGCGCAGCAGCCTTGGTGCAACGGGCGCGTGACCATGGCCGGCTCCTCCGCGCTGGCCATCACCCAGTGGCACATCGCCGCGCAGCAGCCGCCCCATCTCGCCTGCATCGCACCGTGGGAGGGCATGAGCGACATGTACCGGGAATCGCTCTACGAAGGGGGCATCCCCTGCATCCGCTTCACCAGCTTCGCCACCGCGGGCGCCTGCGGCCTTAAGGGCATCGACGACCAGGCGGCCATGGCCCTGCGCTACCCTTTGATGAACGCCTACTGGGAGAACAAGATCCCCGATTTCGGCAAGATCACCGTGCCCGCCTACGTGGCGGCGGGGTGGAACCATTTCCACCTCCGCGGCTCCATCAACGGGTACCGCAAGATATCCTCGGAGAAGAAGTGGCTCCGGGTGCACCGCGAGTTCGAGTGGCCCGATTTCTACACGCGCCAGAACATGGAGGAGCTCAAGGCGTTCTTCGACCGCTACTGCAAGGACGTCCACAACGGGTGGGAGCTCACCCCGAAGGTGCGCATCGACGTGATGGACGCCTACGACGAGGACTTCGCCACGAGGCGCCCGGAGCGCGAGTTTCCCCTGGCGAGGACCGAGTACCGGAAGCTCTACCTGAATGCCGAGGCCATGAGCCTCGAGGGCGAGAACCCGGCCGCGCCCGCCTCCGTCTCCTACGACGGCAACGAGGGCGTCGCGGAGTTCGACTACCGGTTCGAGGAGGACACCGAGCTCACGGGGTACATGAAGCTCCACGCCTTCGTCGAGGCGGACGGGCACGACGACATGGACCTGTTCGTCACCGTGAAGAAGGTCCACGAGAACGGGACCGAGATACCCGTGACCCTGTTCGACGGCACGGCGCCCCACCCGGGCGCCTGGGGAAAGATGCGGGTCTCGCACCGCGAGCTGGACGAGGCGCTTTCGAGCGACTTCCAACCCGTGCAGGCGCACCGCAGGGAGCTGAAGCTCTCCGCCGGCGAGATCGTCCCCATCGACGTGGAGATCAACCCCACGAGCCGCCTGTGGCGCAAAGGCGAGATCCTCCGCGTGCAGGTTGCGGGGCGCTACCTCCGCGACGAGCATTGGATCGAGCCCCTCATGTGGGAGACGGACAACCGGGGGAGCCATATCGTCCACACCGGCGGCGAGTACGGGTCCTACCTGCAGGTGCCCGTCGTCGGGCCGCGCCACGACCGCTCGAAGCCGTTCGTCGTGGACGAGGCGAGGCACCCGACCCATCCCATCTTCTAGCCGGGGTCCGCGGCAAGCCGCAAGGCGAGACGGCGGCGCCTGCCTTTGCAGGAAGGCGCCGCCTGCCTTAGAATCAGGGAACGATCGCAGGGCTGGAAAGGCGGTGCGGATATGGATTCGGGTTCGAGGGCCTCGGCGGCGAGGCGGGCTATCGTCGAGGCGTACATCGACCTCATGGAGGAGAAGCCCTACGACTCCATCCGGGTCAAGGAGCTGGTCCAGCGGTCCAACGTTGCCAGGTCCACCTTCTACGTGCACTTCCGCGACGCCATCGACGTGCTGGAGGGCATAGAGGGCACGCTCCTCGGCCTGTTGAGCCTCTACCGGTCCGACGGCGACGCCTACAAGGGCGCCATAGCGGGCATGCCGTTCGAGTGTATGGAGAACTGGTTCGAGGTCTGCATCGAGCACGAGCGGGTCTTGAGGGCGCTGACCGGCCCCCACGGCGACCCGTACTTCACCGTGCGCCTGCAGAACCAGATCAGGCAGGAGCTCAACCAGATGATGGACGACGACCGTGCCCCGCGCGACAGGCTGCGGCCCTACTACGTGGAGCTGCTCACCGCATCCTACATCGGGCTCATGAGCTACATCGTCAAGGAGAAGAACAAGAGCGAGTACCTGGAGGCGCACGAGCTGGCGAGCATCGCGAACTCGACGAGCGCCGCCTACTACAAGCTGAGCGACAAGGCGCCGCGGCTCTCCGACGAGCGCCTGTTCGGCGCGAAAGCGCCGATAGGGGAGGACGGGGGCGAAGATCGTCCGGAAACGGCCCGATAGGCGGAGCCGTTCCCGGACGCGGCGCTAGCCCAGACCGGCCGTGGAGAAGTAGCCGGCGACGGCTACGAGGGCGATACCGGCAGCGCCTATGAGCACGTTTCTTGCCGAGG
>NC_021021.1:2402607-2416300 GCF_000210055.1 Gordonibacter pamelaeae 7-10-1-b
GGTGCCCGTCCGGCGGGCGGCGGCTTTCTGGGCGGGGGTCATCTTCTTCTTGCGGCTCATGGCGGAATCTCCTTCCTCGGCGGCGGCGCGGCGGATTTACGCCGCTAGCCCTTCTTCGTCGGCACGGGCGCGCGCTCGGCCTCCCATTGCTCCAGTATCACGCTGCCGCGGTACTTGTACACGCCGTAGATGCCGGCGAAGTCGTAGCCGGCGCAGGAGAACGTGCCGCCGATGGACGTGACGAACTCGGCCGCCTCGACGTTGAACGCGCCGCGTTGGAACACGTAGAGGTTCGCGATGTTGTCGCGGCTTCCCGTGGGGGCCAGGAACAGGCCCGTGCCGAACTGCACCGGCAGCCCGTCGCCCTTGAGGCGCAGGTTCTCCACGGCCAGGTCGGGCTCGAAGCGTCCGATCCAGCTCTTTCGCTTGAGCGCAGCCCACCCCGCCCACACCGACGTGCCCTTCTGGGCGTCGTCGGTGTAGACGGCGTTGAAGAAGTCATGGTAGGATGCCGCGCCTTCCAGGTACGGCGCGTAATCGGGCGATACGCCCGGGCCCGCCGACACGTACAGCAGCAGGCGCTCCAGCGTGGCACGCGAGGCGAGCGGCGCCTGGTCGATTCCCTCTTTCAGCTCTTGGTAGTCCATGGTGTCTCCTTCGTCCCGGCTTCTCGGCCGGGCAGTCGTCGGCGGTCGGCCGCCCAGGCAGCCGCCTAGAACCCGCGCGGCCAGGCCTCCTCGGCCGGCACGTCGTCGAGCGTCTTCACGTCCTTACCGCGCGGCAGGATGAACAGGCACAGCACGAACGAGATCACGTAGGCGGGGATCTGCAGCACGATGCCGGCCATGTTCCAGCCGAGGGCCTCCTGCAGCGCCCCGAACACGGGCGATCCCAGCGTGGAGCCCAGGTTCTGGCAGAACTGCATGATGGCCATGGCCATGGTGGCGCCCATGGCGGTGTTGCGCATGAGCATCGGCGCCATGGGGCGCAGCGAACCGCCGCACATGCCGCCGCCCACGCCCTGCAGCACGATGACGAACCACATGACGGCGATCGCCCCCGGCCCGGTGTAGAACATGCACCAGCCGGTCAGGAACAGCATGCCCATCATCACCAGGCCCACGACGTACTTGCGCCCGAGCGGCAGGCGGTCGGACACGAAGCCCGTGAGCGGCGCCACGATAAGCGACAGGAGCATGATGACGGACGAGAGCGACGAGGCCGTCTGCGCGTCGAAGCCCAGCTGCGTCTCGAGGAACGTGTTGTAGTACGTGTTCATGATGCCGATGGTGGTGAAAGCGAACAGGAAGAACACGGCGCCCAGGATCCAGATGCGGCGGTTCCTGCAGTATTTGAGCGACTCCTTGAACGTGCCCTCCACGCCCATGTCCCCCGTGGCGCCCGGAGGCATCTTGTACACGAGGGCGAACATCAGGAACGCCACGGCGCACACGCCGGCGATGGCGAAGAACACCGCCTGGTAGCCGAACATGCCGGCGATGGCGGGCGCGGCGTTGAAGGCTGCGACGGAGCCCACGGGCACCCAGGTGGCCCAGATGCCCAGCGCGAGCCCGCGCTTGCGCTCCGGGAACCAGATGGTCACGCACGACGGCGCGGCCACGCCGATGAGGCCGATGCCCACGCCCTCCAGCAGGCGGCTCGCCATGAGCACGTTCAGGTCGGCCGTGGCGCCGCCGAGCGCCGAGCCCACGCCCAGGCACGCGACGGACAGCAGTATGACGTTCTTCAGCCCCATGCGGCGCGCGATGAACGCGGCGGGGAAGGCCAGCACCACGCCGATGACGGCGATGGCGCTCATGAGCGTGCCGAACGTCACGGGATCGAGCGCCCCGTGGAACGCCGGGAACAGTCACGACGCCAACGGCGGCATCTTGAACTGGCACAGCGGCGCGCAGAAGCTCGCCAGGTACGTGACGGCCAGGATGCCCCAGGCCTTGCCGGAAACCTTGTCCTGCTTGGCTATCTGGTCGGCGGTCAAATCTGCCATATGAAATCACCCCTTGGATACGCTTTCCCCAAAATCCATCCCCTTTCGGCATTACCTCACCGGCTCGCGGTCGACGGGGAAATGCCGGAAGCAGGCAGCTGGCTGGGCCGTCCGCCGAAAACCGGGCGGCGGCAAAGGGCCAGTCGCTGAAAGCGGGAGGCTGGAGCGGCGCGGAGCCGATCCAGCCTCCCTCATGCCCCTACGCGCAGGGCGGTACCCACAGGTACTGCTGCGGCTTGGCGTCCAGGCGCTTCGCGAGCTCTTCCACCGGGCCGAACTCCATGCACTTGGCCTGGCAGTGGAACACGCAGGAGGGGAGCTTGCCCTTCTCCCGGCGGTCGGCGCACAGATCGCAGATCTTCGTGAACGCGGGGATGAAGTCGTAGACGTAAGCATCCGTCTCGTTGCCCTCGGCGTCCTTCACCGGCCACGGGCCGTTCTGCATGACCTTCACGCCCCACTGTTCGAGCGGCAGCTCGTGCTCGGCCTGGCAGGCCACCTCGCACGAGTAGCACCCCGTGCAGTACTGGTAGTCGACGAGAATTCCGTTCATGGCCATTACAGTTCCTCCTCCTTGCAGCGGTACACCTTGCAGAGCGTGCACTTCAGATCGGCGCCGAAGCCGGTGGTGCCGGGCTTGTTGGCGAGCAGCTGGTTGATGTTGGACTGGCGGAAGCCGTACAGGTTCGGCTCGGCGCCGTCCTGCTCGGGGAACCACCAGCCGTGCTGTGCGGCGATCTCCTTCTCGTGCACCTCGAAGGTGAGGCGGGCGCGCTGGCGGCAGCGGCCGCGGTGGTTCTCGATCCACACCCAGTCGCCCTCGGAGATGTTGAGGTCCTTCGCCGTGCGCGGGTGGATCTGCACCCACGGGTCGGGCGTGAGCTGGCGCAGGTAGGGGATCTGGCGGTGCTCCGAGTGGAAGAACGACGTGGCGCGGGCGCCCGTGATCATGATGAGCGGGTACTCCTCGTAGAGGTCGGGCGTGGTGACGGGCCCGATGCCCGGCTCCTCGATGTAGGGCAGCGGGTCGTAGCCGAACTTCTCGAACAGCGTGGAGTAGAACTCGATGCGGCCGGTGGGGGTGTTGAAGCCGGGCTGACCGTCGGGGCGCATGAGGCCCTTCTCGTACTTCTTGTACACGTACTTCTGGTAGACCGGGCCATGCTCCATGAGCTCGTGGAACGTGAAGCCGGAGGGGCTCACTATCTCGTCGTACACCTCGTCCTCGGTCGCCCACGGCCAGGTGCGCTGCTTGCCCTCGGGGCGGCCGATGGCCTGGTTGAACTCGTCGTCGTTGTCGAAGTACTGCGCGAGCTCGCGGTTGATCTCGCAGTCCGACTTCGCCTCGCCCTCGGCCGCGCAGGCGCCCGTGATGGCGGAGAGGAAGTAGTAGTGCGCGCGTACCGAGTGCTTCTCGGCCCAGGTCTGCACCGGCATGACGATGTCGGCGCACGACTGGATGGTGGGCGTCATGAAGATGTCCACGGCGGCGATGAACTCGGGCTTCTTCATGGCCTGGTACCAGCGCTCGGTCTCGCAGCTCATGCAGGCGATGCCGTTGGACGTCTGGATCCACACGCCCTTGACCTTGCCCTCCTCCATGTACTCTAGGCACATGTCGGGCATGGCCTGGGTGAGGCCGTAGCGGTACATGGGGAACTCTTTCCAGCCCACGCGCTTCTTCTGCATCTCCTCGTTGATGAGGTCGTAGATGCCCCAGGCGCCGGCGGAGGGCTGGTCCACGCCCATGGGCGAGGCGGTGTAGCACATGCCGCCCGGCACGTCGAGGTTGCCGGTGATGGTCCACAGCGCCGCGATGGCGGCGGCGCAGGGCGTGCCCTGGCTCTGCATGTCAACGGCGAGTCCCCACACGACGTTGGCCGGCTTGGACGTGGCGAACAGGCGCGCGGCGGCCACGATCTTCTCCTTGGGAACCCACGTCATGGCCTCCACCTGGTCGAGCGACAGCTCGCGGGCGCGCTCGGCCAGCTCGTCGAAGCCGTAGGTCCAGCGCTCCACGAAGTCGTGGTCGTAGAGGTCCTCGTCGATGATGACCTTGATCATGCCGAGCGCGAGGCCCGTGTCGGTGCCGGGGCGCAGCTGCAGGTGGATGTCGGCGTGCGCGGCGAGCCACGTGACGCGCGGCTCCACGCTGATGAGCTTGCAACCGAGCTTCATGGCGTCGGTCACCCAGTGGCCCATGAAGAAGTCGGGGTTGGAGATGGTGGGGTTGCAGCCCCAGACGATGGTGCACTCGGGGCACACCCACTCGGGGTCGTCGTAGCGCAGCGCCGAGAACTGCGAGAAGTCGGCGATGAGCATGCCGCCGTAGGTCATGATCATGAGCGACAGGCGGGGCAGGTAGCAGGCGGTGCCGGACAGGAAGCCGTACTCGTTGGGGCTGCCGAACGTGTTCGCCATGCGGCCGACCTGCCACTGGTTGTCGCGGGCGGTGCCGCGCAGGCAGTGGATGGAGTCGCCGCCGTAGGTCATGGAGATGCGGCGGAACTCCTTGTAGCAGGTTTCCAGCGCCTCGTCCCACGTGATGCGCTCCCACTGGCCGCTTCCGCGCTCGCCCACGCGCCTCATGGGGTGCAGGATGCGGTCGGGATGGAACTCCACCTGCTTGAAGGCCAGGCACCTGGGGCACAGCGCGCCGCGGTTGTACGGGTCGTCCGGGTCGCCCTCGCACTTGATGAACTTGCCGGTCTCCTTGTCGGAGTACACCAGCACGCCGCAGCCCTCGTGGCAGCCCGGCGCGCTCCACACCGAGGTGCGGGTGACCACCATGCCGTCCTCCTCGTACTGGAAGGGTTTGGGGTGCTTCCAGCGCGGATCCACCTCCTGCCTCTTGCCGGCGCCGAAGTTGAACTGGTTCTCCTCCTTGGACGTGCCGATCTCGTCGCGGTCCTTCTCCGCGACAGCGTTCTCTACCATCGCAACTCCTCTCGCTTTGCGCGGGCCTGTCGGGTGTCCGCCCCAATCGGCCCTCCCCTCTGGGGTTGCAATCGAGTAAAGCACGCGATAGGTATGAGCCTATCGCGTAATGAGTATGCAGATTGGGAATCAGTACGTTGGTATGACGCGGTGAGCAGGGGAGATGGAAAGGGGGTCCAAAGTTTTGCACGGAGGGGCGCGGAGGCGCCCTAGGCCATCGCCGCCATGGCCTGACTTGCCCAGAACACGAGAACGCCAACGGTGACGATAACGATGAACGCCGCCAGCACCCGGTAGAGGATGAGCGCCCCTTTGCGGCTGATGTTGTGCACGAGACCATGGTCGTAGAGGAAGTCGTTGAATGCGTAGCACGCCGCGAGGAGCGCGTTCGTCACTCCCATTATCATGCCGAAGGGCAGCATGGTCCACGGCGAGCCGTATCCGTCGATGTCCCCCGCTGCGTTCCAATGCATCGGCACGTTGGTCGCGCCGGGAGGGAACAGCAGGATGGTTGCCAGGCAGGCGATTGCCGGCAGCACGATAACGGCCAGCCAGAAAACCACGTCGAGCACGCGGGGTGGTCTCATAGGCTATTCCATGCGGTGCGTCGATTGGCGGGCGTCATATCGGGTTCCTCCTTGGGGATGTCACCTGATTGCGAGCCCATTGTCGCACTTTCGTTTCTAAAGATTGAGAATAATTGAAGAAATTTCGGCAGGAGTACAGCAGGAAGGCGGTTATTGACGTACGTAATTGCGTACGCTACTATAGGGCAGAAGAAAAGAGATAAGGAGGCAGGCCATGACTTCGATCACCGCAACGGCCCTGCGGCAGAATATCTACCAGACCATCGCTCAAGTGAACGAGAACTGCACGCCCATCGCCATCACGAACAGCAAGGGGAAGGGGGCAGTGCTCGTCGGCGAATCCGATTGGGCGGCTATCGAGGAAACGCTCTTCCTCAACGGCATACCCGGCATGAGCGAGTCGTTGCGCGCCGGCAAGGAGGAAAAACCCGAGGATTGCCTCTCCGAAGACCAACTTGAGTGGTAGTCATGTATGCAGTGAAGTTCACGAAGCAGGCCGCAAAGGACGCAAGGAAGCTTAAAGCCGCCGGTCTCGACAAGAAGGCGAAAGCCCTTGTCGAGGTGCTCAAACGCGATCCTTTTCAAGAGGCCCCTGCCTACGAAGCGCTTGTGGGAAACCTTTCCGGCCTCTATTCGCGGCGCATCAACCTGCAGCATCGACTCGTCTACCAGGTATATGCAGAGCCCTTTGATGAAGAGGGCGTGCATTACCAGGGCATCGTGAAAGTTGTGCGCATGTGGACGCACTACGAGGGGCTCTAACCTGCTCCCGCGCGCCCTTGCCTTTCCGCGTTATTTCTGCTGCTCCTCCACCGGGAACTCCTCTACGAAGTCCATGAGCTTCTGCTGGGAGTGGATGTCGAGCTTGCGGTAGATGCTGTAGATGTGGCTCTTCACCGTGTGCGGCGAGATGGTGAGCTTGCTCTGGATGTAGGCGGCGTTGCGCCCCTTCGCCAGGAACTGCAGGATGTCGGTCTCGCGCGGCGAGAGCTGGTAGAGCTCGGCCACGGCGGCGCAGCGGCGCTCGAAGAGCTCCTTCTCGGTCAGGTTGGAGGGCACGACGGGCTGCGGACCGGAGGGCCCGTCCGCCGCGGTGCCGTCGGGGGCGTGGTGCTCGGCCGAGGGGAAGAACAGCATGACCACCACCACGAGGGCGAACGCCATGCACAGGCGCACGATCATGAAGGCGTCGGAATGGGCGCCGTAGGCCATGGTCATGCCCGTGGCGACGGCCCATCCCACGAGGAACCCCAGCGCGCTGAACACGAGGCGCGCGGGCGCCTGCCTGAACACCGGCGTGTCCCAACGGTGCATGCCCTTCTTGACGATGAACGCGTAGTTCACCGAGACGAACGCCGCCCAAGAGGCCACCACCAGGCACGAGCAGGCCAGCTGCACGCCCTCGGTGGCGAAGGGCATGGACAGGCACGCCAGCACGGTGATGCACAGCAGCACCCGCTGGATGACGGTGATGCCCACGGACCGCCCGGCGAAGGCGAGCGCGGCGATGATGCCGGCGCCGGGCACGACGAACAGCAGTCCCACGAGCACGTCCTGCGAGCCCGAGTTGAACAGGTAGACGAACGTGAGGCCGAACACGATGCCGAACGCCACGAGCGAGGGCTCGATCTCCCGAGTGAACTCCCAGGTGTTCTTGCAGGAGCCGGCGGGCGGGGCGTCGGCGTTGCCCTCGCCCCGCTCCCCGGCGAAGCGCAGCAGGCCCACGCTCAGGAAGGCGTAGATGATGCAGAAGACGGGCTGCAGGGACTCGGGCACGAGCGCTGCGAGGGCGAACAGCGCGCCTCCGGCCGCCATGGACAGGCTCGTGAAGCGCGGCAGGCTCTGCAGCTTGATGCGGCTGCCCACGTCGAGCCAGCTCACCGTCAGAAGCGCCCCGCCCAGGCCCGCACCGAGGTTCACCGCGCAGAGCACGGGCACGGGCACGGCCACGCCAAGGTCCAGCAGCACGGCCGTCGTAGGCAGTAGGAGCGCGAGTACGGCGCCGGTTGCGAGGACGGGAAGGTGGAACGGGTCGAACCGGGCGCTCTTGCCGGCGAAGTGAAGGGCCAGGTATCCCAGCGCCATCCCTGCGAACACGAACAGCTGGATGCCGTCGCGCTCGGCGACGGGGACGTCTTGGATGAACACGGCGAACAGCCAGTAGTGCGAGACGAACATCCATCCGAAGAAGCAGGCGAACCCGCCGGTGGCCAGAAGCTCCATGGCGCCGATGCGGGGCTTGCCCGCGGTTTTGCCGTCGTTCATCCGATTCCCCCTGCAGTGCCCGATGCGGTTTCATCCCCCCTGGAGAAACTGAGCACGATCGCACGCCCGCCGGGCACTCTCCGGGACGCGGACCCCAACATCTCCGAAAGCCTAGTATACATCAAAAAGACCGCTGCCTGTCGTGCCCGCGGCGTGCCCCTTACTGGGTGGCAGCCGCCGCCTTCGTGGCGGGGCCTTTGCGCAGAGTACACGATCTGATACCTCTGCGAAAACCCCAGCCGAAGCGATAGGGAGGGGAAGCCCCCTTCCCGTGAACGGTGTTCTTCAAGGTGCGCTCGCTATGAGTGCTACAGCCGCTCCGAGCCCTTTCATCTGAAGCTTCGTGAAGTGGCGGGCGAATGCGGGGTCGTCGAGCAAAAGGCATACATGCGCGGCGCGCTCGATGGCGGTGCGGCCGTTGTACACCTCCTCGATCAGGGCGAGCGCTCCCTGTACGGCGATCGATTCCGAATCTCCGAGCACGGCAGCGCGCCCTTCCCCGTCGTGCTCGACGGGGATCCATGTTCTCGCTTGGCATTCTCTCACGAGGTGCGCATCGTCGCGCAGGTGCTCGGGAAAGGCGGCCGCCTCGCCCGCACATCCTGCGAGGTAGCCGTACTGCAGCACCGGGTCGTCGAGCTCGTGCAGGTCAGCGAGTATGTCGTTCTCGACAGAGCGCATGTCCACCGCATCCGCCCCCTTTCAGCAGACAGGAAGCCGTCTCGAAGGCGGCAAGGGCCCGGTCGATGTCTCCGGTGGTATTGTACGGGGCGACCGATACCCGCACGGCCGCGTCGCAGCCGAGTGCGCGCAGGTAAGGCTGGGCGCAGTGATGCCCGGAGCGCACGGCCACGCCGCGGCCGTCGGCGATCTTGGCCCAGTCGTAGGGCGAGCCCTTGTCGACGGAAAAAGCCAGGCAGCCGTGCCGCGCAGGACAACTGCCGAGGACGTTCGCGCCTTCGATTAAGGTAAGACCCGCCTCGAGGCGGGCGAGCAGGGCGTCCTCGTGGGCGAGCAGGGCCGCCGCGTCGAATCCTTCCCAGAAGCGCAGTGCCGCGGCAAGCCCGACAGCCCCATCGATGTTCGGCGTGCCGGCCTCGAGGCGCTCGACGGAACCGAGCAGGCGCGTCTCTTTCTCCGTTACCTCCGAGACCGTTCCGCCACCGAAGCTTTCCGGTTCGAGCCGCTCTTGGACGCGAGCTGCGATCCACAGTACCCCGATGTCGCAGGGCGCTCCGAGCTTGTGTCCCGAGAACGCGTAGAGGTCGCAGCCGAGATCCCGCACGCTTCGCCGGCCATGGACGATACCCTGGGCGCCATCGGCCACGATGAGCGCGTCGCTGCCCTCGTGTACAACAGCCGAGAGCGCCGCGAGATCGCACCCGATGCCGGTGACGTTGGACAGCTCGGTGAGCGCCACGATGCGCGTGTTCTCGGTTACTTCCTGCAAGAACGCCGACAAGTCGAGGGCGCCTCTCGCATCCGGCGGTACGACGCGCAGCTCGCAGTCCGTGATGCGGGAGAGGTGGCGCCAAGGAAGCAGGTTGGAGTGATGCTCGAGACCGCTTACGACGATGTTGGAGCGCTCGTCGAGGGCGGGGGCCAGCATCCGCGCCGCCCGGTTGAGCGCGTCGGTTGCGCCGCTCGTGAACACGACTTCCTGCTCGTCGGCCCCGATGAAGGCCGCCACTGCCCGTCGTGCCCCGTCGAATGCATCCGAGGCGGCGAGCGACAGGGAATGCACGCCGCGGTGGACGTTTGCGTAGCTCGTCGTGCGGAACGCCTCCAATGCGTCCATGACCGGGCGCGGCATCTGCATCGTGGCGGCGTTGTCCAGGTAGGCGACCGGCGCCGCTCCCTCGGCATCGGCGAGCAAAGGGATGGCGGCACGGATACGGCAGGCCAGCGCATCGTCGGGCTGCCGCGCGCTCACAGCTGCACCTCTCCGTCGCCGAGGGTTGCGAACACGAGGTCGGCCAGCTCGTCCGTCGTCTCGGCGAGGCCGGCCCTCATTCCATCGAGCGCGACGCCGAGCTCACGCTGCAAGGCCATGATGAGCAGCGCCTGCTTCATGTCGACCGAGCGCACTCCGTCGCAAGTGGGGGATCGGCCCTCCTCGGCCACGTGCGTACGATTCGCCGCAAGCGCCTTGGCAAGGCTCGCCTCGGCGAGCGCTTCAAGGTTGCGGCTCGGCGCCTCGTCGGCCGCGAGGCCGAATTTCGCCAGCACGTACAAGAGCAGCCGCTCCCGCAGTTCGTCAGCATCGAGCGTTCCGGCAACAGCGGACGCGCGAACGGAGGAGATCTGGCGGGCTGCCGCTTTCTTGCTATCCATCAGGCGCTCCTTAACCTCGCTGCGCATGGTCTGTCCTTTCGCTTCCAGGTTTGCCTGTTTTGGCCCGACCTGTCCGGCGCGCCCGTCGTCGGACAGGTCGGGAAGGTTTTTTCTAGGCCCGCACGACGGAAAGGTCCAGGCGACGAGCCAACTCGGCCAGGTCGTCGGCGATGTCGCCGTAGACGAGCGGCAGGTGCAGCCCGAAGCGCATCTGCTTCTTGAACAGGTCGCGCGCATCGGCCACCTTGAACACGAAACCCCCGTTGCAGTTGTCGGTGTCGAAGCCGGTGCCGACAACGATCTCGCCGGAAACGATCAGCATCTCGTCGAGGGTGGGGGAGATGCGGCAAAGCGTGACCCTCTGCCCCGCATCGGCCGTGAAGTCGTGTCTCTGGATGGCGCCGAATCCTTGGTCGTAGGCGAAGTGCCGCAGTGCGTAGGCATCGGCGGCCGCCTCGAGGCCGTGAAGCTTGCGGCAGGGGGTGGAGTGGATAACCAAGTACAGGTTCGCCGCTTCCTCGAGCGGGATGCCGGCCACGTCCTCCTCGTGCACGTTCACGGGCCACTCTATATGCCCTTCGGTCACGACGACGGGCAGCGTGTTGCCCATGTAGGCGGCCGAGTTCGAAAGGGCCATCTCGGCGATCATGCACACCACCGATGTCACGTCGTACTCGCAGGCGCTCCCGAACCCCTGCTCCAGGTTGAGCGAGTGGGCCAGGCAGAACGTGAACTGCTGCTCATTCAAGCGGCGAGTCGAGCAGGCATCCGGACAGGGGGCGGCGAATCCTGCGCAGTCGTACTCGTCCATGAGCTTCTGCACGACGGTCCATGCGACGAGCGACTTCACCACGAACGACTTGTCGACGATGCATGGATCGGCCCCGGCCATGAGCTCGTCGGCCATATCCTCGCAGCGGGTCAGCTCGTCGGACGTTATGTTGGGCGTGGTGCGTCCGGGCGTGGTGGGGTTGCCGTCTTCGGGCAGCGGATCCATCATGTCCATGAGCTCGTGCACGTTCACGTGACGGAAGTGGCATCCCAGCTTTCGCGTCACATCGGAGAGGCAGACGAAGGAGTCGTTGCCGCCTGCCTTCGGCGTGGTGGAGTCGAAGCGGGGAGCCAGAAGGATATTCGCCGTGCGCACGGCCTTCTCGGCGCGCAGGAGGCGGCAGTAGCGCGCCACTTCCGGCCAGTCGAAGGCGGGCAGGATGTCGGCGCCGCGGCGAGCGGCGGGTGCGGTGGACATGGCGCCGAACGACTTGGTGGGGTTCATGGCCACCGGCTTGCTCGTGCGGCAGCAGAACTCCACGAGGACCTGGTTCGCACCGAAGTTCGACATGACCACGTAGAGGTCGGTTCGCGCCTCGTCTGCGAGCATCTCCTCGAAGTAGGCATCCTTGATATCCCAGTCATCGGTGCAGCACACAACGGCGGGTTCGAGAACATTGGCGCCGGTTGCGGCCACGTATTTCTGCACGTTGGCCAGGAAGCCTTTGAGCATCTTCCCCTGCACGATGGCATCGAAGCCGGGCTTGATGGCGTCGCCGCCGGCCATGCGGCACGGCCCTTCGTAGTAGTACTGATGCTCGAAGCCGATGAACACCGGCTTCACGTTGAGCTTGACGTCGGTTACGCTGCGTTTCATGGACGACCCCTCTCATTCTATGGTGGACCGGCCTTTAGGAGCCGGCATCCTCCTGGTCGCATAATAGAGCGCACGATATACCGTGGATATGGCGTATTGCACAAGAAAATGATCTATAATGCAGCATTATGACGATATCCTTATTTATGATCGCCGATAGCGTGAAAGGTTGCTCTCTCGGCGATGTCCCCGATGGTGCGCCACGATGGTTCACGCGCATCGTTTCGGACGAACAGGCGGATGGGGCCCTGTTCGGCGCGTTGCGCCCGCGCGTCGAAGACGTGCTGTTCGTTGGCGATGCCGCGGGGTGCTCGGCTTACGTCGAACACCATCCGGCAGGGTGGGCGCTGTGCGTGCAGGATGAGAGCGTTCTCCCCGCGGAGCTCGCTGCCTTTGCGGATCGCGTAATCGTTCTGCAAACCAGCCGCAATGCCGGGTTCGTAGCCACCGCCGCATCCTGCAAACTGATCGACGTCTCCGAATGGCTTGCACGCATGCAGCGCTCCCTGCTGGAGGGGGGAAGCTATCAGGAGCTGGTCGATGCGAGCGAGCATATGCTGGGCAACGCCCTGACGGTGTCCGATTCCGGGTTTCGCATCGTCGCCCGTACGCGCGAGCTGCTGCCAACCAACCCGCTTATAAGGGAGTCCATTGCCAACGGCATGTTCGACAAGAAGGCACTCGACACCTTCAGGAAAAACGAGCGGCCCCAGCGCTGGAGCACCCGTACCGGCATCCATCTGCTCGAGGTCTCGGAAACGGGCCCGGTCGTTGAATGTATCTTCCGTATCGAGGGGATTTACTCGGCACATCTGGTCATGCATTGCGAATGGAGGCCTTTGTCAGACGGCCTTCTGGACGAGCTGTCGCTGCTCGCTGATTGCATCGAGTTGCACCTCAAGCATGAGCTTTCGGCGGGAAGGCTGTTCGACCAAGGACCCGCGCGAACGCTTGTCGACCTCATCGAAGGCGTACCGGTGTCGCATCGTAAACTCAACGCGTGGTTGCGGACGTCGGGGTTAGCTTGCGATGGGTTCTTCGAGCTAGCGGTTGTCGACTACGGTTACCGCGACGAGGAGCGGCAGCTCGCCGTGTATGCTGGCTTGCGTCTGCTCGAACTGTTCCCCGATGCGGTTGTTGCCCTCAAGGAGAATTGCGCTGTGATGGTGCGCAAATGTTTCGCGAGAGGGGATGCTGCGACGCACGATACCGTGCTTGACACCCATGCGCGCTCCTATTACGGAAGGGTTGGCCTGTCGGACCGATTCGAGCGTATCGAAGATGCGCGTTTCGCCTACAGACAGGCCGTCATCGCGCTGTCGATGGCGGCGTCCGATGGGCGGGGTGTGACGGCGATGCCGAACCGGCTATGGAGAGAGGGCGCGGACGCTGCAGAGGATACCCGGCTTTTTTGCTTCCGGGACTATCTGGTTCTCTATCTTCTGGTGGCCGAGCAGCAGGACGAGGAATTGGTATCGTACTGCGTCGGGCGGGGCGTGCCCATGCGTATTCTCGAGGCCGATCGACGGGCGGGCACGCAGGATTGCGAGTTGCTGTTCGTCTATCTCGTGTGCGAACGTCGTTCGTCGCTCGCGGCAGAGCGGCTCCACCTTCACCGCAACACGCTGCTGTACCGCATCCGTCGTATAGAGCAGGAGTACGGCATCGATCTCAAGAGATGGCAAGTTCGCGAGCGGCTGCTCGCCGAGTACCAGATCATGTGCTTCGGCGGATGATCTGGTACTCGGAGTAGGGGGGCGCTCGCCGGCCTCATGCTACGCCCGGCGGTCTGATGCCGCGCTCGCTCACGACCTTGTCCACCGACGCCATGCCGAACTCCCTGCAGGCGCTCGCCACGCCGGGCGTGGCGCCGGTGACGGCGTCTGGATCGCAGGTGCCCGGCGGCGGGCAGGG
>NC_021021.1:2416526-2425074 GCF_000210055.1 Gordonibacter pamelaeae 7-10-1-b
GCTCCCGTGACGGCATCGGGCCGTTCTACCGGCTGGTTGCTTTCCCTTTTCCCGTCCATGGCCCTTTCTTCTCCCGTCTTGCTCGGCTGCAATCGATGGCCTCCAGGCGACCCTACGCTGGCCGAACGCGGCAGGGGCGCTCCTCAAAGTACGGCTCGCGCCTCTCGGCGGCCTACGCGGCAGCCGGGTGCCCGTCGGGCTCCGGCTCTCCCAGGTGCTCCGCATCCTGTGCGGCATTCTCGTCCTCCTCGAACACCGGCGGCTTCGTGAGCACGTACACGATCCACAGGACCGTGCCCACGGCCGCGGTTCCCGCGCACAGCGGCGCCACGTTCGCCCACACCTGGGCCTCGCCTATGATGTAGCCCACCACCGGCGTGCACAGAAGGTTCGAGATGCCCTGGAAGAAGATGATGATGGCCATGCCCACCGGCATCGTGACGCGCTTGGGCATGGTCACGGGCACCATCGACCACACCACCCCGCTCGTCCAGCCGCTCTCCAGGCCCAGCAGGACCAGGTAGGCGGGAAGGTACTCGTAGGGCACGAGGAATGCTCCCACGTAGAAGAACGCGCAGAACCCGGCGATGATCACCATGACGTTGCGCGCCTTGAGCGTCTGGAACCTCCCCAGCAAAAACGCCGTCACGAGCGCCATGGGGATGGAGGCCGCGAAGCCGAGCGAGGCCATGGACCCGCCGGACACGCCGGCCTGCGCCTGCGCGGCGGCCAGGTCCATGCCGCCGGCCAGCAGGCGCTCCAGCTCCACGCCCTGCACGTAGGTGGGCACCCAGGTGAGCACCGAGAGCGAGGTGAACATGAGGAAGCAGAAGCCCAGGCCGAAGAGCCACATGCGCTTCACCTTGAAGCCCTCCAGCAAAATGGCGGCGGGGCGATGCTGCTTCTCGCCCGTGGCGCGCTCGCGCTTGGCGGCCACGCCGCGCCCGGCGTGCGGCACGCTCACGAACAGCGCGAACACCACGAACGCCACAAGCGCGAGCGCATCGGAGAACCACCACCATGCGTGCCAGTTCGACGGGTCGCCCGTGAGGGCGAGCGACACCGGCACGCCGATGTTGTAGGCGAGCGTGGAGCCCACGACGTACCACAGGTTCCAGATGCCCATGGGCAGCCCCGCCTTCTCGCGGGGGAAGTACATGGAGATGACGGTGGTGGCCACCACGCCCATCATGGCAACTCCGATGCCCTCGAGCACGCGGCCGACGATGAGCTGGGCGAACGAGGAGGAGAGCGCGCCCACGGCGCAGCCGGCCACCATGAAGGCCAGGCCTGCGAGGCCCACGCGCTTGGGCCCGAAGCGGTTGAGCAGGAACGCCGAGGGGAACGCGGTGATAATGCCGGCCACGGCGATGACCGACATGAGCCAGCCGGTGGTGCCGGGGTCGGTGCCGAAGTCGTGCATGAGGGCGCCCATGAACGTGGGCACCTTGAACTGGTTCATGATGACGATGATGCCGCAGAACAGCGTGGCGAAGAGCACGATCCAGCCCTTGCGCTGCCGGTTGCGGGCTGTCTCGTCGCCGGGCGACGAGCTGGCTGAGGGGGAGGGCTGCCAGGATGATGCCTGCGGGGATGCGGCGGCGCTTCCCGCCGCATTACGAGGTTGCTTGATCGTTACGCTCATGGTCGATCCCTTCTCCCTGCGAGGCAGGGATACAGGCTTTGACGGAAAGGGCCGCCTGCCGCGCCTCGGCGCTGCAAGGCGGCCCGGACGCGCCCCGGCTTCGACCGGAGCGCGTCGACGAGGGATGCGGGCAGCCTTAGTGTTGCGCAGCCGCCTCGCCTTCGGCAGGCTTGGCGGCGGGGGCGCCGGCGGCCTGCTTCTTGGACGGTTTCACGCCGAACGCGAGCAGGCAGCCCACGACGCCGATGGGGACGAGTGCCCAGAAGGCGAGCATCGGATCCACATGGATGCCCTGCGCCATGGCCTCCTGCACGGCCTGGCCAATGGCCGGGCCGAAGTCGGCCGGGGTGCCGCCGGAGGCGAGCACGGCCTGCTTGGCGTTGATGGCCACGTTGGAGGCCGCGGTGAGGCCCTCGTTGAAGGGCGCGAGCGCGTAGCTCGTTACGATCTGGCCGGCGTACTGGCCGAGCGTCAGGAACGACAGGCCGAACGCGACGGCGGTAGCGCCGCCCTTGAACACGAACGTGGGCACGAGCGGGCGGCAGCAGGCATTGAGCATCATGTTGCCGATGCAGAAGAAGATGACGTACGGGATGAAGAACTCGGCGTGGAAGGCCAACGCAGAGCAGATGGTGAGTCCCAGGATGCCCACGACGACGCACAGGTACTTCTTGGATTTCGGCGTTTTGTCGAGGATGAGGCCGCCAAGCGGGGCCAGCGCTCCGCAGGCGACGATCAGGCCGCCCCAAAGGCCGGCGGTCGTGGCATCCCAGCCGAAGCCGCCGAGCGCTTCGGGCGTCTGCAGCCACGTCTTGAGGTACTGGCTGAACGCGTAGTTCATGTAGTTGAAGATGGCGAACATGATAATGAGGCACCACAGTTGGCGGCTCTTGAAGAACTTGAGCACGGCCTTGAGCGGCTTGCGCTCGGGCGACACCTGGGAGCGCTCGTTCTCGCGCGGGTCGCGGAACACGACGGCGAACAGGATGCCGAACACGGCGGCCACGGCGACCCATACCCACTGGAGGTTCGCCATATTGGAGCCCACCAGATGGTACACGCCGTCGTTCACGAAGTTCGACAGGAAGATTCCCACGGGCGCCCAGCACGACCAAATGGCCATGGCGCGTCCGCGCGTAGCGTCCGGGAACCACATGGAAACGCAGGTGGGACCGGACACGACGGTGGTGGACAGACCCAGGCCCAGAATGAAGCGGCCGGCCAGGAACACGTAGAAGTTGCTGCCCACGAACGCCGCGCTGATGGCGCTGCCGACGACCGCGCAGCCCACGCCGATGATCGTGGTGGCCTTCGCGCCGAACTTGCGCACGAGAATGGTGGTGGGCAGCGCCATGATCAGCGCGCCGATGGGCACGAGACCCATGACGTTGGACAGCAGGCCGAAGTTGGCTGGATTTGCGAAGAACGCGTTGTTCTCGGCCAGCCAGTTCTTGAACACCGGGAACGTGATGCCCGGAAGCCACATCCACGCGAACACGATGCCCACGGCCGCCAAGAGCGACACGATGAGGCACGGCCACGCGTAGGATGGCGTCTTCTCCACGGGCTTGGCCGCGGGTGCGCCGTTGGCTGTGGCAGCAGCAGGATTGCTCATAGTTTCCCCTCTTTCATCGGACGCCTCCTTGCAAGGCGTTGACGGATTGTGCCGGGAAGGGCGCACGCCCTTCCCGCTTAGTCGGCGTCGTCGGAAACTCCGGCGACGCCGCGGTTCCCTACAGGTTGAACAGCTTCGCCGCGTTGCCGCCCAGCATGAGGTCCTTCTCCTCCTGCGAAACGTCGAGCGCCTTCACCGATCCCACCGAGCGGGCCATCCACTCGTAGAACACCGGGAACGACGAGCCCAGCAGCAGGTGGTCGGCGCCGCACGTCTTCACGGCGAGCTCCAGCTGGTCCTTGCTCCAGCTCATGGGGTGCGTCATGTCGAAGTAGATGTTGTTGGCGAGATAGCGGTCGTACGCCTCGCGGTCGACGTTGGTGGCCAGGCGGTTCATGGCCTCCTTCTTCTGCTTCGAAACGTGCGGTGCCAAAATGTCCTTGAGCGCGAACCAGTTGCCGCCGAACATCGTGTGGATGAACTTGAGGTCGGGGAACTCGTCGAACATGCCGGAGTACACCTCGCGGCCCACCGCGGTGGCCTGCACGTGGATGCGGCCGAGCTCGCGGCGCAGCGGCGTGTAGTCGGCGAAGTTGCCGAACGCGTTCTGGCCGGGCGTGTGGTGGATGGCGCAGGGCACCTTCTTGTCGTTGAGCACTTTGAGGTAGGGCTTGAACAGCTCGTCGTCGAGGAACTTGTCGCCGTAGCAGCAGGCGAACTGCACACCCACCATGCCCAGCTCGCCCAGGCAGCGCTCCAGCTCGTAGATGTCCTCCTTGCGGCCCCACGGCGGCAGCACGGCATTGGCGTACAGACGCCCCTCCGACTGGCGGCACATCTCGGCGGCCTGGTCGTTCACGATCCTGCACATGTCGAGCGGCAGCCATTCCTGCCACACCGGCATGCGCAGAAGCGCGATGTCAACGCCCACCTCGTCCATGGCGCGCAGCTTCGTCTCCAGCGTGTAGTCGCCCTCCACGTAGTTCAGGATGTCCTTGCCGTCCTCGGTGGCCAGCACGATCTGGTCCTTGGCGCCGTCGGGCGTCTTGCCGCGGTAGGCCTTGAGCCCCATGGTGATGGGCGCGGAGTACAGAAAGCCGTTGAGCACCTCCTCGTTCGTGAACAGGTCGGTGGGCAGGAAGTGCATGTTGATGTCGATGACCTTGTTGTCAGCCATGTTCTCTCCTTCTGGTCGACGGGCGCCCGTCCCGCGTCGCCCGGCCGGGCCGCGGGACGCGGGACGGGCAGCCCGCCTGGGTTTACCGGTAGATCGGCGTGACTTCGCGCTCCGCGATCTTCTTCATGTTGGCGCCGCAGCGGTCTTTCCAGTCGATGCGGCCCTGCTCGCGCTCGAGCTCGGTGACCGAGCGGCTGAAGTCGCGCGTCAGGTGAACGTCGACGTTCATCAGCTTCTCGGCGATCCTCCCGCCGAAGTCGTCCTCGAATCTCTGGGCCATGTCCGTCCTCCTTCCTGGTTTCCCTTTCCCGCGGGCGCCCCGCGTCGGCGCGGCGCCCGCGGCCCGGCTGATCTACGCCTGCTTGACGGCGACGATCATCTGCTTCTCGCGGTCGACCTTCTTCGCGAGGTCCTCCACACGGCCCCAGTCCAGGCACTGGGCCTGGCAGTGCTGCACGCAGGTGGGCTGCTTGCCCTTGCCCACGCGCTCTTCGCACAAATCGCACCACTTGGTGAACTGGGGGATGAAGTCGTACTGGTAGTCCTTCTTGGCTTCGTCGATGTGCAGCGGGCCCAGCTTCGTGATCTTCAGGCCGAACTCGCGCTCGGTGTAGCCGTGCTCCTGCTGGCAGGCCAGCACGCACGCCTCGCAGCCGGTGCAGTAGTCCACGTCGACCAAAATTCCAAGGTATCCCATGTCTATCTTCCTTTCCGTCGCGCGGCTGCTAGTCGGCCTTGCGGATCTTGCACATCATGGCCTTGTAGTTCGAGCCGAAGCCCGACACGCCGGCGTCGAAGGGCACGAGGTTGTTGATGTTGGACTCCAACACGCCGAACAGGCCCTCCTGCTCGTTCTCCACGTTCTCCTCGGCCGCGTCTTTGCGCTCGGGGAACCACCAGCCGTGCTCGGCCTGCAAAACGCGCGGGTCGTAGGTGTCGTTGAAGGCGGCCTTGTACTTGCACTTGCCGTGCTTGTTCTCCAGCCACACCCAGTCGCCCTCCTCGATGCCGTTGGCGGCCGCGGTGTCGGGATGCAGGTACACGAGCGGGTCGGGGTGCAGGGCGCGCAGCTTCGCGATTTGGCGCTGCTCGGAGTGGAAGAAGTGCGGCACGCGGGCGCCGGACGTGACGATGTAGGGGTACTCCTCCACATCCTCGGGCGCGCTGTAGGGGCTCTCCACCGGCTCCACGTAGCTCGGCAGCGGGTCGAGGCCCGACCACGAGGTGTGGTGGAACACCATGGAGTAGATCTCCGCGCGGCCCGTCTCGGTGCGGAAGCCCGGCTGGCCGTCGGGGCGCAGGTCGCCCGTCTCGTACTTGCGGTACTTGAACTCGGGGTACTTCCACGTGGACTCGCGCAGCTCGTCCCACGTGAAGCCGCCGTCCTCCAGCGCGTAGTCCCACATCTCCTGCACGTCGTCCCAGGGCCAGGCGATGTCCTGGTTCTCGGGCTTGATGGCCGCCGTCAGGCGCTTGCCCAGCTCCAGGAAGATGGTGTTGTCGGGCTTGGAGTCGCCCACGGGCTCGATGGCCTTGTTTATGCAGCTGATGCGGTAGGCGTTCAGCCCGCCGAAGCCGTCGCGCTCCTCGTAGGTGGCCGCCGGCAGCACCACGTCGGCTAGCGCCATCATGGTGGGGGTCATGAACAGGTCGGACACCACGATGAAGTCGATCTGCTTGTACCATTCCAGCTGCTGCTCCGCCTGCGCGCCCATGGTGGCCAGGAAGTTGTTCGTCACGATGTAGGCCGCGCGGATGGGCACCTCGCCGCGCTGCCACGCCTCGATGGTGGCGTTGGAGGACAGGTTCTTGAAGCCCACGGCGAACATGGGGTAGCGCTCCACGCCGATGCGCTTGGACTGCTCCTCCTCGGTCATGAGCTCGTCCCAGCCCCAGGTGCCGGTCCAGTTCGGCTGCTCGATGCCCCAGCACGCGTCGCCCATGACGTTGCCGCCGGGCACGTCGAGGTTGCCGGTGATGCACCACAGGGCCGTGATGGCGTGCGCGGCCTGCTGGCCGCCCGTCTGCTGGTCCAGCGCCACGCCCCACTGGATGGCGGCGGGCTTCGACGCGGCGTAGGTGCGGGCGACGCGCTGCACGTCCTCCTTGGCAACCCATGACTTCTCGCACAGATCGTCCAGGTCCATCTCGGCCACGCGCTCGCACACGGCTTCCAGGCCGTAGACCCACTTGTCGCAGAACTCCTGGTCGTAGAGCTTCTCGTCGCAGACGACCTTCAGCATGGCCATGGCCAGCGCGCCGTCGCCGCCGGGGCGCACGCGTAGCCAGTCCTCGCCGGCGCGGGCCGCGAGCCACGTGAGCTGCGGGTCAATCACGGCCACCTTCATGCCGCGCTTCATGAGGTCGGTGATCCAGTGGCCGTAGAAGCCGTCGGCGTTGCTGTAGAAGGGCTGGTGGCCCCACACGATGCAGTACTTGGGCACCGTGTAGCGCGGGTCGTCGTAGCGCTGGGGGAGGAACTGCGAGCAGTCCATGACGCAGGCGCCGCCCAGCATGCAGGCCATCGACGCGATGCGGGGCAGGTAGCACGAGTTGCCGGCGAAGTAGGGCACGCCCTCGTTCGGGCTGCCCACGCAGGCGTTCAGGCGTGTCACCTGATGGATGTCGCGGCCCGTGCCCTGGCACATGGCTATCTTGTCGGCGCCGTAAGTGTCCACGACGCGCTTGAACTCGCGCACGATGATGTCGTAGGCCTCGTCCCACGAGCATTCCACGAACTTGTCCTTGCCGCGGTCGGCGCGGTCGCGCTTCATGGGCTTGACCAGGCGGTCCTCATGGTACACGTAGTTCGGGATGCAGAGGCAGCGGCTGCACAGGCGCCCCTGGTTGTAGGGGTCCTCCGGGTCGCCCTCCACCTTCACCAGCTTGCCGTCCTTCACGTAGGACAGGATGCCGCACACGTTGTGGCATCCCGGCGCGCTGCGCGCGGTGCCGCGGATCACGGTCATGCCGTCCTCCTCCCACGTCCAAGGCACCTTCGGCGTCTCGGCGGCGGGCACGGGCGGGCGCGTGTCGGTCTTCTTCGGCAGGCGCGAGCCGCGGCGGTACTTCTTCCCGTTGGTCTCGCTCCAGTGCTCCTGCACGGGTGCCTGGGCTGAATCGGCCATACGTTCCTCCTTCTCGTTGCTTCCCTCGTCGGTTCTCGTCTCGCATCAGGGTCGTCTCCGGCCCGCCTGCTGCGGCTTGCGCGCGCGGCGGGCGGGCCGATTCCGAACGAGGCCAGAATAAGGAGGATTCGCGTAGCGGCGTCCCCCACAGATGATGAGGGGGACGTTTTCATTATTCCAACCCGAGCGTTTTCGGCGGTAATCCCGTTGGTATGAGGCTCCCAACTGGGAAGACGTCGTGGATGAAGAAACGAGCCCAGCAGGGGGCGGTGCAGGTGCGGCGCCGGATCTGCATGCTGCGTCTGCAAAGCAGCCCCGTTGCGTCGAGCCTTGCAGGCACCGAATCTGCCGCTGATTTCGAGGGCAAGCGAATTTGCGAAAATTCGGTCTTGCGCAAAGGCTGCGTTCCGGTATAATCTTCACTTGCGCGCGACCGAGACAGGAAGCGCCAAGGCTCATTCCTCGGTAGCTCAACGGCAGAGCATCCGGCTGTTAACCGGAGGGTTGTAGGTTCGAATCCTACCCGGGGAGCCAAGATACGCACAGGCCAGAAGCATCGCGCTTCTGGCCTTTTTGTTTTCGGGGCGCGCGGGCGGATACGGCCCGAACCGGTCCGGTGGGCGTGCAGCGCAAGGGCCAGGAGCCGGCAGGGGCCGACAGGCGGGACGAAGCAGGAGGGTCGGGGGACTCGTGGGCGTTTCGGACAGGGGAGCGGCGCGCAGGGGCGCGCGCGGCGGCTCGGCGTTGATGGGCGTGCTGGCCATCGCGGCGGGCATCGTCATCGTCATGAACCTCTTCAAGGTGTCGGCATCGCTCGGCCAGATCACGGCCGACCTGGGTATCGGCGCAAGCACGGGGAGCTGGCTCGTCACGGTGTGCACCGTGGTGGCCGTGGTGCTCGTGCTGCCGGCAGGCGGCCTGGCCGACCGGTTCGGGCCGAAGCGGGTGGGGCTCGTCGGCCTGGCGTGCGCGGCGCTCGGCAG
>NC_021021.1:2425569-2427676 GCF_000210055.1 Gordonibacter pamelaeae 7-10-1-b
GCGAGCCTGGCCGGCGCGGCGCTGTCCTTGCTGTTGCTGCGCCTCATGGGAGGGCGCCCCTCGGCCCCGGGCGCCTAAGCTCCCTCGCCTAGTGCGGGCGGCATGAAAAAAGCCGGATGCGGGAAGCATCCGGCTTTGTCATTTTTGGTGGGCCCAGCAGGACTCGAACCTGCAACCAAGGGATTATGAGTCCCCTGCTCCGCCATTGAGCTATAGGCCCTCGAACAGCGTTTCGCCATTCTATATCAAAACCGGCCCCGTTGCCAAGAGAACGCGCAGGCTCCGCGAAAAACCTGCGGGACGGCCGCCAGAGCAGGCGGGGTGGCGCCTAGTACACCATGCCCATGGTCTCGCGCACCTCGTCGAGCGTGGCGTTGGCTATCTCGTTGGCGCGGCGGTTGCCCTCGTGCAGCACGTCCTCGATGTAGCCCATGTCGCCCAGCAGCTCTTCGCGGCGTTCGCGGATGGGGGCCAGGTAGGCGTTCACGCTCTCGGTGACGTACTTCTTGAGGGTGCCCGAGCCGCCGTCGCCTATCTCGGCGGCGATGTCGGCCTCGGCGCGGCCCGTGCAGAGCGCCGCCGTGGTGAGCAGCGCCGACACGCCGGGGCGGCCTTCGGGGTCGTAGGTGATGTTGCGGTCGGCGTCGGTCTGCGACTTCTTGATGAGCTTCGCCGTCTCGGCGTCGGTGGCCGACAGGCTGATGGCGTTGCCATAGCTCTTCGACATCTTGCGGCCGTCGAGGCCGGGGATGGCCGGCGCATCGTTCAGCAGTCCGTCGGGCTCGGGGAACACGTGGCCGTAGCGCTCGTTGAAGCGGCGGGCTATCTGGCGCGTCTGCTCGATGTGGGGCATCTGGTCCTTGCCCACGGGCACGATGTTGCCCTTGCAGAACAGGATGTCGCACGCCTGGTGCACGGGGTAGGTGAGCAAAAGGCCCGTGAGCGCGTGGCCGGACGCGTCCTGCTCGGCCTTCACCGTGGGGTTGCGCAAAAGCTCGGACTCCGTGACGAGCGAGAGGAACGGCAGCATGAGCTGGTTCAAGGCCGGCACGGCCGAGTGCGTGAAGATGATGGTCTTGGCGGGGTCGATGCCGCAGGCTAGGTAGTCCACCACCATGTTGCGCACGTTGTCGGCGATGTTCGCCGTGGTGTCGCGGTCGGTGATCACCTGGTAGTCGGCGATGATGATGCGGGTGGTTATCCCCAGGTCCTGCAGCGCCACGCGCTCGCGGATGGTGCCGAAGTAGTGGCCCAGGTGCAGCCGCCCGGTGGGGCGGTCGCCGGTCAGCATGGTGTACTTCTCGGGGTGCTCGGGCAGGTCCGCGCGGATCTCGTCGGAGCGCTTGCGGCTGGCTTCGTAGCTGTCGATGCTCATGGGTTCAAGTCTCTTTCATATATCATGCGGGCACAACGTTGTCGTCCAGTATAGCGTTTCTTCGGCACGGCCGCTCGCGGTTCCTCCTGCCGCTCGCGGTTTCGCCCGTTGCGCGCATCGGCGGGATCGTCTATATTTAGCAATACTAAGTAACAGAAACGAGGAGCGTCGATGCGGCAGAGGTTCGCCCAGCAGATGAAGAAGGGCGCGCTGGACATGCTCGTGCTGAAGCTGCTGGAGCACGAGGAGAAGTACGGCTACCAGCTTATCGGCGAGCTGTGCGAGCGTTCGGGTGGCACCGTGTCGCTGAAGGAGGGCACGCTGTACCCCATCCTGTATCGGATGGAGGACAACGGCCTGGTGGCGAGCCGCCTGGCGGCCAAGACGGCGAAGGAGCCCGCGCGCAAGTACTACGCCGTGACGGAGCGGGGCCGCACGGCCCTGGCCGAGATGTACGCGGTGTGGAACGAGTTCGACAGGTGCGTGCGGTCGATCATGGAGGAGGAGCGATGAACGAGAAGGCCTATGCGAAGGCGGTGGCGAGGCGCCTGGCGTGCTCGAAGGCGCGCCGTGACGAGTTCGTGCGCGACCTGGAGTCGGACATCGCCTCGTCGCTTGCCGACGGCGAGACCTGGGAGCAGGTGGAGCGCCGCCTGGGCGACCCCCGTGACGTCGCCCGCGAGTTCAACGAGGCCCTCTCCGAGCGCGAGCTCGCCGCCGGCAGGAAGCGCC
>NC_021021.1:2427869-2436761 GCF_000210055.1 Gordonibacter pamelaeae 7-10-1-b
CTGGTGGGCCCTGCCCAAGACCGCGCCGGCCGGGCAGGGCATCGGGCTCACCGAGCAGGAGATCCTCGGGCGCGCGCAAGAGGTGGTGGCGCTGGTCGATGCCGAAGACTTCGATGCGCTTCGGTCGATGTCCACCGAACCCATGCAGAACGCCCTTGACGCGACCTCGCTCGAGGCCGCCCGCGCAAGCTTCAGCGATGACTGGGGGGCGTTCGAGGCGTTCGGCAACGCGTATGCCTTCGAGGCCCGCCAACTGTGGGTCACGCAGGAGGTCGTCGAGATGGTGGCCATCTACGAGAACATCACGGTCACGTACGACATCGTCTTCGAGAGCGATATGAGGCTCTCCAGCTTCTACATTAAGTAGAGGGCCCCGGCCCTTCCGCAGGCTTCCTAAATCCCATCTATCGGGTGAGCGTTCGTTCGGGGTACAATGTCCGGTAGTGTTCGGGGCGCGGCCGAGGGAGGATGCATGACGTTGCACGATGGGGGGGGGTGGCTTCTCTGAAGAAGGGCCCCTGGTCCTCTCGCGATCGCGGGTGACGTTCGCCTGCGTCGCCGTCTGGATTGTCGGCGCGGCGCTTCTGTTCTCGAGCCTCCTGCAGATGCAGGGCTACGCGGCCATCATCAACAACGCCGGAACCGTGCGAGGCGGCACGCAGATGGCAGTGAAGCTCGAGCTTGCCGGCACGCAGGCTGACAACCTCGAGGCGCACGTCGATGGGCTGCTCTCCCAGCTGATAGCCGACGAGGAGGCGCGCCCGCTCAAGTCGTCCGCCACCCGCGAGGTCGTCGAGGGCCTTCATGCCGTGCAGGCGAAGTGGCGCGAGGTCGAGCGGGGCATCGCCGAGGTGCGCGCCGGGGCCCCGGGTGATGCGCTCATGCGCGCGAGCCAGGAGCACTGGGACCTCGCCGACCGGGCCGTGAGGGCCGCGGAGGCGCGTGCGAACGGGGAATCGCGGCTCATGCTGCTCGTCAGCGCCCTCCTCGTCCTATTCACCACGGCGCTCCTCGTGCTGCGCGAGCGCGACAGCATGCGAAGGCTCCGCAAGACGTTCCTGATCGACCCCCTGACCGGGGGCAGCAACCTGGAGGGTTTCTACCGGGAGGCGTCGAAGGCCATCGCCGGGGCCCCGCCGTCCACGTACCTGGTGGTCTACACCAACGTCGTTCACTTTCGGTTCATCAACGACTCGTTCGGCCGCGCGGCGGGCGACGAGCTCATCGTGCGCCTGTACGGCATATACCGCTCCTCGTGCGACGGCCTGTGCGCCCGGGCCGACTCCGACCACTTCGCGCTGCTCGTGAAGAACGACCCCGCGGCCTTGGAGCGTCTTTGCGAGAAGGTGGACGCCGATCTGCGCGAGGCCGAGGACCTTCACTTCACAGGAACGCTTTCGTGCAACTACGGCGCATACGTCGCCGATGACCCGAACGTGGGCGTCGCGTCCATGGTGAGCGATGCCGCGCTCGTGCTCAAGGCGGGCGTCAAGGAGCGCGGGGTGGCCTATTACACCGAGGCGTTCAGGGCCAAGCTCAGCGGCGAGATGGAGATCGTGCAGGGCATGGGCGACGCCCTCGCGCGCGACGAGTTCCTGATGTACCTGCAGCCGCAGGTCGACGTGCGCACGGGGCGGCTGACGGGGGCCGAGTGCCTGTGCCGCTGGAAGTCGGACAAGCTCGGGCTCCTGCAGCCGACCGCCTTCATCCCCGCCCTGGAGCGCTCCGGGCTGATATCCGACCTCGATTTCCATATGCTGGAGCGCGTGTGCCGGGCCTATCCGCTGCCTTTGCCGGGAGGGGAGGGCGCGCCGTTGCCCATCTCCGTGAACTTCTCGCGGCCCACGGTGCTGCAAGACGGTTTCGTCGAGCGGTTCCTCGAGATCGTGAGCCGCTACGACCTGCCTCCCGAGGCCATCGAGGTGGAGGTCACCGAGGGCGCGTTCATGGTGGACGAGGCCGTGGTCGTGCGCACGCTGGAGACGCTGAGCGCGGAGGGCTTCCGCATTGCCATGGACGACTTCGGATCAGGCTTCTCGTCGCTTAACCTGCTGCGCCGGCTTCCCATCCACGTGCTCAAGCTGGACAAGGAGTTCCTGTGCGAGGGCTACGAGACCGACCGTACGCAGTCCATCTTGAGCGACATCGTGGTCATGGCGCAGCATCTGGGCATCCGCACCGTATGCGAGGGCGTGGAAACGCCCGAGCACGTGGCCCTGCTGCGCGAGATAGGCTGCGACACGGCGCAGGGCTTCTACTACTCCCGCCCCCTCGATCTGGATGCCTTCAGGAAGAAGTACCTTTCCCAGCCGTGAGGCCGCCCTGCCCGTCCACGTGTTCCCGCACGCGGCGCTTTTCGGCGTACATGGCCTCGTCGGCTCGCTTGATCAGGTTGTTCAACGTAAACGGCGCCTTGCTCCAGCAGCTCCCGACGGCGGCGGTGGCCACGACGTCGTGGGTTTCGGCCAGCTTGCCCAGGTGCTCCTCCCAGCGCTCGACGAGCTTTGCCAGCTCCGCCTCGTCGCTGTCGCACGCCACGACGAGGAACTCGTCGCCGCCGTAGCGGTAGCCGTGGACGCGCTCGTCGGTGATGGACCGGATGCTGTCGGACACCAGTTTCAGCAGGGCGTCTCCTCGGCCGTGGCCCTGCGTGTCGTTCACGGCCTTCAGGTGGTTGACGTCGAAGAACAGCACGCCGCATGACGACAGGCCTTGGTAGACGCTTGTTCGCATGCGCGCGAGCCTCGTGCGGTTGGGCAGCCCTGTGAGCTCGTCTCGCTCGGCTATGGCGCGCTCCTTGGCGGCCAGCTCTTCGGTCAGGTCGGTGTAGTAGCCGCTTAGCAGCAGGTTTCCGTCCCGGTCGTCGGTTACGCGGTAGAACACCTGCATGGGCACGTAGCTGCCGTCCCCGCGGATAAGGCGCAGGCGAACCGTGATGGTCTCGCGGGTGGTGATGAGCTTCTCCAGCGCTTGCCGAGCCATCTCCTCGTCATCGGGATGAACGCCCGTGAACCCGTCCGCGCTGTAGAAATCGGTGCATTCGCGATGGCTCATGCCGCTCATGCGGCAGAACTCCTCGTTGATGAAGTGGGGCACGGTCCTGCCCTCCGGGGTTACCAGCTGCTGGACGAAACCGCCGGGCATGTCGTTCATGAGGTCGCGCAGGATGCGGTTGTCGCGGAGGATCTGCTCCTCGTTGTCGCGCCGCTGGAGGATCGCCGTCATGTAGTCGCCCAGCGCCGCGAGGTGGCTTGCGTGCGACGCGTTGCGCGCAGGGTTGTCCACGCCCATGAATCCCACCAGGTGGCCACCGGAGCGCAGGGGCACGAGGATGAGGCTCTCGATGCCCTGGCTCGTGAATATCCGGTTCTCGTCCAGGCCGCTTTCGAGGATGGCTTCCACGCCGTCGAGGCAGATGCTCTCGCCGGCCTTCAGGATATCCAGCATGCGCCGGTAGGTCGAGCAGGGAAGGTCCTGCAGGTTCTGCTGTTCGGCCGCCACGCCGGGGGCGCAGCATTCGTAGGTGTTGCTGGCCAGCTCCCTCTCGTCGTCGATCTCGAACACGTAGGCGCGGTCGCCCTCGAAGTACTCCCGCGTCTTGTCGAGCGCAAGGCCGATGGAGTCGTCGGGGTCGGCGCCTGCCAGGAGGTAGCGGGAGGCGTCGTTCAGGAACCGCAGCTGATCGCTCGTCTCCTGGGAGCGCGCTGCCGCGGCGTCCCGGCTGCGCAGGGCGTTCTCGAGGTGCGCGCGGACGAGACGCGGGCTTGCGGGAAGCAAGATCACGCCGTCGGCGCCCTGCTCCAACGCGGTCACCTGGATATCCTCGTCGTTTCTTGGTGCAAGGGCGAACACGAGGGGGTTTTGCCGCCCCTCGTCGCGGTGCTGCTGGCCGAGAAGGGCGTCGGCATCGGGCGAGAGGGCGTTGAAGAGAACGGCCGCGGGGGCTTGCGCCCGCATGGTGCCGAGCGCTTCGCAGGCGGACTTTGCGAAGAGGAGGCGGAACTCCCTGCCAAGCGCTTCCTCGAGGGCTGCGCGGTCGGTATCTTCGAGGCAGGCGAGCAGGAGCGTGGTGCCCGGTTGCACCTCGACAGGGTTCGCGTCGGCCATGCCCACCTCCTTTCGCTTCGAGGTTTAAGAATGTAGTGTAGCAAGTTTTCGGCGCGCGCGACGGGCGAATAGACCAACTAACGGTAGAAGCAGGAATTTGTTTTTCCTGATTATCAGCTCAAAAGAAAGGCGTGAACCTGCCGATAAGTTAACGGCTGGGATTGCCCGCCGGGGCGAATATGCTCGTCGCGCATCCGGCATGCTCGGCGCGTCTTGCGTATAATGGGGGGAACGAGAGGGTTTCCCATGGGCGAGGCGATGGAGGGCCTGGCACGGGCGCCTGGCCTGCACCTGTCCGAGCTGCCGTCCCGAAGCAGCCGGTGATGCCTGCAGCTGTGCTTGGCGTTGTACCCTGTGGGCGCCTTGGAGAGGAGCGGAGATGTTCGAATGGCTGGGAATAGAGCTGGACCCGAGCGGGTTGGCGATTCTTGCAAACCCGATAGGCTTCTTCACCGCGTTCTCGTTCCCCCTCATGATCTTCGCGGCCTTCCTGGTTTCGGGGCTCGTCGGCCCGCTTGAGCGTTTGGCGAGAAGGAGCGAGCGGCTGGGGCGCCTCTTGGACAGCGCGATAGAGAAGGGCCCGCGGGAGGGCTGGTCGGGCTACATCCTCGCAGCCGTCACGGTGGCGTTCCTCTTCGGCATCGCTCTCTGGGTGTTCTGCCGCATAAGCGGCTCATGAGGCCCGGGCAGGGTTCATGAATGCCCCATGCGCCCGAGGAGGGTGCGCGGATGGGGGGCGGCAATCCTGGATAATGAAAAGGCCGGAAGCAAAATATGCTTCCGGCCTGCTATTTCATGGTGGTCGCTACAGGATTTGAACCTGTGACCCCCGCCGTGTGAAGGCGATGCTCTCCCGCTGAGCCAAGCGACCGTTTTCCGCTGCGTCGTCGCAACGTGCTTGGATATTCTAGCGGTAGTTAAGCCGTCGCGCAAGGGCTGATTTCGAGGTTGTGCGAGGAATCTTCAAAACTTGCCGACAACCGGGTGCCCCGTTGCGGGCGAAGGTGCTCGCGCATCGCCGCGGATCGCGCGCTCGGCGGCCAGAATTCCCTCGTAGTTCTCTATCTTGGCGTTCAAGCGGTCGAGACCCGCCTGCATGTCGGCGATGCGTTTCTCGACGAGGCCGCGCTGCTCCTCGAGAATCGCCTTGCGGGCCGCCGCCGTCTGCTCGCCCTGCTCGAACAGGTCCATGTACTCGATGAGCGCTTCGATGGAAACGCTCGCTGCGCGCATGCACTTCACGAACTCCACGCGCGCGCAGTCCTGCTCGCTGTAGTCGCGTATGCCGCTTGCATTGCGCGTGACGCCTGGCAACAGGCCGATGCGCTCGTAATAGCGAAGGGTGTCGGCGCTCAACCCGTACCGCTTGCTCACTTCCGCGATCTTCATCTTCGGGCTCCTTTCCGCCATGCCCTGCATTGAAGCACATGGAGCGCACTCCAAGTCAAGGGGGTTTCGCGAAAGCGCCTCCGGGGCTGCGGCGGCTACTGGTAGAAATGCCGGACGATGAACGACACCACGAGGATGAACCCCGCGGCCAGAAGCGAGCCGAGCGTGCGGGGGTCGGCCTTCGCGGTGCTGCGGGCCGTGCTTGCGGGTTGGAGGTCGGCGATGTCGGTGTTCGGGTTCCTGGTCATGCGGGAGTGCCTCCCATCGTGCTCGTTCGTGGTTGCTTTCTGGGATCGGCGAAGCCGTTAGCCGTGCGCGGCCTCTTCCGCTATCATAGACAAGTTGCGCCTCCTGGCCTGCCGCGCATCGCCAGGCGGGCGGGCAAAGGCGCTGCCGGCTCTGCCGGCGCGACGAAACCTGCGACAGAAAGCACGCACGCACCATGATCATGCAGCTCGAACATATCTCGAAGTCGTTCGGAGGGCGCCAGCTCTTCCATGACGTGACGTTCCGCCTCGAGGAGTACGAGCGCCTGGCGCTCGTGGGCCCCAACGGCGCGGGCAAGACCACCATGCTCAACATCATCTCGGGGGCCGAGGACGCCGACGAGGGCCGCGTGCTGTTCGCCAAGGGCGCGCGCGTGGGCTACCTGGAGCAGGAGGCCATCGAGATGGCCGACCAGCCCATCTTCGAGGAGGTCATGTCCTCGCAGGTGGAGGTTCTGGAAGCCGAGCGCCGCCTGTACAAGCTGGAGCAGGAGCTGGGCGAGGATCCCACCGAGCAGCAGCTTGCGGCGGCCGGCCGCGCGCGCGACGCCTACGAGGTGCTGGGCGGCTACACCATCGAGGCCAAGGTGCGCAGCGTCATGTTCGGCCTCGGATTTGCGGAGGGCGACCTGCGCCGCCTGACCACGGAGTTCTCCGGCGGCTGGCAGATGCGCATCGCGCTGGCGAAGCTCCTCATCCGCAACCCCGAGGTGCTGCTGCTCGACGAACCCACGAACCACCTGGACCTGGAGAGCGTGAAATGGCTGGAAGGGTTCCTCCGCGGCTACGCGGGCACCGTGGTGGTGGTGAGCCACGACCGCGCGTTCATGGACAACATGGTGGACCGCGTGGCCGAGGTGGACAACGGCCAGGTGAACCTGTACAAGGGCAACTACTCGGACTACCTGCGCATCCGCGAGGAGCGCCTCGAGCGCCTGCGCGCCGAGGCGGCGAAGCAGGCCGAGGAGATCGCCCACATGGAGGCGTTCGTCGAGAAGTTCCGCTACAAGCCCACGAAGGCCAAGCAGGTGCAGGACCGCGTGAAGAAGCTCGAGAAGATCAAGCGCATCGAGCTTCCCGAGGAGAAGAAGACCGTGCACTTCAACTTCAAGCAGCCGCCGCGCACCGGCGACGAGGTGGTGCGCGCCCGCGGCCTGGTGAAGCGCTTCGGCGACAAGACGGTGTACGACGGCTTCGACTTCACCATGTACCGCGGCGACAAGATAGCGCTCGTGGGCCCCAACGGCGCGGGCAAGTCCACGCTGCTGAAGATGGTGGCCGGGGCGCTCGCGCCCGATGCGGGCTCCATCGACTACGGCGTGCACGTGACGAAGACGTACTACGCCCAGCACCAGCTGGAGGAGCTGCACCCCGGCAACACCGTGTTCGAGGAGCTGGACCGCGTGGCGCCGGGCTGGACCATCTCGCAGGTGCGCACGCTCCTGGGCGCGTTCCTGTTCACGGGCGACGCGGTGGACAAGCGCGTGAGCGTGCTCTCCGGCGGCGAGAAGAGCCGCCTGGCGCTGGCGAAGATGCTCGTGGCGCCGCGCCCGCTCCTGTGCCTGGACGAGCCCACGAACCACCTGGACATCGCGAGCGCCGACATCCTCGAGCAGGCGCTCAAGGCGTTCGAGGGCACCATCCTCTTCATCACGCACGACCGCCATCTCATCAAGGGCGTGGCGAACCGCATCGTGGAGGTGGAGCCCGGCCGCGTGACCAACTACGACGGCGACTACGACTACTACCTGTTCAAGAGCGGCCAGCTGGACGGCCCCGCGCCCGAGGAGCGCTCGCTCGTGGACGAGGTCATGGGGGAGGGCGCCCCCGGCAAGGGCGCGAAGGGGACCCGCTCGTCAGCCTCGTACACCGCCACGTCGCCGGGAACGCCGAGCAGGCGCAGCTCGCGCGCAGCCGTCACAGCCGCCGCCAGCCCCGCCGCCCCGCCGCCTATGATCGCCAACCGGCCCATGAGCCCACCGCTTCCCTTCGTCGCTTCCTTCGCCCGCCATCATACCGCAACGCCGCAGGGGAAAGGGGCGCCGTTCACGCCTCGCGGGCCAGCCGGGCCTCGTGCCAGCGGCCGAGCACGCCGTACAGCCAGTGGAACAGCGCCGCGGCGGCAACGGCGCAGGCGGCGAACAGCACGGCCATGGGAACGGTGAACGGCACGATGCCGAACAGCCCGTGGAACAGCGTCGCGCCGAGCACCGTGCCGCCCACCACCACGACCAGAAGCGCGCTGCGGATGGGCGTGAACGGCACGGACAGCCGGACGATGAGCATGACGCCCACCCAGGCCACCAGGAGCACGCACAGCGTGGACACCTGGCCGTAGCCCAGGCCCAGCGCCAGGCGGCCCACCGCGTTCACGGCCAGCACACCCAGCACCGCGCACACGGCGCCGGGGATGGACTTCACGATGACGTTCTCCAGGAAGCGGCCGCGGATGCGGTCCCTGTTGGGCTCGAGCGCCAGCACGAACGACGGGATGCCGATGGTGAACGCGCTGATGAGCGTCATCTGGATGGGCTGGAACGGGTACTGCCACGGCAGCAGCACGAACAGCACCGCCAACGACATGGACAAGAGCGTCTTCACCAGGAACAGCGACGCCGAGCGCTGCAGGTTGTTGATGGAGCGCCGCCCTTCCGCCACCACCTTGGGCATGCTGGCGAAGTCGTTGTCCACGAGCACGAGCTGGGCCACGTTGCGCGCCGCGTCGGAGCCGGCGGCCATGGCCACCGAGCAGTCGGCCTGCTTGAGGGCCAGCGTGTCGTTCACGCCGTCGCCGGTCATGGCCACCACGTGGCCCTGTTCCTGCAGCGCGATGACGAACTGCTTCTTCTGCTCGGGCTTCACGCGGCCGAACACGTGGTAGCGGCGCACGGCGTCGGCCACCTGCTCGGGCGTCTCGAGCGTCGTGGCGTCCACGTACTCGTCCGCGCCGTCCACGCCCACCTGGGCCGCGATGCCCGCCACCGTGCGCGGGTCGTCGCCGGAGATCACGTTCACGGTCACGCCCTGGTCCTTGAAGTAGCCGATGGTCTGGGCGGCCGTGGCGCGTATCTGGTCGTGGATGCACACGAACCCGAGCAGCGCCGGCGCGCCCACGATGGCGCCGTCGGCG
>NC_021021.1:2437076-2438313 GCF_000210055.1 Gordonibacter pamelaeae 7-10-1-b
TCTCGTTCGGGTCGTCGTCCGCCGCGGCGAGCGAGGCCAGCGCCCGGTCCAGCTCGCCCGCGTCGGCGCCCTCTACGGGCACCACGGCCGCCACCTCCATGGCCCCCGTGGTGATGGTGCCCGTCTTGTCCAGGCACAGCGTGTCCACGCGCGCGAGCGTCTCGATGCAGTAGAGCTGCTGCACCAGCACTTTGCTCTTGGCCAGACGCACCACGGCCACGGCCAGCACCGTGGACGTGAGCAGGATGAGCCCCTCGGGGATCATGCCCACGAGCGCCGCCACCGTGGACAGGATGGCCTGGTCCAGCGCCACCCCCTCGCCGCTGAAGAACATGCGCGCGAACAGCAGCGCCCCCACGGGGAAGATAACGCAGCTCACGAACTTGATGATGCTGTTCAGGCTGTTCATGATCTCGGAGTTGACCTTCTTGTGCTGCTTGGCCTCGGCGCTGATCTTCGCCGCGTAGTTCTCGTGGCCCACGTGCACCACCCGGGCGCACACGGTGCCGGCGTTCACGAACGAGCCGCTCATGAGCTCGGCGCCGGGAGCCTTCTTTATGAGGTTGCTCTCGCCGGTGAGCAAGCTCTCGTTCACGTCGGCCTCGCCGGACACCACCACGGCGTCGGCCGGCACCTGGTCGCCGCGGCCGAGCACCACCACGTCGTCGCGCACGATGTCGTGCAGCGCCACCTCCTTGCGCGCGCCGTCGCGGACGACCGTGGCGTGCGAGCCCGCCACGATGCTCAGGCGGTCGGTGGTGATCTTCGAGCGTATCTCCTGCACGATGCCGATAATCACGTTGCTCACGATGACGATCATGAACAGCATGTTCTTGTACGAGCCGGTGAACAGCACGAACACCGCCAAGATCACGTTGATGGCGTTGAACAGCGTGCAGACGTTCTCCCGCACGATCTGGCGCACGGAGCGCGTCTTCACGTCCACGTCGGCGTTCACGTCGCCGCGCGCCACGCGCTCGGCCACCTCCGCGGCGGTCAGCCCCCTGGGTTCCTCGGCCATGCTCTGCTCCCGCTCTCTTACTGGTCCGGCAGACGGCCCATTCGGGAAGCCGCCCGCCCGCTTGCTTGCGCCCATTCTACGGCACCCCCACGCGAAACGGCCTCCGCTTCATCGGGAAGGGAGGCCGTTCACGCGAAACCCTCAAACGCCTGCGACGCGCGCCGGAACCAGGGGCTCCCGCAAGCGCGCCCGACCGGCAGGGGCGCCCGCATCCCG
>NC_021021.1:2438538-2445676 GCF_000210055.1 Gordonibacter pamelaeae 7-10-1-b
CGCGGCCTACGCCTGCTTCTTCACCTGCGCGGACAGGTACAGGCACACGGCCACGATAACGACGCTGACGAGCGACCACAGGTCGAACGTGCCCTGCGCGAGGGACATGCCCAGGCCCACGAGGCCCAACACGAGCCCGATGATGCACAGCACGAAGAACGGCCCCACCTTGCGCGGGTTCTTCGCGCCGCGCAGGCCCAGCAGGCCGATGACCAGGTCGACGATGCCGCCGACGATGGTGCCGCCGCCCAGCGCCGCGGCCATGACGTTGGCCGCCTCCGCGGTGCCGTTCACGTCGATGGTCTCGCCGGCCAGAAACGAGCCGCCCGCCACGAGGAAGATGCCGAACGCCGTCATGACCACGGCGTAGATGATAAGGAGCAGGGAAACGACCTTCAAGGCCTTCTGGGAACCGGACATGCTGGACTTCCTTTCGAAACGCTGGATACGGTACCCCGCCCCGGAGCGGCAAGGGCCGGCCGGAGGACGGGAAGCGCGCCGCCCCCTCGGCCGGCGCGCTGCAAAGCGCTTCGATTATAAGGCGAGGGAGGGCGACCGCTCGCCCTCCCTCCGTGGTTCAGCAGATCATTGAACGTGCCGGCCCGACGGCCCGCGCCACCCGTGCACGGGCTACTTCGACGCCAGCACGGGTATGGGCGTCTCGTCCACCTCGTCCAGGTTCTTGTCCCACACATAGTGCTTGGTCTCGCGTGCGATCAGGCCCGACAGCATGAGCACCACGATGATGTTCGGCACGGCCATGAGCGCGTTCGTGATGTCGGAGATGGTCCACACCAAATCGCCGATGCCGATGGCTCCCAAAAACGCCACGAGAACGTAGAGCACCTGGTAGGGGCGCACGGCATGCTTGCCGAACAGGTACGCGGCGCAGCGGTTGCCGTAGTACGACCAGCCGAGGATCGTGGAGTACGCGAACAGGATCATGCCGATGACCAGGATGGGCGTGCCCACGTAGGGAATGGACGCGAAAGCGGCGCTCGTCAGGTCGGCACCGGCCTTGACCTGGCCGGACTCCAGGATGCCGGGGTTGGCGATGAGCGTTGACACCAGCACGATGCCCGTGAGCGCGCAGATGACCACGGTGTCCCAGAACGTGCCGGTCATGGACACGAGCGCCTGGCGCGCCGGGTTGCGCGTGGAGGCCGCCGATGCCACGATGGGCGCCGAGCCCAGGCCCGACTCGTTGGAGAACAGGCCGCGGGCGCAACCGAACTGCAGCGCCATCATGATGCCGCTGCCCACCGCGCCGCCGAACGCCGCCTTCGGCGTGAAGGCGCACTCGAAGATGAGGCAGATGGCGGGCCATACGTACTCCCAGTTCATGCCAATGATGACGACGCAGCCCCACGCGTAGGCGATGGCCATGAACGGCACGAGCTTCTCGCACACCTTCGAGATGACCTTCACGCCGCCGAAGATGACGATGGACACCATGATGACGATGGCCAGGCCGATGCCCCATGCGGGAATGCCCGGGAAATTCGACATGATGATGCCCGTCATGGCGCTGGACTGCACGGCCGAGCCGATGCCGAACGAGGCGATAGCGGCGAACAGCGCGAACGCCCCGGCACCCAGCAGGCCCCACCACGGCGTCTTGCCGTCCTTCTCGAACGCGCGGCGCCACGCGTACATCGCGCCGCCGAGCATGTTGCCGTTGTGGTCCTTCACGCGGTACTTCACGGCCGCGAACGTCTCGGAGTACTTCGTGGCCATGCCGAACACGCCGGTGAGCCACATCCACAGCACGGCGCCGGGCCCTCCGGCCAGGATAGCGGTTGCCACGCCCACGATGTTGCCCGTGCCGATGGTGGCCGACAGCGCCGTGCACAGTGCGCCGAACTGGCTGATGTCGCCCGGGGCATCCGGGTCCTTCGTCACCGACAGCTTGATGGCCGTGGGCAGCTTGCGCTGGATGAAGCCCGTGCGGAATGTCAGGAACAGGTGCGATCCCAGAAGGATCACGATCATCGGCGGTCCCCACACGAACGCGTCGATATCGGTGATGAGCTGGACGATGTCCATTGGCAACCTCTTTTCTGCTGGTGAATCCCCCTCGCGCAGTGCCGTTGCCGAAAAAGATTCCACCGATTGCCCGGGAAGCCCCGGCAATCCGATGAGAAGCCGTTTCGGCATGGGCGCTTTCGCGCACTAAAGTGGTTGGATTATAGGTGCAGGATCCGGCGAGGCGCGCCGAAAACGGCGAAATTCCCAGCGAGCGGGGCCCCGTCGCCCGGTCGCGGCCGACGGGCGGGTGCCGAGGCGCGGCGAAGCCCCTCGCCGGCCCGGCCGGCACCACGGCGCTCAGAAAGCCACGAGCATGACCTCGATGCCGTTGCGCTTGAACAAAGGCTTCATATATTCCGGGTCGCGCAGCTCGGGCAGCACCTGCTGCAACGCGAAGAACACAGTGCATTCTTGGCACTTGCCATGATATAGTATCCTAGCATGAGTTCATTTATAAATGAACAATGAGATTCAAGCCCTGCGAGGGTGATGGCCCATATCCGCGTAGCCGATTCGGTGGTGCTGCTCCATCCGTTTCAAGGGCATCGCGGAACCGGGAACATCCCCGCCAGCACCGTCGCAAACGCGGTTCGGCAACAGCGCCTCGTCGTCGAGCTGCTGGAACAGGAGGAATACGATGGAGATTGAGCCGATCGAAGCAAGGGACTACCGCGCCTTCATGCGGGACTTCCACACGCCGGGCACGCGCGCCTATGACCATGCGCTCGATATCAGCGTCATGATCTGGGAGCTCATGCAGGAGCAGGGGCTCTCGAAGACCGAGCTGGCGCGCCGTATGGGCATATCGAAGTCGCACCTGTCCAACTTGCTGAACACCCAGCCGAACATGACGCTGGAGACCATCGCGAAGTTCGAGCTGGCACTCGACGTGGAGTTCAAGTTCAGCTTCGTCCCGGCCCCCGCCCCAATTGCCGAGGCAGCCGTGGAGGACGCCCCGGCATCGAAGCGCGCATAAACGCCGTCACGCGGGGCGGGTGCCGCTACTTGCTCTCCACGACGGGGATAGGGTCCTCGTCCACCTCGTCGAGGCAGCCGTCGTAGACGTAGTGGCGGGTGCCGCGGGCCACGAGGCCCGACAGCAGCAGGATGGCCACGATGTTCGGCAGGGCCATGAGCGCGTTGCCGATGTCGGACACCGTCCACATGACATCGCCCACGCCGATGGCGCCCAAAAACGCCACGGCCACGTACAGCACCTGGTACGGCCTGATGGCGCGCCTGCCGAACAGGTACGTGACGCAGCGGTTGCCGTAGTACGACCACCCGAGGATCGTGGAGTAAGAGAACGCCACCATGCCCAGCACCAGGATGGGCGTGCCGATGTAGGGGATCTTCGAGAACGCGGCGCTGGCCAGCTCGGCGCCCGAGAACAGCGTGGGGTTCGCCAGGATGTCGGCCTGAATGCCGGGGTTCGCTATCATGGTGGACACGAGCACGATGCCCGTGAGCGCGCAGATGACCACGGTGGACCAGAACGTGCCGGTCATGGCGATGAGCGCCTGCTCGGCCGGGTTGCGCGTCTTGGCGGCGGCCGCGATGATGGGCGCCGACCCCAGGCCCGACTCGTTGGAGAAGAGCCCGCGCGCGCAGCCGAACTGCAGAGCCATCATGATGCCGCTGCCCACCGCGCCCCCGAACGCCGCCTTGCCCGTGAACGCGCACTGGAAGATGAGCGCCACGGCCTCCCCCACCACCGGGGCGTTGAGCGCCAGGATGACCAGGCAGCCGCCCGCGTACGCCACGGCCATGACGGGCACCAGCTTCTCGCACACGTTCGAGATGGTGCGCACGCCGCCGAAGATCACCACCGAAACCAGCACGACGATGCCAATGCCGATGGCCCAGGTGGGCACCGGCACGCTCGACGCGATGATGCCCGTCATGGCGGACGCCTGCACGGCCGACCCCGTGCCGATGGTGGCCACGGTGGCGAACGCGGCGAACGCCACGGCGCCCAGCTTCGCCCACCAGGGGGTGCGGCCGTCTTCCTTCTTGAATGCGCGCTCCCACACGTACATGGCGCCGCCGAGCATGTTGCCGGCATGGTCGCGCACGCGGTACTTCACCGAGGCGTACACCTCCACGTACTTCGTGGCGATGCCGAACACGCCGGTGATCCACATCCAGAACACCGCACCCGGCCCGCCCGCCAGGACGGCGGTGGCCACGCCCACGATGGAGCCCGTGCCGATGGTGGCCGCCAGCGCCGTGGCCAGCGCGCCGAAGTTGGAGATGTCGCCCTTGCCCTGGGGGTCCTTGCGGAACGACATGCGGATGGCCTGCGGCAGCTTGCGCTGGATGAAGCCGGTCTTGAAGGTGAGGAAGACATGCGTGCCCAGAAGGAGCACGATCATGGCCGGCCCCCAGACGAACGCATCGATGCTGTTCAGGATTTCAAGCATACGAGGCGGTATTGTACCCGAACGGGGGCGGCTGGCCGCAAAACTGTAGCCGACGCACACAATTGGAGGCCTCCTGCCGGTGCGCCCGCAGCTACTACCCACTTCGCCGCTTCTGTCCGGTCTTTCTCGGCACGCCGGTTGCGCGGAGGTGCCGAGGCCGCTACAATGGGCCGCGATGGATTCTGTTTCAGGGCGAGGTGAAATTCCTCACTGGCGGTAATCGGACAGCTGGCGCAAGCCGCGCCAAGCCGAGAGTCCGCGACCCTGCGACGGCGTGCGCCGGCCACCGCCGAGCGCGCCCGGGCAGGCTGACACCGGTGAGACTCCGGGACCAACGGTTAAAGTCCGGATGGAAGAGGCAGATATCGCATCGGCTGCGACCGCTTGCCGTGGAGGCCGGCCGCGTCCCTGCGAATCACAAGCCCGTATGACAGGAGTGGAATTCATACGGGCTTGCTTCTTCTCTGCGAGGCGGGAGGCGAACCCGACCAGGCACAGCCCCGCGGAAAGAAGGTCGACCATGACCGAGAAGGCGCAGAGAGCGCAGAACCTCGAATTCACGAACACGAACAAATGGGATACCCGCCAGCTGGTGACGATGGCCCTCATGTGCGCCATCGCGGCGCTGCTGTCGTTCATCCAGATCCCGCTCATCCCCGGCGTCACGTTCCTCACCTACGACCCCTCGCTCATGCCGGCCATGGTGTGCGGCTTCGCCTTCGGGCCCGGCGCGGGCATCGCCGTGGGCGCCGTGGCGGCCGTCATCCACGGGCTCATCCTGGGCGAGTGGGTGGGCTCGCTCATGAACATCGTGGCCACGCTGTGCTTCGTGTGGCCGGCGGCCGCCCTCTACCGCCGCAAGCGCACCTTCAAGCAGGGCGTGATCGGCCTGGTTGTGAGCGTGCTGGCGGCCACGGTGGGCGCCATCGCGGCGAACCTGACCATCGGCGTGCTGTTCTGGTACGGCAGCGTGGACGTGATCCTGCCCATGCTGCTACCCGCCATCGTCCCGTTCAACCTGGTGAAGGGGACGGTGAACGCCGTGCTCACGCTCATCGTGTACAAAGCCGTCTCCAACCTGATAACGCCGAAGAAGTCGCAGGTCAAAGGACATTAGGCCGCATCGTCAACCCAGTCCCTCGCAGCGCCGAGCCGGCCCGCAGGACTGCAGTTAGGAAGCGTATGATTCACTGCACCGACATCGAGTTCACCTACGACGGCGAGCGCTTGGCGCTGGCCGGGGTCGACCTGCACGTGGCCCCCGGCGAGTTCGTCTGCATCTTGGGCGGCAACGGCAGCGGCAAGAGCACCCTGGCGAAGCACCTGAACGCGCTTCTGCTGCCCGACCGGGGCACCGTGACCGTCGACGGCTACGACACGGCCGAGCCGCGCGACGTCTACCGGATACGCTCCACGGCGGGCATGGTGTTCCAGAACCCCGACGACCAGCTGGTGGCCTCGCTCGTGGAGGACGACGTGGCGTTCGGCCCCGAGAACCTGGGCGTGGAGACGCCCGAGCTGGCCCGGCGCGTGCGCGACGCGCTCAAACAGGTGGGCCTCGTGGGCTTCGAGAAGCACGAGACGAACGCCCTGTCCGGCGGCCAGAAGCAGCGCGTGGCCATCGCCGGCGTGCTCGGCATGGAGCCGAAGATCCTCATACTGGACGAGGCGTCGGCCATGCTCGACCCGCGGGGGCGCAAGGGCCTCATGCGCGTGTGCCGCGAGCTGAACGGGCGCGGCATGACCGTGGTCATGATCACCCACTTCATGGAAGAGGCCGCCGCGGCCGACCGCGTGGTGGTGCTCGACCGCGGCAAGGTGGCGTGCAACGGCGCGCCGCGCGACGTGCTCGTGCGCACCGACGTGCTGGCCGGCTTGAACCTGGAGGTCCCCTTCGCCTGCGACCTGTCGCTCAAGCTGCGGGAAGCGGACGTGGACGTGCCGGTGTGCGTGGAGGAGGCCCCGCTCGTGGATGCCATCGCCGCCGTGCTGGGCGAGGGTCGCCAAGCGGAAGGACCGGCGGGGGCTTCGGCGGAGCCGGAGGGCGCGGCAGCGCATCCGCAGGCCGCCCGCAAGACGGCAGGGAAGGACGCCCGCCATGCTCCGGCGAAGGCGGCGCAGGCGCGGACGAGAACGCCGCCATCGCGTTCGAGAACGTCTCCTTCACCTACAACCCCGCCAAGGGCAAGCGCAAGCGCGCCGGCAAGCGAGAGGGCGCCGAGGGGCCGCACCCGGACTGGGGCAACGACCCCGACGCCGTGTGGGCGCTGCGCGACGTGAGCTTCGCCATCGCGCCCGGCGAGTTCTTCGGCATCGCCGGGCACACGGGCTCCGGCAAGTCCACGCTCATCCAGCACATGAACGGCATCCTGCATCCCACGTGCGGGCGCGTCCTGGTGGAGGGCCGCGACGTGGCAGACAAGGCGCAGGCTGCCCGCGTGCGCGCCGACGTGGGCGTGGTGTTCCAGTACCCCGAGCACCAGCTGTTCGCCGACACCGTCTACCACGACGTGGCGTTCGGCCCGCGCAACCTGAAGCTCTCCGACGAGGAGGTAGATGCCCGCGTGCGCGAGTCGCTCGCGCTCGTGGGCCTGGACTTCGACGAGATAGGGAACGCAAGCCCCTTCGAGCTGTCGGGCGGCCAGCAGCGCCGCGTGGCGTTCGCGGGCGTGCTGGCCATGCGCCCC
>NC_021021.1:2446327-2453295 GCF_000210055.1 Gordonibacter pamelaeae 7-10-1-b
GCCCCTCCCCCGGCCGCCGGCAGCCGACCGGGCGGGCGACCGCCCCGACAACGAAGACCGCGCCAGGCAACCACGCCCGGCGCCCGAAGGACAACGACCAAGAAGGAGCACTCCATGACCGGAAACGAGACCGTCCTCCAGTACCTCACCAGCGTGCCCGCGTGGTACCTCGCCACGAGCGTGGACGACCAGCCGCACGTGCGCCCGTTCAGCTTCGCCGCCGAGCAGGACGGCAAGCTGTGGTTCTGCACGGCCACCACCAAGGACGTGTGGGAGGAGCTGCTGGCCAACCAGCGCTTCGAGGCCACGTCGTGGTGGCCCGGCCACGGCTGGCTCATCCTGCGCGGCATCGCAGGGCTTGACGACCGCGTGGGCGATGACATTCGCCAGGCGGGCTACGACCACCTCACCGGCCTGGGCGAGCACTACGACGGGCCCCACGACCCCACGCTCGTGTACTTCTCGGTGGAAGACCCGCAGGCCTGGATCTGCAACCACGACGAGTGGAAGCCGCTGGTTTTCTAGCCCCCTCGGCGCGAACGGGAAGGGCGGGCCGCAAGGCCCGCTTGGCACCGGTCGGCCCTCGTGAGCCTCCCGTCGCTCGGAGCCCCGCTTTCAGCCTTCGTCGCCGAACAGCGCGCTCACGCTCGTACCCAGGCCGTCGGCGATGCGTTCCAGCACGTCAACCGTGGGGTTTGCGGCGCCGCTCTCTATGTTGCCCAGGTAGAGCCTGCTCACCCCGATCATGAGCGCGAACGTAGTCTTGGACAGTCCGGCCCTCGTTCGCAGTTCCGCAATATTGGCACCGAGTTGGGCTTTCAGTGTAATATTCCCCATGCTCGAAAAGGCTAGTATCGGGCCGGAGAAATGTCGTAAACTATAGTTTACAGCACACGGATAAAACAACTGGTCACACGCTTATATATAAGCACTGGCGTAAGTGTCATGACCGGACGCCGAGATACGGGGACAACGATGGAGCACGCAGAGTACGAACGGCAGATGGAGGCGATCAAGGCCGCAACTGCCCACATATTCGCCATGGCCGAGACCGAGGAGGAGGTCTGCCGCCTTGAGAAGGCCATAAACCACGAGGTCATGTACCTTGCAGCCATCGCCCAGTCCGAGCTGGTGAAGCCGGAGGGCGGTTGGGACCCGTTCGGGCGCTGACGTCCGGCGAGCAGGTTCGGCCAGCCCCGAAACGCCTGCGGCCCGCGCCCGAAGGTGCCGCGCAGGCCGCATCGCGCCCGAAAGGGCGCCGGGAAGCCCGCGCGGTCAGTCCGCGAAATCGTAGAGGTCCTTGGTAGCCTGGCGAAAGTCGGCGTATACCTCGGATGCCACTCCCTCGTCCTCCACCAGCTCGAAAGCCGAGGGCTGGCCGTCCTCGTCCAGCTCCGTCACCTCCAGCAGCACGACCTCGCCCGACGAGCCGGCCGGCTCGTCCTCCGACACGGGGAAGAAGAACCCGTAGCGGCGCTCGCCGTGCAGCACGAGCCCGAGGAACTCCAACGTTACGGCATCACCTCTCTCGTCGACGAACTCGAGCGTCACGCCCTCCTCAACCGGCGGGCAGAAATTCGGGGCGCTCCCTTGGCGCATGCTAGCTCCTTGCCTCTCGCAGCCCCGCCCGCCTGCGCGGCGAGGCACCTGTTTGCTCCCAGCAGCATAGCACACCGCGCCCGTGCCCGTCTGCCCGCCGCCTCCCCCTCCACGAGATCGGCTTGCACCTGCGGCCTATGCCGGCGACCCGCAGCCATCGGCACCTGCACGCCTTGCGGCGCTGCAGCCTTGGGCAAAAACACCGACTAATCTTTATTATTTTCTGAGGATAATTTGTTCGATAGCCGTATGACCAGGCAGTATCAAAATTTACTTTTTTCGGAATTGCCAAGTTCAGCAGAAATCTATAGATTAGTGCCTCTTTTTGTCCATTACTCTTCAACTTATGTTTATAAAGCACAGGAATCGGAGGCCGCACCACCTGCGCCTCGTTACGTCCTCTCAACAATAGGGCAACGCGAAGATATCGCTGGCTCAAGCGCGCTAGGATGCGGCCATGGCAATCTTCTTATCGCATAGCACAGCAGCAGAATGCTGGAAATCGGGACGGTTCGACGCCCTGCTCGGCGGGCCGTCGATCGCCCCTTGGCACCGGCCGGCTGGAGCGGCAGACGTCGAGCGCTTTGCAACTGCGCTGGCGATGGACCGCCTGGATATCGCCTGCGCCGAGGCGGGCGCCTTCGCAGGATCGCGAGCAGAAGCACCTCGCGCCTGCAAGCCCTTTGCCGGGGAGGTCCGGAGGTTGAGGGAAGGGGTGCTCGCATTCGCATCGGAGCCGCTGCACTTGCTCGTTCCCCACAAGAATGCTGTAAACTCCCTTAAGTCCACACGGTGCCATGTGCGGTCGGCCCCTTTGTCTTGCGGCTCTTTCGTACGTGTCGGCGACGATCTGCTGCTCGGCTCGCCCGAGTTGTGCTTCGCACAGATGGCAGCCTCGCTGCCATTCGTGAGCCTCGTGAAGCTGGGAACCGAGCTGTGCTCGCTCTACACGCTGCAACCGAACGGTTCGGCGGGATATGAGCGCGTCCTTCCCCCGACCACGCCCCGCGCCCTCGAAGCATATCTGGGAAGATGCGCCGGCATGAGAGGCCTGGCGGATGCTCGCAAGGCGGCATGCCTCGTAGCCGCATCCTCCGGCTCCCCCATGGAGACGGCACTGGCCTTGATCCTGGGTCTCCCCCTTCGGCTCGGCGGCTACGGACTCCCGCGGCCGATCCTCAACCATCGCATAGACGCCCTGCAAAGCGGACCGAACGCGATGGAGAGGCGGTACTACCTCTGCGACCTCTACTGGCCCGAAGCCCGCGTCGCGCTCGAGTACGACAGCGACCTGGAGCACACGGGTCCGAGCAGGATAGCGAACGACGCGCGAAGGCGAAACGACCTGACGTCCTTGAGCGTGACGACGATAACCGCAACGCGCGATCAGGTCATGGACGGCCGAGGGCTCGACCGCCTCGCTCATCAGGTCGCCCGTGCGCTGGGCGCGCGCATCAGGAGCAAGCGGGGGTGGAGCACCCGCGCTCGCGGGGAGCTCTTCCGATCGCTTGTCGCATCGTGAAGGCCCCGCCAAGGAGGCATGTCGGCACAAAACGGGATTCCCCGGCCTTTCCGGAAAACCCTCCAGGGCAAAGCCCCTCCTTCGCCGCCAAGCCCCCTCACGCGCCCGGCCATTGGAAGAGGTCGGCACGATGGTCGGCTACCCACGCCAAGGCGAAGTCGCAGAACTCCTGGGCCTGGGGCGACAGGCCGGCGCCGGCCTTGCGGACGACGAACGTCTCCCAGGCGAACGTGCGGTCGGCAAAGGGGCGGATGACCGTGTGCGCACGACGGCCGCCCCAGGCGGCGAAGTCGAACGACACGGCGATGGCATCGCCCTGCTCGGCCAGGCGATGACACAGATCCAGCTCCGTGGCCTCCATGACGATGTCCACATGCGCGCCCGCGTTCGCCAAGCGGTTCACCACCAGGTGGTGCGAGGCGAACTCGCGGCTGACCATTGCGAGCGGCTGGTTGTCCAAATCGACGTAATCGATCGCCGCCTTGCGCGCAAGCGGGTTCGCCTCGTTGATGACCAGGCAGGGCCGGTGGCTCGTGAACGGCACAGCATGGAACACCGACAGGTCCACCGGCCCGCCCAGCACGCCGATCTCGGCGGCGTTGTCAGCCAAGCGCTGCTTGGCAATGGCGTCGGGGCTCTCCATGATGCGCGGGCTGATATGCGGATGGCTTTCGGCGAAATCGCGGACGAACGCGAGCGAGAGGTACTCCGAAACGCCCTGCGTCGAGGCGATGTTCAGCGTGTACTTGAGCGCACGGGCGGCCTCCACCTCGTCTTTCACGCCGTCGAGCAGGCGAATGACCATCTGCGCGCGGCGGTAGAGCGCATCCCCCTGCGGCGTGGGCGCAACGCCGAAGTGGTTGCGGGCGAACAGCGACGTGCCCAGCTCGCCTTCTATCTTCTGGATGATCTTGCTGCACCCCTGGGGGCTTAGAAACTGGTCCTTCGCCGCACGGGTGATGCTCTTCGTCTCGTAGACGGCCACGAACACCTTGAGATCGCGCGTGTCCATGGCCGCCTCCCTTCCCCGCATCGCCCGCAACCGGCGCGCCGCCTCCCTCCGCCGACACTCCGCTCCCGCGTTCCGGCCCGCCCGCGCGCGCCGGCCCCACGCCCCCATTCTACGCAGCGGGGCGCGCGTTTTGAATCGGCCTCACGTGACTATTGATACCCCTCTCCATATCGTTCGTTCCGCTATAGGGAAGCCCGCGCGTAAGCTGGGAGCAGTACGGGAGGTATGAGCGCGGCCACCGCCCACCTGCGGTTTCGGGCGGGGCGGGCCCGTGGCGCGCACGGAGGCGGCAGGAAGGCCGCGAAAGGGGTGAAGACCATGACGGAACGCAAGAAGATCTCTCCCGGGCTCGTGCTGTTCATGATGCTCATGTCCATGACGGCGGGAGCCATGTGCCTGAACAAGGTGGCGCCCATCGTGCCGGTGCTCACGGAGAGCATGGGGCTCGCAGGCGCCGGGCAGGCCGGGCTGCTTATCTCGGTGTTCGTGTTCTCGGGAATATTCCTGGCCATTCCCAGCGGCGTCATCATCGCGAAGCTGGGGTACTACAAGACGGGCATCGTCGCGCTGGCCGCCATCCTGGCCGGCTCGGTGGTGGGCGCGCTCGATGCGGGCTACGCCGTCATGCTGGGGAGCCGCATCGTGGAGGGCGTGGGGCTCATCCTGCTCATGACGCTGGGGCCGGCGGCCGTGGCCAGCTCGTTCGACGACAAGCGCCGCGGCAGCGCCATGGGCCTGCTCATGTGCTTCATGGCGTTCGGCCAGATAGCCATGTTCAACCTGGCGCCGCGCATCGCCGAGGGCGGCGCGTGGGAGAACGTGTGGTGGTTCACGGCCGTCTACGCCGCCGTGTTCCTCGTGGCGTGGATCGTCGCGCTGCGCAACCTGGACGCGTCGCTTGCGGCGGCGGCCGCGCCGGCCGAGGAGGCGCCGGGCACGGGGGCGTCTGCCGACACACCGGCCGCGCCGGCCAAGCTGTTCTCGAAGGACGTGTTCCTGAACCCGGGCGTGTGGCTCGTCGGGCTCACGCTCATGGTGTACCTGATAGCCGAGCAGGGCGTCATCTCGTTTCCGCCCACGTACCTGGCCGAGGTGCGCGGCATGGACGCGGCGGCGGCCAGCTCCATCGTGAGCATAGCGCCGCTCGTGGGCATACCTGTGGGCATCGTGACGGGCATGGTGTCGGACAAGATGGGTTCGCGCAAGAAGCCGCTCGGCGTGCTCATGCTGGCCAGCGCCGTGACCTACGCGCTCATGCCCTCCTGGCCCACCGGGGTGTTCGTGGTGCTGGTGGTGCTGTTCGGCATCGCGGTCATGGGCATCGTGGGGCTGTGCTTCTCGGCCGTGGCCGAACTGGTGCCGCCCGCGCAGGACGACATGGCCGTGGCGCTGCTGAACACGTTCCAATGGGTGGGCATCTTCTTAAGCTCCAGCCTGGTGGGCCTGCTCATCGAGGCGGTGGGCTGGGATATGGCCTTCTACCTCATGGTGCCGCTCACCGTGGCGGGCGCCGTATGCGCGTTCGCCACGCGGAAGCTGCGCTAGAGGAAACCGACCCTATCGAAGGAGAAAACCCATGAAGGACATCATGAACGTCGCCGTGGTCACGTACGAGCCGCGCTGGGGCGACAAGGAGCGGAACCTGAACCGCATCATCGGATACCTAGAGTGCGCGGCGGCGCGCGGGGCGAACCTCGTGGTGCTGCCCGAGACGGCGCTCACCGGCTACGACGCCGACCTCGACCACGAGGGCGACGAGCGCATGCACCATCGGCTGGCCGAGCCCATCCCCGGGCCGTCCACCGAGGCCGTGGCCGAGGCCACGCACCGTTTGGGCGTGTACGCCGTGTTCGGGCTGGCCGAGCGCGCCGAGGACGGCACCGTGTACAACGCCGCCGTGGCCTGCGGGCCCGACGGGGTGCTGGGCCGCTACCGCAAGATGCACCTGCCGGCCGACGAGCCCTCCTGGGCCGGCCGCGGCGACGAGCCGTTCATGTTCGGCACGCCCTGGGGGCCGGTGGGCGTGAGCATCTGCTACGACACGTTCGTGTTCTCCGAGATCATGCGCTACTACCGGGCGAGCGGCTGCCGCCTCATCGCGAACCCGTTCGCCGTGAACACGGGCGTGACCGCCCGCAACATCAAGGATTCGCTGGAGTACCTGGCCGCGAACAACGACGTGTACATCGCCTCGGCCAACTGCACGGGCTGCGCCATCTCCGATGACTTCGTGGGCGGCAGCAGCGTGATAGGCCCCGGCAAGAACGTGCCGGCCGTGCATTATTACGCGGGCGGCCCCTGCGGCGCGCCCGGCTCCGACGAACAGGAGCTGCACCTGGGCACCATCGACTTGTCCTACGTGGACAAGCCCTTCCTGGCCAAGCAGTGGGCCGACGTCGACCCGGACTTCCGCCCCGACGTCTACGCCCGCTGGTACGCCGAGCTGGCCGAACAGGAGCGCTTCAAGCGGTAAGGCGAACGCGAGCCGGAGCCCGCCGAACCACGGGCAGGGCAGCCCTGCGCAGGGGCCGCCCTGCCCGCATGAGAGACCTCCTTTCGCTTCAGGGCAGCCGGCGCCCGCATCGACGGGACGGCAACGGAAAGGCGGCAGATTGGAAGCCGGCATGACGTGGGGGCAACGGTTTGCCGGCGAGGCGAAGGACCTCCGGATAATGGTGCCAACCGCATCATATTCGCCTGTAAGGAGCCCGCCATGCACCGTTTCCCCGTCCTGCCGGCGCGAACGCCGGCACGTTGCGCGCTGTCGATGGCGCTTGCGCTGCTGCTCGCACTCTCCGCCCTCGCACCGGCCGCGTTCGCCCCGCCGGCGTTCGG
>NC_021021.1:2453500-2460225 GCF_000210055.1 Gordonibacter pamelaeae 7-10-1-b
CCGCCGACGCCGAGAACTGCCAGGTGTACCGCAGCACCTTCGAGACGGGCGGGTACGTGCTCGTGGGCACGGTGCCGGGCTCGGAGGCGCAGTACCTGGACACGGGCCTCTCGCCGGACACGACCTACTACTACCGCCTCAACGCAACGGGAGGCGGCCAGACAAGCGACTGGTCGAACACCGCCCATGCCACGACGCCCGCGCAGCTCTTCCCGCTCACCTACCACCGCAACTACGAGGCGGGCGACGCCGTGACCGCGCCCGGTGGCACGTTCAGCCCCTTTCAGTCCCTGGCGCTGAGCAGCATCGCGTCGGTCGGCACCTCGGGCGCCGACTGGTCGCGCATAGGCTACCTGTTCATGGGTTGGAACACCGACGCCTCCGCCCGCTGGGGCTTCATGGATTACACCATGCCCGTAGGCCCCTCGTCGCTGTATGCCATCTGGGCAGCTATGTACTCCGTCGAATACGACGGAAACGGAGCCGACGGCGGCACGGTGCCCGTCGATCCCCAGACGTACGCCGAGGGCGACGCGGTGCCCGTGGCCTCCGGCGAGCCCACGAAGGCCGGCTATGCGTTCGGCGGATGGACGAACGAGGCCGACGGCACCGTGTACCATGCCGGCGAGACGTTCCCCATGCCCGCCGGCGGCGCACGCCTCGTCGCGCGCTGGGTACCGCAGGCCGACGCTCACAAGAACGAGCTCGTGCTGGAGAACGACAACCTGTACGAGGGCGACACGCTCTCGTTCCTGGCTACCGGCCACCGCCAGGACGAGGTTGGCGCGGTCGACGGCGAGACGCGCTACATCCCCGTAACCTGGAGCATCGCGCCCAGCCTGCAGGGCGACTTCCCTGACGCGTCCCCGTACCGCTCCACCGCGGCGCTCGAAGCCGCCGGTTCCTACACGCTCACGGCAACGTACGCCCAGGAGGTCTACACGGCGGGCGCCGGCTGGCAGCGCACAGGCTCCGTCGAAACGCTGTCGCGCGACTTCACCGTCAGGGCCCGGCCGGTCGATCCCGTCGACCCCGTCGATCCGGCGCACCCATCAGACCCGTCGAAGCCCGTTCAGCCCGCATCTGCGGCGACCGGCGCGCGCAAGGCGATCTACTCGGCGTCGAAGTCCTTGCCGCGTACCGCAGACGCTGTCTCGCTCGCCACGCTGGGCACCCTTGCGTGCCTCGTTACGCTGGGTGCCGCCGGCGCGGTCGCTGCGCGAAGGAAGCTTCGGTAAAGGAAGCCCGACCTAGGAGTTTGCGAGTCAGGCTCCCGGTAATGGGCCGCCCTCCTCCGGAGCGTCCCGTCATCATGTCAACAGGACCGAAAAAAAAGGGGGGGGGAGCTGGGCCCTCCGTCTTCTTCCCGCCGTCTCCTCCCTACTGCAGAACAAGGAAACCCCCGTTCGGGGGTTTCCTTGTTCTGCAGCAGTGCCGTGAGCCCCTGTTAGCTACTTCTTGTCCGGGCGCTTCTTGCGCTTGGCCTTCGGCGGCTTGGAGCCAGCCTTGGAGGCGCTGGCACCGTGCGGCTGCGCAGCGCTCGACGGGTCGGGTGCGGCAGAAGGTGCTGCTGACCCGTTGGACGCGACGTTCTTCTTGGCGGCAGCTGTCGCCTCCGCGGCCTTCGATGCCGGCTTCGCGGCAGGCGCGCCCTTGGACGGCTTACCCGCAGACGACTTCCCCGCCTTCGCAGCGGTCGCGCCCTTCGCCGGCTTCGCCGCAGCGGCGGCCATGGCGTTCGGATTCGCGAACTCGAAGCGGCCCACCTCGGTGCCGTACTTCTTCACGAGCTTCGCATTCCTCGGCTCGCGCGTCTTCCACATGGCGTACAGCGGCGTGGCTACCGCCACCGACGAGTACGAGCCGCAGATCAGGCCGATGGCCATGGCGAACGCGAAGTCCTTGAGCGTCTCGCCGCCGAAGAACAGCATGGCCAGCACCGGGATGAGCGACGTGAGCGTGGTGTTGATGGTGCGCACGAGCACCTGGTTGATGGAATGGTTCGCCATCGTCATGAACGTGCACTTGATGTCATCGCCCCGCATGTTGTCGTTGATGCGGTGGAACACGACCACCGTGTCGTAGAGCGAATACCCTAAGATGGTGAGCAGCGCAGCGATGGTGTTCGGGTTGACCTCGCGTCCCACCAGCGCGTAGATGCCCATGACCAGCACCAGGTCGTGCAGGAGCGCCACGATGGCGGTGATGCCCATCTTGTAGTCGAAGCGGATGGCGATGTAGATGATGATGAGCACGATGGACACGAGGAACGCGATGAGCGACGACTGAATGACGCTCGCGCCCCAGTCAGGCCCGATGGTGGTCACCTCGAAGCTGTCGGTGGACAATCCCAGGTCGCCGGCCACCTGGTTCGCGCGCGCCGTGGCGTCCTCGGCGCTCGTGGTGGTGGTGCGGACGAGGAAGCCCTCCTGGCCGTCCGCGTTCGTTGTCTGGATGACGGCGTCGGGCTCGCCGGCCGCATCGAACGAGCTGCGCAGCTGCTCGGTGGTCACATCGCCCGTGTTGTGGAACGCCACCGAGGTGCCGCCCACGAACTCGATGCCGAAGTTCAGCCCCTTCACGCCCACGACGGCGAAGGACGCGCACACGAGCACGGCCGCCACCGTGAGGAAGATGCGGCGGTACCCCAGGAAGTTGATGTCGTGCTTGATGAAGCGCCCGTGCGGCTTGCGCGCCGCCTCTGCGGCGGCCTCGCCGGCGGCACCCGCGCGCTTCTCGACCACACGCTCGCTCTCGGCGGGGTTCAGGGCCTCGCCCGCCTCGGCCGCAGCCGTGCTCGTGCCCTCGGCAAGCGCCAGCGCCTCGTAGTCCTTGGCAGCCGCCTCGGCGTCCGCGACGCCCCAGAAACGAGGATGCCTTGCGATGACCTTCGGCGCCAGCAGGCGGATGAGCGGCGCCTTGAACAGCAGCATCATGACTATGTCGCACACGATGCCCAGTGCCAGCGTCAGGCCGAAGCCCTTGACGGAAGCCGTGGCCAGGAAGAACAGCGACAGCGCCGACACGAGCGTCACCAGGTCGGCATCGACCGACGTGACGATGGCGTGCCGCACGCCCGTGATGGACGCGGCGCGCACGCTGCGGCCCATGCGGATCTCCTCGCGGAAGCGCTCCATGGTGAGGATGGACGAGTCGGCCGCCATGCCGATGGTCAGCACGATGCCCGCGATACCGGCGAGCGAGAGGCTGAACAGGCCGAACGCCGAGAGCGTGGCCAGGATGCCCAGGTACAGCACGGCGAAGATGCCCATGGCCGCCGCCGTGATCAGACCGAGGCCGCGGTAGAAGAACAGCAGGTACAGCATGACCACGGCCAGGCCGATAAGCGCCACCAGCACGCCGGACGCCAGTGCGTCCTGGCCGAGCGTCGGGCCTACCACCTGGCTCTGGGCGTACTCGAAGCTCACGGGCAGCGACCCGCTCTCCAGCACGGTCTGCAGCGACTTGGCTTCGTCGAGCGAGTAACCGCCCGTGATGGACACGTCGCCGTTCGGGATCTCGGACTGCACAGCCGGCGCGGACTGCACCTCGTTGTCCAATATGATGACTATCTTACCCTTCGTAGGCGCAAGCTCTTTCGTTGCCTCGGCGAACGCCGTCGTGCCCTCGCCGTCCAATTTCACATTCACCGCATAGTCGGCGGAGGCCTCTTTCTCCTTGCCGATGGACACGTTCGTGATGTTCGCGCCGGAAACGAGCGGCGTGTAAGTGCCGTCCTCCACCTTGAGGTGCTCGGTCTTGCCCGCGGGCAGCTGGTTGCCCAGCTCGTCGGTGATGGTGGCCTCGTTGCCGTACTGGCCGTTCTCTATCTTGGTCTTCACGTCTTGGTCGGTGAACGAGTCGAGGCGCGCGAACTCCAGCTTGCCGGTCTTGCCGATGGTGTCGAGCGCGTCCTCGGTGTTCGTGAGGCCGGGGATCTGCACGAGGATCTGGTCGGTGCCCTGCACCTGCACCACGGCCTCCGAGGCGCCGAGCGCGTTCACGCGGCTCTCGATGATGGCGCGGCTCTTTTCCATGTCCTCGGTCGACACGGCCTGGCCGCTCTCGCCCTTCGCCGTGAGCACGACCGACAGGCCGCCCTGGATGTCCAGGCCCTGGTTGATCTTCTCCTGCGGAGGCGCGAACATGAAGATCGATCCCACCACCAGCAGGGTGGTGGCTATGAGGAGCCAGACGTTGCGCCGGTCGACCGAGCGGCCGGGCTTCTTCTTCGATTTCTGGGCTGTCGCCATGGGGAGCTCTCCCTCGTTGATTCTTTCCATTCAAAGGCGCGCGGAACGGCTCCGCCACGTCAACTGTCCTATTGTGCCACAAATCGACCGCAGGGAACACTCCCCTGCGGTTAAATTATACTTATCCGGAAATATTCGGCGCTTTCCGGAACCGGCCCGCGCGCAGATCCCGCCTAGTAGTCCTTCGCCGCGGGGCTCGCCATCCACTCCTGGTAGAACTCCTCGTAGGCGTCCGCCAGCACCGCCTCGCGGGCGCGGCGCATGAGGTCGATGAGGTAGTGCAGGTTGTGGATGGAGAGCAGGATGCCGCCCAGCATCTCGTTCTGCTTCACGAGGTGACGCAGGTAGGCGCGGCTGTGGTTCTGGCACGTCGGGCACGTGCAGGCCGCATCGAGCGGGCCGAAGTCGCGCGTGAACTTGGCGTTGCGCATGTTCATGCGGCCCGTCGACGAGAACGCCGTGCCCATGCGCGCCGTGCGGGTGGGCAGCACGCAGTCGAACATGTCCACGCCCTCGCGCACCGCGCGCACAAGCGTGGTGGGGTTGCCCACCCCCATGAGATAGCGCGGACGGTCCTCCGGGCACGCGCGTGCCACGGGGCCGAGCGTCTCGAACATCACCTCGTGGTCCTCGCCCACCGAGTAGCCCCCGATGCCGAAGCCGCCGAACCTGCGGCCGCCCGCAGCGAGGCTTTCCTCCTCGATCTCCCGCAGGCGGCGGATGGACTCCAGGCGCAGGTCCAGCTCCATGCCGCCCTGGACGATGCCGAAGAGCGTCTGGTCGGGGCGCTGGTGCGCGGCCAGGCAGCGACGCGCCCAGTTGGCCGAGAGGTCCACGGCCTTCGCCACGAACGCGTGCTCGGCCGGGTAGGGCGTGCATTGGTCGAGCTGCATGGCGATATCGGCGCCAAGTGCTTCCTGGACGGCCATGTTGGACTCGGGCGTCCAGCGGATCTTCGAGCCGTCGTAGATGGAGCGGAACGTGAGGCCGTCATCGTCGAGCTTGAGCGTGTCGGCCAGGCTGAACACCTGGAAGCCGCCCGAGTCGGTGAGCATGGGGCCGTCGTAGTTCATGAAGCGGTGCACCCCGCCCGCCTCGGCCACCACGTCGGCGCCGGGGCGCAGCGAGAGGTGATACGTGTTCGCGAGCACCACCTGGGAGTTGAGGTCGTGCAGCTGACCTGCGGTGACGCCCTTCACCGTGGCGCTCGTGCCCACGGGCATGAACATGGGCGTCTGAAACGTTCCGTGGGCCGTCTCGTAGGAAAGCGCGCGGGCGTGGCCGCTCGTCGCCTCGCACGTGCAGTCGAAGAGCGCCACGGCTAGCCCTCGATCCCGTTGATGGTGAAGCCCGCGCCGGGGGCGTCGACGCTTGCGCCGGCCGTAAGGTTATCCGCGAGCACGCGCTCGCGCGCGGCAGCGTCCACGAGGCCGGCTTCGATGCCGGTCGCGGGACTCGTGCAGGCAGGCAGCGCCTCGGCCCATGCGGCGAACTCCTCTATCGTGCCATGCTTGGCGCCGCCCAAATCGAAGCCGTCGGTCGGGTCGAGCAGGTGGTCGGTCACGAGGAAAGCGTCGGCCCCGAGCGAGCGGATGCCCAGGTCCTCCACCGTGTTGTTCCCCACCATGAGCACGTCGGCGCCGCGCAGGCCGGCCGCGGCCAGGTTCTCGGCGTAGTAGGAGGGCTTGGGCTTCACGCTCGTGGAGTTCGCGAAGTTCGTGAGGCGCGAGAACTTGCCCGAGTCGACGCCCGCCCATTCGAGGCGCCACCGCACGGCGCGCTCGGGGAACATGGGCATCGTGGCCAGCACGAGCGGATAGCCCTTGGACGCGAGCGCGTCCACCGCGCGCGCCGCCGCCGGGTTCGGCACCACGCCCGCGCCGATCGCACCGAATTCAACTTCGTAGAAGCGGTCGAGCTCCGTCGCCCAGTCGCACGCATCGGCATCGACGTGCGCGAACCAGCCTTCCCAGAACGCGTCGCTGTTCGGGCGGCCGTCATCATGGGCGGCCATGTTCTTGATGCCGGCCTTCATGCCGGCCATGAACGCCTCGGGCGCCACGCCGAAGCGGGCGACGTACGCGCCGAGCGCTTCGAAGTACGTGCGCATGAACTCGTCGATCTCCATGGGGAGCAAGGTCCCGTCCAAGTCGAAGAAGATGGCCCGGTAGGCCGGTGCGGTGCATTCGCTCATTGCGTCGTCCTTCTGTTCGTCGGCGTGCGTTTTGTCCGACATGGTAGTATAGGCGACGATGCGAAGGAGCGTGCGAAACCCGATGAAATTGCTACTTCATGCCTGCTGCGGACCGTGCTCGCTGGAGCCGACGCGCATCTTGCGCGCGGCCGGGCACGACCTGACCCTCTATTATGCGAACTCGAACATCGCGCCAGCCGAGGAGTATGCGCACCGGCTGGGCACGCTGCGCACGTGGGCCGGCGGCGAGGGGCTGCCGGTGGTGGAGGGCCCCTACG
>NC_021021.1:2460748-2462458 GCF_000210055.1 Gordonibacter pamelaeae 7-10-1-b
CCCGCAAGCGCGCCGCCCTGCGCGCCCTGCGCGAGCAGGAGCGCGGCGAGCGGTAGCCCGGCCTTCGGCCAAAGCGCCTCGCAAGCCCTGCCGTCACGTGCCAAAGCATGGGCTTGCTTTCCAAAGTTTTAGCAAGTATACTCACAAGTATATTTGCTACCGAAGGGAGGGTGACATGGCCCAGCTTTCGTTGTACGTGGACGATTCCACGATGGAGGATCTGCGTCGCGATGCCGCGCGCGAGGGGAAGACGCTCTCGAAGTACGCGGCGGGCGTGCTGCGCGAGCGCAAGGAGCGCAACGGGTGGCCCCGGGGGTTCTTCAACCTGTACGGCGCCTGCGACGACGACACGTTCGTGGTGCCTCCGGAGATTCCCTGGGAGCTCGACGCGCCTCGCAAGACGCTGTAGGCGGCGCGCATGTACCTCCTCGACGCCAACATTTGCATAGACTTCATGCACGGGCACCTCCCCTACGCTTACGATCTGATGCGCAGCAGCGACCCTCGCCTGTTCAAAATTCCCGCCATTGTGGAGGGAGAGCTGAGGCTCGGCATAGTGAAAAGCAAGCAATCGGAAAAAACGCGATGGCTCGTCGATGAATTCATGCTTCCCTTCGAAGTCCTTCCGTTCGATTCCGAATGCGCGCACATCTACGCGCGCATAAGGGGGGAGCTGGAAATGGCCGGTAAGGTCATCGGACCTAACGACCTCCTCATAGCTGCCACGGCGCTCGCGAACAATGCCGTGCTCGTCACGGGCAACGTGGACGAGTTCAAGCGCGTGCCGGGGCTTTCCATCGAGTCGTGGTATGAGATGACGTGGGAGGAATTGGGAATGGGGTCCTTGGCGGAGCCGGAACGCCTATAATAGGCTCTTCGACGAACCGACTGCGAACAACGCGAAGGACCCGCCCGCATGAAGACCTCCGATTTCGACTACGACCTGCCCGAAGAGCTCATCGCCCAGGAGCCCGCCGCGGAACGCGACGGTTGCCGCCTGCTGGTCATGGACCGCGCGACCGGTGCGCTTGAGGACCGCGTATTCCGCGACATCGCGGAGTACCTGCGCCCCGGCGACCTTCTGGTGGCCAACGAGACGCGCGTCATGCCGGCGCGCCTTTTGGGCGCGAAGCGCGGCACGGGCGGGGCGGCCGAGGTGTTCCTGCTGCGCCAGCACGGCACGCCCACCGAGAACCGCAGCGCGCTCTGGGAGGTGCTCGTGCGCCCCGGCAAGCGCCTGAAGCCCGGCACGGGCGCGGTGGTGGACTTTACCGATGCGGAGGGCAACGTGGCCCTGTCGGCCGAGATCGTCGACTGGCTGCCGGACGCCCAGAAGGGCGAGCGCCTGGCACGCCTCACCACGCCGCTCCCCTCCCTCGACGAGGCGCTGCACGCGGTGGGCCATACGCCGCTGCCGCCCTACATCAAGGACTACGCCGGCGACGAGGAGCTCTACCAGACGGTGTACTCGCGTCGCGAGAGCTCGGCGGCGGCGCCCACGGCGGGCCTGCACTTCACGCCCGAGCTCATCGAGCACCTGCGCGAGCAGGGCGTTCGCTGGGAGACCGTGGAGCTGGAGGTGGGCCTGGACACCTTCCGCATCGTGGACGAGGACGATCCCGAGAAGCACGTCATCCACACCGAGTTCTACACCGTGCCCGAGCGCACGGTGGCGGCCATCTCCGAGACGCGCGAGCGCGGCGGCCGCGT
>NC_021021.1:2462651-2464259 GCF_000210055.1 Gordonibacter pamelaeae 7-10-1-b
ACCACGAGCGTGCGCAGCCTCGAGAGCGCCTGGGACGCCGAGGCGGGCGCCGTCACGCCCCGCGAGCGCGAGGCCACGTCGCTCTACCTCCTGCCCGGCAGCGAGTTCCACGTGGTGGACGCCCTCGTCACGAACTTCCACGTGCCCCGCTCCACCCTCATGATGCTGGTGAGCGCCTTCTCCACGCGCGAGCACATCATGGCCGCCTACCAGCATGCCATCGCCGAGCGCTACCGCATGCTCTCCTTCGGCGACGCCATGTTCATCTGCTAGCCGGCAGAGGCCGCTGCGCGACGTCGTGGCGGCCCCTGGCTCAATCCAGCCGTTCCAGCACCAGGCGCGCGGTCTCGCCCAAGGGCCGGCCGCGGTCGCGCTCGGCGAACAGGGGGCTATCGAACGCGATGGTAGCCGGCATGATCTTCGTGGGCTGCGACGGATCTTTAAACCAGTCGGTGCCCTCGTACGCCTCGGGAATACGGCTCGTATCGGCATCCAGGGGAAGGTACACCTCGTAGGCTGCCTCCTGGCCGGAGCCCTCCTCCCAGCCGTCGTGCCATCGGCGCACGAAGTCGGCGCGTCCCGACTCCTCGACGAGCCTGGCCAGCGTGACGCCGACATCGCACATGACAAGCGCCACCAAATGCGCGTTGCCGTCTACCAAGCAAGTGCGCCCCGCCGTCACGTTCACGATGAGAGCCTTGTCGCCACCGGCCGGGTACTCGCGATCCAGAAACGCGCGCACCCCCTCGGCGCGGATGGCGTCGCGGAACCGACGCAGCCGAGCGCGGGAGGCCTCGTCTTCCAGAAAGTGCGCGTGATGCCGCACCGCCCCCCACAAACTCTGTGCACGGCATGGTCATGACGTTGTCCATAACAACCCCTCTCGCCTTCTTGCCCTCATAGCCCCGCCCATTGCGCTTATGGTAGCGCGTCGCCTAGCCGCTCTCAACCAATCGAGCAGCAGCAAGAAACAAGCTGAAGGAAAATCTCGCTCCCGGCATAAAAAATGGCCCCGCACTGCGGGGCCATTTCGGCTTTTTTATGTGAGGTTGCTTTACGCCTTCGTCACGTTGCTAGCCTGGAGCTTGCCATTCTGGCCAGTCGTCACGTCGAACTGCACAGCCTGGCCTTCATCGAGGGTCTTGAAGCCGTCCATCTTGATCTCAGAGAAGTGGACGAAGAGGTCTTCGCCATCGTTCTGAGAGATGAACCCATAGCCTTTTTCGGGGTTGAACCACTTCACGGTACCTTCTGCCATTTTAAATCCTCTTTCCTCTCCTTGACCCTTCAAGGAGGCAACACTGCATGCTGCATGGCGGCAGCACTCGCCCTCACCTCGAGAGCACGAGAATACTATACGCTATCCAGAGAGAAAAAGGCTCGGGATTCTCGGTTTAGCCCGTTTTTTACCGTTTCGTAAGATACGGCCGCGCCCGCCGCAACCTCAGTCCTCGGGACAGGACGCCTCCAGTGCCTCGCACCGGGCAAGGGCCTCGGCGTAGGCGCACCGGTAGGCTTCGACCTCCGACTCGACAGACGCCAGCTCGGCCGGATCCAAGACGGCGGCACGCGCCTCCGCCGCATCGGCGAAGCGCCCTTCCTCGAGCG
>NC_021021.1:2464747-2466314 GCF_000210055.1 Gordonibacter pamelaeae 7-10-1-b
CCCCGCCGTCAACCTGCTAGATCTCCTGGTACACGCCCGCCAGCTGCTCGCCCAGGCACTTGCCCTCGATGAGGCAGCGGCCGTGGCTGTTGCCCTGCACGTTGATGGGATAGTCGTAGGCGTAGATGTCGCCGGCGCAGTTGCCGATGGCGTACAGGCCCTCGACCGGCTTGTCCTCGGCGTCCAGCACCTCGAAGTTGTCCGAGATGTGGATGCCGCCGCACACGCCCAACAGGCCCGGCGCCACCATACAGGCCGTGAAGGGGCCTTCCTTGATGGGATAGAGGAAGTGGCCCTCCTTGTAGAAATCGGTGTCCTCGCCCTGCTCGCACATCTTGTTGTAGCGCTCGACCGACTTCAGGAACTCGTCCTTGTCCACGTCGAGCATCTCCGCCAGCTCCTCCAGCGTGTCGGCGCGCTTGTAGTAGTCGGGCACCTTCTCCAGGCCGCTCTCGACCGACTTCGTATGCGATTCCACCGCCACCTGGTAGTCCGTGCCGTAGGCGCGGAACGAGTCCCAGAACATGCCGCCGCCGTACTGCAGGCTGTCAAGCAGGTCCGTCTGCCAGTTCGCGTCGAACACCGACCACGCATGGTCCGAGCCGCCGTTCACCATGACGCCCACGCACTTGCCCTGCACCCACGTGGCCTCGTTCATGAAGCGCTTGCCGGCCGGGTTCACGAACATGAAGGGGCCGTGGAACGTGGCGGCCGCCTGCGGATGCATCATCGTGGGCCACGGGCCGTCCTGGAACGCGCCGCCGGCCCAGGCGGCCATATTGTGGCCGTCGCCCACGTTGCCCTGGTCGGAGCACAGGCGGGTCATGACCTTCTTCGCAATGGGGGCGAACTCGTCGAGGTACTCGTCGTTGTAGCTCACGTCGCCCGTGGCCAGCACCACGCCCTTCGGCGCGTTGTACTGCACGTAGTCGCCGTCCTTGTTCTGGCAGATGGCGCCCGTGACCTTGCCGGCGTCGTCCTGCACGAGCTGCACGGCCGGCATCTCGTACACGAACTCGGCGCCGTGCTGCTTGGCCTCGCTCTCGAACAGGTACTCCACGAAGTCGGCCATGGTGTGCTGCTCGAAGATCTCGCCGCCGGAGATCATGTGGTAGCAGTCGATCTCGGGGTGCACGACCGAGCGCGAGCCCACCGTGACCATGCACTTCGCACCGTTCTTCTCGGCCAGGTCGAGGAACCAGTTCATGCAGCGCTCGGACTCGCGGAACCACTTGGCCACGAGCGACTCGCGGCAGCGGTTGCCGCACGTGGACACCCAGCGCTCCATCTCCACGGCCTTGTCGAAGCTGATGCCCAGCTTGTCCAGCTCGCGCGAGGCGATGGCGCCCGTGCCGCCCACGCCGTGGCCGTTGAGCATGGCATCCTTCTCCACGAGCGTCACCTTGGCGCCGCCCTCCGCCGCGGCCAGCGCGCAGCACGTGCCCGAGTAGCCGCCGCCGATGACGAGCACCTCGGTGTCCACCGTCTCCTTGATCTTGTCGGCCGGGATAGGCTCGGGCTTGACCTCCCACGTGTGCTTGCCGTCGGCACCGCCCGCAGCCCCCGC
>NC_021021.1:2466940-2468363 GCF_000210055.1 Gordonibacter pamelaeae 7-10-1-b
AGCCCGCGACGGCGTCCGGCCCTGTCGCTGCCGAGCATCCAGCAGCCCCCCGCTGCCAGAACGTCCGCCGGAAGGAATGCGGCGGCGCCCACCACGGCCATGTCGTGCTCAGCCTCGGCCGCCGCGCGGCCCCGGCGTCCCTTGCGGGTGAACGCCAGGCAGAACAGCACGAGCGACAGCGCGTACACGCAGACGAACAGCACGTTCACCGCCAGGGCGAAATCGTAGGCCGCAAGCGGGCTAAGACCCGTGCCCACGACGTCGCCCGCGAGCATGGCGGCCAGCGTGGGCCCCACGCACAGGGCGTACACCTGGGTGGAGGGCAGCGAGCGCTCGCTCGCGTACACGGCGCAGGTGACGATGAGCAGCAGGTTCACTATCTCGAAGCCGAACAGCAGCATGCCCGACGCAAAGGGCGCGAACTGCACCCCCAGCAGCGTAGGCAACAAAAACGCACCAGTGACCAGCGGAAACAGTATCTGGTAGACGCGCAGCACCGCGAAGCCCGTCTCCGAGAGCAGCTCGATGAGCACCACCACCGCCACGGCCAGCGCCATGCCGGCCAGCACGGGCGGCGACGTGATGCCGCCGGGCACGGCGAAGAGGTGCGAGACCAGCTTCCACACGAAGCCGATGGCGCACGTGCAGAACACCGGCTTCCACAGCATGCGCACCGTGGCCGCGGCGGCCGTGCCCGTCATGCGCGGACGGGGGTCGGCGGGCACGATCTCCCGCAGGCAGCGGCCGAGCGACACGGCGGCCGCAGCGGGCAGGACGACCACGGAGCACAAGGCGCGCGCGGCGTCCGGCAAGAGCGCCAGCAGCACGCTGAGCGCAACCGAGAGCAGGGCCGAAAGCGGGATGAACACGGCCGTGCGCGATGCCCCCTCGGAGGCGAAGAACTGCTGCCACAGCACGTAGGACGAGCCCAGGGCCAGGCCCACCAGCACGCCGGCCGCCAGCGAGCCGGGCAGGACGGGCACGATACCGTTGGCCGCCAGGTAGTAGGCGGCCGAACCTGCGGCCAGCAGCACGCCCACCATCAGGGCGGATCGCGGCGGGAAGGGCATGCGCCGCCGCTCGTAGAGCACGGCGGCGCCCACGGCCGCCAGGGCGCACAGCTGATCGCTCAAGCTGAACAGGCGCTGGCCGGCGAAGCCGTCGGGCACCGCGAGGCCCGCGAACGTGATGGCCCACACGAACGCGAACCCCAGATGATGCCACCGCAGCGACCGCAGCAGCGTTTTCGCCTTCTCGACGGACAAGAACGATCCCCTCCCGTAGTTTCTCCCGGGAACATGGTAGCGTACCGCAGCCGCCCGGTGAAGGGCAGAGGGGAAAAAGCCGGGCGCCGATCGCACCGGCGCGGCGAAGGCGGGGCAGCGCAGCCGGTGCACCCGCATCGGCATGGCCGGCCGGCGCA
>NC_021021.1:2468775-2470222 GCF_000210055.1 Gordonibacter pamelaeae 7-10-1-b
GCGGCGTCCTTGATGCCCGCGAGCGGGATACGGGACTTGAGCAGGGCGATCCAGCCGATGCCTGCAAAAGCCATGGACGCCACGATGAGCACGCCGATGCCCTGCACGTAGCTCGACCACGGTAGCACCGCCAGCAGCATGCCCACGTAGCCGATGGCGGTATGGGCGAAGTTGATGAGCGACGACGCCGCGCCCGTGTCGCCCTCCTGCTGGGATAGCAGGATGTTCGTACTGTAGGGGCGGATGCAGGCCTCCGTGAGGGCGAACACGAGGAACGTGAGGCAGAACAGCACGGGCGAGAGCTCGCCTGCCAGCAGCATGGCCACGCCCGAGAGCGCAGCCGCGGCCAGCAGGATGCCGGTGAAGCGGCGCGCGCTCACGTAGCGGGAGGCCTTGAGCCAGATGAAGGGACCGGCGGCGGTGAGCAGCGCCGCCACGGCGAAGAACACGCTGTACTCCAGCTCGCTTAGTCCGAAGAACGAGATGTACACGTAGGAGCCCACGGCGATGTAGGCCATGAACGGCAGGTTGTACAGGCCCACGATGGCCAGGAACGAGGAGAAGCCCTTGTTCCTGGCCACAGCGCCCAGCTGCCCGATGCTGCCGAGCACGGTGCCGCGGTAGCGCTCCTCCTGCGGCAGCGTCTCCTCGAACAGCACGGCGAGCGCGCAGCAGAACACGCCCACGGCGCCCAGGGCGCAGAACGTCATGCGCCAGTCGAACACCTGCAGGATGAGGGCGCCCACCACCGGCGACAGCACGGGCCCCACCACGAACATGACCTGCACGATAGACAGGATGGCCTCGCGCTTCTCGGCCTTGAACGCATCCTTGACCACGGCGATGGCAACCGCGCTCACGGCGCCCGCGCCCAGCGCCTGCACGACGCGGAACGCGATGAGCATCTCGATGTCGAGCGCGAGCGCGCAGAGCCCGCTTGCGGAGGTGTAGGTCACCACGCCGGCCAGCAGCACAGGGCGGCGGCCGTAGCGGTCGCTCAACGGGCCGAACACGAGCAGGCCCACGGCGAAGAACAGGAAGTAGCCCACGAGCGTGAGGTTCACGGTGCCCGCCGTGGTGCCGAAGGCCTCCGTCATGTGGGGAACGGCAGGGGTGTACATGTCGAGCGAGAGGGGCGTCACCAAGCTGGCGGTGACGAGGAGGACGACAAGTCCCAAGGGTCCGAGCTTTCCTTGGGGCCGGACGAGCCATTGCTGCATCTTCTGTTTCATGGTGAGTTTTCCTTCTAGGTTCCGAAGGCGACCCGTAACGGGATTACGAGGCGATTACTCTAGCGGAACGAAACCAGATGAGGACGCGATCCTTCGATCATCACAGAGTCACCATGATCTAACAAATCACGGTTCGAAGGGGTTCCGCGGATGCTGGCGGCATCCGGCGCGGGGCGCACGGAGGGCAGGCGCCGCCAGCACCCGGGCAGGGCCGC
>NC_021021.1:2470500-2472826 GCF_000210055.1 Gordonibacter pamelaeae 7-10-1-b
TGCTCCAGCCGCAGGTCGGCGACGGCGTCCTCGCCTGCCTCGCGCAGGTAGGCCGACGCCAGCATGAGGCTGCGCGCCACGTACTCGGTGACGCGCGGGTCGGTGCCCGACACCTGCAGGATGCCGGCCATGGACTCCGGCGCGAGCGACAGCAGCGTGGCGCCGTCGATGTCCACGGCGTCGCCCACGGCGTTCTCCAGCATGTCGGCCGCGGCCTTCGGGTCGTGCTCGTCGCGTGCCTTGAACCAGCTGCGCCGCAGTATCTCGGCGAACTGCAGGAAGATGCGCATGAGGTAGTCCTGTTCGAGCATGGGGCTCGTCCTTTCGTCGCAGGTCGAAAACGGTTGGCGGGAAGCGCCGGGGGCCCGCGGCGTTGGCGCCGACCCCCCCCCGGTTGGCTCAGGCAGGCGGGAGGGCGATACCCAGGTGCTCGTAGGCGCGCGGCGTGGCCTGGCGGCCCTTCGGGGTGCGCACCATGAGGCCCTGCTGCATGAGGAAGGGCTCGTAGACGTCCTCGAGGGAGTCCGGGTCCTCCGAGAGCGCCGAGGCGAGCGTCGAGAGCCCCACGGGCCGGCCGCCGAACTGAACGGCTAGAAGCTCCAGGATGCGGTTGTCCACGGCATCCAGGCCGAGCGCGTCCACCTCGAAGAAGCTTAGGGCCTGCGCGGCCACGTCCTCGTCGATCGTGCCGTCGCCGCGCACCTGCGCCCAGTCGCGCACACGTTTGAGCAGGCGGTTCGCCAGACGCGGCGTGCCACGGCTACGCCGCGCGATCTCCAGCGCGCCGTCCTCGGCTATGTCCACCCCGAGGATCGCCGCAGAGCGGCACACGATGGAGCCCAGCTCCTCGGGCGTGTAGTATGCCAGCCGGAACACCATGCCGAAGCGGTCGCGCAAGGGCCCGGTGAGCAGCCCCGTGCGCGTCGTGGCGCCGATGAGCGTGAAGTGCGGCAGGTCGAGCCTGATGGAGCGCGCGGCCGGCCCCTTCCCCACCACGATGTCCAGCGCGAAGTCCTCGAGCGCGGGGTAGAGAACCTCCTCCACCATGCGGTTCAGGCGGTGTATCTCGTCGATGAACAGCACGTCGCCTTCCTCGAGGTTCGTGAGGATGGCGGCCAGGTCGCCCGTGCGCTCGATGGCGGGGCCGCTCGTGGTGCGGATGCTGGCGCCCAGCTCGTTGGCCACCACGGTGGCGAGCGTGGTCTTGCCCAGGCCCGGGGGGCCCGAGAACAGGATGTGGTCGACCACGTCGCCGCGCGCCCGCGCCGCCTCGATGAGGATGGCGAGCGATTCCTTCACCTTCGTCTGGCCCAGGTAGTCGCCCAATCGCTTCGGGCGCAGGCTGCGGTCGAGGACGAGGTCGTCCTCCGTGAGCTCGGCCGTCACGGCACGCGGCGGCACCGACGCCGCGTCTGCGCCGTCGGCCACGTAGCCCAGGCCCTCTATCTCGATGTCGTCGTGCGCCATAACCGCCTAACTTCGCAAGCCGTCCCGTCCGTCGCTTCGCCTACCAAGGTACCACACGCGCCCGCGCGCGTCAGCGCTCGGTTCCCAACCGTTTGAGGGCGTACTGGAGAACGGCGCTGTCAGAGACGCCCTCCGGCGCGCCCTTCAAGGCCAGGTCGGCCTCGGCCGCCGTGAACCCCATGGACAGCAGCGCCTCGTGCGCGCCGCGCAGCTGCTCGGCGGCGCGGGCGGCGGGCGCCTCCCCCTCGTCGAACAGGCTCGCGAGCCCCTGGTCGAGGGACCCCTTCAACTCCAGGATGATGCGCGAGGCCGTCTTCTTCCCCACGCCCGGTATCTTCGACACGGCCGCCACGTCCTGCGCGGCGATGGCCGCGACGAGCGCCTGCGGCGTGAACACCGACAACGCCGCCAAGGCCACTTTAGGGCCGACGCCGCCCACGCCGATGAGGCGCTCGAACAGCGCCTTCTCCTCCACCGTCATGAACCCGTACAGGGCGATGGCGTCGTCGCGCACCTGCAGGTACGTGTGCACCTCCACGGACGCGCCCGCCTCGGGCAGCTTCGACAGGCTGGCCTGCGACATGCCCACGGCATAGCCCACCCCGTTCACGTCGATGAACGCGGCAGCGGCGGTCTTGCCCGCCAGCCTTCCCTTCAAGAACGCGATCATCGCGCGCCTCCTCCCGATGCGGCCGCGGCGGTCGCCGCCGCGAAGCCCTCGTGGGTCGTGTAGCAGATGGCGGCCGCCAGCGCGTCGGCCGCATGGTCGGGGCTCGGCACCGCCTCGAGCGCCAGCAGCTGGCGCACCATGTACTGCACCTGCTCCTTGTCCGCCGAGCCGGCGCCCACCACGGCCAGC
>NC_021021.1:2472915-2482535 GCF_000210055.1 Gordonibacter pamelaeae 7-10-1-b
CCGCGCCGCGCGCCTGGCCGGTGGCGAAGGCGCTCTGCGCGTTCGCACCGAACCACACCGTCTCGATGCCCACGCACGTGGGCGCGAACCGCCTGATGACGGCCGCCATCTGCTCGTGTATCTTGCCCAGGCGCCGCGCGAGCGGCGCCTGGGCCGGCGTGGAGATGCAGCCGTAGGCCACGCACGCCAGCCGCGGCCCGCTTTGCGCCACCACGCCCCAGCCCGTGTTCGCCAGGCCCGGGTCGATGCCGAGTATCGTCCGTTCGGTGCGCGCCATCCGTTCCCTTCGGTTCGCAAACGTTTGTTCGCGCTATCCTACCACAAAAAAGACGCGCCGGGAGCGCGTCTTTCAAGTAATCCATCGTTCGCCGACCACGCCTCGCGGCAGGGCGCGAAAGGGCGCCGATCGGTTTCGGCGGTCGTCAGGCTGCCGGAGCCCTACTCGTCGAGCGCCTCGGCGATCTCGTCGGTGATGTCCATGGTGTGGTAGACGTTCTGCAGGTCCTCGAGCTCCTCCAGCTTGTCCACCAGGCGCATGACCTTCTTCGCGTCGGACACGCTCACCTGGGTGGGCGTGGTGGGAATCATGGTGAGCTCGGCGCCCTTCGTCTCGGTGCCGGCCTCTTCCAGCGCCTTCTTCACGGCCATGAGGTCGGTGGGGCCGGTGTAGATGATCCACTCGTCCTCGGCGTCCTCGTAGTCGTCGCCGCCGGCCTCGGCCACGGCGAGCATGAACTCCTCCTCGTCGGCCGCGGCGCCGTTTGGCTTCACGGGGTTCTTCTTGTCGCCCGTCTCGACCTCCTTGGGAACCATGATCTGGCCCTTGCGCTCGAACTGGAACGCCACGGAGCCGGAGGTGCCCAGGGAGCCGCCCGCGTGCGAGAACGCGCTGCGCACGTCGGCCGCGGTGCGGTTGCGGTTGTCGGTCAGCGCCTCGCAGTACACGGCGATGCCGGCCGGGCCGTAGCCCTCGTAGACGACCTCCTCGTAGTTCGCGGCATCCTTGCCGGAGCCGAACGCCTTGTCGATGGCGGTCTTGATCTTGTCCTTCGGCAGGGAGTAGCCCTTGGCCTTCTCGATGGCGGCCGCCAGCGACGCGTTGTTCTCGGGGTTCGGGTCGCCGCCCTCTTTCGCGGCCACCGTGATGATGCGCGACAGCTTGGAGAACAAGGCCGAGCGCTTCGCGTCCTGCGCCGCCTTGCGGTGTTTCGTTGTAGCCCACTTAGAATGCCCAGACATATACTTCCCTTCCACAGAGCACTATCGGCCAAACATTCTAGCACATCCGTCAAATACCCTGCTCGCTTATCGCACGGTCTTCAAAAAACGGCCTGCGACGGCCCGGCCGGGCCAGTCGGGCCGGACGGCCGGGTGTCCAGGCGCGGGCTCGCACGGGGCGAGTTGACGGACGTGCGACGGCGTGCCTACGGTACCGTGACCGAGCCGCCGATTCAGCAGCACGCCCCTACAATGGCTGGAAGACGAGGGACGCCGGCGTCCGGCGGGTCCTCCCTGACCGCCCGTCAACCAAAAGGAGCACTGCCATGAAAGGAAATCCTGAACTCATCGACACGCTGAACGACCTGCTTGCCAGCGAGCTGGCCGCCATCAACCAGTACATGGTGCACGCGGAAATGGCCGAAGACTGGGGCTACGAGCGCCTGAGCAAGAACTTCAAGACGCGCTCGATCACCGAGATGACGCATGCGGAGCGCCTCATCGAGCGCATCCTGTTCCTGGAGGGCACGCCCATCGTGTCGAACCTGGACGACATCCACATCGGCGCCACCATCCCCCAGCAGGTGGACAACGACCACGCCTCAGAGCTCACCGCCATCAAGATGTACAACGAGGCCATCGTGCAGGCCGGCAACGTGCTGGACTACGCCACGCGCGACATCCTCGAGGCCATCCTGCGCGACGAGGACAAGCACCTCGACGAGCTGGAGGAGCTGCAGGACCAGATCGAGCAGATGACGCTGCCCACGTTCCTGTCCACGCAGAACTAACCGCACCGCCCGCCCGCTCGCGCACGCGCAGACGGGTGCGGAATGCGCCGCACGACCGCCCCTCTCCCTCGGGCGAATCCCCGCACGTCCAGGCGCGCCCGACCGCCTGGACGAGATCGGGGGCTATGGCAAGAAAGCGGCCTCGTTCGAAGCCGCTTTCTTGGGTTGTGCTGGAAAACCGCCTGGTGGCAAACCGCGGGAAGCGACCTTCTCGCCGAGCATCGTGCCACCGACCTGATTCTTGTCCATGATGTTTTCGATCATGGTTGATCTGCCTGCGGGCAGCCGAGGTCCAAACGCGCCCCGGCCTGCCGCCGCCCAGGCCCGCCGCCAGCCTTTTCGCACCAGGAGGCTTGAGCGAATCCTTACCTGATCCTTTCACTCGCGTGACCCCCCCCCCTTGCCGGGGCCTTACCTTGCGCGCCTACGATAGAGCGCACCGACGCCCGGCGGACTTCGCGCATGCGGAGCCACGGCGACGCATCTCGCGCAGTCGACCGAAAGGACATCATGGATTCCCAGCTCTCCTCGATCTACGACCACGGCACGTTCGGCGTATCGCGCCGCACGTTCGTGAAACTGGCCGCCGCCTGCGGGGTGACGGCCATGGGCGGCATGCTCGCATTCCCCGGCCAGCACGCCGACGCGGCCTTCACCGAGCCCGAAGACCCCAGCTGGCCCGAGCTCCCCGCCGGCAAAGTGCGCTTCACGGTGCACAGCGACACTCATTTCACCTGCTGCGACGTGGAGAAGAAGCTGCCGTTCGCCTTCGAGACCATCTACCAGGCCGTACCCGACTGCGCCGCGCACGTCTTCGCGGGCGACTCGGTGAACACCGGCACGACCGCCGAGTTCGACGCGCTTTTGGCGGGAGCGAACGCCGCCATCAGGAAGCCGGCCCTGTTCGTCATGGGCAACCACGAGTTCGGCGTAGGCGGCAGCCCCCTCGAGGGCAACGCCGTGACGAACTTCAAGTACTTCCTCTCGCACTTGACCTGCGCGGATGCCTATCAGAAACCAGGCGGCGCCTTCGAGGGCAAGCTGAACGTCCATACCGAAATAGGCGGCTACCACGTGATCGCCGCCAGCTGCGGGCGGGGCTACTGGTACGGCGACACTACCTATGACGACGACGGCACGACGCCCATCACCATCCTCGATTGGATGAAGCGCGAGATCGCCGCCGCCGCAGCCGACGACCCCACGGGCACCAAGCCCATCTTCTTCATGACGCACCATCCCTTCCCCGACACCGTCTGGTACTCCCCCACGTCGTTCAACGCCGGCTGGATCGGCGATTACGGCTCTGTGGACGACCGCAATTCCAAAGCGTTCTACAACGAGCTCAAGGCGAAGTACCCGCAGCTCGTCCACTTCTCCGGGCACACGCACATCCCCGAGGAGGACCCGCGCTCCATCTTCCAGGACGTCGACGGGTTCACGCTCGTGCAGACGGCCACCTTCGGCGATAGCTTCTGGATGCGCGGCGGCAAGGATGCCGACGGCTACGACGAGAACGGCGGCACGGGCGGACACCCGTCCGACGGCTACGATGCAAGCCAGTGCCTGCTGGTCGAGGTGGACGCCGCCAACGGACACGAGGTCACCATCCGGCGCATGGACTTCCGCCAGGGAGCCTATCTGGGAACCCCCTGGACGTTCAAGGTGTCCGACAAGTCCACCTGGACGTACACGCACGCCGCCATGGAGGCGCGCAGCCTTCCCCCGATTCTGGAGGAGGGCGCGGCCGTGCGCATACCGGCCGACTCCATCACGCAAACCGGGGCGTCGTTCGCCATCGCCGCCGACAAGATCAGGCCCGACACGTCGGGACTGTCCGACGACGTGGTGATGAGCTATCGCATCGTGGTGCTGGACGCCCAGGGGGCCGAGGTGTACAACGCCTGCTACATGTCCGACTACTACAACGCCCCCGCCAACCAGCCCGCCGAGTTCGTGCGCCCGCTGTTCGGCGCCGCGCTCGCCCCCGAAAGCCCCTACAGCCTGAAAGCCTACGCGCGCAACCCCTGGGAGAAGGAAACGCTCATCGGCGAGGTTATCTTCACCACCGCCGGAGGCGAGGCCGTCCCGGCAACGCCGCTGTTGTCCGTCGACTTCTCGCAAGGGTCCGCCGCCGACCTCTCCGAGACGCCGCATGTCCTGACTCCGTTCGGCAGCCCTGCGTTCGAGACCGTGGAGGAATTCGGCCGCCAGGTGGCCGTCTTCGACGGCGCGACGGCCGCCTTCGGCTACGACTTCGCGGCCGAGGACTTCGCCAAGCTGGCAACCTCCACCACCGCCGAGCTGCTCGTGCAGTTCACGGCGAAACCCAGCTCCGGCTACACCGACATCTTCTCCTGCGGGCAGGGAGGCGGCCAGTGGCTGGAGTACTATCCCACCGGCAAGCTGCACTACTACTTCACCGACGGCTCCACCAATGTGTCGACGCCGGTCGAGCCGGGGGTGTGGACGCACATCACCGCCACCTACGACGGCGCATCCCTCAAGATCTACCAGGATGGCGTGCTGGCGGGAGAAACCGCGGCGGCGGGGGCCATCGCCGCGCCGAACGCATCGAAGGCGCGCTGGTACATAGGAGCCGATTGCGGCGGGGAGGGAGAGCCCCAGGCGTTCAGCGCCGCAAAGGTGGCGTTCGCAAAGCTGACGCATGGCACCGTGGCGACTGCCGAGGAGGTGGCCGCGAACTACCGGGCCTGCGCCCCGTCGACCATCGAGCTGCCGGAGCCGGATGCCTTCGGCGCACCCGAGGTCGGCGCAGCCTGCGTCATACCCGCGGCCGCGGCCACGACCGCGAACGGGTCCCCTATCGAAGCGGTGCCGAGCGTCATCGACCCCGAGGGGAACCCCGTGGGCCTCTACCTCACCTCGGTGCCCGAGGGCGCCGCCGCCCTCGCGGCCGCAGCAGCTAGGGGGACCACGCTGTACTCGTTCGTTCCAACCGTCGACGGAAACCATACGGTCACCTACCGCGCCGGCTATTCCCAAGCGTCCCTGACCGTGTCCGTGGCGGCAGCCCCGATCGACCCCGATCCCGAGCCGACGCCCGATCCCCAGCCCACGCCCGATCCGACACCCGACCCCGATCCCGCTCCCGGCAACGGTGCAGGCGGCGGCACCGGCAGCTCCGGGCAGGGCACGGGCGGAAGCGGAACCGCGCCCGGGAGCACCGGCGGATCGAGGCTGGCCAAGACCGGGGACGGCATCGAGGCGGGCGGCGCACTGGTCGGCCTCATGGCCACTGCCGGCGCGGCGATCTGCGTTGCCCGCAGCTTCTGGAAAGGCGAGTTCTCCGAAGAGGAATCCCGCTAGCTCCTCTCCGCATGCACGGCGCCCCTTCGACCTCGACCGTCGTAGGGGCGCCTGGTTCCCGAAAACGGGCGGCGTCTTTTTGCGGCGCGCTAAGCCTCGCGCTCCCAGAGGCCGGTCTTGCCGCCGTCCTTCTTCAGCAGGCGCACGTCCATGATCTCCATGCCGCGGTCCACGGCCTTGCACATGTCGTACACGGTGAGGCACGCCACGCTCGCGGCGGTGAGGGCCTCCATCTCGATGCCGGTCTTGCCCGTGACGCCGCAGGTGGTGGTCACGTGGATGCCCGCGCGACCGTCTTCGCGCTCGCCCGCCTCCACCGGCGCGCACTCCACCTTGGCCTTCGTGATGTTCAGCGGGTGGCACATGGGGATGAGGCTGCTCGTCTGCTTGGCGGCCATGACGCCCGCCACGCGCGCGCAGGCCAGCACGTCGCCCTTGGCGGCCTTGCCCTCCACGATGAGCGCGAGCGTGGCGGGGTTCATGGCGATGAAACCCTCGGCCACGGCCACGCGCTCGGTGTCGGCCTTCTGCGACACGTCCACCATGCGCACGTCGCCGTGCTCGTCGATATGGGTGAGTTGCTGTTCGGTCATGGAGTGCTCCTTTGGCTCGATATCACAGGTTGAAAATCGCAGGTTGGCGCTAGTAACTCAGCGAGAAGGGCCGAGGGGTGTCGAATTCGGGGGATCGCAAGGGCGAAGCGTGCTTTGGTACGCGAGCCCTTGGGATCGCGCGAAGGCGGCGCGCCTCGGCCCTTCGCAGCATCGGCAGGTACCGACGGCCGGCAGGCCGTCGGTACCCCTCAGCCTCCAATTTGGGACATTCCCCGCTCGGTTCCTACCTTGTCGTGGTGCTCGTCGGGCTTGGCGCCCAGGGCCTGCGCGAACACGGTGCGGGCGGCCTGCTCGTCGCCCGAGCGCAGCGCGGTGCGCAGGTCGTACTCGTCGTCCGAGAACAAGCACGGGCGCAGCTTGCCGTCGGCCGTGAGGCGCAGGCGGTTGCACTCGCTGCAGAAGTGGCGCGACAGCGGGCTGATGAAGCCCACCGTGCCCTGCGCGTTCGGGAACTGGAAGTAGCGCGCCGGCCCCCAGCCGAGCGGGCGGTCGTCGCCGGCGGCCACGAGCTCGTCCATGCCGGCGGCCCGGGCGCGCTCGTTGATGATGCCGAACAGCTCCTCGCTCGGCACGACGTCGTCCTTGCCCCAGCCGCAGCCGTGGCTGCCGGAGCTCTCGCCCACCGGCATGTACTCGATGAAGCGCACATGCAGCGGGCGGTCGAGGGAGAGCTTCGCGAACGCCAGGTAGTCCTGGTCGAGGCTGCGCACGGCCACGGCGTTGATCTTCACCGGGTTGAAGCCCGCCTCGAGCGCCGCCTCGATGCCGTCGAGCGTCTGCTGGAGCTCGCCGCGGCGGGTGATCTGCTTGAACTGGGCGGGATCGAGCGTGTCGAGCGAGATGTTCACGCGCGAGAGGCCCGCTTGCTTCAGGTCATCGGCCATCTTCGGCAGCAGCACGCCGTTCGTGGTCATGGACACGTTCTCGATGCCGGGCGTGTGCGCGATGGCCCGCACGAGATCCACCACGCCCAGGCGCACGAGCGGCTCGCCGCCGGTGAGGCGGATGCTGCGGATGCCCATGCCGGCCGCCACGCGCACGGCCTGCTCGATCTCCTCGATGCGCAGGATGTCCTCGTGGGCGAGCGACTGCACGCCGTCCTCGGGCATACAGTAGATGCACCGGAAGTTGCAGCGGTCGGTGAGCGATATCCTCAAATAGTCGATGGTGCGACCATGGCTGTCTTTCATAGGGCCCCTTCTCCCTTCTCGTGTGAGAATATTATAGGCCAAGTATCCTCGATTGCGAGAGGCAATCTAGCGGACGCGACCGAGCGCGCAGGAGCGCTACCGCGACACCAGGTACACCTTGTCGGGCGGGATGCGGATCCAGAGCTCGTCGCCCTCGCAGGGCAGCTCGCCGGGGCCGGCCTTCAGCTTGTCCACGCGCCAGAACAGATGCTGGTGCAGGTACTTCATCTCGTCCTCGTCGGCGCTCACGGTGGGCGCCTCGTCCTGGACACGATCGAGGAAGCCCAGAAGCACCGTGCGGTCGAAGCGCGAGTCGCTCACGCGGTCGACGCGCACCCGGTAGCAGTTCTCGCCGGGGCCGGACGCGCGCTCGAGGTAGAACGCGCGCACGCCGAGGTGGGTGACGTCCTCGCGCACCGGCGCGGCGGTCGCCGCCTCGATGCCCCACTTCGGCAGCCTCACGCGGTGCTCGCCCATCCGCTCGGCCGGCGTGGCGTTCTTGCAGCCCGACAGCTTCACGCCCGCGAGCGACTGCGGGCGGTTCACCAGGTCGTCGCCCGTGCCCGTCTCCATGATGCGGCCGGCCTCTACCACGGCGATGCGGTCGCAGAAGCGCAGCGCCTCGTCGATGTCATGGCTCACGTACAGGATGGTGCCGTCGTAGGCGTCGAACAGGCTCACCAGGTTCTGCTCCAGCACGCCCTTCAGGTGCGCGTCGAGCGCGCTGAACGGCTCGTCCAGCATGAGGATGCCCGGCCGCGCCGCCAGCATGCGGGCGAGCGCCACGCGCTGCTGTTGGCCGCCGGAGAGCTGCGCCGGGTAGCGCTTGTCGAAGCCCTCCAGGCCGAAGCGCTTGAGCTCCGTGACCACGATGGCATCGCGCACGCCGCGCGGCACGGCGCGCTCGATGCCCGCGCCCACGTTCTCGGCCACGGTGAGGTTCGGGAACAGCATGTAGCTTTGGAACAGAAGCGCCGTCTTGCGCTTTTGCGGCGTGAGGTTCACGCGTTGCGCGGAGTCGAAGAACACCTGGTCGTTCACCACGATGCGCCCCTCGTCGGGCGTCTCGATGCCGGCGATGCAGCGCATGGTGAGGCTCTTGCCGCACCCCGACGCGCCTAAGAACCCCAGCGTCTCGTCCCCCGCCGTGAACGCCACGTCCAGCGTGAACGAAGGATACTTCTTCTTGATGTTGACTTCCAGGCTCATGCCTCGGCCCTCCTGCGGTACTTCGTCGTGCGCCGGCCCCAGAGGTTGATAAACAGGATGACCACGAAGCTGAACAGCATGATGACGATCGTCCAGAAGATGGCCACGTCGGTGTTGCCGTTCATCCACTCGAAGTAGATGGCGATGGGGATGGTGCGCGTGATTCCCAGGTAGTTGCCGGCCAAGAACAGCGTGGCGCCGAACTCGCCCAGGGCGCGCGCGAACGAGAGCACCGTGCCCGCCGCGATGGACGACCACGACAGCGGCAGCATCAGCTTGAAGAAGATCTTCGCGTTGCTCCAGCCGAGCGTGCGGGCGGCGTCCAGCATGTTGGGGTCCAGGTTCTCGAACGCGCCGCGCGCGCTGCGGTACATGAGCGGGAACGCCACCACCACGGCCGCGATGACCGTGGCCTGCCAGCTGAAGATGAGCGGGAACCCGATGTCGATGAACCACTGCCCCACGCCCGTGTTCTTCCCGAACGCGAGCAGCAGCAGAAAGCCGCACACCGTGGGCGGCAGCACCATGGGGATGGTGAAGATGGAGTCCGCGATGTCCTGCGCCCGCGCGGGGATGCGCAGGCTGAAGTACGCCGCGGCCAGCCCCAGGATGAAGATGAACACGATGGCCGTGAGCGTGGTCTTGAGCGTGACCCACAAGGGGCTCAAGTCGATGCCGCCCAGGAACTCCGCGAGCGCGGCAAAGCCGGTGGCGGCGCCCACCACCTCCACGCTGTCCGCGGGGGCCATCGTGGCGAAGTCGGCGTGGGTGGGCCGCACGTGAGCGGGGTTCGCGGCGTCGGTCACGTCCGAGCCGTCCGCGCCGATGACGCACGCATAGAACTCGCCGGGCTTGAGCTCCTGGTCGAAGCGGTATTCGACGCCCTCGTGCTCCACGATCGGCTCGTTCGTGAATATCCAGTTGCCCTGGCGCGTCAGCACCGAGCCGCCCTTGGCGTTCTCGGAGTCCAAGGCGATGAGCAGGCTCTTGAGGTACGATCGGCTCTCCGAGGAGCTTTTGTCGAACCCGTTCTCCTCGGCGACGCCGTGCGGCACGTACACGACGATGCAGGCATCGGTTGCGATGACGCCCAGGCTGCCCGGCTCGTCGGAGACGAGGTAGCGGTAGCCGGCGTAGGCGCCGCCGATGTCGCTGTTGCTGCCCACCTGCGAGCGCGAGAAGCCCTCGAGGGCGAAGGGGCTGCCGTCCAAGGAGGCGGCCGTGCCGTCGGCGGCCAGGCTCACGGCATCGTCCGCGGCCGAGGCGTC
>NC_021021.1:2482829-2493584 GCF_000210055.1 Gordonibacter pamelaeae 7-10-1-b
GCGGAGGGGAGAGGGGGTGCAACCCTGTTCGCGCAGCCCTGCGCCGTCCGTGCAACCGGGCGCGCGCAGGTGTCTGTTCGGGAGATTCTCATGGTTGTTCCTTATCGCGCGGAAAGGATGGGCAGTCGAGTGCCCATCCTTTCCCACATGATACCGTATGTGCGGGACCCTTTACTCGGTAACGAGCTCGAAGCCCCACTCCTGCCACAGCTTCTTGGCGTCGGCGTCCGTCGTGGCCCAATCGAGGAACTCGGCGGCGGCCTCGGCCTGCTTCGAGTCCGTGCAGACGGCGGCCGGGTAGATGATCTTTTTGTGCGTGTCGTTCGGCACGACGCCGATGACCTTCACGCCGCCGAAGCGGTACACGTCGGAGCTGTACACGAAGGCCACGTCCACGGCGCCGGACTCGGCCTGCTTGCACACGTTGCCCACGGAGGTCTGCAGGTTCACCTTGCCGTCGAGCGGCGTGCCGTCGAACGTGCCGCCCTTGCCCGTGATGTCGCTGCCGGTCTTGCCGGACGGGTCGGTGTAGCAGCCCACGGTGGACAGCGCCTGGTCGGCGTAGTTGCCGGCCGGCACGGACTCGTCGCCCACGGCCACGGCGTAGTCGCCCGTCGCCACGTCGGCCAGCGTGAAGCTCTGGTCGGCGCCGTACTTCGCGGCCAGCTCGGAGTTCTCGCCCGTCACCATGACCAGGTCGTTCCTGAACATGTCGAAGCGCGAGGCCTCGTCGACGTAGCCGCCGTCCACCGCCTCGTCCATCTTGGCCTTGGAGGCCGATATCAGCACGTCGGCGTACGCGCCGCCGGCCAGCTGCTCGTTGAGCTCGCCCGAGGACAGGTACTGCGTGTCCTTGAACGTGACCCAATCGTGGTCCTGCGTGTAGAGCTCCTGCACGGCGTCCATCGCCTTCGACAGCGAGTTCGCGGCGAACAGCTGCAGCTCCACGGCCTCGTGGCTCTCGGCCTTGGGCTCGTCGGCTTTCGGCTCGTCGGCCTTCTGTTCGCCCGTCGAGCAGCCGAACAGCGCGAACGCGCCCACCATGGCGAACGCGCACGCAGCCGCCATCACGATGCGGAGGTGCTTCTTCATAAGATCCCCTTCCCTGGTTCTCTCGCTTCAACTCACGCGGTGCCGCCGGCCCCCGCCCCCTGACAGGCGCCTGATCGGCGTATGAGCACCCCTATATTATTCTTTTGATAGTATATAGTCAATTACAAATATCGCGAATTGAGCAGAAAGCCGGCAACGACGAAGGGCGGCGGATCGGGCAGGGAGGAAGGCGCGGCAAGCGGGAAAGGCCGGGGAAGGCGTCCGGCCCTACGCGCCCAGGCGCACGACGCGCGTGGCTATGCGGTCGGTGAGGGCGGGGGAATGCGACACGAACACGAGCCCGATGCCCCGCCTGCTCGTCTCGTCCATGAGGAAGCGCCATATCTGGGCCTGCGTGAGGGCGTCGAGCATGGTGGACACCTCGTCGGCCACGAGGTAGCGCGGGTTCGCGGCCAGCGCGCGGGCGATGCAGAAGCGCTGCAGCTCGCCGCCCGACAGCTCGTGCGGATAGCGCGACAGCCAGCGTTTCTGGATGCCCAGGTCGTCCAGCAGACGGCCGGGCACCTCGCCCGCCTCGGCCAGGGTCGCGCCCATGCGCATGCGCGGGTCCACGGCGGCCTCGGGATGCTGCCATATCATCTGCACGGGGCACGCACCGCGCCGCGGCAAGGGCTCGCCGTCCACCAGGACCTCGCCCGCTTGCGGGCGCTCGTAGCCGGCCAGCAGGCGGCAGAGCGTGGTCTTGCCGAAGCCCGAGGGCGCGCAGAGGGCCACCCGCTCGTCGGGCGCAACTGCCAGGTCGAAGCCTTGGTAGAGCGCGCGCGCCGCACCGGGATACGCGTAGGTGATGCCCCGCGCCTCAAGCATGGAAACCTCCCTTGCCAGACCCCTCGCCAACGTTGCGGTCGCGAAACCCGTGCTCCGGCAGCGCATGCCACAGCGCGCGCGAGAACGGGTGCGCGAGCGTGTCAGGGGACGCGAAGTTCGCGACGGCCGTCTCCTCCACCACGGTGCCGTCCTTGAACACGGCCACGCGGTCGGCCACGCGCAGGGCCAGCTCTATGTCGTGGGTGATGAGCATGACGCCGCCGCCCGCGTCGGCGAACGCGCGGAAGTCGTCGAGGGCGCGCACGGCCAGATCCAGGTCGAGCCCGGGCGTGGGCTCGTCGGCGACGATGACGTGCGGATCGTCCATGAGCGCGCAGCACAAGAGCACGCGCCGCGCCATGCCGCCCGACAGCTCGAAGGGGTAGAGCTGCGCCGTCTCCTCCGACAGGCCGTAGCGCTCGAACAGCTCCGCCCGACGGCGGCGACGCTCGGCATGCGGCACGTCGGGGTGCGCGAAGCCCTCCACCTGCCGCCCCACCTTCATGAGCGGGTCGAGGTTGTTCACGCTCTGCGGCACAAGCGACACGCCGTTGCCGCGCAGCGCGGCCAACCCCGCGGCGTCCTGCAGCTCGCCGTCGAACCAGATGCGACCGCGCACGGTGGCGTTCGGCTCGAACAAGCCCAGCACGGCGTCGGCCAGAAGCGTCTTGCCCGACCCCGACGCGCCCACCACCGCCACGATCTCGCCCGCATGCACCGAGATGGTCAGGGAGCTGATCACCTCCACGAAGCGCTGCCTTGCGCGAAAGAACGGGGCATCCTCGTCGTACATGCGGAACCCCACGCTCAAGTCCTCCACCTGCAGCAGGTGGTGGCCATGCTCGTGGTGGGACGCGGGCGCGTGCGTATGGTGGTGGTGCTCCTGCTCGTCGGCGTGCTCGAGAGCCTCGTGCCCTCCGAACAGCGTGTCGGCCAGTGCGTCCAGCTCGGCCGCGCGCCCGCAGGCCGGCACCTGTTCCGCCCGCGTCTCTTCCGCCCGCGCCGCACCCTTCTGCGTCTCGCTCATCCGCGCCTCCTATTCCTGCGAGCTGTGCGGGTCGATGAGCTTGCGAAGGTTCGAGCCCGCCACGTCGAACAAGAGCACGGTGGCGATGAGCGCGAGACCTGGGAACACCGCGAGCCACCACATGCCGGCCGAGAGGTACGCCATCGACTCGCTCAAGATGACACCGGTGGCCGGCTGCTCGGGCGGCAGGCCGAAACCGAGGAACGTGACGGCCGCCTCGTGCAGGATGGCATGGGGAAACAGCAGGATGAGCCCCACTATGAACTGCGGCAGCACATAGGGCACCATGTGCTTCAAGGCAATGCGCAGCGGGCTCTGCCCCAGCTTGCGCGCAACGGCCACGAACGTGGACTCGCGGCATTGCAGGATCTCGGCGCGCACCACGCGGGCCAGGCTCGGCCAATGTGTCACCGCCACGCCGATGGTGACGCCCCAGAACCCCTTGCCGAGCGCAAACGATATCAGGATGAGCAGCACGATGTGCGGGATGCCCATCATGAGGTCGATGAGCCAGGTGACCACGGCATCGGCCTTCTTGCCGCCGAGCGCCGCCACCGCGCCCAGCACGAGCGCGATGACCGAGGACGCGCCTGCGGCCAGAAGGCCCACCAGCACGCTCGTGGACAGGCCCGCCAGCGTGCGCAGCAGCATGTCGCGCCCCATCCAGTCGGTGCCGAAGGGGTGCGCCAGGCTGGGCGCGAGGTTCTTCTGGGCGAAGTCCGTGGCCGTCGCGGCGTCGGCGGCCAGAAAGCCCGCCGCCACCACGGCGGCCAGCGCGGCGACCGCCAGCACGAAAGCCGCCAGCGTGAGCTTCCTGTTCCCCCACCGAGCCGCGCGAGAAGCGTGGAGCACCGGGGCCGCAGCCACCTTGAAGCCGGCGGCCTCGCAGGTTTCCTTTCCGCTACGCATGAGCCTTCGCCCCCTTGCGCATGCGAGGATCCACCACGCCGTACAGCACGTTGGCTATGAGGTTGCCGCCGAACACGAACGCCGCCGAGAACAGCGCGATGCCCGCGAGCAGCGCCACGTCGCCGCCCAAGCCCGCCGTGACGGCCGCCTGCCCGAGGCCCGGGTACGAGAACACCTGCTCCACGAGCACCGACCCGCCGAAAATCTCCGAGATGGACGCGAATTGCAGCGTGAGCGCAGGCAGCGCGAGGTTGCGCAGCCCGTGGTGGCGCAGGGCGCCCCAGGTGGACAGCCCGCGCGTGCGGGCGAACCGCACGTAGTCGCTCTCCAGCACGTCGATGGTCTTCTCGCGCGTGTGCAGCGCGATGTTCGCCACGCCTACCACCGAGAGCGTGAGCGCGGGCAGAGCCAGGTGGTGCAGCGCGTCGGCGAGCGTCACGTCGGCCGCCGACACCCCGATGGGCACCGAGAACCCGAACGGGAACCAGCCCAGCCACACCGAGAACACGATGAGGAACACGAGCCCCAGCCAGAACGTGGGCACGGATGCCAACAGGAAGCAGTAGCCCTTCACGATGCGGTCGATGGGCCGCCCGCGGTTCGCGCCGGCCAGGATGCCCAAGCCGAAGCCCAGCACGCCGCTCACCACCCAGGCCGTGGCCATGAGCGCGAGCGAGTTCACCGCCCGGGTGGCTATGACGTCGGCCACCGGCGCGTTGAACCGCAGCGACGTTCCCAGGTCGCCGTGCAGGAGGTCGCCGAACCAGTTGGCGTAGCGCTCCCACAAGGGCGTGTTCACGCCCCAGTACTCGGCCAGCTGCGCCCGCTTCGCCTCGCTCATGTTGACGTAGGCCGCCTGCCCCACGTTCGCCTGGACGGGGTCGATGGGAGACACGCTCACCAGCACGAACGTCACCAAGCTCACGGCAACCATGAGCAGGATGAACTTCGCTATGTTGCGGATGACGAATCGGAACATGGGGATACTATAACCTCACTTGTCCGGCAATGTCAGCGAGAGGCGCCGAGGTGCCCCGAATCGCCCCGTTTCGCGGCCGAGCGTGCTTTCGCACGTGAGGGCAAGCGAAAAAGGGGCGAGGCGGGGTGCATCGGCGCCTCGCAGCGTCGGCCGGTTCCGGCTGCCGTCAGGCAGACGGAACCTTACGCCCACGACCACTGGTCGACGTTGTTCACGAGCGACCAGCCGTGGCCGTGCGGATGCGGCTTCTGCTCGGCGACCTTCAGGTTCTCCTTCGCAAAGTACAGATGGTCGATGTTCGCGAACCACACCCAGGGCGCGTCGCCCTGCGGCGCGATGCCGGTCGTGCCATCCCACTGGGCCTTCTTCCACAAGTCGAACGAGTCCTCCACCTTGGGGCAGGCCAGCGCCTCGTCCAGGTACGCGTCGGTGGCGGCGTTCTCGTAGCAGGCGTAGTTGCCCGTGCCCTTGGAGTAGAACAGGTTGTACGTCTCGATGGGGGCGTTGGTGCCCCAACCCCACACCACCGGATCGGTGAACTGGTGCGGGTAGAGGTCGTCCCAGCTCACGCCCTTTATGGCGAACTCAAGCCCCAGTTCCTTCATCTGGTTGGAGAACTCCTCGGCGATACCCTGGCGCACGGTGTCGCCGGCCGAGTAGTACAGGTTCATCGAGGCGCGCACGCCGTCCTTCTCGCGGATGCCGTCGGCGCCCGGCGCCCAGCCGGCATCGTCGAGCAGCTTCTTCGCCCGCTCCACGTCGGTCGTGCACTTCATGTCGGGCGAGGACCACGGCATGCCGTCGCCCACGCTGTAGGCCACGGTGCCGAAGCCGTTCATCACGTTGTCGATCATACGCTCGCGGTCCACGCCGTAGTTGATGGCCTGGCGCACGGCCACATCGCACGTCACGTCGTTGCCAGCGGCCGCCTCGCCCTTCTCGTCGGTCTTCTTCGCACCGGCGGAGATGGTGGGCAGCGAGATGCCGCGCGAGTCCACCGACGCGCAGTTCAGCAGGTCGTAGCCGGCCGGCTGCTGCGCGGCGAACGTCGCGGAGGTGTAGGCCACGTCAACCTGGCCGGACTGCGCCGCGGCGAGCGAGGCGTCCTCCTCCATGAACACGGCCACCACGCGCTCGATCTTCGGCGCCTCCCCGTAGTAGTCGGGGTTGGCCTTGAGGATGACCTGCTGGCCCTTGTCCCACTGCTCAAGCATATAGCGGCCGCTGCCGACGGGGTTGGCGCCGTAGCCCTCGCCGTAGGCGTGCTCGGGCACGATGCCCACCACGGCCAGCGTGTAGAGCAGCGCGTTGAACGGCTTCTCCATGTGGATGACCACGGTGGCGTCGTCTTCCGCCACGGCTTCCCTCACCATGGACATATCGCACTCGGAAGCCTCGGAGTTCAGGATGCCGTTGATGGTGAAGGCCACGTCGCGCGCCGTGAGCGGCGTGCCATCGGTGAACTTCACATCGTCGCGGATCTTGAACGTCCAGGTCATGCCGTCTTCGGAGGCCTCGTAGGACGTGGCAAGGTCGCTCTTGAAGCTAAGGTCGGTGTCCGTGGTGATGAGCGTCGACTGAATGAGCGGCTCGTGCACGTGCTCGCCGCAGCCCCAGGACACCAGCGGGTCGAAGCCCGCCGCCGGCTCGGAGCCGACGGTCATGGACACGATCACCTGCGAGGGGGCCGCCACGTCCGCGCCCGTCGCATCTGCGCCTGCCGCCGGCTTCTCATCGCCGCCGCCCGCGCAGCCCGCCAAGATCCCGCCCAGCGAAAGCGTGGCTGCCGTAGCCCCCGTCAGCTTCGCGAAGTCGCGCCGTGTGAGTGTTGCCATGCGAATCCTCCCACCCGCTGCGGCGGCTCCCTCGCGGTCCGGCGCAGCACCTCAAAGTGTGTTACGAATTTGAACTGTGTAACACACTATAGCAGATAGTCCGCACCGGGGGTGTTACGATTTCCATTTCCGTAACTCCTCTAGGCGAGCGGCGTTTCCCAGACCGCAAGCGCGCTCGGAAACCGCCCGCCCCGCCATTCGTCTATCCCTTTCAAAGAGGCTCGCAGGCGGGCTTCTCGTAGCGCTTTCCCCGTGTGCTGCCGTAAGGTTTGAGGTAGCCGTCTTCAACAAGCTCTTTGAGGAGCCGGGCCGTCTTGTATTCGGAAAAACCGGTTTTCCCGGCCACCTCCTTCTTCGAGGCGGCGACTACTCCGGCACCTCGCCGGTTTCCAGGATGCGCAGGAGGGCGGCCTCGTCGAGTACGGGCACGCCGAGGGTCACGGCCTTGTCGTACTTGGAGCCGGCGGCCTCGCCGGCCACGACGTAGCTCGTCTTCTTCGACACGCTGCCGCTCACCTTCGCACCGCGCGCTTTGAGCGCCGCGCCCGCCTCGTCGCGGGTCATGCCGCTTTCCACGAGGGAGCCGGTCAGGACGAACGTCAACCCCTCGAGCGTCTGGGGCAGCTGCTCGTCGGGGTCGGCCGCCTCGTCGGCCATCGCCACGCCGCGCTTGCGCAGGCGCTCGATGACGGCCGCGTTGTCGGGCGTGCGCAGGAACAGGTACACGCTGCGCGCGATCTTCGGGCCCACGCCGTCGAGGGCGGCAAGGTCCTCTTCCGACGCCTCCATGAGCGCCTCGATGGACGGGTACGCCGCCGCCAGCAGCTCGGCGATGGTCTTGCCCACGTGGCGGATGCCCAGCCCGAAGAGCGCGCGGGAGAACGGCCTCGCGCGGCTGCCGTCGATAGCGGCCACGAGCTTCTTCGCCACGGTGGACCCGAGGCGGATGGGCTCGCCGTCCTTGTTCACGCGGCCCATGTCGAGCAGCGCGAGCTCCACCTCGTCGAGCGTGTAGTAGTCGGCCACGTCGGTCAAACGACCGCTCTCCACGAGGCGCGACACGATCTCCTCGCCCATGCCGTCGATGTCCATGGCGCCGCGGCTGGCCCAGTGCAGCAGCCGCTCCAGCGCCTGCGCCGGGCAGTCGATGGAGATGCAGCGGAAGTCCACCTCGCCCTCCTCGCGGATGACGGGGCTGCCGCAGCTCGGGCACGTTGCCGGCATGCGCCACACCGCGGCGTCGGCCGGACGCAGCGCCAGCACCGGCCCCAGCACCTCGGGGATGACGTCGCCCGCCTTGCGCACGATGACGGTGTCGCCCACGCGCACGTCCTTGCGCTGCACCTCGTCCTCGTTGTGAAGCGTCGCGCGCGCCACGGTCGAGCCCGCCACCACGACCGGCTCCATCTCGGCCACGGGCGTGAGCTTGCCGGTGCGCCCCACCTGCACGGTGATGTCGTGCAGGAGCGTGGTCTTCTCCTCGGGAGGGAACTTGAAGGCGACGGCCCAGCGCGGCGCGCGGGCCGTGTAGCCCATCGACTCCTGCTGGGCGAACGCGTTCACCTTCACCACCACGCCGTCGATCTCGTAGGGCAGAGCCTCGCGGCGTTCGATGGCGCGCTCGCAGAACGCGTGCACCGCCTCGCGCGTCTCGCACAGCTCGACGTCGGGGTTCACGTGGAAGCCCGCCTCGCGCAGCCACGCCAGCAGCTCCCACTGGCCCTCGACGGCCAGCGCACGCTCGTCGGCCACCGCGTATATAAAGGTGGAGAGGTCGCGGTTCGCCGTGATGGCGGGGTCCTTCTGGCGGAGGCTCCCCGCCGCGGCGTTGCGCGGGTTCGCGAACGCCTGCTTGCCGTTCGCCACGGCGGCCGCGTTGAGCGCGTCGAAGCTGCTCTTGGGCATGTACACCTCGCCGCGCAGCTCAACCGGTGCGGCTGCGTCGCGCAGGCCTCCCAGCGCCGCCTCGCGCAGGCGCAGCGGCACGTCCTTCACCGTGCGCATGTTGGCGGTGACGTCCTCGCCCGTGGTGCCATCGCCGCGCGTCGCCGCGCGCACGAGGCGCCCGTCCTCGTACGTCAAGGCGATGGACGAGCCGTCGATCTTGAGCTCGCACACCACCGGCACCATGCGGCCGAACGCCTCCGTCACGCGCTCGATCCACGCGTCCAGCTCCTCCAGGTCCATGGCGTTGTCGAGCGAGTACATGCGCCGCGCATGCCGCACAGGGGCGAACTGCTCGCCCACGTAGCCGCCGACGCGCTGCGTGGGGCTCGACGGGTCCACGAGCTCGGGGTGGGCCGCCTCCAGCTCGCGCAGCTCGCGCATGAGCGAGTCGAACGCGCCGTCGGATATCTCGGGCGCGTCCTGGGCATAGTACAGGTAGGTGTGGTGCTCGATCTCGCGGCGCAGCGCCTCGATGCGCGCCGCCGGATCGCTCGTCGCCTCGGCGAGCGCCCGCTCGTCCAGGAGGTTCTGCTGTTCGTCTGCCATGTTCTCCACCGCCGTCTTGACTTCCTCCATCGGGAAGAAGGCCCCGAACGCATTCGGGGCCTTCGCCATTTCATCGAGATTCTACCACGAGTAGCGGCGGGCAGCGCACCCGCCCCATGGTTTCATCAGAGGTTGCGGCAACGCCCGCGCCCCGGCTACGCCAGCATGGCCTTGTTCGCGTTCCAACCGTAGAATACGAGCGACACGCCGCGCATGAGTATGAACACCGAGAGGAAGATGCTGAGCGCCGCCGGCCATACGAAGAATGTCAGGCCGCACAAGACGCTGACGATGCCCGAGAACAGCATCCAGCCCCACAGGGGCACGCCGGTCTTCTTGACCGTGAACGAGCCCACGATCTCGAACACGCCGAATATGATGAAGAACGCGCCGATCATCCACGGTATGACGCCGGCCAGCGCCAGCGGGTGGATGAGGAACATGAGACCGATGACGATGTCGAGCACCGCGTAGGCGATGGCCCAGCCGGACAGGTTCATGATCTTGTGGAAGCGCACGTAGTTGATGATGTCGAAGACGCCGGACACGAGGAACGCCGCGCCCGCGATGGCCGTGATGGTGACGAGCGTGAGCCCCGGCGCCACGAGGAAGAAGAAGGCGCACACCACCAGCAGGATGCCCGCTACGATCAAACCCCAGTCATGCTTCTTCGTCGTATCCACGATGCCCTCCTTCAAATCGTTCGGCGCCGCTGCGCCTTATTTCTCATCATATAATTGTAGCGAATGGAGAAAGCAAGCTGAGCAGGCTGGTCAACCGTTTCCGCACCGTAACGGTCCGAATTCGCACGGCAACGGTCTGCCGAGCATTCGCGCCTTTCGGCGATACGCGGTAGAATGCGGGGAGGGTACCTTCGACGGACAAGGCGGTGCGCCCATGCAGGACGTTCGGGAATACGGCAACGACGAGCTGGTGGCCCTGGTGCCCCTGCCGGCCGACGACGCGAACAAGTACACGCGCGGCACGCTCACCGCCGTCGTGGGCAGCGAGCGCTACCCCGGCGCGGCATGCCTGGCAGCCTACGCGAGCCAGCGCATGGGCGCCGGCTACACGCAGGTGTTCACCCATCCGGCAGCCGTCCCTCTCGTGCAGGGCTTCCGCCCCTCCCTTGTGGCCGGCCCGCGCTCGGCCCTCCCGACGAAGCTCTCCCCCTCGCTGCCGGGCAAGCCGCACGCCTACCTGGTGGGCTGCGGGTTCGACGCGGACGACGGCGCATCCTCCAAGCTCGTGCACTTCGTGTTGAAGCATGCCGAGGCGCCCGTGCTGGTGGACGGCAGCGGCCTGGACGCCCTTGTACCGGAGAAGGGGCGCCGCCTGCTGAAGCGGCGCTTCCTGAACGGCCACGCCACCGTGGTCACGCCGCATGCCGGCGAGGCGGCGCGGCTCGCGCGCGCATTCGACCTGCCCACGGGCGACCCCTACGCGCTGGCACGGTCGCTCTCGCTCGCCTTTGGCGTGGTGGCGGTGGTGAAGGGGCCGGTCACCTTCATATCCGACGGCGAGGAGACCGTGCGCATGGCGCACGGCACGTCGGCGCTCGCGAAGGCGGGCACGGGCGACGTGCTGGCGGG
>NC_021021.1:2493774-2495314 GCF_000210055.1 Gordonibacter pamelaeae 7-10-1-b
CGGCCATCGCCGTGTGCGCGGAGGACGTCGTGGAGTGCCTGCCCGCCGCCCTCGCGGAACTCGTGGGCGCCGAGGGCACGCTGCGGTAGGCCGTGCGCGCTCCGCGTCGCGCGGCCTACCAGTGGCAGACCACCACGTCGCCCGTGGCGATGAGGTCGTACAACGCGGTGGCCTTGTCCACCGGCAGGTTGACGCAGCCGTGGCTGCCGAAGCCGGACGCGTACCGCGCGTCGCCGAACGCGGGCTGCCAGTCAGCGTCGTGCAGGCCGATGTAGTTCCCCACGAACGGCATCCACGTCCTCACCTCCGTCTGGTATTCCGGCTTGCCCGTCTCGGGCTCCATCTGGCCGATCAGCTTCGACGGGCTCTCCTTGCCGTTGATGACGTAAACACCCTCGGGCGTGTCGTGCTCGCCGTCCGGCGTGCCCGACACGATGTCGGACTCCCACGCCAGGCTGCCGTCGTCGCCGTAGAAGCGCGCATGCTGCTCGGCAAGGTCGATGTCGAGGTAGCGCTTGCCCCAGTCGCGCCCGTGCAGGCCGTCGTAGGCGCCGGCCTCCTGCTCGCAGGGGATGGCGACATCGCCTGTCTGGGCGGACCGCACGCCGTCCATCACGGTTTTCTGCAGCTGGTCCTTGTCGACGATCCAGCCGTACACGCCGCCCGACACGGTGACCTCCTTGCCGTCGGCGCGCGTGAACGTGCGCCGCGCCTGGTAGGTGTTGCACGCCGAGGCGATGTCCTGCACCCACGCCGCCACCAGGCCCTCGTCCACGCCCACGGTCACGTTGTCGCCCAAGCGCATCCAGTCGGCTATCTGGTCGGCGTTCACGCGCGCGACGGCCGTGTCGGCCAGCTTCAGGTTGAAATCGGCTTTGAGCAGCGCGTTCGCGTCGTCGGCGGCTTTCGCCAGGCGCGTGTCGTCAGAGAAGAGCGTCGGCTGCTGCAACGCGTCCTCGCCGAGCGTCGCGGAGGGCGCGAGGGAGGCGACGGCCGCGCTCACGGACGCGAGCACCCGGTCGGCATCGAGAGCCGTGCCCGCCGTCTCGGTGCGCACCATGAACGTCGAGCTGCCCGCGTCGTAGTCGAGCCCGGCGTTGCGCGGCGGCACGGCCCCCTCGTTGAACGCGTCGACGGCGGTGCGCACGGCCTGATCCAGCTTTCCGTTCGAGGTGGCCAGCCGGTCGGTCTCGTCGCGCGAGCCGAACACCTCCACCGGCCAGGCCCAGGGGTTCGCGTCGGCGTGCATGGCATCCGTCACGCCTTGGACGTTGATGCCGGTGCCCATGTCCGCGGACGTGAGCTTGAGCGAGAACCCCTGCCCCGACACGTCGAGCGTGTAGCTCTTCGCGATGTCGGCCAGCAGGTCCTGCACCTCGGCGGACGTCTTGAACGACACGTCCTCGCCCATGACCGTGGTGCGGGGCATGAAGCGGTCCATGAACGTGAACGCGCCCGCCAGGTAGACCACGGCAAGCACGGCCGCCGCCGCGCAGCCGGCGACGAGGGCCGTCTTGCGGCCGTTCCCCGGCCGCCGCGG
>NC_021021.1:2495539-2509281 GCF_000210055.1 Gordonibacter pamelaeae 7-10-1-b
CCCTCGCCCTCCCCTCCGTTGCCTGCGCGCCTGCCTTGCGAACCGTTTCCTGGCGCCATACGCTCACCTCTTCGCCTCTCCGCCGCTCTCCCGTGCCTTGATCCAACATAAGGGGTTCGTCGCACAAGTTCAATGCATCCCCCTGGTAAAACGGGGAAGCGGGTGGCCCGGTGCACCGTTCGGCAGTCGCCCGCCCGTCCGCCGGGCCCCTGCCGGGGCTCCTGCGGCGACGTCCTACCGGACAGGCGTGCCAGGAGCCGCACCCGCTGCCGTGGCTGGCGGGGCGTCCAGCTCGTCGAGCATGCTGCGCGCCTCCTTGAATTGGCGCGAGAGCTCCTCCATGGGGTCGACGCGCTTCTCGGCGGCGCGCAGCGAGTCCTCAGTGATGGCCATGGCGCAGGCCACGGCGTCGGTGTGCGTGAACGACAGCGACAACGGGAGCTCCCGCACGCCCTGCTCGGCCGCGACCTCCTTCGCGCGGCCGGACAGCACCACGTAGGGCCGCCCCTTGGCGTTGCGGCGCACCTCGATGTCGCGCACGCCGATGCCGCGCGTGAAGCCGGTGCCGAGCGCCTTCACCACGGCCTCCTTCGCCGCGAAGCGCGTGGCGTAGTGCACCTCCGGGTTCGCCGCGGCGTCGCAGTAGGCGCGCTCCTCCTCCGAGAACACGCGCTCGCGGAAGCTCGGCGTGCGCTCGAGGATGCGCCTCACCCGCGCGATCTCCACGATGTCCACCCCCAGCCCCACCTGGCCCTCGGCCACGGGAAACGCCTCGTCCAACTCAGTATCGCCCACAGGTGATTCCTCTCTCTTCCCTCCTCGCCGCAGCCTGGCTTAGGCTCCCGGCTCCCAAAGCCGCCGCGCACCCGCAGGCCGTCACTCGACGGTAACCGATTTCGCCAGGTTGCGGGGCTGGTCAACGTCGCAGCCGCGGGCGACGGCGATGGCGCGCGCGAACAGCTGCAGCGGCACGCTGGCCGTGATGGCCGAGAGCGCGTCGCGCACCTTCGGGATGTAGATGACGTGGTCGGCATGCTGCCGTATGTCCTCGTCGCCCTCGGTCGCCACGGCCACCACCATGGCGCCGCGCGCCTTGCTCTCCTGAAGGTTCGACACCAGCTTGTCGTACACGGGGCTCTGCGTGGCGATGGCGATGACGGGGAAGCCCTCGTCCAGAAGCGCGATGGGTCCGTGCTTCATCTCGCCGGCCGGGTAGGCCTCGGCGTGCAGGTAGCTGATCTCCTTGAGCTTGAGCGCGCCCTCGCGGCTCACGGCCGCGCCCATGCCGCGGCCGATGAACAGCGCGCTGGCCGCGTCCTTGCAGGCGAGGGCCGCCTCGTCGATTGCGGCGGTATCGGACAGGATGTCCTCCACCTGCTCGGCCGTGTCCGCCAGCTCGCCGAACAGCAGGCGCACCTGGTTCGTGGTGAGCTTGCTGTTCGACTGCGCCAGCAGCAGGGCCAGCAGCGTGAGCGACACCACCTGGCCCAAGAACGACTTCGTGGACGCCACGGCGATCTCCTTGTTGGCCTTCGTGTAGATCACGCCGTCGCTCTCGCGCGCCACAGGGCTTCCCACCACGTTCGTGATGCCGAACACCTTCGCGCCCTTCACGCGTGCGTCGCGGATGGCGGCCAGCGTGTCGGCCGTCTCGCCCGACTGCGACACGGCCACCACCAGCGTGGACGGCGTGATGATGGGGTTGCGGTAGCGGAACTCGCTGGCCACCTCCACCTCGCAGGGGATGCGCGCCCAGCCCTCCACCAGGTTCTTGGCAATGAGGCCGGCATGGTACGACGTGCCGCACGCGATGACGTACACGCGGTCGATGAGGTTGAGCTCCTCGGCCGAGAGGTCCAGCTCGTCTATGGCCAAATGGCCGTCCACCAGGCGCCCGGCCAGCGTGTCGCGGATGACGCGGGGCTGCTCGTGGATCTCCTTCATCATGAAGTCGGGGTAGCCGCCCTTCTCGGCCACGTCGACGTCCCAATCAACGTGCGTGACCTTCGGGTCGTAGACCTCCTCCCCGGACGCGCCGAAGTAGCGGATGCCGGCCGGCGTGAGCTTCGCGGCCTCGCCGTCGCCCAGCACCACCACGTCGCGGGTGGCGTCGATGAGCGCGATCATGTCCGATGCAACGTAGGCGCCGTCCGCGCCCTGCCCCACCACCAGCGGGGAGTCCTTGCGCATGGCCACGATCGTGCCCGGCTCGGCATCGCAGGCCACGGCCAGCGCATAGGCGCCGATGAGCCGCGAGGCCGCCTCGCGCACGGCCTGCAGCAGGTCGCCCGCGTACGCCTCCTCCACCAGGTGCGCCACCACCTCGGTGTCGGTCTCGCTCGTGAGCTCGTGGCCCCGGGCGGCCAGCTCGTCGCGCAGTTCGGCGAAGTTCTCGATGATGCCGTTGTGGACGACGGCGATATGGCCGCCGCAGGATGTGTGCGGGTGCGCGTTGCGCTCGCTGGGGCGGCCGTGCGTGGCCCAGCGCGTGTGGCCGATGCCGCACGTGCCCGCTAAACCGAGGCTGCCCACCGTCTCGGCGAGCCCGCTCACCTTGCCCTTGCGGTGCACGACCGCGAGCCTCCCATCCTGCTCGACGGCAATGCCGGCCGAGTCGTAGCCGCGGTACTCGAGCCGCCGCAGGCCTTCGATGAGAATGTCCCGAGCGGGGCGTGTTCCGGTGTAGCCGACGATTCCGCACATAGGCGCGCTCCTTCCCTGCTGCCTTCGCCGCGTCGCGCGGCGCAGGCGAACCGGAGCGACCGGGAGGGGATGAATTCCGCCAAGATTTTACGGCAACGGCCCCGATCGTGCGTTCGCATATCGGACGAAGCCGCAAATCTGCTCAATAAACGCATCTTTGCCAAAGCGCTGGCGGCTGGAGCGGAATGCCTCGAGCACGGTGCAGGGCCGCTGCCGGCGCTCAACCGGCGAATCGCAGCGCCCCCCTTCTGGCGGTTCGGTCGAGCGGGCATCGCACAAGCGCGATCTCGGGTATACTTCCAGCGAACGCACGCAGAGGCAGGAAGGAACCGCCATGAAAGCCAAGATGATCCATCGCTGCATCCACGTCCTCGACTTGGACGCGTCGCTCGCCTTCTACGAGCGTGCGCTGGGCCTGACGGTGCAGCGGCGCATGGGACCCGAGGACGGGTCGTGGGAGAACGTGTTCGTCGGCAACGGCGAGACCGACTTCCAAGTGGAGCTCACCTGGAACCGCGGGCGCACCGAGCCCTACGTCAACGGCGGTCGCGACACGCACCTGGCCTTCGAGGTGGACGACATCGACGCCGCGCGCGCCTTGCACGAGGAGATGGGCTGCGTGTGCTTCGTGAACGAGCGCATGGGCATCTACTTCATCGAGGATCCCGACGGCTGCTGGCTCGAGATCCTCCCGGCCGATCGCGCGGAGTAGCGCCGCATGGCCGAATTCGCTTCCATCGACGAGCTGGTAGCCGACGATCGCAACGTGCACGTCGAGTGCAGCCGCGAGACGTCCGCCGCCCTGCTGGCGGCCGTGCGCGCGCGTTACCGCACGCAGCGCTGCGCGTTCGTCGTGGAGACCGACCGCGGCTTCGAGCGCGACTCCGTGGCCGCGCACCTGCGCTTCTACGGCAGCATCGCGCGCAGCTCGGTGCATCACGAAGACGCCATCGCGCATTTCAACCTGCGCGGCGTCGCGAAGCGCAAGATGGGAAGCCTCTCCCCCTCGGCGCTCGCGCTCGTGAACCTGGCGCGCGCGAGCCTCTTCGAGCCCGAGGCGTGCTTCCTCGAGCGCCCGTTGTCCGACCTCGATGCCGAAGGACGCGCCATCGCGCTCTCCTGGATCGCCGAGCACATGGAGCAGGGCTGCCGCTTCATCACCACGGTCGAGCCGCTGCGCGAGGCGCTGCTCATGCCCGGCGTGGCCTGCTGGCATGAAGAGGGCCGCTTCATCATGGTCGACCAGGACGACGACGGCGACGACGATCGGGAATCCGCCTACGAGGGCGACGAGGTGCGCGTGCTCAAGATCCCCGCGCGCACCGAGACCGCCACGCTGTTGTTCGACCCGCGCGACATCGACTTCGCCGAGAGCATGAACAAGGCCACGTATCTCGTCGTGCGCGGCGAGCGCTATCAGACGCCGCGCACGATGGACGAGCTGGAGGCCGAGCTGTCGCGCGCCGGGTTCTTCCGGTGCCACCGATCGTTCCTCGTGAACGTGCAGAAGGTGGCGAAGGTGGAGCACTACACGCGCAACAGCTTCAACCTCACGCTGAACGACGCCGCGCGCACGTCCATCCCGCTGGCGAAGGGGCGTGCCGAGGAGATGAGGGAGCGCTACCGATGGTGAACGAGAAGCAGGCCGCTTCCCGCCCGGGCATCTTCGGGACGCTCGTGCGGAAGTTCTTCATGGACGTGGCGAAAAGCCCCGGGCTTTTGGCATGCTGCCTCTTCCCCCCGCTGTTCCTCCTCGTGTTCCGCTTGGTGGTCATCGACCCCGTCGCCCACGAAGACGCCCCTCTGTTCCTGCTCGCGACCGGCATGTTGTTCTCCACCGCCATGGTGCCCGGCACGACGACCGTCTACCCGATGGCCGAGGCGCGCGAGAAGCGCACGCTGCGCACACTGGAGCTGGCCGGCGTCGGCCGCGCTCAGATGGTCGCCGCGCACGGCGTCGTCAGCACGCTGTGGACCGCGCTCATGGGAGCCGTCTGCTTCCTGGTGTCGGGCGCAGCCTTCGACTGCCTGCTCCCCTTCATGCTGATCACCGTGGCAGCCAGCATTCCCCTCACCGCGCTGTCGCTCGTGCTGGGTCTCGCCTCGCGCAACCAGATGGCGGCGAGCTTCTTCAGCCTGCCCATCATAATCACCGGCATCGCGCCCCTGTTCTTCACATACGCCGAAGCCACGTTCCAGGCGCTGCCCCTCCTGCCCACCGGCGGCGGGTTCGCGCTCGTCTACGCGCTGGCGGAAGGGACGCTGCTCGCCCCCGGCTCTATCCTGCCGGCGGTCGCCCAGCTTATATGGATCGTCGCGAGCCTCGTCGCGCTCGTCGTGGCCGCGCCGCGCATCCCCGGCGACGAGTAGGGTGTGACAAAGGGACGGGGATAATGTCACGCTCCCCGGCGCGATAGAGGCTCGCAAGGCTCCCGGGAGCGTGACATTATCCCCGTCCCCCTGTCACACCCTTCCCCTGCTCCCGTCGTCGCGCCTCATGCTCCTCTCGTCGTGCGGTGCGCTCTCGACGTCGCGTTTCCCTTGATCAGCGCATCGTCTCACGAGAAGATGCTCCCCGTCGGAAACGAAAGGAGCAACCACCCATGAATCCCCTGCTGTCCATGGACGACGTGTCCTTGAGCTTCAAGGCCAAGCGCGTGCTCTGCCACCTCTCCTTCGAGGTGGAGCGCGGCGAGTGCTTCGGCTTCCTGGGCCCGTCGGGCGCGGGCAAGACCACCACCATCAAGCTGCTCACACGCCAGCTGGTGAAGGACTCCGGCCGTATCATGCTGTTCGGGCGCGCCATCGAGCACGCCACGAACAGCGACTACGAGCGCATCGGCATCCTCTCGGACACGAGCGCCCTCTACGAGCGCATGACCATCGAGGAGAACCTGCGCTTCTACGCGAAGGTGCGCGGCGTGACGGGAAACAACATCCCCACGCTGCTCGAGCGCATGAACCTGGCCGACGACCGCAAGACCCTCGTCAAGAACTGCTCGAAGGGCATGCGCCAGCGCTCCGCGCTCATGGCGGCGCTCGTGCACGGCCCCGAGTTGCTGTTTTTGGACGAGCCCACGAGCGGCCTCGACCCCGCCGCGCGCGCCGAGGTGCACAAGATGCTGCACGAGCTCAACGACCACGGCACTACCGTGTTCCTCACCACGCACGACATGGCCGAGGCCGAGGACCTGTGCCACCGCGTGGGCATCTTGAACGAGGGCGCGCTCGTCGCCTGCGACGCGCCCGATGCGCTGCGCCTGCGGTTCGCGAGGAACGAGGTGCTCATGCGCCTGGCGAGCGGCCGCATCGTGCGCGCCACGAAGGACGCCGCCGGCGCGCCGGCCGTGGCGGAGGCGCTGGCCTCGGGCACGTGCCTCTCGATCCACTCGGTGGAGCCCGATCTGGAAGAAGTGTTCTTGGAGCTCACGGGAAGGGAGTTTTAGATGGAAGCCACGTTGCGCAAGACCGGGGCACTGCTCGGCAAGGACCTCAAGGACGTGGTGAAGAACCCCACCATGCTCGTATGCTGCCTTCTGCCCGTCGGGTTCATGCTCTTCTACAAGAACGCCGTGGGCGGAGGCATGGAAGGCGAGGCGGCCGAGGCGTTCTCCTCGATGCTCGTGTCGTGGTCGCTGCTGTTCACCGCCACCATGGTGGCCTCCATGGCCACGCTGAACGCCATCGCCGAGGAGAAGGAGAAGCACACACTGCGCACGCTCATGCTGGCGAACGTGAGCGCCGAGCAGATGCTGGCCTCGCGCGGGCTGGTCACGCTGCTGGCCATCGCCTTGGTGGATGCGGCCTGCTACCTGGTGATCGGGCAGCCGTTGGCCGGCCTGCCGGCGTTCCTCGCCATCGGCGTGGCCGGATCGGTGCCCATCGTGCTGCTGTCGCTTCTGCTGGGGCTGGTGGCGCGCGACCAGATGTCGGCCGGCGTGCTGAGCATGCCCATCCTCGTGGCGGGCATCGCCCCCATGTTCGCCCAGATGGTCGACGGCCTCTCGGACATCGCCCCCTACCTGCCCACCGGCGGCATGAACGAGCTGGGGATGCTTCTGGCACAGGGCGAGCTGTTCTCGTCCGACGCCATCGCGCCCGTTGCCACCACGCTCGCCTGGGTGGCCGTGGCCGCCGTGGCCTTCGCCCTGCTCTACCGGCGCCTGGCGCGCGACAACTAGGAGGCTGCGCCCGCCGCACTTACCGCTGCGGGCGCCCCCCGACGTCGCGGAGAGCCCGCGCTCCCCATCACCCGTAACGGTACGACACGCCCATGCCCCCTTGGGGGAACTCCCACTTCTCGAGGAGGGCGTCGCCGCAGAGCAGGCGGCAGGTGCCGCACTCCAGGCAGCCCGCGCAGTCGAAGCTCGGGCTGCCCTCCTCGTCGCGCCGGTAGAGCCCCGCCGGGCAGCACAGCACCAGCTTGTCGAACGCGGCCGGATCGGGCTCTTCGCGCAATACGATGTGCGGGTTCCCCTCGTCCACCTCGAACTTGTCAACAGCAAGCTTCTCGTCCACGTTGACAGCAGCCTCCCTCATAGCACCTTCATCCCCTTCCGCGCATCCTTGAGCAGGTTGAGCACGCCCATGCCCTTCACCGGCCCCATGACCGTGCCCTTGAGCGGCCGCACCGGCGAGCCGTCCACCGTGAACAGGCCGCGCATGATGTCCGCAGCCATCTGCGGGTAGCCGTCGAAGATGCGCGGGGTGCCCTCCATGAACGCCGGGAAGCCGCGATAGGCCGCCAGGTCCTTCAGCACGAAGCTGTCCTCCAGCTTGGCACGGTACGTCGCGAGCCTCGCAGCCGAGACGTCGCCCGCATCCAGCGCCTCGAGGGCCGCCTCCGCCGCCATCCTGCCCGCCGCAATAGCGTAGTCCATGCCGCGCACCTGGTACCCCAGGTTGATGCAGAGCATGGCGGCATCGCCCGTGAGCAGGCAGCCGTCGCAGCACATCTGCGGCACCATGTCGAAGCCGCCCTCGGGGATGAGATGCCCCGAGTACTCCACCGTGCGCCCGCCGGCCAGCACCGGCGCCACGGCCGGATGGTTCTTGAAGTCCTCGAGCATCTGGTACACCGGGGTCGACGACGTGCAGAGGTCGGACAGCGTGGCTACCACCCCGATGGACACGGACGAGCGGTTCGTGTACAGGAAGCCGCCGCCCACGTGCCCATGCGTCGCAGCTCCCGCGAACAGCCAGGCCGCGCCCTCCCCGGGGTTCGCCTGGAAGCGGTCGGTCACGGTCTGCTCGGGAAGCTCCACAACCTCCTTGGCACTCACGGCCAGCTGGTGCGGCGCCGGGCGCTTGGCGAGCTTCGCCTTCTCGGACAGCAGCGAGTTCACGCCGTCGGCCAGGATGGTCACGTCGGCCGTTATCTCGTCCTCGCCCGCACGCACGCCCACGATGCGCCCACCGTTCCACACAAGATCCTCCACGGCTATCCCGTAGATGCACTCCGCGCCGGCGTCTTCGGCCTTCGAAGCGAGCCAGCGGTCGAACGGCCCGCGCAGCACCGAGTACGAGGCCGCCTCGTCCTCTCCCAGGCGCGGCGAGGCGAACTCCACCGTCGTGCTCTCGTCTTCGGTGATGAGGGACACCCGCTCCCGCACGATCTTGCGCTCGAGCGGCGCCTCGCTCTCGAAGCCGGGAAACACCGCCCGGAGCGCATGGGCGTACAAGCGCCCTCCGGTCATGTTCTTCGCCCCGGCATCGGAGCCCCGCTCTATCATGAGCACGCTCTTGCCCTCGCGGGCCAGCACGTAGGCCGCAACGGAGCCGGCGCAACCGGCTCCCACGACCACGGCATCGAAATCCGCCATGCCTGCATCCTCTCCTCTCGTCGTTGCCTTCGCATCGCGCACCGCGGACGCGCCGCACGCGTGCGCGCTGCGCTACAGCAGTCCCTTGAGCTCCTCCAGCTGTTCGCGCGACACCTTGCCCGATGCGCTGCGCCCGAGATCGTCCACGAAGCGCACGGCGTGCGGCTTCTTGTAGCCGCCCAGCTCGCGCGCGCAGTGCGCCACGATATCGGCCTCCGAGATGCGCGACCCTTCGGCACGCACCACGAAGGCTGCCAGCGACTCGCCCCACCGCTTGTCGGGCACCCCCGCGACCACGGCATCGACCACTCCGGCAAGCGCCTTGATGCACCGGCTCACCTCGAGGGGGTACACGTTCTCGCCCCCCGATATGACCAGGTTGTTCTTACGGTCCACCAACGTGAGGAAGCCCTCTGCGTCCAGAAAGCCGATATCGCCCGTGCGATACCACCCGTCCTGCACCGCCTCGGCCGTGCGCGCGGGGTCGCGGTAGTACCCGAGCATCAGCGTGTCGGTTCGCACGAGCACCTCGCCGGGAACCCCCGCGGCACAGGCGCGCCCCTCGTCGTCGACGATCCGTATCTCCATGCCCGGCACCGCCTTTCCCACCGTTGGCAGAAGCCGCGGATGCTCGTGGTGCTCGGGAAGCAGCATGGTTATGGCAGCCGTCGTTTCCGTCATGCCGTAGCCTTGGAGAAAACCGCAGGGCAGAAGGCGGCGGCAGTGCTCCAGAAGCTCCGGCTCCACCGGCTCGCCCCCGTAGATGACGAGCTCGAGCGTGTCCAGCTCGATGCCCTCCCGCGCCACGTAGTCGGCGAGCCCGCGCATGAGGCACGGCACGAGCGCCGTGCGCGTGGCGCCCGTGCGCACGATGTCCGCGGCGATGTCGGCCGGCTTGTGCGAATCGGCTATCACGAGGCGCGCGCCCAGCGCCAGCGTGGCGAGCGTCGAGACGAACGTGACGTGGAACAACGGCAGCTCGCACAGCAGGATGTCGTCGTGCGAGAAGCGCATGCCCTCGATATCGATGGCGGTGCGCCTTAGAAGCGCGCCATGCGAAAGCAGCACGCCGCGCGGCAGCCCCGTCGTGCCGCTCGTGTACAGCAGCATGGCGGGGTCGCCGTCGTCCACGTCGCCTGTGCTCGGCACCGGATCGGCAGAAGCGAGCAGCTCCTCGTAGCGCGGCACGCCGCCGCACTCCGCGCCCGCGCCGCCGTCCACGTCCACGATCATGAGCGTTCGGCCGATCCCAACCAGCGCCTCGGCCAAAGCCGGGCGCAGGGCGGCCGAGACGAACGCCACGCGCGCTTCGGACCGGGCAAGCAGCTGGGCGATGACCCGTGGAGAGAGCCTCACGTTGTAGCGCTCGCACACCGCCCCCAAACGGGCGCAGGCGAACAGCACCTCCACCGTCACGTTCGAGTTGGCCGAGACGACGGCGGCGAAGCCCCCTTTGCCCACCCCGAGCCCCGCAAGGGCGCCGGCAAGCGCATCGACGCGCCGGTGCATCTCCCGGTACGTGAACTCCCGGTCACGGAAGCACAGGGCTGTCTGATCGGGATAGGCCCGCGCCGATTCGTCCAGCAGCGAGACGAGCGACGCCATCACAGCCCGCCCACGTAATCGGTCTTGCGCAGGATGCCCTTCTCGTAGAACGCCGCAATCTCCCCCTGGTCGAAGCCGATTTCCGCCAGCACGTCATCGTTGTCCATGCCCTGCGAGGGGCAGCCGCGCCAGATCTGCGACGGGTTGTTCTTGAAGCGCGGCACCGACGCCACGCCCTTCACCGTGCGGCCGTCCACCGTGTCCCACTCGGTCCACGTGCCGCGGGCCAGGTAATGGGGGTGGTTCTCCATCATCTCGTAGTTCATGACCACGGAGCACGGTATGCCGATGCCGGCCATGGCCTCGGCGAACTCGGCGGCCGTGTGCTCGGAGCAGTACCTCTCGATGGCGCCATCGAACACGGGCGCGCCCGGCGATTCGATGCCCACCGACGGTATGCCCTCGGGGAAGAGCTCGCTGCCGTACTCGAGCCCGAAGAACTCGACGGCCTTCTTAGTGGTGGACTGGCCGGCCGTGAACAGGTACACGCCCTCGCCGTCGGCGCACTCGTAGTAGCCCGCGCCCGCGGAGATGTTGTCGCGCGGGGCTCCGGCGCCGCGCTCCTCCTGCACCTGCTTGTCGAACCACTTGCAGAACAGCCCCGCCTGGCACCGCACGGCCGCCTCGTACTGGGCCAGATCGAAGCTCTCGCCCCTGCCCGTGCGCAACGCCCCCACGTAGGCCGCGAGCGCCGAGCCGTAGGCGAACAGGCCCGCGTAGTAGTCGGTCACGAACTTCTGGATCATGTAGGGCGTCCCGTCCTTGTACCCGTTCAGGTACATGAGGCCCGAGAACGCGTTCACGGTGAAGTCGTAGCCGGGAAGGCTCACGTAGGCGGGGTCGCCCGTGAGGCCGTAGCCCGACATATGGCCGATGACCAGCTTCGGGTTATGCTCCCACAGAAGCTCGTCGGTATAGCCCCACTTCTCCCACTGCCCGCCGCGCGAAGCCTCGATGAAGATGTCGGCGGTCTCGACGAGCTTCAGGAACACGTCATGACCCTCCGGCGAGACGACGTCGAGCATGAGGTTGCGCATGTTCCGGCGCTCGTTCTGCACGCCCCAGCCGTCCTGTGTCCAACGGTAGGGGTCGATGCCGCGGGGCGGCTCGAGCCAGATGACGTCGGCGCCGTTCTCGGCGAACAGCTCCCCGGCGAAGGGGCCGGCCGTCGAGACGGCCGACACCACCACCTTCACGCCCTGCAGGTTCCCGAACTCCGGTATGTCGGCATGCTTTGCCATGGAACCATCTCCTTTGCGAATCCTGGACGGACGATTTCCCTTACGCCACGTAGGTGTCGAAGAACTCGATGGCGCTGTTCACGGCAAGTTCCGTGCCCACGCCCGAGCCCCCCGCCTCGGCACCCACGATGTAGAGCCCTTCGAGGGGCGTCTTGATGGGAGGCCTGTCGACGCCGGCCTGCCCTGCCTGCTGGGCGATGCCGATGCCCGCGCCTTCCTCGCCCATGATGCGCGCGGCGTCGGAGGGGTACACCCGCTCCACGAACAGCGCGTGCTCCTGCAATCCCGGGAAGTGGCTCTCGGCCACCTTGATGAGCGCGTCTAAAATAGCTGGGCAGTACTCGTCCTTGATGCCGGCGGGGACGGCCGTGGTCATCATCACGAGCTGCTTGCCCGCGGGCGCCACCGACGGGTCGAAGCTCGAGGGCACCACGATGAACGAGTTCAGCTCCTCGGGGATCTCGCCCCGCATGAGCTTGTCGTTGTACTCCCTCACGGGCACCGACGAGAAGCCCGAGAGCATCTTGATCTCGGGGCTGATGACCGTGTCGAGCGCGAAGCGCGCGATGATCGACACGAACGATATCTCCAGGCCGTCCACGTAGCGCACGTACTCGGCGTCGAAGGCGCCCTCGCCCACGAGGTCGCGCACCGTCTCCTTGATGCCAGCATTCGACACCACGAGGTCGCTGCGGAGCTCCTCGCCGCCCGCCACCACGCCCACGGCCCGGCCGTCCTCCACCAGCACCTTGTCCACCGGCACGCCGAAGCGCACGTCCACGCCATAGCGCCCGAGTCCCGCCAGATACGCTTCCATGATGGACACGCACCCGCCTGTCGGGTATCCCGAAGAGCGCGCCTCGGCCTCCCACTTGAGGCAGCGGGCGAACTCGCCGGCCGACAGACGGTACTCGGGGATACAGCAGTAGATGAAGCCCACCTGGCTCACGCAGGCATGCACGAACGGGTCGGTGGTATAGGTGCTCAGGAACTCCTCGAGCGTCTGGCCGTCGAACGCGTGCGTTTCCTCGTCGCTCATGCCCTTCACGTCCGTGACCATCTTGACGACGGCCTCGAAGTCGGCGTCGGGCACGCGCCCCTTGAGGTCGTGCGGGAACTTGAAGCTCTCCCCGCCCGTGGTCTGGATGGGACGTACCTTGGTGAACTCGATGCCGTGCTCAACACCGCAGCGCTCCAGAAGCTGGACGAGCGGGCCCTTCTCGCCGCGCGAGATCAGGTGGACGCCGAAATCCACCGTGAAGCCATCGCGCTTCGACGAGCCTATGCGCCCGCCCGGCTGGTTGCGCTTCTCCAAGAGCACAACGCTCCTGCCGCTCTCGGCGAGCAGCAGCGCGGCCGCAAGGCCGCCGATGCCCGCCCCTATCACGATCGCATCATAGCGTTTCATACTCGTGTCTCCTCCTTGCTCGGCGCGCCCGCGGGCGCGCATGGCCCATGCGGACGCAGGTTATTTCTTAGCGGGAAGCGCGTAGTAGTTGAAGTCCATCTGCGCAACCTGCTCGCCGTCCACGTCGAACACCGGTATCTCCAGGAAGTAGTCGCCGCGGCCGCGCTCTCGCACGGGGGCGATCTTCCGCTCGGCCTCCTCCTCGGTGAGCGACAGGTCCACCACGAGGTCCTTCGTGCCGGGCTTCAGGAACTTGAGCTCCACCCCCTTCAAGATAGGCACGAACTCGTCGGTGCCGTAGGTGGCCATGAACAGCGTGCCGCCTGCTATCTCGGCCAGCACGAACTCGCTGCCGGCGTAGGCGATGCCCACGTGGTTCAAGTGGCGTTCGGCCACGGGGAGGCGCAGCCTCACGTGGCGCTCCTCCACGGCCTCCGCCTGCAGCTGGGCCATGTTGACGAAGGGGGTGGGCCCGTCGCTCACGTTCTTGGCCAAACCCGCGAAAAACTCCTGGTCCATGGTTTGCTCCTCCTTGCAATCGGTTGGAATGGCCGGGCGGCTCGCTGCCGCCCGGCACGGTTTGCCGCGGCGCGGCGCCCTACGCCCCGAGTGCGGCCGAGAGCTTGGGCAGCACCTCGTACAGGTCGGCCACGATACCGTAGTCGCACTGCTTGAACACCGGGGCGTTCTTGTCCTTGTTGACGGCCACGATGGTCTTGGCGCTGTTGGCGCCCACCATATGCTGGATCTGGCCCGACAGGCCCACGGCCACGAACAGGTCGGGCTTGAGCAGGGCGCCCGACACGCCGATGTAGCGTTCGCGCGCCATCCAGCCCGACCCCTCGGCCACGGGGCGCGTGCAGCCCACCTCGGCCTCGAGCGCAGCGGCCAGCTCGTCCACGAGCGCAAGGTCCTCCTGCGCAGCCACGCCGCGCCCCACGCTCACCACGCGCCGGGCGGCCG
>NC_021021.1:2509603-2518129 GCF_000210055.1 Gordonibacter pamelaeae 7-10-1-b
CGGCCGCCTGCGCCGCGCCCTCGCCCACGGCCACGGCCTCGACCCGCTCCCCCAGCCGACGGCCCACGGCACCAAGCTTTGCGAAGCGCTCGGGAGCCTCGCTCACCACCCATACCTTGCTCAAAGCACTCATGCTCTCCACCTGCCTTACCGCGATGCCCGGATGCCGGACACCAGCTCGCCGATATTCTCGTCCGTCGCCCCTTCGAGCACGATTCCCTTGCGCGCGATGCTCGCGGGCGCCTTCACGGAAACGGTTTCCACCGGGCTTTCGGGAATGCCGCCCACCTCGTCGAGGCTCCACGTGGTCACGGGCTTCTTGCCCGCAGCGAGGATGTCCTTGAGCTGCGGGATACGCGGAAGCACGGCATCGGAGGTCATGGACACCACGGCCGGCGGCGCGATCTCGAGCACTTCCACCTCGTTCTCCAGCACGCGCTCCACCAAAAGCGCGTCGCCCTCGGCGCGCACGCTGCCCGTTGCGTTCACCACGGGCAGGCCCAGCAGCGCGCCTACGAGCAGGCCCACCTGCTGGGAGTATCGGTCTGCCGAGCCCTCGCCGCAGACCACGAGGTCGAAATCGATCTTGCGCAGCGCCGCGGCCAACACCGAGGCCGTCTGGAACGCATCGGCGTCCTCGAGGGCCGGGTCCACCACGCGGTACAGCTCGTCGGCACCACGCGACAGGGCGGCCTTCACGAGCTTCGTGTCGTTCAGCTTCTCGCCCCCGGCGGAGAGCAGCACGGCGCTCCCGTCGGTGGCGGCGGCCAGCTGCGCCGCCGCCTCGATGGCCACCAGGTCGTACTCGCCGAGCACCCACTGCGCGCGGTCGAGGCGCAGGGCCCCGTCGGCGCCGACCTCGATGTCCTGGGCATCGGGGACGATCTTGTAGCATGCCACGATGTTCATGGTTCGCGAATCCCTCCTCGTCGATGGGCGTTCCTACTGCGCTTCCTTGATGAGCGCGCGGCCGGCCGTGTGCACCATGATCTCCTCGGTGCCCGCCATGATGCGGTAGACGCGCTGGTCGCGCCACAAACGCGAGATGCGGCAGTCGTGCGTGTAGCCGATGCCGCCCATGATCTGCATGGCGTCGTCGATGACCTCGAAGGCGGCCTGGCCGGTGTAGCGCTTCACGAGCGACGAGTCGATCATGATGGACTCGCCGTTGTCCTTCTTCCACGCGGTCTTGTACAGCAGGTTCTGCATGTTCTCGATCTTTATCCTCATGTCCACGAGCTTCTCCTGGACCAGCTGGAAGCTCCCGATGATCTTGCCGAACTGCATGCGCTGGGCGGCGTAGCGCAGGGCCTCGTCGTACGCGCAGCGGGCCATGCCCACGTTGGCGGCACAGATGGTCAGCCGCTCCACCTCGAAGTTCTTCATGAGCTGGTAGAAGCCCTTGCATTCCTCTCCCACCAGGTCGGACTCCTCGCACTCCACGTCGTCGAGGTGCACCTCGTAGGTGCCGCACATGTTGTTGCCTATCTTGTCGAGCTTCTCGATGGCCACGCCCGGGCGGTCCATCGGGAACAGGTACATGCTGAAGTCCTTGTAGGGGCTCTCGTTCACGCCGCTGCGGCACACGCACAGCATGTAGGGTGCGCGGTCGGCGCTCGTGTTGAACGTCTTGTTGCCGTTGATGTACACCTTGCCGTCGCGCTTCGTGGCCGTGGTGGCCATGGCGGCGCTGTCAGAGCCCGCCTGCGGCTCGGTGAAGCCGAGCGTGAAGGGCTTTTTGCCCTCCAGCGCGTATCCCAAGATCTTCTCCTGCTGCTCCTTGTTGCCGAACGTGAGGATGTCGTCAACCTCGGTGGCGAAGTTGATCCAGCACAGCGACGGGTAGCCCAGCGCGTGCGCTTCCTCGGCCACCATGACCTGGGTGAGCGTGTCGGTGGGCGTGCCGCCGAACTCCTCGGGGATGCCGAGGGTGGTAAAGCCGGCCTCCACGAGGGCGTCCACGGCCTTCTGGGGGTATTCGTGGTTGCGGTCGCACTCCTTGAAGTAGTCCTCGAAGTTGCCCCGCTCCATGACGGTTTTCAGGCTGTCGAGCAGAAGCTCCTGCTCCTCGGTCTTCTTGAAGTCCATGGGTTGCTCCTATCGTTCGAAGGAATCGGCAGTCTGCCTGCTGGGAAGGGGAGTCGGTGCGAGGCGGCCCCACCGGCCGGAAACCGGATGGGGCGCGCTTAGTCCCTGCCGGCCGCCGCCATTATAGGAAGCCGCGCCGGCATGACCCAAATACGTATGTTGCAGCAGCCCTTCCCATGCCCGAATGCATGCCCATTCATCTTCTGGTATCCTACTTTTCACATTCTGCATAAACCGAGTCGACGCGAGGACGGTGGGTCTTTCATGGACATCGAGGTGTACCGGGAATTCATGGCGCTCGCCGCCCACAAGAGCTTCGTGTCGGCCGCCCGCGACCTGAACATGTCGCAGCCCTCGCTGAGCCGGCACATGAACGCCCTCTCCAACGACCTGGGATGCCGGCTCTTCTACGACACCCGTCCTTTGAGCCTCACGGCAGCCGGCGAGGTGGTGCTCAAGCATGCGGGCAAGATCATCGGCGACCAGGCGAACATGCTCGCCGAACTGCGCGCGCTTCCTGCGGGCGGCAGCGATCGCATCCTCATCCTCGACCTGCTGCACACCAACGCGCTCTACGTGGGCATCAACGAGGTCGTCGCCCGCGCCAAGGAGCGCTTCGCCGGGCTGCGCGTGGAGTTCGTCAACATGGACAACTCCGGGCTGGGCGGGCAGCAGATGGTGGATGCCGGCAAGGTGGACGTCGCCTTCGAGACCATCATCTCCGAGAACCCGCCCACGGAGCTCCATGTGTCCGACTCGGTGGAGGCCATCTGGATTCCCGAGTTCCACGGCGAGCTCGTGGCCGGCGTCTCGCGCACCTCGCCGCTGGCGGCCAAGGGACAGCTCGCGCTTGCCGACCTTGCGCAATCCCGCTTCATCCTGCAGGCGAACCGCTACAGCGAGCGGTTCCGCGAGGACTTCATCGCGCTGTGCCGCGAGGTGGGCTTCTATCCCAACATCACGCTCGTTCCCACCGACAACCCGTTGGAATTCTACGCCACCGACCCAGGCGACGGCATCCACCTGCTCACCAAGGTGGACCGGAAGTACAAGCCCCTCATGTCCGACATGCTCAAGCAGCATGTGGTCATCCTTCCCTTCGCGGATAAGAAGCGCTACGTGGACGCCTTCGCGCTCATGGACAGCGACCCCGGACGCCCCGACCTCGAGTACTTTGCCGAGCTTCTACGGGAGCACGCCGAGCGGTTCCGCTCGGCGGATGCCCCCGCCGACGCCTGATCGATCGAACGGCGCTGTGCGCGGCTCCCGCCAGCATGTCGGCGCTCCCGCCCTCGCACGGCCATGACCGGGGATGCGCAGGGTCCCTTACTGCGCAACCGCTTCCACCGCCGCCTCCGTCTCCGTATCGCAGCGCGGAATCCGCACGAAGAGCCCGCACGCCGCGCACGCGGCGACGATGCCCGCCGTGAGGTAGAACGCGATCGTGCAGGTCCCCGTCGCATCGAATACGGCTCCGCTCGCAATGGGCAGCGCAGAGGCCACCACCGTGGTGATCATGATGCCCGTGCCCAGGTTCTTGGAGAACGACGAGGCCCCGAAGTAGTTGGCCATGGCCGTGGGAAACACGGCATTGACGCCGCCGAACCCGAAGCCCACGCATACGTAGAACGCGAAGAGCATCGCCTCGTTCTGCGCCGCCGCGCCGGCCAGGATGCCCACGACCAAGATCACCGTGGACGCCACGATGAGCCTGATGGGCTCGATGCGGTCGGACACCATGCCCAGAAGGAGCTTGCCCAGCAGGCTGACACCGCCCATGACGGCCACGCCCGCCACCACAAGCCCGCTGTCGAAGCCGAGCGAGGAGAAGTGCAGGGCGCTTTGCGAGGTGGCCAGCGTATACGACGCGAACCCACCCGTGGCCGCCAGCGAGATGAGCCAGAAGGCCGGTGTCCTCGCCACGCGCTTGAACGGCACGGCATCGGTGTTCTTGTACACCTTGAAGCCCTTGCCGCTACCGCCGAGCACACTCGGGTCGGCGACGCCGTCGGGATGCTGCCCCAGGTCGGCAGGCTTGTTCTTCACAAGCAGAAGCGCCACGGGGATGAGCGCCGCGCTCAGGCCCACCAGCAGGTACCAGCCGCTGCGCCACGTACCGCCCGTGGCGCCCACGATGGCGTTCACGACGGGCGGCCCCACGAACGACGCGCTCGCTCCCAGAACCATCATGGCGGTCATGGCGACGCCGCGGCGCGCCACGAACCAGTCGCCGATCGTGCTCTGCACGGCCAGCTGGCCCACCATCATGGTGGCGGCGCTCGTCACGATGCCGAACACCAGGAAGTACGCCACCGGCGAGGACACGAGGAATATCAGCGCGAGCATGGCCAGCAGCATGACCGCTGCACCGAGCGCCATGCTGAACCGGGCGCCCTTCTTCGCGATGAGCGCCCCCACGAGCGGTGCCGAGAGCCCCTGCACCAGCACGAACAGCGAAAAACCCGTTCCCAGCATGGTGGCGTTCATGCCAAGCGACGCATCTTGGAGCATGAGCGGGTTGACGATGGTGGCCGTGGGCAAAACGATGCCCGAAGAGCAGAAGTACATGAACCCCAGCACGGGGATCAAGATATAGCCATAGAACAGCTTCTTCGGCCTCGCGCCCCGCGCCGCCGCAACGGGTGCCGCGCCCGCCTCCCCTTGTCGCGCCTCGTAGTCCATGCCGCCTCCCTATCGATTGCAGTCTTGTCCTCCTTCGTCCAGCATCGCCCGGATGGATTGGAAAATCTTCCGCAGCGGATGTTGAAATCTGCGTTTCTGCCCCGCAGCCCTCATACCCAGATACTGAAGCGCCGCCTCCTGCCCGCCGTCGGGAGGGTGAGCGCTCCACAGTATGCAGATGTTGAAGCGAAGGGTTTCGATTCTCGCATTGCAGCCCTACGGCAGCAGGTACCGCTTCTTGCAACATACGTATTTGCCCCTTGTCGAAGGCAGTCTCTATAATGCGGGGCACGCGGCAGGGGGCCGCGGCGATCGAGAGCTCTGCACCGGACTGGGAACCCGGCTCCGCACCGGCGGAAAAATGCACCGCACTCTCTCAACAAGGAGGTACAACGCATGGAAAACACCAACGTTCCAATGGCAAAACGCCTGATCGGGATAGGATTGGCGATTGTCTGCCTCGCCATCGGCTTCCTGGTTCCGGACTCCGAGGCCCTCTCGCACCAAGGAGCCACCGCGCTCGGCATCCTGGGCGCGCTCGTGGCGCTGTGGGTCACCTCGGCCCTGCCCCTGGGCGCCACCGCCCTGCTCGTCGTCGTGCTGTGCCCGGTGCTCGGCGTGGTCGACAACCTGGGCAAGGCCATCGGCGGCTTCGCCAGCCCCGCGCTGCTCTTCATCATCGCGGTGTTCTCGATGCCCGTCATCATGCTCAAGACGAACTGGGGCGTGCGCCTCATCAACGCGCTCATAGGCTGGACCGGCGCCAACTCGCGCAAGCTCGTGCTGGGCTTCATGTGCGCCACCACGCTCGTGTCCACGGTCATGTCCGACGTGCCCTGCACGGTGCTGTTCCTGGGTTTCGCGCTCACCATCCTCAAGGCCGCCGATGCCAAGCCGCTGCAGTCGAACCTGGGCCGCTGCCTCATGATCGGCATCCCCATCGCCGCCGTCACCGGCGGCATGGCCACGCCTGCCGGCAGCTCGTTCAACGTCGTGGCCATGAACACTTTGCAGCAGGCCACCGGCACTTCCATCTCGTTCCTCGACTGGGTGCTCGTCGCCCTGCCCGTCGTCATCATCATGACGCCCATCTGCTGGTTCTTCATCACGGCCATCCTCAAGCCCGAGCCCATCGCCGACTCCTGCCTGCAGGGCATCCGCGACCAGGCCGCCGGCGCCAAGAAGATCGAGGCCTACGAGGTGAAGGCCATCCTCGTGATCGGCGCCATGCTGGTGCTGTGGATCGTGGGCAACTGGGTTCCCGTCCTCAACGCCACGGTGGTCGCCCTCATCGGCCTGACCGTCATGTTCCTGCCGGGCATGGACCTGCTCACCTGGAAGGAGTTCCAGGGCTCCGTGCCGTGGGGCATCGTCATCATGTGCGGCACCATCATGTCCATGGGCGGCGTGGTGGAGGCCACGGGCGGCGCGGCGTTCCTCGCCGGAGCCATCTCGGGCAGCGGCGTCATGGACCTGGGCTTCTTCGCAGCCTTCGCGCTCCTGCTCGCGCTCATCTACCTGCTGCACACCGTGTGCCCCATCGGCGTGGCCATCCTGGGCATCTTCCTGCCCATCATGATCACGCTGTGCGCCGGCTTCGGCGTGTCGCCGGCCGTGCCCACCATCGCGCTGGCCGTGGTCGTTGCGGGCAACTACCTCATGCCCGTGAACCCCACGGTCATGCTGACCTACGGCGAGGGTTACTACACCTTCGGCGACATGTTCAAGACCGGCATCGTGCCCTCGGTGGCCCTCGTGCTCATCATGGCCGCCTGGATGCCGTTCATCGTGGGGGTCATGGGCCTGTAAGCCCTCTTCCCCACCTGCGCTCCGCGCACGAAGGCCTTGGGACCGCTTGCGGTTCCAAGGCCTTTTTTGACGCACGCCGCATCCCATCAGGCCGCATCTCTGCGAGGCAGGGATCGGAGGCCGGCCGAGGCGCGCAGCCTCTCCAGCACGCTTCGGCCGGCCAGGGGACCGCGCCCCTATTCCCCGTCGTAGTCCTCAACGATGTTCATGAGATGCTGCTGCGAGCTGATATCGAGCTTGCGGTAGATGTGGTAGATATGGGACTTGGCCGTGGCCGGGCTCACCACCAGCTGCTCGGCAATGTGCTCGGCGTTGCGCCCCTTGGCCAGCAGCAGGAACACCTCCTCCTCGCGCGGCGTCAGGGCGTAGCGCTGGGCCACGAGCTCGCAGCGCTTCCTGAAGAAGCCAGGCCCCGACTGGTCCGCACCGACATCCCCTGCGGCTTCGAGAGCCCGTTCTGCGGCAGGAGGCGCCAGCAGCTCGTTCAACCGCTTCCGCGCCTGGGCGTCATCGCCCCCGTACACGCAGAACGCCACGACCAGCACCAAGGCGAACGCCACCATCAGCAGGTCGAGTTGCGTCCCCGCAAGCGGATACGCGAACACCGCGAGGTAGGCCACCGCCGACCCGGCCAGGAAACCCAGGTAGCTGGGGGTCTGGCGCAGGGCGAACCGATCCACCGGATGCAGCCGGAACTCGTAGTTGTCGATGCTCGTGGTGCACCATCCCACGATGGTCGAATGCGCGAGCGCAGCGATGATCATGCCGCCGCACACCACCCGCCCCAGCCCGTCGAAGAACGGAAACAGCAGCATGCCGGCCATGAGGACGGGCAGCGAGATGCGCTGGACGACCGCCATGTCCACGTCCACCTTGGACCCGAGCAGCGCCCACAGAAGCGCCACCAGCGTGCCCACCAGCCCGCTCGCGCCCCCGATGACGGCCACCTCCTGGCCCATGGAGCACAGCTCGATGGCCATGAACCCGTACACCGCCCCCTGGCTGGCAACCGACAGCGCGGCCGGCACCGTCAGCACCTTCGTGCGGCGAAATGCCCCCACGGGCAGGATGCGCTCGGCGGGGATGCGCGTGGAAAGGTAGGCCGCCAACCCCACCGATCCCACGATGAACAGCGTGATCTCCGACAGGTTGAGCCACTGGGTGTCCGAGGCGTTGGCAAAGACGAACAGCAGCGTGCCCCCGATGGAGCCCAGCCCGATGACCACCGCGGTACGCCGGGTGGGAATCAGGCTGAAGAACACGCACCAGTACATCATGATGCTTCCCTGGGCAACGCCGAACAGGGCCCAGGAGACCACCGAGACGGCAAGCGGGATGCCCGCGAACGCCGTGTTCACGAACGCGTTCGCCACCGCCGCGAGCGCGAGCAGCGAGCCGATGGCAAACAGGCGGTTGCGGTTCTCGAAAGCCCAATCGGCCTTCCATGCGCAGAACGCGAACGTGGCCGCCAGCGTCAGCACCGACACGATGCGCAGGGCCGTGGCCTCCCGCACATCGCAGAACCCGAGGAGGGCGAGGGAGGGACTGAAGGTGGCCGACAGCTCCCACCCGATGAGGAACGCGAAGCCGATGGTGGCAAGGACATAGGTCAGGCGCAGATCATCGGGCGTCCTTGTCTCGGTTGAAGCTGTTTCCGCAGGTGAATAAGGTGTCATCCCCGCTCCTCAACATCAGAGTATGATAATGTTCCGGCCTATTCCCGCAATTCAACCTTAGCAGCGGTAGATAATTTTCCCCCAACGAAGAATACTGCCCGCATACGGGAGGAGGCGATTGTCCTTCCCGCATGCGGGCATTTTAGCGTTCCCGCGCTAAGCGCACAACCGCCCGCCTCGATCGCCGCTCCACACTGGCCGGTCGCTTTGCAGGGGGCATCCGGCAACCGCCGCACCACGACCACGCGGCCCTGCGCGCAGAGAGGACGAA
>NC_021021.1:2518351-2522233 GCF_000210055.1 Gordonibacter pamelaeae 7-10-1-b
GAAGGTTTCGAAGGGAAGCCAAGAGGAGAGGAGAGCAACGCATGACCACCAACGTGAAGGGCACGCCCATCGTGAAGGGCCTGGGCTTCGACAGCTTCGGGCTCGGCGCGAACGCGTGCACGGTCGACATCGACGAGGAGCAGGACAAGATCCTGCGCATCCGCCCGTTCCACTTCGACGAGCACCAGACGCCCGAGGAGCTGAACGCCTGGAAGCTCGAGGCGCGCGGCAAGACCTTCGAGCCGGGCTTCAAGACGCTCATCTCGCCGCTGTCGCTGTGCTACAAGAAGCGCGTGTACTCGAAGAACCGCATTCCCTATCCGATGAGGCGCGTGGACTGGGACCCGAACGGCGAGCGGCACCCCGAGACGCGCGGCACGAGCGGCTACGAGCGCATCAGCTGGGACGAGGCCGCGCAGATCGTGGCCGGCGAGATCAAGCGCATGCACGACGAGTACAGCCCCGAGGCCATCCTGTGCGAGATCGACGGCCACGGCGAGACGAAGGTCGTCCACGCAGCGCACGGCTGCATCACCCAGCTCCTCGACCTCTGCGGCGGCTTCACCCTGCAGGCCCGCCAGCCCGATAGCTGGGAGGGCTGGTACTGGGGCGCCAAGCACGTCTGGGGCATGGACCCGCTCGGCCAGCAGAACCAGCAGAACAACGTCATCAAGGATATCTCGGAGCACGGCGACGCGGTGCTCTTCTGGGGCTGCGACCCCGAGACCACGCCGCTCGGCTGGGGCGGCTACATGGCGAGCCGCCTGTGCTACTGGTTCACCGAGCTCGGCATCAAGCAGATACACATCTCGCCCGACGTGAACTACACCAACGCCGTGCACGCCGACAAGTGGATTCCCGTGCTGCCCAACACCGACGCCGCGCTGCAGCTGGCCATTGCCTACACGTGGATCAAGGAGGGCACCTACGACCAGGCCTACCTCGACACGCATGCCGTGGGCTTCGAGAACTTCAGGCACTACGTGCTGGGCGGCGAGGACGGCGTGCCGAAGACCCCGAAGTGGGCCGAGCGCATTTGCGGCGTGCCCTCCTACACCATCAAGGCCCTCGCCCGCTACTGGGCCGCGCACGCCGTGTCCATCGCGCACTGCAACGGCGGATCGTTTATCCGCTCCTGCTTCGCGCACGAGCCCGCGCGCCTCGAGGTGGCGCTGCTCGGCATGCAGGGCGTCGGCAAGCCCGGCGCGAACCAGTTCAAGTTCATGGAGTGGACGCTGTTCGGCATCCCCACGCTCGATCCGCTGCCGCCCTCGGTGCACATACCCAGCCTCGGCGCCGCCTACCGCGGCTACGTGACCGGCACGAAGGCCAGCTTCATCCCCAAGACCATGATTCCCGAGGCCATCATGAACCCGCCCGTGCAGTGGTACGGGCATATCGCGGCCGGCTTCCCGCGCGAGGACCAGTTCGACGGGCCCTACACGTTCCCGCCCGAGGGCGGCAGCCGCATCCATATGGTGTGGTCGGACTCCCCCTGCTGGGAGACCTGCTGGAACGGCGGCTTCAAGATGCAGGACGCCCTGCGCCACGAGTCCATCGAGTGCGTGGTCGTGCAGCATCCCTGGATGGAGAACGACACCCTGTTCGCCGATATCATCCTGCCCTCCAACACGAAGTTCGAGACGGAGGACATCGGCACCGACTGCGATTCCGGCCAGTGGAACGTCGTGTTCTACGAGCGCCAAGCCATCCAGCCCATCGGCGAGTCGAAGTCCGACAAGGAGGTCGTCGCCGAGGTTGCCCGCGCGCTCGAGCAGTACGGCGGCGTCTACGAGGGCATGCTGGACAAGTACCTGGGCGGCAAGACCGACGACGAGTGGATCAAGGTAGGCTTCGAGACGAGCGGCGTTCCCGAGGACCTCACGTTCGAGGAGTTCAAGGAGAGGCAGTACTATGCCTTCCCCACGCGCGAGGACTGGAAGGACATCCCCGCCGGCATCCGCCAGTTCCACGACGACCCCGAGGGGCACCCGCTGCGCACGCCGTCGGGCAAGCTGGAGTACTACTCAACCACGCTCTCGCACTACTTCCCCGACGACCGCGAGCGCGGGCCCATCCCGCACTGGATCGACGAGGGCGCCGGCCACCAGGAGCGCCAGTACCTGGAGCGCGGGCGGAAGTACCCCTTCCTGCTCGTCTCGAACCACCCGCACTTCCGCGTGCACGCGCAGCATGACGACGTCACCTGGTTCCGCGAGATCGAGACCTGCAAGGTGACGGGCCCCGACGGCTACAAGTACGAGCCGGTATGGGTGAACCCCGTGGACGCGGGCAAGCTGGGACTTTCGACGGGCGACGTCGTGAAGGTGTACAACGAGCGCGGCGCGGTGCTCGGCGGCGTCATCGTCACGGAGCGCATCATGCCCGGGGCCGTGTACCAGGACCACGGCGCACGCTGCGACACCGTCGTGCTGGGCGAGGGCGGCCTGGACCGCGGCGGGGCGAACAACCTCATCGCCCCCACGGCCACCACGTCCAAGAACGCGCAAAACCGTCAGCAGATCGGGCTTTAGCTGCGTCGCCGCACCCAGCACCTCGTCCGCCACAAACCGCTCGCGGTCGACGGCAAAGGCGAGCCCGGCCGTGTCCATCTGCCGGCAGGCGCGCGCGAGGTCGGCCGTCAGGCGGTTGACGGAGAGCATCATGCCGCCCGCCTGCACGGTCGCGAACACCACGAGCAGCACGAGCGGCACCGCAACCACGGACTGCACGATCTCGCTCCCGCGCTCGGGTGCGCGCCGCCCCCGCAAACCGCCTCTTGCCGAGGCGCCGGCTTTGAACCGAACGCTCTTCCCAACGTCCCCCCAAGCCCTCATGCCGCCTCCCCCCGCGCCGTCTCGTCGATAGACCCGCACGCCCTGGCCGTGCACGCGAACGCCGGATCGGCCCCCTTTTCGGAGAGCAGCGAGCCGAGCGGCGTCAGGTAGCGCGCTCGCACGGTGAGTTCCACCGCCACCGAGCGCGTGCGCGCACGAAGGGTACGGACGGCGAACGAGCCGTCCTCATCGTCGTGCAACCGGTAGGCGATCTCCCGCTCCACGGCATCGCCCACCTCGGCGGCCGCGGACAGCTCCAGCTCCGCAGCGCCCAGCGACGGCGCCGCCTCGAGGGCGGCCTCCCGCAACCGGTCCGGGGAGCCCGCCGCAGAAGGGGCCGCCTCCACGCACCGGCAAACGGCATGGGCCGCCGTGCTCGCCTCGGCGCCCAAGAACGCGACGCGTCCCAGGTCGATGGCCGCGAACAGGAACGCGAGCAGCAGCGGCATGGCCGCCACGGCCACCACGACGCTGCCGCCGCGCTCGGATCGGCTGGCACTCCTACTTCGCCGCACCGTTCGTCACCTTCGAGAACAGGTCGGTGATGTTCGTGCCGGCGGTGGTGATGGCCGTTTGGATGTTGCCCTGCAGCAGCATGAGCGCCGCCCCCAGGCCGACGGCGAAGCCGAGCACGATGACCGTCTGCACGATCTCGGACCCGCCGTTCTCCTCGCCGCGCACGACGAGCGCCCTAAGCTTGCAGCACCGATAGGACCGGTTCTTTCCCTGTTTCATGATGGAGCTTCCCTTCTCTCACGTTTTCGCAGGCCCGTTCGGGTCCTGCCTTCTCACAATCGCGCGCTCACGCCCATGCCGCGCCAACCGCCGCGCCGCAGGCAAGCCATGCCGAGAGGAACGGCGCCATGGGCATGCCGTCGCCCAGCTTCAGCTTCCCCACCGCACACCCGGCCAAGGCTGCGAGGCCCGCAAGCGTATAGCAGGCCGCGAACCCGCACAGGGCGCCGGCGCCCGTCGCCAAGGACAGCGCCCCCATGCAGCGCACGTCGCCCCTCCCCACCGCCCCGCCGGGACAGCGCGCTCCCAG
>NC_021021.1:2523063-2524135 GCF_000210055.1 Gordonibacter pamelaeae 7-10-1-b
CAGCGCCCGACGGCATCGCAGGCCGCGTGCGCGGAACTGCCGGCACGTGGGATTGCGCCCGCGCGCTTACCGGCACCCGGGATTGCATCTGCACATTTGACGGCACCTGGAGCTGCGCTTGCGCGCTCGGTGGCGCCGATGCGGCGCGCTGCACGGCATCGGCGGGCTCCCAGGCCGTTTCCTCCGCCACAGCAGAGTCCCGGCCATCGCCATCGAACCGGTGCAGGCAGCCGTAGCACACCTCGGCGTCTTCGAAGGCGCGCGCCCGGCACACAGGACACGTCTTCATCGGGCGACCTCCCTTCCGCCGGATATCACTACCTGGTCGCCTTCCGCAAACCACGGCGCATCGCACGAGGCGAAGCGCTCCACGACGGCCACGGCCTTGGCGTTGCGCAGCCGGCGCAGCGGCCCGACCGAGCGATGGGCCTCCACCACCCTCCCCAGGCGATCCACGAACGCCACGTCAATGGCATGGCGCATGCCCACCGTGTGCACGTCGTTGCACGACACCAGCAGCAGCGCCTTGTCGCTCGGGCCGCTGAGCAGCAGGCCCGCCGCCTTGCTCCGCGTGCGCGTAGCCAGCATGAGCGCCGTGCGCGCCTCGCTCCGATCACCCTCGCCCGCGTTCGGAGAGACCAGGATGCGCGCACGTTCGCACGCGTCGCGTCCCGGCTTCGGCACGCTGCCCCTGGCAGCCCTTCCGCCCGGAGCGCGGTGCCGCGCCCCGCTCTTCGCTTCCTCAACCATGTCTATCCCTTCCCATCGGCCGCCGCGCACTGCACGACGACGCACGTCGTATCCCCCGCCTTGACGCACGAGACATAGGCCCATCGGTACCGCCCCGCCTCCTTCACGAACGAGCCGCCCGTGCCGGTGCCCGAGGGCACCGCCGTCCACCCGCGATCGCCCAGCAGGCACGCCATCTCGTCGAACGCCTGCAGGGGCTCCTCTTCCACCTCGAACCCCACCACCGATCCGCCGGCCCCCACCCGCAGGCCGGCGCAGCCTTCCGCAGGCACCACCTCCTGGGCGAAGCCTTCGGGCAGCCGAAGCGACTCCCGCGATGCAG
>NC_021021.1:2525181-2526002 GCF_000210055.1 Gordonibacter pamelaeae 7-10-1-b
CCCGCACGCCCCAGCACATCCCGACAGCGGTCGAGCAGGCCGCCGGCCCTGCCCTTCACCTCGGCCGTGAGCGGGCCCAGTTTCGCGCGCGCCCTCTGGTACTCCTCGGCGGCCTGCGCCACGGCCTCGTAGTGATACTCGAAGCCGTTCTCGATGGACGTGGAGGCGGCGGCCACCTTCCCCATGCTCGCGGCGGTGAAACCGCAGGCGGGGCATGGGGCGTTCCCGCCTGCCTCCATCTGGGCGATGGAGGCCGCACCCGCCGCACCGCCCGCCCCGGGGCATCCGGGCCAGGCGTGCACGACCAGGTTCCCGGACCCGTCGACCGTCGTCGGGTAGACCGCCTCCGTGTACAGCGCCGTCCCGCGCATCTCGTCCGTGTTCTTCGGCAGGTGCGGGAAGCGCGCGTCGAACGAGTCGGCGCTCTCGCGCACGTAGCCGCGCCCCGCTTCGTCGGCCGCATAGGCGTAGAAGCGCTGGCGCAAGGCCGACCGGGCCCGCTCCTCCGTCGACGAGCCCTCGGGGGCCTCCACGGCCAGGCGGCGCGCATAGTACGCGCGGGCGCGGTCGAGCGCCACCGAGAACGACCAGGCATCGACGCTCGCATAGCGCGGGTTGTCCGCCCCGGCCATGCCGGCCAGCGTGCGGGCGCGCTCGCTCATGCAGTACGACGGGTCGTCGCCGCAGTCGCGCAGGAACGCACGCTCCTTCCAGGCATTCGCCTCCCGAGCCGCCTCCTCGGCGTCCGCAGCGGCCTGGCGGATACCGTCCGCCTCGCGCTCGGCATCGTCCACCAAGCCCTCTGCGCCCTCCACGGCGCC
>NC_021021.1:2526327-2528497 GCF_000210055.1 Gordonibacter pamelaeae 7-10-1-b
GAAGGGCAACGCTTTCTGCAGGCGGTTCAGCCCTGCGGCAGCCTTCTCGGCGAACTCGTCGCGTGCCTCCACCACCTTGCGCGCGGCCTTCAGCAGCACCTCGGACGCGCCCGCCGTCGCAGGCGTGCACAGCGCGGCCACGCCCAGGCCGGCCGTTGCCGCCCCCGTGAGCGAGAGCGAGAGCACCACGGCATCGCACACCCTCACGGCGATCATGAACTCGGCCACCTCGTTCTCGGCCGCGAGCGCAGCCGCGTCCGCCACGTCCTGCACGTCGGCCGAGGCCGAGCTCACGCGGTATACCTGCGCCGACGTGAACACCAGCGCCAGCGTGACGAGCAGCGCCAACGCCACGCCCACCGTGGTGAACCCATCCTCGTCGCGAAACAGGCCGAATGGCCGCCGACCGCGCTTGTGCGCGCCTCTCTCCAACAGCTTCCCGCTCATCGCAGCCACGCCCCGATCCACCCGGCCGGGTCGCGGCCGGCCTCGGCACCGTCGACCCAGGCGGGCTGCGCGGGAAGCGACACCGTCGTCTCCAGATGCAGGTTGCCCGCCGCGTCGGTCATGCCGAGCAGCGCCGCTCCCGCATCCAGCAGCGGCAGCGGACACACGTCGGTGCCCACGGTCACGCTCACCGTCTGGGATCCTTCGTCGCCCGCCAGCACGATGTCCCAGCTGCAGCCTCCGCGGTGCACGTGGAAGCAGTCGTGCGGGGGCACCGCGCCCAAGCGGTGGCGCACGAACGCCTCGCAGCTGCCGTCCATGTCGCCCTGTGCGGCGATCTTGGTGGCGAGCAGCCGGCAGCCCTCCGCCGCCGCGCCCTGCATGACCATGCGGTCGTACAGCAGGATGCCCGGCTGCAACAGCAGCAGCAACGCCGTGAACAGCACCGGGATGAGCACCGCCGCCTCCACCGTCGCCTGCCCGCGCTCGCGTCCCGCGAAGCTCCGCCTTGCCCGCCACGTTCGCCTTGCCCGCAGCGCCCCGCCCCCGAACCGAGGATTCTGGCCTGCCATGCCGCCTCCTTTCCCTTTCCTCCGCTTCCGTCAGTACAGGAACACGTCCGCCACCGCGCCAAGGGCGGCGCCCTGCACGTGATGCGACGCCGCCATGAGCGCGTGCCCCACGAACAGGCCTCCCTCAAAGGAGCGCCAAAGCGCCCCGCATGCCACGATCACCGCGAGCAGCCCGGCCGTGACCAGCGCGAACTCCACCGTTCCCTGCCCTTGCTCGTCGCCGGGCCCCGCCTGGGGCCAAGCGCGACCGCCGCTCACAGCCCGTTGATGCCGCTGGCTATGGCATCCCACAGCTCCTGCAGCTTCGGGCGGAACACCGTGATGGCCAGGATGGCTATCACCACCAGCACGCCCACCAATATGGCGTACTCGGTGGTGCCCTGCCCCTTCGCCTGCACGAGCCTCGTCCGGCAGGCGGCCGCCCAACGCAGGAGGTCTGCCCGGAACCGCTCGTTCCAGCGCTCCCACGCCATCCGCCCCGCTTCCATCCGCTTCTCCATCGAACGCTCCTCTCGTCTCAACAAGTCCGGCCCCCGGGGCAGCCTTCGCACCCGTCCCGCCCGCCGCCGCGCCGCCGTCAGAACCCGTTTGCCAGCTCCAGCAGCACCGGGCCCAGCACCAGCAGCAGCATGGCCGGGAGGATGAGGGCGCCCGTGGGCATCATCATCTTCACCGGGGCCTTCGCCACCCGCTCCTCCAGGCGTGCCCGATGCTCGGCGCGCGCCTCCGCGGCGGCCGACTCCAGGCTCTCGGCCAGCGAGGAGCCGAACCTAAGCGACCGCACCATGTTCTCCACCACGCGGGCGAGCTGCTCCGAGTCGTACGTCGCAGCCAGGTCGCGCAGCGCCTCGTCACGCGTCGTGAGCCCCAGCGACCAGCGGCGCCGCGCCGACGCGCAGGCTTCCGCGAACGGCGTTTCGAAGTGCGTGCCGTACAGCTCGAAGCTGCGGTCGAACGACAGGCCGCTGCGCAGGCCCAGGGCCGTCACCTCCAGCATCTCGGACAGATGCCGTTCCACCTCCCGCGCACGCCGCCGCTCCGCATCACTCACGGCCCAGCGCGGCGCCAGCGCGCCCGCTGCGAGTCCCACCCCGCCGAGCAGCACCATGAGCTCGTTCGACAGCACCGCCCCCACCAGGCCACCGACGACG
>NC_021021.1:2529470-2530377 GCF_000210055.1 Gordonibacter pamelaeae 7-10-1-b
GCCCGACGCTCAGGCCGCCGAGCAGCATGCGCGCATCCATGCATCCACCTCCTCCCGCCCGGCGCACCCGCGCGACGGCAGGTCGGCAACCCATGCCGGCGCGCCCGCCCATGTCCCGCACGCCTCCGTTTCCCCGCACTTGAACAGGGGCTCCACGACACAGCGCCGCCGCTCGCGATCGTAGGACAGCGCCACCACCTCCGCGATGCGCCGCGAGCCGTCCAAGGCGCGCGCCGTCTGCACCACCAGGTCGATGGCGCTGGCGATGTTCGCCTCGATCACGTCCACAGGCAGGTCCGCCCCGTAGCGCACCATGGTCATCAGGCGCGCTACCGATTCCTCCGGCGAGTTCGCGTGCAGCGTGGTGAGCGAGCCGTCGTGCCCCGTGTTCATGGCCTGCAGCATGTCCAGCGCCTCCGCGCCGCGGCACTCGCCCACCACGATGCGGTCGGGCCGCATGCGCAGCGCGTTCGTCACCAGGTCGCGGATCGTCACCTCGCCGAGTCCCTCCGCGTTGCGCGGGCGCGCTTCCAGGCGCACCACGTGCGGATGCTCCAGAAACCGCAGCTCGGCCGAGTCCTCTATCGTGATGATGCGCTCCTCGTGCGGGATGGCGCACGACAGCGCGTTCAGCAGCGTGGTCTTCCCCGATCCCGTGCCGCCCGACACGGCCACGCTCTTGCGCGCCCGCACCGCCCAAGTCAGGAACTGGCGCATGGCCCCGTCGAACGACCCGAGCGCCTGCATGTCAGCGAGGGTCATCACGCGCCGCGCGAACTTCCTGATGGTGAGCACGGGCCCGTCCAGCGCCAGCGGCGGGATGACCACGTGCACCCGGTGGCCCTGCGGCAGGCGCGCGTTCACCATGGGCGACGACTCGTCGATGCGGCGGCCGAGCGGCCCCAGC
>NC_021021.1:2531440-2532258 GCF_000210055.1 Gordonibacter pamelaeae 7-10-1-b
CAGCTCGTGCGCGTCGCCGAAGCGCAGGTCGAAGTCGAGCAGCAGCGTGCGGTACCCCAAGCCTTGGGAGAACAGCGCCGACAGCACGGCCACCGTGCTCTTGCCCGCACCGCCCGAGCCGCTCACCACCGGCAGCACGAAGGCCGGATGCCCCGAAACCGGCGGCCGGGAAGTCAGCGCCGGAGCCGGCGCGAACCGCACGGCCGAACGCGGAGCACCGGCCCCTGTTCCCGGTCCTGTCCCTGCCGTGTCGCCCGTCGGCACATGCCGGCGCTTCGCCGCCGCATAGCGCTCGACGAACGCCTGGCGCGTGAGCGACGCGTCGATCCCGGCAGCCGTGGCCCGGCTCATGAGCGAGCCGGTTCCCTGGAAGGCCAGCAGGCACACGCGCAGGTCTGCCCGGTCGCGCTTGAGCGCGGCCGCCAGGTTGATGGGCTCCACGTCGTCGCAGCTCGCAATCCACGCCTCGGCCACGCTGCGATCCGCGCGCAGGAACCGCCGCGCCTCCTCGCCCGACGAGAACAGCCGCAGCCATTCCTGCCGCGCCAGGTTCTCGCCCGCAAGCCCGATGAGGTCGGGCCGCCTGATGCTCTCCGCATCCGCGCACAGCGCCATCGTCGGCATCATAGCGACCCCTCCCTCGCGTCGAGGCCCGCGCCCTCGCCCGCAGCCGGCAGCGCGAAGTACAGCTCCGCCTTCCGCGACGCCGCGATGACCTCCTGAACCGATTCCGGCTTCACGGCCACCGTCACCCAGGTCACGTCGGCCGCGGCCGCACCGTCGGCTCCGCCCGCGCTCGTGGCCAGCACCAGCACGTC
>NC_021021.1:2532805-2534229 GCF_000210055.1 Gordonibacter pamelaeae 7-10-1-b
GGCATCCGCCTCGCCGCGCACGCTGGTCAGATAGGCGAGGACGCACGCCGCGCACAGCACGCCGCAGGCGATGCCCGCCACCATGGTTTTCCTTCGTCTCATCGTTACCTCCGCATCCGGGATTCCGTGCCTCCAGTATGCATCCGCAACCTTGCCGGGGAACCGTCAGGGCACCCCGCGCGAAACCGCCCCGACCTTGCACGTTTCCAGCACCCCGACCGTTGGAACCATGCACGGTTCCAACATGGATCAAGCACGGATCAAGCGGAAACCTAACGCCCCAGATTAAGGCGCAGCCGCGCGGGCTCTCCGCGCCGATAGCCGACGGTGGAAAACCCGCAGCGCGACCGCTGGCGGCCGGACGCGGGGAAGCGCCCGCCAGTTCCGGCGGCACGCCCCCCAAGACGCGTGCCGCATTGCGCGAACCAGCATTCTGTGGGAGAATGAGTGACCCGCCGTCATCCGAGACGACGCGGCCAAGGGCGATTGGCGCAGCGGGAGCGCAGGTGCTTTACACGCACAAGGTCAGCGGTTCGAATCCGTTATCGCCCACCAAAAGCAAAAGGGTCGCAAGCCATAAAGCCTGCGACCCTTTTTCGTCAGCTCCCCGCAGGGAGCCCCCACGAGCCCCTTAACAGGGCCCGACCCTCAATCATGCACCCCGCCCGTTTGCCGGGAGGCGTGCCCGCGTGCTACGCGTTCGCGAGCGGCGTAGGCACCGAGTACGCGCGCGCCGCATACTCCTGGTCCAAGTCGTAAAGCGCCTTGGCGTCGGTGCCGAACAGCTTCATCTTCGTGATCATGTCCTCGGCGTTCGTCTCTTCCTCCAGCTGCTCCTCGATGAACCAGTCCAGGAACTTCATCGTACGGTAGTCCTTCACGTCGTGGGCGGCTCCGTAGATGTCGTTGATCAGGCTCGTCACGTACTTCTCGTGCTCGAGCGCGGCCTCCAGCGGCCCCAGGTACGACGAGAACGTCTTGTCGGGCTGGTCGATGCCCTTCAGCTGCACGGACTTGCCGTTGTCCAGCAGGTACTTGCGGAAGATCAGGGCGTGGTCGCGCTCCTCGGCCGCCTGGATCATGTACCAGTTGGCGAAGCCGGACAGCCCCTCGTCCTCGTAGTAGTCAGCGAACGACATATAGAGGTAGGCGGAATACAGTTCCTTGTTGATCTGGTCGTTCAGCAGCTCGTACACTCGCTCGTCCACGATTCCTCCTTGGAGTCCCGCCGCGCGCCCACCGGCGCCGCAGCAACCATCATTGTCGGCGTCAATGATACTCCCCCTTCGCGATAAGGGGGAACCGCCGGGGAAGGACTCCCAGAATCAGCACAGGATCGTCCGGCGCCGAGCCGTCGCACCGCACGGCTCGGGAGGCTTCGGCACCCGGTCGTCGCGCAGCCGTCAGTCACCGCCCTCCAGGGC
>NC_021021.1:2534445-2557018 GCF_000210055.1 Gordonibacter pamelaeae 7-10-1-b
GCCCGCCAAACCTCGCCCAGCAGCACCGCCGCCAGGTAGGCCACGAGCAGCACCAGCGCGAACCCGCGCGAGGCCTCCGGCCCCAAGAGCTGGAACGTCAGCATGCCCAGCGCCAAGCTGGCCGCGCAGCTGGCGCAGAACGCGGCGAACATCTTCGAGAACCCCACCTCGGAGCTCTTCGCCGACCAGAACAGCACCACGAGACCCAAGACGTTGATCGTCGCAACGCCCACGTACGACAGCACCGAGAGCACCATGCCGTCCACGCCGGGGAACAGCCCCGACAACAGGGGGCTGGCCAGCATCAAGGTCGCCGCCACGGGGAGCGCCACGCGGTAGAACGCCTCCAGCATGCCGCCTTGGGGCTCGCGCACCCGCACGGCGACGCGCCATACCACCACGGCCACCAGCACGTACGCCAAGAGCTTCGGCACAATGCCGGAGCCCAGGCCCGCGGCCAGCGACCAGAACGTCAGCCCGATGACGAAGAAGTTGAACATGAGGCCCACCACGGCCGCCCATCCCTGGCGCATGACCTGCCAGATGGACACGTACGGCACCCACCGCTCCTCGCGGTCGCGCAGCCCGGCCCTCACCTCGTCCGCGCGCACGATGTCGCTGGCCAGAAGCGGCAGGCCGCCGCTCAGCACCAGCACGATGAGCCCCAGGCAGAACAGGAAGGGCGTCCCGGCGTGCACCATGGCGAACCACCACAGCGACGACAGCAGAAACGACAGTCCCGTGTTCAGCAGCGCGCCTTGGAACGTGAAAGAACGGTAGAAGCGCCCCCATTGTCGCAACAGGCACGTCAGGCCGAAGCCCAGCAGCGCGCCCGAGCACACGGACACCATCGGCGCCGGCAGCGCGTCCAGCAGCAGCGCGAAGACGATGCCCGCCCCGGCGCTCGCCAATCCCACGCCGATAGACCACCTTCGCTGCTCATCGTCGTGCGCCGACACGGCCACGGCCAGGCAAAGCGCCGCCGCCCCGCCAAGGAACGCGCAGACGAACAAGTCGGCGGCGCCGGTCTTCTCAAGCGCGAACAGCAGGATGTTGTCGGCATGCAGGCACAGGGCGATGCTCGCAAGGACGCAGGACAGCGCAAGGCTCACTGGTGACCATGCGCGCGCGAGTGCCTTCATCGTGACGTTTTCCTTCCTCCATTCGAACCACACATTATAAGGCAAAGCGGCAACGCGCCCGGGGGCATTCCGAAATAGGCCCGGCAGAAACCGCTCGTCAAAGGTAACCGTTCGGTAAACTCGGTGAAGATTGAGGATTCTCGCCGCAAGGAAGCAGGAGAATCGACCATGATTGACGAACCATCAACCATTGCGTTACACCTGCGCTTCCTTGGCGAAGCGCGCCCGAAAGGCACCTCATGCTGCAACTGCTCAATATATGCAAGTCCTACACCACCGCCGATTTCACCCAGACCGCTCTCGACAACGTGTCCGTGTCGTTCCGCGACAACGAGTTCGTGGCCATCCTCGGCCCCTCGGGCTCGGGCAAGACCACGCTGCTCAACATCGTGGGCGGCCTCGACCATTACGACTCGGGCAACCTCGTCATCGACGGCATCTCCACCGACGAGTACAAGGACCGCGACTGGGACGCCTACCGCAACAACCGCATCGGCTTCGTGTTCCAAAGCTACAACCTCATCCCCCACCAGACGGTGCTCTCCAACGTGGAGCTGGCGCTCACGCTGTCGGGCGTGTCGCGCGCCGAGCGGCGCGAGCGCGCGGTCGAGGCCCTGAAGAAGGTGGGCCTGGGCGACCACGTGAACAAGAAGCCGAGCCAGCTCTCCGGCGGCCAGATGCAGCGCGTGGCCATCGCCCGCGCCCTCATCAACGACCCCGAGATCCTGCTGGCCGACGAGCCCACCGGCGCGCTCGACTCCAAAACCAGCGTCCAGATCATGGACCTGCTCACCGAGATCGCGAACGATCGCCTGGTCATCATGGTCACGCACAACCCCGAACTCGCCGAGCAGTACGCCACGCGCATCGTGAACCTCTCCGACGGCGTCATCCGCAGCGACACCGACCCGTTCGTCCCCACCGCCGAGGACCTGCGCGAAAGCGAGAAACCCGCGCGCCGTACGAGGATGTCGTTTTTCACCGCACTCGCGCTCTCGTTCAAGAACCTCATGACGAAGAAGGGCCGCACGCTCATGACGGCGTTCGCAGGCTCCATCGGCATCATCGGCATCGCCGCCATCCTGGCGCTGGCCAACGGCGTGAACAACTACATCAAGTCGGTGGAGGAGGAGACGCTCTCCGAGTACCCGCTGCAGATCCAGAGCACCGGCTTCGACATGACGTCGATGATGTTCGGCGCGGCAGGCGAAAGCAGCGAGGCATCGGGCGACGCCGCGGACAAGCCCGAGGACTCCGTCCACGTGGTGGAGATGGTGTCGAACATGGTGTCGAGCATCGGTTCGAACGACCTGGCCTCGCTCAAGAAGTACCTCGATTCCGGCGAAAGCGACATCGACCAGTACACGAACGCCATCGAGTACACCTACAACGTGGCTCCGCAGATCTACAGCTCCAACACCGGGAAGCTGCGCCAAGTGAACCCCGACAAGTCGTTCTCGGCGCTGGGCCTGGGATCGTCCACCAGCTCGAACAGCCTCATGTCCATGTCCATGAGCACCGACACGTTCTACGAGATGCCGAGCGATCCGGACCTCTACCAGAACCAGTACGACGTGAAGGCCGGGCGCTGGCCCGAGAGCCCGAACGAGGTGGTGCTCGTGCTCACCGGCAACGGCGGCATGAGCGACCTCATGCTGTACACGCTGGGCCTGCGCGATCCCGCCGAGCTGGACGATATGGTGAAGAAGTTCGCCGCCGAGGAGGAGATCGAGGCCCCCGCCGATATACAGGACCCCTCCTACGAGGACATCCTGGACGTCTCGTTCAAGCTGGTGAACGCCGCCGACTACTACCAGCGCGACGACGAGTTCAACGTGTGGAAGGACAAGACCGACGACACCGACTACATGCGCGAGCTGGTGAAGAACGGCGAGGACATCAACGTGGTGGGCGTGGTGCAGCCGCGCGACGACGCGACGGCCACCATGCTGAGCTCGGGCCTGAACTACCCCGCCTCGCTGACCACGTACGTGATCGACCAGGCCGCGAACAGCGCCATCGTGAAGGACCAGCTGGCGCATCCGGACACCAACGTGTTCACCGGCAAGTCCTTCGACGACGAGGAGGCCGACGAGAGCGGCTTCAACATGGAGTCGCTGTTCACCATCGACGGCGACGCCATCCAGGCCGCGTTCACCATCGACCAGAGCAAGCTGTCCGTGGACATGTCCAACGCCCTGAACCTCCAGGGCAGCCTGCAGAACATGCCCGCCGTCCCCGAGCCGAACATGGACGAGATAGCCGGTTCGCTCAATATCGATCTGCCGGTCGATCAGGTCAGCACCCTCATGTCCAACCTTATGGAGGGTTATGCGGGCTACCTAAAAGGCTTTTATGAAAACAATTCCCCCTTGCTGCCCGATGGCAGCGCCAATCCATCATACGATCCTAACGCCACGCCGAAGAGCGCCCAGGAATGGATGAGCCAGCCCGAAATTCAAGCCCAGATCATGGCCGGCGTACAGGGCATGATCGATCAAGACGCCCTCAAGGCTCAGCTGGCAACCGCCCTGCAAAGTTACGTGCAAACCACCATGACCACCTACATGACGGCCATGGCGAACGAACTGCAAGCCCAGGTCACCACTGCATTGCAGCAGTCGATGAACCAGATGGCGAACAACATGGCCTCCGCCATGTCCATCGATCCCGACAAGTTCAAAGACGCCTTCCAGATGAACATGAGCGAGGAAGACCTCGGCGAGCTGATGATGTCGCTCATGAGCACCGAGGAGGCCTCCTACGACAACAACCTCAAGAAGCTGGGCTACGCCAACCTCAACAAGCCGGGCGGCATCGACATCTACCCCATCGACTTCGAGAGCAAGGAGAAGGTCATCCAGATCCTCGACGGCTACAACGAGCGTATGACCGCCGACGGCCAGGAGGACAAGGTCATCACCTACACCGACTTCGTGGGCACGCTCATGTCCTCGGTCACCGACATCGTGAACATGATCAGCTACGTGCTGGTGGCGTTCGTGGCCATCTCGCTCGTGGTGTCGTCCATCATGATCGGCGTCATCACCTACATCAGCGTGCTCGAGCGCAAGAAGGAGATCGGCATCCTGCGCTCCATCGGCGCCAGCAAGGGCGACATCAGCCGCGTGTTCAACGCGGAGACCATCATCGTGGGCTTCACGGCCGGCGTCATCGGCATCGGGCTGACCACGCTGGCCTGCATACCCGCCAACGCCATCGTGTACTCGCTGTTCGACGTGGCGAACGTGGCCTCCCTGCCGTGGCAGGCGGCCCTCATCCTCATCGCCATCAGCGTGTTCCTCACGTTCCTGGCCGGCCTCATCCCCTCGAGCGCCGCCAGCAGGAAAGACCCTGTGGAGGCGCTGAGAAGCGAGTAGCTGACAGGAGGGCGGCTTGGAGTCGCCCTCCCCCTCTTCGGAGAAAGGAGCTCTCGCATGGCAAGCCAGAACGAAGCCCGGAACGAGCACGATCGCATGCTAGCCGGGGAGCTGTACGATTGCGGAGATCCGGCGTTGCTCGCGCGGTGGCATCGCGCCAAGGATCTCACGCGCGCCTTCGCCGAAACAGCTTCGGAGGATACTGCGCGCAAAGAGGCCTTGCTGCGCAAGCTTCTGGGCGGCTTCGGCGAAGGCCTGTGGATCACGCCGCCGTTTTTCGTCGATTACGGCGGGAACATCTTCTTCGGCGATAATTGCGAAGTGAACCTGAACTGCACGTTTCTTGATGCCAATGTCATTCGCATCGGCGACAACGCGCTCATAGCGCCGAACGTGCAGATTTACACTGCCTTCCATCCCACAAACGCCCGCGAACGATTCGGCGCTCTGCATGCGGATGGCGGCATCGCGTTCTGCAAAACGCAGAGCGCGCCGGTGACCATAGGGAACAACGTGTGGATTGGCGGCGGAGCCATTATCCTACCCGGGGTGACCATCGGCGACAACGTGGTCGTTGGGGCCGGCAGCGTGGTCACGTGCGACATCCCCGCGAACATGGTTGCTTATGGCAACCCTTGTCGCGTAGCGCGAGAGAACAACTGACTAATCCCGCCATCTGGGAATCCCGACTGGAGGGCACGGGGCCACCAACAAACAGAGAGCAGCAGGCACTCGGTTCAAAACAGCCCCAGCTCGCGCGCTTTCAGCACGGCATCGGGGGCGGTGTGGACGCCCAACATGATGCTGGACTACCTGGGCGTGCTGCTCGATGCGAAGGCGGCGGCCGCACACACGCTCAGTTCTCGGCGTCGATCTTCTGGCGCTTGATGCTGCCCCAGCGGCGGTCGCTCCTACGGTAGCCCAGCAGCGCGAACATACGAGTGGTGGCCAGGACGAACCGCAGCACCGTCACCTCGAAGAGCGACAGCAGGAGCGCCTTCGCCACGTCGCGCAGCGAGAGCTTGAGGTCGCGGGTCTGCACGCGCGAGAAGAACGCCGTGAGCGACATCACCGCCCCGAACACCGCGTAGATGCCGAAGAACATGAGCATGAACGGGATGTTGATGAAGTTGAATGCCACGGCCAGCACCACCGTGAGCAGCCCGAACAGCTCGATGGCCGGCGAGAGCAGCTCGTAGATCAGGAAGTACGTGTACGAGAAGAAGCTCACCAGCCCGAAGCGCAGGTTGGCGAACATGCGCCAGTGCTTCGTCATGGTCTCGAACAGGCCCGTGTGCCAGCGGCGGCGCTGCCGCACGAGGTCGCGCAGGGTCTCGGGCGCCTGGCTCCAGCAGATGGCGTCGGGTGCGTACTTTATCAGGTAGTCGTGGCCGTTGGTGCGGCAGAACACGTGCAGCTTCGTGACCAGCTCCATGTCCTCGCCCACCGTATCCAGGTCGTAGCCGCCGCACGCGATGGCCAGGTCCTTGCGGAACAGGCCGAACGCCCCCGAGATGATCAGGTTACCATTGAACTGGTCGAACAGGATGCGCGCCGACAAAAACGAGCGGTCGTACTCCAGCACCTGCATGGCGGGGATGATCTTCTTCGGCAGCGAGTAGTTGGTCAGGCGGCCGTCCTTGATGCGGATGCCGTTCGAGATGCGCACGAGCCCGCCCACGGCCACCACGTTCTCGTGCTCCACGAGCGGCGCGGACACTTCGCGCAGCGAGTCGTACTGCAGCACGGAGTCGGCGTCGATGCAGATGAAGTAGGGGTACTGCGAGGCGTTGATGCCCATGTTCAGGGCATCGGCCTTGCCGCCGTTCTCCTTGGAGATGAGCGTGACCGGCACGCGCCCCACACGCCCGTACCATACGCCAAGCTCGGGTGCGCAGGGCACCTGCCGGCGGATGGGCCGTTCGATGGGATGCAGGCCGAAGGCGTCCACCACCACCTGCGCGGTATCGTCGGTGGAGCCGTCGTCCACGACGATGACCTCGTACAGCGTGTAATCGAGGTTGAGCAGCGAACGCAGCGAGCTCTCCACCGTCACGCTCTCGTTGTGCGCGGGCACGATGATGGTGATGGGCACGTAGCAGTCCACCTCAAGCGTGCTCTTGTAGTGCGCCTCGCGTTTGCGACGGTACAGGATGGACGATCCCACCGTCACCGACAGGAACAGGAACGTCGAGTACCCGATGAGGTACAGCACGAAGAACACGCCTACGAAGTACAGGAACCCCTGCACGAAGGACGCCGCTGTCACGGTGGTGGCGATCATGCCGGCCCCGCCTCCTTCCGCTTGCGCTCCTCCGCCTCTACGCGCCTGAGCTCCCAATGGTAGGCGAGCATGTCGCGCGCATAGGCATCGGACCCGTTCACGACGTCGTCCAGGTCCTCGAGCGTGAGGCCGTAGTCGTACAGCGTCCTCGCCGCGTTGTTGCGTACGAACCACGACGGGCTGGACAGGCACCCTTTCAGCACCTCGACAGCTTCCATGCCGGGATAGTTCGACAACGCCGTAGCCGCGATGGCCTGGTATTCCCAGCGCGCCGGATCGTTATCGGAGGCGAGCTTGAGCAGGTCGGCCTCGGCGGCCGGCCAGCGCCGGCGCATGAAGTAGCGGATGCACGCGAGGCGCACCTCAAGGTCCTCCCGCTCGTCGCGCATGAGGGAGAGGACGACGTCGAGGTCACCGAGGTCCGCCATGCGCAGGTAGTTGACGAGGGCCGCGACGGTATGGGGGCTGAAGCGCCCGACGCGCTCCTTGAGCTCGGCCTCCAGCTCCGCCGCCTCGCCCGCGAACGCGAGCGCCGCCTCCGTGACCAGCTTGGGGCTGTGGAACTCGCCGTCGCGCTCGAGCGTGGAAATAGCCTCGGCCAGCGCACGGGCGCTTCCCATTTGCGAAAGCGCCTCCAGCGCGTTCTGCCGCGCATAGAACGACCCTTCGCGCACGTAGCGCAGGAGCGCCTGCTCCACGGTGTTGCCGGCCGGGCGTTCACGGTACCAGCGCTTCACGATGTAAGCAAAGTAGGCGCGGTGCAGGTCGTCCTTTTTCGCGAAGAGGTACGTGAGATGGTCGAACACCGTGGCGATGCCGTGCAGGTAGCGCTCGCTCTTGTCGGGATCTTCGCGCAGCAGGTGCCCCATGGTCAGGTCGAACGACTCCATGCCGGCCATTCGGCGCATCGCGCGCTCGAGCGTGCGCTTGTGATCCTCGGTGGGAAACTCCGCGTTGCGCTCGATCTCCTGGCCCAGGAGCACCGCGAAGCGCTTCGTCCGGGCGTCGAACCGCTTCGCGTGCACCTTCTCGTAGGCTAGGTAGCCGAAGTTGAACACGGTCATCATCACGCTGATGAACAGGTAGAACGCTATAAGCCACTCGATCTTCACAACGCGCCGTCCGCCCCGGCGGGGACCGCTTCGTCGGCCCCCGCGTCCACGCGCCACAGATCCTCGGGCGCCACGCCCTCGGCCCACATGCGCTGCACGACGTAATAGCTCTCTTTCAAGCGCTCGCGGTACGTCACCTTCGTGCCCCAGCCCTTGAGCGGCTTCTCGAACAACGGGATGGCCTGCCCGTCGGAACCGTCGCCCACGCCCACGTACATGCGATCGATCTGCATGTTCTCCACGCCGTAATGCTCGTAATAGTCATCGTGGATCTGCATCTCGGAGGGGTTCGAGAAGTTTAGCAGCTGCCACGGCAGCTTGATCTCCACGAACCCATCGCCATAGCAGAAGTCGGCCATCGAGTCGAAGGCCTCGTGCGAGGGGTTCGCATCGCCGTAGGTGAGCTTGCCGGTCTCGTAGGTTTGGAAGAAGAACTCGTTCTCGCCCAGGTTCATGTCCTCGACGATGGCCTGTTCGAGCTGCGTGTAGTCGGTGAGCGTCTGCAGGACCAGATCGATGTGCTTGAACGTGTCCGTGTCGGGGGCAGGCGGGGAGACATAAGGGTCCTCTCCCGTCGTCGCCAGCAGCGACGTGGCGCGCATGACCTCATAACGCTCCTGCACGAGCACGCGGCTGTCGTCTTGCCCATCGAGGACGACAAGGAAATCCGAGGCACGCTCGAACGACACGGCAGGGTCGGCGCTGGCCGTGGAACCCGTCTTCTGGGTCGTGTCAATGGGCAGGTACAGCTTGGAACCCGGTCCGACGTCGTCTCCACGTACCATGAAGTAGAGGAACTTCTCGTCATACTTCATGGATAGGGTACGGCCTTCGGATTCGCCTATCACATCGTCGTCCGCCCACTCCTCGTCGTCGCCGTCAACGTAGCTCACGCTGCGCTCGTTGCCTGGATCGAACGACAGCAAGCCGAAGAATTGCTCGTTCGTCTGGTAGTCGCTCCAATACGGCGTTTTCAATAGGTCGACGTTGGCCATGGTGTTCCACGTTCGCTTGAACCACTCGTCCTGCCATGAGAATATGATGCTGCCCGCGCATCCGGCATCCATGATGTTCTGGTAGCAGCGTGCGATAGCCTCCCCCTGCTCCAACTCGCTCATGGCCCCTTGGTTGCGATTCGTGTTCGCGTCGATCTGTGCCACACCGCGCGAGGTGGGTACGCCGAACTCGGAGATGACAACGGGAATCGAATGATGCTCGTTGATGAGCTTCAGGTAGGTGTAGTAGGTGTTCACCTCTCCTTGCGGATCGGTACTGGTGTAGTATTCAGCCAGGTTGCGCAGGTAATCGGGATAGTATGGATAGATATGGTATGAAGCGAACATGCCCGACAACACCGCGTCGCTGGCAACAATGTTCTCCACATCGACGCTTGCATACTTCTCGTAGAACGTTTTGAGGGCCTCGGGATAGTCGAAGGGATCTGTGGTGGGCCAGTTGCTGAAAGCCACCAGACGCTGCTCTTTGTACCGCGTTGACTCGTACTGGAACGCCTCGTCGCCCGCCTCGGCGAGCATAGCCTCGAAAGGAGTCGCATCGGCCGTCGTCTTAAGGTACGCGCCCTCGTACACGCTGCGCCCGACTTCTTCGAGGTCGGTGTAGGCAACCGTACGCGCTTCCCACTCGACGCCCAGCAGGTACCCGAGTACCCACGGCGAAACGTCCTTCGTGTAGCTGCCCGTACCGGACAGATGCCCCAGTTCGATCAGACGCTGTCCATGAATGACGTCGATCACCGTACGGATATCTTCTTTGAAACGTGTAAGGTACTCTGCGTTGAAAGCGTCCATGTGGGAATTCTGCACGTAGTCGTCGATCCATACGCCATGAATGAGGTAAAGCGGATCGGGATTGTCCTTGTTGAACTCGTAGAACGCCTCGTAGAAGTCCGTTCCCAAGAGGATGTACACGCGGATGGTATTGGCGCCCATGTCCTTGATCTGCTGGAACCACCGCAGGTACGTCTCCTTGTCGATGGCGTAGTCGGTGGCGAAGTGGCCGGGGATGCCCGCACCTAGATCCACGCCGCGAATCTCGAACTCCTCGAGTCCGTCTCCTTGGTTGACGTAGATGGTTTTCCCGTCTTGCACCGTCCAGGTTTCGACCGGCTTGTCGGGATCAAGATCGATGAACACTCCTTCGTAGAAGTAGGCGTACAGCCCGAGGGCCGCAACAACGAAGATGCAACAGCATGCCACGATGAACTTCTTCACACAGCCCCCTTCCTAATGGTTGTACTTCTTGTTGACCGACTCATGCGAGAGCTGGCGCAGGTTCTCGATGTTGCGGTCCATCCAAGCCCCGCGCTCGACGATATAGCTTTTCAGCTGCCCGACCGCCTCGTCAAATGAACCAGGGTTGCGCTCTTCGGGGAAGAGCTTCTCGTCGTCATGGACCGCTCGCGCGTCGAACGAGTATCCCCACACCGTGTAATTCCGCTCGATAGCGGGTCCCAAATAATCGATAGTCTCGTCGATCATCGTCAGCATCCGCTCGTCGGAAAGCGAGTCTTCGCGCAGCTCGCGGTAACGGGCGATCACTCGATGAACGAACGCTTCATCTTTGTACAACATGTAAAAGACGGGCTTCGTATTAACGAAGAACCCCATGTCGGACAGATCGCTGTCCATATAGTTGTTGAACGCGTTGTTGAAATCCCACACGGGGCCGGCGCTGAGCTTGCCGCGCACATCCTTATAGAAGTAGGTAGAGTAGGAGCCTGCATCGATATTGCCGGTGAACTCGTTGATGACCGCGTAATCGACGAACGTTCCCACGTCGATGAAGTTCCAGTATCCGTAGGATGAAGTGTCGTAGTCGTAGGAATACAGCGCTTTCTCGAACGCGTTGATGTCTTGCTCGATCCACGCAAACTGCTCCTCCGTGATGATGCGCTGCGAAGGGTAGGTCACCTCGAGCGGAGCTCCCCGGGTGATGCGAATCACGTTCAGGAAGTCATAGACGTTCGTCGCGTTCGTGGCATCCTCCCAGTCGCGGCTCACGATGTAGCTTGTGGCAGCGGACTTCGGATCGGAATCGGTAAGCGCCACGCGATCGTCATCGTGCTTGACCGACTCCATAAGCAAGTAGACGCCCTGGTACTTCCCGTCGATGAAGAGCTCGCAAAAGCGTACGTCTGGCGTGTAGGGCATGATCTCGCCCGCGATGTTCATGGAAAGGTAGTTGCGTATCATGGTTTTGTCGAGGAAGGGGCCGTTGAGCACCCACTCGTTGTCAGCACCCATGTCGAGCACATCGAGGTTGCGCGCGGTGAGGCGGTCTTGTTCAGTGAAGTGGACAAGATAACTTTTCTTATCGAACAAACGCGACGAGTGTCCGCGGATGCGCAGCTCGGCCTGCGTGGAGAGCACGGCGGCATCGCTCAAGCGGTTCGCAGCACCATCGTTGCTGAACAGCGAAAACGAAGTAGGAATGGTGGTACTGCCGTCCGCAGCGAGCGTCACGGGGCCCGCATGCTCGTCTTCCGCAACCGTTGCGTCTGCAGCTTCGGCCTCGACTGCGGCGTCTTCGGTGGAGATTACCCGCTCTCCAGGAATCTCCTGCTCGCCGGTGTCGATGCTCACCACCGGCAAATGCGAGGCGAACGTTGCCGCGTCGATGTTCGTGCCGGATGCCGCAACTCGGTCGGCTTCGGGAAGGTCGGCCAGTTGCTGGGCCTTCTCATGCTGGTGGTAGCGCTCGGGAAGGTCGGTGCCGCCGCTGTCCGTCAACGTGCCCACGACGCCCGCCGCCACGACGGCCACGATGGCCGCCATGGCTATGATCTGGTATTTCCGCCCTCGCAACGCCTCCATGCCCTGCGCGCTAGCTGCCGATCTCGTCGTTTTGGGCCACGACGTTCACATACTCCACGCCGCCGAGCGCGTACAGCTCCTCGGTGATGGGGTGCTCGGCCTTCTTCTGCGCGCGCTCCAGCATGCCGCGCGACAATTCGAACATGAATTCGACGGCGTCCTCGGTGGTGTTCTTCACGCGCTGCACGGCACGGCCGCCGAAGTACTCGTACACCTTGCCCTCGACGGGCAGCTCCTGCGTGCGCGCGGCGCGCACCACCAGCAGCGTGCGCACGTCGTTGCGCACGCGCCCCAGGATAAGCATCACCACGAACACGGCCACGCTGCCGATGGCCGCCGCCATGAACATGCCCACGCCGCAGCAGATGCCGCAGATGATGGCCCAGAAGATGTAGGTGGTGTCGCGCGGGTCCTTGATGGCCGTGCGGAAGCGCACGATGGACAGCGCGCCCACCATGCCGAGCGATAGCGCGATGTTGTTGCCGATGACCGTCATCACCGTGGCCGTGAGGATGGTGAGCGTGATGAGGTTGATGTTGAACTTCTGCGAGTAGATGGTGCCCGCGTGAGAGATCCAGTACGACACGAAGATGGCCAGGCCTATCACCACCGACACGCCCACGCGCAGCAGAAGGTCCTCCACCGTGGGCGCGCCTGTGGTTCCCTGGAACAGTTGGTACAGTTGCTCTTTCACGGTCTCTCCTCTTTAAAACTGGTACGCCATGCGCACGCTGCGGGCGAGGCAGTATTTGCTCACCGACAGCTCGCTCTTGTCCACCATGTTCAGCATCGACCGGATGTAGCTGAGCAAAAAGCCGTCGAACTTCACTTCCAGCACCACGTTGAACGGGTCGAACACCGGATACAGGGGCAGTTTGGGGTCGAACAGGCCCTGGTTCAGCTCCGTCGCGCGGATGTTGCGGTCGAACGTCACGCGCGTCTTGTTCTCCTTCGCGATGAACGCGGTGCGGTCGTACTCCACGATGGCTTTCGGCCGGTAGCCGTTGATGCTCATGAGCGCGTGGATCTCGGCTGCGAAGGGCTCAGGTCGGTCGAGCAGCCCGTCGAAATCGCCCTCGATGAGCCGGCGCGCCTCGGCCCGCATCAAGGGCAGCGAGCGTTTGCGCTGGTTCTCGCCTTGCTTCTGCTTGAGCTCCAAGAGCGCGAAATCGGCCGTGGGATCGTATACGCGCAGCCGCACCTTGCGGCGGGGATCGGTGCCGAACAGCTTTTCGGCGAAGTCACGGTCGTGCAGCGTGTCGAAGTAGAGCGAGCGCACCGGGTAGCCGTGCGAGCCGTTGTGCAGATCGCCGGGCACCACCTGCGACAGCAACCCCTCGAGCTGCTTCGCGCTCGCCATGTCGACGAGGAACTTCTTCTCTTTTCGGCTGACGTTCCTCACGTTAGCTCCCGTGCTGCTACCCCTTTTCCGAATGATTGACCAATTATACTCCTGGCTGACGTTATTCCTCGATTGCAGAACGCTTCAACTTGCGGATGAATCTCTCCCCTACCTCTATACACAACAAGCGCGGCGCCCCTACCTGGGACGCCGCGCTTGTTTACGAACGAGCACCTTTTCTCCGCAAACGGCTTTCAGCTGGGGCGCGGGGCACGGTGCCTTCTCCTTACAGCATGGGCACCGTGATGGTCACCGGCAGCGCGGCCATGACTACCAGGAAGCGCAGCAGGAAGCCGCCCACCAGCACGCCGGCGTCGGAGCCGAAGCTGATCCAGTGCGCCTTGCGGCTCTCCTCGAACTCCTTCGGGCTGAAGAACAGAAGCCACGTCTCCAGCGCCGTGGGCAGCACCAGGCCGATGAGCACCAGGCCGATCCAGAACAGCGGCGCGTAGGAGCCCACCAGCAGGCTCATGACCGAGTTCCAGCCGGCCACGGAGTTGGAGCTGGTGATGAACATGAGCGCGGCCACCAGCACCAGCTCGATGATAGGCAGGCAGAAGTGGAATTTCTTCAGCACGCCCACGCGGTTGAACTCGTCAGCATGCCGGATGACGGCCACCAAGAGCACGCTGGCGGCACCCGCCGACACGGCCGACACCAAGAACAGGATGGGCAGAAGCGCGTTGTTCCACAAGGGGAACGTCTTGCACACGCCCAGGAGCGCGCCCGTGTAGGCGCCCACGCACACCGCGAACACCACGCCCACGATGTCCAGCCACACCGGCACCGACTTCTTCAGGAAGTCCAGCACCACCACGACCAGGGCCACCACGGTGAAGCCGCCCAAAAACACGACGCCCCACGTCATCACGGAGCCGAAGTTGGTGAGCAGCAGCGCGAAGCGCAGCGGGTTGTGCAGGCCGCCCTCGGCGTCGAACATGAGCAGCACCAGGCCCACGATGACCGCGATAGGGGCGATGAGGTGCCCCACCTTGCGCATCGACACGGCCTCGGGATGGCGCCAGCCCAGGAAGGCGGACGTGATGAACGCACCGCCGCCCAAACCGGCGAGGAACAGGTACCATGCGATGATGGCGCCCCAGATAGGTTCGAATGACATCGCTCATCACCTCACGTAGAATACTTTGGATTTGGTCAGGTCGCCTGCGATAGGCTGGGCGTTCGTCGCGGCGATCTCCTTCGAGATGTCGCTGGCGGGATCGTCCAGGTCGCCGAAGATGCGCGCTCCCGTGAGGCACGCCTCCACGCACGAGCACATCTTCGTGCCGCTCGTCTCGGCCGACACGGTGCAGAAGCGGCACTTGTCCACCGTGCCCGTCTTCTCGTTGTGCACGCGCACCTGGTAGGGGCAGGCGGCCATGCAGTACTTGCAGCCGATGCAGCGCCCCTCGTCCACGCCCACGATGCCGTCGGCGCCGATGTAGGCCGCGCCCGTGGGGCACACGGCCGCGCAGGGGGCGTCCTCGCAGTGCATGCACTGCAGCGGCACCGTCTCGATGGCCACGTTCGGGTACGTGCCCGTCTCGTGCTCCTCGTAGCGGATGAAGTCCTGCGTGGGCAGGAGGTCGTTCTGGCGCTGGCAGGCCACGCGGCACGCGTAGCAGCCGATGCATTTCTTGGTGTTGATGAGCATTCCGTAACGGGCCATTACGCACCTACCTTCTTAACGGTCACGACCGCCTCCTGCGTGCATGCGCCCCCGTAGGCCGGCTCCAAATGGAACGGCACGAAGTCCATCTGGCGCAGGCCCACCTCGTAGGCGGTGTGCTGGTCAGGCGACGAGCACCCGTAGTGGCTGGGCATGTACAGCGCCGTGGGGTTCATGCGCTGCGTCACCTTCGCGCGGACGCGGCCCGTGTGCTGGGTGTTCGACACCTCCACCTCGTCGCCGTCCTCGATGCCCAGGCGTCGGGCCACGTCGGCGTTGATCCACACGCGGGTCAGGTCGTAATCCTTCGTGATCTGCATGAGGTCTTCGATGTTCGCGGTCTGCGTGTGGCTGTGGATGGCCTGCTTGCCGCCGATGAGCCGCAGCTCGTCGCCCATGGGCATGACGGCCGGCTCCACCCACACGGGCGCGGCCGACAGGCCCGCCTTCTCGCATGCCTCGCTCGTGAACTGCACCTTCTCGGTAGGCGTCTTGAACTTCGGCGCCGTGCCGTAGGCGAACTCCTTCTCGGGGAAGTGCGCCGTGCCCGTCTGCTTGAGCGCGTCGAGCGAGAGGCCCACCGTCTGCAGCTGCGCGTCGGCCAGCTCGTCCACGCCGAAGCGGAAGTACTCGCCCACGCCGCACGCCTCGGCCAGCTCGGAGAAGATCCGGTCGACCGGCCTCGTGTTCGGGTGCACCACGTCGATCACCTGGTCGCGCAGCGCCACGGCCGGAACCTTGCCGCCGATGAACTCGGGCAGCTCCAGGCGCTCCAGGTAGCTCGTGTCGGGCAGCACGTAGTCGGCGAGCATCGCCGTCTCGGACATCTGCACGTCCACGACCACCATGAGGTCCAGCTTACCCAAAAGCTCGGCCAGCTTCGCCGTGTTCGAGTAGCCGGCGGCCATGTTCGAATTGTAGAAGAACATGCCCTTCACGGTGCCGTCCTCCGCGGCCTGGGCGGCGGCGAGGTTCGTGCCCATGCTCGACAGCGCGAGCGGGTACTCGGCCGCGCCCACCTGCTTACCCTCGGGCTTCTTCGGGTCGGCGAAGCGCTCGTCGGAGAGCTTGCCGGCCGACACGCTGGGCGTGAAGAGCGCGCCGCCCTTCTGGTTCCAGCAGCCCAGCAGCGTGTTGAACAGGCAGATGGCGCGCGCCGTCTCGCCCGAGTTCTCGTACGAGCAGCCGAACGCGCCGCGCCAGCTGGGCTCGATGGAGGCCGCGGGGGCCGCCTCGGCGAACTCCATCGCCAAACGCGCGATGGTGTCGGCCGGGATGCCCGTGACGCCCTCGGCCCACTCGGGCGGGTACTCCGCGAGCTCCTTGGCCCACTCGTCGAAGCCGACGGTGTTCGCAGCCACGAACTCCTTGTCGTAGCGGCCATGCGTCACCAGCACGTTGCTCATGGCCAGCACGAGCGCCAGGTCGGTGCCCGGGTTGATGGGCACCCATTCGTCGGCGAACACGCGGCTGTTGTTGCAGCGCGGGTCCACCAGCACGATGTGCGCGCCCTTCTCGTGGGCCTTCTGCAGCGCGACCACGGAGCTGGGGCGGATGGCGTCGGCGTAGCTGCGGCCGATGAACATGGTCATCTTGGAGTTCGCCACGTCGGACGAGTAGCTGCCCGTGCCGATGGCCTGCGTCATGCCGCTTTCCTTGGACAGGTTGCAGGCGGCGCCGTGCGTGTACACGTTCGCCGACCCCAGCGCGTTCATGAAGCGCTTCGTGTAGTACTTGCCGCTGGGACGCGGATCCTGCACCATCGCGAGCGCCTGGGGGCCGTCGGCGTCGATGATGGCGCGCACCTTCTCGGCGATCTCGCTGTAAGCCTGGTCCCACGAGATGGCCTCGAACTTGCCCTGGCCGTTCTTCTTCAGCGGGTCGGTGAGGCGGTCCTCCGAGTAGGCGATCTGCGAGTAGCCGTAGCCGCGGGCGCAGAGCTTGCCCTTGGAGTAGGGGTGGTCCGTATCGCCGATGAGCTTCGTCAAGCGGCCGTTGACCACGTAGGCCGTGTAGCCGCATTTGCTCGAGCAGGCGTTGCACAGCGTGTGGACGGTCTTGGTCTCGCCGCCTCCCGATGCGTCATCAGCATGCGCCTGCTCCCAAGCGTCGAAGCCCATATAGCCGGCCGCTGCCGTGAGCGCAACCGCCCCAGCGCTGCCAGCCAGGAAGCTTCGCCTGGTTATAGCGTTTTCTGACATAGCTGTTTCCTCTCTGTATGCATGCACGTGAGTTCTCTTATCGTCGGCACTCATGCGACCACCGCATCGGCGGTCGTCTGCTGCGCGCGGATGGCCAGGATCACGTCGACGAGCCCGATGTAGAAGCGGGCGTCGTCCTCCAGGGCCAAGAGCCGCATGCGGTACGCGGTGAGCCAGGCGAAGCGCTCCGCGAGGAACTGCCGGGCCTCCTCCCGCATGCCGGACCGCAGCATCACGGCCACGAGATCGAGCTCGAGCGCCAGGTGGTCGGGGCACGCCGCGAACGCGGGCGGTACCTCCATGCCCAGCCGCTCCACCAGCTCGCGCAGGTAGTGTGCCGAATCTCCCAGGTACAGCCCCTGTTGCTGCGAGAACGGGGCGGGCGCGGCCCCTGCGGACCACGTGCGGTAGAGCGACTCCACCGGCACGGCGGACTCGGGGAGCCCTCCCGTGAAGTGGCGGGCGGCGAAGGCCTGCTTCTCTTCGTACGTCGGCGGTGCGAACAGCGCGTTCACCTCGCCCGACGACAGGAACTCCTGCAGCGGGCAGCGCTTGCGCGCCCGTGCGGCAGGGGCCGCCTGCACGCCCAGCTCCGCATCCTGCATGGCGCGGCGCGCTCCGTCGAGGAAGTCCGACCACAGCGAGCTGCCGGCCAGCTGGTTCCACGAGCTCTCGTCCACCGGGCCGAAGCACTGCGCGAGCACCGAGAACACGGCCTCGTCCTCCATCATCGCCCTTCCTCCTTTCCGCTCTCTCCGCTCCCTGCGCCGCCTGCGCGGCGCGCGGGGGCTGCACCGGGCGTCATCACGCCTGCACGAGGGTCGTCGTCCTCACAACGCCCTGATCGATGACCTTCTGCGCGATATCCTCCCAGTCGATGAACTTGATGGCGCCGTTCGGGCACTGCTCGGCGCAGCGGCCGCACGAGATGCACTTCGTGGACACGCCCGTCTCGGAGTCCACCACCGGCATGTTCCACGGGCACGCCTGGCTGCACATGCCGCAGCCGATGCAGCGGTCGGCGTCCACCTTGCGCGCGCCGGACTTCTCGTCGGCGTAGATGGCATGGACCGGGCAATAGTTCATGCACGCGGGGTCCTCGCACTGCTTGCAGTGCTCCACGGTGAACTCGCAGTTGCCGTAGGCGCCGTCGGTGCTGCCCACGTTCGTGCCGAAGTTGTAGTTGGGCCACACGCGCACGCGCGCGATGTGCTGGCAGACGCGACCGTCGTTCTTCAGCGTGCAGGCCATCTCGCAGCGCTGGCAGCCCGAGCAGCGGGCGCGGTCGGTCACGATCATCTTCGTCGGGGTCGTGCGGATCTCTATGCGCCCGGAGGCGATGGACTTCGACGTGACGCCCCACGAGGCCAGCACGCCGCCCACCACAAGGCCGGCCACGCCGCAGCCCGCCATGGCCAGCACGCTGCGTCGCGTGAACGTCTTGCTCTTGTGCTCCCCCTCGCCTGGCACGTTCTCGGGCGCGGGCGCGGTTCCGGTCGTTGCAGGCGCGCCGCTCGGAACGCCCTGGTCCTCTGAGGTGTTCTGGTGCAGATTGGAATCTGACATAGCCTGGTGCTCCCTCCCTCACGAGAGTTCCGTGAGTGTCGTTTCCGTATGCCTCCCCCGCCGACGCGCTCGTGCTCGCTCGTCTTGCCGCCGTCGCCTTCGCGCGGCGGGCGTGCGCCCTCGGGGTGGCTGCGCTCGGCTCGCTTCCGATTCGCGGTACCACACAACGCTTGGAAGTATGCCGTGCGCGCGGTTGGCGCCCTCCCCTCTTTGAGGGAATTCTGCTTCCTGAACGGCGATTTTGCGGAATTACCCCCAAAGAGGGTATACCCTGGGCGCGCGGGTCGGCATACTGGCGGCACGATGATTGTTGTCAGCGCTCGCATCGCGGCCGACGGTTCCCACACAACACGAACCAGTAGTCTATCCAAGATTTGGAGATGCAACATGGCTGACGAAACATCGTACGGATGGGCCGGTAAGATCCTCCGCGTCAATCTGAGCACCGGCTCGATCACGACGCAACCGACCGACCCCTACAAAGAGTATATCGGCGGCATGGGCCTGGCGAACAAGATCATGTTCGACGAGGTTCCCGCCGGCACCGATCCCTTCTCCCCCGAGAACAAGATCGTCTTCGCCGTGGGCCCCCTCACGGCCTCCGGCGTGCCGCTGGCCGGCCGTACCACCATCTGCTCGCTGTCCACATTCTCGAAGGACCACCTCATCGTCGACGCCCACTGCGGCGGCATGCTGGGCGCGAAGATAAAGCTGGCCGGCTACGACGCCATCGTGGTGGAGGGCGCCTCCAGCAAGCCCGTGTACCTGAACATCAAGAACGACCAGGTGTCCATCAAGGACGCCGCCGGCGTGTGGGGCCTGGGTACCCGCGCCGCCACCGAGGCGCTCTGCCGCAAGGAGAGCGTGCAAGCCTGCGTGGCCGCCATCGGCCCCTCGGGCGAGAACCTCACGCCGTACTCCTGCATCATCAACTCGCGCAACCACTCCGCCGGCGCCGGCACGGGCGCGGTCATGGGCTCGAAGATGCTCAAGGCCCTCGTGGTGGAAGGCGACGGCTCCGTGAATGTGAAGGACCCGCAGACGGTGGCCGACCTGTCCGACTACATGCTGCGCGAGATCATCGGCTCGAACAACAACCACGTGGTGCCGTCCACCCAGCAGGAGTGGGCCGAGTACTACGACAAGGGCTCCCGCTGGACGGCGCGCAAGGGCCTGTTCTGGGAGGCCGCCGAGGGCGAGCCCATCGAGACGGGCGAGCCGAAGCCCGGCGAGATCAACACCGTGGGCTACCGCTGCATGAAGTCCACGAAGGACCTGGGCGAGGCCGCCTCGAAGTACACCATCAAGATGAACGGCTGCCACAGCTGCCCCATCCACTGCTACTCCGACCTGCGCGTGGAGGGCACGAAGGAGACCACGGGCTACGAGACTGCCGGCAACACCTGCGCCGCGAACTTCCCCGTGAGCGTGTACATGGAGCCCTTCCTGAAGATGGGCCTGAAGGACGACGGCGACCTCTCCATCCTGTGGGACACCACCACGTCCAACACGATGGACAACCTGGGCCTGTGGTGCAACTACGCCCAGCTGTACCGCGACATCGCCTACTGCCATGCCAACGGCGTGTTCAAGCGCGTGCTGCCCGAGGCCGAGTACGCTTCCATCGACTGGGGCAAGTTCGACGCCGACCGCCGCGACCCCACGGTCATGATCGAGATCCTCACGAAGATCGCGCAGAACGACTCCGAGATCTCGTATTTGGCGCACGGCCCGTACGTGTGGTGCGAGCGCTGGAACGAGCAGGCGTGGTTCGACAACGCGAAGTCCACGCTGGTAAACTACCGCGGCTGGCCCGTGCACCACTCCATCGAGTGCTTCGGCCAGGTGGGCGCCGTGTACAACATGATGTTCAACCGCGACGACATGATCCACTCCGCCGTGAACTTCCAGGGCTGCGGCCTGCCCTTCGAGCTGAAGCAGCAGATCGCCGAGGAGGTCTGGGGCGGCGCCGACGCCATCGACCAGGACAAGAACTACACGCCCATGAACGACCACAAGGCGAACTTCGCCTGGTGGAGCCTCGTGACCGACGTGCTGCACGACTCGCTGACGCTGTGCAACTGGGTGTGGCCCATGACCATGAGCCCCACGAAGGCCCGCAACTACCGCGGCGACCTTGACCTGGAGGCCAAGTTCTTCAAGGCCGTGACCGGCGAGGACCTGACCACCGACGACCTGTACCAGGCCGGCGCCAAGATCATGACGCTGCAGCGCGCGAACACGGTGCGCGGCATGACGAAGGCCGACGGTACGCTCGGCAACAACGACCTGCGCGCCGACCACGACGTGATCACCGCCTGGGCCTTCGACAAGGACCCGGACAAGCAGCCGTTCACGGAGGGCACCGACAAGATGGATCGCGACGACTTCCAGACGGCGCTCGGCATGGTGTACGGCAAGTTCGGCTGGGACGAGAAGCTGGGCTGCCCCACGGCCGCCTGCCTCGACGAATACGGCATGGCCGACGTGAAGGAAGAGCTCCAGTCGCTCAACCTGCTGCCGTAAGCTGACCTACCCCGGCAGGCGCCGGCCTTCTCTCCCCTCCCCTTTTCCGGCGCCTGCACTCACTTATACAGGCAGAAGGGTCTGTCACGAGGCCACTATATCGGTTCCCAGCTCGGCCCCGTTCAGGGGCTGCGAGGGGTCGTCCAGGCTGAACGTGGCTATCTCGACCGTGATCGGGTACGTGCCGGCGTCGAGCGTGCGGTTCAGGCGGATGCTCGGGATGGCCTGCCCGGGCGGCACCAGCCCGGATTGGTACAGGACCTCCCCGCCGTCGGACAGCTTCACGGTGAACCGCATGTAGCAGGGGTTCCCCTCCGTGTTGATGAGGGGCACCTCCACGGTGTCCGTTCCCGCCTTCATGTCCCAGTCGGAGTAGGTGGGTATGCGGATCCTCCCCCGCTCTCCCCCGGGGTTGTCGTACCCGGGGATGCTGTACGAGGTGGCCGAGGGGTCGATGCCGTCGCCGTCGCCTTCCGGCTGCGCCAGGAAGACCGCTGCCGCCACCGCTGCGGCGGCGAGCGCCAGGAAGACGAGGAGGGCCAATACCCGCCTCTTCCTCCACTTTGAATGCCGTTGGTCTGTGGTAAGGGCGTCGTTCAACTTCGGTTTCGCCTTTCTGGGTCGGAGCGCCGCCATCCCTCCGCGAACGCGGCGGGATGGCGGGTCGGTCGGGGAACGAGCCTACGGAATGGGGGTCGTGTTGGAGGCATCGTAGCTGAAGGTGAGCGTGTCGGTGTGCGAGCCGCTCTCGCCGGCGTCGCCGACGCGCTCGGCCGTGCCCACAGCCGTGTGGTCCGTCTTGGTGAACTTGCCGATGACGGTTTTAGTCTGGCCCACGTTCGTGTCGAACAACTGCTTCGTCACCGCCGCGCCTTCGTAGGAGATCTTGTAGGCGACCGGGTCGAGGGGCGCCGCAGCCTTCTGGAGCTGGAAGCCGTTGGCGGACTGGAGGCTGAGCTCCACGCCGCCTGTGGGGAAGTCCGCCTCCGGGATCTGGTCGACCGAGCCGCCGGGGGTCATGTTGCACAGGTTCACCGACGCGTCCACCGTCACGCTCTTGTCGTGGCCGAAGGGGATGGCGGTGGGGATCTCGAAGCCCCAGCCGTTGGTGCCGGGCACCTGCTGCGAGGACGAGTACGTCACGTTCGTCGTCCCGGTTTTTTCGTCGACGGCGAACGCCGGGACGGCGGAGCCGGCGGCCAGCGCGGCGGCGCAGGCTCCCGCCAGCAGGATCCTGCCCATGTTGCGGTTCGTCTTGATTCTCATGCTTCACTTCCTTTCGCTCGCATGCCCACGGGCATGCACGTTGCTTGCCTCGGGGGCCGGCTCTTCGCCGGACCCCTGCCTATGCGTTCACGCGCTTTCGCGCGGTTGAACCTTCGCCTTGCCGCCCGCGTCGCTGCGGGACGCGCATCGCGCGGCGCCGTAGGCACAGAGGGCCGCCAGCGCCAGCGCGCC
>NC_021021.1:2557470-2572423 GCF_000210055.1 Gordonibacter pamelaeae 7-10-1-b
CTGGACGGCGTCGACGCGAAACGTCATCGTCCCCGCGTAGCGGACGTTGGCCATAAAGGAGCTGGCGGGATCGACGCTTTTAAGCGAGAACGACCCTTTGCTCCGGGCGTCGTCGTGCGGGTCGATCACCATGAGCGGATCGGGCACGGCCCCGGAGCCGAGGATGCCGTTGGGGCCGGGGTCGTACAGGCTCCCGTCGGCCATGAGCACGTCGATCTCCTTGGCGTCGCCGCCGTCCCCCGAGAGCGCGAGCAGGGGCGCGCCGGCGCCCGGCCGCACCACCGACACCTTGTACGACGTACCGGAGGGCCAGGTCGCGCCGGGGCCCTCCTCCTTGGCGGAGACGACGACCGCATGGTTGTCCGCATCCGCTGCGGGATCGGTCGGCTTCGAGTAGAGATAGCCTCCGTGGGGCTCCAGGGAGATGTGCTGCGGGATCGAGAGGAAGCCGAGCAGCGCGGGATCGTCCGCGCCGTAGTCCACGGCCTTCCACTGCGCGTAGAGCACGAGGGTGGCCTCGTGTGCGGGCGCGGGGCTCGGCGTCGCGATCGAGGCGCCCGGCGAGAAGAAGTTCGAACCCTCCATGCGATCGCCTTCTGCGAGGTCCGGGGACGTCGCCCAGCCGTCGAACACGTAGGCCCCCATCTTGAACCCGTTCTCGGGAAGCGGGGCGGACTCGCCGTAGACCAGCCCCGTCATGTTCGCCGTCGACCCCGACACCCACCTGTCGTTGCGCACGATCGTGCCCGAGCCGTCGTCTTTGCCGAGCTCGGGGCTCTTCGCCACCATCTCCTCCCAGTTGTCGTCGAACGACACGCTGTAGGAGTTCGCGATCCATCGGTTGTAGAACTTGGGTTTCTGTCCGTCGACCGCCGGAATGATCTCCGGGTCCACCGGCTGGCCCGTGTCGCCCGGCCCGGAGCCGTCCCTCCATCCGGCGTTATAGCGAGGTTCGTAGGCGCCCGGGAACGTGCGGTATCCGGGCTTCTCCAAGCCGAAGTTCCCCAAGCCGTGCATGTTCTCTACGGGGAAGAAGTCCTCCCCCACCCACTGAGTGTGGGTGTCGGGCGTTCCCGAGAATTCCTCGTTGTCGTAGTAATAGAATTCGAACGGGATGCCCTTCTTCACCGATCCCTGCGTCACGGTGCCGTGCGAGAGCGCTCTTTCGCCCCCCTCCCTCCACACCTGGTAGCCGTACGTGAACGTGGCGCTCGGGGTCGTGACGAGGCCCCTGTCGTACGTGGCCCTGTCGTCCTCCGGCCACGTTTCGCTATTTTCAGGCGTGAGGTGATCGAAGCCGCCAGCAGTGTTCGGCACGTTCAGGGACACCGAGTCCACCCTCCCGTGGACCACTCCCAGCCCGTGGAGGGCCTCGAGGATTATGTCGGCCTTGCCCGGGCCGCCCTTGATCGAGTCGCCCCAGACGGCGGGCGTCTTGACCGTCTGGTCCGCCAGGATGTCCGACCCGACCTTGCCCGGCTCGTCCAGGCTCTTGTTCCTCGGCAGCTCCAGGTTCGTCATGTGGTTGCCCGCGAAGGCCCGATCCCCGACGGATCCAAGGGTGTCGGGCAGCGTGACGCCCTTGAGCCCGGCGTTCTCGAAGGCGGACGCGCCGATCGAGAGGACTCTTCGGCGGTCGAACGGGAGGAAGCCGAGGGCGGTGTTGTCGGGGCCGGGGAACGCGCCGAGGTTGGTGTCCATGAACGCCCGGTTCCCGATGTTGACGCTGAACGTCGTCACCCCGCTGGTCGGCTCGGGGATGTCGATGAAGGAGAGGGCCGTGCAGCCCTTGAACGCGGAGTCACCTATCGTCAGGGTGACGCGACTCTGGCTCCCGAAGACGCCGTTGCCAACATGAACCGCGCGCAGCGAGGTGCATCCCTCGAAAGCCGATGCGCCTATCGCGATACTGTTCGGTTCAGAGTCGGCTAAGGGCGCGTCTTTGAAGTCGATCTCCTCGATGCCTGTGCATCCGCGGAATGCCTGACTCCCTATGTGAGAGATCTTTTTTTCTCCGGTAGGAAACTGGACGCTTTTCAGATGGCTTACCCCATCGAACATCCGATCCGGGACAAGCAACCAATGCGGGGACAAGACCACTTCCTCCACCATCTCGTTGCCTGCGATGATGCCGTTTCCGGGATAGCCGCTCCAATCTCCTTCGAAAGAGATCCTCCTCGAAAGATTGTTATTCGCGAAGGCGAACTCGCCCAGCATCGAGAAGCTCTTGCCGGTTATCGGATCGTTCGCTATCTGATTGTTCTTGAACGCACTTGCCCCCACGGACAGCAACCCTGTTGCCTGGAACTCGACGGATGTAAGACTGTTCTTGCTGTCGTCATCTCCGCCGAAAGCAAAGGACCCGAAGGACGTGATCTGAGAGGGGAACACGATTTTGCCTGTCAGGCTGTTATTGCGAAACGCGTATTTGGGGATCGACGTCAGGGCGATGTCCGAAGGGATCGAGAGTCTGGTGAGCTTGCAGCCGTCGAACACTGATTCTCCGAGAACTTCAAGCGACTTCGGAAGAGTCAGCGGCCCCGTGATACCCGTGCATCCCGCAAAGGCATAGCTCACGATCTTCACGATATTGGGGGGAAGCACTACGCTCGTTACGCCCGAAGAGTCCTGGAAAGCCTGCGTTTCAATCTTCTCAAGGCTTGTGCAACCGGAGAAATTGATCACCCCAGACAAGCCCGAACCCTGAAAAGCCCTGTTGCCAATGCGCTCCAGGTTGGTCGCGGAGGAGAAGTCGATGCCGCACTTCAGATTTTGGTACGTGTAACCTACTTCAACTCCCGAGGAATTCCTCGCTCCTTCGAGCGCGACGACCTTCTTGTTGTTCACGGGGTTCCTAGCCGGCACGTGTACGGTTCCCGACGTGATCACCTTGTCGTTGTATCCGACTATCTTGCAGGTGTTGGTATCGCCGATATCCGCGTATTTCCAACTGAACCCGGCAGGGTCGGTACCCGCCCGGGGCGCAGCCGACAGGGGCCCCTCTTCAGCCGTTGCGGGAACGGGTACCGCCTCCGCAGCGCCAAGGCCGCTCTGGACGGCGCAGGGATCCTCCGGAGTTCCCAAGCCGGGGACCTCGAGGTCATTCTGCGCGTCCCCTCCGGGGACCGGGTCGCCCTCCGCATCTGAATCCCCGTCGGGCAGGGGGGCCGCTTCGGGCCCGTCCTCAGGGTCTTCCTGCGCTCCTGCATCGAAGGCGGGCTCGGGGGCGGGCCCTTCCTTGGTAGGATTCCCCGCGGCCAGCACGCAGGGAACGGTCTCCGTGGCTTCTGGCGCGCCCGTGCCTTCCGGCGCATCCTCTCCGAACGCGCCCGAGGCCGTCGGCATCGCCCCCACCAGCAGGAGCGCCGCGCACATCACGCCGACGCACGCCCTCGCGCTACTTCTCACGCGCCCGATCTTGCGCTTGGCGCCGCTTTTCTCAACCTTTGCCTTCTTCATGAAAGAACCTCTCGACGCCCACTTCATCCGCGCGCTCCGGGCGCTTTCCGCCCCCTGCTCCCTTCCGGCCCCCTCGGGGCTTCGGTATCAGCCCGATTCGCAGGGGGGGGGAGCCCCCTCCGCGCTCAGACCCCCCCCCAAGCAGCGCCTCGAACGAGGCTCTGTCCAGCGGCGGCGCGTACAGGTACCCTTGCGCGCGATCGACCCCCGCCTCTTTCAGGAACAGGGCCTGCTCCTCGGTCTCGACGCCCTCGACGACGACGGCCAGGCCCAGGTCGTGGGCGAGCCGCACGAGGGATTTGACTACCATCCCATCGCGCTCCGACATTTGCGAGCGGAGGAAGGACTTGTCGATCTTTATGACGTCCACGGGGGAGCCGGCCAGGTCCTCGAGCGACGTGGCGCCCGCGCCGAAGTCGTCGACCGCGATGGAGAACCCGGCGTCGCGGAGCCGGGAGAGCGCCGCCTTGAGCTGCGCCGGGTCGGAGCTCCACGCCTCCTCGGAAACCTCGAGGCAGATCAGGCTGGACGGGAGGCGGTACGCGTCGAGCAGGGCCGTCATCCTGTCCGGCAGCCCGGGGGCCCGCAGTGATGAGCGGGACAGGTTGACCGAGACGGGAACCGTCCCGAGCCCCCGGTCGACCCAGCCCTTGAGGTGGACGAGCGCGCGCACGACCATGTGCATGTCGAGCTCGGCGGCGAACCCCGCCTCCTCGAGCACGGGGACGAAGCGGGAGGGGTCCGTGCGGCCACCCTCCGCATGCTTCCAGCGCGCGAGGACCTCGACCCCCGCCACGCTGCCGCCGGGATACGAGACGATGGGCTGGAACCGGGGGCCTATCAGGCCGTCTCGCAACGCGGGCGCGAACTCGCGGACGACGTCCTGGAAGAAGAGGGCCTCTTCGCGCAGCCCACGGTGGTAGGTCAGCGTCCGGCGCTCGCCCGCGCCGCGCTTCGCGGCGCGGAGGGCGAGGAGCGCGTTGTCGAGCATGTCGGCGGGGCGGGGGGCGACGTCCCCGATCTCGTACACGCCCGACCGGACGCTGCAGAATGCGCCCTCGGGGCGGTGCGAGAAACGGGTGAGGAACACGGCCTCGTCCAGCAACGGTCGGGGCACAAGCAGGGCGAACCGGTCCGCGTGGAGGCGCGCGCCGGCGCTCTCCGGGGAGAGCACGCGCGAGATGGCGCTGCCAAGGTCGATGAGCAGGGCGTCGCCGGCCGCATGCCCGAAGCGGGCGTTGTAGGCGCAGAAGCGGTCCACGTCGACGCACGCGAGGGCGTACGGGACCGAGGGGTGCGCCGCGACGAGAGCCCCTACATGCGCGAGGAATCCGTTGCGCGTCTCGAGCCCGGTGAGGCTATCGCGCTCGGGGCAGAGGGTTGTGAGGGGCGCTGCGGACCCCCCCCCGCTTCCGGAAGGCCGGGGGCCGGACGGGTCAGAGACTAGGCGTTCAGGCTTCGGGAGGAAGCCCCCCCGACGGGGAGGCCGGAGCCGGGGAGGCGGCGGCCTCGCGGGCTTTCGAGAGCATCCGGGCCATGCCTTCCTCCCTTCTCGTTCGGCGAAGGGGCGTTTCCGCCCCCCGCGCCGTCGCCGGTCAAATCATTCGGGCAATTATGACCGGGCGGCTTCGATCCGTCAACCCCGGGAGGGGCGAACGCACCTGTTTATAGGGGAAACCCCTCGAGGGCGGAGACGGCGCGATCACGACCTGCGCTTTCAGGGGCGAGAGGATCCGCCCCGTGTTCGGTCCGGCGCCGCTTCAAGGCCCTGCCGCACGTCCTCGTCGCCGACGCGGGATACGGCAGCGAGGAGAACTACGCCTACCTGGAGCGCAACGACGTGAGGGCCTTCGTGAAGTACAACCTGTTCCACAAGGAGCAGAAGCGCGCCTTCAAGAAGGACCCGACGCAGCCGAAGAACTGGGCCTTCGACGAGCTGGCCGACGAGTGGACGTGCGGGGGTCGTCCTTAGACGCAGGAGGGCGACCGACGTCGAGACGGTCTTCGGCGATATCAAGAGCAACTGGGGCTTCAAGCGCTTCACCCTGCGAGGACTGGAGAAGGCGTCGCTCGAATGGGGGCTCGCAGCCCTCGGACACAACATGAGGAAGCTCCACGAGGCGGTGAGCGGGGGGAACGCTGCCAAGCAGGCGATGGCGCGGGCGTAGGGTCCCATCCTTTCTTTCGTCCTCCCATGAAAAGAGCCGAAACCCACTCAGGCTTCGGCTCTTTTCATGGGAGGGGCTTTTGATACAGCGTTCTGCCTGAGAAACGGGGATAAGACAGGGGCAAGGGGCCGTATATGAAGTCCCAATACGCAAACGCGCCAGAGGATCGCCCCGTGGGGTAAGGGCTCTGCCCTTGCCCCACGAACCTGTCAGAAGCGATGAGCCGAAACTTTTGACACAGCCCCCTCTGATTCTCGCAAGGCACGAGCTACGCGCAGCACTGCATAGACACCGAACACGACCGTGTAGGCCGCTACGCTCTGCACGGCTGCGGTACCACCGCCGAGAGCACTCGGCAGTAGCATGGCCAGCACGTGCGCGTATGTCAGGCTGAAGAACACGTAAGCCCACTTCTGCACCTTGACCCATGCCTGTTTGCTCATACGCACCTTCACAGAGCCGAACGACGTGACACCCAGCACGATCAATAACACGGTGATAGCCGCCGCCACCGCCAGCCCGACGGCCACGAACGGATTGATGATGCCCGCCTCCAGCACGAGCGGCACATACGACAGGCAGTACACGACGATATGCCCGCACACCAAGATACATGCGATGATGGAAAGCTCGGCGCGGATGGCCATAAGATGCTTGCGCGGCCTCCCATCGCGCGGAAATGCGCCAATAAACATCACCACCGCGAACAGCGCAACCGCAAGGAAACCCTTTTGCAGCAGCAGGAACAGCGTGCTGCGAACCGGAACCGGCAACGGCAGCCAGCCCTGCAGCCCTGAAACGTAGAGCGCCATCAACACAGTCGCCGCCACGTACCACGCCGCCGGCGCCTTCTTGATAGCCGGCTTCATCAGGAACACCGCCACCACCGTGCATGCGAACACGATCAGAAACGTCATGCAATCACCCCTTGCAGGACGCAGGGCTCACAATTCCAATATCGGCTCCCGTTTCGGTCGCCAGTTCGCCTAAATAGCGCGCACCCAAACGGGCAAAGGCACGATATTCTTCCAAATGGCTGAAAACCGCCACTTTTTGCATAAAAGCAGGAAGCCACTTCAAAGCATGATCGTTGGCAAACGAGCACAGACGGTCGCGCCATTCCCTCTCGGCGTCGCCGTTTCCAACCCGAAGCGCCTCGCCGATACACGCGTGCAAATACGCTAGGAACTCCAACTCGTGGAACACGCTGTCGACGGGCTCTCGACGCAGGTCGACGGTGGCCACGCCCGCTGCTGCCATGCAACGCTCGACGTCCATCGAAATGCGGGTTCGGAACAGCGACGGAGCCCCTTGGGCGCCCACCATACGATGCAAAAAAGGACTCTCGTAGGGCCAAATCGGCACATCGACGCCAGGCGCCAGGAAAAGGCGGCTATACTCGCGCCGCAGCAACCCTTCGTCGGTTTCGGCGAAAGCCGCAGCACAGCGGCTTGACAAGTGCACATCGCCCGCCGATTCCCCGCCGCACGCATCGACGATGCTCGCACGCCAATCATCGAGAAATGCCCCATTGGAAAGCGCTTGGGCGAGCTTGCCGTCCGGAAAGGAGAAACCAGTCGCCAGAAGCGATGCGAGGTCGGACAACCCCACAGCCCGATGAAGCCTCCAATCGATGCCTTCACCCATATGAACCACTCCATCTATCGGGGAGCCGTCGCGCGCAGCAGGATGCGACGGCTCAAAAGACTACTTCGTCAGATAGAACACATTGGGGCTGGTTCCCGCCGATTCACGCAACTTGTAGTAGTTGCGCCCTTCGATGGCTTTCGACACCTCGGACTCCGGGTCGTCCAAATCACCCCAGAAGCGGGCGCGCCCCATGCACAGCTGCATGCATGCCGGCACTTCACCTCGGTCGATCAGGTTATGGCAGAACGTGCACTTTTCCACCGTGCCAGCCTCGTGCGTCGGCGCATCGGCCTCGCCCACCACCACATCGAGATAGTACTCGGGTGCACCGCCGTTCATCGACCGCACGTGATCGTACGGACACGCCATCACACATGCGCGGCAACCGATGCACAGCGAGTTGTCGACATATACAATGCCGTCATCGCGCTTCTTCGTCGCACCTGTAGGGCACACGCCCAGGCACGGAGGATTGCCGCAGTGCTGGCATTGCACCGGCAGGAATTCCAACACGCAGTTCGGGAACTCGCCGAACGCATTGTCGTTGGCCGTGGCGCCGTGCACGACTGCCGTGCCGAAATCGTCCTGATCGGCGCTAGACCTCGTGTACACCGTGTTGTAGGTTATATCCTTGGGCAGATTGTTGGCGATCTTGCATGCCGTGGCGCACGCTTGGCAGCCTACGCAGCGCTCGAGGTCGATAGCCATACCATATCGGGTCATAGTATCAGTCCTCCTATAGCTTCTCGACGGCAACAGCCTGGTCGAAGTAGCACTGGTTGCGCGTCACCTGGTTGTAGTCATTGAACGAGATGGTTGCAAAATCGCCATCGATGTGCTCGCGCGTAAGGAAACTGCGCGGGCAGTTGATGGTCTTGGGCGCTTGGCCGGCATTGATGGTGGCCAGCAGCGTTACCGAGCCCCGGTCATTGTAGAGGCGCACGGTATCGCCCTCGCCGATCCCCAGCTCCTTGGCGTCATGAGGATTGAAACGCGCAACTGGCTGCCTCTCGTATTCCTTCATATAGCCCACATCCCACCACTGCGTGTGGTTGCGCGTGCGCATATGCTCGCCAAGAACGGAGTACGGATACTTCTTGCGAATGGGCGCTTCCAGATTTGCCTCGCGCGCCGGCTCCCAGTACAGAAGCAGATGCTCCTTGCTCTCGTCGACTTTTTGGCCCAGGTTGTACTCGGGAACGACCTTTTCCGTCCAAAACTTGGCACGGCCGTTTTGGAAGAAGAATTTACCGCCTAGGAGCGGATTGTCCTTGAGTTGATGGTTGCGGGCAATCTTCGTCTCGCGCAGCGATTCGTATGTGACGCCCTCCTTCTTTGCCACGGGGCTGTCGAGCCACAGGGAAATGTAGTCTTTTTCAGTGAAGTCGAAGAAATCACCGAAGCCCATAGCGGTGCCGATCATCTTATAAATGTCGAAGTCGGGCTTGCTTTCGTACAGGGGCTCGATCGCCTTGTCGTTGTACAAAAGGTACGGCATGTTGTACGAACGAACGCGCACATCTTCGCACTCGAACCAATGGCAAGCTGGCAGCAGGATATCGGCATACAGGGCCGTGTCGCTCATGGTCATCTCCTGGACAACCAAAAACTCTATCTCCTGCAGCGATTTGATGGTTTCGTTCTGCTCGGTCTGGTTCGAAACAATGTTGGTGCACGAGCAGTACAGGCTCTTTAGCGGGAACGGTTTGCCAAGAAGTTCCTGGTCGTGGACGATGCCATACAGCGCAGTCCAGTTGATGTTACGACCGGGACCCGCGGGTTTCTCGCCTTTAGAGCTGGGCTGGTTTATGCAGCCCTTTGAATTGCTGATGCCGAAGCTACCACCGCCGGAAATGACGCCTGCGGAAGGCTTGCCTATGTTACCCGTGATGAGCAATAGGGTAAAAATGGAATCGTACGTGTAGATGGCATTGAAGTAATGGTTCAAGCCTTGGTTCATGCCGGTGAGTACGGGGCCCTCCTGACCGTACATGCGTGCAAGGCGCTTGATGTCTTCGACAGGCACGCCACAGGTCTCAGAGGCGCGCTCGGGCGTCCAAGCAGAAATAGCTTCGAGAATCATGCTCCACACCGGACGGATTCTAAAACCTTCTATCTCTTCGGGGATACCCTCCAGCGCAGGCATTTCGGCTTCCGAATAGGGCTTGGCGGACCGTGTCGCCTCGTCCCATACCACTTCAGGATCAATGACGGTCGGTTTGCCCGTCATAGCATTCACCGGGCCCTCCGTAGCCGGAACACCCAAATCGCTCATGCGCAAGAACGTGTTGTCTTCTTTCACCAGGAAAGGAGCCTCGGTATGGGCCCGCAAAAACTCGGAGTCCTGCCAGCCTTGGGCAATAACTTCGCTCAAGATGCCGAACACAAGCGCACCGTCGGTTGCAGGATAGACGGGAACATACCAATCGGACTTCGCTACGTTGGTGTTGTACTGGATATCGATGGTGGTAAGCTGTGCACCCGCCTCCTTCGCATCAAGGTAGAGGTGCATCATGCGCTTGCAGGAAACGGCAGGATTGCAGCCCCAGATGACAATATGGTTGGCGCCACTCCATTCTTTGGGGGACACGAACGCTCCGCCAGGACCGAACATCTTCGACATAGCCGACTGGAACGCGATGTCGCGATCGGGAAGCACGCTGCAAGCGCCCATGACGGTCTGTAGGTGCTGCATGACCGACCCGTCGGCTGTGCCGCCGCCCAGCACGGCCGTGTTGCCGCTGCCCATGAAGAAGGCGATGGATTCCGGACCGAACTCCTCACGATAGTTTTTCCATTTCTCAGCGATCTCCTTGATAGCCTCATCCCAGGAAATGCGCTCGAATTCGCCAGCACCGCGCTCGCCCACACGGCGCATCGGGTACTGCAGGCGCCCGGCGCTGTATACGCGAGCAGGATGACTTAACCCCTTCGGACAGATGTGCTCGAAGAACGGCTCTTCCTCGATACGGCCAGCCGTAGTGCGCACAATCTGACCGTCACGCACGTGCACGTTCAGATAACACCCCTGAATGCACTGAGAGCGGCATGCACCAGATAAGATCTCCTCGGTACCGGCTTTCGACGAGTCGGCCGCATGCGGGGCGAGCCCCTTGGCAGTAGCTGAGCAACCGGACAGAGCCCCAGCAGCAGTGAGGGTCGCAGCGCCAGCGATGAACGAGCGGCGGGTAAAGCCGCGATTATTTTTATCGGACGTGGTTTCAGTCATGTCTCTCCCCTTACCTTACAGAGCGTACGCAGCGTAGAAACCGTAACGAGCCAGGGCGACGCCGATGAATGCGCAGGCTAACGCGACCAGGGCAGCGGTCTTCGGCGCCATCTTGCCCGATTTCGCCATGGACTGCAGCATAGCGGCTGCGGCCACAACCACGGCACCAATGGCCAGAAGTATCATGTTCGCACCGACGCCCGCGAAGTGCACGGCCTCGAGAGCAATGGCGACGATGGCCAGAACGCCGAGCGCGGCGGCAGTGATCAGGTACGTGCCGTTCTTCGCCAAGCTGGGCTCAAACAGCGTCAACAGCGCTGCTCCCATAGCAAGGTTACCTAGAATGAACAGCAGGAACGTCTGCCACGAGGCCCAAGCCGGAATGCCGGCAGACACGAAGTACGCGTTGGCCATCACGAACGTGAGGCCGAGCGCAGCGATAGCGCCCACGATGTGCAGCGTGCGCGGTGCGGAGCCCTTAACCTTGGAAACCACCACGTCAACGATCAGGATGACGCCGAACGCCATGGACCAGTACGCCTCCTGAGCAATCATGGCGCCGGGCTGCGTGAGCGCGATGAGCATGCGCTCGGGACGACCCAAGTGCAGCGGCAGGCCCACCAAGCCCACGGCCAGAAGAATGCCGCACACCAGCGGGAACAACCACGCCTTCTTGGGGTCCTTACCCACCGGAAACACAGCGCTTACCGCGTAGGCACCGGCGGCTAGGCCGGCCAATGTCGTAAACAGGAACAACGGAAATTCCGAAATCATCGCAACACCTCGCTATCAGCTTCGGTGTCGAAGATAAGCAGGCGTTCGCGCGCCACGCCGTCCACCTTCGAACAGCCCCCAACAGAATGTGAGCAACCTGTCCTTTGCCATGGTTCACCCACAGAATGAAAACACGCCGTCCCCTCCGCGGCCGACGGAAGATACCGTATTCATTCACTGGTGTCATAGTATTGCGATTCACTGGTTCAGTCAATAGGTATTTCCCTAAAGAATCATTTCGTGGGATAATGGCGGAAGACTCGATCGAATTCGACGCGAGGTGCTTTGTACGGATCATTGATCATAGCGTATTTATTCTTGGGTGGCGCGGCCGCAGGCGCGCTTTTCGTCGTGTCTGCATGGAGTTTCGCCTTTCGCCACGCCGAGCATCCTGTCCGCTTGCGCGCGGCATTCGAATCGCTGCGCAGCCGTGCATACACGGTGGGCTTCTTGCTGCTTGCGTTCGCTATGGTCTGCCTGCTCGGAGACTTAGGTAACCCCGGGCGTGCCTTGATGGTGTTTTTCCTTCCCCATCCTACCGTGATCACCTTCGGCGCCTATACGCTCGCCATCGAGTCCTTCTTGGCAGCGCTTCTACTGACGGCATCGCTGCCCAACAGCCCCCTTGTTTTTCGGGAGCGTTGGCTGGATATCGTCGAAGCCCTTTGCTGCATCGGAGCCCTAGCGACGATGGCCTATACGGGAGTATTCCTTTTCCAAGGCAGCATCCCTCTATGGAACCATTGGTCTATTGTCGCCTTGTTCCTGTTCTCCTCTCTTTCATCGGGCGTATCCGTCGTGCTGCTCATCGATTGGTTCACGCATGGTCAATCCCTTTTGTTGCGCGCAACCAAGCCGCTCCAAGTATGCCATGTGGCTTGCCTTGTTGCAGAGGCGGTATTCTTGACCCTATTCGTCAGCGCAGCTTTTCGAAACCCTTCGGCGGATGCATCCCTTGACCTCTTGATGACACCCGAGATGCTGGCCATTGCGGGCATAGGCGTGATCGGCATGGGAATTGCGCTGCCCTTTACGCTCGAAACCTACTCGATTACTCGTAAGGAATGCCGTGCCATACCCGTCTCGGACTTCGTTTGCTTACTCGGCGGGTTATGCTTGCGTTATTGCCTCATTACCTGCGGAGCCCATTGATGGAGGCATCATACCTGATACATGGACTTCGCCAGTTCTATCCAGCCCGATCAAAAAGGTGACAGATTGCAAAGTAACGACAACAACCCGCTGTTTCGCGTGGACGAGACATCCGACCTGCCCATCTGGGCACAGTTGCGGAACCGCTTCGCCTATCTGATTCGCACGGGATTTTTCAAACCCGGCGAACAGCTTCCAAGCGTGCGCAGCATGGCCGCCGAAGCCAAGATCAACTACAACACCGTGACAAAAGCGTACCGCGATCTCGAGCTTTCTGGATTAGCCGTATCCGCACGAGGACGTGGCATGTTCGTCCAAAGGAACATTTCGTTGGAAGAATCCGAAGAAGACGCCATCGACGCGCTGCTTGAAAACTGCATCAGGCAATACCGGTCGAAAGGCATGACGTACCGCGAGGTGCGTGGGCACATGCTTTCGATTATCGACGAGCTGGAACGTAAGGCCCGAGAAGCGGAAGAGGAGAAGAGCGAATATGGGATTGTTCAATAACAGGGCGAAATCCGGAGCCGCGAGCAACACGAATGCTCGATCCGGCGAAATCGAATTTCTCAATTCCCCAAGCACCAGGCACGTTGACGACAATGCCTCAAATGTTTTCTCAGCCTTCGTCTTTGTTGCCGTATTCGCAGCCGTCGTCGCTATCGGATTACAGTTGACAGGAGAGATGAGCATCTGGGTGCTGTGCGCAGGGCTCGTTTTCGCAACCATCGCCATCTTCACGGTGCATATTGCCTCGCAGTGGGAACGGGATGTCATCCTGCGGTTCGGCGCATACAACCGTATGGCGGGCCCTGGCCTCTACCTCACCATTCCTTTCATCGAGCACGTTGCCCTGAAGGCTGACTTGCGCACCATGCTGACGGGCTTCAGTGCGGAAGAGATCCTGACCTCCGACCTCGTCCCCGTCAACGTAGATGCCGCCATATTCTGGATGATCTGGGATGCCGAAAAGGCATGCATGGAAGTTGAGAACTATTACGACGCCGTATCCATGGCAGCGCAAACCGCCTTGCGCGACGCTATCGGACGAAACAGCCTATCCGACGTGACGGTTCATCGCGACAAATTGGACCAGGAATTGCGTGAGAAGATCGAAGAGAAGACGAGCTCGTGGGGCGTATCCATCATGTCGGTGGAAATCCGCGACATCGTCATCCCGAAGGACCTCCAGGATACCATGGCCGCAGCGGCAAAGGCGGAACGCGAGAAGGACGCGCGCATTGTGCTGGCGGAAGTGGAAAAGGATGTGGCCGCCATGCTGCACGACGCCACCGACATCTACAAGGAAGACGAACTCGCTTTCAAGCTGCGCCAGATGCACCTGGTAAATCAAAGTCTGCGGGAATCGAGCGGCTCCCTCGTGGTGCCGAGCGCCTACGCCGAGGGCTTCGTTGAGAAGGCTTCCGGCAAAGCGGCTCCAACGCACGAATAGGAACCAAACCGTATAACCGAGGCGACGGGGAGGTGGAAATGCCCCTCTCCCGTCGCCTATAAATGCATCTTGCGTTCCACCGCGTCCCATTCGGCCAGCGAGGCGGCATACGCCGGGCTCAGGTGCTCCGTCGAGAAGTAGTAGACGTCGCCGTTCGAGGCGGTCGTCTGCTGGATGTCGGGATAGGCGCCCGACTCGCGCACGATGTCCCACGTCTGAGCGACCACGTCCTGTGCCAGGTTGAACGGCGGGTTGCCCAGGCTGGATGCGGCGAGCGGGCGCGGGTACACGCGGGAGTCCTCGCGCACGCAGTCCACGAACGTCACCACGTTGTCGTCCTCAGCCGCCAAGAACGCCCAGTGCGCGTAGGCGTCGGTCATGGCGGTGCGGTCGTACAGGTAGTAGCTGTGCGCGCCCACCAGCGCCACGATGCCCGAGCAGTCGACGACGCGTTCCACGGGCCCGGCTTCCTCGTCGGGCACGAGCACGAATTCGCCCTCCATCTCCACCAGGCGGTAGCCGGGGGGAAGCTCCAAGCCTGCGAAGGGGTCGTCGCCCTCGGGCGGCGCCGCGGCCGGCGGCGCATCCTTCACCGTCTCGCCGGCAGCAACCGCCTCCGCAGCCGACGGCGCGCCCTTTGCTGCGTCGCCCGTCGCATCGGCAGCTGCCGGATCGAACGACGCCTCGCCGCAAACCGTCGCCTCGGTGTCTGCCGCCCCGGCGCTTGCCTCCTCGGCGTCCTTCACCTCGGCATCCGCGGACCCGCCGTCCTCCGCCTCGGTGCGCGCGGCGCCTCCGAACGCCCGCGGCACGCCCACCGCCCGCGTGGCCGTGCGGTACACGGGCGCGGCGGCCGCCTCGGCCTGGGCCTCGGCCGCGCGCTCGTCCTCGAGGTACTCGTACACGAGCATCTCGAACTCCTCGGCATCCAGATGCCCGGGCACGAGGCCGATCTCCGGCCAGCGAGTAGGCTCCACCAGCGCGCTCTGCGCCGACTGCGCGCGCACGTCGTCGAACACGTCCGCCAGCGCGTTGTGCTCGGCCAGCTCGCGTGCGGCCGCGTCGTCG
>NC_021021.1:2572620-2574240 GCF_000210055.1 Gordonibacter pamelaeae 7-10-1-b
ACCTCTTCCGCATCCTCGTCCTCGCCGCCGAACAGCAGCTCAACCCGCGCGTCGCGCAGCGAGCAGTGCTCGCACATGGCGCAGGGGATGGACAGCTCGTCGCACGGCACCACGCGGTCCAGCTCCTCGATGGAGGCGCCGCGGCGGATGAGGAAGTCGCCCACGAGGGCGCGCACGCCCTCCGTGGCGAAGTACGTCGTGTGCAGCTTGTCGGACGGCACGCCGTCGAGCGCCGCCTTCACGTCCTCGGGCCTGATGGCCAGCGCCTCGGCGAACGACTTGCCCTCCACCATCGAGCAGATCGTGCTCGCGCACGCCGTCATGGCCAGGCAGCCGCGGGACTTGAAGCCCATGCGCACGAACGTCTCGGTGGCAGGGTCGATGACGGCGAACAGGCGCAGGGCCACCTCGCCGCGCTTCGACTTGCCCACCATGCTCTGCGCGTTGAAGCCCTCGGGGGCGCCGCTGTTCCTGAAGTTCGCCACCACGGCCAAAAGCGTGTCCGAATAGCCGCCCGTCCCCGCCTCGACCTCCGTCTGGTACACGTCGGCCGTGCGGATGACGGCGCGCTCGTCCGGCTCCACGTACACGTTCCTCGACTCTCCCATCGCCCTGCTCCTTCTCGTCGTTCGACCGGCCGCCCGGGCGCGGAGGCGCGGGCGGGCGGCAGCGGAAAGCTTCACCGAATGGTTCAATGATGCACGTTACCCCCGCGCCGGCCTACCCTCTTTAGGGATAAAATTCGGTTTCACGGGGGAAAGTCCTGCTATCCTGATCTCTGCACCGCGCGAGGACGGGAGCGCGGGTATCGTTGACCCATTTTGTTTACAAAAAGCCGACGCCGGATACGTACGGCGGCCGAAGCGTTACCATGTTGCCATTATGCGAACGGGGAGGATCGGTTTTGGCATATCAAGCGCCCCATGAGCCGACTGCAGACGGCCATGCCGGCACCGCTGCAAAGCACACGGGAAACGAGAGCGGCGCCCGGCAGACGCCGGGCGACCTCCTGCGCACCTGCGCACAGCTCTGGCCGCTCGTGGTGGGCCTTGCGTTCGGGCGGGCAGGGCTTATCGTGGCCAGCTACGGCAGCTACACCAGCACGGACGAGGGCATCTTCACCGACGGCGCCATGCTCGTGGCCTTGAGCGTGCTGGCCGTGTTCTTCGTGGTCATCTCGGTGGGCAAGGTCTCCCTCGACAAGCGCTTCACGAACGCGGCAATGCGCATCTGCATTGCGCTGGAGGCCTTCACGCTCGTGGCCTTGGCAGCGCTCGACCTGGCCGAAACCAACAACCCGGCCGCGCGGTTCGCCTTGAACGCATTGTGCACGCTCGTGTCGTCGGCCACCATCTACTACTGGCTGCGCCGCGCCCGCGGCACCGGCACCATCGTCGCGGCCCTGTTCGTGTTCTCGGCCCTCATCTTGAGCGAGGTTGAGATCTACCTGTGCACGCTGCTGCCCGTTTCCGTGGGGAACCTGGCCGCCACGGTGCTCGTGCTGGTGCAGTACCCGTGCATGCTGTGGGCCAGGAAGCGCACGCAGCCGCACGACATAGCAGCAGGGGCATCGCAGTCCAACGACTATTTCGGCTTCACGAAGACCATGATCCAGAGCAA
>NC_021021.1:2574364-2580160 GCF_000210055.1 Gordonibacter pamelaeae 7-10-1-b
TTCCTCGCGGCCACGGCCATCGGTATAGGCGTCCTCTCTGTCGTGATCGGTTTGCTGCGCGGCTATCCCAGCGGCGAGGCCATCGCGTTCACGCCGGTGACGCGCGCAGCGTACGGCCTGCTCACCATTGGCATCAGCGGCGCCGTCATCGCGCTGGTCCTGCACGGCCGCCAGCGGGTGCTCACCGTGGGCATCTTCATCGTCATGGAGCTTCTGGCCTGCCTCGCGCTCATTGCCTATGCGGCCTTCCCCGACATGCTGGACATCGGCGCCGTGTTCGCCACCACGCTCAACGCGCTCATGGTGGCGTTCACCTGGTACGTTGTCATCGCGTTCATGAGCTATGGCTGGCGAGACCCGTACTACTACGCCATCGCCGGCTGGCTCGTGTGGCTGGGATGCCGCGCCATCGCGCGCGTCGCGCTGCTGGGGTCGTTCGACCTCGTGCCGAACGAGACGCTCATGAACGCGCTCATGGGGTCGTGCATTGTCGTGTCGGCCCAGGTCATATTCGTGCAATTTCTGAACATCTCCCGACGCGACGTGCAGGAGCACGAGCAGCAGAACGCCCGGCAGGAAAGCGTCCTCGTGAAGATCATGGGACTGGACGAGCACGAGAGCCTGGCCGACGTGCGCCAGGCGTCCATGAGGCACAACGCCGAGGAGATGGGGCGGCAGTTCCTGCTGTCCGACCGCGAGATGGAGGTGCTCGCGCTCTACGCGCTCGGCTACACCCAGAAACGCGTGGCAGAGGAGCTCTACATCACGCCGGGCACCGCCCATGCGCATATCAAGCGCATCTACGCGAAGACCGGCTTGCACTCGCGGCAGGAAATCCTAGACTATATGCAGCAGTACACATCGTAGCATCCTGCGGCAAGCAAGCGGTCGGTCGCGGCAGCTTGCTTAACCGGAACGTCACCTGATCCGGCAGAACGCCATGGCAGCCGTGGCCGCCAAACCTGCTGTGAGTAGCACAGAGCCGCAGAACAACCAGTTCGTCATAGCGGGGCCCAGCAGCATCGGCGTGACAAGCGAACCGAGGAACTCGCCCAAGCACATGGCCAACATGAGCATGCCCGTCGCAACGCCAAGCAGCTCGCGCCGCCCGGCAATCTGGGGCAGCGCCGTGAGGCTCGCCACGGGAACACCGTACCCGATAAAGCCCATAAGCGCAGCCCCCACCCAAAGGAGCGCGTCCGACTGCGTAAGCATCAGGAACGTGGCCGGCCCGCTGACCGCCAAAGCTACCATGAGAAACGGTTTGGTCCGGCCTGTCCGATCTATCAACCGCCCAGCGATCGGGGAAGATGCCGCCGCCAGCAAACCGGGCAACGAACTGGCGAACCCCGACAGGGAGGCGTTCATGCCCTGCCCCTGCAGAAACGTCGGCGCATAGCTGAGCACTGCCAAAATCTCGGCGTTGAACACGACATAGGCGAAGAAGACCAGCAGGGCGCTGGGCCGCACGAGTACTCGGTAATCGCGCCAAGCAACCTGTGACGCTTCGGGGATGGCTGCCTGCAAATTACCGGTGTCTTCCGATGCGGCGTCTCTGCCCGGCACGCGTACGACAGCTGCGAGGAGGACGGCAGCCCCCGCCACGATGGCCGCGTAGGCGAGCCATGTTCCTGTAAGGCCCAACGCCTCGAACACCATCGGGGTTGCAGTCGATCCGATAACCGAGCCGAAGCATATCCAGAGCGCCCAAACACCGTTGACCGTGCCCTGATGCTCGGCGTCCACATACTGCTCGATAGCCAGCGGGCCGGCAACGGAGATGAAAACGAAGGCCACCCCCTCTACCGCACGTGACGCTATCATGAGCCACGCTGATGTCGCCCACGCACCGAGAAAGCTTCCCAAGATAACGATGGCACATCCGAGCAGCAAGACGCTCCTCGGCCCGAGTTTCTTGGCCAACGCACCCGTTGGGAGCGACAGAAAGATACCCATGGCCGTAAATACCGACATAAGCCACGAGCCGGTGGACGTCGTCATGTCGTGGGCGGCCATGATGCTTTCGAAGATACTCGGAACTTTGTACTGCACGATGGCTATGGATGTTCCTACCAACAGTAGCACGAGGCTCAAAACGAGGTAGTTCATGCGGATATGTTGTTCGGCCCTTGGAGCGTTTCGAGGCACGAGTCCTCCTCCTTTCGACTGCTGGGGGGCACCGCGCTCTGAAGCGAAGCGGCCTGTGCTCCCGACATGGAAACGCCCGCCTATGCGCGGGCGTTTCGGGATAGAGACAAGTTCCGTTCCTACGACTCGGGGCTCGGAGCCTTCGAGGGATCGAATCCGCTGATAGCGGCAGTCATCTTCATGGCAAGGGGCAGCATGATCAGCTCGACCACATACCCACTTGCCAGCAGGAACGGGTATACCATGATCCAAGCAGCAAACGTCCCGTCCCAGCCCGCCACCTGAATGTTGTTGATCCACGTGCAGATGAAGCTGATGGACGTGATCATGACGAGGGCAAGCACGGCCACGCTGATGAAGTGCACGCCCACCTTGCTTTTCACCCCCAACGCACCTGCAAGTTTTTGCCCCCAAGCCAAACCGGGAACATGGTCGCCCACAAACTCGCCGACGCAGAAGCTGGTGACGAATGACACGAGGAAGCCGAGCGGCGTGAAGATGGGCAGAGCCTCGTTGCCGGGCAGGTTCTGCACAGTCCAGAGAACGTAAATGCTCAAGATCGCGCACATGATAATGTTCATGACACCGTTGACGATACGGCCAAAGCCGCTGGGGCCTTTGAGGGGATTCATAATCCGCTCCTTTCGATTAGACGTATCAGGCGAAGCGTTTACTCGGTGAACTGGCCGATATCGCCAGAGATAGGGTTGCGCCGGTTCGGCTTGACCAGCTCACCATAGGTAGCTGGCTTGCGATCCTTCAGCAAGTCGGAGCCCGCCATAGAGGCGATGCGCGCCTTCGCAATCTCGCCGTGCACGTCCACGTCGGCCACGGCCATACCCTCCTCGAAACCGGTAGTCGCACATACCTGCATGGGATTGGGGCCGATGATGCGGCTGTGCCCCATTTCGAAGGGGCCGCTCACGCAGGAGTCCACGAAGAAGCACATGTTTTCGAGCGCGCGGGCGAAACTGAACACGTTACCGGCCTTGTAGTCGTTGTCGTCCTCGCTGGTTTCGATTGAGGGCCATGCGGTGGGACATAGGAGGATGTCGGCGCCCTTGAGGGCCAAGGTTCGCGCCACTTCGGGGTAGGCCTTGTCGAAGCAGATCATAAGGCCGACCTTTCCGATCCGCGTGTCGAACACCGGATAATCGCCCTCTCCTGGGTACATCATGATGCGCTCCGTCAGGGGCAGATGCACCTTGCGGTACTTGCCCACGTAACCCTCGGGACCCACGAGCACGAGCGTGTTGTAGATCATGTCCCAACTCTCGTGGCTCTGCTCGGTCATGCCCCAGGCGATGTATATATCGTGCCTCACAGCCAGTTCTGCGAAGTAATGCACCGAGTCGCCCTCCGGCACCAGCTCGGCCGTCTCATGCTGATAGAAGGCATCCTGCGGATCGAACACGAACATGGGCTTCTCTGGCAAACCGCCCAACGCGAGCTCGGGAAAAAGGATCAGATCGACGTCCTTTTCTGCCGCCTCCTCGATGAACGTCGTCATTTTCGCCTTGTTTTCCGCCTTGTCGCGAGCCAAGTCCATTGCAACGCTTGCAATCACTGCCATTCCTACCCCTCCCCGTTCGAATGGTTGTTCCAAAAATTGAGCGTACTCAATTTCTATGTGCCTAATATTACGCTCCTCATGCGGAGATGTAAATACCGAATTTAATCGTTTCTCAAAATTTGAGTATACTCATATTTTGCTTCACGGGCCTCCACGCGCGCCGGTTGGGCTTTAAGCCGATTCACGTCGGTTTTCATGTCGCGATGGGCGATAATGTGTCTCGCATAGACGAGGGATGGAGATTCGTATGGTCAAGCTCAAAGCGGGCAAGAAAAAGAAGAACCTGATTATCGACGTGTGCAAGAAGCTGTTCTACCGTAAGGGCTATGCAAACACCACATACGACGATATCTGCAAGAAGGCAGACATCCCGCCGGGAAGTATCACTTACCATTTCCGCGGCAAACGGGACATCGCAGCGGTCATCGATGCGGAATACGAGGCCCAGAACAAAATATATATCGAGAAGATGTGCGGCAAAGCCTACGATAAGACCACGCTCATGGCCATCGAGAACTTCCATATGTGGAAGCGCAACTTCGAAGATGATAACCTCAGGCGCTTCCTGCTCGATATCTCCACCGAGCGCCTGCCCTCGTTCTCGGCCCTCGACACCGTGAAATACTATTACCAATGCGTGATCGACGACCAGGGCATCGAGGGCATTGACGACCGTGAGCTCAATCTTCTCGTACCGGCCCAGTTGGGAATGTCTGATGCCCTTCTCTTGGCTACGGCAAACGATCCCGACGAGTATACCTGGGAAGACGCTGCCGAGTTCGGCATACGCTTCTTCCTCCGCCAGCTGGGCATGCACGATGACAAAATCAAGGGGATCATCCAAGAAGGCAAGACGATATTCGATACGCTGCCCATTGACAACCGCTACTACATCGACTTCGCATACGACGATAAGTACGTCAAAAAGATCGGTTAACTCATACGCACAGAGCAGGAAGGAACGGAACGAATATCATGCTGCACTTCGACAGCGACTATATGGAGGGCGCGCATCCGGCCATTATCGAGCGGCTGGCGGCCACGAACCTCGACCAGACGAGCGGCTACGGCACCGACGAGGTGTGCGAGCGCGCCCGCCAGCGCATCCGGGAGGCGTGCGCGTGCCCAGAGGCGGCCGTGTACTTCCTGGTGGGAGGCACGCAGGCGAACGCCGCGGTGGCCGACCAGATCCTCCGGCCGTGGGAGGGCATCGTGTCAGCCACGACCGGCCACATCACCGCGCACGAGGCGGGCGCGGTGGAGGCGTGCGGGCGCAAGACGCTGCCGCTGCCGCAGCACGACGGCAAGCTGGACGCGGCCGAGGTGCGCGCGTACTGCGAGGCGTACTGGGCCGACGAGAACCGCGAGCACATCGTGGCGCCGGGCGCGGTGTATATCTCGCATCCTACCGAGTACGGCACCGTGTACTCGCTCGTCGAGCTCGAGGCGCTCTCGCAGGTGTGCCGCGACTTCGGCATGCGGCTGTTCATGGACGGCGCGCGCCTGGGCTACGGCCTGGCCGCCGTGGGAGCCGATGTCGCGCTGCCCGACATCGCGCGTTTGTGCGACGCGTTCTACATCGGCGGCACGAAGGTGGGCGCGCTGTGCGGCGAGGCTGTGGTGTTCACGAAGCCGGGGCTCGACGACCACTTCTTCACGCTCATGAAGAAGCGTGGGGCGCTCTTGGCGAAGGGGCGCTTCCTGGGGCTGCAGTTCGACGTGCTGTTCGAGGAGGAAGACGGCGGGCTGCGCTACGAGAACGCCGGCCGCCACGCCGTGGCGCTCGCGCAGCGCCTGGCCGAGGGCTTCCGCGCGAAGGGCTACGACCTGCACCTCGACTCGCCCACCAACCAGCAGTTCGTCGTGCTGGACGACGACGCCAAGGCGCGCCTGGCAGAGCACGCGTCGTTCGGCTTCTGGGAGCTCGCGCCGGACGGCCGCACCGTCGTGCGCTTCGCGACCAGTTGGGCCACGCGGCCCGAGGCCGTGGACGAGCTGCTGGCGCTGCTGTAGGAGGAGGGGGCTGCCGTGCCCGATCTGATCGCGATAGCCGAGCGCCTGGCCGAGCGCCCGCC
>NC_021021.1:2580419-2585163 GCF_000210055.1 Gordonibacter pamelaeae 7-10-1-b
CGGTGGATGCAGTGAGGGACGCTGGCCCGCGCATCGACGACGAGGCGTGCGTGCGCTGCGGCGCCTGCGTGGCCGCCTGCCCCACGAACGCGCTGCTGGCTCTGCCGCCGCTCGATGATGGAGGGCTGTTCGCGCAGGTGGACGCTGCGGGGACTGCGGCGCGGGAGCGGGCGGATGCGGGAACGGCGGCCGCGGGCACATCGAACAGCACCGGGGAAGAAGCCGCGACGCCCGTCGAGCCGCCGACCGCCGGCTTCGCCTGCGAGCGGCTGGCGCAGACCCTGCGCCTCGAGGGCGACCGCATCGTCGTGCTGCCATGCCTCGCGTGGGTCGACGTGGCGCTGCTCGTCCACCTGGCCTGCAACGGCGCCGAGCGCATCGCCGTGCCGCTTGACACCTGCCCGTCGTGCGAACTGGCCGATGCCGCGGAGCTCGTGCGCGCTGCCGTCGAAAACGCCCGGCGCATCTGCGCCGTGGCGGGAATCGACGCCGCCTTCGAGACAACCGACGGCGCCGGCCTGCGCGACCTCGAAGCCGCGCCCGAGGCCGATGCCACCGGCGAGCTTTCCCGTCGCAGCCTGTTCACCCAGGCAGGAGCCTCGCTGCTCGACACCGCGCGGGAAGAGGCCGCCCGCCAGCTGGAATCGCTCGCGGGCGCCCCTGTGAGCGACGACGCCCCGATCGAGCCCGACACCCGCCGCTGGCAGCTGCTCGACGACCTGCACGCCGCCGGGCTCACCGACGACGCCGCGGTCGTCCCGCGCGCGCTCGCCCCGCGCGTGAGCATCGACGTGGAGCGATGCTCGGGTTGCGCCCAGTGCGCCCTGTTCTGCCCCACCGAGGCCCTGCGGAGAATCGGCCGGGCACCCGGCGGCCGAACCCTGCTCGAGTTCGACCCCGCCCGCTGCCGCAACTGCGGCGTCTGCGAGGCCACCTGCCGCTACGCCGCGCTCACCTGCGAGGAGACCCTCACCGCCGCCGAGCTCTTCGCCCTCGACCCCCAGGAGATCCTCATCCCCAAACGCCGCGTCCTCCCCGAGCGCCGATCAAACGCCTAAGCCCCGCAAGGCACGGCAACAGGCAGTTCACAAACTTGCTTGTTATGCAATTCCTAAGCTATACTTTATGATAATCATAATATCGACTTTAGGATTTGCATAACTTGCAAGAAAAGAGTCACCATGGACTACATACCTCGCCACATCATCTCGGTCGTTGCGGAAACCGCGCGAACCTTCCCCGTGACCTTGGTGACCGGGCCACGCCAAGTGGGTAAAACCACCATGCTGTGCGAAGAGTTCCCCCATGCGTCTTACGCGACGCTCGACCGCCTCGACGTACTCGATGCAGCGGAGAACCAACCCGAGCGCTTCCTAGAAGCGTTGGAGAAACCAGCAATCGTCGACGAGGTGCAGTACGCCCCCGATCTGTTTCGCTACGTAAAAATTCAGTCTGATGCTCACCCACGGGCCAAAGGGCGACTATTCCTCACCGGATCTCAGCGTTACCAAATGATGCAGGGCGTCGACGAGTCGCTTGCTGGAAGAGCTGGCATCGTGGAGATGCTCGGACTTTCCCTTCGCGAGATACGGCGCGACCCTTTCAACGCGCCGTTCGTTCCCACCGCCGCATACCGCGAGAAGCGCAACCCGGTCAAAGCCGATGCAAACATTTGGGAGGTGATGCTCCGCGGTGATTTGCCCGAGCTCAACGCTGATTCCGCCATGAGCGTCACCCGTTACTACGACTCCTACATCGAAACGTACCTTCGGCGCGATGTGCGCGATCTGGCCCATGTGGGAGACCTCGCGAAATTCAACCGGTTCATGGGAATCGTCGCACAAGCGCATGGCCAGGTGCTCAACAAATCGGATCTCGCCGACAAAACAGACGCAAGCTTCCAAACCGTCGACCGTTGGCTTTCGGTACTCGAGGCGTCGAGCATCATCTACCTGCTCAAACCTTTCACCGCCAGCACCACCAAGAGGCTGGTGAAGTCTCCCAAGCTGTACTTCCTCAACTCGGGGCTCGCTGCACGCCTCTGCGGGTACAGCTCGGCAGCCGATCTTGAAGCCGGCACGCAAGCGGGGGCGTTCTTCGAGGGGTTCGTCATCGCGGAAATCGCCAAGAGCTTCCTGAACACCAGCGGGATGATGCCTGCGCTCTATTATTACCGGGATTCCAATGGACGCGAAATCGACCTGATCATCGAGCAGGGCATGCGGCTCTACCCCGTCGAGGTCAAGAAGGCCGAACTCGCACGTCCAGACGATGCCAAAGCATTTCACCTGCTCGATATCTTCAAAGGCTACGAGCGTCAGCCGGGAACGGTGATCTGCCAAACGCGCAACCCTCTACCGCTCCCCAACGACGCCTGGGCACTGCCCCTCTCCTACGTATGAGGCGCGGATAAGCTCTCCCGGCAGCAAAACGACTTCGCGCGGCCAGCCGTCACAAAAACGCATGCCGAGCCGCTGCCGGGGAGAGCTCCTTCTTCCTTTACTTCTCTCCTGTTTCAGCCGTCACGGCTATGCGGTAGATGTTGCTGCTTCCGAACTCGCAGATGTAGAGGTCCCCGTTGTGGATGCAGAGGTTGTCGACGAAGATGTCGGCGTCCTCCGGGGCGGGTATGCGCTCTATCTGGAAGCCGTTCTTGTCGAACACCAGCACTTCCTTCGCCTCGAGGTGCGCCACGTAGATGTTGCCGTCAGCATCGACGGTGATGCCGTCGGGGCCATGGCCGCCGTCCATGCGCGCGAACACGTAGGGCGTGGCGCGGCCCAGCGTGTACGCCGCCGACGGGATGCATACGAGCGAGTTCGTGTTGAACTCGGCAACGTAGATGAACTGCCCGTCGGGCGAGAGCGTGATTCCGTTCGGGTAGGCGATGCCGTCTTGGATGAGCTGCAGCACGGGCTCGCCCTCGTCGTACTTCACATAGTAGACGCAACCGATCCTCTTGAAATAGTCCGACTGCCCAGGGTCGGTGAAGTAGGCGCCGCCCTGGCCGTCGAGCACGAGGTCGTTCAAGCCGTTGAACGGGGTGCCGTTGAAGTTGGGAACCCAAACGGAATACTCCCCCGTCTCGGTGTCGTACCGGCAGAGCCCCTGGGAACGGTCGGTGATGAGCATGGTGGTGCCGTCGATGAACTTGGCACCGTTCGGCATCGACTTCCCCTCGTTGTCGTGAACGGTCACGGCCTCGCCGTCCACCACCTTGTGGATGCGGCCCTTGACCACGTCGATGAACCACAGCGTCCCATCTTGCGAGAAGTTGAGGCCCTCGATCAGGCCGCCGTCCTCCACATGCGCCACCAGCTCCCAGCTGGCGCCCTCCGCCAGAACCGACGGCTGGGCCTCCGCTTGCGGCTGCTCCTTCGGATCGGCATCGTTCGCCGCCGCCGGCTCCGACGAGCAACCGGCAATCATCCCCATGGCCGCCACGCCTCCCATCAGGCCGAGCCCCTTCACGAAGCTCCTCCGGTTTACCATCGTCTCGTCCATAGCTTCCTCCTCATCTTCGAATTTCCCCTTGCACGCGTCGATCTTTCCGTTATCCTCTCGCCGCACCTCCCCTCAATCGAACCTGCACGCGGCGACCAGGGCCGCTCCCACCAAACCCGCCGCACACAGCACCGCACCGCAGAGCGCCCACTGCGTCAGGTCGGGTCCGAGCAGAAGCGACGGAACGAACGACCCGAGGAACTGGCCAAGCGACTGCACGAGCAGCAGCACGCCCATCCCGACGCCAAGAAGCCCCGGCTTGCCGAGCACGCGCGGGTACGCAGCCACGACCACGGTCGGCGCGCCCATCGCGAACAGTCCCATGACCACGGCCGCCACCCACATGACCGGGCCCGTCGTCGTCAAGAGCAGCCACGTGCACGGCGCCATGGCGAGCATCCCCGCAAGGTAGAGCGGCTTGTTCCGCCCGAAACGGTCGGAGAGCCGGCCGAACGCCAACGACGACACGATGGCCAGCAGCATGGGGAGCGTGCTGGCGAACCCCGATTCCACCACCCCCACGCCCCGCTGCTGCATCGCCGTCGGCGCGAACGACAGCACGCCCAGCAAAAGCATCTGGAACAGCGCAAACGGCACCAGGAAGCACCATGTGTCGCGCGCGAGGAACACACGCAGCCTCCCTTCGGCCAGCTTCGGGCAGCGCGAGGTGGTCGCAGAAGGAACGCACTCGTCAACAAGACCGCCCGCCGCATCGTCCTGCGGCACCTTCACCGCCACCTGCAAAACCACCCCCGAGAGCGCCGCCAGGCCCGCATAGGCGAGGCAAAGCCCGCGAAAACCCACCGCCTCGTACAGCACGGGCGTCGAGATGCCCGCCAGCGTCGCCCCGAGCATGCCCCCGAGCATCCAGATGCCCGTGGCCGATCCGATGCAGCGAGGATCGACGCAGCGCTGCATGACCAACGGCCCGCTCGCGACGATGGCGACCAAGCCCAGGCCCTCGAGGGCCCGCAGGGCGAGCAGCATGGGCGCCCCGTCGGCGAACGCCGAGGCCAAGGTGGCAAGGCTGGCCAGGAACGCCGCGCCCACCATGAGTCGTTTCGCCCCGACCCGTCCGGCAAGGCCCCCGACGGGCAGGGCGGCGACAATCCCGACGAGCGTGAACACCGACATGAGCCACGAAGCGCTGCCGGCATCCATAGAGAACTCGTCCATGACGCGTTCCATGATGGTGGGTATCTGGTACTGGATAACCGTCACGGACAGCGCGACCAGCATG
>NC_021021.1:2585725-2588175 GCF_000210055.1 Gordonibacter pamelaeae 7-10-1-b
CCGTAGTCGATCATCAATGCGTTAGCGCTCATTTCGAGTACCCGTCCTTCCTCGTCACGCATGCCGTGGGCAGCTCGGCGCTGTTCTCCTCCGTGCAGGCGTACACACGGCACAGCTGGTTCTTGTACGGGGCACCGTAACCGGTCGGCCCGTTCTCGCACTGCGGCAGCAGGTTGTTGATGTTGGAGTCGAACACTCCGAACAGGACAGGTTCCGCGGCCTCCTGCTCCGGGAACCACCAGCCGTGCTCGGCGCGCACCACGCGGTCGTCGAGCGAGGGGTTCACGTGCAGCTTCTGGCGGCAGCGGCCGCGATGGTTCTCCAGCCAGCACCAATCCCCCTCGGACAGCCCTGCGGCCTCGGCGGCCTTCGGGCTCATCTCGAACAGCGGATCGGGGTGGAACTCGCGGCTCGTCTCCAGCTGGCGATGCTCGGAATGGAAGAACTCCACCGAGCGCGCGCCCGTCGTCAGCACGAAGGGGTACTGCTCGTACAGCTCCGGCGAGGCGTACGGCGAGCAGGATGGCTCCTCCCACTGCGGCAGCGGGTCGTAGCCCCACAGCGCGAAGATGCTGTTGTAGAGCTCGATGCGGCCGGACGGCGTGTTGAAACCGGGCTGCCCGTCGGGGCGCAGCAGGCCCTTCTCGTGCTTGCGGTACTCGAACGCGGGATAGACGTACACGTCCTTGCACAGCTGCTCGAAGTCGCCGTCGTAACCTGGCGTGTCGTTGACGAGGATATCGTTCGTCCAGCCGATGTCATCGGTCCAGGGGAAGTTCTCGGGATGCAGGCGGCGTCCGAGGTCCGTGACGATGGTGTCGTCGGAACGCACGTCGGCGAACTGCGTCACCTTCTTCATGCCGCGCAGCGGCACCCACCATACGCGCTGCGTGTTGCGCTCGCAGCTCATGGACGCCGGCAGGAACACGTCGGCGAACGCCACGGCCGTGGGGGTGAGGAACGGGTCGGACACCACGACGAAGTCGAGGGTGCGCACCGCCCGGTAGACGCGCGGCGCGTCGGACGCCATGTTGGCGATAGGGTTCGTGGAGGAAAGCCAGAGCATGCGGATGGGATACGGCTTGCCGGTCTCGATGGCCTGCAGGATGGAGTCCGAGTGGGCCGTGGAGCTGAACCCGGCCTTGGACATGAGCGGGTACTCCGCGCCGATGCGCTTGGCCTGCACCTCGGCGGGAAGGGTCTGGTATCCGTAGTTGTACGACACGTTCTGCTCGAACGCGTTGCGGATGATGATGTTGCCGCCCGGCACGTCCGTGTTGCCGGTGACGGCCCACAGCGCGTTGATGGCCTGCGCCGTGGGGATGCCGACAACCGCCTGGTCAATGGGCAGGCCCCAGTGGATGGTGGCGGGCTTGGCCTTCGCGTAGGCGCGCGCCGCCCCGATTATGGTGTCCTTCGGAACCCAGCACACCGCCTCCGCCCGCTCCGGCGTCCATTCCTTGACGCGCTCGGCAAGCTCGTCGAAGCCGTAGCACCACTTCTCGACGAACTCGCGGTCGTAGAGGTCCTCGGAGATGATGACGTTGAGCATGGCCAGGGCGAGCGCGCCGTCGGTGCCGGGGCGCAGGCGCAGCCAATAGTCGGAACGGGCCGCCAACCAGGTGAGCGACGGGTCGACGGTGATCAACCGGCTGCCGCGCTGCATGCAGTCGACGACCCAGCCTCCGTAGAAGTTGTCGGAGTTCGAGGCGATGGGGTTGCACCCCCAGACCACGATCATCTCAGGCGGAACCCACTCGGTGTTCTCGGTGTCGTAGCGGCTCTCGAACTGCTGTGACATGTCGGCGATGAGGAAGTCGCCGTTCATGGAGGCCATGGCCGCCGAGCGTGGCTGGAAGCACGACTCGCCCGAGAGGAATCCCAGGCAGAAGTTCGGCGAGCCGAACGCCGCATAGCACAGGTACGGGATCTGCCAGCAGTTGTTGCGACCGGTGCCGATCATGCACGCGATGGACTCGGCGCCGTAGTCCTTCCAGATGGCGCGCACCTTCTCCTCGATAATGTCGTAGGCCTCGTCCCAGGTGACGGACTCCCACTTGTTCTCGCCGCGCTCGCCCGCCCGCTTGAGCGGACCGGTCGGCCGGTCGGGATGGTTCACGGCTTCGGGCATCTCCAGGCAGCGCATGCACAGCGTGCCCTGGTTGAAGGGGCAGTCGGGGTCGCCCTCCACCTTCTCCAGCTTGCCGTCCTTCGTGTAGTACAGCACGCCGCAGCCGTCGTGGCAACCGGGCCCCGACCACACCGTCGTGCGCGTCACCGTGTAGTCGCCGTCGCGCCACTCCACCTCGCCCTTATGGGCCTCGTAGTAGCTATTGGCCTGATCCATTGCTTCTCCTTCCATAACCGCGCCGGGCGGCAGGGCGCCCGGCGCGAACCGTCGTTACTGCGCGGGAACGAACAGTGCGCGGTTGACCTTCCCGTCGAACCGT
>NC_021021.1:2588433-2609608 GCF_000210055.1 Gordonibacter pamelaeae 7-10-1-b
TCGTAGTCGATCATCAATGCGTTAGCCATAGATAGCACCCACCTTCACGTCGCCGTTGGACTCGTCGATTACCTTGGAATAGCCCCCGCGCCTGGTGACCTGCTCGCCCGGCAGGACACGGCTGTTCTCCTCAGTGCACGGGTACACGCGGCACAGCTGGTTCGCGTACGGGGCGCCGAAGCCGGTGTCGCCGTTCTCGCACTGCGGGGTGAGGTTGTTGATGTTGGAGTCGAACACGCCGTACAGGTTCGGCTCCGCCCCCTCGGTCTCGGGGAACCACCAGCCGTGCTCGGCGCGCACCACGCGGTCGTCGAGCGAGGGGTTCACGTGCAGCTTCTGGCGGCAGCGGCCGCGCTGGTTCTCGATCCAGGCCCAATCGCCCTCGGAGAGGCCCGCGGCCTCGGCGGCGGCAGGGCTCATCTCGAACAGCGGGTCGGGGTGCAGCTCGCGCGACGTCGTGCCCTCCTGGCGATGCTCGGAATGGAAGAACTCGAAGGACCGCGCGCCGGTGGTCAGGACGAGCGGGTACTTCTCGGCGAGCTCGGGGCTGCTCACCGGAGAGCAGCTGGGCTCCTTGAAGTCGGGCAGCGGATCGTAGCCCCACAGCATGAGGTTCGTGTTGTACAGCTCGATGCGACCGGACGGCGTGTTGAACCCGGGCTGCCCGTCGGGGCGCAGCAGGCCCTTCTCGTGCTTGAGGTAGGTGAACGCCGGGTAGGACCACACGACCTTCTGCGCCTCCTCGAAGCTCTTGTAGGGCAGCTCGTCGTTCGTCTCGTGCTCGAAGATGTGGTTGATCCATCCCACGTTGTCGTCCCAGGGGAAGTTCTCGGGGTGCAGGCGTTTGCCCACCATGGTGACCAGGTCGTCGTCCGAAACGCACTCCTCGTACTGGGTGACCTTGGTGAGCGTGCGGTTCGGAACCCACCAGCAGCGCTGCGAGTTGCGTTCGGGAGACATGGCGGCGGGCAGCACCAGATCGGCGAAGGCGATGGCGGTTGGCGTCATGAACAGGTCGTTCACCACCACGAAATCGACGCTCTTCAAGGCGCGGAACAGGCGCGGCGCGTCGGCGCCCATGTTGGCGATGGGGTTCGTGGACGTCATCCACACCATGCGGATAGGATACGGCTCGCCGGTCTCGATGGCCTTCAGCACGGAGTCCGCATGGGCGGAGGAGCTGTAGCCCGCACGGCTCATCAGCGGGAACTCGGCCCCCAGGCGCTTCGCCTGCACCTCGGGCGGCAGCAGGTGGTACCCGTAGCCGTACGAGAGGTTCTGGTCGAAGGCGTTGCGGATGATGATGTTGCCGCCGGGATTGTCCACGTTGCCCGTGATGGCCCACAGCGAGTTGACGGCGCACGCGGTGGCGGTGGCGTTGGTGGTCTGGTCGAGCTTGAGCCCCCACTGGATGGCGGCGGGGTCGGCCTGGGCGTACAGGCGGGCGGCGCCCACGATGTCCTCGGCCTCGACCCAGCAAACCTCCGCAGCCCGCTCGGGCGTCCAGTCGCGCACGCGCTCGGCAAGCTCGTCGAAGCCGTAGCACCACTTGGCCACGAAATCGTGGTCGTAGAGGTCCTCGGAGATGATGACGTTGAGCATGGCCATGGCCAAAGCCGCGTCGGTGCCCGGCCGCACGCGCAGCCAGTACGCCGAGCGGGAGGCCAGCCAGGTGAGCGACGGGTCGATGGTGATCATCTTGGAGCCGCGCTGCATGCAGTCCACGATCCAGCCGCCGAAAAAGTTGTCGGAGTTCGAGACGACCGCGTTGCAGCCCCAGTTCACGATGACTTCGGGGCAGCGCCAGCCCGTGCTCTCGTCGTAGCGCTTCTCGAACTGCTGCGAGCAGTCGGCGATCATGAAGTCGCCGTTCTGCGACGCCATCGACGCGGAGCGCGGGCAGAAGCAGGAGTCGCCGGCCAGATAGCCCATGGAGAAGTTCGGCGATCCGAACGCCGCGTAGCACAGGTACGGTATCTGGTCGCAGTTGTTGCGCCCGGTGCCGATATGACAGACGATGGACTCGGGGCCGTAGTCCTTCCAGATGGCGCGTACCTTTTCCTCGATGAGGTCGAGCGCCTCCTCCCAGGACACGCGCTCCCATTTGTTCTCGCCCCGCTCGCCGGCACGCTTCATGGGGTGGCCGAGGCGCGTGGGGTTGTTCACGAACTCGGGCATCTCCAGGCAGCGCATGCACAGCGCGCCCTGGTTGAACGGGTTGTCGGGGTCGCCCTCCACCTTCTCCAGCTTGCCGTCCTTCGTGTAGTACAGCACGCCGCAGCCGTCGTGGCAACCGGGCCCCGACCAGGCGGTCGTGCGCGTGACGGTGTACTCGCCGTCCTGCCACTGCCATTCGCCTCGGTGGCTTTCGTAGTAATCGTTCGACATGGATGTCTCCTCTCTTTGTTGCTTCGATGTGCGAACCGAACAGGGGAAGCAGGCAATCCTCCTGGAATGCCGTGCGCTTGGCGCGCCGTCTCGCTTAGGCGTCGTGATGCAGCTCGACCTTGCCGTAGCCGTCATCGTATTTGGACATATCGGTGAAGCCCGCCAGCACGAACTGGAGCACGCCCAGCACCACGATGACGATGCTGCAGGGAAGCAGCAGGTCGGTGACCGCCTGCGCGCCCAGCAATCCCATGACCAGCGTTGCCACCGGAGTCGCAAGGAAGCAGCCGGCCTGATGGAACGCCGTGTTGAACCCCATGGCGCGCGTGGCTGCGCCAATGGGCACCAGGTTCGTGATCATGTTGCCCGTGGCGGGGATCACGATGGCGAAGCCCCAATGCCCCACGAGGAACGTCGCGATGTACACCACGAGGTTGAAGCTGCCCGGCTGCGCGTTGAGGGCGCAGACGACGTACAGCACGCCCAGGAACAGCCCCGCTACCGGCAGCGTCCACTTCTTGAGCTTCTTGTACACCGGCCCCAGCGTGAAGCCCGTGACGGCGCCCACAAGCGTCATGGCCGAGAGCACCCAACCGGAGATGGCCGAGTCGGGCAGCACGAACGAGCAGTACAGGATCGTGGGCATGGCGAACGCAACGATAAGCGTGAGCATGAGCATGTACAAAAAGGCGATGGGCGGTATCTTCGTCTTCACCTCGCCGCCCGTCTCGGCAGCGAGCTCGGCCGCCTGCTCGGAATCACGCTCGGGCTCTTTCAGCATGAAGATGACGATGACGAGCGGGATGATGCCGATCAGGTAGACCAGGAAGCACGCCTGCCAGCTCACAAGCGCAAGGTACCCGCCGGCAAGCTCCATGATCAGGCTTCCCAGATTGAAGAACGCCATGCCGGCGCCGAGGATGCTCGCGCGCTTGTTCTCGTTGTCGAACGTCTTGAACGTGAGCGCCTGGGCGAGCGGGTACGACCACCCTACCGCGAAGCCGAACACGAAGCGCGAGACCAGCAGCATGCCGAACGATTCGCCACTCCCCATGAAGAACGGCCAGCAACCTGAAACGATGTACAGGACGATGGCGGCTATGATGGAGGTACGGTACTTGATGAACCGGCCCGTGACCGCGCCCGAGATGATGCCCGACGGAATCATGCCGAGCGCCACCATGCTGATCACGTAGCCGATGTTCGGCCCCGCCTCCGGAAACGCCGCCCCCATGGTGGCCAGGCCGGCGTTGACGCCTCCTTGGGAGGCGCCGAGCGCGAAGATCGCCATGATGGGAATGATCGCCTTGTTGAACCCCTCTTTAACCTGTGCGGAACTCATAGAATTCCCCTTCCTCTCGGCTGTTCTGCCGAATTCGGCCCGCTTCCCCGTTCGGTCCGGCATCGGATGGGGCGCATTATAGGAAGGGCATGCCGCATGGAAATAATGATAAAAAGCTCCGCGATGGATTCTTTTTATGCCTGCCGCCCATGCCGCCCGGGAATTCGAACCATGCCGGGCGAATGTGGTATGTTGGTTCGAGCGAGAGGTGGAAAAGGGAATCTCATAGATCGAAAACACATCGTTGACCTCGGTGGTTATAACAGGGGGCGAGTCGGCTTTGGATATCAGCGCCTTCAACGAGTTCGTCGAGCTGGCCAAGAGGCTGAACATCACGGAAACAGCCCGCATGCTCAACATGTCCCAGCCAACGCTGAGCAAGCACATCATCTCGTTCGAGAAGGAACTGCGCTTGTCGCTGTTCGAGCGGACGGGATCTGCCATGCGCCTCACCGAGGCCGGCAATGCGCTGCTCCCCTTTGCATACAAGATCCTCGATGCGCAGAGCATGTTCTACGAGGAGGCACGCCGCATAAAGAGCGAGGCGCCGGCACGCCTTTCCGTGACGGGACTCACCGACGAGACGGTCGTGATGGCCCTGCTCGGACGCTTCATCACCTCTGCGGAAAGCGAGTACGGCACCGGCTTCATCCAGGTTCGAAGCTGCCACCATAAACGGCCCATCGACTTCGTCAAGGCCGGCTCCATCGACGTCGCCTTCGATTACTTCGAACCCAGCGAGCTCGATGACGACACCGTGGGGGCCGTGATCGTGGGCCGTTGCCCATGGGCCGCCATCGTCGACGCCGGCCACCCCTTCGCAAACCGCGCATCCATCGACATCGAGGATCTTCGCCACGAGACGCTGGTCAGGATAGAGGGCGCGCACGTCAGCGAGGCATGGCGGTTTATCGAGCGGGCCTGCCTGCTCAACGGGTTCGCACCGAAAACACGGCGAAGGTACTCCATGCGCCTGACCGATCTTCTCACGCTCTCGTCGACCATCGGCAACGACGTGCTCATCGCCGGGGTCAACTTCGTGAAGCGCATCGAAGCGGGGCTCCCCTCGTCATGCCGCGTGATCGAGCTCACCGGCGAGGCGACCTCGTTTCCCCTTTCGGCCCTGTACCACATAGGGAACCTCAACCCGGCGCTCGATCGCTTCATCGACTTCATGGAAGCCGACCTTGCCGAGCGCGAACACTGTTAGGAATCGCCATGCCCTGCTACCCGTGCAACCACTGCAACAAATGCGGGATATTCTCCCTCAAACTTGAGCTCACCTGCTCCTCATGCGGCGAACCCGTCAAGCCAGGCGCAGCCGCGTGCCCTTCGTGCCATGAACCCTATTTGCACAACATGAGGCGCGGGGCTATCGGCAAGCCACAGGGAGCATCCGACTATTACACGGCCCAGGAAGCGCTCCGCGCGAATGGCGAAAGCCGAGCACTATGACAAGGGGCGCGCCGTTGCGATAACGGCGCGCCCCTTGCTCTAAAGATCCAACAGCCAGATTCTCACATCCGGCGTTCGCGGTAATCGGCAAGCGCCCTCTCGACAATCTCCTTGTTCATGCAAACCGTCCACGTGGGCTCCGAAACGCTTTGCTGGACGGCCATGCCCTCCACACCGAGGAGCACCTGGGGCTCGCCGTTCGTTTCAGTCACCTTTACCTGCGCCTTCATGGCCCCAGGCTCGAATACGTAGTGGTCGATGCCCGTCGCCTCGTCGTACACGTGCTCCGATACCGTCAGCATGTTCTCCTCCTGTCGATCGCCGCCTACTTGACGTTGCTCGCAGTGTAGGTTCTGACCAGCGCATAGGGGAAATGCGGTTTTGCCGAACGCTCTATGCCGTGGCGGCATACCCCGCAACGAAGCGACGGCGGCCCTCCGGCCGCCGTCGCTTCGTTGCGCGCGAAGTTGGGAGCCCCTACCCCCGGTACTCCTCCATGAGCGCCTTGAACGCGGGCATCGAGCGCTCGATGGTGGCGCGCGAAACGCAGTAGCTCACGCGCACCCAGCCGGGAACGCCGAAGCTGTCGGAGGGCACCAGCAGGAGCTCATGGGCCTTCGCGCGGTCGCTGAACGCCTGGGCGTCGTCCTCAAGCGCGCGCACCCACAGGTAGAACGCGCCGTCGGGCTCCACGAACTCGTAGCCCAGCGCGCCCAGGCCCTCGGTAAGCAGGCGGCGGTTCTCGGCGTAGGACGCCACGTCGCTCGGCTCGTCGATACAGGCGGCAATCACGCGCTGGAACAGCACCGGCGCGCAGATGAACCCGAGCGCGCGTCCCGCGCCTGCCACAGCCGTGGACACCTCGGCCGCATCGTCCATGAGGTCGGACACGTAGATATAGCCGATACGCTCGCCCGGCAACGAGAACGACTTCGAGTACGAGTAGCATACGATGGTGCGCGGCCACACGCACGGCACGTAGGGAACCTCGGCGCCGTAGGTGATCTCTCGGTACGGCTCGTCGCTGATGACGTAGATCTTGCGTCCCAGCTCGGCCTCCTTGCGCGCCAGCAGCGCGGCGAGGGCCTCCAGGTTCTCGCGCGTGTACACGGCGCCCACCGGGTTGTTCGGCGAGTTGATGATGACGGCGGCCGTCGCGGGCCCGATGGCCGCGTCCAGCGCATCGATGTCAAGCTGGAAGTCGGGCACATGCGCCGGCACTTCCACGCGCGTGCAGCCGGCGGTCTCTATCCACACCTGGTACTCGGGGAAGAACGGCGCGATGACGACCACCTCGTCGCCCGGCTCCGTGACGGCGCAGATGGAGATGGCCAGGCCCGCCGCGGCACCCGCCGTCAGGTACACCTGGTCGGGCGAGGCCGGCACGTCGAAGCGGCGGCGGATATGGTCGGCCACCGCGGCCCGCACGCGCGGGTCGCCAGCCGCCGGCGAGTAGCCGTGCAGCGCGCTCGGCTCCTCCTCCATGAGCTCGAGCACCGCCTGCTTCACGGCGTCGGGCGCGGGCACGCTGGGGTTCCCGATGCTGAAGTCGAACACGCTGTCGGCGCCGATCTCCGCCTTGCGCGCCATGCCGTACGCGAACAGCTCGCGAATCGCGCTCGGCTCCGCTCCCAGCCCGTACATTCTCTCGTTCACCATGTGCACCACGTCCTCGTCTTCCCGCCTGCTTTAGATGATGAACAGGGTAGCACAACGGGCAGCGCGCCGGGCCAACGACGCACGCGCCGCCCGGCCGAGGGCACGCATGCCCGGCCACGCTTCCGTCCGGCGCGGCCGGGCATGCGCGCTCGTTCGCATCTTCGGAACAGTTTGCCCGAACCCCTTGCACCCCCGCGGGCGAAGGCTCATAATGAACGTCGTTCATATATTGTTATTCGAAAGGAAACATATGAAGCGCCTCATCAACACCGCCCTCGTCTACCTCATTGCCGGCGCGGCCGCCGGCGTGTTCTTCCGCGAGTTCACGAAGCTCTCCGGCTTCTCCGGGCAGACCGTGCTCGGGTTCATGCACCCGCATCTGCTGGCGCTCGGGTTCCTGGTGTTCCTCATTGCCACGCTGTTCGCCCTCGCCAGCGATTTCACGGGCGACCGGCTGTTCAAGCCGTTCTTCATCGTGTACAACATCGGGGTGGCCGTCACGGCCGGCATGATGCTCGTGCGCAGAGTGGCGCAGGTCACGGGCACGGTGCTGCCGCTGCCCGACGCGGCGCTCTCGGGCATCGCGGGCATCGGGCACATCATGGTGGGCGTGGGGCTGGTGCTGCTCGTGATCATGTTCAAGCGGGTCGTCGACCGCAAGGCGGCCGCTGCGCGCGCCTAGCGCGCACCGCGGCGCAAAACAAGGGGAACCCAGGCCGGAACCGACCTGGATGAAGCTCACGCCTGCTTGACCACCAGGACGTCGCAGCGCAGGTTGCGGATGAGGTAGGTGGACACGCTGCCCACGAACACGTACTTGATGTTGGAGAGCCCGCGCTCGCCGCACACGACCAAGTCGGGCGCGAAGGGCTCGATGAGCTGCTCGGCCAGCGTCTCGGCCACGCGGCCTGCACGAACCCGCACCTCGACGGACGGGATGGCGGGATTGTCGCGCACCGCGCGGAGCTCGTCGGCAAGCTCGTCCTCGATGCGCGCGACGCCTTCCGCGCACAGGGCGTCGAAGTCGGCCCCGTTCGCCTCGTTGGGAACCGAGTCGATCACGTGGCCGAACAAAAGCCGTGCCCCGTTGTCGGCCGCGAGCGCCGCAGCCCGCTGGGCCACCGCCTCCTGCGTGGATGCGCCGTCGAGTGCTGCGAAGATGCGTTGGTACTGCGCCATAAGATGCTCCTTGCCTCGCCCTGCCCCTATTGTACCGGTTCCAAGGCGCGCCCGTGAACCCCCGGCGCGCGCCGTTTCGGCAACGGAACCGCTGGCTGGCTGCCGCGGCGCCCAGCGCGCTGCGCGTCGCCTGCGGGCACGGTGAACGGTCGCGATAGCCAGACGCAGCAGAGGGTATGACGAGCGGTCGCAGCAGAGGGCGCGGGGGCGACGTGAGCCTTGCAACAAGAAAGGGGCCGACGCGCGTTCAGCGTCGACCCCCTCCAAAAGCATCCGGTACGCGTAGTCGGCAGGCTAGCAGCAGTGGCAGCTGTGCGCCTTGCGGCCCTTTTTCTTGCCGTTGATACCCTTGTCCTTGCAGGACAGGATGAGCTTCTCGGTGAGGGCGTTCAGCTGGGCCACCTCGTCCGCAGACAGGCAGTCGAGGATGCTCTCGGCCGTCTTGTCGTTGGCGGCCACGCGCTTCTCGGCCACCTTGCGGCCCTCGTCGGTCAGCTTCACGGCGTAGGTGTGCTTCGCATCGCAATCCTCGATGGTCACGTAGCCGTTGCGCTCGGCCTTCTTCACGATGCCCTTGAGGTCGCTGCGGTCCATGCCCATGGTCTTCACCAGCTCGCGCTGCGTGGTGCCGTCGTTCGCCAGCAAGGCGTTCAGCAGGGCGCCCTGGCCGCGCTTGTAGCTTTTCGGGCCGTTCTTGTGGAACGCGAGGCGCGTGAGCTTGCTGGCCTTCTTCAGCTGCGCCAAAGTCTTGGTTGCTTCGGTCATGAGGGGTTCCTTCTTCCGGTTCTTCGTCTCTCTCGTCGGTTGACGTTGACACTATAGCCCTGTTCCCCGCATGCAACCTGTTATTCACATAATGTTCAAAGAACAATAGTTATACGAGGTGAATACGCATAAGTATATTATTCATGAATAATATAACGAAAGATGATTCATACCCTAGCTAGCGAAAAAGCAAGCCAAGCGCTCCCCCGTCCGCCCAAAAGGGAGCCCGTCGGCCCAGAGCCACAGCGAGCCTACGACGTCACCAACAGCACCATGCCGATGAACAGCAGCAGGACGTAGGTGAGCTTCAGGAACTTCTCCTGGCTGATCTTCTTCTGCAGCTTGCTGCCCAGCACGGTGGCCACGACGGCCAGCGGGATGCACATGACGATGATCTGCACGACGTCGCCCGTGAAGTGGCCTTGCTGGAACGCGATGCACGCGTAGATGAAGTTCAGCACCGTCCAGATAAGCGAGAGCGTGATGCGGAACTCCTGCTGGTCGCGCAGCTTCTGCACCGCGTAGATCACCAGCAGCGCGCCGCCCGACACGAACATGCCCTGGATGAGGCCCGCCAGCGCCAGGATGATCCACAGCGCCCACTCCGGCAGGAACTTCTGACGGGTGAAGATGAGGTTCTTCGCGCCGATGAACACGATCACGGCACCGTAGATCTTCAGCAGCACGTGCAGCGGCATGAGCGTGTCCAGCCAGATGCCCACCACCATGAACACGATCATGACGGCGATGATCTTGCCGAACTCACGCCAGTTCACGTGCTTGATGTTCAGCACGGCCAAAAGGCCGCACGCGAAGAAGCCCATCGCGTTCAGGATGGACACGGTGGGGCTCAACCCCAGGAGCGTGGCGCCCACGGGCATGGCGAATATGTTGCCGGCGAAGCCGGTGATGGCCTGGACGGTGTAAGCGAAGAAGAACGCCGCAAGAAACAGTGCTTTTTCCATATATGCTACAATCCTATCGAGATAACCAATATATAAGTGTAGCATTGATGGGCAGAGCCATCGATGCGTACCGGTGGACGATGCCGGTACCGGGCCCCTGCGGTCGCACGGCGACGCGGCCGAACCCCTGCGATCACGCACCAGCGGCCCAACGGACGAGGAACGGAACCACATGGCGGGATTCAGCATCACCATCGCCGGCGATTCGGCGCTCAACCTGGAGTTCGCTCATTCGATCTCCCCGGAGACGAGCGCGATGATCCGCCTAGCTGCGGAGAACCTCACCGCCGACCCCATCGAGGGCATCACCGAGCTCGTGCCCACGTTCTGCTCGCTCATGGTGTACTACAACCCCTTGGTCGTCACGTTCGACGAGCTGTCCGCACGCCTGCGCGGGAAGCTGCGCGACGTGGGCGAGGCCGACCTCTCAGTGCGCAAGATCGTGCAGATACCCGTGTGCTACGGCGGCGAGTACGGCCCCGACCTGGCCAACGTGGCCGAGCACGCCGGGCTCACCCCGCAGGAGGTCGTGGACATCCACACCGCGCACGATTACCTCATTGACATGCTGGGATTCCTGCCCGGCTTCGCCTACCTGGGCGGCCTCGACGAGCGCCTGCACACGCCGCGCCTTGCCACGCCGCGCACGCGCATCGAGCCGGGCAGCGTCGGGATAGGCGGCGCGCAGACGGGCATCTACCCGCTGGCCTCACCCGGCGGCTGGCAGATCATCGGCCGCACGCCGCTGCGCCCCTACGACCCGGACCGCGCCGAGCCCATCCTGTACGCGGCCGGCGAGTACCTGCGCTTCGTGCCCATCACGACCGACGAGTACGCCGCCATCGAGCAGCAGCTGGCCGCGAGCACCTACGAGTACCAGATCTTCGTGGAGGACGAATAACATGGGCCTCGTCGTCAGAAAACCCGGCGTGTACACGTCGATCCAGGACAACGGCCGCTTCGGTTACCAGGGCAGCGGCTTCTCCACGAACGGCGTCATGGACCACCGGGCCTACACGATAGCGAACCTGCTGGTAGAGAACGAGCCGAACGCGCCGGTGCTTGAGTTTGCGCTGGCCGGGCCTATGCTGCGCTTCACCACGAAGACGATCATCGCCCTCACGGGCGCCGACTTCGGCGCCACCATCGACGGCGAGCCCGCCCCGCGCTACACCGCCCTCATGGTGAAGCGCGGCTCCATCCTGCGCTTCGGCGCCGCGAAGACGGGCTGCTACGGCTACCTGGCCATCGCAGGCGGCAGCGTGCGCGTGCCCGAGGTCATGGGCAGCCGTTCCACGAACCTGAAGTGCGAGTTCGGCGGCTGGAAGGGGCGGACGCTCATGACGGGCGACTACCTCCCGTTCGTGACGAAGAGCCTGGACTTCCTGCCGAACCTGGGCTCGCACCGCATCGACCCCGACCCGTTCTACGGGTTCGAGGAAGGCGAGGTGCGCGTGCGCGTGGTACCCGGCCCGCAGGAGGATCTGTTCACCAACCAGGGCATCGAGACCTTCTACGGCCAAACCTACACCACCACCGCGAAGTGCGACCGCATGGGATACCGCCTGGACGGCCCGGAGATCGAGACGAGGCACGGGTCGGACATCATATCGGACGGCATCGCGTTCGGCGCCGTGCAGGTGCCCTCGCACGGGCGGCCCATCATCATGCTGGCCGACCGCCAGACCACGGGCGGCTACGCGAAGATCGGCACCATCGCCACCGTGGACATCCCCAAGCTCGTGCAGCGCCCGCCGGGCAGCCGCGTGCGCTTCGAGCCCGTGACGGTCCAGCAGGCCCAGGAATTGCTGCGCGCCGAAGCGCGCCAGTTCGAGATGCTGGCGCTGAAAGTGCGCCGGCCCAGCGCCGACGGCATCTCGCCCCGCCGCACGGCCCGCCGCCTCACGCCCATCTTGGAGCGCCAGGCGGCGAAGACGCAGGCCGACACGCTGTGGATCGACCGCGCGAACCGCGCCGAGCGGGTGGGGAGCCGCAACGCGCTGCAGTACGACGAAGCCCCCGACAAGAAGGCGGGCGCCAACGACGCCCCGCAGAATGCGAGCCGCGGCAACGGCCGCACCGCCTAGAGAAGTGCAAGGAGAAGCGCCATGGACACGAAAGCCATCGAAGAACTCATCGCCATCATGGACAAGGCCGAGCTCACGGCCCTGCGCGTGGACGACGGCGAGACGAAGATAGAGCTGGAGCGAAGCCACGGCCCGCTCCCGTCGTCGGCCCTGCCGCTCATGGCCGACCGGGTGAGCGCGCTTCTGGCCGGCAAGACGGAGAGCCACGAGGCCGCCGCGCTCGAGGACGTGGACAAGGACTCGCTTCTGGTGCGCAGCCCCATGGTGGGCATGTTCTACCTGTCGCCGAGCCCCGACGAGGACCCGTTCGTCAAGGTAGGCCAGGAGGTGCTGTCGGGCCAGACCATGGCCATCGTGGAGGCCATGAAGATGATGAACGAGATCACGGCGCCCACCCCCGGCGTAGTGGTGGAGGTGCTGGCCGCCAACGGGACGCAGGTGGAATACGACCAGCCGCTGTTCCGCATCGCCACCGCCGAAGCGCGCTAGGGCGCGGGGGCTGCCATGTTCGAGAAGATCCTCATCGCCAACCGCGGCGAGATAGCGGTGCGCATCATCCGCGCGTGCCGCGCCATGAACATCAAGACCGTGGCCGTGTACTCCACGGCCGACAAGCACGCGCTGCACGTGTACCTGGCCGACGAGAGCGTGTGCATCGGTCCGCCCGCCGCGCGCGACTCGTACCTGAACATCGCGGCCATCCTGTCCGCCGCGAAGGGCACCGGCGCGCAGGCCATCCACCCCGGCTACGGCTTCCTGTCCGAGAACTCCACGTTCGCGAAGCTCTGCCGCGAGAACGACATCGTGTTCATAGGCCCCGCGCCCGAGGTCATCGACCGCATGGGCAACAAGAGCCAAGCGCGCAAGACCATGATGGAGGCCGGCGTGCCCGTGGTGCCCGGCACGAAGGAGCCGGTGCATGCCCCGGAGGAGGCGCTTGCGAAGGCGCGCGACGTAGGCTGGCCCATCATGATCAAGGCGTCGTCGGGCGGCGGCGGCAAGGGCATGCGCGTGAGCCTGTCCGAGGACGACTTCTGCGAGCAGTTCAGCATCGCGCAGCGCGAGAGCGTGGGCGCGTTCGGCGACAACACCATGTACCTGGAGCGCTGCGTCATGAACCCGCGCCACGTGGAGGTGCAGGTCATCGCCGACACGTACGGCACCGTGGTGGCGCTCGGCGAGCGCGACTGCTCCGTGCAGCGCAACCATCAGAAGATGATCGAGGAAAGCCCCTCCCCCGCGCTGTCCGAGGAGGTGCGCGCCGAAATGCTGGATGCCGCCGTGCGCGCGGCGCAGGCCGTGGGCTACACGTCGGCCGGCACGATTGAGTTCCTGCTGGACGACCAGATGAACTACTACTTCATGGAGATGAACACACGCGTGCAGGTGGAGCATTCCGTGACCGAGATGGTCACGGGCACCGACATCGTGCAGGAGATGATCCGCGTGGCGGCGGGCGACCCGCTCACGTTCACGCAGGACGACATAACGTATCGCGGCCACGCCATCGAGTGCCGCGTGAACGCCGAGCAGCCCGAGCGCGGGTTCCTGCCGTCGCCCGGCACCATCTCGCAGATGCACCTGCCCGGCGGCAACGGCGTGCGCGTGGATACGGCCGCCTTCGACGGCTACGAGATCTCGCCCTACTACGACTCCATGATAGCCAAGATCATCGTGCACGGTCGCGACCGCACCGAGGCCATCGCCAAGATGCGCACCGCGCTGGAGGAAATGGTGGTGGTGGGTGTGAAGACGAACCTGGACTTCCAGTACGCCATCATGGAGAACGAGACGTTCGCCGCCGGCGCAGCCGACACCAGCTTCATCGACCGCTTCATGAAGGGCGAGGTGTAATCATGATCGATGTTCCGGAACCCGCCAAGCCCGAGGGCGTCGCCGACGAGGTGTGGGCGCAGATGCTTGCCGCGTCGCCGGTGGAGGCGCGCCGGCTCATCCGCTCGGGCGACTTCACGGCGCCCACAAGCGGCCTCTGCCCCGGGTACGCGCAGGCGAACCTCATCGTACTGCCGCGCGAGCAGGCATACGACTTCCTGCTGTTCGCGCAGCGCAACCCCAAGCCGTGCCCGCTGCTGGAAGTGACCGAGGTGGGCGCGCGGCAGGCTACCATCTGCGCCACCGACTGCGACATCGCCACCGACTTCCCTCGCTACCGCATCTACGAGCACGGCCAGCTGGTGGCCGAGGTGGACAACGTCGAGGACTACTGGCGCGACGACTTGGTTTCGTTCGTCATCGGGTGCTCGTTCTCGTTCGAGAGCGAGCTCATCGAGGCCGGCATCGAGATCCGCCACAACACCATGGGCTGCAACGTGCCCATGTATCTGACCGGCGTGCCATGCACCCCGGCGGGCAGCATGTCCGGCAACATGGTCATGTCGATGCGCCCCATCCCGTACGACCAGGTGGTGAAGGCGGTGCAGATCTCCGGCGCCATCCCCAAGGTGCACGGCGCGCCCCTCCACATCGGCGATCCGGCGGCTATCGGCGTGCGCGACCTGGCCCACCCCGAGTTCGGCGACCCCGTCGAGATCCGCGAGGGCGAAGTGCCTGTGTTCTGGGCCTGCGGCGTCACGCCCCAGTCCATCGTCATGAACAGCAAGCCGCCGTTCGCCATCACCCACGCGCCGGGCTGCATGCTCATCACCGACACGAAGAACATCGACCTGAAAGAATAGAACCCCGGAACAACTGCTCTGCGAGGGAAAATCGTCGGGGCTGTATCAGCCTCGACACCAAGCAGCAAAAATCCCCCGCCTTTCTTTTTGGAAGGCGGGGGATTTTTGCTCTTGCAATTAAACCTTCAGTGTATTAGGTTATGCGCTACAAAGAACCAGTGCAGGCGCCGCTTCCGAACAGACAGCCCATAGATGGTAGCGCGTTCCCCCGTTGCCCGTACCACGCCTGCAAGATCCAGCAAGATCTTCTCATCCTTGGGAACCGAAGAGGAGGCTTGCCATGTCTTATGAAGAAATCGCATCCTACGAGTCCGTTTTCAACGACATCAAGCGCGTGTTGGAACAGGGGCGTCGGCGTGCTATTGCGCACGTGAACCATGAGATGCTGGTCACGTACTGGAATGTCGGCCGCATCATAGTGGAACACGAGCAGGAAAACCCCGATCGCGCGGAGTACGGCGCTGCAACGCTCAAGCGGTTGTCTCGAGAATTGACCGAGACATACGGCAAGGGGTTCTCGCGCTCGAATCTGCAGAACATGCGCCTACTCTATCTGGATTATCCAATTTGCCAGACACTGTCTGGCAAATTGAGTTGGTCGCATTATTGCGAGCTTTTGAGCATCTCGGATCCTGACAAGCGGCGTTTCTACGAGCGAGAATGCATCGAAGCCGGATGGTCGGTACGTGAGCTCAAGCGACAGATATCGACATCGCTGTACGAGCGGCTGATCCAATCGGGCAGCACTTGGAGCATGCAGCGCAGGCTCTCCCCCTCGAACGACGAAGCCCGCGTCGTGCAACCCGCCGATATCATCAAGGATCCATACGTCTTCGAATTCCTGGGAATTCCCGACGACGCACCCCTCCCGGAGAGCGAGCTTGAACGAGCACACGTCACCCATATTGAGAAATTCCTCCTTGAACTGGGTCAGGGCTTTATGTTCGTGGGCACGCAGCAGCGGATCACGCTCAACAACACTCACTACCATGTCGACATGGTCTTCTACAACAAGCTGCTCCGAGCATACGTGCTCATCGAGTTGAAAACCTCCAAGCTGATGCCGGAAGCGGTCGGGCAAATCAACATGTACCTGAACTACTATGCTTGCGAAATTAACGACGAGTTCGATAATCCTCCCATCGGCATCATCTTATGCACGGACAAAGACGCCGTCACAGCCGAATACGCGCTCGGAGGATTGCAGAACACCGTTTTCGCCTCGCGATACGTATCTCACGTACCCGGTAAAAAGCAGCTGATACAGCAAGTGGAAAGCGTGCTGGTAGATTGGGGGCAATCCGAAGGCGCGTGAAGTATTCGCAGCGTGCCGACCCTTGCTCTACAATAGGAGCTAACACCGTGGGAAAGAAGGCAGCTTATGTACCGTATCGACCTCAACAGCGACCTGGGCGAGAGCTTCGGGCGCTATACGCTCGGGCTCGACGACCAGATCATCCCGCTCGTTTCCAGCGCGAACGTTGCGTGCGGGCAGCATGCGGGCGACCCGATGGTCATGCGCGACACCGTACGCATGGCAGCGGATGCCGGCATAGCCATCGGCGCGCATCCCGGCTACCCCGACCTGCAGGGCTTCGGCCGCCGCGACATGAACCTGTCGCCCGACGAGGCTTACTCGTACATGCTGTACCAGATAGGCGCGCTGCAAGCGTTCTGCGCCGCCGCCGGCGTCCCGCTTCGGCACGTGAAGCCGCACGGCCAGCTGTACAACCATGCCGCCGTGGACCCGGAGCTGGCCGCCGCGCTCGCCCAGGCGGTGCGCGACGTGGACGACCGTTTGGTGCTGGTGGGCCTGGCGAACAGCGCGCTCGTGGACGAGGGGCGAAAGATCGGCCTGGTCACCGCCGAGGAGTTCTTCACCGACCGCAACTATACGGACGAGGGCAAGCTGGTGAGCCGCAACGACCCCGCCGCGCTCATCCGCAACGAGGAGGAGGCTATCGAGCGGGTGAAGAACGCCATCCGCGACGGCGCCATCCTCTCCGTGAACGGCAAGCTCATCGACCTGCATGCCGACACGATCTGCGTGCACGGCGACTCCCCTTCCGCCCTTGCCTTCGTGCGCCGCATCCGCGAGGCCCTGGAGCAGGACAGCATTGCCATCAAGCCCGTGAGCGCGCGCTAGGCAGCAGCCGCGCTGCCCGTTCGCGACGCAGGGGCTCGACGCTCTGCCTGACTGCGCCCCGCCGCCCCCTCCAACGCAAGACGCCCGCCGAAACGGCGGGCGTCTTGCGTTGGAGCGAAACGGGCGCTTCTGCAATAGCGAAAGCCCTAGCCCCCGATGAGCGCCTGGAGCGATGCCAAGAAGCTGGACATGTTGCGGTAGCACATGAACAGCGTGATCACGATGATCACCACGCCCGCGCAGTTCGCGAAGAGGTGGTTGCGCCACTTGCCCAGGTCCTTGCCGTTCGCGCAGTAGATGACGAAGAACGCCATGATGGGCAGCAGGATGGCGTTCGCCGCCTGCGCCACCAGGATCAGCTCGGTGGGGCTCTTGCCCAGCGCCACGGCCATCACGCAGCCGGCCACCAGCACGATGATCCAGATGAGCTTGAAGCGCAGGTCCTTCGTCGTCTTCTTCCAGCCCAGCACGCCGTTCACGGCATACGCGGCGGAGAACGAAGCCGTAATGGCGCTCGAGAAGCCGGCGCACAGAAGCCCCAGGCCGATCATCCACGTGGCCCACGAGCCCAGCAGCGGCTGCAGCGCCAACGCCATGTCCTTGCCGTTCGCCACCACGGCATCGGTGCCGTAGATGTTGGCGGCGGCGCAGATGAGGATGGCCATGGAGATGATGCCGCCCAGGCCGATGCTCAGGATGGTGTCAAAGCGGGCGTCGGAAACCTGCTCGGGGTCCTTGAAGCGCTCGGAGGCACCGGACGCATGCAGGAACAGGTTATACGGCACGATGGTGGTGCCGATGAGGCCCACGGCCGTGAGGATGCCCTTCGAGCCTTCTTCGGGCAACGTCGGCACGAAGAGGCCCGTGGCGATGGCGCCCCAGTCAGGCGACGACGCGATGGCCGTGACGAAGAACACCACGCCCATGAACACCACGATGGCCGTGAGGATGACCTCGACCACCTTGTACGAGCCGATCCACATGGCGATGAACGCCAGCACACCCAGCACGATGACGATGGGGATCATCGGCACGTCGGGCAGGACCGCCTGGATGCCCAGGATGCCGCCCGTGATGTTGCCCGTCTCGTATGCGATGTTGCCCACGAAGATGGCGATGATAACAATCACGATCGCAATCCACATCAGCGCCTTGTTGGGAATACGATCGCGGATGTTTTCACCCAGTCCCTTGCCCGAGACGATGCCCACGCGCGACGCCATCTCCTGGAAGATGATGGTGGCCACCGTGGCGAACAACAGCGCCCACAGCATGGTGTAGCCGTAGCTCGCACCCGAAACCGTGCACGTGGTGACGGTGCCGGGCCCGATGAAGCCGGCCGCCACGAGCGCGCCGGGGCCCACGTTCTTGAATTTCTGTACCAATGTACTGCTCATACCCTCTCCTTTCCCTTCTCACGTTGGGGCCGACCTTCTTGCCTCCCCAATGATCCCCCTTGCATGTTTCGCCTCGGTTGCGCGAAACCTGCGGCGCGGTGCGCCGCGCAGATTCGTCTACTTTAGCAGAACGGAGGACACGCGTATATGGAAGAACGGCGCGGTGTCGCCGGTTGGCAGCGACACCGCGCCGAACGCACGCCTGCATCGCCATCGCTATCGAATCCGGCATCGAAGCGGGATCGGCCAAGGCCGCTCGCGCGCGGACTCCGCCCTGGGCGAGGCGCTGTGCACCAGTTCGACTTCCTGGTCAGCGGCATCGTGATCATGTTGAGAAGATGGCTGGCGGAGCAGTAGAGCGAACGCAACAGGGGAGCGTGCCAAAAGCCCGGGGGTAATGGCACATTTTCCGATGCGCCATTACCCCCGGGCTTTTGGCACGCTCTAGGCCGTTCTACGATGTCTTCCAGAAATCCTGGACGAGGGCCTGGCGGTTCGGCTGGCCCGTTTTCTGCAGGATGTTGTGCACGTGCACCTTCACGGTGCTCAAGGCCAGGTGCATGGCGGAGGCGATGTTCTGGTTGTCCTTGCCCACCAGCACGTAGCGCAGCACCTCGCACTCGCGCTCGGACAGGCGGTAGCGCTTGCCGTACAGGAGCAGGTTGTCGTCGATGAGCTCCTCCTGCCGGCCGCCCTCGTGCATGGGAGGCCGCTCGAAGCGCAGCGACAGCACGCGGAAGGCATCGCGGCAGGCGAAGAACGCGCAGCACAGCATGAGCACGTTCTCGGCGAAGTTGCGCTCGGGTGCATAGGCGCGCGGCCCGAGCAGGACGGGGTCGGGCAGCAGGAACACGCAGACGTCCTCCGCAACGATCATCAGGCCCAACACCCACAGCAACACGTAGAGCAAGCGGTGGCGGCGCAGGCGGTTGCGCCCGGACTCGTCCTTCGTCACGAGGAAGCGGAACCCGGCGAACAGCAGCATCCAGAACAGGTACAGCTCGCGCGGGAAGTAGAACAGGAAGCTGCGCAAATCGCCCTCGGGCAGCAGCGCCAGCACGGCCACGCTCGCCGCCACGAACAGCACGGCCGGCGCCACCTTGAACACACGGCGCTCCTCGCCCAGGTAATCGCATACCAAAAGCCAGAACGACGTGAGGAACCCGCCGCCCGTCACCACGAGCACCAGCGACACGACCACCGCGTACGCCGCGCCCAGCCCCGCGTCGGCGCCGGTGAAGAAGTCGTCTTGGAACACCCACGCCACGTCGAAGAAGTAGAACAGGAAGCCAGCGAAGGCGTACCGCATGGCGCGCTTGCGCGATACCAGGTAGGCGGAAAGGCATGCTGCCGATGCCATGATAGAACCCAACAGCACGAAGAGCGTGTAGTGGAAGAGCACGAATCCCACGAAGGAGTACCTCTTTCCTCGCTTGCGCACGGCCGCCTGCAACATGACCCATGATACACGAATCGGCATCGTTTCGGAAAAGGCTGCGGCATCCGAGCCGAACGCGCGCGGCCGCAGTGTATGGTTGCAGGATGCGCACTGCTCCCACCTGCGGTTTATTTGAGGTTTAGCGTCTTTCCCGGCCGGGTACACCCCGATCGATGCACCGGTAAACCCGCTTTACATCTTTCCTTCACGCAGCGGAGGGCGCATGGTGAGACCAACGCGTCACGGCATCGCGCCGCGGACGCACTTGGCGAAGAAAGGCCGGCGCGCTTAAAGGACGCGCGGGCCGACAAACCGAAGGAGGGTTGCACATGTCAGGAGTGAACGTCAAGAGCGAGATCAAGCCCTTGAAGAAAGTCCTGCTGCACCGCCCGGGCAAAGAGCTTCTGAACCTGACGCCGAACACGCTCGAAGAGCTGCTGTTCGACGACATCCCGTTCTTGAAGGTCGCCCAGGAGGAGCATGACGCGTTCGCGCAGGCTCTGCGCGACAACGGCGTCGAAGTGTTTTACCTGGAAGACCTCATGGCTGAGGTTCTCGAGGCCAACCCCGAGCTGCGCGAGCAGTTCCTCAAGCAGTGGATCGAAGAAGCCGGCATCCGCACGGATCGCTACCAGAAGATCATCTTCGACTACCTGCAGGAGAACTACCCCGGCGCCAAGGACCTCGTGCTGAAGACGATGGAGGGCATCAACCTCACCGAGCTCCACACCGACAAGTCCAACTCGCTGGTGGACCTGGTGTCCGAGTCCTCCAAGATGGTCGTCAAGCCCATGCCGAACCTGTACTTCACCCGCGACCCGTTCGCGATGATCGGCAACGGCGTGTCCATCAACCGCATGTACTCCGAGACCCGCAACCGCGAGACCATCTACGGCGAGTACATCTTCAAGTACCATCCGATGCTCAAGGGCACGCCTGAGTACTACAGCCGCTACAACACGTTCCACATCGAGGGCGGCGACATCCTCAACATCAACGACAAGGTGCTGGCCATCGGCATTTCCCAGCGCACCGAGCCCGATGCCATCGACGCTATCGCGAAGAACATCTTCGGCGATCCGACGAGCCCCATCGAGACCATCCTGGCGTTCAACATCCCGAACTCCCGCGCCTTCATGCACCTCGACACCGTGTTCACGCAGATCGACACGGACAAGTTCACCATCCACCCCGGCATCATGGGCCCGCTGACGGTGTTCGAGATCACCGCCGAAGGCGACGGCATCAAGGTCAAGGAAGTGAACGGCACGCTGGAGAGCATCCTGGAGACCTACGTCGGCCATCCCGTGGAGCTCATCCCCTGCGGCGGCGGCGACCGTATCGCGGCCGAGCGCGAGCAGTGGAACGACGGCTCGAACACGCTGTGCATCGCCCCGGGCAAGATCGTGGTGTACGAGCGCAACGACGTCACGAACAAGGTGCTGCGCGACAAGGGCCTCGACCTCATCATCGTGCCCTCCGCCGAGCTGTCCCGCGGCCGTGGCGGCCCGCGCTGCATGAGCATGCCCATCGAGCGCGAGGACTAAGCTCTTCCGCTATCACCGGTGGTCGCGCGCGACGCGCTCCGCGTGGCCACCTCTTCCCCCTGCGCCCCCTGCGCTGAATCCGGTCCCAAATGGCGAACGAGAACCGGATTC
>NC_021021.1:2609805-2612938 GCF_000210055.1 Gordonibacter pamelaeae 7-10-1-b
CAAATGGCGAACGAGAACCGGATTCAGCGCAGGGGGCGTTCTCTCTGTACAGCTGGAGACGCCGCCCCGCATGCGCACTCCCGGCAACGTCCTGCGTCATTCTAAATAACACCTGTTCAAACGTATTGTAAAGCACTTTTGACACAGAAAAGGGTCGCGAAGCGAGACGTGTCAAAGCCCTTTGATGGTACACTTCCCTGCGTCATGGCAACCTTGGATCAACGAAGGGAAACGCATGGAGCTCGGCAGCCAGATCAAACGCCACCGAACGGAACGCGGACTCTCGCAAGACGACCTCGCCGCGAAGATCTACGTCTCGCGCCAGACCGTCTCAAGCTGGGAGAACGACAAGACCTACCCTGACGTGGAAAGCCTGCTGCTCCTTAGCGTCCTCTTCGACGTAACGGTCGACGAACTGATCAAAGGAGACGTGGAAGCCATGAAGGAAGCAATCGAGAACGACTACCGGAAGATGATCTACCTGGCGTGGGGAGGGACCGCAGTCGTGGTCGTCGGATGTGCGCTCTTCATCGGAGGGTTCACCTTCTGGGATTGGGGGCTCGTGCCGTCCGCCATCATCGGGCTGCTGGTGTGGGGCATCGGCTTGGTCATGCTCACGGTGGTCGAGCACCTGAAGAAGCAGCACGACGTGGTGACGTACCGCGAGCTGGTGGCCTTCTCGAAAGGTGAGCCCATCGACCGCAACAACGCCAAAAGCCTGCGCGCACGGCGGCATCCCGTGCTCAGAGGCGTGCTCCTCACCCTCGTAGCCGCCGCGGTAGGCGCCGTTCTAGGCTACTTCGGCTACCAGCTCTTCGGGTAGAGTCGCAGCGAGCAAAACGCACGTCGTGTGTCGATCAGAAGCAAGTTGATCGCGTTCACGATATCGAATATTCGGCTACGGTAATGGATTTGGAATTTTTTATCGATATATTACCGAATCGCGGGAATTCTTGTCCGAAGCCCGCTTTTGGGCATCCAACGTGCGGCTCTTCCCGCTGTTTTGGGCGGTTTTCTCGCCTTCGGAGGGGATTTCGGGGGCCTGATTGCCCGTTACGGTAAAATATCAGAAATTCTTTTCAATTCTATTACCGTAATCTAAATAAGAGGCCCTTCTGCTTTCCTCCAGCACCGAAAAAGCGCCCCGACCGGGGAGGTCGGGGTGGGGTCGGCGCACTTACTTCTGCGTGGTCTTCGCCTTCGTCTGGACCTTCTCGCCCTTGTCGACGGCAGAGCGGCCGCCGTGGTTGAAGCCGGTCTGGATGACGCCCTGGGTGTTGCCGGTGACGAACTTCGCCTTGTTCAGCGTGTCCATCTCCTTCTTCATATCCTCGACCAGCTTGATACACAGCTGCATCGAGAAGTCGGCGCGCGCCACGACGCGCTGGACGGTGGTGTCCTGCATATCGGCGGGCATCGGGTACGCGGGCACCAGCCAGCCGCTCATGCGCAGGCGGTCGGACAGGTCGTACAGCGACCACTCCACGTCGGCGTCGTCCTTCAGGCCCCAGCACACGATCGGAATGTGCGACGCATCCTCGTAGATCTCGAAGATGCCCATCTCCTTGAGCTCGGCGGCCAGGTAGCGCGCCACGTCGAGCGTGCGCTCCTGGATCTCCTTGAAGCCCTCGAAGCCGTTGCGCATGAGCACGTAGTACTGGCCCACGATCTGCGAGGCGCTGCGCGAGAAGTTGATGGCCATCGTGGCCTCCTCGCCGCCCAGGTAGCTCACCCAGAAGATCAGGTCCTCGGGCAGCGCTTCCTTGCTGCGCCACACCACCCAGCCGATGCCGGGGTACACGAGGCCGTACTTATGGCCGGAGCAGTTGATGGACCACACGTTCTTCAGCTGGAAGTCCCACACCAGGTCGGGCTCCACGAACGGGGCGAACATGCCGCCCGACGCGCCGTCGACGTGGATGCGGATCGGCAGCTTCGGATGCTCCTGGTTGTACGCTTCCACCAGCTCGTCGAGCTTCTGCACGTCGTCGAACTTGCCGGTGTAGGTGATGCCGAGGATGGCCGTAATGCCGATGGTGTGGTCGTCCACGTAGTCCATGACCGTGTCCATGTTCAGCGACAGATGGTCCTTCTCAAGCGGCACGAGGCGCATCTCGATGTCCCAATAGCGGCAGAACTTCTCCCAGCACACCTGGTAGCCTGCGGAGATCACCAGGTTCGGGCGCTGCTCGGTGTAGATGTCGATGCCGGCGTCCTTCGCCAGCTTCTTCCAGCGGAACAGCATGCCGAGGCCGCCCAGCATGCAGGCCTCGGACGAGCCGACGGTGGACGTGCCCATGGGCTCCTCGGCCGGGTCGGCATGCCACAGATCGCCGATCATGGCGACGCAGCGGTTCTCGAGGTCGGCCGTCATGGGGTACTCGTCCTTGTCGATGGCGTTCTTCTCCATCGTCTCGGCCATGATCTTCGTGGCCATGGGCTCCATGTAGGTCTGGCAGAACGTGGTGAGGTTCTGCGTGGCGTTGCCCTCGATGGACAGGTACTCCTTGATCATCTCGTAGGCGATGCGCGGCTCGACCGGCTGGTCGTTCATCTTGAGGCGCGGCATGGCCACATCGGATGCCTCGGAGCCGAAGATGGGCGTCGAGTACTTGGTGCCTTCGTCCATGCTATCGAGGATCTTGCTGGTAGATGTCTGTTCCTTCATGAAAACCTCCTGTTTCGAAGTGTGATACCTACGTTGTCGCCGCGCGCTACCGAGCGGGCTTGTTGGTGTCGACGTCCGTCTCGCGCCGCGGGTCGGGCGTATCCGGGTCGGCGCGGGGAACGCCCTCGCCCACCACGGCCTCGGTGACGCTCGCACGCAGCGAGGGGTCGCCCTCGGCCGTGCGGTCGAGCAGATCGTCGCGCACCTCGCCCGCGTCCTTGACGTCGTCCTTGCGCGCATGCGCCGCGACGGGAGCCTCGCAGGCAGGCGGTGCCTCATGGGCGCCCGCGCCCGTGTCGAGGTCGATCTCGCGCACCGCCACCTCGTCGCGCATGACGGGCTGGGGCTCGGCCGGCACGTCGTCCGTGCTGACCGTGGGACCGGAGTCAACCGCCATGGGGCCCGAGGGACGGCTGGTCACGCTGACCACCGCCGCCGAGATGCCGCGCGCGACCGTGGCGCCGA
>NC_021021.1:2613237-2626234 GCF_000210055.1 Gordonibacter pamelaeae 7-10-1-b
CGCGCCGACCGCCGCACGGTTGGTCGGGCCCTGGGGAGCCCACCTATGCCGCAGCGCGTAGATGACGAACGGGATGGCCACGGATATCACGAACGCGATGCCGAGCGTGGCCTGGTACACCATGTTCGACTGCGCATCGAGGTTCGACGACGGGAAGAACGAGATGATGAGCGTTGCCACGGTCATGAACAGGCCGGCGCCCGCCACGATGGCCTTGAACGGCGTGCCGCCCGGCAGCTGGAACGAACGGGGCAGGTCCTTCTTCTTGAAGATGAGGTAGAAGTACCCGAGGAAGAACAGCACGTAGCCCACCAGGTAGATGACCACCGTCAGGCCGATGGCCGTGAGGTAGCCCACCGACGAGCTGGACCCGCCGGACAGCGCGATGGAGCCGCAGAGCACCGCATCCCACACCGTGACGATGCAGGCCTGGATGACCACGGTCTTCACCGACACGCCGTGCTTGTTGACCTTCTTGAAGGAGGGGGGCAGGATGCCGTCGTGCGCCGTGTCGAGCAGCGCGCGGGACGGGCCCACGATCCAGGCCGAGATCTCGGCCAGCACACCCAGCGCCAGAAGCAGCGCCACCGCGAACACGATCCAGCTGAGGCCGGGGCCGATATGCTGCACGAAGATGGCGCGGAACGCCTCGATCACGCCGAACGACAGGTTGCCGTCGAGCACCGACGCCGGCAGCGTCGTGGCCACGGCCAGGCCGCCCAGCGCATCGAGCGCGATGGTGAGCACTGCCAGGATGATCATGGCCAGCGGGTAGTTGCGGTTCGGGTTCTTCAGCTCGTTCACGTGCGAGGCGGATGCCTCCACGCCCATGTACGCCAGGATGAACGACGCGAAGATCACGAGCGTATCCACCTTGCCGAAGTCGGGCACGAACGTGGCCGGCGTCATGTTGATCTGCGACACGCCGCCCGTGGCGAAGTAGTAGACCAGGCCAACCAGCAGCACGATGACGGGCAGGATGATGCCTCCCACGAAGCCCACCTTCGAGATGCGCGCCGTGTACTTCGTGCCGCCGAGCTGCGTGAGCGTGAGGATCCACACGATGGCGGCCACGCCGAAGAACATCACGAGCGGGTTGTTGTACAGCGCGTCCCACTTCACCACGTAGGCGAACGCCGCCAAGATGAAGAACGCCATGGTCACGAAGCCCACCGTGATCTGGAACCACTGGAAGAACAGCGCGGCGAAACCCCAGCGCCTCCCCAGCGTGTTGCCAACCCACGAGAAGATGCCGCCGGACTCCCACCCCTTCACCGTGGCCATCTCCGCCGCGCACATGGCGACGGGCAAGAACCACAGGATACCGCCGATGATCAAGAAGAACACCAGCTGGAACCCGGACGAGGCGAACGAGGGATACTCGTACACCGTCATCACCATGGACGCGGTGATGGCGAAGAACCCGAAGAACGTCAAAGACCGCTTGAAAGACGGACGGCTCACCTTGCCCACGGGGCCGGGATCGGCCGAGGGCGCGACCGCCTGCTGACGGGTTTCGCTCATGCTCCAACTCCTTTCCTAGACGGGCGACGCCGCCATCCCAAAAGGCAGATGGATGCCGTCGCGTTTGCTTGCGTCCGTCCGTTCTATCAGACGCAGGAAAGGGAGAACGACGGAGGGGAGAAGGTTCACCCTCCCGTCGCTTAAGCGTGAGGTTCGGGATATGAAAGAGGGCGCGGACGCCCCGAAGCGGAACGCAGGCAGCTAGCAGCCAGCGGCCTTCGTGTAGGCCTCGATAGCCTCGTCGAGCAGTTTGCCGGTGGTCTCGCGCACGTCCAGACCCTCGGAGATAGAGGTCACGGCGGCACCATCGACGATGGCCACCACGATGCGCGGCGTCATGGGAACGCCCGCCCGCTCGAGGATGCGCGCGATGGCGGCATCCAGCAGAACGCGGCCCTTGCGGTAGGCCTCCGTGACCACGCTCGAATCAGCCGCGCCGATGAGCTGCGCGTAGTGCGCCTTGGGCACGATGGAGTCGTCCGGCAGGCACGCGCGCGTCAGAAGCTCGGTAATGCGCGCGCGGCATTCCTCGGGCTCCAGCTTCTCGCACAAATCCGCCACCCGCTCGGCGCGCTGCGCCCACAGCTGGATGTTGTACATGCCCGCCTCGTGCAAGAGCTCGGTGACGGAGTCGAAGTAGTAGCCCACCGACGAGGACGCCGCCCCGGCCCACTTCGCCACCTTGCGGTACGTGACGGCCTTGGGACCCTCCTCGCGCAGGAGCGCGGCGGCGGCGAGCACGAGCGACGTGCGCGTGATCTGAGCCTTCAATGACTTCGGCGTTGACGATTCGCTCATAGACCCCTCCAACCTGCTCCCTGCCGCTGTTGCAACCGCCCCATTATACGATGAAATACGCGCCGGTGCCGAGACGGCCCGCCGCCGCGGCCCGGACGGCCGCCGAAAGAAGGAGCCGCCCCAACGGAGCGGCTCCCGGCAGGCCTCGCAGCGCGCGGCGCACGCACCCCGCCTACACCTCGGACAAGTCCTTGCCCGTGTGCTCGTGCGACAGGATCATGGCCACCAGCGCCAGCGCGGCGATGAACACCATGTAGAACCCGGGCGCGATGTCGTTGCCCGTCATATCGATCAACCAGAACGAGATGAACGACGCCGAGCCGCCGAAGATGGCATTGGCCAGGTTGAAGCTCAACGCGAACCCGGAGTAGCGCACGTCGGTGGGGAACGTCTCGGTCAGGTAGCTGGACAGCGTGCCGTCGTTGATGGTGAGTATGAGGCACATGACCAGCTCGACCAGCAGGATGATCCAGAAGTTCTTCGTACCCAGCAGCATGAACGCCGGGATGGTGAGCACGATGAACCCGACGCAGGCGATGATGAGCATCTTCTTGCGGCCGAAGCGGTCGGAGATGCGGCCGGACACGAAGATGAACCCGATGTAGGCCACCAGCACGATAGTGGTGATGATGGATGCCGCGCTCGGATCGTAGTTCAGCGTGGTCTCGAGGTAGTTCGGCAGGTAGGTGAGCACCGCATAGAAGCCCACGGCGTTCAACACGCAGGCGCCGAACGAGATGATGAGCACGCGCAGGTGCTTCTTGAACAGCGTGCGGATGGGATGCTTCACGCTGGAACCCTGCTGCTTCAGGTGCTCCTGCATCTCCTCGTACACCGGGGAATCCTCGAGATACGTTCGGATGTAGTGCGTGATGTAGCCCAGCGGCAGCGCGAGCAAGAACGGTATGCGCCAGCCCCAGTCCACGACGAAGTCCGACGTGGCGCCCCAGGTGTTGAACATGAACGTGGCGAACAGCGAGCCCACGAGCAGGCCCGTGGCCGTGGACGCCGGCACCATGGAGCAGTAGAAGCCGCGGTGGTTCTTCGGCGCGTACTCGGCGATGAACGTGGCCGCACCCGCATACTCGCCGGCGGCCGAGAAGCTCTGCACCATGCGCAGCGCAAGCAGCAGCAGCGGCGCGCCCACGCCGAGGAGGGCGTAGCCGGGCAGACAGCCGATGAGGAACGTCGCACCGCTCATCATGAGGATGGAGATGGACAAGGCCCACTTGCGGCCCTTCTTGTCGCCCATGTTCCCCCAGAACACCGCACCGATGGGGCGCACGAGGAACGAGAGCGCGAACACGGCGAACGTGCTCATCACCGCCACGAAGCGGTCCTCGCCCGGGAAGAACACGAGCGCGATGACCGTGGCCAGGTAGGAATAACTCGCGTAGTCGAACCATTCGATGAAATTGCCCAGGAACGACGAGAACGTGACCTTTTTCAGGGTTTTATGCTGCTCTTCTTCCGAGAACGACCGGGGAGGAACAGCGTTGGCAGTACCGCTTTCAACATTCATGATAGTCCCCTAAGAAATGCGCGGCTTTGTGGAGCCGGGGACAAAACCGCTTGGCAAGCCTTCGCTTCATGTGGAGCCCTCCTGACAAAAATGGGGAGATACGCTTCCAGCAACCGTTATGATAACGCCAAAACTCGGCCTACCACCAAGATGTAACGTTTACCCGGCAGGCAGCGCTCCGCGACCGGGGTCTGGGAGAAGGCGCGGAACGCGCGGAAACCAGCTGGAGCAAGCGGCGGCAAGGGAAGATCGCAGCGAGAACCCCGACGCTGCGATGCCCGAGGCGCGGCGGCCGGCAGAACCGAGCCGCCGCGTTTTCAGAACCCCTGTCGTGCCCAGTCGGCTATCAGTAATCTTCGAGCAGGTCGACCTGCTCCTTGCTCGCACGCATGATGAAGTTGTGCTTGGCCCGTTGACCGCCCTGGGCCAGCTTGCGCAGGATGACGCGCTTCAAGCGCGGGTACTCGTTCATGCCGTACCAGGCGAACGCCGTGCCGCCCACGTAGCATTCCACGATGCTGTGCACGGGGGCGTTGGCATCGCGCTTCGCGTCGAGCTCCAGGTACTCGCGGATCTCGTCGGCGCATACGTCGCGGATAACGTCGGCGCTGATCTCCAGCTCGCGTGCAAGCTGCTTGAGCTGGTAGGTCACCTCGGCGTCATCGGCATGCGGGAAATACGTCACATCGTAGGTGACGGCCGCCACGCCCGACGTCTGGGCGAACCCGAGGAACGAGTCCAGCGCCATCATCTGCACATGCTCTTCCGTGCGTTCTGCAATGTCCAGCTCGGCGGGGAAACCCTTGAGGCCGACTGCCCCGAACGCCTCCTTGAGCTGCTCCTCGGTCAGGGCAGGCTCGAACTCGACCTCGGTGGCGATGTGGGTCAGATTGGTCGTGATCTTCATATGACACACCGTTCCTTTCTTCTCGCTCGGCCTACTGCAGATGCTCGTCTTCCTCGGCCTTTTCCAGGCGGGCAGCCAGGTTCTCGCTGATCTCCTCCTGCTGCTTCTGCTTGCGGCCGACGATCATGCCCCTGATGGAGGGCACTGCGCCGCCGCCGATGATGAGCAGGCCGCCGATGATGGTGTTGATGGTGAGCGCCTCGCCGAACACCACGAGGCCCACGAAGATGGCGACGGGCACCTCCCAGTACGCGATGGTGCCGTAGTCTGCGGCAGGCAGGTTACGGCCGGCAACCAGCAGGAATCCGAGCGCGATGGGACCGCAGATGATCCACAGGAGCACGGTGCCAATCCAGTTGAACGGCGTGAAGTGGATGTTGAGCGCCCAGTTGGCCATGCTCGGGTCGATGCTGCCGAGCGAGTTCAGCACGATGGTGATGGAGCCGGCGCCGATGACGGCGAAGATGAAGTTCCACACGCCGCGCGCCGTGGTGTCGGCGTCCTTGCGATAGCCGTTGAAGAACATCGAGGCGCCGTAGAAGAAGCCGGAAGCGAGGCCGAACGCATCGCCGATGCCCTTCTGCGGGAACTCGGGCGTGGACGGCACGAGGTTGAAGTCCACGAAGAAGCCGTTGTCGCCGAAGCCCATGAGGTTGTTGCCGAACAGCATGCCGATGAACACCGCCCCCAGGCAGATCCACTGCAGCTTGGACATAGGCTCCTTGCGGAAGATGCGCGCGAGCAATACGCAGACCACCGGGCCTATGTAGATGAACAGAACCGCGTTCGACACGGTGGTGAGCAGCGTGGACGTGACGTAGCACGCCAGCGACATGCCGATCATGAGGCCGCCGAGCGCGATAGCCGGCGTGAGCTTGAGCTTCTTGAACACATGCACCTTGTGCGTGGCAAGAAGCAGGACGACGAAGAAGAGGACGCCCATGCCCATGCGCCCCACGGCCATGAGGGCGCCGATGGAATCGCCGGCGTTCAGGCCCGCCGCCCCGTTGAACATGTCGGTGCGCGTAGCCCAGCGGCTGAACAGCGGCACGAGGCCCATGCCGGTCGCCGAGATGAGCATGGCGATGGTGCCGAAGCCCACCCTCATCTGGTAGCTGCCGGAGCCGTCCTTGCCGTTGCCGAGCTCGGGCTTGTCACCCAGATCCGGCGTGTTGGTGGTTTTGTTGGTATCTGCCATTGGTCCTCCTTAAAACCAGTAGCAAGAAAAAGGAAATCCCCTTTGCCAGCCGCAAATCGGGCCCTGTGAGGCCGAATGGGTATACGGGTACCTAGTCGGCCTCACAGGGCCGAATCGTGCATGCGGTGGTATAGGTTGAAGAGCAGGAAAGGGGATCTGGAGCGATAAACCCTGCCAGATCCCCTTTCTTCTGTTAATCGGCGCTTGTTTTCAGCAAGTGGCTTGTTGTGCTAGGCGGCTAAGCGACTAGTCGTTCCACATCTCCGGGCGCACCAGGGTGGGATCCTTGACGCGGTTCGGGAAGTAGTCGAGGCAGTCGCCCTCGCGGTAGACGTCAGCCGTGGAGCAGTGCAGGCCGCCGCCGAACGGATAGGCGTCGCGCAGGTCGCAGGGGATGACGTTCATGCCGAGCTTGTCCATCTGCTCCTGCTGGTGAACCTCGGAAGCCTCCACGATGACCGTCTTCGGGTCGAGCACGAGGCAGTTCATGGACAGCCAGACGGAGCTGTAGCACAGCGCCGGCGGCTCGTCGTGGGCCGGCTGGGCGGCTTCGACGATCTGCCAATCGTTGGCCTCGAAGATGGCGCGCTGCTCTTCGGGGAGCTTGCGGTGCGGGTTGTTGATGATCAGGCCCGGACGCAGCGGCACGAAGGTGGCGTCGATGTGGATCGGGTACGGGTCGCCGGGGAAGTTCACGGCGTGCACGCGGTACTCGGGGTAGTAGCGCTGGAACCAGTCCATGGCCGTGCGGTTCGTGGTCAGGCCGTGCTGGATGAACAGGTCCTTGCCCATGCGCATCACGTCGGCGGCATCCCACATCGGCTCGACCTCGGTGGTCACGAAGTCCTTGTTGGCCGTGCGGACGAGGCGCTCTTCCAGCGTGATCTTCTCGTCGTAGTAGTTGTGCTTGTAGGAGGCGTCCGTCAGGCGGGGACGGGGGGCCTGGGTCCACAGGAAGTCGGGATCCTCGTCGAAGTACTGCTTCATGAGGGGCCAGTAGGCCAGGTACTCGAAGTAGCGGCAGCGGAAGGAGTTCGCGGAGGCCATGATCTCGTTGCCGACGGTGAGCAGGATGTCACGCGGAGGCATGCAGGTCATCATGGAGTCGTTGCGGAAGTCCGGCGTGCCGATGGCCTGGTTCCACTGCAGCGGGGTAGGACGGTCGACGACGACGCCGCGGTCCTCGAGGATCTTCACGAGGTTCTCGAGGCACTCGTTGCCACGCTCGACGGTGGCGAGGGGACGCAGGCCCCACATGCCGCGCATCTCGGAGTCGACAGGCACCTTCTCGGAAGTCGCGGGCTCCTCGGGGGGGATCATCGAGTTGTCGCAACGACCCACGATGACGCGCTTCAGCGGATCCCAGTCGTTCCAAGAATTGACTATCTTCGCCATGACAGTCTCCTTTCTGTGGCAGCGCTCTTCGCTACCGTTGGGTGGCACACTACATACTACTGCAGCTTGCTGGTTTTTGCGCTGCAACTCAGAGTGCTGGGAGACTGGTGGTTCATGACGCTCCCGGTTTTCCTACCGTCGCATGCTTACCAGATTTGCCGTTGAGGAAGTTATACCATCTTTTTTGTTCACCTGCAACACAAATTTTCGAATGATTTTTAACAAAAAAACAATGATCTTGTTCATATGCACAAAAATATTACGGTTTGGTGAAGCTTTGCGCGAAACGAGATCATGACCATATTGGATATTCTTCTTCTTTGTTTCCATAGTTCTGCATAAAAAGGAATCAAATCGTAACCTCATGCAGGGGGGCTGCCCGCGGTTGCCGTAGGAAAAACAGCGGCGTTTTGCACAAAACGAGGGGCTCCGAAGAATCGCCGGGATAGAGGGGGCGGGAAAAAACATATCTTGCCGCTCATCGACCCCCTCCCCCTGCAAGCATCCGCCGCCGCTTCCATTCAGTCGGCCGCGCAACGCTCCCCTCCAGCCCCTGCACCGCTCTTCCTTCCGGCGGGCCATACGCCGCTCTTCCATTCGCCGGCAATGCCGCCTTTCCATCCAGCCGGCAGGGACCACGCGTGCAGGGGAGGCCGTCCGGCGCATGTGGTCAACCTCGGAGGTTTCTCCATGCGCCGGACGGCTCCCCCGATACGCATGCCCCCAGCCGGCTCTATGCGGCGGCACGCCTTCGGCCGGTTATGCGGCGACACATCTTCGGCCGGCTATGCAGGTGACGCGCCTTTGGCCGGCTGAAAGAGGAGCCCCTACGAGATATGGCCCAGGAAGTCCTTCGTGCGGTCGGACGTCGGATGGTCGAACACCTCTTCGGGGGTGCCCTGCTCCACGATGTGGCCGCCGTCCATGAAGATGACGCGGTCGGCTACGTCGCGGGCGAAGCCCATCTCGTGCGTCACCACGATCATGGTCATGCCGCCGCGGGCGAGCTCCTTCATCACGCTCAGCACGTCGCGCACGAGCTCGGGGTCGAGCGCGCTCGTGGCCTCGTCGAACAGCATGACGTGCGGGTCCATGGCGAGCGCGCGGGCGATGGCCACGCGCTGCTGCTGGCCGCCGGAGAGCTCGGAGGGCCGGTAGTCTATACGCTCGCCCAGGCCCACCTTCTCTAGCTGCTCCTCGGCGATGCGCGCGGCCTCCTCCTTGTTGCGGTGCAGCACCTTCTGCTGCGCCAGCATAACGTTCTTCTTGGCCGTGAGGTGTGGGAACAGGTTGAAGTTCTGGAACACCATGCCCACCTTGGCACGCACCTTGTTGATGTCAGTCTTCTTCGCGGTGATCTCGGTGTCCTCGAAGAAGATGCGGCCGCCCGTGGGCTTCTCCAGCAGGTTCACGCAGCGCAGCAGCGTGGACTTGCCCGAGCCGGACGGGCCCAGGATCACCACTACCTCGCCGCGGCGCACGTCGAGGTCGATGCCGCGCAGCACCTCGTTGTCGCCGAACGTCTTGCGCAGGTCCTCGATGCGGATGACCGTCTCGTCCGCAGCGTCCGCGCCGGCGATGTCTGCCGCCCCGATACCCGCCGCGCCGTTGTTCGCTTCGCTCATGATCCGCACCTCCTTAATGGCTGATATGGTTGCCGTTGCGCTTCGCATCCTCGTAGATGCGCGTTGCCGCGTCGGTCTGCGAGGCGGGCCCGGCGAACGTCTCGGACAGGCGGATGCTGCGCGCCACGCCGGCGTCGGAATCAGGCACCACCGAGGCGGCCGACGTGATGCTGCGGTCGGCGGGGCCCTTCTTATGCTTGCGGCGCCCGTTGGACATGCGCGCTTCCATGGTGTTGATGAGCTTCGTGAGCGGAATGGTGACGATGAGGTAGAACCCGGCGGCCACGATATAGGGCGTCACGTTGCCCGTGGCGGCCGTGATGGTCTTCGCGTACATCATGAGCTCGGTCACGCCCACGGCGGCCAGGAGCGAGGTGTCCTTGTACATGAGGATGAACTCGCTGGTCATAGTGGGAATCACACGCCGTACCGTCTGCGGGATGATAACGAAGAACATGGTCTGCGCACCGTTCATGCCCAGCGACCGCGCCGCCTCGAACTGCCCTTGGCTGATGGACTGGATGCCCGCGCGGAATATCTCGGCCAGGTACGCGCTGGAGTTCATGACCAGCACGATGGCGCCCATGGTGAAGTTGTCCATCTGCACGCCCATGAGCGGCAGGCCGAAGAACGCGATGTAGAGCTGCAGGAACAGCGGCGTTCCGCGCACGATGTTGATGTACGTGGCGCCGATGGCGCGCGGAAGGCGGTGCTTCGCCATGCGTAAAAACGACAGCAGAAGGCCCAGGGGGATGGCCAGCGGGAAGCTCACCACCACCACGCCGATCGACACGAGCCAGCCGGCGAACAGCGCCGGCACGGACGTGACGATGATGGCCGGGTCGAAGAACAGGTGCAGGAACTTGTTGGAGTTCCACGCCTTCACCCAGTCCTGCTGGTTGAGCCAGCTGGACAGCTGCTCGGCGGGCGAGGTGCCCGTCACGTTGATGACCTGGTCCGTGGCCGGCATGTCGTGGCGCTGCCCGTCGGCCGTGGTGTAACTGCCCGCCAGGCCGAACGACCCGCCGCCGCCCGGCAGGAGCGTGCGGTTGCACTCCACCATGACGAGCGCACCGGCCGGCGCAGGCTCGGCGAGCGTCACCGTGACGTCGTTGCCGTCCACGACGGCCTCGGACGCCGCATCCAGGCGATCGAGCCCCACGAGCACGGTGGTCTTCACGTTCTCGGCCCCGACGGTGGTGCCCTCGGGCATCTCGATGGTCACGGAGGCAAGGGACTCGTCCTCCGCCGTCTGGCCCTGCCACGTGACGCGCGTCGCCGTGGCTCCCAGAACCGTGGTGTTGTCGCCGTCCTTGTTCGGCTTGGCGGTCCAGCGCTCCACGTCGAGCGCGTGCGCTTGGACCGGCAAGACGAACGAGACCGCCAGCGCCGCGGCGAAGAGAACCGCCGCGGCGCCTGCGAGGTGTTTCCGCGCAAATGCGAATGCGATCTGCATGCTCACCCTATCTGTGCGTTACTGCAACCACTTGGCGGCAAGCTCGTCGTACTTCCCGTTCTCGCGCACGGCCTTGAGCGCCGTGTTGAGCGCCTTGGTCAGCTCGGGGCTGTCCTTGCTCACCGCGATGGCGTACTGCTCACCCGTGGGGATCTCCTTGATGACCTGGCAGTCGGTGTAGGCCGTCTTCACGTAGTAGTTCGCCACCGGCAGGTCCACCGCAATGGCGTCGATCTGGCCGGACTGCAGCGCCAGGAACACGGCGGTCATCTCGTCGAAGCCCACCATCTCCACGTCCTTGATGTTCTCGGCAGCCCACTCGTAGCCCGTGGTGCCGGTCTGGGCGCCCACCTTCTTGCCCTCGAGCTGCGCCACGTCGGTGACGCCCGAATCCTTGAGCACGGTGATGCTCTGGTTCACGTCGCACACGGCGTCGGTGAAGTCGACCTGGTCCAGGCGCTCGTCGGTGATGGTGATGCCCGAAACACCCACATCGGCCTTGCCGCCGGTCTGGATGAGCGGAACGATGGTGTCGAACTTCGTGGACGGCAGGTAGTTGATCTCCAGGCCCATCTCCTCGGCCAGAAGGCCCATGAGCTCCACCTCGAAGCCCTCGGGCGTGTCGCCGTTCAGGTTCTCGAACGGCGGGAAGTCGAGCGAAGCCGCCACCGTCAGCTTGCCGTCGTTCACCAGCGTGTAGCCGGACTCGTTGCCGGCCGCCTTGTCGTCCTTCGCGCCGGAGTCCTGCCCGTCGCCCGACGAGCAGCCGAACAGCGCGAGCGATGCCGCGAGGGCGCCGGTTGCAACGAGCGCAACCATTTTCTTGATGTTCATTGGTCTCTCCCCTTTCCTCTGCATCTCGCTTTCACGTCATGAAGTATGATGCAGTCGCACTACTATAAAGCGCCGGCCCCCTCTTTTCAAACAGTTATCCGTCGCCGACCGACGTTTTCGATGAATGGGCCCCCGCGAACGGGGTGTTTTGGCGTGCGTGTGGTTTAGCGCGCTAAAGCGGTGGAGCGACGGGAGGGGCTTCGAGAGCGAACGCCGGGGCCCTACACGAAGGGGGCGCACACGAGCAGGAGCACGACGAGGAAGGCCGCGTTGTACGCGGTGAAGCGCGCGAGGTAGGCGCCGGGCGTGACGCGGGCGAGCGCGGGGCGGCTGGGGAAACCGCGGCGGACGAGGCGGTACTCGTTGAACGTGATGAGGCTGGCAAGCGATGCCACGAGCGTGCCGGCGCCGCCTATGTTCACGCCCACGAGCAGCGCCTGGTAGCCGTCTGCAAAATGCGACAGCAGCACGGCGGCGGGGACGTTGCTGATGATCTGGCTGGCACCGGCGGCAACGAGCAGGGCGCTCTCGCCCATCCAGAACGAGAAGAAGCCCTCCACGGCCGGGATGCGCGCCAGGTTGCCCGCGAACACGAAGAAGCAGGCGAACGTGAGCAGCAGCCCCCAGTCCACCGTGCGCAGCGCGCGGCGGTCCAGCACGCCGAGCACGGCAACGACGGCGCCCACCGCCACCGGATAGGGCACGACCCGAAACACCGAGGCAATGACCAGCACCAGGAGCGCCGCATAGCCGAGCGCCCGCGCCCGCCGCGCCGAGACGATGCGTGGCGCGGCGGTATCGGCACCTCTCCCTTGTTCGAAGGCGGATGTTGGTCCTTCGCCGTTTCTAGCGGTTTGCCGAGGCGACCCACTGGAAACGGCGAAGGGCCCGAATGTTTCACGTGAAACATCCGTTCGTTGGAGGGGCTCGCCGGATGCGGGGAAGGCTACCTGCTGCCGGCCCTCGTCCACAAGCGAATTTTCCGTTGCCCGTGTTCCCGCTACCTGCTTTCCCGCCGCTCCCTCTTCCGTTGCCCGTATACCCGTTGCTCCTTTTACCGCCGACCGCTTCCCCCGAATTCGCTCTTCCTGCATTCGTTCTTTCATCTCCCCTTTTTCCGCCGCCCCCTTCTCTGCTGCTCGTTTTTTCGCTGGCTGCGGGGGCTCGGGCTTCGCGAACAGGGCGCAGCAGAGCGCGATGAGCGCGACCGAGACGGCGAAGGGCAGCGTCATGACGGAGAGGAAATCGCCCAGCGGGATGGAGAAGCACTCGTACAGGTAGAGGTTCTGCGGGTTGCCGAACGGCAGGATCATGCCGCCGAGGTTCGCCGCGAGGTTCTGCATGATGAACGCGAACGGGAGCGAGCGCTCCCACCCGGCCTTGAGCAGCGTGGCGGCGGACAGCGGCAGCATCATGATGAGCGCCAGATCGTTCGTGGCGAACATCGACAGCACGAGCGTTGACCCCACAAGCGCCGCCACGGCGGACCGGCAGGTGGCGAAGCGCGCCACGATGAGGCGCGCCGCGTGCTCGAACAGGCCGATGCCGCGCAGCGCGCCCACCACGGCGAGGATGCCGAACAGGCAGGCGAGCGTCTTCACGTCGAAATAGCCGAGGTACGCCTCGTCGGGCGGAACGAAGGCCACGGTTGCCAAGGCGGCCAGGGCCGACACGAGCAGCACCGTGCGCTCGCGCGCGAACCGGGCGATCCGCGAGGCAAGCGGGCGCACGGAAGCGC
>NC_021021.1:2626822-2629935 GCF_000210055.1 Gordonibacter pamelaeae 7-10-1-b
CCGCCTCGGCCTCGTGCGCGATGCTCCCCTGCGAGCCGGCGGCCAGCACGCGCTGCGAGTCGAACGCGTGGGCGCCCAGCAGCTCGCCGTCGAAATCGAACGCCGCCATCTTCGTATGCGTTCCGCCCACGTCGAGTCCGAGGATGACGGGATCGTCGGGAAGGCGGCCGACAGGGCCGCGGGGCCGGGCGCGCCGAGCAATATGCGAGGTTTGCTTTTCCATAGGTGGTAAGTGTAGCGCGAACGGCAGGCGCAGGCCGGCCACGACGATTCAACTTTTCGCCGCAAGACGGCTTTTCCGACGAACCGGCATCCGGGCGGGAGGCAAACCTGCACCGGCAAAGCTCGACGGCGCCGCGGTCAGGCTTGGGGAACGCGGTAGCCCACGTGGGGGATGGAGCCGAAGCGACCGTGGTAATCCGAGCCGGAGGTGCAAACCAGGTTGTAGCGCTCGGCCAGCTGGGTGCAGCGCGCGTGGTCGGCGGGCGTATGGTCGGGGTGATGGCGCTCGATGCCGGCGAGGCCGCAGGCTGCCAGCGAGGGCACCAGATCGTAGCTGTCCTGTTGGCCCGGATGCGCGAGCACGGGCATGCCGCCGTCTTCCGCAATGGCGCGCACGGCATCGCGGACGTCCACATAGGCGATGTCGCGATCGCAGATGCCGCCGTCCTTGAACAGGCTGCGGTACAGCGCGCGGTAGGCGGGGCTCACGTAGGGCTCGTCGGTGAGCGCGGCCATGAGATGCTGCTTGTAGAGGCAGGTGGAGGCGCGGCCGAGCGCGAGGGCGCGCTCGGCGTCGACGGGGTAGCCGGCCTCCACCAGGCGGTCGAGCTGCCAGAGGCTGTTCGCGTTGCGGCGCTCGAGGAGCGGGCCACAGAGGGCGACGAGCGCGGGGGCGTCCTCGCAGAGGCCGAGGCCGAGCACGTGCACCTTGCGGTCGCGCTTGAAGTCGTAGGCGCTCACCTCGATGCCGCCCGTCACCTGCACCCCGAAGCGCTCGCCGAGCACAACGGCACCGTCCAGGCCGCGCGTGGTGTCGTGGTTCGTGAACGCGACGCGCCCGATGCCGCGCTCGCGGGCCTGGGCGAGCACTTCCTCGAAGGTGTCCGAACCGTCCGACAAAGTGGTGTGCACGTGGAGGTCGGCGACGGGCGCGACGGCGTCTGCCCGCTTTGGGGTCGCCGCCGCGTCTCCGGATGTTTCACGTGAAACATCCGTTCCCTTTTGTTTGGAGCTCGCCTGCCCGTTCCTCACGCCATCATCCCTTCCTGCATGTTGAACTCATGATCGCACAACCCTTCCATGAATTCGAGGTCGTGGAAGATGCCGAGCATGGTGGTGCCCTCGGCCTTCAGCTGCTCGATGAGGGTGCGCACCTTGAGCTTCGACGCGTTGTCGAGCGAGGCGGTCGGCTCGTCCAGAAGCAGCAGGCGCGGGCGCTTGATCATGGCGGCGGCGATGTTCAGGCGCAGCTTCTCGCCGCCGGAGAACGTGCGCGGGTAGAGCTCCCACAGGCCCTCGTCCAGGTCGAAGTGGCGCAGCATGCGCTCGGTCTCCGCCTCGGCGCGGGCTCGCTCGTCGGGGCCGTAGGCTTCGAGCGCGCTTTTCAGCACGATGTCGCGGGCCGTTTGGCGCGGCAGGGCGTTGAGGAACTGGGAGACGTAGCCCAGCTCGTAGGCGCGCAGGTAGAGCATTTGGCGCTGGGTGGCCTGCGCCAGGTCGAGCAGGCCGAAGCGCGCGGAATCGTACAGGATGCGTCCCTGCTCGGGAAGGTTCGTGCGCCAGATGCAGCGCAGGATGGTGGACTTCCCGCTGCCGCTTCGGCCCGTGATGCCCACGAACTGCCCCGGTTCAAGGGCGAAGCTCACGTGCTGGCATCCTTGGATGCGCCGGTCCACGCGGTGCAGCAAAAACGACTTCGAGAGATCGTCGATTTCCAGGAGCGCCATGCTACACCGCCTCGGGAAAGAGAGCGCGGGCGGCGTCGGCTCGGGCGGCGTCGGCTCGGGCGGCGTCGATCCGCTCGCCCAGGTCGCGGGCGTAGCCGAGGGGCTGGTCGGGGTAGTGCGAACGGAACACGGAATGCCCGCCCACGAACGCGCGCGTGACCACGGGCATCGTGCGCGTGCCCGCCTCGCCACAGGCGATCTCGCGCACGAGCAGCACGTCGGCGCGCTTTCCCACCGCAAGCGAGCCCACCTCGTCGGCGATGCCGGCGGCCTTCGCCGGGTTCACGGACACGAGCGCGAAGGCCCGCGCGATGTCGAGCCCGCATTCGTCGCGCAGCGTGAACACGGCGTCGAGCAGCGCCGCCGGGTAGTAGTCGCTGCACAGCACGTCGATGGCCCCCGCCTCCACGGCCTCGCGTGCGCTCAAGTTGCCGGAATGGCTGTGGCCCAACATCACGTTCGGCGCGCCGGCCACCGTGTGCAGGCCGCGGGCGCGCGCCTCGCGGGCCACGTCGAGCGAGATGGGGAACTCGGAGATGGACGCCTCGAGGCCGTCCATGAACGCGAGCTTCTCCGCGCTGTCGTCGTCGTGCGACGCGATGGAGATGCCACGTTCGCGCGCGATGGACGCCAGCGCTGCGATCTGGGCGTACGTCATCTTACTGCTCTCCTGCTGCATGCGGACGATGTCGCGCACCTCCTCGTCCGTGACGTCGCGATACCCCTTGAGCGTGTCGCCGAACAGCAGGAGATCGCGGTACTGGCCCTGGCCGGGCGTGTGGTCCATGAACGACACGAGGTCCACCTTGCCGGAGCGCAGGAACTCCTCGATGTCGTCGTAGAGGTCGACCGAGTCCAGCTCCACGCGCATGTGCAGGCGATGACGGATGAGGTGGTCGCGCTCCTCGCCCGCGCGCAGGCCGGCCACGCGTTCGATGAGGCCGCTCACGTTGCCGAAGTCGCGGATGGGCTTGTGATCGAAGATGTGCGCGCCGTACACCGACAGGGAGTGGAAGATGGTGGTGATGCCATGCGACACGAGCTCGCGGTCGGCCTTGTACAGCGATGTGTTCAGGTCCATGACCACGCTCGGACGCGGCGAGGCCACGTTCTCCACGTAGTCCGAGTGGATGTCGATGAGGCCGGGGCCACGAACGCGCCGCG
>NC_021021.1:2630033-2632647 GCF_000210055.1 Gordonibacter pamelaeae 7-10-1-b
GCACGCCCACCGTGGCGTCGGGCTGCGCGTCGAACTCGCGCGCGCCGGCCGGCTCGATGGCCGCGATGCGCCCGTCGATGACCACGACGTCGTGGTCGGGAAGCACCCGGTCGGCGCACACCACCGTGCCGCCGCGGATGATGCAGGAGTTGTCGTTCACGGGAGGGTCCTTTCGAGGAGTCATAGGTTGGCGTAGTAAGTCAGCGAGGGTTCTTCCGGTGCCCGAGATTGGCGTGAAAGACCGAGGAGGCGTACTTTGGTACGCGACGAGGGCTTGGAGCGCCAAGGTCGGGTGCCGGAAGAGCCCGCAGCGTCGAGCAGTTCCGACGGCCGCCAGGCCGCCGGAACGCCTAGAGGAGCGAATAGACAAGTTGTTGGGTATAAGAATGCTGGGGGTCTTCCAATATCTGGTCGGTCAGGCCGCTTTCTATGACGCGGCCGTCCAGCATGACCAGCGTGCGGTCGGCCAGCATGCGGATGACGCCCAGGTCGTGGCTCACCACGAGCATGCTCACGTTGAAGTCGCGCCTGATCTGCTGCACGAGGTCGAGCACGGCGGCCTGCACGGACAGGTCGAGGCCCGTGGTCACCTCGTCCAGCAGCAGGATGGGCGGGTTGTTCGACAGGGCCTTGGCAATCTGGACGCGCTGCTGCATGCCGCCGGAGAAGTTGCGCGGCGGCTCGGTGGCGCGCGAGAGCGGGATGTTCACGCGCCCCAGCAGGTCCTCGCCGCGGGAGCGCATGGCGCCCACGTTGCGGCTGCCGGAGGCGATCATCTGCTCGGCGATGTTCGACAGGCTGGAGAAGTCCATGCGCAGCCCCAGGTAGGGGTTCTGGTACACCATGCCGAACACCGTGTTGCGGATGGCGCGCCGCTGCTGGGGCGAGAGCGCCAGCAGGTTGGCCGCGCCCCCGTCGAACGGGCGGGCGCGCACGTCGCCGGACGTGGCCTCCTCGTCGAAGAACAGGCACTTCATGAGCGAGGACTTCCCGCTGCCCGACTCCCCGACAATGCCCACGATCTCGGCCGGGTACACGTCCAGGCTCACGTCGCGCACGGCGTGCACCGTGCCGCAGCGCGGGCACACGTTGCGCTCGAGCCGCGCGTCGGGCTCAAGGCAGTGCGGGCAGCCCGCGCCGAAGCGCTTCGACAGGTTCCGCACGGAGAGGCACGCCGCCTCGTCCGCACCGAACCGCTGGTCATCGAGCATGGGAGGCTCCTTCCCGGTCAGAAGATGGGTCGCCGGTCGTTCGTAGAGTCCAGTGTCCCAAATCGGGACTGTCCCCATTTGGGACATGTTGCGCGCACCATGAGGTGTCGTTGCATTGGTAGTACGTCTCGCCGGTTGCCTCGTCCACCAGCTCGTCCAGGTAGACGCCCGTCGCGCCGCACAGGCGGCAGCGTTTGCCGTCGAAGCGCTCCACCGCGAAGGGATAGTCCTCGAAATCGAGGGGAACCACGTCGGTGTGGGGCGGCACGGCGTAGATCTTCTTCTCGCGGCCCGCGCCCAAGAGCGTGAGGTGCTCGGCCTGGTTGAGCTTCAGGTTGTCGAAGCGCGGGATGGGAGAGGGGGCCATGACGTAGCGCCCGTTCACGAGCACGGGGTGGTCGGCCCCGGTGGTAGTGGCGTCGAAGCGCACGATTTGGTCGAACAGCTCCAGCCACGCGCCCGTGTAGTCCGCCTCGGCATGCAGGCGGCGCGTGGCGGCCTCGCTCGGCTCGAAGCCGCGCAGCGGCTCGGGCGTGGGCACCTGCAGCACGAGCACCTGGTCGGCGCGCAAGGGGCGTTCGGGAATCCGGTGGCGCGACTGGATGAGCGTGGCGTCCTCGGTGGCGTCGGTCACCTCCACGTCGGTGGTGTCGGCCACGAGCTTCTTGATGTTCACGGCGTTCACGCTGTCGTCCGAGCCCTGGTCGATCACCTTGAGCACGTCGCCGCGCCCGATGACGGCCAGCGTGATCTGCAGGCCGCCCGTGCCCCAGCCGCGGCCGATGGGCATCTCGCGGGAGGCGAAGGGCACCTGGTAGCCGGGGATGGAAACGCCCTTCACGATGGCGCGGCGGATCTCGCGCTTGGACGCCTCGTCGAAGAAGGCGTAGTTATAACGTTGCTGCATCGGTCGCCTCCTTCGCTTCCAGCGCCGCAGCGGCGGCCTGGTCGGCGGATCGGTCGTCGTCAGGGGTCCCGCCGCGCGTACCGCGCACGCTGGAAAGCTTCGATTGGAACGTCACGTAGTGCGGGAGCTTGAGGTGCGAGATGAAGCCGGTAGCCTCCACGCCGTCCACGTGGTAGAGCACGAACTCCTCGTCCTCGGTGGGGAACCTCTTGTCGCCCAGCTCCAGGCAGCGGTCGAGCACGCTCATGGCGATGGCCTTCGTCTCGGCGCGGCCGATCACGCAACCGTAGCCCACGGCGAGCGAGAGGCTGTCCTCACCGGAACCGCCCTCGTCCATGAACACGCTCTCCACCTCGGTGACGGGAAGCGAGCCCAGGTAGTAGGCGTCGTCCGGGCCGCCCGGCTCGACCGGATGGTCCACGGCCACGGCCACGCGGCCCTGCCGCAGCTCGCCCACCGTGGGATGCGCCGGGCCGAAGCCGCGGATGGCCGCGTA
>NC_021021.1:2633241-2634942 GCF_000210055.1 Gordonibacter pamelaeae 7-10-1-b
AGCCTCTTCCGCCGTCTGCGCGTCCGCGCGCGCCGGCACCACCACGAAGTCAGCCTCGCGCACGGGGAACCGGCGCGCATGCGTCTCGCCTGTCAGATACGCCGCCGTCACGTCGGACTCGGCGTCTGCCACGCAAAACGTCACCGCCTGGTCCACGAACAGCCGCACGACCGCCTCGAGGGAGGCGCCGAGCGCCACCGGCCGCGCCGGGCTGTTCGCCGCCGGATCCACAACGTGCACGGTGCCCGGGCGGGCGAACGCGTCCAGCACGCTGCGGAACGCCCGCTGCGCCCGGTGCAGCCCTGCGTCTTCCCTGATCATCATGCCTCCACCTTCATCGTCGAAAAGTCCACCTTCGTCATCGCGACGCGACGCGCCTCGGCTGCCTCGCGCTCCTCGATGTGCGCGAGCTCCTGCCGCAGCCGCCCGTCCCAGCACTCCGCACGCGGCGTGCCCGCCTCTCCCGCAAACGCCGCATCCACCACGGCCAGCTCGTAGGCGCGGCAGCGATCGCCGCCCAGCACGAGCCCCAGCCCCACGGACGAGCCGACGCGCACCCGGCACGACGTCATGAGCGCCTCGCCCAGATAGAACAAGCCGCCCTGCGCCGTCTCGCGCACCTGCACCATCACCAGCTCCTCGCGCGGCTCTTCGAGCACCTTGAGCGCCTCCGCGCCCAGCTCGTCCTCCACCTCCCGCACGATCTCGCGCGCCAGCGACGGGTCCCCGTCCACCAACGCCCGCGTCCGCTCGTATCGTCTCAAGCTCACAACAATCCTCTCCGTCGCAAAACCAACTTCTCTAGTTCGCCGTGACAAGAGAACCGTCCCCTTGTCACGTCCGGGCAGAGCTAACGCTGCACCAAGTACCGCTTCCGCAGCTTCGTGGCCACGACTTCCAGCACCACGGCCACCGCCAAGCACAGGTACACGATCAGCCCCACCTCGTGGATGTTGTAGTAGAAGCTTCCTGCCAAGAACAGCTGGTAGCCAATGCCGCCCGCGCCCGCCACGGCGCCCACGGCCACGGCGTTCACGAAGTTGATCTCGAAGCGGATGAACGTCCACGACAGCATCTCGTTCACCTTCTCGGGCACGACGCCTTGAAACACCACCTGCCACCACGATGCGCCGCTGGCGCGCAGGGCCTCGATCACGCCGGGGTCCACTTCCTCGAAGCTCTCCGAGTACGCCTTCACCAGGTACGCCACGCTGTGGAAGAGCAGGCCGATCACGGCCGCCTCCGGCCCCAGCCCGATGGCTACGCTGAACACGAGCACCCACAGGATGGTGGGCACGGCACGCGCCACGCTCATGAACACCTTGATGGCGTTGCTCGCGGCGCGGTTCGACAGGTTGGACGCGGCCAGAAGCCCCAGGACGAAGGCGATCACCGCCCCGATGAACGTGGTCAGCAGCGCCAAGGCCAGCGACACGAACAGGCCCTCCACCACGTCGGGCAACGTGAAGTGCCCGCCCAGACCAGGCTGCAGCATCATAGTGAGGAAGTCGTCCACCGCGGCGGCCATCGCGGCAGGGAACGCCACCTTGCCGTAGTTCATCGTGGCCAGCGCGAACACCGTCACAGCCGCCAAGACGGCCAGCACGGCGCCCAGCGCCACGTTCGACGAGCTGGGCACCCGCACCTTGATCTTGCCCGAGCGGGTCAGGCGCGCGCCCTTTGCCCGCATCGGCGCGGCAC
>NC_021021.1:2635158-2637873 GCF_000210055.1 Gordonibacter pamelaeae 7-10-1-b
GCCGCACCCACCTCCTCTGCCAGGGAGGCCGCGGCGGCTTCGGCGGCGATCCTGTCTGCGCAGCCCGTCACAGTATCCTCCTCCTCACGAAGTTCGAGGTGAGCTCGCACGCCACCACGGCCAGGATGATGGCGAGTATCACCAGGCCGGCCACGTCGTAGCGGAAGCTCTTGTAGTACACGTCGAACACGAACCCGATGCCCGTGCCCGTGAGCAGGCCGATGAGCGTGGCGTCGCGGATGTTCGTCTCAATCATGTAGAGCACCCAGCTGACCACCGAGGTTATGCTCATCGGGATGACAGCCTGCGCCACGATCTGGCCGTACGTCGCGCCCGCCGCCCGCAGCGCCTCTACCGGCCCGGAGCCCATCTCGTCGATGCTTTCCAGGAAACAGCGCGTCAGGTACCCGAAGCTGGTGAGGAACAGGGCGAAGAACCCGGTGAACTCGCTCTGCTTGAACGAGAACAGCAAGATGAATGCCCAGGCCACCACCGGTATGTTGCGAAAAAGCGACGCGATGCCCCGCGCGATGAGGGGAACGGGTCCGCCCACCCCCACCGTGCGCGAGCCGAGCACCGCAACTATATAGGCCAGCACCGCCGCCGTGCAGCTTGAGGCGATGGAGGCCAGGATCGTCGAACCCAGAGCGGGAAGGATGGTGCCCAACTTGCCGAAGGAAGGGAGGGAGGGGGCGAATTGGACGGCCATCCACGCGAACCCGCTCGGGACGTCGAGGATTGCCTGCACGAAATCGAATCCGACGTACGTGCCCGACAGCGCGCCGAGCGCCACGGCCACGAGCGCCACGGCCACGAGGGACGCGGTGCGGCGCGCGAAGAACGACGGGTCGTACTGGCCGTGCCGCCGGTCTTTTCCAGCGCGCAAGCCTGCGACAAGGCCCGAGGGCTGCAAGGTGCGCTCCATCATGCAGCCTCTTCCACCACGCGCGCCGCATCGGGGGCGTTGTCGGCGGCCTCTTCGCCATCGTCCTCGTCCGTCTCATAGATGTCGGCGATGGCGGTTTCGTCGAGCTGGGACGGCAATCCGTCGAACACGAGGCGGCCCTTCTTGAGCGCCACGATGCGGTCCGAGAACTCCAGCGCAAAGTCCACCTGATGCAGGTTCACGAGGCATGCGATGCCCAGCTCGTCGGCCGCCCAGCGCAGCTGCTCCATGACCGTGCGCGACGACTTCGGGTCGAGGCTAGCGATGGGCTCGTCGGCCAGCATGAGCAGCGGGTCCTGAACGAGCGCCCGGGCGATGCCCACGCGCTGCTTCTGCCCGCCGGACAGCTGATCGGTGCGCGTGTAGGCGAAGTCGGCCAGGCCTACCTGGTCGAGCACCTCGAAGGCGCGGCGCTTCTCTTCCTCAGAGAACAGCCCGAGCGCGCCAGCCACCGTGGATTTGTAGCCCAAGCGGCCCTGCAGCACGTTCTCGATGGACGTGGCGCGGTACACCAGGTTGTAATGCTGGAAGATCATGCTGATGCAGCGGCGTACCTGGCGCAGCTCGCGGCCCTTCACGCGCGTGACGTCGCAGCCGTCGAACGCCACCGTACCCTGGGTGGGATCGACGAGGCGGTTCGCACAGCGCAGCAGCGTGGACTTGCCGGCGCCCGACGAGCCGATGATGGACACGAACTCGCCGCGTGCCACCTCCATCGACACGCCGTCGAGTGCCTTCGACCAGCCGTCGTAGCTCTTCGTCAGGCTCCGCACCGCCAGCAGAGGCTCGGCCATCACGCGGCCCCTCCCAGCTTGCGGATGGGCTCGTACCACGCGTCGTCCGTTTCGACGAAGCACGTCTTTTCGGAATCCTTTTCGAACAGGCCCTTCGCGTTCTCATCCTCGGGATCGACGAAGATCTGCTTGTCGTCGGCCACCGCGTCGGAGCAGAAATACTCGACGATCTTCGTGCGGTCCTCCTCGGAAATGGAGTCCTCGTTGAAGCAGAAAGGCGAGTTCAGCACCGGCGTGATGGCGATGATGGTGAACTGCTTGCCGCGCACGGTGTCCATAGGCGCCTCGGCGTCGGCCTTGGCCTGGTACACCGCGCCCACGCTATTGGGCTCGCCGGACACGAGGTCCAGGTACATGTCCACGTCGACGTCGTCGAACGCGGCAGCGTCGGCGTCGCCCGAGAGCAGGTTCACCACCGAGCCCACGTGCGAGTTGCCGAACAGCACCTCGCTGAAGAAGCCGCCCGCCTCCAAGAGCACGTCGGAACTGTCCAGATCGAACCCCTCAACGATGCCGCTCGAAGGCACCTTGAAACCCGACGTGGAGGTGGCGGACACGAACGAGAACGACCCGCCCTTGATGCCCTCGATGGAGTAGCCGCTGCCGCTCTTGTACGCGTCGGCGTCCTCGGTGCGCACGCAGATGCGGCTGTAGTAGCACGCCCCGTCCAGGCCGCCGTCCTCATCGCTGTTCGTGAACGCCGCCTGCACGGCGGGGTTCTTCTTGTTGGCCTGCACGTAGCCCTCGGGGCCGAGGAGCGCCATCTGCGCCTTGCCCGAGGCGATGGCCTCGATGGCCACGTTGTAGTCGGTGGTGGTCAGAAGCTCGGCCTTGCGCCCACAGGCCGCCAGGATGGCTGCGCCGATGGCCTCGCGCGACGACGTCATGTCCGACGAGGAGTTGTCCGGCAGCCACACGAACGTAATCGGCTCGGACGAGCCCTCGCCCGCACCCCCGCCGTTGCCGGACTGCGGG
>NC_021021.1:2638125-2643235 GCF_000210055.1 Gordonibacter pamelaeae 7-10-1-b
GCCGAACATGCCCGCCAATGCCACGGCCGCTCCGCCGGCCACGAACTGCCGCCTGCTCAGGTACCCGTCTGCCATTCGACCCATCCTTTCGCATTCCCGGCCTTGGCGCCGGAGTGTTGTCTCGTTGCCGCGCCGCCGGTTGCTCGGCGCGTTGCAGACCATGCTACGAAAGGCAGGTAAAAGCGGGTTCAGGCGCACGTAAAGATGCTCCCAAGATCAGGCAAAGACGGGATCAGGATGGGGAAAGGGCAGCGTAAAGAGCACCGATCCCGTGACAGAGGGGATTTTGCCGCCCATGAAACTTTTGACGATGGAGCAAACTTGCACGGCGTTGCGCGCCCCGCCACGCATGCTATAATGCAGGAGCACCGACAAAGCCCGTCTCAACCTCGCAAGAGGTCAGCCTACACGGGCGGCGCGGGTTTACCCAGATCGGCGACTAGTTCCAGCTAGCGCCGATCTTCTTTGTGCTCGGGGTCTCCCCCTCTTCCCACGTCGTCCCTCCGCTTATATTCCCAGACAGCCAGAACGAACCCGGCTATCGTCGCCACCGCTGCGGCGGCGTACAGGATTTCAAGAGCGCATTCGATGCTCATAGGCGATCACCTCCCCTTTGAGAGAAACGCCGCCCACTCGGGACTATGCCGGCACAAGTGACATTCTTGCAAACATTCCCCGTGCTTTAATTGCTCGAAAAAGCTCTCAATAGATGAGAGCTTTTTCGCGTACGGTATTCAATTCGACGGACCGCCCTGTCCTATTCGAAGTGCTCGGCGGCCACTTCGAGTTGATGCACGATGTCGATGCTCTGGGGGCACATGGACTCGCAGGCACCGCAGGCGATGCACTCCGAGGCCGGCTTCACGGCCTGCCACGAGTAGAGGCCCTTCGCGAAGGCACGGTTGCCGGTCATGAGCTCAAGGTTCAGCAGGCTCATGATCTCGGGGATGGCCACGCCCTGCGGGCAGTCCTTCACACAGTAGCGGCAGTTCGTGCAGGGCACGGCGGCCAGCTTCTCAAGCATCTCGCGCGCTTCGGCCAGCGCGCGCTCCTCCTCGGGCGAGAACGGCGCGCTCGCCCGGAACTCGGCCACGTTCTGGCGCGTTTGCTCGATCGTGGACATGCCCGAGAGCACCGTGAGCACGTTCGGCAGGTTGTAGCAGAAGCGGTACGCCCATGAAGCCATGCTCAGGTCGGGACGGCACGCCAAAAGCGGCGCGGCCACCTGCTCGGGCAGCTCGGCCAGCCGCCCGCCGCGCGCGGGCTCCATGACCACCACGGGCACGCCGTGCTTGGCGGCCACCTCCATGCAGGCGCGCGACCGCGTGACCGGGTTCTCCCAATCCAGATAGTTCACCTGCAGCTGCACGAAGTCGGCGTCGGGGTGCGCCTCGAGCAGCGCGTCGAGCGCCTCGGGCCGTCGTGCATGGAGAAGCCCCAGTTGCGGATGCGGCCGGCCGCCTTCTGCTCGCGCACGAAGTCCCACATGCCGTACTCGTCGAACTTGGCCGTGCGCGGGCCGCCCACGTTGTGCAGCAGGTAGAAGTCGATGTAGTCGGTGCCCAGGCGCTCAAGCGACGTGCCCAGGTTGGACTTCGCCTCCTCGGCGCTGCCGATGGCCCACGCCAGGCACTTCGTCGCGATGGTGAACGACTCGCGCGGATGCCGCGCCACGAGCGCTTGGCCAAGCGCCTTCTCCGAGGCGCCCTCGTGGTAGACGAACGCCGTGTCGAAGTACGTGCCGCCGCCTTCCAGGAACGCATCCACCATCTGCTCGAGCTGCGCAAGGTCGATGCTCTGCTGGTCGGCGGGATCGAGCAGCGGCAAGCGCATGCAGCCGAAGCCGAGCTTCGGCGTGGATTCCAAATCGGGCCTCATGGGGGTCTCCTCTCGTCAGGATTGCCCGACCATCATAGAACTTGGAGCGCACTCGAAGTCAAGCGGAAATTTCGCACAGGATGCTCGCGGCCTCACACCGAGCGCAGGTCGTCGAACAGGCGGGCGTACTCGTCTCCGAACACGCTGCCCTTGGGGCGGATGAACGTGATGTCGTGTTCGATGAGGTGGCCCGCCAACGGGATGCGCGCGAGCGTGCCAGCTTCGAGCTCGCAGACCACGGCGGCGCCGTAGAGGAAGGCGATGCCGTAGCCGCTGGCAGCGAACTGCTTTATGATGTTGACGCTCTCCACTTCCGTCGCCCGCGCGAAGCTGTCCACCGAAAGGTTCCGGGCGGCCAGGGCGTGCTCGAGCACGGCGCGCGTGCCGGAGCCGCGCTCCCGCACCAGGATGTGCTGGTCGAGCAGGTCCTCGAAGCGCTGGGGCTCCTTCACGCCGGCAAGCGGCGCGTCGGGAGCGCAGACCGCCATGAGGTGCTCGGTGGCGAACACGCGCCAGTCGTAGGCGCTCTTGTCGAAGAACCCCTCTACGAGCGCGCAGTCGATCTCGCCGGCATGCAGCTGCGCCAGCAAGCGCTCGGTGTCGGACGAGGCGATGCGCACCTGCACCTCGGGATGATCCACCAGGTAGTGCGCCAGCGGCTCCGCCAGCACGTACTCGCCGGCGGTGAGCGTCATGCCCAGCCGCAGGCGGCGGCGCGGCCCAGCCAACGCGGCGATGGCGTCGCGCAGCGTGGCCTCGTCGTGCGCCATGGTGGCCGCGGCGTCGCGCAGCAGCTCGCCCGCCGGCGTGAGCGCGAGCTTCTTGCCGCGGTAGGAGAGCAGCTTCGCGCCGTACGCCTTCTCCAGATAAGCGATGTGCTGCGACACGGCGGGTTGCGTGATATTGAGCTCCGCCGCCGACCGGGTGTAGTTCAACGTTCGGCACACGCTCAAGAACGTGCTCATGCGGAAATCTTGCATGGTAATCCTTTCGTTGCTTGTGCTCGCACGACGGGCGCGGTATCGTCGGCGTCATAACGGCGCACATCACCTGCCCTTTTACTGCGCAGAAGTGCCAAGCGATCGACAATCTATTATATATAGTTATCAACGCATAACGATATATAATTTTTCTTTTTGATAGGAGCATGCCAGAATGCGTCTAAGCAAATCTAAGGACGGCATTGAAAGGCACGTGACCATGCGCGACATCATAGAGAAAGTACCCATTCCCACGGCGGGCGTCGCCCTTGCCCTCACGGCGCTGGGCAACCTGCTGCAGCCGGCCTACGAGGGCATCCATATCCTCTGCGGCGCCGTCGCGCTGTTCCTCATCGTGCTGTTGGCGGCGAAGGCGGTCATGTTTCCCCAGCTTATCCGCGACGATCTGCATAACTCCATCATGGCCAGCGTCAGCGGCACCGTGTTCATGACGCTTATGCAGTTCTCCAACTACCTGGCGCCGCTGGCCTTCGGCCCCGCGTTCGCGCTCTGGGTGGCGGCCACGATGGCGCACCTGGCTCTCATCGTGTGGTTCACGGTGCGCTTCTTCCGCCCGTTCAAGCTGCACGAGGTGTTCCCCACCTACTTCATCTGCTATGTGGGCATCGTGGTGGCCTCGGTCACGTCGCCCGTGTTCGGGATGCAGGCCTTGGGCCAGGCTATCTTCTGGTTCGGCTTCGCGTGCTACGCGGCGCTGCTGGTGCTGGTGACGTACCGCTACGCCAAGCACGAGGTGCCCGAGGGCGCGCGCCCGCTGTTCTGCATCTACACCGCCCCCATGAGCCTGTCCATCGTGGGCTACCTGGCCGTGACGGACGCGCCGAACGCCCTGCTCGTGAGCGTGATGATGGTGCTGGCCCAGGTGCTGTTCCTGGTGGTGCTCTCCCGCCTGCCGCACCTGTTGCGCCTGAAGTTCTACCCCAGCTACGCGGCCATGACGTTCCCCTTCGTCATAACGGCCACGGCGCTCGGCCAGGGCACGGCATTTTTCCGAGCGAACGGCGTAGCGCTTCCCTTCGCCTTCGACGTGGTGTTCTACGTGGAGGTTGCGCTGGCCACGATCATGGTGGCCTACGTGCTGGCGCACTACCTGCGCTTCTTCTTCCGCCGCATCGAGCAGCCGCAAAGCGTGGCCGTGCTCAAGGAGAACGCGCAGATCGCGCGCTTCTCGGAGAACTTCGACAACTAGCCTCCCCTTTTCTTGCGAACAGGCCCCACTGCGGGGCCTGTTCGTGTGTGGGGGAGGGATGCTCGCGTCCGGCCATCCGGGCACCCGGACGGCCGCAGCCGCTAGTCGTCCACCTCGAGGGCGCCGGCGAGAATCTGCATGCGGGCCTCCACGTCCTCGATGATGCGGCTGCAGTCCTTCAGCTCGTCGTAGGAGTCGATGCCCTCCACCTCGCTCACGGCCTTGTACTTCAGGTCGTGCTCGAGGCTGGCCCAGAAGTCCATGGCAATGGTGCGCAGCTGCACCTCCACGGGGATGAGCTCCTTGTTGTCAAGGAAGTACACGGGGATACGCACGATGACGTGCAGGCTGCGGTAGCCGTTGGGCTTGGGGTCGGCGATGTAGTCTTTCACGGTGACGATGGTGAGGTCGTCCTGCTTGCGCAAAAGCTCCAGCAGGTTGTACACGTCGTGGATGTACGAGCAGATCACGCGCACGCCCGCGATGTCCATGATGTAGCGCTCCATGTTCTCGAGCGTGGGCTCCTTGCCGTAGCGGCCCAGCTTCTCGAAGATGCTCGCCGGCTTCTTGATGCGCGATTCCACGTGGTGGATGGGGTTGCGGTGCTTCTTGAGGTTGAGGTCCTGGTCGAGGATCTCGAAGCGCACCTCCATCTCGCGCATGGCGGCCTGGTACTTCTGGATGATCTCGCGCGTCTTCGCCTCCATGTCCTTGAGGCGGGTCAGCTCGTCGATGGGCTCGCGCAGGTCGTCGGTCACGCTGAACGGGGGGCGCTCCTGCGGCTGTTCCTTCTTCTCCCCCACGGCGAGCCGCTGGTCCGACCGCTGCTGCGATGCATCTGGCATGTTGTTGCTCCTTGGCGAAAGGTTGCTCTCCTCGGCGCCCATGATAGCGCGACAGGCCCGCGCGCCGGCGTTTGCGCGCGTAATCTCGCGCAAATCACCAGATGCTTGAGGGAGGGGGTGAGAAAGGGAGTAGGGAATGCGGGCGCTGCGGATGCGCGGGATGGCGTGGGCGGACCGGCATGCACGCGGCCCGCTTA
>NC_021021.1:2643381-2645947 GCF_000210055.1 Gordonibacter pamelaeae 7-10-1-b
GACGGTGCGAGCGGACGCGGGCGGGCGTCGGCGTGTGGTATGCTGCACGCAGGGGACGACCGCCGGGGGCGCCGGCGCGAGGGAGGGGTTCGCATGTACCGCATCAAGGAGTTCGCGGCGATGACGGGGCTGCCGCCGTCGAAGATCAGGTTCTACGAGAAGCACGGCCTGCTGGCCACGCGCCGCGAGGAGAACGGCTACCGGGTGTTCTCGCCCGAGGACGCCTTCCGCGCGAACGCGTTCCGCGTGCTGCTGCAGTACGGGTTCACCGTGGAGCAGGCCGTGGCCATGCTGGACGCCGAGCAGGGCACCGACGACTTCAAGCGCTCGCTGGAGGACCAGCAGGCAAAGCTGCGCCGCGAGGCCGACCTGCTGCGCTACCGGCTGGCGAAGATAGACAGCGCGCTCGCGCTGATCGACGGGGGCGGCCGGGCGGCCTTCACGCTCGTGGACGCGCCCGACCAGCTGTACGTGAGCGCATCGGTGGGCCGCGACTTCGGCGTGTCGGTGGAAAACGAGCGGGAGATCGCCCTGTTCTACGACCTGCTGAGCATCACCAGCTGCGCGCGCATCATCGCCAAGCGCGACTTCGACGCGCCGGGCGAAACGGTGGACCCCAGCTACGTCATCGCCATGCCCGAGAGCGAGGAGCACCGGCTGGAAGGCGTCGACCGCGCGCACGTGGGCCGCCTGTGCCTGGGGAAATGCGTGCGGTTCCGGCGCCGCGTGACGCGGGCGGAGAGCGTGCGCAAGGAGACGTTCGCGGACCTGTTCGCCTACCTGGACGACCACGGCTACGCGCTGCGGGGGGACGTGATCCTGTTCCCGTCGTTTCTGAACCTGGACGGGAACGGCAGCGATATCGAGACGCTGTTCGCCCCGGTGAGATAAAGGCGCCCCGCCGTTGGAGGGAGAGGAGGCGGCGGGGCGGTCGGAGAGGGCCCCGGCGGCGCGGGGGGGGGTGCGCCGCCGGGACCGTTCGGAGTTGGTGAAACCCTACGCCTTGAGCGCGGCCACGGCCTCCTCGGCGGCGATGTAGCCGGAATCGATGCACAGACCGTAGCAGTAGCCGGGAATGTCGTAGTAGGGCGAGTAGTACAGGCTGCCCGCATCGGTGCCCGCGGCGTAGAGGCCGGGTATCGGGTCGTTCGTCTCGGCGGCCAGCACGCGGCAGCAGTCGTCGATGCGGATGCCGCCGAACGTGCTCCACGCGCTCGGCTCGTTCTCGGTCACGTAGAACGGCGGCGTGGCCACCTTCGAGAGGTACCACGGGTTCGCGCCGAACTCGGCGTCGGCGCCGGCGTCGCAGAACTCGTTGTACTGAGCCACCGTCTGGGGCAGCTCGTCCAGCCCGAAGTGCTCGGCCAGCTCCTCCAGCGTGTCGGCCTTGAAGCACCAGCCTTCCTCGATGCCCTCCTCGATGTCGGCGGGCAGGTTCTCGAGGATACGGTCCTTGAAGTAGTTGCCGATGAACCACGTGTCCTCGGTGGCGCCCTTCGCCGTGGTGTAGTTGTAGAGGCCCTGCGTGCTCATGGCGTCCACGTAGGCCTGGTCGACCACGGCGTACCACGGGGAGTTCTTGAGGATCTGCTCGGAGCCGTAGCTCATGGGATAGTCGCACAGCAGGCCCTCGTTGATGAAGCGCTTGCCCTCGGCGTCCACCAGGAGGCAGCCGTACAGGCCGAACTTGAACGCGGTGTTCTGGTCGAACTTGTCCTGCTTGGCCGGGCGCGAAGCGTTGGCGTGCGTGCCGCCGTACTCGCAGGGGCAGTAGCCGTACGTCTTCTCCAGCGCAGCACCCGCCTTCTCGGCCGCGAGGATGGTGTCGCCCGTGCAGATGGAGTCGCCGCCGCGCGCCACGTTGAGCTTGCGCGTGTGCAGGAAGCGCTCCTGCAAATCGCGGTTGCCCAGGTAGCCGCCCGCCGCCAGGATGACGGCCTTGGCGTTGAACGTGATGTTCTTCTTGTCCTTCTCGACGGCGTTCACCCCGGTCACGGAGCCGTCGTCACCGGTGGCCAGCGACACGAGGGCCGTGGAGAACCGCACGTCCACGTTGTGGTCGGCCAGCGCCTGCTCCCACAGCTTCGCGCGCTCGTCGGAGGCGTTCGTGATGGCGTGGAAGCCGCCCTTCTCGCCCATGAACGGCGTCTCGAAGCGGAAGTTCTTCTCCTCGAACGTGTAGCCGATCTTCTCGAGCTGGGCCACGGCGTCGGCCGACGTCTCCAGGCAGCGGCGCATGAGCGCGGGGTTCGGCGTCCAGTGCGAATACTCCATGACGTGGTAGAACGCGTCGTCCACGGTGAGCGTGGTGCCGCCGGGCTTGTTCTGCAGCACGTCGGTGCCCACGGCGAACGGGCCGGACACGTAGATGCCGTTCGGGGCCGCCATGCTGTCGCCCTTCTCCAGCACCACCACGTTCGCGCCGCCCTTCGACGCGCGCAGCGCCGCCATGAAGCCGGCCGCGCCGCAGCCGACCACCACCACGTCGGCATCCACCGTCTCCTCGGCCTTGAACGGCTCGTCCTCGCCGCCCTTCGCGCCGTCGGACGCGTCCGCCGCCTTGCCG
>NC_021021.1:2646103-2650261 GCF_000210055.1 Gordonibacter pamelaeae 7-10-1-b
CGCCAGCGCGCCCGCCGACGCCACGCCCAGCGCCGACAGCGCCGCGCCCTTCAGGAAGTTGCGGCGGTCCATGCCGCGCCTCGGCGTACCCTCGGCGCGCACGGCCTCGTGGGCTTCCCGCCCGGCCTCGTCCGCCCGGATCTCCCCGCTGTCCTGCTTCTCCATGATGAGTCTCCCTTTCCCCTTGCGGTTTGAAAAGCTGACCTCACCCTACGGCCTGAACCAAGTCGAAGGTCAAGGGGTTTCGGCGGAAAAACGAGCGGGAGCGGGGCTAAGGGCGCAGCCGCAGGAAGCGGGCGGCACGCTAGGAGCCGTAAACCTGGACCCGGTTCTTTCCGGCGCGCTTCGCCTGGTAGAGGGCCTCGTCGGCGCGGGTGAACACATCGCGGTACGTGCGGTCGTCGGAACAGGTGGCGTACACGCCCACGCTGAGCGTGGGAGCGTGGCCCAGCCCGGGCACCGTCGTGGCAGATATCTGGGCTCTCACCTGGTTCAACTTGCGCAGCACCACATCCATATCCACTTCTTTCAGCAGCAGCACGAACTCGTCTCCGCCTACGCGGCCGATGACGTCGCTCTCGCGGAAGCTCGAGCGCAGCACCGAGCCCACTTTGCGCAGCAGCGCATCGCCCTCCATGTGGCCGGAGTTGTCGTTTACCGCCTTGAAGTCGTCGATGTCCAGCACCACGCACACGCTGTGCTCGCGAACGGCGGGCTTCGCAAGCGCCGCTGCCACCAGGTCTTGCGTGGTTGCATGGTTGCTCAGCCCCGTGGCGGCATCGTTCTCGGCACGGTAGCGCAGGTCGCGTTCGTCCTCGATGTTCTCGATGAGGCCCACGAGATGCCATGCGCCCGCATTGTCGTGCGCGACGAACAGGTTCGCGCGGTACCACGCGTAGCCGTGACCGTAGTAGTTCGCCCGATACTCCGCGCTCACCTCCGCAGCACCGGCCCGGGCGTCTTCGAACATCCTGCGCACGTCGTCCATATCGTCGGGATGCACCACGCCGCTGCGCGTGCTGGCAAGCTTTTCCAAGTAATGCGGTATGACCTGCGCTTCGACGCCGTCGCCCGTACGATCGATATACAGCAGGACCGTGTCGGTGTCGGAATCGTAGTCGAAGCTCATCTTGTTCGTCATCTCGGTGAGCAGCCGGTAGCGCTCGTCCTGCCACGCCCGCCTGCGATCCTCGGTGGCCAGGCCCTCCGTGACATCCTTGTTGCAGCACAGCGTGCAGGTATCGGACACGCGGATGAACGTGCTCTGGCACCAGGTGGCGTTGCCGCCTTTCGACAGCTTGTACGTGCAGGAAGACGGCTTTCCGCTGACGTTCGCACGGCATTCGTCAAAGGTTTTGCGCAGGCCGGCGCGCTCCACGCCATCGGGAATGTGCGCCATCCACCGCTCGAGCGCCTCTTCTAGCGGAAGCGCGACGCCGATCGATTCGGGGTGCAGGGCGGAATACAGCACGTGGTACCGGTCGTCCATGCGGTCGAACTCGAATATCTCGTCGTATACCGAACACAGCACCTCCGTGAAACGCTGCAGATCGAGCTCGTGGCTTTTCCGGCGCCGACCGGACACGTCGAGGAAGGCGCTCTGGATCATCGGTTCGCCCTCCGGGCCCAGCTCGTATGCCGACGTCCCCTCAAGCCAGCCAACGGTACCGTCGCTGCGATAGTAGCGGTACGCGAAGTCGAGGGGCTTCGAGCCGTTCCTCAAGCGCTCGATGCCCGCACGGTGGCGCGGCACGTCGTCCTCATGGATGGGCATGAGCGCGTTGTCGCCCGATGAGGCGATGAACTCCTCCCTGTCACGGTAGCCCAGCAGCTCGCAGCCCTTCTTGTTGATTGAGACGATATGCTGGCCGTCGCCCACGGTATAGCGCACGATTCCACACGGTATGGCGTCGTACAGCTGCTGCCGGGCTTCGTTCTGCCGGCGAAGTCGCTGCAGGCCGCCGGGAATGGAATCACGCGGGGCCGCCAGGCGGTCGCGCAGAACCTGCTCCTCGGTCGTCTCCTCCGCCAGCACGTACAGGCTGATCACGCTATCCGCGCGCGAGAGCGGGCGCAAATGCAGCCGGAGCCAGCGGCCCTTGCCGGCAGCGCTGCGGTAGCGCAGATCGCACGCCGCATCGCCTTCGCTCGCCGCCCGCAGCGCCTCCTCCAATGCGGCGCGGTCCTCCTCCTGCAGCACGCCCAAGAAGTTCTTGCGCACAAGCTCCGCCGACGCCGCTTCGTCGTCTAAATCGAGCAAGCGGGCAAACTCGCCGTTGACGCGGATGAGCTCGCACGTCTCCCCATCGTACTCGGCAATGGCCGCTGGCCCTGCATAGCTGTTGAAGATGAGGGAGAGCTGCGAGTCGACATCCCAAAACTCCGCGGCCCCGTCCTGCAGGCTTTCCGCAAACGGGTGCGCAAGGTCCTCGACAGCCGTGCCTTCGAGCAGCTTCTCGAACGTTTCCCGGTCGACTGGCTTCGAGAACAGGTAGCCCTGCATGTAGTCGCAGCCGACGCTGGCCAGGTAAGCGGCCTGCTGCTTCGTCTCCACGCCCTCGGCAATGAGGGGCAGGTCGAGCCAGCGCGCCATGCGCACGACCGACGCGAGGATGAGCCCGCCTCGCGAGCTGGCGCTCGCGCCGAGGAAGCCCATATCCAGCTTCAGCACGTCAACCGGTACGTCCTTCAACGTGTTGAGCGACGAGTACCCGCTGCCGAAGTCGTCCATCTCCACGACGAATCCGGCGGCGCGCAGCTTCGTGACGGCGCCGATAAGCTGCTCGGGCGCTTCCATGTACGCGCTTTCGGTGATCTCCAGGTGCAGCAGCTCCGCAGGAACGTCGTAACGTTCGACCAGGCCCTTCAAGTACGTGCAGAGGTCGGACCGGTAGATATCGGCACGCGACAGGTTCACGGACAGCCGCGGCGCGCCCTCGACACCCCGCCCGTCGATCCACATGCGCAGGCAGCGGCACGCCTGCTCCCACATATAGTAGTCGAACGTGGCAATGAGGCCGTTGCGCTCGAACACGGGGATGAACTCCGTCGGCCCCAGCAGCCCCTTGGCCGGATGGTTCCAGCGCGCCAGCACCTCGGCGCCTATCATGCGCCCCGTGGCGTAGCGGTACTGCGGCTGGAAGTACGGCACGAACTGGCCGCCTTCGAGTGCCGCGATCATCTCGCCGGCGAGCTCCTGCTCCTTGAGCACCGACGAGCGCAGCTTCTCGTCGTAGAACACGTACTTGCTTCCCACGTAGCCGCTCTTCGCAGAGCGCAGGGCCAGCAGCGCGCGGTCGCACATGAGGTTGACGTCGAGGGAGGGGTCGTCGATGGGGAAGATGCCCAGGCGCACGAAGAAGGTGAAGTCCTCGCGATAGGAGGCGAACCAGGCGTCGAGCGCGGCGAGCATGCGGTCGGGATCGAACGAGGAACGCGAGCAGCAGCAGACGAAGTGGTCGGCCCGCAAGCGCGCAGCCGCTGCCCCGGCGGGCATGAGGTCGCGGATCATGGCGCCGATGTCTGCGAGCAGGCGGTCGCCCGCCGGCGCGCCGAACAGGTCGTTGTAGACCTTGAAGCGGTCGATGTCGCCGTATACGAGCAGGTACGACTCATTCGGGTGGCCGTCGATGATCATGCGCACCCGCTTGTCGAACCCGCTCCTGCTCAGCAGCCCGGAGAGCGTGTCGTGGTCAGAAACCGGAGATGAGCCCCCCCCCCCCCGCGTCTTCTTCTTGCACCGACGAGCCTTTTGCGATTCCAAGTTCCCATGCAGGTCGCATCGCCCTCCTCGCCTTCTCAAGCGAAATATGATGTCGGACGTATAGTTTAACGCTTGCGGGAGCCTGGCGCCATCGCACGGCCTGCAAAGATTCGTTTAGGCGGTCGGGTGGACGCGCAGGGCGGACGCGAGGCGCAGCCGGGGTTCGCCGCAGCCGGGGTTCGCAAGGCTACGCGCGCTCGCGGTCCTTGGCCTGCTGCCACAGGGCCTCGCGCTCTTCGGGAGCGAGCGCTTCGACCGTCGTCCCCTGCGCCCAGGCCGCGCCCTCCATGAACGACCAGCGGCGGCGGAACTTGCCGCACGTGGCGCGCAGCGCGTTCTCTGCATCGATGCCCATGCGGCAACCCACGTTGACCAGCGAGAACAGCACGTCGCCG
>NC_021021.1:2650383-2651604 GCF_000210055.1 Gordonibacter pamelaeae 7-10-1-b
CCGCCGCGGAATCGCCTTCGGCCGCGCCGGCATCGACCTTGCCGTTCGCGGCCTTCGGTGCGGCGGCGTAGGCGGCGCGCAGCTCGTCGACCTCCTCGCGCACCTTCTCCCACACATCGTCGAGCGAATCCCACTCGAAGCCGGCGGACGCGGCCTTGCGCGACACCTTCTGCGCCTGCATGAGCGCGGGGAAGCTCGTGGGCACGCCGTCGAGCAGGCCCTCGCGTTGTGCGGCCTGGCCGGCTACGCCGGCGCCTGCCGCCGCATCGGAGCCCGAAGCCCCGGCGCTCGGCACGATGCCTGCCGCATTCTGGGAGGAGCGCTCGGCCAGCTTCACCTGGTCCCACAGGTCCAGCACCTCGGAGGCGTTGTCCGCGCGCGCCTCGCCGAACACGTGCGGATGGCGGCGGATCATCTTCGCGTTCACGTCCGCGCACACGTCGTCGATATCGAACGCGCCCGCATCGGCCGCTATCTGGCTTTGCAGCACCACCTGCAGCAGCACGTCGCCCAGCTCCTCGCGCAGGTGCGCCGTGTCGCCGGACTCGATGGCGTCCACCGCCTCGTAGGCCTCCTCGATCATGTTATGCGCGATGCTCCGATGCGTCTGCGCGCGGTCCCATGGGCACCCGTCCGGAGCGCGCAGTGCGGCGATGGTGGCCACGAAATCGTCGAAGCACGGGTGGTCGATGGGCGCGATGGGCGCGGGCGCAAGTTCGGGCTCGGTGGTCATGGACGCTTCCTTTCAGCCGATGGTCTGCAAGCAGTATACCCCTCGTCAACGCACGCGGCGTCGAATGCGCTACACTCCACGGTGCAGGCGCTTTGGCAGCCCGTGGCAGCGAGCCCGCGGCGGGTGGAGCCTCGGCTGGCGGGTCGCTCGCAACATGCGCGGCCACCCCTCCCTGAAGCGTAACCTGCTCGCAAGTGTCAAAAAACGGCCGCTTTGGCAAACGGAGACTGCGGCGATCGTCTCCATGGGAACACGTGACCTGCGGTTTCTGCAACGCTATGGGCGAAACACCGGTCGACAGGCGCCGCTTCGCTTGCCAAAGCGACCGTTTTTTGACACTTGAGGCGGATCAGCGCGACATTGACGCGCCGAACCTGCGGAAGCGGGAGCGAGCGACGCCGAACGGCAGGCAGCTTGCGGCTTGCGAGAGCCGGCGGCCGGGGCGGCGGGAGGCGGAGGCCGGATGACGAGAGGCGACGGCCGGAGGG
>NC_021021.1:2651975-2656747 GCF_000210055.1 Gordonibacter pamelaeae 7-10-1-b
GTTCCGGGCGCGGCCGCCGTGCGCGGGCTGGGCGTGGCCTTCCTCATGTGGAACGCCACTTATCCCCCCGTCATCGCAAACCCGCGCCGCTTCCGCGCGCTGTTCGCCGTCCTGCTCGTGCAGCAGGTCGTGGGCTTGACAGGCGAGTCGTGGATCCTGCTGTCGCTCCCCGTCGGCCATACGGCGCTCGCAGCCTCCATCATCCGGTTCATAGCCTTCGACGCCGCAGGCCTCATGCTCATGGCCGCGGCGCTCTCCTGGCTGGTGCTGGCCGACCGGCGCGCGAGGCGAGCCGCGACGGGACCCGGGGCATAGCGCAGGCATCCCGCGGGGGAGAACGCCGGAGCTGCGGCGGCGGCAGAATCGGATATACTGTGCTGTTGATTCAACGTACCGGCAACGAGGGAGCACCATGACCAGCAACAACCAGCCCGATGCCGCGCGGCTCTCGCCCGCGGCCCTCGCGCAGATCCGCGCGTTCCAGCAGAACGAGGTGACGGAGGCCGAGGTGTACCGCCGCATCGTCCGGCGCACGAAGGACGCGGGCAACCGCGACACGCTTCTGCGCATCGCCGACGAGGAGGCAAAACACGCCGCCATCTGGCAGCGCTACACCGGCGAGGAGATGCGCCCGCAAGCCGGCAAGGTGCGCCGCTACGCGCTGATCGCGCTCGTGTTCGGCTTCACGTTCGCCGTCAAGCTCATGGAGAAGGGCGAGGCCAAGGCGCAGATCTCCTACGAGGAGCTGGCGCGCGAGGCCCCCGAGGCGCTGGACATCCGCGCCGACGAGGAGGCGCACGAGCAGGCGCTCCTGGCGATGCTCGACGAGGAGCGCCTGTCGTACGTGGGCAGCATGGTGCTGGGCATGAACGACGCCATGGTGGAGATGACGGGCACGCTGGCGGGCCTCACGCTGGCCATGCAGAACACCCGCCTCATCGCGCTGTCAGGCCTGATCACCGGCATTGCGGCGACGCTTTCCATGGCGTCGAGCGAGTACCTGTCATCCAAGAGCGAGGGCCGCGAGGACGCATTCAAGTCCGCCACGTACACCGGCATCGCCTACCTGGTGACGGTGGCGCTGCTCATCTTGCCGTACCTGTTGTTCGACGAGGCGCACTACCTGTGGGCCATGGCCACCATGATCGTCATCGTGCTGCTGATCCTGGTGGTGTTCAACTACTACATCTCCGTGGCGCAGGACCTGCCGTTCAAGAAGCGCTTCGGCCAGATGGCCGGCATCAGCCTGGGCGTGGCCGCGCTCTCATTCGTCATCGGTATCCTGGTGAAGCAGTTCCTGGGCGTGGACATCTAGGAAGGGAGTAGCGGGGTAGGGGGCAGGCACAAGCGCCCGCCCCCTACCCCGCTACTCCCCCTTCGGCTCACGCCAAGATGACGGCGAGGTCTTCCTCGGGCGTGGAGATGGGGTGCACGTCGAACTCGCGGACAAGCACGTCCAGCACGCCGGGCGACACGAATGCGGGCAGCGTCGGACCCAGGTAGATGCCCTTGATGCCCAAGTTCAGCAGCGAGAGCAGGATGCTCACGGCTTTCTGCTCGTACCACGACAGCACGAGCGTGAGCGGCAGGTCGTTCACGCCGCACTCGAACGCCTCGGCCAGCGCGACGGCTACGCGGATGGCGCCGTACGCGTCGTTGCACTGCCCCATGTCCATGAGACGAGGCAGGCCGGCCACCGTGCCGAGGTCCAGGTCGTTGAAGCGGAACTTGCCGCAGGCCAGCGTGAGCACCACGCTGTCGGCGGGTGTCCGCCGCACGAAGTCGCGGAAGTAGCCACGGCCCGGCCGCGCGCCGTCACAGCCGCCCACCAGGAAGAAATGGCTGATCGCGCCCTGCTTCACGGCATCGACCACCGCGTCTGCCGAGCCGAGGATGGCGCCATGCCCGAAACCCGTGGTGAGCCAAGCCCCCTCTTCCGCCGCGACGGCTCGCGGCTCGGCGAACCCCCCCAGCTCCAGCGCGCTCTCGATGACGGGGCCGAAGTCCTTGTTCGCGTCGATGCGCGCCATACCAGGGAACGCCACGGGACCAGTCGTGAACACGCGATCGGCGTAGGATGCAGCGGGCGGCATGAGGCAGTTCGTGGTAAACAGGATGGGCGCGGGCAGGTTCGCGAATTCCTCGCGCTGGTTCTGCCACGCGGTACCCAGGTTGCCTCTGAGGTGCGGATACTGCTTGAACAGCGGATAGGCGTGCGCGGGCAGCAGCTCGCCGTGCGTGTAGACGTTCACGCCGCGGCCCGCCGCCTGGTCGAGCACGAGCTTGAGGTCCAGCAGGTCGTGCCCAGACACCACGATGAACGGCCCCGGCTCGATCGTGCGCGCCACCTGCGTGGGCTCGGGCGTGCCGAACGTCTCGGTGTTGGCCTGGTCGAGCAGCTCCATGCAGCGCAGGTTCACCTCGCCCACGCGCAGCGCGAGCGGCAGCAGCTCGTCCGCGCCGGCCTCGTTGTCGGCGAGCGAAGCCAAACCCTGGTGAAGGAAAGCCGACACCGTCTCGTCGCGGTAGCCGAGCACGGCCGCGTGGTAGGCATAGGCGGCTACGCCGCGCAAGCCGAACAACACGAGCGACTTAAGCGAGCGCACATCCTCCGGCGCGTTCCACAAGAGGGCCAGATCGTAGTCGGAAGCGGCCTCCACGCCGAGCGCGGCGGCGATGCGGTCGCGCTCGGCGTGCGCTCGAGCTGTGAGCGCACGCAACGATGCATCATCGAAATCGACGTTGGTGAGCGTGGCGAACAGGCCTTCCATTGCCACGTTATCGGCCTCGTCGCACACCGCCGCCTTCACGCCTTCGGCCGCTTTCGCCGCCTGCACCGTGAGTGCGAGACCTACAAGTGCGCCGGTCAACTCGTCTTGCACCTGCGCTGTGGCCGCCGTCTTGCCGCACACACCCGCCGCGCCCATGCACCCGGCGCATCCGGCAGTTTGCTCGCATTGGAAGCAGAACATCGTGGTGTCCATACCGTCGTCCTTCCCTTCGTCTCGCGCCACTCGCGGCCCCATGCCGGGCGATCGCGCGAATTCCTTCTTGCCTGACACGCCCCACCCTACGATACTGGCATAAGATGTTCCGTTGTAATTCCAACGAAGGAGATCGATGGACCGCCATCTTCCCGTCATCAGCCGCTCGTCGCTGTTCGACGGCATCGACCACAACGACCTCGAGGCGCTGCTGCACTGCCTGGGCGCACGCGAGCGCCGCTACCCACAAGGGTCGGCCGTGCTGCGCGTGGGCGACGTGACCACGTGCATGGGGCTGGTGCTGGAGGGGGCGGTGCGGCTTGAGAAGGAGGACTACTGGGGCAACCGCACGATCCTGGCGTCGTTCGGCCCCGGCCAATCGTTCGCCGAGGTGTACGCCTGCGAGCCCGGCTTTCCCCTCGACCTCAACGTGGTGGCGGCCGAGGACGCGCTTGTCCTGCTCATGGACGTGCGGCGCGTCACCAGCCTGTGCCCTGCGTCGTGTGCGTTCCACGCGCGCCTCGTCCGCAACCTGCTGGGCATCGTGGCGCGCCGCGCGCACGCGCTCACACGCAAGATAGAGCACACGTCGCAGCGCACGACGCGCGCCAAGCTGCTGTCATACCTGTCCGACCAGGCCAAAGCTGCGGAAGCGAGCCGGTTCGCCATCCCGTTCGACCGCCAGGAGCTTGCCGACTACCTGTCCGTTGACCGCAGCGCCATGTGCGCCGAGCTGTCGCGGATGAGGAAAGAGGGTATCATAGACTTCCACAAGAACGTGTTCGAGCTCGGGGAAGGGAGCACGCTATGATCGATCCGCGCAAGGCGGCCCTCATCGTCATCGACATGCAAAACGGGTTCATCGACCCGGCATCGGCCCTGTGCGTGGAGGGGGCGGCGGCCACGGTGCCCGCGTGCTCGCGCGCGCTCGACCATGCCCGCGAGCTGGGCATGCCCGTGTTCCACGTCGTGCGCGAGTACGCCGAGGACGGCTCGGACGTGGAGGCGGTGCGCCACGCCGCGTGGCACGACGGCGGCAAGCCCGTGTCGCGGGCGTGCGTGAACCCACGCTCGCTAGACGAGCTGGCGCCGCTTGCGCCGCAGCCCGGCGACCGCGTGGTGGTGAAGCCGCGCTTCTCCGCGTTCTTCAACACGAACCTGGACAACGTGCTGCGACGCCTGGGCGTGGGGACGGTGGTGCTCATCGGCACCACCACGCCGAACTGCATACGCACCACCTGCTACGACGCGCTTTCGCTCGACTACAACGTGGCCGTCATCGAGGATTGCACCTCCTCGCGCACCCCGGCCGTGCAGGCGGCGAACATCGAGGACATGGCCCACATCGGTGCGCAGATGCTCACCTGCGACGAGTTCTGCATGCAAGGCCTGGCGAGCGTGCGCGACGTGGCAGCCGAGGTGGCCGTCGCCGTGCGGGGGCCGCGCGCATGATCGTTGACGTGCAGACGCTCGACGACCCGCGGCTCGACGCGTATGCACGCCTGACCGACGTGCAGCTGCGCAGCCGGCTGGAACCGGAGCGCGGGGTGTTCATCGCGGAGTCGGGCAACGTGATAGAGCGGGCGCTCGAGGCGGGAATGCAACCGTTGTCGCTGCTCATGGAGGCGAAGTGGCTCGATACCCTGCAGCCTGTCATCGCGCGCACCGAGGCCGAGCACCCCGAGGTGCCCGTGTTCGTGGCGCCGCGCGAGGAGCTGGCGAGGCTCACGGGGTTCGAGCTGACGCGCGGGGCGCTTGCGGCGTTCAAGCGCCCCGCGCCGCCGAGCG
>NC_021021.1:2656975-2659298 GCF_000210055.1 Gordonibacter pamelaeae 7-10-1-b
GTGCGCGATGCGCGGCTCGTGGCCGTGCTGGAGAACATCACGAACCACACGAACGTGGGCGCCATCTTCCGTTCGGCCGCGGCGCTGGGCGTGGATGCCGTGCTCGTGACACCCGAGTGCTACGACCCGTTGTACCGCCGCGCGGTTCGCGTGTCGATGGGAACCGTGTTCCAGGTGCCGTGGACGCGCATCGGCGAGGAGGCGGACCCGCGCGCGGGCAAGGGCGCTTGGGCGAAGGGCGGTCTCCCGCTGCTGCATGAGCTGGGGTTCGCCACGGCCGCGATGGCGTTGTCGGACGACTCGGTGCCGCTGGACGACGCCCGCCTGGCCGCCGAGCCGAAGCTCGCGCTGGTGTTCGGCACCGAGGGCGACGGTTTGGCCCCTACCACCATCGCCGCCTGCGACTACACGGTGCGCATCCCCATGCAGCACCACGTGGACTCCCTGAACGTGGCCGCCGCCAGCGCCGTGGCCTTCTGGGAGCTGCGCCGGTAGTGACGCCGATTTTTCCCACTTCTGCCAAAAACGAGCCGGTTTGGCAATCGCGACGCGGCTTCGGAGGGATATCCGACGCTCATACAGCGAGCAACGAGGGCGTTTCACCAGGTGGCGTTCTTCAGACATATTCATAGTTATCTACTATGGATTGCCAAAACGGCTCGTTTTTGGCACGAAGGGCCTGATTCGGCGTCATGAAGCCGGAAAAGCCCCGAAGCAGGCTTCCCTAGCGAGCGTCCTCGCTGGAATGCTCGTAACCAGGATGCCCGCCCCTACAGCGCGTCGCCCCCAGGGTGGCCGGTGTGGTTCACGCTCTTGGCCAAGGGGTTCTCCTTAAGGGTGAGCATGAGGATGAAACCCACCACCAGCAAGGGCACCACGTACAGGAAGATGGGCACGAGCGCGTCGGAGTACGCGGCGGTGATGATGTCGCGCACGGGGGCGGCGAGGTGGTCGACGTACTGGGACGTGATGCGGTTCATGCTGATGTTGTCGGTCTTCGGCAGCTGCGCGGCCAGGTCGGCGGCGAGGCGCGACGTGAACAGCGCGCCCACGAGCGACGCCCCCAGCGTGGAGCCGATCTGCCGGAAGAAGTTGTTGGCCGCGGTGGCCGTGCCCACGATGGCGTGCGGGAACTCGTTCTGCACGATGAGCACGAGGATCTGCTGCCCGAGGCCTATGCCGAAGCCCAGCACGAACAGGAACACGCCCGTCACCAGCAGCGATGTATCCGGCGTGAGGCGCGACAGCAGCACGAAGCCCACCGCCGCCACGGCGCACGACGCGATGGGCATCCACTTGTAGCGCCCGGTCTTCGTGGCCAAAAAGCCCGTGCCCACCGCCGTGAGCAGCACGCCCGCCATCATGGGGAACGTCATGAGCCCGGCCTGCTCGGGCGCGAGGCCGTCCACGATCTGGAAGTACGTGGGCAGATACGACACCGTGCCCATCATGCCCAGCATGATGAACATGCCCGTGACGGTGCACACCACGAAGTTGCGGTTCTTGAACAGGAGCATCGGGATGATGGGCTCCTTCGCCCGCCGCTCCACCAGCACGAACGCCACGGCCGCAACCACGAACAGCGCGAACAAGCCGATGATCTGCCATGACAGCCAGGGATACAACGTGCCGCCCCATGCGGTGGCCAGCACGAGCGACGACACCGAAACGGCCATGGCCATCATGCCGCCCACGTCCACCGGCGGGCGGTCGTCGCGGCGCTCGGGGTTCGTGAGGAAGAACGCCACGGCCGCGATAGCCAAGAGCGCCAGCGGGATGTTGAAAGCGAACAGCCAGCGCCAGCCCGTCACCTGCACGAACCAGCCGCCCAGAAGCGGCCCCACCACGGTGGACACGGCGAACACCGAGCCCATGACGCCCATGTACTTGCCGCGCTGCCGGGGCGGGATGATGTCGGCGATGGTGGCCTGCGCCAAGATGATGAGGCCGCCGCCCCCGAGCCCTTCAACGGCGCGACCCGCGATGAGGCCGTCCATGCTGGGCGCGAGCCCGCAGGTGGCCGAGCCCACGATGAACACCGAAAGCGCCACGATGAACAGGTACTTGCGGCCGAACAGGTCGCCCAGCTTGCCGTAAATGGGCATCATGATGGTGGAGGCCAGGATGTAGGCCGTGGTCACCCACTGCATGTGGTCGACACCGCCGAGGTCGCCCACGATGGTGGGCAGCGCCGTGGCCGTGACCGTCTCGGACAGCGTGGACACGAACATGGCCAAAAGCAGGCCCGCGAACACGGCCGCCACGCCGCGCTTGCGCTCGGGCTTGAGCTCGGCGGCGGGCACGTCGCCCTGCCTGGCGGAGG
>NC_021021.1:2659478-2665058 GCF_000210055.1 Gordonibacter pamelaeae 7-10-1-b
CGCGTCGCGCACGGCGACAGCAGGCACTCCTTCGGTGGTGGCCGAAGCGGGCGAAGGGACCGTCGAAGGGCGCGCGGAGCCGCTCGCCTCCGCCGCCTTGGCCGTTCGCTGCGTCTCTGCCGCTTCGCGCACCCGCGCCTCGTCGGCCGCCGTGCCGCCTGTTCGATCCACGCCTTCCATCACCGCTCCTTCGCCGTCGCATGCCTGCCTGCAAGTATCGGCGAAGCAGGAGGGCGCGGCGCGGCGCATACGGCGTCGGAAAGCGCGCTGTCAGCGTTTCGAGGACGGGAGGACACGACAGCGGGAGGAAGGACGGGACGAAGCGTCGGGAGAACGCAAGCTGTGCGGAGGAGCATGCGACGCACCTCCTCCGCGCAGCATCGCCCCGTGGCGCCTTTCGTCAGTCGATGCCCTCGCGGGGGTCGTGAAGGTCGTTCGGCGGTACGCGCACCTCGTCCCAGCCCATCTGCTTAAGGGCGTCGGCAGTGCGCCACGGCGGCGTGATGTCGTCGAACTTCGCGCAGTAGCACAGCGCCTCCACCACGGTGATGGCGTGCATGAGGTCGGCCATGGTGTCCACGTCGGGGATGGGTGGCAGGTACAGCGCCGGAAGCCCCTGCTTGCGCGCCTTCGCGATATAGGCGGGCAGCACGGTAAGGCCGTCGGGATTGTAGAACACGCCCGTGTGGTCGAAGTCCGTCTCGCGCGTCCACCCGATCACCGACACGCCCATCTCCTGGTCCGGCGCCAGCACGATACCGCCGCCCTCCACGTCGTCCAAGCGGTGCAGCGCGTCGAACCCGGCAATGACGTCGGCTTTCGTGAGCGCCGGCATGTCGGCGCCCATGGACAGCACCGCGTCGGCACCGCGCTCGAACGCCTGCGCGAACGCATGGTTGTAGTGCTCGTCAAAGCTCGAGCCCTCGTCGGCGATGAACGTGATCGGGCGCGGCCACGTGCCTGCCTTGTAGTACAGGTCGCGCATGACCCCGACGTTCGACGCCGGCGTTGTGGAGATGACCAGCTCGTACACGTCGCGCACGCCCTCGGCTTCGGCCCGCTCGGCCGAACGCGCCTCGAGGTCGGCGAGCGCCGCACAGCAGACCTCCGTCACATCGAACAGCATGCAGTGGTACAGCGCCGAGGCCACCTCGGGCGTGAACACGCCGTCCTTGAGCGTAGTCAGGCGAGTTTTCACCAATCCCGGCGCCGGCGGTTTGCTGAACAGGACCAACGAGTTCTTGCGTTCCCTCAAATTTCTCCTCCTTGCTCTTTGCGGCGGCCCTGCAGGAGCGCGAGGCCGCCGCGCACCGCCCCCCAGCGGTGCGCTTGCGTGCAGCTGCTATCGGCGAAACGCTACCGGGCGATAAGCACCGGGAGGCTCGTGCCGTTCAGCACCTTATGGCTCACGCTGCCCATGTACTCCTTGAGGCCGACGAGACCGCGGTTGCCGATGACCACCATATCGTAATCGCGCTGCTCGGTGAGCTTGATTATCTCCGTCGCAGGGTTCACACCCGTCATGAGCAGGGTCTCGGTGCGCGCGGCCACGTCTTCGCCCAGGCTTTCCTCCATCTTGGTCAGCACGTCCTCGCCGTCGGATATCATCATGTCGAGGATATCCTTGAAGCTGGCCGTCTGCGATTCGTCAAGCAGTGGGATGGGAACCACGTACACCAGATCGAGGTGCATGTCGGGATCGGGCGCAGCCAGGGCCTCCGCCAGCTCGAGCGCGCGCCGAGCGCCCTCGGACTCGTCCACAGCCACCAATACCTTGTTGATCTTCATGTCGCGCTCCTTTCGCGCACGTCCGCTTCGAACGCGCTTGTCGCCGGCGAGCTTCCTTCACTGACAGTATAAAGGTTTTGGCAGGCTGCGTGCGCCGTTGTTCGGAGGCGGTTGCCTGGGCGGCGCGCGGCGGGCTGCATCGCGATTTGCCAACAGCTCGGTTATCGCACGGCGCAGGGGAGCCCGCGCCGCTGGGAGCGTCAAGGGCCAAGACGTACGATGGACGCAACGCGTGCGCGAGGCGCGCACCACCCGACACAACCCGCTGCGCCGCAGGAGCGTGCGCCCCGGCGGCATCCGGCCGCGCGGGCCCCGAGGAAAGGAAGAGCCTGGACCAGGTAGATGCGGCGATCATCGGATTCGGAGCAGCCAGCAAGCCGTTGGCGCTCGACTTGGCGGACGCGGGCCTCACCGTCGCCGTGATCGAGCGCTCGACCCGCATGTACGGCGGGGCTTGCGTCAACACCGCCTGCCTCCCCTCGAAGATGCTCGTGCACGCGGCTGCCGTGAGCGCGTTCGAAGGAGGCGAGTTCCCGGCGCGCGCCGAGCGCTACGAGGCCGTGATCGACGAGAAGAACGAGGCCACGGCCCGCCTGCGCGAACGGAGCTACCGGGTGCTCGCCGACAACCCGCGCATCGAGGTCATCGACGGCGAGGCCTCGTTCGTCGACGCCACCCACCTGTCCGTGCGCACGACCGACGGCGAGCGTCAGCTGGAGGCGGCACGCACGTTCATCGACACCGGCTCCGTGCCCGCGCTGCCCGACATTCCCGGCGCGGACGGCAAGCGCGTGTACACGAGCGAGTCGCTGCTGGACGTAAAGATACTGCCCGAGCGCACGGTCATCGTGGGCGCCGGCTACGTAGGGCTGGAGTTCGCCTCGCTGTTCGCCGACTTCGGCGTGGACGTGACGGTGCTGCAGGGCGGCGAGGAGTTCCTACCGCGCGAGGACGCCGACGTGGCGCGCGCCGTGCGCGAGGACTTCGAGCAGCGGGGCATCAAGCTCATGCTGGGCGCGCAGGTGAAGAGCCTGGAAGACGATGTGGCGCAGGTGCTGGTCATAGCCGACGTGGACGGCAAGGAAATGCGCCTGCCCGGCGATTTCGCGCTCGTGGCCACGGGGCGCCGCCCCGCCACGGACGGCCTGAACCTCGAGGCCGCCGGCGTGCAGGTGGACGGGCGCGGCGCCATCGTCACCGACAAGCACCTGCGCACCACCGCGCCGAACATCTGGGCCATGGGAGACGTGACCGAGCTGCAGCAGTTCACCTACGTGTCGTACGACGACTACCGCATCGTGGTCTCCGACGTGCTGGGCGACGGCACGAAGACGAAGGGCACCCGCGGCGCCGTGCCGTCCTGCATCTTCGCCGACCCGCCGCTCGCCCACGTCGGCCTGACCGAGCAGGAGGCGCGCGACCAGGGGTTCGACGTGGCCTGCGCCGTCATGACGGCCGATGACATGCCGAAGGTGCCGCTCTTGGGCAAGGAGGCGCGGCTCATGAAGGGCGTCGTGGACAACGCCACGGGACGCGTGCTGGGCATCCACCTGTACTGCACGGGCGCGCCCGAGATCGTGAACCTGGCGAAGCGCTTCCTGGACGACGGCTGCACCGCCGCCGACATCCGCGACGCCGTGTTCACCCACCCCACCGTCACGGAGGAGCTGAACAACCTGTTCGCGAAGGTGGCGGGGTAGGCGCAGGCGGCAGGCGCAGGGAGGTGGTACTCCCCACGGCTCTCGAATCGCTTCGGCGGTTTGGTCTTACTTTGGAGGCTCCCCGTCCTTGCGGATTGGGAGCCGCTCCAGCTTTTATGCATAATCCCCCTTTGCTTTCGCTTGTGCCGCTCGCTGGATAAATCCTACTGATTGTGTTGACTTTTATAACTGTATGATTTACTGTTACAGTCAGTAACTGTACTTGGAACGATTGCACTGAATGGTAAAACGTTGGAGGGAGCGGATATGAGGAAGGGCAAGCCAGGGAGCAGGGCGCTCGTCATGGCCGCAGGGGCGCTTGCGTTGGCGGCGGTGCTCGCATTGGCGGCCTGCAGCGCGCCGGCCGGCGAAAACGGCGGCATGGCGGGCGGTGCGGACCCGGCTGCGAATACGGGCGGGGACACGGGCGCCTACCATAAGATAACGGCGGAAGAGGCCAAGGCCCTCATCGACGAGGGCGGCGTCACCGTGGTAGACGTTCGCACGCCCAAGGAGTACGCCGACGGCCACGTGCCCGGCGCCCTCAACATCCCGAACGAGGACATCGGGTCGGCACGGCCCTCGCAGCTGACCGGCACCGACGACAAGCTCATCGTATACTGCCGCACCGGCGTGCGCAGCAAGCAGGCCTCCGACAAGCTGGTTGCCCTGGGCTTCACCGACGTGAACGACATGGGCGGCATCGTCGATTGGCCCTACGGCACCGTGGCCGGCTCCGAGCCGGACGGCGCCTAGCCGTCTCCGCGCTCGCACCCCTTCCCTCCCCGCCCCTTCTCTCACGAAACGCGAGCCGCAAGTCGGGGGCGTTGGGGAGCGTGCCGCCACGACCGAACTCGTAGTTGTGTGGGCAAACGCAACCTCGACGAGTCGCGCCACGTCGGCACGCTCCCCAACGCCCCCGGCCCCACGCGCCCCCACGAGCACCACGAACACCACGAACACCACGAACAGCGAACCATCCCCTTCCCTGAAAGGAAGCATCATGAGGAAAGTCGACGCAGCCGTCATCGGATTCGGCAAGGGCGGCAAGGCGCTGGCGGGCGCGCTCGCCGCAGCGGGCAAGATGGTGGCGCTGGTTGAGAAGTCGCCGAAGAGGTACGGCGGCACCTGCATCAACGTGGCCTGCATCCCCACGAAGTCGCTCGTGCACTCCGCGGCGCTCTCGGCGGCGCAGGGCGGCACGTTCGACGAGCGCGCCGCGCGCTATGCGGCGGCCATCGACGAGAAGGACCGCGTGACCGGCCTGCTGCGCGGCAAGAACTACCATAAGCTGGCCGACCTGCCGAACGTGGAGGTGGTGGACGGCACGGCATCGTTCGTTAACAGCTTCCCGCCTTGCACCGGGGCGGCCTCCCGGACGGCCGCCCCGGTTTTCGCCGCGCCGGGGGAACTGGCGCTTGACACGCCCCGCGAAGAGAACTACTGTTACCATCATAAACTGTAATTACATTGAATACATTTAGTCCCCCTCCTGCATCGCGCGCCGGAAGGGGCAGGCAGGAGGGCACCGTGGCAGACGAGGAAGGCTCGGTAAAGGTCGTCATCACGGCCGAGGACCAGCGGGCGCTCGACTCGGGCGCCTACCACCTGATATCGAGCGAGGCCGCCGAGGACCTGGTCGACCAAGGCGGCGTGACCATCTTGGACGTGCGCTCGCCGCAGGAGTACGGCGACGGGCACCTGCGCGATTCGCTGAACATCCGCTACGACAGCTTCGACCCGCTGCCCCCGGAGCTCGAAGGACTCGACCGCGACGCCCCGGTGCTCGCCTACTGCCGCACCGGCAACCGCGCCCGGAAAACCTGCGCGCAGCTCATCAACAACGGCTTCACCAACGTGTACAACATGGACAAGGGCATCCTCGACTGGGCCGGCGTGACCGTGGCCTGGTAGGACGGCCCGCTCCGCGCCCGCGGCATTCCCCTGCCCGTCAGGCCGCAGCCGCACCCTTCGCAGCCTTGCCGTGGCGCTTGCCGTGCACGAACGCGATGGTCCCCACGAGCGACACCCCCAGCAGCACCGCCTGCAGGCCGAACGACACGCTGAACCCGTGCATGCTCACGCCCGCCCC
>NC_021021.1:2665190-2670992 GCF_000210055.1 Gordonibacter pamelaeae 7-10-1-b
ACCACCGCCGCGCCCGCCGACGCGTGCGCCACCACGGCAACCATGACCGACGAACCCAGCGACCCGCAGATCTGCCTCAGCGAGTTCACGATGGCGGTGCCCTGGGGAAGGTCGTCCCCTCCCAGATCCGTCATGCAGTACGCCGTCATGGGCATGAGGATGAACGCCACGCCCACCATGCGCACCAGGTACAGGGCCGCCACCAGCGCCACGGGCGTGGAATCCGAGAAGAACACGAACGATGCCGTGCCCGCAATGAGCAGCGAGAAGCCCACGATGCCGACGAGCTTGCCGCCGAAGCGGTCGAACAGGCGCCCCGTCACCGGGTTCAGCAGCGGCATGCACAGCGCGCCCGGCAGCAGCGTGAGCCCCGACTGCGTGGCCGTGAACCCGTGGATCTCCTGCAGGTAGAGCGGAACCTGCAGGGCCGACGCCATCATGGCCATCTGCGCCACCACCAGCAGCAGCACCCCCGTGCGGAACACGCGGTTGCCGAAAAGCGCCAGCTTCAGGTAGGGCTTGCGCAGGCGCACCTGCCGCACGGCGAACGCCGCCACCAAGGCCAGACCCGCGAGCGTGGGGCCGAAGGCGCGCGCGTCGAGGAACCCGAACTGCTCGAGGCCCGTCACCCCCACCATGAACACGATCAGCCCGAACGTGTACAGCAGCACGGACGGCACGTCGAGCGCAACGCGCTCGTGCCTCCCCACGTCGCGCACCACGAGCGACGAGGCCAGAAGCGATGCCACGGCCACCAGCCCCAGCAGCAGGAAGATGGTGCGCCAGCCGAGCGCATCCGTGATGATGCCCGACAACGTGGGACCCACGACCGGCGCGAACCCGAACACGAGCCCCACCAGGCCGAGCGCCTGCCCATACTGGTCTTTCGGGTAGATCTCCAGCGCCACCACCTGGATGAGGGGCATGAGCACGCCCGTGCCGCACGCCTGCATGAGCCGGGCCGCCAGCAGCAGGGGGTAGGTCGTGGCATAGTACGCCAGCACGCAACCTGCCGCGAACAGGGCGAGGGCGCCCAGAAACAGCCGACGCACGTTGCAGCGGGTGATGAGGAACGCCGAGAACGCGGCCACGATGCCCAACGTGTACATATACGACGTGGTGAGCAGCTGCCCCAGCGTGGCATCTACGCCGAACTCGCGCATCACGGCAGGAAGGGCGCTCGTGAGCATGCTCTGGCTGACCGAGGCCACGAAGGTGCCCACCAACATGGCGACCAGCACCACCTTCGGGCTGAACTGTTTTTCGACGAACGGCATGCCCCGATCATACGCCCGCTGGCGCCCGCGTGTCAAAGAACGGTCGGCCAACGTGCGCTGTCAAGCCTTTCAACTACATTTTAACTGTATTGACATGGGGTTACGGTCAAACGACGATAACAGCGCCAACTGTTATCCAAGGAGAGGAGACCACCCATGGCGGTCGAGGCATACTGCATGAAGTGCAAGGAGAAGAAGGTCATGAAGGACCCCGTGGCCAGCACCACGAAGAACGGGAAGCCCATCACGAAGGGCACGTGCCCCGTGTGCGGCAGCACGATCTGCCGCATCGGCAAAACGAAGTAGCGGCGGGCAGCCGGCGCTCCCGCGAGCAACCGCGCATCGCGGGAGCGCGCAGGCAAGGAAGGAGCGGGCCCGCGCAGCACATGAGCCCGCGCAAGCATTCGCGTATCGAAAACAAGGGGAGCCTCAATATGGAAACATCATCGATGAAGAAGTACGCCGCAGAGGCGTTCGGCACGTTCGTGCTCACGCTGTTCGGCTGCGGCAGCGCCGCCGTGGCGGGCGCGACGCTGGGCACGCTCGGCATTGCCATGGCATTCGGCCTGTCCATCGTGGCCATGGCGTTCGTCATCGGCAACGTGTCGGGGTGCCACATCAACCCGGCCGTGTCGTTCGGCCTGTTCTTGGACAAGCGCCTGTCGGGCAAGGACCTCGCGGGCTACTGGGTTGCGCAGTTCGTCGGCGGCATCGTGGCCGCGGCCGTGCTCGCGCTCGTCATAAGCATGTGCGACCTGGGCGGCGTGGCCGCCACGGGCCTGGGCTGCGACGGGTACGGGGCCGCATCGGCCGTGGGGATATCCCTGGTGGGCGCCCTGATCGTCGAGGTGATCCTCACCTGCATCTTCGTGCTCAGCGTGCTGGGCTCGACGGCCGACGAGCGCACGGCACCCTACGCCGGCATCATCATCGGCCTCACGCTGGCGTTCGTGCACATCATGGGCATTCCGCTGACGGGCACGTCCGTGAACCCGGCGCGCAGCTTCGGCCCGGCCCTCATGATGGCCGTCTCCGGCGACGCCACCGCCCTGTCGCAGGTGTGGGTGTTCATCGCGGCCCCGCTCGCAGGCGCCGCGCTGGCCGCGCTCATCTGGATGGGGTTGAAAAAGCGCAAGTAAAGGCGCAGGCAGCAAGCAGGAAAGCTCCCCTTCCACAGGGACGGAAGGGGAGCTTTCCTCCCTAAAGGGGCCGTTTTTTCCGGCGCGCTACTTCAGGAACGGGAGCCCGCCGTCTCCCAGGCGCAGCTTCTCCACCACGGACCGCATCATGGCACCGCGGCCCTTGAGACAGACGAGGCAGATGGGCACGGGCACGGCATCTTTCGGTGCCAGCACGCGCACCGTCAGGGATGGATCGGCGCGGCCGAGCGCAGGAATGCCCGTCGTGAAGATGATGCCGCCCTCGCCAAGGAACCGGACAACGTCCGCTAGGGCCAGCTCGACGAAATTCAAATGCGCCCCCTGTTGGCGGTAGTGCTCGACGATGGTTTCGTTCGCGTCGTCGAACCAGCTTGAAAGGCCCATGGGGTACCGTGCGAGGTCTTCCAGGCTGACGACGTCCTTCTGGGCGAGCGGATGCCGCGCCCCCATCATGACGCCCGCTGGGACGGTGCCCACGGGGAAGCACTCCACATCGCCATGGCGGAACGCCCCTACGGTGACGAGGGCATCGTACGTGCCGTCCGCAAGTCCTTCGAATCCGGCCTCTCCCGTGGCAAGCTCGTACGTCACCTCGATGCCGAGACGGGCCCGCGAGAACGAGGCCGTGTTCTCGCGCACCACCTCGTTGCCAGGAAAGGCCGGCGTGTTCAGCGCAAGCCGAAGCCGATCGGGCAGGCCCCCGCGCTCGCCGTAGGACCGGGCGAACGCCTCCAAGCTGTCGAACCCGGCGATCACGCCAAGCGCCTTCTCGCCGAATTCCTGGCAGAACGGCGTGGGGCGCATGCCGCGGCTCTCGCGCACGAACAGGCGCCGACCCAGCTCGCGCTCGAGGTCGGCGATGGCCTTCGACACCGTCTGCACGGTTACGTACTGGTCTTTGGCCGCCGCGGACAGGCTACCGTGCTCGATGACCGCGGCCAGGTATGTGATTTGCTTTATGTTCAACGACGCACCCTATCGAACCGAGAACGAGCGTATCAGCGTGCCATTGTACCCGGCCTTCCCTGCCGCCCGCCGGTTATGAATGCCCTTCAAATATATTTTCAAGTCGCGATACGATTTACCTTGACCGGGATATGAACACGGTATCGCGCGCTCCCTCATCGGGGAAGCGGGGGGATGCCTCCCCCTCCGACGACGATCAGCTCGCTGGCGATCCAACGTTCGAAGGCAAGATAAGCCGGGGACTTGCGGTCTTTCATGCTCACCAGGCAGAGGGGAATGGCAACGGCGTCTCCGGAGGCCAGGGGCTTGATGACCGTACCAGGGTACATCTCGCCCAGCGCCGGGATGTGCACCATGAGGCACATGCCACGATGGACGTCGAGATGCTCGTCGAACTTCTCCGGAACGATCGGCACGAACGTCGCATCCACCTTGCGCCTGCGGTACACCGTGACGATGGACTCGTTGAAGCTGTCGAATTCCTGCGACACCGCAATGGGGTAGCCCGAGAGATCGGCCAAGCTCACCTCGTCCTGACCGGCCAGGGGATGCGTCTTGGACATGACCACCCCGGGGGCGACCGCCCCAACCGACACGCAGTCGGTATCGGGAGTCGAGAGCGTGCCGATGGTGATGAGCGCATCGTACTCGCCCGCCCGCAACAGGGACAATCCTTGCGTACCGGTTTCCAGCACCACGGTCGAATCGAGGCCGAGGCCCCGGTTCGCGAACTGGGCTATGCTCGCGCAGGCCCGCTCGTAGCCGTAAAACGCCGGCGAGCACAGCGCGAGGCGCAGCGCATCGGGAAGGACGTTCTCATGGTAAAGCTTGGCAAACGCCTCCAGCTCGCCGAAATCATCCAGAACCGGCAAGGCCTTCTGGTAGAACGCCTTGCCGAACGGCGTGGGATGCACGCCGCGGCTCTCGCGCACGAACAGGCTCTGGCCCAGCTCGCGCTCGAGGTCGGCGATGGCCTTCGACACGGCCTGCACGGTTACGTACTGGCCCTTTGCCGCCGCGGACAGGCTACCGTGCTCGACGACCGCGGCAAAGTATCGGATCTGCTTGATATTCAACGACTTTGCCCCCAAACGCTCCTCGTTTCCCTATCCTTTGAACTTTACAGCGACAAATGTCACCTTTTCATGCAGCGAGGCTCATTCAACTTCTTTTGAAACCTTGCGGTTGCAGAGCCGACGCGCAGGATGGCCGCCGCTTGCCCGCAGCGCACCCGCCGCTTGGAAGGTTTGTGGCGAACGTGCAGGGCGACGCGCGCCCCGGCTGCCAAGCGATACCATGAAGCCATCATCGAGGGCGAGCGAAAGGGCCGCATGGGCATCCTCAAACAGGGCGACTGCGCCGACGTGCAGCGCGTGGGCATCCCGCGTGCGCTGCTGTACTACCGCTACGGCACGCTGTGGGAGACGTTCTTCGGCGAGCTGGGGCGCGAGGTGGTGCTGAGCCGACCGACGGACCGCGCGCTCATGGAGGCGGGCGAGGCGCTGTCCGTGGACGAGTGCTGCCTGGCGTCGAAGACCTACCTGGGGCACGCCGAGAGCCTGCTGGATTCCTGCGACGCGCTCTTCGTGCCGAGCATGGGCAACCTGGGGCGGCGCAAAGGGTTCTGCACGAAGTTCCAGGCGCTGCCCGACCTGGTGGCGAACACCTTCCGCGACCGCGGCGTGCGCGTGGCCTCATGCCTGGCAGACGCCGTGGAGGGACGCTCGTCGCTGCGCGACGCATTCCTCGAGCTGGGCGGGTGCTTCGGTGCCAGCCCTCATGAGGCGAAGCGCGCCTGGAGGTCGGCCCTGCACGCCCAGGAGCGCGCCGACCGCGCGGCGGCGGGGGCGCAGGAGAGGCTGCTGGCCTCGCTTGCGGCCACGCAGGGCGCGGGGCGGCCGCTGGCCATCCTGCTGGTGGCGCACCCCTACCTGGCGCACGACCCCTACCTGGGCGGCAGCGTGGTCGACCCGCTCGAGCGCCTGGGCGCCACGGTGCTCTACGCGGACGAAGCGGACCACGAGCGCGCGCTCAAGGCCAGCTTCGACTTCTCGGCCACCATGCCCTGGGTGGTGAATCGCGAGCTCATCGGGGCTATCCTGCTGCTGCACGAGCGCATCGACGGCATCGTGCTGGTGAGCGCGTTCCCCTGCGGGCCCGATTCCATGGCCGACGACGCCATCATGCGCTGCATCCAGGGCAAGCCCATCTTGAACCTCACCATCGACGCGCAGAGCGGCACGGCCGGGCTGGAAACCCGCATCGAGAGCTTCGTGGACATCCTGCGCTACCAGAAGAAGGGGGGCTACGTGCATGGCTGACCTCGAGGGAAGCGCCGTAGGCGGGAGCGGGACAGGCGGAGGCCCGCTGGAGGCGGGCCCGGCCGACGGCTCGGACGA
>NC_021021.1:2671706-2676235 GCF_000210055.1 Gordonibacter pamelaeae 7-10-1-b
CGTGGGCACCACCGGCAGCGCGCGGCGGCTCGTGGGGGCCATGCTGGGCGCGGCCGTGGTGAAGAACGAGATCACCGCGCACGCCGTGGGCACCACCTACCTGCACCCGGACGTGCGCACCATCTTGGAGATAGGCGGGCAGGACTCGAAGATCATCTGCGTGGAGGGCGGCATAGCCGTGGACTACGCCATGAACACGCTGTGCGCGGCCGGCACGGGCGCGTTCCTGTCGAGCCAGGCGGCGCGGCTCGGCGTGGAGGTGGAGGAATTCGGCGCCATCGCGCTCGCGTCCAAACGGCCGGCCAACATCGCGGCGCGCTGCACCGTATTCGCCGAGAGCGACCTGGTGCACAAGATACAGGTGGGCTACGCGCGCGAGGACATCATCGCGGGGCTCTGCCGCGCGGTGGCGTCGAACTACCTGAACAACGTGGGCAAGGGAAAGAAGACCGTCGCGCCCGTGGTGTTCCAGGGCGGCGTGAGCAAGAACGCGGGCGTGGTGCGCGCGTTCGAGGACATGCTGGGGATGGACGTGCTCGTGGACCCCGACGGCCACCTGATGGGCGCGTTCGGCGTCGCGCTGCTGGCCGCCGAGGCGGTCGCGGCGGATGCAGGGGCGGATGCGGCAGGGATGGGCAGGGACGGGATCGCGGGTGCGGCCTCGCGCAGCGGGGGCGGCGAGGCGTTCGACTTCGATGCCGTGGGCGACTTCGCGTTCAAGACGCGCGAGATCGAATGCGCCAAGTGCGCGAACCACTGCGAGATCATCTGCGTCTACCGCGACGATCAGCTCATCGACTCCTGGGGCAACCGCTGCGACCAGGGGGCCGTGCGGGCGGGATAGCGGATTTCGGCATGCGGGAAATCGTCGTCCACCGTCCAGCGGCCAGCGCCGTCTTCCCGCGTGGCCGCCCAACCTATGGCCCCGTGCTCGGGCTAGCTCAGCCAGTGCACGCGGTCCTCGGCATAGCGGTCCTTGCCCTTGGCGTGGGGCTCGGACTCCGGGTAGCCCAGCGCGACGATGGCGAACGGCTCCAGCCCCGCCGGCGCGCCCACGATCTCGGACACGGCTGCCATGCGCTCGGGCTCGGGTGCGATGCCCATCCATACGGCGCCGAAGCCCCGGTCGACGGCCTCCAATAGGATGTTCTCCACGCAGGCGCTCATGTCCTGCACGGCGATCTCGGGAAAGCGCAGGCCCTCCGTGCGCATGCACGGCACGATGGCGCAGGCGGCGCCGGCGGCCGGTTTCGCGTAGGGGCTGGCCTCGGACAGCAGCTGCAACGTGGCCCGGTCGCGCGCCACGTAGAACTCCCACGGCTGCTGGTTGCCGCCCGAGGGCGCCGCCATGCCCGCGCGCAGCAAGGCGCGCACCTCGTCGTCGGTCATCGGGTCGTCCGTGAACCTCCGCACGCTCGCCCGTTTGAAAATCGCATCTGCCATGGATGCCTCCTTGCGCTCGGCTTCGTCATGCGCCGATGATAGCGCGTTCCGCACGGTAGTGCGCGGCACGGATGCGAAAGGGAGGCGAGCCGATAACGAAGGGAGGGCAAGGCGCGCCCGCTCTCGGATGTTTCACGTGAAACATCCGTTCTGTCTCCCCCTTTGACGCATAGCCCGGCGCCTGAGGTGCTTCGTGTGCGGAAAGCAGGCTGCTCGGCACAAAAATTCCCGACGTGGGATCAGGGCATTCGTTCTGTCTCCCCCATCGACACACAGCCGATGCTCACGGATCGTGCTGCGCGCGGAAAGCTTTCCCGCTCCCTTGGGACGCTTGCATATATGACTTAAAGAGTAATGGACAAAAAGGGTCGTTAGTCTGTAGATTTCCGACGGGAATCAAGGGATCGGGAATGCGGCGTTTGCGAAGCGCCTGGTAGTAAGCTCGGCATTCTAATCATCTTTTATCCAGAATAAAGATTACCGCCCCTATTTGTCCACGGCGCTGCAAGCCCCGTGTGTCGAGTGGATGCCCTAGGGCCGCTGCGCGCGAAGGCCGCCGGGTTACGCGTCAAACGGTCAGCTAGAATATCCGTTCGCGCGAAGCGCGAAAACGGGTGCGCTCCGCAGGAGCCGCGCCCCTCGCGCGCCAGCGCGAGAACAACCGCCCCGGTGGAACGGGCGGGAGCGAAGCGACCCGCCCATGCGCCCGGAGGGCGCATAACGGCCGCGCAGGTTGGCGTAGTAAGTCAGCGAGAAGCCCCCTGGTGCCCGAGATTGGCGGGATCGCAGAGGTGAAGCGTACTTCGGTACGCGAACCTCCGGGATCGCGGAGGTGAAGCGTACTTCGGTACGCGAACCTCCGGGATCGCGGCAAGATCGGGTGCCAGGGGGCTTCGCAGCGTCGAGTCGTTCCGGCGGCCGGCAGGCCGACGGAACCCGACTACATCAGCTTCGCGACGTTCTGGGCGAAGGCAACCGGATCGTCGATGGGCATGCCCTCCACCAGCAGCGCCTGGTTGTACAGCAGGTCGGCGTACAGGCGGATCTTGTCGTTGTCGCCGGCCTCGTGGGCGGCCTTCAGCGTGTCGAACACCGGGTGCTTGGCGTTCAGCTCCAGCACGCGCTGCGACTTCACGCCGTCGGGGCCCTCGGGGCCCTTCGACAGCACGCGCTCCATCTCAAGCGACACGGGGCCCTCGGTAGTCACGCACGCAGGCGCGTCGGTGAGGCGCGCGGACACGGCCACCTTCGTCACCTCGTTGCCGAGCGCGTCCTTCAGCGCCTTGAACAGGTCCTCGTTCTCCTTCGTGGCCTCTTCGGCCTCCTTCTTCTCGTCCTCGGTGGCGAAGTCGAGGTCGCCGGACGCCACGTTCTTGAGCTCCTTCGCGCCCTCTCCGTCCTCGTTCGCACCGTAGTCGCGCATGGCGGTGAAGCAGAACTCGTCCACATCCTGCGTGCACAGCAGCACGTCGTAGCCCTTGCCGAGCACCGTCTTCACGATGGGCATCTTGTTCAGGCGCTCCACCGAATCGCCGGCGGCGTAGTAGATGGCCGGCTGGTCCTCGGGCATGGCCTCGAAGTACTCGGCCAGCGTGACCAGCTTGTCCTGTTTCGCGGAGTAGTACAGCAACAGGTCGGCCAGCGTGTCCTTCTGCGAGCCGTAGCTGGCGTAGATGCCGTACTTCAGGCCGCGGCCGAAGTTCTCGAAGAACGCCTCGTAGCCCTCGCGGTCGTTGTCGCGCATGTCCTCGAGGTCGGACGTGATCTTCTTCTCGATCTTCTTGGCGATGGCGCGCAGCTGGCTGTTGTGCTGCAGCGTCTCGCGGCTGATGTTCAGCTGCAGGTCCTGGCTGTCCACCACGCCGTGCACGAAGTTGTAGTAGTCGGGTAGCAGCTCCTCGCACTTCTCCATGATGAGCACGTTGGAGCTGTAGAGCGCGAGGCCCTTCTGGTAGTCGCGGCTGTACAGGTCGAACGGCGCGCGGCTCGGCACGAACAACAGCGCATCGTAGGACAGCGCGCCCTCGGCATGCACGGAGATGGTGCGGGCCGGGTCGGCGAAATCGTGGAAGTCGGTCTTGTAAAACTCGTTGTACTCTTCCTGGTCGACCTCGGACTTGCGGCGCTTCCAGATGGGGATCATGGAGTTCACGGTGTCGAGCTCCTGGTAGTTCTCGAACTGCGGCACGTAGTCGTCGCCGGCATCCTCGGGCTTCGGCAGCTCGCGCGACTTCGTCACCTCCATGCGGATGGGGTAGCGCACGTAGTTGCTGTAGCGCTTGACCAGGTCTTTAAGGCCGTACTCGGACAGGTAGCCGTCGTAGGAGTCCTCGTCGGTGTTGTCCTTGAGCGTGATGATGACGTCGGTGCCGTGCTCGGCGCGCTCGGCCGGCTCGATGGTGTAGCCCTCCACGCCGTCGCTCTCCCAGGCCCAAGCCTCGTCGCTGCCGTAGGCCTTCGACACCACGCGCACGCTCTTGCCCACCATGAACGAGGAGTAGAAGCCCACGCCGAATTGGCCGATGATGTCCACGTCGTCGCCCTGCACCTCGTCGTTCTCCATCTTGAACGCCATGGAGTCCGAGTGCGCGATGGTGCCCAGGTTGCGGTCGAGCTCGTCCTTCGTCATGCCGATACCGCTGTCGCTCACGGTGACGGTGCGGGCGTCCTTGTCGAAGCTCACCTGGATGGCGAGCTCGTCCTTGGAGAGTTCGATGGACTTGTCGGTGAGGCTCTTGAAGTAGAGCTTGTCCACCGCGTCCGACGCGTTCGAGATGAGCTCGCGCAGGAAGATCTCGCGGTTCGTGTAGATGGAGTTGATCATGAGGTCGAGCAGCTTCTTGCTCTCTGTTTTGAACTTGCGCATGGCGGCGTCGCTTCCTTTCGGGTACGTTCCTTCGTCAAGCGGTCGGACTGCCCCGTGTGCTAGCAGTCCAAGCCTTCGAGTGCTAAAACGAGATTTTAGTACGACGCGGGGCGATGTCAAGGAGGACACGCGGCAATTCCAAACAACGCCTAAGCGCAGGCGGGGGCTGCCGCCAGCAGCGTGCCGCCTGCCCCGATGCGCGCCCCGTAGGGCAAGCGCC
>NC_021021.1:2676628-2679430 GCF_000210055.1 Gordonibacter pamelaeae 7-10-1-b
CAGCCCGAACCGCTCGGCCGCGTCGGAGGCAGCCAGGCCGGGCTCGCGCTGCTCGCCGAGCGCGTCAACGTCCAGGCAGGTCGGCAGGGCGTTGCCCCGCCCGGCTGCCTGCGCGTCGGCGCCGCCCCAGCCGTAGTCGTTGATACCCATGAACACGAGGACCACGTCGGGAGCCTGCCCGTCGCGCGCAAGGGCCGCGACGCGCTCCGCGCTGTCGCCGGCCGGGAAGCCCGCGCCCTCCACCATGCTGCCCGAGAACGACCCGTTCGCCAGAAGCTCGCCGTCCAGCGCGTCGACCACCTGCGCCCACCACGTGTCGCGCGCCTCGCGCACGCCCGTGACCTCCCGACGCTCCTCCTCGTAGAACACGCGGAAACCCGCCGGGTTGCAGCCTTCGAACGTGCTGATGGAATCGCCCAGAATGGAGAACAGCCGCTTCGCCGCCATCGCCTTGCCCTTCGTCGCCCTATCGCCGAGATACCCGGCTGCCGCGCTGCCCGGCCACAACCGGGGCGTGCCCGCAACCGAACCCGCGCCCAATGCCGAAGCCGCGCGCAGCCCTCGCTATTCTACGCCATCCCCAGCCACACGGCGAACTTCGGCACGTAGCCCATCACGAAGATCACCAGGATCAGCGCAGGGATGCCGAACTTCAGCCAGAGCTTCGACCAGCGCGGGAAGCGGATGCCCTTGCCGGTGTCGGCCTCGGCCAGGAAGTTGTCCCAGCCCCAGCCGCCACGCGACACGCAGAACAGCACGTAGAACAGGCTGCCCAGCGGCAGCAGGTTGTTCGACACGATGAAGTCCTCGATGGACTGGATGTCGCCGATGGCCGGGATCTGCACGCCCGCCAGCACGTTGAACCCGAGCGCGCACGGCAGGCTGAGCACGCACACGATAACGGCCGTGCGCGCCACCGCCGTGTGGCGCGACCAGCCCCACTTGTCCATGGACCAGCTGATGAGGTTCTCGAACACCGCGATGATGGTGGACAGCGCCGCGAAGCTCATGAACACGAAGAACAGCGCGCCCCACAGCTGCCCCATCGGCATCTGGCCGAACACGCTCGGCAGCGTGACGAACACGAGGCCGGGGCCGCTGCCCGGCTCCACCGCGAACGCGAAGCACGCCGGGAAGATGATGAGGCCGGCCATGAGCGCCACAGCCGTGTCCAGCCCGCAGATGCGCAGCGCCTCGCCGGTGAGCGAGCGTTCCTTGCCGATGTAGCTGCCGAATATCTCCATGGCCGAGATGCCGAGCGACAGCGTGAAGAACGCCTGGCCCATGGCCGCGAACACGGCGTCGCCGAACGTGGCCCACTGCTCAGCCGGCGTCGCGCCTGCGAACAGGCGCCCGAAGTCGGGGACGAGGTAGAACTCGAGGCCCGCGAGGCCGCCCGGCAGCGTGACGGCGCGCGCCACGAGCACCACCATGATGCCCAGGAGGCACACCATCATCACCTTCGTGACGCGCTCGACGCCCTTCTGCAGCCCCAGGCTGCATACGAGGAAGCCCAGCACGATGACCACGAGCATCCAGCCCACGAGCTCGGTGGGGTTAGCCAGCATCGCGTTGAACACCTCGCCGACGCCCGCGCTGTCCAGGCCGTTGAACGCGCCGGTGGCCATCTTCACCACGAAAGACAGCATCCAGCCGCCCACCGTGGTGTAGAACATCATGAGCACCATGCACCCGATGTAGCCCCACCACGAGAACCAATGCCACTTGCGCGACGGCTGCAGCGTGTCGAACGCCGCGGCCGCGCTCTTCTGGCTGGCGCGGCCCACGGCGAACTCCATCACCATGACGGGCAGGCCCAGGATGACGAGGAACACCAGGTACATGAGCACGAACGCCGCGCCGCCGTACTCGCCCGTGATGTAGGGGAAGCGCCACACGTTGCCCAGGCCGATGGCGCACCCCGCGCTGATGAGGATGAACCCCAACCGCGATACGAACCGTTCCCTCTTGGCCTCCGCCATGCCACACTCCCCCGCGCTTGTCTTGTACGATATTGCCCATTGGCAAAACGTTGCAATTGTACAGCAAACAGGTCGGCGGAGCAGCTGCGTTGCCCGTCTTTTGCGCGTCCTTGCGGCTTCGTGCAGCAAGCTCTAAGATATGCCCTGAGGCGAGTCGGCCGAAAGGGGTGCGCCATGAGGGGGTACGAGTACGTGAGCGTCGACTACAAGAAGCGTGAAGTATTCGTAGTTGGATTCGGCACCTCGGAACACCGCGAGATCATCGACGACTACGCGGCGCGCGGCTACCGCTACGTCGACTCCATAATCACCGAAATCGACGGCAACGCCCGCATACGCAAAATCGACCTGGTCTTCGAGAAAGACGCCTAAGGGAGGTGCGACCCCCGACAAGCCGGCTAGCGCTCAGCAGGGGGCGCGTCGGTCAGCATGGCTGCGGACGACGGGTTCGGCGAGGGCGCAGCGGCTGCGGGCACGGGCGGCGCGACCTCTGCCGCCCGCTTCCGCCTGCCCATCCATGCGGCCTCAGCGCCGATGGCGGCGATGCCCAGCCAGATGAGGGCGAAGCAGATGCCGTGCGCCATGGTGAACTGCTCGCCGAAGAAGGCCACCGCCAGCACGAGCGCGATGGTGGGGCTGACGTACTGGATGAAGCCGATCACCGTGAGCGAGATGCGGTTGGCCGCCGCCGAGAACAGCAGCAGCGGGATGGCCGTGAGCACGCCGCAGCCGGCGAGCAGCGCCATGTCGACTGCCGGGCCGGTGACGGCCATCGGGTCGGGCGTGGCGGGCACGAGCCGCCAGATCCACGGAGCGGCCG
>NC_021021.1:2679583-2697650 GCF_000210055.1 Gordonibacter pamelaeae 7-10-1-b
CCCACGATCAGGGCGACGGCGCCGATAAGCCCCGTGAGCAGCGACTCGAACGCCATGCCGGGCAGCGCCGGGTACCCGCCCTTCTTCTTCACCGCGCCGTACACGCTGAACGTGAGCGCCAGCGCGAACGCGATCCAGATGTCGCCACCGTTCGCCACGATGAAGTACCCCACGCCGAGCGCCGCCAGCACCGTGGCCACCGTCTGCATGGGCGTGAGCCGCTCCTTGAAGAACGCCATCCCCAGCACGATGGTGAACAGCGGGCACAGGTAGTACCCGATGCTCGTCTGCAGCAGGTGCCCGCTGTTGGCGGCCCAGATGTACACGCCCCAGTTGCACGAGACGATGAGCCCCGAGGCCAGAAACGTGCGCACCGCACGCGGGTCGCGGAACAGGTAGAGGAAGCGCGTCCGCTGGACCAGCACGCACAGCGCCACCACCGCCGCGCACGACCACACCATGCGCCATGCCAGCACCTCGAACGCGGGAACCGCCGACAGCAGCTTCCAGTACACGGGCATGACGCCCCACAGGAGGTAGCACCCGAGCCCCTGGAGGAACCCCGTGCGGTCGGTGTGCTGCCCTTCCCCGTTCGCGCCCTCGCCCGCGTTCGCCTTCGCCTTTGCCGCCTGCTCGCTCAAAACACGCTCCTTGCTCTCGATCGATCCGCAGCATTATACTCCCGCTCCCTCGCATCCGCCCACGCTTTCCAACCAGCGAGGGCGCAAGGACGGAGCGGCAGGACGCGACGAGGCGGCGAGCAAAACAGCGGTACGCGGCAGGGCGAACGGGCGGAGCGGCGGAAGGGCCGCTGCGGAGCCGCAGCACCCGGCAGCGGCAAGGGCTTGCACCTCTGATGTTTCCCTCCGATGCAGGGCACAAAACCGACCGAGGAGGATATAATCGGGAGTCTACGAATGGAGGACTGCATGCGGATCGTTCAAGCAGAAGACACGCGCTCAATTGAGCCGCTTCTCAACACCATCATCGAAGGCGACTGCCTTGAGAAGATGAAGGCCATCCCCGACGAATCGATAGACATGGTGCTCTGCGATCTGCCCTACGGAACCACCCAGAACAAATGGGACTCCATCATCAACCTCGATATCCTGTTCACCGAGTACCGCAGGGTGATAAAGCCGCGAGGCGTGATAGCCCTGACGAGCAGTGGCCTGTTCACCGCCAAGCTCATGCTCCACGCGGCCGACCTGTACAAGTACAAGCTGGTTTGGATCAAGTCGAAGGCGACCAACTTCCTCAACGCGAAGAAGCAGCCCCTTCGGAAGTACGAGGACATCTGCATCTTCTACCGATCGCAGCCGACCTACCATCCCCAGATGTCCCAAGGCGAGTCTTACGACAAGGGGGTGCGCAAGAACCAGCTGACCGGGAGCTACGGCGACTTCGACCCCAAGCATGTGCAGAGCGACGGCAGCCGATACCCCACGGACATCGTCTACTTCAAGACCGCCGAATCGGAAGGCCCCGTGTACCACCCCACGCAGAAGCCGGTGGAGCTGGGGAGGTACCTCATTCGCACCTACACCGACCCGGGGGACGTCGTGCTGGACAACGCCTGCGGAAGCGGCTCTTTCTGCGTTGCCGCCTGCCTTGAGGGGCGCCGCTATATTGGTATAGAGAAGAACGAGGGCGTCGCCCGCTTCAAAAACGAGCCCATCGACTATATCGAAGTCTGCCGTCGGCGCCTCGAAGAAGCACGGTCCCGCATGGACGAGGAAAACGCGATCGCCTACCCGGCATCGTCGTGAGCAACGAGGAGAGTTCGAGCCTATGAGCGCCCAACGCGTCCATGACAACGAACGGTCATACGCCATCGAGCTCATCAGCGCCATCAACGACTACCTCCACGGCAAGGACATGCACATCAAGCGGGCCGGCGGGGAGTCGACCATCAACGAGCGCGGCCGCGTCAAGTTCCCCGACGTCCTGCTCTTCTCCGATCGGCAGCGTTCGACCATCCTCCAGGGCTGGGAGATAAAGTGCCCCGACGTCAAGATAGACGACGAGGCGTTCGTGTCCGACGCCCGCCGCAAGGCAGAGCTGCTGGGATGCAATTCATGCATCCTGTGGAACTTCCAGCATGCCGAGCTTCACGTGAGGACGAAAGAGGGCTCCTTCGAGATCCTCGAATCATGGACCATCTCGGAGCGCATAACCGACAGGGCGTCGATCAACGCGTTCCAGGGCGAATGGATGGCGTTCCTCCACTCCCTCGTCGACACGATAGAGCTCTTCATCGCGTCGGGAAGAATCAAGCAGCGGGAACTGGGCGAGGTCATCACCGACTCCGTCATGCCCAAGATCATCAACGACAACAAGGCGTCCGTGTCCACCGCCCTCAAGGGAAGGACCGCGGTCGATGCCCTGGTGGACATCAATATCAGATCCTGGTGGCGCACCGTGGCGAAGGAGTACACCCTCGACGAGAGCGACGCCTATTGCGCCTATGCGAAAATGCTCCTGATCGGCTGGCTGAACAAATTCCTCTTCGCAAACCTCATCAAGGTCTACTACCAGGACGCACGCGAGGTCGAGGGCATCGCAGAGGGATGCACGGTTGAAGATGCCGCGCGGTGCTTCGCCCTCATTGCAAGCCGCTGCGGGTTCTACCACCTCTTCAACAGCCCCCCGTACTTCGACTCGCTGCCCGAAGCCACGCTGTCCGACCTCGTGCAGTTCAACGGCCTTCTCCAGATGTGCGACCTCGACCAGCTTGACAGCCGTTATCGACACCGGCTGCTCGAAGAGAGCATCTCCTCGGCCAAGCGGCAGGTCTCCGGCCAGTACCCCACCCCCGAGCCCCTCGCCAGGCTCATGGCCGAGCTTGGCGTGAGAAACGCCACCGGCCACGCATGGGACTGCTGCTGCGGAACGGGAACGATAGGCAAGGCCCTCTGGGAGAGGAAGGTGAAGCTGACCGAGCCGGTAATGGACGATGCTGCCGACCGGGCGTACCGCACAACCTGGCTGTCGGACATCCATGACTTTCCCCTGCAGGTGGCCACGCTCGCCCTTTCCCCGCGCGAGCATATCGACTCCCTTCTGCTGGTCTTCCAGAAAAACGCGTTCGAGGTCGAGCCGGGGACCATGGTCGAGTTCATCGACCCCTCCACGGGCGAAGAGGTCGGCAAAGCCGTGCCCCGCTTCGACACCATCGCGAGCAACCTCCCCTACGTCGACTTCAACACCAAGGAGATAGGCCGGTACTCCCAGATCAAAGACGAGCTCAGGCAGGAAGCGCGGGCTGCAGGCATCAAGCTCCACGACCGCAACGACCTGTACTGCTATTTCTGCCTCTACCTTGAGCGCCTGCTCAACGACGGAGGCGTGGCCTGCCTGCTTACCTCGAACACGTGGCTCTTCTCGCAAGCGGGGGTCAGCTTCTTCGAGATGCTTGCACTGAAGTACCAGATCGAAGGGGTATTCGTGAACGGGCAGGCGCGCTGGTTCCACAAGACGAAAGTCATGAACGCGCTGCTGGTGCTTAGGAAGAAGAAGCCGGGCGATACCCCCAGCGACGTGCGCATGGGAGTTGTCCACGCGAGCATCGGCGACCTCGACGACCCGGCGAAACGATCCGCGATCGTGGAGAGCATCCTTGCGGGAAGCGACCGCAGCGCCCTCGTATCGCAGCATCGCTACTCCCTCGAGGACATCCGGCGTTTCCACGCATGGGGGATTACGCTGTACGCGCTCTGCTTCGGGGCATCGTCCCTGTCCCCGCTGGCCGGGAAGCTCGTCCCCATCAGCTCTTTGTTCGAGGTTTTCCGCGGCGTCAAATCGGGGTACGACAGCGCCTTCTATTCGGACGATCCCTGCTTCGTCGACCCTCCCTTCTGCTTTCCGCTGATCAAGAACCTGCGCGGCACGCACTCGTACACCCTCGAGCCGAACCAGTACGTGTTCATCTGCGACAAATCCAAAGACGAGCTTGCGAGGGAGGGCCATTTCAAGACCCTCGGGCATATAAGAAGGCACGAGGCAGGCGTGACGGAATCGGCGAAGTCGAACACCCCCTATTGGTACTCCTTGCCGGCGGGCAAGAGCTTCCATTTCGCAACCATGATGAACCCGGGCGACCGCCTCTTCTTCGCGCAGGCTGGAGGGGACGTGTGCTTCGCGAACCAGCGGCTCATCTGTCTTCGGGCCCTCTCCGACCACGCCGACCTTCCGCTCGCCCACGCCCTGCTCAACTCATGCGCGGGCCTTCTGATGCTGGAGTCTTCCGGGGGGCCTATGGGGGACGGCGCCTTGGACAACCGGAAGGAGAGCCTGGCCAGCCTCTCGATGCTCGATCCCTCACTGGTTGCCCCCGAGTCGAGACAGGCGATCCTGAACGCTTTCGAGCCCCTGAAGGGAAGGCCCGTGAAGCCCCTCCGGGAAGAGCTTTACGAAGCCGACCGGGAAGCGTTCGATAAGGCGGTCCTCCAGGCATTCGGGCTGGAGGACCTGCACGACCGAATCAGGAACGCCCTGTCCACGATGGTCAAGGTGAGGACCGAGGAGCTGCCCTGACGATGCGGCTGCAACGAGGGCGCGCGGCCGCCCTTACCCCCGCACCGTGTAGCGCTCCACCGCGTCCTCGTCGAGCGTGAGGCCCAGGCCGGGGCCCTCGGGCGGGTAGACGCGGCCGTTCTCCATGCGGATGCGCTCGTTGACCAGGCTCGGAGCGGCGGGGTCGTCGAAGTCCATGAATTCGCAGGGGTAGCTGATGGTTTTCAGCGCGCAGCCTATGTGGACGAGGGTGGCCATCCCCAGGCTGCTCTCGGATTGGCTGCCGATCATCATGGGCCGGTGGTACGCCTCGCACAGCGCCGCGATCTTGCGGCCGTAGGTGAAGCCGCTGCGGGGGATCTTGATCATCATGATGGACAGCGCGTCGATGTCTATCTGGTGGGCGATGTCGTGCAGCGTGAAGTTGCTCTCGTCGCCGGCGATGGGGATGTCGATGGCGTGGGCCAGGCGCACGCGGTCCTTCTCGTTCGTGGCGGCGATGGGCTCCTCGAAGTAGTCCAGCTCGCCGCGCAACGCGTCATGCACCTTCTTCGCGCCGAAGTACGTGTAGCTCTGGTTGCCGTCGATGTAGAGCCTCGTGTCGGACGTGACCGCGCGGCGCAGCGCATGCACGCGGCGGATGTCGGCATCGGGGTCCAGCCCGCCCTTCACCTTGAAAGCCCGGTAGCCCTTGGCGTTCAGCTCGCGCGCCTGGTCCACCATGACCTCGTCGCTCGTGAGCCAGAGTATCCGGCTCGGCTCGATGCTGTCGCGGTAGCCTCCCAGCAGCTTGTGGCAGGGCAGTCCGCACGCCTTGCCCATGATGTCCCACAGCGCCACGTCGATACCGCCCTTGGCGGCCAGGTTCCCCTTGATGAAGGCCATGGCCTCGTGCACCTTCTCCACATCGAACGGGTCGAGGCCCGCGACCAGCGGCGCCAGCAGGTTGTTGATCACGTGCACCATGCCCACCTGCGTCTCGCCGTAGATGTTCTCGCGCGGAATGGCCTCCGCGATGCCCTCCACGCCCTCGTCCGTCATGATGCGCACCAGCACATGCGCCTGGCTGGCCATGCACCCGGTGGCCCACTCCATCGGATGGGGCAGGGGCAGGTCGACGGGGATAGCGCGCACGCTCTGGATTCTCACTACAACTCATCGCCTTTCATCCGCACCGCCCGGCGGCAGCGCGCAAGATATTTCCTATACGATCCCGGTTCTCAGCGCATCACAGAGAACACCGCATCGGCGTAATCATGCTTCAACCAGTTCCCGCATATGCTCGGCCAGATACGCACGGGCTTCGGCCGAATAACACGGAGAGGTATAAGGCCCCTTGGCGTCAGAGGAGGAGAACTCGGAAATGCCAATGCGCCTGCCCTGTTCTGACGGCTTTCTTTTGCGATAATCGCCGTCCTCGATCACTTGATACCCGGCTTTCACAAGGCATCGATTCATATCCGCGGCGCTCATGCCGCCCAATAACTCGGCCAATGCGGGATCCCGACGCCATTCTTCAAGGCATTTGGTGATGGGCAGGTTCTCGGTTTTGGTGCTACACGCATTTTGCTCCTTGCGTCCTGGCTGCTGCGCATGCGGCGTTACCGCATATCCCTCCTCATCACCGAGATAACGAAGGAAACTTTTGGCGGTGCTCCGAGCGTTAAGCCACCGCTGCTTTTCGAGATATTCTTCGATGGTCGGCGGAAGATAATCGTTGGCGATAACCTCATTGGCGCCCAGATCCAAAGCCTTCTCGCGAAGCGCCTCGGTTTCCCAAAACGTGCTGCCGTCGGACGGAATACGCAGGAACACGAAACTTGCATCGATGCTGACTTTGCTGGGAAAGCATTTCCAGCTGGGCCAAGCGGTTCTCGGTGCGCCTTCCGACGCCAAGTCTTCCTCAATGGCTTCCGCGCTTCCCGTTTCCGCCGCGAGAGACCCGATGCGAATTTTGCCCAACCAGCAGAGGTCTGCGCCACACACCTCTTTGGCCACAGCGTTCTTCGTCTCATCCAGCTCGCGCTGCGAGTCATCGGGACGACCGCTCTTTCGCTTGAAGCGATGCTGCGTGCCGTCAACCTCAATGGCCATTAGAACGCGCTTTGAGTGGGATTCGTACAGAACAAAATCGTAGTGAGCCTTATCGGGTTTGACATAACGACCGGCACATGCCTCGCTGACCAACGTGCCATCAGACAGGCTAAGTTGATCGAGTTTGACATTTTGCGCGACTGATACTCCCTTTACCCTCAAATCCTGCAGAGATTCCTTGATGCACAATTCCGGAGCCCACTCTTTGTTCTTCTTTCGCTCCTGCTTGAAGGGCACCTCGTCGAACACCGAAGTGATCACCGACTTGTGAAAACCATAGTAGGCGTCGCACCCAGCCTGCCCCTCTTTCTCCGGAGCAAGACGCCGGACGTATTCGACAAGGCGGCGAACGTACATTTCCTGGTTGTTCTTGTCGTCAGCTGCTCTCGCCGGCTTGGTGACGTTCGCATTCCTCCCAGCAAGCCAACACTGCGTGTCGTCCTCCATCAGCTTTGTCGAGAGAATGACGACGAGTTCCTCTTTCGCCCTCGAGGCTGCGACGTTAACAAGTCGGCGTCCTTGCGACCAAGGCCACTCCCAGTTACCATCCTCGACGGGAAGCAGGTACACGGAATCAAACTCCCGGCCTTGGGATCTATGGATAGTCAGCGTGTAAATGGGATCGTACGCCCCCGGCGAGTCGCTCTCCTCCTCGTAACTGGTTTCAAGGGCGATATCAGCGTCTTGAACGATACCAGCCAACACCCATTTCACAGAATTCATCAGCGCGTATATCTGCCCACGGAAAGGCGAGAGTATACAGATTGACTTTCCGGCACGCGCAAGCTCTCGAAGATGGGCAGCCTCTTCTTGCTTCCAAGATGAGCAGTTGTTTGCGGTTCACATAGGTGGATCGCTGCTTCTGATTCGGGTTTTCTTCCGGTGGGGCTTTGGGAGGCCAAACCCCTTCGCGGTAGTCCCCCTCATACCAGCAGATGCGGATAGGACAGGGCGTCGCCAGGTTTTTCGGGTGCGACTTGATGACCAATTCGCCACCGTACACTTCTTGATTGCAAAACCCGATAATGGCTGGGTGGCAGCGAAAATGCTCGTTCAGCATAGTCATGAGAACGGGGTTGCGATCGCTAAATACCTCATAGCACGAAGTGAGAAAGCTGAGGCCGTCCCGGCTGATATCGTAAGGTGATGTGTCTTCCTTCTTGAACAGCTCTTTGCGCTCGGCGTAGGCGCGCATGACTTCTTGGTGCACTTCGGTTATCACCGGCGGCAACTGCTCCTCATCGCCCACGAGCACCATGCGTTTCGCACAGCTCATCGCCACAATTCCTACTATGAGATTCGTCTGCGACGCCTCATCCATGATTATCAAGTCGTACTTTTCAACGTCACCGTCGGCGAAGCATTTTTTAAGGGAGTGTATAGTGCTAGTGACAAGAGGGTGCTTGGCGGTAAATTCTTCATGCAGTTTGTTCTGCTCCCAGCCGGACATACTCTCGCCGTCTGCGAATACATGGATACCGCGGTTCGTCTCCGCATCAAAAGCGAGCCACGCTCCAGTCACGGGATCTTCCGCTTTCGCACGCTTTTTCTTGTCGCCCAAGCTCGCATGCTTACACGCCGCGGCAAAGGCAAGGTCATCCGCCTCATGAAGGGAGAGCAGGTCGAAGGACGGAGACCCGTAGAACCTCAAAGCCTCCCTTTCAAGCTTCTGATCGACATTCTCCACCGCCGCCTTGTTCGTGGAGACGACGGCCACGCTTTGACCTTGGGCCACAGCCAAAGCGACTATGCGCAAGATGGTTTCGGTCTTCCCGGTTCCAGGAGGACCTTTGATGATCGAAAAGGGGAAATGCAGCGCCTTATGCACCGCCTCGATCTGACGCGGGTTCAACGGATACTCGCTTTGGGGAAACATGGTGTCCAGCAGACGCCGTTCTTCCGCGCGTTGCGCATCGTCGATTCTTGGCGGATCAACGATTGCGGAGAGATTGCCGTTCAGATATGCGTCCAGCAACGGGCTGAAGCATGGTGATTTTGGATCCAGGTCATGCTCGATGCAATGTTCAAAATACCAAAGTAGTGAATAGAACGCCTGGCCGTCAGGATAGCACTTGTTCTGGTTGACAGCTTCCTCACTAGCTTGCCCGACATCTTTGGCGGCATATCTGAAGTACTTTACGAGTTTTTTCTGGGACGGATTCGACGCCTTCTTGTTTCGACCCATCACCATCACCTCGCTTATCGATGCTGTGTCGCACGAACCTATCGCGCTCGCAAAACCAGTATACCTGTTCAACATGAGTTAACCTACTTAGTTTTGAACACCACGCGCACCAGGTAAGGGAAAGGGGCTATAAAAGACTGGGTTATAAACCAATGACGGTTGCATGGCGGTCGAACCGACAAAAAAAGATCAGGCCGAAGCCTGATCTGGGATTATTGGTCGCGGGGGCAGGATTTGAACCTACGACCTCCGGGTTATGAGAACACCTTATAAGTGGCCAGATTGTTTCATTTTTCCCTATTTTCGCAGGTTAAAAGCCCGTCAAAAAATCCTGACACCAATGATGTTTCAGGATGTTTCAGCATTTTAGCCCATAATTAGCCCAAATTTGCCCATAACAGTACGTTTATGTACTGTAACCGAAGACGGGCAAAGGAGTCAGTAAACGCCGCTTGACGCGGCCGGTCTTCGGCGGTGTCTTCTTTCCCATGCGAACCGAAGGAAAGGAGTACGCGATGTCGGGAAGAAGCTCATTGTCCGGCATAGGGTCGGTGGAGAAGACGGGAAGGAAGAACACGTGGCGCATCAGGGTCGCGCTCGGCAAGGACCCCGTGACGGGCAAGTACAGGAAGTCGCCCAGCCGCACCGTGCACGGCACCAAGTCGGAGGCGACCAAGGCGCTGATGGAGTACCGCGCCGAGATCATGGACGCCTCGGCGGTGAGGCCGAGCGACATCACCATCGGGGAATACGCGGTGCGCTTCCACGAGGAGCGCGAGCACGAGTTCAGGAGCCCGCTCGCGTGGAACCGGGAGGCCTACGAGATCAAGCGGATAGCCGAGGCCTTCGGCGCGTACCGCCTGCAGGAGCTCGACACCCTCACCCTGAGGAGCGCCTACTCCAGGATGCGCAAGGAGGGCGCGACCGAGAGCAGGCTACACCGCGTCCACCAGAAGCTCTCCCAGATCATGAACCAGGCGGTCGACGACGGGCTCGTCGCCAAGAACCCCTGCTCCCCCATATCCATACCCCGGCCGAAGCCCAAGGAGAGGCACAGCCTCACGGTCGACGAGGCGCAGAGGCTCAACTCCATCATCCTCGGGCTCCCGGCGAGCGCCCCGCACTGCGCGGTGCTGCTCGCCCTGCACACGGGCATGAGGCGCGGAGAGGTGCTCGGCCTCACATGGGAGCACGTGCACTTCGACAAGCGCAGGCTCTACGTGGCGCAGCAGTACGCGTGCGACAAGGTCCCGCGGGACCCGAAGAGCAAGAAGAGCAAGCGCTGGATATCCCTCGACAGCGAGATCGTCGCGTACCTAGAGGAGTGGAAGCGGACGCAGAGGATCGAGCTCGAGAACAGGAAGCGCAGGCTCGACCGCGAGGACACGGACGCGATAGCGATCCTGCAGACGGAGAAGAGCCCCGTCGTCACCAACGTCTACGGGGGATACTACGACCCGAACATCTTCGGGAGGTGGTTCCGCGAGTTCTGCGTGGAGAACGGCTTCGGCGAGCAGGGGCGCGCGATCAGGTACGTTGACTCGCGCGGAATCCCCCGCATCAAGAGGACGGGCTACGAGGGCCTGAAGTTCCACGAGCTCCGGCACACCCAGGCGACGCTCCTCATAAGCAACGGGGCGGACATCAAGACCGTGCAGAACAGGCTCGGCCACAGCACCGCGGCGCTCACCATGGACATCTACGCGCACGCCATCGAGCAGAACGACCGCGAGGCGGCCGACGAGATCGGCGAGCTGCTGGGCGGCGAGTAGCATGCCGAAGCAGCTTCGCTGCCTACTGCACAAAAAGCCATAATCATCTATGATTATCTATAGTTTTTGGTGTTTATGGCTTGGAGAGCATATGACGATGACGTACAAAGACGCCCTGGAGAAGTACGGGAGCAGGTACCGCCTGAGAAAGGCCCTCTCGGAAGGAAGGGTAATCAGGCGATCAAGGGGCCTGTACGCGCAGGCAGACGACCCCGAGTCCCCCCTCGCCGACATAGCTGCCAGATACCCTGGCGCCATCCTGACTGGGGCGACGGCACTCTACCTCCACGGCCTCGTCGACATGCCCCCCGAGACGATAGACGCGGCGACGGCGACCGGTACTACGAAGATGGTCGTCCCCGGAATACGCCAAACCTTCGTGCGCCCGGACGCGCTCGGGGTCGGGAGGACCGAGATGGAGGCCGACGGCGCGCGCGTAGCCGTGTACGACAAGGAGCGGATGCTCCTTGAGCTCATGCGCACGAGGAACAAGCTGCCCTACGACCTGTACCGCGAGGCCGTGCGGTCGTATCGACGGGAGGCAAATGATTTGGATATATACAAGCTGCAGGACTACGCCGAGGCGATTCCCAGGGGAAACGCCTACCTGAACCGAGCTATGGAGGAGGTGTTCTGATGGACCTTTCCGAAATCAGAAGACATTACATCTCGGAGGGGTACTCCACACTCAACGCCTCCGCAAAGACGTGTCAGGACGTCGTCCTCGCCAAGATCGCCGCCTCCCCTCTCAAGGAGAACGTGACCGTCAAGGGCGGCGTCCTCATGTGCGCCATATCGGGCAGCAAACGCCGGGCGACGCAGGACATAGACCTCGACTTCGTCCGCTACCCGATAAGCGACGAGGCAATCCGGTCGTTCATAAGGACGCTGTCCGCGGTCGACGACGGAATCGCTGTGGACATCGTGGGAGGGATAGAGGAGCTCTCACAGCAGGACTACAAGGGCAAGCGCGTCAGGATCAAAATGTCGGACGGGAGGACCTCCCTCGAAAGCAAGCTCGACCTCGGCGTGAACGCAAGCCTGTCGATGGAGCAGGACGAGTGCTGGTTCGACATCGCCCAAAGCGACGAGGACATCTGCCTTCTCGGAAACTCCAAGGAACAGATCTTCGTCGAAAAGCTGGTCTCGCTCCTCCGGCATGGCATACGAAGCACTCGGTTCAGGGACCTCTATGACATGTACTACATAGGCAACGCAGCGTCGCTTGACCAGTCCCGCCTCAAACGCTATATCGAAGGCGAGATCATCGACAATCCCGACATGTGGGACGACAGCATGGAAGACATCGCGACGAGAGTTGGGAGAACCCTTTCCAACAGGCAGTTCATCGCCCGCATGAAGACCTCGCATCGCGACTGGATAGGCAAAAGCGCCGAAGAGGTCGCACGGTGGCTACCATCGTTTCTCCGCCAACTGTAGACCTTTCAGATAGTAAAAAAGCTGGAGATGGCTATGAGTATACTGAACGAATTTCTCCCGAGACTTCAATACAAAACACTGATGCCCTATGACCCCTACGAAGGGACGGCGTATCACTACACATCCTTAGGAAACGTCAATTCCATTCTGCTTCGCGACGATTCAGTTAGTCTCTGGGCAAGCCGATACGACTGCCTGAACGACGCTTCCGAAGGAACGCTGCCGAAGATGCGATTCGAGCAAGCATGCAGTAGGCTCAGGAAATCGGGAAAGATAGACGACAAGTTCTTCGAACTAATCAAGGACGTTCAGCCCAACCGGACAAAGCTCTTCCTGACAAGATCTGAAGATCAGATCAGACTGGTGCGAGGTGATTTCAGAAGGTACGTCGTCTCCTTCTCGGAGGATCCCGACGCACTGGCGATGTGGAATTACTACTCCAAGGGAAATCGCTATGAGGGGATGAACATCGGAATCGATATCGGCTCGATGAAGGGATTCCTGGATTCCACCTTGAACTTCGACGGGTCAGTGGAGGTGCAAACAGCGAAAGTCGTCTACAACGAGGAGGAACAGATAAGCATCATCGAAAAGGCTATCCTGGATTTGAGAGAGCACTGCGAACCCAGATACGAATCATCGGTGGGATACTGCATCGGAACCCTTCTCTCCAATCTGAAGCCGGTGCTCAAGCTCGAATGCTTCGAGCACGAGAAGGAGGTCCGCCTGTTCGTAGATATTCTCAACAAGCCCCAGAACAAACCCACCGTGAAGTACAGGACCAACGCCGGATTCATAATCCCTTATATCGAGCTCGGTTTCGGCAAAAGCTCGGTAAGAAGCATCATGCTCGGTCCGAGCCTGGGCGACATTCGTCAAAAGAAAGCTCAGGAAGAGGTTGCGCGAGAAATGATGGAAGGGCATGGATACCAAGTAGCGGTCGAGAGTTCGAAAATACCAGTCAGGTACTAGACAGAAGCGTAAAGAGCATCGAATAAGGAGCTCTTCGCTTAAACCCCGATCTCGCCTTTCATCAGGGGTTTGCAACCGCAGGGCGCCCATCGGTTGCCCCTGATTCCCCTAATCGCCAATCGCCGGTTGGTAGAATAAGGAGCGTCGCTACCTCAAGCTCAGGGTATCGGCAGAACCAACCCTCTCCAGGAAACGGAGGCGGGAAAAAGAGGAAAGGCACCACCATGAGCTTCCGAGGCAACCTTCAGCACCTGCGCGCAGAGCGCAACATGACCCAGGAGCAGCTCGCCATGCTGTTGGGGGTCTCGCGCCAGTCCGTCACCAAAGGGAGGCGGAGCGGTCGTCCCCCGAGCTGGACAAGCTCCTCAAGATGTGCAGGATCTTCGACTGCACCCTGGACGATCTCGTGCAGGGGGACCTGACCAAAAGCCGCGACGGGGACGGGGGCGCACGGGCGCAGGCCGTGCCCGTGCGGTTCCTTGCATCAAGCGCCCCCTCGCTTCTGGGCAACTCGATATCGGGCGTGGCGTCGCCGCGGGGACGCTCGCGCTCATCTGCATGCCTCCCCAGGCTGCGGCGGGGTGGTCGGAGGCGGGGTGCTCGACGTCCTCAACAGGCGAGATGTCTCCGCCGTCTCGGACCTGGTGTCCGCGGCGTCCGTGGCGATGCGGCCCGTCGTCGACGCCACGGTGGGGCTCAGTTTCGGGTGGTTCGTCGCCTTCGGCCTGATCGGCGCGATAGGGGACGTTCCGGGCATGACCGCGAGGGACGCGCTGCTTCCTGCGGTCTGCAAGAAGGATGGCGTCGACATGCGGCGCTTCGTCGGCGTCTCGCAGTCGGCGGAGAGCCTCGTCGCCGTCGTCGGCCCCTCCGCCGCCGCGGAACGAGCCGTCAGCTAGTCATCCCTTCGCAGGCGGCCCGCGCGCAGGGGGGAGACCTGCGCCAGGCACACGCCGGCGAGGATGATGGCGACGCCCAGCCACTCGACGACGCCGAGCGGCTCGCCGAGGACGATCATGGCGATGAGCAGGCCGGCGGGGAGCTCCGCGGCGGCCATGACGGTGGAGAGGCCCGCGGGCAGGTGCGGAGAGCCCATGCCGAAGAGCAGGACCGGGCAGAGCAGGCCAAAGAAGCCGGCGATGACGGCAAAGAGCAGGATGCCCTGGGCGAGGACGCCCGAGACGACGTAGTCCGGGCACACCGTGAGCGACATGACCACGGAGCCCGCGCACACGATGACGCCGCGCTGCTCGGACGAGCAGGGGGCCTCGACCCTGCCGGAGAGGGTGACGAAGAGGGAGCAGGACACGGCCGCCCCCAGCGCGCAGAGCAGGGCCACGGGGTCGTACCCGGCGATGCCGGTCTTGTAGACGCCGCTCGCGAACACCGTCCCGAAGACGATGACCAGGGCGGAGACCACCTGGAGGGGCCTCGGCGGCCGGCGCGTCATGACGGTCTGCCACACGAGCCCCAGCCACGTGAACTGGAAGAGGAGCGTGAGCGCCACCGGGGCGGGCAGCACGCTCATGGCGTAGCAGTAGAGGATCGAGGTGAGGCAGGTGAGGGCCCCCAGGCCCATGAGCTTGAGGGCGAGCTTCCAGCCCACGCGCTGCCAGCGGTGCCCGAGCGCGTGGCCCGCGAGCGCGGCGAGGGCGAAGAAGAGGCAGCCGAACCACGCCTGGCTCGCCACCACCTGCGCCGAGGTGAAGCCCGCGGCGTAGGCGAGCTTGTAGGTCGTGGCCATGGCACCGTAGCAGGCGCCGCCCGCAAAGACCTGGAGCGCCGCCTTGGCCTGCCCCGCGCCCGTGGCTCCTGCCCCGGCGCCCTGCTGCTTGATTGTGTCCGTTCCTGCCATCGTGCTCCCTTCCGTCTGCTGTCTCGCAGACGCACGCCTCGTGCGTCTGTTCCCTGCAGTCGGAAGGTGGGGCTCGTCCGGTCTTCTGGCGGCGCTTGTGGCGCCTGCTGCCGAGACGAAAAAGCCACGCAACCGACTGCTCGGTTGCGTGGCGAAAAGGTGGCTGGCGCCCAGAAAAGTCCACGCGTTTTTAGACAGGGACAAGGTACTACGACAGGGGGATGCCGTCAAGACAAGCCGAGGAAAAAGCGAGTCTCTGCCCGCCGCACCTCCCTAGAAAAATAGACTGAACAAGGTTTAGGAGGGAGTCTTTCAACCTGATGATGCTCTCGCTTCGAAACGTGAATTGGACTACATAGCGCCCTTCCCCTTCTCCACGTGCCCCAGACGAGGGCCGGCGAGCCGCCGTCATGCCGTCGGGGATGGCGCATTCCGCCTTCGTGAAGGCTCACCCGTTCGTGGAGGATTTCTATACCGAGGAGGACCAATCGCATGCGCGGACCTTGTTCTCGCGAGGCCTCATCGGCGGCATCGCTGCCATTTTCGTAGGGATAGGACCCTTCCTCATGGTCGAGGACCGAGCGGAGGGCTGCGCCCTGTTCTTCCTGCTTCTGTTCGCCGCGCTTGGCGTGTGGAACATCGTGCACTACGGGATGCTGCTCGGGCGGACCAACGTGGCCGATCACAACAGGAGCGCTTCCGACGACCTGGAGATCGAGTACATCATGAACGCCCAGATCAAAGAGGAGGTACGAGATTCCCTGCTTCGGAAGCGCAGGCGCGGCAAGAAGCTCGGCGCGGTTTGCGGGGCCATCATGATCGCCGCCACCATCGCAGGCCTCGCCCTCCTGTTCGCCCCCGTGCTGGCCTCCCCCGATCCCTCGAGCTTCGAGCCCGAGGGCACCTCCGCAATGTGGTTCTGGGTCGCCTGGCCCGTCGGCGGCATGCTCTGCGGCATCGTCGCGCTCATCTGGGAGGCGTTCGGAAAGGGGAACGCCTAGCAGCTCAGCAAAGAAGTCGCGCGCCTCTCGGACATCATCGTCCGGACGCTGCGGCACTGCCATCAGGTCGGTATCCTTCCCGAGCCCCCGAGACGCGAGAACGGATACCGGGAGCACGGAGTCGTCAATGCCACGCGGGTCCCGCGAATCAAGCGCCTCGCGTCCCTCGGGCCCACCCTCGAGCAGATCGGGTTGCTCCTCGAGGGGGAAGAGTCCGGCGGAACGGGCGCCTCGGAAGGTGCCGCGGAGCTCCTCGGTAACATCGACGCCGAGATGGAGGCGCAGATTTCGCTGCTCGAGCAGAGGCGCCGCATGGCTCTTCTTCACCGTCTATGCACTTGCAGCAAAACCAATGTGTAGCATCTAACCGAGGCCGATAGGTAAGACGGCAGCGTTTTCGACAAACAGAAAGGTCGGCCGGGAACAGACCTATGAATCCCCTTTGGCGACGAACCGATCACCGTGCTCCCACCAGAGGTCGCGCTGCCTCCCCCTCACCGTCACGCGAACATGGACGCAAAGGTTCCCGAATATCTCCCGCCCGAACTACCGGCGGGAAGAGGACGCCTGGACGTCCTAGGTCCCCAGGCAAGGAGCAGATATCCTCTTGGGGACGTCGCCAGTAAGATACGTTCGCTCGAGCCCGTCCTCGTCGAAGGTCTTAACGTAGACGCGGTCTGGTTCCCTCGGAATGCCGCAAATGCCTGCCAGGGACTTCCTTTTCGGAATCGCCATTGCCTATTCTCTCCTGAATAATGCGAACATGTGTTCTTATTATATGGCAAGATATAGTGCGCAGCTTGCAGCGTCCCTAAAAACGACGCAGCGGAAAGGCCTTGACCCTCTCGTTGCGTCAACGTTCATCATGGTCTCAGGAGGTGCGAAGAATGCAGGAAAGATTCGACGGGGAAGCCCGAGGCTACACCATCGGCCAGCTCGCGAAGCTCGCGGGAGTGAGCGCCCGTACCCTGAGGCATTACGAGGACGAAGGCCTCCTCCATCCCTCGAGGACGGATTCGAACTACCGCGTCTACCGCGAGCGGGACGCGCGGCGGCTCGCGCATATCGTCGCCATGAGGGCGTGCGGATTGCCGCTCCCGACCATCCGCCGCCTGCTCGAGGATCCGGGCGCCGACGTCATCGCGTCCCTAAGCTCGCACCTCCGCTACCTACTGCAGCAGGAGAAGTCTCTGGAAGAGGCCATCGCCCGGACGGAGAGGGCGATTGCCGCGATCGAAAGGATGAAGGGAATGGACAGCGAGACCGCGTTCGACGAGCTCAAGAAGAAAGGGCTCGAGGATTTCGAGGAAACGTACGGACGGGAGGCGCGTCGGCTTTACGGCGACGACGTCATCGATGCCGCGAACGAGCGCATGATGGCGCTCTCGCGCGACGAGTGGGACGCCAAGGAGCTGCTCGAGGACTCCATCAAGGTGCAGCTGCGCCTGGCGATGGCGTCCGGAGACGCGGGCGGCGCCGAGGCGCTCGAGCTCGCGCGGATGCACGAGCGTTGGATACGTATCCACTGGGGCGACGAGGCCTACAGCAGGCAGGCCCATCTGGGGCTCGCGCGGGCATACCTCGAGGACGAGCGTTTCCGCGCCTACTACGACGGGGCAGCCGGTCCGGGCGCGACGGATTTCCTGGTCGACGTGCTCGAAGCGTATCTGAGCTAGCTTCAGAAAGGCGCGGCGAGATGCCGAAGAGAAGGCCGGGTCAGGCTTCTCAAGCAGGCTTGCCCCGGCCTTTCCTTTCTGCTCCAGACGCCCGAGCACGACTGCTCGTCGGCGGACCTGCGATTCGCCGATCAATATAATTGACCAATGTTCAATAATGGGCTACCATCCGGCGTGAAGGAGGTGGGGAATATGCCGAGAACCGTCAAGGACCCGGAGGAGCGCAAAGCGGAGCTGCTCGACACGGCGATGCGGCTGTTCGCCGAGAAGGGCTACGACAACGTCTCCGTCCGGTCGGTGGCGCGCGAAGCGGGGGTCGCATCCGGCCTCGCCTACCACTACTTCGACTCGAAGCAGCGGCTCTTCGACGCCGCGATCGGGCACTACGCGGAGAGGTGCTCCGAGGGGATGCGCGCGGCCCTCGACGACGGGGCGCTCTCCCTCGACGAGAAGATCGAGGGCGCGATAGCCGCCGCGACGGAGCATGCGGCGTTCCCCCACGGGAGCCGCCTCCACGCCGAGGGCAACGGCACGCTCCACGACAGGCTCTCGCTCGG
>NC_021021.1:2697958-2710793 GCF_000210055.1 Gordonibacter pamelaeae 7-10-1-b
TCCTCGATCCCGGCATCTGCCGGGATTTTTTCGGCCGATGTTATTGACCATTGCTCAATAGGAAGGAGCGCGAAACGATGGAGAAAGACGGTATTGCGGCGCGGGAGCTGAAAAGGCGGTCGCGCGAGGCCTTCGACGGACAGGCCGCGACGTACGACGGCGACACGCACGGCGCCCACGCTAGAACGCTATACCCCCATGTGGCGGAAGAGGTGGTTCGCGCGGTAGCGGGAATGCCAGCCCCGCACTTGCTCGACCTGGGGTGCGGAACCGGCGCGCTCTCCGAGCTCGTCCTCGGGCAGGTCACCGGCGCTTCGCTCACGTGCCTCGACCTGTCACCCAGCATGCTCAAAGCCGCCCGGGCTCGCCTCGGGGGGTCGGCGGAGCTCGTGCTCGGCGACGCAGAAAAGCTCCCGTTCAGGGACGGATCGTTCGATACGGCGTGGTGCAACGACTCTTTCCACCACTATCCCGATCCCGAGCGTGCCGCCTTCCAGATTTGGCGCGTCCTCAAAAAAGGAGGATCGCTGGTGATCGGAGACGTCTGGCAGCCCGCCCCCGCCCGGGCGGTCATGAACGCTTGGATGCCCCATTCTGCCGAAGGGGATGTGCGCATCTACTCAGAAAGGGAAATAAAAGAAATCCTAGGAAAGTGGTTCGACAATGTGAATTGGCGACGTGTGGGGTCCACCGCATGCCTCGCCATCGCCCGCAAAGGACATTAATCGCGCGCGCGTCGTGGGACGCATCGTTTGGCGCGGACGCCTACGTGCAGTTCCTCGGCGCGCTCATGCCCCTTATGGCGGGCATCGCGTGCGGGCTTGCGGCTGACGACGAAAGGAGGGCGGGACGCCTCGCCAACCTGCTTGCCGCGCCCTCGCGTCGGATAGCGGCTCTGGCAAAGCTTGCCGTGCTCTGGCTCGCGGCGGCGCTGACGCTCGCCGCCGCGGTGGCGTTGTTCGCCTGCATCCTGGCGATCGCGGGAAGGCTCACGTTGCCGGCGTCCTCGCTTGCCCTGTCGGTCGGAGGGCTCTCGCAGGAGGAGCTCGCCGTGAAGCTGAACGTGGTGCGCCAGGCCGTCTCCAAGTGGGAGCGGGGGCTCTCCGTGCCCGACGCCGACCTGCTGATCGCCCTCTCGGAGGCGACGGAGACGCCCGTGAGCGAATTGCTGGGAGAATCCGCCCCGGCACCGAAAGCGGACGGGCTGGAAGCCCTGGGCGCGAAGCTGGAGGTCGTCAACCTCCAGCTCGCGCGGCAGAGCGAGGCACGCCGCAGGGTGATCCGCGGCGTTCTCGCCGCGGCCTGCGCGGCAGTGGTGCTGATTTTCGCATGCCTTGCGATCCTGAGCGGCTCCTACCTGGGCTGGGATCTCGACGACCCGGAGACGGCGGTCGCCGTTGCCGCCCTCCATGCGTTCGAGTGGGCGTTCGTCAGGCTTGCGCCGTTCGTGCTCGCGGGCGCTGCAGTGGGATTGTTCCTGATAAGGAAGAGGGGCTAGCTCCCAGATGCCGGCATGGCCATTCTCGCGGCGTTCCATGAATCCGCGACATGCTGCGCTCGAAGCGCATCTGGGCTAACGCCGGAAAGGCGTCGAAGAGGGGAGCCGGGACGAGCCCCCGGAGGGTCCCGGCTTCCTCGCTTCCTACCCTATGCGCTTGACCATGACCGCCTCGCCGTCGCGGACCTCGACGGGCTCGAACCCCGCCTTCAGGTACATGCCGCGCGCGAAGTTGTCGAGCTGCACGCTTAACGAAATGCACTTCCATCCCTCGCCTTCCGCGAGCCGGAGCATGGCGTCGAGCAGCCTGGATCCTATCCCCATGCCCCGCCATTCGGGGTAGAGCGACATGGCGAGCTCGGGGGTCTCAGCGTCCACGCTGCCGTAGCCCGCCGCGGCGCGCGTCCAGACGGCGCCGACCACGGCCCCGTCCGCCACCGCAACCAGGCAGCGGTCGGCCTCCCCCGACCCGAAGCCCTGGTAGTACCCCCTGAGCGCAGGGTGCTGCAGGACGGTGCGGGGGACTGGGCCGTCCTCCGGCCTCTTGAAGATCGCCTCGTAGGTGAAGTCGGGCAGAAGCGCCCATTCCTCCGGCGCCGCCTCTCTGATCTCGACGTCCGGACAGGAGCGCTTTTCAGGATCGGTCGCCCCGGAGCCGAAGATCACCACGCCTTCCGACCAGCGCAGCAGCAGGTCGACAAGATCGCGGCGATCATCGTCGTTTGCCGGACGATGGGAGTCCCAGTCGCGGCCAATCGCGAGGATGCGGGCGTCATCGCCGTCGAGCAGGCAGGCGAGCTCGGCCTTCGCGCGCGGGTAGGCGCCCGTACGCGCGAACTGGAGCGCCTGCAGCGCGAAGAACGCCCCTTTGAAGAGGGATTCCAGAATGCCGTCGGCACTGTCGCCGTCGAACACGCAGGCGTGGCATGCGGCATGGTAGATCCCGGACGCCCCCATTCGGGCGGCTTGCAGGGCATCGTCTCTCGAGAAGGGTCCGACGTCGGGGAGGGCGCCGAAGAGGGGCGCTGTGTCGTGGTAGAACTGGAAGAGCTCGTGGCGCGGCCATGCGGCGAGGACGGCTTCCGACCCGACGAACCCGCAGGCAAGATTGCTGTCCGGCATCGATCGGACGACGGAGCGGTAGCGCGCGAGGTCGTCCGCCCCGACGCCGTCCAGGAGCACGACGAGGTCGACGTCGCTGCCCTCGCATGCCTCTCCCCGCGCGCGGCTCCCCTGGAGCCCGACGAAGCACAAGCGTTTCCCGAGCTCCGCCTCCAGCCTTTCCTTGGCATCATCCGCCCATACGAACGCGTCCATGGCTTCCTCCGATCCTGCGCGTAATGCATGCCTGAAATCCGATCAATGCCCGCGGTGTTTCTCCTTGCGCTTCTCTGAGCGCAGGGCGCGCTTGCGCGATGCGGTCTCCCTCCTCTCGGCGGCGCTCTTCTTCCGGGCCGCCGCCTTGCCCTGCTCGCGCATCTCGGCGATGGCCTGCTGCGCCTTGGTGCTGGGAGCCGCCTTCGCGGCGGCCTTCGCGGCCTCGCGCTGCCTGCGCTTGGGGTTGCCCGGCTCCCTCCTTCGCTCCGCCTCGACCTCGGGCGAGAACCTCAACGTGTCCCACCTTTCGAGGATGAACTTGAGAATCTCTTCCTCCGAGGGCTCCGCCCCGAACACCACGCGAGCGGCAGAGAGCCCGCCTTCCTCTACCCTCTCGACCGTGCCGACCCAGAACTGCCCGTCGAAATAGACGGTGAAAGTAATCGACGGCCCTTCTCTCCGCATGCTCCGTACCTCCTTGAGCGCATAGGAAACCGAGTCCCGGCCTTGCAGGGGCTTTCCATGCGGAGAAGAGACAACCAAGGAGGCAGGTTACGGACGGCGCCGATGGCGCCGCGCCCCGACTACTCAACGGGGCCGTGTTTTTATCTCCTTAAAGCATTTTAACAAAGGGTCTGCCGCATCCGCGATGCAACAGTCTGTTGCTTGCATATTGAGAGGTGCTTCAGATAATTAGAGACGGAATGCCAATAGAAAGGGATCCATATGGCGCTAAAAGATATCCTCCCCGAGCTGCGCCGCGAACGCGGTCTTACCCAGGAGCAGCTCGCGAAGAGGCTCTACATCACCCGCCAGGCGGTGAGCCGATGGGAGACGGGCGAGACGACGCCCGGCATCGACATGACCAAGCTCATCGCGCGCGAGCTCGACGTCCCCATAACGGAGCTCCTCGAGATGCCCGATCACTACTGCCAGAGCTGCGGCATGATGTTCACCGGCTCCGGCCAGCATGGGCATGAAGCAGACGGCACCGAGACCGAGGACTACTGCCGCTGGTGCTACGAGGACGGCGCCTACACCTACGAGACGACCATGGACGACATGATCGAGGAGTGCGCCCCGCGCATGGCGGAGGCCATGGGATGGACCGTGGACGAGAGCGCCTCCCTCCTCGGCGCGGTGCTTCCGACGCTCGAGCGGTGGAAGGGGTAGGGGCCTGCCGGCAGCCGCAGGGTCCCGGATAGGTTTCGGCTCAGAGGCCCGCGACGTATTCCGCCGTTTCGTCAGGAATCCGGAAATGCAGGGAAAGAAGGGATGCGCCGTCCTTCGTCGTGATGCCGAAGCCGTCGAACAGGAAGATGCCCTCCCCGTCGTCGACCATTACATCGTACCTCGCGATGCCCTTTTCCAACCAAAGCGAGATGCTTGCGACGTCGAACTGTTTCGTGAAGACTTCCTCCACCTCTTCGGGCTCGTTCTTGCACAGCAGGCCCGTAGTTCACGAACACGCAGGTCAGCTGCTTGCCGATGGCTTTCGCGCACAGCGCGGCAACCACGGAGGAGTCCACGCCGCCGGAAAGGCCCAGGATCACGCGCCCCCCACCTGCGCGCGGATGGCGGCGATGGAGTCCATGTTCCAGTTCGCCTCAAGCCCGCAGACGCCGAACAGGAAGTTCTTCAGCAGCTCGTTGCCGTAGGGGGTATGGCGCACCTCCGGGTGGAACTGCGTGGCGTAGAGCTTGCGCTCCGGGCATTCCATGGACGCCACGGGGCACACGTCGGTCTTCGCCGTCACCGCGAAGCCTTCGGGAGCGCGGCTCACGGCGTCGCGGTGGCTCATCCACACGGTCTGCTCCGCCGGCGTGTCGCCGTACAGTGCCGACGTGCCGCCGTCCGTGCGCGTAAGCGGCGTCGGGCCGTACCCGCCCTTTTCCGTGTGGCCGACCTCACCGTCCAGCGTCACGGCCATGATCTGCTGGCCGTACTGCGCGCCAAAGTCGAACACAAGGACTTTCTGGTCGGACGTGGCGTTCACTGATGCTTCTTCACGATGTTTTTCGGGCGCCCTCCATGATACCCGAAAGATGCGTTCGCGTCTCCGGCTACCACCCGCGCGCGTCCAGCACGCAGGCGGTCACGCCCACCAGCCACAGCAGGTCGTGCCCCGCCTTCTCGCGCAACTTCAAGATGAAATCCGGCGCCGTCATGGAAGCCCTGCCTTTCAAGTGCACGGTGCGACGCGGACTCGCCATGCCATGCACTGCCCGCGACTTCAGGCGCCACGCACGGAATCCGAACCTTGCTGTGCGCAAAACGCGTCGAACACGTCCAAGAGCTCCATGCGCGCGTGCGTTTCGGTCTTCTGGTAGATTTTATGGATGTACGTGCGCGCGGTCGACTCCGCGATGACCAGCTGTTCGGCGATGTAGACGGCATTGCGGCCGAAAAGCAGGTAGCCCATCACTTCCCGCTCGCGCCCCGACAGGCCGTACGCCTGCGCGAAACCATCGAGCAGCTTGTCCCGCTGGTCCAAATCCTCCAGCTTTTCCATGGCGGCGCGGTCGCCCGACAAATCGCGCAGTCCGACCACCTCCGTGTTCGTGAACACCGCAAACCCGACGACGAGCACGCCCAACACCCCCACGAACGCGGCGACACCCGGCAGGTCGGCCCAAGCGGTCTGCGTCGGAAGCGCCATGCCAACGCCCCAGCCTGCGAGCATGCCCGCCGAGGACGTCACGCGCGCGCCCGTCATGGCGCGCACCAAGGAAGCGTCGTTGGTCTTCACGGCATTGCAGAAGTCGTTGAGGGAAAGTATTTCGAACGTCAGGAAGCCGAACATGACCAGGCCGCCCGCCGCGGTCCAGCTTTGCCCGCCCAGCATGCCCAGGCAGCAGAAGCCCGCGCCCATGGCCAAAGGCGCAAGCCGGTACAGCCCGTACATGCCCTTCACCTGCCGCGTGAGAGCGAAGACGGCGCCCGCGATGCACGCGACGACGATGCAGCAGCCCGCCTGCACGAGCGGCCCGCTCGCCCCCTGCACCCCTTGTCGCACCATGACGCATGAGAACAGGGCGAACAGCGCCGCGAGCGCCGCCAAGGCGCCGTAAAGCCGGTAGACGACCGGAGGCAGCGGCGTTTTGGAAGCGTCGGCGCTCGTCGCCCACGGCTCCGGCGCGTCGGAGGTCTGCGCGAACGAGCGGTAAGCCAGCACGAACGAAACCGCGGAGGCCACCGGCAGCAGCACCGACGCCGCCTGCATGGCGCCCTTTCCCATGCCGTACAGCGCGAACAGGACGACCGACCCCACCGCATAGGAAAGCGTTATCAAAAGCGCAGTCTCACCCAGGTGCAGGTAGCCGAAAAAGCTCAGCCACCCGACAAACATGCACGTGTCCGCCACGCCGACGAAAAGCGCCGCGGCGGCGACCATGCCCGCGTTCTGCGCAAGCCCCAGCGCCGCGACGCCGGCGATGCCGAACACGGCGGACAGGACGGCCAAGACCCAGACTCCCCGCGTGGTAGCCAGCTGCCGCGCGACGCCGCCGACAACGACGAGGGCGAGCAGCCGGAAGCAAAGCTCCCAAAGCTCGAACGGCGTGCCGCCGGGACCCGTCAGCTGCCCGAACAAAGGCGAGGGCGAGACCGCCACCAGAAACAGCCACGCCCAGAAAAATCCGAATCCCAGCATGCGGACTGAAAACAGCTCGCTCGTGCGCATCATGCCGACTCCCATGTATCGAAATGCCTCTCCCTTTGCGATGCGCCGACCTTCCATCGGCGCCGTAACAAGTATAAGCCCCTCACCGGCTTCATGCGGACCTTCTCGCTTTACGTTCGTCAAGGTACGCCTCTTACCAGGCGTTTCGCAAATATCGACGTTTTGGTGGACCCTCTCGACGGCGGTTTCGGCGCTTTGCCTATACCGCCCGGGCGCCGCGACGCGTAGCCTGCGTGCCGGTAAGAGGAAACGAGAGGAGGATGAAATGGAAAGAACTCCGGGGGAGGCGGCGGAGGCTTCCCTGCCGCTGGACGACGCGGCGTCCGCATGCATTGCGGCGTGCGCGGAGACAGCGCAGGCGGTCGACGAGCCGACGGAGGAACCGACCTTCGAAGAGCGCGTCGCGCGCGTTCGCAAGACCCTGCACAGCAGAGGCTCCTTCACCGAAATCATGCGCAAGACGCTCGTGTTCTGCGAGACGCGCCGGAACATCGAGGACGTGGAGCAGGAAATGGCGACGTACCCGGAATTCCGCTACGTGGACCAAAGCCAGCGCAACATCGTCGCACACCTCGTGAACGCCGGCGGGGTCGACCGCTTCGACCTCGACCAGGACGGCAACGAGGTCACGCCCGAGATGACGGAAGGCTTGAGCGAGGACGAGGCGGACGAGCTCGTCTGCTCCTACGCCCTGCAGACCACTGACGCCGGAAAGGCCGCAGCCGACGAGCTGGAGCCGAAAAAGCGCTTGAGCGCCCTGCTCGACTCCATCGCCGCGCGCAAGGGCGCCTACCTGGACCTGCTGGAATTCTGCCGCGAACCCCGCACCTACCAAGCGGTCGCGGACGCCATGAAGGCGAAAGGGCTCGGTCTGAAGTCGACCAACGCCCTGTCCAGCCTTCCCGTCCACCCCAGCGCCCTGCTGGCGAAGCTGGAATCGACCGGCGGCCTGGTGTGGGACGAGGGTTGGAAGCTCACGAGCGCGGGAGCGGCAGCGCTCAAGGCCGCCGGACGCACCGTCTGACGGACCGCACGCGCCATCCTGGCGCGAAAGAACCGAAACCGCCGAAGAAAGGACGAGAACACATGGAAGACAAGGAGAGGACGCCGCGCGCATCCATGACGCGCCGCAGCTTCGCCAAGCTTTCGGCGCTGGCAGGCGCGGCCGGAGCGGTCGGGCTTGCCGCCCACGGCTCCCTGACCGAAACCGACCAGGCGTTCGCCCAGTCGGGCGTGGAGCGCGTCAAGCACCACACCGTGTGCCACAACTGCTACAACAACTGCCCGTGCTGGGTGTACACCGAGGACGGCGTGGCAGTGAAGATCGAGGGCGACGAGAACGGCACGCTCAGCAAGGGCGCGCTGTGCACGAAGGCCCTGAACCAACTGCACCTGGTCTACAGCCCGCGCCACGTGCTGCACCCCATGAAGCGCGTGGGCGAACGCGGCACGAACGAGTGGGAGGCCATCAGCTGGGACGAGGCGCTCGACCTGGCCGCCGAGCAGATGGCCACCGCCGTGAAGAAGTACGGCATGTACTCCGTCATGGTGGGCGCCGGCGGCGGCGGAACCTACGGCAACGTGTTCCAGCGCGTCACGCAGGACGCCCTGGGCGCGCCCGTATGCATTTCCGCCGGCGGCTGCCAGTGCTACCTGCCCGCCGACTGCGCGGGCCAGTGGATGCGCGGCGGCTCGAACAACCGCCACGAGGGCAACAACGCCCGCGAGATGTGGAACGCGTGGAACCCCACTATGGAGGCCGTGGTCCTCTGGGGCGCGCAGACTTCCGCGTCCGGCGCCGCCTACGCCGCCCGTGCGAACGCCGACATGCGCGAGCGCGGCATCAAGACCATCGTCGTCGACCCCTACTTCACCGAAGAGGCGGCGAAGGCCGACATCTGGCTGCCCGTGCGTCCCATGTCCGACATCGCCATGCTGCTGGGCTGGTTCAACTACATCATCTCGAACAACCTCTACGACGAGGAATTCTGCAAGTACTGGACCAACTACCCCTTCCTCATCAACCCGGAAACGCGCCTGCCCTGGCGCGCCGAGGAAGTCTGGCCCGACTACGTGAACCCCTCGGCCGACCCCAACGGCGTCTACGACACCCCGGCGTTCGTGTGCTTCGACGCGCGCACCAACTCCATCCAGCCCTTCCCCTTCACGCTGCCTGAGAACTCGCCGGTCGACCCGGTCGTCTTCACCACCGCGGTGGTGAACGGCGTAGAGTGCCCCACCGCCGGCCAGATCCAGTGGCAGGAAGCGGAACCTTGGACGCTGAAAAAGACCGCCGAGGTCACCTGGGTCGACGCCGACCGCATCGAAGAGGCCGTGAAGCTGTACGCCACCACGAAAAGCGGCATCGGCACCGGCCAGTTCGCCGACATGAGCGAGCTTTCCTCCAACTTCATCTTCGGCACCATGGCGCTTGACATGCTGTGCGGCAAGGTGGACAAGCCCGGCGTGGTGCTGACCGAACAGAAGCCCGAGTCGCGCTGGACGCACCGTCCCACCCAGTTCTGGTGCACCCGCCCCTACCAGGAGACCTTCGGAGTCGGCTGGACCGTGGGCCTGACCCTCGAAGAAAACACGCGCCGTTCGCAGGCCGCGGTGGACGCCTGGAACGCGAAGGGCGTCGACGGCGAGAAGAAGCGCCAGGACTTCGTGGACTACCAGCGTGCGCGCCTGGGCTCCGACCGCCACAAGGCGGTCCACCAGTGGCAGCTCAACGAGCTCGCCCCTGTGCGCGAGGCGCTGCTGACCGGCGAGCCGTACAAGATCTCCGTGCGCTGGGAGCAGGTGGGCAACAAGTACTGCACCATGAGCAATGGCGAGGAATGGAACCAGGCCTACGCGACGCTCGACTACTGCATCCAGCAGTACCCCATGATGACCTCCACCACCTTCGAAGACGTGGACCTGTTCCTGCCCCTGCAGGAATGGCTGGAGTTCGAGCACGGCTCTGAGATGGTGACGCAGTTCAACCAGACCTTCATGCGCAAGCAGGTCGTGCACCTGGGCGAGACCGCCGACCCGTTCATCGTGGCCACGCAGCTGGTCGACCGCCTGTGCGAGAAGCTGGGTGGCGACGACCAGATCCTCGACCGCGACTTCCAGTTCAACGGCACCTACCGCACGAAGGAGGACATCTACCCTGAGTGGGCGAAGGCCTTCGGCGTGGACGACTGGGAAGAGGCCGTGCAGCATTCCGAGGACCACACGGTCACGGTGCCTATCGAGGACCTGTACCAGTACTACCAGTATCTGGACATTGTCGACGACGGCCTGCCCGCCGGGTTCGCCACGCTTTCGCGCAAGTGCGAGCCGTACGTGACCATGGCGGTGCTCAACGGCCGCTACGGCTTCCCCTACATGTTCCCCTTCACGCAGGACAGCCCAGACGACTACGACACCGAGTACGACGCCGTCTGCACCTACAAGGAGCAGAGCGAGAACATGCTGGACGACGACCCGGACTACCCGTTCTACCTCACGACCGGCCGCGTGGCGCACTACCACCACACCACGCTGCGCAACGCGCCGTACAGCCGAGAGCTCATGCCCGTGCCGGACTGCCGCATCAATCCGCGCGACGCCGAGAAGCTGGGCATCGAGCACGGCGACTGGGTGCGCCTGTGGTCCCGCCGCGGCGAAACGCGCGGCCGCGCGTACCTGACCGAGGGCGTGCGCCCCGGCGTCGTCATGATGGAACGCTTCTACTTCCCCGAAAGCTTCGACGAGACGCAGAAGAACCCGTCGGGCGGCTGGCGCCAGTGCAACGTCAACCTGATGGCGCGCGACGACGTCGTCAACCCCAACTTCGCCTCCGCGTCCTGGCGCGGCTACCGCATCAACATCGAGAAGTCCGAGAAGCCTGAGGGCATCTGGGTGGAGCCGGAAGAGTTCCAGCCCTTCATGCCCACGCTCCAAAGCGAGCCCAATACCGAGGAGGTGTTCCACCGTGCCTAAGAAATGCCTGGTCATCAACCTTGACCGCTGCACTGGGTGCGACAGCTGCATCGTCAGCTGCAAGTTCGAGAACTCGCTGCCGCTCGGCGTGTACTACAACCGCGTGCTGGCGGTGGGCCCCACGGGCACCTACCCCGACATCGAGCGCTACAACCTGCCGGTCCAGTGCCAGCAGTGCGAGCACGCCCGCTGCATCGAGGTGTGCCCCACCGGCGCGAGCTACCGCGACACCGAGACGGGCGTGGTGTTGGTGAACCGCGACGACTGCATCGGCTGCCGCTACTGCATGTACGCCTGCCCGTACGGCGTGCGCTCGTTCGACAAGGAGGCGGGCGTGGTCGGCAAGTGCACCCTGTGCAGCCAGCTGACCGCCGACGGCTACTCCAAGCCGGCCTGCGTCCACAACTGCCCGGGAGGCGCGCGCTTCTACGGCGATCTGGAAGACCCGGAGTCCGACGTCTCCAAGGAGCTCGCGAAGTACGACGACGAGTGCATCCACCAGCTGCCCGCTCCCGACGGCGAGGCGCCGCTCACGCGCTATATCCTCTCGCCGAAGTACGCCTCCTGGAAGGAGAACCTGTAATGGAAGAGATCATCCAATGGCCTTTGGTCCTGTTCTCCTTGCTCGCCGGCGCCGGCGGCTGCGCGTTCGCGTTCGCAGGCGCCTCTGAGTTCGTCGGCGGCACGAAGCGCGCCCGGTTCGCCGTGGGCATCGTCTCGCTCGTGCTCGTCGTGGTCGGCGGCCTGTTCTCGGTACTGCACCTTGCCTCCCCGCAGCACGTCATGGCCGCCGTGCGCCATGTGTTCTCGTTCTCGGGCGTTTCCGTCGAGCTCATGGTGTTGGGCCTGCTCGTCGTGGTCGGCGTGGTCTACCTGGTGCTTTCCAAGCGCAGCGGCGTCGACGGCGCGCGCAAGGGCTTTGCTGTCGCCGGCATCGTGCTGGGCCTCCTGCTGGCGTTCGTGACGGGCCATGGCTACGTCATCAGCGCGAAGGCCGCCTGGTTCACCGAGATCCTGCCCATCGCGTACCTGGGCACCTCGCTTGCCGCCGGCGCCCTGCTGTTCCTGCTGGTCAGCCTGGCCGCCGACAAGGAGTTTTCCGCGAAGCCGTGGGGCGTGCCCGTGGTCGCGGCGTCCATCGTTGGCGCGGTGACCATCGTGGCCTACCTGGCCTACCTGCAGTCGGCAGGCTTCGACGTCGCCTCCCAGGCGCTCGTAACAGGTTTGGCCGTTGCCTGCGGCATCGTGGTCGCCATCGGATGCTCCATCGCCATCCTGCGCTGCGCCGCGGGCGGCAACCGCCAGACTTTGACCGTGCTCGCGGCGGTCGGCTTCGTCGGCGCGCTGGCAGGCGGCCTGGCGGTCCGCATGCTCATGTGGCTCTTCTCCGAAGGCTTCATGGAGCTCTTCGAGGCCGCGCGCGTCGTGCTCAACTGCTAGCCCTCTCCACTATTTTCCCCTCCTCTCTTGCCGGGCGCGCCTTCGCGTGCCCGGCGCATTTTCCACCTTTTTGTCCGTAGAACGGAGCCTTCGATGAATCACGCGACAGAACTTCAAACGGCCATGGAAGAGCGGCGTTCGCTGTACTCGCTGGTATCGCTGCTTTTCGCGGCTCCCTTGACCCAGGAGCAGATCGACCGGCTGGGCGACGCGGGGCTTTCCGAGCGAGAGGACGTCTCCCACGGCCTTGCCGTCATGGGAAAGTTCCTGCGCAAGCACGATGCCGACACACGCCAGGCGCTCGCCGTGGACTACACGGGGACGTTCTACGGCATGCGGACGACCGGCGGGCGCGCTGCCCTGCCCTACGAGTCGGCGCACGACGAGGAAGGCGGCGAGCAGATGCTCATGGGCAAAGCCCGCGCCCGCGTCTACAACGTGTTCAAGAAGCACGCACTGCGCCTTGGCCAGAGCCTGAACCTTCCGGAAGACCATCTGAGCTTCGAGTGCGACTTCATGGCCGTCCTGGCCGAGCGCACGAAGGAGCGCCTGGCGGAAGGCGACGACGCCGAGGCGCTGCGCCTGCTGACCACGCAGCGCTCCTTCCTCGCCCGCCACATCGCAAGCTGGTATCCGCGCTTCGCGCAGCTGGCGCTTTCCCTTTCGAAAGAGCGCTTCTACCACGGCGCGCTCGAGTTCGCGCAGGATTTCTTCGCGCTGGACGCCGACCTGCTGGACGACGCCATCGCGGCCGTCGAGGATGAGACCGGCCTGCGCGCCGAGGACGTCGCGCTCGACATGGAGTGGCTGGAAACGCCCCCGCGCGACGACGAGGCCGGCCGCGCGGGCGACGAAGCGTGGAAGGCGGCGTCGTGCTAATGGAAGGAATCACCCGCAGAACGCTGCTGGAAGGCGGCGCCAGCATC
>NC_021021.1:2711020-2718312 GCF_000210055.1 Gordonibacter pamelaeae 7-10-1-b
CTGCAACCGCTGCGTCGGCGCCTGCCCGACGCGCGCCATCGGCTACGCCACCGCCGAGGACGGCGTGCTCAACGTGCGCCAGCCCGTCATGCGTTTCCGCATCGGCTGGTGCGACATGTGCGGCGGCGACCCCCGCTGCATTGCCGCCTGCCCGACCGGCGCGCTCGCGCCTTTCGACCCCGAGGCCGACAAGATTGGCGTCGCCGTCGTCGACGAGGGCGAATGCGAGCTTTTCGGCGTGTCCGGCCACTGCAGCGCCCCGTGCGTGGACGCGTGCGAATGGGGCGCTCTGCGCATTGACGAGCAAGGGCGCCTGGTCGTGGACGAAGAACGCTGCAACGGCTGCGGCGCGTGCGAGAACGTGTGCGTCGCCGGCTCGTACGGCGGCTACGCGGCCTCCGGCAAACGCGGCGTGAACATCAAGCCCTGGAAAGGCGGCGACGGACGATGACGAAACCGGTGAAGAAACGCTCGAAGATGACGATCGCACGGCGCGTCGTCGTGGCGGCGGCGTTCGTCGCCTGCGTCGTGGGCGTGCTGGCCTTCGGCGGCGCGGGAAGCTACTGCAGCTTCGGTGTGGACGCCATCGCGGCCATCTGCCCTCTGGGCTCGCTCGAGGCGCTCTTCGGCTCGTGGGCCGCGGCGCCGCGCGCGCTCATCGTGCTTGCCGTCGTAGTGGTGCTCGGCGTGGCGTTCGGAAAGGCGTTCTGTTCGTGGGCCTGCCCCGTTCCCCCGCTCGACCGCTTCCTGCGCACGAAGAAAAGCCGCCGCAAGGACGTCGACGAGCGGCATCAGGCGGCGGCGGAGTCGCTCGAGCGCTGGCACGCGCGCAGCTCGTGCGGCGCTTGCAGCAGCCACTGCTCCAGCGCCGACGGCGCGCAGGCTGCGGACGGCGAAAACGCCTTGGCCTGCGCCAAGGACGCCGCCGTGGCGCCCGAGGAGAAGGACGGCCAGGAAACCGACGTCGAGAAAACCCTCGCGGGCAAACGGCGCTTCCGCCTGGATTCGCGCCATCTGGTGCTCGCCGGCTCGCTCGTTTCGGCGGCGGCGTGCGGGTTTCCCGTGTTCTGCCTGGTGTGCCCCATCGGCCTTACCATCGCCTCGGTGATAGCCCTGTACCGCTTCGTCGGGTTCAACGAGCTCACCCTCAGCCTGGTCGTGTTCCCCGCCGTCATCGTGCTCGAGCTCGTGGTGCTGCGGAAATGGTGCCACCGCTTTTGCCCGGTGGGAGCTCTGCTTTCGCTCATCTCGTCGTTCGGCAGCAAAATGACGCGCCCGCGCGTCGACCACGACCGCTGCCTGCGGGCGGAAAGCGAGCCGTGCACAGCGTGTGCTTCCGTGTGCCCGGAGCACATCGACCCGGTGGCAGACCTCGGACGCCGTCCTCTTTCCGAGTGCACGCGCTGCGGCCGCTGCGCCGACGCGTGCCCGCACGACGCCATCTCCTTCACGAAACGTGGCCTGGCGCTTCGTCGGAACGAAAGTGCCCGAAAAGCCGCCGACGCCTAGGCGCCATTCCGCATTTTCCGCCGTCCTGACCGAAGACCGCGCAGGACGGCGGTTTGCTGTCTGGGAATCTTTCTGCCGCCCCCTGCAGCCGGCGGCCCCTACCCCTCCGGGTACACCAACGCTTCGTACTCTTCCAAAGGCAGCGGGCGGGCGAAGTAGAAGCCTTGCGCCTCTTCGCAGCCGGCCTCGCGCAGGAAGTCGGCCTGCCCCCCGGGTCTCCACGCCCTCGCAGACGACGCGGTAACCCAGCCCATGGATCATCCTGATAAGGCTTTGCAGGAAGTAGACCTTCTTTTCGCTCGTCGTGCAGTTGGCGATGAACGCGCGGTCGAGCTTCATGGTGTCCACGGGAATGTCCAGGATGGAGTTCAGCACCGAATACCCCGCCCCGAAGTCGTCGATGGCCGTGTGGATGCCCATGCCCCGCAGCGCGACGAAAAGCGCCTTCGCGTCCTCGTACTCGTCCACGGTGGCGGTCTCGATGAGTTCTATGATGCCGCGCCTGCGGCAGTAGTGGGTGAACGCGTTATAGCCGGGAAGGGCCGGGTCCCCCGAGCGGTGCAGCAGGTACTCGCGACCGAAGCAGAACGGAACCCGGCGCCAGAGCTCGCCTTAGCGCTACTTCTCTACCGCCCGAAAAGCATCATGCGGATGCCCTTGTCTTCGGCGGTTTTCCAATTATTTGCCCAAAATTCGCCCAAATGCAAAGGGGCGAAGTTTCTCAATATGGTCGCGCCAAGCATGCGAACTGGGGAAACATTGCGTTATCCATCCCGACAGAACCGTACGGTCGCTGGGCTGCCAGAACACCCTATTAGTGACCAGATTGTTTCATTTTCCCTATTTTCGCAGGTCAAAAGCCCGTCAAAAAATCCTGACACCCATGATGTTACTACAACACCTATGAGGACCCGGCCATCCACGCCTATCCCCTCGATTCCGTCGCCTTGGACGGCGGCGCGGTGGTGAAGGTACCTGCCGCCCTATAGCGCCCGCGCGGGGCAGTTGTCGGAGGGCGATGCCCCTCCTCCTGCGACAACTGCCCCGCAGACCCTGCGCGCATTCGCCGAAGAAACTGCTAGAATTCACATGGAGGAGGGTTTTCCGACGCACGGCGGCAGCAAGGGGGCCAACATGGGATCGTTGGAGAACAAAATCGCCATCATCAGAGCCATGGATGAGCTCATGGCGGAGCGCTCGCTCGAGGAGATACGCACCGTCGACATCTGCGCCCACGCCGGCGTGTCCCGCCAGACTTTCTACCGCAACTTCAGCGATAAGTACCAGGCTGCCATCTGGTTCATGGAGGAGGGCGCCTGGCACTCGGTGCGCCAGATAGGCGTGACCTGCGGATGGAAGACGGGCCATCGCCGCCTGTTCTCCTTCGTGGCGGGCAACCGCCGCTTCATCAAGCGCCTCTTCCAGATGAACGGATCGAGCGCCCTCGGCAAGACCCTCATGGAGAAGACCGTCGAGCAGAACTTCGTGGAGCACTATTGCGAGCAGTACGCCGCAGCCACCGGCCGCGAGCCTGACGGACGCGTGGAGTTTCAGATCAAGGCCTTCGCCAAGATGAGCATCGAGTGCATAAAGGAATGGCAGTCCGATCCGCACCCCGACCAGTCAGAGGAGTACATCGACGCCTTCCTCTCCGCCGTGCCGAAAGACCTCTTCGAGGCCCTCGACATCGAAGACAAGCCCTCGGACGCCTCCATCGCCTTCCCCCTCTCCACCCTCGTCGCGGGCTACTAGCCCTGCCTCCATGGAACAGAACCCGCGCTCTGCTCCAAACATGGAGCAGAGCGCGGGTTCTGCAGTCTTTCTGTCCCCTCACCTGCCCTGAATAATGGGCCCCAAGAGATCCGCCGGGTTCGCCCCAGCGTACGCCGGGCCCTGCGGATCGGCAGGAAAGGCATCATCTGAGACAGGAGGAGACCATGGAATTCAATGATGCTGCCGTGGAGATGCGCGACGACGTGGGAAAGCCCTGGCGCTACGAGGAGGACGGCTGCACGGTGACCCGCACCTGCGTGTGGTCGGCCCCGGGCTGCCATCCGGTGGGCTGCGGCCTGAAGGTCTACGTCAAGGACGGCGAGGTCGTCAAGGTGGAGGGCGATGAGAACCACCCGGTGACCAAGGGCCGCCTGTGCGTGCGCTGCCTGGCCATGAAGGACTTCCTGTACCATCCCGACCGCATCATCTATCCCATGAAGCGCGACCGCGCCAACCGCGGCAAGGACAAGTGGGAGCGCTGCAGCTGGGATGAGGCCATCGCCATCATTAAGAAGAACTACGACGAGGTGAAGGAGAACTATGGCGTCGAGTCCATGGTGGCGTTCATGGGCACCGGCCGCCAGGGCAACATCGGAGCCACCGGCGCCCACCGCGTCCTCGGGACGCCCAACGGCTGCTATCCGTTGAGCGGCTTTTCTTGCTACGGCCCGCGCGTTTGCATCACCATGGACGTGATCGGGTCGTCTTACCCCGAGATCGACTACGCAGGCGGCCTGCCGGGCAGCTACGACGATCCGGCCTACACCATTCCCCAGCTCATCATCCAGTGGGGCAAGGAGCCCATCTACTCGAGCCCCGACGGTCTGTTCGGCCACGCCATCATCGACTTGATGAGGCGCGGAACCAAGCTCGTCAACATCAACCCCCGCATCACGTGGACCGGCTCCCGCGCCGTCATGAACGTGCAGCTGCGTCCCGGCACTGACGCTGCGCTGGCCATGGCCATGCTCGACGTCATCATCGAGGAGGATCTGTACGACCACGAGTTCGTCGACCTGTGGTGCTTCGGCTTCGACGACCTTGCCAAGCGCGTGAAGACGATGCCTCCCGAGAAAGCGGCCGAGATCTGCGAGATCCCGGCGGAGCAGATCTACAAGCTTGCGCGGCTGTACGCGACCTCCAAGCCGGCTGCCATCGCCTGGGGCGTGTCCATCGACCAGAGCCCGAACGGCTCTCAGGCCGGTCAGGCGATCCTGGCCCTCATGTCCATCACCGGCAACATAGACGTGCCCGGCGGCCAGGTGCTCGTCTCCGTCAGCGGCGGCGACGGCGGCAAGCAGGAGGACATCGACTCGGTGGGCTGGCCGGAGATGAAGCAGGAGCTCAAGGAAGCCATCATCGGCCACGAGGAATACCCGTTCTACACCGGCGGCCTCAAGATGTCGCAGGCCGACCGCCAGCTCGACGCCCTGGAAACCGGCAAGCCCTATCCCATCCACTTCACCTGGATCGGCGAGACCAACCTCATCGCGCCCACCTGCTCGGCCCAGCCGAAGCGCTGGTACGACGCTCTGCGCAAGGTCGACTTCAACTTCGCAACCGACACGTGGATGACCCCGACCATCCAGGGCTGCTGCGACGTCGTGCTGCCTCTTGCTTCCTCGCTCGAGATGGAGACCATCGTCCCGACGCATTACGGCGGATCGCCCAACTACGTCGGCGCTCTGAACAAGTGCGTCAAATGCGGCGAGGCTGTTCCGGAATGGGAGCTCTACCGCATCCTCGGCCTTGCACTCAACCCCGAAATGTGGGAGAACCGCGAGAAGGACTTCAAGGAGTTCTACGACACCGCGATGATGCGCGCCTATCCGTTCGACTACGACGAGCTGCAGAAGAAGGTCGTCATCCAGAGCGAGGTGGAGTACCGCAAATACGAGACCGGCAAGCTGCGCCCCGACGGCAAGCCCGGTTTCAACACCGCCACGGGCCGCGTCCAGCTCTACAGCCCCATGTTCGAGATGGTCGGCGAGGATCCGCTGCCGTACTACTTCGAGGCTCCCACCACGCCCGTCTCCACGCCTGAGCTCGCCAAAGAGTATCCGTTCACGATGATGACGGGCGCTCGTGAGATCGGCTACTTCCACTCCGAAGGCCGTCAGATCGAGAAGCTGCGCGATCTGTGCCCCGATCCGCTGGTCGAGATCAATCCCGCCGACGCCGAGAAATACGGCATCAAAGCGGGAGACTGGGTTCGCATCGAGAACCCGTGGGGCGTGTGCTTCGAGAAAGCCAAGATCACGCCGATCCTCAAGCCCGGCTACATCCAGGCTCAGCATGGCTGGTGGTTCCCCGAGGAAGACGCCGAGGCACCTCACCTCTACGGCGTGTGGAAGAGCAACATCAACACGCTGATCCCGCATTCCCGCCAGGGCAAGCTCGGGTTCGGCGCTCCGTTCAGAACCACGTTGGTGAAGATTTCCAAGGCCCAGGAAAGCGACCTGGCGGAAGCCGACCGCATCGGCCTTGAAGGAGAAGACGGGAAGCCCATCGAGCACGCCGACAACTTCTTCCGCATCGACAACCCCGAGCTCGACCCCGCTGCTCGCTAGGAAGGTGATTCGAAATGAACCAGTACGGACTTCTCATTGATTACGAATACTGCACCAACTGCCACTCTTGCGAGGTGGCATGCGAGGAAGCCCACGACTTCCCGCCCCAAGCGCGCGGCATCCGCGTGTTCGAGGACGGTCCGTGGCAGTACGGAGAGGGCGACGACGAGAAATGGAACTGGAACTACATCCCGGTTCCGTCTGATCGCTGCGACCTGTGCGCCGAGCGCGTGACGAAGGGCCAGGAGCCTGCGTGCGTGCACCACTGCCTTGCTCAGGTCATGAAGTTCGGCCGCATCGACGATCTGGTGGAGGACTTCAAGACCAAGCCGCGCCAGGTCCTCTGGATGCCCAACTAGCAGACGGGGAAGGGAGGCGAGAATGTGCGGCTATGCCTGCATAGGATGCGGGAGGTGCGGCAAGAAGCCCGACCGAATCCTGCCTCCCTTTCGCTGCCCAGCCTGCGGCGGCCCGGTCGAGGCCGGCGCCGCCGCCTGCCCGGCCTGCGGCCTCTCCCTCGTGCCCGGCGAGCCGCTGGGAGTCAGGCGAGAGACGCTCGGGGACGGGCAAGCCGAGGCGGGGGACGACGCGACTGCCTCGTCCCCCGCGTGACAAAGGAGGGAACCATGTTCAAAGGACCCCAAGGATTCGGAAGGATGATGAACATCCTGATGTGCGCGATCATGTGCGCCGTGCTCAGCATCGCCATCCCCCTCATCATCGAGGGAGCCACCGGCGCCCAGGGGCTGCTCAACCCCATAGGCTTCGTCCAGAGCTTCGTGCTGAGCTTCTGCATAGCCTATCTCTTCGGCGATCTCGTGCCCGCCGTCGCCTGGGGCGGCACCCTGGCGGTGCGGATGGGCGCGAGCGGCCCGGTCGCCTACCTTATCCAGTGCGTCGTGACGGCCGTGCTGCTCATTACCTGCATCGCCTTCACGATGTCGTTCGTCAACAACATCGCAACGCCCGGCGGCATGGGTGCCGTCACGGGATTCTTCGCCATGATCTGGCCTGGCGCGCTCGGCTTCGGCTTCCTGGCCATCTTGCTCACGCTCGGCCCCTGCATGAAGGTCGCCGCCAAGGCAACGGGCTTCGACCCCGCCGCTGCGGCCGCAGCCGCCTAGGGATTGATCTGTTTCAAGATTTCGGACACGGAATCGGCAGGGATCATGCGGCGAGCGGCATGCCGTCGGAGCCCGCGGCGGGCTCGGCGAAGGCCGCGTCGCACCGCTCCATGAACGCCTCCGTCTTGCCGGCCGGCGTCTGGTAGCCGATCGTCGAGTGCGGGCGGGCCCGGTTGTGGAAGCCCTCGATGTAGCCGACCACCATGCGCGTGCACAGGTCGATGACGGCGGCCAGGTAGAGCCAGCCCCGGCCCGTGCGCAGGTACGTGACGTCGCCGCCGGGCATGGTGGTCGGCGCCGGCGCGCCGAAACGCCG
>NC_021021.1:2718600-2722325 GCF_000210055.1 Gordonibacter pamelaeae 7-10-1-b
CACGGTATTGGAGTTCGGGCCGAGCTCGCGGCGGGACGGTAGCTTGCCCTCCCTGACGAGCCTGTACATGGTTGTGCACGAGACGTGCACGTAGTCGCACGCGGTCTGCACAGAGAGCCACTCCTCGCCCGCGGGCCCCTTGGAACCCGCATCGCGGCGCGGCTCGGCATCGGCGGGGGACGGCTCCTCGGCGGCCCGGAGTCGCGTCATGACGCCGAGCATCTCGGCAAGAAGGTCCTGCCGATCGTTGGTGCTGCCGGTCTTTCCTGTCTCCATGCTCGCTCGTTTCTCCGTCTTCGTGCTTTCCGAAAAGAGACATCTCCTAATCGATGCCTGGCTAGATTATTGGGAATGGGCAGGCGAGCGGCAAACGAGAGAGGCGTTTTTCGGTTCTATTCGGTTCCATTCGCCCCATCGGAGGGGTACGGGAGAATTTCTCCGCGAGGAGAGGAGGGTGCGAAACTTTGTGTTCGCAATGTGGAATCGCAGGATCGCCGATCGGCTCGGTTTTGGGCTAATAGCCCTGGCATTTCACAGTGTTTCCCCAGGTTGCAGATTGTTTCATTGTTTTTTAGCCCAAAATTAGCCCATAACCTCATCCCAAAGGGCGCTTCGACGGCGGAAAAAAGTGCCGACGTAGAGGTTCGGACAGGGGCAGAAGGAGGGCATTTTAGCCCAAATTAGCTCAAAAACAGCCTGATTTGGGCAAAAAAGGCCAGAAGCTTTGCACTTCTGACCTGGTGTTTTATGGTCGCGGGGGCAGGATTTGAACCTACGACCTCCGGGTTATGAGCCCGGCGAGCTACCAGACTGCTCCACCCCGCAACATTGGCGCCTGCCCCTCCTGTCCGGTATACTGCAAACAGGAAAAGCGGCAAGATTGAATATTACTCATGTTTCATGCAGAGGGCAAGCCTTATCTTCCTCTCCACAAAACGCACGCAATTCGAAGAAACGAATTGAGGGGAGCGGATTTCGTTGCGAAGCCCAACAGTTTGGGGAGATTGATTGGCGCGGGCGCTGCGGGGATGCAGTACAATCGACAGCGAAACCATACGCGCGGTTCGTGACGAACCGCCTACCCAAGCGAGCAAGGAGCCCAGCCATGGCCGTCATCGACGTGCATGCCCATATCTATCCCGAGAAGATCGCCGAGCGGGCGGTCGGCGCCGTGGGCGAGTTCTACCTCGTGGACATGTACGGGCAGGGCACGGCGGCACACCTGCTGGCCTCGAAGGAGCAGGCGCCCCTCACGCACTTCGTCGTGCACTCGGTGGCCACCAAACCCAGCGCCGTGGCCAGCATCAACGACTTCATCGCCGAACAATGCCGCCTCCACCCCGAATTCATCGGCTTCATGGCCATGCACCAGGACCTCGAGGACCCCGAGACGGAGATCGAGCGCGCCGTCGGCCTGGGCCTGCGCGGCATGAAGCTGCATCCCGACACCCAGAAGGTGAACATGGACGACCCGCGCCTCATGCGCATCTACGGGATGATCGAGGGTCGGCTGCCGCTCATCGTGCATACGGGCGACTACCGCACCGATTTCTCGCATCCGCGCCGGCTCAAGAACATCCTGCGCACGTTCCCCAACCTCGTGGTGGACGCGGCGCACTTCGGCGGCTGGTCCGTCCCCGAGATCGGCTACGACGTGCTGCACGAGGAGAACGTGCTCATCGACGTGTCCAGCTCCTTAGCCTTCCTGGGCAATCGGCGCACGCGCGAGCTCGTGAGCCTGTGGGGCGCCGACCGCGTGATGTTCGGCTCCGACTTCCCCATGTGGGACCCGGCGAGCGAGTACGACACGTTCACGTCGCTCGGCTTCTCCGACGGCGACTTGGAGAAGATGCTCTGGAAGAACGCCGAGCGATTCACGGGCGTGAGGGTTTAGCGGTCCTTCTCCGAGCCTTCGGCCTCGGGCTTCTGCTCAAGCACTACGCGCACCTTGTCGATGCGGTGACGGTCCATGTCCACGACGGTGAACGTGGCCTTGCGGTCGTCGTGCTCGATGGTCACGGAGTCGCCCTCTTCGGGAATGCGGTCGAACAGCGACAGCAGCAGGCCGCCCGTCGTCTCGCATTCGGAGGCCTCCTCGGGCTCGAAGCCGATGAGCTCCTCCACCTCGTCGATGGCCATGGAGCCGTCCACGAGGTAGCTGCCGTCGTCGAGGCGCACCACGTCCTCCGAGCCGCCGTGCGCGTATTCGTCGTCGATGCGGCCGACGATCTGCTCCATGATGTCGCTCATGGTGACGATGCCCGACGTGCCGCCGTGCTCGTCGATGACCACGGCGATCTTCGTGTGCTTCGCCTGCAGGATCTGCAGCAGCTTCGCGATGGGAATGCCCTCGGGCACGGCCTGGATCGTGCGGATGCGCAGGTCTTCCATCGTGCTGTCGGGCGGCAGCGTGTAGAGGTCCTTCACATGCACGAAGCCGACGATGCGGTCCTTGTTGCCGCGGCACACGGGATAGCGCGTGTACTTGTACTGCATGATGAGCGCCAGGTTCTCCTCGAGCGAATCCTCAAGGTCGAGGCAGATGACGTTGGTGCGCGGCGTCATGATGGCCTCGGCGTCCTTGTCGCCCAGGTCGAAGATGTTGTCCACGTACTCGTTCTGCTCGGGATCGATGAGGCCGCTCTCGGTGCTCTCGTCGATGAGCAGCTTGATCTCCTCGTCGGTGTACACCTCGTGCTCGTTGGCGATGTCGTGGCCGAGCAGCTTCATAACCCCGTTCGTGATGCTGTTGAACAGCCACATGATGGGGTACGTGATGCGGTAGAACCACACGAGCGGCGTGGCGGTGAACAGGGCGTAGCGCTCCGTGGAGAAGATGGCGAGCGACTTCGGTATGAGCTCGCCCACCACGATATGCAACGCGGTGATGACGACGAAGCCGATGGCGATGGCAATGCCGTGGATGGCCGCCTCGGGCAGGCCGATCGCCAGCAGCGGACCCTCGATGAGCTGGGAGACGGCGGGCTCGCCCAGCCAGCCCAGGGCGAGCGAGGCCAACGTGATGCCCAGCTGGCAGGCGGAGAGGTAGGCGTTCACGTTGTCGGCCACGAGTTTGGTGTACTTGGCGCCGGAGCGGTCCTCGTCGACGAGGATCTCCACTTGGGACTTGCGCACCCGCACGAGCGAGAACTCGGCGGCGACGAAGAAAGCGTTCATGAGCAGGAAGAAAAGGACAAGAAAAAGGCTTAACGCAACAGGCATTAAAGCAGGTCTCCTTAGTTCGGTTTTCAATGTCTGCTGGGTGCGGCTTGCCTAACCGCTCCTTCGGGCAGCAGATTTTTGACTGTCCTCGTAATTTGTACCATCCCCGGCAGCCAACGCAGGGAAAAACTACTCTTTATACAGAAGTTGACACTGTTCTGCAACGTCTTGGCAGCTGCTCGGCCGCCAACGTGACGCGATCGTAAGCGAAAGCACAGGCACGTGCAAGGTTGCCGCAGGGCAGGGGCGGTATCGTGGTAGGCGAAGAGAGCCCCCGCGAGAAGGAGCATGGCATGAAGAGAATCCTCGTCACCTTGGCAACACTGGCCGCTATGGGAGGGCTGCTGGCCTACGTGGCGCTGCAGACGCCCCGGCTCGAGAAGAACCGCTAGGCCGGAGCGGGCGCGAGCTACGCGGGTGTTTCGACGCAGGCGGCCGCCCCAAACGCAGATTATGCGCGCGCCAGTTCGCCCTCCTCCGCATCGGGTGCGGAAGAAGGGGCT
>NC_021021.1:2722563-2728622 GCF_000210055.1 Gordonibacter pamelaeae 7-10-1-b
CGGCAGCACGAGGTTCGCCACCACGGCCACCAGGAACACCACGGCCACGCAGTTCTGCGCGAACACGCTCTGCACGATCTCGGGGAACACCGCGAACAGGGCCGACGCTTGCGTGAAGCCAATGCCCACGGCCAGCGACAGCGCGGCGATGGTGATGTTGCGCTGCGTGAACCCGGCGCGCGCGATCATCTGGAAGCCGCTCACGATGATGTTGCCGAACATCATGATGGTGCAGCCGCCCAGCACCGCCTCGGGCAGCGACGAGAACACCACGCTGATCACCGGCAGGAACGCGGCCAGCACCATGATGACGGCGCCGGTGGCGATGGCGCGCCGGTTCACCACCTTCGTCATGGCCACCAGGCCCACGTTCTGCGAGAACGACGTGATAGGCAGGCAGCCGAAGCACGCCGACAGCGAGCTCACGAAGCCGTCGCACGCGATGGAGCCGGTGAGCTCCTTCTCCTTCACCTCGCGGTTCAGGCCCACCATCGTGAGCGCGGAGGTGTCGCCGATAGTCTCGGTGGCCGACACGAGGAAGATGAGCGTGACCGACACGATGGCGCCCAGGTTGAACTCCGGGGTGAACGGCATGAGCTGCGGCAGCGCGAACAGCTGAATGCCCGCGAACCCGCTGAAGTCCACCGCCCCCATGAACAGCGCCACCACATAGCCTATCACCAGGCCGAACAGCACGGAGAGCTGCTTGGCCTTCCCCTTCGCCAGCACTTGGAACACCAGGCACGACACGAGCGAGACGGTGCCCAGCGCCAGGTTCTGCGGCGACCCGAAGTCCGGCACGCCGCTGCCACCGCCGAACGACGTGGCACCCACGCCCAGCAGCGAGAACCCGATGGACGTTACCACCACGGCCGCCACGATGGGCGAGATGATGCGCCGCCAATACTTCGCGAACAGGCCCAGCACGCCCTCGATGATGCCGCCCACCATGATGGCGCCGATGGCCGTGCTGTAGCCGTACGTGGCCACGATGCCGCAGAGCACGGTAACGAACGTGAAGCTGATGCCCATGACGATGGGCAGCCCCGAGCCGATGCGCCCCAGAGGAAACAGCTGGATGAGCGTGCCGATGCCGGCGATGAGCATGGCGCTCTGGATGAGCGAACCCGTCTGGTCGGTGCCGAGGCCGGCCGCGCCCGCCACGATGACGATGGGCGCGAGATTGGCCACGAACATGGCCAGGATGTGCTGCACGCCGTAGGGCACGGCGCGCAAAAGCGGGATGTCGCCGTCGAGCTTGAACAGCTCCTCGGTTGCGAACGGCTTCATCGGCGGAACTCGATCTCGCCGGTTGCCGGGTCCATGGCGTCCACGATGGCGAGCGACTCCAAGCGGTAACCGCGCTCGCGCAAGCCGTCGCCGCCGGGCTGGAAGCCCTTCTCGATGGCGATGCCGATGCCCTCCACCGTGGCGCCCGCCCCGTCCACCAGCTCAATGAGCCCGTTGAGCGCGCAGCCGTTCGCCAGGAAGTCGTCGATGATGAGCACGTGGTCGTCCGGCCCCAGGAACTTCTTCGACACGATGACGTCGTAGACGCGCCCGTGCGTGAACGACTGGATGCGCGTGGTGTGCATGTCGCCGTCCAGGTTGATGGACTGCGCCTTCTTCGCGAACACCACGGGCACCCCGAAGTGCCGCGCCACCACGCAGGCGATGCCGATGCCCGACGCCTCTATCGTGAGGATCTTCGTGACGGGCGCATCGGCGAACAGGCGCTTGAACTCGGCTCCCATGGCGTCGAACAGCTCGATGTCCAACTGGTGGTTCAGGAAGCTGTCCACCTTCAGGACGCCCTCCGACTTCACCACCCCGTCGCGCCTGATGCGCTCCTCCAACTGCTCCACGTGCCGCCTCCGTCGTCCGCTTTCTCCGTCTCCCGAGCCGCCGTGCGCACCCCCGCGCGCACGGGCGAAACCTCTGCTGGACAGTGTAAAGGACACGCCCGCAGTTGGGAACGGGTCATTTGCCCGAGCAGCCGGAAAGCGAGACGGAAGCGAGCGGGGTGCAGGGCGCGGCAAGCAGCTGGTACGATGCGAACGGCAAAGTTTCAACCGGTAGGCTGCAAAGCCGCGCACCGCGCTCGTTCCGGCCCTACAGCACGACTTGGCCGGTGACTACCAGGACGATGGATGCCACGGCGGCGGCCAGGATGACGAGCACCACCACCTTGTCCAGCGTGCTGCGCAGGTACGGCTCGCCCCGCTCCTTCTTCCCCTTGATGTACATGAGGATGCCCGGCGCGTACAGAAGCGACATGATGGTGAGCCCCACCGCGCCGCTCGCGAACGCTAGGAAGAAGCTGTAGATAACGCCCACGATGCCGAAGATGCGCCAGAACACCAGGCTGCCGCCCACCTTGCCCTTGAATGCCTGCGGCTCCGTGAACGTGAGCTTGGCGAAGTACGCTGCCGACAGCAGGTACGGCAGCAGGATCATGCCGGCGGATATGGTGTAGAAGAACTGGTACGTGCTGTCCGAGAACAGCATGATCACGAGGAACGCCTCGATAATGATGTTCGTGACCACGAGCGTGACGATAGGGGCGCCCTTTTTGTTCGTCTTGGCGAACGCCTTGATGAACACGCCCTGCTCGGCCGCCTCGTAGGGCGATTCGCTCGAGAGCACGGTGTAACCCAGCATGGCGCCCACGAGCGATAGCACCACGCCGCAGTTGATGAGGACGGCGCCCCACTGCCCCACGGCCACCTCCATGACGCCCGCGAGCGCCGGGTTCTCCAGCAACGCCAGGTCGGACAACGGCATGACCCCCATGCTAAGAACGCTTACCAGCAGGTAGATGGTCAGCACGCACACGAACGCGATGATGGTGGCCTTGCCCACGTCGCGCTCCTTCTTCGCGCGCCCGGAGATGGCCACCGCACCCTCGATGCCCACGAACACCCAGATGGTCACCATCATGGTGCCGCTCACCTGCTCCCAGAACGGCAGGTTGGGATCGGCGCCCGTCGCGAGGTTCGCCATGAAGATGCCCAAGTCGAACTTCTGCAGGAAGATGATGGCCGTGATGGCCACGAAGATGGGCACGACCTTCGAGATGGTGATGACGGCGTTCACGCCGGTGACTTCCTTGATGCCGCGCGACACGAGGAACACGTAGAACCAGATGAGGCAGCTCGCACCGACAATGGACGCCAGGTTGTTGCCCTCCCCGAAAATGGGGAAGAAGTACGACAGCGCGCCGAACAAGAGCGCCGAGAAGCTCACCGTGCAGAGAAGCGCGCTGATCCAATAGCCCCACGCGCTGTTGAAACCCAGGAAATCGCCGAAACCGGCGCTTGCGTAGCTGTAAATGCCGCCCTTGAGCTGCGGCTTGATGCGCGAGAGCGCGAAGAACGTCAGCACGAGGCACAGCACGCCCACCGCCGAGATGCCCCACGCTGTGAGAATTGCCGCGCCGCTGGCGCCGTTAGCCGCCTGGTCGCCTGCCAGCGAGAACACACCGCCGCCCAAGATGAGCGTGATGACGGTTGTGACGAGCCGGAAGATGCCGAGGCCTCCCTGCGGGCGGGGGATATCGGCAGATGCAGCTGGCACGACCGCCGGGGCGGCCTCGATCGTCGATGCGGATTGGTGCGATGCGGAAGCGCTCATGGGACCACCGTTCCTCGTCGGGTTGACCGCATCATGATACTCCACCGCCCTGCATTACGTCAGAGCGTTATGCATTATTTTGTATGCCGTTAACGAAGGGAACGGCGCTGCCGCTCGATGACCGTGCGGTCCACGAGAACGTCGGCCAAGGAGGAGCGGTTGAGGTCGCAGCCCAGACCGTGCGGATGGCCGGTGCGGTTGAGCGTCACCCGGCCGCGCTCGGCCGTGTACGGCGGATCGGTGACATCCACGGCAAAGTAGCGTGCGGTGGCGCCGACGTCACCGGGCGCGTCGATGCCGGGCAGCGTTTCGAACGCGGCGTGCAGGCGCCTGGACACGCCGGTGTCGTACATACCGCCCATCCACACGCCAAGGCCGCGCACCTGCGCCAGCCGCAGGAAGTCGAGCGCAGGCTGCACGCCGCCCATCTTGGCAATCTTGAGCGCATAGCATCCCAGTTCAGGATGCTGCAACGCCCGCGCCAGATCGGCCGGGCGGGCGATGGACTCGTCCAGGCAGATGGGCGTATGCAGGCTGCGCTGCAGGCGCGCCAGCCGGTCGAAAAGGTCGGTCGGCCCGACGCCGGGAAGGCGGTGCGGGTCGAGCGGCTCCTCGATCCAGGCAGGGCCGCACGCGTCGAGGGCGCGCAGCTCGTCCAGGTCGTGCTCCGCGAAGCTCTGGTTCGCATCCAGCGTGATCATGAGCCGGGGATACGCTTCGCGCACCGCCTGCACGGACGACAGCGAGCCCCCGGGGGCAACCTTCAGCTTCACCCGGCGATAGCCCGCCTCGACGCAACGGCGCACCGCAGCCACCGTGTCGGCAGCCACCCCCATGCCCACCACGGCGCCCGCCGGCACAGACGCCTGGCCCGCCGCAGCTCCCCCGTGGGGCACTGCGCCGCCGATCAGCTGCCACAGCGGCTTGCCGACGATCTTGCCGTACAGATCCCACAGCGCCGGCTCGAGCGCACCTTGCGCCAGCGGGAACGCGGCCGCCTCCGCGCAGGCGGCGAACGACGCGCTGGCCTCGGAGGGGTGCAGGTACGCCTCGTTCAGCACCAGGGGGGCCAGCACCTCCTTGAGCACGCGCACGTCCTGGTCGAGCGTCTCGGGCAGGTACCAGTCCGTGGGGAACGCCACGCATTCTCCCAGGCCCGTGCGCCCGGCATGATCCTCCACCTCCACTATGACGGACTCGCGGTCGCGCAGAACGCCCTTCGCCGTCTTGAACGGTTGCAGGAACGGCAGGCGAATGCGGTGCAGCGTCACGCGCACCACCTCGATGCGCTGCTCGTAGCGTGCCTGGAGCGCCGCACGGTCGATCTTGCCGATGCCGGTGCGGGGGAACTCGTCGAGCACGAAGAGGCAGCGCGGCTGGTAGAGCTTCGACAGACGCGCGCTCAGGCTGGCCCGCACGGTGGCGGCGAACTGCTGCGGCGCAACCGGCTCCGTGCGCTGCGGGGCGGCGGGACGCTCGCGCTCCACGAACGCGATGGGACGGCGGCCCCAGACGGCGTCGGGCGCGCCGAACACGTAGGCCTCGGCGACGCCGGGCACGCGCACGAGCTTGTCGCGGATCTCGGCCGGGTAGACGTTCTCGCCGCCCGACACGAACATGTCGGTGGTGCGCTCCTTCACGTACAGCCGTCCGGCCGCCAGCGCCGCCGTGTCACCCGTGAGGAAGAATCCGTCCACCGTGTGCGCCGCCCGCGCGTTGAGGTAGCCCTCGAACACGCCGGGGCCCTTGACCGCCAGGCGGCCGAAGCCCTGCGCGTCGGGGTCTACGATGCGCGCCTCGTAGCCCGGCAGCAGCCGCAATCCCCCGTCGAACGAAGGCGTGACCTGCGCATGGGCAATCTGGCTGGACGTTTCCGTCATGCCATAGCTCGCGTATACGCGAGCACCGGCCGCGGTGGCGCGACCAAGCGTATGCGGGTTCGACGCAGCGCCGCCCAGCAGAATGCACCGGTAGCCCTTCAGCGTGTCCGCCTCGTCCTCGTTCAGCAGGTCCTGCAGCATCTTGTCCACCACCGACACGTGGGTAACGTGGGAGCGCGCCGCATCGGCCAGCAGACGCTTGGCGTCGAAGCGGCGGTAGAGGATGAAGGGCACCTGCCCCAGCAGGCTGCGCACGACCACTTGGAAGCCGCCGATGTGGTACAGCGGCAGCGCCGCCTGCCACATGCCCACGCCAGGGCTGTTGAGGGCGGCGTTCGAAGCCTCGGCGGCGCGGCACACCTGGCACCAGGCCAGCGGCACGGCCTTCGGCTTGCCGGTCGTGCCCGAGGTGAACATGATGAGCGCCCGCGCCTTCGCGTCGAACACATGGGCAGAGCGCTCGGCGAAGTGGATGATCTCCTCGAGCGCGTCCTGCCGCTGCGTCTCGTCGCGCCGCCGGCGCGCCGCACGGTTGGAAGTCGCCCG
>NC_021021.1:2728743-2731295 GCF_000210055.1 Gordonibacter pamelaeae 7-10-1-b
GTGAAGCTCGGACGCGCAGGGCGGACGGCGGCTGGATCGGAGCGCTCCTCGCCCGCGAGCAGGGCGGCGGCGTGGTCGAACAGGCCCGCCGCGCTCTCTTCGTCCACCCGGAACGCCACGCGTTCACCCAGGCAGCGCTCCAGCTCCAACAGGCGGGCCAGCTTCTCGCCCGGAGCCAGCCGGTTGTTCACGGTCACGATGGTGAAGCTGCCGTAGGCGGCTGCCAGGACCAGCATCACGTACAGGGGGCAATTAGGCAGGTCAACCGCGATGCAGCCGCCGCGCTGCACGCCCTTCGACTGCAGGTAGCGGGCGAGGGCAGCCGCGAGCATGCGCACCTCGCGGTACGAATACGGCGCCTCCTGACCCGCCCCGTCGACGTACGTGAAGCACGTCCGCTGCGGGTATCGGCGAACCATGCTCTCGAATGCGCTGATCATCGCCTACCCGTTCCTGATTCCTGCCTCGCATCCTGTCTTGCTCCCGGGAAGCCGCCCCGCCGAGCTGCACGACGCTTCCCTGACGACCCTGCCCGACCCTACGGAAATTTCGGGAACTGCGTGAAGTCGGGCGCGCGCTTCTCCTTGAACGCGTCGCGGCCCTCCTTCGCCTCGTCGGTGGTGTAGTACAGAAGCGTCGCGTCGCCGGCGAGCTGCTGGATGCCTGCCAGGCCGTCGGTGGCCGCGTTGAACGACGCCTTCATGAAGCGCAGCGCCGTGGGGCTCAGGCGCAGCATCTCGCGCGCCCAGCTCACGCACTCCGCCTCCAGCTGGTCGAACGGCACCACCTTGTTCACCAGGCCCATCTCCAGCGCCTCCGCGGCCGTGTACTGGCGGCAGAGGTACCATATCTCGCGCGCCTTCTTCTGGCCCACGATGTTGGCCAGATAGCCCGCGCCGTAGCCCGCGTCGAAGCTGCCCACCTTGGGACCGGTCTGGCCGAACTTGGCCGTGTCGGCCGCGAGCGACAAGTCGCACAGGATGTGCAGCACGTGGCCGCCGCCGATGGCATAGCCGTTCACCATGGCGATGACGGGCTTGGGCACCACGCGGATGAGGCGCTGGAGGTCCAGCACGTTGAGGCGCGGGATGTTGTCCTCGCCCACATAGCCGCCGTTGCCGCGGATCTTCTGGTCGCCGCCGGAGCAGAACGCCTGGTCCTCGGGGCGCCCCTCGTGGTTGGCGCCCGTGAGGATGATGACGCCGATGGCCGCGTCGTCGCGCGCGACCGTGAACGCGTCGTAGAGCTCGTTCACGGTGAGCGGGGTGAAGGCGTTGCGGCGCTCGGGCCGGTTGATGGTGATCTTGGCGATGCCATCGCAGGTTTCGTAGATGATCTCGCGGTATGCCTTGCCCGCCTGCCACGCGGTATCGCCCATGGCCGTCCTTTCGTTGCGCGCCCCGATCGTCCGAGCACGCCTGTTAGGGAAGAATGTTCGGTAGGATGAGCATATACTAACGCGCCCCGAAGCCTGAAACAGCCGAACGCAGAATAATTCCGAAAAAGAACGGTGGCCGTCAACGAAAACATGAAGACGGAACAGGCGCTCCTTCCCCCGGCACGTCTCTGCAGGACCGCACCAGTCAACGCACGGAAGGACGGCGAATCTCACAGCGGCAGGCGGAGGCGAAAAAAGCCCGGCCCGGTCGTACTATAATGGTGCCCGCACCCGCCGAAAGCCCGAGCGAGGAGGTCCGATGTACGTCGAACCGAAGGATTCCCGACAACGCTGTACCAAAGAGCGCCTGTTCGCGTCGTTCGAGCGGGCGTTGCAGAGCAAGGCCGTGTCGGACATCACGGTAAGCGAGGTCTGCAGCGACGCGGGCATTTCGCGCAAGACGTTCTACAAGTACTACTCGGATCCGTTCGCGCTGTTGCTGGCCATGCAGGATGACCTGTTCGCCGGGTTGGGGCAACGCTTGACTAAGCTACCGCCCGACGTGTACGTCATCTCGTCGGATATCATCGACTTCGTGGCCGAGCATCGCGTGGTGGCGAAGGCGGTATTCGAGAACCGTGGCGAGGGAAACCTCATCGATCGCGTGCTCGCCTACCTGCATGCCACCTATCACGAAAGCTGGGAGCAGGCGAACCCCGACATGTCCGAGCAGGCGGTGGAATTCCTGTTCCACTACGTTACCTCCGGCTGGGTGGGCATCGTCAGGCTCTGGCTCTTCCAGCACCCCGATCTAGAAGTAGGAGAGGTCAAGGCGCAGGCCGAGAGCCTGTTGAAGCTGACGACGCCCCGCGCCTAGGGGGCGCGCTTCTGCGTCCCGGACACGCGAATAACCGCCGTGCGCAGAGGCCCGCAGCGCCCGCCCCCCACCGCCGCCCGCGCCTTTGCCTTTTCGCCCGGTACGCAGGCGGCCCCGCAGCAGCGCGATGCTATCCGGGAAAGCCCTCGAGGGCGCGCAGGTAGGCCGCAGGCTCCTCGAGATGGACGTTGTGGCCCGCTCCGGCCACGACACGTACCTCGCACAAGCCCTCTTCCTCCAAGTCCTCGGCAAGCGCGCGGTACTTCACGTCGCGCGCACCGGCGATATACCGCACCG
>NC_021021.1:2732123-2733202 GCF_000210055.1 Gordonibacter pamelaeae 7-10-1-b
CGCCTCACGGGATGCCGTATCGGACGAGGCGAAGGCGCATGGCGTCGTCTCCCGCTGCACGCGCAGCTCGCGCTGGAGAGCGAGCGCGTTCAAGTCGTGCAGCAGCGTGAGGTCGCCCGTGACGAACGTGGTCTGGGCGAAGTGCTGCGCCGCGCCGAGGGCCGTGGACACCGTGCCGTCGATGCCGTTGAGGCCGCGGTTGCAGAGCACGGTCAGGCGCTTCCCCCCTTTGACGTAAAACGTGTCGAGCGCCCGCACGCTCATGGAGTTGGCCGCGAACAGGCATGATCCCTCCGGCGCAAGCTCCACGACCCGCCGGACGAACGCGCCCTCGAAGCCGGCCTCCACGTCTTCCACCGCCGCGATGCGCTCGCGCGCGGCATCGTTCGCGTCGATCCACGCCCGCGCGAAGGCTCGTTGCACGTCGTCAGGCTCATAGTCGATCGTCTGCACGTCGTACGCGAACCCGAGCGACCCCGCCAGCTCTGACGGCCTGCAGCGCACGAACACGTCGGTGGCCGCGTTGCAGTCCCGCGTCTCCAGCGGATCGACCACGATCTGCACCGGACGTGCCGCGGCAACCAGCTGCGTCGCCTTCTTCGACACCGGATAGCGCCCGAACCGCACGACCACCTCGGGCGCAAGGCCGTCGGGGGCCGCGCCGCCCGGGCCGAGCACAGAGTCGTAGTTGTCGATGACCAGGGGGTCGTCCGAAGACCGCAGGCCGGACAACGGGTCCGCGAGCAATGGCAGGCGGAAAGCTCGCGCCCAATTGAGCACCTTGCCGGCTTCGAGCTCGCCTGTGCAGGTCCCCTCGCCCGCGTACACGAGCGCGCGCCGGTCCGCGAGCAGCGCGGCCAGACGCCCGGCGTCGCTCGGCGCAAGCTGCTGCGAAACAGGAACGGATGTTTCACGTGAAACATCCAGGCGCCGCGCCGACTCGAACAGCCCTTCCGCGCTGAAGTCGGGCTTGAGCGGCTCGTCGAACGGGAAGTTGAGGTGCACGGGCCCGCCGAAGCACTCCTCGCCCGCCGCGATGACCGCCTCGCGCGCAGCCTGGCGTGCGAACGCGAGCGCCG
>NC_021021.1:2733586-2734822 GCF_000210055.1 Gordonibacter pamelaeae 7-10-1-b
CATCTGGCGGAACGCGCGCACATGGTTGCCGTAGGCGTTCAGCTGGTCGCACGTCTGCGGCGCGCCGAGGCCCTGCAGCCGCGGCGGGCGGTCGCCCGTGAGAACCACGAGCGGCACGCGCGACGACTCCGCCTCCATGACCGCCGGATAGTAGTTCGCCACCGCCGTGCCCGACGTGCAGACGACGGCGGCAGGATGCCCGCTCGCCTTCGCCAGCCCGAGCGCGAAGAAGGCCGCACCGCGCTCGTCCACGTCCACGAACACGCGTAGCCGCCCCGGCTCGCGCCGCGACAGCTCGAACGCCGTCATCGTCAGCGGCGTGGAGCGCGAGCCGGGGCTCACCACCATGTCGTGCACGCCCCACCGCGCCAGCTCGTCGAAGAACGCGCCCAGGAACAGCGCCGTCGCGCGCGGATCGGCGCTCATCGGCCGGCTCCTTCGTCAACGCGCTGGTCGCTCAAAGAGTCAGCGAGGGTTTCCGCAGCGTCGGCTTCATCCTCTCCGCTGAAAGCGGAGAGGATGGTCATGAGCTTCATGCCTATCTCGTCGTACTCGTCGTCGGCCACGCTGCCCTCCACGATGCCGCAGCCGGCGTACACCCAGCCGATCTCGCCATCGAACACGCCGGTGCGCAGCGCCACCGAGAACTCGCCGTCGCCCGCGCCGTCCACGTAGCCGCACGCACCGGCGAAGAAGCCGCGGTTGTACGCCTCCACCTCGCGCAGCAGCATCTTCGCCTCGCCCACCGGCGTGCCGGCCACGGCGGGCGTGGGGTGCAGATCCTCCATCATCGACCACAGGTCGACCCCCTCCAGAAGGCGCGCCCGCGCCGGCGTGCACAGGTGCTGCACGTGCGTGAGCGGGAGTATTCCCGGCTCGGCGGGCACGTCCACGCCGTGGCAGGTGCGGCGGAACACCTCGCGGATGAACCGCACCACGTAGTCGTGCTCGGCGCGGTTCTTCGGGTCGGCCATGAGCTCGGCCGCCAGACGCGCGCGCTCGTCCTCGGAGCCGCCGGCCGGGCAGGTGCCTGCCAGGCACATGCTCTCCAGCTCGGCACCGCGCTTGCGCACCAACAGCTCGGGCGTGCAGCCGCAGAAGAACACGTCGGCGTAGCGGTACAGGAGCACCGTGCCCCGCGCCGGCCCGTCTATCAGGTTCACCAGCAGGTCCTTCGACGAGAACGGACGTGTGGCCACCAGCCGCTGCCGCCGTGACAGCACCACCTTGTCCACG
>NC_021021.1:2735116-2761519 GCF_000210055.1 Gordonibacter pamelaeae 7-10-1-b
GTCGGGCTCCAGCCGGTACGGCACCGTCTCGCGGCGGCGCGGCGGCGCGGCGAGCGCCTGGCGCATGAAGCGTGCGATGCGGCCCGGGTATACCGGGCCGAGCGAGTTCACCTGCAACAGCGTGCCCCGTTCGTTCTCGATGAGCACGATCTCGGGCAGCATGAACTTCAGCCGGGGGAACGCCTCGAACAGCTCGTCGGCAGGAGCCGGATTCTCCGCATCGAAGCGGTTGAACGAGAAATACACGGGCGGCTGCTCCACCGGCCCCTCCAACTCGCTTTCGGCCCCGTCGAGCGTCGGAAGCGCGATGCAGCGCCCGAGCCCCATATAACGGCACGCCCGCTGCTTGTCGTAGTATACGAACTGGTCGGTGAACCCTTTCTGCATCAGGCAGAACGCGTCGACGATATCGGCCCCGATCGGGAGGGTATGCGAATGGATCTTGGTCATGACGCTCCTTACCGCACCTGCTCGAAGCCGAGCATCGTCTTAACCGTGGTCTTCACTTTGTTCACGAGGTCCTCCGATCGTCCGGGAACAGCAGCACGCGAGATCGCACAGCCCCATAGTATACCCGTCCGAGCGCCGGGTTCCCGACCGCGGCCGCAAGGGGTTGCCAGCGTGCGCCGGTCAACGATTCCATGAACTTCTCGCCTGCACGCCGGCCGCATCCTATACTGGAACGAACCTCCGAAGACGAAGCGTCACGATCGACGAAAGGGCCTCCATGAAGAAGTTTTTACAGGAATTCAAGGATTTCATCAACCAGGGCAACGTGATGGACCTGGCCGTGGCCGTGGTCATCGGCGCGGCGTTCACCGCCATCGTCAACTCGGCAGTGAGCGACCTCATCATGCCGATCGTGGGCGCGTTCACCGGCGGCGTGGACTTCTCGGACATGAAGCTGTACCTGCCGCTGGGGGCGGGCGATTCCGCCATCGCCTACGGAAGCTTCATCAACGCCGTCATCCAGTTCGTCATCATCGCGTTCGTGGTGTTCCTTATGGTGAAGGCCCTGAACAAGGCCCGCTCGCTGGCGAAGCACGGCAAGCAGGCGCAGGAGAAGGAGGCCCCGCACTGCCCGTACTGCCTCGAGGAGGTGGCCGAGGGAGCCACGCGCTGCCCCCACTGCACGGCCGAGCTGCCCGAACCAGCCGGCTTCACCGCCAAGGCGTAGGACGCTCGCCCGCCGAGCGTTGCCATGCCCGCCCTCATACCTCTTCGGGCGGCAGGGGCACGGCATCCTCCTCGGTGGAGAACATCCGCTCGCGCTTCGCGACGAACGCCTTCAAATCGCTCTCGGAGTGGATATCCAGCTTGCCGTACAGATTGTGCAGGTGCGTTTTGATGGTGTTCGAGGTGATGTACAGGTCCTCGGCTATCTCCTTGCGCGACTTTCCCTCTATCAGGCTGTACATGATCTCCAATTCGCGCTGCGTCAGCCCGAAGTCCTGCGCCACCACCTCGCAGGTGCGATAGCTGTCCGTGGCCTCATCGGGATCTCCGGGACGCACGAACCCCCAGCCCGTGCGCATGTTCGCGTTGTTGGTGAGCAGCAGCGCCGTCATCAGCACCAAAAAAGCCAGCGTGCAGAAGAACACGACGATCTGCGCGGAATCCGCCAGCACCTGCAGGGCCACGCTGCCCACCACGATGCCCAGCGCGCGCCCCAACATGAGCGCCGTGCTGGGGCAAGAGGCAACCCAGGTAGCCGGCTGGTCGCAGTTCTTGATAAGGTACGATCCCAAACCCCACAGCACCAGGTCAAGGTACAGGAATCCCGTCACCTGCAGCACGCCCGCCATTACCGACGACGGGCCCAGCATGCCCACCGCCAGCAAACCTGCCCCCGCAAGCGGAAACCCTATTTGGTAGATTGAGCGGTTGAAGTCCATCTGCAGCACCAGCACCGCCAGCAAGGCGAGCGCTGCCGCGAAGAAGTACCCGACCGAATCGAGCATCTGGGAGAGAAAGCCCGAGAAGCTCAAGAAGCCCAGCGGTATACCCAGCGCCAAGCCCTGCGTGACGGAGGTGGCCATGAAGCGATAGGGAATGAACAGGTCGTTCGCAGATTCGCGGTAGAGCACCTTCTGATCGGGGAACACCCTGCCCTTCGCGCAGTAGAACAGCAGCACGATGAAAGCTGGCAGCACGAAGGCCACGACCCACCGCAAAAGCGGGTCGAGCAGCGTGATACCCAGCGACAGCACCCCCGTGGCAAGCGCCGAGGCAATGCCGAACGTCAACGTGGGCGTCATTCCCAGCATGCCGAAGATGCGCCCCAGCTCTATATGGATGCCCATGGTTCCCACGGCCAGCAGCACCATGCCCAACACCAGCGTCGCGAAACGGAACGCGTCGTCCGCAATCCCCGCATGGGTTTCCATGAAGAGAAAGAACACGCCCAGCACCATGCTGACCACAAGAAACCAAAGGTACGCGTCCTTGTCGAATACCTTGATCTTCCTGAAGCGGAATGCGAAGAACAGGCACACGCCCGCGCAGATGAACAGAAACGGCACGATGGTGGAGAACTCGAAGCCGGCTACCCGGAACGTGCCGGGAAAGAAGAAACCGTCCAGGAACAGCAGGACGGCGAACGTCTTGTAGGCGGTGAAGCCAACGAAAAGCGTCGGTTGCTCCCGCACATCGTGGACAACTTTACGCATGCCGCCAAAGCGAGTGCCCTCAGCCTCCATATGGATCCCCCCGATATCCATCGACTTCGCGAGCAAACGCACAGCCCCACGTCAAACAGGCTGTATAGCCCCCGCTCACGCCACTGGCGAGTATACCTAAACCCGCTGGAAAAGCATCTAATACTTATGGGGTGAGATGCTCGGGAAGCGTAAACCACCTCTGGCGGAGGATGGCGCCGGCCAAGCCGAAACCGCATTATTTTATCCAGCACGTGCGCCTTGCCCGGCATTTCCGAGGAAGGAATACCGCAAGGAGGTGAAACAGGGGGACGGGCACGAGCGCGACAAACTACTGAAGTTTCGCGAGAAAGCGGAAACCAAGTATCACCCCCTGCTCCCCTTCCGGGTCGCTCCCGGAAGGGGAGCGTCAAAATGAAGGGAGGCGTCGTTCGCCATGAGCACCCGAACACCCGCCCACGGCTCCGAGCGCTACCTGGATTTCACGAACGCCCAAGGACTCTGCTTCCGCATGCAGGTTGAGGACGACCCTCATGACGCCTGCGCATTCACCGTCCGCGTCACCCCCCTGCAAGGCCACGGGGAGCCCGACGCGAGCCAACCCGCCTTTTCGCAGCACGCGCTGCTCTCCGCCCTCACGTCGCGCGAGCGCGACGTTGCACTACTCATAGCCGAGGGCTTCACGAACGACCAGATCGCCCTCCGGCTGTGCATCAGCCTCTCCACCGTCAAATCCCACATCCAGAACATCTTCGCCAAAGCCCACGTGCCCAACCGCACGGCGCTCGTCGCCCTACTGCACGACGCGGCACGCTAGCCTCTGCGCAGCGCCGCACCAAGCAGAACACAGAAGGCGCGAAGTCGAGGGATATCGTCAAGAAGCCAGCCACCCCCCCCCCGGAGCGAAGGACCCGAGGAGCGCTCCTCGGCAGCCGAAGCACCTTAGCTAAAGCCTTTTCGCAGAAGGCGCCTCTTCGGACGTCCTCCCCCGCCGCGCCTTAACCGCACAGCGCAAAAGCCCCCCGCCGCGGGGACTGAATGCGGCGAGGGGCTCGAGGAATAAGATGTCGAGCGCGCCTGTCGGTGCGCGCTGCGACCGGGTAGTTAAGCCAGCATCGGCATGATCAGGTACATGACGGCGAACGACCATGCGGTGCATACCGTGAAGATAGCAACCTGGATCAGGCAGATGGGATGGTAGGTTCCCTTGAAGCGGAACACCTTCAGCACCCACTCGACCAGCGGCGCGAACACCACGGCGCCGATGAGGATGGTGGGGATGACGATGGCCCAGCTGGGCGGATAGGTGCTCACGACGGCGGACGCGAACACGATGCCCGCGAACGTGAAGGCCATGCCCGTCTTCTTCCACTTGGGGTACCAGATGAGGATGGCCAGAGCGCCCGTGACCACCTGCACCATGATGAGCAGGGGGAAGTTGCCGGAGCCGTATGCGGGATGCAGCGGGTTCATGACCCACGAGATGATGCCGCCCACGTACATGCCGATCGTGGCCCACGAGCTGCCCCAGATGGTCAGCTGGCCGATGTCGCCGAAGATCTGGTGCACGAAGAACTTGCTCTTGTTCTGGTCCGTGGGGTTCGCGCCCTCGGCCGGCGCCGGGATGGTCATCCACGGCATGAGGCGGAAGATGAGCGAGCACACCGGCACCACGATGGCCACGCCGGCGGACACGGCGATGAACAGCGGCAGCCCCAGCGGGGACACGATGCCGTACAGCAGGGCGTAGCACACCGGGCAGGTGACGATAGTGCCCAGGATGAGCGACGTTGCCACCTTCTTCAGGTCGGACCCGTAGAAGATCACGAACACCTGCACGGTGAGCACGGTGGCGAACGTGGGAATCCAGCCGCTGGCGAACAGGCCGCCGTAGAGCAGCTGGCCCAGGATGAGCGACAGGCAGGTCGTCACGAACATGGTGGTGAAGATGTGGCCGTTGCCCGCCACGCCGGTGCCGGCGTGGGCCGACTTCTTGCGCTCGAGCGCGGCGGCCACGAAGCCCATGATGATCATGCCGATGGAGGCCGGGAGCGCCGCGATGAACGAGCCCTCGGTCAGGTCGGCGAAGAACCAGGCCACGCGGTAGAGGGGCGAACCCTCGATGCAGCCGGTCATCATGGTGCCGAAGTCGTAGATGAAGTTGTTGTTCATGAGCAGGGGCTGCACGTAGCTCATGAGCGCGTACAGCGCGATGGCGGCTACGACGGTGATGCAGAACGCCGGCAGGATCTCCTTGCGGGACACGGCCGTCGCGGGTGCTTTCGATGATGCGGGTGCGTCTGCGACGATGGTCGCATCGTCGTCGATGATCGTGTTCTCCACGATGACACCTTCTCTCGTTTCCGATTGGTATTGCCACAAAACCCCTGGCGAGCAGGCAGATGGCCGCCCTTGTCGCCCTTTGCAGCACGTTATGGATTTTTCCGAGGAAGGATTACGTTGCGGCCCATCCTACCCCACGCCCCCGCCGGAAGGGAATCGGCCGAAAGTACGATCATACCCGCGATATCGTCCTTACGGCCGGTGGCAGGAAGGACGAGTTTTACTCTATGCTGTGCAGCGGGGATGATTCATGGTTTCACGATAACGCCGACCGGTGCGGCCGCATTGCCGCATGCAGGCAAAGGCGCTCTTCCGCTTTTCCGCGATAGTATCGAAGGAAAAGGAGAACCTGTTATGAGCACTTGGTATCCCGAGGCAGACCTGGTCATCCAGCATCCGAAGATCTACACCGTCGCCATCACGTGCGACGAGGTGAAGGAAGGCAAGACGGACTTCCCCATCATCGAGGACGGCGGCGTGGCCGCCAAGGACGGCAAGGTCATCGCCGTGGGCACGGCCACCGACGTCCAGCAGTTCATCGGCGAGCACACCGAGGTCATCGACGCCTCCGGCAAGATCCTCACGCCCGGCTTCGTCGAATGCCACATGCACTGCAAGTGGACCGGCGAGCAGATGCTCAACCTCGACTTCAACGGCGTGACCAGCCGCCAGGCCATCCTCGACGCCGTGGCCGAGAAGGCCGCGAACACCCCCGACGGAGAGTGGATCGAGGGCGACGGCTGGAACGAGCTCATCTGGGAAGACAGCCAGGAGGTCATCACGCGCCGCGAGCTCGACGGCCTGCTGTACGAGAACGGCGCGCTCCAGCCCATGCTGAAGGCCAAGCCGGCCCTTACCGACGCCCAGCACCTCGAGAGCCTCGTGCTCATCGGGCAGCGCCTGAACTCCTTCGGCATCACCAGCGCCATCGACGCGAACCTCAACTACAAGCAGATGCACATCTACAACGAGGCCCGCAAGCAGGGCAAGCTCACCTACCGCGGCAACCTCATGTTCTACCTGGACCCGCAGTTCGGCTCCTTCGAGGACAACCTGCGCCGCCTGGAGGAGATGGACTGCGTCACCGGCTTCGGCGACGAGATGCTGAAGCTCAACGGCTGCAAGGTCACGCTCGACGGCATCACGGCCGCGTTCACCGCCGCCATGAGCCGGCGCGAGTACCGCCAGCGCCCCGGCTTCTACGGCGACACCATCTACACGCAGGAGGAGATCGACGCGCTGGTGTGCAAGGCGACCGAGCTCGGCTGGCAGTTCGGCATCCACACCATCGGCGACGCGAGCGAGGACCGCGCGCTGCACGCCTTCCAGGAGGCCAACAAGATCCGCCCGGTGAAGGAGCTGCGCCACTACCTGATCCACTACCAGCTGCCCTACGAGGACCAGTGGCCCATCATGAAGGAGCTGGGCGTGGGCGTGTGCCTGCAGCCCACCCTCGTGTCCCAGATGGGCGAGGAGCCGCTGTTCTGGCCCGAGCAGGTCGAGCGCTTCCAGTCGCCGGGCCTCATGTTCAAGAACGGCATCCTGGCCGGCGGCAGCTCCGACTCTCCCGTCGTCTCCCCCAGCCCGATGCTCGGCATGTACTACGCCGTCACGCGCCTGGACGAGACCACGGGCAAGACGCTCTCCAAGGGCGACGAGTCGAAGGTCACGCCCATCCAGGCCCTCATCATGTGGACGAAGAACGCGGCGTTCTTCAGCCACGACGACGATAAGATGGGCTCGGTGGAGGTGGGCAGCTTCGCCGATATGTGCCTGTTCGACAACGACTTCATCGCCGGCAACGTGGAGGATTACCGAACCACCAAGGTGGCGACGACCATCCTGGGCGGCGAAGTGATGTACGAGCGGTAGACGCCCCTGGCGTCAGCTTGTGGCCGTCATAACAATCGCACAAGAGGCGTCCGCCGCAAGCGAACGATCTACAAGGCCCGGCCGCAAGCAGCCGGGCCCCCCTTGACTCCGTCCAGCACTATGAAAGCTTTCTGCAATCGGGAAATAGCAATCCTCTTACTTCTTGGCGTCTCCATCCGATACGCAGCCCGTCGCTTCCCAAACCAATCCCTTGCTTGTTCGGTAGGCAACGCGGATGCAGGCCATGGCCAAAAAGCAGATGACCATCAATCCCAGAAAAGCGGGGACGAAGGTGCCTGCGAAATCATATGCCGCACCGACGACAATGCCCGAAAACGATCCGAACACCCCCACGCCGGTACGTATCCACGCATGGATCTGCGTGTAGTTCTTAGAACCGAATACCTCTCGAATGAGCAGAGGAAGGCTCACCGACATAAGCGAATCCTGCACGCCGAACAAAACAGCGGACACGATGAGGAAAACCGGGTTGTGCAGCAGAACGAACCCTAAAATGCCCAGCACGATGAGCACAAGCTCGATGATGGTGGTTCGCTGCACCCCCAGCTTGTCGTTCAGCCAGCCCATGACCAGTTTGTCGACCACCGATCCGACGGACTGGGCCGATACCACAGCTGCGGCGAATGACGAGGTGAACCCGACAGACTCGACGTAACCGGGAAGATGCTGCTCGATGCCTCCATGAATGAACGACGCAATACCGGCGAATACGAACAAGCACCAAAACGCCAAGGAGACCACGGCTACCTTCACCGCAACACCTCGTACAACTGACGCTTTTCCGACTACCTTATTGGGCACGAGCCCATAGGGGACGGCACCCACGTCGGACGGATTCCTTCTCAGCAGCAGGGCACAGGGAAAGATCACGCAAAACGAGGCGACACCGACGAACAAATAAGCCTCTCGCCATCCGTCGGCCACTATGATGCCGTGCAGAACCTGCGAGAACACTGCCGCCGATACGCTCGAGCAAGTCATGACAATGCCGTATACCATACCGCGCCGTTTGACGAACCAGTTCCCCACCAGCGTCGCGGAAGGCAGCACGAATATGCACGAACCAGCCGCCCCGACGAGAAACCCTGATGCCTGCCACTGCCATATCGCCGTGTAGGTTGACATGACTCCGACGGAGAACGAGAGCACCACGATGGCCAATGCCATGACAACGCGTATGTCATACCGTGAGAGAAGCTTTCCGGCCAAGGGCGTTACCAACGTCGTTCCGACGAAATAGCCTGTCATGTACGTGGCAATCTCCGATCTAAGAAACCCCATATCCTCGCAGACAGGAACATAGAACAGACTTCCACAGTTCAATATGAGGCCCATGCCAAACGCCTGGAGAAGGCAGCAACACCCCACGATCACGAATGCATACGGTACTCTCCCTAGAAGCTTGCCATCGCGAACTAGCATGCGATCCCCCTTCGGCAGAAGAGGCCGGCGGGCGCCGGCCCCGATCACTCGAATCCAGTACAACCATCTTTTACGTGCCGTTCCCCCAACTAGACGGTTTTCTCGATATCGGATTGCTTACCCGGTTCTTTCAGGCCGGCGATCAACTCGGGATGCTTCGCTTTAGTGATAACGATGATAACGGCCACAAGCACGGCCATAGCTGTCGCAAGCGGCCATGCCACGTTCCAACCGGCAAATTGGCCCGTAGCCGCCACGCCCATGAGACCGGCGAAGAACGCAAGCACGTAGGCGGAGAAGTACTGGCACAGATTCTGCGCCGCAGCCAAAAGCGAGAGCCCCAACGTGGCACCTTCCTTGGGCAGAACCTTCACGATCTGCAGGATGAGGGCGGGGTTGAACATGCCGAACGCGAGCCCGTATACAATGGCGCCTGCGTAGTAGCCCGGCACCGAGACGATGTGCGTGAGAATCCAGAAGCCCACGGCCTCGCCGAGTAGAGCGATAGGCAGGTCGAATCCCCGAAGGCGACCCTTAAGAAACGCACCGTAGCAGATGGCGCCCACCGCGGCGGCAAGCGTCTGCGTGGAGCTGATGATGCCAGCGAAGCCCGTGTCGCCCAAACCCGCCTCCTTGATGCACAAGGAGATGTTGGTGAAGTACGAGAACTGGAAAAAGTTCCACACGCCTGCCAAGAGGATGACGATCCATGCGGCTACCGTGATGGATTTGAGCGCGTTACCACGCTTGCCGTCGGCCGTCGTCCCAGCCGGCTTTACGTCGGGCTCCGGAAGCCAGAGCACAATCATCGCCACGATGGGGATGATGAACAGGTAGCCGATGAAGGAATAGCGCCACGACATGACGGCCAGGAAACCGCCGATCAGCTGGAACACCGAACCCGAGAGACCTCCCACTGCCGTTTTGAAACTCATGAGGCGGTCGCGCTGCCTGCCCTCGAACAAGTCGGCTATGAACGATGACGCCATAGGGAATATCATGCCGCGGCCGAAACCCAGCACCACGCGGCACGCCAATATGCCGTAGAAGCCCTCGATGGTCTCCGGCATGAGACCAGCAACCACCCCACCGACGAGGGTGCATGTCATGGCAATGATAAGCATGGTCTTCTTTTTCATATAGCGCTCGAGGATGCCCACGGCGAACGCGCCTACAATAGCCATAAGCGAGGGCAGCCCTTCGATGTTCTTAAGCATGAGCGAATCGACGCCCGCAGGGGCGTATGCCGCTCCAATGGCCGACATGGCCGGCGTCGAGAACGACTTCGCATACTGCAGCGTGATAACGAGCAGCGCGGCTATCTGGACCGTGATGCCGAGCGCCTTCTTCGCGGTAGCTTTCTGTTCTGCGGTCATTTCATTCTCCTCTCTTCCATGAACGCCACGAGCTCCCCGATGTCGTCCAGCTCTTCAAGATGCGTAACCATCTCAACCACCTGTGCGGCAGCCTCGTGCGGCAGCGTGCGAGAAAACTCGATGTTCCGGTAGAATTTGTCGAGAACCTCCCCTTCGGTCAGGGGGCTGCGGTAGATATCGCCTTTGGGCACGTCGCAGCGTGCGTGATAAGACGTGCCGTCCCGCATGACCACGTCTACCTCCGCCGTCTGGTACTCGTCGGGCGGCAAGGAGGGATCGATGGCGATCTTCGCTATCATGCTTTTCAGCGCGGGATCCTCCATGGCCTCCCGGTTCATGTGCTCGGGGCGCACAGCCTTTTCCACAAGGGCGACTGCCGCCGTGTAGATGATGCTGAAAGCTCCGCTCACCTGGGGCTCTTCGCCTACCTCGAACGGCTGCCCCACGAACCCTTGAGCTGTGCGGGGCGTGGTATGAATGGTTACGCTCTCCACTTGCGTTGGATCGAATTCGTGCGCTTCGACGATCTTCATGCAGGCATCGATCGAGGGGTGCGTGGCGCGGCAGGCCGACCACGGCTTGATGACCACATCGCCGTAGAAAACGCGCCCCAAGTCCTTGCACAGCAGCTCCGGCTGCTGCTTCTCGCCGCAGAACAGGAAGAAATACCCTTTCTTGCCCCCGATGGCGTCGTGGGTGGCCGTCATGCCACGGGCGGCAAAGTCGGCCGAGAAGATGGCGTTGCGGGCAGCAAGCGCCATGGGGAGCTTGAACGCGAGCGTCTTGTAGTTGATGTTGTCCATCGACCCGCCCAACATGTTCAGGCTCAGGCCGAGCGCGTTGTTGAGCTCCTGCTCGTTGAGGCCGCCCAACTTGCCGGCGACAACAGTAGCGCCCAACCCGTTGATGGTGTTGGTGTTATCCCAGCCTCCATACACATCGAAGCCAGATGCCGCTCCCAGACGCGCGGCAACGTCATCGCCCACCACCAAAGCCGTGAGGAACTCCCTGCCGCTCGCATGTACGCGCTCTGCGGCGGCGAAGGCGGTGGGCACCGTCGTACCGCTGATGTGAGCGGCACTGCTCTTGCGATTCTCGTTCTCGGCCTCGATGGCCTCGAAATCGTAGGATCTCATGGCGAAGCTGTTCACCATGGCAGCTTGCGGAGCGCCCATAAGCTCGCCGCGAAAAAACGCCGTGCTTTGAGGCGCTGTTCCATAGCTTTTGAGCAGGTTGAACAAATCGTCGCAACGAGGCGCGTGCACCCCGGCAGCTATGACGCCCACCGCGTCGAGCACACGGGTCTTGACTCGCCCGACGGTGAAATCGTCGAGTATCGCGTAGTCTGCGGCCGCGACGTGCGCGCAAACTTCGTCGGTCATGTTCATGGAACCCCCTTTTCAATGGTTTCCGGGCGACTTCGCGCATGGTTCCCCTCTCGGTCTAAGCCGCCCGGCCCCCTTACTCCTTGGTGGTCGAAAGCGTCCAACGGGTCTTGCCGTCCATTTTCTTGACCAGGTCCTCCGCCTCACCGTAGTACAGACACCATGCCTGGCAATGCTGCACGCACATGGGCATCTTGCCCTCCTTCGTACGGTCGGCGCACAGATTGCATGCCTGCGTCAGGACGGGCATATACGTCCATTCCCATACGCCCTTCAGCCCCTGGTCCCTGCTGTACTGGAACGGCCCCACCTCGCACACCTTAATGCCGAACTCGCCTTTCGGCAGGCCACGCTCCTTTTTGCAGGCCACCTCGCATGAGTGGCAGCCCGTGCAGTAGTCGTAGTTGACGAGAATCGCCTTAGTCACGGTCGTTCGCCTCCTTTTCTTGGGTCGTTTGGGCGGTCAGGCATCCTGCAGGCCGTCGGCGTGCTCTTTCGCGTAGATGAGCGCGTTCCGGCCCTGCATGTCGGCGTCCTCTACCTTCATCTCCTTGGCGCGCCGAGCGGCCTCGATCTGGGCGAGCAAGGCGCTGTTGCCTTCGGCAGCCTGCCTCTCTGCCGATTCTTTGTCACCCGCCATAACGCCGGGCAGGTAGTCGCCCCAGCCGCCCTCGCGGGTGACCTTCTCGCCGGGCATCTGGTCTCCCTCGACGTAGGGGTAGATCTTTGCCAAGAAGCTCTTGATACCGGAACCGATGCCGCCTTGCCCCGTTTCGAAGTTGAGCGCCATGTTATTGATGTTTGAGTCGAACGTGCCGTACAGGCTGGGCTCTGCGGCTTCTTGCTCGGGGAACCACCAAGCGTGCTCCATATGAATGGTGTCCTTCTTGATGCCGGGGAAGAGGAACGCCTTCTGGCGGCATCGGCCATGGGTGGTCTCGATCCACACCCAGTCGCCATCCTCGATGCCGTATTCAGCCGCAGCCTCGGGATGAATGGTCACAAGCGGCCAAGGATGGAACTCGCGCATGGTTTCCAGTTGACGGTGCTCGGAATGGAAGAACTCGTAGGACCTTCCACCCGACGTGGCGATGAACGGGTACTCTGCCAGCTTCTCGGACGTGGATACTGGGCTATCCTTCGGCTCAATGTGGTAGGGCATCGGATCGACTCCCCAATGGTTGTACCCCCAGCTCCAGAACTCGAAACGACCCGTTGCCGTGTCGAAGCCCGGCTGGCCGTCGGGGCGACACATGCCCTTCTGGTACTTGTAGTACTCGGCATCCCACGGGTCATACTTGTAGCCGCCGCGCTCCTGCAGCTCCTCGAAATCACCCTCGTAACGCGTGCCGCCCTCGGCGTACTGGTCGGTGAGGTACCACGTGGCCAACTCCTTGTCGTCTTTCCAGGGCCAGTTCTCGGGCTTCAGTCGGCGACCCAGGTCGAGGATGATCTGCTCATCGGACTTTGCTTCGTAGTAGCTCGCGCACTTGGAGATGGACCGGGCGGGCGTCCACCAGGTGCGCACGGAGTTGCGCTCGCAGCTCATGGCAACCGGCAGCACGATATCGGCATGAGCCACGGCAGTCGGCGTCATATAGGGGTCGGCCACCACGCAGTAGGGGATCTTGTTCATGGCCTCGTACATGCGCGGTGCGTCCATGCCCGAGCAGGATAGCGGGTTGGCACTTTGCAGCCAGATAATCTGGGGCATGAAGGGCTCGCCTGTCTCCACAGCGTGCAGTAGGGCATCTGAGGACGCACAGGCCACGATATCGGATGACTCGATGCCCGCCGACAAAGTAAGCTTGCCTGCATAGTTTTCGCGCGGGATTTTGAAATCACCCAAACCGTAGCGCTTCTCGATATCGAATGCGCACTTGATGAGCAGGTTCCCTCCGGGATTGTCGATGTTGCCGGTAACACCCATGAGATCGCACGCCGCCGCGGTGACGCCCAATGCGGACAGTTGCTGCTCGAACGCGAGGCCCCACTGGATGGACGCGCTTTCCGCCGTAGCGTACAAGCGGGCTGCTCCGCGTATGTCGTCCGCCGGTACACCGCATATCTCGGCGGCCCAATCGGCATCCTTACCCTGCACCGATTCGACGAGCTGCTGGTAGCCGTAACACCAGCTGTCGATGAACTTATGGTCGACCATATCCTCGTTGATGACGGTGTTCAGCATCGCTATGCCCAGCGCGCCGTCGGTTCCGGGGCGCACCTGCAACCAGTACGCGGCTTTGGCTCCGAGCCAGGTTAGGCGCGGGTCGATGGAGATGATCTGGGTACCCATCTGCATGCATTCGACGATCCAGTGGCCAAGGAAGCCGTCGGCATTGGCCTTAAGAGGCTCGTTACCCCAAACCATGATCACATCGGGGCGGCGGAAGGATGGGTCGGCATAGCGCATCTCATGCGTTTCGGACACGTCGGCGATGGTCATTTCTCCCATTTTCGCCGATGCGCCGATCATACGCGGAAGGTAACAGGCAAAGCCAGTGAACCCGAAGTTGCAGACGTTGGGCGTCTCGAGGGCAGTGGATGCGAACAGCGGCAGCTGCCAGCCGATGTTGCGTCCCGTGCCATGCACGAACAGGATGGTGTGGGAGCCGAAGTCTCGCTTGACGGTGTTCACGCGCTCCACGATCTCATCGTAGGCCTCGTCCCACGTGATGCGCTCCCATCTGTTCTCGCCGCGCTTGCCGGCCCGACGCAAAGGGTACTTCAACCGGTCGGGATGGTTTACGGCCTCCACCATGTCGAGGCAGCGCATGCAAAGCTTGCCGTTGTTGAAGGGCGACAGCGGGTCGCCCTCGATGCGGGCAAGCCTGCCCTCTTGGTCGACGTAGAGCAGCACGCCGCACCCGTTATGGCAGCCAGGGGGCGACCAATGATTGGTGCGGGTGACGGTGTACTCGCCCTCCCGCCACCGCCATTCCCCCTCGTGGTAGGCCTCGCGGTCGACCGAATCGAGGAACTCTTGGTAATCCATTCCTCCTCCTTTTCTTGGCGATTCATCGATCTGGGTTTTCGGCAGCCGGCCAACGCTCAAACCTCGGGCGGGCAGAGCGTTGGCCGGAAGCTTACAGAAACGGGACTGTTGCCTACGCGCAACGCTCATGGGTGCGGAACACGGGGCGCTGATGGAGACGCAGGCGGAGCCGGGGCCCCGGGCGGAACGGGCACACCGGGGGCACCGGGCATGCCGGGCATGGCCGGCACCTTGGGGAGCGCCGCTCCGCATTGCGGGCAATGCTCGAGATTGAGCGCGCATTCGCATCCGCACTGCGGACACTTGTTGGACATTTCGACCGCCGCAGGCCTAAAACACATACGATCCTCCTTTAACTAACCACTTTTGGCTTAGGTCAATTTGGTTTAGTTTGTGACATCAAAATAATATTATTTAGTATTAGTAATCAAGGTGTCTATTTATACTATTTTTTGGATAAATAAACTGGTGTGTTTATATTTAACAGATGTTTTACCTGCATATTAGGCTTTTTTCGAACTAAGTGTTCCTTTAAAATCCTGTAACATATTCTTAAAATAGAATAGTACATAGTCTTTTTAGTACTATTCAGTTAACCCCTTTCGTATTATTTTATTGAAAGGCGATGGCAAAGAATTAATACTATTTCGGTTTAGTCATCGCACGTCGAGAGCATTGAGAGAAAGAGGTTCGCCATGTGCTTCAGACCAGCCGAGACCGAACTGCCCCCCGCCACCTGCCCGTCTTGCGGCAAGCGCATCAACCGCGTAGCGGGGCAGCTGCCCAAGAAATGCCCCTTCTGCAAGTCGCCGACCGAAGGCGCCGAGGACGACGCGCCCGCACCGGCTTCCCCGGCAGTCGTACCCGCACCAACGGCTCATGGGATGCCCAACGCCCCCTCTGCCCCGAAGGCGCCGGGAGCGCCCATCAGCAAGTAGGCCCGTGGCTCCGGCACTTTCCGGCATTTAGAGGTCGCCTTTCTCAGCGAAATCATCCTTGAAACCGGAAAAGTGCCACCACGCGATAAACAGCACGAGAGAGGAGAGGTTATGTCAGAGCGGATAATCGAATGCGGTGACGGCGTGGTCAAGTGCCGCACCTGCGCCTGGTCGCCGCCGGGCGACCACCCGGTGGGGTGCGGCATGTACCTGACCGTTAAAGACGGCAAGGTGGTGGACGTAGAGGGAGATCCGGACCACCCCATCACCCAAGGGCGCCTGTGCGTGCGCTGCCTCACGCTTCCCGAGTATATGTACAGCGAGAAGCGCGTCCTGAGCCCTTTGAAGCGCGCACGCGAAGATCGCGGGAAGGACGCCTGGGAGCCCATTACCTGGGACGAGGCGCTCGACATCATCGAAGAGCGGGTGAGCTACGTCAAGGAGAATTGGGGCGCCGAGTCCATTGTGGCCTTCCAGGGCACGGGCCGCGAGGCCACGCTCTACAAAACACCGCTCGCCTATGCCGCCCTCGGCACACCGAACTCGTGCTTCCCCATGAGCGGCGACTCGTGCTATGGGCCACGCTGCTCGGTGGCCGACTTCATACTCGGGGCGGGCTATCCCGAGCTCGACTACGCAGCCTTCTTCCCCGACCGCTACGACGACCCGCGCTACGAGGTGCCGAAGTACATCGTGTTATGGGGAAAGGATCCCCTGTTCTCGAACCCCGACGGGTTCTTCGGCCATACGCTCATCGACCTCATGAAGCGCGGATCGCGCTACGTGGTGGTAGACCCGCGTGTCACATGGATGGCTGCTCATGCCGATTTCCACCTGCAGCTCCGTCCCGGCACCGATGCCGCACTCGGCTTGGGTATGATCAACTATCTGATACAGGAAGATCTCTACGACCACGACTTCGTTGAGAACTGGTGCTACGGCTTCGATGAGCTCAAGGAGCGTGCTGCCGAGTACCCGCTGGATAAGGTGGAGGAGATCACCTGGGTTCCGGCCGCCACCATCGCCGCTGCCTCACGCGCCATCGCAGAGAACCATCCTTCATCGTTCATGTGGGGGCTCGCCATAGACACGAACGCAAATGGGGTGCAGGCCGGCCACACCGTGCTCATCCTCGCGGCCATCCTCGGCGATCTGGACGTGCCAGGAGGGGTGACACTGGCCGTGCCAGCGAGCTTCATGGGGAAGTGGCGATACGAATGCGCCCAGCAGCTCCCGCCGGGCATGCTCGAAAAGCAGATTACCGACCCCCGTTACCAGGGATTTCGCGCCGCACACCTCATAGCGCATCCCGACTGCATCCTCGACACACTGGAAACCGACGAGCCCTATCCGCTCAAGATGGCGTGGTTCTACGCCACCAACGGCATAGCGAACACCACCAACGCGCAAGGCAAACGCTGGTTCAAGGCGCTCGAGAAGATGGAGTTCAACGTCTGCCAAGACGTCTTCATGACCCCTACGGCCATGGGCCTGTGCGACCTGTTCCTGCCAGTGACCACGTTCGCCGAGCACGACGGCGTGGTGCTTCCCCACTTCGGGCGCAACACTCACATGGTCATGGCCATGAACAAGTGCGTCGAGGTGGGAGATTGCCGCTCCGACCTCGAAATAGATTTCATGGTGGGCAAGCGGCTCAATCCGAAGGCATGGCCATGGGACAACGTGGCCGATTTCTTCACCGAGCAGATCAAGCCCCAGCTCGGTATCACGTTCGAGGAGCTGCAGGAGCTGGGCTGGGTGCAACAGGAGTTCGAGTACCGCAAGTACGAGAAGGGCCTGCTGCGACCAGATGGCGAACCGGGCTTCAACACCCCCACAGGCTTGGTCGAACTATGCTCGAGCCTTTATGAGGATTGGGGTGAGGATCCCCTTCCCTACTTCGAAGAGAATGCACTCACGCCGTTCAGCCGTCCCGAACTTGCCAACGAATACCCGCTCATTATGACCACGGGTGGACGCGAAACCACTTCCTTCCACTCCGAGCACCGACAAGTGCCGTCCTTGCGCGCCCTCATGCCGAACCCTCTTGTGCAGATCAACCCCGAAACGGCAGCACTATACGGCATCGAGGAGGGCGATTGGGTGTGCATCGAGAACCCGCTCGGCAAAGCTATCGAGAAAGCGCACGTCACCCCTATTATCGATCCGCGAGTCATACACGCCCAGCACGGATGGTGGTTCCCCGAACAGGATCCAGAAGCACCCAATCTAAGCGGTGTGTGGAAGTCCAACATCAACAGTCTCGTGCCACATCGTGCTATAGGCCGCATTGGCTTCGGTGCTCCATTCAAAAACGTCCTATGCAAGATATACAAGGTGGACGGGCTCGACGCACTCGGCTCCTTGAGCCCCGACACCGAGCAGGGCGCGATCGGCATTGATCCAGCAAGCCCCGTCGCTACGAGGAAGGAGGCCTAACATGAGCGAATATGCACTGCTGATAGATTATAAATATTGCACAGGCTGTCATGTGTGCGAGGTCTCATGCCGAAAAGAGCATGATCTCCCGCTTGACGAGTGGGGCATCAAGGTCAACGAACTGGGTCCTGCGAAGATGAAAGGCTCTTGGCTCTGGGATTACGTGCCTGTTCCCTCAGATCTTTGCGATCTGTGCGAAGACCGTGTGAAAGCCGGGAAAAAGCCTGCCTGTATTCATCATTGTCTGGCCCAATGCATAGAGCTCGTCGCGCTCGATGATCTGTCCACGGCCATGGCCGATCACGGTAGGAAAGTAACGTGCTTCATCCCCTAGGCAGAAGCAAGCCAGCACTAAACTGTTATGTTCCGGGGCCCTTTTCAAAGGGCCCTTTTGTCGGCAAAAGATTCTTTATCGTTGATCGATCTACTTTGATTACACTATGGATATAATACCCAATAGTATTACTATCAAGGGAAGTGCGGTGTTATGGACGAAAACGAAACGAAGGTGCTCGAAGCGGCAGCCCTGCTTTATAATGCCATTCCCGGCTATCTCGCCGAAACGCAAAGCAAGCAGCAGCTTGGACACCTTCTTGTAGATCTGATCGACGCATTAGATACCATAGAGTTCACCCGGTCGGGAACGCCTTTGTTCGATATTATCGGCGGGAACATTCCCGGCAGGAGAAAGAAAGCCATTCTGGCACTTGAACGGGAATACGGGCTGACCGAACGCGAGGGACATATCCTCCGCTACCTAGCGAACGAGCGAAACCCCACGTATATCTCCAACGCGCTGGGTATTTCCCCGTCTACCGCCAAAGCACACAAGTACTCGATTTACAGGAAGCTGGGCATACATAGCTCATCGGAGCTGAAGAAGCTGCTTGAGCAGAACCAGCAGTGACGTAGCCGCCCTTCATCTTTCTTTCGCGATTTCACCGTCATCGGCAGCCCCTTCTTCCTCTTCCTCGTCGGTCACGCGGCGCAGCACGAGGAAGCCGGCGACGCCGGCCACGAGCGAAGCAGCCAGAATAGCCGCCTTCGCCATGGCGATGGTGCTCGCATCGACGAATGCCAGGTTCGTCACGAAGATGGCCATGGTGAAGCCCACGCCGCCCAGCACGGACACGCCTGCGATATGGCCCCAGCTCACGCCAGCGGGGAGATCGCTTAAGCGCAGCTTCACCGTGAGCCAGGTGGCCAGGAAGATGCCGAGCGGCTTGCCGAACAAGAGGCCGCAGAACACGCCGATGGTCACGGGGTTCGCAATGACGGCGAGAGGGTCCATACCCGTCAGCACCACGCTGGCGTTCGAGAACGCGAACAGCGGCAGGATGAAAAAGTACACAGGGATGTGCAGACGGTAGTCCAACCGCGTGATGGGCGGAATGGCCATGCGCGACACGCGGCCGATCTCGTCGAGTTCGCCCAGGTACTCCTTCTGCACGATGTCGGGCTCGCCGGGGTCGTAGCGCTCGTCGGCCTTGCGCGCCCTCGCCTCGAACCAGCCCGGCGCCCGATCCAGCTTTACCTGCGACTTCGCCGGAATGGCCAGCGCCAGCAGCACGCCCGCAATGGTGGCGTGCACGCCCGAGAGCAGGAAGCACACCCACATGGCCAACCCGATGAGCAGGTACGGCCACAGGTCGTACACATGCAGCCGGTTGATGACGAGCGCACCGGCGAACAACGCCAGGCCGCCTGCCAGCCAGGCGATATCGAGGTCGGCCGTGTAGAACACCGCGATCACCAGAATGGCGATCATGTCGTCGGCTATGGTGAGCGTGGACAAGAACGAGCGCAGCCCCGCCGGTATGCGGCTGCCCAGCAGCGCTAAGATACCCAGGCAGAACGCGATGTCGTTCGCCATGGGAACGCCCCAGCCCTGCTCGAAGCCGCTGCCCATGTTCACCACCGTGTACACGACGGCCGGCACCACGGCACCGCCGGCCGCGCCCAAGATGGGCAGCAGGGCCTTGCGCGGGTTGCGCAGCTCGCCCGCCGTGAGCTCGAACTTTATCTCCAAGCCCACCAGCAGGAAGAAAATGGCCATGAGGAAGTCGTTGATGAAATGCTCGAGCGACAGGTGCGGCGCGAAGCTGCCCAGCGAGAAGCCCAGGTCGAAATCGTGCCAGAATGCGGCGAAGTACGGGAGCACCGGCGTGTTCTCGATGACAAGAGCCGCCACGGCCGCCACGAGCATGAGCATAGTCGCCCGGGTGGACGAGTGCGTGAACTCCAGGAGCTTGCGCCTACGCCGATGATGGTGCCGCACCTCCGGCTCCAAGATGCGCTCCGTAGGCGAGCAAGCCGGATCGCCGCTCAAGCAAGCCGGCCCCAGCTCGTCGCGCCCCACCTTGTCGTTCCCTGATGTCATAGGTTCCAGTATACGGAAGACCGCCGAAAGCATCGGCTACGGAAAAGCAACGAACAGAATCTGCCCAACAAGACATGCGCCTTGAGCACTTGGATGTGTTTCGTCGGGAAACCATGTGTCCGAAAGGCATGCTTTGCCATGCAGAGATGCCCACGAGGAGCGTATTACTAAATGCCTTTGAATAACTGCTCCACGGAAATGCCGAATCCGGCAGCAATGCGCTCGACAGTCTTGATCCCCACGTTTATCTGGCCGTTCTCGATAGCGGCCAGATAACTGCGATCCAAACCGGAAGCCTCGGCAAAGGCACGTTGAGGTAGGTCGCGCTCTTCGCGCAACTCCTTGATTCTCAAACCGAGCGCCTTTCTAATGTCCATGTTAAGAACGGTACGAAAAGCTGCTGAACTGGAGTGTAGCAAATCACCAACGAATTGCCGCTAGAGTCCCTCCATCTCATGCAAAAGTACGTTTCCCCTAGATCTTGTACATGTACTGGAAAACGTCCTCGCGCTGGATGATGATCTGCATGCCCAGGTCGTCGCTGATCTTGGCGAGGCGTTCCTGCACGGTGTTGAAGTCGGCCTTCTCCGTGTCGAGGGTGGCGAGCATCGTCATGGAGAAGATGTCGTCCAGGATGGTCTGGCTGATGTCGTCGATGTTCGCGCCGCAGTCGGCCAGCGCGGTGGCAATGGCGGCCACGATGCCGCTGCGATCCTTGCCCAGAACGGAGATGACGCATTTCATAGGTTGGTTCCTTTCCTCGTGGCGCGAATCGGCCTCGCACCTCGTAACGAACGTATGTTTCACGTGAAACATTTCGGCGGTTCGGCTGCCTTGCCGCTCGGCCACGCCGCCAAGTGCGGTGGAGCCCCTAGTCCCGTCGCGCGAAGATGAGCGACAGGGCCTCCGCACGGGTGGCCTGGCTGCGCTCGAAAGCACCGCGGACGGCACTTGTGGTGGTCTTCGCGCCGGCCTTCTTCACGCCGCGCATGCTCATACACAGATGCTCGGCCTCCAACACCACGATGACGCCCTGGGGGTGCAGCTGCTCGATGAGCGTGTCGGCGATCTGCGAGGTCAGGCGTTCCTGCACCTGCGGGCGCTTCGCGAACACGTCCACGAGGCGCGCGAGCTTCGACAACCCGCAGATGCGCCCGTCGGCCGCCGGGATGTAGGCCACGTGCGCCTTGCCGAAAAACGGCACCAGATGGTGCTCGCACATAGAGTAGAACGGGATGTCGCGCACCAGCACCATTTCCTCGTGGTGCTCGTCGAACGTGGTGGCGAAGTGCTCCGCCGGGTCCTGCTCCAGGCCCGCGAACACCTCCTCGTACATACGTGCCACGCGTGCCGGCGTCTCGCGCAAGCCCTCGCGCTCGGGATCCTCCCCCACCCCTTCCAAGATGAGCCGCACCCCTGCTTCGATTTTCGCAGCGTCCATAACCGTCTTTCCTCGTCGTTGGTCGAATGCATGATAGCACGGATGCGCGCCGGCGCCCGCCCGGGCGCCGCGGGGGCCACGGAAAAGGAAGAAGACCCGGCGGGGAGGGAGGGTTGCCGGGTCTTCTAAGGAGGCTCGCCGCCGCAAGGCAGCCAGCCGGAGGCGTCCGCAGGGTCGCAACCGCCTCGAGGCCGCCGAGGGCGCGGCCGCTTCGCCGGAGCCGCAGGATAGCGCGGCCCGGGGGAAGGCGAGGTTCAAGCGCTAGGCCACTTCGCGTTCGCGCAGCTCATGGCAGGTCCCGCATTGGAACACGCCCTTGTGATGGCACTGGGCGCACCACATCATGGCATCCTTCTGCAGGTTCTTGCTATGGATCTTATGGCAGTCGGTGCAGGTGGGCGGGTTCGCGTCGTGCTGCTCGTTGCTCACGTACTCGTGCGGGTTCTGGACCTTGCCCTTCTCGTCCTTGAACTCCGTGTTGTCGGCGGTCTTCACCGCCATGTCGGCCATCGTGCCGTGGCACGCCGGGTCCTGGCAGGTGAGCGCGTCCACCGTCACCACGGTGGCCTTCGAGGCGGGCTTGTCGGCGTAGGTCACGCCCTCGTGCGCCTCCTTGAGCGGCGTCTCCAGGGTATGGCACTGGTTGCAGGCCAGGTCGCCATGCTCGGACGCCTGCGGGCACTGCACGTCGGCCAAGGTCTCGGTCTCGGTCGTATGGCAGGTCTTGCAGTCGATGTCCATGGTCCAATCCACCTGCTGGGTGGCCATGGGGTCTTCCTTCGGGACCTTTGCGGAGCCTTCGCCTTCGCCCGCCTGCTTCGGCGCGCAGCCCACGGCCGTGCCCAGCACCACGGCCAGGGCCACCACCGCCACGGCAACGGCCAGGGCCATGAAGCCCTTGCGGGCGGTATTCGTCGTTTCGTTCGTCATAGCCAGCTTTCCTATCATGGTTGCGGCCCGGCCGGCCGCAAACGGCCGACCGGGCCCGGTCGCAAATGCGCCCGCGCGCCGCAGGGAGGGAGGGCGCGGCGCGCGGCGTCGTCAGGTTGCGGGACTACTTCTTGTCCCAGGGCTCCAAGCCGGCGCAGTGACGGCCGGCGATACGGCCCCACACCATGTTCTCGGAGTTGTTGCCGCCGGTGATGCCGTAGCTGTGGGCCTGGAAGTTGCCGAAGCTGCCCGCGGCGTACAGGCGCGGGATGACGTTGCCGGCCGGGTCCAGCACCTCGGCGTTCACGTTCTTCTTCGGGCCGCCCAGCGTGGAGCAGGAGCCGGGGTAGATGGAGATGGCGTAGTACGGGCCGCTCTCGGAGAGCTTGTTCTCCTCGGCCGTGAGCTCGCGGTCGAAGCGAGCGTCCTTGCCGGCATCGCAGAAGGCCTGGTACTCGGCGAACGTCTCCTTGAGCGTGTCGATGTCCATCCAGTGGTCGAAGTCCTTGATCTTCTGGCCAAGCTCCTCGAGCGTGTCGCCCTTGAGCACCCAGCCGCGCTCGATCTCAACCTGGTTGTCGTCGGACCAGCCGTCCCACGCGCGCAGCTCGTCGGGAAGGTCGGTGGTGTAGTTGCCGCACTCGAACCAGCCGCCCTGCTGCGTGCCCATGGGGCCGCCGTCGATGCCCTTCTGGTCGAAGATCTGCCACGACGGTATGCGATCGTAGTCGTCGATCTTGTCGCTGAACGACATGAGGGTGTGCCAGCCGTTATGCGCCGTGCCGCCCGTCTTGGCCTCGTTCTGGTAGCGCTTGCCCAGGCGGTTCACCGTGAAGAACGCGTCGGACTGCGGGCTGGCGAAGATGGCGAAGTCGTAGTCGGGGTCGCGCGTCCACATGGCCGTGGTGGAAATGACCATGTTCATATGCCAGAGCTTCGCGCCCACTTCCTCGACCATGCGGATGCCGTCGCCCGTGTTGTACTGCCAACCCTCGAACTTGAAGGGGTAGATGCTCAGGTAGGTGTTCTTGAGCTCCTCGTTGAACTCGAAGCCGCCCGTGCACAGCACGACGCCCTTGCGCGCCTTGATGGTCTTCTCGGCACCATCCTCGAGGAAGCGCACGCCCGCGATCTCCTTGGTGTCGGGATTCTGGATGAGGTGCTCCTCGGTGCAGGCGAACTTGAGCTCGATGGGCAGGCCCAGCTCGGCGCGCTTGGCCTCCAGCTCGTGGAACGTGGTCATGCCGAAGCCCTCGACGTTGGACACGCCGATGCAGCCCGCATACTTGCCGTCGTCCAGGAACCAGTACTCGGGGATGGTGCCGGCGAGCGCCTTCTCGGCCACCTCGTAGGTCATGCCGTACTTGTCGGCGTAGTCGGTGTGCTTCGTGGCCTCGCCGATGTAGGCGTCGATCATGTCCTCCTCGATGAGGCCATGGCCGAACGCCACGCAGTAGTCGCGGAACAGCTTCTCGTCCTTGATGACCGTCCACTCGCCGTTGTTGATGCGGCTGTTGCCGCCGCCCTCGACGGGCGCCTTCTCCAAGATGACGACCTCCGAGCCGCCCTCGTCGGCCGCGACGAGGGACGACCACATGCCCGCTCCGCCGTAGCCCACCACGACGACGTCCGTCTCGTAGTCCCACGACTTCGGCATCCAGTCGCCCGAGGCGGCCGAACCGCCCGACGAGCAGCCCGCGAGCGCGGCGGAGCCGGCCACGGCGGCACCGGCCACGGCGGCGCCCTTCAGGAAATTGCGACGTGAAATCTCGCTCATGGTTCCTCCTTGCAAAATCGAACGGGCTCCTGTGATCGATGCTCCCCGCATCGACCGTCCCCCTCCTCGGTGACGGCCCGTCCGTCAACAGGCGCATTCTAGGCGCGTTTTCCCACGAGCACACCAGATGATGGGTGTGATTATCATAATTATCTGTTACTTAGTTTCTGAACTGGGTAAACATACCCTTCTCACATTATCGATCCGATTGAAGCCGACGGGGTTCGCCCGTATGATGAAAACGGCCCCCGCAATGGGAGGTCGCGCTGCCCGCCGAGCGGGAACGGAGCGCGACGGTTCGTGCAGGCGGAACGGGGCCGGGGGTAAGGGGAGGCGCGCGCGACATACGGTTGCTGGCCGGCGTCGCATGCGACATGGCAAGGGGAAGCCCATGAAGAGCAAGACGTCCGCAGCCGATGCGACGCCGACGGAGCAGCGCGCCCCGAACGCGCCAACCGTCCGGTTCTCGCTCGACTATCTGATCGTTATCGCGGGGTTCGGCCTGTGCCGAGCCTGGATCGTTTTCAGCCTCTCGGCCTCGGTGTCGAGCTTCGAGGCCCGCACCGACTGGGTGTTCCTCGTGGCCGGCGCCGTGGCCGCAGCGCTCGCAGCGTTGGTCATGACCCGCTTCGTGGGAAGCATGCCGCGCATGCACGAGCGGCTCACCGACATCATGCTGGGGCTCGCGGCGTCGTCGGCGCTGTGCATCCCCGCTGCAACCTGGCTTGACTCGGCATCGCTGCTCATGCTCGGACTCATAACGGGAGGTGCCGCGGCAGGTCTTCTGCAGGTCATGTGGGGAGAGCGCTTCGCCGCGCAGGACCTGTACTTCTCGCTCGCCTGCGCGCCGGCTGCCGCCGTGGTCACGGGCCTCGTGCTGGCCATGGCCTCCGACGGCAACCTCATCGCCTTCATCGCGCTGCCGGCGGCGTCGATCGTCCTGCTGGCCCTGGAATGCCGCCGTTGCGGCATCGTGTGGAAGACGGGCCTGCCGGAAGGCCAGATGGAGGACGAGCCGCAGGAGGCAGACGAAGGAACGGCCCCGCAGGAGGGCGGGGGAGCCCCCTTCGCGCGCGGGCGCGCGCTGCACGGCTACCTTCGCCTCGACGCCTCCTCCACGAAGCTCATGGTGTCCATCATGGTGTTCTCGTTCCTCATCCGCATGCTGGATGCCTTCCCCATCGTCGGCGACGACCCCTTCGAACTTTTGGGAGGGATCGGGTCGTTCAGCCTGGTCGTGGTGGGAGCCGTGTTCCTCGTGATCGTGTTCTTCGTCAAGGACCGCATGAACATCACGCTGGTCTACCGGCTTTCGCTGCCGGTGATGATAGGCGGGCTGATAGCGCTGGCGCTCGTGTTCGGCGAGCGGGCGCCCTTGGCCGTGCTGCTCATCGCAACGGGTTACGAGCTGTTCGACATTCTGGCATGGGTGCTGTTCGGAGAGATCGCTCGGCGCATGGGGCCGGGCGCCGCGCCGTACGTGTTCGGCGTGGGCGTGGCCTATATGCTCCTGGGCATGGCCGCGGGCTACGTGGCGAGCGCCGTCATGATCCCCTTGGTGGACGCGGGCGTGCTGCAGCTGAGCGCCGTTGCGCTGGTGGCGGTTCTCTGCCTGGTGATCATCGCGTTCCTCGTACTGCCGGAGAGCGTGATATCCTCGATTCCCCTGATCAAAGGTGCCGGACGTCGCACGGAAAAGCCTGCCGACGATCAGGAAGAGCACCCCGAGCCGCAGCTCACGCTAGAGCAGAAATGCGCAGGCGTGGCCGAGGCGTGCGGCCTGACGCCACGCGAGCGCGAGGTGCTGCAGTTCCTGGCCCGAGGGCGGACGCTGTCCATCGTGGCGCGCGACCTGCACATCGCGAAGAACACCGCGCGCACCCACATAGAGAAGATCTACCAGAAGACCGACATCCACAAGCAGCAGGATCTCATCGACTTCGTGGAAGGCTGGGAGGAACGCTGACGCCCCCTTTTAGACTACTACCTTCCGCTCCAGCAGGTGCGCAAGCGCCTGCATGGCCTGGTAGACGGGGTTTGGAACTTCCTGCGGGCCGTCCTCGCCTTCGACGACGATGGTTTCGGGCAGGTCGTCGTCGCTCGGAAGCGGGGCGGCGCCCTCCACGCGCACGCTCTCGATGTCGTCGCCGATACGCAGGCGGTGCATTACGTCGAGTCCTTCCTCCACCTGGCCGAACACGGTGAAACGGTCGTCGTATTCCGGATGGTCCGCCAGCGAGAAGAAGAACTGGGAGCTGCCGGTGTTCGCATCCTTCTTGTGCGCGAGCGACAGCGACCCCTCCATGTGACGGTTGCGCGGGTTCGCCTCCCACTCGTCGGCGATGACGTAGCCGGCGTCGCCGATGCCCGGGTGCACGCCGCGCAGCTGCTCGCGCACGGCCATGCGCACCTGCTGCGGGCGCAGCG
>NC_021021.1:2761638-2770715 GCF_000210055.1 Gordonibacter pamelaeae 7-10-1-b
CGTGACGGGGCAGCCGCCCACCACCACGTCGCCCTCCACGCGGCCGTGGAAGTTCTGGTGGTCGTAGAAGCCCTTCTGCGCCAGCTCCACGAAGTTGCCCACCGTGACAGGAGCGTCCTTCCCGAACAACCGCACGCGTATCGTTCCCTTGCTCGTCTCGAACACGGCCACCTCGTTGCCGGTCGGCACGTAGCGCGGCGTGTACAGCGGCTTGACGATCATTCCCATAGCCCTCCCCTTCCCTCTGCTCTCACGTTCGAGGAAACTCTACTCCCCGCGCTCCGCTGCGGCATCGGATGGAGAATCGTATTTTGTCTTCAGCCCCAATTGTCATCGGATCGCCTGATCGCAAAGCCCTCGGGCTCTCACGCCTCAATCAAGCAGCCAGCTCCAAGCCGGCACAACATGGATGGTTCCCGTTGCAGTCTCGATCGTCTCGGTTTCGTCCAGGGTGACGATCCACGACTCGTTCACACCGTACAACGGCATGGCAGCCTCCAGGGCGCGCACTTCGCGACGGCGCGTTTTCGCATCCGCCAAGCTGCACGACACCTGCACGAGCTGCCACGCCTCTTGCAGCAGCGCATCGCCGACGACGAAATCGACCTCGTGCCGAGCCGAGCCTTTCTCGAACGACAAGCGGGCGATGCCTCCCTGCCGAACCAGGTTCGTCTGGCGTCGGAGCTTGTTGAACACCGCCGTTTCAAGCTTTTGCCCTTCGTCGCGCGTCGGAGAAGGCGAGAACGCCGAGAACATGGCCGGATCAACCGCGTACACTTTCGCGCTCGAGCGCGCGTTTTCGGAAACCGCCCTCGAGAACTCTTTCACCGGGAACAGCAGGTACGCCTCTTGGTAATAGCGAAGCAACCGGGCAAGCATCTCGCGCGACGTGGACAATCCCCTGCTTCGAAACTCTCCGTGCACCTTACTCAACGAAAGCTCGCGTCCGGAAGAAGCGAGGCATCGGGACAGAAAACTGCTGGCCACCAAGGGGTTCGAGATATTGTACCGCTCGATGACGTCGTAATTCACCGTGCGGTTCGCGTACTCCTGCAGCAGCAACGTCGCATCGGACGGTTCCAAACCCTGGACGGCGACGAAGCCGCCCCTGCCCAGGTACTTGCCGCAGTCGTGTCGCAAATGCGCGCGCATGTTGCTTGAGAAAGCGCGCTTGGCAGAAGCGGAGTCGTTCGAAGAAGGCGCCTCATGCCCCTGATAGCGAACGAATTCGGAAAAGCTGAGAGGAAAGAGCTCGCGCGGCAAAGCGCGGCCGCGGAACTCGGAGGCCACTTCCGTTGAAAGCATTTTCGAAGAGGAGCCAGTCGCATATATGGTCGCCTTGTAAGTGTCGACCATTCGACGCAGGAACAAACCCCAGTCCGGCACCTCCTGGATCTCATCGAAGAAGAAGAAAGCACCCTCTTGCCGCGCGCGGGGGTTGCGTGCATAAAAAACCTCGATGACCTCCTGCAGCAGCTCCTTCTCGTAAGGCTTCAGTCGCTCGTCCTCGAAATTGAAGTAGAGGATGGAATCCTGCGGATATCCTTCGGCGACGATCCGGTGCATCTCCTGATACAGACGGTACGTCTTCCCGCAGCGCCGCACGCCCACGATCACGTTCACCAAGTTGCCCCGTGCCGGCGGCTGGATGCGTCCCAAAGACAAGTCGCGGTCGAAGACTTCGGGGATACCCTCCTCGGCGAAGTCTTTGATCTTCTCGGCTATGACCGTGCCGATGGACGTATCCATGTCGACCCCTCCTGGTACGATTGATTATCTTGCCATATCATTTGGCAAGGTTACTATATATCTTGCCAAATAACATGGCAAGATTGTTGGTTAATCGTCAATCTGTCGGAGGGAAGCGAGTTCCGTTTACAGCTCCAGCTCCAAACCAACCGGGCAGTGGTCGCTGCCGTAGACCTCGTCGTAGATGCAGGCGCTCGCCACCTTCGGGGCCAGCGATTCGCTGACCAGGAAGTAGTCGATGCGCCATCCGGCGTTGTTCTGCCGCGCCTTGAAGCGGTAGCTCCACCACGAGTAAGCGCCCGTCACGTCCGGATGCAGGCGGCGGAACGTGTCGACGAAACCGGCTTCCAGCAGGTCGGTGAACTTGCCGCGCTCCTCGTCGGAGAAGCCGGCCTTGCCGCGGTTGGGGCCCGGGTTCTTGAGGTCGATCTCCTGGTGCGCCACGTTGAAGTCTCCGCACATCACCACGGGCTTCGGCGCAGCCGTCTCGCCGGGCTGCGTGAGCGGCAGCTCGCTGATGCACACGTGGCCCTCGCCGGGCGCCGGGCGCTGCACCGGCACGTCGGCGGGTAGCACGCCCTCCTCGAGCCCCTTGCAGAAGTCGCGGAACGCGTCGTCCCACTCCATGCGGTGCGCGATGCGCGCGAGCTCGTTCTGGGCATTCGGCGTGTACACGTCCACGAACCAGAACTGCGGGAACTCGAGCGCCACGATGCGCCCCTCGGCATCCAGGTAGTCGCTGCCCAGGCCGTGCAGCACCTGCAGCGGCTGCTCCTTGGTGAACACGGCGGTGCCGGAGTAGCCCTTCTTCTCGGCATAGCTCCAATACTCGCGGTACTGCGGCAGGTCGAGCGTGGCCTGGCCCTCCTGCAGCTTCGTCTCCTGCAAGGCTACGATGTCGGCGTCGAGCTCGCACACGATGTCCTCGAAGCCCTTTTTCTGCACGGCGCGCAGGCCGTTCACGTTCCACGAGATGAAGCGCATGGTGGTACCTTTCCTCGTTGGTCGACTTGACCGCTCTGCGGTTACATTTCCCCGTTCTGCAGCTCCGGCATGTCGCCCCCGCCCTACGGTTTCTCGGTTTCGCCATTATAGCGCTCCCGAGAGGGCGAGCTCCGCCTGATGCGAGCGCGCAGAAAGCGGCCCTGCCCGCCCCTTACTTGTGGTACGGTTCGCCGCGCGAGATCTTCTGCGCGCGGTAGAGCTGTTCGAGCAGCACGACGCGCGCGAGGTTGTGCGGCAGCGTGACGGGGCCGAAGGACAGCGTCTCGTCGGCGCGCTGGCGCACTGCGGCGCTCACGCCGTCGGAGCCGCCGATGACGAATGCGATGTCGCTCGCGCCGTTCAGCTTGAGCGCGTCGATGCGCTGCGAGAAGCCCTCGCTCGAACGCTGTTTTCCGTCGATAGCCAGCAGCACCACGTGCGACGACGGCGAAAGCGCCCCCACGATGGCCGCTCCCTCGCGGTCGCGCGCCGCGTCCACGCCGCCGGCACGGCCGGGATCGACATCGGCTATCTCGCGCACCTCGGTTTTCGCATACGGCTGCAGGCGCTTGAGGTACTCGGCGCACGCGTCCGTCCAGAACCGCTCCTTCAGCTTCCCCACTGCCACCACGGTGAACCTCATGCGCTCCCCTCCGAACGGCCTTTTCTTCAAGAGAGATGATAGCGTACTTCCGCGCCGAGCGGCCGGCACGCCCAACTTGCTCCGGGGAAGCCCGCCCAGGCATGAAAGTAGCCGGCGGTTTCCCGATCCCGTCAAAAAGGCCGGGGCCTCGCACGCGAAGCTCCCGGCCAAACGTTTACCGTGCTTGAAGGACCCGCCCAGCATGTCGACCGCCTGCGCAAAGGGGGCCGGGGGTCGGCCCCGGCGGCCGCAGGGGCTAAGCGGGCAGCACGATACCGAAGTGCTCTTCCAACAGCGCGCGGAACTCCTCCTCCGACTCGACGGTTCGCGTCTCCTTGCCTTCCGGCGTCACGCGCACGAACTGGTCCTTCGTGATGGAGACGTTGCCGTCCTCCGTCCGGCGGTTCACCATCCTCCATTGCGTGAACACGGAGTCGGGGTGCGTCGAGCAGTAGTACGAGAGCGGCACGCAGTCGGTCAGCGCCGCCGGGGCGTCCAGCAGGGCGAACACCGGCGTGGGGGCCACGTCCTCGCCGCGCTCCCGCGCAGCTGCGAGCCTGGCGGCGGTTCCGCGATAGATGACGTGCCACCAGCCTCCGTCGTGCAGCTCCACGCGGAACACCTGCCCACACGATTCGAGCTCCGCGCCGTCGACCAGGGGGGTGGCACACGCCGGCGTCGGGCCGCCGTACCCCACCTCGGCGATATAGCGCTCATCGCCCAACGTGACGATGATGCCGCGATGCAGTATAGGGTAGACGTAGCCGCGATCCTTCAGGCTGCGCCCAAGGCAGGCCATGGTCTTGACGCCCGCATCCTGCAGCAGCGCATCGAGCAGCGCGTTGAGCTCGAAGCAGTAGCCGCCGCGATTGCCGACGATGATCTTCTCGAACAGGTCGGGGATGCCGAGCTTGATGGGACGGTGGAAATCGCACACGTCAAGGTTCTCGAAGGGGATGCGGCTCTGGTGCGCGAAGATGATGCGGTCCAGGTCGTCCTTGGAAAGCGGCGCCTCGGGGCGGGACAGGCCCAGCTTATCCCAGTACCGGTTCGCGTCCGGAAGCTTCTCGTACAGTTCCTCGTACATGGCGTCACCCCTCACGTCAGCGCCGCCGGGCCACTCGCGCCCGCAGCGGCGATCCCCATCGCGTGACGCTATTCTAAGGCAGGGGTGTTGGGGACGCTTCCTTCCCCAGGGTCGAATGATCCCGGAGATTCGTCCCCGAAGGCTGATTTTAGGGTTTACCAGTCCGCGCCGAGCACCACGAGGAAGTCGCCGTCGAACACGTACTCGCCGGTGTTCTGCTGGGCCTTGCCCACGCCGATGGCGTTCGCAATCGCGCGCGCCTCGGTGGCCTGGTCGCCCCGCTCGTAGATGACGATGGTCTGCGTGTAGTCGAAGCTGTCGGCGTTGCCCGTCTCCACGGTGTAGCCACAGGCCTCCAGCTTCTCGGCGGCCTCGGCTCCTGCGCCTGCAAGCCCGTTGCCGTTCTTCACCACCACGGTGCTGGACTTCTTCTCGTTCGAAGTGGTGGGCGCGGCGTCCTTCTTCTCTCCCTCGACCGCACCGGAGCCAGTGGTGGCGAGCACGGTTCCCGACGTCTCGTCGATCTCGTCCTCCTCGGTGGGAGGCAGACCCTGGTCGACACGGGACATCATGGTCTTCCACGCCTTGGCATCAAGGTGCTCGTACCAACCCCCGTTGATATAGGCGGAGGTCGTGGGCTCCATGGCCGTGTAGATGTCCTTCTCGGGATCAAGCCCGCGCATGCTCTGGGCAATGGACAGGATGTCGGTGATCTCGAGGTCGGTGGTCACGTACTGAGAAAGCGCCTGCACGGAGCCCACCATGGTAGCGGCATCGGAGGTGAGGATCTTCTTCGCGATGGCCGACAGCACGAGGCGCTGGTTGGCCGCACGGTAGCGGTCGCCGTCGCCGAACTCGTCGTAGGCATGCCGCGCACGGCACAGGATGAGCGCCTGGTCGCCGTTGAGCGTCTGCAGGCCCTCGTCCACATGACCGCCGGCATCCTCGTCATCGATGGTCATGGGCACGTCCACCTCCACGCCGCCCAGCGCGTCCACGATGTCCTTGAAGCCGTCGAAGTTGATCTCGGCGTAGTGGGTGATGGGCACGCCCGCCAGCTTCGACACCGTCTCCACCGTGTACGACGCGCCTCCGATGGAGTGCGCCGCGTTGAGCTTCTGCTGGCCGTACTCGCCCATGTCCACGAGCGTGTCGCGGTGCAGCGACACGAGCGCCACCTTCTTGCCCTGCGGGTCGATGCGCGTGACCATCATGCTGTCCGAGCGGAACTGGTCGCCCGCGTACTCTGCGGACGCCTCGCGGTCGGACGAGCCGTCGGTTCCCATGAGCAGCATATAGAAGGGACCGCCCTCGTAGGGGTGGGCCGCCTCGGCGGCTGCGAGCGTGCGGGCCAGATCGTCGTCGATGCCCTGGTGAAGGTTGTTCGACACCGTCTGGTAGTACGCGAACGCCGCGCCGGCCCCGCCCAGGCACAACACCAGCACCACGGCCACCGCGACGAGCGCGATGCGCTTGCGCTTGGCTCGCTTGCGGCGTTGGGTGTACTCGGCTTGGGAGACGCGGCGGGTGTAGGGGTTGTCATCGTGCGTCGAGCGCGGGGAGGGGGTGCGCGAAGAATCAGAAGAGCGTCCGTACGCCGACGGATCGAACGAATCGCGGCGCGTGTACGCACCGTTGCGGGAGGCCCTGTCGGGGCGGCCGTCGAATTCCGTGGAGTTGGACGACCGGCGAACGGGGCGGCGCTGATTGCTTCTTCTGCTGTTCATGAAGAACTATTTTGAAGGGCGGAACGCACGAGGGCAAGGGCTGGCCGGCGTCTCTAGGAAAAAGCCATAGGGACTTGACGGGAGGCGCGGCACGGCGACGCCCTGCGCTAGCCCGCGTTCAGGCGGTTGCGCACGTACTCGTTCGCCGCGTTCTCCACGGCGTCGTCCAGCGGAGCGAGCTCCGGGGCGGGCACGCCGGCCCGCCGTGCGCGGCGTTCGAGCGCGCGGATGAGCAGGGCGTCGGCCACCTGCGGGTTCTTCGGCAGCAGCGGGCCGTGCAGGTAGGTCCCCACCACGTTCTTGTAGCGCACGCCGTCGCGCTTGTCGCTGTCGTTGTTGCCGTGGCCCGTCGATGACGCCACGTCGCCGAACGCCTCCACGCCGGTGCCGAGGTGCGTGCGGCCCGCGTGGTTCTCGTAACCCACCACAGCCTGATCGGCCAGCGGCGAGCGCAGCGCGATGTTGCCGATAAGCCGGTTGCCCGAGCCGCCGGGTGCGCGCTCGGTGGTCATGTCGACCAGCCCCAGGCCCTTGACCACTTCCTCGCCCAGCAGCCACTCGTGCCCGAGTATCTGGAAGCCGCCGCAGATGGCCAGCAGCACGCCGTCGTCCTCCACGTAGGCGTGCAGGTCGTCGCGCATGCGCATGAGGTCCTCCGAGGCAAGCCGCTGCTCGCGGTCAGGGCCCCCGCCCAAGAACACCAGGTCGACGCCCGCCAGGTCCACGTGCTCGCCGTGGTTCACGCGGCGCACCTCCACGGGGATGCCGCGCTCGCGCGCCCGACGCTCGAGCACCTTGACGTTCCCGCCGTCGCCGTACAGGTTGAGCAGGTCGGGGAAGAGGTGCGCGATCACGAGCGGGGCGGCGTCGTCCTCAGCCGCCTGGACGCCTCCCGACCCGGAAAGACCCTCGGACGGCTTAGGGGAGAGCGGCGCCCCGGCCGCCTGTCCCCCGTCCGCAAGCCTTCCCAGCTCGGCATGCACGGGCGGAAGCGCGGTGTAGTTCGCTATCACGTAGGCGCGCGCGTCGGCCGGCAAACCGTCCAGCTGCGCGAACATGCCGGCTGCGTCGTCAACCAGCGCGGCATCCAGACCGGCGTACTTCAGGCGCACCTGCACGTCGTTCTTGCGGATGCCGCCCGCGAACACGCGGAGGCCGGACTGGCCGGCCAGCTCCTCGAAGTCGATGTCCCACAGCCACGACACGTCGCGACCGTCGCCCTCCTTGTCGTTCACGAAGAAGGCCACCGCCTTCGGCCTCTCGTCCTGCAGGATGATCTTGATGTTCTGGTTGAACCCGGTGGGGTTCTTGGCCAGGTTCAACAGCGTGCGGCGGCCCGCCACCGCGAACTCCTGCAAGCGGCCGTTGCGCGGGTCGAACGCGTCGATGGCACGCTGCAGCGCCTCGGCCGGCACGCTCACGAGATCGGCCGCGGCCCAGGTTGCCAGCAGGTTGTACACCATGTACGCGCCGCTGAACGGCGCCTCGATCTCGGCATCGCCCCGAGGCCCGTGCGCGGCGAACGACAGCCCGTCGGCGCCCAGGTGCACGTCCCGGGCGGCACAGTCCAGCGAGGGGCGCGCGAACCCGCAAGCGGGGCAGCAGTACGAACCCAGCTGCCCGTACTGGCGGTACGCGTATTCCAGCATGGCGGAGCAACGCTGGCACATCTGCGCGTCGGCTACCGTGTTCTGCGGCAGGTGCAGGTCCTCGTCCACGCCGAAGGCGACCGTGGGGTTGCCCACGCGCTCGGCGATGGCGGCGCACAGCGGGTCGTCGGCATTGAACACGAGCGTGGTCTTCGGCGACGTTGCGAGCGCACCCGCAATGCTCTCCTGGATGCGGTCGATCTCGCCCACCCGGTCCAGCTGGTCGCGGAACAGGTTCAGCAGCACCACGTAGTTCGCCTGCAAGTGCGGCAGGATCTTCGCCAGCCACAGCTCGTCGCATTCGAACACGCCCCAGTCGGCCTCGCGGGCGTGCAGCAGCGCCGTGGCCACGCCGGAGTCCAGGTTCGCGCCCGTGCGGTTGCACACCACGCGTTGCCCGGCGGTTTCAAGCGCGTCCGCCAGAAGGTTCGTCACCGTGGTCTTGCCGTTCGTGCCCACCACGCACACGGACCCCTTCTGCAGGCGCGGGGCAAGGTCGGCGATGACGCGCGGGTCGGCGTAGAGCGCGATCTTCCCCGGGAAGTTGGCGGCGGGGCGATGGAACACGTGCTTCAAACCCCACGTGGACACGGCGCTGACGGCGCGCGCGGCGGCGAACTGCAAGCCCATGGGCAATCCTTTCGGTTCGAGACGCGCCCAGTATAACCCTTATCGCCGGCGGGTCCGCAGGCACCGCGGCCCGCCGTCTCGTTCCCTCCATACAAATATCAGTAGAAAGGCCCGCCGACCCTCCGCGACAAGGGTTCGAACATGCTAAGGTGTTAAATTGGAGCATATGAGCGGTTCGCCGGCGGCGAGACGTTCTTCGCGCGCTCGCCGGGCGCGCGTTTCCGGTAGAATGAAGCGGACGACGACAACGACGAAGCACGGCGTTCGATCGCCATGGGGGCAGAGATGTACGACGAATTCGGAGAACACCCCTCGCACAACGCGGACAGCGGGCGCATGCCGCGACCGGAGGGCCGCGAGCACGCGGATGCAACGCACCGCCGCATCCCCGAAGACTCCCCAGCGCGTCAGGCGCGCGCCGGCGTTGCACGCACGCATGTTTCCGCGCGGGACGACGATGCCGCGCCAAGCCAGCGCGCTGCAGGACGCCCCGTCTCCCGCACCTCGTCCCGAGTGGGAGGGCGCCCCTCCCACTCGGGACGCATTCCCCAGCAAAGCCGCAACAGCCAGCGCTACAGCCCGTCGGCTAGCGCAGGGGCGCGGCCGCG
>NC_021021.1:2770811-2777904 GCF_000210055.1 Gordonibacter pamelaeae 7-10-1-b
GACCCCGCCGCGGCCCCCTACCAAGATCACGACCGCTATATGCGCATCGCGCAGAAACCCGAACGCCCCGGCCGGCGGCTTGCGGGCGTGCTCGCCGGCGTTGGCTTGGTGGCCGTTGTCATCATCGGCGTGGTGCTGTTCGTGCAGAGCCTGCCCGCCAACGTCACGCTGAACGGGGCGAGCGTCGAAGTGCACGGCGGCAAGACGCTCGGCGACGCCCTGTCCGCCAGCGGCATCAAGCCCCAACCGGGCGACCTGCTGGCCGTGGACGGCAGCGTGCTGGAGGCAGGCAAGGGGGAGCCGTTCGACGCCACGGTGAACGGCGAGAAGGTCACCGAGCTTGACGCCAAGCTGGCCTCGGGAGACGTCGTGGAGATAGGCAACGGCGGCCCGATCGAGGAACCGTCCGACTCCGTGGAAACGACCATTCCCTGGACGGTTGCGCAAGAGGGCAACGGCGCCATACACCTGGTAGAGGGCGAGGGCAAGGACGGCGTTAAGGCCACGAAGACCGGCAAGGTGTCCGGCATCACGGCCGAGCAGGTCGTACAGGAGCCCAGCAACATCGTGCGCCGCAACGTATCGCCCGACGTGGGCGACGACAAGGTGATCGCGCTCACGTTCGACGACGGCCCTTGGGGCGAACAGACCGGCCAGGTGCTCGACGTGCTGGCCGAGCATGGCGCGAAGGCCACGTTCTTCACCGTGGGCAACCGCATCGAGCAGGACAACGGCGACGCCTTCATCAAGCGTGCGGTGTCGGAGGGCCATCAGGTGTGCACGCATTCCTACGACCACGCCGCCGGCAGCGGCCAGGGCGTGAATCTGGGCTTCATGACGCCCGAGGAGCAGAAAGCCGAGGTGGAGAAGGGGCGCGCCGCCATCGAGGCCGTCACCGGGACCGAGGCGAGCCGCATCTTCCGCACCCCCGGGGGCAATTTCGGCGACGACGTGGTGAAGAACATCGGCCCGCTCATCAAGGCGGAGATCGGCTGGAACATCGACTCGAGCGACTGGCGCAGGCCGGGCGCGGGCGCCATTGCGAACCAGATCGAGGATGCCTGGCCGGGAGCCATCGTCCTCATGCACGACGGCGGCGGCGATCGCTCGCAGACCATCGAGGCGCTCAAGCTGGCGCTTCCCCGCCTGAAAGACCAGGGCTACCGCTTCATCACCATCGACGAGCTCCTCCAATACCCCTTGTCGTAGCAGCGGAGCCGGAGCTCGCCTGCCGCACCTCCAACCGGGCATCGCGGACAGCACGTCGCGGACGCCGTCACGCGCAAGGCGATTTCACCCTGTCGCTTGCTTCCCGATATTGGTATAGTGAGGTGATCTGGCCGCTTGACTGCTTCGAGCAGGCGGGGGCGGGGTGAACATCGTACAGCCCGGTTCGCAGGGGGAGCTCGCATGGACGTAAGCCAAATCGTATCGATCGCGGTGTTCGTCGTGGTCATGTTCGCCATCATGACGGAGAAGCTGCATCGCTCGCTTGCCGCCATCGTGGGCGCCATGCTGGTGCTGGCTCTGCACGTGCTGCCGTTCGACGCGGCCATGGAGCACATAGACTTCAACACGCTCGGCGTGCTCCTGGGCATGATGCTGTTCGTTTCGGTGGTGAAGCTCTCGGGCATGTTCGAGTTCCTGGCCATCAAGGCCGCGCGGCTCGCCAAGGGCGAGCCATGGAAGGTCATGCTGCTGTTCGTGCTGCTCACCGCCGTGCTGTCGGCGTTTTTGGACAACGTTACCACCGTGCTGCTCATCGGCCCCATGACGCTCACCGTGTGCAAGCTGCTCGACGTGAATCCCATACCGTTCTTCATGACCGAGATCCTCGCGTCGAACATCGGCGGCACCGCCACGCTTATCGGCGACCCACCCAACATCATGATCGGCTCTGCGGCCGGGTTCACGTTCTTCGACTTCATCCTGTACGATGCACCCGCCGTCGTGGTCATCCTGGCCGCGGTGCTGGTGGTGTTCTACTTCCTGTACGGCCGGAAGATGCAGGTGAACGAGGAGCATCGCGCGCGCATCATGGAGCTGGACGAGCACGCCATGATCAAGAACAAGCGTCTGCTGAAGCAGAGCTACGTCATGATAGGCCTGGTGGTTGTGGGCTTCATGGCGCACGGCGCGCTGGGGCTGGAGTCGAGCGTCATCGCGCTCGGCGCAGCCGGCATTATCATGCTCATCTCGGGCGAGAGCATCGAGGAGGCGCTCGCGAACGTGGAGTGGACCACGCTCGCATTCTTCGCCGGCCTGTTCGTCATCGTGGGCGCCATGGCCGAGACGGGCGTCATCGAGATGCTGGCGCACGCGCTCATCGACGCGACGGGCGGCAACGTGTTCGTGACGATGCTCGTGCTGCTCATCGGCTCGGCCGTCATCTCCAGCTTCCTGGACAACATCCCGTTCGTGGCCACCATGATTCCCATTCTCTTGGCCATGGAGTCCTCCGGCATGGACGTGACGCCGCTGTGGTGGGCCGTGTCGCTGGGCGCCTGCCTGGGCGGCAACGGCACGCTCATCGGCGCGAGCGCCAACGTGGTGCTCTCCGACATCAGCAAGAAGAACGGCCACGAGATCACGTTCGTGCAGTTCCTGAAGACCGGCTTCCCCATCATGCTGCTGACCGTGGCTATTGCAGGACTGTACCTGGTGGTGAGGTTCCCGCCGGCGTAAGGGCCGCGCACCGGAGGCGCGGGCGGCGTCAGAGCGGCACGATGTCCTTGTGGAGGAAGCGGAGGCGGCCCTCCTGCTTCTCGATGTGGAAGTGGCCGCAGTACCAGCGGCGGTAGCGAAGGCGCTGCTCGATGCGTTGGAGCCAGTCCTCCATGGAGGTGTCCACCGTGGACTGGTCGATGGATGGCAGCAGGGCCTCCTGCGGGACGAACGCGGCGGGGCAGGTGTGGGAGAGCACGGTGTCGATGCGCCAATGGCGGCGATCGAGGGCCTGTTCCACGTGCTCTTTCTCGGCTTCGGTGAGCTGCTCGTCGGGGAACCAGAGATGGCCGTTCGCCAGCCGGTGCCGCTTGTCCACGCTGTAGGCGCCGCCGATGGCGATGGCGGAGCGGCCCTCGAGGTCGAACACGCTGCCGTCACGCGCGAGCAGGAGGGTGGGGTAGGCAGGGTCCACGTACGCCTCGCCGCCGCGCCACGGTTGCAAGCGGTAGTCAGCGAGCGTCGCCGGATTGCGATCGCGGTTGCCGCGGATGCAGAGGAAGGTGACACCCGCCCGGGCGGCGCGGGTTTTCACGGCGTCGTCGCGCTCGTCGCCGAAGTAGTCGAAACCGGTGTCCCCCAGGCAGACGATCACATCGTCGGGGCCCAGGCTGTGCTCGCGCGCGAAAGCGCGGACGTGCCGGTAGCTGCCATGGGTGTCGCCCGTGACGTAGATCATGCGCAACTGCCAGGCATGACGAGCACGATCTTGCCGTCCTTGCCGCGCTCGGCGACGGCGCGATGGGCGTCGGCAGCCTCCTCCAAGGGGAACGAACGCGCGACGATCACCTGCATCCCGCCCTCCAACGCGGCGGACAGCGCGTGCATCGCCAGATCAAGCTCGTCGGGACGCAGGTTGTTCACGCCCATGCCGCGCACGTCGAGGTCGGCCTTCATGAGCGCGCGGGGATCGAAGTCGAACGAGCCGCGGCTGCCCACGACCACGATACGCCCGCGCGTCGCTGCCACTTTCGCATCCTTCATGAGGTTGGCTTGCGCCGCCATGTCGATCACGACATCGACGCCGCGGCCCTGGGTAGCCGCGAGAATCTCATCCAAGTAACCCTCGGCGTGGTGGTCGAAGGCACGCCGGGCGCCGAGGCGCTCCACGAGCTGCCGGCCTCGGACGTCGCCGGCCGTGCCATACACGACGGCCCCGATGCGATGCGCAAGCTGCACCGCGAGGGTTCCCACCCCGCCGCTCGCACCGTGGACGAGCACCGTTTCGCCGGGACGCACCCGCGCACGCACGAACAGCGCGTCGGCCGCAGCCAGCCCGGGAGTGCCGAGGCCCGCGCCCTGCTCGAACGGAACAGCGTCGGGGAGCGGGGCCACGGCGGAGGCGTCGCAGACGACGAACTCGGCATAGGTGCCGGTGCAGCGGCGGGCGCGTGCCGCCGCCACGAACACGCGCTCCCCCACGTGCGGAGCGCCCGAGGGGAGGTTCGCCCCGCACGCGTCGACGATGCCAGCGCCGTCGTTGCCTGGAACGTAGGGCAGTTCGGGCAGCTGGGCGTACTGGCCCGCGCGCAGATAGGTTTCCACCGGGTTGACGCCGGCAGCGCACAGGCGCACGCGCACCTCGCCCTCATGCGGCTCGGGCACGGGTATGCGCTGCTCCACCAACGCATCCGGCCCGCCGAACGCGCTCACCACGATCGCCTGCATGTCTGGCCCTGTGCTCGGTTTCGCCATCGGACCGCTCCTTCCGCCTTCGTTAAGACCTCTTTGCCGTTCGCAGCCCGATCGTAGCGCGGCATGCGCGCCCTTCTCCGCGTCGAGCGGTCGGCTTGCGAAGGTCGTTACCGGCCTGGCAGCGAGCCGGAACGCCTCGGCCGCGCCCTCTTGAGCCGCGCCCCTGGCAGCAGCGCCCAAATGCGCACGAAGGCATGCGATGTTCCAAGATAAATTTAAGGATTGCTCGCAACGGCCTATTGCAGGTCGGAGCACCTTTCGGTATACTGCGTATTCGCGCTTCGCAAAGAAGCCGTGACGCCAACGTGGCTCAGCTGGTAGAGCAACGCACTCGTAATGCGTAGGTCAGCGGTTCGAATCCGCTCGTTGGCTCCAGAAAAAGTGCAGGTCATCGGGGTAAAACCCGGTGACCTGTTTCTGTATCTGGGAGTGGAATTTTGCCGAACTTGACAATCCCGTGGAAAGTCGCCGAGCAAGGTTGGGGCGCCTTTGGGCGATAGAGACCCGGACAAATGGCAGGAGCGCGCTAAGTCTAAGTAGACGATCCGGCGAGCATGGCCCGCCGGTTCATTATCCCGTTACCTCTTTCTGCCGAGATAGAACACGTAGCCGTAGTGTTGCTTGTACTCCTGGTAGAGCTCGACCTCATGGCGGTTGTCGGCGACGAAGGCCTCCACGGTCTCGTTGCCGGGGTAATTCCGCAGCAGGCCTTCGAGCGCCGCTTCGCGCGGGGTGAAGTACTCGTCCGTCCAGCACGTCTCCGGCAGGGCAAACGCGGCGACGAACTGGTAGCCGCATCGCTGGAGCGCCTCGATGTTGCTGGCCACCGAATCCAACCTGCTCCCGGCGTCGGTCCAAAACCGCTCGATGACGGCGGGGCGCTCGTCCGTGAGCCAGGAGGGACAGGTGACAGCAACATAGCCTCCCTGTTTGAGGAAGCCGCGCCAATACGCCAGACCCTTCTCGAAACCTATGTTGTCGATAGCACCTTCCGACCAGATCAGGTCAAGCGACTCCCTCTGGAATGGCAGGTCGTCCATCGAGCCGACGACGCCCCGCACCCGGTCGGCGACACCTTGCTCGCAAGCCTGCCCGTTCAGGACGTCGACGAAGGCTGGAAACAAGTCCAGGCCGACAACCGACCCCTTCAGGTGCTGCGCGAGCAGCAGCGTCTGGGCCCCGGTGCCGCAGCCCAAGTCAGCCGCGTTCGCAATAAGGTCGAGATCGCCGAGGAAGGCGAGAGCCCTGCCTGTCTCCTCGGCGCAGCCGGGGCCCTGCCTCTCCAGCCCGGCGTGCGCTTCCACCAGCAGGTCGATCGGGGACGGCTGCTTGCTCTCCATGTTGAACGCCTTTCTTCACGTCGGGAACAAACCGACTGCCGGCCGGCTTTCACCCGCCAGCAGCATGCTCTTCGAAAGCGGCGGCCTCCGAACCTGCCGCCGCAACCTACCTTACCACAGGCGTTCCTGGCGGAGCCTCCCAGAGCGAGGGCTTTCCCTTCCGTAACCTGCCTGCGTGCAAGCTGCGCTACCTCCGATGACCGTGATGGTGCTTGCGGGAACGCAGCGTGCTCGCGGCAATAACCAAGGCGGCAACGGTCACGACCGCGAGGGAGCCGATACCCGCCTGCAAGTTCGCCAGATGAAGCGCGGGCACTCCCTGAAGGATGCCCAGCGTGTAGGGCATGAGCCAGAACAGCCAGACCACGATGCTGAACGTATGGAACCGCTGCTTTGCCCGCTCGCTGCCCCTCAGATAGGTGAAGGTAGCCCAGGTGGCATGGGCCGCCATGAGCACGATGGCCAGCACGCCGGAGGCGGCGTGCATTCCCAGCGCGGCGTTTTTATGAACGTTGTTCACTATTGCCGCCGTCCAACGCCTCTTGCGGTCATCGCTTCGCGAACGGGGGCGTGACGGCTTCGCGACTGCGGCGGAGGCGATGCTATCATCGTCGCTCCCCGATGCCGATGCGAGGAGCGTGCATGAGACCGTACTACGAAGGCTGGTACATGAAGCAGCAGCAGGGCGGCGACATCCTGGCCGTCATACCCGGCCGCGCCCAGGACGAGGCGTTCATCCAGGTGGTCACGGCGGACGGCGCCCATTACCTCCCCTTCCCGCTGGAGGACTTCCGCCAGACGGGAACCCGCAGCATGCGCGTGGGCCGCAGCCTGTTCTCGCCCATCGGCATGATGCTGGACGTGCAGGCGCCCGGCCTGGAGCTGGTCGGGCGCCTGCGCTACCGCGAGCTCACGCCGCTGCGCTCCGACATCATGGGACCGTTCGCCTACCTGCCCATGGAAACGAAGCACACGGTGTTCAGCATGCGCCACCGCGTGGACGGGGAAGTGGAGCTGAACGGCCGCACGCTGCGCTTCGAGAACGCCAAGGGCTACATGGAAGGCGACCGCGGGCACAGCTTCCCCCGCGGCTACACCTGGATACAGAGCACCGACTTCGGCTGCGCGGCATCCGTCATGCTCGCCCTGGCCGAGATCCCGCTCGCCGGCCTGCGCTTCACCGGCTGCATCGGCGTGGTGTGGATTGCGGGCGTGGAGCACCGCTTCGCCACGTACCGCGGGGTGCGCATCCGCGAGGCCAGCGACACGGCCGTGGAGGTGCGGCAGGGCGACATGACGCTCCGGGTGGAACTGCCGGAGGCGGGCGGCCACCG
>NC_021021.1:2778056-2798908 GCF_000210055.1 Gordonibacter pamelaeae 7-10-1-b
GCAGGCGCCTGCGCAGGGCTCCATGGCGCGCCCGATCCGCGAGAGCCCCGCCGTGCCCGCGCGCTTCCGCTTCGTGAAGGGCGGCCGCACGCTCCTGGACAGCCCCGATGCCTGCACGAGCTTCGAGTTGGTGGCGCCGTAGCCATCGTTCTGCGCGAACAGGAGCCCCGTCGAAGCCTCGCGCACCGTGCCCGACACGCGCGGCTCCCCAAAGGCGTCGGCCCAGCAAACTTGTGGGCAGCTTATGGGGAAGCGGCCCCAGCCCCCTCCCCTTTGTAAGATTCTCGCAAAATCCCCCGGTCCTTCGCCCTCTGCCCGCTATCCTGCACCAGACGCAGCGATCGCGTTGCGCCGCCACGCCGCGGCGCCCACGACACGGCGCGAAAGGCCCCCTATGCGCAAGGCGAAAGAGCTCCTCATCAACTTCATCCACGGGTTCTGCATGGCACTGGCCGACAGCGTGCCCGGCGTGTCGGGCGGCACCGTCGCGTTCCTGCTGGGATTCTACGACCGCTTCATCGGCTCGCTCGACGACCTATTCCACGGCAAGGGGCCGGCGAAGGTCGCGGCGCTCTCCTTCCTGGTGAAGCTGGCGTTCGGCTGGATCATCGGGTTCGGCCTGTCGGCGGCGGCCCTGACCAGCTTCTTCGACTCGCACATCTACGAGGTCAGCTCGCTGTTCATGGGATTCATCGTGTTCGCCATCCCCATCGTGGCGCTGGAGGAGAAGCGCGTGCTGAAGGGCCGCGCGCGCAACCTGGCGTTCGCGGTGCTGGGCGCGGCCCTCGTCGTGGCCGTCACGCTGCTGAATCCCACGGCGGGCAGCGGCATGAGCGTGGCGGTTGAGCATCTTGATGTGGGACTCGCCGTTTACGTGTTCTTCGCAGCCATGGTGGCCATCACCGCCATGGTGTTGCCGGGCATCTCCGGCTCCACGCTGCTGCTGATATTCGGCCTGTACGTTCCTATCATGGGGGCGGTGCGCGCCGTGATGGGCCTCGATATGGCGTACCTGCCCATCCTTCTGGTGTTCGCCGCAGGCGTGGCCGTAGGCGTGCTGGTGTTCGTGCGCCTCATCCGGCGCTGCCTGGAGCGGTTCCGCTCGCAGACCGTGTACGCCATCCTCGGCATGATGGCGGGGTCGCTGTATTCCATCACGCAGGGACCCCTCACGCTGGCGGTGCCGCAGCCGGCCATGGAGCTGGCGACGTTCAGCCCGCTGTTCTTCGCGGCGGGCGGCCTGGTGGTGGGCGGCCTGCAACTGATGCGCAGGCGGCTGGAGGACCCGGCCGATGCCGAGGGCACGGCTCCGGAAACGAAACCGTCCGAATGCGAGCCGAACCGCCAGCCCGACCTTCCTTAAGGCGGATTGGCAGTGTAGGATAGGGGCAACGCTCTCCCTCTGGGAAGGAATGCCCATGATCACGCCGCCGCTCAGCCTGCTCGGCCGCCTTGGCCGCATCGGGCGGGTAGCCCTTGTCCTCGCGTTCGCCTGTGCGCTGATACCGCTCACCGCCCATGCGGAGCCCGCAGAATCCACGAAGCACCCTGCCGGCACCATGGTGCAAACGGAGCGGGGACCTGCGTTCATCCCGTTCGACGGAGCGGCGTACAACGCGAGCGAGGGTGCCGCGACGTTCGCCGCGCTACCGGAGAAGTACGACCTTCGCAACGTGGACGGCGCCTCGTTCGTCACGAGCGTGAAGAACCAGGGCGTTTACGGCGACTGCTGGGCATTCGGCACGCTGTCGTCGCTTGAATCGAACTTGCTCAAAACGGGCAAGGCCGCGAACGTCGACCTTTCCGAGCGCCATCTTGCCTGGTTCACCTACAACGGCAAGGATATGAGCGACGATGCGAGCCTGTGGGCGGGCAAGGACACGTTCCTCGTCGACGAAGGCAAGGACGCCTACACGCAGGGTGGCGGGCGATTCAAGGCGGCAGCCACGCTCATGCGCGGGTATGGCGCCGTCGAAGAGGCAGCCGCCCCGCATCAGGCGGATGAAGGCATGGGGGCCGTCGACGACGGCTTGCGCACGCGCTCGGACGTGCGGGCCCAAAACATCTCCTTCCTGCCGGAGGTCAACGTCTTCACCCGTATCGGGACAACCGAAGCTTACGACTACACGCGTGACGCATCCGCCGTCGACGCCGTCAAGGCCGCTCTCATGGAGCGCGGCGCCGTGGATGCGGCATACTACACCCACTATCAAGGCGACAAGTCAACCTACTACTGGAACTGCGAGGAGAGCGCGTATTACTGCGCATATGAATACGATCAATACGAAACAGCCACGCAAGTGTCGAACCACGAGGTGTCCATCGTCGGCTGGGACGATACCTTCGAGAAGGAGAAGTTCCCAACGACCATCCCCCTCCCCTTCGGCGACTACCAGTACCAAGAGCCGCCTGCGGGCGACGGCGCTTGGATCGTCAAGAACAGCTGGGCGGACGACTGGGGCGACGGGGGCTACTTCTACCTGTCCTACTACGACACCACCTTGTGCGACTTCACGTCCTACGAGGCCGAGGACGCGACGTACGAGGCAGGGAGCACCGACCACGCCTACGACGGCATCTACCAGTACGACGGCGCGGGCATGGGCGACGGATGGTGGCACAGCGACACGCCCATGCGGTTCGCCAACGTGTTCGAAGCACGCGGTTTTGAAACGGTAAGTGCGGTGAGCACCCTCGTGAACGAGGCCGGTAGCACCATCGAGCTGACCGTGTACAAGAACCCCTCGTCCACCGTCGACAAGACCGAGCGGCTCGATCCCACGAGCGGCGAGCTCATGTGGAGCACGACCCAATCCCTGGACAACGCGGGGTATCTCACCTTCGAGCTGGGCGATGCGGCGTTCGAGGTGGAGCCGGGCGACACGTTCTCGGTCGTGTCCTCCGTTCAGTTTGCAGACGGCTCGTACCAGATATCCGCCGAATGCGACGACGGCTCGTACGAAGTCGCGCACACGGAGTGCGAACCCAGCCAGAGCTACTACACCGACGAGCTCACCGGCATCGATGCCTGGTACGACCTCGCCCTCGACGACATGGGCGGCGAGGGCGCCAGCGACAACTTCTGGTTCAACAACGCCACGTTGAAGGCCTACACCGTGGAAACCCCCGAGCGGCCCTTCGCCATCCTCCACACCAACGATGTGCACTGCGGCGTGGACGAGACCTTCGACAAGGAAGGCAACGCGACCAGCATCGGCTACGCAGGCGTCTCGACCATCAAGAAGGAGGCCGAGACGACCTACGGCGCGGGCAACGTGGCGCTCGTGGACGCGGGCGACGCCGTGCAGGGCAAGCCCATCGGCACGCTCTCCGAAGGGTCGTACCTGGTGGACATCATGAACCAGGTAGGCTTCGACGTGGCCGTGCCCGGCAACCACGAATTCGACTACGGCATGGACCGGCTGCGCTTCCTGGCAAACCGCTCGAACGCGGCGTACACGTCGTGCAACTTCGACAACCTTACGACCGGCAAAACCGAGTTCGCCCCCTATGTGATGGAATCCTACGGCCCCACGAAGGTGGCCTACGTGGGCATCACCACGCCCGAGACGCTCACCGCGTCGAACCCCGCCCACTTCAAGGACGCCGACGGCAACCTGGTCTACGGCTTCTGCCAAGACGAGACAGGGCAAGCCCTCTACGACCGCGTGCAGCAGACCGTCGACGACGCGCGCGCCGCCGGGGCCGACTACGTGGTGGCGCTCGCGCACCTGGGAGAGACAGGCGTCGCAGCACCGTGGCGCGCGAGCGCCGTGATCGCGCACACCTCCGGCATCGATGTCGTCATCGACGGCCACTCCCACGAGCAATATGAGAAGCGCATAACGAACAAGGACAGCGAGGAGGTGATGCTCGCGCAGACCGGCACGCAGCTGCAAACCTGCGGGAAGATCGTCATCGACCCCGTCAACGACACGATCTCGGCCGAGCTCGTGAAGCCGCCCGTCAAGCAGGACGAGGACACCGCCGCCTTCATCCAGAACATCGAGGACGAGCTGGGCAAAACGCTCGATGCGGTAGTGGCCCGCTCCGAGGTGAAGCTGCGGGCATACGAGGACGACGGCTTCACCTGGGCGGTTCGCACGCGCGAGACGAACCTGGGCGACCTCGTGGCCGACGCGTTCCGCACCGAGCTGGGGGCCGACATAGGGCTCGCGAACGGCGGCGGCATCCGCTCCGACGTGGCGCCGGGCGAGGTCACGTACGGCGACGCCATTGCCGTGCTCCCGTTCGCCAACGCGCTTTGCATGGTGGAGGCCTCGGGCCAGGCTATCGTCGACGCGCTGGAAATGGGCGTGCGCAACCTGCCCGAGCCGAGCGGCTCCTTCCTGCAGACCTCGGGGCTCTCCTTCGAGGTGCGCACCGACATCCCCTCACCCGTGAAGCTGGACGCGCAGGGCGCCTTCGCCGGTGCGGACGGCGCACGCCGCGTTCAGAACGTGCAGGTGAACGGCCAGCCCATCGATCTTGACGCCACCTACACCGTGGCCTCCATCACGTACCTGCTGCGCGACGGCGGCGACGGGTTCTCCATGTTCGAGGACGCGAACGTGCTGGTGGCGGAACAGGGGCTCGATTACGAGGCGCTCATCTCGTTCATCCAGAACGACCTGGGCGGCGTGGTGGCCGCAGACTCCGCCTACGCGAACGAGAACGGCGCCGGGCGCATCGCGGTGAAGGGCGGGCCAAGCCCCGTGCCAGGGCCGAGCCCCGCCCCCGTACCTGGCAACGCGCACGCGCTGGTTCCCACCGGCGACTCCACAGCAACCACGGCAGTGCTCTGCGCCGCAGCCCTCTCGGCCCTCGCGTGCGCTTGCGGATCGGGCCTTGCAGCGCGGCGTCGCGAACGCGTGGAAAACCCGGCACGGCTGCGGGAGGACCTGCGATAACCGCCCTGCTATACTGAGAGCGACGTGATTGCGCCCCCGACGGGCGCCTGGCGAGAGGAGCGGCCATGCTCTACGACAACATCATGGTTCCCTACGACGGATCGGAATCGGCGCAGGCGGCGCTGGCCGAGGCCGTGCGCTACGCCCGCGAGGACCCGGGAGCCGCGCTTCACATCGTGCAGATCGTCGACACGGAGCAGCTGGTCATAGAGAAGCTGGAGAAGGAAGGCCGCAACACCCCCGACGAGCTGTCGTCCGTGCTGCTGCACGCCCACTACGACGAGGCCCTCGCCGAGGCGGATGCCGCATTGCGCCGGCAGATCGGCGGCCTGCTGAAAGGCCTGATGAACGAGATAACCGTCGACCTCCTGGACGAGACGGTGCCCGGCGAGCAGATCGTGGCCTTCGCCGACGAGCATGCCTGCGACCTCATCGTCATGGGCTCGCGCGGCCTGGGCGCCCTGCGCGGCATCCTGGGCAGCGTGAGCAGCCACGTGCTGCGCGAGGCCGCCGTGCCCGTGCTCATCGTGAAGCAGCGCGCGGAGCGGTAGCGGGCCTTCGCCCGGATCGCATGAGGCGGGATACGGGACGATGGAGGAAGCCGGCCGTTGATGGTTTGTCGACATTCTCGTGCTATGCTCGGCCTCCGAGCGCTCCAACACGAGCGGCCGACCGACATCCCGAAGGAGAACCTGCCATGACCGAGTGCGAGCACCGGGCAACGCTGCTGGTTGCCGACGACGAGCCCGAGATAGTGGAGATGCTGGAGGAATATTTCGCCGGCCGGGGCTTCCGCGTGCTCACGGCCGGCAGCGGCCAGGAGGCGCTTGAGCAGGCCGTGCACGGCCCCGACCTTGTGCTGCTGGACGTGGGCATGCCGCGCTTGGACGGGTTCGAGGTGTGCCGCCGCCTTCGCGAGCACCTGACCTGCCCCATCCTGTTCCTCACGGCGCGCGTGGAGGATGTCGATGCGCTCGAGGGCTTCGCCTGCGGGGCCGACGACTACGTGCTGAAGCCGTTCTCGCTGGCTGTGCTGGGCGCGCGGGTGGACGCCCACCTCGCGCGCGACCAGTGCCAGCAAGTGCGCGCCGAGGTGCGCTTCGATGGCGACCTTGCCGTGGACTACCGCACCCGCACGGTAACGGTGGCGGGCGCCCCCGTCGAGCTCACCCGGCGCGAGTTCGATATCGTGGCGTTCCTGTCGAAGCACCCCGGGCAGGTGTTCGATCGCGACCGCATCCACGAGCGCGTGGGCGGGTGGGAGAACGAGAGCGATTCGCAGGTGGTCACGGAGCACATACGCCGCATACGCAAGAAGCTGGCTGCGGCCGGCACCGAGCACGACCCCGTGGAAACCGTATGGGGCATGGGCTACCGATGGCGCGTATGAGAAGCTCGCGCACGGGGCGCATCGCGCGCCTGCGCGAACGGTGGCATAACGCGTCGCTCAAGACCTCGTTCATGGTGTACATGCTGGGGTTCCTGGTGGCAGCGCTCGGCTTGTCCACCGCCACCGCATCGGTATTCGCCGCGCTGCATAACGAAGTGACCGCCGACGCCTACGAGATATCGGGGCTCTACCTGTACGACGCCGAGGCGAACGCGCTCGTGCCCGCCCGCTCGCTCGCCATCGACCAGGCGGGCAACGAGCTGTTCGTGCAGCGCGCCGACGATGGGCGGGAAACGATACCGATAAGCAACCCGCCGGCGAGCCTGCACGTGGAGAGGATCCAAGCCTACACGTATTCGTACCGGGTGGAGACCGGCGAGGAGGGCATGCTCGTTCTCGAGGAGTACTTCGCAGGCAGCAGCGAGCTTTCCTCCTACGAGGGCGAGGACGGCATAGCGGTGCAGGACGTTCCCGCCTACGACGCTCGTGCCCGCGAGCTGTTCGACGAATGGGCCGCCGAGAACGCCAACAACCCGTACGGCGCGTTCCTCGACGAGGGGACCGGCAACGGAGCGGCGGACGACGGGGCGGGCTCATCCCGTTTCGGCGACCTGCTCGTCTCGCCGATAGGCTACTACGTCCACTCTGCTCCCTCGGAGGGAGCGAGCGTGCTGTCAACGCTGTTCGGACTGCTGATGTTTTTCATGTTCCCGTTGTGGTTCGGCGTGTGCATCTTCGCGGCGGCACGGCGGTTCTACCGCATGCGGCTGGCGCCGGGGCTCTCCACGCTCGACGCGGCGGCGTCGAAGATCGCCGATCAGGACCTCGACTTCTCCGTGGCGTACGACCGGGACGACGAGCTGGGCCGGCTGGCCGCGTCGTTCGAGACGATGCGCGCGTCGCTGGCTGCCTCGCAGCGCGCGCTGTGGCGCACGGCCGAGGAGCGCAAGCGCCTGAACGCCGCGTTCGCGCACGATCTGCGCACGCCGCTTACCATCCTGAAGGGCAAGGTGGAGCTGCTGGAGGCGCACCTGCAGGCCGGCGACGCCACCCCGGGACAGCTGGCGTCCTCCGCGGCCTCGCTCGCTGCGCAGGTGGAGCGCTTGGAGCGTTACGTGACGGCCATGAGCGGGCTGCAGAAACTGGAGGACCGCACCGTGCGGCCGGCTGCCCAGCCCTTCGATGCCGTGGCGGGCGCCGTGGACGACATCGGCCGGTCGCTCTGCGCGCCGAACCGGGCGTTCGCGCTCTCCGTCAGCGCGCAATGCAATGCCGAGCGCCCCGAGCTCGCCGTCGACCGCTCCCTGGTAGAGGAGGTGGCCGAGAACCTCGTGGGCAACGCCGCCCGCTTCGCCGCCGCGCACGTCGAAGCGCGGATGGACGTGCGCGACGGGTTCCTCGTGCTCACGGTGGAGGACGACGGGCCCGGCTTCTCGCCCGCGGCGCTGGAGCAGGGATGCGCGCCGTTCTTCAGCGAGTCGCCGTCGAAGGACCACTTCGGCCTGGGCCTCAACATAGCTGCGCTGCTGTGCGACAAGCATGGCGGCAGCTTGACGCTGGGGAACCGCGCCGAGGGCGGCGCGCGCACCACGGCGCGCTTTGCCTTGAATTTTCCAGCCGTTGACGACCAGTAGATATTTGCCCCGTAGCATCGGAAGCGTACCGAACGCACCCGAGAAACGGAGCATCCCATGGAAGACACCGCGACCTCCTTGGCCCCCGCCGTTCCGCGCCCGGCGCCGGCACCCGGCGATACCGCCCGGCACCAGGCGATCGTGCGGAAGCGCATTGCCGTCGTCGCCGGCCTGCTATGCGTCACCGCCGCCATCGCGGCGCTGTGCGTGCGCTTTGGGCCTGAGCTGCTGGCGTTCGTGGGCGACGCGCCGCGCTTCCGTGCCTGGGTGGACGATGCCGGCGCCATGGGGCGCGTCCTGTTCGTGGCGGCCAACATGGCGCAGGTGGTGTTCGCCTTCCTGCCGGGCGAGCCGCTTGAGCTGGGCGCGGGCTACGCATTCGGCTTCTGGGAGGGCACGCTATGGTGCCTCGTGGCCAGCGCGTTGGGAACCGCCCTGGTCATGGTGCTGGTGCGCGCCTTCGGCATGCGCCTCGTGGGGCTGTTCTTCCCGCCCGAGAAGATAGCGTCGGTGCGGTGGCTGCGCGACGCGCGCCGCTTCGAGCTGCTGCTGTTCCTGGTGTTCCTGATCCCCGGCACGCCGAAGGACCTGCTCACCTACGTGGCCGGGCTGGGAACGAGCCCCGTCTGGCGCATCGTGGCCCTCACCACCGTGGGCCGCATTCCCTCCATCGTCTCGTCAACGCTGGCCGCCGGCGCGCTGGGCGACGGCAACTACACCGTGGCCGCCGTCACCGTCGTGCTCACCCTCGCGCTCGTGGCGGCGGGGGTGGTGGCCTACCGCCGTCTGGCCGCCCGGCAGGCAGCGGAGCAGGAATAGCCGTACGGCATGCGCGCCGGCCCCCTCCGGGCGGCCGAATTGTGCTTATTGAGAGAAGTTCTCAATAAGGAAGATTATTTTTCGAGACTTTTGCTGATATCCGCAGTACCATATCCTTCAAGGTAAGAGAGACAACCGCCGCTCGGCGGATCGCCTGCTCGCCCGAGCGCTTCGCGCTTCGGACGGTCGGCCGCACCGCCGCGGCACAGCGAAAGAGAGGGACCATCATGCCCAACTTCCCGAACCCGTTCTCCGGCAACGTCGACCGCAAGATGACGAACGCGGAGCTCATGCAGGCCCTGCGCATCGACATCGCGGGCGAGCTCGAGGCCATCTTCCTGTACGAGGCGCACTACCTGGCCACGGACGACCCGGCGGCCAAGGCCGTGCTGGCCGACATCCGCGACGAGGAGAAGGCCCATATGGGCGAGCTTATCACGCTCATGCGCCATCTGGACCCCAAGGAGACGGAGTTCTTCCTGGAGGGCGAGGGCGAAGTGCAGGAGCAGCTGGCGGAGCTCGGCATCGTGACGGACGGCGAGATAGCCCCGGCGCCCGAGGCGCCCGCAGCCGCCCCCACCGTGGGCGACCTGTCCGAGTAGCGAACGCGCACCCCGAACGGGTGTTTCACGTGAAACACCCGTTCGGGCCCGGGACGGCCCTCCTGTCGGACGTTCGCTCGGCGCCTTTTCCGGCATTCGCCCGCCCGACGACTGCCGAATGTTTCACGTGAAACATTCGTTCGTTATGGGGAGGCCGCACGGCGCGCTCGTTCGGCCGCCCGACGCAAGCCATTGTTTCGCACATCGTTTTTTCATTGAGCGAAAGGATCCACCATGGACTACTTGGCACGAGAATCAGCCGACCTTTCGGTCGAGCTCTGGAACCGCATCGACGACACCGTCATCGGCACGGCGCGCAAGCAGCTTTCCTGCCGCCGCTTCCTGAAGGTGTTCGGACCGTTGGGCCCCGGCGCCACCACCGTCGCGGTTGACGGCGTGGGCAAGGAAGAGGTGCTGGAGGACGGCATCGGCCGCATCGTCGGCCGCACGCAGCTCGAGCTGCCGCTGTTCTACGAGGACTTCACCCTGCTCGGCCGCGACCTGGAGCTGGCCGCGCAGACCGGCCTGCCCGTCGACCTGTCCGCCGCCATCGCCGCCGCCAAGAAGGCCGCACGCCGCGAGGACGACCTTGTGCTGAACGGCAACAAGGCCCTCGGCGTGGACGGCCTGCTCACCGTGAAGGGTTAGGCGAAGGTGAAGAAGGGCGACTGGAAAACCGGCGAGAACGGCTTCTCCGATGTGGCCGCCGCCGTTTCGCAGCTGGCCAAGACCGGCTACCTGGGCCGCTACGCGCTGGTGGTGGCGCCCGATTTGTTCCTGGACCTGCAGCGCCTGCAGCCGAGCACCGGCATGCTGGAGATCGACCGCATCCAGAAGCTCATCGGCGACAACGTGTTCATGACGAGCGCCCTCGCCCCCGGCAAGGCCGTGCTCGTGTGCGCCGAGCCCGAGTACGTGGACCTGGCCGTGGGCCTGGACCTCTCCGTGGGCTACCTGGAGCTCGCCGACTTCAACCACACGTTCCGCATCATGGAGACGGCCGCCCTGCGCGTGAAGGACCCCGCCGCCATCGTCGTGTTCGCGTAACGCGCGATTCGTGTCAAAACCCTACCACATTTGGGAGGGTTTTGACACTCTCGGGACAAGGGAACCGTCCCCTTGTCCCACTCCAAAAACGCATAGGTTGGCGCAGTAAGTCAGCGAGAAGGGCCGTGGTGCCCGAGATTCGCGGGATCGCAAAGGCGAAGCGTACTTCGGTACGCGAGCTTTTGGGATCGCGCGAAGATCGGGTGCCACGGCCCTTCGCAGCGTCGGCAGGTTCCGACGGCCGCCAGGCCGGCGGAACCCCCTCACTCCACCTTCTCGTCGTTGCGTTGCTGATGGCGGGTGAGCAGGACACGCCAGATGACGTAGACGCCCAGCACGAACGCGCCCAGGTATCCCAGGATGCCCAGCAGCGGCACACCGAGCAGCTGGGGCTGCATGGCCGTCTGGGCGATGAGGCTCGACCCCACGAACAGGCCGGCCGAGATGAGCGCCATGGCCACGATGCCGCTCACGGAGTACAGCGCCGCCGTGAAGTCGGCCGGTACATGCAGGTCGGCGCCCACCTTCACCTGGCCGCGGTCGAGCATGTCCAGCGTGTGCGACACCCGCGTCGGCAGGCGCGTGGCCGCCTCGGCGGAGGCCGCCGTGGCGGCGAACAGGCTCTTCGCCTTCGCCTCCAGCGCGTCAACGTTGAACATTTGGCGCTTCACATGGTCGGAGATGATCTCCACCACGCTCGTGTCGGGGGCGATGTCCACCAGCACGCCCTCGATGGTCACCATGCCGCGCGCGAGCATGGTGAGCGACGGCGGCAGCGTGAGGTTCTGCGTGCGCATGACCTCTATGACGTCGAGCAGCGCCGTGCCCACGTTGATGTCGGCCAGGTCGACCGATGCGTACGAGTCCAACAGCGCGCTTATCTGGCCGAGCAGCAGCCCGTGGTCCACCGGGCCGTGGGCCTTCGCCAGCGCCAGCAGCGCGTCCTTGAGCGCGAACGGGTCGTTCTTGGCCACGGCGGCAAACAGCCGGCCCACGATGGCGCGCTCGGAGGCGGAGAGCGTGCCCGTCATGCCCAGGTCGATCCACACGATGTCCTCGCCGCGCACGAGGATGTTGCCCGGGTGCGGATCGGCATGGAAGAAGCCGTTGTCGATGACCTGCGTCACGTAGCTCTCGGCCAGCCGGCGCCCGAGCGCGGCCGGGTCGTCGCCCTGGGCGCGCAGCGCGGAAAGATCGTTGATGTGGGCGCCCTCCACGTACTCCATGACCAGCACCTCGTCGGTGCTGAACGCAGGGTACGGGCGGGGGCTCTCCACGTGGGGCTGGCTTGCCAGCTCGGCGCCGAAGCGCTCCAGGTTTCCCAGCTCCACGGTGAAGTCCAGCTCCTCGGCCGTCGTGCGCGCCAGCTCGTCCACCAAATCGCCCAGCGTGAGCATGATGCCGTCGGTCACGTGCGTGAGGTCGGCCAGCGCCAACGCGTGCCGGATGAGCGTGATGTCCTCGGCCATCTGCTCCACCACGTTCGGGCGCCGCACCTTCACGGCCACGACCGGCCCCTGGGCCGTCGCAGCGCCTTCGCCGTTGCCGCCCGCCGCAGGTCGCTCCTCCTGCGCGCCCGCCGCCACCGGGTCGCCCAGGCCCTGCGCCAGCCGGGCGCGGTGCACCTGTGCCACCGAGGCCGAGCCCAGGGGCTTCTCCTCGATGTCGGCGAACGTCTCGCGCCACGGGTGCCCGAGCGATTCCTCCATCGTCTGTACGACCACCTCGAACGGCACGGGCGCCACGTTGGCGCGCAGCGTCTTGAACGCGTCGGCGTACGCCTTGGGGATGACGTCGCTGCGGTTCGAGGCGATCTGCCCCATCTTCACGAACGTGGGCCCCAAGTCCTCGAGGATGGCCGTGGCCTTTTCGGGCGTCAGGCCGGAGAACGCGTGGTGCTCGCGCAGGATCTTCTCTATCTCGTGCATGCGATGGCCGGACGTGTTGTCCTTGATGGTGATCTCGGCCGCGCGCAGCACTTCGCGGAACGTGGGCATGCTTCTCCTCCTCGTCACGGCAACCGTTCCATCGTAGCACGCGCCGCCTGATCGAGGCCCCCGCTCCCCTCCTTCAACAGCAAGCTGAAACCTAGACGCCGCCGTTTAGGGGCAGCCGTGGTATGATGCAGCGGCAATGGCCCGTATCCTGAAAACACCCGCTCCGCTGCCGCTTTGGACGTACAAGGCTTTCTTGCTGGTGGCTGCCGCCATCTGGGGCCTCGGCACCGTCGTCATCAAGTCGACGGTGGACGCGTTCCCACCTGCGTGGATCGTGGGCGTGCGCTTCACGGCCGCGGGCATCATCCTGGGCGTGGTCATGCTGCCCCGCATCAGGAAGCACCTCGACGCCGAGCACCTGTGCAAGGGCTCCGTTCTGGGCGTGATGGTGTTTCTGGCCTACTGGAGCAACTCCACCGGGCTCACCGACACCACGGCGTCGAACAGCTCGTTCCTCACATCGCTGTACTGCGTTATCATCCCGTTCCTCGGCTGGGCGCTCCGTGGGCCGCGGCCCACGCGCTTCAACCTCGCGGCCGCCATGGTGTGCGTGGCGGGCGTGGAATGCGTGTCTTTCGCCGGCGCGGACGGGTTCTCGCTGCGCTTCGGCGACCTGGTCACGCTGCTGTCCGCCCTGTTCCTGAGCTTCCACGTGGTGTACACGGCGAAGTTCGCGCCCGGGAGCGACATGACGCTGCTCACCGTCATCCAGTTCTTGGTGGCGGGCTTACTGGGCCTCGCGGCCGGCCTGGCGCTCGAGCCAATGCCGAACTTCGCGGCGCTCGGCGCCGACACATGGACGAGCCTGGCCTACCTGGCCGTGTTCGCCTCCTGCGTGGCGCTGCTGCTGCAGAACCTGGCGGTGGCCCACGTGGATCCGGCGCCCGCCTCGCTGTTCCTGGCCACGGAGTCGGTGTTCGGCGTGCTGTTCTCGGTGCTGTTCCTGGGCGAGCTGCTCACCGCCCCGCTGTTCGCCGGCTTCGCCCTCATCTTCGCCGGCATCGTGGTGAGCGAGTACCTGCCCCAGCGCGCCGCACGGAAGGCGGGTGCGGCCGGGTCGGGGTCTGCGCAGGTGGAAGCAGCCGAAGCGCGGCTCGAAGCGCAGGCGGCGCCGACAACCGTTCGGCCCTTGCCGGACGATGCGGACCCCCTGTCCAATTAGCCGGGCATCTCGCAAAAATTCGGAGTCTGTACTCTGCTTTGCATAAAAACCCACAACCAAATGCCATCATGGAAACTGTCGGTCGATGTGATCAACTGAATTTTTCCGATGAACGGCATAATTATTCAGCATTACCGCGCATCTGTACCAGCTTCGCCCCACGCAATGTGGCCGCTTCCGCTACACTTACTCTATCGACGATGGATCTGGTTGGCGTTGGGAAGCGCAGCTGGCTCCATTTCGGCCGCAAATGATCGGAAGGCGCGCGATGGCGGTGGTTTCGAACACGTTGGCGTTCAAATCCCTGCAACAGGACGATGCAGCCTGGAAGCTTCTGAACGCCCAAAACGCGGCGGTCGTGATAGCCATCTTGGACGAGCACTTGGGCGGGGAAACCTCCAAGCGAACGGTGACAGATCTGGTCGGCCTCGTGGACGCGGACCTCGAGGAGCTGCGGGAGCGGGTGCCCGGTATCAGCATGACGCGCTCGGCGAACGAGTACTGCGAACAGTGGCGCCGCGACGGATACCTGATGCGCAAACCAATGACCGGCAGTCGCCAGGAAACCTACGAGCTTTCAGGTGGAGCACTCGCTGCCATTTCCTTCGCCAAGGGGCTGTCCAAACCTCATCGCACAGCAACGAAGTCGCGGCTGTCCACCATCCTCGACCGCATAGCCGATCTCTCGCTAGCCACCGATCCCGACTACGAGCGTCGCCGCTCAGTGCTGTTGTCCGAGAAACAACGCATTGACGAACAGCTCGCGGCTCTCGATCAAGGCGAGCTGGAGGTCATGGATCCCGCCCAGGCGCTCGAGCAGGCGAGGGATATCCTCAACATGGCGCAGGAGATACCGCGCGACTTCGTGAACGTGAGCGCCGACTTCGAGCACATTAACAAGAGCCTGTACGCGCAGATCATCGGCTATGAGGACGGTTATCAGGAAACGCTGGCCGACGTGTTCGCCGGCGTCGACCATATCGCGCAATCGCCTTCGGGACAGTCGTTCCGAGGCTTCTACGATCTGTTGCGGAACCTGGAAGCTTCAGAGAAGCTACAGGACGACATTGACCTCATCCTCGACTGTGATTTCGCCCGCGAGCTGGACCCGGAGGAGCGTCGCTTCCTCAGGCATTTTTTACAAACGCTGCTCGATCAGGGACGCGAGGTCAACGAGACCATGACCGGGTTAGCGCGCGGCTTGCGCAGGCTCGTGCAGAGCCAGAGCTTCCAGCAGGACCGCGTGCTAAAACGGCTGCTCGACCGGGCGCTCGGCACGGCCGGCACGCTCACCGAGCTTTATCGCGGCACGCACGCGCTCCCCCTGGAACTGGAGCTCACCAAGACACCCATCGCGCCGATATCACGTCTGGAACTGCGCAGCCCCGCCGCCGCGACCGCCCCGCCCATCGAAGACGCAGTGGTCGAGGAGGCGCGGCCGATAACGCTCGCCGAGCTGCACGAGCAGGTGCGCGAGGAGGAGATAGACTTCGACGAGCTGACGGGCAACGTGAACGCATGTCTGGAAGCGCGGGGCGAAGGAGCGACCATCGCCGAGGTGCTCGCGGCCCATCCCGCCACCCAGGGCATCGCCAGCGTGGCGGGACTCATGATGCTCGCCGCCGACCAAGGCATGCGCGCCGGCGGAGCGGAAACCGTCTGCTGGCGGTCGAAGAGCGGGCAGATGCGTAAGGCGCGCATCGAAAAGTTCCTGTTCACCAAGGAGGTTCGCTGATGACCGACTTCGCACCCGACCCCTACGGCATCGCCGACGAGGACTCTCCCGACGTCGCCTTCAATCTGGCGGCCGAAGCGCCCCTCGATGACAAGCGCCTGTGGCCCGAGGATACGGGCACGCTCCCCTTCGACGCCCGCTGCGCTCTCCTACAGCTTGTGCGAGGACCCTACCTCCACGAGAAGCGGGACGCACCGCTGTGGCGCGCGCTCCTCAACCACCGCGCGGCGCTGGCCTCGCGTTTGGCCGATCTGTTCCTAGAGCTATGCGTCGACCAGGAGGCGGGCGTCGCGTTCGCACACAACGTCTCGACGGACGAACGCGAGGTGCCGAAAGCGGCGCGCAGCAACGCAATGACGCTGCTCGACACCATCATGGTGCTCACCCTGCGCAAAGAGCTACAGATGGGCGGGGCCAACCGCGTGTTCATCGGTCAGGGTGAGCTGTTCGAGCAGCTGGCCCAGTACCGCAACCTAACCAAGCAGGACCAGTCGGGCTACCAGGACCGGCTGAAGGCATCGTGGAACCGACTGGTCGACTACCGCATCCTCATCAGAAGCGACGCGGAGGACCGCTTCGAGATTTCACCCGTCCTCAAGCTGATATTCGGAACCGAGGAGGCCGAGGCGGTCAACGAGGAGTTCGAGCGCATGCTCGAACTCGCGCAGCCTCTCGCGGAAGGAGGCGATAACAATGCTGAAGCCGAGTGACCTTCCCGACGTGCCTTATCCCGGCCAGTGGCGGCTCGCCCGCGTCGACATGGCGAACTGGGGAACGTTCAGCGGATACCAGAGCCTCCCCGTCGACCGGCGCGGCCTGCTTCTGACCGGCGCGTCGGGCTCGGGAAAGTCCACCATCCTCGACGCGGTGTCAACCGTACTCACGCCACCGAGCCACCTGCATCTAAACGCCGCCGCCAACAGCGGCAACCAGCGCGACAAAGAACGCTCCATCAGCAACTACGTGCGCGGCGTGTGGGGTCGGCGCTCCGGTGCGGCCGGCGAACTGGCCCATGCCTACCTACGTCCGAAACAGGCAACATGGAGCGGCGTCATGCTGCGCTACGAGGACGGCTTCCCCTACGGCGAGCTCGAAGGATCCGAACGGCGACGCCACGAGCCGGTCAACCTGCTAGGCATCTTCTTCCAGAAGTCGAACACCGTGGGCCGCGAGGGGCTCAAGAAGTTCTACGCGGTGGTGCGCGGCGACTGCGCACTGCACGATTTCGCGGCGTACGGCATGAACGAGGCCGATATGTCAAAGTTCAACAAGGACTTCAAGGAGACGGGCCGCGCCTGGAGGGATCATGCCAGTTTCGAGGCGCACCTGTGCGGAGTGCTGCGCATCAGCAGCCCGAAGACGCTCATCCTGCTGCACAAAACGCAGGCGGCCAAAGACATCGGCTCGCTCGACGACCTGTTCCGCAAGTACATGCTCGACACACCCCGCACGCTCGAGCTAGCCGACGCGGCCGTCGAGCAGTTCCAAGAGCTCTCGCAAGCGCACGAGGGTGTGGTGGATCAGCGCAGGCAGATGGAGTGCCTGGAGCCGCTGCTCGTACACGACGAGACGCACGCCCAGGCACTGGCTGCAGAGGTCGAGGCGCGCGGTTTGCTGGACGCGCTCAACCCGTTCGCCGACGAGACAGCCGTCGAGCTTCTGGAGCAGCAGCTCGAGAAGAGGGCGCGCCGAGCGGATGCGCTCGTCCAGGACGTTGCCTCGGCCAAAGCCGAGCAGAGCTTCGCCAAGCAGGCGCACGACAGCGCCATGGCGCTGCTGAGCAAACGGGGCGGCGTCGCGCTCGATACGGCGCACATGCAGGTGGACGAGCGGAACCGCCAGCTGCTCTACGTGCAGAAGAACCGCGATTCACTGAAGCAGGATCTCGCCACGTCGGACGGCGTCGCACTGCCGGCAACGCGCGAGGAGTTCGAGGCCCTGAAGCGCCAGCTGTCGGCGAAAGCGCAGGAAGCCCGCTCGTGGCTGGACGGCAACGAGGACGAGAAGGTGTCCCGTTTCGGACGGGTGGGCGAGCTACGCGAGCGCCGTACCGATATCTCGGAGGAGCTTCGACATCTGCGCAGACAGCGGAGCAACATCCCCTCGAAGCTGCACGCCATCAGGACATCAATCGCCCATCAACTGGGGCTCTCCCTCGCCGACCTGCCGTTCGTCGGCGAACTCATCGACGTGAACCCCAACGAGGCCGCATGGCAGCCAGCCATCGAGCGGCTGTTGGGTGGACGGGCCCGCACGATGCTCGTTGAACGGCGGCACGCGGAGGCCATTAACGAGTTCCTCGAAACCCGGCACCTCGGTGAGCGGTTCGAGTACGACGCGGTGCCCGACCGGGTGTCGGTCCCTGGCGTGGCCCTCCACGAGAAGTCGCTCGTGCGGAAGGTGACCGTGGCGAACGTGCCGAACCACGAATCCTTCGCGCTGTGGGTGAACAAACTTCTGCGCGAGCGCTTCAACTACGTGTGCGTCGATACCCCCGCCGATATGGAGCGACACCCCAAGGCGCTCACGCGCGGCGGGCAGACGAAGTCCGGCGAGCACCATGTGAAGGATGACCGGCGTAACATCGCCGACCGGAGTCGCTGGGTGCTGGGCAGCACGAACGACCAGAAGATCGAGCGGTTCGAGGGCGACCTGGCCGAATGCGAACGCCTTCTCACGGCCGCCCGCGCGGAAACGAACGACATCACGGCGAAGGAGCTGCGTCTGCAAGCGATCTGCCGCCTGGACGAGAGCCTACGGTCGAAGCCCTGGGACGACTACGACGAGGCGCAGGCCAAGGGCGAGTGCGAACGAGCCGAGGCGTTCTACCGAGAACTCGAGCAAAGCGACGAGTTCCGCGAGGCCGAGGCGTTGCGCGCGAAGGCGGAGGCACGCCTCGAGGCGGCGAACGAGGCCGTCCAGAAAGCGCTCGTCGCCCAACAGGCGAACGAGGAGAAGCTGAAGGACATCGAGGACCAAATCCACGACCTCGAGCAGCGCGCCAAACGCGGGCGGGACGAGGGCTCGCCGCTTTCTGCGGAGACAAAAGGGCAGCTCACCAAGCTGTTTGAGGAAACCGAGCAGGGCTTCCGCTCATCGGTGTCCTCGGTGTACCAAACGGCGAACCGTGTGCAGCGCGCCCTGGACGAACGCGCCGGCAAAGCCGTGCGCGCGCAGCAGAACGCGCGGCGGAAGGCCGAGCTGGTGTTGCAGCAGTACAAGATGAAGTGGCCCGCCCAAGCCGCCGACCTCAGCGGCCGGTTCGAGGATCGGATCGCCTACCTTGACCGATACCGGCAGATCAAGGCCAGCGGCCTGCCCGAGTACGAGCACAAGTTCCTCGAGGTGCTCAACAGCTTCAGCCAGGACCAGATCACCGTCATCGCTTCTGAGATCCGCAACGCGTTCCGCGAGGTGAGGGAGCGGCTCGAGCCGGTCAACCGCTCGCTACTGCTGTCCGAGTACCGTTCGGGCGTGCACCTGCAGATCGAGGTCAAGGAGAATCGCGGGCCGCGGGTGGACGAGTTTTTGGCCGACTTGAAGGAGATCACGAAGGGATCGTGGAGCGAGGACGACCTCGCTTCGGCAGAGCGGCGCTACGAGCGCACCGCCGCCGTCATGAAGCGCCTCGGATCGAGCGAGACAGCCGACCGCACCTGGCGCATGGCCTGCTTGAACACGCCCGACCACATGAAGTTCATCGCCCGCGAGGTGACCGAGGATGGCAGCGAGCTGAAGGCCCACGACAGCGACGGCGGCCTCTCAGGCGGCCAAAGGCAGAAGCTCGTCTTCTTCTGTCTCGCCGCCGCACTGCGCTATCAGCTGGCCGACGAGGATCAGCCCATCCCCTCCTACGGCACCATCATCCTCGACGAGGCGTTCAACAATTCGGACCGCTTCTTCGCCGAGGATGCGCTCGCCATCTTCGGGGCGTTCGGCTTCCACATGGTTCTGGCCACGCCTGGCAAACTATTGCAGACGGCGGAGGACCATATCGGATCCATCGTGGTAGTCACCTGCGAAGACGAGAAGAGATCGAGGCTTTCGCCCGTAGTTTTCGAAAACGATGCACTGGCAGCAGAAGGGAGGGAAAGCCGATGAGTGACGTTTGCATGATCACCCCGGATGAGGCGGCGGCAAAGGCTCTGAAGCGCTTCGAGCGCGACTGCCGCGCATGGGCGGCCGCCCTGTTTGCATCTTCCTGTGGAAGTGCGGGAGAACGACCCCAAGCCTATTCGATCCCGCTGCATCCGCCCACCGAGAAACAGGCGATGGCCGACCGCAACGCCGCGCGTGCCTGGGCGAGAACGTGGCACTCAAGCCCGCTGGCAGGCGACGTGCAGTGGACCTCCCGCAACTGGGGGAGCATCGGGCAGCAGACGATCCCCGTACGCTTAACACTGGAGAGTCCAAGCGACATCGCACGCGCGGCCGGCGCCGGCGCGCTGTGGGAGCGGATGAGCGAACGAACGCTCCGCCTTGCAGAGCGGTATAGCGAACGCTGGTCGAAGGCGTGCCCCTCCACCGATCCCGATGCACTCGTAGCGGCAGTGCGCGCTGTCGCCGGCCGCTGCTGCGAGCTCGAAGAGCGCGATTGGGAGATGCTGCTGCTAGCGCTCGACTGGCTCGTGGACAACCAGGACGCGACCTACTTCGTGCGCCAGCTACCCATCCGAGGCATCGACACAAAATGGATGGAGGGCCATCAGGGCTTGGTCAAGCCGTTGCACCGAGCGCTGACCGGGCGCGACCCGCAATTCGCACGGCAAGCGGGGCAGTTCCGCGTCCACGTGCTCGACGAGCGTCTGGCACCGGGCGATCTGACCGACCTCGCGCTATCGGTTGAGCAGCTGGGCAGGTGGCCTCGCCTGCCCGATTGCGTTCTCATCTGCGAAAATATGGTGAATGTGCTCGCACTTCCCCCGCTTCCGGGAGTCATCGCCATCCACGGCGGAGGATTCGCCGTCGGTGAGCTGGCAAGCGTGCCGTGGCTTTCCCACGTGCCGCTTCTCTACTGGGGCGACCTCGACAGCAACGGCTTCGCCATCCTCAACCAGCTGCGCAGCCATCATGGGCACGTCACCTCGCTGATGATGGATGCGCCCACGCTCGATCGCTATCGCGACCTCTGCGTGGAAGAGCCGACGCCGAGCAAGGCAAGCTGACGTCCTGCGGTTCCATTTCCGGTCATCTCGTCACCATCCCGTATCAAATCATCAAACACATTCCGACATCTGCGCTGCTAGAAGCATAAATTGCCGTTCATGTGGGCGATAGGTCGAATTACCCTGTCTCCATCGAAATAACCGCCCCCGGAGCCATCTCGAGCCATCCGGGAGGCACGTTTCCACATCATGCGAAGGGAGGCGGCACGTTGCCGGAATCAAGGATAAGATCGGTCAGGGAGCTCAGATGCGGCGTGTGGGAGGTTGACATCATCGACGCGTCGCGCAAGAGGCTGCGAAGGAGGTTCCGGGCGGAAAGCGCGGACGGGGCGCGCGCGGCGGCGCTCGCGTCCCTGCCGGGGCCGAAGGCGTGCACGCTCGCCGAGGCGCT
>NC_021021.1:2799048-2807453 GCF_000210055.1 Gordonibacter pamelaeae 7-10-1-b
CAAGGGGGCCGCCAGGAAGACCGTCGCGAACTATCGAAAGGAATGCAGGGCCCTCGGGGCGATAGCGGGCTGCGCCGTCGACTCGATAAGCCCCGCCTCGGCGGCGGCCGCGCTCGAGTCGGCCGAGTCCCGCGGCATATCGCGCGTTCGCTGCTACCGGCTCAAGACCATCTGCGCCGCCGCGGGCAGACATGCGCTCGCCGACGGGCTGTGCGCCTCCAACCCGTTCTCGGAGGTCCCGTTCGACGTTCCCCGGCCGCCCAGGAAGAAGCGCCCGATCCCCCCGGGGGGCCTCAAGGCCGCGCGGGCCCTCGCCGCATGCGGATCGGGGCATTCCGCCGCGGCCATCGGGCTCGCCCTCGGATGCGGCCTCAAGCCCGGCGAGATCTGCGGGATACTCGCCGACGACCTCGATGCGGAGCGCATGACCGTCACCGTCCGCGGAATCTGGCGGGAGAGCATCGGCGAGCCGAACTTCTTCGTCGCATATCCCGAGCCCTCCGTGACGCGGCTGCCGGCATGGCTCGGCGCCGCGCCGCGCTCCTGGGCCGCCTCGGCCGGATCCAGGCTGCTGCTCGAGAAGAACGGCCGCCGCCGCGACGTGGAACACCTCAGGAGCGACGCGAACGAGCTGCTGCGCATCGTTGGCGCCGGATGCACGCTCTACGGGCTCAGGCTCGCCCACGATGAAGGGGAGGCGTGAGGGGCATGCACTACGAAAGGGTCTCCCTCGCCCGCCGCGGCGGTTCATGGAGGATGAGCTACCGCGCGGTCTACGATGCCGAGCGCAAGGGCGATCGCAAGTGGGCCACGATCGGGGCGGCGGCGAGCCGCGCGGAAGCCGAGCACCTAGCGGCCGAATACCTCTACAACCTCCCCCGCGACCCGGAAGACGAGCGGCGGGCCGAAGCCATCGAGGCGACGGAGGGCCGCATGCCCACGGTCGGCGAGCTCAGGCGGGACGACATCGACCATGCGCTCGCCGTCGGCGCCATCGAGAAGTCGACGCATGCCGGCTATTGCCGCCACGTCAGGCTCCTGGGCGACCTGGGGGAGATCCCCGTGGACAGGGTCACCGCCCAGGACGTGCAGCTCTACGTCGACTCGCTCGTCGAGGACGGGTACTGCCCCGAGACCGTGAACCATATGCTCTGGACGGTCAGGGACACCCTGGAGCTCGCCAGCTTCCGAATGCTCCGGACCCCGCTCGACCTGCGCAGGATCCGCGCGCCCAAGCACGACCGCCCGCTTCCCCGGGCGCTCTCCGCCGAAGAGAAGAACGCGCTGCTCGCCGCCCTCCCGTGCATCCGCGGCCCGCTCGACGCGATAATCCGGCTCGCCCTGTTCGCGGGCCTCAGATGCGGCGAGATCTGCGCCCTGCGCTGGACGAACGTCGATTTCGAGCGGCGCATGGTGCGCATCACGAACGCCATCGGCGCGCTGCCCTCCTCCAACGGCTACCTCAAGGGGCCGAAGAGCCCGGCCGGCATGAGGGCGCTGCCCATCGCGGACGGGCTCATGGAGGGGCTGGAGCGGCGGCGGGCGGAGCAGGAGGCCCGCTGCCGCGATGCCGGCGTCCCGTTCACGGACGAAATCTTCGTCGTCGGCGACATCGACGGCGCGTTCATGGTGCCGAGATATGCCAACCAGCTGTTCAGGACCTTCGTGCGGACGTTCAACATCGGCGGCGGAAAGTGCGGCCTGCACCGCCTGCGGCACACCTTCGCCACCGAGCTCATCATGTCCGGGGTCAACCCGAAGACCGTGTCCAACTGGCTCGGGCACACGGACCCCTCCTTCACGCTTAAGATCTACGTGAGCTCCAGCCCGGAGAATCTGCGTGCGAGCGTCGACGCCGTCAACGAGGTCATGGCGCTGCCGGAAGGCTATGACGGGCAGGGCTCCGAGCTGCCGGCGCGCATCCGGGGCGACGAGAAGAAAGAGGAGGCGGAAGAGCCCGCACCCGATCCCAAGGCGCCGCGGCCGGTGAAGATCATCTCATGGGAATCGCTCGCGTGCGGCTAGCCCGGGGATTCGCAGATGCACGGGCGCGTTTCCGCGCCCGTGCGTACATGCGTAAATAAGAAAATGCGCGAATGTGCGTATGCGCATGTACGCGTTTGGGTATATGTGCGAATATGAAACCGCACCGCGTTCGGCTTCCCGTGCGGGAAGGGCGCATTGCGCACGGCGCGGCGCGGGCGGATAATCGGCAGGCCGCGGCATACCGCCGCGCCATCATCCAAGGAGCGACCACCATGGGCCTTTTCAAATCGAAGCGCGACATCCCCGACGAGGAGATCTACCGCCCCGGGGACAGGTACTTCGACCCCGAGCTCGTCAAGTCCAGCGACCTCATGAGGCGCTGGTCGGACCTCTACAACGCACACGAGGCCTCGACCCATGTGGTCGAGGAGGGCTACACCGCGGAGATCGCCGTAGTCGGCACGCTCTACGACACCTTCTACATGACGGGCGACATCGACGTGCCCGGCGCCGTCGAGATGTGCTTCACGCCCGAGCAGATCCGCGAGCACCCCGAATACGTCACGTACAACGCGTTCATCCCGCCCCACCAGCTCGGCTACACCATGGACGAGGTCGACACGTCGCGCACGCACTGCAGCGTCGTGAACTACGTCGCCGTGCCCGAGGGATATTCCGTCGCGCTCGGGCAGGACGGCCGGCTCCACCTCTACGACCCGCAGGACAACGTGTGCTGCGTCACGATGCCGAAGATGTTCCAGCCCTGGTTCGACATCGAGTCGCCCATGGGGCATATAGGCACCCAGGCGCGCCGCCGCTACCTCGTCAGCACCCGCAGCCCGTTCGAGGACGTCGGGCATGCCGCCCACCGCTTCGCCGAGCGCGACGACCCCGAGACCGGGGAGCATTGGATCGACACCGACGCCCATGCCATGAGGGCGCCGTCCATCGCCGAGGACGAGCCTGTGCAGGCGGAGGCGCCGTCGTGCGCCCGCGCGCTCCCGCGCAAGGGCTGATTCGCGCAGATGCGCAGCTATAGATATATGCGCATGCGCATATATGCCGGTGTGCTGATGTGCGCACGCGCACGGCTCAGAAGTCCTCGGCCATCGCCCTCGCGACGTCGAGCAGGGTCCTCTGCTTGGCCGGGCCCATCATGTCGTAGTAGGCGCGCATCTTGCGCCAGCGCAGGGCCGACTCGTCCTTCTTCCTGCCGCCCGCCCTCGGGTCGCCGACCTCGGTGAAGGCCGTGACCATGTTCACGCCGTACTCGTTGAGCAGCGCCCGCAGGTCCCCCGGCGACACCCACAGGGTCCCGGCCTCGTACTTGTACACCGTCGTGGCCTTCTTGCCGATGACCGCTCCCGCCTCATCGCCCTTCAGCCCCGCATCGTAGCGGTAGCGCTTGAGCTGCGCCGCCAGCTCGGACTTCTCCGGAACCCTCGACCTCATCGAACGCATCACTTCCTTCCGTGTCGAAACGCGCGGGGCCTTTCTACCCCGTGCGGGCAAGTATCGCACCGCGCGCCATCTCCCCGTTCCTATACTGTTCCCGTCGGGGGTCGATACGGCCCGGATACTTTCGGTATCGGAACACGGAACGGGAAGGCTTCCGACATGAACAGACAAGACGGCATACACATGGACGCGCTCGCCGCGGCGCTCAGGGAGACCGGCGCCACGGCGCTCGACATCGTCCGCGGCACGGGGATACCGCTGCCCAAGGTCCTGAGGCTGCTCGGGCTCTCCACGGCGTCGCGCGCCGCGGCGGCCCTCGACGGGCTCGAGATCGTCCAGCTCTGCCTCTACGCGGAGCTGCCGCTGTCCGCCGTCATGGACGCCGAGGAGGGGCGATGAGCTCAGTCATCGAGGACCTGGCGGCTCTGCCGAGGTTCCTGACCGTCAAGGAGACGTGCGCCTTCCTGGGCGTCAGCGCGTCGACCGTCAAGAGGTTCGTCAAGTCGGGGGACCTCAGACAATGGACCCCCGAGCGGGGGCACCGCAAGATAACGCGCGACTCCGTCGCCAGGCTCGTCGGGGTCGATCCCGCCTGCATCCCGAACAGGCGGAAATCGACTGAATAGAAACTCAGACAATTGGTTATAATGCCACCGTCGATGGTCCGGCCTGCCGACTGCATCGACCTCACCACCTGACCTTCCGCCGACCCCGGCCACGCCACCTGACCCCAGCAGGCCCATATCCACACCTGCTCTACAGAAGGGGTCAGAAGAAATGGCAGCAGAAGACGAGGCGGTACAGCTCGCGTTCAGGACCGGCACGGCAGCCGTGCAATCAGCCTCAGAAATCATCAAGTACCTGCTCGAGGGCCTGGCCCAGGCGCGGCGAGCCCGCGCGGCCGGCAACAGGAACGACCGCATACCGGCGAGATTCGCCCGCGCCCTCACGCACGGGGCCGCGAACATGGTCGACGGCCGCGGCGAGAAGGGCATCGTCTCCGCCGAGACCGTGCGCGCCCAGAACCCGGACCAGTACCGCGAGGCCATGGTATTCCCCGGGGCGGTCGCCGACAATCGCGAGGACATCCAGAAGCTCAAGCGCGAACTCATGAACCACGGAGTGAAGTTCTCCGTATTCGACACCGTCAACCCCATGGACGGAAGTCCCGCGGTCTCCATCGGCATCCAGGGCCGGGACATGGACATCATGACCCAGGCGCTCATCAACATCGGCGTCGAGTCCTTCGGCATGGACCGCAAGGAGCTCGAGGAGTGCGCGCGCGGCATCGAGCGCGACGACCAGAACCGCTATCCCCGCGCCTTCAAGCGCAACGGCATCAACTGGGAGTTCGAGCGCACCGGCGACGGCCGCAACAGCTGGGTCGGGTCGGCCGGCGGCCACTCCCGAGAGCAGTACCGCGTGACCCTCGACCCGGACGACGAGAACAAGGCCTCCTTCGAATGCACCCGCAACGGCCGCCCCGTCGCCAGCGCCGAAGTCGACGCCACCCAGGGACCCGAGCTCTGGAAGACCGGCTCGGACGGAGCCAAGGAGTTCTACAACGAGATGAAGGCCGAGGGGGCCGCGTTCGCGGCCGCGCCCGGCATGGTGCTCGAGGCCGCCATCGACCGCGGCTGCTTCATCTCCGAGAACAAGAAGAAGATCGACCCGAAGCAGGCCGCTGCCGCCGAGAAAAACGCCGCGCTGCTCAGCGAGGCCTTGGGAAACTCCCGGGCCGCCTCGCCTGAGTCCCCCGTCGGACAGACGAAGGCGGCCAAGAAGATCGCCGAGAGCAAGATGCAGCCCTCCATGCCCGCACGCAACGAGGGGATGCACCGATGATCGACCTTGAGACCCTGGCCGCCTCGTGCGCGACGATGGCCGACGAGATCGTCGCGCGCGGCAGCTCCGACACGTTCAGATACGACGCCGCCGGCATCCTCGAGTTCGGCGACAGCCCCGAATACTACTCGCCGATCTCCTCGTCCGCCTACCGCAGCGAATACCCCGAGACCGCCCGCGAATACGGCTACACGAGGGAATACCTCGAGCAGGCGGAGCGCCGGCTGCTCGCCTGCGTCATCGGGTACTGCGCGCTCGACGGCGAGCTCGCATCCATCCGCGACGGCGGCGAGGGCCATGACGGCTTCCGCGTCAACCCGCTCGACGTCCACGAGGTCCTGCTGTGCGCCCGCACCGCCCCGTCCGACCCGCGCGGATGCGCGGCGCTCGAGAGCGCCATCAAGGGCAACAGGTTCGTAGACGGCGAGGAAAGCTACCTCGACCGCGCCATGGCCAACATGGACTACGACTACATGAAATTGTCGGCCTCGCGCTGGTCCTACCCCATCGCCGAGCTCGACGGGTTCCTCGCCATGTTCCCGCCCGCCCGCTCCGAGCGGAGGGCCATCGCGGACCGCGTGCTCGACAGCGCCTCGATGCGCCTCAAGACGTTCTTCGCCCTGTCGATGCCCATGGCTGAGGCCGCGGGCGGGCAGGACGGCGACGAGGCCGAGGGCGGCAAGCACTACCACCGCGCCGCGGCGCCCGACGGCGGCGAGACCGCGGAGGAGGAGTAGCCCTTGCGCACCCTCAAGGGATTTCTGTACCTCATCCTCGGCGGCACGCTCTGCGGCTGGATGTTCAACCGAATCGCCGCATGGTTCATCGACAACCCGCTCACCGTCGGCTCCAACCACACCGTCGCCGAGTGGGCCGTGATCCTGCAAGACCCGTTCTACCTCGACTCCCGCACGATGCCGTTCTTCTTCCTGGCCTTCGGCGCCATCGCGCTGGTGGCCATGACAAAATACGACTGGACCGGCGAGCGCGAGGAGCAGAAGAAGCTCCGCGGCGAGGAGTACGGCAACCAGCGCTGGGCGCGCGACGACGAGATGCAGCAGTTCGCGCACACCTCGACCGTGAAGCGCGTGCCCATCCGCATCCCGCAGCGCACCGCCGACGCGATGCGCTTCGCCCGCAACAACCCGAAGGACTTCATCAAGGCCAAGCTCGGCATGACCAACAAGGTCGCCAACCCCAAGCCCGACTACGTCGAGAAGATCGAGGACGACAACATCATCCTGTCCGAGCGCGCCGAGCTCCAGATGTCGAAGATCCCCGACCCGGCGCTCGAGCGCAACAAGCACGTCTACGTGCTCGGCGGCTCCGGCTCGGGCAAGACCTTCAACTTCGTCGGCCCCAACCTTCTCCAGCTCAACAGCTCGATCGTGACGACCGACCCCAAGGGCGACACGCTCAAGCAGTACGGCAACTTCTTCCTGCGCCACGGCTACAAGCTCAAGGTCGTCAACACCAAGCCCGACCAGATCAACCAATCGATGCACTACAACCCGCTGCTCTACCTCCAGGACTCCACGTCGATCATGCAGATCGTCAACCTGCTGGTGGAGAACACGTCGGGCAACGCGGAGGCCGAGAAGGAGGACTTCTTCGTCAAGGCCGAGAGGCAGCTGTACATGGCGCTGATGGGCTACCTCTTCTACTTCTACGCCGACCAGCCGCAGTACCAGACGTTCCCGCAGATGCTCGACCTGCTCCAGCTCGCCGGCAAGGACAACCCCAGCCAGACCAAGACCCCGCTGGACATCATCATGCTCGGCACGACCGCCGAGGACGGCTTCCAGGGCTTCGAGGAATGGATCGTCGCCAACCACGGCGGCGACGAGGCGGCCGCGCAGGCCTCCGAGGAGTACTTCGTCATCAAGCAGTACAAGGGCTTCAAGTCGACCTCCGAATCGCCGGAGACCGAGGCCTCGGTCACCGCGTCGTGCAACGTCCGCCTGGCGCCGTTCGCCGTCTCCGCGGTCCGCGAGTTCTTCAGCGAGGACGAGCTGGAGCTCGAGATGATCGGCGAGGAGCGCACGGCGTTCTTCCTGGTCATGTCCGACACCGACAAGACGTTCAACTTCATCCTGGCGATGCTGCTCTACCAGCTGTTCGACGTCAACACTGCCATCGCCGACAGGAACCCCGGCTCGCACTGCAAGATCCCGATCAACTGCATCCTCGACGAGCTCGCCAACATCGGCCGCATCCCCGACCTCGACGTCAAGATCGCGACCCTGCGCTCGCGCTGGATCTACATCACGGCCATCCTGCAATCGGTCACGCAGCTCAAGAAGATGTACAAGGACAACGCCGACATCATCGAGGGCAACTGCGACACGACGCTGTTCCTCGGCCGCTGCGACCTCGAGACCAACAAGAAGATCTCCGAGCGCCTGGGCAAGTTCACCGCCACCGTCCGCAACCGCAGCGAGTCGCACGGCCGGCAGGGATCGTGGTCCGAGAGCGAGAACAAGATCGGCAAGGAGCTCATGGCCGCCGCCGACCTCGGCAACAACCCCGAGAAGTTCGGCGGCGACGACTGCATCGTCTTCGTGAAGAACGCCTTCCCGTTCCTCGACAAGAAGTACAGGACGATCGACCACCCGCGCTACCACGAGCTGCGCGAGGTCGGCGAGTTCAACCTGGACGACTGGAACTGGGACCGCAAGTGCGAGCGCGAGCGCGCGCACCGCGCCGAGGTCGAGGAGATGCGCTGGCGCATCGAGGAGGCCCGTTCGTTCTTCGACCCCGAGTTCTTCATGTAGGAGGCACCCGGCGGGGGAGACCCCGCCGGTCGTCATATCTCACCCGCCGCGGCGGGTCAAACAGGGCGCCAAGGCCACACGGGCGGCGCCGCGAATCAGAAGGGAAAACCCCATATGGCTTTCTTCAACCAGCTCCTGAACTATCTGTGGCAGATCCTCACCTTCGTCGGCGGAATCACCGCCGCCGTGGGCGTCTTCCGCTGGGTCTCCGGCGGCAAGGCCCACGACGCGCAGGCCCAGGAGGGCGCGGTCTGGGTCATCGCGCTGGGCGGCGCCATGGCGGCCATCGGCCTGGTCGGCGGCAGCTACCTCACCTTCCCCACGATGTAGGGACGACGGAGG
>NC_021021.1:2807692-2809312 GCF_000210055.1 Gordonibacter pamelaeae 7-10-1-b
GCCGCACTGGCCTGCCCATCGCCGGCCCTGGCCGTGGAGACCTCCAAGGAGAGCTTCGAGGCGAAATACAAGGACGACTACCACCAGGCGATCAAGGACCGCAAGAAAGACCCCAGCATCACCACGAACACCATGTGGACCGACGACGACCTCATGATGGGCGCCTGCGGGGAGTATCCGGGCTTCGATGTCGTAAACGCAGGGCCCTGGGTCTCCTATTTCGTCTACAGCACCGCCGAGGGCATCGCGAGCTTCTGCGTCGACTGCGGCGAGGCGATGCTGCAATGCATCTCGTCGTCGGGGCTGCTCAAGCTCGACTTCACCGGCGAGGGGTCCGATTTCGCCAAGATGTACTCGGCGGCCGCCGACGTCTCGGTCAAGGTGATCCAGCCGATCTGCGTGGGCTTTCTCGGCCTCGCGTGCGTGTGGGCCCTTCTCGAGTTCTCCAAGGAGGTCTCGACCAACCGCGGCGACCACTTCTCGATGGCCGGCAACTACGTCTGGATCATCGTCAAGTTCTCGCTCGTCATGGTCCTCATCAGCCATACCGTGCAGCTGTGCGGCGGCGTGTACGAGGTCTTCCTGTGGGTCGCCAACAAGGTCTCCGACACGCTGGCGGCCGGACAGATCAGCGGCGTCGGCTTCAACTCCTTCATGCTCTCCATGATGGAGATCAGGTACAGCCAGTTCGCGTGGTCGTTCGGCTACGCGCTCGTGTCGATGGTCATCCTCGTCTCGACCGGCCTGTGCCTGATCAAGGTCCTCACGCTCACCATCACCCGCATGTTCGAGATCTACCTGATGACGGCCTTCGCCGGCTTCCCGCTCGTGATGCTCACGACGCGCGAGACCAGGCCGTCCGGCATCGGGTACTTCAAGAAGTTCGCCGGCGTGTGCCTTCAGGCGGCGATCCTCATAACGATCATCGCCTTCGCCGGGATCTGCTTCTCGGCCGCCGGGTCGCTTCTGGCGACCAAGCCGAATGCCGGCATCGATGACTCGGTCTGGACCATCGTCTCGCTGCTCGCGTCCATGGCCGGATGCTTCGGCTTCTCGGCGCTGTGCGGGCAATCCAAGCATATAGCGGACACGATCATGGGGGCGATGGGCTGATGGTAGAGATCATCCTGCGCAAGGACATCCAGGACTACGAGGCCAGGCCGCTGTTCGGCTTCACGTACCGCCAGGTCGCGACCGGAGCGGCCATCGCGATCACCGCCGCCGGCATGGGGCTGGCGATCTCGTCGTTCACCGAGATCAACACGCTGTGGCTGATGCTGATCATGTCCGTCTGCGGCGCGATCGGGCTCGTCGGCCTCGGGCGCATCCACGACCTCAAGTTCGAGCAGTGGTTCGCCATCTGGAAGGCCGACCGCGACTGGCCGAAGGTCGCCCTGTTCGCCGCGCCGACGCTCTCGCCGCACGGCGACCGCGCCTCCGCCAAGGCGAAAGCCGGCAAGAGGCCCAAGAAGGAGACCAAAGCGGAGAAGGCGGCGGCGCTGGAGGCCGACGCCGAGGCCGAGGCATAGAGAAAACGGAGAAAACCACATGATCTGCCCCAACTGCAACTGCGAGCTCGTGGACGGCACCGCGGTGTGCCCCTACTGCGGCACGCCCTTG
>NC_021021.1:2809692-2812585 GCF_000210055.1 Gordonibacter pamelaeae 7-10-1-b
GAGGGCCGCGACGCCCGCCGCCAGCAGAAGCTCAACGCGAAGGCCGCGAAAGCCCGAAAGCGCCGCGAGCGCGCCGCGGAGAAGGCGGGAAAGAAGAAGGGCATGAAGCGCCTTCTGCCGACCGAGGACTACCCTGGCACCCTCGTCCTGCGCGCGGACAAGTGCACGCAGGACGCGCTCGGCTATGAGCTCCTGTGCGAGGACGGCACCGTCAAGCTCCAGCAGGGCGTCTACAGCCGCGTCGTGGAGTTCCAGGACGCCAGCTTCCAGGCGGCGCGCGAGTCCGAGCAGCGCGAGATCTACGAGAACTGGTCCGAACTTCTCAACACGTTCGACAACACCGTGCACCTCCAGGTCAAGATCCTGTGCCGCGTCATCGACCGAGACGCGTTCCGCGAGGACACCTTCCTGCCGCCCGTCGAGGGCGACTACGCCGGCAACCGCTTCCGCCGCGACATCAACCAGATCATCGAGAGCAAGGTCGCCGAGACGCAGCAGAACGTCGAGAGGCGCCGGCTGTTCATCGTGACCGTCGAGGCGCCGACCCGCGAGCAGGCGTCCCCGCTGCTCGCCCGCGCGACCGAGCAGGTCATGCGCTCGCTCAAGAACATGGGGGTCAACTCGGAGGAGGTCCGCGGAAACGAGCTTCTGCGCATCATCGACTCGATCACCAACCCGCGCGACCCGCGCGGCTTCGTCTCGTTCGAGGACCTGAAGGTCACCGACGAGCACGGCGTGAGCGCCATCCAGCTCGGCTACACCACCAAGGACCTCGTCGCGCCCGCCGACCTCACCAAGATCGACGACACCCATATCTCATGGAACGGCGTCACGGGCCAGGCGCTCTACCTCCAGAAATGGGCGGGCTCGGTGCGCTCCGACATGATCTCGAGCCTGGCGGAGCTGCCCATCAACCAGGTGATCACGCTCGACATGACGAGCTGGGAGCAGTCGCGCGCCATCGAGACCATCGAGTCGATGAACACCGATCTCAAGGTGCAGAAGTCCGACTACGTGCTCAAGCACTCCCAGACCATGTACATCACCGACGAGATGCTGCCGACCAACCTCCAGGACGCCATGGAGAACGCCCGCGACCTGCGCGACGACCTCGTGAGCCGCGACCAGAAGATGTGGTCGCTCACCTGCACCACCATGACCTGGGCGGACTCGCTCGAGGACTGCGACGAGAACTCCGGGGCCATCCAGGACGTGTTCCGCCGATTCACCTGCCGCGCAGTGCCCCTCGTGAAGCTCCAGCGACAGGGTTTCGCCGCGATGCTGCCCACGGGCCGCTGCGACATCCCCTACGTACGCAACCTCACGACCGCCCCGCTCGCGGCGCTCGTGCCGTTCACGTCGGTCGAGCTCATGGAGCGCGGCGGCATGTGGATGGGCCAGAACCAGACGTCCAAGAACTTCATCTTCTACAACCGCCGCGACGCCGTCGCGCCCAACGGCTTCATCCTGGGCAAGCCGGGCCGCGGCAAGTCGGTGACGGCCAAGAACACGATCCTGTGGACGCTTCTCACCGACCCCACCGCCGAGGTCATCGTGCTCGACCCCGAGCGCGAGTACATCAACGTCGCGCGCGAGATGGACGGCGAGGTCGTCCAGATCTCCGGAGACTCGCATACCTATATCAACCCGTTCGATCTCGAGCTCGTGGAGGGCGAACAGCCGCTCGCGATGAAGGTCGACGCCATCATGTCGATGGTCGAGATGATGGCCAAGAACCTCTCGCCGATGCAGAAGACCCTCGTGGACCGCTGCGTCTCGCGCATCTACGACCGCTACTTCGCCACCCACGACCAGCGCGACATCCCCACGCTGATCGACTTCTACAACATGCTCAACCAGCAGCCCGAGCCCGAGGGACGCATGCTCGCCGTCACCATCGAGCGCTACGTCACCGGCCAGGCCTCGCTGTTCAACCACCCGACCAACGTGAACACGCACAAGCGCTTCGTCGTCTACGACATCCGCGACTGCGCCGACAACATGAAGGGCCTGGCGCTGCTGATCCTGCTCGACCAGACGTGGAACCGCATCGTGCGCAACCGCGAGCGCCACGTCCGCACCTGGGTGTTCATCGACGAGATGCAGCTGCTCTTCGAGAACGACTACGCGATCTCGTACTTCGACCAGCTCTGGACCCGCTCGCGCAAGTACGGCGCCATCCCGACCGGCATCACGCAGAACATCGAGCGCATCATCAACAACGAGAAGAGCCGCCTGATGCTGGCTAACTCCGACTTCCTGGTGCTGCTCGGCCAGTCCGCATCGGACGCCGCGGCGCTGGGCGAGGTCATCAAGCTCTCCGAGCGCCAGGTCGCGATGATGCGCAACGCCGGGCCCGGAGAGGGCCTGCTGGTCGCCGGCGGCAAGATCATCCCGTTCGAGAACCGCATCCCGACGGACTCGGCCATCTACCGCATGGTCACCACCAAGCTCGACGACCTGATCCAGTACTCCAACGAGGACGGGCGCGGCGACGGCGCCCGCCGCGGGTAGCGCGACCCGAGCCATGGCAGACGAGAAGCCCACCGTCACCGACAAGGCGAGCCCGCTAGAGATGGAGAAGGTCAAGCACTCCTCCCTCGAGTATGCCGTGCAGCACGACGGCCCCGCATACAGGCAGCGGGCCGTCGCGCCCTACAAGGAATCGGCCCTCCCCGAGCTCACGCGCGGGGAGGCCGCAAGGTCCGTGTTCAAGGACCGCGTCAGCGAGTCCGTCGGCAACGCCCTCGGCGCGGCGAAGGGAGCCGCCGAGGGCGCGGCGAAAGGCGCAGCCAAAGGGGCCGCGAAGGGCGTCCTGCACAGCCCCCGCGCGGCGCTGGAGATGAGCGCGGCCATCGGCCTTTCCGACGGCAACGCCCAGATCGCCGACGAG
>NC_021021.1:2812793-2817322 GCF_000210055.1 Gordonibacter pamelaeae 7-10-1-b
CGACACCGTCGCCAACGCGGCGATGACCCAGGCCGACCCGCGCAACCTGTACCGCGAGGGAAAGGCCGTCGCCGACAGGCTGCCGGCGGGACGGGCCCGCAGGCGCATGGCCCGCTGGGACGCGAAATCGAAGAAGGCCCTCGCCAAGCAGGACAAGGTGCTCGACCAGCTGGAGCACAAGAGGAAGCGCGCCGACACCATGCGACGCGCCGGGATGTCAGACAAGTCCCTGCTCGGGCGCTGGATCAACCTCAGGCAGAAGCGGCTCGAGAACAAGGCGGGGCGGCTCGGCGCCAAGGCGGGCCGGCTCGCCGGGACGAACACCTCCGGCATCCGCGGCAAGCTCATGCAGCTGCGCCGCACCAAGGCGACCGTCACGAACACCGTCTTCGGCTGGCGCGGCGTGGCCGCGGCGGGCGCCGCGGTGGGCGGCACCGCGGTTATCTGCCTAGTCGGGATGTCGCTGCTCAGCGCGGTCATCGGCGGCGCCGCCACATCTTCTTCCGGCGGCAGCGCCGAGGGCTACCTGGCCCAGGCGCAGCGATACGTCGACGATGACTCCATCGGGTACTCGCAGTCCACGCGTTGCCACAACCCCAACATGGACTGCTCGTCGTTCGTCTACTACTGCCTCGTCGATTCGGGCTACTGCACGACCGAGCAGCTGGGTACGCACCCGTTCACCACCTCCACCATGGCGGAACCTCTGCTCAAGGCGGGCTTCGAGAAGGTCGAGTGGGACGGGAAGATGGACTCCCTGCAACGCGGCGACATCCTCATCAACACCGAGCAGCACACGGAGATCTATGCCGGCGACGGCAAGGACTACGGCGCGCACGAAGACCTCGACGGCGCCGACGGCGACTCGTCGGGAGACGAGGTATCGCTGGGGTCCTACTGGAACGACGCCTGGGACACGGTCCTGCGTCCCACCGGAGGGGCGGGCGTCACCATTCCCGAGCAGTACGGCAACGGCGGGTACTCCGTCACCTTCTACACCCCGCGCGGCTGCTACGTCAACGGCCGTGACACCGCGTGGGCGGCCGGGACGTCGCAGGCGGCCGTCCACTCCAAGTGGGCGCTCGCCGGCGCGAAGTACGACGACGATATCGCGACCTACAACGGCCGCTACCTGATCGCCTGCACGACGACGTACGGGCGCGTCGGCGACAAGGTCGACTTCACGCTGTCGGACGGCACCGTGATCAAGTGCGTCATCGCCGACGCGAAGAACCCCAACGACCAGGGATGCAACAAGTGGGGGCACTCGAACGGCCAGAACGTCATCGAGTTCGAGGTGGAGAGGTCGCGCTTCTACAGGAGCGGCAACCCCGGCAGCTCGAGCTGGAAGGCCGAATGGGGCGGCAAGCGCGTCTGCTCGTCAGTCAACAGCGGCAGCATCCTCTAGCCCATCGAATGAACGAAAGGGAAAGCGAACATGAACATGACCGACAGGTTCAACCCGGCCAACGAGAACGACCCCAAGAGGAAGCTGGCCTACGGCCTGATCGCGCTGGCGTGCGTGATCGCGCTGGGCTTCGGCCTCGACGCCGCCTCGTGCTCCCGCACGGGCACCGCGGGCGACGAGGGCGGCAAGCAGGACGCCACCGAGGCGGTCGATGGCGGCAGCGCCGCCGGGGGCGACGAGCAGGACGGGAAGGAGGCGGGCGACGAGAAGAAAGTCGAGGCGTCGCCGGACCCGTCCGAGACCTCCGGCGTTCGGTTCGAGGGCTTCGACAAGCTCTCGGGCATGACCGCGACCAAGCGCGAGAGCTTCTGCGACGCCGTGGCCTCGACCATGCGCGCCAACGGCTACGGGCTCGACGAGATCACGGTCTCGATCAAGAAGAAGCCCCAGGCCACCGATAACGGCACCGTCGTGTTCATGCGCGTGAAGGGCACCGGCGACTGCTACTCGGCGCATTACGCCGACGGCACCTGGACCGTCTTCCCCCTGCTCGAGCGCGTGGACGGCGTGAACGACGACCTCGCGCAGGACCAGATCGACTCGCGCGCCGACACGGCGGCCGACGCCGACGCCACCGAGCAGAGCGCCGCGGCGCCCAAGAAGACCTTCGCCATCACCGACACCGAGCAGGCCGCCAAGTATATCGGCGACTCCTGCGCCGGCGCGCTCATGGACGCATGGCGCGCGTTCGCCGCGGAGAAGGAGGGCGGCGCCGATGCCGATTCCGCGCTGTTCTCCCGCGACCATGTGACGCACAACGACGACGGCACGGTCACGTTCACCGTCTGGATGCCCTCGAGCCAGAAGACCTACCGAGGCGTGGCCGACATGGCCGCCGGCTCGGTCTCCTTCTCCGAGTAGGGGGGAGCGGCATGCCTACACTCATCATCGCCGAGAAGCCGTCCGTCGCGCGCGGCATCGCCGACGCCGTCGGCGCCCACGAGCGCCGCGACGGCTATATCGAGGGCGGCGGCTACCTCATCAGCTGGTGCCGCGGCCACATCATCGACCTCGACTTCCCCCAGAACTACCCGCAGTGGTCCGGCCACTGGTCGATGTCGCAGCTGCCCATGATCCCGGAGCGGTGGAGGTGGAGCGTCACCGCGCCCGAGCAGTACAAGGTCCTGAAAGGGCTGCTCGACCGCGCCGACGTGGAGCTCGTCGTGAACGCCTGCGACGCCGACCGCGAGGGCGAGGGCATCTTCCGGCGCGTCTGGACCCATTCCGGCTGCAAGAAGCCCGTCCGTCGCTTCTGGTCCACCTCGCTCGTGCCAGAGCAGGTGCGGACCGACCTCGCCCACGCCAAGCCCCTCTCCGACTACGACGGCCTCGCCGACGCCGCCGAGGGCAGGGCCAAGGCGGACTGGCTCGTGGGCCTCAACGCCTCGCGCGCCCTATCGTGCCTCTACGAAGGCTCGCGCCTGTCCGCCGGCCGCGTCCAGACCCCGACGCTGGCGCTGGTCGTCGAGCGGACCCGCGCGATCCGCGACTTCAAATCGGTCCCCTTCTTCCAGGTGGAGTGCTCGGTCGGCAGGACGGCGCACGTGCGTCTCGCCGGCGAGAAGCTGAAGACCCGTCAGGAGGCCGAGCGCCGCGCCCATGCGGCCGTCGGGTCGCAGTGCGCGATCCTGAAGGTCGAGCGCAGGCAGGAGAAGTGCCGCGCGCCCAAGCTCTACGACCTCACCGGGCTGCAACGCGACGCATCGACGCGCGCGGGCCTCACCGCGGAGGAAACGCTGAACGCGCTGCAAACGCTGTACGAGAAGAAGCTGGCGACATATCCCAGGACCGAGAGCCGCTACATCGGCGAGTCCGACATCCCCGAGACGGCCCGCGTGCTCTCGGCCATCGCGGTGCCGGGAATCGTCGGCGAGGCCGCCGCGGCCGGGTTCGACGCGTCGCGCTCCGACGTCGCCCGCGTGGCCGACGACTCGAAGGTCCACGGCCACGGCGCGATCCTGCCCACGGCGCTGCTCGGCGCCAAGGAGATGGCCAAGCTCGATGGCGCAGAGCGCTCCGTGGCCATCCTCATCTGCTGCCGCCTCATGGCCGCCACCATGGACCCCGCGACGAAGCTCAATGCCAAGGTCGAGGCCGAGATCTGCGGCGACGCCTACACGGCCTCGGGCAGCACTGTCACGGACGCGTCCTGGATCGCCGTGGACGAGGCGTGCCGTGCCGCGCTTGCGGGCGGCGGCAAGGCCCCCGACGACGAGGACGAGGCGCAGGCCATCCCCGCCGACATCGAGCAGGGCGACTCGTTCACCGTGGGCGAGGGCGACGGGCGCGTGAAGGACGGCAAGACGACCCCGCCGAAGCCCTACACGGACGCGACGCTGCTGTCGGCCATGGAGCACGCCGGCCGGTCCATCGAGGACCGCGAGCTGAAGGCGGCCATCGAGGACGACTCGATGCACTCCGGCGGCCTGGGGACGCCGGCCACCCGCGCCAGCATGATCGAGAAGCTGATCGAGGCTAAGTACATCCGCCGCCGAGGCAAGACGCTCTCGGCCACCGAGCGCGGCGAGACGCTGATCGACATCGTGTGCGACTCGCTCAAGACCCCCGAGCTCACCGCGAAGTGGGAGCTCTCCCTGTCGCACGTCGAGCGGGGAGAGGGGTCGCTGTCCGACTTCCTCTCCGGCATCGAGGGCTACACCGCCGCGGTCGTGTCCGACCTCGAGGGCGGCTTCGACCCCGCGCAGGCCGCGGCCGTGTCCGGCCGCGAGGAGCTGTGCCGGTGCCCGGCCTGCGGAGCGCCGATCGTGCTGTCGCGCAGCGGAAAGCAGTGGCAGTGCTCGTCTTCGAAGTGGGCCGGCAAGGAGGAGGGCTGGCGGCTGCTCCAGGGCTGCGGCGTGAAGCTCAACATCGTCCAGAACGGCAGGAAGCTCACCAAGTCCCAGGCCAAGGCGATCCTGTCGGGAAAGACGGTCCACCTGACCGGCCTGGCGAAGAAGGACGGCAGCGGCACGTTCGACACCGACGCGAAGCTCGGCGAGGCGCCCTACACCGGGTTCGTCGAGTTCTGCCGGAGCGAGAGGCCGGACGGCGGCACCGGCGG
>NC_021021.1:2817897-2825284 GCF_000210055.1 Gordonibacter pamelaeae 7-10-1-b
TGACCGTCGAGGTCACGTTCGACGACGGCTGGTTCGCCGACTCGCTCACGGCCTTCGCCGGCGACGGGTCCGAGGCCGCAAAGCTCGAAGTCGAGGACGGCCGCGCCACCTTCAAGGCGGAGACGGACACCACCGTGACGTGCGCCTTCTACGAAGACGGCTCCAACGGATCGGCCGCCCTCGAGGCCGTCGCCACCGATGCCTCGGCCAAGCAGGCCAAGCAGGCCTCGGACAAGGCCTACATCAAGGCCAACCTCGACGAATCGCTCTCGGGCCTCGACAAGTTCGAGCGCCGCGACGTGCTGACCGTCACCACCACCACGATCGATTCCGCCAAGGTCGCCTCGCCCACGCTCGACGGCCTGTGGGCCGATACGGACGGCGACGGCATGGGCGACTACAGCGACGCGTTGAAATCCAACGCCGTGAGCCATGCCGTTCTGTACGACCTCGACGACTCTTCCGACTACCTCGTGGGCCGCGCCGGCTCCGACATCTCGGGCGCGACGCTGGCCGACTGGGGCGCATCGGAGAACAACGCCGACGCCGCCATGCGCCGCGGCTTCAAGTTCGACGCGGCAACAGGGTTGGTCTACGTGCCCAAGAAGTACACGGCCAAGAACAAGGCCGGCGAGTACAAGGTCGCGTCCTCCCGCATCCAGCTCCTCTACGCCACGTCCGACAAGGGCGCGGTGAACACCTTCCCCGTGAAGGTCGAGGCCGAGAACGTGGACGGCCGCGCAGCCAAGTCCGGAACCGCCTCGGTCGACGTCTCGTCCCCCGATACCCAGATCGCGCTCGCCCGCGACAAGGCCGCCCGCAAGTCGATCTCCGACGCCACGATCGAGTCCGTCACCGTCAACGGCATCGAGTACACGCGCGCCCTCGATATGTGGACCTACGACGAGGACACCGGCACGCTCGACATCCTCATCGCCGCGGCGGGCGTGCGCAGCGTCGACATCAAGCTCGCCAACGACGCCGAGAAGAACGTCGGCTCCTGGCTCGCGTCCCTCGCCACCGAGGCCTTCGCCGGAAACGTGTGGAACATCGGAACGTGGGAGTTCCAGTCCGCGCCCTGGGCCGGAATGTCCTTCCACACCGCCGGCCACAACAGGTACACCGGCACCACCACCGGCGCCACCCTGCCGGCGGTGGAGAATCCGTCCGGCGGACGCTACGAGGCCAAGACGATCTATCAGGCGCTCGGCACGCAGAACGTCGACGTCTCCGCCCTCCAGTCCGGAGCCTGGTCGATCGAGCGCTCCTGCACGATCGCCGCGCAGACGGTCTCCGGCGTGACCATCCCCAACGCGACGAGCGTCGACCTCACCTGCGGGCACGTCGGCGTGAACCCCTCCGGCCAGCTCGACCACTCCTACAACCAGGCCGTCCACACCGACGACGACTACGGCCAGACCGTGCGCATCGCCGCCGTCAACGGCGACGAGGCGATCATCGGCGTCACCGTCCCGACCACCTTCACGCAGGCCGGCGCCGGCTTCTTCAAGATCAAGTGGAAGCTGAACAAGGTCCGCTACACCTTCTCCAAGTGCTCGGCCAACGTCTCCATCACCGACGGCAACTCCGAGTACTCCGTCGAGGGCGCCGAGTACGACATCTACCGCTCCTCCGACAACGCGCTCGTGTCGCATATCGTCACCGACGCATCTGGCAATGCCGCGCTGGACCTCGAGCCCAACCAGGCCTATTACGCCGTCGAGACCAAGGCGCCCGCGGGCTACACGCTCCACGAGGGCCATATCACCTTCAGGACCGGCAACTCCGCCGGGACCGAGCAGCTGAAGGACGACCCCGGTGCTGTTAGGTTGACAATTAACAAAAAGGATTCTGCCACTCTTGGTGATGCGCAGAACGGCTCCACACTTGAGGGTGCCGAATATAAAGTCACGTCACTGTCCACTCCCGGTTGGGAGCAGACGGGTAAAACCAATAGCAAGGGTGTTTTGACGATTCACGATGTGCCTCTCGGTAAGATTCGCGTTGAAGAAATTAAGGCACCAAACGGTTATAAACTTGATTCTACGGCCCATGAATATGAAGTAAAAGCCGGTTCCTATACCGTGATTCCGTCTGACGAAATCAATCTTGAGCCTGAGGACGACTTCAAGGAGAACCCCGTCTCGTTCGATATCGAGATTGCCAAGACCAAGGGCGGCGAGGACGACAGCTGGGAGTCCGACGACGGCCAGGGAAACGCCGCCGCGGGCGTCCAGTTCCAGATCATCTCGAACACCACCGAGGAGGTCGTCGGAACCCTGACGACCAACGATGCCGGCTTCGCGTCCACCAAGGACGCAGCCACCTGCGACGATACATCCACCTCCGAGGACAAGACCGACGACCCGGCGCGACCGTGGTTCGGCTCGGGCAAGCGCAACGCCGGCATCTCCGGCGCCGTGCCCTACGACGCCGCGGGCTACACGATCCGCGAGGTCGATTCCACGGTGCCCGAGGGCTTCGACCACGTGGACGACTGGACGATCTCGGCCGACGACCTCGTGGACGGCACCACGAAATACTACTCCGTCATCGACAAGACGCTCAACAGCCGCATCCAGATCGTCAAGACCGATGCCGAGACCGGGAACACCGTGCCCCTCTCCGGCTTCAAGTTCCAAGTGCTCGACTCGAACGGCGAGACCATGAGCTTCACCGACCCCTACGACGTCAACGGCACCGTCGACACCTTCACGACCGACGACGCCGGGCAGGTCACGATCCCGCAGCGCCTCAAGTCCGGCAAGTACTCCATCAAGGAGATCTCCGCCGTGGCGCCCTACACCGTCAACGGCGATGCAGTCGGCTTCGAGGTCCCCAAGGACTACAAGAAGGCCTCCCCCGTGACCGTCATCAAGGTCTCAGACAAGCAGGCGAAGGGTAAGGCGACCATCACGAAGACGTGCTCGCATGACGGCGAGGCACTTCAGGGCGCAGAGTACGACGTCGTGGCGCAGCAAGACATCGTGTCCCCCGACGGCACCGTGCGCGCCGCGGCCGGAGACGTCGTCGACCATGTGAAGACCGGCGATGACGGCAAGGCGACCACCAAGGGGCTCTACCTCGGTGCCGGCTCGGCGACCTACGCCTTCGTCGAGACCAAGGCCCCCTCGGGCCACGTCCTCGACGAGACGCCTACCGCGTTCACCCTCTCCTACGAGGACGGCGCCACGGCCGAGGTGAAGGCCGCATCCGACCAGTCCGACGCCCCGACCAGATTCGATGTCTACAAGATCGTCAAGGGCGGCAACACACCGCTTCCCGGGGCGAAATTCCAAATCTGGAACGCCGACGACGAGATCTCGATCGGGAACACCGCCGGCAACCTCGCCGTGCGCGCCGAGGCCGGAAGCGAGGTCTCCATCAGGAAGGCCGTCGCCGCCGCAAGCGTCAAGGCCGACATCGATGACGGCACCTCCCTCATGCTCAAATCCGCAAACGGCATGGAAACCACGCTCGGGGCCGATGCCGTCGATATGGAACCCGGCACGTACACCATGATCGCCACTCGGGACGGCAAGACCCTCGAGGGCGAGGAGGTCGAGATCGAGGCAGGCAAGACCTACACCGCCAAGGTCGCGACCGGCCTGCTCGGCGGTCATGCGACCCTCTCCGACGACGGATACGCCATGCCCGCCATCCGGCTCGCCTGGTCCGAGGTCGATTCGGCCTACGAGGGCCGCGGTCTGGACTTCGGCACTTACGACCTAACCGTCTCGGGCAAGCCCGCCGGCAGCATCGCGATCGATGAGGACGGGACGACCTACGCCTCGGTCAGCGGCGGCAAGGCCCGCCGCGTGCCCGTCCTGCTCAAGGAGGGCAAGAGCGCCAAGGAGGATGTGACCGGCGCCGACGGCTCGATCAGCTTCTGGCACCTCGCCGCCGGCACATACCGTGTCGCCGAGAGCGAGGCGCCCGCCGGATACGTCGAGGCACCGGAGATCAAGACCTTCACCGTCGGCACCGACGGGCGAATCGAGGGCCGCGAGGCCGGACAGACGAGCTTCGAGGACGACTTCACCAAGGTCCGCATCTCAAAGCGCGATATCACCGACGAGTCCGAGGTCGAGGGTGCCAAGCTCACCGTCACCGATTCCGAGGGCACGACCATCGACTCATGGACCTCGATCACCGAGGATCACGAGATCGATGCGCTCGCGCCCGGCAAGTACACGCTCACCGAGCAGCGCACGCCCACTACCTACGACCAGGCCGAGAGCATCGAGTTCGAGGTGAAAAAGACCGGGGAGGTCCAGACCGTCACGATGTACGACTCGCCCATCTCCATCAGCGGCGAGATCGACAAGCGACAGGAGATCGCCGACCCCACCGCCAAGGACACCGATGCCAACGGCGACGGCCTGAACACCGCCGAGACCAAGGCATCCGACGACGGCTCCTATGCCTACACCATCGACTTCCGCTCGACGTCGAACACCTGGACCGACGAGTTCACGGTCGAGGACGACCTGACCGCCGCCGTCGACGGCCGCGCTCAGCTCACATCGATCACCACGCCGCAGGCCCTCGAGGACTACGACGGCAAGATGAACGTCTGGTACAGGACCGACAAGACGCCCGACGACTATATCGACGAGTCCGGTGCCAACGCCACGCTTTCCGACGGCCATGAGAACCCCTGGCTGTCCGACGAGGCCACCGCCCCAACCCTTGGCGAGGACGGCCGAGCCGTCGACTTCACCGGATGGAAGCTCTGGCGCGCCGACATGCCCACGACCGTGGCCGCCGAGCTCGCCGTGGCAGACCTCGGCCTCGAGGAGGGCGAGCACGTCACCGCCATCCGCTTCGAGTACGGCCGCGTGGAGCAGGGCTTCACCACCCGCGACGGAGGCTGGGACCGCGACGGCATCAAGGACGCCCACGACGACATCGCCAGCGCCGAGGACACGGCCAAGGAAAACGGCTCCCATCCCGACGGCTCGGGCGATGGGCCCGAGACCGCATATGCGCCCGCCATCGTGCGCATGAAGGCCACCGACGGCTACACCGCCGGCACCTCGCTCGACAACTACGCCCGCGTGGACCTCACCCGCAACGGCGGCGGCGACAGCCTCGAGGACCATGACGAGGACCAGGTGACCCAGACGGCGAAGGCCGTCACGGTGCCCCCGACCAACCTCGACCAGACCGGCCGCAACGTCATCATCGGCCTCGCCGCGACCCTCGCCGCCGCGGCAGCGGCAGCCGCGGCGCTCATCTACCGCCGCCGCATCCGTGGGTCCGCCGCGGACGACGACGATCCGGACGACGACGGTTATGGCCGCGAAGACTACGGCCATGAAGATCGTTACGGTGACGGTTACGACCGCGCCGGCTATGGGTACGATGATCGATACCGCGACGAGATCCGCAACCGCTACTGACGATAGGGCCGACTAGCCCGCATCGGGGCCCGACGCAACCTTGCGCCGGGCCCCTTTTCGATTACAGAGGAGATTCCCATGAAGAGACGACCGCGACGGAAACGCAAGGCCCTCGATATCATCCTCGCCGCCATATGCGCCTCATCGCTCGCCGCGGCCGCCCTCATCGGGTTGACGATCCTGCACGAGGGCGCCGTCTACAGCGATATTTCGGCCGTGGCGGGAGCCGCCGAGGGCGGCGGCATCGACTGGGAGGCCCTGCGCGCACGGAACCCCGACATCTCCGCATGGGTGAGCGTCGAGGGCACCCCGATCGACTACCCGGTGGTCTCGCCCAGAGAAGGCGACCCGCAGGGCTTCTATCTCAACCACGACTTTGACCGGAACTGGTCGTTCGCTGGATGCCCCTACCTCGACCCGCGCGGCACGGCCGACGGGCGGCATGCGCTCGTCTACGGACACCACCTCAACTTCGACAGCGAGATGTTCACCTACCTGAGGAACGCATGGCGACAGGAGAAGTTCGATACGCTCGGCGACATGTATTGGTCGACGCCGGACGGGGGCACCATGCGCCTCCACCCGGCATTCTCACTGTCGGTCGACAAGAGCTTTGCGGGCATCCAGAGGTTCGATCTCACCGGCGCCGCCGAGACACGGACATGGCTTGCGGACCTCTCGGCGCAGGCGAGCGCGAGGGCGGACGGATGCGACGACCTGTGCGCGCACGCCACGCGCGCCGTCACGCTCGTGACGTGCACCGGAAACTTCGCAGGCGGCCGAGCGAGGACCCTCACGGTATTCGTCGGCTGATTTTTCCGACAAACATGTCACACCATGGAAAAGAGGCACAAAAGAGGGAATAAAAACGGGTATAAAAAAGGTAAGAAAGCGATAAAACCGCTTCCCGTCTCGATAAACGCACTATCTCGGAAGGAGGTGCCGAAATGGATGGAAGCGCCCAGCTGCCGCCGCCGGCGCCGGTCGGCATAACCGAACTCAAGAACAACTTCGCCTCGATCGCGAAGCGGGTGCATGACACGTCGATGCCCTGCACCGTGCTCAAGCAGGGCCGGGCATACGTCGCCATCGTCCCCGTGGACCCGGGATACAGGGCAAAAGGGAAATACGCCTGCAACCAGTACACGAGGGTGCTGCGGCGCCTGTTCACGTTCTGCCGGAACGCGCACGACCAGAAGACCACGTTCGTGCTGCGCCGCCGCAACGAGGACTACGTCGCCATCGCGCCGCTCGATCCTCCCGATACCGGGGACTGAGCGCTTAGGGAAACCCGAGGGAAAGGACCGGCCATGCTGCCCACCATCATCATCGGAGCGCTCGCGCTCGCAATCCTGTGGCCCTTCATCAAGCTGGGCTATGAACTCATCAAGCTCGCGGGGTCTCTTGTCCTGCTCGTCGCCTCATGCGCAATCGGGGCGGTCGCCCTCGTCGGACGCGGGGCCTGGGCCCTCATCTCCGCCTGCCGCCGACACGCGGGAGCGAAGAAGGAGAAGCCCGTGGAACATCCATCCGCGCCCCGCGAGCGCATTCCCGCGCTCCCGGAATACTCCTCGGTGCGCTAGGGACACACCGAAGGGGACCAAACAAGCAGCGAAAAGACCATCAGGCATATATCTCGAAAGGACCATGCCATGAAGAACAACCCTATCGACAAGATCCGCGACCTCTTGGCGGAGCCCGCCGCGCGCCGCAAGGCGGTAATCTGCGCCGGTGTCGTCGCCGTCCTCGCCATCGGCGGGGCCGGAATCGTCATCGCATCCAACCGACCCGAACCGATCGACAGCTCGCCGTCCGCCGTCGAGAAGACCGAGACCGACGGCGATAAGGCGTCCGGTGCCGAATCCGTCGCACCCGCCGACATCGCCAAGATATGCCCGACGCTCACGCTCGACGGGCAGGACGTCGGCGCACCCGCCGACGAGCTCACCGTCACGACCGGCCAGGGCCGCGTCCTCGTGACG
>NC_021021.1:2825452-2829515 GCF_000210055.1 Gordonibacter pamelaeae 7-10-1-b
CGCAGCGCCGCGCTCGCCCGCTCGCTCGACGGATGCGAGACCGGCGGCAAGACAGTCGAGACCGTCACATGGGCCGCGATCGACGAGGGCGGCAACGTCGAGGTCGCCGTCACGAACTCCCCCGCATCCGCACCGTCCGGCGGCACCACGGCGGACGTCGTCAACGGCTCGGGCGGCCATGTGATATCCGATGGCGTCTGGAGCTCCGACGGCGTGCACGACTCCGGCTACGAGCAGAACGCCGGAACCGTGACCGATTCGGCCGGCGGCAAGATCGAGGCCGGCAGCAAGACCGAGACCGACGAGAGCGACAAGAAGGACTCTGGCAAGGCCTATGAGACCAAGGCCGACGATTCCGGCAGCAAGGCCGATTCCAAGAAGAGCGATTCGAAGGGCAGCACGGCATCGCAGGCATCCGGCGACTCCCAGTCGTCCGGGTCATCCTCCGCGCAGTCCCAGAAGAAGTGGGTCCCCGAGCAGGGGCACTGGGAAACCGACTACGGCCAGGTCTGGGTCCCGAACGTGGTATATGTGCGACACGAGCGCTACTGGGTCAACCATGGCGGAACCAAAGTCGGACCGTTTGACAGCAAGGCCGCCGCATGGTCGTGGTGCGATAACGATGTTGATAATGGCGGTATCGGTGGCTCCGTAATCGACGACTCCTACACCACCAGCGAGGACCAGGGGCATTATGAGCAGCAGGCGACCGGCAGGCACTGGGTCGTGGACGTGGCCGGCCATTGGGAGTAGCCTTCGGGCGGTATCGCACACATGAGGCTCACGTGCTGTAAAATGACGACACCGATACAACCGGCAACGCGAAGATTGGAGCCAGAAGATGAACAGCAGAACGCCCGAGCTCTCGCGGCTCACCCTCATGTGCAGCGACCACGAGGTCGCCGAGTTCACCTGGAACCATGACCGCCAGGCCGTGACCGGCAAGACCCACGTCCTCGATGCGGCGCATGCCCCCCTTATGGCGACCGACCCATCGGGCAACATCACGCGCGACAGGCTCTCGAGCTGGTTCAAGAACAGGGGCATCCCCGATTTCCGCCCCGATGCCGCGGACCGCCTTCGCGCCGTCGGCTACCCGTCGGCCGCCTCCCTCATGGCCTCCGGTTTCGGCGCATCGCTGTCCGACCAATATTGGATCCGCCCCGCCGGATCCGCATCCACATGGCGCGACGTAAACTGCTTCGAGAACGATTTCAGCGAAGAGCTCGGCGAGCTGCTTCTTGCGCACGACGCCTCGTCGGTCCCCTCCCTCATCGAGAAGATCAGGGGCAACGCCGACCTCCTCGCCTCATCGCCCGATGCGGCCCTGAACGGCAACCTGCCGAAACGCTGGACGATCGAGGGCGGGCAGCGGATGCTGGTCAAGTCCGGGCGATCCTCCGGCAGGTTCCAGGAACCGTTCAACGAGAAGATCGCCAGCGTCCTGTGCTCGCGGCTGCTCGACGAGGGCGACTATGTCGCCTACGAGCTCGAGGACGGCGGCTTCATGAAGTGGACCTCCCGCTGCAAACCCATGACCGACCAGGTCACCGAGTTCGTGCCGGCCTGGGCGCTGCTCTGCTCGTCGAAACGCCCCTCGGACCTCGGGCTGCACGATTTCTACGTGTCCGCCTGCGCCGCCCACGGGCTCGACGTGCGCGAGGACGTGGAGAAGATGCTCGTCATCGACTACCTCATGGCGAACTTCGATAGGCACTGGAACAACTTCGGCGTGCTCATCGACAGCGAGAGCAGGGAATGGCTCCGCGCGGCGCCGGTGTTCGACACCGGCGAAGCCCTCTGGTGCGACCGCGAGCTCTCCCAGCCCTTCGACGGCTACACGACCCCGCGGGCCGGCATGATGCGTCCCTTCGCCCGCAAGATCGACGAACAGCTCGGCAGATATTGCCGCAACCTGTCCTGGTTCGACCCGTCCGGGCTCAAGGGCTTCTCGGAGGAGGCCTGCGACATCCTCCTCGGCAACCCGTTCATCGCCAACGAGCGCGGCAGAATCGACAAAATCAGGGAAGCGATCGACCTGCGCGCCATGATGCTGACCAGGCACGCCCATGAGATCAGCGGCGGGCGCGGGTTCATGGTTCCCGACATGGGCGCCGTTTGCGCGACCGGGGCGGCGAAGCGGACGGGGCTCCATCTGTAATTCCCAAAAATCGAGCATCGTGCCCGCATATCGGTATGAAACGCTTCCCGATTGGGAAAAAGGGTTACAAACTTCGGCCCGCGGCCATACCGTGGTCGAATACCCCTCACCGCTTCTCACCGAAAGGGCCTCTCAATGGGAAATATGAAATTCGACGGCGCGGACGTCACCTTCGAGCTCGACGGCTACGACGCCCTGGTCGAGCGCGTCCGCTCCAAGAAGGTCAACTGCAAGATCAACCCCTCCGACCTCCCCAGGCTCTACGCCGTCATGGATGCCGAGTTCGAGGGCAACGAAGAGCTCGCCGCGGCATTCGCCGAGGCGCAGGAGGCGGCGTTCGGCGAAGCCGTGCTCACCGTCTGGGCCGAGCGCATCAAGAGCTTCAAGGACTCCTTCATCCCGGTGTTCGGCGAGGCTTGCAAGGACGCCGCGTGCCGCTTCGGCTTCTCCAAGGACGGCAACAACACCTTCAAGTCCGCGGTCGACGCCTTCGCGGCCAACATCTGCGACCTCTACGGCGCCGCACCCCAGATCGTCGACGGCTTCTGCGAGTTCCTGGCGCGAAACGCCTGCCTCGAGTTCGACGGCTACGCCGCCGACATGCCCGTCCCCTGCCAGCTCTACGTGGCCGAGGGAATCTCGAAGATGGCCTACCAGCAGGCCATGAACAGCGTCCGCGGGTTCAAGCTCGACACGGACGCGTCCGTCGAGTTCGCCGACAAGTTCATCAACGACAACGTCACGACCCCCGACAGCTTCATCCACCTGAACGACGCCTGCATCGCGATCGAGAACGTCAAGGCCGCGACCTCGACGTCCAGCGTCCCCGAGGCAGCCGTCGAGTTCGCCGTGACCCAGGCGGCCTTCGAGCACAAAACCGTCGACCACTTCGACGACGCGCTCCGCCCGGTATACACCGACGAGACCGATGCCGAGTTCGAGGACGTGGTCGATGCGGCGCAGGGCCTCGACGCGGATGCAACCGGCATCATCGCGCGCCCCGATACCGATCACCCCGCCCGCCCGGACGAGGCGACGTCGGCCCCGGTCCAGCCCGAGACGTACCGACAGGACGATTACCAGGACGCCTACCAGGGAGAGGGAGCGGGATATGCCCGACCCGAGACCAATGGCGACATCCGCGGGCAGTACGGCCCCTATGGCCAGGACGCCTACGGCAGCACCTACAAGCAGGGCTACTAGGCCCATCTGAACCTCTGGAAAGGCAGGGTCGACTCATGGCGGACGCACCCCCCGCAGCGTCGGGACAACGCTCGGTCACGCTCGATATCGGAGCGATCGGATCCGGGCTCGGTGACGGCATCGATATCGAGGAGGCGTATCGACTCGTGGCAGCTGCTATGGAAAACGACGCGGAGCTCATGGCGGCGGTCGGCGCCGCCCGCGAGCGCGCGGTCGAGACGGTGAGGGGCAACCTCGCCGCCAAGTCCGCCCGCGGCGGGCTCGAGGAATACCGCCGCGCGCTGGACGCCGAGTTCGAGGGCACCATCGACGCCCTGACGGCATCGATGGGCATGACGGCATCGCCCGACCAGAAGAACACCTTCAACTCCGCGTTCGACGCCTTCGCGGCCGCCAACGCCTCCATCTACAAGAGCAGCGCCGACTTCCGGCGCGAGTGCGTCGACCTGCTCGCGAAGCGCGCCCTTGCCGAGCTCGGGAGCCCCGTGCCCGCCGATTTCGATGCGCAATCGCGCATCTCGGACTACATCGGGGAGCTCTCACGCGAGCAGGCCGCCAAGACGATCTCCTCGCTCCACGGCCTCAAGGTCTCCGAAGTTCTCGCCGCCGGGCGCAAGCGCATCGCCCAGGCCCTGGGCGAGCTGATGCGCCGCCTGCGCGCCGTCCCCAAACCCGCGAAGGCCACGGCCGAACCGCGCC
>NC_021021.1:2829831-2831757 GCF_000210055.1 Gordonibacter pamelaeae 7-10-1-b
CATGCGCGAGCGCCGCGGCGCCCGTCAGGAACTACTCGCTCAACCTCAGGTAGCATCTCCTTTCCGTCAGCCCCCGCTTCCCGTTCGGGAAACGGGGGCTTTCGCATACCCAAAAGACGACGCCCGCCGATACGATTGCCTGGAATATCAACTTTCCGTCGAAAGGGGAAGCCATGCCGGACAATGATGACCTCCGCATGAACCAGAACGAGACCCTTAACTGCAAGCTCGCCCTTATGGGCGTCTGGACGGAGGCGTGCCGCGAAGCCGCCGCATACTTCGGGGTCAACCCGGACGGCTCGGGCAACTTCTCGTCCGTCACCCAGGCGCAGGCGGGCTCGACCGCGGGCACGCTCGCCGTGGACGGGATCTCGGCCGACGAGATGACGAGCCGCCTGGCGGCATCGCTCGTCGAGCACTTCCCGGACAAGACCGACATCATCACCGGCGACCCGGCCGCGGCCAAGGCCTACGTCAAGCAGTACGTCGTCGACCTCGCCAACCACCAGGCGCTCGCCCAGGCGCGAACGAACAGCAAGCTGTTCCACAAGCAGCTCAACCGCGCCGCCGTGGGCCTGGCCGATGAGCACGGCCCGTACGCCCCCGTGCCCGCCGCCGAGGAGGAGTTCGACATGTGCGTGCCCCTCATGGACGGCACGATCGAGGAGAACAGCGAGGAGGTCGCCGAGTTCAGCCGCGAGCTCGACCGCACCGGCATCCGCTACAAGTTCAGCGAGCTGGCCGCCGCCGGATCCGCGAAGGTGCAGACCTGCCTCGAGTTCATGTCCCGCGACATCAAGGCCGTCCAGGCCGCATGCACCCGCGCGGCCCAGAACATCTCGGCGCGCGGACGGGCGTTCGCCGACAAGGTGAAGTGCGTGCCGTTCGTGCTGTCCGCCGCGGCGCAGGGCATCTCGGACGCCGTGCGCGACGCCGCCGAGCTCATGGGCAAGGGCTATGAGGAGATCAAGGCGGCGGCCGCCAAGGACCCGCGCTCGGTGGCGGCGGCCGCCAAGCACTGCGCCGACGCCACGGCGAACGTGCCCACGCGCCATCTCCCCAAGGCCTCGCACGGCGCGCACATGGGCTAGACATTTCAGACGAGACAACGGCCCGGGAGGCCATAATGTTCAAGACCTGTAGCGACCCGGACTTCAACTGGGTCCACTGCCTTTGCGATTCGGCCACCTGGGTCGTCAAGGAGCCCGGCAAGCCCATCGGCTTCTTCTACTCGCGGCTGTTCGACGATGCGCTCTCGCCGTCGGGCCTCGGCTTCGCCGTCGACGCCTTCCGCATCGACGAGGACGGCACGCTCGACGACTTCTACAGCGACATCCTCTGGGACTACGGCGCGGCCGACGAGCTGATAGCGGCCTACCCCAATAAGTTCAACTGCGCGGTGCGATGCGACGGGCTCAACCCGTATGACATCCCGACGAGCTGGAGCCAGGACAAGGGCGAGCGCTACCGCGCGCGCGACACCGTGCTCGCGGCGGTCGATATGCTCACCGACGAGGCCGACGAGGCCGGCATCGACGCCTGCCCCGAGTTCTACCGCAACGACTACATCAGCATGTACCTCAAGACGCAAGGCCTCGGCGAGCGCGTGAAGGTCGGCGGCGCCGAGGCCTTGCGCTTCTCGGTCGTCTCGACCGACTGCTCATGCGGCGACGACGAGAAGGGCGACTTCGAGACCCTGGGCGAGGCCATGAGGGCGGCCAAGAGGCTGGTCGACGTCGAGGGCTATGAGGGCGCCGCGGTCTACGACCGCAAGCAGGAGGCCTGGTGCGCGGGATGCAACGTCGCGACCGTCATGGACATGAACGGCCCGGCATCCGTCACGCATCCGTTCTGGACGATCACCTGCGAGGCCGAGAAGAGGGAGCCCGCACAGCGGGCCGCCGCGCTCGAGCGCGCGCAGGCCAT
>NC_021021.1:2832626-2842213 GCF_000210055.1 Gordonibacter pamelaeae 7-10-1-b
TCGTATAACTTCGTATAATGTATGCTTTTANACGAAGTTATTACGAGGCCCATCTCGGAGCGTTTCGCGTACACGGCCGAAAGCGAGCGGCCGGTCTCGGCCGCGATCTGCTTCGGCGATGCGGCGTAGTCTCGCAGCCGGCCGATCTCTTCCGCCGTCCACCTGGTCCGGCAGATGCCTCGGCGCGAGCGCGCCGCCCTTACGGCCATCTCGGTCCGCCCCGTCGCGGCGGCCACATCCGCGGCGGCAAGCGACCTGTCGGCGAGCAATTCGAGCTCGGCGTCCGTCCAATGGCGATATCCCGCGGCGTCAACCATCGCAGCCCCCATCCTCGTGTAGCAAAGTCTCGAGACTCATACCCATTGGGGGCCCGGCTATTTCAGCGCTTCCCGTCCGGGAAGCGCTTTTCTATCGGCTCGCGGCACGGCGGTCTTCCCGTTCGGGAAACACCGTGGTGCCGCCCTAGCGGTACGGGTAGCATCGTCGGAGAAGCACCTATCCGCCATCTGCCTCCTGGAGCTGATCTGTATGGCTAAGCATGAACATGATTTCCGCGACGGCTTCGACGTCTGCGTGGGCAACTACGGGTATTACAACGAGGGCGAGCTTCACGATACCTGGATGCACCTGCCGATGGATCCCGATAAGATCGAGCCCTGGCTGCGTGGCCACGGGCTCGTCGACGCGAACCACGAGGAGACCTATATCTCCGACTACGATGGGCTGCCGTTCCGCTGCCCCCAGGTGTTCGATGAGTACACCCAGCTCGACAAGCTGAACGTCCTCGCGATGCAGCTTACGCTCCTTCCCGAAGGGGACTTGGCGCATGTCCAAGCCGCTATCGATTACGGCGAGACCCTGGACCACCTCGACGAGCTCATGAACCTCGTGGCGCAGGTAGACGAGCTGCCCGTATTCGACTACCTCTATGACGATATGTATGTCGAAGACCAGTGGCATAAGACCTGCCTCGAGCGCTCGACGCCGCAGGAGAACTATGCGTACACTGTCCTCAACGACGATTCCGAGTTCTGGAACATCATGAACCGAGAAGACGGCGAACTCCTCTCCTGCTTCGACTTCAACCGCTTCGGCGAGATCGCCGTGAACAACGGCTATGTCGACCTGTGCGAGACCTGCTATGTCGACAAGCGCGCCGACTGGCCGGCGCTCGACGAGTACTCGTTCGAGGAGATCAGGGACGAAACCGTGGCCGAGTGGCGCGCGCACATCGCCGAGGGCGTCGTCGAGAAACCCGTCACGCCGACCGACCTCGCCCGCTCCGCCAGCGCCGCGGCGGCGACGAGCGCCGTCATCGCGGCGTCCGCAAACCAGACGGCGCCGAAGCTGTAGGGAGGACCGCGGCCATGATGTTCAGGGATATCAACCAGTCCTCCACGATGGCGCGCTCGGCCTACCCCGACGGCAACGGCGAGCTCACCGACTTCAACCTGTTCGCGACCAAGTACGACGCCGGCAAGCCCTCCATCGCCACCGACGGCCTGCCCTCCGAGCTCTCCTATCAGGTCAGGACCGCCATCCGCCGCGCGGTGGACGAGCTCGGAATCAACGTTCCGGAGGCCGCCGTCGTGCTGAAGTACCCGATCCACTTCTACTACTCGGACGCGAGCGCGGAACTCACCGGGGTGCTCGCCCTGCCCGGCGCGGTGGCGATCCTCGCGCTCGACGGGTTCGTCCCCAAAGAACAGCTCGCCGCGCCCGTCATCGGCGACATCTCGAGGCTGCGCGAGACGGTGGACGAGCTGCGCCGCCGCGGCGGACTCGAGCCGCTTCCCGTTCGGGAAACCATCTATACGCACACCGTACCCGAGGGTACAGTCGTGGCAAATCAACGCCCCGCCGCATACCGTGCGACGGGCAGGAAGAAAGGTACCGCCATGGACCAGGAAAAGTACGACAACGAGGTCAGCATCAAGTTCCCCGCGAAGTGGTGCCGTGTCACCGACGCGCAGGGCAAGGACATCGTGATCGAGAACGGCAAGAAGACTGAGACCTGGCCTGCCGTCCTCTGCACCATCCCGACTGGTACGGACATGAACGGCATCGACATCTCCGGCTACAAGTTCAAGACTTTCCGCAAGCCCTGGACCGAGTCCGATATCGCCAACGGCAAGGGCACCACGGTCACCGTCAAGAAGGACATGCCCGTCCATCTGTTCAAGTACGACGAGAACGACCAGCTCAAGACCCTCGATGCCGACCCGTTCGAGCTGTCCAAGGCCGTCAAGGCCGCGCGCGAGGCCTACAAGGCCAAGATGAACGCCGAGGCGCCCAACCCGCAGTCCCAGGCCGCCGCAGCAGTCGCCGCCGCCCACGGCACCGCCGAGCAGGGCAGCGACGTCGCGCAGGCCGCCAAGCTCTAGCCCGCGCCCGCGGCCTCCACAACCCGTACCAGAAGGGCGCCCGCGCACCGTACCGCGGGCGCCCTTCCCTGTCTTTGGATGTGATGGAATATGAAAAGCTACATCGAACCGCTTAACGCCGCGGATGCGCTGGACGTGCTCGACCTCTACGGGATCGATACGCCCGGCGCCTTCTTCTCGAGCGAGCATGAGGGCTGCGTCGAGGTCGAGCTGTCCGGCCACACGGCCCTCCTCGAAACGCCGGAGAGCGTCGCGATGCTGTTCGGGCATGATGCCGCGACGGCGCTCTGCCAGCACTCGAACTTTCGCAGGGACGCGGCCGAGATCATGAGCCGGGCGCTCGACCTCGACGATTTCCTCTACAACGTCTACAGCGGCACCGCCTTCATCCCGGACAAGGCGTCGGACGGCGAGTTCTTCGGGTTCCATGTCGCCCATATCCCCCTCTCGGCCATCCTCGAGGACGATATCGACCCGCTCTCGCCGGATGCCTGCGACTACGGCCTCGATTCCATCAGCGAGACCACCGAGGACGCCGCGGTCGGATATTTCGACCCTGCCGGTGCGGTCGATGATGAAAAGTTCCTCACCTCGGCCGATTGGGCGCTGTGCGATATCGAGTCCAGCGTCCTCACGGCGTTCGGAGCCGGATGCAGCCCCGAACTGGCAGGGTGGACGCTCGGCAACGCCGAGAGCGTCGCCGAGACGTGCGCCTCGCTCGGGGTCGATATAGCCACGGACCTGGCGCCCGACAACCCCGCGCGCGTCGCCGCGGCCGCCAAGGCGGCCACGAAGGCAACAACCCACGGGGTGGCCGCCGCGGCCGGTAACCGGCTGTGACCGGTTTTCCCGGGCCCGCGCCGAGGCGGGCCCGCACGACTATAGATCCCGACCCATTGGAGCGACCATGAGCACCTATAAAGAGCAGGATATCGAGAACCTGCTGGCACACCTGCGCGAGGGCATCGCATCCGATTCCGTCCTGGCACTCGCCGACGATATCCGCGTCGACTGCGAGGGCGCCGGGGACGGCGAGTCGGTCTGGATGCACCCGGTACTTCCCGGGGCGCGCTACGGCAAGGACGACAAAGTCATCTACGACCCGTTCGATACGCTGCCGGGGCGGTCCCTGAAATCCTCGGGCGGGCTGCCCATGGTCGAGTTCTACCTCCACCGCGGCGACGACCGCCCCGATGCGACGCGCAACGTCAAGGACATGGAGCCCGCGCCCTACCTCATCGGCCGCTACTACATGAAAACGCTGCTCGCCGACCACCTGGGCCGCGGCATCCTGCTCCAGGACATGCCGCGCCTGGCCCTCTCGGCCGATACCGTGGCCGATGTGCAAGACGCCCTCGCGAAGGCCGTGAGGGCATACGCCGCCGCATGCGACTTCGAGATCGACGGCGCCGACGCGGATATCGCGCGGTGCCTCGCGCAGGGCGGCGGACGCGCCGCCGGCGCCAAGGTCTCGGCGGTCTACGTGCCCGTGGGCGACCTGCCGCGAGAGACGACGGTCTTTCCCGACATGGCCCGCGCGGCGGCCTCCATCGGCCTCGAGGATCCCGAAACCGAGACCCTGGCGGAGTACGGGGGCGTCACCGTGTCGCTGGTCCGCGCCGCCGATGCGGAGGGCAGCGAGCTCAAGCCGAACCGGGCGTGGGCGCGCGGCGGGGCGACCGAAATCGTCCGCGGCGGCTTCCTCGTCATCGCGACCGACGGGGACGGCGAGGTCGTCGACCTTCCCAAGTGGGCGATCGAGAGCGCCAAGACGCGCTTCGCCGACCCCTCAACGGGCCCGTTCCAGGCGTCCGCCGAGTTCATGAGGGAAGTTCGGCGCGGCCTCGGCGAGCAGATCGAGCAGGCGGGACGAACGCCTTCCGACATCGCCGCGCTGGCATCGCAGCTCGCCGCGAAGCCGGGAGACGACGGCGGCGCGGGCGGTAAACGCATCTGAAAAAAAATCGGACCAGACGCGGCGGCTATGTATAGATTCGCGTTTGCGCGGGTATCAATTTTGAAATCAGGCCGCAGCCGGCTATCCAATCGTCACCCAAACGCATCGCCGCGGCCTGGTGCGCGGGAGGCAGAGACGGCGAAAATCCGAATCGTGCATCCGGGTTTCGCCCGTCCCGCCGTCCTTTTCGTCGAAGGGGGCGCCTGCCGCCGGCATATGCTGGATCGGGCGCCATATGGGAGAAAATCAGGACATCGGCAGGGGGAACAGAATGCACCGGGGCTCCGATAGCGAACGGCACGACAGGACCGAGATGCAGCGGCAGCGCGACCGCGACTACGCCAAGGAGCTGTGCGCTTCGCGCCTGGCGTTCACGCTGTCGAGGACCGGCACGTCGAAAGAGGACTACTGCCGCGCCGTGGGCATCTCGAGCTCGACGCTCTCGCGCATCCTCAACAGGCAGACGCTCATGTCGACGTTGACCCTGATCGAGACCGCGAGGTATTTCGAGGACACGAGCGTGTCCTGGTTCCTGGGACTGTAGGAGGACAAATGAACCTAATCGATTTGGTCAAGCACTCAAATATCGAACCGCATGAGCTGAGGCGCATCGCGCTGGCCGCCATCCTGACCGCGCTGCCGCCCGCCATCTTCCAGCTGCAGAGCGCCGCATCGGTCATCCTATCCTGCCCGACAGACTACTACTCCCCAGCGTCGGCAGCGTGGTTTCTGACCAGGGGCTGCCTGGGCGCCGTGTGGGTCCCGGTCGTCCTGCTCATCGCCGCCGGCATCGCCTGCAAGGTACGGAGCCGCGCCCTCGACCTCGGCATCGCCGCGGTCCTTTTCGCCCTCACGGTCCGCAGCGCCATCCGCCTGGACCCGTATTCCATCGGCTACCTCGCCACCGCTTTCACCTGTTTCGCCGTCTCCGGCCTCAAGGAGGAGTAGATCGCTGTGAACACCTCGCCAGAAACAAATATGGTCCCGGTACGGGACGGGGAAAGCGAGAAGACGGGGCTGCTCGAGCTTCCGATCTCCCGTCGAGGAGCCTTCGCCGCGCTCGCCTGCGCGGCGGGACTGGCCCTGCTCGGACCCGCCCGGGAAGCGGAAGCGCTCGCGGGCATGAACTTCAACCTCGGCCAGGGCTGGTTCGGAGCTGCCAATGACTCGCTGCTCGTCCATTTGGACCCTCGTCAGGGCGAGGGGGACATGTTCTTCGGCTTCGCGAACAGCTACCATGAATGGCTCTGCGCCGCCCCCGCCAACACCAGCTACTATATTAATCATTACGGACAATGGCTGAGGTACGCCTTCGCCTGCGTCTTCGAGTGCAATTACGCCAACGAGCTCTACACCCTCGTAGTCGTCAGGCCGTTCGCATGGTGCTCCAGCAAGGACCCGCAGCACGGCAACGGCCTTTGGACCGATACCATCTCCGAGGGCGGCGACAACAAGGGGTACGTCTACCTCGACGGCGCCGAGTTCGCCGATTCCCGTTTCGCCGGCGACTTCAGGAACCAGATCGGCTACAAGTACTACGACTGGATCTCCTACGGCTTCTACGACTTCAACGACTTCCAGGGGAGCACGTACTGGGGATCGACCCGCCCGTCCTTCTGGGTCAAGAGGCAGAAGGGCGAGGCGCGCCACAGCGTGTCCAGCAAGCTGCAGGTCTACAACGTGGACTACAATCACTTCGGGATGCACGAGAACATCATCAAGGAAAACGACGCCCCGAACTACTGGTTCCTGAGCCAGACCACCCCTTCCCGCGATTTCAGGGTCGATAAGATCTACATCCGCAACGACGTCACGCTCTACGGTGGCATCTTCTACATCAGGCCCGTCTCCGCGCCGGACATCCAGCTCGACTTGGTGCAGGGCACATACAGCGGCGGTAAACCCAAAGCCATGTACGATAACGGACGCGGCGTGTGCCTCTACGAGAACTATCGCGGCGTCAATCAGACCTGGATGCTCAAACCCTATACCAGCGACGGCGTAGACACCTTCACGTTCGCTATCGCCAACATGGTCGGCCCGAACCTGACGCACACGCTGAACAACAGCGGCCATGCGGCGCCCGTGGTCGACCACGGAGTCGTCCAGAACAGCCATGCCGATATCTGGGACATCAACAACTCCGACGGCCGGAGCAAGGCATGGTGGATCCACCACGAGCCCGACGACTCGAACGAGACCGACCATTCCTGCTACTTCATCACCTCGGATGCCGACGGCCTGCGCCTCGACACCAACGGGGTCACGTCGAATTCCGTCGCAAACGTATCCGTCCAGTCCGCAGCATGCCCCGGGCGCTGGGCCATCCAGAAGAATGCCCAGTGGAACCTCGTCGAGGCCCGCATCGAGGGCAAGGTCTCGGTCCATTGCGACGAGGACGCGCTCAAGATCGGCGACAAGGCGAAGATCTGCGGATGGCATAACGCAGATCCGGACGACCCGGATGTCGGAATCAAGCCCTCCGGCTGGGCCCTGGGATGCAAGAACGAATCGGACCTGCCGGTCAGGCCGATCTTCAGGCTCTATATGTCCGACATCGACGACGACCTCCCCGAGGACAACGCCTCCATCTTCGCCCAGTGCGGCGTGGCCACTTGGGGGTGGCAGCAGGAATCGCTCGCGCACCGACATATCGGCTACCCACATGGCGGCAACTCTATCTACGGACTCGGCCTCAGGCTCGAGGGTTCCGCGTTCCCCGGATCGATCCACTACGCCGCGCAGCGCTACAGCGGGGGCGAGTGGGTCGAGGGATCCGACGGCGCGCGCATCCTCGACACGGAGTCGGATATCCTCGGAAGGGTGAAGGTCTGGCTCACGGGAGAGATAGCGGACCACTACGACCTCGAGATCAGGACCAAGCTGCTCAACGGGAGCGGCGAGTGGTCCGACCCGGTCTATGTCAACTGTTCCGCCTCGGCGCCGCTCGACGTCAACACCGCGCCCGCAGCCGGCATCGAGCCGGACGGCGCCGACGGGAACAAGATCTGCGGCATGAACATCCACCTCGTGCGCAAGCCGCAGGGCGGTCGCGTCGTCAGAGAGTTCTCCGACAGCGAAAACCTGGCTGCCGACGCCTCCTGGGGGCCGGGGCTTCTCTACGCCGCCGCGATGCTCGGCATCCGCACCGTCGGCAAGACAGACCGCTACGTATGGACCGACCGCTATCTGGGCACGCTCGTCTCCCGCGGCGTGCGAGTCGTCACGACGTGCGTCGAGTACTATGCCGACGGCATCGAGCAGAAGGACATGGTGTACCGCGACCTCGACGTCGAGGGCGGCGATATCTACAACCCCGCCGACATCGCGACGCAGAAGGCCCTGAAGGACACCTGCAACCTCGACGAGCAATACGGGCAGAACCCCTCGACGGGGTTCTCGAGCTGGTTCCTCGATCCCGAGCTCACCCAGCCCGCCGCGAATGTCACCATCGTCAAGGACCAGACGCTCAAGCTCTACGGCCGCAACCGCTGCACCGTGCGCGTCGAGTACGCCGAGGGATCGCTCAAGCCCGAGGACGCCGGCATCTACCGCACCGCGCCGCTCATGGACAAACCCGATGCGCGCCCCTCCTTCGAGCTCCCCGATTTCTCCCTGTCCACGGAGAAGCACAGGCTCGACGGCCTGGCGCTCGCGGCCATCGGCGACGACGGGCAGGGGCACAAGGCGCTCTACTGGGGCGAGAGCGTCACTCCGGTTAAACCCGGCGAGGTATTCGCCAAGCTCGCAGACGACACCTGGCGCAGGTACGTGCCGGAATGTTGGCTGACCTCGGCTAACGGCACCGAGAAGGTAACCTCCGTCACCGCGAAGCGCGACGTCACGCTCTACATCAAATGGTCCGAGGCGAAGGCCGAGGGCGTCGCGAGCAGCAAGGGCTGAGCGCAGACCGTTCCGTACGGACCGGACCCGTACACGACGGGAACACATTTCCGCCAATGACGTGATTAGCGTATATCGCCAAGGGGTATAGTCAAAGCAACGCCGTCACTCCTTCCGATAAACTATGTCACGGCGATCCGGTCGACCCACCATCCGATCCAGTCGACCCCATATGCAATGGCGGACTCCCCAATATGCCGCCATTCCCCCATCGGCGGCCGGCCCTCACCGGCCGCCATCCTTTTGCCGATATCACGACCGCGGCATTCCGCCTTTTCGGTGCCCCGTTCCCACTTTTGGGAGCGGGGTTCTTCTTTTCGCCGCGGCGGCGTATGCTCCCGGTCGAATATCTACCCCTTGGAGCCATCTTGAAAGCAACCATTCAGGCCGACCGCACACGCCTCGCCATATCCGCCCTATGCGCCCTCCTCATCGCGGGCCCGATTCTCGCCCGCACCCTTGCTGGAACGGGAACGCTCGACTCCGACGTCTGGTTCCTCCTCGCGACCGGCCGCGAGATCGTCCGCAACGGCATACCCTACATCAACCCGTTCTCCATCTGGCCCGGCCAGGGCATGGTCGCGCAGCAGTGGCTCCATGACGTCTGGCTCTGGGCGTGGTATACGAGCGGCGGCTATACCGCAGCGGCCGTGTCCGCCTGCGTGCCCGCCGGGCTCCTCTTCTGGCAGCTGTCCCGCCTCATGCTCGACGCCGCCGACGGGAAGCTCTCGCCAGCGGCCCTGGCCTTCTGCCTTGCGGTGCCGTCGGTGTGCATCTGCATGTACATATCGGTCCGCCCGACGATCTGGACCGCGCTGCTGTGCACGCTCACGGCCAGGATTCTGCTCAGATACCTCAAGGACGGCGGGCGGTGGGCGCTGTTGCGGCTACCCGCCATCGCCGTCGCCGGCGTCAACCTCCAGGCGGCCCAATGGCCTCTTCTCGCCGCGTGCGCCGCGGCGTTCGCCCTGCCCTACCCGCATGAGCTCGCCAATCCCGCAGCACGCCGCGCGTGGTCCGCGCGGGCGATGCCCATCTGCGCCGCCGTGGCGGCCATGTGCGCGGCCTCGCTGCTCAACCCATACGGCGCCGACGGGTCCCTCTATGTCCTGAAATCGCTCGGCGAGGCCTCCTATGGCAGCGCCATCGTCGAGATGCAGCCCCTATGGGTCCCGCTCGGCCCCCTTTTCGCCGTCCCCGTCGCGGCGATGGCGATGGGGCCGATCGCGCTGTGCCGGCGAAGCGGGGCGAAAGTCCCGGCCGGCGCCGTGGCAATGCTTCTCGCCGGTATCGCCGCGGGAATCCTGCACTCGCGCTGCATGTGGATCGCCGGCCTGTCCTGC
>NC_021021.1:2843129-2844772 GCF_000210055.1 Gordonibacter pamelaeae 7-10-1-b
GTCTCCGGGTGCGTCGCCGCGGCGGGGGCCGGACGCTTCTCGAGGCCGGCGACCTGCTCGTGCTCGGCACGCTCATGCTCGCATTGGCTAACGTGAGAAACGAGCTCTTCCTGATGACCTCAATGGCGCTCGCCCTGTCCGATATCCAGGGAGAGGTGGCGGGCCCGCGCGCACGGAGACCCCTTGCCCTCGCCGCATGCTGCACGGCTGCGCTCGTCGCCGCCGTCGGGTGCCTCGCCGCGACCGTGTCGGCCAAGACCGCGCTCGAGCAGTCCGCGGAGGCGGCGATCGCCGCCCTCGAGGATGCCGAGGCAGACGGGGGCGAGGCCGTCATCTGCGATATCGACGTGGGGAGCGAACTCGAACTCGCGGGGTACCGGCCTCTGCTCGACACGCGGGCGGAGCTCTACTGCCCCGAGCTCAACGGGGGCACGGATGCCTGGGGCGCCGCCCGGGCCATGCTGGCGAGCGATACCGAGGCCATCGAGGGCACCGGCGCCGATTTCGCAGTCGTCCCCTCGGGGGCCTACCCCGCTCTCGAGGACGGGCTTGCCGAACTCGGGTTCTCACGGGTGCATGACGACGGGACCTTCGAGGTGTATGCCCGCAAGGCGGCTCCATAATTCCTCCACAAGCGGAAATAGGTCCTGAGCTGGGACAATCCCGAACCTTTCCCATTTCTGGGCAGGGTGCTGACCCGTCCTCCCGCCGGGGGCATAGTTTATGCCGTATCGCCCCGGATGGGGCACAGGCTTCGCGCGGGCATGTGCCCGCGCAGACATCCAAGAGAGGAGGAGGTCCAATGAACGATATCCTCGCCAAGCCGGCGGCCATCGCCACCTGCGGCCTTTTCAACATGAAGCGCCGCGCCAAGGAGGCCCTGTCCGCCCAGGGCTCCATCGAGTGGGTCGTCATCGTCGTCTGCATCGCCGTCGCGCTGATCGCCGCGCTGATCTACCTGTCCAACCAGATGAACGTCAAGATCAACACGGTCTCCGACACGCTGTCCAAAACCGGCATCTCCGGCGCCCGCCCCGGCCAGGGCGGCCACTAGCGCATCCCGGAGCCATCCGTCCGGGGGCAGACACCCCCGCCCCCGGGCATCCCGAACCTTCCCGCGCGCCGACAGGGCGCGCTTTCCAGATAACCACAGCACCGGAGGGAGCCGCATGCTCGGAACACTCACGCTCGCAGCCGGGACGGCCGCCGCCGGCTGGCTCGCGCAACATGCCTACCAATCCCTGCGCTACTCCTTCTACGAGCGCGAGGACGCGGCCATGCTCGCGGACGGCGCCGATCCCGCCGAGCGACGCGACTGGCTGGCCGCTATCGGCGCCCAGGTCGCCATCCAGGCCGTCGCGCCCTCCACGATCGCAGCGCTCGCCGCTTCCGGCGACATCGACGCGGACCTGCTGGCGGACGGCGAGTCGGGCGCCTACGCGCGCCGCTACAACCCCACGCTCGCGGGCGAGGCCTACTGGGTCCCCGCATATCTCGCCGCCGCGCTCGCCGGCGCGGCATACTCGCCGGCGGCCGCCGTGGCGGCCGTGAGCTCGCTCGCCATCGCCGCAAGCGATATCCGCTTCCGCATCGTACCGCTCCCGCATCTCGCGGTGCTCGCCGCCTCGTCTATCGCGGCCTTC
>NC_021021.1:2845133-2846443 GCF_000210055.1 Gordonibacter pamelaeae 7-10-1-b
CGCGCGCTACGCCGCGGCGAACCCCACCCTGTCGAACGACGCGATCGCCGCCTACGTGCGCGAGGCGTGCGCCCTGGGCGACGGCGCGACCGTCACCGTCACATCGGCGGAGGCGCCGTCGAAGCCGGTGACGCTCAAGAGCGGCGACAAGTCGGTCACCGCGCGCTATGCGCGAGAGAAGGTCACCGTCAAGGTCGTCGAGGATGTCGGCTGCATCTTCCCGCTCAAGTCGCTCGGCGTGAAGGGCGCCACCGATGACGGCTGGCAGGTCCATTCCGAGACGTCGTCCATCAGGTCAGAGATAGAGAGGTCGTGACATGGCAGCCTTTCCAACGGCACGCGCGCATGCGCACCTTCCCGGCCAGGGCTCGGTCGAGTTCATCCTGATCATGCCGGTGCTGCTCACGTTCCTCTTCGCCATCGGGTCGTTCGCGATGCTCTCCTACCAGAACACCGTGATCCAGCACTCGCTGGCGACGCTCGCCGACGCGCTTCCCGCCGGATGGCAGGAGCAGGACCGAAACGAGCTCGTCCGCGACCTCGTCTGCGACGGCACTGACCTCGACAAGAGCAGGCTCACCGTGACCAACGCGCGCGTCAAGGCCGATACAAGCGGTGCCGTCAACGACGGCGACTCCATCGCGAGCGATCTGGGGGCCTCGACGCTCAGGACCGAGACGCGCCGCGTCGCCGTCGAGGCCGATATCGCCTACGAGTACAACGACCCGCTCTCGCTCGGGCGCAAGACGACCCTCACGCGCCACGTCTCGCACAGCTATACGACCTATACGGACTGGGAGGTGCTGTGATGGCATCGCGAAAACCGCTGCGTACCCGCGGCCTTCCCGGCCAGGTCGCCGTCATCTTCGTCGTGGCCATCAGCTGCCTGCTCATCGCGGTGGGCCTCGGCGTGGACGTCAGCACGGCCTATTCGGCCAAGACCGGCCAGGAAGCCGTGCTCGAGGCCGTCCGGCAGTCGTCGCTCGGGATGTCGAACGCCGTCAAGTACTCGGAGAACCCCGGGCGCGAGGCGCGCGAGGAGGTCGTCGAGCTGCTTTCGGACAACGGATACACCGGCACCGCCGAGATCTGGTATGCGGAGCTGCCCGAGTCCGAGTCGGGCTCCAACGACCGCTACGCGGGCGTCTACGTGAGGCTTTCCAACGATACGGAGACCACCTTCCTCAAACTCGCCGGCCGCGACAAGCTGACCGCAAGGTCCACGGCCGTCTGGACCATCCATCCCTACTCGACCGGCAACGTGTACCGGCCGGCGGACGTCGGCAACGGGAGTCTCGAGGCCACGTTCG
>NC_021021.1:2846872-2848961 GCF_000210055.1 Gordonibacter pamelaeae 7-10-1-b
CGTGTCGGTGGGAGCCACCGTGTTCTCCGGCATGCGGGTCGCGGAGTCCTCGGCGATCATCGCCAAGAACGAGGCGAATTCCGTTAACGTCGTCGTGACCAACCGCGACGTCGCCGCCGGCGAGACCATCACCGAAGCCGACCTCGAGACGCAGGCCGTCCCCAAGGCGTACTGCCCGACCGACGCCGCGACCAAGGTCTCGGATGTCGCCGGCCACACCTCGCTCACCACGCAGACCGCCGGGACCTCCATCTCGCTGTCCTCCCTCCAGGCATCGAGCTCGCCGGCGCACATCACGTCGGCCATCGAGGACGGCCATGTGGCCATCGCCCTGTCGCTCGACTCCTCCAAGAGCCTGTCGCCGCTGCTGCGCGTCGGCGACCGCGTCAACGTCATGGCCGTCGTCTCCGACGGCGCGACGTCGAGCGCCGAGACGGTGTGCGCCAACGTCAAGATCATCGCCCTCGATTCCGCCCTGTCCGGCTCGCCGGACGCCGGGTACTCGCTCGTGACGCTCGACGTCACCGAGGACCAGGCCGCGGCCATCGTGGCGAACCCGAACGCGACGCTCACGGCCATCCCGCAGACCGCCGAGGGGGCCAGCGATGCTGAATAGGGACCTCATCGCGCTCGAGCGCGCCGTATACCGCGCCGCGCGTGAACAGCTCTCATCCGACAACCAGACCGAGCAGCCCGACGCCGACGTGCGCAGTCGCGACCGCGACGCGGCCTCGGTCATCGGCCCCATCATCGACGACCCGGCTTTCTACCACCTCGTGCCCGAGCGCTTCATCGACCAGACCGGCCGCATCGCCGACGACGCCTACCAGGAGGTGCTGCGCGCGGCAATCAACGACCTGTACTACTTCGGGCCGCTCGAGGACCTGCTGTACGACGAGTCGCTTTCCGAGATCATGGTCAACGGGCCCGAGTCGGTGTGGGTCGAGCGCTCCGGCAGGCTCATGCTCACCGACGTCTGCTTCGAGGACGACGACCACGTGAAGTTCACCATCGACCGGATCGCCGCCGGCATGAACCGCCGCTGCGACGAGGCCTCGCCGCTGTGCGACTGCACCATCGTCCGGCCCGGCACGTCCTTCAACGGCTCGCGCGTCAACGCGGTGCTCAAGGGCGTCGCGGTCGACCACCACCTCATCAACATCCGCAAGTTCCGCAAGGACGCGCTCACCCCCGAGGCCCTGATGGCCAACGGGTCGTTCGACGGCCGCATGCTCGAGATCATGCGCGCCATCGTGCAGGGCCGCATGTCCACCATCGTGGCCGGCGGCACCGGATCGGGCAAGACGACGCTGCTCAACGCCATCTCGCTCTACATCCCGCCCGAGGAGCGCATCATCACCATCGAGGACACGCCCGAGCTGCGCCTGAACCAGCCGCACGTCGCCCGCATGGAGACGCGCGACGCCAACGTGGAGGGCAAGGGCCGCATCGACTACCGCGACCTCGTGACCAACGCGCTGCGCCAGCGCCCCGACCGAATCATCGTCGGCGAGTGCCGCGACGCGGCGGCCTTCGACATGCTCCAGGCCATGACCACCGGCCACGACGGCTCGCTCACCACGATCCACGCCGACAACTGCCGCGAGGTGCCCACGCGCCTGCGCACGCTCGTCCAGCAGGCGAACACCGGCATGTCCTCGCGCGAGATCCTTGAGTACATCAGCCAGGCCATCGACTTCATCATCTACACGGAGCGCTCCCGCGGCGTGCGCCGCGTGACCGAGATCGCGGAGGTCCAGGGCATGCAGGGCGACGTCGTCACGATTGCCCCGATCGTCCGCTTCGAGCACGACCCGAACGACCCCGAGCACTCCGGCTGGTTCGTCCCGACCGGCGAGCGCTTCATGCGCCGCCATATCGAGAAGATGGCAAACGAGGGCGTCTTCGTCGATGACGACTGGTTCAACCCCCAGGCGGTGTTCTAGCATGGGCGGGTCGCTTTCCAACATCGTCAACCTGCTGCCGGCCCTGCCAGGTCTTGCGCTCGGCGTCGCGATGCTCGTCATCGCGCGCCGCGGGCGCATCGCCCGCGAGCAGGCCGGCGTTGAGTCCGCAGACGAGCGGCCGA
>NC_021021.1:2849874-2859044 GCF_000210055.1 Gordonibacter pamelaeae 7-10-1-b
CTCGCCCGCCGCGCCGAATGGCGCGACGAGCTCGACCGCCAGCTGCCTGACGCACTGGACCTCATGGCCATCTGCATCTCTGCTGGATCGTCGTTCGAGGGCGCGCTGGCATCGGTCGGCACCCGCATGGACGGGGCGATCGCCGAGGCCTTCGCCCGCGTCGCCAAGGAGGCGGCTTACTCGAGCCGTTCGGAGGCCCTGCTGGGACTGGCCGAGCGCGCCCAGGTGAACTCGATCACCTTCTTCACGGCGTCGCTCGTGCAGGCCGAGCGCGCGGGATCTTCTCTGGTCGACATCATCCGCATGCAGGCCCAGTCCGTGCGCACCGAGCGCCGCCTGAGGGTCGACGACATGACCAACAAGCTGTCCACCAAGATGCTCTTCCCCATGCTTCTGCTCATGCTGCCCTCGATCATCATGCTCATGCTCGCACCGATGGTCCTACAGCTCGGCGAGTTCTTCTAATCCCCAACCAAGGAGCCATCCGATATGAACGACAGATATCTCGACGAGGCCGTGGCCGTCACGGTCTCGGGCAAGAGGGTCCCGATCCTCACCCATACCTGCAAGGGCTTTATCGAGCGCTTCTGCGGGCTCATGCTCAAGCGCGAGGTACCCGAGGCCTGCGGCCTGTACTTCCCTGGCTGCCGGTCGATCCACACCTGCATGATGCGGGTGCCCATCGACGTCGTCTGGGTGCGCGAGGGCGAGCCCGGCGAGCTCGATGCGGTATCGCTCGATGTCGCGCTCAAGCCCTGGCGGTTCTTCGCCGCGCCGCGCGGCGCCACCGGCTGCGTGGAGTTCCGCGCCGGGTCGTTCGACCCCGCGGACAGGCCGGCCGAGATCGCGCGGCCGAAGAAGAGGAAATAGGCGATTTCGGCCGCAATGCCGCCGTCTGCCTGTGTAGGCAGGCGGCTTTTGGGTATCGCGCCCGGTTTGCCTTCGCGTTTTCCATGGGTGGCGGCATGGAGGGACCCCATCCGTCCCGTAGGGCCGCCGGATGTGGGAAACGCCTCGCGGCCGGCTTCGGCGGAACGGGGTATGAGTCAAAAGGAGCTTGCCGAGGCGGCAGGCCTCACACCGGCCTCGGTGAGCAGGTACGTCAACGGCGAGCGGCTGCCGTGGCCTGCCACGATCGCCGCGATGTCGCGCGCCCTCGGGGTCGAACCGTCGGACATCATCGGAACCTCCTGTGATCAGGAGCTGGATGACGCCGTGCACCACGTAGCCCGCAATGCGGACAGTCTCACGGAAGCGCAGCGCGCCGAGCTTATCGCCGCACTTGCGAAGCGCTAGGGAGATCGGCGGACGGCCGAGGTCGATATGCTCAAATATAGAATCTGAGGGCGCGTCTATACCTTGCCGGAGTTGGGTAAGATGGCCGTAGAAGACGATGCGTCCCCGTGTGAGCGACAAGGAGCGCGGGCGGCCTAGTTTTCAGCTTTGGTTAGATGCCCGGGCTCCACCCCGGGCATCTGCGTATCAACTCCGGTCCACCGGGTAGAATCACAGGTGAACGAAGCGGACCCTGCGCAGGTTGCTAGCCAGTTACGCGGGCGATGCGGATTTCAGGTTTAAAGGCCGGGCTGCACTCCCGGCCTTTTTCTGCGACAACCCCGCCGCCCGCCTGCTCGCGGGGTGCGTCGCCCTTCAATTCCAGCCAATCTAATATGGGCGTCTACCTGCTGCGTTGGGACGATTGACGGTAGCCCGTGGGCATGGCGTCCGGGTACATATCGCCCTTGGGTCTCCTGCGGATGAACGGGGCAAACGCCCTGTCGGTTTCGGCAGGGCGCCGCTTGCAATCGGAGATATGTTTTGAGGGAAGGGAGAGGGGCCGTTTTCGCCCGGCCCCGGGGCGCGCACCTGCGTTGCCCGCGTTCCCAAGGTGTGACAGCATAAGGAACGGGTTCCGCTTGCTATCGATTCTACCTTGTGGCGCGGCGTTCCATCTGGCGGCCCCCATTTCTCCATATCCGGTCGAGGACGTAAGGTTTTGCGGTCTGAGCGCATCTTTTAGGCAGTTGCGGGGTATACTTCCTGCCGAATCTGAAAGATCTCTGGAAGGCGTGAGCATCTATGAAGTCGATCATCGACCCTGCCGGCGAACACGGCGCCCATATGCTCTGCATGGCGGCGGTATAGTTGTTCGGTTGGGAGTGCGATCCCGCGAGGGACGGGCGGCTCACGATCGCCGAATACCGCGAACAGTTTTTGGGCAAGGTGGGCCATCGGGCGACCATCTCGGGGCACATGGGCTCGAAACGCGGCACCGCGGCGAACCTCGCGAAGGTGCGCTGCACGCTCGCGCAAGTGTTCGACAGCTTCGCTATCTTCACCGTGAACGACGGCAGGCACACGCAGCCGGGACGCCGCCGGACCCTGTGCGTCGATTTCGCCTCGGTCCATTCCGGCGATACCGTAGTCGAATGGCTCTAGGCGGGTCGCGACCACGATTCCGCAGGACTGAAAGGAAACGACCATGACCGAGAAGAAGGCCGCCTTCGGGAACAACTTCAGCCCCGAACAGCGGGCCGCCGCACTGAAGCGCGCCGCCGAGATGCGCGCCGCGCGCGCCGAGTACCTTGCCCGCGTCAAATCGGGCGAAGTGACCATCGCGACCGCCCTGGCCGAGGGCAAGGATAATCCCGTCGTCGGGCGCATCAAGGCGAAGCGTCTGCTCATGGCCCTGCCGGGTATCGGCTCGGCGAAGACGCAAAGCGCCATGACCGCAATCGGCATCGCGGAGTCCCGCCGCGTCGCGGGCATCGGGCAGCGCCAGGCCGAAAAGCTCATCGAGCTTTTCGGGTAGATGCGCACGCTGCGTTGCCCCAACGGGCAATGAGGAACCATATGCGAGGCCCCGGAGCCGTCGCCCATTGGGCGGCGGCTCTTCCCTTTCGCGTTCCAGGGCGTCTGGGGTGCGGGTGAGTGCTTCCCGTTCGGGAAACATGGACGGGCGCGGGGGCGGTCGGGGTCCAGCGCGGATAGCATCGATGGCGAATATACCCGCGCCGCCGGACGGCGCCCGATGAAAGGACCGACCGCCATGTTGTGGAACTACGACGTCAGCGACAAAGAAGAAGCGGAGCGCATGGCCTCGCTCTACGGCGAGGACTTCACGCGTGCCGTCGAGCCCGGAATGGAAGTCGAGACCGGCCGCAACCTCGTCCGACGCTGCGGCAACGAACTCGGCGTCGCCACCTGGGAGGCGTACGACTTCGACCCGGACACCTGGACGTGCGAAACCTTCTCGAATCGCGAGGCGGCCGAGCTCTGGCTTTCCGGGTCCCTTTACCTGGACGAGTGTAATGAGCTGGACGATCAGCTCACCCAGTCAGTCAAACGCATGGCCACGCTTGTCGCCAACATGTCCGGCGGTCGATGGACCGCCGGGATCCAGGAATACAGGGACGGGCGCAAGTCGCTGTCCTTCCAGCTCTCCGACGAAACGGGCTTCTTCTTGATCACCTCCCCCATCTGCAAGGCATCCGAGCTCGCCCTGGGGGTGGTCCGCGACCGCGTGCGCGAGGAGCTGGCAGACCTCGACCCGTACCGCGAGGCGCTGGAGGCGTGCCGCCGCGCCGAGGACAGCTCTATCGCGCTCGACAAGCTCGCGTTCTACGAAAAGCTCAAGGACCGGGACATGCCGGTGCTCCTCGGGGCGCTCGCCGTCGCCACCGAGCAGAACCAGCGCGCGATCGGACGCCTGCTCGCGGACAGGAAATTCGAGGACATGCCCGAGCTGCCGGATGCCATCAATCCCATGGAGGCCGCCTTCGCCGAGGCCAAGGGGAAGCTCCTGGAAGGCATCGACGAGATGATCGAATACGGCTACGTCGACGAGTCCGGCATCTACGAGAACCCCTTCGCGGCAATCGGCACCATGCTCGCCGAAGCCGCACTTGAGCATGCACGCGCAGACGCCGAGTACTTCGACGAGGACTTCCGCATGCGCGCCACGGAGGGCATCGATATGTGGGCCGTCGCCCGGGAAATCGCCAAGACGGTCCCGGAGGCCAAGCCCGCCGAAGAGGAGCCCGCGCAGGCGCGCGGACCCAAGCACTAGATCCCCGGAGTAAGCATGACCAGAAAACACGCAACCATGACGGACGGTGAGGGCATCTGCCTCGCCTTCCAATCAGAGCACGGCGGCTTCGATTGCAGCGAGGCCGCCATCGACCGCGTCTCGGGTGCGCTCATCTGCAACGACGGCACGTTGGAGGGCCTGGGCGAGGGCGTCGCCGATGCGGCGATCTACCCCACCGCCGAGATCTTCGCCGGCGCCCGCCTGCTCGCGCTCGACCGCGCCGCCGAGGGCTACGCCAACGGCCGGGATGCGCACGCGATCGATGCCGCGGCGAAGTCCGTGGCGGAATCGGTGCGCCGCAACTGCATCGAGATCGGCGGTGCCGGCGCCTCGATGATCGATTTCGCGGGACACCCGTTCGCCGCATCGCAGTGGATCGGCGAGAACTTCAAGACCTCGATCAGCGAGGTGGACGCGCGCCGCCTCATGCAGGACCTCACGCTCGTAGATATCGCCAAGCTCGACCGCTCCCGCCCCCTCATCGAGGGCATGGGCGCCCAGGCGCACGAGGGCATCCTGGCGTTCCTGGACGGCATGGAGGAGCTTCGCGCCTCATCGGTCGACGTTGAGCTGTTCGACCGGTTGATGGTCGATGATTTCAACGTCGTCCGCACGCTCGGAAGCGACAGGTCCCGCGAGCTCGGCACCGTCACGGTCCACGGGCGCGACATCGAGATCTCCTGCACGCTCGCCGACGGTTTCCTCGCGACCGCTAGACCGCAGGCCGGAACCGTCCTCACGTTCAGCTCGAGGCGCCGCGGCTGGCACGGCTTCCAGTCCTCCCCCATCTCGTTCGGTGGCTCCATCGTCTCCATCCGCCACGACATGCCGGACGCACGGCTCGCCCGCGACTTCGACCTCGCGCTGCTTTCCGCCGAGGCGGAGACCGCCATGCGAGAGCTCGACGTCCCCGTCCCGGCGGCCCTCGGGTACGTCAAGGAACAGTGCGAGAGGGTTTCCGTGCGCTGCGACGAGATCGAGGCGAAGATCGGCGCGGCCGTTGAGGCCGTAGCGCCGACTGCCTCGAAGGGCGTGAGCCCAGCGTCCATGGCAGCAGCCGCCAAGGCAGCGGCGCATGCCGGTGAGACCGGAAGCGCAGACATCAAGGTTCACAGATAGAAAGAGGTATGTGTGATGGCTTTCAATGTAAGGCAGATGCCGGCGGACCGAGCCGCCGCGCTCATCGGGGAAGACGACGTCGCAGTCTTCTCGCAAAGGCTCGAGACCATGGCGGCGACGTCGCAGTTCGATCTGGAGGAACCCGATTCGACCCGGCTCACGTTCCTGTTCGAGGTCGGAAAGGACGATCTCTTACGTGAGGGGAAGTGGCTCGACGGAGTCGATTACATGTCCGATCTCGTCTTCGAGACCCCGCGCGACCTGGCCGGCAAGATCTTCAAGAGATTCGAGACGTTCGCGGATGACGACCATACTCCATCGGAAGCCCTCGCCGACGTCCGCTGGGGCTTCGCGAGGTTCGGCGGCACCTGCACGGTCCTCAGCGGACTCAGTGAGAAGGAGGCCTTGGATATGGAAAAGAAGGGCGATGTGGGCGCGAATACCCCCAATGGGAAAGCAGGCGCGGAGCAGCACCCGGAAGCTCCGGCGGAAAGTCCGGTCGACCTAGCGCATAGGGCGGCGGCTGCCGCACGGCGCAGCCGTGTCCAGATGGAAGATGCCGCCACGCATCTCGCGCGTCACTGATTTCCGGAGGTCCGAATGTTCCTGCATGCAGTAAAGAAACCGACCGGGGAGGCCCGGGCCGGCGCCACTAGGGCGGAGAGCGCATCGCCAGAGCGAAAGGCGGATTCCCCTAGAGTCCCGCCTTTCGGTTCGAATACTGCGTCCTGCACGACGGGGAACAGAACTCGCGTCTCTTCCCCCTGGTTTTAACCAAAATGCCGTTCCCGCAATTCTTACACGTCGCGGGGACATATCCGTAACGGTAGATAATCGAGCCGAACATCGATGCAGCCGCGGAGTGGAATAGATACCTGGGCAAAGGCTCGTTATCGAAAATCGATGGCTCGCTTACGGACCATCCGAGGGGTTCGCCGTCTTTCGTAGTCAGCCCGCGCAGCATCTCGACGGTAGATTCCACGAAAGCGACCGCTTCGTCTCTTTGATTGCCTCCATCATCGATGCTGAGATACAGCTGGGTCTTCTCGATTTCCGGCTTCCAGCAGACGTCGAAGAACGGCGCGCCCTCGCCGGTCTTTATCTGCGCGGTTATCAGAACCGCGTTGGGGACTGATCCGAAAAGAACCTTGTCCTTCTTCGGACTCAGGTCGAGAATCCGCGTCTCCAACGGGTTGATGACCATATAGCCGAAGACGTTCTCGAACCACTTCGACGAGTAGTTGAGAGTTCTGTCGAAAGACGAGTTATGCTTAAACGGCAAGACGTAATAGGAGTCCTCGAGCTCCCCGGCGATGCGGGATCGGTGTATTTTGTCGAAGTGCCTGAAACCGCTTCTCTCGAGTACGTCGCCGCATCCGGACCTGATGTTCGCCGTCAGCCTCAGTACCAACGACCCGAGGTTTCGGCACAGTACGATATCCTCCAGAGGCTCGACCACGACAGTGCATCCGGGATCGGCCTCCCGCCACCTTCTCAGCTCGGCAAGGCCATCGGATTCGATAAGGCCGTGCCTTTCGATATCGCGCGAGACGGAGGCCCGAGACGGATAAAGAGACGAGGCGCTGCCCGTCGCAGACACCCCCTCAAGGCACAGTTGGAGATAGAGGAAGTCTTCGTCGCAACGCGTGAAACCACGCTCGCCGCCGACGGACTCCTCCACGACCTCGATGGCCTCGTTGATAGACAACCGCCTATTCTCCTCTTTATAGATGCTGCGATCGATGAGCGGGCCCGATTCCGAGATTGCCGCGACGAGCTCGTCGAGCGTGCCCCACCGAAGCAAGTGCTCGGCCAGATCGAAGTCCATAGGCGCTGTCGCCGGTACCGGATTGTCGGACCCGATTACCTCGAACAGCGAATGGAAGCCAGTGTTTCGGTTCCTTGCGATGAATACGCTTCTGATCATTTGCCAAACAACACCAACCTAGATAACTGCTGCCCATAATCGCAATCGTACCCACGGCATAAAGTTAATTTCAGGTCCGTGGTTAATTCTTCCCAACGTCAACCGTCAATATCTGAATACCCGGGATAGAGGAAACGACATCTGACGCCATGCCTCGGTCGAGGCTCCCCCGGGCCGTCGCTTCCCGTTCGGGAAGGCGCGTTGGCGCTGGCGTCCCATGGGGATACGGTATCCGAGATAACGCAAACCAGACCATGAAGGCGAGGCACCGATGGCGCGCCGCTCCCGCAAGACGCTTCAGGCAGAAGGACAGCTCTCCCTTTTCGCCATGACCGACGACTTCCTGTTCGCCGTCACTGAAAACACGGAGAATGCCGTTGACAAAGCCGCCGAGTCGCGGTCTTATGTAAACCAAATCGCGGGCGAGCCGCCCGCCGACGCATCTCGGAAGGGAGACGAAGATGGCCGTCCTGAAGCAACCGTATACGGGAGTACGCGGCATGAGGTACCAGTTCATGCTGGACAACCTGCCGGAGAAGGTAGCCGAGCTGAAGGCATCCGGGAAGACGGAATCGTATCTCGAGCAGATCGAGACGGCGTACCGCAACCGGATCAGCGAGCTCACGCCGGGCTGCATGAAGTCGTGCGGGGCGACGCCGGAACTTCGCTCGAGCGACCTTCCGAGCTTCATCAAGAAGGCGAACTCCGCCGAGGCGATGGCGACCGAGATCGCGATCAAGGAGATCATCGAGGCCATGTAGGGGCCGCCGAGGCCGAGACCCCGACGCCTATCGACGAGCCTGCCGACGACGCGGCGACCATCGACGCGGTCGCCGGCGTGGACTCGCAGTGCGCCGGCAGCCCCATCGCCCGCGCCAGGAAGAACCTGGCCGCCCTGGAGGCGCTTGCCGCCGCCGAGGAGCGAGGCAGCGCCACCGCCGCCGAGATCGCCGCCATGGAGGCCTATTCGGGCTGGGGCGGCGCGCAGAAGGCCTTCTCCGAGAAGGCCGAGGGCGAGTGGGGCGAGATCCGCGACAGGCTCAGGGAGCTGCTGAGCGAAGACGAGTTCGCGTCCCAGCGTCATACCGTCCTCACCGCCTTCTACACGCCGGCGCCCGTCATCGGCGCCATCTACGACGCGCTGCGCGAGGCCGGCATCGGCCGGGTCGACAAGCCCGCCGCCATCCTCGAGCCGGGCTGCGGCACCGGCAACTTCATGCGCCTGGCGCCGGCCGACCTCGCCCTGGACTTCCACGGCGTCGAGCTCGACCCGATCTCGGCGCGCATCGCGCAGGCGCTCTGCCCCGAGGCGCACATCACCGCCGCCGGCCTCGAGGAGTGCCGGGTCTCCCCCGCATCCTTCGACGCCGCGATCGGCAACGTGCCCTACAGCGGCGACATCAAGATCGACGGCATGCCGATCCACGACTACTTCATCAGGAAGAGCGTCGAGGCGGTGCGCCCCGGCGGCATCGTCGCGGTGCTCACCAGCCGATACACGCTCGACAAGAACTCGACCGCGACCCGCCGCGCCATGGCCGAGAAGGCCGAGCTCCTGGGCGCGGTGCGCCTGCCGGCCGAGACGTTCAGGCGCCAGGCGGGAACCGAGGCGCTGAGCGACATCCTGCTGCTCCGCCGCCGCCCCGAGCCCATCGCCCTGTCCGACGACGAGCTTCCCGAGTGGGTCGAGACCTCGCCTTTCGAGGACACCGTCAACATCAACCGATACTTCAACGAGCATCCCGGCCGCGCCGTCGGCGACATGTCGGTCGTCAGCGGTCCCATGGGCCCGACGCTCGGCGTCAGCTTCAAGGGCGGGGCCACCGCCCTCGGCGACCGCGTCTCCGACCTGCTGCGCGACAGCGTCGACCGCGCCGGCGTCGTCGAGATGGCCGCAGCCGAGGAGGCCGCCGGGGTCTCGGCGGTCCCGACCGCGCCCACGAAGTTCGAGTTCTCCGTCGCCGCGGACGGCACGATCTGGTACGGCACGGAAGACGCCGTGGAGCCCTTCACGCCCGGCGGCGGCAGACCGGC
>NC_021021.1:2859085-2863528 GCF_000210055.1 Gordonibacter pamelaeae 7-10-1-b
CCATCGCCGGGCTCTCCGCCGAATACGACTCCTTCCTCGAGCGCTACGGCCGCATCAACTCCAAGAAGAACCTCGCCGTGTTCCCCTCCAAGGGGTTCACGGACCACTCGCTGGCCCTCAACCTCCTGAGCCTCGAGAAGGTTGATTCCAACGGCGAGGTGACCGGCAAGGCGGACATCCTCAAGAAGCGCCTCGTCACCCCCGAGGCGCCCACGCCCGAGCACGTCGGCAACCCCTCGGACGCCCTCGCCGTCACGATCGATGCGCGCGGCGGGGTCGATATGGACTTCCTCGCCGACCTCATGGAGACCGACGTGCGGACCGCGCTCGAGCGCCTGGGCGACCTCGTGGTCTCCGACCCCGACGACGCGACGCACGTAATGACCGCCGACGAGTACCTTTCCGGCGACGTGGGCGGCAAGCTCGAGCACGTCCGCGCGCTGCTGGACGCCGAGCGCGGGCGCGCGGAGCGCCAGACCCGTCAGGCCTGGAACGAACACCTCGGGTTCTCCGTCGATGCCGACGGCCTGCCCGACGACGCCCGCGACGCGCTCGCGCAGCTGCGCAAGACGCACCTATGGGAGAGCAGCCTGAACCCGACGACGTCGCGCTTCGCGGTAGACGGTTTCGCGCACTCCGAAGGCCTCGACCGCGGCGCCCGCCGGATCAACTGGGACTGCTGGCCGGCGCTCATCCCCCTCGCGCTCGAGGCATACGACGGTCCGCGCCCGATCGCCGTGCAAGACGGCGACGACCGCGCGTCGGTGTCCACCGGCAACCCGCTGATCGACCTGCTGGCCCGCAGCCTCGGCGACTTCTATTCGGGCCAGATCGACAAGGACGTCGCGAAGACGCCCGCGCACGCGATCAAGTACCTAGTCTGCGACAGCGGCCTTTCCGATGAGGAGCTGGGCGCCTTCTTCGCCGCGGGCGGCTCGGGCATCCTCAACAGGTCGGAGTATTTCGAGACCTTCCGCGCGGTCGCCGGCGTCGAGATCGAGCCGCCCGTCCGCTCGTCCTACGGGGAGGTCTCCGTGAGGGAGGCGCGTATCGAGAACGGCATGCGCCTGGCCCGCGCCCTCAGGGCGGCGCCCGATGCCGTCGAGTACCTGTACCGCATCGAGCGGAAGCAGCGCTCCGAGGACCGTGTCACGAAAGCCGATCTGCTCCGCCGCGACGGCCGCCCCTCCTACCTGGTCGACTACTATTCCGGCGAGCCGGCAAAGCTGTCCGACCTCGCCACCGAGGAGGGGCTGGAGCGCTTCCGCGAGTACAAGGCGCGCTTCATGGAGGCCGCCAAGCTCGCCGTCCCGCCCGTAGATCCGGACCGCGTCGCGGCCCTCGAGCGCCTGGAATCGCGCCTCGAGGCCGTGCAGCCGGTCAAGCTCGTGCCCGGGCAGATCGCCTGTCAGCTCGGAAGCTCCTGGGTCCCCGCGTCGGTGATCCGCGACTTCGCGCTCGAGACCTTCAAAATCGGCTACGGGCACGAGAGCCGGGTGCGCGGCAGCTACCGGACCGCCGCCCAGGCGCGCGGCCTCGAGGTCCGCTACTCCGAGGTCTCCGGCAGGTGGGGCGTCACGTCCGCCAGCGGCGGCATGGACGAGTCTGTCGCGAAGAAGTGGGGCGTGGGCTCCTACAACTGCTTCATGATCCTCACCGCCGCACTCAACGGCGGCCTCATCCAGATCGAGAAGGACAACCCCGACTACAACCCGGTCGCGGAAAAGTCCAAGAAGAAGATCCCCGACCCGGTGGCCACGGCCGCCGCCAACGCCAAGCGCCGAGAGCTCGAGGAGGCCTTCCGCGAGTGGGTCTGGAAGGACGAGGGCCGCGCGGCCATGCTCGCCGACATCTACAACCGAAAGCTCAACCGCGTCGCCCCGCGCGCGTACAGCGGCGACTACCTCTCGCTGCCGGGGATGTCGCCCGACATCCAGCTCAGGAAGCACCAGCGCGACGCGGTGGCGCGCATCATCCAGGACGGCGAGGGCACGCTGATCGCGCACACGGTCGGCGCCGGCAAGACATTCACCGGCATCGCCGCCATGCACGAGCTCAAGCGCCTGGGGCGAGCCCGCAAGCCGATGATCGTCGTGCCGAACAACCTCACCGGACAGTGGGCCGCCGACTACCTCAAGCTCTACCCCGACGCGAAGCTGCTCGTCCTCACCGACGCCGCGGCGAAAAGCCCGGACTCGGTGCGCCGGTTCTGGGGCCAGGCGGCATCGGGCGACTGGGACGCCGTCATCGTCGGATTCAGCCGCTTCGAGAAGCTGCAGATGTCCTACGAGGCGCAGAAGGCGGCGCTCACGGCGCGCATCGACGAGCTCGAGGAATCCAGGCTCATGGAGCTGGAGGACGGCGCCGGGGAGAAGGACTTCTCGGTCAAGCAGATCGAGGGCGTGCGCGACAAGTTCAAGAGCAAGCTCCAGTCGCTCGAGAAGCGAAACGCATCAAAGACGCTCGAGGGCGCGACGTTCGAGGAGGTCGGCTGCGACGCGATATTCGTCGACGAGGCCCACTACTTCAAGAACCTCGCGGTGTCGGGCGGCTCGGTGCCGGGCATGCAGACCAGCGACGCCGCCAAGTGCGAGGACCTTCTGATGAAGTGCGAATACCTGCGCGGCAACGGGCGCGGCAGCAACATCGTGTTCGCCACGGGCACGCCCGTCACGAACACGATGGCCGAGCTCTACAACATGCAGCGCTATCTCTCGCCGAGCCTGCTGGCCAGCCAGGGGGTCTCGAACTTCAGCGCGTGGGCCAAGACCTTCGGCGAGGTCACCGAGACACTGGAGCCGAAGCCCGAGGGCGGCGGCCTGGACATCAAACGCCGCTTCGCCAGGTTCCAGAACCTCCCCGAGCTCATGAGCTCGTTCCACTGCTACAGCGACATCATGACCGCAGACGACCTCGACCTCGACCTCCCCGAGCTCGAGAGCCACGCGGTCGCGGTGCCCGCGACGCCCGAACAGCTCGCCGAGGTCGAGGCGCTGGTGAAGCGCGGCGAGAAGGTCCATGCCGGTTGCGACCCGAGCGTGGACAACATGCTCAAGATCACCGGCGACGGCAGGAAGGTCGCGCTCGACCCGAAGCTGCTCTACCTCGAGGACGACCCCGACATGGAGCCGCTTTCCGGCGGCAAGGTCGACGCATGCGTGCAGAACATCCTCGACATCCGCGAGCGCACCGAGGCCGAGCGCGGCGCCCAGCTCGTGTTCGTGGACTCCTCCACGCCCGCCTCCGGGCGCTGGAACATCCAGGACGACGTGCGCCGCCGCCTCATCGAGGCCGGCGTCCCCGAGTCCGAGATCGCCTGCGTGACCGACGCCAAGGGCAAGTCGAAGCAGAAGGAGGCGCTGTACGAGAAGGTGCGCGACGGCGACATCCGCATCCTGCTGGGCTCGACCACGACGCTCGGCACCGGAACGAACGTTCAGACGCGCCTCGCCGCGATCCACGACCTCGACTGCCCGTGGCGACCGTCCGACCTCGAGCAGCGATTGGGGCGCATCGTGCGCCAGGGCAACGGCTTCGACCGCGTCCACGATTTCCGCTACGTTTCGACCGGCACGTTCGACAGCTACCTCTACTCCATCGTCGAGCGCAAGCAGCGCTTCATCAGCCAGGTCTTCACGAACAAGTCGCCCGTGCGCACCATGGACGACCTGGACGAGACCGTGCTGTCGCTCGCGCAGATGAAGCAGATCGCCGAGGGCGACCCCACCGTGGCCGAGCGCATGGACGTCGAGAACAAGATCGGCCAGCTCAAGCTCATGAGGGAGTCCCATCTGGAGGGCCTTGCCGACGTCCAGCACAAGATCGAGACGCAGTACCGCCCGCTGGTCGATGCACTTGCCGCCGAACGGGACATGCTCGCCGACGACCAGATCCCGTTCTCCGAGGCCGACCTGGTCCGCCAGCAGACGCTCGGCTCCAAGGACAGCTTCCTCACCGTCGGCGGAGTGCACATCGCCGACAAGGAGGAGGCCATCCGGGCCCTGCGCCGCGCCGCCTACGACGTCCGACCCGGCTGCCAGGAGACCATCGGGACCTACCGCGGCCTGTCGGTCGTGTGCCGCCGCCAGCACGTCCTCGACGACGACTGGCTGCCCTATATCGGCCTCGCGGTCGATCCCGCCAAACACGTGCACATGTCGGAGAGGGTCTTCCCCTCCGGAGAGAAAGGAGCGTTCACCGTGCTCACCCAGATGGACCGAATCATCGCCAAGGACGCGAAGGGCCCCGCCGAGATCGAGCTGAAGCTGGGGACCGCCCAGCGCGCGCTCGCCGACGCCCAGAAGGCGGCCAAGGAGCCGTTCCCCAAGCAGGCCGAGCTCGACGAGCTCGAGGCCGCCGCGATCGAGGTGGGCGTCGAGGAGGAGCGCGCGACCGAGCGCGAGCACGAGCGCGCCGCCAGGGCCTCATCTGCGAGGACTCCGC
>NC_021021.1:2864183-2868726 GCF_000210055.1 Gordonibacter pamelaeae 7-10-1-b
CGCCAAGAGGGCCGCGGGATCGACCGCGCAGGGAGAGGCCGTCGGGCGCGGGCCGGCGCTCTAGTGGCGGCGCTTCCCGTTCGGGAACATGCGTTCACACGGCGGGTCCGCGTCCCTATCATCAGGGCAATATCCGCATCGCCGGCGCCTTCTGCGCGCCGGACCGCCTAAGGAGTTTCGCCATGGAACACATCGTCCTCGAATATGACGAGAGCACGCGCACCGCGCTCGTCGTCGCCACGTCCAACAAACGCGAGCCCGTCCTGAGCGGGCACGCCTCGCCCTACATCGTCGCCGACGGATACGATTTCGAGTCCCGTTCCTGGGGAGCCGGGCACTACTTCACCGATATCGCCGCGGCCAAGATCGACTACGAGCGCTCGTGCCGCCATTCCTATCCTCTAGCGGAGGGCAAGCTGCGCGATGACGAGTTCTGCACGATCCGCTGGTGCCGCGAGGATGTCGCCACCGCGCTCTCCGAATACCTCTCCTACCCCATCCCCGCCACCAAAAAGAATATCGATGACGTGGTCGGTCAGCTCATGGCGCACGGCAGCTTCCAGGACCGCTCCATCGAGAACGGCTGGGAGACCATCAGCGCCATCATCGACGAGGATGCGCTCGACCTTGGTCTCTCGACAAAACAGGGCGTGGACTTCTACAAGGATGCCTTCGGACACTGGAATTCCACCGAGGCCATCGTCTGGCCGAGCAGCGAGGGTGACGCCGCGTTCGTCATGGCGGTACCCGCCGACAGCGAGGACGGCGACCTTGCGGTCTACAAGATCGATGCCTGCCTCATCGGGGACGACGAGATCACCGTCGACGATATCGAGCGATTGGGCGGTAAACGCGAGCTGTGCGTGTATAAGCATGGCTTCGACGGCATCGAGGCCATCCGCAACTTCGCCAACCGCGTCGCGGTCGATAGGTTCGACGAGCGTTTCGGGGTCAACAACCTGTACGGCGATCTGCCCGATCTCGCCCCGACGCTGCGCAAGGTGACCGAGGGTGCCCGCACGACCGTGCAGACGCCCCGCGACCCGCAGGCCATCGCCGCGGCCGCGCTGTCGGCCGCCGAGGGCGGCGCGAAGGGCGCCGTCGACCACGTCGGCAACAAGCACTGAGTTCACTTTGCCGCGGCAGGCGGTTCCTGCCGCGGCGCTTTTCGTTTGGGAGTTTCAACATGGATGGAACTATCGATTTCATCGTCCTCGAGCACGACGACGTCGCCGGATGCGCCCTCATCGCCGGTGCCGTCGACGGGGTCGTGCCGGCCATCGACGGGCACAACACGCCCTACGTCGTCGCCATGGGATACGACCATGCGACCCGCAACTGGGAGGACTGCACGCTATACGACGACATCGTGAAAGCGAAACTCACCTACGAGGGATTGCGCGGGCGGGGATACCCGCTTGACGGGGCCATGCGCCGGGACGATTCCGCCACGTTGGATATCCGCGAGCTCACCGATGCGGAGCTCGCAATCGAAATCGAGAAGGCGGGCGCCGCAATGGTCGAGCACGTCGATGCCCATATGGCGCATGTCCACGGCCTCGGCGGCGGCGATGGCGACAGCGCCGCATACTACGCCGCCCGGAAAAGGTACGCAGACCTCCGGCTCGAGAAAGACCGCAGACTCCGCGCACCGATAGATCGCGGACAGAGGGAAAGTCAACGCGAGCCGCAAGCCATGGCCGCAGCAGCCGCCAAAGCCGCGCTGCATTGCGATGGGGCCGAGCTCGGACGAGGCGGCAAGAAGCAATAGGACAGCCACACCGCCCGCGGCAATATGATTGGAGTATCGAAATGGAGACCGTCCCGCACGTCGTCCTAGAGTACGACAAATGGAGCGATTGCGCGCTGGTCGCGTTGACCGACGACGCTCACTCGGCAGTGCGCGACGGCACCGACATGCCCTATCTCGTCACGAGCGGCTACCACCGCGGATCGCGCACCTGGGCCAGGGCTACACCGTTCGGCGACATCACGCGCGCCAAGGTCGTCTTCGAGCACCGTGTCGGCCGCGACTACGCCCCCAACGAAGGCAGGCTCCACGACGACGAGGTCATCGCCTGCCGCTGGCGCCGTGGCGATATCGCCGGGGTCCTGGAGGAGTCGCTTGACTACCCCATCCCCGCGACGAAGGAGAACATCGATACCGCTATCGGGCAGATCGCGCATGTCCAGGACCGCCTCATTGAGGATGGATGGAGGGAGATCGCCGATTCCATCCGCAAAGAACGTCTCGACTTAGGTCTCGGCAGCTCCCAGGCGGATAACTTCTACAGGGGCGTCTACGACGTGACCGCGCACCATAATTCGATGTTCTGGCCGTCGGGCGACGGCAGCGCGGTGCATGTGTCCCATTGCCGCCTGGGAGACGGCCCCTCGTTCGGGCTCACCGTCCGAACGATCCCGGCCGCGGCCATCGGCAACGAACCCGTCACCTTCGAGAAGATCGACCGACTGGGTGGGAAAATCGAGCTTTGCGTGGATAACATCGGTCAGGACATCGAGAAGGTCCGCGCCTTCGCCGGCTCATCGCCCGTCGTCCGCGCCTTCGTCGAACCCCTTTGCGCCTATATCCCGGAGCCGAGCGATTCGGTCAGGGAGGCAAAACGCGACATCTCGCCCTACCTGCGGCAGACCGCGCAGCGCTGCCAGCGCATCTCGCACCCGATCGACCCGGACGAGTCGGCATCGTCGGCGAGATGCGCCACATTCGGCGGCGCGGCGGCCCTGCCGGCACATCGCGGGTATAAGCACCGGTAACCTCGCGGCGGACGTCTTTGTCCCCCGCCCTATACGTTAGGAGTCACAACATGAACGACAAGCTGGACCATTTCGTCCTCGAGTACGACGGCGAGAGCGGTATCGCGCTGCTCGCGATGACCGAGGGCGACGGCAGCCGCATCGCGGACGGCGCGGGCCTTCCGTATGCCTTGGCCCGCGGCTACGACGCGGATGCACGCACCTGGGAGTCGATCGAGCCCTTCGTCGACGTGACGCGCGTCAAACTCCGCTACGAGAAGGCCTGCGGACGCGAGTACGTGCCCACCGGCGGCAAGAAGCTCTAGCACGCCATGGCCACCCCGACCGTCCGAACGGTAAACGCGCAAAACCAAAACCATCTGGTCCATGCCGCCTCGAACGAGGCGGGATGGCGGCGCTATCTTGAGACGCTTTCCAGGCACACGGGATGCGCCAACGCCTTCTACAACCTGTCCGCGATGAACTGTGCGGGGCTCGCCGCATCCGATTGGCACGAATCCCGCGAGATCCTGCCCATCGCCACATGGAAGTCCCTCTTCCCCGGCGCGGACATCAAGCCCGCCGACGGGTGCACGGGCGTCTACGGCGTCAAGTCCAGGCCGCGCGGCTCGGGCGGCGGGCTGTTCTATGTCGACGAGCTGTTCCCGCCCGCGCTTCTCGTTGGACTGCCTCCCACGATGCTCAGGGGCGCGGCCCGCGTTCTCGACCTCTCGGTCGATATCGCGGCGGCGTCATGGAGCGACGCCAAGGCCGGGCTGTACCGTATAGTCAACGTCGCCGACATGGACAGCGACGTCGGCGCGGCGCCGGAGGCCGAGCGCGTGCCGGTCGCATGGGGCGACCTCGACCAGAACACCCGCTTCGTCATCGAGGCGCACTTCCGCGCCCAGGGTCCCGGGTGCGCCAGCCCCGTGCTTCCGCCCGACGACGTGAAGGGCAAGGCCTCCTCGCTCAAGATGTACGTCAACGAGATCGTGAAGACCGCGGCGCCCCTTATCAAGCAGATGCGCAACGGCTACCGCGCGGCCTTCGAGAGGCACCGCCGGAACATCATCCCCGAAAGCGGTCCAGATAGGAATAACGGCCCCGATGCCGCCATCGGCGGCGCCGGGGTGAAGGCGGGGGACGTGCAGGAATCCCACCCCGACGAAGGCGGCGACCGCCCTGCACCGGTGGAAGCCAAGGAAGACCGCGGCGGCCCGGGCGTCGATGTGGGCAACCTAGCTCGGGAGCCCATCGAGAGGGCCATGAGGGCGATCGGCAGGCACTCCAGGGCGGATGGCGATCGGGTGGATATGGAGACCGCGGCCTCCCTCTCTTCGGAAACCGCCGGGGACGCCGGCACCATCGGCCGACACTTCGCGCGGAAGGGCGAGACCGCTGACTCCCCCGTGGCCGGCGACCAGGTCGGGAGCCGTAAGGGGGCGGATGTCAAGACGGTTTCCCGCCCGGAGGCCCCTCCCGTGCCGTTGCGGGCCGCAGGGACCGACGATAGAGGTCCCGACGTGAAACCAGTTCGGGACACAGCCGGAGATGCAGGCGGGGCCGTGCCGGCCAGAGAGGGCGGACGGATCTCCGAATCGCGCACAGAGGCCCATGAGCGCCGACGTGAGCGCCTGGGGCGCCACGGACGGCCGTCCGAGCGCGGTGCGGACGATGGCGGAGAGGTCGATACCATGCGCCCACATGGGCGGCGCTACCGCCGCATGGATGGCGAGGATGCGGACGGCAACGGGCCCGAGCGCCATGCGATGCGCCGGCGGCG
>NC_021021.1:2868869-2878602 GCF_000210055.1 Gordonibacter pamelaeae 7-10-1-b
CGGCGCGCCGTCGAGGCCAAGCCCGCGCCCGAGGCGCCGCCCGAGAAGTACTACCCGCACGGCCGCCCGCCACGGGAGACCGCGGGGCACGCTAAGAGCGCAGCGGCCCGGACCGCAAAGGACCGCGGAAAGAAGAAGAAACCGCCGACTGGCAAGGGCTCGTCGTAAGGAGATTGGTCTATATGGTTGAAAGACTCGAGGCGGCGGCCGAGACCGGCGCCGAATACTACATGGTGACGGTCTCCGAGTCCGTCACCTTCAGCTATCCCGCGCTCGCCACGGACGCCGAGGCTGCCCGCGAGAAGGTCGCCGCGCTCATCGAGGCGGGACGCGTCCGCGCTCCGCTCGACCTGGTCGGGGCGCCGTGCCGCCGCGAGGGAATCGAGGTCGTGGATGCCGTGGAGTCCGAGGACCTGAGCTGTAGGCAGGTCTGCGCCCAGACGCTCACGCCGGGCGAGGCCGAACGGCTCGTGGACGACGTCGAGGCCGGAAAGCTCTACGAGAAGACGCCTCCGCAGATGGCGCATGCCGCCAAGTCGATCCTCAAGAAGACCGGCTCGGGCAAGCTGACGCCGACCAAGCGGCAGAGGAAGTGACCGGGTTCCCGTTCGGGAGCCTTACGGGCCGCCGGACCGCATCGCGGGACGGCGGCCCTACCATCTCGGGTATCAGAGCGCCGGCTTTTGGGTGCCGGCCTTCTCGGATTGGAGCGCATCGATATGGACGCAAGCGGACAGAACTACAAGGACACTTTCAGATATACCGATGTGGAGTACACGCCCGACGGCCATACGGACGTGTACCGCTGGGACGATTTCCTCGGGATCGCGGGCGGCCACGTCTACAGCGCCATGGATACCATCGATATGGTCTCGACCGGCGGCCAGTACGAAGGGGATGAGCCGGAGCATGCCTATGCCTGCGAGGTCGTCGTGTGCTGCGGTCTTAGCGACGGAGTCGCACTGTTCCGCCCGGTGTCCCACGACGGGGCGGACCTGATCCAGATCGCGTTCCTGCGCAACGATGTCGACGACGCCACCGGGGCGTACACCGAGCGATTCGAGGCGGGGTCGTTCGACTTGCCTGCCGCCGACCTCCCGCGTTCCGAGTCCAGGGTCGACCTCCTGGAGTATTTCAGCGGAAGGTCGTTCAAGCACACGCCCGGCGTGAACCGCGGGCTCGACCCGCGCGAGGCGGTCGATTCCATCGAAGACGCCATCGGATGCGATCTTGGACTGTTCGACGGTTTCTGGCTCGGTGTGCCCGGCGAGGCGGATATGCGCGTCGGACCCTATACGAAGAAGAGCCTCCTCGACTTCTCGTATTACGCCAAGGAGCTGTCGTGCAGATACGGGCTCGCCGATAGCGATATCCTCGAAATCGCCCGGCACCTGCCCGAGGACTGCCCCGACCGCCTCGCGGCGGTAAAGGCCTATCTCGATTGCGAGTACGTGCCGGACGGCAATGCGTCCGATGAGAGGGCCTACCGATGGGGCGACTTCCTCGACATTGCGGGCGGCAACGCCCGCTACGCTGCCATGCTCATCGACAGGACCTCGCCTGGCGAGCCCGAAGAGGGGCTTCACCCCGAGACGCTGGTCGACCAGGATATCCGCGAGACCGAGACCTTCACGCTCGCCGGGCGGCCCATCGCCCCGGAGGACATCTACGACCTCCCCCGGACCGTTCATGGGCTCTATAAGGAGCTTACGGTCAACGTCGACCGCTCAGGCAGGCTTGTCCGGGACTGGCGCGGCTTTTCCGCCGACGCCGATGCGGACGACGTGCTGCGCGCGATCGAGGCTGCGTTCGGCGAGACCGAGTACAGCCGCGCGGGAACCGTGCTCGGCGCCTATGCCGACGACACGTTCATGTCATCCTTCTATTTGGCGCAGGATGCCGCGCGCGACGTCACGCCGCTCACGCCCTGGGAGGACGAGGACGGCGTTGCGTTTCTGTCGCGCACCCTAGATGCCGGTGCGGGCGCGACCGTCCCCTGCCTTTGGTACTGCATGCGTGACGGGGAGGAGGGCTTCGAGGTCGGCGGCGTCAAGCTCGACTGCTCGAATATCGGTTTCGACGAGGTCGCCTCCGCGGCGGCCTCCAACGGCCTCGACAGCGTTCTCGCCTATCTCGAGGATTCCCCCCGCGGCCTGGAGCCGCTGTGCGACATCGCCGTGCGCCGCGCCGATGGCGGGCAGGCCGATGCGGTCAAGCACTTCGGCAACCAGGATGAGGCCATGGCCATGCTCAGCGCGATCACGGGATGCAGAATCCAGGCCTACGGCACCGACACCCTCATCTATCGCGCCTCGCTCGGCAGCTCTGCGGCGGCGAAGCTCGCCGCGGGGGCGCTCGCGATGAAGGATCGCCTCAGCGGGCGCGGTGACGCTGTCGAGATCGGCCGCCGTCTCTAGGGGGCCGGCTCGCGGAAGGCGTTTTCGGCCCCGGGCCCTTTCGAGTCCGGGGCCTTTTGAGCGCAAGACCTCGGCAGGTCCGTCGGCTTCCCGTACGGGAAATGGTGACCATGGCTGCGGCTGGCGGCGATGCGGGCGGGTACTATCGGGTTATAGCGGTGACCGGGTCGGTCCCGTGCCTTCCTTCTCAACCGAAAGGACTTCTCCATGGATCTCTTCATGCCCGCGGAACGCGTCCTCTACGACCGGGCCTACTATCTCTCCGATGAGGCGGTGGATGATTATAACGAATATATAGCGGACCGAGACGGCGTCAATGTCGATGTGGTGTCCTCCCTCGATTTCTTTATGAATGAGGTTTGGAAAGAGATCGATTACGCCATCGACAACGACCTCTCCGACGAAATCTCCTGTTTCGATCGCATGCTGCGCGACTTGAAATGCGGCGGCGACCCGGAACACCCGACCGAGATCTCCGTGGTCGCCAAGGGGACGGTCGAGCGCTGGGACGAGCCTTCACGCGGGCTGGTCGTGGCCGACTCCCTGCTTTCCCTCGCACAGGGCACCGGCAGCGCGGATGCCCTCAAGGATTGCCAAATCGACCGCCTCGTGGACACGAACGGCGAGTTCCATATCGAGGCCTCCCATCATGACGGCTCCGTCAATCTGGACGTCCGGCTCATCTCCGGGGTCTCGTACGATGCCAAGGGGTTCAAGCTCGGCGGCGAATATTATGCGCCCGGCAAAATGGACCTGGTCGATTTCTATATCCTCCTGGATAACCTCTACGACTCGCCCGATGTCGGGCCGTGCTCGCTGCCGCGTTTTTCGGAGCGCGCCTACGGCACGGCGCGGGAGTCCTACCGCTTCGGGGAGACGGCGTTCGATATCTACCAGGTTGCCGATTCCCCCGATCGGCCCTACTTGGTGAAGATCTCGACGGGTGAAGGTGCCTGCAAGGATGCAGGACTCCGGTTCGCCTCCGTCGGCGAGGCCAAAGCGTGGTGCCATCGGTACTCCCTGCGCGAGCTCGCCGAGGACGATAAGAAGCCCGAGCCGGCCGTCTTCGCCGCCGCGGCGAAGACGGCCGCCGGGTGCTCCGGCGGGGACGGTGCCGGAGATGCCGGCGCGATCAAGCTGTAAAGCGATTTCGAAAGGATAGGGTCATGGCTGAGAATCACGAGCCCGGCAAGTGGAATGCAGTCGTCTGCAACGGCTTCGGTGCCGTCAACGTCCTCTCCTCCATCAACGTCGAGGAGCTGGGCTGGGACTATACCGAAATGGAGCTCGACCCCACCGGGACCTGCGGGCTCTTCGACGGCATGCTGCTCGACTGGGACGACGACACGCCCGAGGAGCGCCGCGAACACGAGGAATTCTTCCCCGATGCGTTCACGGTGGGCGCCCGCATCCTGGCCGACGACTGGGACCATGAAATCGGCAACGACGAGGTGCGTTCGCGCTGCTTCCTCATCATCGAGGATGCCGACCAGTTCACCGACCACGATACCGGGCGCGACTGGCTCTGCGAGAGTACGTTGGCCGACTTCACCGATGTCGAGGCGATGACGTTCTTCCAGAACCTCACGCTCGTGGACTCCCAAGATATCGCGAAGCTCGGCGGGCGCCCGATCATCCCGTCCGCGGGACCCGAGGAGTGCCGTGCGGCGGTGCTCGCCTTCAACCGGAAGATGATCCCGCGCCGCCGCGAACGCGGACTCGGTGACATGGCCGACCCCAGCAGCGTACAGAAGACTGCGCCGGCTCCGAAGCCCGTCATGCCGAAGAGGGAGCAGGTCATCCGCGGGCTCGGAAGGGTCGATTTCTCCGGGCTCGGATACGGCTGGGGCACGCAGTATCCCGACTCGCTTTCGGTCGATGCCACCGGCATCGATTGCCCGTCGGGTGAGCACAATACCGTCCTGAACTTCTCCCCCATCACGCATGCCGTCGATGTGAATGGCAGGAAGTTCTTCTGCCATGAAACGACTTTGAGCTATGACCGCAACGCTGATTCGTGGTCCGGCGCCACCATCGGGCCGGAATTCTGGACCTTCGACGGCGAGGAGGCCCGTGAGTTCGCCGAGAACATCGGGTTTGATCGCCTGGCGGCGCGCGCGTGCGGCAAGCTCGGCATCGACGCGCCGGGGCTCAAGGAGCGCGAAGCGCTCCCGATCCCGAAGGCCGCCGATGTAGCGCCCGAGCCCGGTGCGCAGGCTATGGCGGCTAGAGCCGCGGCCTGCAAAAACGTTTCCGGCGAGGCCGGTGGCGGCAAGCATATCTAGTGCGAATCCGATTCTCACTGCGGTCAGCTGGCGGTCCTTCCCATTCGGGAAGGACCGTTCTCGTTGTAGGGTGCTCCGGGTAGCATCTTCGGTGTATACGGCCTGCTTTTATCTGGGAGCTGATGACATGGCAGCGAAACAATACGACCTCGAATCGAGCGTCCTCGATTGGTACAGAGACTTCTGCCCGGAAAACAGTTTCGATGTCCAGATCCGTCCCGATATCACATTCGCGGACGTCGTCGTGGGCATGGCGAACGGTATCGATCTGAGCGACCTTATCGGTTCCGATAGCGAGGTCTTCAGCAATATCGTGTTCGTGAAGCTGGCCGAGATCACCGGGGAGAGTTACAGGACCGTTGCTAATGTGTGGTATGAGGCGCCGATGACGAGTTTGTCCGCAGGTACCGTTATTGGAAAACCGGTCTCGAGGCCATACGCGACCATGCCACCGAGCTTTTTGCGGCCTGTCAGGTTCAGTTGGCGTTCACGCAGGCGGACTTCATCCTCCAAGCGTGCGAGCGCAGTATTGAGCCGACGGAGGAGATGTATTTCGATTCCGTCTACACACCCCAGCCTAATTTCCACTTGGATGTCCTGGATGATTGCGTCATCGCCCTCCGCAACCCCGCCTTTTCAGCCGTCAAGGAGGCCATTGCCGATATCGAGAACCAGAGTAAAGCCGTGAACAAGACCTCCGCCGTTCCAACGGATGTCGCCGCGGCGGCCAAGAAGGCCGCCAGCGCAAGCATCTCGACCGACGGCGATGCCGGCGGCAAGCATATCTAGCTCGATCTGATTCACATTGCGGTCAGTTGGCGGCCCTTCCCGTTCGGGAAGGGCCGTTCTCGTTGATGCGCGACGCGGGTAGCATCTTTGTCGTATCTGGCTGACCCTCTTTTTTTGGAGCTGGCGAAATGAGCAAGAAGCATTTCAATTTCAAGTCTAGTATCCGCGATTGGTATATCCGGGCATTTCCGTCCGATCAGCTCGGCTACAGGATCAACCCACTGGCCACCTTTGCCGGCGCCGTGAAATGCATGGCGGACGGAGGCGACATCTATAAGTATCTCGGCGTCGGGGACTCCCCGGTGCGTGAGAACGTATTCTTCAAGATCGCCGCCATCACGGGCGTGGATTACGATGCCGTATATGACCTTTGGCTTCATCATGACGAGGACGAGTGCAGCAGACTGGTCTTCCTCGGCGACCATCCGGACTGCGCCGTCGATCGCGACTGGCGGGAACAGTTCGATGAGGTGGTCTCCCCTTCCGAGCAAGTGCGCTATGACGAGTTGCTTGCAGCCGAAGAGCATCGCAAGGCCGAGACGTTCGATTCGTTCATGGAGGTTAACGAGACTCCCATGGACGAGGTGCGAGGCGCCGGGATCGCGATGATGCTCATGCAGGGCATCGTTTTCGCCGAGATCGCAAAGAAGATCGATGGGCCGAGCGAAGAGCTGAACGAACGCATCGCGACCTTCAACCGCGACCTCAAGCGCCTCTACAACGAACCGCTCCACAAGAAGGTGGAACAAATCGAGAGCCAGGTCGGAAAGCTGGAAGAGAAGGCGGCCATCTACGACGAGATGCGCTATACCGCGGAACATACCGACCCGGCGGATATCCGCATCGCAGAGGGCAGTGCCAGCATGACCGGCGCCCTCATGGCCGCCGCGATGGCGAGCTACGACCTGTCATGCGGCCTTATCGACGATGAGCACATCGGGCGATACGGCGACGTCATCACCGCCCTCGAGGAGCGTATGGGCGTCGGCACCGGAGCCCTCTCCGTGCAGACCGAGGCGGGCGAGCTCATCGCCAACGCCAAGGAGGACGGCATCAGCGTCGGCATCGACATTCCCGGCGGCAAGTGCGCGGATATCGCCTTCGTCGATGCGGACCCGGATGCCAACGACCTCTATCCGACGCCCGTCCGCGCCTTCACCTACAACGGCCGCGACGAAGAGCCCGATCACCGCACCGACGTGCATCTCGATGGGGACATGGTGCTCGAGGGGCAGTTGACTGCCGAGGCCCCCGCACATTTGCCCGGCGACGTCGCCGCGGCTGCCAAGGAGGCCGCCGCCAAGAGCGTCAAGCCCGACACCGTCGGCGCCGACGGCATCAAGCACTAGGAGGGAGGCATAGCCATGGAAGAGACCTATCAGCTCATCGAGGGCTCGCCGACGCTGCGCGACCTGGACGCGGAGAACGGTTTCCTCTGGTGCCCGTTCGGGCACTCGGGGCGCCAGAACGAGCCGGGTATCCTTATCAGCCGACTCGATGACGGCAGCTACGACGTGAGGCTCGGGACCGGGTTCGACAGCCCCGAGCGCTTCGCGACCGGGGACCCCGATTGGTCCTGGATGGACTTGTCCGTGGCCTCCACCGTGGATGCCACCTTCGCGGACGACATGGCGCTCAGCGACTGGATCGCAAGCGAGACGACCGCCACCGGCGCCGCATGGGCGCGATGCTTCAACCCCGGTTGCGGTCCCGACGGCGTCGCGCCCGATTTCAGCCGCGCCCGGGGACGCTTCCCCGATGCGACCGTGGCCGCCTGGGCGGCCGAGCGGAGCGTGAACGGATCTGATGTCAATTTGGGTATCAAGGAGCGTATGTTATGAGCGAGCATATTTCTGTAATGACCGATTTCGGCGAACTGATCGCCACGCCGTTCGCAGGCGGCATCAGCGTGGATATCAACCTGCCCGATGGGAAGGGCAGCGGGCAGCTCGCCTTCATCGAGTCGACGCCGGCTGAGTTCCAGGATGACTACCCGACGCCGGTGCATGTCTTCACCTACGACGGGCGCGATTCGGAACCGGTGCATCGGACCGATGTTCACCTCGACGGGGACGCCATGACGCTCGATCCCGTGAAGGGCGCGCCGGCGCACGACGGCGCGCAAGCGCATGGCGGCGACAGGCATCCCGCAGATCTCGCCAAGGCCGCGAGCGCGGCGGCGAACCGAACTGCCGGTTCGCACGCGGACGAGGCCGGCGGCATCAAGCACTAGGACGTCGATGCCTACCGGCTAACGGATCGTCTTTGCGGGATTGTCTCGGCGGCTGTCGGCTATGCCGGCGGCCGCCGATTTCTTTGCCGCGGCCGCGAGGGTGGCGGGAGATGCCTTCTCGAGGACGACAGAGACATTCCTTCGGGCCTGCTCGGCCCTCTCCAGGGCCTCCGCATACTTGGCCTCCGCGCGGTGCTTGGCGCCGTACAGATCCATGTACTTCGCGGCATTTGCCGTATAGTCTGGCGTCCGGTAGTCCAGTGCCGGCGGCGCGTCGATCGCCTGGAGCTCCGCCGGGCGCCATGTCGGGTTCTTCGCGGTATCCTCCAGGGCGTCCAGGAACCTCGTGATCATCTCGGCCCCTGGTGAGATATCCCTTTTGTCAAGACGAAAACGCAGGGAAAAACGAGCAGAGCGCCCTGCTAGACGCATCGCGATTCCGAAAGCCCACGAGGGATCGCAAGGCGTCAATAAATGTAACTAATTGATTTGCTATGTACCATTCATAATGGTACATTGATAATTGTTTAGTTACATGAGGAGGCGGAGCATGAGGGAGTACGTCGAGAAGGCGCTGCACACGAGAGTCGATTGCGAGCCCGTCGACGCCTCGGGGCTCCCCCTCTACCTGAGGGGGCCGCCTCGCGCAGGGCGCCGTCGGTTATCTCCACGTCGAAGCGCCGCTCCAGCTCCTCCTTGAGCAGCCGCACCTCCTCGTGCCAGGCGTCGGCCTCCCAAGACCGGCCGCGGCCCGGCGGCAGGTGCAGCACGTAGGTGTCCTTGAGCTCCCCCAGCAGCTCGTACATCTTCTTCTTGCCGTCGCAGGTGGTCTCGCCCACGATGAGGTCGGAGAAGTACGTGAACGGGCACTTGTCGGAGAGGGCGAACCCGTAGGTGGACTTGACGAGCGGGCACAGGTTGGCCGGCAGCACGGCCTCCGCCGCCGGGATGGTCTCGGGGCTCGTGCCGCAGAGGCCCACCGCGGCCGCCCCGGCGGCGTCGATCACCTCGAGCGGGGTGTAGGAGCAGAGGTACCCCACCAGACGACCGCCCGTCCGCTTGTAGTCCATCACCCTGACGAAGGCTTGCCTGCGGGCCTCGTCGAACTCCTCGAACGTGCGGGGAAGCGCCGCATCCATACGCCGCTAGCCCCTCTCCGCCCGCAGCTCCAACGCGCAGAGCGCCGCGCCCAGGGCGCCGGCGAAGCGGGCTTCGGGGCAGGTGTCCACCGGCTTGCCCAGGCGCGCGGCCAGGCGCTCCACCACGTAGACGTTGTCGCACAGGCCGCCGGTGAGGAAGTACGCCCCGCCCGGCATCTGCGCCGCGAGCGCCGCCACCCGCGCCACCACGGACTCGATGACGCCGTTGGCGATGTTCTCCCGTGGCTCGCCCGCGCCCACGAGCGAGATGACCTCGGACTCGGCGAACACGGTGCACATGCTGGAGATGGCAGTGGGGGTGCCGGCGCGCGCGAGGCGCGCGAGCTCGTCCTGGTCCACCGCCAGGCGGTCGGCCATGATCTCCAGGAAGCGCCCCGTGCCGGCCGAGCACTTGTCGTTCATGACGAACTTTTTCACCACGCCGTTGGCCAGCGCGATGATCTTCGTGTCCTGGCCGCCCACGTCCACCACCACCCCGTCGCGCCCGAACAGGCGCGCGGCGCCGCGGCCGTGGCAGGTGATCTCCGTGACCACCTTGTTCGCGTAGGGCACGGCCACCCGGCCGTAGCCGGTGGCCACAACCGCGACCGTATCCACGTCGATGCCCGCCTCGTCCAAGAGGGCGCGCACGCGCCGCGCGGCGTCCACGCTGCTGAACCCCGTGGGACACAGCAGCGTGCGCGCGAGCGCGCCGCCCCCGTCCAGCACGGCGACCTTCGTGGCGGTGGACCCCACGTCGATGCCCACGTAATGCATGGCCTTCCTTTCCATGAACCGTCCTTGAAACCCTCTGGAACCGCGGCCCGCCGCGGTTTTCGCGCCGCAGGGGCAAGACCCGCCCGCGCCGGC
>NC_021021.1:2878917-2880603 GCF_000210055.1 Gordonibacter pamelaeae 7-10-1-b
CGGAACAGCACGTAGCAGTCCACGGGCGCCTCCGGCTGCGTGGCGCCGTCCCGGCCTTCCACCCCGGAGGCGGCGGACTCGTTGCCGACGGGCTCCACGGGCCTACTCCCCCAGCATTTCCACGAACGCGCCCACGCGCGTGCGCAGCTGCTCGGCGTCGTTGTCGGTGTAGTCGGTTTCCAGCGCCAGGCAGGGGATTCCCTCGGCCTCGAGCGCGGCGGCCAGGCTCGGCTTCTCCACGTCGTAGAGCGTGCAGAACTTCAGGTTTGCATCGATCACGCCGTCCACGTGGTACTCGCGCGCCATGCGCACCACGTCGGCGATGCGGCCGGGGTTCGGCGTGAAGCAGGCGCAGTTGTTCTTCATGTAGCGCTCGGAGAGGGCCTGGAACTGGCCTTCCAGCGTGTCGGCGGACTCGTCCACCAGGTTCTCGAAGTAGCGCGTGCCCGTGCACATCTCCTCGCACACCACGGCCGCGCCGCTCGTCTCGATGATATGGTGCAGCTTCCAGTTTGGGATGGCCAGCGGCGTGCCCGTGACCAGGATGCGCTTCGTGCCCGCCGGGAACACGCTCACGCCGTCGACGATGCGCTGCTCCAGCTCGTCGGCCAGCTTGTTCGCCATCTCGGCGCAGCGGGCCGGGTCGTCGAAGAAGGCGATCTGCATCATGAGCAGGGCATCCTTACCGCTGATGGGTATGCAGCCCTCGGCCTTGCGCGCCTCGAACACGCGCGCGAGCGCGCGGCGCTTGTCGTTGATCAGCCTGATGGCCGCGCCCAGGGCCTCGGGCGTGAGCGCGCGCCCGGTGACGCTTTCCACCTCGTGCGCGAAGTCGGCGATCTCGCCCGTCCACTTCTCGATGTCCTTGGGGCGCTTCATCTGCGGCATGTCCATGACGTAGGTGCGCTTGTCGGCGCCGAGTATCTCGTAGGCCTTCTTCTTGCCGTCGCACGTGGTCTCCCCCACGTACATATCCGCCACGCTGAAGTAGGGGCAGGTCTTGCCGAAGTGCGCGCCGAGCGACGCCTTCACCAGCGGGCACATGTCGCTGGGCAGCACCTTCTCGCCCTCGGGCACCCAGAACTGCGAGCCGCCGCACAGGCCGGTCACGGCGCCGCCGCAGGCCACCACCACCTCGTCGGGCACGAACACGCAGAACGTGCCGAACACCTTGCCGCCCTCTTTCTGCAGCTCGATGAGCTCGGCGGGGCGCACGCCGTGTATCTCGGATACCACGAAGTCGTAGAAGGCCATGTTCTCGGGACGGTTCTCCTGGGAGAGGTACGTGTCGCCGAAGGCGGCGGGCAGCACGGCGCACAGCTGGTCGTGCGTCTCCAGGTCCATGTCCAAATCGGTCCACATCTGGCGGTAGTCGGTCATAGGGGCAATCCTCCTCGCAGGGGCCTGCGTCTTGTCTTCTCGTCTGGTTGGGGCCGTGCCCGGGCAGGCGGAAACGCCGCCGGGAACGGCGGTGCAGAACAAGCGGGCGCGGTGGCAGAGGCGCGCCCGCCGGCTTCCCTTGAAGCGCGGTGGGTGGACGGCGATGCGGCCCCGATGCAGAAGGGGGACGCGCCTTTGGCAGAAGGTGCGCGTCCGGAGGGCGGGCTGCCGTCGGAAACCAGTATAGCGCAGGGGCCCGCCCCGCGCGGGACGATCATGATCCGCTCGGTCAGATGTCGCCCGAGC
>NC_021021.1:2881163-2882337 GCF_000210055.1 Gordonibacter pamelaeae 7-10-1-b
CCAGCACGAGGTTCGCCGCCGCACCGCCCAGCGCCACGGCCCCGGCGGCCCCCACGCCGCCCAGAACGTTCAACGCAAGGCCCGTGGAGAGGAAGAACATGTTCGCCACGCAGTGCTCGAAGCCGCACGCCACGAAGGCGGCGATGGGCAGCAGAATGCCCACGACCTTGTCCGTCACCGTGCGCGACGCGAACCCTATCCACACCGCCAGGCACACCAGCGCGTTGCACATGACGGCCTTGAAGAACAGTTCCACGGGGCCGAGCGACGCCTTGGCGGCGGCCACCGACACGAACGTCGCGCCCACCTCGCCGCCGTTCATGCCCTGCACGTTCGCCAGCAGCACGAGCGCCATGGCCAGAAGCGAGCCGGCCAGGTTCCCCAGCCACACCAGGCCCCAGTTTCCCAGCACCGCGCGCCACGGCACGCGGCCCGAGGCCCTCGAGCACACCATGAGCACGTTGCCGGTGAACAGCTCGGCGCCGCAGCAGAGCACGAGCACGAGGCCCAGGCAGAAGCACACGCCGCCCACGAGCCGCTGCACGGCGAAGGGCAGCGTAGCATCGGAGAGGAACAGACAGAAGAACATGCCGCCGAACGCGACGAACGCCCCGGCGAGCATCGCCGAGACGAAGCACCTGCCTGTCGGCAGGGCCGCCTTCGCGCACGCAGCGTCCTCGACCCGCTTTTCCACCTCGGTGGGCGAAAGGGCTTCCAGCCCGAGCCCCGCGCCTTCTTGCATCGCCGCCACGTCGAATCCCCTTCTCCCTGCTTTCCCTTACTGTGCGCAACGCCCGCCGGAGCGCGTTCGGCGGGCGTTGCGGCCCGCAAACGTGTCATTATCGCAGATTCCGGGCGGCTTCGCCGGATAAATTCCCACCGTCTTCCTTCCCTTCTTCCAATTCCTTTAACGCATGCGCCCTTCCCCTCCCCTCCCCGCCCTGCGGGGATTCGCCGCACGCCGCCGTTTCGGGCCGGCGGCCCGGCCCGACATTGGTATACTGCTCGGGAAACCAAGCATCCGGCCCGCTTATCGAGAAAGGCATCCCATGGCACCCACGCCCGCCCGCGACTTGCTACGATCCCTGCCCCCCGTGGAGGAGGTGCTGCGCTCCCCCCAGGTGAGCGCGCTGGCGCCGCTGCTGCCGCACGACATCCTGGCCGACTGCGTGCG
>NC_021021.1:2882863-2883641 GCF_000210055.1 Gordonibacter pamelaeae 7-10-1-b
TGGCCGACGAGGCCGTGCACGCCGTGACGGAGGCGGCGCGGGGCTACTCCACGCTGGAGTACGACACGGACGCGATGGCCCGCGGAAGCCGCCACGACCACGTGGAGGGCCTGCTCTGCGCGCTCACCGGCGCCGAGGCCGCCATCGCCGTGAACAACAACGCGGCAGCCGTGGTCATGGTGCTGGCCGAGTTTGCCCAGGGGCGCGAGGCCGTGGTGTCGCGCGGCGAGCTCGTGGAGATAGGCGGGTCGTTCCGCATCCCCGACATCATGGCGTTCTCGCGCGCCCGCATGGTAGAGGTGGGCGCCACGAACAAGACGCACGCGGCCGACTACGAGCGGGCCCTCACGCCCGAAACGGCCATGCTGCTGAAGGTGCACCCTTCCAACTACCGCATCGTCGGCTTCTCGGAGCAGGTGGGCATGCGCGAGCTGCGCGCGCTGGCCGACGCGGAGAACGAGCGCCGGCGCGCCGCGGGCGCGGAGGGCGACGTGCTGGTGTACGAGGACCAGGGATCGGGCGCGTTCATCAACCTGGCCTGCTTCGGCGCGCATGCCGAACCCACCGTGGCCGAGTCGCTGCGCGGGGGATGCGACCTGGTGTCGTTCTCCGGCGACAAGCTGCTCGGCGGGCCGCAGGCGGGCATTGTGGTGGGGTCGAGGCAGCTTATCGGCCGCCTGAAGAAGAACCCGCTCGCGCGCGCGATGCGCCTGGACAAGATGACGCTGGCCGCGCTCGAGGCCACGCTGCGCCTGTACCTGGACCCCGAGCGGGCGCT
>NC_021021.1:2884761-2888842 GCF_000210055.1 Gordonibacter pamelaeae 7-10-1-b
CCTACGGGGGGCCTGGTTCCCTGCGGGGAGCCTCGCCCCACCGGCCTTTCTGCACAGTAATTACCGGTTTTCTACGCATCGTCGGCCCTCGATCGGCAAATCGGGCACCCATCATTTCACCATCAGGGAAAACGCCAGACGCAAACGTCCGGATCTGCACAACGGCAGCATGTTGCGCCCGCGAATCCGCAATAATCGGTGATTTCTGTGCGAGTTCCCCCCGCTGAGACAACGCACTAGCCATCTCGGCCCGGTCGGGAAGGAAGCCTGTTTGCGGCAGGCCCCTTCGGAAACGGCCCCCTTCCGGCAAGATGCCGATTTTTTTGCATTTTGCAGCGTTTTCGGCCGTTTTGTCTTATTATAGTCAACGTTGTTCTTTTGCTCTTGGAGATGGATGGGTCCTGGTGGGCCCCGCGGCCTTCAAAGCCGTTGTGAGGCGCGCAGAACGTCTCGGGTGTGTTCGATTCGCACGCATCTCCGCCAAAGAAACCACGAGCGCCCGCGCCTCCCCCGAGGCCTGGGCGCTTTTCATTCGCAAGAAATTGGGCACTCCTCCTTGCACTCTCAGAAGTACCTGCTTTTAACAATTTTATCCAACTGTCTGGTTTGCTCACAATGTCGCCATAAACGGCACTCGCCGCCTATCCTGCTTCTGCGCGCCATCGACCCCATCCCCTATGCGAATCGCCTTTCCTCGACCAAGGCGGTCGCAAACAGAGATAACTCCTCAACCTGCAAAGAGGTTAACAGGCTGTCATAAAGTACTTAGGTTTAAGCTTTGAAGCACTTCGAGGGAGGGCGCCGATCGATTCTTTCGGTACGGCTGAATCAGTCTCAATTATCGATGGCTGTTTTTATTCGCAACTTGAACGTACAGATTTTGAGACAGCGGCCGCATCCGATGCAACGGATAGCATCGATAACCGGATACAGAAAACCTTCTTCGTCGACTTCCATCGATATCGCTTTTTTTTGGACATTCGAACACGCATGCTGTACAGCCGCAGCACTCATGGCGTCGCGAATACAACTCTGGCAACGTCTTCCGCGCGGTCGGCAAGGCCTTCATCCAGTTCTTGAACCTCGTCGATGTATGCGGATGATATCCTTCGGCAACGATCAATGGCGAACCGTCGCGATACGAATAAATTGAGTTGTCTGGCTTCGCAAAACAACGCTTCAAATCAATCACCCTTCTCAAGCTTTTCTCAGCAAACGCTTAACGTGCAACTTTGCCATATGCGAAAAATGACGCAAAGGGTCTTCGATAAAACCGGCATTCTTCAAGAATGACTCATAGCCATGCGAATAAAACTGTTCCCATAAATTCTTGCGACATCCTGAAAAGCTCGAAGGATGCGAGAGCATCGGATTGCCTGACAGCGCCTCATCAAGCGACGATGCGCGTAAATCCACATTGCAGCAACGCAAATATTCAAGCCCCTCAGAATTGTTCGCCAAAACGAGCGAGACACCCAACCTATCTTTAAAGGCCTGGTTTTCTGTGCCGCTTAGTCCCCAGTAATCGGCTATAGTTATATTGGAGTTTCTCTTTGTCGTAGTATAGGGACATGCATAGCAGCATGGTCTCAACATTCTGTTATCATAGAAAATGTGTTTCCAAGATTCGCTCGCCCTAGTACCCTGATGAACTACGCCCCTTCCGTCACGATATCGCTCCCAATGGCCCCAACCCAAGCTTTTTGAGCGATGTTCGTATGTTGCAGCGCGCGGCGGCCTCTTTCCGCGTTATGCGTCCACCCCAGAAGGCCTCCCGCGTCTCCTGGTAGTTCGCAGGGCGCTTCTTCCTCGGACGCCCGAAGCTCACCCCGCGGGCTTTGGCGGCCGCTATGCCCTCGGCCTGCCGCTGCCTTATGTTCTCACGCTCGATTTGGGCAACGTAGCTTAGAAGCTGCAGCACGATGTCCGCTATCAGCACCCCCGTTATGCCGTCGCGCTCCTCGCGCGTGTCCAATACCGGCATGTCGAGCACCACGACAAACACGCCGCGCGCCTTCGTGACGTCGCGCCATACGTCCAAGATCTCGGCATAGTCGCGTCCCAGCCGGTCGATGCTCTTAACTGCCAGCACGTCGCCCGGCCGCAGCTCGCCCATCAGCCGATGCCACGCGGGCCGTTCGAAGTCCTTGCCGCTCGCCTTGTCGGCGTACACCGCCCCGTCCTCTACGCCGAATGCGCGCAGCGCGTCCAACTGCCTGTCCAGATTCTGCTCGCGCGAGCTCACCCGCGCGTAGCCGTACATCGTCGATGCCATGGCCCCTCCGATTCTCCCGTCGCTTGCATCACGGGAAACAGGCTAAGAGGTGTCCGTGCAATACCGAGGGCAGATCGACCCTCGGGTTCGATTTCATGCTGTTGAAAAATGGGTTTTGGCACCCCGGGAAGAACGCCAGGGAATGCAAAAGGAGCGAGGCCGCCAAGCAGCTTCGCTCCTCTTCTGGCAAATCGAGGCAGTTTGTTTGCACTTCCCCCGAGGCACAGGCGGCCCCGGGCACGCCCTTACCGGCCGATGCGGGTGGCGTCGTCCACGTCCATGGTCATGGTCTGGAAGCGGTTCTGCATGTAGTCGTTGTCGAAATGCTCGGCGTAGAACCGCTCGATGGGCGTGTCGGGCGCCTTGCCCGCCATACGGCCGTACCAGCAGTCGATGGACTGGATGGTCATGACGCCGTCCAGCAGCATGAGCGCCGCGCACACCGCCGTCACGCCGTAGCGCCAGTTCCACGGGATAAGGTTGATGAGCTTCAGCAGCTGCGGCAGCAAAAGCCTGATCCACGCCACGCCCAGCACGCCCCACATCACCATGAACACGAAGTTCGTGCGCCCGTCGATGGACAGGAACGTGCCCGAGTAGTCCCACGCGCGGATGCCGAACGAGAATTCCATGATCCAGCTCGTGAAGTACTCGAACGCCCCGCCGATGACGGCGCTCACGAGGAAGATCACCCACACGGGCTTGTCGTGGAAGCGGTTGAGGGCGATGGTCATGAGCAGCGCGCCGAAGCCGTAGATGGGCGAGAACGGCCCGAACAGCATGCCGGCGCGATCCTGGTACTCGTGGTACAGCGCGAAGTGGAACAGCACCTCGATGATGAGCCCCAGCACGCAGCACACCACGAAGATCCAGAACAGGTTGAAGAAGTTCAGCGTGATGAACCCGCGCTTCGGCTTAGCCTCGGCGGCTCGGCGCCGCTCTTCGCGGCGCTGCTCCTTGTCCATCTTGCGCAGCTTGCGCTGCAGCGCGCACTCCTCGGCAAGCGATGGGTCCAGGTAGCTCGTGACCGCGATGAGGATGACGAGCTGCACGAGGTACCCGATATGGTGCGCCGACAGGCCGAAGAGCATGAGGGTGCCGATGATGGACAGCACCGTGAGCGCCGCCAGCGTGTTCGCCGTGGCCGCGGCGTGCTTCCGACGGTTGCGCAGCAGGCGCACGCCCAGGAACACGAACAGCACGGCCGATGCCGCGAGCACCGCCATGAGCGCGGCGAAGATGACGACGGAGGCCGTGCGGTAGCCGTCGCCCCCCAGCCCCTGGACGAACGATCCGGCCACCGGCACCAGGTCGCCGAGCGAGGCGAGGCCCCCCAGCACGCACAGCGCGCCGAACAGCTTAAGCGGCAACGGCACGCGCTGCCCGTCGGGCATGCGCCCCTCGTCTTTGCGGTCTTCGGTCATGCGTCGTCCCCTTCCCCCTCGGATGGTATCGCCGCGCCGCTGGACGGCGGGGCGGGCTTGAGCGCACGCAGCTTCTTGAAACCGCGCACGAATCGGTAGTTCAGAATGTCCACGGCAGCACCCACCAGGTTCATGTCCATGCCCGACATGGCCAGCGTCCGCAGGGGCGTCTCCATGATGGCCAGCTCGGCCTGGGCGCGGCGGCCGGCATCGCCGGGCAGGAGCAGCCTCAACTCGCGGCGCAGCAGGTAGTGCACGGCGCGCCCGACGAGCGACGCCTTCAGATCGCCCACCGTGGCGTTGGCCGTGTAGGGTCGCAGGGGCACGACCACCTTCGGCAGCACGCGGCCGTACAGCTGCCTGAACGCCTCGTCCGAAAAGC
>NC_021021.1:2889762-2892726 GCF_000210055.1 Gordonibacter pamelaeae 7-10-1-b
CGAAGCCCCATTCGTCGCGCGCGAGCGCCAGAAGCCCGGCGTCCTCGGAGCAGTACGCGCCGTCCAGCAGGTTGTACGCCGTCATCATCGTCCAGGGCCGGGCCTTCTCCACCGCGATGCGGAACGGCTCCAGGTACAGCTCGTGCAGCGCGCGCTCGTCCACGACCGCGTCCACGATCAGCCGGTTCGTCTCCTGGTTGTTGCAGGCGAAGTGCTTGAGCGACGTTCCCACGCCCCGGCTCTGCACGCCCTCGATGTAGGCGGCCGCCAGCTCGCCGGCCAAATGCGGGTCCTCGCTGTAGTACTCGAAGTTGCGGCCGCACAAGGGGCTGCGCTTCATGTTCACGCCAGGCCCCAGCACCACGGCCACGCCCTGCTCGCGCGCCTCGTCGCCCAGCGCCTCGCCCATCGTGCGCACGAGGTCCGCGTCGAACGAGCATGCCGCGGCGCTCGCCGTGGGGAAGCACACGGCCGGCTCGCTTCCCGCAAGCCCCAGGTTGTCCGCCGATCCCGCCTGCCGCCTCAGGCCATGGGGGCCGTCCGACACGGTAATGGGGGCAACGCCCAGGCGCGGACAGCCGCCCAGCTCCCAGTAGCCCTCGCCCGCGAGGCACGCGCATTTCTCCTCAAGGGTCATGGCCGCTACGGCGGCGGGCACATCGAAGGGCGCTGCCATGGGCGATCCTCCCCTATCCGGCGCAGAGGGCGTCGGTGAAGTAGCGGTAGTAGGCCTCGTGCATCTTGCGGCGCTCCTTCACGCGCACGGGCACGCAGGTGCCGTCGCGCAGGATGAAGTCGTCGCGCACGTCCACGATGAAGTCCATGTTCACGATGAAGCTGCGATGGCAGCGCAGGAAGCGGGGGTCGCTCAGCTCGTCGGCCACGTCGTCGAGCTTCGCCAGGCTGCGATGGCAGGAGCCGTCGGCCTGGTGCAGCAGCACCGCGTGGTCGCGGCTCTCCAGGTAGGCGATGTTGCGGTAGTCGAAGTAGCGGCGCGCGGAGCCCACGCGGAACGCCAGGCGAGGCGAGGTGACGGGCAGCACGCGGTCGAGCACGGCGGCCAGCTTGCGCGGCTCCGCCGGCTTCACGAGATAGCTCGTAGCCTGGACCTCGTAGCTCTCCACCGCATGCTCGCGCGACACGGTCAGGAACACGAGGGGCACGCTGGGATCGTGCTCGCGCAGCTTCCGCGCCACCGCGATGCCGTCATCGCCCTCGAGGTACACGTCGAGGAACACGAGGTCGAACGGGTCGGTGCCCGCGGCCACCTCGGCAACGAGCGGCCCGCCCCCCGAGTACTCCTCGTAGCGGGGACGGTAGCCGCGGGATACGAGATGCCGGTCGACGGCCGCCTTCAACTTCTCCCGTTGCACCTCGTCGTCGTCGCACAGCGCGATCCTCAAACCCGTCCTCCTCGTGTGTACCCAGTATACGCAATCACGTTTTTTTATTGTCCGACTTCGGGTACGCCGCTGTCCAGTGCCAATTTCGCAGATTTTAAGGCTGTTTACGCTCTTCACGCGTGGAGGGAGGCCGCGCGCTCATCCGCCCAGCGTCACCTCCCGTTTGAGCACGAAACGCAGCACGAGGTAGTAGGCCGTCCCCGCGGCCATCCACACCACGCCGAGCACCTTCGCGGGCACGTCGAGCCCCCACCACGTGTAGCCGATGACCGCCAGGCCGGCCAGCGGCACCAGCAGGTGCGCCACCCAGCGCCCGTCGCGCTTCTTCACGAAGAAGTACCAGATGACGGTCACGTGCAGCAAGAGGAACGCCGTGAGCGCGCCGAAGTTCACGAAGAGCGAGATGGTGTCGGTGCCCAGCTGCCCGAACGTCAGCACGAGCACGAGCGTGAGCCCGCCCACGAAGAGCGTGGCCACGTAGGGGGTATGGTACTTCGGGTGGATGCGCGCGAGCGCGTGCGGCAGGCCGCCGTCGCGCCCCATGGCGAAGAGGATGCGCGACACGGCCGTCTGCGCCGCGAGCGCCGTGAAGATGCCCCAGGCCAGCGCCGTGGCCACGGCGCACACCACGTAGAGCCACCGCCCTCCCACCACCTGGGCCACCAAGTAGAAGGCGTTGCCCTGGTCGTGCGCGAACACGGCGCCGTCGGGGCTGATGCACCCCGCGATGTAGGTCTGCAGCACGAACAGCGCGCCCACGATGGCCAGCGACGCCATCATGGCGCGGCCGGGGCCGCGGCGGCCGTCCTTGGCCTCCTCGGACAGCGTGGCGATGCCGTCGAAGCCGAGGAACGACAGAACGCCCAGCGACACGGCGCTGAACACGAGCGGGAGGCTAAACGTGGAGGGGTTGTAGAGGGGCTGCAGCGTGAAGCCGTGCGAGGCAGGGTCCGACAGGAGCCAGCGCACGCCCAGCACCACGAACACGGCCAGCACCAGCACCTCCAGCACGAGCGCGATGCGATTCACGATGTCGGTGAGCGCGATGCCGCGGATGTTCACGAACGTGTTCGCCACCACGAACACGATGGAGAAGGCCCACGGCGGCACCTCCGGCACGATGCCCGAAAGCGCCGTGGAGGCCACCACGTACATGAGCACGGGGATGAGCAGGTAGTCCAGAAGCAGCGTCCACCCCGACACGAACCCGATGCCCTTGCCCAGGCCGCGCGACGTGTAGGCGTACACCGAGCCGGACACCGGCCACTCGCGGATGAGCATGCCGTAGGACAGCGCCGTGAACACCATGGCCAGCGTGCCCACCACGTAGACGAGCGCCGGCATGCCGCCCGACTCGGTGAACACGCCGCCGTAGATGCCGAACGGCGCGATGGGAACCATGAAGATGAGCCCGTACACGATCATGTCGGGCACGCTGAGCACCCGCGTGAGCTTCGGCTTGCCCGAGCCCCCCTTCGAGGGGGCGCTGCTCGGCGCAGAGGGGGCGTTCGCCATGGGCCGGCTCCTTTCGGCAGGTCGGAAACGGCGCGCGCACCGCGCG
>NC_021021.1:2893533-2894382 GCF_000210055.1 Gordonibacter pamelaeae 7-10-1-b
CGCGGACGAACTCCATGACCACGACGCGCCGGGAGCCCACCGCATGGCAGTCGAGCACCAAGGGCAGGTGGAGGAACCGCCGGCCCGAGCGCTGGGCGCGCCAGAGCCGCTCGTAGGCCGCCCCGAGGCCCGCATCGCCGTCCAGGTACTTGCGCACGTACGGTCCCTGCTCGGAGCCGTTCGCCCCCACGAAGTACACGAGCTGCGTGGTCTCGAACGCGCTTTCCTTCATGACGGCGTCCACGCGATAGCAGCCGTCGCGCGCCAGTGCATCGAGATGTTCGGAGAGCTCGTCCATGACAGGTACATGGTAGCAGAAGGAGCCGGGGGCGCACCGGACGCCGAGGAGGTTCGCGCGGGCTCCCCGCAGCCTCAGCAGATCGTGTCCTCGCCGAAGCGGTAGAGCTCCTCGTCGGTCTTCTGCAGGCTGTAGCCGTGGTCGAGGCAGAAGATGATGATGGCGTCGCGGCGGTCTTTGCAGTACAGCCCGCTGGCGCCGGCCGCCTGCAGGAGCCGGTCCGCCTCCTTGAGCGTGAGGCCCAGGGCGAAGGCCAGCTGCAGCACCTTGTTGCGCGACGCGCCGCGCTGCCCCATGAATATCTGGTAGCCGAACGTGTCGTTGAGGCCCGCCCGCCGCACGACCTCGGCCCGCTCGAGGCCCTTCTCGTCGAGCAGCTGCTGCAGGTAGTCGGGCAGGCTGCGCCTGCCGATGCGGTGCCGCTCGGCGAACGCACGCGGGTCCGGCGCGTCCAGCAGCTCCTGCAGCAGCTCGTCGGTCAAAGGCTCTTTCACGCGGCGCTTCCTTCTTCTTCGTTTCGTGTCCGGTCTCATGGTATCAGACGGCCGCCG
>NC_021021.1:2894920-2896615 GCF_000210055.1 Gordonibacter pamelaeae 7-10-1-b
ACGCCGTTCTGGAACGCCTTGGCCGACACGGCCGTGAAGAACGGCACGGCCTTCTCCGCGTTGTTGGTGAACGTGTACGTCACCACGATGGCCGCCTTGCCCGCGTAGTCCTGCACCACCGTGCACTCGTCGATGCTCACGGCGTACTTGGACTCCTTCTGCTCGGGCTCCTTCTGCGCGGCCTGCGCGGCGTCGTCCGCCTTCTCGCCGCTCGGCGCCTCCGAGCCGCCCGACGAGCAGCCGAACAGCCCGACGCATGCGGCCAGGGCGCAGGCCGCCGCCAAAGTTCCGATCTTCTTCCTCATGGTCCCTCCTTGCTCCGGTTTATCCATCGGAACAAGGATATCGAAACCGCCCCGCCAAAACATTAGCTGGCAGCTAAGTTCCCGTCAGCGGGACAGGAGCGGAAACCCCCGCTAACAAGGGCTTTCCGGACGACGAGAGCGGTGGAGGCCCCCGCCGCCCTCGTCGGGGATGCGAGGGAAGGGCATCCTAGAAGTCGATGGTGTCCGGGTCGAGGCCGCTTTGGCCGAGGGGGTCCAGCTCGTCGATGCGCTGCAGGTCCTCGTCGGTGATGTCGAACCAGAACACGCGGGCGTTCTCGGAGATGCGCCCGGCGTCCGTGGACTTCGGCAGCGGGATGGCGCGGCGCTGCAGGCACCAGCGGATGCACAGCTGGGCCACCGTGCAGCCGTACGAGGCCGCGATGTCGATGAGCAGCTGGTTCTCCAGCACGCGGCCCGCGCCGAGCGGCGACCAGGCCTCCACCACGATGTCGTTGCGGTTGCAGAAGTCGCGCGTGGCCTCCTGGTTGCAGCCGGGGTGCAGCTCTATCTGGTTCACCATGGGCAGTATCTCGGCGGCGCCCATGAGGGGCTCCAGGTGGTGGGGCTTGAAGTTGCTCGTGCCGATGGCGCGCACCTGGCCGTCCAGGTAGAGCGTCTCGAGCGCCCGCCACGTCTCCTGGTTCGTGCGCTGCCAGTCGTCCTCGGCGCCTTGCGCCGCCGGCCAGTGGATGAGGTAGAGGTCCACGTAGTCCAGGTGCAGCTTCTTGCGGGATTCCTCGAACGCCTTGAGCGTGGGCTCGTAGCCGCGGTCGGTGTTCCACACCTTCGTGGTCACGAACAGCTCCTCGCGCGTGAGGCCCGACGTGGCCAGGGCCTTGCCCACCGTCTCCTCGTTGTCGTAGGCCGCCGCCGTGTCGATGTGGCGGTAGCCGTCGGCGAGCGCCTGGTGAACGGCGTCGATGCCCACCTCGCCGTCCGGCATCTTCCACGTGCCGAACCCGATGCACGGCACGCCGTAGCCGTTGCGCAGGGTGATCTTGTCTTGCGGGCTTTGCAGGTCTGCCATGAGTGCCTCCTCGTTTGCAGGCGCGCCGCCCCGATCGCGCGGCTTGCGGCGCGCCCTTGCCTTCGCGTATGCGCCCACTCTACCGGCCGTCGCACCCGGTGCGGGCCGGCGCGGGCGAACCGTCACCCGGTTGTTGGGACTTGAGCACAAACCGGGCGGCGGGCGCCTCGCCGGCCGCCCCTAGCCCCCGTAGCGCTTGAGCATACGCAGCCACGTGGCCATGACGAGGCGCTGCGGCACGACCTTCGCGGCGACATGCAGGTACTTCGCGTACAGGGGGAACACCGAGAGGGCGCGGCCGCGGCGGGCGTCGCGCAGGGCGCGGGCGGCCACTTTCCCAGG
>NC_021021.1:2897215-2901690 GCF_000210055.1 Gordonibacter pamelaeae 7-10-1-b
AGCCGCTTGAGCGCGTAGAGGTACGCCACGCCCCAGTAGTAGTCGGCCAGCTTGAACGGGTCGCCCGCCGCCACGCTGCCCTCGCGCTGGCCCTGCGCGACGATGCGCGCCGTGAGCGCGTACAACTCCGAGCGGTACGGGGCGGGGCGGCCGTCAGCGCCCGGCTCCTCCTCCAGCATGGCCTGCGCGTTCAGCACCACCGACGCCGCGAACAGCTCGTCGTCGGCCAGGCGCCCGAGGACGGAGGCGGACAGGCGGCGGATCTTCGCCTTCGCGGACAGAGGCAGCCGGGCGAGCAGCTTGAGCTCGCGCACGTCCTCGCCGTTCGCCACCAGCGCGCGCAGGGCCGCGAACAGGTCCTCCTTCGAGTCGAAGTACCGGTAGATCGTCCCCTGCGCGATGCCGATGCCCCGTGCCAGATCGGCGATCCTCGTGCCCGCGAAGCCGTTGCGCGCGAAGTAGCGCAGCGACTCCCGCAGTATCCGCTCCCGCATCTCGTCGCGCATGGCTGCGCACTTCTCCGCCGACTTCGGCATGGACGCCCGCTTTCCCGTTGGATGAACATTTTCTCACTCATAAGATACGCGGCGGCGGTCGGGAAGTCAAGGCACTCGCTCCATGGGTTGCGCTTCCCGGGTTCGCTCGCACGAAAGCCAGCGGTCAGAGGGCAGCGCATGCGCAGGCCGCGCTCCGGCCTTCGCGCGAAAGCGGTCTTCGTACACGATGTTTCACGTGAAACATCAGGTATTCCAGCACATATGTTTCACATGAAGCACCTCGTTCCTTTACCGCTGCAAGCACAGTTGCGCATGCGGCAGGAGGCCGCGTACCGGGGAGCTGGTCTACGAGACCGAGGCCGCCATGAGCTGCGCGAGGGCTTCAGCGCCACGTCCCTGACCCGCTTCGAGTTGGCACGGCGTGAAAGCACGGGCGACGCGCGCGCAACGTCCGCAAGCCCGATCAAGCGCGGCCCCTCTCCTTCCCCTATAGTGATCCCAGCGCGCGCTACCAGGAAGGAACGATACGACATGCACGAGTGGCGGAGGCAGGTACAGACGATCGTCGACGCGATCGACGAGAGCATCGCGAACCGCGATGACGAGGCGCTCGCCTTGCGGGCGCTCGCGGAACGGCTCGGGTACTCCGAGTTCCACACCACGCGGAAGTTCAAGGAAGTGTCCGGCATGCCGCTGCGCGACTACCTGCGCACGCGCAGGCTGGCCTTCGCGCTGAAGGAGGTGCGGGACGGCGACAAGGCCCTGCTCGACATCGCGCTCGACCACGGGTTCTCGTCGCACGAGGCGTTCACCCGGGCGTTCAAAGGCGCGTTCGGCACGACGCCGAGCGCCTACCGCAAAGATCCGCGGCCCGTGGTGCTGCGTACGAAGATCACCGCCTTCGACCGCTACGTGCTAGGGATGGGAGAGATCGGCATGGAGAAAACGGACGACGGCATCGAGCAGTACCTGATCACGGTGCCCGCGCACAGGTTCCTGCACGTGCGCAACTGCGAAAGCAACGGCTATTGGGACTTCTGGCAGAAGCAGGCGGCGATCCCCGGGCAGGACAGGGACACCGTCTGCGGGCTGCTCGACAGCGTGAAGGGAAAGCTCGACGACGAGGGAGGCCCCGAGGCGAACGCCGGCGGCGGCCAGGTGATGGCCTACGTGAGCGACCCGGAGGGGCGCCTGTGCGCCTGGGGCTTCCCGCGCGTCGAATGCCACGGCGCACGCCTGCCCGCCGACTGGGAGGGCGAGGTGCCGCCGAACCTGCAGCTCATGGACGTGGCCGCCGGCGAGTACGTTGTGTTCGAGCACGGGCCGTTCGACTACGAGCGCCAGATGCGCACCATGGAGGACGAGATCGAGGCGGCGATGGGCGCGTTCGAGGCCGCCGACAACGGCTGGGCGTTCGACACGACGCCCGGCAAGGTGATCTACCTCTACTTCGACCCCGCCCGCTTCTGCAAGTACGTGCGCCCCGTGCGGAAGGCGTGACCGACCGCACGCACGCGCTCGCTCGCCTGCGCCGATGCCGCCATCAGGGGCGCTCGCATCGGCGCAGGGCGTTTCTACAGCCCCAGGCCCTCCACCCAGCGACGCACCTCGCCCTCGCTCGCACGGCTGGCAAGGCGGCGGCCCGGCTTCCACGACGTCGCAGGCGAGCAGCACGCATGCAGGATCGCCTCGGTGCCGCCCATGTTGCTGCCGCCGGACGTGGCGAAGGGCACGACCGTCTTGCCGGAGAAGTCGTAGGCCTCGAGAAACGTGCTGACGATAGTGGGCGCCACGTACCACCAGATGGGGAAGCCCACGAACACGGCGTCGTAGGCGTCCATGTCCGCCACGCGGCTGGCGACGGCCGGGCGCGACGCCGGGTCGTTCATCTCGACGCTGCTGCGGCTCCGCTTGTCGTTCCAGTCGAGATCGGCCGCCGTGTAGGGCGTTTCGGGCACGATCTCGAAGAGGTCGCCGCCCGTCGCGCTCGCGATCGTGCGCGCCAGCCGCTCCGTCTCGCCGCTTGCTGAAAAGTACGCGACGAGGATCTTCTTGCCGTTTTCCATGATGCACGCTCCTTCTACCCGTATCGGTTGCAGGCCCATCGTATCTCCTGGAGCGAACTCCAAGTCAAGCAGTAGTTAGAGAACAGGTAATCGAGAACAGGCCGCGCTCGTCCATCGGGGCTCCTTTCGCGTGCGTTTTCCTGCTACCCTATCGGCTGGAGCTCGCTACAACTCCTTCCCGTATGCTAATTTGCTTCATGTTCGCGATAGCTTCCCGCGAACGGCTCCGATGCGCTATCATAGATGCAGGTGATCGGCACAACTTTCTTCCGCGCCGCATACGATGCGAACCGATCCCGGTCGCCCGCCATCAAGTTCTGCAACGCTTGGAGATGCGCTTTGAGTTCGACGTTTCAAGACCTCGGCTTGTCCGAGACCACCCTCGCCGCCGTCGCACAGATGGGCTACAACGCCCCCACCCCCGTGCAGGAGCAGGCCATCCCGCTCGCGCTCGAAGGCCGCGACGTCGTGGCCGCCGCCGTCACGGGAACCGGCAAGACGACCGCGTTCGCACTGCCCGTCATCGAGCGCATCGACCGCGCGAAGAAGCCCGGGTCGCCGCGCGCGCTGGTCGTGAGCCCCACGCGCGAGCTCGCCTTGCAGATCGACGCCGCCTGCACGCAGCTGGCGAAGGGCTCGGGCCTGCGCGTGGTCACTGTGGTGGGCGGCGTGCCCTACAAGGGCCAGCTGTCGAAGCTCTCGCGCGGCGTGGACATCCTCGTGGCCACGCCCGGGCGCCTCCACGACCTCATGGAACGCGGCGACGTGAAGCTGCGCGACGTGGAGATCCTCGTGCTCGACGAGGCCGACCGCATGCTCGACATGGGCTTCTGGCCCACCATGAAGAAGATCGTGGCCGCCACGCCCTCCTCGCGCCAGACGCTGCTCTTCTCCGCGACGCTCGACCGCAAGGTCATGCAGAGCGTCTCGGCCATCCTGCGCGATCCCGCGTTCGTCGAGGTGGCGCACAAGGGCGAGACCTCCGACACCATCGAGCAGTTCATCGTCCCCGTGGGCTCGATGCAGAAGGCGAGCCTTTTGCGCCTGTTGCTCGCCGAGCGCGGAAGCAAGCGCGTCATCGTGTTCACCGACACCAAGACCCGCGCGGAGATCTGCACAGGCCAGCTCAAGCGCGCGGGCTTCCGCGCGGAGTCCATCCACTCCGACAAGACGCAGGCGCAGCGCAAGCGCGCGCTCGCCGCGTTCAGCAAGGGCGACGTGGACGTGCTCGTGGCCACCGACGTGCTGGCCCGCGGCATCGACGTGCCGGACATCGCCTACGTGGTGAACTACGAGCTGCCCGAGAACCCCGACGACTACGTGCACCGCATCGGCCGCACCGGCCGCGCCGGGGAGGCCGGCTGCTCCATCTCGTTCGTGAGCCCTGAGGCGAAGGCGCAGCTGCTCGACATCGAGAAGCTGCTGGGGTCGAAGATCCCCACGCTGGCCGTGGAGGGATACGACGCGACGGAAGCCGAGCGAGCGCTCGCGAACCGGTTCGTGTCGAAGACCACCAGGGGCAGCGCCGCGTTCTCGCGCTCCCTGCGCCGCAACCCCACCGGCTTCGGCAGGCGCCGCTAGCGATCCCGCCAGCTTACGCCGGCTTGACTTGGAGCCTGCTTCAAGGTGCGCAATGAGGGGTCGAACCGATCCAACGCGAGCGGCGGGTCAAGCCGATGGAAGCACGGCAACCCGCCGACGGGCAGGCAGCAAGCAAGACGGAATAGCCGCTTCCCGGCCGTCTTGCTCGCCTTCCACGTCAGCCGGCAGAGGCAAGGGGGGCTCCCGGTTCCGGAGGGCAGGCCACCATCGTTGGAAAGGACCGAGGCGCTGTTCGGCCTGGCAGGTCCCTCACTCCCCGTCCACGGGCCGCCTGCGCGCCTTCGTCTCGGCGCGGCGGCGCTTGTCGGCC
>NC_021021.1:2901778-2906053 GCF_000210055.1 Gordonibacter pamelaeae 7-10-1-b
CGCCTCCTTGGCGCGGCGCGAGGGCTTCGTGGCGCGGCGCACCTTCGGCGGGCGTGCCTTGGCCTCGAACAGGCGGCGCAGCTTCTGTAGGCACAGCTGCCGGTTGCGGAACTGGCTGCGCGACTCGCGCGAGGTGACGGCGATGCCGCTCGGCCGGTGCACCATGCGCACGGCGGAGTCGGTGGTGTTCACGCACTGTCCGCCCGGCCCGCTCGCACGGAACACCTGCACATCGCAGTCGCGCGCAAGCTCCTCGAGCGCCATCTGCGCCCATCGCGCGAAGTCCCGGTATGTCGGCTGGCTGGAATCCATGAGGGCCATGATAGCGCAGGTTCATGCAATTCGCGCGACAGGGCGAAAACAAACGCGCAGGTTGGCGTAGTAAGGCAGCGGGAAGTCCCCTCGTAGCGTCAAGGAGTTCCGGCGGCCGTCAGGCCGCCGGAACAGATCAGTCCTCTATCCCGTCGTTGTTGCGGATGAGCTTGCGCTTGATCTTGCCGCCGATGGTCTTGGGCAGCTCGTCCACGAACTCCACGATGCGGGGGTACTTGTACGGCGCGGTCGTGTGCTTCACGTGGTTCTGCAGCTCTTTGACCAGCTCGTCGGAGGGCTCGTAGCCGCGCGCCAGCACGACGGTGGCCTTCACCACCTTGCCGCGGATGGGGTCGGGTGCGGCCGTCACGGCGCACTCCACCACGGCCGGATGCTCGATGAGCGCGCTCTCCACCTCGAAGGGGCCTATGCGGTAGCCCGAGCACTTGATCACGTCGTCGTTGCGGCCCACGAAGAAGCAGTAGCCGTCCGAGTCGCGCCACGCCATGTCGTGCAGGTTGTAGTACTCCCCGCCCACGGCCTCGCGGGTGCGCTCCGGCTCGCGGTAATAGCCCACGAACAGGCCCGGCGGGTACGCCTCCGCCAGTCCGGTCACGCAGATCGCGCCCTCCTCGCCGTCGGGCACCTCGTTGCCGTCGTCGTCGAGCAGCTTCACGTTCAGCAGCGGCGAGGGCTTGCCCATCGAGCCCGGACGCGGCTCGATCCACGGGAACGTGGCCAGGAGCACCGGTCCCTCGGTCTGGCCGAAGCCCTCGCGGATCTTCTTGCCGGTCAGGCGTTCCCACGCGAGCGTGACCTCGGCGTTCAGCGGCTCGCCTGCCGTGGCGAAGTTCTTCACGCTCGACAGGTCGTAGGCCGCCACGTCCTCCTGCAGCATGAAGCGGTACATGGTGGGCGGCGCGCAGAACGTGGTCAGCCGGTAGTCCTGGATCTTCTGCAACAGCTTCGTCGGCACGAACTTGTCCATGTCGTAGGCGAAGATGGTCGCGCCGGCGATCCACTGGCCGTAGATCTTGCCCCAGCCGAACTTGGCCCAGCCGGAGTCGGTCACGCTCATGTGCAGCGCGTCCTCCTCCACCTGCTGCCAGTACTTCGCGGTGATGATGTGCCCCAAGGGGTGCGCGAAGTTGTGGCACACCGCCTTCGCGAGGCCCGTGGTGCCGGACGTGAAGTAGATGAGCATGATGTCCTTGCTCGTGACGCCCGCCGGGCCGCACGGACGCTCGAACTGGTCGGACTCGCCCGCGATCAGCCCGTCGAACGGCATCCAACCCGCGCGCTCGCCCGCCACGATGATGCGGTTCTCGATGGACGGCGACTCCGGAAGCGCCTCCTCCATCTGGCCGCACACGTAGGCATCGTCCACGCACACGACCATCTTCACCTGCGCCGAGTTGGCACGGTAGACGATGTCCTTCTTCGTGAGCTGCAACGAAGCCGGGATGATGGTGGCCCCCAGCTTGCAGAGCGCCACCGCGCACACCCAGTACTCCCAGCGGCGGCGCAGGATCATCATGACCAGGTCGCCCTTGCCGATGCCCAGCTTGGAAAACGCGTTGGCCGCCTGGTTCGACAGGCGCATGAGGTCGGTGAACGTGAACGTGCGCTCGTCGTCGTGGTCGTCGCACCACACGAGCGCCCGCTTCTCGGGCTCCACGCGCGCCCACTCGTCCACGACGTCGAACCCGAAGTTGAACGCCTCCGGCACGTCGATGCGGAAGTTCTCGAAGAAGTCCTCGTAGGAGTCGAACTCGATGCGCGGACAGTACTTTTTCAGGATGTGGTTCACGGGCTGTGCTTCCTACTCTGCGATGATCGTCACGAATTTTGCGGGCACGTCGCCGCCGCAGCGCTGGCCGTGCGGGTGCTCGGGGTTGAAGTAGATGCTGTCGCCGGCGTTGAGCTCGAACTCCTTGTCCTCCCAGGTCACGATCACCGTGCCCTCGATGACCAGGTTGAACTCCTGACCGGTGTGGGTCACGAGCTTCGCGGGCTCGTCGGAGGGGTCCAGCACCACCAGAAGCGGCTGCATGATCTTGCCGGTGTAGCGCCAGGCCAGATCCTCGAAGTGGTAGCCCGGGTAGCGGTCGACCTCGCGGCCCTCGCCGCTTTTCACCACCTGGTAGGTCTGCAGCTTGGCGGCCGTGCCGGTGAGTATCTCCGTGAACTCCACGCCGAAGTGGTGCGCCATGTGGTAGATGGCCGAGATGGGCACGTCCGCCCCCGTGGCCTCCCACTCCTCGTACGTCCCAACCGGCACCTCGAGCTCGCGCGCCATGTCCTCGACCGTGACGTCGCACGCCTCGCGCAGGCCCTTGATGCGCAGGCCGATCTCGGCGAATTCGGTTACCATGCGCTCTCCTTATGCGTCCATGCCCAACGTGAGGGCCTTCTTGTTCATCTCCAGCATGGCGGCCTTGCTGGCCGGCACGCACTTCTCCATGGCCTTCCAGAGCGTGTCCTCGGCGCAGAAGCGCGTCTCGGCGAACAGCTTGCCGACCATGATGATGTTCGCGAGCTTCTTGAAGCCGGCCTCCTCGGCCATGGCGGTGGCGGGAAGGGCGCACATTCGCACGCCCGGGATGTCCGGGACGTTCGCGATGAGCGTGGAGTCGGCCACCACGACGCCGCCCTCGGCCATGGCGCCGGCGAACTTGTCGAGCGAGGGCTGGTTCATGGCGACGAGCGCATCGGGCGCCAGCACGAGCGGGCTTCCGATAGGGTCGTCGGAGAGGCACACGCTGCAGTTCGCGGTGCCGCCGCGCATCTCGGGGCCGTAGGAGGGAAGCCACGACACCTCGCGGTCTTCCAGAAGGCCGGCGTAGGCGATCAGCTTGCCGGCGAACAGCACGCCCTGGCCGCCGAACCCGGCGAGCACGATGTTCAGGGAGCGGCTCATCGCGCACCCCCTTCCGTCGGCGCGGGGTTCGCTATCGGGCAGTCCGCAGCGCGCGCGGCGGCCGCCTCGGCCGCATTCGCGAAGCCGTCTGCGCGCACGTCCTTGTACACGCCCAGCGGGTAGTACGGCAGCATGTTCTCGCGCATCCACGCGAACGAGTCCTGCGGCGTCATGCCCCAGTTCGTGGGGCACGTGGCCACCACCTCCACCAGCGAGTAGCCCGCGCCGTCGATCTGGGTCTGGAACGCCTTCTTGATGGCCTTCTTGGCCTTACGCACGTTCTTCGGGCTGTCCGCCGTCACGCGCTCCAGGTACGCCACGCCGTCGAGCGAGCTCAACAGCTCGCACACGCGGATGGGGAACCCGGCGGCGTCCGTGTCGCGGCCGTACGGCGAGGTCTGCGTCACCTGGTGCGGCAGGCTCGTGGGGGCCATCTGGCCGCCCGTCATGCCGTAGATGGCGTTGTTGATGAAGATGACGGTGATGTTCTCGCCGCGCGTGGCCGCGTGGATGGTCTCGGCCATGCCGATGGAGGCGAGGTCGCCGTCGCCCTGGTAGGCGAACACCACGTTCCCCGGGTGCACGCGCTTCACGGCGGTGGCCACCGCCGGCGCGCGCCCGTGGGCGGCCTCGATCATGTCGCAGCCGAAGAAGTCGTAGGCCATGACGGAGCAGCCCACGGGGGCCACGCCCACGGCATCGCCCTCCACGTCCAGCTCGTCGAGGCATTCCGCCACGAGGCGGTTGATGATGCCGTGCGTGCAGCCCGGGCAGTAATTGGTCACCACGGGAAGGAGCGCGTGCGGGCGCTCGAACACCACGTTGGTCTCTTTATCGGCCATGGGTTACTCCCCTCCCTTCAACATGCGTTCGTTCAGGTCCTCGATCTGGGCCAGCACCTCCACCGGCGTCGGGATGACGCCGCCGGTGCGGCCGAAGAACTCCACGGGTCGGCGGCCGTTCACGGCCAGGCGCACGTCGTCCACCATCTGGCCCATGTTCATCTCCACGGTGAGGAAGGCCTTGGCGGTGGGCACCGCGGC
>NC_021021.1:2906243-2907715 GCF_000210055.1 Gordonibacter pamelaeae 7-10-1-b
GGCCGGCCTTCACGCCCTTGGCGCGCGCCTCGACCACGGCGCTGCGCGCCACGCGCGCGCTCGCGCCGAAGGCCACGACCACCACGTCGGCGTCCTCGACGAGGAACGTCTCGGCGCGCTGCTCGTCGCGCTCGATGACGGCGTAGCGCTCGTAGCGCTCGACGTTCAGGCGCTCCAGCTCGTCGGCCGTGAGGTAGAGCGAGTTCACCACGTTGTGGGGGCGCTTATGCTTGTGGCCGGTGGTGGCCCAGGGCTTCTCGACCTGCTCGTCGCGCGGCTCGGGCATGACCACGGGCTCCATCATCTGCCCGAGCATGCCGTCGGCCAGGATCATGACGGGCGTGCGGTACTGGTCGGCCACGTCGAAGGCCGTGAACGCGAGGTCGGCCATCTCCTGCACCGTGGAGGGCGCGTACACCACCACGCGGAAGTCGCCGTGGCCGAGCGCGCGCGTGGCCTGCCAGTAGTCGGCCTGCGAGGGCTGGATGCCGCCGAGGCCCGGGCCGCCGCGCTGCACGTTGATGATGACGCCCGGCAGGTCCGCGCCGGCCATATAGGAGATGCCCTCGCCCTTGAGCGAGATGCCCGGCGAGGAGGACGACGTCATGACGCGCGCGCCGGCGGCCGAGGCGCCGTACACCATGTTGATGGCCGCGATCTCGCTCTCGGCCTGCAGGAACGTCCCGCCCACCTTGGGCATGCGCTTGGACATGTAGGCCGCGAGCTCGGTCTGCGGCGTGATGGGATACCCGAAGAAGAAGCGGCAACCCGCGCGCAGGGCCGCCTCGGCCAGCGCCTCGTTGCCCTTCATGAGCACTTTCTCTGCCATGAGCAGCCTACCTTTCCACCGTGATGGCCACGTCGGGACACATCGTCGCGCACGACGCGCAGCCCGTGCACGCGTCCAGGTCGATGCAGTGCGCCGGATGGTAGCCCTTCGCCGTGATCGTGTTCTCGTCAAGCTCGATGATATGCACGGGGCATGCGTCCACGCACAGGCCGCACCCCTTGCAGAAGGAGTCGTCTACGCTGATTCTCGCCATGATCCGCCTTCCTCGTCTCGTCTGTATGCGCATACGGCGCCGCCGAAGCGCCGCCGCTCTCTCGTCTTATTGCCAGGGAGTTCTCACATATACTCGCACAGGATAGGCCTCCCCCGCCCCTCCGTCCCGCCCAAAGCGGGGAAATTGCCGGTCAGCGTCCTGGCAGGCCGTCTCCGCCGGCACCGTGGTGAAGGCGAGCGGCAGGCCTGCGAGGCGCGCGACCTCCTGGGCGAAGGGGATGCCCGCGGCCACCACGGCCTCGTCGGTGTCGCCCTGCAGGTGCGTGTTGTTGGCCACGGCGGTGGCGGCGAGGTGCGACTTCGCCTCGATCTCGCGCAGCACCTCTGCCGCCTCGGCCGGCTCCTGCGTGAGGTTGCGGCTGCGGTTCACCACGTAGAGCATCTCGTAGGGCCCGGCCGCAACCGCGCG
>NC_021021.1:2907994-2909411 GCF_000210055.1 Gordonibacter pamelaeae 7-10-1-b
AGGTTCGTGCCGGCGAACACGGGCGCGATCGTCCGCACGCCCGCCTCGTCGAGCAGCGCGCGGTAGTCGCTCGAGCGGAAGAACGGGTTCACCACGTCCAGGTCGACCACCGTAACCTCCAGCCCGCGCGCCGCCGCATCGAGCGCCAGGTTGAGCGCGAGGTTGGTCTTGCCCACCCCGTAGTGCCCGGTGATCACGAGGACGGGCGCGGCGGGCGCCCAGGCGGGCGCCGTCACACCAATCCCTCGGGGGTCTTGGGCTTCTCGTCCTCCTGGCGGATGACGGCGCGGCGGATCTTGCCGTTCACGGTCTTGGGCAGGGCGTCCACGTACTCCACGATGCGCGGGTACTTGTAGGGGGCGGTGCGCTTCTTCACCCAGGTTTGGAGCTCGCGCGTGAGCTCGGAGGAGCCGGCGAAGCCCTCGGCCAGCACGATCGTGGCCTTCACGGCCTTGCCGCGCACCGGGTCGGGCACGCCCGTGACGGCGCACTCGCGCACGGCCTCGTGCTCCAGAAGCACGCTCTCTATCTCGAAGGGCCCGATGCGGTAGCCGCTCGACTTGATCACGTCGTCGTTGCGGCCCACGTACCAGAAGTAGCCGTCCTCGTCGCACCAGGCGGTGTCGCCGGTGTGATACCAGCCGTCGTGCACGGCCGCGGCCGTCTTCTCCGGGTCGCGGTAGTATTCCAGCATGATGCCGGCGGCCTTCTCGTGCACGTCGATGCACACCTCGCCCGTCTCGCCCGTGTCGCAGCGGCTGCCGTCCTCGCGCTGGATCTCCACGTTGTACAGCGGCACCGGCTTGCCCATGGAGCCCGGGCGCGGCACCGATCCCGTGAGGTTCGCGATGGTGAGCGGCGTCTCGGTCTGCCCGAAGCCCTCGTAGATGGTGAGGCCGGTGTGCTCCTTCCAGAAGTCGAACAAATCGGGGTTCAGCGCCTCGCCCGCCGTGGTGGAGTACATGAGCGTGTGCAGGTCGTAGGCGTCCACGTCCTCGGCCATCATCATGCGGTACATCGTGGGCGGGCAGCACAGCGTCGTGATGCCGTACTTGCCGATGAGCGAGAGTATCTCGGAGGGATGGAAGCGGTCGAAGTCGTAGGTGAACACGCACGCCTCCATGAGCCACTGGCCGTAGTACTTGCCCCACACGGCCTTGCCCCAGCCGGTGTCGGCGATGGTGAAGTGCAGGCCGTCGGGCTGCACGTTGTGCCAGTGCTTGGCCGTGACCAAATGGGCGATGGCGTACTCGGAGTCGTGCAGCACCATCTTGGGGTTGCCCGACGTGCCGCTCGAGAAGTACATGAGCATGGGGTCGGCGGCCAGCGTCTCCACGCGCGCGAAGTCGGCGCTCGCCGCGCTCACACCCGTGTTGAAGTCGAGCCAGCCCGCGCGCTCCACGGGCGCGGCGCACAC
>NC_021021.1:2909549-2911202 GCF_000210055.1 Gordonibacter pamelaeae 7-10-1-b
CGGAGAGCGCCGCGCCGAGCGGCAGCCCGTCGTCTGGGAACACCAGGTTGCCCTCCGCGTCCTCGGGCGTGAGCCCGCCGCCCGCGCCGTTCACGAGCATCTTCACCTCGAGCGTGGGGCACGCGCCCGCCACGTTGTCCACCACGTCCGCGATGTCGCCGAGCGAGGTGGCGATGATCGCCTTGATGGACGCGCCGTTCAGGCGATACTCCAGGTCGTGCTCCTTGAGCATGAAGGTGGCCGGCACCATGACCGCGCCCAGCTTCGCGAGCGCCGTGGCCACGAACCAGAACTGGTAGTGGCGGCGCAGGATGACCATGACGTAGTCGCCGCGGCCAACGCCGTGGGCGGCCAGGTAGTTCGCGGTCTTGTCAGACCAGCGCTTCATGTCGGCGAAGGTGAACACGTGCTCCTCGCCCTCGGGGTTGCACCACACCATGGCGCGGCGGTCGGGGTCGTTCTCGGCAATGTCGTCGACCACGTCGTAGCCGAAGTTGAAGCCCGCGGGGCACTTGACGGCGAAATCGACGAGCAGGCCTTCCTCGTCGTAGGTCTCTTCGACGAAGCGGAGGTTGATGTTTCTCATGGGTGTTCTCTTCCTGGGAGGCAATGCGGCGGGCGGATCCGCCGCGAGACGGATACGATCATCGATGCGACGGCGCCTGACCGGACGCCCGCCCCGGGCCGCCGGATGCGGCGAGGCGGGACGGGACGGCGGCGCCTAGATAATCGCGTCCCCGTGGGGCTTCATGACGATGGCCAAAAACGTGCACGGCTCGCCGCCGGTGGCGATCATGCCGTGGCCGCGGCCCGAGTCGTACATGAGCAGGTCGCCGGCCTCCAGCTCCTCGACGTGGTCCTCGTAGGCGAAGCGCATCCTGCCCGACAGGATGAAGTCGAGCTCCTGGCCCACGTGGTAGGACAGGTGTATGGGAGCGTCCTGCTCTTCCTCGAGGTAGGGCGCCGTGACCAGGAACGGCTCGGCCAGCTTGTTCTTGAAGTGGGGGGCCTTGTGCAGGTACTCGAAGCCCGCGCGGCGCTTGATGGAGAGCCCGTCGGCCGCGCGCGTGAGCGAGTAGCCCGACAGGTGCGGGTTCTCGCCGGTCAAAAGCTCGATGACATCCACGCCCAGGCGCTCGGCGCACTTGTAGAGGAACGTGAACGACAGGTCTTGCGCGCCCGATTCCTGGGCGGCGTACTCGGCGAGGGTGCGGCCGGTGGCGTCGGCCATCTCCTGCTGGGTGATCTCGAGGTCTTCGCGCAGCGCCCGAATGCGCCCTGCCACCTCTTCGATATTCGGCTCCATAGTCGCTTGACCTCCTTCTCAACGTCGCGGCAGCGTCGCTTCGAATAAGGGGCGGCCTGCCTTGTCTGGTAAAAAGTTTTCCCATTGTATAGCAAATCGGTCGGCTTCGCCCCCAGAAGGCCGAAATCTCCGCAGGCGGCCGCGCAAACCACCGCGCACCGCCCCGCCCCGTGCGCATGCGCCGGTGAAAACGCCACGGCAACGCTTGCGGCCCGCACCGCTCTTTGATACCCTTCTCGTGTACCTTTCTGTGTACGTTACCAGTAAGCTAAGCGACAGGAGGAGACCAGCGATGGCGCGCGAGCACGAGGTAGCCCACCTCGCCCCTTGGAGGCGGCGCCGGGCGG
>NC_021021.1:2911534-2912694 GCF_000210055.1 Gordonibacter pamelaeae 7-10-1-b
GCGCGGCCCTCGACCGGCTCCGACGCGAGAGGGAGCTGGCGGACCTGCTGGACGGCTCCCTTGCCAACGGCGACTTCTCCGTCCTGCTCCAGCCCAAGGTGCGCCTGGCAGACGGCGCCGTGGCCGGCGCCGAGGCGCTGGCCAGGTGGCTCCATCCGCGCGAGGGAACCATCTACCCGTCCGAGTTCGTGCCGGTGCTCGAACGCAGCGGGGCCGTGCGCGCGCTCGACCTCTACGTGTTCGAGCGCGTGTGCGAACGGCTGGCACGCTGGCTGCGCGAAGGCCGGGAGCCCGTGCCCGTGTCCGTCAACCTTTCGCGCCGCCACTTCGAGGACCCCCGCTTCCTCGCGCGCTTCGCCGACACGGCCGACCGGCTCGGCGTGCCGCGCGGGCTGCTGGAGATGGAGTTGACCGAGTCGATCTTCCTCGACGACGAGGCTATCGACAACGTGAAGCGCGCCGTGCGCGACCTGCGCGCCGCCGGGTTCTCCTGCTCGCTCGACGACTTCGGCTCGGGCTACTCGTCGCTCGGGCTGTTGAAGGAGTTCGACGTGAGCGCCCTCAAGCTGGACCGCCGGTTCTTCCGCGAAGACACCCCGCGCGCCCGCGACGTGGTGGAGGCTGTGGTGCGCCTGGCTGCCAAGCTGGGCCTGGACACCGTGGCCGAGGGCATAGAGGACGAGCGCCAGCTGGCCTTCCTGCAAAGCGTGGGCTGCGGCCTCGTGCAGGACTACGTCTTCGCGGAGCCCTTGCCGTTCGACGAGTTCGAGCGTTGGGCGGACACGCGCGCAAGGGCGGTCGCGTCGGGGGCGGGCTCGGCCAGCCGCTCGGTGCCCGGCATGCCGGCGGCCTCCAGGAACGTGCGCACGGCGGCGAGCATGAGCCGGTAGTACCCGTCCATGGCCCGGGCGAAGCCGACGGCGTCGCGGGAGCGCAGCGCCTCGAGCCCTTGCTCCCCCAGCGCCTCCAACACCGGCGCGCTCGCCCCCGAGGGGCCGAAGAACACGAGGAAGTAGCCCCATAGCAGCAGGCTGTTCAGCTCTCCCAGCACGTCGCGCAGCGGATCGAGCGGCACGTTGCCCAGGAAGCCCTCCATGAGCGCCTTGGGGACGGCCCATGGGCCCGCCTCCCGCCCGAGCGCGCGCTCGGCATCGCCTGCC
>NC_021021.1:2912958-2913591 GCF_000210055.1 Gordonibacter pamelaeae 7-10-1-b
AGCACGATGCAGAACATCTGCAGCGCGTCCGCGAACACCTGCAGGTCGCGCCGGAACGAGCCGTCGGCGAGCGCGCGGGGGTCGAAGCGCGCATCCGAGGTGCGCACCTGCGTGCCGCGCCCGTTCGAGGTGGAGGCCACGCCCATGGCGTTCAGCACGCCGAGCGCCTTCTGGACGGTGGAGGCGGAGGCGCCGTAGGACTGCGCCAGGCTCGCGATGGAGGGCAGGAGCGAGCCGTCGGGGAACTCTCCCACCGCGATGCGCTCCACCAGGTCGCGCGCCATCTGCGCATGCACGTAGGAGCGGCCGGTGCGCGCGTTCCAGGAGAACCCGCGGCCTCCCCCCTCCGTGCCGGGGTACGCCGCGTCAAGCTCGTCGAGGTAACGCTCCACGTACTCGGCCGTGCCGCGGTACAGCAGGCCGAAGCGCCGCTGGACCTCCGCGGGATCGTCCCCGGAAAGCGAGGCGAACATCCAGCCGAGCAGGTTGTCCGACTCCTCGGTCGCCCGGACGTAGGGGTCGGCGAAGCCGGGCAGGGCGGGCACGGCGCTCGCGCGCTCCAGGCCGGCGTAGCACTCGGAGAACAGCGGGTTGCCCGCCTTGTCCAGCAGCTCGTGCAGCACGAGGGAGGAG
>NC_021021.1:2914609-2915104 GCF_000210055.1 Gordonibacter pamelaeae 7-10-1-b
GTCCCGGGGATCCAGGTCCAGCTCGCCCTTTCCCACCTTCGAGGCGTAGGTGACCTGCGACTCGTCCTGCTCCGTCCACTCGGCCGCGCCGTTCTGCACGTGCACGAGGGCCGTGAGCAGGGCATGCGAGCCCAGGTTCGCCAGCTCGTCGGTGAGCTCCGGGGCCGTCTTGCCGTCGATGCGCGCCGTGCGGCACACGCAGTAGGCGCCCGTGTCCAGGCCCTCCTCCATGCGCATGATGCACACGCCCGCCACGGCGTCGCCCGCGAGTATCGCGCGCTCCACCGGGGCCGCGCCGCGCCAGCGCGGCAGGAGCGACGCGTGCACGTTCAGGCACCCGAAGGGCGGCAGGTCCAGCACCGCCTTCGGCAGGATGGCGCCGTAGGCGGCCACGCAGATGACGTCGGGCTCGAACGAGGCCAGCTCGGCCTGCACGGCCTCGTCGCGCAGCGTGCGCGGCTCGAGCACGGGCAGCCCCAGACGCTCGGCGGTGCG
>NC_021021.1:2915331-2918161 GCF_000210055.1 Gordonibacter pamelaeae 7-10-1-b
CCAGCTTCCGGCCGCGCCCGCGCACGGCGTCGGGGCGGGTGTCACGGCCGCCACCTCGTGCTGCTGGGACAGGTCCTCCAGTATGGTGGCCGCGAACTCCGGCGTGCCCATGAACACGACGCGCATGATCAGCGCACCCGCGTATCGAGCGACGTCTCGCCCGGCTTCGCGCCCGCGGCGCGCGCCAGCTCGTAGTCGCGCAGCGCCTGGATGCGCGCGATGGGGTCGCAGCGCTCGAACATGGTGATGCCGTCCAGATGGTCCAGCTCGTGCTGGAGGCAGCGGCCCAAGAGCCCGTCGCCCTCGATCTCCCACTCCTCGCCATCCAGGTCGAAGTAGCGCACGCGCGCCCACGGCGGCCGCGCGATGGGCACGGAGATGCCGGGGCACGACAGGCAGCCCTCGCCCTCCACCACCGGGTCGCCCTGGGCGTCCACGAGCACGGGGTTCACCAGCACGATGGGGTCCTGCTCGCCGGACTCGGCCTGGTCGCAGTCCACCACCACGAGGCGCTTCGTCACGCCCAGCTGCGGCGCGGCCAGGCCGCAGCCGTCGTTCTTGTACATGGCCTTGGCCATCTGCCTGGCCAGCTTCTTCAGGCCCTTGTCGCCCAGGTCGCACGGCTCGCAGACCGTGTTCAGCAACGGGTTCGGTGATTGCACGATGGTTATCACGAAGACACGTCCCTCTCGTTCCTTATCGCACGCGTCCCGGCGCAGGCCGGGACGCGGAAAAGTTCCTTGTGGGGACATTGTGCGGTTTCGGCTGCCCCTTGTCCAGTAGCATGCGGGAAACATCCACAAAACCCAAGGTGAGAAGGGGAAGAATGCAAGCGCCCGAGGGATCGCCCGCGCGGAGGGACGATTGGCTCCCGCCTTCGCCCCGCCGCGCGCCGAATGGCTACTTGTCCGCCACGATCTCCTTCAGGCTGGCGGCGAGTCCGGCCACGCCCTGGATGTCGGAGGGGATGATGATCTTCGTGGCCTGACCGTCGGCGACGGTCTTCAGGGCCTCGAAGGCCTGCAGGGTGAGCACGGCGTTGTCGGCGCCGGCCTCGCGCACCACGCGGATGCCGTCGGCGGTGGCCTGCTGCACGTTCAGGATGGCGGCGGCCTCGCCCTCGGCCTCGCGGATCTGCTTCTCGCGCTCGGCCTCCGCGGCCAGGATCACGGCCTGCTTCTCGGCCTCCGCGGCCAGGATCTGCGCCTGCTTGTTGCCCTCCGCCACGGTGATGGCCGACTGCTTCTCGCCCTCGGCCAGGAGGATGGCCTCGCGCTTCTCGCGCTCGGCCTTCATCTGCTTCTCCATGGCCTGCTGGATGGCGGCCGGCGGCGTGATGTTCTTCACCTCCACGCGGTTCACCTTGATGCCCCACGCGTCGGTGGCCTCGTCCAGGATGGAGCGCATCTTGGCGTTGATGGTGTCGCGCGACACGAGCGTGGTGTCCAGCTCGAGGTCGCCGATGATGTTGCGCAGCGTGGTCGCGGCCAGGTTCTCGATGGCCACGAGCGGGTTCTCCACGCCGTAGGCGTAGAGCTTCGGGTCCATGATCTTGAAGAACACCACCGAGTCGATGGACATGGTCACGTTGTCCTTCGTGATGACGGGCTGGGGCGGGAAGTCGGCCACCTGCTCCTTGAGCGTGATGCCCGCGCGCACGCGGTCGATGAAGGGGATCTGCACGTGCAGACCGTTGTTCCAGGTGGTGAGGTACGAGCCCAGGCGCTCCACGATGGCGGCCTGCGCCTGCGGCACGATCTTGATGCACGTGACGGAGAACAGCACCACGAGCACGACGACCACGATGATGGCGATGGTGAGGGGGTTCAAGGGGAACATCAGCGTTTCCTTTCGACGATGAGCTTGACGCTTTCCTGGCCCACGATGCGCACGACCTCGCCCGCGGGGATGGGGAGCCCGTCCGCGGAGCGCGCGGCCCAGGTCATGCGGTTGTCCGTCTCCACGCGGCCGGTCATGCCGTCGTTGTCGACGCCCTCCACCACGACGGCCGTCTGGCCGACATGGGTGGGCTCCTCGAGCTTCCCGCGGTCGCGGTACTTCACGAAAACGGGGCGCAGGCCCACGAGGCAGGCCACGGAGACGACGAGGAACACGACCAGCTGCACGACGAGGTCGGCGCCGAGCAGGCTCGCGACGAACGCGACGAGCGCGCCCACGACGAACCACATGGTGATAAGGCCGAGCGAGACGATCTCGACGACGCCCATGACGGCGGCGACGCCCAGCCAGACGAAGGGACTCATGGCGACTCCTTTCTCTTTGCTTGAGTATACCATGCCGCCTGCTGCGCCATGGCGGCGCCGGACGGGAAAGCGGGAGGGCGCCAGGCAAGCGAGGAGGTGCGGCACCTCCCGGACGACCAAGGGCATGCACCCCCATCGTCGGCCAGGGGCCTCGCCCCTATGAGCCGGTCGGGGGCGTGCGGGCGATAGCGGTTGTCCGGCGCATCTGATCGTCCTCGGGCACGCCTCGATGCGGCGGACAGGCCGGCCCGGCACATACGGCCTCGGCCGCCTGATGAAAAAAAAGCCTGGCGGGCAAGAAGCGCGCCGCTCGTCGGCACCCGCCTGTCGGCGTCGGCCTGTCGGCACCAGCCCGGCGGCGCCCGCCTCCCCCTCTTGCCGCCCGACGATAAAAGAGAAGCCTACACGGCCTTGTGCGCGAGGCGGCGGCGGGTGAGGTCCTTCTGCATGGCGGTCACGGTCTGGAACAGCATCTCGTACTCGTCGGCGGGCAGGGCGGACGGGTCGGACAGCTGGGCGCGCAGGGCGGCCACGGCGTCCTCGGCGTCGCCGATGGCCAGCTCCTC
>NC_021021.1:2919153-2920135 GCF_000210055.1 Gordonibacter pamelaeae 7-10-1-b
GATTGCGCATGAGCTGGGTGTGGTAGAACGTGGCCGTCGCCTCGCACACGGCCTTCAGGCGCGCCTTCTTGGAGCTCGGCACGCCGCCGCGGCCGCCCGTGTCGGCGATGTCGATGTGCGCCCGCTCGGCCAGCTTCCGCACGGCCTCGGGAAACGACAGGTCCTCGGTCTTCATGAGGAAGCCGAACACGTCGCCCCCCTCGTTGCAGCCGAAGCAGTGCCACAGCTGCAGCACGGGGTCGATCTTGAACGAGGGCGTCTTCTCGTTGTGCAGCGGGCAGCAGCACCAGAAGTCGCGGCCGCGCTGCTTCACGGGCGTGCGCTCGCCGATGATGGCCACGAGGTCGGACGCCTCGCGTACCTTCTGGATGTCCTCTTCGCTGATGGTGCCCGCCATGCGCCCCCGCTACCTCCGCTTGTTCTGCTTGGCCAGCACGAGGTTCACCAGGAACAGGAGGCCGAACCCGATGGCGGGCACGAACTCGCCCGGCCCGAGCTGCCCCTCGCCCGCGTTCATGTACGCGAGCACCAGGCTGCCCGTCATCAGGACGAAGCTTGCCACCGCGATCGCCGCGTACACCCATTCCCGGTTCCTCATGCACGGCCCTTCCGTCTCGTCCGTCCCGCCCTTCCCGCACAGTATAGCGCAAGCGCGTCCGCGCCGAGTTGTCAGCAGCTTGCCAACCGGATGCTTACAGAGGGGCGCGGGGTCGGACGGGGTGCGGGTGCGTTGCTATGCTGGGCCGATGCGTCGCGCCCCGGCGTCCGGGCCGGGAGCGCCGCCGCACGCCCACGGACAAGCAAACGGACACGGGAGGTTCCCCATGGAAGACGGCATCTCGGTACTCGCGGACTTCGACTCGGCCCTTTTCGAGCACGAGGAGCCTCCCCTGGTATCGCTCTACCTGCCCACGCACGGCCGCGCCGGCGCCGAGGAGGACCGCATCGGGTTCAAGAACCTCGTGGAGGAGGCGCGCGGCAA
>NC_021021.1:2920632-2923514 GCF_000210055.1 Gordonibacter pamelaeae 7-10-1-b
AGGCAACGACCGCACCTACGTCTACCAGCTGGGCTACGAGGCGGGGCCGCACGCCTTCGTCGGCGAGCGCTTCTACCTGCGACCGCTGCTCAAGAACTTCGCGTTCGGCTCGCGCTACTTCCTGCTGGGGCTTTCAGCCGACCGCTTCGCGTTCGTGCACGGCGACTTCGGCTCGCTCGACCGCGTGGAGCTGCCCGCCCACGTGCTCGACGAGTTCAGCGAGGAGTTCCCCCTCGTGTACGACGGCACCGAGGGCGCGCTGGACTACTCGTCGCTCGAGAACCACCTGCCTCCCTACCACGGCTACAAGTCGCGCAACGACGTGCGGAAGGAGGAGGCCGAGAAGTTCTTCCAGCACGTGAACAAGGTGGTGACGGAGTACCTGGTGCAGGGCACCGAGCTGCCGGTCATCCTGGTGAGCCTGCCGGAGCACCAGACCGCGTTCCGCCGCATCTCCACCGTGCCGCGCCTTCTGAACGAGGGCATCGAGAAGGACATCGGCGGCATGGAGGCGCCCGAGCTCCTGGCCGACGCCAAGGCCGTCATCGAGCACGTGCGCGAGGCGCGCGCGGACGAGCTGCTGGAAAAGCTGGGCGACACCGCGCCGCACGGCGGCGGCTCCACCGACCTCTCGGCCATCGGGCTGGCGCTCGTCGAGCGCAAGGTGCGCGCGCTGTTCGTGGCCGAGGGCGCCTATATACCCGGCGGCTTCGACGAGGAGACCGGCGAGGTGTTCCTGTTCGAACGCGAGCCGCACGGCCGCTTCCAAGGCCCCGAGCTGGCCGACGCCTTCGCCCGCGCCGCGCTCGCCCAGGACGCCGAGGTGTTCGAGCTCGCCCCCGAGAAGATCCCCGGAGACTCCGGCATGGCGGCGCTGTACCGGTACTGATCGAGGCGGCCCCCTTGGCGCCGAGCCAGGAGGCCCGGGTTCGGCCGCGGCGGGTTCCGCGAAGCCCGCCGCGCAGGGCCGGTCGCACGTTCGGCGGCATCATCATGGCGCAGCGCACCTCTCGCAGCATCCCCCTCGATGCACGGGGTGTGCGGTGCCGTGGACAAAAGGGGGCAGTTTTCTTCATTCTGGATAATAGATAATTAAAACACCGGCCCTGTTACCAGGCGTTTCGCAAACGCCGCATTCGCCATCCCTTGGTTTCCGTCCGAAATCTATAGATTACCGGGTCTTTTTGTCCCTTATGCTTTCAGTCATATATCTAATCGCCGCAGGCATGCGCAAGGCGTTTTGCGCATGCGGTACGATCCGCATCACCGTCCATGCGTCAAAGGGGACGTCAGAACACCCGTATCGTGGTTCGGCGCCCTCTCGCCGCCTGCCTGTTTCACGTGAAACATTCGTTCGCTGCGCGGTTCAGGCGGCGGGACGCGCCTCCGTGCGCTACAATGTCCCCGACGAACACGACGCGCGCCGCCGCGGCGGCGCTTCTTCGCAGAGGACGCCTATGGAACGCACGAGCATCCCCTACCGCACGCTCGACCCCGAGGTCGAGGCCGCCATCCGCGCCGACCGGAAGGCGGGACGGCGGCACCCGCGCGCCTTCGACGACGCCGACGTCGTGCGGCGCGAGCCGAAGCCCCACGACGAGGCCACGCTCGCCCGCCCCGCCTTCGCGCGCGACATCGAGAAGATCCTCAACGTGCCCGCGTACAACCGCTACGCCGACAAGACGCAGGTGTTCTCGTTCGTGGAGAACGACGACATCTGCCGGCGCGGCCTGCACGTGCAGCTGGTGAGCCGCATCGCGCGGGGCATCGGCAGCCTGCTGGGGCTGAACTGCGAGCTCATCGAGGCCATCGCGCTCGGGCACGACGTGGGCCACACGCCGTTCGGGCACGCTGGCGAGCGCTACCTGTCGCAGTGCTACCATGCGCGCACGGGGCGCTTCTTCAACCACAACGTGCACTCCGTGCGCGTGCTCGACCAGCTGTACCGGCGCAACGTGAGCCTGCAGACGCTCGACGGCGTGCTCTGCCACAACGGCGAGTTCGCCCAGCAGGTGCTGCGCACGGGGAGCACCGCCTCCTTCGACGAGCTCGATGCGTTGGTGGAAGCCTGCACGGCCGACGAGGGCGCCATCGGCCGGCTGCGTCCCTCCACGCTCGAGGGCTGCGTCGTGCGCGTGGCCGACATGATCGCCTACGTGGGCAAGGACCGCTACGACGCCATCGAGCTGGGCGTGGTGGACTCGCTCGACGCGTTCGAGTCGGACTACCTGGGGCGCGACAACGCCCGCATCATCAACAACCTCACGGTGGACATCGTGAACGAGAGCTACGGGACCGACCGCATCGCGCTCTCCGAGGCCGCCTTCAACGACCTCAAGCAGGCGAAGCGGCAGAACTACGAGCTCATCTACGCGCGCGAGGGCATGGCGGGCAACGACGGCAACGTGGTGGGCGCCATGTTCGAGGAACTCTACGCGCGCCTGCTCGGCGACCTCGTGCGCGGCGACGAGGGCTCGCCGGTTTTCCGTCACCACGTGCGCAGCCTGGCCGCCCGCTCCGCCACCATAACGCCCGAGGAGTACCTGGCCGGCGAGCCGAACCAGATCGTGGTGGACTACCTGGCGTCCATGACCGACCGCTACTTCACGTCGCTGTTCGCCCACCTGTTCCCCGAGAGCCCCCTGCGCACCGTCACCCGCGGCTACTGCGCCGACCTGGGATGAGCCGGAAGAGGAAGACCGAAGGCGGCCCTTGGCCGCCGGACGGTCTCGGCACGGCGGTATCGCGTGTCGGGAGCCGGTGCGCTACACTGGGGGCTTCCCACTGATCGGAGGTTCCATGAAGCTCGTCATCGCATCCGACCTGCACGGCGCGGCGCCGGCCGTGCGCTCGCTGGCCGCGCGCATCGAGGCCGAGGCGCC
>NC_021021.1:2924174-2924737 GCF_000210055.1 Gordonibacter pamelaeae 7-10-1-b
GAACCGCATGACCGACGAGAACGCGTTGATCGACGCCGCGCTCGCTGGGGACGAGAAGGCCCTGGGCAAGCTGCTGGCAAGCGTGCAGGACCAGGTGTTCAACCTGGCGCTGCGCATGCTGGGCACCGTGCCCGACGCCGAGGACGCCACGCAGGAGGTGCTGGTGAAGGCGTGCACGCGCCTGTCCGGGTTCCGCCGCGAGAGCGCGTTTTCCACCTGGGTGTTCCGCATCGCGCTCAACCACCTGGCCACCTACCGCAAGGGCCTGTTCGCCCAGCGTCCCGTGAGCTTCGACGTGTACGGCGAGGACATCGCCTCGGGACGCGAGCACGACGTGCCCGACCTGGCCGGCGGCGCGGACCGCAGCCTGCTGGAACGCGAGCTAAAGGTATCGTGCATGCACGGCATGCTGCAGTGCCTGGACGTGGAGGGGCGCAGCGCGTTCGTGCTGGGCACCATGTTCAAGATGGACAGCCGGGCCGCGGCCGACGCGCTCGGCATCACGCCCGAGGCGTACCGCCAGCGGCTCTCGCGCGCGCGGGCGCGCATGGCAGAGTTCCTCA
>NC_021021.1:2925952-2927037 GCF_000210055.1 Gordonibacter pamelaeae 7-10-1-b
CGCACCGCCCATCCCACGGACAGCGACAGGGGCCGGCCGGCCACGCCCACGGCGGCGCAGGCGGCACGCAGGTCGTCGGCGATGCGGCGTCCGGCGCGCTCGTCCAGCTCGAAGCAGCAGACGGCGAACTCGTCGCCGCCCACGCGGTACACCGGCCCCAAGCCCCCGCAGCATGAGGACACGACCCCGGCCGCCGCGCGGATGAGCTCGTCGCCCTCCGCATGCCCCAGCTCGTCGTTCACCGCCTTCAACCCGTCGACGTCGACGGCCACGACCCCGGCAACCCTGGCGCCCGTGCGGTTCCAGTTCGCCACGTCCACCTCGAACGCGTTGCGGCTCTTGAGCCCCGTCAGGTAGTCCGTGTTCGCCAAATCGCGGTAGGCGGGGTTCGAGATGCGCCTGAACAGCACCACCGACACGGCCACGGCCGCGAGGCAGAACGCGATCCCTATGAGCGGCGTGCCGATGCGCACCGTGCGGAACGTCTCGAACTGGCGCTCGGCATCGAACTCGATGCCCACGACGCCCACGACGCGCCCCTCGTCGTGGATGGGATAGTACGACACGAAGATGTGCCCCCAGTCGGTCGACTTGATGTCGGTCGGGTAGACCACCTCGTCGGCCAGGGCGCGCTCCATATCGCCGACGATCTCCTGCTCGATGGGGTCGCCCGGATTGCGGAAGTCGTCGCTTTCCGAGGGGAGGCCGTCCACGAGGTAGACGAGCGTGCCGTCGGCCGCGCGCTTCGCCGTGTAGAGGTAGCGCACGCCGGTGGCGGCCTTGACCTCCTTGAACGACTCCTTCATCTCCCGGTAGGCGGGACGGGCCGGATCGTCGTCGCCGTCGACGTCGTCGGCGCCCTCGATGGCGAGGAACGTGGACTTGTCCAGCGCGTCCTCGACGTACCCGTAGATGCTGTCGGAGCGCTCCTTGAGCGTGGATATCATGTCCCGATAGGTTATCTGGTAGTTGAACACGTACACGCACAGAAACGACAGCGCGACGACGGCGGCCGCGACCATCGACACCTGGACGTCGACCCGGCTCCAACGGCCGGGGCCCCGCCTTCTCTCCTGTCCCATGCG
>NC_021021.1:2927897-2929944 GCF_000210055.1 Gordonibacter pamelaeae 7-10-1-b
CACGAGCGCGCTCTCCAGCGCGAGGCTCGCCGGAGCCGGATTCCCGGCGAGCGCCGGCACGATCGAGCCCACCACGAGCAGCACGGCGTAGCACCACAGAAGCGGCCGCGCGAGCAGCGCCCCGCGCGCCTTGGGGGAGGCCACGCGCAGGAGGCCGAACGAAACCATCATGAACAGCAGCGTGCCGAACAGGTCCGCCCGCTCGAACGACAGGATGCCCTCGCCGAACGCCCGGTTCGCGCCCATGTAGAACAGCGAGAAGACGAAGCCCTGGTTGCAGGCGAACCCTACGACGGCGCGCAGGGAGGCCCTGCCGCCACGGCGATGCGCGCCCATGCCCGGGCCTCCCTTCCCCTGCGGATATCGGAAGCACCATGATAGCGCATGCCGGCCCGCGGCCGGCCCCGCAGCGCGCGCACCCGCAAAACGAGCACGGGAAGCGGATCCAGCCCAACAAGCGAGAGGGATCGCGCCAGGGAGCGAGCCGCAAGGAGAAGGCTTGGGAGACGGGAGCATCCGACCGTTCGCACCAGCCGGCCGGGTGCCCGCGTCCGAAGGCGGCCGCCCGGCGCATGCGGTCGACCTCGGGGACTTCCCGATGCGCCGGATCGCTCCCCCAGCACGCACGATTCGCGCCGGCTCGCGAGAGCGGGAGCGGGCCGACTCGCGGGGGGACGGAGGGCTCGCGACCCCTCCCCTGAAACGGCCATGCGCCCGTGCGGTTGCACAGGCGCATGGCCGAGCGCGAGGAGGGAGTTCGCGCTCAAGGGAAGGAACAGCGCATGCGCTTGCGCGCAGCGCGCGGGATTGCGTGCCTAGGCGGCCTTGCGGGCGCGCACCTTCTTCGCGGCCTTGGGCTCGTCGCCCTCGGCGGCGTCCTCGTCCTCGGACTCCACGATCTCGGCGTCGTCGTCGACGCTCTCGACCTTCTTGTCGCCGCCAAGGCCCTCGCGCAGGTTCTTCACCGTCGAGCCCAGCGCGGCGCCGAGCTTCGGCAGGTTCTTCGGGCCGAAGATGAGCAGAATTACGCCGAGGATGATGAGCAGTTCGGGCATGCCCATACCGAGGATCTTCATAGTACGCCTCCAATGCGCGGGGAATCGTCCCCATCGGTTTCAAACAGCTCCGCAGTATGGGCCGTTGCACGCCGCCCGGCTATCGTGCAGACGGCTGATTTTCGTCATGCAGCCTGCGCGCACCGTGTCATGCAGATGGAGTACGCGCGCGTTTCCCCTGTTCTAGGCGTCGGCAAGCGAACGTCCCGCCAAATAGCCCATGACGGATGCCATCATGAGCCCGCGCGTCCAGCCGCTCGAGTCCCCCAGGCAGCGCAGGCCCCGCACGCTCGTGCGGAAGCCCTCGTCCATCTTCACACGGTTGCTGTAGAACTTGAGCTCCGGCGAGTACAGCAGCGTCTCGGGGGCGGCGAAGCCGGGCACCACCTCGTCCACGACCAGCATGAAGGCCAGGATGTTCGTCATGGCGCGGTAGGGCATGGCGGCCGTTATGTCGCCGGCCACCGCATCGCCCAGCGTGGGCGCCACGTTGCTGCGGCGCAGCTCCTTGTCCCAGGTGCGCTTCCCGTCCAGGATGTCGCCCAGGCGCTGCACGAGGATGCGACCGTCGCCCAGCATGTTCGTGAGCTCGCCCACCTTCTGCGCATAGGCGATGGGCTGGTCGAAGGGTTCGGAGAAGTTGTGCGAGCACAGGATGGCCAGGTTCGTGTTCGCGGACTTCCGCTCCTTGTACGAGTGGCCGTTCACCACGGCGAGGCCCCCGTCGTAGTTCTCCTGGCTCACGAAGCCGCCGGGATTCTGGCAGAACGTGCGCACCTTGTTCTTGAAGGGCTTGGGGTAGCCGATGAGCTTGCTCTCGTACAGCACGTCGTTCACCGTGCGCATGACCTCGTTGCGCACCTCCACGCGCACGCCGATGTCCACGGGACCGGGGCCGTGCGCTATCCGATGCTCGCGGCACATGCGCTCCAGCCAGTCGGCCCCGCGCCGGCCGGTGGCCACCACCGTGTGACGGGCGCGCAGCTCGTAGG
>NC_021021.1:2930638-2931644 GCF_000210055.1 Gordonibacter pamelaeae 7-10-1-b
CCTGACCGAGCCAAAGCCGGTCCGCCCGAGCTTTGATCGGGCGGACCAGCGCCCTTGCGCGCCCGAGGGCGCACGGCGACCGTGGAGAATCGTTGCAGGGGCTGTGGGGATGACGTGTGCCCGATGTGATGCTTCGGCAGGTTTCAACCCGGTCCGCTACCTCGGACGTTGCCGTTTCGTTACCATCGGATGCCGACGGCTGCAAACACCCCCGAAACGAACCCGACACAGCCGTGGAAAGGATGCTGCTCCATGGCATCGCGCGCCCTTTCGGCAGCGCCCGCATACCTTGCGGCGCTCGCCTTGCTGCTCTTGCTTTTCCCGTCTGCCGACCGGGCAGATGCGGCCCCGGCGACGGCGGTCGCCCCGTCGGCGGCGGCCTCCTCCTCGCCCCTCCCCTCGCCCTCGTCGCTCCTCGCTGCAACGCTCTCGGCAAGCGAGCCCGCCCCACCCGGGGCCGACGCTGCGGCGTCCCCGGCGTCCGACTTGCAGGTGCTCGCCACGGCGCAGGCCGTCTACGAGCAGCAGCAGGCCGAGCGGGCGGCGGCCGCGGCCGCGCAGCGCACCGACAAGGTGCTCGCCTACGACCCGGCCCTCATAGCCGCCATTGGGAACCAAAGCGCCGGCGGGCATGCCGTGTGCTGCCCCGGCTACGCCTGCGCCTACGGCGACGCCGTGCTCACCGGGAAGGCCAACGACCACGCCGCCTACGGCTGCGGCTGCTGCACGTGGCCCGGCTGGGGCGGCGGTAACTCGTCGTTCCGCTCCCTCGGCTCCGACGCGGCGCTCCTGCGCGAGGCCTACGACGAGATCGCGGCCGGGCGCCCCACGGTCGCCCACGTGTCCGGCCCCTACGGCGAGCACTGGATCTGCCTCATCGGCTACCGCGATGCGCAAGACCCCGACGCGCTCACGCTGGACAACTTCGTGGCGCTCGATCCCGCGAACGGCCAGGAGGTCGTTGCCTCCTACCGCTACGTGCCCTACGGCGACGCCTGCCAGCACG
>NC_021021.1:2932218-2935908 GCF_000210055.1 Gordonibacter pamelaeae 7-10-1-b
CGGCGCCTATCTCGGCCAGACGCAGCGCGAGCGCGGCCTTCCGCCCCTCCGGCACGCCGAAGAGGCCCAGCGCCCGCATGCGGGGCGCGATCTTGGGGTACACGTCCAGGAAGCTCAACCGGCACGCGCGCGTGGAACCCTCCAGCTTACGGGCGAACGTCTCGAAGTAGCGCAGGTGGTGCCCTTCGGTGTAGCGACCGCCGGAGCCGCCGAGCAGGATCGGGCTGTAGCGCCACACCACGCGCTCGGGGCCCAGGAGGCGTGCCAGCTCGCGGAACGTCTCCACGAGCTCAGCCTTGCGCGGCAGCCCCGCCTCCACGTCCGCGCCGTAAGCGTTGAGCGTGAACTGCACGAAGTACGGGGCGGGCGCCGCACTCTCCAAGCGCGCGGCCTGCGCGAGCAGCGGCGTGGGGTCCTTCGTCCAGAACGCCAGGCAGTCCACCGCCCCTGCGCCGAGCGCCACGCGGCTCACCTGCGTGCGGCACATGGGGTTGCGCACGAGCGCGTACCCCTCCTTTAGGCGGTTCAGCATCCAGTCCATGAAGAACCGGGGTATGTCCGTGCGCCGCGATGCGCTGATGATCACGCGCAGCCTCCTCCGCGAAACAGCGTGCTCTCCGAACATACCATAGAATACGGCAATGGACAAACATTTGTTCTGACTCCCCGTTTGGCGCACAATCGGCTGATGAGCACAATATGACAACCTTTGCGTGCAGTGGTCCTCGAAGGAGGCGCTCGACACACGGTGCATACGGTGCCGTGGACAAAAAGGGGCCGTTGTCGTTATTCTGAATAAAAGATAATTGAAACACCGAGGCTGCTACCAGGCGTTTCGCAAACACCACATTCGCCATCCCTTGGTTTCCGTCCGAAATCTATAGATTACCGAGCCTTTTTGTCCCTTACCCTTTCAATCATATATCGAATCGCCGCAGGCATGCGCAAGGCGCTTTGCGCATGCGGCACGACCGCGATCATCAACTATGCATCAAAGGGGAAGCCGGAGCATTTGCCCCCAGTAAAGCAGCCGTAACATCCCTTGGGGCTGGCTGGCAGGGCGGGGTCCTCCGGCCCGCGAGGCGGCCGCCCCGCCCCCGAAAAACAACGGGGACCCCGGCTTGGCGCCGGGGTCCCCGAGAAGAACGCTTCTGCAGGAAGGTCTAGAACAGGCTCTGGATCATGATGAACAGCGGCGCGAACGTCAGCGACACGATGGTCATCAGGTTGATGAGGATGTTCATGGACGGACCCGAGGTGTCCTTGAACGGGTCGCCCACGGTGTCGCCCACGACGGCGGCCTTGTGGGCCTCGGAGCCCTTGCCGCCGTGATGGCCCTGCTCGATGTACTTCTTCGCGTTGTCCCACGCACCGCCGGCGTTGGACATGAAGATGGCCATGAGCATGCCCGTGGCCACGGCGCCGGCCAAAAAGCCGCCGAGCATGGCCGGGTTGAAGCAGCCGATGGCAACCGGCACGATGATGGCCAGGCACCCCGGCAGCATCATCTCGCGCAGCGCCGAGGACGTGGAGATGGCCACGCACTTGTCGTACTCGGGCTCGGCCTCGTAGGTCATGATGCCCTTGATCTCGCGGAACTGGCGGCGCACTTCCTCCACCATGGCGTGGGCCGCGCGCGACACCGCGCCCATGGTGAGGGCGGCGAACATGAACGGCATCATGGCGCCGATGAAGATACCGGCCACGATGAGCGGGTCAGTGAGCGTCAGCTCGAAGCTCGGAATGGCATGGTGCATGGTGGCCTGGTAGGACACGAACAGCGAGATGGCCGACAGGCCGGCGGACGCGATGGCGAAGCCCTTCGCGATGGCGGCCGTCGTGTTGCCCACGGCGTCGAGGGCGTCGGTGCGGTCGCGCACCTCCTCGGGCAGGCCCGCCATCTCGGCGATGCCGCCCGCGTTGTCGGCCACGGGGCCGTAGGCGTCCACGCCGATGGTGATGGCGGTGTTGGACAGCATGCCCGTGGCGGCCAGGCCCACGCCGAACAGGCCCACGGCGATGCCGCCCTCGGCCGAAGCCAGCGGGAAGGCCAGGTTGCCGAACGTGTACGCGCCGATGATGGCCAGCGCCACCAGCACGATGGGGGCGATGGTGGAGAGCATGCCCGTGCCGATGCCCTCGATGATGACCGTGGCGGCGCCGGTGTCGGCCGCGTCGGCGATCTTGTGCACCGGCTTGTACTTGTCGGAGCAGAAGTACTCGGTGATCTTGCCGATGGCGAGGCCCGCCACCAGGCCGCACAGCACCGAGCCGAACAGCCACAGCGGCTGCGCGTCGACGGACTGAGTGCTCCACGCGTAGAACAGGCAGAAGATCACGACGATCTCGATGCCGGCCGCGACGTAGGTGCCGCGGTTCAGGGCCTTGTGCAGCGCGGCGCCTTCCTTGGCGCGCACGGCGAACAGGCCGATGATGGACGTGATGATGCCGCAGCCGGCGATGATGACCGGGGTCACGAGCGCCCACACGAGGTCGCCCGTGGCGAAGTAGCCGCCCAGCGCGCCGAAGGTGGCCGCCAGGATGGTGGGGGCCAGGATGGCGCCCGTGTAGCTCTCGAACAGGTCGGCGCCCATGCCCGCAACGTCGCCCACGTTGTCGCCCACGTTGTCGGCGATGGTGGCGGGGTTGCGGGGATCGTCCTCGGGAATGCCCGCTTCCACCTTGCCCACGAGGTCGGCGCCCACGTCGGCCGCCTTCGTGTAGATGCCGCCGCCCACACGGGCGAACAGCGCAACGGCGGAAGCGCCGGTGGCGAAGCCCTCGACCATGCCGATGTTCGTGTGCATGAGGCCGGCGAGCTCGGCGTTGATGTCCACGCCCGCGGCCATGCCGAACACCATGGCGATGAGCCACAGCGACAAGCCCAGCAGCGCGAACGACGCCACGCACAGGCCCATGGTCAGGCCGGACTTGAAGCTGATGTTGAGCGCCTTGGCCACCGACTCCTCGGCGGCATGGGCCGTGCGGGTGTTGGCGCGCGTGGCCACGTGCATGCCGACGTAGCCCGCGGCGGCCGACATGACGCCGCCCGTGACGAACGCGAGCGCCGTGATGGGCGACAGCGCCACGGCCATGACGATGGCGACGATCACCATGAAGATGACGAGCAGCTTGTACTCGCTCATGAGGAACGCCTTGGCGCCCTGCTGGATCTTCAGCGAAATGTTGTTCATCTTGTCGGGACCCGGGTCCTGCTTGAGCACCCAGGAACCCAGGTAGCCCGCCATGCAGATGCCAATCAAGGCGCACACGGGGGCCATCCATGCGACTGCAGTAGTCACGTGTCTTCCTCCTTGGTTCGACCGTTATGACGATGCTGCCTTCGCACCGGGCATTGTGGTGGGAAGATAGCAACTGCCTTATTCTAGGGGATTCGGAGATAATGTGAAGGGGAAATCGAGGTTTTCTGGAGGTACGTTCCAATCGGCCTGCTCGTCGGTTACGGTTCGCCCCTGCGCGGACCGCTCGCCAGAGCCCGCGGTGCGGGCGGCGGGAAAAGGGGTATGATGGAATATCCCCTTATGCACGCGGACGGGCATCGTATCGGACGAGCGCCGTCTTTCACCGAGGAGTACCTATGACCGAGCGGCAGACCCGCCTTGCCGTCCCGACCGAGCCCGCATCCGCCGCGCGGGCGCCCAACGCACCTGCGCACCCGCGCCCCTTGGC
>NC_021021.1:2936462-2938786 GCF_000210055.1 Gordonibacter pamelaeae 7-10-1-b
TCTCGCCGCGGCGGGTCGCGGCGAACGCGGCGTGCGCCGTGGCCGTGGCGGCATGCTTCGGCTGGTGGCTGGGCTCCTACGACCTGGAGGAGGCGTACGCGTGCACGGTGGACGTCTGGGGTGTGAAGGAGTCGTACGCCGAGCAGGGATCGACCCTCTGCTTCCTCAAGCGCGTGCAGGACCTAAGCCCTGCGGAACCGGACGGCTATGACGCCGACGGCGTGGCGGCGCTGATCGGCGGGCTCGGCGGCGGCGCGCCCGAGACGGCCGGCGAGACCGAGGCCCCCACCGTGATAGCCGTCATGAACGAGACGTTCGCGGACCTGTCGCGCTATCCCGGCCTCGCGGGCACCGACGCCCGCCCCGCGCACTATTACGAGATTGCCGCGGAAGCGCTCGAGGCGGGCGACGCGTACGTGTCGGCGCTCGGCGGCGGCACATGCAACAGCGAGTTCGAGTTCCTCACCGGCTCGAGCATGGGGCACCTCGGCGGCGGCGTGTACCCCTACGTGCTGTACGACCTCGACGGCGCCGAGAGCCTCGTGTCGTACTTCGACGCGCTGGGTTACGCGACCCATGCCGTCCACCCGGCCGAGAACACGAACTGGCGCCGCGACCGCGTGTACGACCAGCTGGGATTCGACCAGTTCGCCGACCAGGCCGCGTTCGAGGGCGCCGACACGCTGCGCGGGCTCACCACCGACCGCGCGACGTACGACTACGTGCTCGACCTGCTTGAGGCCGACGAGCGCCCGCAGTTCGTCTTCGACGTGACGCTGCAGAACCACGGCGGCTACGACGTGGGCGGCCTCGCCGACGAGCTGGCGGTGAGCGTGCCGCTCGGCGACGGCAGCACGTCGTCGGAGCTCGACGAGTACGCGAGCGTCATCCGCCAGGCCGACCGCGACCTCGCCTACCTCGTGGACAGGCTGAACGCGCTCGACCGGCCCGTGGTGCTGTGCTTCTTCGGCGACCACCAGCCCGGCTTCAGCGACTGGCTGTTCGAGGCCACCCACGGCTCGGCGGCCGACGACCTGGGGCTCGAGGCCGTGCAGGAACGCTACACCGTGCCGTACCTCATCTGGGCGAACGATGCCGCCCGCGCACAGGGCGCGCACGCGCCAGACAGCGGCGCGAACGGGCGCACGAGCCTCAACTACCTGGGATCGAAGCTGGTGGAGGCCGCGGGCCTGCCCACGACGGGCTACCAGCGCTTCCTGCTGGCCGTGCGCGAGGCGGTCCCCGCCATCAACCTCAACGGCTTTTTGACCGCCGACGGAGCCTGGCACGGCTTCGGCGACGAGGACGGCGGGAACCCCGGCGCGCTGGATGCCCTGCGCGCCTACGCCACGGTGCAGTACGACAACCTGTTCAACAAGAATTCCGCCTGGGCAGCAAGGTAGGCGAACAAAGCAGCACCCCGCCCCTTCCTCTTGCCGGCGCTCGCTACAGGTTCTCCCTCACCCACTGGATGTTGCCCTTCACCGTGGCGATGAGCTCTTCCACGTCGTCGAACTTGCGCATGGGGCGCAGCCAGTGCAGGAACTCCACCTTGACCGGCTTGCCGTAGAGGTCGCCGGCGAAGTCAAGGAGGTGCACCTCGCAGGTGGCGGTGGCGCGGTCGGCGAAGGTGGCGGCCACGCCCACGTTCACGGCGGCCTTGTAGCGCGTGCCGTCCACCTGGGCGTAGGCGGCGTACACGCCGTCGCCGAGCGGGCGCAGCTGGTCGGGCACGGCGAGGTTCGCGGTGCGGAAGCCCAAATCGGCCCCTTCCCCGCGGCCCGGCTCCACCGTGCCCGTCATGAAGTAGCCACGGCGGGCGCCGAGGTAAGGCCCGGCGAATCGAAGCAGGCCACGTTGAAGAAGCCCGGCGCATCGTCCGGCTGGCCGATGACGAAATCGCCCTCCGCGCACGAGGCGCGCAGCCCCGCGAAGTTCGCGATGACGCCGCGTGTGCCCGCCTCCGGCCACGTCCGCCGCGCCGCCTCCAGCACGAACGCGAGCCCCTCGGCGCTCGTGGACACGTCTTCCTTGCTCCCCTGCTCCACCGCATTCGGCCCCACCAGCAGGTTGCCGTGCACGGTGGGCGTCACGAGCACGCCCTTGCCCGCCCGCGAGGGCGCCTGGAAAACGGTGTGGGAGAACGCGGCCCCCTGGTCGGTGTCGTAGAGCAGGTACTCGCCCCTCCGCGGCACGATGCGCAGCTTGTAGGCGCTCACCAGATTGTTCAGCTCGTCGGCATGCACGCCCGCCGCATTCACCACGGCCCGGCAGGCAAGGCGGGTGCCCGCCGCCGTCGTCACGAGGCAGCGCGCACCCTGGCC
>NC_021021.1:2939089-2953157 GCF_000210055.1 Gordonibacter pamelaeae 7-10-1-b
GTAGTCTCAGGCTCGCCAGCTCCTCGTCGGTGAACGCCAGCACGAGCGAGCCGTTGCGCCGGTAGGCGAAGCCCAGCTCGTCGGCCCACTGCGCGAAGAGCCGCGAGCCCTCCCGGTTGTAGCGCGCCTTGAGCGTGCCGGGCACCGGATCGTAGCCGGCATGCACGATGCCGGAGTTCGCGCGGGTCGCCCCGCAGGTCACGTCGTTGCCGGCCTCGAGCACGGCTACGTCAAGACGGTAGCGGGACAGCTCGCGCGCACAGGCTGCGCCGGCCACGCCCGCTCCTACCACGATGACGTCATAGACAGGTTCTTCAAAGGTATCCATGTCGTTCAGCTTACTATTTTTCCCCGCTGGGCGAAAGGGTGGACACGCAATCGGGCAAACACGCTATCGTAAGGGTGTCAATCGAATGGAAAGGGTGCTCATGAGGATCGCAGTAGCCAGCGAAGGCTTGGAAGTTGCTCCCCGTTTCAGGCAATGCGCCAGCTACATGTGTTACCGGGTCGAGCGGGGCATCATCGTGGAATGCCAGAACCTGCCGAATCCCGGCTTGGCCGCCCCCAAGCTCGTGGCGCTGCTCGTGGAGATGGGCGTGGACACGCTCATCGTGGGCGCCATCGACTACGATGTGGCGAACGTGTTCTGCCACGCAGGCGTCGAGGTGATAGCCGGCGCGCACGGAAGCGCACGCGAAGTGGTGCAGGCCTACCTCACCCGCACGCTCACCGGCGTGGACGAGCTGTGCCATCTGGATGGCTGGGAGCACGAGGATGGCCACGACCGGGATCTCGCCGAAGCGTAAGGCGCCCGCTCCCTCCGCGGGGCCCGCAGGCCACGGCGTGACATTATCCCCGTCCCTTTGTCACACCCGCCTTTGTCACACCCGAAACCTCCCGTTTCCCCAAAAGCGCAAGAAGGCCCCGCAGTGCGGGGCCTTCTTGCGGTAGCGCCGCATGTTCGCAGCGCCGAGCCGGTTCCGACGGCCGGCAGGCCGTCGGGGCGTGTGCGGCTACAGGGCCTTCTTGGCGACCTCGGTGATGGCGGTGAACGCCGCGGGGTCGTTGACGGCCATGTCGGACAGCACCTTGCGGTCCAGCTGCACGCCGGCCTTCTTGAGGCCGTTCATGAGCACCGAGTAGCTCATGCCGTTGATGCGGGCGGCCGCGTTGATGCGGGTGATCCACAGGCGGCGGATCTCGCGCTTCTTGTTGCGGCGGTCGCGGTACATGTACTGGAGGGAGTGCTGCACCTGCTCCTTCGCGGCACGGTAGGAACGGGACTTCGCGCCGTAGTAGCCCTTGGCGCGGTTGAGGACGGTACGACGCTTCTTATGGGCGCTGACTGCACGCTTGACACGAGCCATGTTCTATCACCTGTTCCTTCTCTAGCGAAGGCCGAGACCGCGCGCGACGGTCTTCTGATCGGCCTTGGACACTTCGGTTTCGTGGCGGAAGTTGCGCTTGCGCTTCTGGCTCTTCTTGGTCATGATGTGGCTCTTGTAGGCCTTCGAGCGCATGATCTTGCCGGAACCGGTGACGCGGAAACGCTTCGCGGTGCCGCGATGGGTCTTCATCTTGGGCATTACTCGTCCTTCCCTTCAGCTTCCTTCTTCTCGTTTTCCTTTTTCTTCTTCGCCGCCACCGCTGCGGGCAGGGGGGCGATGAGCATGTGCATGTTGCGGCCTTCCATCTTCGGCTGGTTCTCGATGACCGCCTCGTCCTTCAGGTCGTCGGCCAGGCGCTCCAGGATGGTGAGGCCCAGCTCCGGGTGCGCCATCTCGCGCCCGCGGAACATGATGGTGATCTTCACCTTGTTGCCGGCGTCGAGGAAGCGCATGACGTGCTTCTTCTTCGTCGTGTAGTCGCCCACATCGATCTTCGGCCGGAACTTCATTTCCTTCGTCTCGACCTTGCTCTGGTTCTTGCGGGCCTGCTTGGCCTTGATGGCCTGGTCGTACTTGAACTTCCCGTAGTCCATGATGCGGCACACGGGCGGTTCGGCGTTCGGGGCGATCTCCACGAGATCGAGCCCCTGGTTGTCCGCGACGCGCTGGGCCTCCGCCGTGACGTAAATGCCCATCTGCTCGCCGTCGAAGCCGATCAGACGGCATTCCCGGACGGTGATTTCTTCGTTGAGCCGAGGCTCTTGAGCAGCTATCGCGCTCACCTCCCATTCTTCCGCGCTTGCGCGCTTCAATGAAAAACCCGCCGCTCCGGAAAGCGACGGGTTCGATTCTCATGACCGGGCCGCGTGCGGCCCCGTATTCGAGCGACCCATCAGCAGCCGAAGCGCCGAATCAGGTGGAGGGTTTCCCCTCGCTTGTGTAAACAGCCTGCCTATTGTAGCACGGGAAGCAGAAGATGCAAGGGGTTAATTCTCCCATAAAAGTTGCCACGGAAGCCTTGGGCGTGCACCATGCAGGGCGCAGTCCACGAGGTGCGCCAGGTAGAGCCCCGAAGCACGCCGTCCCCCTCCGACCTGCGCCTCGATCCCAGCATTGTCAGCATCCATGCTGCACCTCCTCCATCTCCACGACGTCATCGCAGAGGGCGAGAGTCTCCGCCCGATGCGTCACCACAATGGCCGTCCGGCCGGGAAGGGCCCTCAGATTCTCCAGCATGCGACGCTCCGTGGCCGCATCGATCGCCGAAGTTGCCTCGTCGAGCAGCAGCACGGGCGCGCCGGAGTACACCGCCCGCGCCACAGCCAGCCGCTGCATCTGCCCTTCGGAAAGCCCCGCACCGCGCTCGCCCAGAACGGTGCCGTAGCCGTCGGGAAGTCCGCTCACGAACTCGTCGGCGCAGGCCACGCGGCAAGCAGCCCTCACCGCCTCGTCATCGATGGCATCCCCGCGCTCCGCGAAACCCACCACCTCGCGAATGGCGCCCGACATAAGATGGTTGCCCTGCGGCACGTAGGCGAAGAGCCCCGCCGGCGCATCGGCCGCAGAAAGGCTCCCCCCGCGGTCTTCGAGACGCACCTCGCCGGCATCGGGCGGGTACGCCCCCAACAGCAGCTTCACAAGCGTGCTCTTGCCCTGTCCGCTCGGACCGGTCACCGCCACGAAGCTTCCCTTCGGCACCACGAGCGAGAACCCCTCCAACACAAGGTCGCGCCCGTAGCCGAACGTCACATCGTCGAAGCGCAGCACCTCCATGCGCGCATACAGCCCCCGCGCATCCGCATCCGCGAGCGACGCCCCGCGCCTGCCGCCACCGCCGGCACCGTCAAGCTCCATGAGCCGCTCGGCGCTGGCCAGCATGGACGAGTACCTGGAAAACGTGCCGCCCAGGCTGGCGAACGGCGACTGGATCTGCCCCACCAGCTGGACGACGGCCATGAGGGTGCCATAGCTCACCGTACCCTGCAAGATGCCCCAGCCGCACCAGGCGAAGCCGAGCACATAGCCCGCCTGCATGGCCAGCGTAAGCCCGGTGTTGCACAGGTTGGACGCGTTCGCCTTGCGCATGCGCGCGCGGGCGTGCTCGTCCATGGCGCGCTCGCTTGCGCGCTCCACCTTGCGCTCGCAGCCGAACGCACGCACCACCAGCAGGCTCTCCAGGCATTCCTGCAAGAAGCAGCGGACGTCGCTCTCGGCCTCCTGCATCCCGCGATGCAAACGCTTCAGCCAACCCCGCAAGAGCACCGACAGGAGCGCCGCCGCGCACCCCGCCGCCAAGAACACCAGGGCGAGCGTCGGCACCAGCACGTACATCGCCGCCAACGCGCCCACGACGCGGATACCCATGGAAACCAGGTTGGGAACGAAGCTGGTCGCGCCCTCCGTGACCACCGCCACGTCCGAGGTCATACGGCTCATGAGGGCACCCGTGTGGAAGGAGGAGGCCACCCGATACTCCTGCTCGAGCGCGCCCGCGAACGCCCGTCGCCGCAAGCGGTTGTCCAGCAACGCGCGCGCTTGCTCCAGCACGAATCGGTTAGCGGCGCGCAGGACCACCTGAAGCAGCACGAGCCCAGCGAACGCCGCAGCCGCGCCTTGGAAAGCCTCCGGGAGCCCCGTTACCGCAGCATCGACAGCCTGACGCATGAGCAGGGCGAACGCGATGCCGTTCACCGCTATCGCGCTCTGCAGCGCGCAGAGCGCCGCCACGAGCCACGCTGTGCGACCGGCCGCGCGCACGATCCACCCCCGCACGCTCATGCGCGCCGCTTCGCGGATCGCAGGGCGCGGGCCGCCTTCGCGCGAGCCCTCTTCCATATGCGGCGCACCGGATAGAGCGCGCACCACGCACGCACGTAGGCGCGGTAGGCGCGCGAGTCCAGGCTCACCGGCCGGTCATCGCGGTAGAGCCCCGCGAGCACGCCGAGGATCTGCTCGTCGGTCACGCCGCGTTCCTTCTCCACGCAATTGTCACCGCAGATCACGTAGGAATCGGGCCGAACCTCCACGATGCGGTGCAGCACGTAGGCGTCGCCGCGACGGTACAGGGGCACGTCGTGAACGCGCAGCCTGCCCGCGCACGGCTCGACGACGACGGTGTCGCGCCGATGCCGCAGCAGGGGCCACATGCTCACGCCCGCCGTGGCGCCCACGTACACGCCCTCGCGCGCGAGCACGTCCTCGATGCCCAACGCTCCTTCGAACTGCCCGGTCATGACGCGAGGAAGCCCGCTTCCCGCACCTGCTCCACGAACTCGCGCACGTCGGCGGCGGCCCGTTCGGGGCTGACGCCGTACTCCTGCGCGAGGTCGCGGGCGATGTCATCGTCCGTGCGGCCTTCGGTCAGGCCCTGCCAGATTCGCTTGCCCGTGCCGTTGAGCTTGACCATGCCGTGGAAGCCCTCGCTCGCCTCGCCGGTGGCGATGACCACCGCCTGCCCGGCCACCTCCCGCAGCACGAAGCCGTCTTTGATACGCGCCATCCGCGCCTCCTTCCCCCGCTGCCCTACGCAGTGATCGTCCAGTCGTCGTACGAGAGCCCGGCGAGCGCCTCGAAGCTGCACCGCACGGCATCCTCGGACACGTCGCACGAAAGCCGGAACAGCGCGACGCGCGCCAGCAGGCCGTCGAGCAGCTCTAAAGCGAGGCCCGCCGCATGCGCGTCGCGCGGCAGGTATGCCTGGCGCAGGGCCTCGTCCACGCATTCCTCGGGCGCAACGCGCCGGATGACGCTCTCCCCCGGACGGGAGCGGCCGAGGAAGCAGATGCCCGCAAGCGGCGCCGAAGTGTTGGTCTGCCACCCCTCCTTGCCCGCCCACGGCACGCCGTAGACGATGGGCGGCCCACCGTCGGCAGGCACACGCACGATGGGCTTGTCCCCGTTGATCACGGTGACGGCGCTGCCCAGGTGCTCGCACCACAGCCGCACGTGCGTCGACTTTCCCGTGCCGCTGGGCGCGCAGAACAGGTGCGCCCGGCCCTAGAACGCGACGGCTGCCCCGTGGACGAGCATCCGCTCGCACGAGGGCAGCCATTCGGCGATCTTGCGGTACACCGCCAAGGTTTCCAAGTAGTCGTCCGACCACTGCGGCCCATCCCGCTCTGCGTCGATTTCGACCTGCGTGGTACGGACGTGCAAGGCGGGGACCCCTTCGGAAAGGTAGTCCCTGCACAGCGCGCGCACCCGCCCATGCAGCAGGGACACGCGAATGCACGCCCCCGCCAAGTCGATGCTGAACGAAGGCACCGGTTCAGCCGCGTCCTCTAGTAGTAGCCGGTCCACTGCTCGCCGCTCGGAGCGTCGCCACTTGGATTGTCCGAGGAATTAGGCGGCTCTTGGTTGTTGTCGGAGGAAGCAGCGCCTTGGCCGGAGGGATCCGCCTGACCGGGATCGAGCGAACCGAAGTCGACAACGTTGTCCGTCTCGCCGCTTTCACCCGCTGAAAGAGGTTGAGACGAGGAAACTTCGGACGGGATGCATGCTTCCGACCCATCCGAGCCTTTGGTCTTCCCCGCATCATCCAAGCCCGAAACTGTCTCGGAACCAGATTCATTCAACGAACCTGAGTGTATACCCGTTGAAGCCTCGTCTTCATCATGCACGTGCATTGGGGGCTTCGGGATGCCTCCTCCAACATTGTTGGCGCCCATGCAAACAAAAGCGACCCCCACCACCGCCGCGAAAGCCGCCGCGACAACACCCCCGATGATCATCTTGCGTTTCTTATCGGACATTCCGGCACCAGCCTTATGACTGGAGATGCACCTCAGGGCGAAATGCATCTCCGCTTCCCAATCGCAATCGATGAACCCTACATCTCGATGTCAGTGTCAGGAAAGCCTCCTCCCGAGGTCGTGACCACGTCTTCCCCATCGAGAATGATCACGTCTGCACTTGGCTTCTCGTACTCTTTGCCCATAGCCATACACCCTTTCGCTAAACGATAGCTACCAGTATTTTTTGCGCATATTCCTTCTCTATGGTTGGCGCAAACGAAGAATCTACGATGAACTGCGCGGCGGATTGTGCGGAGCGGGATTGAGGCGCCGCTTCTTCAGCCCTCACGGTTGTTCCATCTGCCGTTTCGTAATACACGTACATCTGGCTTGTCATTTCCCAAGCATACGAACTTGTGGGAATGTTTGTGATGACCATGTTGGCATCAAAGAAGCCGGTATCGTTGAACGCCCAAACCCGGGTGGGGACATCAACCTCTTTGCCCAGATTGGCGTTGCGATACGTCCATCCAGATTTGACATACGTCGCCTGTTGGGGAATCTTGAACGAATAGCCGAAGCGAAGGCTTGTCGACGCAGAGGGATCGCCATCCATACGAAGCGAGCCGCCCTTGAAAGTGATGGTTTCGCTCACGTTCACGAACCTGGCGTAGGCCTGACCGGAAGCGGCCGTGAAGGGCGTGCGGAAAGCGCTGTCCGCATACCAGCCGGCGAACACCTGACCCTGAGCGCCATCAGGATACGCCCACGTGGCCGAATCGGCGGGATCGGCCTTGTACGCGGAAACCTCGTACATGCCGTCCTTGGCTACGTAGAACAGGCCGCCCACCTCGCTCTCGGCATAGCCGGAAGCGAGAAGCGATGCCACGCTATGGCTGAACGTGCCGCCGGTAATGTCGGTGGTTACGTTTTCGCCAACGGAAAGAGCACCCGTGGCACCAAGCACCTTGCCTGCGGAGATCGTCACCGTGGAGGGATTATCCTGCGTTCCGGTCGCCTCGATGCCGTACTGCCCGGCTGTGGCCGCAGCGGCCAGCGGCAACGAGAACGTCGCCGGCTGCGTCTGCGCCTGCACCTCGCCGCCGTTGACGGTGAGGCTCGCGCCGGGATTCACCTTCACGCCGCTCGTTCCCGCGCCGACGATCGTCGCGCCGTTAACGACGAGGGCTCCGCTCACCTCGACGGCAGCATTGGAGCCAGCCGCAGAGACAGTGCCAACGCCGGTCTTGTCGGTGATGGTGCAGGTGGCGTTCTGGCCGATCGTCAGGGAAGCGTTCAGGGCCTTGCCGTTGAGGTCGATGGAGACGCTCGTAGACGGCGAGCCTGCAGCGGGCTCAACCGCAATGGGAGCAATCTCGGTCGCGTCGCCCATGAGGGTCAGCGTTCCGCCCGTCTTCGCAACCCTGTCAACTGCATCGCCCATCGTGCCCACGGCATCCACGGTATTGCCGTTTTCGTCGGTCACCTGGATCTTGTCGGCATCGGTGGCCTGGGACACCACGAACGCGCCTTTGTCGCCAGGCTTGACGACATAGCCATCAGCCACGAATCCGTCCTTAAGAGGATCGGCAGCGAAAGTGCCTCCCGTGACCGTCACGGTCGCTTTCTTTCCAGATACGAGGCCCTTCTCGAACGTGCCGCCGGAGATGCGCGTTCTGCCGGAATCGAAGTTGATAGCTTCGTTCACCTGATCAGTGAACGTGCCGCCAGAGATGTTGATGCCCTCCGTCGTTCCCTCATTGCCATCGCCACCACCGAAGAAGCCGTGGTTATTTTTCACATTTCGGACGAACGTTCCGCCCTCGATGTTCACCGTGCCGTTACCCGACACGTAAGCGAGCCTGTAAAGGCTGTCCGCCGTGCCGTCGCCCAGCGTGTACGAGCCGTTTTTGATGGTGAGGGTTCCGCCGTCGCAGGCAATTGCGCCGTTCATATTACCCTGCACCGTCGCGTTTTCAACAGTCATCGTTGCATTCGGATAGGCAGAACTGCCGTTCGCAACAGCATATGCGTATCCACCGTTGGTGAAGTTGTCGCACGCCGTGAAGGTTCCGCCCTTAATGGTAGCCGTTCCAAAATTGCGCACGGCGTTGCCGCGGCTCTTGTTGCTGCCGAACGTGCCGTTCTCGATGATCAACGTTCCGTAATTCTCCACCGCATGACGGCCCTGCGCCTCGATATCGGTGGTACAGATGATGCCATCGCCTTGAATAGTGAGGGTTCCGCTGTTTCGAATGAAGGAACCGGCATACGAGCTCGTGAGTTTTTTGCCGCCCATGTCGAGCGTTACGGTCTGCCCTTCGGCAACGGGGATGAACCCGTCGACATCCACATCGGCGAGCATCTTGATACCGATCGTCTTGCCGGCTGCACCCATCAGATCGCCGATGAAGGCTTGCGGATCGTTATAGGTCTTGGCCGTTCCGTCGATGGTCATCTCCGCGAAGCTGCATGCGGCAACCGTCCACGTGCCGCCGTCTTGCGTCGCTGCATAGCCTGTTGCCACATAAGCCGAAGGATCGCTCGAGAACGTGCCGCCTTGCACGAATCCAGTCGCATGCTTGACGGACAAGGCGCCCATCTTGCCGCTGAACGTTCCGCCCTTATTCAACAGAGGCGACGACGGCGCCATGGGGCTACCGGGGTATTTTTTAGAATCTGTTTCGAATAATGCGAACCCGTTTTCCGAGACGAATGTCCCTCCGAGTATCTCCATGCTTACTTGTCCGGCATACGAGCCGTTCTTGGTGATGCTGATAGCAGCACCAGTGGCCTCGCTTCCGCCATCATGGGCAGTAACGGGATCGCAGTATTCCCCTTGAGCGGTGAACGTCCCCCCGTTGATAGTGAACTTGCCGGCTTTGATGCTCAATGGTTCGTCGCCTGTGAGAGCGGCTCCTTCATCGATGATCCACTCACCGTAACCAGCAGCGTAAATAGCTGGCCCGGTAGCGTAATTGATATTCTGATCGGTACCTCGCGTCCCAACAAGCTTGGCTCCGGGGCGGACATGCACGGTGGCATGGTTTGCAAGACTCGTTACGTTCCCATTAATGGTGATCGCGCCTGTGCCGCTCCACTCGAGAGCGGAAGCCTCGTCAGTACCGCACACGGTCCCATAGACCTCGATGACAGTGCCCTCTCCCGCCGTGGCGGCGTCCTCTGTTTTTCCAAGAGCCCCAATCCCGATGCCGAAGGGTCCAGAGATCTTCGCATCGGCCGCGATAGTCAACTTGGATCCTCGGCCAGCTGTAATCGCGGAAACGAATTCAGCTCCATTCGTCGAATTCAAGCACAGGCCGACAATCGACCCGTTTTTCACGGTGACCACGGAGTTCGAAGTAGCTATCACACCGCCAGACCGTGTCAGCGTGAATCCAGCCAGATCGAGAACAAGTTCCTTGTCAATCACATCGATCCTCGGGGCATCGCCCAGATCGACATTGCTCAAAAGCTTCACGGTGTCGCCGGATTGCGCAGCGTTGATGGCTGCTTGAAGAGTTTCGAATTTCTTTGCAGCCTCACCCTCGCCAATCTGGGCGACGGCAGTCGATTGGACGCTCGTGTATACGTACACCGCGTCATCGACCCGCTCCTTTAACTCGCAGCCTTCCGCGGCGACAAAGACATCAGTATTCTGTACGTCCGTTTTTACTGACGTGCCTGCAGGAAGTGATATTGTGCCCCCGGTAATCCGATGTCCTTTCAGATTGAGCGCGAACTCCCCGACACCCTCGCTCAACGCCACAACGACATTTTGGGAGAGAGCAGCATCCGACAACAGGTCTATCGATTCGCCGTTGCAAAGGGTGTACCCATTGCCAGTGAAGATGTCCGTCAAATCAGCGCAATTGACTCCCGTTGTCCCACCGTTGTTATTAGGCCAGTAGTAATGAGCGACATATGCCGGACTGAACGGAAGCTCTGCCCCCGAAGGAGCCGTACATACAACATTTACTTCGCCGTCGCGTTGCACATTTTTTGCAGGAATCCATAAGGATCATCCATTGAATCGAGTTGCAACGCGGCAGCAATGTTTCCTGTCGTGTCTGCAAACTTGACCTCTCCAGAAAGGATCAACTTGGTGATGCCGCAGTCTATACGTAGAAGATTTTCCGTACACGAGCCCCCTTGGAAGTTCGTGATCGTCGAATCCGCAATCGTGAGCGTATTATTCACCGAATGGGCCTGGGCGAACTGATCGTAGATATCGTCATTAAAGACGATTGCAGCAAAAGAATTCGATGGAGCACTGCTGGTGTTTATACCCTTGACCGTAGATCCTTTTATGGTGTACACAGCAGACGAGCCCCAAATATTTAAGCCCGTCCATCCGCGCAAGGTCGAATCAACCACATCAACCTTCAAGCCGGTTGTATCGCACACCCCGCTCTCGCTTTGGGCGCCACTCACGTTTATACAATACGAAAATCCGTTGATGGAACTGCTATTTTTTAGGATAACCTGCGAATCCTTGATATTCCAGAGCGATATCCCGCGACAAGATTGGTCATACTTCACCTGCGTATCATAGTCAGAAACGTCGGAGCAATTGATGGCGGTGTTGTCAAGGACAAGGCTAATTCCGCTATACTCCAGAGAAGGCGAGTCAATGCCGCGAAGGGAAGCGTTGATGGTGCAGCCAGTCAATGCAAGATTCACAGCGCTGTTATTCATTTTGATCCCGCGCTGCACGCCTGTCAAAGTGAGGTTCTTGATCACAACGGGCTCGGAAGTGCTCACCTGTATAGCTGGCGCGAGTCCTTCCGCCGTCACCGTGAATCCGCTGCCTTCGATCGTCAAGCCTTTGTCTATATTAAGCGTTTCCGTGAGGGCAGCATTACCTTGGAGAACAACCGTGCTGCCTGATTGAGCTGCGCTTACCGCATCAGCAAGCGTCGAATACCCTTGACTCCCTATCATAGCCTCGAATGCTTGCGTCTCGACATCCGAAGCTTTCGGCGTGCTAAGCGCTGCGAAGGCTGCTGAGACTGCGTCGAGCTTCTCACAACTCGCATTCACCAGCACCTTCTCATCTTCGGCGAGCGCATCGTAGGCGGCCTGCGCAGCTGACACGGCATCGACGTCCTCGGCTGTCACGGCGTTCGCCTCGGGAAGCTCGGCCACCAGCGCCTCGAACTGTTGAGCGGCGGTCGACTCGGCAAGGGAGGCAGGTTCGGCGCCTGGCACGTCCAAAACCGGATCCTGCACCTCTCCCCAAGCGGCGATTGGAACATTCATCGCGAAGGCGAGGGCAACAGTCAGTGCGATCGCTAATGATTGGTTGACCCGTTTCTTCCACCTCATGGCCTGCCCTTTCCCCGTGCTGATACGTTGTCGCACATGCCTCTCCGCCTGCTGCGAAAACCCTGCCCGCATGCATCGCGCTCAAGCCGTAAACGTTACGGCTTAGATCAGCTTAAAGAAAGCGCCCCCCCCCCCGTCAATAAAAACGGCCGAGAAATATCCCCCATCGAGCACATTTTTCCGAAAGACGGTGCTTTGCGAGAAGGGAACGTCTCCGCAGATACCCAACCAAGACCTAACGCGATGTGAGTTCGGCAGTCGGCGCGATGTCCGGCGCGGGGCGGGGCCGCTCCGCGCCACGCGCATGCGTGCCGCCTCGCCGCCCGTCGGGAAAACCCCGCGCCTTTCGCCCCGGGGGCGCGACATTCGGTATACTGCTGCCAACGGCGAAACGCCGCCGAGGAGCACCGTCCGCCCACCGCTACGGAAGGACTTCCATGAATCGCCTGCCCCGCCTGCTCATGCTCGCCGGAGCCTGGATTGCTTGCATCATGGGCTGCATCGGCGTGTTCGTGCCCGTGCTGCCCACCACCCCGCTGCTCCTGCTGGCCACGTTCCTGTTCGCGCGGTCCTCGCCGCGCTGCCATGCGTGGATCGTCTCCACGAAGGTGTACCGCACCTACGTGGCCGCGTTCAAGGAGGCCGGCGGCATCCCCGCCGCCACGAAGGTGCGCATCCTCACCGTGTCATTCGTGCTCATGGGCGCCAGCGCCTTCTTCGTGCGCAAGCCCTTCGTCTGGATCGTCCTGGGCTGCGTGGCCCTGTTCCTGCTGTACCTCATGCTCGTGCGCATCCCCACCATCTCGCTCGAGAACGTGCGCGCCGCCCGCAAGGCCGACGAGGCCGAGTAGGCCGGCCGGCCCGGCTGCCCTCCGCCCCACCCACCCTGCTGTTCTGTCCCCATCCGCCCTGCAGACAGCCTCTCCGAACAGGATAGAGGACCCAGCCCACTTTCCGTGCGTTTTGCGCTATTATTGGCACGTGACGCCTCGGGCGCAGGGGAAGCCCGGGCACCGTAGACCGAACAGGGGAGATCTATGGAAAGCGAATTCGTCCTCGGCGCGCGAAAGACGCGCGCCTACCTTGCACGCCTCGGGCTCGAGCGGCCCGAACGTCCCACGCGGGAGGCGCTTGACGACCTCGTCTACGCGCACCAGTGCTCCATCCCGTTCGAGACCATCGACATGCACCGCTGCACCGAGCCGCCCGACCTGGAGCCGGCCCATGTGTTCGACAAGCTGGTCACGCAGCGCCGCGGCGGCTACTGCTTCGAGCTGAACACCTTGTTCGAGGCGCTGCTGGCAAGCCTGGGCTACCAGGTGCGCCCGTGCCTGTGCCGCGCCGTATGCGGGGCCAAGGTGAAAGACCCCATCAACCACCGCGCCGTGCTCGTGGAGCTGGACGGCGAAGAGGTCCTCGTGGACGTGGGCTTCGGCGGGCCGCTGCCCTCGGCCTCGCTCTCGCTCGTGGACGGGCAGGAGCAGATCATCCGCGGCGAGTCGTTCACCGCGCGCCGCATCGACGCGTACTGGTGGGCCGTCGACCGCGTGACCGGGGCGAAGAAGGATCTCTACGGCATCGAGGGGCCCTCTCGCATGCAGACCGAGCTGGAGCTGTGCCTGGCAACCGTCACGGACAAGGACTTCGACGCGCTCAACCTTGCCTGCTCCCGTCCGGGAACGGAATTCCACGACCACCGCATTGCGAACCTGCGCACGCCGAACGGCTACTTTGCCATCTGGGACGACGTGCTTACCGTGCGCAAAGACGGCAAGAAGGAGCGCATTCCCCTGCCCGACGAGGCGGCCTTCGCCGATGCCTGCGAGCAGTACTTCGGCTTCCGACCGCACGGGGCGTGAGAAGGCGCGAATAGGGGATCACGGCAAGATCGGGCACCACGGCCGGCCGCAGCGTCGGCAGGTTCCGGCGGCCGGAAGGCCGCCGGAACCCCTAGGGAACCGCTGATAAATGGTGCTCGTACCGGCCTGATCGCTTTCCACGGTCGGTTTTCGCCCTAAGCGGCGCCGGGAGGGCCGCTTAGGGACGCCTTCTCCCTTCCATGGGCTCCCCTACGTGCCCGCTAGGGCGTTTTCGGGCATGCTCCGCCCTATGCCGGCGAGGCCGCTGGCAACCCGGGGCGAGTCGCCCGTGCCCGTGTACCCCGAGCCGGCGTGGCAGAACGGGCCGTCCTCCCGCACGAGGGCGCAGGCGATGACGACGTCGTTGACGTTGGCGGCGGTAGCCCCGACCGTGTGCACCGGGCCGCTTCCGGCGTCCACGCCGCTATGGGCCTTGTGGCCGGAGTGCCAGCTCCGCCCCTTCCGGGCCTGGCGGGCCTCCGGATCTCTCCCGCCCTTCGCGTTTCTAGCGGAGCTCGGCGCCTCGGCGAACGCGGCATCCGCGATCGAGCCGCCTCCGGCGGATCTTCAAGGGCGTGGCGGCGTCGGGAACCTGGTCGCCGAGCCCGAGGGGCACGCCCGTGAATTCAAAGAAGGCTCGGGGGCCGCAGACCGCGTCTCCCGAGCCTTCGCCAGAGAGGTTGGGCCGCGGCTGCAAGAGGCGCATGCGCAGCAGGGATGGCCATGCCCGTCTGGCGCAGGAGCCCCCCCCCCCACGCTT
>NC_021021.1:2953700-2954697 GCF_000210055.1 Gordonibacter pamelaeae 7-10-1-b
CGAATCCGATAATTAATCGGCGGTTCCCTAGGCGTTGACGTACACGTAGATGATGCGGATGGTGTCGGCCAGGTTGCCGGTCATGTTCGCGGTGGTGTAGTTGTAGGACAGCACCGCGGACCACTCGTGGGGCGCGCCGTTCAGGTCGACCGTGCCCGAGAACGAGCAGTTCTCCTTCACGAGGGTCGTGCCGTCGGTGTCGTAGGTGGAGTAGGCCGTCTTGTCCTCGGGCAGCACGGCCGCGCCCTCGGCCACCGGTATGCCGGCCTCCTGCAGCGTCTTCTCCACCACGTGCTCGTTCTTGACGGCATCGGCGAAGCTGAGCGTGCCGTAGCCGAGCGCGGCGGTGGAGGCGGAGTAGCCCGCCTGGACGACCTTGCCCTCCTCATTGAGGCCCAGGTACACCGTGGGCGTGCCCGTGCGCGTGTCGGCCGGCTCGTCGGTCAGGGCCACCGTCACGTCCTTCTTGATGGGATTGCCCTCCTCGTTCACGTCCTTCGAGGCGGTTACCTGGGCGCCATGGGCGAGCGCGGCCACGGCCTCGTCCTGGCCGAGCCCCAGCACGGCGACGAGGTTCGGCGCCTCGGTCTTCTTCGTGGTCTCGGTGGAGGCGTCCTTCGTCTCCTCCTGCTGGATGGCGGTCACCTCCTGCGCATCCTGCTGCTGCTGCGTCTGCTGGGCGGCCAGCGTCTGGCTCTCGGTGACGAGGCGCCAGGTGAGGTAGCCCAGAACGCCTATAAGCACCACCAGCAGCACGATCACCACGATGAGCACGCGGCGCATGCGGCGCGACTTGCGCATATGCGGGGGCACGTCCGTCTTGTCCTTCTTGCCGTGGCGGCCCTTCGGCTGCTCGGGCTCCAGGGGTGCCTCGTCGTCGAGCAGCAGCGACGGCGCGTCGTGCGGCTCGAGGCTGTCGAAGGCGTCCGGGTACTCGTCGTCGGTGTCGCCCTTGTAGCTGAAGCCGCCGGCATGGGCCGGGCCGCTCGGAGCGCCG
>NC_021021.1:2955252-2956346 GCF_000210055.1 Gordonibacter pamelaeae 7-10-1-b
GGACGCAGGCTCCTCGGAATCGGGCGCGCAATCGGGCTCCGGCGCGGGCTCGAGAGCCGCCGGGCGCGAAACCGCGCGGGCCCCCGCCTGGATCACGACGTCGTCATCGTCATCGGTGGAAACCGTAATATGGGAAAACGCCTTCTCGTCGGCCACGGTGCAATCCTTTCGCGTCCCGCCGATTATAAAGTACAGCCTATCCGCGCAGGCCCTTGTCCAAATAATATCCATCGGGGGCGAAGCGCTTGCGGTAGGTGAGGTAGCTTGCCATGACGATGGCGATGGTGTTGGCGGCCGAGAGCATGAGCATGACCACGATCTGGTACTTCGCCGCGGCCAGCGGGTCGGCCCCCGCGAGCAGCTGCCCGGTCATCATGCCGGGGAACGTCACGATGCCCGCAGCCGACATGTTGGCCAGCACCGGCGTCATGCCCGCCCCGATGGCGGCCTTGAGCGAGGGGGCCGCCGCCTCGTGCGGCGTCGCCCCCAGCGCCACGAGAGAGAACATCTCGGGCGCGCGGGCGTCCATGTCCGCGAACAGCCGGTCGATGGCCACGGCAACGGCCGCCATGGCGTTGCCCATGATCATGCCCACGATGGGCACGAGCTGCCGCGCGTTGTACCACGGCTCGGCGTGCACGACCCCTTCCACCACGATGAGCCCGATGGCGGTGGACGACACGAAGAGCGAGACGAACACGGCCGGCACCAGCCCGGGGATGCGGCTCTTCACGCGCGACGTGGCGATCTGCGTGGCGGCGATCACCATGGCCGCCAGCACGAGCAGCACGAGCCACCACGTTTGGAACTCGAACAGGTACGTGAGCAGAAAGCCCGCGGCAAGGAGCTGCACGAAGCAGCGCACCGACGACACGGCGATGCGCCGCGTCTGCCCGAGCTCCAGCTTCCACGACACGAGGCCCGCCACGAGCATGAGGGCGCTCGCGGAGAAGAGCTCCACATAGCCGATATCCACCACGCCGTCGGTCACGGGCGCACCCCCTCGCCACCTGTCGCCGCGAAGGAGAGCGCGCCGTCCGCCAGCGTGAACGTGCCGGACGCGAAGCCGTCCGAGGCGCGGTGGCGTATGCGCA
>NC_021021.1:2956615-2959413 GCF_000210055.1 Gordonibacter pamelaeae 7-10-1-b
CACGTCGCGGGAAAGGCCCACATCGGAAAGCTCGGCCGCATCCAGCAGGCGCGCGAGCTCGTCGTCGGCAGGAGGCTGCGTGCCGGCGTTCACCTTGAGCCTCCACGGAAGCACCAGGTTGTCGCGCACCGTGCCCGCCACGAGCGACGCCTGCTGCGGCACGAGGCACACCTGGCGGCGCCACGCGGCGGGCTTGAAGCCCGAGGAGGGCCGCCCGTCCAGGTAGAGCTCGCCGGAGTCGCGCGCCATCATGAGCGCGCATGCGCGCAAAAGCGTCGACTTCCCCGCACCCGAGGGGCCCACGAGGTCGCAGATCGCGCCCGCCTCGAGCGCGAACGACGCGCCGCGCAGAAGCGGCACGGCTTCGCCGCCGCGGCGATAGGACAAGGTGATATGCTCAACGCGGAAAAGGCTCATGGGGCCATGGTAGCACCGTTTCGCCTCAGGGGGCGAGAAGGTTGCCGGCCGGGAAACAGGCGAGCGCCCGAACAGGCATGCCGCAGCGGGGTGGGCGGGTGAAGCCTAGCGAAGCCCCGTCCGATGGACCCGCTGCACGGCGGGCGCATCCCCGTTCGCGGCGCATCAGGGTGCGCTGCCGGAACCACAGGCCGCCCTCGCGCGCCCGAAAGGCCGGGACCTGCCGCCGATTCCGGCCCCTCCTGCCAAAAAAGAGCCGGTTTGGCAATCGGCAACGCGCCGCCCAAAAAGACGACCTGGTCTTTCTCGAGGCGTCCTTTCGAAAGGCGCCTCGAAACGCTTCCGAGGATTGCCAAACCGGCTCTTTTTTGGCAAGAAGGACGGTTTCGCGTGACAAAGCGTGACAAAAACATCGGCCTATGCGGAAACGACCATCGCAGGGCTCCCGCGTAGCGCGACGAAGCTCCCAGCCCAGGCGGCGCGCTCGCACGGCGTGACGCCTCCGACCGGCATCGCGCCCGTTGCCAAGCGGCCGCGGCCGGGCAGCCGGGAGGCGGGGAGATGTCCCTCCCCGGCCCCGGCCGCAGGCCGCTTCCCTACTGTAAACCCTCGATGTGCGGGATGGTGGCGAAGCCGGCCGCGAGCTCCTCGTCGGTGGGCTCGTGGTCGGCCATCTCGCCGCGGTTGAAGGCATCGTAGGCCTTCATGTCGAAGTAGCCCGTGCCGGTGAGGCCGAAGAGGATGGTCTTGGCCTCCCCCGTCTCGGCGCAGCGGCGCGCCTCCTCCATGGCCTGGAAGATGGCGTGCGCGCTCTCCGGCGCCGGCAGTATGGTCTCCAGGCGCGCGAACTCCACGGCGGCGGCGAACACGTCGGTCTGCTTGACGGCCACGGCCTCCAGGTAGCCGTCGTGCTTGAGCTTGCTCACGATGGGGCTCATGCCGTGGTAGCGCAGGCCGCCCGCGTGGTCGGGGCTCGGCTGGAAGCCGTTGCCGAGCGTGTACATCTTGGCGAGCGGGCAGGTCTGGCCCGTGTCGGCGAAGTCGTAGGCGAACCGCCCGCGCGTGAGCGAGGGGCAGCTCGCAGGCTCCACGGCCACAAAGCGCGTGTCGGGCTTCTCGCCGCGCAGCTTGTCGCACATGAACGGCGCGATGAGGCCGCCCAGGTTGGACCCGCCGCCCGCGCAGCCGATCACGACGTCGGGGTACGCGCCCAGCTCCTCGAAGGCGGCGTAGCTCTCCAGCCCGATCACCGACTGGTGCAGCACCACCTGGTTGAGCACCGAGCCCAGCGTGTAGCGCCCCTTGTTCTCCGGAATGTTCAGGGCGCGCTCCACGGCCTCGGAGATGGCCGTGCCGAGCGACCCCGTGGAGTCCGGATGGTCGGCCAGCATCTTGCGCCCGATAGCCGTGGTGTCCGACGGCGAGGGCGTGACGTTGGCCTTGAACGTCTCCATGATGTTGCGGCGGAACGGCTTCTGCTCGTAGGAGCACTTCACCATGAACACATCCAGGTCGAGCCCGAAGTGGTCGGCCGCCTCGGCGAGCGCCGTGCCCCACTGCCCCGCGCCCGTCTCGGTGGTGATGCCCGTGAGCTCCTGGGCCTTGGCGTAGTACGCCTGCGCGATGGCCGAGTTCAGCTTGTGGGAGCCCGAGGTGTTGTTGCCCTCGAACTTGTAGTAGATCTTCGCCGGCGTGCCGAGCGCGCGCTCCAGGTTGTACGCGCGGCACAAGGGCGAGGGCCGGTAGATGCGGTACATCTCCCGCACGGGCTCGGGGATGTCGAAGTAGGCCGTGTCGTCGTCGAGCTCCTGGCGCACGAGCTCGTCGCAGAACACGGGTGCAAGGTCCTCGGGCGTGGCCACGGCGCCGTTCGGCAGCCGGATGGGCTCGGGCTTCTCCGGCATGTCGGCCCGCAGGTTGTACCACTGCGCCGGGATCTGGTCTTCTCGCAGGTACAGGCGGTGCGGCGCGTTCTCGGTCATGATGGTTCCCTTTCCGTTCGTTCGGTGCGGCGTCCCCGCCGCGGTACATCCTCCGTCCGCGCAAACAAAAAGAGCCCCCGGATCTCCGAGGGCTCTTCTGTAAGTATGTATGCGCGGAACAGAAGCCTATGCGAGACCCGGGATCAATGCCTTCTCTTCCACCACCACGCGCCGACGGTCAACGTGCTAGGCACGCTGTCGGCGAAAGCTGCGGTGTGGGCGGTTGCGGGCAAGATCATCCTCTCGTACTGGTTTCCGGGCCGATCGCAGCATAGCACGACCGGCCCGCTTTTGGAAAGGGGCGAATTCAGATGGCCGCAAACCGGCGCACGGACCCGCTTGCGGCCCGGCTGCGAGCAGGCTGGCAGAGCAGGCTCCGCAGGCGCGCCTCCGCGGAAG
>NC_021021.1:2959560-2966773 GCF_000210055.1 Gordonibacter pamelaeae 7-10-1-b
CTGGCAGCGCGGGCCGCCGCCCGCCTCCCTCCCGCCGCCTTTCGGGGGCCGATTGGTGCGCTCGGCAGATTAATATCGCGTTTTGGGCGGTTTTGTTGCGTTTCCTTACGCTTTATTGTAATAAAGTATACGGATACGCGACGGTCGACGCAGGATGCGACGTGCCGCGCGCGAGCTGAAAGCTCGAAGGAGGGCCCCGCGGAAGCGGGGTTTGAGGGAAGGAGACATACCCCTATGGAAAGCAAGAGTGCGTTCAGCAGGCGTCAGTTCATGGAGCTGCTCGGCGTGTCGGCGGCGGGCTTCGGCCTTGTCAGCATGGCAGGCTGCGGCGGTGGCGACGACGCCAAGAAGGATGAGGGCGCAGACGCTCCCGCCGGCGGCGGCGCGGCCGACACCATCACGTACAGCCTGACGGCCGACCCGCGCGCGGTCGACCCGGCGTACTTCGACGACGGCGAGTCCGCCGTGGTGTCCTGCAACATGTACGAGGGCCTGTACCAGTACGGCAAGACCGACGCGAAGGTGTCGCCCTGCCTGGCCAAGGACCTGCCCGAGATCTCCGACGACGGCCTGGTGTACACCATCAAGCTCAACGAAGGCATCAAGTTCCACGACGGCACCGACTTCAACGCCGAGGCCGTGAAGAAGTCCATCGAGCGCCAGCTCGAGCCCAACCGCAACTCCGACATGCCCTACGCGTCGTTCGTGTTCGGCGAGGAAGAGGCGGGCAACGGCGTGGAGACCGTCGAGGCCGTTGACGACTACACCGTGAAGATCACGATGCGCGCGGCTTCCGCCCCGTTCGTGAAGAACCTCGCCATGGCCCTGGCCTCCCCCATCGTGGCGCCGAGCGCCATCGAGGCGGCCACCGACGGCCAAGCCATCACCAACCCGGTGGGCACCGGCCCCTACAAGTTCGTCGACTGGACGAAGGGCGCTTCCGTGACCCTCGTGGCCAACGAGGACTACTGGGGCGAGGCTCCCAAGACGAAGAACCTCGTGTTCAAGATCATCGCCGAGGGCAACACGCGCCTGACCTCGCTCATCAACGGCGAGTGCGACATCATCTCGAGCGTCGACCCCGCGTCGGCCGACCAGATCGTCGACAACGGCTTCGAGCTGTTCTCCGAGGACGGCATGACCATCAACTACATGGCGTTCAACACCGAGACCGGCAAGTGCACGGACCAGGAGGTCCGCAAGGCCGTGGCCCAGGCCATCAACGTCGAGGAGATGGTGAAGTCCATCTACGGCGAGTACGCCACCGTGGCGAACTCGGTCATGCCCACCTGGATGGCCCCCTACGCCAAGGACGTCAAGCAGACGGCCTACGACCCCGAGGCCGCCAAGAAGACGCTGGCCGACAAGGGCATCACGTCGCTGCAGTGCATCACCTACACCACCGCCCGCCCCTACAACCAGAAGGGCGGCAGCGACCTGGCCAACATGATCCAGGGCTACCTGTCCGCCGTGGGCGTGGAGCTGAGCATCACGCAGTACGACTGGACCACCTACAAGACCAAGGTGCAGACGGACCCGTACGACATCTGCTTCTACGGCTGGACGGGCGACAACGGCGACCCGGACAACTTCATGAACCTGCTCGCCGACACGAACTGGTCCATGAACGTGGCCCACTTCCAGGACGACGAGTACAAGGCGCTCATCGCCGAGGGCCTGAAGACCCCCGATGGCGACGCGCGCGACGCCATCTACCTGCAGTGCGAGGAAATGGTTGCCGAGAAGCAGCCGTGGGTGCTCATCTCCCACTCCAAGAACCTGCTGGGCTACAGCCCGAAGGTCAAGGACTTCTACTACCATCCGACGGGAGTCGTGTTCTTCAAGGGCGTCTCGAAGGAAGCGTAAAGGCTGTTCCCCGGCGCCCGCGAGGGCGCCGGGTTTTCCCTGTGCGGCCCGCACGTCGTATTCTCGTCGCGTGCGGGCCGCACTTGCGCTACACTGTCATCCGGTCGTAAACGATCTGATGATCTGCACGCCAAGGACGGTTTGGCGTGCCCGAAGCCGGGGGCCACGGGTCTTCGGCTTCGTTCCTGTATTCGTTCGGATAACGGAGCAGGGCAGGTAAGAAAGGGGCTTTATGCTCAAGTACATCCTCAAGAGAATCCTTATGGTGATTCCCGTTTTGCTGGGTGTTACGATCATCATCTTCCTCATCACGCGCGTGTTGGCCCCGGACCCGGCTCCGGTGGTTCTGGGCGAGCACGCAACCCCCGAGGCGATGGCGACGTGGCGCGCGGACAACGGGTTGGACGATCCCATCTGGATGCAGTACGTCAACTTCATCGTGGGCGCCGTGCAAGGCGACCTCGGAACGTCCTACTACACGCACCAGCCGGTCACGGCCGAGATCGCCGCGCGCTTCCCCGCCACGGCCGAGCTCGCCATCTGCGCCATCATCGTGGCGTCGCTCCTGGGCGTGGCCCTCGGCGTCTTGGCGGCGGTCAAGAAGAACAAGCTGGCCGACAACGTGAGCATGGTGGTGGCCCTCGTGGGCGTGTCCATGCCCATCTTCTGGTCGGGCATCCTGCTCATTTTGCTGTTCGCCGGCATCCTGCACGTGCTGCCGTCGAGCGGGCGCGTGACGCCCCTGCTCCAACCCACCGGGGGGACGGGCTTCTTCATACTCGACACCATCATGCGCGGCGACTGGACGGCGCTCGGCGACGTGCTCGTCCACCTCATCCTGCCCACGGTGGCGCTGTCGCTGTACTCCATGGCCATCATCACGCGCATGACGCGCTCGAGCATGCTCGAGACGCTGAACGCGGACTATATCCGCACCGCGCGCGCCAAGGGCCTGAAGAAGGGCACCGTGAACATCAAGCACGCGTTGCGCAACGCCATGCTGCCCATCTCCACGGTCATCGGCCTGCAGTTCGGCAGCCTCTTGGGCGGCGCGCTGCTCACCGAGACGGTGTTCGCCTGGCCGGGTATCGGCAAGTTCGCCGTCGACTGCGTGCTGAAGAGCGACTTCCCCGTCGTCCAGGGCATCGTGCTTCTGGTGGCGGTCATCTTCGTGATCATGAACCTTGTCGTCGATATCGTGTACGCCTACCTTGACCCCCGCATCAAGTACGGCGCGAAGGAAGAGGGGTGATATCGATGGCGAAGAAGCAGAAGCTCGCAACCGAGCCCGCCGGCGAGATCGTCGTGAACGGCGAGCCGGCCAAGGAGAAGCGCGAGAGCATCTGGAAGGACGTGTTCGCCGGCATCGTGTCGAACAAGGCGTCGCTGGTGAGCGGGATCTTCATCCTGCTGCTCATCGTCATCGCGCTGGTCACGAAGTTCGTGCCGAGCGTGCTTCCCTACGACCCGTACGCGCAGAACCTGAGCGAGTCCTTGCTCGGGCCCTCGGCGCAGCACTGGTTCGGCACCGACATCCAGGGACGCGACATCTTCTGCCGCGTGCTCGTGGGAACGCAGATCACGCTGACCGTGGGCCTGGCCGCCGTGGCCATCTCGCTCACCGTGGGCGTGCTCCTGGGCTCCATCGCCGGCTACAAGGGCGGCAAGGCGGACACCGTCATCATGCGCATCATGGACATGATGCTGGCCATCCCCTCCATCCTGCTGGCCATCGCCATCATGGCGGCCCTCGGGCCCGGCATCGAGAAGGCGGTCGTGGCCATCGGCTTGGTGTCCATCCCCGAGTACGCGCGTATCGTGCGCTCGGAGATCCTCTCCATCAAGGAGAACGACTACGTGGCCGCGGCGCGCGTGGTGGGCGACTCCAACGCCGCCATCATCTTCCGCCACGTGCTGCCGAACGTGCTGCCGTCCATCATCGTGCGCGCGACGCTCGGCATCTCCACCGCCATCCTGGACGCGGCGGCGCTCGGCTTTTTGGGCCTGGGCGTGCAGCCTCCGGCGGCCGAGTGGGGCGACATGCTGGGACGCGGCCGCAACGAGCTGTTCCGCGCGCCGTGGCTCATGATCTTCCCCGGCATGGCCATCACGCTGACCGTGCTGGCGTTCAACCTGCTGGGCGACGGCATCCGCGACGGCCTGGACCCCAAAGCAAGGAAGAGGTGATCGCATGCTGTTATCGGTGAAGAACCTCTCCACGGAGTTCCCCGTCAAGAAGGGCATCGTCAAGGCCGTCGAGGACGTGAGCTTCGACGTGGATGCCGGCGAGATCCTGGCCATCGTGGGCGAGTCGGGTTCCGGCAAGTCCGTGACCAGCCTCTCGGTCATGGGCCTTCTGGCCGAGCCGGGCCACGTGGCCGGCGGCTCCATGGAGTTCGAGGGCAAGGACCTCGTGCACCTGTCCGAGCGCGACTACCGCGCGCTGCGCGGCAACGACATGGCCATGATCTTCCAGGAGCCCATGACGTCGCTCAACCCGGTATACCGCGTGGGCAAGCAGATCGTGGAGGCCATCCGCACGCACGAGAACGTGTCGAAGAAGGAGGCGCGCGAGCGCGCCATCGACATGCTGCGCAAGGTGGGCATCCCGAGCCCCGAGAAGCGCATCGACGACTACCCGCACCAGATGTCGGGCGGCATGCGCCAGCGCGTCATGATAGCCATGGCGCTGTCGTGCAACCCGAAGCTCCTGATCGCCGACGAGCCCACCACGGCCCTCGACGTGACCATCCAGGCGCAGATCCTGGATTTGCTGCGCCGCCTGCGCGACGACACGGGCATGGCGGTGCTCTTGATCACGCACGACCTGGGCGTGGTGTCCGAGACGGCCGACCGCGTGGTGGTCATGTACTGCGGCCAGGTGGTGGAGGAGGCCGAGGTGCGCACGCTGTTCGACCACCCGATGCATCCCTACACGCTGGGCCTCTTGAAGTCCATCCCCCGCCTGGAGGACGACGACTCGAAGCGCCTGTACATGATCAAGGGCATGGTGCCGAACCCGCTGGAGATGCCGCCGGGCTGCCACTTCTCCGACCGGTGCGACTCCTGCATGGACATCTGCCGCGAGAAGATCCCCAACCTGGTGGATATCGACGGCCACAAGGTGCGCTGCTTCTTGTACGAGAACGCGGACGGCGAGGCGAAGAGCGCGGCCGCCATCGCCGAGGGCGAGGCCGAGGCGCACGCCGATGCCGAGGCGGCGCGCAACGTGGAGACGGCCGAGGCGCTGCTGGCCGGCGAGGAGATCCGCGAGGCAGAGCTAGAGGAACTTGAGAAGAGCGAGGAGGCGGGCCGATGAGCGAGAGCAACGGAAAGGGCGCCGCTGCCGCCCAGCCGCAAGCGGGCGCGGACGGCACGTCCGCGCCGAGTCAGGATATCCTGCTGGACGTCCAGCACCTCACGAAGCGCTTCGCCGCCGAGACGAACTTCTTCGGCAAGGCCACCTCGCACGTGCAGGCCGTGGACGACGTGAGCTTCCAGATCCGCCGCGGCGAGGCGTTCGGCCTCGTGGGCGAGTCGGGCTGCGGCAAGACCACCGTGGGCAAGATGCTGGTGAACCTGCTGAAGCCCACGTCTGGCAAGATCGTCTTCGACGGGCACGACCTCACGGCCATGAAGCCCGCGGAGCGCAAGGCGTACTGCAAGGACATCCAGCTGATCTTCCAGGACCCCTACGCATCGCTCAACCCGCGCATGCGCATCGGCGACATCATCGCCGAGCCCATCCTCACCAACAACATCCTGCCGAAGGACAAGGTGGAGGACCGCGTGAACGAGCTTCTGGAGTGCGTGGGCCTGGCGAACTACATGCGCAACCGCTACCCCCACGAGTTCTCGGGCGGCCAGCGCCAGCGCGTGGGCATCGCGCGGGCACTCGCCGTGAACCCGAAGCTCATCGTGTGCGACGAGCCGGTGTCGGCGCTCGACGTGTCCATCCAGGCGCAGGTGCTGAACCTGCTGGACGAGCTCAAGGAGCAGTTCGGCCTCACGTACCTGTTCATCGCCCACGGACTGAACGTGGTGAAGCACGTGTCCGACCGCGTGGGCGTCATGTACCTTGGCAAGATGATGGAGATCGCTCCCAAGAAGTCGCTCTACGCCGACCCGCTGTCGCCCTACACGCAGGCGCTGCTGTCGGCCATCCCGTCGGTCGACCCGGCCACGAAGCGCGACCGCATCATCCTGGAAGGCGACGTGCCGAGCCCCATCGACCCGCCCCCCGGCTGCCGCTTCGCCGGCCGCTGCTTCGCGAAGGTGGAGGGCTGCGACGAGGTCATGCCGCCTCTGGTCGAGGTGAAGCCGAACCACCAGTGCGCCTGCCATCGCTACGACGAGGGCGGCCCGGGAACGGCGGTCATCGACTAGTCAACCGATAGTATGGAGGCCCTGCCGGGCCTCCTTTTTTGTGCGACAATGAGCGGAAACGCAACGCTGCCACCGAGGAAAGCGAGCCAACACCCATGGAACTCTCACCCAACGACCAGCTGCACGGGTTCACCGTGCTCACGCGCGAGGAGCTGCCCGAGATCGACGGGACGGCGTACGTGCTCTCGCACCGGAAGAGCGGCGCGCGGCTGCTCTACCTGGCGAACGACGACGCCAACAAGGCGTTTTCCATCGCGTTCAAGACGCCGCCCGCCGACGACACGGGGGTGTTCCACATCTTGGAGCACTCGGTGCTGTGCGGCTCCGACAAGTTCCCCGTCAAGGAGCCGTTCGTGGACCTGCTGAAGAGCTCCATGCAGACGTTCCTGAACGCCATGACGTTCCCCGACAAGACCCTCTACCCCGTGGCCAGCACGAACGACCAGGACCTGCTGAACCTCGCGGACGTGTACCTGGACGCGGTGCTGCACCCGGCCATCTACCATAAGCGCGCCATCTTCGAGCAGGAGGGCTGGCACTACGAGCTGGCCGCCGACGCCGAGGCCGACGAGGGCGACTCCATCGCGGGCGACGTCGTGGCGGCGACCGAGGCCGAGGACGGCCAGGCGGAGCTCGTGCTCAACGGCGTGGTGTACAACGAGATGAAGGGCGCGCTCTCCGACGCGAACTCCGTGCTCTACGACGAGCTGCAGGCGGCGCTGTTCCCCGACACGGCCTACCGCTTCGAGTCGGGCGGCACGCCGCGCGCCATCCCCGATCTGACCTACGAGCAGTTCCTGGACGAGCACGCGCGCCACTACCGGCTGGACAACAGCTACCTCACGCTGTACGGCAACGTGGACCTTGACCGGATGCTGGCGTTCCTGGACCGCGAGTACCTCTCCCCCGTGGCCGACGAGGAGGCCGCCCGCGCCGCCGCGCGCACCGAGGCCGGCAAGCC
>NC_021021.1:2966919-2968808 GCF_000210055.1 Gordonibacter pamelaeae 7-10-1-b
GTGGCCGCGCACGTGGTGCGCGACATGGACACGGCGCCCGAGAACGCCTGCGCAGGCCTGGGCTACGTCATAGGCGACGCGGACGAGCGCACGCGGCTCGTGGCGGTGGACATCCTGCTGGACGCGCTCATGGGCAGCAACGAGGCGCCGGCGAAGCGCGCGCTGCTCGACGCCGGCCTGGCCGACGACGTGCAGGCGTTCGTGGCCGACGGGATGCTGCAGCCGTTCGCCGTCGTGCAGCTGCGCGGGTCGAAGCCCGGAGCCGCCGAGCGCTTCCGCGCCGCCTTCGAGGACGCGCTGCGCGCCGCGGCGGAGCAGGGCATCGACCGCACGCTCGTAGAGGCGTCGCTCTCGCGCGCCGAGTTCGTCATGCGCGAGCGCGACTTCGGCATGGCCGACGGCGTGGCGCTGTCCATGACGGCGCTTTCGGGCTGGCTCTACGACGACGAGATGGCCACGACCTACCTGCGCTACGAGGACGACTTCGCCCTGCTGCGCCGCGAGCTGGGCACGGGCTACTTCGAGCGCCTGATGATCGACGTGTTCCTGGAGAGCGACCACTGGGCGCTGGCCGAGGTGCGGCCCCTGGAGGGCGACGGGGACGCCTACGAGTCCGAGCGCCTGCGGGCCGCCGAGGCCGCCATGGGCCCCGAGGACTTCGCGCGCGTGGCCGACGAGGAGGCCGAGCTGCGCCGCCTGCAGACCGAGCCCGACTCGCCCGAGGCGCTGGCCACGCTGCCGCGGCTGTCCGTGGCCGACATCGGCCCGGCGCCCGTCGAGCCCGCCTACGGCCTGGCAGGGGGCACGCCCGTGCCCTGCGTGCGCCACGATATACCCACGCGCGGCATCGCGTACGCCTACCGCTACTTCGACCTGGGACGCGCACGCTTCGAGGAGCTGCCCTACGTGGCCGTGCTCGCGCTCGTGCTGGGCAAGCTGGGCACGGCGCGCCACACGGCCGCCGAGATCGACACGCTGGTGAACGGCCGGCTGGGCAGCCTCTCGTTCTTCGCCGACATCTACGAGGGCGACGACGGCGCGCGTGATCTGGCGCCCAAGCTCGTGGTGGGCGCAAGCGCGCTCTCCGAGAACGTGGAGGCCGCCTGCGAGCTTCCGCTGGAGATCATGCTGGAGACCGATTTCTCTGATGCCGGGAAGATCAAGGACGTGCTGCAGCAGCGGCGCATCGGCATGGAGCAGGGCTTCGCCGCAGCCGGCCATGCGGCCGCCATGGCGCGCGCGGCATCGTACTACCTGCCGGCCGGCGTCGTGCGCGAGCAGCTGGGCGGCGTGGATTTCTACCGCTTCCTGAAGGACCTGCTCGCGCACTACGACGAGCGCTCGGACGAGCTGGCTGCACGCTTGTCCGAGCTGGCGGGGCGCCTGTTCGTGGACGACGGCTGCACGGTGGGCTTCACGGGCTCCGACGACGACTTCGAGCGCTTCTGGAAGGCCGGGGCCGTCACGGGCCGCGCCGGCTCCTCCGAGCATCTGCTGGCCGTGCCCGCACCCGTCGTGCGCAACGAGGCGTTCATCGTGCCCACCGACGTGTGCTACGCGGCGCAGGGCTTCGACCGCCGCGCCGACGGCGCACCCTACACGGGGGCGTGGCAGGTGGCCGCGCGCGCGCTGTCCTACGACTTCCTGTGGAACGAGGTGCGCGTGAAGGGCGGCGCCTACGGGGCCGGCTTCGGCGCGACGCGCACGGGCAACCTGCGCTTCTACTCCTACCGCGACCCGCATCTGGACGAGACGCTCGCACGCTTCGCTGCCTCGGCAGCCTGGTCGAGGCGTTCGACCCGAAGCCCGAGGCCATGGAGGGCTACGTGGTGAGCACCGTGGCGGGCTTCGACGCGCCGCTCAAGGCGCGCGCGCTGGCGCGGCGCCAG
>NC_021021.1:2968912-2973230 GCF_000210055.1 Gordonibacter pamelaeae 7-10-1-b
CGTGCGCGCGCTGGCCGCCCCCCTGGCGGCCGCCGTGGCGCATGATGCCGTGTGCACGTTCGGCAGCAAGGACATCATCGAGGCCGCCCGCACCCCCTTCGAGGTGGTCGACCTGCTGAACGAGTGACGACGCGCTTGCAACGCCGGCTGAGGCAGGCGCTGCAAGCGCTCTTCCGCAGCACGGTCGCGGCGTCGCTGCGACGAAACCGCGCCCGCAATGCGCTCCAGCGCCCTAACGCGCTGGAGCGCATTTTTTTCGATCGCTCGTTTTTTCGTGCATCGTTTTTTCGATCGCCCGGTTTCGCGCACCCGCCTTTTTCACGCGGTCGTTCGGCGAGCCCGTGGCTATTCCGTTGCTCGTGATTCCAGCGTGCAGGCGCACGCGATGTTTCACGTGAAACATTTGTACGTGCTTGACGCACCCTTGCGCCTTTCGGGCGAATAAATAAGACATTCATGCTTCCGTTCCAGGCTTTAAAAGCTAGAATTAACGATTGGAACGAATCGGCGCATGAGCGGGTTCTTCGCGCTGCCGTCCGAGGGGGCGCGGCGCGCCGTCCGAGGGGGTATCGGACACCGCGCCTTGACGCCATGCACCATAAATGGTAGTAATGTAGTATCAATTAGTGGAGGAAGAGACGGAGAGCATCTGCCATGTTGGAACTGAAGAACCTCACGTTTGAAGTACCGCTGTCGGAGGGCGCGAAGGAGACGAAGCGCATCATCGACGACCTCACGCTCACGATCCCCGACGACCGCTTCACGGTCATCACCGGCCCGAACGGCGGCGGCAAGTCCACGCTTGCCAAGCTCATCATGGGCGTGGAGCAGCCCACGGGCGGCCAGATCCTGTTCGACGGCGAGGACATCACGAACCTGTCCATCTCCGAGCGTGCGAAGAAGGGCATCGGCTACGGCTTCCAGCAGCCCGCCCGCTTCAAGGGCATGAAGGTGAAGAAGCTCCTGGACATCGCCGCCGGCAAGAAGCTGCCCATGCTCTCGTGCAACGAGCACCTGGCGCGCGTGGGCCTGTGCTCGGCGAACTACCTCACCCGCGAGGTGGACAAGAACCTCTCCGGCGGCGAGGTGAAGCGTATCGAGATCGCCACCATCCTCGCGCGCGACCCGAAGCTCGCCATCTACGACGAGCCTGAGGCCGGCATCGATCTGTGGAGCTTCGACCGCCTGACCGAGACGTTCCGCGACATCCACGAGGCGCGCGACGGGCGCTCCATCGTGATCATCTCGCACCAGGAGCGCATCATCCAGCTGGCCGACGAGATCGTGCTGCTGAAAAACGGCCAGGTGGCCGAGGCGGGAACGCCGGCCGAGCTCATGCCGAAGCTGGGCTTCGTGGCGAAGGGTATCCCCGGCTGTTCGTTCACCGAGCCGCCCGAGCTGCACCTGACCGAGATCCCCACCACCTGCTAACCCGCCCGCGTCGCGCCGAATGTTTCACGTGAAACATTCGTTCGCCTGTAGGCGAGAGCGCGATACGGATACTACCCACGAAGGAGGCCATCATGGCTGTTGATTTGTCCCCCATCGACGAGAGCCTGCTCGCCGAGATCGCCAACATACACGGCATGCCGAAAGGCGCGTTCAACATCCGCAAGGACGGGCAGCTCGTCGAGCGCCACTCGTCGGCGAACATCGAGATCGCCACGAAGACGGACAACCCCGGCATCGACATCCGCATCAAGGCCGGCACGAAGGGCGAGACGGTGTACATCCCCGTCATCGTGACGCAGGCGGGCCTGAAGGACGTCGTGTACAACACGTTCTACATCGAGGACGACTGCGACGTGACCATCATCGCCGGCTGCGGCATCCACAACGAGAGCCACCAGGCCTCCGAGCACGACGGCATCCACACGTTCTACTGCGGGAAGAACAGCCACGTGAAGTACGTGGAGAAGCACTACGGCGAGGGCGCGGGCACCGGCGAGCGCATCCTCAACCCCGTGACGAACGTGGTGATGGAGGAAAACTCGAGCTGCGAGATGGAGCTCACGCAACTGCGCGGCGTGTCGTCCACCGTGCGCGACACGAACGCCGAGCTGGGCGCGGGCGCGAAGCTGGTGCTCACCGAGAAGCTGCTGACGCACGACGACCAGGTGGCCACCTCGAACATGAAGGTGGAGCTCAAGGGCGACGACTCCAGCGTGCAGGTGATCTCGCGCTCGGTGGCGCAGGACAACTCCAAGCAGGTGTTCAACCCGCTCGTCATCGGCGAGGCGGCCTGCCGCGGTCACGTGCAGTGCGATGCCATCATCATGGGCAAGGCCAAGGTCACGGCCATCCCCGGCATCGAGGCCGCGAGCGAGGACGCGCTCCTGGTGCACGAGGCCGCCATCGGCAAGATCGCCGGCGACCAGATCATCAAGCTCATGACGCTCGGACTCACCGAGGAGGAGGCCGAGCAGGAAATCCTCGAGGACTTCCTGAACTAACCGCTTCGCCGCACGCACGGCATGCGAAGCGCTTTCCCGAGCGATTGGGAAAGTCTACCGAATAAAAGAAAGAGCCCGCTTATGCGGGCTCTTTCTTTCAGCTTGGGAAGCGGGTTCCTCGACGAGGGCTTACGCTGTGGGCTGCACGGCGTTCCTGCCGGCGTTGTCCTCGACGTTGCCCTCCTCGTCGTCTTCGGCAGCGGGCGCGTTCTCGCTGCCGTCGCCGCTGGTCGCCCCGTCTCCGTTGGCCTTGGACTCGTCCGTCTTCGCCGAGGAGGCGCCCGTCGTGAGCGGGAGCGACGAGGCGTCGATGTCCGTGCCCAGCCACTTCTTCTCGATGACCGACACGATGCCGCCGTCGGTGAGCGCAGCGAGCGCATCCTTGACGGCCGCCTGCAGCTCGGTGTTCGCCTCGAGCACGCCGACGCAGTAACCGCCGGGCTGCTGCATGAGCGCCACGATCTGCGCATCGTAGTCGCCGCTGTGGGCCGCGTACATGCCGATGACGGCATCGGCCGCCACGTACTGGGCGGAGCCGTCGGCAAGGGCGGCGAACGCGCTCTTCAGGTCGTTCTCGGACACGAGCGCGTCCTGGCCGAACTCGTTGGTGACCTGCCACGAGCTGGTGGAGGACACCTGGGCCGCGATCTTGGGGGACGACGCCTTGGTGGGCACCGTCGCGTTCGCCGAGGTGGAGAACAGCGCCACGCCCTTCGGCAGGTACGCCGGCGACCTCCAGAACGACACGTCGCTCTCGGAGCCGATGCCCATGGCCACGTCGACCTTGCCCTCCTTGAGCGCGGCCTCGGGATCGGTCCCCACGTCCACTATCTCCAGCTTCAAGCCCAGCTGGTCGGCCAGCGCCGCGGCTACGTCGACGTCGATGCCGACGATCTTCGACGAGGACGAGGGCGAGCCGGCCAACGGCGGCGATCCCGCGTTCACGCCGACCCGCAACGTGCCGCTTTTGCCGATGGTGGGCGACGACACCGTCGCGCTCTTCTCGGGAGGGGTGTAGCTCTGCTGCGACGAGCATCCTGCCAGCACCATCGCCAGGCAGGCGGCTGCCGCGCAGCATACGAGCGCCTTCATACGCTTCATTTCCGGTGTGCCTCCATCCGCTGTTTCTCTCTCAAAGCGCCCCTTTCGACTGACCTAGTCTTTGCCCCCACACTCGCGCACCGGGGCCCAGCTCCCACCGGTTACCCTCTCGCCCGTCGCGGCCGTATGCCGCGTCGTAAGTAAACGGGCGGTGCGACTTACCTCTAGGATGCGCCATGATCGCCTCCCCGACCAGGTCGGTTCGACTTACGTGGATCCTTTCGACCGCATCTGCCATGGACTAGGGATAGACGTCCCGCAACTACAGACTCGAAAGAAGCACCGTCCAGTTTAGCAGATAGGGAAAACGCCCGGAAGCGCGGCGCGCAGAATCGCACGACAAGAATCGCCGGAAGCATTCGAAAGGGCCCGCCCCTGCCCGCGGAGGGTCGCGAAAACGGGCGGGCCGGTGTTGGGGTCGCGCAGGGGGACCCTGTGAGCAGGATCGGCACCGCACGTGCCAGCCCGCGCAAGATCCGCACGGCCGACGGGCAAGATCCGCACGGCGGGTCGGCAAGGCGGGAACGGCTAAGGCGCAAGGCGGGGACGGTGCCCGCGCCAGGTTCGGGCAAGGTCCGGGCGGCTCGGCGACGGCGGGAATACGGTCGGCGTGCTAGGTTGCGGCGCTATGCTCGAAGCATGTCCCTCGCAGTCGACAGAACGCGCCTCTACGTCCGCGGCGCCGCCGAGGCCCTGGCGGAGACGCTGTGGCCCACGCGCTGCGCCGTGTGCGACGCGCCTGGCGAGGTGCTGTGCGACACCTG
>NC_021021.1:2973656-2979360 GCF_000210055.1 Gordonibacter pamelaeae 7-10-1-b
CCGGCGCCACCGTGCCGGGTCGCCTGCTGCTCGTGGACGACGTCTGCACCACCGGCGCCACCCTGTTCGACGCCACCGACGCCCTGCGCCGCGCCGGCGCCGCCCACGTCTGGTGCCTCACGTTCGCCCGGGTGTGGTAGGGGGCGCGATGCCATGGAGGGCCGGAGGGCTCGCAGGAAGCATATTGACCGGCGACGAGAGGAGCGGTATACTTATGCAATACAAAAGTAGGGCATGCGATACGAGGCCCCGCACCGCGGTTCATCGCCGCGTCCACGAGCGCCACCCCGAACTCGCGGACGACAACGTGCTGGCAGCGTGGGAGAACAGCATCGCGTCCACGCCGCGAACGCAGAAGGACCCGAACGAGTACGTTGCAGTCGGCTTCGACGGCAAAGGAAGGCTCGTCGAGGTGGTGGCGGTGCGCTCCGCCGCAGGCGATTGGCTGGCGTTCCACGCCATGACGCCGCCTTCGGCCAATACACTCGGGGAACTGGGCTTCGAGAGGAGGCACGATGGGCTTCGAAGCAGATAACGGCACCGTCCTGACCGACGAGATGCTCGACAAGAGGGCGGAAGAGTACGAGGACGGGACTTGGAGCGGGCACGGCGAGGTGGCCATGGGCCGACCGAGGCTCTACGACGAGGACATGGGCACCGTTTCCTTCCGCCTCCCCTGCTCCCGCATCCGTGCCGTGGAGGCCGCCGCGAAGCGGCAGGGCGAGAGCAAGTCGGACTTCTTCCGCAGGGCCATCGACCGGGAGCTGCTGGAAAGCAGGTAGGCCCTGCACGCGAGCGCATCGAAGCCCTCAGCGCACAAGGCCGTGTCCGGGCTATGAGCGCCCCAGACGCCGGCGCGCAAAAAAAAGCGAAAACGGCGGGCCAGGGCTCGCCGTTTTCGCATGCCAGACGTTGGCCGAAGCCGGATCAGCCGCCTGCTACATCGTGCGCTCGCGCTTGGAGTTGGCGGCGTCGGAGAACTCGGCCACATCCACGGAGATGCTGTGCTGGATGGGCTTCCACTTGCACTTCTTCACCAACGCGACGAGCGCGATGGGAATGTAGGTGAGCATGAAGAACGGGAACGTGAACATGTAGAGCACCTTCTTGCCCGTGGCGGCGTGGATGGAATCCCACTCCACGAACGTGGTGAGCACGCCGAACATGAACATGAACACCAAGTAGTTGAACAGGCAGAAGAAGATGGACGAGATGGACGAGGCGATCATGATGCCCGTGGACATCATGCCCGTGGCCGCCAGCGCGATGATGATGCCGTTGAACAGCACCGACACGATAGTGAGCAGCATGCCGGGCGCGATGGTCATGAGCATGTCGTAGCAGGCGAAGCGCGAGCCCTTGGGGTTGGCCACGACGCCCTTCGCCAGGCGGGCGCCGTAATGCCAGAACACCTGGTAGAAGCCCTTGGCCCAGCGGAAGCGCTGGTTCCACGAGTCGCGGAACGTGGTGGGCTGCTCGTCGTAGAGGATGGCCGTGGGCGTGTAGCTGATGCGCACGCCCTCCAGGATGCTGTTCGTGGAGAACTCGATGTCCTCGGTGAGCAGGTGCCACTTCCAACCGCCGGCACGCTCGATGATATCGGCCGCCACGAAGAAGCCCGTGCCCGACACGACGCAGCTCGTGTTGAGCGTGAGGCGCGCCTGCGACAGGAACTTCGCCTCGCGCAGGAACCACACCGCGTAGCCGGCGGAGATCCAGTTCGAGTCGTAGTTTTTGGAGTTGCGGTAGCTGGTGGAGGCCTTGGCGCCGTGGTCGAACGTGGCGTTCATCTCGCGGAAGTAGTTCACGTCCAGCACGTTGTCGGCATCGAACACGAAGTAGGCCTCGTAACCACGATCGGCGTACTGCTCGCGGATGACCTGGAAGCCGTAGTCGAGCGCGTAGCCCTTCCCCACCTCCTTGTCGTTGTGGCGGGGGAAGACGATGGCGCCGGCCTCGCGGGCCACGTCGGCCGTGTCGTCGGTGCAGTTGTCGGCGATGACGAACACGTCGATGAGCTCGGCGGGGTAGTTCTGCACCTTGATGGAGTGGATGAGGTCGCCGATGACGGCGCTCTCGTTGCGAGCCGAGATGACGGCGGCGAACCGGTGGTTCTTCTTCGCCACGAGCTTCTTGGGCTTGCGCGTGAGCACCACGAACACGTAGTAGAGCTGGTACGTATAGCAGATGCTGAACGTGAGAAACACGCAGAAGTTGAAGATGTCGACGAACGATATCTGCGAGAAGAATTGGTCTAGCACTCCGTTTGCTCCTTTTACGGGCCGTCCCTGCCTTGCCGGCGGCCGTCCTCTGCTCGCTCGCACGCAGGCCCAAGGGCTTCGGCGCCCCCTGCTGCTGCCTGGTGTGGTGATGGTACGTGTGCTGTCGTGCGAGTTCGCAAGCTCGGACGATTATAGCCACTTCGCAGCCGCCCGTCCCAACGGGGAGTCCGTTCGTTACCGATTCTTCCGTTTTTTGCGCGGTAAAAGCCAAGGATTCACAAACGTTGTGCATACGAACTCCACAAACGCCCCGGATCTCCCGCTCGTGAACGCGTGCGCGCTGGCGTACAATAGAGGGCGAACTGTGCCGTTTTCCATACCCAGGGAGGCTTTTCCATGCCCGAGAACCACGACATCAAAGACATCGCGCTGGCCGACGAGGGCCTTGCCCGCATCCTGTGGGCCGACCGCGACATGCCCGTGCTCGCGTCCATCCGCGAGCGCTTCGAGCGCGAGCGCCCCCTGGAGGGCGTGCGCATCGGCGCCTGCATGCACGTGACCACCGAGACGGCGAACCTCATGCGCGCGCTCACGGCCTCAGGCGCGCAGGTGGCGCTGTGCGCGAGCAACCCGCTGTCCACCCAGGACGACACGGCCGCCGCGCTCGTGCGCGACTTCGGCATCAGCGTGTTCGCCATCGCCGGCGAGGACGCCGACACCTACAACCGCCATATCGAGGCCGTCATCGCCACCGATCCGCAGATCATCATGGACGACGGCGCCGACCTCGACACCGCGCTGCACACCCGCTTCACCGACAAGCTGGCCGGCGTGGTTGGCGGCACCGAGGAGACCACGACGGGCGTCGTGCGCCTCATGTCCATGGCGGCCGAGGGAACGCTCGCCTACCCCGTGTTCAACATCAACGACGCCAACACGAAGCACTGCTTCGACAACCACTACGGCACCGGCCAGTCCACGCTCGACGGCATCATCCGCGCCACGAACCGCCTCATGTGCGGGCGCACCATCGTCATCTCTGGCTACGGCTACTGCGGCAGCGGCCTGGCCCTGCGCGCGAAGGGCATGGGCATGCGCGTGATCGTGTGCGAGGTGGACCCCTTGAAGGCGCTCGAGGCGCACATGGAGGGCTACGAGGTGATGCCCGCGGCCGAGGCGGCGCGCTTCGCCGACGTGTGGGTGACCGTCACCGGCAACTGCAAGGTGGTGGACGCGCCCGCCTTCGAGAACATGAAGGACGGCGCGATCATCTGCAACTCCGGCCACTTCGACTCCGAGATCAACCTCGTGTGGCTTGAGGAGCACGCCGTGAAGAAGGAGGAGCTGAAGCCGCTCGTGGAGGAGTACACGCTCGCGGACGGCCGCACGGTCATCGTGCTGGCGCAGGGGCGCCTCGTGAACCTGTCGTGCGCCGAGGGCCATCCGGCAAGCGTCATGGACATGAGCTTCGCGAACCAGGCGCTGGCCGCCGAGTACCTCTACCTCCACGCCGGCGAGCTGGAGAACAAGGTGTACGACGTGCCGGCCACCATCGACGACGGCGTGGCCCGCGTGAAGCTGGAGACGCTCGGCATCGCCATCGACACGCTCACCGAGGAGCAGATCGCCTACATGAGCAGCTGGAACTTCGAGACGCTGTAGCGCGTTTTCCGCAGAGAGCGACGAAGGGGGCGCGCCAATCGATCGGCGCGCCCCCTTTTCTCAACCTGCCTGCATGGCTCAGGCTAGTCCTTCCCCCAATCGGCCACGCGTTCTTTCGCGTAGGCCTCCAAGTCCTCGGTGCTCATCCGGCGCGTCTCGCCGCCGGAGCACAGCGCCTCGATGTTGGAGACGATCGAACCGGCCACCTTGTCCAGGGCGCCGACGCCCACGAGCTGGAGCATCTTCATCACCACGAAGTTCCCGCGAACGGTTTGCTCGACGGTCACCTCCGTGCCTGCGTCAACGGAAGCGAGCGAGATCGAGGTGGTGTCATTCTCGTGCTTGGCGGTAGAGTCCATCGTCACGTCCATGCGGCGGGCGGCCTCGTCGTAGGCGGCCGTGCAGCGCGTGCTGTGGCGCTCGTCGAGAGCCGTTGTCCACTCGGCGTCGGAAACGCGCTCGACGATCTCCTGGCCTCCCGCCACATCGAGATCGGCCGCATGCTTCAGCGCCTGCCATACCTCCTCGATGGAATACGGGATGATAACCTGGTACGTATGGGTCGATTCCAACATGAGAGCCACGTCCTTACTGGTCCTGCGCTTGCATGCGCGATTCAACGATGATTTCATGGTACAAGACATGGTGCTTGGGGAAACGGAGGGCAGCCGCTTCATGCTTAGGTTGAACCCCCCCCTCTCGTCCGCAACGCTCGCGACAAGCGCGCCAGGCCTCTCTCTTCGAAGCCTTCTGTTGCAGGAAGCAGCCGGCACTGACGGCGGTTTCCTGCCGAGGACACGGTTTCTGGCAAGATATTTCGATAATGTACGAGTTTGAGTCGCTCTTTTTATATAAGTAGATAAGTAATCTTATAAAATACCAGTTCGGAATGATCAACTTTGAACTATCCTCGAATAGGACCATACATTATCGAAATATCTTGCCAGAAACCGGGCCTTGAGCGAGAAACGCCGGTGCAGGGGCTTCCGCAGCGGGGATGCTACCTGCGCTCGGCAGCTTTCTTCAGCTCTTCCCTGCGGGAGCGGAACTCGAGGACGGGCTTGTCGCCGCGCAGGAGGTTCTCGCCCATTTGGAGCTCGGTCTTCTTCGGGCGCTGCGTGAGCACCACTCTTCGGTCCTGGTGCAGGATCACGCCGTTCGCCACGTTGCCGGCGGCGCACACGAGGCCGCGCAGCACGGGCGCCTTGACCATGCGCTGGTAGAGGCGCAGGTAGATCTTCGTGCGCTCGTCGTCTACGGGTGCGAACGCCGCCATGACGCGCAGGTCGTCCGCGATGCGGTTCTGCCACAGGTTCGGCACGCGGTACTGAAGGCTGTTCAGCTCCCACCAGTTCTCTATCTCGTCGGCTGTCTGGGGCGTCTGGCCGCAGTCGGGCTCGTTCTTCACGTAGAACGTGAGCGTCTCGTCGTCCCACTCCGTCACCGGGCCGTTCACGAGCGTCTTGTGGCCGCGCCCGATGGTGTTCGGATGCACGAACGGCAGGTGGATCACGTCGAGCTGGTTCTCGATGGCGCGCGAGTAGTGCACGTCCCACACCTCATAGCGCTCCGCGTAGGGGAAATCGCCGCGGAACTCCTCGAACATCGGCAGGTCGTCGGGCGCGTCGGCGGGCTTGCCGTAGAACACCCAGATGAAGCCGAACGCGTCCACCGCGAGCCAGGGTCGCACGCGGAAGTTCTCGGGCACCTCCGCCTCGAGGCCGTTCGCGGGGATGGCCACCACGCGCCCGTCGGCGGCGTAGCGCAGGCCGTGGAAGGGGCAGTGCACATGCCCGCCCTCCACGCGCCCCGCCGCGAGG
>NC_021021.1:2979454-2981884 GCF_000210055.1 Gordonibacter pamelaeae 7-10-1-b
AGCGCACGGCGCCCACGGGGCGCCCGCGCCTCACCTCGGAGGATGACAGAACGGCATACCACTGGTTCGGGATCATGGGGGCCTCGCTTCCTGCGGCGCGAGGCAGCTGCCGCGGCCGCAAACCGGATCGACTCCCCCCCATTGTCCTGCGCGCATGCACCCCCGGGCAACCAACGGCTTTTGCACCGCCGGTCAACGCACCGGCAACGCGGCGGCGTTATCGAAAGCGGTGCGGGCGAGCCTTTGCCAATCCCCGGGCACTTGGAGCCGGAGCGGGTGACCGCAAGCGAGGCCGCCCTTCGAGGGAGGTCACCGGGCAGGACGGTCGCGGGGCCGGGCGATCGCGGAGGAGGACACAAGGCAGAACGGAAAGATGGTATGATCGACGCCACCGAGGGAAAGGCGGATGACATGAGGATACTGGGTATAGGGGTGCCGGAGCTGCTAATCTTTGTCGTCTACCCACTGATAATCGCGCTGTTCGTAGCCATCGGATACCTAGTGGTGAAAAAGGCGGTCAAGAAGGCCATCATCGAGGCCCATGACGAGATCGAGACGCGCGGCAAGCAAGGGTAGGCGTCCGAACGGACGCGGCGGTTCGGGCGCCGCGGACGCCCTGCGGCGGATGCTGCGGACCGAAGGCCGAAAGCGCCCCGCAAGGGCCGCCGGCTTCCGGACTGCGCCGTCAGTCGGCGATGACCACGCCGAGGCGCTGGGCGATGCCGGCGGCCTGGTAGAGGTCCATGCGGCAGCCCTTGAGCTCGCCCATGGCGTCGGAGAGCACGATATCGGCCAGCTGGCAGGTCGTGAAGTCGATGCCGGCAAGCGAGGTGCGGAAGAAGCTCGTGCCCGTGAAGCGCACGTCGTCGAAGACGGTGCGCGCAAGTCGCGCCTCGGACAGGTCGGCGTGCGAGAAATCGTCAGCACGCGCGAGCACGTCGGTCAGCCTGGCCTTCGCGAGCGACGCATAGGACAGCGTGGAGTCGCTCAGCTCGGTGCGGGCAAGCACGGCCTCGGTGAAGTTCGCTCCCGTGAACTTGCACGAGGAGAACGTGCAGCGCGTGAAGTTCGCCTCGGAGAAATCGCTGTTGGAGAAATCGCAGCCGGAGAACGCCACGTCGGCGAACGAGGCACGGGAGAAGTCGCAGGCCGTGTAGCGACAGCCCTCGACGCGCGACTCGGACAGCTCGAGCAGCGAGAAGTCGGCGCGCACGGCTGCATCGCCCGCGACGAGCACGTGCGCAACGAGCGGGTCGCCGTCCATCTCGCGCTCGATCCACGCAGCGAGCGCGTCCACCGCCGCCAGCTCGCCGGGCACGGCCGGGTTGGCGGGATGGGGTTTCGGGGAGTTCTTCATGGGGCAGCCTCTTTCTGTCCCCATCATTCTACCTGAAAAGGAGGGCGAACCGGGAGCGCAGGAGGTACGCCCCGCTACCGCGGCGCGATGGCGTCCGACGGGCACACCTCGCGGCAGCGGCCGCAGTGGAGGCACGCCTGCTGCTCGATGAAGGCGCGGCCGTCGGGCCGCGGCGCGATGCAGCCCTGTGGACAAGCCGCGAAGCAGGCACCGCAGCCGGTGCAGGCGTCCGAAACCGTGAAGCCCTCGCGCGCGACGGGGCCGCCGCCCAGCGCGAACGGTGCGCGGAAGAGGGGGTGGCGGCCCAGGTCGAAGAACTCTCCCTGGCCCCGCTCCAGGTAGAACGCCTCCAGCACGTAACGCGAATCGCCGGGGTAGAGCTCCTCCATGGAGGGGTTGAGCTCGAACACGCGGTCCACGAGACGGCGCTGCTCGACCGGATCGTCGGGGTGCTCCACCGGGCCGCGCAGCCGGCACGTGCGGTAGTCGGGCGACTGTCCTACGATCGCCACATAGCGCGTGCGCATGACCTGTCCATAGAACGCCTTGCCGCGCGCGGCCACGAAATAAAGCCGACCGCCCTCCACCATCATGACGTCGATGACGCGCACGGCGGGCAGGCCGTCCTCGTCGACGGTGGCGAAGGCCACGTCGCGCACCTCGCGTAGGAACCGAAGGCAGGAATCTGCGTCTACCGTCATTGCTCCCCCTTTCCCGCCGCGCTCGCGATCAGCGGCCACAGCTCGGCGATGTCGCCTTGCAGGCCCACGCCCGGCACGCCCTCGGGCAGGCGGGCGTCGTCGTAGTTCAGGCGCACGAGCGGGGTGTTCGTCGCGCGGGCCAGCGCCTCGAACGGGAAGCGGACGATGCCCGGCGTGTTCCACCCCACGCCCAGCTCCAGCAGCACGGCGGGCTCGCGCTCCATGCCCTCGACGAAGCGGCGGTAGCGCTCCTGGGAGGCATGCCATTCGGCGTTCTCTACGAAGTGCCCGTCCACGCGCAGGTGCACGGCCATCGGGCCGCCGCACACGGGGCACGCGGGCACGAGCTCGGAGGGCACGAGGCAGTCCTCG
>NC_021021.1:2982382-2983980 GCF_000210055.1 Gordonibacter pamelaeae 7-10-1-b
CCTGCGCGAGGCCCCGCTCTTCCAGCAGGTACCGCACCAGGTACGCCACGTCCTCGTCCCGCCCGCGCGCGCCGCCCGCCGCGCGCGCTTCGCTCACCTGCACCATGGAAGCTCCTTTCGTCCATCTCGAGTATGCGCCTTTCCGCGCCGCCCCGCAACGGCCGCGCACCCGCCAGACGCGCCGCGAGGCCCGTCGTCACGCGAAGAAGAACCCGGCCGTCATGTCGAGGTAGTTCGCACCACCGTAGGAGGGGAAGCGCGCATCTACCGCAGCCTTGAAACCCTCGGCGGTGGTGCTGGCGGCCGCAAGGCGCTTGAGCTCTTCCAGGTACGCGATCTTCGTGCGGGCGTCTTTCAGGTCTTCCGGTGTGTAGTGGCTGGTCAGGATGAGGTCGATGCCCGCCTCGACAAGACCTTGCAGCTGCGCGATCTGCGCGTCGGCATGCGCAGGGCCGGCTACGATGGAGTGGCAGTCGTGTCCCAGCATGTGCAGGTACGCCGCGCCCAGCTCGGGCAGCTCCAGGTCGAAGGCATCGGCGTTGCGCACGAGGCGCATGCAAACGCCCGCCAGCTCAAGCTCGTCCCCCTCCACCAGGTTCGTCACCTGGGCGACCGAGGCGTCGAAGGCCTCGCCGAACGCCGCAGCGAACCCGTCGACCAGCGCCTTGCCGCCGCCCTCGTGACCGTAGGCTTCGGCCTCCCCCGTGGAGTAGACGGGCGTGCCGGGCATGAAGCTGCCGCCGGCCATATGGTAGGCGGCAACGATACCCTCGACGGCAATGTCCTGCCCGCGCACGTACGCTTCCAGCTCGGCGATATTGTCGCGGAAGCAAGGCAGCTCGATGACGAAACCGCGGCCGCCCCTCTCCACGACGAACACCTCGTCGGCCAGCGGATCGTTCGTCTGGTAGGCATGGAGCCGCGCCGCGCCCAAGTCGTACACGCGCACGGCGCCCTTGCCGAGCTCGATGGCCTCGAAGTCGTTCTTCTCCATGATCTGTTCCTTTCCCCGGATGAACTTTACAGTTCGTTTTTTTGACATAGGTTACTTTAGTATCGTGTATACTAGCCCACAAGTACGATCTTTTCGGATACCCGGTATCTCGAAAGGAAGCACCCCGCCGCGGGAACGACGGGGAGGAACCGCAAGGAGGAGCCATGACCCAGGACCTGTTCGGCATATGTCCCTACGTCACCGCGCAACGCGTGCTGCGGGGCAAGTGGTCCATCGTCATCCTGCACCATCTGGAGGACGGGCCGGTGCGCTTCAACGAGCTGCAGCGGCGCCTTCCCGAGATGACGCACGCCACGCTGGCGAAGCAGCTGCGCTCGCTGGAGGAGTACGGCGTGATCACGCGCACGGAGTACCCGCAGGTGCCGCCCAAGGTGGAGTACGCGCTGAGCCCGCTTGGCGAGGAGTTCCGCCCGGTGCTGGCGCAGTTCGAGGCCTGGGGGCTACGCTGCATCGAGCACTTGGGCAAGGACCGCGGGTAACCATGCAGCAACGGCGCATGCCTTGCCGGGCACTGGCGGAGGGATCGGCTACGCTCCCCTGACCATCAGGCGCGACGCTGCTGCCGCATGGTAGAATCCCCGAA
>NC_021021.1:2984198-2988147 GCF_000210055.1 Gordonibacter pamelaeae 7-10-1-b
CCCAGATGTGCAACGTCAGCCGTGAGCTTCTGGTGCACTATGACAAGATCGGCCTGCTCAAGCCCAAGGAAGTACGGGGCAACGGCTACCGCTACTACTCGCTCAAACAGCTGTACCTGTTCGATGTCGTGCGCTTCTTCATGGATGCGGGCATGTCCACCAAGGAGATCAAGGAGTACCTGGACAACCACACGACCCAGCTGTTCCTGGACAGCATCCAGGCGAGCATCGACCGCATGGGGCAGCAGCGCGACATCCTGGACGCCCGCATCGGCATGATGGAGAAGATGCGCTACCTCACCCAGCGCGCCGTGACGTTCCCCAAAGAGCAGCCGCGGCTGTCGTACTGGGACGAGACCTGGTTCCTCACGACCGAGGTGCGCCGCGAGCGCTCCCAACAGGCCTATGCGCAGGCGGTGAGCGAGCACTCGGACTTCTGCCGCAACGGGGCGGGCATGGCCACGTTCCCCTTGGGGCGCGTCATCGACATCCCCAATCCGGACGACCCCTCCGAGTTCTACTACACGAAGCTCGTCACCTGGATATCGCCGCCCCGCGATGCCGCGCACCTCGGGGGCCGCGTCGAATGCAAGCCGAAGGGCAACTACGCGGTCGTGCTGCACCAGGGCGGCACGAGCACGGTGGCGCGCTCGTACGAGAAGCTGCTGGCCTACGTGGAGCGCGAGGGCTTCCGGATGCGGGGGCCGCTGTACGAGCTGGACATGAACTCGTACCTGATGTCGGCCTCGGCCGACGACTACCTGCTGCACATCTCGGTGCTCGTGGATGTGGAGGACGCCGCCGAAAGGGGCGGCGGGGGGTAGGAGCGGCGGGCGCCCCCGAAGAGGCACGGGGCCCCGTGGGCGCGCGCCGGCCGGCACGGGAAGGCCGGGCGCCCTCGCACCCGGCCGACAGGAGGAGGGGCCCGCGCACAGGCCCCTCCTTCGCGGAAAAACGTCAGGCGCTCAGGCGCTTCGTCTCCTCTATCAGGTTGTACACCACCGAGGGTTCGGACAGCGTGGAGATGTCGCAGAGGTCCTCGGTCTCCTGCGCGGCTATCTTGCGCAGGATGCGGCGCATGATCTTGCCGCTGCGGGTCTTCGGCAGGGCGGCCGTGAAGTGGATGTGGTCGGGCGTGGCGATGGGGCCGATGCCCTCGCGCACATGCCGTACCAGCTGGGAGCGCAGATCGTCGCTCAAGACCGTGCCCTCCTTCACCGTGACGTAGGCGTAGATGCCCTCGCCCTTCACGGGGTGCGGGCAGCCCACGACCGCCGCCTCTGCCACCTGCGGGTACGACACGAGCGCGCTCTCGACCTCGGCCGTGCCGATGCGGTGCCCCGACACGTTGATGACGTCGTCGATGCGGCCGGTGATCCAGAGGTAGCCGTCCTCGTCGCGGTAGGCGCCGTCGCCGGTGAGATAGCGGCCGGGGTGCGGGAAGTACACGTCCTTGAACGCGGTCTCGTTCTGGAACACGCCCAGCATCATGCCCGGCCAGGGACGCGTGAGCACGAGGCTTCCGGGCTCGTTCGGCGCGGCCTCGCTCCCGTCGGGGCGCACGACGCGCGGAGCCACGCCGAAGAACGGCAGGGCCGCCGACCCCGGCTTCATGTCCACCGCGCCCGGCAGCGACGTGATCATGACGCCGCCCGTTTCCGTCTGCCACCACGTGTCGGCAATGGGGCAGCGGCCCCGCCCGACGGCAGAGTAGTACCACAGCCACGCCTTCGACGTGATGGGCTCGCCCACCGACCCCAAAAGGCGCAGGCTGCTGATGTCATGGCCGTTCACCCACCGCTCGCCCTCCTTCATCATGGAGCGGATGGCCGTGGGGGCCGTGTAGAGGATGTTCACGCCGAACTTCTCCACGACCTCCCAGAAGCGGTCGGGCTTCGGGTAGCTGGGCACGCCCTCGAACATGAGCGACGTGGCGCCGTTGGCGAGCGGCCCGTACACGAGGTACGAGTGCCCCGTGATCCACCCCGCATCGGCCGTGCACCAGTAGATGTCCGTCTCCTTCAGGTCGAACACGTACTTCATGGTGAGCGAGGCGTACAGCAGGTAGCCGCCGGTACCGTGCACGATGCCCTTCGGCTTGGCCGTGCTGCCGCTGGTGTAGAACACGAACAGCGGCTCGTTCGCCTCCATGCGCGCGGGCTCGCAGGAGGGCGCGGCGCCGGCCATGAGGTCGTCCCACCACAGGTCGCGCTCGGCGGCCATCTCGGTGCGCTTCTCGATGCGGCGCACGACGACGCAGCTCCTCACCTGGGGGCACTGGTCGACCGCTTTGTCGCAGAGATCCTTGAGGTGCAATCTTGCCCGAACGGTAGCCGTAGTTGGCCGTGACCACCACGCGGGCGCCGGAGTCGAGGATGCGGTCGCGCAGCGCGTCGGCGGACAGGCCGCTGAACACGACGCAGTGCACGGCGCCGATGCGGGCGCAGGCGAGCATCGCGATGGCCAGCTGGGGGATCATGGGAAGGTAGAGCACCACGCGGTCGCCCTTCCCCACGCCCAGGTCCTTGAGCACGTTGGCGGCCTTGCACACCTCGCGGTGCAGGCGCTGGTAGGTGTACACCTCCACCTCTTCGGAGGGCTCGCCCTGCCAGATGAGGGCGGCCTTGTTGCGCCGCGGTCCCTCCAGGTGCCGGTCGAGGCAGTTGGCGGAGGCGTTGAGCTCGGCGCCGCGGAAGTAGCGGACGAACGGGCGGGAGGACTCGAAGTCGTACTCCTCCACCGCGTCCCACGGGCGATACCAGTCCAGCGTCTCGCGGGCCATCTGGCCCCAGAACGCCTCGGGCTCGTCGATCGAGCGGCGGTACAGCTCGTCGTAGTCTTGGCGGCTCTTCACGAGGGCCTTGTAGCTGAACTCGGGGGACGGCTCGATCATGCTCTCGTCTTTGAGCATCTGCCTGATGAAGGCGGCGCGGGTGTTCTGCTCCATGAGGGGATCCCTTCTACTCGTCTAGGTTGGGGTGCGGAAAGCGCGGATCGTCGCGGCGCGGGCGCGCCTAGGCGACGTTGTTCTCGCGGGAGAGGTCGACGTACACCACGTTGTGGGCGACGACGGGCTGGTACATGGCCTTGAGGTGCAGAGCGCCGGGACTGCAGGCGCGCAGGTTCCGTCCCAGATCGGGGCGGGTGTGGATGAGGTGCGCGAACGCGTCCTCGAGCAGCACGGTCTCGTGCAGGCCCTGGCATTCGTGCAGGGCGAGGCAGAGCGCGTCCACCGTGCCCTCGTCGCAGCGGCCGCACCAGTCGAAGTCGGCGATGTCCATGAGCACGACGGCGAAGGCGATGAGCTCTTTGTCGCGCAGGCACGGCACAAGGCGCTCGAGGTCGGTGCGGGCGAGGGGACGCCCGTCCATGAGCTCGTCGAGCCGCAGCAGGGCGTTCCTCCGCAGGTAGGCGGGCGCATCGCTGGCGGCGAGGGTCACGAGCGGCACCGGGTCGGCGAGCCGGGACACGGCCGCGATCTTGGCGGCGCGGCTGGCGTTCGCATCGAAGATGCGGGCCAACGGGTCGAGCCTGCGGGAGCCGGACAGGGCCGGGCGGCGCGCCTCGGCGTGCGCGGTCTGGACCAAAAGGGCGCTCAAAGCGGTGCGGGGACGGTTGGAGACGGTACTCGTTGCGGGCTTCGTCGTATCGGTTGCTTTCTTCTTCGCGTTCATGGCGTGCCTCCTTCGCGGTCAGCTCATGCGTCGTTCCTTCATCATCGTCGGGGGGGTGTCTCGTCGTCGATCGGTCTTTGCGAGCTCTGCAGGGGGCGGCCGGTGCTCGGGGATCGCAGGGTGCTCCGGCACCGGCCGCCGTGGGCCCATCATGGGGGTTGCAACGATTACAAGGTCAAGAAACCGGCGGCGCGCCGCCCCTCGGCCGGTTCGATTTCGACCGCGAGCGGGTTTTCGAAGGGGAATGGCGCCGCCGATGCCGGCACGGCGACAGC
>NC_021021.1:2988897-2992075 GCF_000210055.1 Gordonibacter pamelaeae 7-10-1-b
GCTGCGCAGCAGGCCCGCCTGCACGAGCGGGCGCGCCAGCTGCTCGAGGTACTTGAGGGAGATGTCCTCGCGCTCCGACACCTCACGCAGGGCCACCTTGCCCTCCGCGCCGGCGCGCGCCACGCACACCATGAGCCGGAGCGCATAGCGTCCCTTCGTCGATACGAGCATCCTTCCGTCCTTTCCCCGCCGCTTTTCGTAAATTCTATCAAACAAGTAGGATTATGTCTTGACATTCCGCGTGTTCCTCGTATCTTAATCCTAGCAAACTTATAGGATTATTGAAAGGCACGCGAACATGGCATCCCAGACGAGCACGCCCCTCCTCTCCCTCCGCGGGCTTTCGGCCTCGGCGGACGAGACCCCCATCCTGCACGACATCGACCTCGACGTGGGCGCAGCCGAGACCCACGCCATCATGGGCCCGAACGGCGCGGGCAAGTCCACGCTCGGCCACGTCGTCATGGGCGACGGCGCCTACACGATCGACGGCGGTTCCATCGAGTTCGACGGCCAGGACATCACCGAGCTCTCCCCCGACAAGCGCTCGCGCGCAGGGCTCTTCCTCAGCTTCCAGGCACCGGTGGAAATCCCCGGCGTGCCGCTGTCCAGCTTCCTGCGCGCCACGGTGGCGGGCCGCGAGGGCGCCGGCGAGCTCAAGGGCAAGCAGTTCCGCAAGCACGTGCGCGCGCTGGCCGACGAGCTGGACATGGATCCGGCCTACCTCGACCGCGAGCTGGGCGTGGGCTTCTCGGGCGGCGAGAAGAAGAAGCTCGAGATGCTGCAGCTGCTGCTGCTCGAGCCGAAGCTGGCCATCCTCGACGAGACGGACTCGGGCCTCGACGTGGACGCGCTCGGCGTGGTGTCGCGCGGCATCGACGCGTACCGCCGCACGACGGGCGGCGCGCTGGTGGTGATCACCCACAACACGCGCATCCTCGAGCACCTCGACGTCGACCGCGTGCACGTCATGGTGCGCGGGCGCATCGTGGCCGAAGGCGACGCGTCGCTCATCGACCGCATCGACGAAGAGGGCTTCGAGCAGTTCGAGCAGATCGAGCGCTAGGAGGTCCGCATGCCAGCAGAAAACCGCACCTACGTAGAAGACGTCGACCGCACGCTGTACGACGTGCATGACGCGACCGACCCCGCGCGCTACCTCGACGCAGGGCTCACGCCCGACATCGTCCGCGAGATCTCGGCGAAGAAGGACGAGCCGGCCTGGATGCTCGACTTCCGCCTGAAGGCGCTCGACACGTACCAGCGCATGCTGCCGCCCGACTGGGGCCCCGGCCTCGAGGGCCTCGACATGGACCACATCGTGACGTACGTGAAGCCGAACGCCGAACAGGCGAGCGACTGGGACAGCCTGCCCGACGACGTGAAGAACACGTTCGACCGCCTGGGCATCCCCGAGGCCGAGCGCGCCTACCTGGCCGGCGTCGGCGCGCAGTACGACTCGGAGCTCGTGTACCACAGCATGCAGAAGACGGCATCGGATATGGGCATCGTTTACTCGGGCATCGAAGAAGCCTTGCGCGATCCCGAGTGGGAGCCGCTCATCCGTGAGAAGTTCATGACGCTCGTTCCGCCCGACGACCACAAGTTCGCCGCGCTGCACGGCGCGGTGTGGAGCGGCGGCTCGTTCGTCTACGTGCCGAAGGGCGTCAAGCTCGACTTCCCGCTGCAAAGCTACTTCCGCCTGAACGCGAAGGGCGCTGGGCAGTTCGAGCACACGCTGATCATCGTGGAGGACGACGCCAGCCTGCACTTCATCGAGGGGTGCTCGGCGCCGAAGTACAACGTGGCGAACCTGCACGCCGGCGCGGTGGAGCTGTTCGTGGGCAAGCGCGCTTCCTTGCGCTATTCCACGATCGAGAACTGGTCCAAGAACATGTACAACCTCAATACGAAGCGCGCCCGCGTGGAGGAAGGCGGCGCCGTCGAGTGGATCAGCGGGTCGTTCGGCAGCCACGTGGGCTATCTCTACCCCATGTCCATCCTGGCCGGCAGGCAGGCCGCGTCCAGCTTCACGGGCATCACGTTCGCGGGTGCGGGGCAGAACCTCGACACCGGCTGCAAAGTGGTGCTGGCCGCGCCCGACACGTCGGCCACCGTGGAGACGAAGTCCATCTCGAAGGGCGGCGGCACGTCCACGTTCCGCTCGTCCATCGTGGCCACCGAGCGCGCGTCGGGCTCGGCCGCAAGCGTGTCGTGCCAGTCGCTCATGCTGGACGACCTCAGCCGTTCGGACACCATCCCCGCCATGGACATCCGTTGCAAGCACGTGGACATCGGCCACGAGGCCACCATCGGGCGCATCGGCGACGACAAGGTGTTCTACCTGATGAGCCGGGGCGTGTCCGAAGAGGAGGCGCGCACGATGATCGTGAACGGATTTGCCGACCCGGTGTCGAAGGAGCTTCCGCTCGAGTACGCCGTGGAAATGAACAACCTGATCAAGCTTGAAATGGAAGGGGCCATCGGATAATGGGAACCCTCATGATAGAACACGCGAACGCGATGCCCGCCCCCACGTGGCACCGGTTGGGAGTGAACGACGTCGATATCGAGCTGCCGGACGACCTTGCATTCGCGCGCCAGGTGGAAGTGCAGTGCGCCGAAGGGCTGCTGGGAGATGAAGGGGCGTTCGACGCCGCGCTCCTCTCCATGGCCGATTCCTTTCCCGTGGCCGCCACCCCCTCTGCGGCCGCTGGCGATCTCGGGGAGCAACCTGCCATGCGCGCGGCCGATCACCTTCCTATGGCCGCGCAGGGGCTTCGGGATCAACCTGTCGCATGCGCGGCCGACCAGGGGCTCTCCCCCGTTGAACCCGCGAGCGTCCCGACATCGGCTGCGCACCAGGTTGACGACCCGGCGAGTCTCTCTGCAGCCATGGAGTCGGGGGGCTCGGCTGCGCACCAGGTTGACGACCCGGCAGCTCCCCCTGCAGCCATGGAGGATGGGACGACAGCCATGGAGGGAGAGGCTGCAGCATTGGAGGAGCCCGCCCTCTCCTTCTACCAGCAGCAGGCCCTCGAGGCCCGCTACCTCGCCCCCGCCGACGTGTTCGCTTCCGGGATGGGAGACGAGGCGCGGGAGTACCTCGAGTTCGCGGCAGGCGAGCCCATCGTGCTGGCCACGCGCCCCGGCGAGCGCACGTGCGCCACGGTGCGCG
>NC_021021.1:2992421-2996465 GCF_000210055.1 Gordonibacter pamelaeae 7-10-1-b
GACGAGCGCACCCGCGCCGCCGTCGCACGCCTCGCGGCCGCACGCGGCATCGCACTTGAGGAGGCCGTCGCATGAGCAACCCGATCGACATCGCCGCCAACCCCTACAAGCAGGACTTCCCCCTGCTCGCCGCGAACCCCGACCTCGCCTTCCTCGACAGCGCGGCGACGGCGCAGCGCCCCGCCGTGGCCCTCGACGCGCAGCGCGCGTTCTACGAGGACATGAACGCGAACGCCCTGCGCGGCCTGTACCGCCTGTCGGTCGAGGCCACCGAGTCCATCGAGGCGGCGCGCGCCCATATCGCGCGCTTCATCGGCGCGGCGGACCCGCGCGAGATCGTGTTCACCCGCAACGCGAGCGAGGCGCTCAACCTCGTGGCGCACGCCTTCGCCCCTGCCGTGCTCGAGCCGGGCGACGAGGTGTGCATCACCATCATGGAGCACCACTCGAACCTCATCCCCTGGCAACAGGCGTGCCGCGCGGCGGGCGCACGGCTCGTGTACCTGTACCCCGATGAGCACGGCACGATCTCGGAGGCGGAGATGGACGCGAAGATCGGCCCGCGCACGAAGATCGTCGCGGCCGCCCAGGTGTCGAACGTGCTCGGCATCGAGAACCCCATCAGCGCCATGGCCGAGCGCGTGCATGCGCACGGCGGCTACCTGGTGGTGGACGGCGCGCAATCGGTGCCGCACCTGCCGGTCGACGTGCGGAAACTCGGCGCCGACTTCTTCGCGTTCTCGGCCCACAAAGCGCTCGGCCCCTTCGGCATCGGCGTGCTGTGGGGCTCGCTCGACCTGCTCGAGGCCATGCCGCCCTTCCTCACGGGCGGCGAGATGATCTCGTCGGTTACCGAGACCGACGCCGTGTGGGCGCCCGTGCCCGAGAAGTTCGAGGCCGGCACGCAGGACGCCGCCGGCATCGTGGCCGCCTCGGCCGCGCTCGGCTACCTCGAGGGCATCGGCTGGGATGCGTTGCAGGCGCGCGAGCAGGCGCTCGTGCGCGCCGCGATGGAGCGCATGGCGGCGCTGCCGTATCTCGAGATCATCGGGCATCCCGACCCCGCGCAGCACCACGGCGCCATCAGCTTCAACGTGCGCGGCATCCATCCTCACGACGTGGCGAGCATCCTCGACGAGCAGAACGTGGCCATCCGCGCAGGCCATCACTGCGCGCAGCCGCTGCTCGCGTGGCTCGGGGTGGAGTCGTGCTGCCGGGCGTCGCTCGCGTTCTACAACGACGAGAGCGACATCGACGCGCTCGTCAACGGCTTGGACAGCGTCTGGAGGACCTTCAATGGCTAGCATCTACACCGCGGCGCTCATGGAGCACAACGCGCACCCCGACTACAAGTACGAGATGGACGAGCCCACCTGCACGCACGACGGCGTGAACCCCAGCTGCGGCGACGAGCTGACGCTCGCGCTGCGCCTCAACGGCGACGTCATCGAGGAGGCCGCCTTCACCGGCCACGGCTGCGCCGTGAGCCAAGCCGCCGCCGACATGATGGCCGACCTCGTCACCGGCGAGACGGTCGACGAAGCGCGTCGCCTGAGCAGCCTCTACCTCGACATGATCAAGGGCCGCCCGCTCACCGACGAGGAACGCGCCGACCTCGACGAGGCCGCCGAGCTGGCATCCATCGCCCGCATGCCCGCGCGCGTCAAGTGCGCCGAGCTCGCCTGGCGCACGCTGGAGAAGCTGCTGGAGCGGGAGACGGCAGCAGGACGCGAGGCGCGGTGACGCCAAAACTGGGGCCTTCTGCCAGAAAACGGCCGGTTTGGCAATCGAAAAACAGCTTGAACGACGCGACGCGAGAAGCCAGGCCGCGTTTCCCCAGCTCACTTTTTCGGCAAACGTAGCGGTCTTGCAGGAGGTTTGCCAAACCGCTCGTTTTTTGACACGGGCGCCCGAATTCCGCAGCAAAGCCCGCAGAGCCGGAGACGCAGGCTGTCATTCGCCAGCCTTAAACGAGCTCGTCCCGCTTAGGTGCGGCAAGGCGCTCCCACGCCTTCCACAAGCCGAAGCCGATCAAGCCGCCGGCGACGTTGAGGATGACGTCGTCCACGTCCACGACGCGGTACAGGTAACCTGCCACGGCGAGCCCCGCAACGAGCTGCGCGAGCTCGATGGCCGCCGAGCAGGCTGCGAGCACGAGCGTTGCGGCGGGCAGTCGGCGCAGACGGTCGGACAGCAACGGGAGCATGAGCCCCAGCGGCACGAACATGAGCACGTTTCCGCCCACGATGACGGTCGCGATGGACCACCACCAGCCGGTTTGGGCCGCATCGGCCACCGTGCGCGCGATGCCGGCGAAAGGCACGAGGTTGTACGAGATCCCCCAAGCAGGCGCATAGCCCATCCCGCCCTCGACCGGCAGCGGGAACAGCGTCACCGCCGCCACCGCACCCACGTAGGCGGTGAGCGCCAGGTAAAGGCACGTCCGTCTCGCCTCTGTTCGGCGCACAAGGCACCCAACCAAAACCGCCACGAGCGCAACGCCTGTCGGCACGACCATGAATCCCCGCTCCAGCATCGCCGCGCCCGCCTTTCGCCGCGCCCGCTTACGTCAAGCTCCATTATACCGACGGCAGCACCCCTACATCACCTGATGCCGGCGGAAGGCGCGGGCGGCCAGCGGCGCGCAGACGACCAGCACAAGCGCGTAGGCGACCGCGAGCAGTCCCACCAGGTCGATCACCAGCGGCCCCACGGGATACGACACGAGCGCGTTGTAGAGCACCTGGTCGTTCAGGGCGTTGATGGGGAACAGGTACAGCACGTGCTGCAGCGCGCCGCTGCCGCCGGAGGGGATCATTCCGGTGAGGAAGATGAGCGCGGCGCACGCGGCGAAGATGGCCAGCTGGGAGCGCAGCTTCGACGAAAGCAGCAGCGTGAGGCCTGCGAGCCCGAGCGTCATGAGGTAGCCGAGCCCAACCGCCGTCCACGTGGCCTCGGCCATCGTGAGGTTGTAGGGGATGCCGAGCCCGAGCACCTGCACCGGCAAGTCCCCGCCCTCGGCGCCGAAGAACGCGAGCGCCACACCCATGATGACGGCCGTCGCCAGCGCGAAATACGCCGTGGCGAACAGCAGCGATGCGACGATCTTCGCCGCCACCAGCTTCGAGCGGCCGTAGCGCGCAGCCAGCAGCACGGCGTCGGTGCGGTCCTGGTACTCGCCGGCGAACACGGGCGTGAGCACCACGCACACGGCCACCATCGCGAACGCGAGGAAGCCGATGCACGCCATCACGTCGGCCCAGCCTCCGGCGTAGCCGTACGCCAGCGGCTCGCCCACGCCGGCTTGCTTGTCCGTCCAGTACGCGCGCTCGGCGTCCGAGAACGTCCAGGTGCCGCCCATGCCGTCGTCGAGCGCGCGCTGCAGCATGGCGGCCACGGCCCCGTAGAAGCCCGCAACGTCCTCGTCGCCCAGCTGCGCCGCCACCTGGTACTGCTCCAACCCGCCGGTGATCCACGGCGAGAGCAGGTAGGAGAAGTACGTGTCGTAGATGGCGCGGAACTCGTCCTCGCTGTACGCCTCGTTCATGAGCGTGTACGCGGCCTCGGCGTTGAGGCCCTCCACCTGGGCCGGGTCGACCTTCGAGAACGCGAGCGCCTTGTACGCGGCCACCTCCTCCTGCACGCGCTCCACCGTGAGCACGCCCTCGTGCGCCTCGGCGCGCGCCTTCTGCTGGGCGATAGCCGCGGTGCCGCCCACGATCTCGCCCGCGTCCGACCGCGTCTTGGTCTGCACCACGTTGAGCGCCATGATCACGCAGAGCAGCGCGAGGACGCCCACGGCGACCACCTGCGACGTGCGCCGCGCGAGCAGCTTCTTGAGCTCGAACCTCACCAGATCAAGCATGACGGCCTCCTTGGGATGCGGGCGCAGCGGGCGCTTCGGGCTCCACTGCGTCGCGGAACACGTACAGGTACAGGTCCTCGAGCGTGGGCTCGAGCGGGTGCGCGCCGGGTGCCGGGCGCTCGTCGGCCACCACGCGCACGACCGCGTGGCCGTCGGCGGCGTAGTGGACGTTGCTCACG
>NC_021021.1:2996685-2997631 GCF_000210055.1 Gordonibacter pamelaeae 7-10-1-b
CACGCAGCTCGCGGCCGCAAGCTGGTCGGCCTGCCGCGCGTCCACGTGGCACTCCCACACCTTCCCCGCCATGGTGGCCACCACCTCGGTCGGCGCGCCGCGCATGACGAACGCGCCCGCGCGCATGACCAGTATCTCGTCGGCGATGTACTCCACGTCCGACACGATGTGCGTGGACAGGATGACTATCTTGTCCTGCGCGAAGCTGGCGATGAGGTTGCGGAACCGCACGCGCTCCTTCGGATCGAGGCCGGCCGTGGGCTCGTCGAGCACGAGGACGGCCGGGTCGTTCAGCACCGCCTGCGCGATGCCGAGGCGCTGCTTCATGCCGCCGGAGAACGTGCGGATCTTGCGGCCCGCCACGTCGGCGAGCCCCACCGTCTCCAGCAGCTCGAGCGAGCGGCACCGCGCCGCGCGGCGGTTGATGCCCTTGAGCGCGGCCAGGTAGCACATGAAGTCGAGCGCCGTGAAGTCGGGGTAGTAGCCGAAGTCCTGCGGCAGGTAGCCTAACCGCGCGCGGTACCCGTCGCCGAGCGCGCGCACGTCCCGGCCGTCGAAGCGGATCTCGCCGGAAGTGGGGCGCAGCACGTCGCACACCATGCGCATGAGGGTGGTCTTGCCCGCGCCGTTCGCGCCCAGAAGGCCGTACACGCCGGGCTCGAGGGTCGCCGACACGCGGTCGACCGCGATCTTCGACCCGAACTGCTTGCTCAGCCGGTCAATGGTCAGCTCCATGAGAGTTTGCTCCTTCATCATCGTTGGTTCGCGGCGGCCGCGAGCATGTCCAAGCCGCCCGCTATGCCCCCAAGCCAGGCGCGCGCCTCGCGGAAGGCCCACACAAGCGAGCCCGCCGCAACAAGCGCCCAGGCCCAGGCCGACCCCTGGGCGTAGGCGGGCGGCACGAGCGTGAACAGCGCGTAGGCGCCGGCCGCCACGAGCAGCGTCC
>NC_021021.1:2998105-2999565 GCF_000210055.1 Gordonibacter pamelaeae 7-10-1-b
TCCACATCAAGCGGCACGGCGGCGGGCGCTTGGCGCGCGATGCGTCGATGCAGAGGTTGCGCGCGATGGTGAGCAGGTACGCGAGCGGCTTGCCCTCGATCGGCGAGCGCCCGCTGCGCACGAAGCGCAGAAACGCCTCCTGCGCTACGTCCGGCGCCTCGTCGTACGATGGCGCGTGCCGCCGGCAGTACGCCAGCACATCGTCGTAATGCTCTTCGACCAGACGATCGAACGCCTCGCCGTCCCGCAGCCTGCCTCCCACGTCCCGCTTCACCTCCTCTGCCCTCTATAACGAATCCCTAGCGCGATCGGTGCGGCCGCACCGGAAAAACCTTTGGAAATTTCCTTGACCCTCACGCCACGTGAGGCCGTAGCATGGGCGCACGCACTCGATGACGAATGCGCGCACCCGCGAGAAAGGAACCCCCATGGACGTGCGACCCGTGCGCTCAGACCAAGCATACCGCGCCATGATCGCCGCGCCGCCCGAGAAGCGCCCCGACCTGTACCGCCACGAGCTCATGGCCCCCTTCAAGGAGAAGTGGGACTGCTACCGCGTGCCGCTCAAAGCCGCGCAGCCCGGCGGTTACGACGTGGTCATGGCCAGCGAGATGCTCGGCATCCTGCCGCCCATGCGCGTGGACGGCAGTTGGGCCGAAGCCGTGAGCCTCATCGGCGACGACGCCTTCTGGGACGCATGCCAACGCACCGTCGAGCGCTCGCTCGCACGTTTCGCCGCGCGCGGCATCGAGCTTCCGCGGAAGGACTACCGCTTCACCGTGCTGTTGGCGAACCCGGAAAACCCCGTGGTACGGGCGAGCGAAGGCTACGGCGGCGACGGGGGCATCCCCGGCAGCATCTTCGCCTGGCTCGTGCCGGGCGGGCGCACGATGCGCCGCCTGCCCGCAGCGCTCGCGCACGAGACGAACCACAACGTGCGCTTCCAGTTCGTGAGGTGGCGAAACGACATCACGCTCGGCGAGATGCTGGTGAGCGAGGGGTTGGCCGAGAACTTCGCCGTGGAGCTGTTCGGCGAGGAGCTGGCGGGCCCGTGGGTCGCGCGCACCACGCCCGACCTGCTCGAGCAGGTGAAGCCGCTCGTGCACGCAGGCCGGGATGCGCAGGGCCTGGCCGAGCTTTCCGCCTACCTCTACGGCGACGAGACGGCGGCGCTCATGGGCTACCCCGTGCACGGCGTGCCTTACTGCGCCGGTTACGCGTGCGGGTACCACCTGGTCAGGCGCTTTCTCGAAGAGTCCGGCACCGACATCGCCGACGCCACCCTCCTGCCGGCGGCGGATATCCTCGACGCGGCGCAGGCCTTCTGGGACTGATCAGGAGGGCAACCGGGACGGCTCCCCTTCGCGCGAAAGCTCCACGCACAGGCCGCGCGTGAGGAACGGCGGGAAGTCGCCGTAGGCCCCCGGCGGCAGCGGACGGGGATCGGCCGCCTCGTAGTT
>NC_021021.1:2999702-3003677 GCF_000210055.1 Gordonibacter pamelaeae 7-10-1-b
CGCCCGCGAACCGCACCGGCACGCCGGGCGAGGTGTAGAAGCTCTGCCCCTGCTGGATATGGAAGTGCAAGTGCGGCTCGGAGCTGCAGCCCGAGCTCCCGCAGAGCCCGACCTGCTGCCCGCGCCTCACCTCCTGGCCGACCTCGACGGAGACGCCGCCCGGCATCAGGTGGCACAGGCACGAGAACTCGCCGTGCGCGTGCTCGACGAGCACGTAGTTGCCGCGGATGTCTCCCCCGCCGAAGTGCACCTTGCCGTCGAGCCAGATCGTCGCATTCGGGCACGATGCGCCCGCTTCGACCACCACGCCATCGGCAGGCGCGAGAATGGGCAGACCGTAGCAATAGTACGAGGCGGGGTCGGCCGGATCGGCGTCGGGGCGGCAGCTGCGCCCTTCGTCATCGAGTATCACAAAGTCGTAGGCATAGCGTTGGGTGAGCACGTCCCACGAATGCGACGTCTCCTTGACGACGCCGCCGTTGACCACCGTCCACGCGCCCTCGAACGGCAGCGCGTACTCCTCCCGCGAGGCCCCGGTGCGCTTGTCGGGCTCCTTCCCGCTGTAGCGCACGGCCATGACCATGAGGCCGCCGGCTTGCTTGACCGACTGCACGAAGAGCTCGGCTTTCTTGCCCACGACGCCCCCTTTCCCGATTGCGCTACTGCGGCCGGTAGACGGCGCAGTTGTTCGGGGTCTCGTACATCTCCACCTGGGACACGGGAAGGCCCTGCTCAACCAGGCAGTCGCCGAAGTAGCGCGCCAGGTTCTCCGCCGTGGTGCGGAAGGGCACGATGAACAGGCTGAACCCCTCGGCCTCGAGCGCCGCCAGCGTCGCCGGAGCGAGCGAGCCCTCCTCCACGAGGAAGGTGTGGTCCAGCGCCTCGGCCAGCTCGCGCACCGCGCGCTTGAACACGCCGAAGTCGAGCACCATGCCCTTCATCGTGCCCTCGGCCTGCAGGTCGTCCACCGCCAGGTGCACCACCGCGCGCCAACGGTGGCCGTGCAGGTTCTCGCACTTGCCGTAGTAGTCGGTGAGAAAATGGGCCGAATCGAAGCTGGCCTCGGTCTTCAGTCCGTACATGATAGACTCCTTCGCCTTCGCGGGTCGTTCGCCGCCATGATAGCATGGGAACCGATGCCCTTCCGGCAAGGCGGCCTTTTGCGAGCGGGGCCCCAGGAAGATCCCGGAGCCCCGCTTCCCTTCTTTAGCTTCGCGCCCGCACCACGACCGCCTGATGCGGCCGCAGCTTGGCGGCGAGCGCGTCCGCCCCGTCGGCGCACGCCACGTCGCCCGCCCCCACGAGCTGCTCGAGCTCGCTGCGCGAAAGGCCCAGCTTGGCACGCATCACCGCGGCGAGCCGGATGCCCGAGAGCCCTTCGGCATGGATCTCCACCCGGCAGTCCTCGTCGCCGGGCAGCTCGCCCTCGACGGCGAAGTCCACCGGGCCCCGCCGCGCGCCGTTGCCTTTCAGCAGGCCCGCGTCGAGGGCGCACTCGAGGGCCTGGCCTGGGTCGTTGCCCATGAAGCGCTCAAGCCGCTCCCGGCCGACGCCGCCCTGCCGCCCGCGGCTGACCACCGCGCAATTCCACACGCTGCCGCACGCGGCGCACCGGTAGATGAGCCATACGTCCAGGCGCTTCTTCTGGGCGTTCACGCGGAACCGGCCCGTCGATTCGAACCTTGCCTCAGCACCGCAGGCGCCGCACGGGCGCAAAGCGGCCGGCGCGGAGGTCGCCCCCACGCGCCACTGTATCGTTTTCATAATGTTCGCTGCCTTCCTTTGCGTTGAGAATAGGTGCAATAAGGAAGGCGAACGCAGGCGGCACCACGCCGTTGTTCAGCTTTTTCATAAAGGAAACCTCTTCGTTTGATCGATCGTTCCGCCGGATGAGCCCATCACGAAGCGGCCGCGCGCGAACGCGGCGACGGATAGGCGGGATGGGTCGCGTGATCTACCGGTTGGGAGGAACGGTCATGGAAAGAGGCCTTTCAAGAGGATGACGGGCGCCACGGCCCGAGCGGCCATGGTACCAAAGAGACCGTTGCCGCGTCAACACGACGCCCGACGACGCCAGCTCGCTGACGGCCAGGCCATGCGGGCCGGCAAGGCGGATGCCGCGTATTCGCGTCGCCGCGTCCGCCCAACCCACCCCCCCGAGGAAAGCTGCATGCGGAGATCAAACGCCAGGGGCTCCCTTGGAACAGGGGACACGCCGGCCGGGGACTAGCTCGCCAGGGTGTCGCCCGCCGTCGGGGCCTTGGCTGCGTCGGGCTCGGCGACGGTCGTGCCCGCAGAGAGCCGGTTGTACCGGGCAACATCGGTGCGCCGATCCATCATGACGGCGTAGACGACAATCGCGGAGGCCAAGGCGAGGCAGCCGAACATCGCAAGTGCGGCAAAGGTGTACTGCTGGAACCATCCGAACAAGCCGGGCATGTTCAGGCCCGCAACCACAAGCACAACGGCGCCGGCGATGGCACCTCCTTTCGCGCTGCGCGACTCGGCCTTCTGCTCTGGCGTGTAGAAGTCGTCGATCTGCGGGTGCTCCTTGAGAAACGCCCGATACTCTTCCCACATGGGTTTCACCAAGAGAAGCGCCAGTGCGACCCCCATCGAGAAGAAGATGATGAAGGGAGCCGGGTTCACGTTGGGGCCCATCGTCGTGAAGTTGATGCCCGCTCCGAAACCGAGGATCACCACGGCGACAGCGGCCGCAACGTCCCACGCGCACCGGCGCATGCGCTCGTCGTAGCCCCACACATCCACCGGAACGTCCTCGACGACCCCTTCGCATCCCGCCTTCCCGCCGGCGGAAGACGGCTCCGCGGAGGCCGCTTCGCGCCCGGCAAGGTCGCCGCGCACAAGATCGTCGAGGGAGCAGCCGAACAGGTCGCAGATCTTGATGAGCTTGTCCATCTCGGGGTAGCTCTTCTCGGCCTCCCACTTCGCCACCGACTGGCGGCTCACACCGATCCGCTGCGCCAAATCTGCTTGGCTCATATCCTGCAGGTCTCGCAGATGCTGAAGGTTGTCTCGAAAGCTCATGGGCATCTCCTCACGCTCGCACAATACCGTGGTCACGCCTCGCATCATGCACCGCGAGGATGGGTGCCGCAACCAACTTGCGGATGCTTTTTCGCGAACGGACGACAACCGGCAGTTGTCAGGCCTGGTCACCTTTGATTTTCTTCCCTGCGAAACGGGGGATCGCCTTGCTTGCGACCGCGGCGGCGCGGCAAGTGCCGCCCGGCAAAGCGTGCAGTTTTGCTGACGAGCGGGCCGCTGGTTCGGCATCGCGGGCCGTCGGCGGGCCCGGGTGCCGTACAATCGGGGAAACGCATTCGGACGCGACGGAAAGAGGACCCTATGGCAGACCAGGTCAACGCCCCTACGTTGGGCTTCATCGGATTCGGGAACATGGCGCAGGCCATGGCGAAGGGGCTCGTGGAGGCGGGCGCGCTGCCGGGCACGCGCATCTACGCGACCGCCGCGCACTTCGACAAGCTGCAGGCGAGCACGGCCGCGCTGGGCGCACATGCCTGCGAGGATGCGCGCGGCGTCGTCAAGGCGAGCGATTTCGTGGTGGTGGCCGTGAAGCCGCACCTCGTGGCCTCGGTGCTCGAGCCCGTGCGCGACGCGCTGGCCGCGCCCGGCAAGGCCGTGATCTCGGTGGCCGCCGGCTGCGGCTTCGACTTCTACGAGGGCGTGCTCGCGCCCGGTACGCACCATCTGAGCACCATCCCCAACACGCCCATCGCCGTGGGCGCGGGCGTGGTGGCCTGCGAGCAGCGCCACTCGCTCTCCGAGGGCGAGCTCGCGGCGTTCGAGGACCTGTTCGGCCAGGTAGCGCTCATCGAATGGGTGGACGGCAAGCTGCTGTCCACCGCCAGCGCCATCGCCGGCTGCGGCCCCGCCTTCGCCGCCATGTTCCTGGAGGCGCTCGGCGACGCCGGGGTGAAGCACGGCCTGCCG
>NC_021021.1:3004265-3005378 GCF_000210055.1 Gordonibacter pamelaeae 7-10-1-b
ACGAGGGGCCAGATGCCCCATCGGTCGAGCAGCCGCCCGCCCACGACGTCGGACAGCGCGTTCGCCAGCACCGGCCCGGCCAGCAGCGCACCCGCGAGGAACGCGGAGAACCCCAGCGCCCCCTCGTAGTACAGCGGCAGCAGGATGCTGAGCGAGAACGACGCCATCATGCCGAGCATCACCAGCAGCTCGCCCACGGCGAACCCGAGGTTGCCGAGCGGCCTCAAGTTGAGAAGCGGGTCCTTCAGGACCAGCTGGCGCCAGGCGAACAGGCCCAGCACCGCCACGCCGGCCGCCAGCACCGCGAGCGACGGCAACGGGTCGCGGAACACCTCGCCCAGCCCGTAGACGAGCGCCCCCAGGCCCAGCAGGCCCAGCACCACGCTCAAAGGGTCGACCGCGCCCGTGCCGCGCGGCCCCACCTCGCGCAAACGGAAGAACCCCACGGCAAGCAGCAGCACCGCCAAGGCAAGCGGCAGGGCGAACAGCGCGTGCCGGCCGAAGCCCGTGAGCACCAGGCCGGACACCACGGGGCTCACGGCAAGGCCCGCCGCCACGGTGCCGCTGTTGAGGGCCAGGTGCGTGCCGCGCCTGGCCGGATCGGAGTTCGCCATGATGAAGCTGGTCACGGCAGGGTAAAACAGGCCGGTGCACACGGCCTGCACGAGCCGCCCCGCCAAAAGCACCCAGAAATTGGGGGCGAACAGGGCCAGGCCGCTGCCCAAGGCGAGCGCTCCGCAGCCTATAAAGAACACCGTGCGCAGCCCCAGGCGCCGCAGCAGGAACGCCGCGAGCGCAATGGACGTGGCGGCCACCACCATGTAGCCGGTCACGAGCCAGTTCGCCGTCGAGAGCGTCACGCCGAACTCGTCCGCCACCTGCGGAAGGGCGATGTTCATCATGCTCTGCGCGAACGAGGCGGCGAACGAGCACGCGAGGAGCAGCGGGAGCTGCGCCCGCGCCTCCTTGCCGCCCGCCTCCAACGTCGCCCGCATCGCACCGCCTTTCCTCGTACTGCCCGCATTTCCACTACTAGCCCGTCCGCCGCCGGGGCCGCAAGCGCTCGGGCACGCCCGCAGCCGTCCCGCGCGGAGGCTATGGGCGCGAGACGCG
>NC_021021.1:3005773-3009370 GCF_000210055.1 Gordonibacter pamelaeae 7-10-1-b
GACGGCCCGGAAACGGCGCCGCCGCCCCGGGAAAGGACGGCATACATGCCCATCAACAAGGCGGTGCTCGCCGCCTTCAAGGCGGCAACGCGGCTTCGGCCCGACATCAAGGAGTTCTACAAGGCGCAGCGCGTGGCCGAGGACCTGAGCGCCAGGCTCGCCCTCCCCAACCCCCGCTGCCGCGTCGACGACATCACGGCCCCGATGCCCGACGGCTGCGCGCTCCCCCTGCGCGTGTTCACCCCGCTCGACATCGACTTCTCGCTGGCCGAGGAGTTCAAGGTCACGGAGGACTTCCGCGGCACCGTGCTGTTCTTCCACGGCGGCGGCTGGGTGAACGGCGACGTGGACTTCTACACCGATGCCTGCAGCGCGATGGCGCTGCGCCTGGAGCGGCGCGTGGTGTCGGTGGACTACCGCCGCGCACCCGAGCACCGCTTCCCCCAGGCGCCCGAGGACTGCTACGAGGTGGCCCGCCAGCTGCATGCGGGCGAGCTTTTGGCCGACGTGGACGCCGACCATATCGTGCTCTTCGGCGACAGCGCCGGGGGGAACCTGGCCGCCGTGGTGTCGCTCATGGCCCGCGACCGCGGGGAGTTCCTGCCCCGCACGCAGATGCTGCTCTATCCCGTGACGTACAACGACCACGACCCCGTCACCTCGTACTTCGACTCCGTGCGGGAGAACGGCGAAGACTACCTGCTCTCGTCGCGCGACATACGCGGCTACATGGAGCTGTACGCCTCGTCGCCCGCCGACCTGCACCGGCCCTACTTCGCGCCGCTGTTGGAGAGCGACCTCTCCCGCCAGCCGCGCACGCTCGTGGTCACGGCCGAGTACTGCCCGCTGCGCGACGAGGGCGAGGTGTACGCGCAGCGGCTGGCCGACGACGGCGGCGACGTGCAGTGCTACCGCATGCTCGACGCCGTGCACGGCTACCTGCTGTACCCCTCGGTGTTCAACATCGTGAGGGACACGTACCGCATCGTCAAGCAGTTCCTCGATGGCGACCCGCTCGTGCAGGAAGGCGAACCGACGTGGCTCGGGCTACTTGGTACCGACTAGACAACGTAGGGAAGTTCTACTCGTCGCAGGCGGGCAGCTCCGCCCAGACGGTGTTCCGCTACGCGGCGACGATGGCCGACGACGTAGACCCCGCGGCGCTGCAGCGCGCGCTCGACCGCACGGTGGACGTGTTCCCCGGCTTCAACGTGTGCCTGCGCAGCGGCATGTTCTGGCACTATCTGGAGCAGGCGCCCCGCCCCCCTGCCGTGACGCAGGAGAACCTCCCCATCTGCTTCGGCCTGCACGTGGACGCGAAGAGCGTGCTCATCCGCGTAAGCTGGTTCCGGGCGCGCATCAACCTGGAAGTGTCGCACATGGTGTCCGACGGGCGCGGATCGCTGAGCTTCTTCAAGGCCCTGCTCTACGCCTACGTGGAGGAGCGCTACGGCGTGGAGGGCCTGCCGCAGGAGTACGACGGCTCGGACCACCAGAAGGCCGAGGACAGCTTCGACAAGTACTTCGAGCGCGACAAGGCGGCCTCCACGCACGCCCCCAAGGTCTACCGGCTCACCGGCTGGCGCGACGCGGCCGACCCCACGTACTTGGAGTACCACCTGCCCGTGCGATCCGTGCTCGACCTGGCGCGCGGGCACGGCGTGAGCCTGACGTCGCTCGTCATCGCGGCCATCATGTGCGCCATCCGCGCCGAGATGCCCTGGCGCGAGCGCCACCGCGCCATCCGCCTGGACGTCCCCGTGGACCTGCGGCAGCACTTCAAGTCCACCACCACCAAGAACTTCTTCGGGCTTGCGTTCGTGTCCTACGTGCCCGGCGACGAGGACGAGCCCGTGGAGCGGATTGCCGCGAAGGTGCAGGAGCAGCTGCGCGTGGCCACCGACCCCGAGAGCCTCAAGCCCCGCATGAACCGCATGATCGCGCTGGAGAAGAACCCGCTTCTGCGCCTGGCCCCCCTGTTCGTGAAGGACGCCCTCCTGGAGCTGGCCAGCCGCTTCACGGCGCGCGAGACCACCACGACGCTCTCGAACCTCGGGCGCATCACCGTGGACGCGCGGGTGGAGCCGTACGTGCGCGACATCAACCTCCTGACGTCCACCACTGGGCTGAACTTCCTTCTGTGCTCGTTCGGCGACGACTTGAGCATCGGCATATCCACGGCGTACTCGAACCCCGACGTGGTGAAGAACTTCGTCCGGTACTTCTCGGGCTGCGGCATCGAGGGGCGCATCAACATCAACAAGACGAGCGAGGAGGTTGCCGAGGACCGCCTGGAGGCGAAGCTGGAGGCCTCGGTGAGGCGCTTGGGCGGCCAGGCGCCCGCGCACGGGGAGGCCGAGACGCAGGAGAAGCCGAAGCGGAAGGCCAAGGCCATGCGGCTGGCGGAGGCGGAGCACGCGACGGGGACGGACCCGTCTCAGGAGGCAGGGCGCGGGGCCGACGCGGGCGGCGACCGAAAGGCGAGGACCGCACGCACGGCTGACGCAGGCGGCAACCGAAAGGCGAGGCGGAAGGAGGCCGGGAAATGAGGCGATGCGGGAAGTGCGGCGTGTCGTTCACGGGCGACCTTGACCGGTGCCCGCTCTGCCAGGCGGAGCTCTCGGGCGAGGCCGAGCCGTCGGCGTTCCCCCGAAACGAGGTGCGCAAGTCGGGCGCCGTGGCGCTGAGCGTGCTGGCGTTCGTGAGCGGCGCATGCCTGCTGGCCATGCTGTTTCTGGGACGGACGCTGGGGCTGCCGGGCGACATCGTGCTCACCGTATGCCTGGGCCTGGTGGTGAACTACCTGTTCGTGCGCAACATCCTGGTGCACACGCCCGACTTCCTGCGCGTGGTGGTGCGCTACTTCCTCATCCTGCTGGCCATCGCGGCGCTGTGGTACCTCATCACGCGCAACCCCGTGGTCACGACGTTCGTCATACCCGGCATATGCCTGGTGGCGCTCGTGTTCGACGCCGTGCTGGTGGCCGTGTTCCGTGGCACGTTCGTGTCGGGTTACGCGAAGTACCTGCTGTTCGACGTGGTGCTGGGGCTGATCCCGCTCGCGCTCGTGGCGCTGGGGCTGACCACGTGGGACGTGCCGGCCAACGTGAGCGCGCTCACGGCCAGCGTGCTGCTGCTGGCCCTGCTCGTGTTCACCCGCAAGCAGCTCGTGGCCGAGGTGCGCAAGCTGTTCTCCGCGTGACGGCACGGCGCGCGCAGGCACGCGCGTCCGTCGCATCCGCCTTCGGCGCGCTGCGCGTCGCGCCATGGCGCGCAGCGCATGGTGCGGCACAGTAATCACCGGTTTTCTACAGCAGGCCGCGTCGGCAGAGCAGGCCTCGCCTTCGACGTTACGAGCAACCAGGGGAAACGCCTGAAAGAGGCGGCCTTCGGACCCCATCGCGCTGTCCCAGACCGCGCGCATGTCGAAAACCGGTGATTACTGTGCCGGTGGGGCGTTATGGCGCTCGAAGAGCGATGCATCGCCCGCCCGCCCCTCCCCCGCACCGGGCCATGCAGGGAGGGGGACGCCACGGACAGCGGGTGCAGAGGGGCGCCGGGCGGTGCCACGGCAACCGGGTGCAGGGGGCGGCGGGC
>NC_021021.1:3009650-3011217 GCF_000210055.1 Gordonibacter pamelaeae 7-10-1-b
CTACTCGTATCCCATCGGAAGGCCCAGGTGCCTGCGCAGCTCCAGCTTGCGCGCATGGTAGTCAGACGTACGGATCTGCGAGTGCTTGCCCAGGTGCCGGCGGAGCGTTTGCGCTATCGCCTCGGTCGCCGCGAAACTGTCGAGCTCGTCGTTCGTCACCCCCACCACCGTCCAGCCCATGGACATGAGGGCGTTCGCCCTCCTCGAGTCGGAGACGCGGCTCGCCTCCCCCTCGTGCCATTCCCTGCTCTGGTACTCCACGTCGAGCTTCCGCTCCGGCCAGCACAAATCCATGCGGAACGACTTTTTCCCGGTGAGAGCCTCGGCTGCCCTGCTCGCCCTCACCTCGTAGTTCATGCGGGGGATGCCCAGGCCGTAGCCTCCATGGCGATGGGGCAGCCCCAGGACGAGGGCCTGCTTCGTCTCCCGCGCCGAGGCCGAGCCGCCTGCAAGGTAGCGGAGGGCGCGGCTGACCTTGCGCGCACCGTCGACCGAGGCGTTCCGCGCCACATAGCCGCACAACGTCTTGACGGATGCCAGGGGCTCTACCCCATAGGCGGTTGCGGCCCCCGTGCGCCGGGTCCGGTACGTTCCGCACAGCTCGTACCCAAGCTCGAGCAAGGCGACCAGGCTCTTCCCCCGGGCGGCTTCCTGGACGAAGGAGAGGGCCGGCATGCAGGCGAAGACGCCGTCGCCCAACCGGTAAAACGATGCGCCCGAAAGGGGGACGGTCAGCGAATGCGCCTTGGCAGCCTTCGAAGGCCGCCCCAACGCAGTGCTGCCAACGAGCACGTGCGCAGGCCTTTCGAGGCGCAGATCCGGGTATGCGGCCTCAAGATGCCCGATGGCGGCTTCGACCTCGCCCCTCGCCGGCGCGCGGCCGGGAAGCACCCGTGCTCTCCCCGCAACCGGCGGAAGCGTCCGGGGGGCCGCCGAGCGCAGGATGGCCAAGGCGGTCTTGTGTCCGAAGATGATAGGCGCGCGCTCACGGTCAGGATGGGAGGAGACGGGCATGGAACCTCCTTGCAAGCCCTTTGCTAAGAGGATCTTGCAAGCGTGGTAGGGGAACGGGGGGCACGCCGTTCCCGCTATGGGCTGCTCGCCGAGGCGAAGAGCGCCTGCACTGGCTCCGTGGTGCCGCTATTCTACCAGCAGGCCGCGCCTCGGCACAGTAATCACCGCATTTTTACAGATTGGGAAGCAGAGGCTGGCGGCAAGCGGGGCGCAAGCGAGGTGTTCCGACGTTTCCCCTCGTCGCAGAACGGCATTTCGGAAGGCGCAGCCCGAGGGGAAGGCACTCCCCGTCGAAAACCGGTGATTACCGTGCCGGCGGGCCGGCCCGTAAGAACCAACACCCCCGAAACCCTGGCGCTTCCCGCCCCCGCTTTTGGCCGTCAGCGTGGACGGGAGTCGGGGCGGGGGTCGGGGCGAGGCGGGAGCGGGTGCGGATAAGCCCGCCTGCGCGCAGGGGGCGCGCTCCCTTGCGGGCCAATGCGGCAAGCGATGCGCAGGCGGGTGAGCTGCCCGCCTTGGACGATATGGGCGAAGGCGGGGCGGGTGCGGGGGG
>NC_021021.1:3011393-3014916 GCF_000210055.1 Gordonibacter pamelaeae 7-10-1-b
GAACGCGGATGCGGGGCTTGTGCGAATGCGCGGGCGGGCCGGTACGGGGCCGGGGCGGGAACGGGAGAAGGGCGAGGAAAGAGTGGCGCCCCGCCAGACCCGGTTGAGCTACAATACGCGTATGGAACACGCAGCCCGCATCCTCGTCGTCGAGGACGACGACGACATCAACAACGTGGTGGCGGCCGCGCTCGCGCGGGCGGGCTACGCCTGCGCGCAGGCGTTCTCGGGAAGCGAGGCGCGGCTCCTGCTGAAAGCGGGGGCCGCCGCGGGCGAGGCGCCGTACGACCTCGTCATCACCGACCTCATGCTACCGGGCTTCTCAGGCGAGGAGCTCGTGCGCGAGATACGCGCGCGCAGCGACGTGCCCGTCATCGTGGTGTCGGCGCGCGCCGACACGGGCGACAAGGTGGAGCTTCTGAAGCTGGGGGCCGACGACTACCTGGCCAAGCCCTTCGACCTCGACGAGCCGCTCGCGCGCGTGTCCGTGCAGCTGCGCCACGCCTCCCGCGGGGCGGGGCGCAGCTCGGGCACACTGCGGTTCAAGGACTGGGTGCTCGACGCCGAAGCCCGCACGCTCACAGCCGCCGGCGATCCCGTAAGGCTCACGCGCCTGGAGTTCGGCATCGTGGAGGCCCTCGTGCGCCGGCCCAAGAAGGTGTTCACCAAGCGGGAGCTGTTCCAAGCGGCCTGGAACGAGGAGGCGTTCGTGGAGGAGAAGGCCGTGAACGTGCATGTGAGCAACATCCGCGGCAAGCTCAAGCCCTCCGGCACCGACGGCTACATCGAGACGGTGTGGGGCATCGGCTTCAAGCTGGCCGAATGAGGCGAGACAGGGGCGAGACAGGGGGACGGGCGAGACAGGGGGACGGGGATAACGTCACGTTCCCCTTCGTTTCGCCCAGTTGCAGCGCATCGCGGAACGTGACGTTATCCCCGTCCCCCTGTCTCGCCCCTCGCACGTCAAACTTAGCACTTTCTTAACGGTTTCGAAGCGAATTGCTGAACGCCTTTTCCGTATCGTGGTTGGCAGTCGGAGAACGATCCGACGATCGGAAAGGAGCGGGAACGTGAACGTGATCGAAACCAACGGGCTCTCGAAGGCCTTCGGCAGCAAGATGGCCGTCGACCAGTTCGACATGCATGTGGGCCAAGGCGATATCTACGGGTTCGTCGGCCGCAACGGGGCGGGCAAATCGACGGTGATGAGGATGCTCGCGGGGCTCGCCGCACCCACGGACGGCGAGGTGCGCGAGTTCGGCATGCAGCCGCGCGAGGCGAGCGCGAGCCGGCGCATCGGCGCGCTCATCGAGTCGCCGGGGCTGTACGGCTCCATGAGCGCAACCGACAACCTCATGATGAAGGCGCTCGCGCTGGGCCTGGCCGACCCCAAGGACAAGGTGCGCGACCTGCTGGACCTCACCGGCCTGGGCAGCGTGGGCTCCAAGGCGACGAAGAACTTCTCCATGGGCATGAAGCAGCGCCTGGGGCTCGCGCTCGCGCTCTTGGGCAGCCCCGACCTGCTGCTGCTCGACGAGCCGCTCAACGGCCTGGACCCCGAGGGCGCCCGCGAGATCCGCCGGCTCATCATGCGCCTCAACGACGAGCGCGGCATCACCGTGGTGGTGAGCTCGCACGTGTTGGAGCAGCTGGGGAAGATGGCCACGCGCTACGGCGTCATCCGCGAGGGCCGCATGGTGCGCGAGATGTCCGCCGCCGAGGTCGACCAGGAATGCAGCGATTTCCTGCAGCTGGAGGCCGCGAACCCGACGCTCGCGCTGGCCGTGCTGCAGGAGCGCTTCGCGGGCCTGCGCTTCCAGTCCATGCCCGACGGCGCCATCCGCGTCTTCGGCGGCGCGGACGCGGGAGCGGTGGGCGCGGCCCTGAACGAGCAGGGCATCGCCGTCCGCGGCTTGTACGCGCACCGGCGCGACCTGGAGGAGTTCTTCGTTGAGATGATGGGGGCTGAGTACCGTGGCTAATATTCTGAGGATGGACCTTTACCGGCTCGTGCACGGCAAGTCGCTGTGGATATTCCTGGCCGTCATCACGGTGCTGGCCGTTATCAGCGCAGCCACCATGGCCTACATCACCGATCCCGCGTTCGTGCAGTCGATGCAGGCAGCCAGCGCAAGCGGCGCGCCGACGGGCGTGCACATCGGCTTCTCGAACGGAAGCGGCCCGAGCGCGGACGACCTCGCCGAGACGAATGCCCTGGTGGCGCAGCTTGTCCAGGGCATGACGCCGGAGGCGCTCGTCGGCAACGTGTTCCTCGGCGGAGGCGGGCTCTCCTGCCTGTTCGTCGTGTTCCTCGCCATCTTCCTTGCCGCGGAGTTCGAGAGCGGCTTCAGCAAGAACGTGTTCACCGTGCAGCCGAGCCGCCTCGCGTTCCTCGGCGCGCGCATCGTGGAGATACTCGTGCTCGCGGCGCTGTTCACCGTGATGATCGTCGCAGCGACGCTCGCCACGGCCGCCGTGACGGGCCTCGAGCTCGCGTCCTCCCCCCTGCCCGACTTCGCGCTGTGGGGCGTGCTCGTCGCGGTCGTGGCCGCGGGCTTCGGCATGCTGACGGCGCTTGCGGTGTGGGCCACCCGCAAGATGGCGGCGGGCATCGGCATCGGCATCCTGCTGGCCTCGGGCCTGGTGACGCTGGGGATCCAGGAGCTGGGCATGCTGATTCCGAGCATCTCGTTCCTCGCCGACTACACGCTGTCGTCCTGCATGGGCTCGCTCTCCCTCGGGCTCGGCGGTCCCCTCGGCGCGGGGCACATCGCGCTCGTGGGCGCGGCGTTCATCGCCGTCGCCGGGGCGCTCTGCGCCCTGGTCCTCAAGAGGAAGGACGTCTAGGCCATGGAAGCCGCGGTCGTTCTGCTCGCCGTCGCCGTCGTCGCGCTCGCCGTCCAGCTTGCCCGCTCGGAGGCGCAGCTGCGGGCCATTGCGCGGTTCCTCGTGAACCGGGAGTCGGCGAGCAACGCCCGCGTCGCGCTGTCCGTGCGCACGCGCGGTTTTGTGCAGCTGGCGCAGGCGGTGAACCGGCAGATCGACCGCCACCAAGGCGAGCGCGTCGCCGCCGAGGAGGCCAAGCGCGAGCTGCGCCGCGGCCTCACCTACCTCTCGCACGACATCCGCACGCCGCTCGCAGGGACTCAGGGCTACGCGCAGCTGCTGGCGGCCGAGGAGGACGAGGCCCTGCGCGCCCGGTACCTGGACGTGGTGTCGCGCCGCCTGGACGACGTGGGCGGCCTGCTGGACCAGCTGTACGCCTACGCCCAGGTGCAGGACCCCGACCACCGCATCGAGCGCGAGCCCGTGGACGTGGGCCAGGTGCTCGCCGAGTCGCTGGCCTCGCTGTACGGCCAGTTCAAGGAGCGCGGGTGGGAGCCCGGCATCCAGCTTGCCGACGAGCCGCTCGTGGCCGACTCGAACGCCGACGCCCTCGCCCGCATCTTCCGCAACCTCGCCGTGAACGCGCTGCGCTACGGGTGCGAGCCCCCGCGCATCGTGCAGGAGGGACGCACGGTCG
>NC_021021.1:3015111-3019509 GCF_000210055.1 Gordonibacter pamelaeae 7-10-1-b
CTGCGCATCGAGGCCACCGCCCGCCTGGACGGCGACGTGCTCACCGTGGAGCTGGGGTTCCCGGAGTGAAACGGCGTCGAGCCGATCCCCCTCGCAGCATCAATCTCGCCAGTTCTGCCGGCCGAGCTGCCGCATGACGCAGTGCCGGATGACGCAGGATGACGCAGCGGGATGAAGCGGGGCGCTAGCTCGACTGGTCGCCCTCCCCCGCCCTCTGCTCGGCGAGCAGCAGGTCGACCATGCGGCCGTAGCTCCGCATGCCGTCGGATTGGTTGTTGGCCTTAAGGTACGCATCGTTGGCGGCGTTTGAGGCCTCCTGCACCGGACCTTCGTACTGGGCCCAGTGCTCCGCGCGCTCGGCCAGGTCGCGTTGCACCGAAGGCGCAAGGCCGGCGGAGATCTGCGTGGCAGCCTCCGGATCGGCCTTCCGCAGCGCGGCCGTGGCGTTGTCGTAGGCCAGCAGCAGGCCGCTGTAGCGCATGAGCGCGTCGTCGGATTCCTTGCAGGCCAGGTAGGCGATGAAGTTCGCCTCGTCCTCGCGCATGAAGCCGCACTGGTGCGCCAGCTCGTGGGCCATCGTCCACGGCACCGTGGAGAACGGGTTGTCCACGTTGATGTTCGACTCCATGGTGAACGGGAAGAACATGCCGCCGATGTTCGCATACGACATCAGCTTGGACGCGAGCACCGGCTTGGGCGGCGAGTACAGCGGCCGCTCGAGCGCAGGGTAGCGCTCCGCGAGCTTGCGCATGGCGACCACCGATTCTTGCGCGTAGCGCTCGAACTCCCCCGGCTCGGCGGCGAACAGGTCGACATCGTTGCCGAGCTCTGCGCGCTCGCGCCCGAGGCCCTCGGCGAGCGACGAGGCCAGGCTCACGAGCTCCTCCTGGCGCTCGGCCGGATCGGCCCCCTCCTCCGCCAGATCGTAGCCGGCGTGCTGCGTGAAGGTGTAGCGGTGGTAGTTCAGCCCGCAGAGGAACGTGAAGGCGAAAAGCGCGACGCAAGCGACGGCTGCCGCGCCCATGATCCCGCGGTATGCCATCATACCGCGCTCGCCCTTGCTCACGGCGACCTTGCGAACCCAGTACCCGACGTACCCCAGGCAGAACAGCAGGAACAGCGCCGCCACCCACTCGGCCACCGAGAAGCCGACGAGCGACGGCAGGAATCCCACGGCCGAGGACGCCGCGGGGTACACCGTGTGCGCGTACCATTCGGCTGCCTCGGGATTCGCCTGCGCGAACGCCGTCGCCGCAAGGGCGACGATCCCTAAAGGTATGAACAGCATGCGTTTGAGCAGGTAGTTCCTCATGTTCCTCCGCAAGTCGGCGCAGCACGGCCGCCCTCGTTGTACCCCACGCGGCCACAAGCCGGTCGACGCGCTTACAGCCGCGCGATAACCGCAGCCAACACTGCCGCGAGCACGCCGACGATTGCAAGGGGCGCGGCTCCGTCGATAAACGAGGGCACGGGCGGCAGCCGGAAGTACAGCACGTAGCACACGAGATTCGCCGCCGTCACAAGCGCGACCACGCCCGCGAGCAGCCAGAACGCGCCGCCGAAGAGCATCCCTGCGCCCATGAGCGCGTTCAGCACGGCAAGCTCCAGCGCCGCCCACAGCACGAACAGCAGCAGCTCCGTGGTCACGGGCCGCCCGAAGAAACGCACGGTGACGAAGGCGAGCGCCGCATACGCCGCCACGCCGCCCACGGCGAACACCCACCCTGGCGCCGCGCCGCCAACCTGGGGTGCGCCCGCGAGCGCTCCCAAGCCCATCGCCAGCAACACGACGGCCGCGATGCCGAACGCCACCGCGCCCAAGATGAACCCCACGCCCATCGCGTACAGAGCCCCCATCGCCTTCGGCAGCGCGGGGTTGAAGAACGTCCACCACCACGCCAGGTACAACGCCGCGCACACTGCGAGCGCCGCATGCCCCCACACGAGGGTTCCGGGCACCGCCGCATCCATCGGGGCCATGGCATCGTCCTTTCTCGTCGCATGCCCAGCACCGCGCCCGTGGGTGCGCAAGGCGCCGGCCGGCCGCTTCCGCATAAAGGTTACTCCTGCGGCCGAGCGAGCAGGGGAAAGCCGGTCGCCGTTACCTGCCCGATGGCAGCGCGTCCTCAACCCGCGAGCGTTGCCAGGTAGCCCAGCAGCTCGCCCTTGCCCAGCGGGTCGGCATGGCCCAGAAGGCACGTCTCGCAGTCGATTCCCTCGATCGTCCGCATCAGGGCCCGCAGCCTCTCCTCGTCGACGCGCCACCCGTCGAAAGGATCGCCGCACGTCGCGTCACCCAGGAACAGCAGGCCCTCCTCGGGAACGTGCACGAGCACCGTGTCGTCGGAATGCGGCGAGGCTGCTGTGAGCACGCGTGCGGTCAGGCCCCCGAGATCGAGGAGGAGCTCGCCGTCGAACACCACGTCGGGCAGGGCGACCACGATTCCGGCCTCGGCGTACTCGCAGGCGATATGCTCCTCGCTCCGCTTGAGCGCCGGGACGGCGGCGGGATCGGCCAGCGAAGCGCGCGCCTGAGCGAGCAGCTCACCGGTGCGCCGGCACGCAACGGTGAGGCCGTGCGCGCGGTGCATGCCGAACGTGTGGTCCCAATGCCAGTGCGTGATCGCCGTGAGGTCGGGCCGGGGCAGGCCCGCGTCGTCGAGCTGCGCGTAGAACTCCTCGACATGCGCAGCCGACGCGCCCGCGTCCACCGCGAGCGCAAGGCGGTCGCCCTTGAGGAGCACGAGCATCGGCCGGTCGTTCTCCGGCTGGTGCGGCAGCCAGAACGTCCGCTCGCCCAGCTTGTTCAACTCCATGGAAGCCCCCTCCCCGAAAACGCGGGGCCCGACGCCGCGCCCATGCGTCAGACGTCCATCGCGAACAGGTCATCGGCCTCGTCGTAAGCGAAGCCGAGCGCGCGCAGAAGGCCGCGGGAGGCAACGTTCTCCCGATCGGGCTGCACGATGATGCGCTCGGCATCGGGTTCGGCGGCGATGAGCCCGATCAGCTGCGAGAGCGCCGCGCGGGCGATGCCGCGGCGCAGCAGCGTCGGCTCGCCCAGCAGGTAGTCCAGGCTGTACGTGCCCTCCACGGGAAGCGCGCCGTTCCAATCCTCGCCGCTTGCGGAGAACGGGTAGAGCTGACAAAAGCCGGCGGGATCGCCGTCGGCCTCGATGACGAAGTGGCTGATCCAGGCGTACTCGCCGTGACGGCCCTCCACCTCGGCCATCCAGTCCTCGGGCTGCTCGAACCAGGGGCGCACGTGGTCGGCAGCGAGCCATCGTCGCAGGCGGGGAAGGTCGTCGTCTTCGAAGGGCCTCAAGGTCACATCCATGGGGGTGCTCCTTTTCGAGGGGGTATCGGCTCTGCCCATCATACCACGGGCCCCCGGAACCGTCCCGGAGGCCCGTCGTGCGCACCGCCCGGCCTGCTGCGTCCGCTACAGCTTGCCCACCAGGTCGATGCCCGGGTGCAGCACCTCGGAGCCCGGCACCCAGCGCGCGGGGCACACCGAATCGCCGTGCTCGGCCACGAACTGGCTCGCCTGCACGCGGCGCAAAAGCTCGGCGGCGTTGCGGCCGATGTTCCCGGCGTTCACCTCGTAGCACACGATGCGGCCCTCGGGGTTCACGATGAAGCTGCCGCGCTCGGCCAAGCCCTCCTCCTCGATGTACACGTCGAAGATGTCGGCCAGCTTGTGCGTGGGGTCGGCCAGCATCGGGTACGGCAGGCTCTTGATGTTCTCGGACGCGTCATGCCAGGCCTTGTGCGCGAAATGCGTGTCGCACGACACGGAGTAGATCTCGCAATCGGCGGCTTTGAACTGGTCGTACAGGGCGGCCAGGTCCTCAAGCTCCGTGGGGCACACGAACGTGAAGTCGGCCGGGTAGAAGAAGAACACGCTCCAGTGGCCCAGCACATCGTCCTTCGTGACGGTGGTGAAGCCGTCGTCCTGGAACGCTTGGACGGAGAAGTCGTCGATCTCGCGGTTGATCATGGACATGGTATCGCTCCTTCGCGTCGTTCGGCGGGCGGCACGCGGCCGTTCGCACACGTGGCGGCTCGCCTTACTTGTTTTCCTTGGTTTACTTTCCCATATTTGCTACTCAATTTGCAACATTTATGGGCATCTTCCAAGAATCTCCACGGCAAGCCGCCGGCGCGCAGGCATATCCTCCGAGGGATTCCGCCGCCTTGCGGAAACAACGCCCGACGAGCCGCACGCCGCCCTCCGTCCCCGCCGCCCTTCGGGAGGGCTATCGGCGGGACTCCGCGAGGGTCTCCGCGTCCGGCGGCTTAGGCCGGCTCTCGCCCTCCTGCGCGCATCCCGCGCAGGTTGTCGCGCTGCAGCCGGCGCACCCGCCAGCACACCCGCCGCCGCAGCCGCCGGCCCCCGCG
>NC_021021.1:3019762-3021736 GCF_000210055.1 Gordonibacter pamelaeae 7-10-1-b
GCCACGCACGGCGTGTACAGCAGGCAGAACACCAGAAGGCCCAGCGCCGCGAGCGGCGTGAGGGCCGCCACGAGGCTGGCCGTCGACCCGAATAGCACGGACAGCGTGGACACCACGCTCTCCTTCGCCATGACGCCCGTGACGAGCGCCGTAGAGATGCGCCAGTCGTCGAACCCGAGCGGCGCGAACACCGGCGCGATCCACCCGGCCACCACGGCCAGCATGCTGTCGGCCGAGTCCGCCACCACGTTCAGCCCGAAGTCGAACGTCTGCAGGAACCAGATGACGATGGTGGCTATGAAGATGATGGTGAACGCGCGCTCCAGGAAGTCCTTCGCCTTCTCCCACAGAAGCTGGCCCACGTTGCGGGCGCTGGGCATGCGGTAGTTCGGCAGCTCCATGACGAACGGCACCGCCTCGCCGGAGAACAGGCTCTTGCGCATGAGCAGCGCCGCCAGCACGCCCACCGCCATGCCGCCGAAGTACAGCCCCACCATGACCGCGGCCCCGGAGGCCGGGAAGAACGCCGCCGTGAAGAACGCGTAGATGGGCAGCTTCGCCGAGCAGCTCATGAACGGCGTGAGCATGATGGTCATCTTGCGGTCGCGCTCCGACGGCAGCGTGCGCGCCGCCATGACCGCGGGCACCGTGCAGCCGAAGCCCACGAGCATGGGCACGATGGAGCGCCCGGACAGACCGATCTTGCGCAGCAGCTTGTCCATGACGAACGCAACGCGCGCCATGTAGCCCGAGTCCTCCAGAAGCGACAGGAAGAAGAACAGCGTGACGATAGTGGGCAAAAATCCCACCACGCTGCCCACGCCGTTGAACACGCCGTCGATGACGAGCGACTGCAGCACCTCGTTCACCTGCGCCGCCGCGAGCGCGTTCGCCACGACGTCGGTGAGCCAGCCGATGCCGGCCTCCAGCATCTCCGACATCCACGCGCCCACCACGTTGAACGTGAGCCAGAACACGAGCGCCATGATGGCCACGAACGCGGGGATGGCCGTGAACGTGCCGGTGAGCAGCTTGTCGAGCGCCATGCTGCGCGCATGCTCGCGGCTTACCCGCGGGCGCACCACGCACTCGTCGCACACGCGCTCGATGAAGGCGAACCGCATGTCGGCGATGGCCGCCGCGCGGTCCAGGCCGCGCTCGTCCTCCAGCTGGCGCACGATGTGCCCCAGCAGGTGCTTCTCGTTCTCGTCGAGGGCAAGCTTCTCCAACACGAGCGCGTCGCCCTCGGCCAGCTTGCTGGCGGCGAACCGCACGGGGATGCCCGCACGCTCGGCATGGTCGCCCACGAGCGCCATGATGCCGTGCAGGCAGCGGTGCACGGCGCCGCCGTGCGCGTCGGCTGCGCAGAAGTCCTGGCAGACGGGCGGCTCCTGGTAGCGCGCCACATGCAGCGCATGGTCCACGAGCTCGCCGATACCCTCGTTCTTGGAGGCGGAGATGGGCACCACGGGCACGCCCAGCAGCTTCTCCATCTCGTTCACGCGGATGGTGCCGCCGTTGCCCTCCACCTCGTCCATCATGTTCAGGGCCACCACCATGGGAACACCCAGCTCGAGCAGCTGCATGGTCAAGTACAGGTTGCGCTCCACGTTCGTGGCGTCAACGATGTTGATGATGCCGCGCGGTCGCTCGTCCAGCAAGAACTGCCGCGTGACCACCTCCTCGCTGGAGTACGGCGACAGCGAGTAGATGCCCGGCAGGTCGGTGACGGTGGCCTCCGCATGCCCGCGCACGCGGCCGTCCTTGCGGTCCACCGTGACGCCCGGGAAGTTCCCCACGTGCTGGTTCGCACCGGTGAGCTGGTTGAACAGCGTGGTCTTGCCGCAGTTCTGGTTGCCCACGAGCGCGAACGTGAGGGGCTCGCCCTCGGGCAGCGGGCGCTCGGCGTCCCTGTCGTGGAACTTGCCGCCCTCGCCGAGGCCCGGGTGCTCCACGCGCTCGGCGAAGCTGCGC
>NC_021021.1:3021832-3025010 GCF_000210055.1 Gordonibacter pamelaeae 7-10-1-b
CGATCTTGCGCGCGTCGTCGCGGCGCAGCGTGAGCTCGTAGCCGTGGATGCGCACCTCCACCGGGTCGCCCATGGGAGCGTGCTTAACCATGGCCACGTCGGCCTGCGGGATGATGCCCATGTCCAGGAAGTGCTGCCGCAGCGATCCCTCGCCGCCCACCGCCACCACGGTGGCGGTCTTGCCGATGGGAAGGTCGTTCAGGGTGCCCAACGTCTCGTCTCCTTGCGGCCGCGGCGATCCCCCTCGCCCGGCTTCGTTAGCCTGCGTTTACTTTTCAGGGATCATAGTACCGCGAATCGGCGCCATTGGCACGAAAAAGTTTTCCAAGGTGAACGATTTGTGAGAACCGTTCAAGCTGCGGCGAGCTCGATGCGGAGCACCAGCCAGCACGCTCCCTCGCACTGTTCCGAGCTCGCCTCGATGCTGCCACCCATGCGCTCCAGCAGATGGCGGGCGATGGCCAGGCCGAGGCCCGAGCCCTCCTGCGCACGCGACGCGTCCGCCATGAAGAACGGTTGGAACAGGCGCGAGAGGGCGCTTTCGGACAGGCCTTCCGCATCGTTGGCGAACTCGACCGCCACGCGGCCGCCGGCCCCCGCAGCGCCCGCGCCCTCCCCGGCCATCGACACCTCCAGCGCCGTCTTCGCGTACTTGCCGGCGTTGTGCAGCAGGTTCGCCAGCACGCGCTCCACCGCCTCGCCGTTCGCGCGCGCCAAAACGGCATGCTCCGGCACGTCCAGGCGCACGTCCAGGCCCCGGTCGGCCAGCAGGCGGTACTGCTCGGCCACGGACTCCCGCAACATGCGGCCCACGTCCACCGGCCCCAGCTCCAGCGGGACATCATCGCCCTGCAGGCGGGACAGCTCGTAGAACTGCGCCACCAGCCGCTCGAGCGACGCCGCCTTGCGCCTGACCGTGCCGAGCGCCTCGCGCGCCTCGGCATCGAGGGCCGCGTCGTCCACGAGCGCCAGGTACCCCCGGATGGACGTGAGCGGCGTGCGCAGGTCGTGGCTCACGTGCTCGACCTGCGCCTTGAGCTCCGCCTCGTGCCGCGCGCAGGCCGCCGCCTGCGCGCGTATGCCCGCAAGCGCGCGGTTCACCGTGCCGAGCAGCGCCTCCAAATCGGCGTCGGGAGCCGGCAGCCTCACGATGCGGTTGTCCTCCAGATGCCCCACGATCTCGCCCAGCTCCCGATCCGCCTGCCGAAGCGACCGCTTGAGCAGCGCGTACCGCGCGGCGAGGAAGGCCGCTGCCGCCAGTGCGACCGCCAGCAGCACCCCGAGGACGATCTCTGCCATGCCCGCGCCCCTTCCCATGCCCCGATCCTACAGCTCCGCCTTGCCCGCACGCCACAAGCCCACGGCACCGAACACTGCGATGCCCGCAATCCCGGCGATCAGGCACTTCGCCAATCCTTCAGGCGTATCCCACAGAAACTGCGCCAGGCCGCTCTGGTTGATGGCCACCTCGTTCGCAAAGAAGTTCGCGGGCAGCCAGCTTGCCAGCCGGGCCACCGGCTCGACGCCCAGGCCGATCACGTTCAGCACCGCCGGGATGACGCTCACGACGGCCACCCACACCAAGAACGCGGTGACGGTCTTCGGCAACGCAGAGCATACCGCAACGCCCAGCACAACGCAGGCCGCGGTGAATGGCAGCGCCGACGCCACGCCTTCGAGCAGAATGGCCACGGCCTCGGTCGACCCCTCCAGCAGAAGCACCGCGCTGCCCACGTACACGGCCAGGACCACGGCCAGGATGGCGAGCCCGAGCACCGTCGCCACGAGGCACTTCCCCAGGAACAGGTCGCGCCGCGAGCAGCCATGCGCGATGGCGTTCTTGAGCGTGCCGTCCTTCCGGTCGTCGGCGAACAGCACCCACACCAGCAAGCCAGCCATATAGAATAGAAGAGGCAGCATCGGGACGAGGTTGCTCATGGAGAAACGCACCGTGGCGTAGGGAAAGCCGGGCGTGGAGGACATGGCCCACAACAGCACGTTGGCCGCCAGCACGATGGCGCAGAGCGTGCCGGCGAACAGGTACGCCGCGCGGCCGTGCGCGATACGGTACGCCTCGCCCTTCAGGTAGTTCAGCATCATGCCACCCCCATCTCCGGCGCATCCCAGCTCCAGGGATCCACCTTGTCCTTCATATCGAGGTAATATTGTTCCAGCGACAGGCGCCGCCGCTCCAGTTTCAGAATGGACAGGCCGTGCGCGCTGGCGAGGCCGCTGTACGCCTCCATGTCCAAGCGCGGGTTCGCGATGCTCACCGTGCCGTCGCCGAGCACCTGGTACGTCGTGCATCCCAGCTCACGCTCCAACAGCACCGTGTAACACGCGGCGTCGGACACTGCTATCTCGATGCGGTCCGCACACCGCTCCCGCAACTCCTCGGCGCCCACCTGCTCCAAGAGCCTTCCATGCGACAGGAAGGCGTAGACGGTGGCCATCTGCTCCAGCTCCGCCAAGTGGTGGCTCGACAGCACCACGGTGATGCCCTTCTCGCGGTTGAGGCGTTGCAGCAGGGTGCGCATCTCCACGATGCCGCTGGGGTCGAGACCGCTCGCCGGCTCGTCCAAGATGAGCACCTCGGGCTCGCCGATGAGCGCCATCGCCAGGCCCAAGCGCTGCTTCATTCCCATCGACAGGTCCTTGCAGGTGTGGTCCCTCGCATAGGCCAGCCCTACCTCCTCGAGCATCCTGTCAGTCGCGTTCTTGCCGGGCACGCCCTTCTGGATGCGGCAGCACTCCAGATTCCTCTCCACGCTTAAGTGCGGGTAGAAACCGGGCTGCTCGATAATGCAACCGATGCGCGCCCTCTGGCGCTCAAGCTCGCGTGGAGAGTGCTCGCCGAAGAGCCGGATCTCGCCAATCGTGGGAAAAGCCAGGCCGCACAGCAACTTGAAAAGGGTGGACTTCCCCGCCCCATTGTCGCCCACCAAACCGAACACCTCTCCGCGCCGCACGGTCACGCCCACGTCGTCGAGCGCGGCAAAGCTGCCGTAGCGCTTGGTGAGGCCCCTTGTCTCTATCACATTTTCCATCGGGTCGCTTCTCCTCTTTCTCGCATTCGCCGACCGTGGGGAGAACCTTACGCTACGGGCGCTTAATAAGTCCTCAAGAAAGGTTAAGGAAAGCGTAAAGGCGCAGGGGCCGCGCGGCGGCATGGCGGGCA
>NC_021021.1:3025357-3027385 GCF_000210055.1 Gordonibacter pamelaeae 7-10-1-b
GCCGCCACCTCGTCGGGCTCGAACGGCTTCACGATGTAGTCGTCGGCCCCCAGGGCGAGCGCGTCCACCTTGTCCGCCAGGCCCGCCTTCGCCGACACCACGATGACCGGCAGGTCGAGCCCCCGTTCGCCGCGCAGGTGCGCGATGAGCTCTCCCCCGCTGGCGCCGGGCAGCATGAGGTCCAGCAGCATGAGGTCGAACGATCCGCGCTCGAGGTGCAGCAGCGCCTCGGTGCCCGAGTACGCCCGCGTCGGCTCGTGCCCGGCGCGCGCCATGATCTTGGCGAGCAGGGCGTTGATGTCGGGGTCGTCCTCCACGATGAGAATGCTGCTCGCGTCCACGCCGGCCCATCCCCCTTCCCGCGCGCCCTCGGCGCACCCTTCCGCACGCGCTTTGCACACATGCCCTGTGCTGGATCCGTCTCCATTATCAACGAAAACCGCCGGGCCGTCGAGGCGAGACGAACGCATGCGAGAGCGCAGGCTCCTCCCGCCTTCTGCCGGCCGCCCGCACTTTCGCAACAGGGATGCGCCGCCCAGACGGCAGACCTGCTGCCGAGCCGCCGCCGGCTATCTCGCTGCAAAACAGGAGAAGCGGAGGGAAGAGGGGGGATCTTCCCTCCGCTAGGAGGTGCGGCGGATGGCCAGACGAGAGGAGCCTCCGCCGCCGGGTCGGCGGACGATGGTCGAAAGCCGTTCCCGCAGGCTGCCAGCGGCCGAGCCGCTCCGAGTTCGCCTGCGCCGTTCCGTTGCGCTTTCGATGTAAGTTAGATTAAGCTAACATGAATTCGCGGGCAAGAGAAGTTACCTGTGTCGTACATTTTCTCCACAATTCGCGCACCCTCTGCCTTGCAGGCCACGGCAGCCCGCGCGCTCCCGGCGCGGGCGAACCCGGGACTCGACCCTCGCTCGCCCATGCGGTCAAGCCGCCTTCACGGCTCGGACGATGCAGCCGCGAGAGCCCGCCTTGCGCCACGACGCCTCGTCGAATAAACGGCCCGGAATGGTCCGGAACTCGGCTTCCATTATTGAGCAATCGTCAATAAACAATGTTCAGCGATTAAGGAGCATCGCCGACAGCGGTTTTTTGCACACTATTTACCGGAATGTTGCACGCACATCCTCCCGCGGACGGCTTCTGCCCAAGTCCGAAACTCGCGAACAGGGGAAACGCCGGCCAAGAGCACGAGGACGACGGGCCGACGGCTCGCCGAGAGGGCGCAGCCGCCCCAAAACGCAATAATCTGGTGAAAAACGTGCAGAAAGGGGCGGTTCTGCATTCGTCCCCGCCACCGCACCGCCCTGCCGGCAATGCTTCAGACCAGGCCGGCTTCGGCGAGGGCATCGGCGACGCTGTCGGCTTCGGTGATCGCGCGCACGGGGCGGCAGGGATTGCCGTAGGCCAGCGTGCGGGGCGGGATGTCCCTCGTCACCACGCTGCCGGAACCGATGACGGCGCCCTCGCCGATGGTCACGCCCGCGTTCACGGTCACATTCGCCGCGATCCACACGCCGCTCTCCACCGTGATGGGCAGGCTCCGCTCCCACACGTGCCCGGTGCCGCCGGCGTCCTCGCAACGGGCGCGCTCGCGGGCGAGCAGCGGGTGCAGCGGCGTGACGAACGAGCAGCCCGGCCCCACCCCCACGTCGTCGCCGAACGTGATGGGCGCTCCGTCCAGGAACGTGCAGTTGAAGTTGAAGAAGCAGTTCCTTCCCAAAAACAGGTTGTAGCCGTAGTCCACCTGCGCGCCCGTCGAAAGCGAGGAGCCCTCGCCCACAGCGCCCAGGAAGCCGTGCAGCATCTTCATGCGGTCGGCGTCCAGCATGCCCTGCTGCGCGTTGAAGCGCGCCATGACCTCGCAGGCGCGGATATGGTCGCGCATGAGCGCCGGGTCGGCGCTGTCGAACCAGGCACCGCCGGCGGATGCGGATGCGGCGCGGGCCGCGGCCTTGCGGGACGGCACAGGCGATCCCGGCAAACCGGCACCCTGGGCAGGCGGGCTCGCGGGCGACCGGGTCGAGCCCCCGG
>NC_021021.1:3027753-3028955 GCF_000210055.1 Gordonibacter pamelaeae 7-10-1-b
CAGCGAGGCCCGCGGCCACCTCCGGACGCAGGCCCGCGATATCGTCCTCGGAGAGGAACCCGTGCGTGGCGCGCACGGAGCGCTCCCACACCTGCGCCAGCCGGCCCACCAGCTCGGGCGCGCGCCCCTGCGGCTCGATCTCCTCGATGTCCATGGCTGTTCCTTTCGCATGCTTCCGCCCGGTCGATTCGCACCATTCTAGCGGAAACCGATGCCGTCGCCCATCGGAGCCCCCGTCCCATCGGCGCGTCCCATCGGCACCCACGCCGGCGCCGACATCCGCCGGCCGTCCTTGGACGAAGGGGCGGCCGACACGGCGCGCATCATGCCCCGAAGGCTCCGTCACCGCACCGTGCGGACGCCCCGGCATCCTCGGGCGACGGCTCGGGCACGATCTCCTCCACGAACCAGCGCGGGTCCTCGTGGAACAGGAACGTATGGGCGTTCCCCACCACCACGTCGTAGCGCACGCCCTCGCCGCCCACCTTGAGCGAGGCACACCGACGCCGCCCCAGCACGGCGCGCACGGGGAAGCGCCGCCCGTCGTGCCACGCCACGGCGCGCGGCACGACGGTGCCGTCCGCCAAGAACTCGGCCTCCACCTCCACGTACCGCTTCCGCCTGCCGGCAATGCCCCGCACCATGCGCCCTCGCGCCTCCTTCTTCCTTGCTCGCCCCCTTATTCGGCCTCCGCCGATTCGCGCGAAGCGCGAACTTTACCGCGCAGATCCGGTTGCCGAACCCCACAGGTTGGCGTAGTAAGCCAGCGAGGGCGGCCGTGGTGCCCGGAATTCGCGGGATCGCGGGGGCGAAGCGTACTTCGGTACGCGAGCCTCCGGGATCGCGCGAAGGCCGGGTGCCACGGCCGGCCGCAGCGTCGGCTTGTTCCGCCGTTCGGAGAACGGCGGAACCTAGAAGTACCCCACCGGGTGCACCACGTTGTCGCGCTTGACGTCCAGCTCCAGCAGGCTCTCGTCCAGCAGCTCGGTCCCGCGCTGGATGCACGTGTTGCCGAAGCGGCGGCGCAGCTCGTCCACGGCCTCGTCCAGGTCCTCCAGCACGCGCCGGCGTGCGTCGAAGGGCAGCTCCAGCTGCTCGGGCGCGTCCACGGGCACCAGGCCCGAGGCGCGCACGTGCAGGCCGCGCAGGGGCCGCGTCTCGTCCAGCGGCTCGTTTGCCACCAGCAGGTTCCAGGCCGCCCG
>NC_021021.1:3029972-3038994 GCF_000210055.1 Gordonibacter pamelaeae 7-10-1-b
CGGGCGCGCCTGCCCCTGCAGCCGTTCCTGCACCGGCCTCCGTTCCTGCTTCTGTTCCCGCACCTGCGCTTGCGCGCCGCCGGCGCAGCGCGCGTCCCCGCCGGCCTTTCGCAGCACCACATCCGCCATATCGCCCGCCTTTCTCGAACCTGCAAACCCGCCGCCCGTTTCCGCCCCGCATTCCGGATCCCCAAAGGGAGCGCGCGCCCAAACCCTTTCGCGGATGCCCGCCGAGGCTCCGGCAGGCGTCCGCGCGGCCCTGTCGAAAACTGCCCGACCAGGGCCGTCGAACCTGTGGATCCTGGCAGATTTCGGCAGGTATTCGTCGCAGTCCGACGCTTGCTTGGAATCGGGGGCTTCGCACTCGTCTCCCACCTGGGGTTATAGCGTCGTATGAAAGCCGAGAACCGGCGCGCCCCGCAATCGGCGCCCCGGAATGACGAATAACCGCCGAAACCTGCCAGGATGCGGCATTTCTCCGACGCAACCGGCTTTCCGCTCCCTCTGCCGAAGAAAACAAAACGTATGTTCGCATAGAAGAAAGCACCGCACAAGCGAACAGACCGTGGATTTCGCGTAACGAAAGGTACGGTGATTCCGCAGGTCAAATAACAATTTCGGTCAAGTATCAGCTCTCATGGCGGGCCTTGTACTTCGGCCTTGTGCGCGTTCCGGGGGTCGTGTTTATTCTGCGCGGGGGAGGCGGGGCTCGCCGGGGCGAGGGTATAATGAAACGCTAAGCATGGTATTTGCGTGCTTTTGATAACGAGGATGGAGGAACGTCTGGTGAGCGATAAGGCGCAAGAGGCAGCGAAGGTGGCCGCATCCGCGATACGCGACGAGGCCAAGCTCGGCGAATTGACGGAGGCTCTGTCGGGAGGATCGCGACGCGCCCGTCAGAACGCCGCATCGGCTCTCGCCATCGTCGCCAAAGAAGCGCCTGAAATGCTCGTTCCCCAGGGGTCGGCGTTCGTCGATGCGCTCAACCGTCCGGAAGCGCAAACGCGCTGGGAATGCCTTGATATCCTTACCGCACTGGTGGATTACGACTCGCGCACGTGCGACAAGGCCGTGCCGGGTGCCGAGGCTGCGCTGTTCGACGAAGAGAGCGGCCCGGTGCGCCTTGCGGCGATGCGCTTCCTGTGCAAGCTGGGTGCCACGACGGAGAACCGTTCCGAGAAAGTCTGGCCGCTTATCGACGAGGCCATCCAATGCTGGCATGGCGACTTGGAGTTCCAGGATATGCTCGTGGCGGTTGTCGACTTCTCGGCCGGCAAGCTTGCTTTGCGGGTGAAGGAAGAGCTGCGGGATCGCATGAAGTTCGACGCGGAGAACGGCAAGGGGGCGCTCAAGCGCCGTGCCCAGCAGATCGTCGAGAACGTGCAGGCCGACTAGCCTTCACCTCCCCTTATTTTCTGGCGGTTCTCAATCCGCCGCTTTTCGCGTCTTCCCTGTTGCCCCTGCGAGGACGGCATCGGGAAAGCGGGGGCGCGGTATACTGCGCCACCCATCCGGGCGGTGACGTGGAGATTGTCGGTGCCATGCGACGCGTGACGAGCGCAGGGCGCAGAAGGCAAATAACGCCGTCTTCGGCGAGCGAGTACGAGAGGGAGGCGCGACGGGACGGGCGGGAGCCGGCCCTCGCGCGCGAGGGCCGCCCTGGGGCGGCGGATTGGAGTCATGCATGACTGACGAGGCCAGCCGTTTTGCCGACACGCTCGAAGTGGGCGGCACAACCTACACCTACTATCCGGTGGCGGGCGTTCCGGGTTCGGAGACGCTTCCCTACGCGCTGACGGTGCTGCTGGAGAACGTGCTGCGCAACGCCGAGAGCCCGGAGGCGGCCGAGGAGCTGGCCGGGCGCATCGTGGCGGCAGGCAACGCGGGCGAGGTGGGCAGCGAGGTGGAGTTCTCGCCGGCGCGTGTGCTGTTCCAGGACTTCACGGGCGTGCCGGTGTTCGTGGACTTCGCAGTCATGCGCGAGGCGTGCGCCGAGCTGGGCGGCGATCCGGCGAAGATCAACCCGCAGATCCCCTGCGATTTGGTGATCGACCACTCGGTCATCGCGGACGCGGCTGGCTGCGCCGGTGCGCTCGCGCAGAACATGGAGCTGGAGTTCGCGCGCAACAAGGAGCGCTACGACTTCCTGAAATGGTCGCAGCAGAGCTTCGACAACGTGCGTATCGTGCCACCGGGGGCGGGCATCTGCCATCAGCTGAACATCGAGCAGTTCGCGCACGTGGTCATGACGTCGGATGATGCGGGAGTGGCGCGGACAGATGGCGAGCGCCCAGTGGCGTACTTCGACACGCTTGTGGGAACCGATAGCCACACGCCCACGGCGAACGGCATCGGCGTGCTCGGCTGGGGCGTGGGCGGCATCGAGGCCGAGGCTGCGGCGCTCGGCCAGCCCATCACGACGCTCGTGCCCAAGGTGGTGGGCGTGCGCCTGACGGGCGAGCTCGCCGAGGGCGTGGCGGCCATGGACGTGGCGCTGACGTTCGCCCAGATGCTACGCGAGAAGGGCGTGGTGGGCTCGTTTGTTGAGTGCTTCGGGCCGGGCCTCGCCAGCCTGAACGCCACGCAGCGCACGTGCATTTCGAACATGACGCCGGAGTACGGCAGCACCTGCACGCTGTTCCCCGTGGACGACGCGACGCTCGAGTACCTGCGCTTGACCGGTCGCACCGAGGAGCAGGTGGCGCTCGTGGAGGCGTATGCGAAGGCGCAAGGCAACTGGCACGACCCGGACGCCCCGGCGCGCACGTACGCCGAGGTGATCGAGCTCGACCTGGGCTCCGTGGGCCGCTCGCTCGCCGGTCCGTCGCGCCCGCACGACCGCATTCCGCTGGAAGGCGTGCAGGAGCGCTTCCGCGCCGTGTGCGATGAGCGCGGGCTCGACCGCGGCAAAACCGTGGAGGTGGAGCTGGGGGGCGAGGCCCATGCGCTCGGCCACGGCGCGCTTGCCATCGCGGCCGTGACCAGCTGCACGACGGCCACCGATCCGCGCATGATGCTGGCGTGCGGCCTGGTGGCCAAGAAGGCCGCCGAGGCGGGTCTTGCGCCCAAGCCGTGGGTGAAGACGGTCCTCGCCCCGGGCAGCAAGGCCACCGAGCTTCTGCTCGAGCGCGCCGGGCTCATGGAGGGCCTGCGGGCGCTGGGCTTCTACACCTGCGGGTTCGGATGCATGAGCTGCATCGGCAACTCGGGACCCATTCTGCCGGCGCTGCATGACGTGGCCAGCGACATCGAGCTGGCGAGCGTGCTTTCCGGCAACCGCAACTTCGAAGGGCGCATCTCGCCCGACGTGTCGCAGAACTACCTGGTCGCCCCGGCCATGGTGATCGCCTACGCGTTGGCGGGCACGATGGACGTGGACTTGGCGCACGACGCGCTGGGGTGCCGCGAGGACGGCACGCCGGTGCGCCTGGCCGACATCTGGCCGAGCGACGAGGAGATCGACGCGCTGGTCGACGCGCAGGTGAACCGGGCGTTGTACGAGGACGGCACCCGCGGGCTCTACGACGGCGATGCGGCCTGGCAGGCGCTCGGCAGCGAGCCCGCGGGCACGTTCGCCTGGGATGACGCGTCAACCTACGTGCGGCGCGCGCCGTACTTCGACGGCATGCGGCGCGAGCCTTCGGCTCCCGAGCCCATCGTGGGCGCCCGCGCGTTGGCGCGGCTCGGCGACTTCATCACCACCGACCACATCTCCCCCGCGGGCTCCATCGCGGCCGACTCCCCGGCGGCGCGCTACTTGGAGGAGCGTGGCGTGGCGCCGGCCGACTTCAACACGTACGGCGCACGGCGCGGCAACCACGAGGTGATGATGCGCGGCACGTTTGCGAACGTGAAGCTGCAGAACCTGCTGGCCGAGGGGAAGAAGGGCGGCTGGACGCACGACTTCCTGGCAGACGAGGTGCGGCCGCTGTTCGATGCGGCCATGGACTACGAGGCTGCGGGCGTGCCGCTCGTGGTGGTGGCTGGCAAGATGTACGGCAGCGGGTCGTCGCGCGACTGGGCGGCGAAGGGCCCGGCGCTCCTGGGCATCCGCACGGCGTTCGCCGAGAGCTTCGAGCGCATTCACCGGTCGAACCTCATCGGCATGGGCATCCTGCCGCTGCAGTTCGCGGAAGGCGAGAGCGCCGAGAGCCTAGGGCTCGACGGCTCGGAGCGCTACACGGTGGCGCCGATCGACTTCTCGGCGGGGCTGCCCGTGCCGCGCGAGGTGGAGGTGACGGCCGAGCGGGCGGACGGCTCGACGGCGACGTTCAAGGCGACCGTGCGCGTGGACACGCCCACGGAAGGGCGCTACTACGAGAACGGCGGCATCCTGCCCTACGTGCTGAGAAGCCTATTGTAAAGACGAGGTAACGGTGGCGCCCGGTTGCGATGAGCAAGCGGGCGCTTTGCCGTATAATGGAGTGTTAATTCTAGCAATCGAGGGATACGGAAAGGGATGCCGTGAAACAGACATCCGGAATCGATGCGCTGCTTGAAGCGCTCAGGCAATCGGGGATCAACGTGGACGGGCGCTTCGACGCCGACGCGGAGGCCCCTTCGGACGGTGCGGGTCGCGCCGGCAGGGGAGGCGGCGGAGGCTCGCAGCCGCCGCACGTTCACGTTGAGGTCCCGTTCGCGGACCGTATGGCCGCGTGGGGCAAGAAGGCCCTTATCATCGCCGCCATCGTTATCGTGCTGGTAGGCCTGGCCGCCTACTGGTGGTTCCACCCGCCCATCAACATCCATTCGACGGACACCTGGATGTTCGTGGCCGTGTTCATCCTGCTGCCGCTGTTCCTGGTGTTCTGGAGCCGTTCGCACAGCTACAAGGAGGGCACCGCGAAGGTCGAGGCGAACCCGGGCAAGGCGAAGGCGTTCAAGTTCGCGAGCTACGTGCCGGTGGCCGTGGCCGTGCTGGGCGTCTTGGGCGCCGTGATGTCGCTCTCCATCTTCCCCGGCAACGCCGAGAAGTACGCCACGGTGCTGCAGACGACGGAGGACAACTTCGCGCAGGACATCAAGGAGGTGAACTACTCGGAGATCCCCGTTATCGACCGCGATTCGGCCGTGCTGCTGGGCAACCGCGAGATGGGCTCCATCCCCGAGTACGTGAGCCAGTTCGAGATATCGCCGCTGTACAGCCAGATCAACTACCAGAGCTCGCCGGTGCGCGTGAGCCCGCTGGGGTATGCGGACCTGTTCAAGTGGTTCACGAACCGCGAGGCCGGCATCCCCGCCTACGCGCTGGTGAACATGACGACGCAGGATGCGGAGATCGTGCGCCTTGAGGACAACCCCATCCATTACTCCGAGTCCGAGCCGCTCGTGCGCAACATCGACCGCCACGTGCAGCTGAGCTACCCCTTCTATATGTTTGACCAGAAGTCGTTCGAGATCGACGACGAGGGGCATCCCTGGTGGATCTGCCCGGTGCAGTCGCGCACCATCGGCCTGTTCGGCGGAACGACCATCCAGCGCGTGGTCATGGTGGACGCCACGACGGGCGAGACGCAGGACCTGGCCATCGAGGACGTGCCGCAGTGGGTTGACCATGCCTACCCGACCGACCTGCTGCTCGAGCAGTACAACTGGTCCGGCAAGTACAAGGACGGCTGGCTGAACTCCGTGTTCGGGCAGAAGAACGTGGTGCAGACCACGCCGGGCACCGACGGCAACCTGGGGTACAACTACATTGCCAAGGACGATGACGTGTGGGTGTACACGGGCGTGACCTCGGCCACGGCTGACAACTCCATCGTGGGCTTCGTGCTGATCAACCAGCGCACGGCCGAGTCGCACTTCTACCCGGTGGCCGGCGCCACCGAGGAATCGGCCATGCAGTCGGCCGAGGGCCAGGTGCAGAACTTGCGCTACCAGGCCACGTTCCCGCTGCTCATCAACGTATCGGGCCAGCCGACGTACTTCATGGCGCTGAAGGACAACGCGGGGCTCGTCAAGCAGTTCGCCATGCTGGACATCCAGCGCTACCAGAACGTGGCCGTGGGCAACACGGTGGCCGAGTGCCAGAAGGCCTACCAGGCCCTGCTCGCCACGAACGGCGTTCTGGCCGAGTCCGGCGTGGACACGGGCGCGGTTGAGAAGCAGGGTACGATCGCACACATCGCCCAGGCGGTGGTGGAAGGCAACTCGCACTTCTACGTGAAGCTGGACGACGGCAGCGCCATCTACGACTTCGCGCTTCCCGGGTTGATAGAGATCGTGGGATACAAGGAGGGCGACGCCATCACGTTCACGTACGTGGAGGCGGAGCCGACGAACCCCGTGGAGGAGATTGTCAGCGCCGACGGCGCGAAGGCCGGTAACGGGGCCGACGCCGCGAAGGAGGCGGAGAAGGAGGCCGCCGCCACCGCGGACGCGAAGGGCGACGCGGCGTAGCGCTTCGACGGCAGAATGCTTGCTCGGGAACCCCCGCGATCGGGGGTTCCCGTGGTTTTCGGGCGAGAAGGCAATCGATGGCCCGGGGAGCACGGAGCCCGGGGAGCGCGCCAGAGGGCGGAGGGCGGGCTTTTCCGTGTTTTGGGTTGACAAATGGCGGAATGGTGGCAAAATATAACGGTTGCTTCTTCGGGAGTACGACGTATAGCTAGTTCCGCTGCCCAAGACAGCTGGCACCGAGAGGTTTAATCGCAGGGATGCGGCCCGCCGAGGTGGTTGTATAAGTTTCGCGCTTAGACGACCCCTGCTGTCATGAGACGGCGGGGGTCGTTCCTTTTTCTTAGGCGACGATCCCAGACGAGGGAGCGGAACCCGAGTTTGAGGAAAAGGAGGTGTACTACATGCCCAACGTGAAGAACCAAGAGACGCTTGCCAAGATCAAGGAGGATCTCGACGGCGTTTCCGCTGTGTGGGTCGTGGACTACTGCGGCCTGACGGTGAAGGACATCCAGGCGTTGCGCGTGGCTATCCGCGAATCCGGCGCCAGCATGAAGGTGTACAAGAACACCCTGATGCACATCGCCCTGGACGAGGCCGGCCTGCCCACGCTCGACGATATCCTGGAGGGTCCGAGCGCGTTCGTGTTCGCCGGTGCCGATGTGGCTGCTGCCGCCAAGGCCGTGAAGACGTTCGCGAAGACGAACCAGAACCTGGAGATCAAGGGTGGTTTGATGGAAGGCGAGCAGGTTTCCGCCGCTCAGGTGGAGGCTATCGCTTCTCTCCCGTCCCGCGAAGAGCTCCTGGCTCAGATCGCCGGCGCTATCTCCGGTGTTGCCCGCGGCCTTGCCGTGGCGCTCAACGGCGTGCCGAGTGGTCTGGCGCAGGTCACGAAGGCCGTGGCCGACCAGAAGGAAGCTGCTTAACCGCAGCGTAGGCGGCGCGGCGAGCGCTGCCTGACGATAGGCAAAACACACCGGTCGGGAAGGACCCGGCCGCTTTGAAAGGAAACGAACATGGCTGTTACGCGTGAAGAGATCATCGAGGCCCTCAAGGAGATGTCCCTGCTCGAGGCTTCTGAACTGGTGAAGGACATCGAGGAGACGTTTGGCGTTTCCGCCGCCGCCCCCGTGGCCGTGGCTGCTGCCGCTCCTGCCGAGGGTGGCGCTGCTGCCGAGGAGAAGACCGACTTCGACGTCGTGCTCGAGGGCTTCGGCGACAACAAGATCGCCGTCATCAAGGTTGTCCGCGAGATCACGAGCCTGGGCCTGAAGGAGGCCAAGGAGCTGGTCGAGGGCGCCCCGAAGCCGATCCAGGAGGGCGTTGCCAAGGACAAGGCCGAGGAGATCAAGGCCAAGCTCGAGGAAGCCGGCGCGGCCGTCACCCTCAAGTAAATTGGTTCCGGCGGCCTGACGGCCATCGAGACTGCTTGAAGAGAGACCCCCAGACCTGGGGGTCTCTTACTGTCTGGCGGGATGCGCGTTACGTGCGGCGGGTTGTCGCGCTTAAGATGGTTTCGCCTTACTGACGGAATGGCAACGGTTCGCACGCGCTTAGGGCGCGCGCGTATATAGTAGAACGCGCTAACTGACAGACTGCGCGTTAGCGCAGCTGATGAGGATAGGAGGGGCGCTATGCAGGCCGGTTACTTCAATGCCGCTTGGCATGATATAAAGAATTCGCCCGGCTGGTTCGGCAAGCTGCTGGTGCTGGGCCTGGTGAGCCTTGTTCCCATCTTCGGGTGGATCGTGGTGGCGGGCTACCTGTACGGCTGGGCGCGCGACATCGCGTGGGGCGTGCATGCGCCGCTGCCCGCCCATGTGTTCGGCAACGAGGACGGGCGGCTTTACAGCCGCGGGTTCTTCGTGCTCGTAATAAGCTTCGTGTGCTCGCTCATTCCCTGGGCGGTGGAATTGGTGGGGTCTATCCTGACCGGAGGCTCCTTCGGGATATGGTCGGGCTGGGGCTATCATTCCGGGTTCCTGTCGTTCCCGCTGGGCCTTGCCTCGGGCCTTGTCGGCATGGTGTTCTTCGCCCTGTCCATTGCGGCGTACCTGTTCACGGCGTTCTTCACCTGGGTGGGCTCCATGCGCATGAGCATCTACGGCCGGCTTTCGGCCGGATTCCAGTTCGGCAAGATCTGGAGCATGCTGCGCCATGACTTCGTCGGGATGCTGCGCATCCTGGGCATGGCCGTGCTGATGGCCATTGCGACGACCGTGGTGGTGACCATCCTCATCGTGGTGGTGGTATTCCTGTGCGTGGCCATAGGATTCGCGGTCACGGGCGGCAACCTGAACATCAACTCCAGCCGTTTCGATGCGGCTATCGTCGGCATGGTGTTCGGGGTTGGCGGCGTGGCGATCGTGCTCTCGCTGCTGGCGGGATTCGCGTCCATGGTGGTGGCCGTGTTCTTCACGGCGATGATCGCGCGGGCGCTGGGCTACTGGACGCAGCAGTTCAACGTGCCGGCGTGGCGCGGGCAGGACGATCCGATGCCGTTCGAGCTGGCAGGCGCTGCGGGCGGGCCCGGCGGGGGCGGACAGCCGCCGTACCAGCAGCCGCCGATGCGCTGAGGTCCGAACCGCCCGGCCCCTTAGGCCCGAGGGTAGGCCGTCCGCTTGCC
>NC_021021.1:3039139-3049336 GCF_000210055.1 Gordonibacter pamelaeae 7-10-1-b
GGAACGGGCTTGCCGAACCCCCTTCGACCTGCCGGTCGGAGGGGGTTCTTCTTCGGAAGGGCTGCCGCACGCGCGCTCGGGCGCTATACTGGTGCGCGAGACGCACGCCGCCTAGGGGCGCGCTGCGCGTATTCGGGGGAAAGGGGCAGGCTATGGAGTACGGGGAATTGAAAGAGCAGATCGACGGTTTGGGCGAGCGGCAGCGCCGGGGATGCGCCCGCGTGCTCTCGCTCGTTTCCCTTGGGGGCGGGGTACGGCCCGAGTTTCGAGGGCACTTGGACGGTGCGTCGACGTATCGCGAGTTCTTCGAGGCGCTCTACCGCGACGACGACCTGCGTTTCACGCGCGCTTGGGCCGCTTGGGCGAAACTGGACGGCAAGCAGTGGGTCGGGCGGTTCGAGCCGGTGCGCACGTCGGCGCGCGTGCCGTTCGGCGGCCGCGGGATGCCCGTTGTGCTCTCCGGTGGCACCATGCTCGTACCCCTGGCCGGCCATGGGAAGCAGGCGCACGTCCTGGAGTTCGAAGACGGTGCCTTCAATGAAGACGCGGCAACGTACTTCACGTCCATCGAGGGCGCCTTCACGTGCGCCGAGATGGCGTTCGAGGGCATCTACGACGTGTTCACGAGCGGGAACGCGGTGCTGTTCGAGCGCTGGGCCCTCAACGAGAAGGGCGCCCGCGTGAAGGCGGCCCAGCTGGCGCAGAAGTACGGCCTGACCGGTTGACACTGATGCGGCGGGCCGGTCGGTCCGACAAGCTTAGAACAGGCGGTTGCGCCGCTGCATGGACAGCACCGCCTTCACGCCGAGGAGGGCGAACGCGGCGATGGCCACGGCGCCTGCCGCGCCGCCGGCGATGAGTCCGCTGACGACGGCGATGCCGCTTTCGGGCGGGCGCGCTCCTCGATCCTCCTTGCATGGAACAGGCGGCTGCGAGGGGCGGTCGCCCTCGGCATCTTGGTGCGCGGCTTCGGTGCGGTCCGGATGGTCGGCTTTGCCGGTGCTTGAAGGCCGATCGGCCCGGTCGGCTCCCTGTGCGTCGCGGTCGCCCATGAGGGTGTCGAGCCCCCGGCCCAGGGCGGTGGGGCGTGCGGCGTTGTCGTCTCGTGCGGTCATGATCGCTCCTTTCCTGTAAGGTTCGCGCGGTGCCCGCAGGGCGAAGCTCCCTGCGGCTCGGGCGCGTGGAGCGCTCACGATACCGGCTGCGCACCGCCCTGCAGCGGACGGCCGCGCGGCGTGAACGGCGCGCCTTCCATCCGTTACGGGCGGTTCCCTTTCTAAAGCGTCCGCGCGGGCGATGGCGGTGCAGCCTCGGGCTGTTCTCGCTTCGGTTGGACGGCGGGTGGATTATCATGGGAGGGACGTTCGGCCGGGGAAAGGGGTGCGGCGGTGGGCGAGAGGAAGGGCTCGGGGATGATCGAGATGGACGAGGCGTTCTTCGAGCGCGTGTATGCGCAGGTGCGATGCGTGCCGGCGGGTTCGGTGTGCACGTACGGGACGATTGCCGAGCTGGCGGGGTATCCCAAGGCGTCGCGCGAGGTGGGCCTGGCCATGAGCCGCGTGCAGAGCGCGTGGAACCTGCCGTGCCACCGCATTGTGAACGCCAAGGGAACCCTTGCGCCCACCTACGCGTTCGGCGGCCAGCGCGTGCAGCGGCAGCTGCTGGAAGACGAGGGCGTGGCGTTCGTGGACGACGAGACCATCGATATGGCGCGGCATCGCTGGCCGCCCTGCGATGAGCCGGGTGGGCCCGAGCAGCTGGCGCTGCCGCTGGGATAGCGGCGGGCCCCGGTACGGGAAGGCTGCTGGCACGGCAGGCGCGGCACGCACGGCGGCGCGCCCCGGGTGCTGGCGAGTACGTGAAGGGAGGCCCGCGGGCCTCCCTTCACACGGACGGTGATGGTATGCTGGTTCGGACTTTCGGCAGAACGAATCAGCAAGGAGTCCTCCGTGCCGTACAAGGTGAACGACCCCGACGCGCCTGAGCGCCCCGTCATCGATGACGAGCAGTTGAAGCGCATGATGAACGCGAAAACGCCCGGGTTCTTCGAGCGCAACCGGTTCCGCCTGGTGACAATCGTGCTCATTGCGCTCAATGTGATCGTGTTCGCGGCCGAGGCGGCCATATCGCTGCTGGCCGGGGCGCGCATGGGGGTCTCGCTCGACATCCCCACGCGCGTGCTCGTGGACATGGGCGCCATGTACGCGCCGCTCGTTCAGGCGGGCGAGCTGTTCCGGTTCGTCACGCCCATGTTCCTGCACATGGACCTCATGCACCTGGGCTTCAACATGGTGGCGCTGTTCAGCGTGGGCGAGGTGCTGGAGCGGGTGCTGGGGCGCGGCAACTTCCTCGCGCTCTACTTCGTGGGCGGCATTACGGGCAACGCCGTGTCGTATATGGCCGACGTGCTGGCAGGCGGGATGCCCACCGTGAGCGCGGGCGCATCGACGAGCGTGTTCGCGCTGTTCGTGGCCGTGGCGCTGCTCGGCGTGCTGCACAAGGGCAACCGGCATGTGTTCGCCCAGTACAGCAAGAGCATGCTCACCATCATCGGCATCAACGTGGTGTACACGTTCCTGGTGCCGGGCATCTCCGTGAGCGGGCATTTGGGCGGGGCGCTGGGCGGGCTCATTGCCATGTTCATGATTCCAGCGAAGAACCTGCGTGTGCCCCTGCCCGCTCGGGTGGTGGCGGCGGTGCTCTGGGTCGCGGCGATGGCGTGGGTGGTCGCGTCGCCGTGGGTGCTCGGCGCCTAGTCTTCCCCTCTCTTGCCCTTGCGCGCGTCCTCGTTCGCGGCGCGGCGGGCGCTGTAGGCGCCCAAGCCGGCGGCTGCGGCTAGCCCGGCAACGCCGAGCACGCCCAGCCCCAAGGGGTCGCCCGTTTTGGTAAGCGGCTTGGGCTTTGCGGGATCGTCCGGCTTCACGGGGTCGACGGGGTCGTCTCCCAGTATCTCGTAGTTGTTCGGGCCGAAGAAGTCCAGCGTGGCCGTGGGGTCGAAGGCGAATGCCGCCGCCGCAGCGTTGTCGAGGTGGTCTATGATCTCGACGCCTTCAGGAACGACTTCTGCGAACGGTCCTTCGACGGTGGTGCGCGCGGACTCCAGGAAGGCATGCAGCGTGCGCTGCTCGGTCTTCCAGTCCGCGGGAACGTTCATGCTGGCGGAATACACGCGATCCTGGCCGGGCAGCAGCACGCCGTTCACGTTGAACGCGTCGCCCGTGACGAAGCCTTCCTCGTCGGCGTACGTTGGCGCGCCGTCGCTTTCGAAGCCCGTTTCCATCATGTTGATGGTGGTCTGCATGGTGTCGCGCGTGAAGTCGATGGTCACGGTGTCGACGGGGCTTCCGGACTTTTCGGCGTTGTCGTAGATGCTTACGGTCACGCCGTCCACGCACGTTGATCCGGTGTTGATCACGCGCACGGAAAGCGGAGCGGGCTCGCCGGCGGCTACGAAGGGGTTGTCGCAGGCGCAACCTGCCAGCTGCACGCTCTGCACCCAGGGAATGCTCGTGAACCACAAGTCGCTCGTGCTGTTCGCCACGTCGCGGAAGTTCGTGTACAGAAATGCGAGCGACCCCTTGGTGCCGCTTGTGCCCACGATGCCGTCGGCGCGGTTCTTGAGCTTTGCCAGCGGGAAGGGCGGCGTGAACACGTTGCCATAGCGCTTTGCCGCCATGATCTGGAACGTTTTGACCGGATCGCCCGAACGCGGCTGGACGGTGCCTTGCGCGTCGTACTTCGGGCGGCCCTCGCCTTCTTCCACCTGCGTCCAGAACAGGTGCTTGCCGTCGGCTGAGGCACCGAACGATTCATGGTCGAAGCGCTCGATGGACACGTCTTGGACCGAGAGCTTGCCGTCGTTGCCAAACGTTGCCAGGCGCAGTTTTCCGGCGTCGGTGTACATGAACGTAGAGAAATCCAGCCAGGTGATGTCCACTTCATGATCCTGCGCGATGTCGACCACCGTCGAGGCGTACCGCAAGCTTGCCGCTGCTTCCAGGCGGTAGCGCCCTTCGCTTTTGAACTGGCCGGCGTAGGGGACGCTGAAGGAGTGCGATTCCAGGTGGGTTGGCGTGGATATGGTGCTCCAAGGCGTGCCGTCCTTGCGCTTGATCAGCGCGCGCTCGAGTTCGAGCCCGGCTTTCTTCTCGAACAGGATGGCGCCGATGTAGCGTTCGTTGGAGAACACGGTGGGGTTGCTTCCCGACCCGCAGCGGGCTTCGAAGGTGGCCATGCCCTTTTTATCGCCTGCGCTTATCTGCGGCTTGGTCAAGCACGGCGCGTGCCCTTCGATGGGCTTGGGTAGGAAGGAGCGCTGCGTATTGCGGTGGTAGAGGTACTTCCCTCCGCTTTGCTGCAGGGTGTAGTCCACGATCGTCACCATGTTGGTGAGGCCGGCATCGGCGATGGGCGTGTTGTCTCCGTTGGGGCGCAGCGACGATATCACGACGAGCGCAAACCCGTCGCTGAACGGCACGATATCGAAGTCCACGTCGAACAGGTCTTTGCGCGCCGGGGGGTTGTCGCTCACGTCGCTGAAGCCTTCGTCGACCAGTGCCAATCCGGCTTCTTCGACTCCCTGCTTAAACGCGCGGGCGTCTTCGCTGAGCGCATCGTCGGCGCCCCCGATGAAGGCGCTGGCGGCTGGCTGGTCGCCTTGGCCGGAGGGCGTGTCGTAGCCGATGACGATCTGGAAATCAAGCACCTCCGGCTTGCTCCACACGGTGCCGTCCAAGTGGGAGACGGTCACGCGCGTGCGGACGGCGCCGCCGTCCAGCTTGACGGACGCCAGGCGCAGCATGAGCTGCGTTTTCCAGCACGGGATGATCTTCACGCGCGGGTCGGACAGTACGTTTTTGAACACCAGCTGCTCCACAAGCGGTTCTGCTCCCAGCTCGCTCATGCCGCTGATCCCGAACCCGTCGACGCTTGCGCCGGTCCAGGATTCGGCATCGTAGGAGAACTCCGCCGAGCCTTGCGCGGTGGTTGCGCCGTTGAATTCCGCCGTCTTGGCCAGCTCGCCTTCGGTGACGATGTTCCAGCTGCTGTTTGCTTCGGGCAGGCCGTACCCCAGCGTTGCGGGCTCAAGGCCCGCCGGCGCCGCCGCTGCGTCGAAATCGCCCGGTTCCAGCTTGCCTTTCCAGTTGTCCAGAATGGGCGGGTCGTCCCAGCGGTTGTCGTAGACGGTGTGCGTGACCTTGTAGAACAGGAACTGGCCGGTCACCGTCACGGCAGCGTAGGCGGTGAGCACGATGTGCGGCTGCGGTTTGTCCAGGGTGTGGACGGTGAACGTGGTGTCCACACCGGCACGACCGGTCGCGCCGACCGAGACGATGTCCTTCACGCCGATGCCGGCGGTTACGCTCATGCCGATGTCCACGTTGACGGTGAGCGGTTCGCTCGACTTGCCCGACCAGGTCATCGTGGAGAAGTCCAGCCCTTTCATGCGCGTGAGGAAGGCGAGCTGGGCGTTGGCGTTGATGCCTATCCCGAAACCGATGAACACCGGAGCCGGCCCCAGCATCAGCTGCTTTGTCACCTCTTTGGAAAACCAGAAGGACACGGTGAACTGCGGTCCCATTTCCCAGGACTTGTCGTTGGTCTTCCAGTCGTATCCGCCGACGGCAAGCGCTTGAAACGACATTCCGATGCTTGCCGTTTTGAGCTTGTCGCTGGTTCCCAGCCATGAGTTCTTGTCTTTCTTGTGCCGCTTGCAGGCGTCGTAGCGTTTTACGGCGGCGTCGAAATCGCTCTGCATGTTGGCGCGATGCTCGGCCATGGTCTCGTTGTTGTAGGTTTTCCAGGTGCCTTCGACCTTCTCGCCGTTGACCGTCTCGTAGGCAACCGCCACGTTCAAGCCGAACCACGACATGCCCCAGGGGTCGAAATGGTAGGAGATGGGTAGACTGCCGACGCCGGGATCGAATTCAAGACCGCCGACCAAAGGTATGCTGTTGGGCAAGGTGAGCGTGAGGGGCCCGCCCAGGACGTTCTCGCCCGGATCGGTGCCGTCGCCTGCATCGCTGCCGTTTTTGCTCGCGCCGTTTTCTCCCGGCACCACGCCCGCTTTTCCCTCGGTGGGCTTGTCGATGGGCGCGGTCTTGAACGCCAGTCGCGTGTTCACTCGGTAGGATTTCCTGCCGTCCAGGTAGACGGTCAGGTACGTGGCGTAGCCCGCCATGTCGGTGTCCGCGCAGTAGGCGCAGGGTATGTCGACAACGGCCACGCCGTCTTTGACGCTGGCCTTTCCCGTGACGCCTTCCATGAACCAGCCCTTGTTGAACAGTTCCACCTTGACCTGCTTGGCGTTGGGCGCCACCACCTCGCAGCGCACGGTGTGCTTGTCGGGGATGGCGCGGGTGCTGGGCATGGTGCAGGGGAAGTACTGCATGTCGAAGCCTTCGTACGTGCAGGCGCGCAGATACGAGGACTTCCCGTCGTGGGGCTGCGTTGCTGCAACGAAGAAGCGCGCGCCTTTTACGAGGATGCGGCCCGTCTTGAACGTGCGGTGGCCGTCCTTGGTGACTTCGATGCTGCCCCAGAAATGGTAGGTAGGCGGCTTGTCGTCGTTGTTGGCGATCGCTAACGCGGAGATATCGGCGAAGATGGCCTTGCCGCGTTCGTCGCTGACGGCCTCGACGGACGTGTTCGTGTACAGCGAGGTGAGCACCACCTTCGCTCCGGACACGGCAGCGGCTTGGGCGAACCCGCCGTTTGCATCGATCGCGTTTCCGGTTAGATCGCTTACCAGAAACCCGACGCTTTTGCGCGAGAGCACGTCCACGACGAAGGGCGTTGCCGCTTCCGCTGCGCCTTCGTCTGCGTAGGCAAGCGCGATGCCGCCCTCTATCTCGTGCAGGCCGGCGGTGCCCAGTGCGGCTGCCGTGAGGGCGGAGAGCTTCAGGAACGTGCGGCGGGTGAGCGGGGTTTCGGCGGACGCGGCTGCAAGGTCTCCGTGGGCGTTGACCTTGAAAGAGGAGGATGGACGTTGGGCTTGTTCAAGGGATTCATGGGGGCCTTCTTACTTTTGGGGCTTGGGCAGGCGAGGGGGGTGCTGGCAGGCTCGCAAGCGTTACCGAATGGTCTTGCCGTTCATGACCTGACCTCCTAAGGGGCGAGCCATCGACATCTTTGGGCGGATTGTAGCACGCGCAAAACGTGCGGATTGCCGTTTGGCGGCGCGGGGGGCGAGCGCATTCCGCGCAAGCGGAGGCGGCGCGATCCTGCGTTCGAAAAAAGTTCGGAGCAGATACTTGCTTATGAACAAAATACCAGTTCAATAGACATTTTTGTGCACAATAATCTGCGGCCGTTCGTACGATGAGCCCTTGACTTTCAGATTATTAAGCAACGTATAACCATTTCAGTTTTTATGGTTTCGAAGCCGCCGGTTTCATTTGCGCCGAGGGTGGGCTGCGGAATGAAAACTTTACGCGCGCGGGCATCTGGGCGGGTGGCAGCAGGTAGAATAGGTTCCCAACATCCTTTACTTTACGCGAGTCTCCCGGAGGCCTTTCCCCATGGTTGAACAAGCAGATGCATCGTCCGAACCCGACCAGACCGACAACGGCGCGTTTTCGCACGGGTCGCTCGGGCGGTTGGCGCCCACGTGGTGGGAGCCGGAGGAGGACGAGGCCGAGCCCGAGCCGTGGCTTGCGCCCGACGAGGCGCTCGACCGGTTCCTGGAATGGGTGGCCGTGCGCGGCATAGAGCTCTGGCCCCACCAGGAGGAGGCCCTCATGGACCTCATGGTGGGCGACCACGTGATACTGGGCACGCCCACGGGCTCGGGCAAGTCGCTCGTGGCGCTGGGAATGCACTTCATGGCGCTGGCCACCGGCCGCCGTGCGTACTACACGGCGCCCATCAAGGCGCTCGTGAGCGAGAAGTTCTTCGATTTGGTGGACATCCTCGGGCGCGAGAACGTGGGCATGATCACCGGCGATGCGCACATCAACGCGGAGGCGCCCGTGATCTGCTGCACGGCGGAGATATTGGCCAACCAGGCGCTGCGCGAGGGCGAGGGGGCCGACGTGGGCTGCGTGGCCATGGACGAGTTCCACTTCTACGGCGACGCCGACCGCGGTTGGGCGTGGCAGGTACCGCTGCTCACGCTGCCGAAGGCCCAGTTCCTGCTCATGAGCGCCACGCTGGGCGACGTGGGCGCCATCGCGGCGTCCCTTAAGGAGCGCACGGGCACGGACGTGGACGTGGTGGCCGATGCGCCGCGTCCGGTGCCGCTGGAATACGAGTACGTGGAGATGCCGCTCGAGGGCACGGTGGAGCTGGCGCTGCGCAAGGGCGAGGCGCCGCTGTACCTGGTGCACTTCTCGCAGGACGCGGCGCTCGCCACCGCGCAGGCGCTGTCCAGCTACGGCGTGGCCACGAAGGAGCAGCGCGAGCAGGTGAAGGAGGCCGTGCGCGGCACGCGTTTCACCACGGCGTTCGGCAAGACGCTCAAGCGCCTGCTGGCCAGCGGCGTGGGCGTGCACCATGCGGGCATGCTCCCGCGCTACCGCCTGCTGGTGGAGAAGCTGGCCCAGCAGGGGCTCCTGCCGGTTATCTGCGGCACGGACACGCTGGGCGTGGGCATCAACGTGCCCATCCACACCGTGGTGCTCACGGCGCTCACGAAGTTCGACGGCCACAAGATGCGCCGGCTGCGCGCCCGCGAGTTTCACCAGATCGTGGGGCGTGCCGGGAGGAGCGGTTTCGACACCGAGGGCATGGTGATAGCCGAGGCGCCCGAGCACGACATAGAGAACGCGAAGCTGGTGGCGAAGGCAGGCGACGACCTGAAGAAGCTGCGCAAGATAAAGAAGAAGCAGCCGCCCGAGGGGTTCGTCACGTGGAACAAGCAGACCTTCGAGCGCCTGATAGCCGCCGTGCCCGAGACGCTGAAGCCGCGCATGAAGATCACGCACTCCATGGTGCTGTCCGAGGTGGTGCAGGGCGGCGACGCGTACGCTCGCGTGCGGAAGCTCATAGCCGACTCGGCCCAGACCGACGAGGAGAAGGCGGCGCTCTCGGTGCGCGCCGACGAGATATTCAACACGCTGGCCAACGCAGACGTGATCGAGCAGGTGGAGGGCGAGGACGGCGCCGTGGAGTACGTGACCACGGTGGACTTGCCGGAGGACTTCGCGCTCGACCAGCCGCTGTCGCCGTTCCTCTTGGCGGCGTTGGAACTTCTGGACCCCGAGAGCGAGACCTACGCGTTCGACGTCATATCCATGGCCGAAGCCACGCTGGAGGACCCGCGGCAGGTACTGCGCGCCCAGGAGCGCGCGGCGCGCGACAAGGCCATGGCCGACATGAAGGCCGACGGGGTGGAGTACGAGGAGCGCCTGGAGCGTCTGGCCGAGGTCACGTACCCGCGGCCGCTGGAGGACTTGCTGGAGGCGGCGTTCGAACGCTACTGCGCCGAGGTGCCGTGGGCGCGCGACTTCGCGCTGGCGCCGAAGTCGGTGCTGCGCGACATGCTGGAGGGCGCGGCGGACTTCAAGGGCTACGTGCAGCGCTACGGCATCGCGCGCTCGGAGGGCACGCTTCTGCGCTACCTGGCCGACGCCTACCGCGTGCTCGACCGCACGATTCCCGCCGACAAGCGCGACGAGCGGCTGGAGGATATCATCGCATGGCTCGGCTTCGTGGTGCGCTCGGTGGACTCGAGCCTGGTGGACGAGTGGGAGAGCGCGGGTTCGATGTTCGAGGCCGCCCCGCCCTCGGCCGACGGCGCCGTAGTGCGCGACCGTCGCGGCCTCACCGTGCTCGTGCGCAACGCGCTCTTCCAGCGCGTGCGGCTGGCGTCGCAGGGCCGCGCGGCGGAGCTGGGGAAGCTCGACCAGGAGTGGGGCTGCGGCGAGCCGCGCTGGCAGCGCGCGCTCGACGCGTACTTCGAGGTGCATGAGGCCATTGCCATCGATGCCGACGCCCGCTCGGCGGCCTACCTGGCGATCGACGAGGCGGACGAGAAGACGGAGCGCGTATGGCACGTGCGCCAGATATTCAGCGACCCGGAAGGCGACCACGACTTCGCCATCGCAGCCGACGTGGATCTGGACGCCACCCAGGAGGAAGGCGAGGCCGTGTTCAAGAACTACCGCGTGGGCTTCGCGGAGGAGCTGGGGGAGTAGGAGCCGACGCGCAGGCTGCGGCGCGGTCGCGCCGACGCGGGGCGACCGCAGCTGTGCGGGC
>NC_021021.1:3049591-3050489 GCF_000210055.1 Gordonibacter pamelaeae 7-10-1-b
AAAGATCAGGAACCTGTGAACCACGCGCTTCCTTGGCGCTACTAAGGGGTTGCAGGCGACGAGAGGCGAAAGGCGGTGGCATGGGCGCTGGCGAAGTTGACGAGCAGCAGGCGCGTGCCGCGCTCGCGCGCATCGCGCGCGGCGACGAGCGTGCGCTCGAGGAGCTGTACCGGCTCTACGCCCCGGCTGTGCTTGCGTTCGCCTCGGCGCGCCTGCCCGACCGCGAGGCTGCCGAAGAGGTGGCGGCCGACGCATGGTTGGGATGCTGGCGCGCCGCGCCCGCGTTCCGCGGCGACAGCCGCGTGCTCACGTGGCTGCTGGGGATCGTGAAGCGCCAGGCTTACGTGCGCATGCGCCGCGTCCGGCCCCTCGAATACCCGCTCGACGACGAGGCGGCCAGCCTGGCCGACAGGGCGGACGGCCCCCTCGAGGTTCTTGCGGCGCAGGCGGGAGCGGACGAGATCATGGCCACGCTGGACGCGCTGCCATGCGAGCTGGCCGAGACGGTGCGGCTTGCCTGGTTGCACGAGCTTCCCTATGCGGAGATCGCCCAAGTGACCGACGTGCCGGTGGGCACGGTGAAGTCGCGCGTGTCCCGCGCGCGGGCCCTGTTGCAGAAGACGTTGGGGAGGCGGATATGAGCACGGACGGAACGGAGCCGCGTGCGGCGTTGCGCGAGGCGATGAGGCGGCAGGAGCGGAACTGCGCGAACGGCGTGCCCTCGTTCGCGCGCATTGCGGCGCGCATCGAGGACGAGCCGTCGGTTTTCGAAGCTCCTGCCTGGTCGGTGCGCCGGAGCGCGCGGCTGGCCGCGAGCTTGGCGGCCGTCCAGGTGCGCGTCATGCCGCGGGCGGTGCTGCCGGCGGCGCTTGCGATGGCCGCGCTGGCGACGGTGGCG
>NC_021021.1:3050778-3062298 GCF_000210055.1 Gordonibacter pamelaeae 7-10-1-b
ATGGCGGCATGCTGTCGGCAATCGCGCAGCTGCAGGGCGTCGTCGGGTGCGAGGCGACGGCGATAGCGGGGTGCGTGCTTCTCGCGGCTGCGGTGGCCACGGCCCGTAAGGCGCTGATCGCGCACCTGGAGGCAGCATGAGATCGAGGAGGTTTCCCATGGATGCAGGGCATGGCAGCGGCGGCGGCCGCTTGGCAGGATCGGGCGGGCGCGCGCTTGTAGGTGCGCAGCTGCGGCGCGTGCTCGTCGTGGGCATCGTCGTGCCGCTGGCGGTCGGGGCGGTTATCGCGCTCGTCGGTGCCTGCTGGGCGTATGCGGCGGGTGCTGAGCCGGCCACGATGGCGATGATCGCGTTCACGCAGGCGTATCCGCTGACCGTGGGCGTGTGCGCCGTCGCGGTGCTGGCGGGCGACCCGCTCGTGGAGGTGCAGGCGGCCTTGCCGGTGGAGTTCCGCTGCGTGCAGACGCTGCGCGCGGGCCTGCTGTTGGCGGCGGGCATGGCGGGCGCGCTTCTGATGTTCGCGCCGCTCGAGGTGCTGGGCCTCGTGTACCGCGACATCGGATGGGCGGGGGCTCTCACGCCCGTTGGCGGCGCGGCCCTCATGGTGCTGGCGGCGTACGTTGCCGTGACGGTCGCGGGTTCTTCGCGCAGCGCCTCGCTTGCGGTGGTGGCGATATGGCTGTTCTTCGCGCTCGTCTGGGATCCGAACATGCCGATGCTCGCCCTTCAGCGCGGGCTGCCGTTGGCCGTGCTGCTCGCGGCGGGCGCTGGCGTTTGGCGCGCGCTCGGCTCGCCCGAGTACGCGTGGCGGAAGCTGGGAGGTGCGCGATGAGGTTCCTTGCGCTGGCACGCACCCATTTTCGCCTCGCCGCCCGGCAGCGGGCCCTGTGGATCGTCTCGCTCGGGCTCGCATTGCTGTCGGTCACGATCACGGTGAACCCGGGCCTCTCCTTCGAGACGGACAACCCGGCGGCGCTTGCCCTGACGGCCCAGATGCTCGCGTTGATGCCTCCCGTCGCCTACGCGGCGGCCTTCACCGACCTGGCCTCCGAGTCGGAGCGGCTCGGTATTTCGGAGATCGAGGCGTCCGCGCCCGTGCCTCCTTTCGAGTTGGTGGCGGCGCGCGTGGCGGGTGCGCTCGCGGCAATGGCTTTGCCGTCCGTCGGGGTGCTGCTGTTCTGCGCGGGCGGCCAGATGCTGCACGGCAACGTATGGGCGTTGCTCCAGGCGGCCGTCCTGCTCGCCGGCGTGGTGCTGCCTGCCGCGCTCGTCGCGGCGGCGCTTTCGGCGTTTGCCGGGTCTCTCCTGCCGCGCGCCCTTGCGCGGATCGCCGCCATCGTCGCCTGGTTCGGGGTGCTCTTCCTCGGCGTGTTCGTGCCGACCCCGACCGCCGGGGGCGGCCTGCGGGTCCATATCGCGGCCGACCCCGTGGCGCAGGTGCTCTTCGGCAGCACGCCGCTGCTCGATTCCCCCGAGTCCGCGGTAACCGCCGCCACGCCCCTCGAGGCCATCGCGCTGCTAGCGCTCAAGCTGGCTGCTGCCGTGGCGCTGCTTGCGGCGGCCGGCGCCATTGCCCGCAAGCGCACGTACCGGCGCCGTTGAGTCCGTCGCCGACGGGTGCACAGAAAGGAAACTCCCATGTTCATCTCCCTCGATCACTTGGGCAAGGACTTCCCGAAGAAGCCCTGCGCCCTCGACGGCCTCACGCTCGACCTGCCTTCCGGCATGATCGGGCTCATCGGTCCCAATGGCGCCGGCAAGACCACGCTCATGCGCATCCTCTGCGGCATCGTGGGCCCCACGCGGGGACGCGTGCTCGTGGACGGGCGCGACCTGTCCGAGCCGCGCAACCGCCGCGCGCTCAAGAAGGCCCTGGGCTACCTGCCGCAGGACATCGAGCCCTATCCCAACCTCACGCCGCCCGAGTTCCTCGACTACGTGGGCGTCCTCAAGGGCATGGACGACCGGCGCGCCCGGCGGCACCAGGCCGATGAGCTCATCGACCGCGTGGGGCTTGCCGATGTGCGCCGGCGGCGGATCGGCGGATTCTCGGGCGGCATGCGGAGGCGTGTGGGCATCGCCCAGGCGCTCATGGGCGACCCGCGCCTGCTCGTGGTGGACGAGCCCACGGCCGGCCTCGACCCCGAGGAGCGCATGCGCTTCCGCACGCTCCTGGCTACGCTCGGCGGCGAGCGCACGGTGGTGCTGTCCACGCATATCCTCGACGACGTGGCGCAGACCTGCCCTTATGTATGCGTGCTGCGCGGGGGCCGATTGCAGTACGACGGCGCCACCGCAGGCCTCATCGACGGCGCGCACGGACGCACCTGGCTCACGCCGCCGCTCATGGCTCCGCCGGCGGGAGCCGTCGTGGTGAATGCGGCGACCACGGCCCAGGGCACGCGCTACCGCATCGTCAGCGACGCGCCGCCCGCAGGATCGGCGTCCGTCGAGCCCACCCTCGAAGACGGCTACATGGCGCTCGCCGCCCGATGAGCCCCTTTGTTTCGCGCTCGTTTCCGAAAACCGGTGATGTCGTTGGTTTTGCGCGCGATGCGCCTGTGTGGGCCTGGGCTGGGGTATGATTGCGCGGTACACACGGGATGCGGGCGAGCCGCGCAACGAGGGAAAGGCTGACAATGGCGAAGATTCAGATGACCACGCCGCTGGTGGAGATGGACGGCGACGAGATGACGCGCATCATCTGGCAGATGATCAAGGACGAGCTGATCTGCCCGCACGTCGACCTCAAGACCGAGTACTACGACCTGGGCCTCGAGCATCGCAACGCCACCGACGACCAGGTGACCGTGGATTCCGCCGAGGCCACCAAGCGCCTGGGCGTGGCCGTGAAGTGCGCCACCATCACGCCGAACGCCGCGCGCATGGACGAGTACGACCTGAAGAGCATGTGGAAGAGCCCCAACGGCACCATCCGCGCCCTGCTCGACGGCACCGTCTTCCGCACGCCCATCACCGTGGCAGGCATCGAGCCGTGCGTGCGCAACTGGGTCAAGCCCATCACCATCGCCCGTCATGCCTACGGCGACGTGTACAAGAACACGGAGCTGCGCGTTCCCGGCCCCGGCAGGGTGGAGCTTGTCTACACCGCGGCCGACGGCACCGAGACGCGCGAGCTGGTGCACGAGTTCGACGGTCCGGGCGTGGCGCAGGGCATGCACAACCTGGATGCTTCCATCGAGAGCTTCGCGCGCAGCTGCTTCGAGTACGCCCTCGACGTGCGCCAGGACATCTGGTTCGCCACGAAGGACACCATCTCGAAGAAGTACGACCACCGTTTCAAGGACGTCTTCCAGGAGATCTACGACGCCGAGTACGCCGCGCGCTTCGAGGAAGCGGGCATCGAGTACTTCTACACGCTCATCGACGACGCGGTGGCGCGCGTGATGAAGGCCGACGGCGGCTTCATCTGGGCGTGCAAGAACTACGACGGCGACGTGATGAGCGACATGGTGTCGAGCGCGTTCGGCTCGCTCGCCATGATGACGTCGGTGCTGGTGAGCCCGCAGGGCTACTACGAGTACGAGGCCGCGCACGGCACCGTGCAGCGCCACTACTACAAGCACCTCAAGGGCGAGGAGACGTCCACGAACTCGGTGGCCACCATCTTCGCGTGGTCGGGGGCGCTCCGCAAGCGCGGCGAGCTGGACGGCCTGGACGACCTCGTGGCGTTCGCCGACCGCCTGGAGCGCGCCACGCTCGACACCATCGAGGCCGGCGAGATGACGGGCGATCTGGCCCTCATCACCACGCTTCCGAACCCGGTGAAGCTCTCCACCCGCGACTTCATCCTCGCCATCGCGAAGCGCCTCGCGGCGTAGCGCGACCGCGCACCCCAAGCTCCTCGGCGCCCGGGATCCGTCCCGGGCGCCGCTGTTTTCCGCGTGCGAGGTTGATGGCATAGAAGCAGCACATCCCTTGTCTGACCAGCCCCTTAAAAAAATTTTGAACCGGCAATCGCGCATGTTCGCCAGTTCCGGTTTGGCATACTTACCTTCTTGGAGCCGCGCCGCCGCGGCTTTGATGCGCTTTGCCGCCTTTGCGCGGCCGGGCGCATGCTTCGGGGCGAGCCCGCAGATGCGAGACGGCATGCGGGGTCGGGCGGAGGTTATCCGATGGGAGGAAGTACATGGGCAAGGTGAGGACGAGAGGCGCGGCGCTTCTGCTCGTCGCCGTGGCGCTGGCCTGCGCGCTTGCTGGGCTGGCGGGGTGCAGCGGCGAGAATGCAAAGGGCTCCCCGGCGAGCGGCAAGGCGCTGCGCGTGGGCGTGCGCAGCGACGTGGTGGGCTTCGGCTACCTGAACGAGGGAACGGGCAAGTACTACGGCTTGGAGATCGATATTGCCGAGGAGATGGCTGCGCGCATGGGCTACGGCTCCGTGGAGTTCGTGACCGTGACGCCCGATACCCGCAAGGACATGCTGGTGAACGGCGAAGTCGACTGCATGGTGGCCTGCTATTCCATTGCCGAGTCGCGCGAGAAGAACTTCGATTTCTCGCCGTCCTACTACACGGACGCCTCCATCGTGATGGTGGAGAAGAGCTCGCTCGTGTCGAGCATCGACGACCTCAAGGGGCTCACGTTCGGCACCATGGCGGGGACGAACACCGCCCCGCAGCTGGCGCTCAAGCTGACGGAGTCCGGCTTCACGTCGGGCGAGGCGCTGGAGCAGACCGAGGACCACTCGATGACCCGTTTCGATAACTTCCGCCTTGTGCAGATGGCATCCTACCAGGACCTCAGCCGGGCACTCGAGGAAGGGTCCATCGATGCGGCCTGCATGGACGGCGCTATCGCGCATACCTACCTGAACGCCGACCGCAGCATGCTCGACTACGTCATCGACACGCAGGAATACGGCGTTGCCACGCAGAAGGGCTCGGCGTTGAGCAAGCCGGTATCCGACGCCATCCAGGGCATGCTCGACGACGGCACCGTTGCGGCGCTCACGGACAAGTGGAACTAGGGAGGCGCTGGGGCATGTCGAGAAAACTCAAAGTCAAGATCGCCGTCCTCGTTTTGGTGGCAGCCGCGAGCATGGCGGTCATGGGCGTGCTGCTGTCCATGATGCAGACCGAGCTGTCGCTGGACGGCTACGCGAGCGAGATGCAGCAGGAGTCCGACGCACTGGAGGGCCTGTTGACGTTGGCAGACGAAGGCGTGGAGCAGAACACCGTCACCTTCGACGAGATATACCAGTCCAAGGCGGCGAGCGTGGCCTTCATGGCGAACAACGACGCCGGCTTCGCGGCGACCGATGCGAAGATGGTCGAGTACCAGGACCTTTTGGGCGTGGACAACGTGCTGGTGGTGTCGCGCGACGGCTCCATCGTCGCGAAGGCGCAGGACACCCCCGCGAACTTCGCGTATGCGCGCTTCAACCAGCTGCGCACCGTGTTCGATGACGGCAAGCCCTCCGCGGCCGTGGAGGTGGAGCTGCCCGAACAGAACTGGCTCATGCGCTACTACGCTGCCCGCATCGACGACGGTTCCATGGTGGTGGTCGAGCAGGGCCCTGAGGAGCTGCGCCAGCTCGTGGAGGACACGGGCTTGACGAAGAGCGTGCTCAAGGATATCGCCATCGGCCAGCACGGCTACGTGTTCGCGGTGTCGGCGCAGGACTACCTGGTTGAGTACCACCCGAACGACCATCTTGTGGGCACCGACGCCATCGACGGCGGCATCGACGTGGCCGACCTCGAGGACGGTTCGCTCGCGTGGATGGAGCTTGCCGGCGAGAGCCTGTACGGCCAGGTGAGCAAGATCGGCGACACCTACTACATCGCCGCCGTGCCTGAGAGCGACATGGCCGCCACCCGCAACATCACGGTGGGAGTGATCCTGTTCATCTTCTTCGCGGTCATGGCCGTGGTCATCATGTACGGCATCTTCGTCATGCGCGAGGACGAGCGCGAGGGGCGCGACCCCGAGGACTACCGCGCCGTCGGGCCGCTGCGCTACAACAAGGTGGTCGGGCGCAAGGCGGCGGTGCTCTCGTTCGTGGGCTTTCTGGCTGTTCTGGGCGTATCGTTCTACATGCAGACGCTGTTCGCGCTATCGTCCCAATCCGTGGCCAACAACGAGCGCGCCGCCGAGGTGGTCGAGACCACCCAGCGCACCCAAGCGCGCATGGACGAGCTTGTCAGCCAGTACGACGAGCGCTATCTGGGCAAGGTGCGCGTGGCCGGCTACATCCTGGACCAGAACCCCTCGCTTGCGAACCGCGACGACCTGCAGAGGCTGGCCGACGTCCTCATGATCCAGTACGTGTTCACGTACGACGGGAACGGCGTGATGACCGCGACGAACTCCTCCTACGCGAACTTCACCTTGAGCGAGGACCCCGAGGACCAGTCCTCCGAGTTCCGCAAGCTGCTCCAGGGCGCGGACTCGGTGGTGCAGGAAGCGCAGCCCGACGAGATATCCGGGCAGCTGCGCCAGTACATCGGCGTGCCTCTGCACGACGAGGCCGGCACTGTGAACGGCGCCGTGCAGATCGGCATTCGCACGACGCGCCTGGAGAATCTGCTGGAGACCGTTACCGTGGACAGCGTGCTGGGTGGCGTGAAGGTGGGCTCCGAAGGGTTCGCCTTCGCCGTGAGCAAGGACGACCGCACCTTCGCGTACTTCCCCGACCAGCGCCTTGTCGGCAAGGACGCGCTGGAGCACGGCATGACGGAGAACCAGCTGAAGGGCGGCTACTGCGACTACCTCACCGTGGAGGGGACGACGTACTACGTCTCATCGGCCGAGGCGGAGAACTACTTCCTGTACGTCGCCGACACCGAGGGCGAGCTCATGGCCGAGCGCGTGCCGCTCACCGTGGCCACGGGCGGCGTGGCCCTCGTATGCCTCGTGGTGATATTCCTGCTGCTGGCCTTCGAGCCGAGGGGCAGCGTGACTGTGGCCAAGGCGCCGGTCGAGGCCGACGCGCGCATGATCGACGTGAAGATGCCGAGCGGACGCGTGGCCAAGACCGAGTCGGCCGCCAGCCGCTGGATCGCCCGTTCGTTCAAGTGGGGCGAGAAGACGGCCGAGCAGAAGACGGCCACGGTGGTGCGCTGGCTCGTGGGCGTGTTCGTGATCGCCGTGTTCGCGGCCGTGGTGTTCCGGGAGAGCATCTTCGGCCAGGGCTCGATCTTCTCCTATATCCTGGGCGGCAACTGGGAGCGCGGCGTGAACGTGTTCGCCCTCACGGCGTGCATCATGTTCGTGTGCGTGGCGCTGACCGTGGTCGCGCTCGTTCAGAAGCTGCTGAACCTGCTGGCCACCGTGCTGGGCGCGCGCGGCGAGACCGTGTGCCGCCTTCTGGGCAGCTTCATCAAGTACGCCACCATCATCGGCATGGCGTACTACTGCCTCATGCTGGTGGGCGTGGACACCACCACGCTTCTGGCCTCGGCCGGCATCCTGTCCATCGCCATAAGCTTCGGCGCGAAGGAGCTGGTGAGCGATATCCTCTCCGGCCTGTTCATCATCTTCGAAGGCGAGTTCCGCGTGGGCGACATCATCAAGGTGGGCGACTGGCGCGGCACCGTGGTGGAGATCGGCGTGCGCACCACCAAGGTGGAGGATGGCTCCCAGAACATCAAGGTCATCCGCAACAGCGACATCAGCAACGTGATCAACATGACCAAGGAGACGTCCTACGCCTCGTGCGACGTCGGGATAGAGTACGGCGAGTCGCTCGAGCGCGTGGAGAACATCCTGTCCAAGGAGCTGCCGAACATCCGCAAGCGCCTTCCCGCCATCATCGACGGGCCGTTCTACAAGGGCGTCGTGGAGCTGGGCGACAACAGCGTGACCATCCGCATCGTGGTGCAGTGCTCCGAGAGCGACCGCCTGCAGCTGGAGCGCGACCTGAACCGCGAGATGAAGCTGATCTTCGACAAGTACGACATCAGCATCCCGTTCCCGCAGGTGGTGATCAACCAGCCCACCGAGTTCAAGAAGGCGACCGCAGCCGAGCAGCGCAGCGCCGACCAGTTCAACGCGCAGCAGAAGGCCGCCGCCCGGGAGCTGGGCAACGACGAGGACGACGAGACGCGGTAGCGCCCGCGTTGGCGAGGGGGCCGACGGCCCGGAGCATCGTGCTTCGGGCCGTCGACGGCTTTGCGTTGACGAATGTAACGTGTTCGTCAATCTTGCGTGACGTTCCGTGCCGAGAGGACTATCATTGTTCGGTATTTTATCGGGCGGAGAAAGGGTGCGGCAGCGGCTATGGGAAACGTTTTGCGGGTGCTCAAGCGCGATGTGCTGCGCTTGCTCAAAACGCCACCGGCGCTGGTGGTAGTGCTGGCGCTGCTCGTGCTGCCGTCGGTGTACACCTGGTACAACGTCGTGGGCTTCTGGGACCCCTACAACAACACGGGCGCGCTGCGCGTGTGCGTGGTGAACGAGGACGAGGGCGGCTCGAGCGACCTGACCGGCGAGCTGCACGTGGGCGACATGATAGTGGACGAGCTGCATGGGAACACGCAGCTCGACTGGGTGTTCGTCGACCGCGACGACGCCATGGCGGAGCTTGACGCGGGGAAGAGCTATGCCGCGTTCGTGATACCGTCGGGCTTCACCTCGCAGCTGCTCTCGCTCACCACCGGCGATTTCACGCAGCCCAAGCTGGAATATTACGTGAACGAGAAGGCGGGCCCGGTGGCCCCGAAGATCACCGACACCGGCGCCAGCACGCTCGACGAGACCATCAACTCCACGTTCGTCTCCACCGTGAGCGACGTGGCCGCCGATGCCATCGACCAGGCGCTGGGCGAGTCGCGCGAGAAGCTGGACGCGTCGCGCTCGCGGGCGGTGGAAAAGATCGCCCAGGCCGTGCAGACGGTGGGCGAGGCGCGCGAAACGCTTGCAGGCATCGGGTCGGCCACCGACGAGGCGCAGGGCAAGGTGGGCGAAGCGAAGGACGCGCTCTGCCGCGTGCGCGCCGACCTGGGAACGGCATCCGACGCGCTGCAGACCGTGTCCGGCCTGACGACGCAGATGCAGGACGGGCTGGCGAGCTTCTCCGCCGCGGCCATGCCGGCGGTGGGCACGGGCCTGTCATCGGTGTCGCAGGCCTCGTCGAAGGCGAACCAGGCGGTGGGGGACATCGCGGGCACGATCGGCGAGGCGCAGGGGAGCGTGCGGGCGACGCTCGCGCAGGCCCAGGCGGTGGTGGACGAGGATCGGGCGCTGGCGGCGTATTTGAAGAGCGTTGCCGACGGGCTTCCCGAGGACAACCCGGGCAAGCAGCCGCTTGCCCAAGCTGCCGCGCAGCTGGAACAGCAGGCTGCGGATGCCCAAGCCACGCTGGAGGACCTCACCCGCATCAGCGCGGACACGGAAACCGTCTCGCAGGCCACGGCCCAGGCGGGCAACGACCTGAACGCCGCCGTCCAGCAGGCCGTCGCAGGCGCCCAAGCCTATTCGGACAACCTGTTCGGCACCACGATCCCCGCCGTGAACGGGAGCTTGGCGCAGCTGGGCGCGGCATCGTCGTCGCTGGCAACCGCCGTCTCGAACCAGCGCGTGCTGGTGGACCAGACCTCGCTCGTGCTGGACCAGCTGGCGTCCACGCTCTGCACCGCGAAGGACGCGCTCGGGCAGACCGATGGCATCCTGGCCAGCTTGGAGGAGGGCCTGGACACCGTGCGCACGGACGTGCTGTCGCTCGGACAGTCCGGCGTGCTGGCGAAGCTGGTGGGCGAGGACGGGCTCGACGCGTCCAAGATCGCCGACTTCATGGGGTCGCCCACCGAGCTTGAAACCGAGCAGCTCTACCCGCTGAACGCCTACGGCTCGGCCATGGCCCCGCTGTTCATGAACCTGACGTTCTGGATCGGCGCGTTCATGCTGCTGGTGATCATGAAGCAGGAGGTGGACGGCGAGGGCATACGCAACCTCACCGTCACGCAGCGCTACCTGGGGCGTTTCGCGCTCTTGGCCGTGATGGCCGTGCTGCAGGCGGTGATCTGCTGCGCGGGCGTGCTGGTCATCGGCGTGCAGGCCGCCAGCGCGCCGGCGCTGTTCTTTGCGGCGGCGGTGGCGTCGCTTGCGTACCTGAGCATCATCTACGCGTTGTCGGTGACGCTGCAGCACATAGGCAAGGGCATCTGCATCGTGCTCGTGTTCGCGCAGATACCCGGCGCCACGGGGTTGTATCCCATCGAGATGACCTCGGGCTTCTTCCAGGCCGTGTACCCGTTCTTCCCCTTCACGTACGGCATCTCCGCCATGCGCGAGGCCATCTGCGGCTTCTACGGCTCGCACTACGGCGACGCCATCGGCATGCTGGTGTTCTTCTTCGCGCTGTTCATGGCTTTCGGCATCCTGTTGCGTCCCCTGATGGCGAACGTCAACCGCATGGTGGCCGGCCAGGTACGGCAGGGCGGCATCTTCAACGGCGAGGACGTGGAGATCCCCGCGCGGCCGTACCGCTTCTCGCAGCTGTTCCGCGCGTTGTCGGGCAGGGACGAGTACCGCGAGGAGCTGCGCGTGCGCTACGAGCGCTTCACGCGCTGGTATCCGCGGCTCATCCGCGGCTCCGTGGCCCTAGGCCTCGCGGTGCCGGTGGCGCTGGCGGTGGTGTTCGCGCTCACGCCCGCCGAGAAGGTGTGGCTGCTCACGGCGTGGCTCGTGTGGCTTGTGGCCGTGTTCGTGTTCCTGGTGGTGGTTGAGAGCCTGCGCGACAGCTTCGAGCGGCAGATGAGGCTCGACGGCATGACCGACGAGGGGCTGCTGGAGCTGGGCGCCTCGCGCAACGAGATGGAGCGCTCGGCCGCGGACGGCGACGACGGGGCGGAAGGGGGTGCCGTGCGATGAGCAATGTCTGGCACCTGTTCCGCGGCGACATGAGGCGGCTGTTCTCGAACGCCATGAACATCATCATCACCGTCGGGCTCGTGGTGATGCCGTCCATCTTCGCCTGGTACAACATCATCGCGTGCTGGAACGTGTTCGACAACACGGGCAACCTCACCGTGGCCGTGGCGAACGTGGACGACGGGTACGAGAGCGACCTCGTGCCCCTGCGCGTGAACATCGGCGAGCAGGTGGTGTCCGCGCTGCGTGCCAACGACGAGATCGATTGGACGTTCACCACCGAGGAGGACGCCGTGGACGGCGCGAAGTCGGGGCGGTACTACGCGGCCGTGGTCATCCCGCACGACTTCAGCCGCGTCATGCTCACGTTCTACTCGGAGGACGTGCACCACGCCAAGATCGTGTACTACGCGAACGAGAAGAAGAGCGCCATTGCCCCCAAGATCACCGACAGGGGTGCGGACACGGTGTCGTACCAGGTGAACGAAGTGTTCGCCGAGACGCTCTCCGAGGTGGCGCTAAGCATTGCCGAGTCGCTTTCCCGCTACGCGGACGAGGCCGACGCGAGCGGCCGCATCGCCGACCTGTCCGCGCACGTGCGCACCATGGGCGACCAGGTGGATCGGATGGCCTCGGTGCTCACGCTGTACTCCTCGCTGGCGGGGTCCGCCCAGTCGCTCGTGGGCG
>NC_021021.1:3062543-3071361 GCF_000210055.1 Gordonibacter pamelaeae 7-10-1-b
GGGCAGGCCGATGCCCTGGACGGGCAGGTTGCGGCGTGCCGGGACATCGTCGCGCAGCTGGAGGCGCTGCGCGAGCAGGTGCCGCCCGAGTACGCGCAGGCGCTCGAGAGCGCCATCGCGCGGATGAACGCCACCATCGGCCTGCTGGAGAACATGCGCGACACCATGGGGAGCGCCGCCGACAAGCTGGAGGCGGGCAGCGCCGACGTGCAGGCGGAGCGTGCGGAGATCAAGCGGCTGGCCGACGAGGCGCAGCAGAGTGCGGCCACGATGCGGGACGAGTTCGACGCCAACCTGAAACCGGGGCTCCAGAAGCTGGCCGACGAGGCGTCCTCGCTGGTTGCGAGCGTGGGTTCCGGTTTGGAGGGGCTGCGTGCCGCGGGGTCCGGCCTGTCGGATTCGGCTGGTTCCGCGGCAGCGGTGCTGGGCGGGGCGGCGGAGAAGATAGACGCGACCGTGGGCGAGCTGCACAGCGCCTCCGCCACGCTGCGCGACCTGGCCGACGGCATCGACCAGGCGCTCGTTGCCGGAGATGCCGACCTGCTGCGCGAGGTGCTGGGCTCCGACACGCAGGTGCTGTCGAAGGCGCTCGCGGCGCCCGTGGGCATCGACCGCGTGGCCGTGTTCCCGGTGGACAACTTCGGCTCGGCCATGGCGCCTTTGTATACTACGCTCGCACTGTTCATCGGATCGTTGCTGATACTGGTGGTGGTGAAGCCGACCGTTCCCGGCCGGGTGCGTGCGCAGTTGGTGGACCCGCAGCCGCGCCAGCTGTTCTTCGGGCGCTTCGGCGTGATGGCCTTCCTGTCGCTGGCGCAGACCACGGTCATGGGGCTGGGGAACCTGCTGTTCTTGCAGGTGCAGGTGACGCATCCGCTGCTGTTCATGCTGTGCTTCTGGCTCGCCGGGTTCGTGTTCACGTTTTTGATCTACGCGCTGGTGGCGGCGTTCGCGAACCTGGGCAAGGCCGTGGCGGTGCTGCTGCTCATCATACAGGTGACGGGGTGCGGCGGGTCGTTCCCGCTGCAGCTGCTGCCGCCGTTCATCCAGGGGCTAAGCCCCTGGCTTCCCGCGACGCACGTGGTGAACGCCATGCGCGCGGCCATGTTCGGCACCTATGGGGGCGACTTCTGGTGGGAGATGGGGCTGCTCGCGCTGTTCCTGATTCCGGCGGCCATCGTGGGCCTCGTACTGCGCAAGCCGCTGGCGAAGTTCATGAGCTGGTACGTGGAGCAGGTGGAGTCCTCGAAGCTGGTGGGGTAGAGCGCGCGGGCCTGAGCGACCGGAGTTGCGCGGGTGTGCGATAATCTTCTTGAAACACGAGAAGGAGAATCCTATGGCACCCTCCCGCGCGTCGACGACGCGACGCACGCTGCATTACTTCTGGCTGGTCACGCGCAAGCACCTCGGGCTGTTCGCCACGCTCATGACCGCGACGTTCCTGTTCGTGGCGCTGCTGTCGTACGGCAACCCCTACGTCATGAGCCTCGTGGTGGACCGCGTGAGCGCGGGCTCGGTGGCGCCCGACCAGGTGTTCGCCGTGTTCGGGCCCTACATCGCCGCGCTCATCGGCATCAACGTGGCCGGCCAGGCGGCCAGCAAGGTGCAGGACTACGCGATGTACCGCCTGCAGATCGCCGCCTCCTACGACCTGGCCACCATGTCGTTCGACGCGCTGTCCAACCAGTCGATGTCGTTCCACTCGAACCGCTTCGGCGGCACGCTGGTGAGCCAGACCACCAAGTTCATGAGCGCCTACCAGCTGCTGCTGGAGACCATCACGTTCCCGTTCCTGCCGGTGATATGCTCGGTGGTGTTCACGTGCGCCATCTTGGCGCCGCGCGTGCCGGTGTACGTGGCCATCCTCATGGCGCTGCTGGCGGTGTACGCGGGCGTGTCCTACTACATGTACAAGCGCATCCTGCACCTGAACGAGCAGGCGGCGAGCGCCCAGAACCAGCTTTCCGGCGAGCTGTCAGACTCGGTGGCCAACATCTTGGCGGTGAAGACCTACGGGCGCGAGGACTACGAGCGCGGCCTCTTCGACCAGGCCAACCGCGAGGTGGTGGCGCGCGACTCGAAGCGCATGTGGGCGTCGCTCACGCGCGGCATCGTGACGGCGTGCATCACCATCGCCATCATGAGCGTGGTGGCCGTGTTCATCGCGGGCGGCAACGCGTGGTACGGCATCACGCCGGGCACGCTCGTGGTGATGTTCACGTACACCTACACGGTGACGAACCAGTTCAACTTCATCAACAACGGCCTGCAGCGCTTCAACCGCGCGTTCGGCGACGCGAGCGGCATGACCGTCATCCTCGACGAGCCTCGGCTCGTGGCCGACAAGGCGGATGCGGCGCCGCTCGAGGTGCGCGAGGGCGCCATCGACTTCGAGGACATCGGCTTCTGGTACACCGACGGCGATGCCCGCACACGCGTGTTCGACGGCCTGGACTTGCACATCCCCGCCGGCCAGCGCGTGGGCCTGGTGGGCGCGAGCGGGGCGGGGAAGACCACGCTCACGAAGCTCTTGCTGCGACTGTCCGACATCCAGGAGGGGCGCATCCTCGTTGACGGGCAGGACATCTCCGACACCACCCAGCAGTCGCTGCGCCGCCAGATCGCCTACGTGCCGCAGGAGGCGCTCTTGTTCCACCGCTCCATCGCGGAGAACATCGCCTACGGGCGGCCCGACGCCACGATGGAGCAGATCCGCGAGGCGGCGCGCCAGGCGAACGCCTTGGAGTTCATCGAGCGGCTGCCGCAGGGCTTCGACACCGTCACCGGCGAGCGCGGCGTGAAGCTGTCGGGCGGGCAGCGCCAGCGCATCGCCATCGCGCGGGCGCTTCTGGCCGACTGCCCGGTGCTGGTGCTCGACGAGGCCACGAGCGCGCTCGACTCCGAGAGCGAGCAGCTGGTGCAGGACGCGCTGGCCACGCTCATGCGCGGGCGCACGGCCATCGTGGTGGCACACCGGCTGTCCACGGTTGCCTCGCTCGACCGCATCGTGGTGCTCGACGGCGGACGCGTGGTGGAGGACGGCCCGCATGCCGAGCTCATCGAGGCCGGCGGCGCCTACGCGAACCTGTGGAGCAGGCAGACCGGCGCGTACCTGGAGTAGGGGACTGCAAGGGGCCGCATCATAAGCTCCCGATCTGCGCCAAGCTCTCGGCTGCGAAAACCCCGGCAGGTGGGCCAGGCCCCCGTGCGCGGGAAACCGCCGTTTCTGGCAGAAATCGCGGCCTATTCGTCATCACCGAAGGGAGCGTTGTGCGCTTGCAGGGAGGGACGCCGCTCTCATCAGGTGAAACGCGGCTGTCTTCCACCGAGGACTTCGTGGCGGCGCGTTTTTGGAGCCCTCGATGACGAATAACCTCCAAAACCTGCCGCAAACCGCGGTTTCCCGTGCACGGGGGCTTCAGTCTCGGGGCGGTTGCGGCTCGCGCACGGCAGGGAGGCGCTGGCTATTCCGGGCAACTGTGCGGATGCGGGCGCCTCCGCACACCGTATGCGGGCGCCCTGTGCGCCGGGGGGGGGCGAGGCGGAGGCTCGGATGCCGCCCCGCTATCCGCGCTTCGAGCCTTGGCGGGAGATGCCGCCTTTGTGGCCGGAGGCCTTGTTGGGGCCCAGGCCTTTGGCGGCGCGCACCTGCATGTCGCGCGGGGCGCCCATGGCCTTGCCCTTGCCGCCGTTCGCCCACGCGTCTCTTCCGGGATTCTTCGCCATCGATCGCCTTTCCCTCGATTCCGGCGGATAGTGTATCATGCGAGCGCTCGGCGCGAGCGGTGCTCACGCGTGCGAAACCGTTCGGCAAAGCGTGGCAAACGCGTTTTGCCGGGCCGCTTTTCCGCTGGCGGGCCGAGGTACCCTGATGCCTGATCGTTCCTCTTGAAGACGAAAGGGCTCGGCATGACCTCTCTCTGGGAAGCGAGCGCCGTGCGGCCGCAGGGCTACGCGAAGGCGCTCGAAGGCGACCGCTCCGCCGACGTGCTGGTGATAGGAGGCGGCATAGCGGGTGTGCTCTGCGCGTATTTGCTGGCAGAGGCGGGATGCCGCTGCGTGCTGGTGGAGGGCGGCCAGGTGGGCGCCGGCGTGACGGCGAACACGACCGCGAAGGTGACGGCCCAGCACGGCCTCGTGTACGACCGGCTGATCAAGAAGAGGGGCGCCGATGCCGCGCGCCTCTACTTCGAGGCGAACCAGGCGGCGGTGGCGGGGCTGCGCCAGCTGGCCGATGCCGCTCCCTGCGACTTCGAGGAGAAGACGGCCTACGTGTACGCCACGGGCTCCACGGCGGGTATCGAGCGCGAGCTTGCCGCCTACGAGCAGCTGGGCATCCCGCACCATGTGCTGCCGAGCGCGCCGGTGCCGGTGGCGAACCGGGGTGCGCTGGGCATGGAGCGTCAGGCGCAGTTCAACCCGCTGAAGCTGTTGTTCGGGCTGCTCGGGCTCATGCCGTCCGTCGACGTGTACGAGCACGCGTTCGTGAGGGACGTGAGTGGGAACACGGCGCGCACGGACCGCGGCTCCGTGACCGCCGGCCATATCGTGTTCGCATCGCACTATCCCCTGGTCAACGTGCCGGGGTTGTATTTCGTGAAGGAGCATCAGGAGCGCTCCTACGCGCTGGCACTGGAAGGCGCCCCGCTTGTCGACGGCATGTTCATAGGCGACGCGGGCGGCTTCTCGTTCCGCACATACGGTGACTTCCTGCTGGTGGGAGGCGGAGGGCACCGCACGGGGCAGGGGCCGAAGCCCACGGAGGGCTATGCCAAGATACGGGCGTTCGCCGACGAGGCGTATCCGGGCGCGCGGGAGCGCTACGCGTGGGCGACGCAGGATTGCATGAGCCTGGACCATGTGCCCTATATCGGCGTGCATCGGCGTAGCCGCCCGAACCAGTACGTGGCCACGGGGTTCAGCAAATGGGGCATGACGGGCGCGCTCGTGGCCGCGCGTGCCATCGCCGATCTCGTGGTGCATGGTCGGAGTCCGGTGGAGGCCCTGTTCTCGCCACAGCGCTCGATGCTCGCTCCCAGCCTGCTCTCGAATGCGGACGTGTCGGCGGCGAACCTGGTGAAGCCGGGGCGGCGCTGCTCGCATTTGGGCTGCTGCCTGGCGCACAACGACGTGGAGGACTCGTGGGACTGCCCCTGCCACGGCTCGCGCTTCGCCGCCGACGGCTCGGTGCTGGAAGGGCCGGCCAAGCGCCCGATCGCTCCCGAACGCCGGTAGGCCGGGCGGGGTGTGACAGAGGGGCGGGATGTGACGGGTGTGACAGAGGGACGGGGATAATGTCACGTTCCTCGATGAGATGCAGGGCTGCAAAGCGCCTAGGAACGTGACATTATCCCCGTCCCTCTGTCACACCCGAAAGCGCTATACTGTACGAACAAACGTTTTGGTTAGGGTAGCGCGAGGAGGCGAGCGGTGGTGGAAGGGCGCACGTACGTGTGCATTGACTTGAAGAGCTTCTACGCGAGCGTCGAGTGTGTCGACCGCGGGCTCGACCCGCTGACGGCGAACCTCGTGGTGGCCGATCCCGACCGCACGGAGAAGACCATCTGCCTGGCCATCACGCCGTCGATGAAGGCGCTCGGCCTGCCCGGCCGCTGCCGCGTGTTCGAGATCCCCGAGGGCGTGCGCTACGTCATGGCGCGCCCGCGCATGCAACGCTACATGGAGGTGTCGGCCGACATCTACTCGATCTACCTGCGCTACGTGTCGCCCGAGGACATCCACGCCTACTCTATCGACGAATGCTTCATCGACGCGACGCCGTACCTTTCGCTGTACCGGATGGGCGCCAAGGAGTTCGCCGTCATGCTCATGGAGGCGGTGCTGGCCGAGACGGGCGTGTGCGCCACGGCGGGCATCGGGCCGAACCTGTTCCTCGCCAAGGTGGCGCTCGACATCACGGCGAAGCATGCCGAGGACCATATCGGATATCTCGACCAGGTCGAGTTCAAGCGTTCGATCCAGACCCACCGGCCCATCACCGACATCTGGAACATCGGGCCCGGCATCGCAAAGCGCCTGGCGAAGTACGGCGCGCGCGACCTGCGCGGCGTGTGCGAGGTGAGCGAGGCCACGCTCTACCGCGAGTTCGGGGTGAACGCCGAGTGCCTGATCGACCACGCCCACGGCGAGGAGCCCTGCACCATCGCCGACATCCACGCCTACGAGCCGAGCGCGCATTCGCTGGGGAACGGCCAGGTGCTGCCCTGCGACTACTCCTTCGACGAGGCGCGCGACGTGCTGAAGGAGATGGTGGACCAGCTCGTGCTCGACCTGGTGGAGAAGGGCCTCGTGGCTGGGTCGATCTCGCTTTATGTGGGCTACGCGAAAGGACGCGGCGCAGGCGGCGGGGCCGGGGCGCAAGGCGGCGGCATAGCAGGCGATGGCGGCCGCGTGGGCGGCGTGGCGGGCGATGACGGCACGGGCGGCGAATACTTCGACGGCGGCCACGGCAGGCGTCCCGCAAGCGGGCGGCGCGCGTTCCCGCACACTGGCGGCACGCGCAGGCAGCCGGACCGCACGAACCTCTGCTCGAGGCTCATGCCGCGGTTCCTCGACCTGTTCGACGAGACCACGCGCAAAGACGCACCCATCCGCCGCATCAACGTGGGCTTCGGCGGCGTGCTGCCCGAGGAGTTCGCCACCATGGACCTGTTCGCGGACGCCGAGGCGGAGGCCGAGGAGCGCAGGTTGCAGCAGGCGGTGTTGGCGGTGAAGGGGCGCTTCGGGAAGAACGCGCTTCTGCGCGGGACGAGCCTCAAGGAGAAGGCCACGGCGCGCGAGCGCAACGAGCAGATCGGGGGCCACCATGCCTGAGCGCCGTCCTCGCGCCGACCGCGCGCAGCAGTTCATGCCCTTCGCCGCGCTCAAAGGCTACTACGACCTCATCCGCGAGCGGGAGCGCACGGTAGAGCCGCGGCGCGAGCTGACCGACGAGCAGGCGCTCGAGCTGTCGCAGCGCCTCGCGGGCTTGGAGCGCCGCGAGATGGCGAGCATCGTCCACTACGACGGCGAGGCGTACGTACGACGCGCGGCCTGGTCAGCGACGTCGACCTTGCCGGCCGCACTGTCACCGTCGTCCGCACCCGCATCCCTTTCGACGACATCTGGGAGATCGACGCCAAGGAGCGAGGTCCTGCTGCGGAGCTCGGAGGGGAGGGACGCTAGCTTCTCGCCTGCTCTAGCTGCAGCATGCGCTGGCCGACGGAGTCTTCCAGCCGATGCGCCACGAGGTCGACCATCGCCGAGCCGTCGAGACCCTCGACGTCGCGCGTGAACGACTCGATGGCCCGGTAGCGGGAGCTCCGTTTCCCCTTGCTGATTCATCGAGTGGGTCCCGCCGCGAAGAGGTCGTCTCTTCGCGGCAATTTCAGCGATCAAGGAGCCAGTCGATGAGGTTGGCAATAAGGATGCCGTCTTCGGTTGTGCCGGTGCGGAAGCGGTCAAGCGTGAGGACCATCTTCGGGAACGAGTCTTGGATGGCTCGAAGCGGCGCAAGCTCGCGATCGTATACGGAGTTGTCGAGCATGGTTTCCGTCACTTGGAAATAAATCCGCTTGTCATGCCCGTTTGCAACGAAGTCCACTTCCGCTTTCTCGGCGGCCCCCACCCGTACATCGTATCCGCGCCTTAGGAGTTCGACAAGCGCTACGTCTTCTAACTGGAATCCCAGGTCGCGGGGCGAGAACCTCGTTGACAGATTGCGGAGTCCTGTGTCGACGGGGTAGAACTTCCTTAATGGACTGAGAACCTGCTTGCCTGCTATTCCCGATTGCTCGACGCCGTGAAGGATGAAAGACTTCTCAAGTGCGGAGATATAGTTATCGATCGTTTCCGCGGACGTTTTTCGGCCTGAACTGACGAGCGCCCCTACTACTTTGCGCGTGGAGAACAGGTTGCCCGAAGTGGAGAATAGATAGGTGACGAGTCGTTCGAGCAGCGCGATATCGCGGATTCCCCGACGGAGTGCGACATCGTTTAAGAGAACGGTATCGAAGATGGAAGACAGCTCTCGCGTGATGAACTCCTCGTTTTGTTGCTTGAGCGAGAACAGGCTGGGCATGCCGCCGTATCGCAGGAACTTTGAGAAAAGCTCGTCGGTCGAGGCGCTCGCATCGCCTTCGTGACGGTTGAAGTCGACGAACTCCCTGAAACTCAAGGGGAACACGTCGATGGTGACGCTGCGCCCTGCGAGAAGGGTTGCGAGATCGGATGAGAGGATGTGGGCGTTTGATCCCGTCAGGTATAGGTCGATGCCTCTTTCCGAGTGAAGCCTGCGAACGACTTTCTCCCAGCCTGCCACGTCCTGGATTTCATCGAGGAACACGTAGAAGGGGTTGTCCCGATCTGCCTTTTCCCACGCTTGCGTCACGTCTTGCAGCAAGGTTTCCGCTGAAACGTCCAGCGGTTCCTCCAGTAGGTCGAATCGGCGATAATATATATTGCGCGGTTCGACTCCTTGGCTAAGAAGGCTGTCTTTGTAGAGTGTCAAGATGGCTGACTTGCCGCAACGGCGAACGCCTTGCAGCACCTTTACCTGCTCGGCATCGCGATAGGCCTCCAATAGGCGTTGATAGCGCTCGCGAGGAATAAGGAATTCGCTATCAGTCATGCGGCGGCCTTTCAAAAAAGTGTAAGATATACCTTACACATTATCATAAATCTGGCTAATCGCAAGGTATACCTTGCGATTAGCTTTACCGTATGTCACTACAGGTACCTTCCCGTGATGCTGTCCGGATCGGCGGCCACCTGCTCGGGGGTGCCGGCGGCGACGATGCGGCCGCCGGAGGCGCCGCCG
>NC_021021.1:3072188-3074107 GCF_000210055.1 Gordonibacter pamelaeae 7-10-1-b
CAGCTGCACGCGCTGCCGCTCGCCGGTGGAGAGCGTCGAGCCCGCGCGGTCGAGCGAGAGGTAGCCCAGCCCCAGGTCGACGAGCCGGCGCGCCGTGTGCTGGAACGACTCGCAGATGTTCCGCGCCATCGGGCGCATCTCGGTCGGCAGGCCGCCCGGCACGGCGTCCACCCAGCCCGTGAGGCCGTCGAGCGTCTTCTCGGTGGCCTCGGCCAGGTTGATGCCCGCCACCTGCGGCTTCAGCGCGTCGGCCGACAGGCGCGTGCCGTGGCACACGGGGCAGGTGCCCTGCTTGAGGAAGCGGGCCACGCGCGCGAGGCCCTTCTCGTCCTTCACCTTCGCCAGCGCGTTCTCCACGGTGTAGACCGCGTTGTAGTAGGTGAAGTCCAGCTCGGCGAAGGTGTCGGACTTCTTCGCCTTGTACAGGATGTGTTTCTTCTCGGCGGGGCCGTTGAACACGATGTCGCGTTCCTTGGGCGTGAGCTGGTTGAACGGCACGTCGGTGCGCACGCCCATCTCCCGGGCGACCTGCTTCATGAGATCCCACATGAGCGTGCCCCACGGCGCCACCGCGCCCTCGTCGATGGTGAGCGACTCGTCGGGCACGAGCGCGTCCCTGTCCACGGTGCGCACGACGCCGGTACCGTCGCATTCGGGGCACGCGCCGTCGCCGTTGAAGGCCAGCTCCTCGGCGCTCGGGCCGAAGAACTCCACGCCGCAGACGGGGCACGTGATGGGACGCTCGGCGGCGACGTTCAGCGTGGGCGGAACGCGGTGGCCGTTGGGGCACACATGGCTGCCGACGCGCGAGAACAGAAGGCGCAGGCTGTTCAAGAGCTCGGTGGAGGTGCCGAACGTGCTGCGCACGCCGGGGACGGCGGGCCGCTGGTGCAGCGTGAGGGCGGCGGGCACGTGCAGCACCTCGTCCACGTCGGCGCGCCCCGCCTGCGTGAGGCGGCGGCGCGTGTAGGTGGAGAGCGCCTCGAGGTAGCGGCGCGAGCCCTCCGCGTACAGCACGCCGAGGGCGAGCGACGACTTGCCCGACCCCGACACGCCCGCGATGCCCACGAGGCGGTTCAGCGGAATGTCGACGTCGAGGTCCTTCAGGTTGTGCACCTGCGCGCCGCGCACCTGGATGCGGTCGGGCGCGGGCGGGGCAGGCGTTTGGGTGTTTCGCGAGGTATCCATGCCGCCATTGTAGCGCTCTGCCCGTTTCGCCGCGAGGTGCCGGCCCTTCTCCACCTGCGCCTTACAAAGAAGTAAGCGCGCCGTAAGCGTCGGGCAAGGCCGCCGCAAGGGTCGTGCGCCATACTGGAACCCGTGAGGACGGGGCGGCAACCGGGAGAGAAGAAGACGATGGGATACCTTGCGCAGTTCCTCGGACGGTTCAGCGAGAGCTTCGCAGCGGCGGTGGCGCTGTGGCCGCTTGCATCGCTGCTGCTCACGCTGCCTATCCTTGCCTACCTGTACCACCGTGACGGACGGTTGCGCGCGGCATCGGCGGTGTCGGCCTACCTCGCCGTGCTCTACGTGCTGGGGCTCGGGTGCTTCACGCTCTATCCGTTGCCCGACGGCACGTCCGGCCCCGGCATCACCTACGGCATCGAGCCGCGGTTTAACCCGCTCGGCTTCCTGGACGACCTCGCGAAGGACGGCGTGCGCGCCCTGCCGGACATGGTGGCGAACGTCGCATTCTTCGTGCCGCTCGGCTTCATTGCGGGGCGCCTGCTGCGCTGGCGGTTCGCAATGACGCTCGCGGCGGGGTTCGGCACCTCGCTGCTGATCGAGACGGCGCAGCTCACCGGCTTGTTCGGCCTGTATCCCTATGCGTACCGGATGTTCGACGTTCTGGACCTGTTCTGCAACACGGCGGGCGCTGCCGTCGGGTGGGGCGCCGCCGTGCTCGCCGGGCGCCTGCT
>NC_021021.1:3075252-3094145 GCF_000210055.1 Gordonibacter pamelaeae 7-10-1-b
AAATCAGCGCGAAAAGCCGGATATCGGGCGTCGAGCGAGAGCTTTCGGACGCGAGATCCCGAGGTTCGGTAATATATCGGGAAAAAATTGCGAATCCATTACCGTAGTTTGAGATGCGACCTGCGGCGTGTCCTGAGAGGTTTCGTGTCAAGAAATCCAATGGCGAGGCCGGTTGAGCCGCTACGCTATTACTTAATCAACGGTTCCCTAGAAACAAGTGTGCCGGAGGACACCCCCCGGCGACTTGGAAGAAACACCTCTCGACGTCTCTCGTGCTTTTATGCCATGGATCGAGGATGGTGGCTAGACCTTCGCAGACTCCGCCATCGAGCAGTTACGCCTTCCCCTTCACCATGGAGAGCGAGATCTTGCCGCGGTCCTTGTCGACGGCGGTGACCCAGACGGTGACGGTGTCGCCCACGGCCACGACCTCGCTCGGGTGGCGCACGAAGCGATCGGCCAGCTTGGAGACGTGCACAAGGCCGTCCTGCTTCACGCCGATGTCCACGAACGCGCCGAAGTCCACCACGTTGCGCACGGTACCGGTGAGCTCCATGCCGGGCACGAGGTCGTCGAAGGAGCGGATGCCCTTGCTGAACACGACCTCCGGCGCGCTGTCGCGGGGGTCGCGGCCCGGCTTCTCCAGCTCGGCCACGATGTCGCGCAGGGTGGGCAGGCCCACGCCAAGCTCGGCCGCGAGGGCGGGCAGGTCGCCCAGGCGGCTCGCGATGTCGGGGACGCCGCCGCGTGCAAGCGCCTCCGGCTTCACCTTCGCGCGCTTCAGCAGCTCGCGCGCCACGGGGTAGCTCTCGGGGTGGACGCTCGTGGCGTCGAGCGGGTTCGCGCCGCCGGCCACGCGCAAAAAGCCCGCGCAGTTCTGGTAGGCCTTGGCGCCGAGCTTGGGTACCTTCTTGAGCTCGCGGCGGTCGGAGAACCTTCCGTGCTCCTCGCGGTAGGCCACGATGTTCCTCGCCACGGCGGTGTTCACGCCCGACACGTAGCCGAGCAGGCTCGCGCTGGCCGTGTTGAGGTCCACGCCCACGCGGTTCACGACGCGCTCCACCACGCCCGCGAGCGCGCGGCCGAGCTCCGCCTGGTTGAGGTCGTGCTGGTACTGGCCCACGCCGATGGACTGCGGCGGTATCTTCACCAGCTCCGCGAGCGGGTCCTGCAGGCGGCGGCCCAGGCTCATGGCGCCGCGCGTGGTGACGTCGAGGTCAGGGTACTCCTCGCTCGCCAGCTGGGAGGCGGAGTACACCGATGCGCCGGCCTCGTTCACGATGGTGTAGCGCAGGGGCGCGTCCGTCTTGGCAATGAGGTCGGCCACGACCTCCTCCGTCTCGCTGCTGCCCGTGCCGTTGCCGATGACGATGGTGTTGGCGCGGTGGCGCTCCACGTACTCGGCCAGCTTGTCCTGCGTCTTGCGCACCTCGCTGCGCGGCGGGGTGGGGTAGACGGTGGTGAAGTCGAGCAGCTTGCCGTACTCGTCGAGCACCGCCACTTTGCAGCCGGTGCGGTAGCCTGGGTCGATGGCGATGACGCGCGCGCCGCGCACGGGGCGCTGCGAAAGCAGGCTCTCGGTGTTCTTCGCGAACACCTTGATGGCGTCGGCTTCGGCGCGCTCGGTGAGCAGCACGCGCATCTCGCGGTCGAGGGAGGGGGCCACGAGGCGCTTGTAGCCGTCGGCCACGGCCTCGCGCAGCACGGGGGCGAAGGGGCTTGCCGGGTTCCTGACCACGCGGCGCTCGAGCTGCTCGATGGCGGCGTCCGCGTCCACGCGCACCTTCGCGCGCAGCTTGCCCTCCTTCTCGCCGCGGTTGACGGCGAGCACGCGGTGGTTGGGGATGCGCGAGAGCGGCTCGGAGAAGTCGTAGTACGCCTCGTAGACGGTCTTCTCCTGTGGGTCGACCGCCTCCACGGCCAGCGCGCCGGTGCGCAACGTGAACGCGCGCAGGGCCTCGGTGTGCTCGGCGTCGTCGGCGATGACCTCGGCCACGATGTCCTGCGCGCCCTGCAGCGCCGCCTCCGGCGTGGGGAAGCCGGCCTCGGCGTTCACGAGCCCGGCCGCCAGGGCGAGGGGGCTCTTGTCGCTGCGGCCCTGCGCCAGGATGAGCAGCGCAAGGGGCTCGAGGCCTGCGTCGCGTGCCTTCGACGCACGGGTGGCGCGCTTCTTCTTGAACGGCTTGTACAGGTCCTCCACGCGTTGCATGACCTCGGCCGCCTCGATCTTCGCGCGCAGCTCGGGTGTGAGCTTGCCTTGCTCGTCGATGGCGTGCAGCACCTCGGCCTTGCGGGCCTCGAGGTTGCGCAGGTAGGCGAGGCGCTCGTCGAAGGTGCGCAGCTGGGCGTCGTCCATGCCGCCGGTGGCCTCCTTGCGGTAGCGAGCGATGAACGGGATGGTGTTGCCCTCGTCGACAAGGGCGATAACGGCCGCGACCTGCGCCGCGGTCAGGCCGAGCTCGCGCGCGAGCGTGGTGTGGATGGATGACATGGGCGGTGCTCCTGTGTTCCGGATTGAAATCGGGTTTGTCATTATACGCGAAGGTCGGCGGAAGGCTCGTCGGGCGCGTCCGGCCCCGGCGCTCCGTGCTCCCGTCCCCATTCGCACATGGCCTCCATCAGGGGGTAGAGCGACTTCCCCTTCTCGGAGAGGCGGTACTCCACCTTCGGCGGGATCTGCGGGTACTCGGTGCGCACGATGAGGCCGTCGGCTTCCAGGTCCTTCAGCTGGCGGCTGAGCGTCTTGTCGGTGATGCGCCCGATCTTGCGCTTGAGCTCGTTGAACCGCATGGTCTCGCATTCCACGAGCCAGTACATGATGACGAGGCGCCACTTCCCGCCGATCATCGACAGCGTGTAGCCGAACGGCGTGTCGGCGAGCGACGAGAGGCTTCCCTCGTAGGGCTCCATGCTCATAGCGCTTCCCTTCAAGATAGTACCTGGTAAGAAAGACCGTACTTCCACAACGGCTTGCTCCGCATTATAACGGGATAAGGGAAGAGGGATGCCCGATGTTCGCGAAAGGAATGCGCCATGGCCATGAACAAGGTGAGGATCACCGTTTTGAAGACCACGCTCGACGAGGAGCTGGCCGAGGAGTACGGCGTCCCCGGGCTGCAAGCGTGCCCGATGATGCGCGCCGGCCAGGAGTTCTACGCCGACTACGCCAAGCCCGAGGGATTCTGCGACGAGGCGTGGAAGGCCGTCTACCAGTACGTGTTCGCGCTCGCCCACGGCGGCGACGGCTTCGCGTTTTACCACGACGACTGGATGCGCGAACCTGGATGCGCCATCGTCAGCTGCAACGACGGCCTGCGCCCCGTCATCATGAAGCTCGAGGCCACTGACCTGCCCGCCGAGCTGGGCTACGAGCCGGTGCGCTAGAGGCGTATCCTCAAGTACCCCATGTCCGCGAGCTGGTGGCCGTCCTCGACAAGCGCGAGCAGGTTGTCGCGGTGAAGGTACCGCTCGATCATGTCCACCGATTCGTCGGCGATGAGCAGCAGGTCGAGGTGCCGCGCTCTGTCGCTTTCGGGGATTTCGACGAGCTCCCTGTAGGGCTCCTCCTCGTGTCTTAGAATCGCAGGCGGGATAATCCCAAAGAGACCGTATAGCGGGCAGACGCGTCCGGGTTCCCGGCGCGCGATCGATAGAGCGAGCGGAAGGCGAGGGCGATGAACATCCAGGTGTTCGGCACCAAGAAGAGCTTCGACACGAAGAAAGCGCAGCGCTATTTCAAGGAGCGGCGCGTGAAGTTCCAGTTCATCGACCTGGCGGAGAAGGGGATGAGCAAGGGCGAGCTGGAATCGGTGCGCCGGGCGGTCGGCGGCATCGACGCGCTCGTCGACCCGAAGGCGAAGGACCAGGACACGGTGGCGCTGCTCGCCTACCTCTCGCCCGACCAGAAGTTCGACAAGCTGCTGGAAAACCAGCACGTGCTGGCCGAGCCCGTGGTGCGCAACGGCAAGCAGGCCACGGTGGGCTACGCGCCCGACGTGTGGAAAACCTGGGAGTAGCGTGACACCGTCCGCCGCCCCGCAGCGCACGGGGCCTCGGGGCCGCCCTGCAACCTGCGGGGCGGCCCCGGTTGGGGCAGGGGAGGCGGTTAAGCGGCGTCCTGTTCCCAGTTCAGCGTGATGCGTCCGTCCTTTGCGGGGGACACCTCGCCCGCATCGGCCAAGTACGCGGTCATGAGATCGGTGATGGTTCCCAGCTCGGAGTGCGCTTTCACCGTGGACGACACGTAGGATTCGTCCACCGTCCCGGCCCAGGCGGCAACGGTGTAGAGCTTGCCGTCGTCGATCTCGGTGCCGTCGGCCAGCGCCAGGCTCAGCACGTTGCTCGCCTCGTCGCGCCACGGCGCGTACTCTGCCTTCAGGCCGGAGAACGCGTACAGCGCGTTCACCTCCTCGCCGTTGAGCAGAGGGTGCTCCATGAGCTTCTTCAGGTTCGCGCCCGTAATCTCGTAGGTGGTCAGCGCGTCGTCTTTGGAGACGCTGCGCAGGTTGAACCGGTCGGGTATGTCGATGGTGCCCTGGTAGATCTTGCTCGAGTTGCCCTTGTAGTACGTGCCGTGCAAAAGCAGCGCCGCATCGGCGCCGGCGGCCTCGCGCATGACGTCGGCCATGAGCATGCTGGTCTCGAGTGCGGTGAAGTCCTCGGCGGCGGTCCCAATGGCCACGCTCGGTTCAGGCGCGGTGGGGTCGAGCGGCTCGAACTCGTCGGTGGCCGCGATGACCTCGTCCATGGTCATGTTCCCGCGCATCCAGTCGAAGGCCGTCTCGAAGTCGCTCGTCTGGCCGAACTGGTCGGCGAAGTACAGCTGGCCCTTGTCGAGACAGTTCTTGACGTCCCAGAACTCGCTGCGGATGTTCTCCTGGTATGTCTTGACGCCGCTGATGCCGGTGAAGCACTGGAACAGCACGTCCTGCCCCTCGTCGGTGCTCAGGTAGTCGACGATGTCCAGCAGGATCTGCTTCTTGTCCGGGTCGTCCATGGAGCGTTGCGGCGCGGCCAGGTTCGTGCCCGGCACCATCTGCATCCAGCGCTCGCCCGACGTGTCGGTGGGATAGCCGATGAAGTCTATCTCGCAGTCGGGGTTCTCCTCCTCGTAGAGGCCGTACATGCCCAGCTCGGCGGGGATCATGGCTATCTCGCCTGCGTACATGGCCTGGCGGTTCTTCGTGAGGCTCGAGGTGAAATCGCCCTCCACGACGATGCCGCGGTCGTACAGCTCCCTCAAAACGCTGTAGTACGGCTCCAGCAGGCCCTCGCACGAGGCCTCGCCCTTGACCACTGCTTCGTACTGGGCGCGTTTCTCGCTCGTGCCCAGCAGCTCGCGGTTCGTCAGGCCCAAGCCCACCTCCTGCACCGAGTACTTCAGGCAGGGGACGAAGGGGCGGATGCCCTCGGCGGAGATTTCCTCGCACAGCTTGAACAGCTCGTCGCGCGTGGCGGGAATCTCCCAGCCGTGCTCCTCGAAGAGCGTCTTGTTGTAGAAGATGCCCTTGACGGCGCTGTTGACGGGCAGCTGGCGCAGCGAGCCGTCGGCATCGAGCGCTTCGAGCGACGAGAGGTTGTAGCGGCTGGTGAAGCTTTCGGCGGAGAAGTCGTAGGCGTACTTGCTGTCGCCCATGCGCATGCCGCTGAATATGAGGTCGGGCAGGTCCTCGTGCTCGCCCTGCTTCTCAACGTAGGCCCTGACCGTGTTCGTTCCCGCCGCGTTGACCGAGGCTATTTGGATATGGGGGAACTTCTCCTCCAAGGCGGCTTTCAGCGGGGCGTCGTTGAAGACGGTGTAGCGGCCGAGGGTGATGAGCGTCTTGTTCGGATCAAGCGGCTCGTAGGTGACGATCTCGTTGTCGGGGCGGGTTTCCTGCTCGGCAGCGCTGGGCGAGCAGGCGGTGAGGCCCAGAAGCAAGGCTCCGGCCATCAGGCTGCTGATGATCTTCCGTACGTTCATTGTGCTCCCCTCTTATCGGTTGAAGTACCTGCGGAAAACCTTGTTTATGTCATCGAGGTCCAAGGGTTTCGTCAGATGGTCCTGCATGCCGTGGCGAAGCGAGTTCTCCACGTCCTCCTGGTAGGCGCCCGCCGAAAGCGCCACGATGGGCAGGGTCGCCCCGTCAGGGTGCTGGCTCGCGCGGATAGCCTCGGCCGCCTCGAGCCCGGTCATGACGGGCATCTGTATATCCATCAGCACCAGCGCGTACCAGCCTGCCTCCGAGGCCTCCACTTTCCGGACGGCCTCGGCGCCGTTGGAGGCCGTGTCGATCTGCACGCCCAGATCGGACAGGAGGTCCACGATGATCTCGCGGTTCATCTCGTTGTCCTCGGCCAGGAGCACCCGTTTGCCGCGGCAGAGTTCGAGCAGGTCCCTTTCATCCTGTTCGGCCTCGGGCTCCGCGGCGGGCAGGTAGATTCTCTCCAGCGGGAGGTAGACCGTGAAGGCCGATCCCCTGCCCGGCGTGCTGTCTACCGAAACCTCGCCGTCCATGAGCTCCACCAGGCTGTGCACGATGGCAAGCCCCAGCCCGCTGCCCACGTGGGAGGAGGTGAGCGACGACTGCTCCTGCTCGAAGGGTTCGAACAAGCGCTCCATGAACTCCTTGCTCATACCGGGGCCGGTGTCGCGCACGACGAGCTTTATGAGGGAGATCGACCCGTCTTGGGAGGCCTCCTCGCAGGTGAGCGTGACGGTGCCGCCTTCGGGCGTGAACTTGACGGCGTTCGAGACCAGGTTCACCAAGCATTGCCTGATCCTGGTTGCATCCCCGCAATAGTTCGCATGGGAGAGCGAGCGCAGCTCCTCGGCGAGCTCCACGCCCTTCGCCTCGGCGGGGCCGTTCTGCAGCGCGATGACGGAATCCAGCACCTCGTTCAGGTCGAACGGGTTGTGCGAGAGGGCCATCTTGCCGCTGTCCAGACGGTTCATGTCCAGCATGTCGCTGATAACCTCTATCAGGTACTCGCCCGACTTCTTCGACCGCTCCAGATGGATCGCCGCGGCCGGCGGGTCGTCGAGGGAGCGCAGAGCCAGCTCGTTCGACCCGACGATGGCGTTGAGCGGCGTGCGGATGTCGTGCGACATCTTGGTGAGAAAGTCGCTCTTGAGGCTGGCGCGGGCGCTTTCGAGTTTCGTCCTCTGGTTCTTGCTGGCCAGGTAGTGCAGCCAGAGGAACGAGAGCGCTCCCAAGGCGGCCGCGATGACGACCATCAACCCGATGACGTTGCGCATGCCCGCGAAGGTCTCTTGGGCGGTGACCGACACGGGGATGGCCATCACGATGTTGCGGCCCTCGTTGTCGGGGAACGTCTGCATGAGCCAGGTGTCGCCCCTCAAATCCACGAGGACCTGCTCCTCCGTGCAGGTGCGAAGCGCCGTCTGCAGCTTGTCCACCTGGGCGGGGTCCACGCCGTCGTTGGCGAGGATGTGCAGGAAGTTGTGGCTTTGGAAGTACTCGTTCGCCTGCGATTCCGAGGGGCGCAGCAGGATCACGCCGTTCGTGTCGACCACGTACGAGGCGCCCTGGCCGTTGAATACGGGCAGGATGGCCACATCGGCGTATTCCTGGGAGTCCACCACCTCCAGGAGCCCCGCCACCGGCGCCCCGTCGATGACGACGTTGCTGACGGGCGCGGCGAACGCCCAGAAATCGCCTTTGCCCTGCACCGTGCAGAACTCGGAATGCACCTCGGTCCAGGTGCTCAGGTCCTCGCTGAGCATGGAGCCGGATATGACGATGGCCTTTCCCTCCAGGGACAGGCACCGCCCGTCGTCCATCATCAGGTAGATGCCGCTCAAGTGGCTGAGCAGCTCGCTCACCTCGGACATCGTCGATGCGTTGGAGTGAGAGAGGAACTGTGCGGCGGTGGCGGTCTCGTCCTCGTGGAGTTCTTTCAGAAGGCTGAGTTTCCTCGAGACCAGGTCGCTGATCTGCTGCACGGACTCGACGCGCTCCTCGTGGATGGACTGGTTGAGGTCCGAGTAGGCGCGCACGAAAGCCCAGGTGCCCATCAGGAGGACAACCAGGAGGATCCCGCTCGTCACCTTGAGCCAGAAGGGCGCCTGCGTTTGCGCTATTCGCTTCGCCGTCGTCTTCACTGGCCGCACGCCTGGTCGGGCGATTGCTCCCCGGCTTCCTCGCTGGGTATCTCGGAGAGCACCGACAGCTGGCCGGCCATGGAGTCGTCGTACAGGCAGTAGCAGTTGCGGCCCCGCTGCTTGGCGGCGTACAGCGCCCGGTCCGCGCAGTGGAACAGCTCGTCGAACTGCATGCCGTCCTGCGGTGCGCGGGCAACGCCCATGCTGACGGTGATGGGGTGTCCCTTGCACGTGCACCGCAAAGAGCTGAAGATGCGCTCGACGGCCGGGGTGGAGTCAAGGGGCGATTCGATGAAGATGAGGAACTCGTCGCCGCCGATGCGGGCGGTGATGTCCACGTCGCGCACCGCGCCGAGCATGCGCCGGGCCGTCTCCTGCAAAAGCTCGTCGCCGAACAGGTGCCCGTAGTGATCGTTCGCATGCTTGAAGAAGTCGAGGTCGAAGAGCATGAGCGTGAAGCACATGCCGGACTCGGCCTCGTCCAAGGCCTCCTGCACGACCTTTCGGGCGGCTTTGCGATGGTACAGCCCCGTGAGCGCATCGGTGTTCGCCTGCTCTATGAGCCGATCCATCTTCAAACGCTCGTCGTGGACGTCGATGCATTTCCCGATGAACCCGGTGAAGATATCGGCGTCGTTGCCCAGCCAAAGGGGGCGGGCCAGGAACTTGTGCCAGCGGCGGGTGCCGTTCACGTTCAGCAGGTAATGCCCGCTCACCTTCGGATCCTTCGGGGATGCCGAGAGTATGAGGTTGCGCAGGCTCTCCATATCGCGGCGCACCATGACCCGCAGCAGCTCCGGGTTCCCGTTCGGGTTCTCGATGAAGCTGGGCAGGCCGAGCTGCGAGGCACCCCATTCCGAGAGCATGAGGGTGTCGGTGTGCGCGGTGTACTCGAACTGGATCTCCCGCGACAAGTCGGCGAAGAACTGGTACTTGATGCGCTCCTGCTCCAGAAGCGCCAGCGTGCGGTTGGACACGTTGCCGGACTGCATCATGGAGCGGGTGGCGTCGATCATCTCGTCTTTCGAGGCGTGGCCCAGCGACTTCAGCTTGAGCTCCTTTTCCAGCTGGGGGCCTATGTCGGCCAGGCACTGGAGGAGGAGCGGGTTGAACGCGCCGCACTCGCCGTCGAATATCATGCGCATGGACACCTCGTGCGGCAAGGCCTCCTTGTACACGCGCTTGTGCGTCAGGGCATCGTACACGTCGGCGAGCGCCACCACCTGCGCCTCGATGGGAATGTCATCGCCGACGAGGCCGTCGGGGTAGCCCTTGCCGTCGTAGCGCTCGTGGTGCCAGCGGCAGATGTCGCGCGCTACGCTGACCAGCTCCTCGTGCGGGTAGTAGCGGGTGCTCTCCAGGATGTTCGCGCCGGCCTCGCTGTGGGTCTTCATGATGAGCCACTCTTCCGGCGTGAGCTTGCCGGGCTTGTTCAAAATGCTCTCACTGATGGATATCTTGCCGATGTCGTGCAGCGCCGAGGCGTTGGCGATGAGGGGGATCCGGGGCTGGATGGCGCTGTACTGGTCGGAGATGCGGCAGAGCTGGGCGAGCAGCATCTTCGTGATGGAGCGGATGTTCAGCACGTGCATTCCGCTCTCCCCGTTGCGGAACTCCACGATGTGGCTGAGCACCTCCACCATGATCAGGTTGCTCTTTTCCTTGTCGAGCATCTGGTTGGTCACCATGTTCTCGAGCATCTTCTGCTTGGAGTACAGCAAGACGGTGTTGCCCACGCGGCGCTGCACCGCCTTGGGGTCGAAGGGCCGGCTGATGTACTCGGTGGCGCCCAGGTCGTAGGCGCTGTCGATGTAGGTGGAGGCGCTTTCGGCCGAGATGATGATGACGGGGATGCTCTCGAGCCATTTGTTCTTGCCCATGACGGCCAGCACTTCGAAGCCGTCCATCTCGGGCATGACGATGTCCAGCAGCATGAGGGATATCTCGTGCTCGTGCTCTTGGAGCATCGCGATGGCTTCGCGTCCGTTCTCGGCTTCCAAGACGTCGTATTCCTTGTAGAGGATGTCCGCCAGCATGGAGCGGTTCAGCTCGGAGTCGTCCACGATGAGGATCTGGCTGCGCTTCCTCATGCTTGGCCCCCTTCCACCCGGCTCGACAGCTTGTCGATGCAGGCTATCGTCTTCCCATATGCCCGCTCTGTCTCCTCCAGCAGGGGCGCGATGGTCTCGCTTGACGCCTTCGAGCGAAGGGCTTCGGTGAGCCTGGACGAGCTGTCAGTCAGCGGGGACAGGCCGAGGTTGAGTGCGGAGCCCTTGATGGTGTGGGCTGCGCGGAAGGCGGTGTCAACATCCCCTTCAAGGAGGGCTCGGCGCAGGATGTCCATGGAGTCGTCGCGTCGTAGAATGCCCAGGTACTTCCGAATGCGTTCGTCGCTGCCTATCCTTCGGATCGCCTCGGCGTAATCTGCGCCCATCTCCTCGTAGCAATGCTCCATCGTCGCCCCCGCTTTGTTATCCCCGTTTTTTGTTCCGTGTACCAGATCGTCAACCGAATAGCAACAGATACTTTACCCCATAAAGATATCCATGACATTGATAAACCGGATCAATTTCTCTTTTTTGCTCGGCTTGTGAGCTGGCAAGACGGCAAGGGTGCCCTCGCGCGCGACGATGGTGTGCGCGGAAATACGTGTCCGCCGATGTTTTGCATCCGGTCGTTCGGCGACCGCTCAATTCCGCGTCAAGCTGATATGATAGATAGTTACTTTGAACGGCGGTTATTTTTCCTCGAGGAGGATTTGCATGGACGCGATGGAAAAGCGCTACCTGGAACTGCTCTCGCGATCGTTTCCCACGGCTGCCAAGGCCTCGGCGGAGATCATCAACCTAAGCGCCATATTGAACCTGCCGAAGGGCACCGAGTTCTTCGCCTCGGACATCCACGGCGAGTACGAGGCGTTCTCGCACATCCTGCGCAACGGCTCGGGCTCCATCCGCCTCAAGATCGACGACGTGTTCGGCGACACGCTAAGCGATGCGGAGAAGCGCTCGCTCGCCACGCTCATCTACTACCCGCGCGAGAAGATGGAGCTTGAGCTGGCGGAAACCGACGACGCCCAGGCCTGGTACGAGGAGACGCTGCCGCGCCTCGTGGCCGTGTGCAAGCGCGCGGCGCAGAAGTACACGCGCTCGCGCGTGCGCAAGGCGCTGCCGGAGGACTTCGCCTACCTCATCGAGGAGCTCATGACGGAGGATCGCGACGGCGTGGACAAGCGGGCCTACTACGCGGCCATCATCGACGCCGTCATCCGCACGGACCGCGTGGGCGCGCTCATCGAGGCGCTGTGCCTGCTCGTCCAGCGCCTCGCCATCGATCATTTGCACATCGTCGGCGACATCTACGACCGCGGGCCGTACCCGGACGTCATCATGGACGCGCTCGCGGGCTACCATTCGCTCGACATCCAGTGGGGCAACCACGACATCGTGTGGATGGGCGCCGCGCTCGGCCAGCGCGGCTGCATCGCGCACGTGGTGCGCAACTGCGCGCGCTACGGTAACCTGTCCATCCTGGAGGACGCCTACGGCATCAACATCCTGCCGCTCGCGGCGTTCGCGACGAGCGCCTACGCCGACGACCCCTGCGTCGGCTTCGGCCTCAAGGGCAGCCCCGACCTGCCGCCGCAGGAGCTGGAGATGAACGTCAAGATCCAGAAGGCCATGGCCATCCTCCAGTTCAAGGTGGAGGCCCAGCTCATCGACGAGAACCCCGGCTTCGGCCTTGAGGATCGCAAACTACTGGACAAGATCGACTACGAGCGCGGCACGGTGATGCTCGACGGCGTGGAGTACGCGCTCACCGACACGGTGTTCCCCACGGTGGGCCCGGCCGACCCCTACCGCCTCACACCCGAGGAAGAGGAGGTCATGCAGCGCCTCGAGCAGGCGTTCACCGGCTGCGAGAAGCTGCAGCGCCACATGCACTTCTTCCTGGAGGCGGGCAGCCTGTACAAGGTGTACAACGGCAGCCTGCTCTTCCATGCGTGCGTTCCGCTCAACGCCGACGGCTCGCTCATGGAGACGGACGTGTTCGGCGAGAAGCTCAAGGGCCGGGCGCTCTACGACGTCATGGAGCGCTACGTGCGCGCGGCGTTCAACGACCCTGACCCCGCGATGCGCAAGCGCGGCCGCGACCTTCTGTGGTACATGTGGCTGGGGGAGGGCTCGCCCCTGTTCGCGAAGAGCAAGATGGCCACGTTCGAGTTGTACCTCATCGCCGAGAAGGAGGCGCGCAAGGAGGTCAAGAACCCGTTCTACACCTATCTCAACGACGAGCAGGTGATGGCGGGCATCTTCGAGGACTTCGGGCTGGACCCCGAGACGTCGCGCATCGTGTGCGGGCACGTGCCGGTGAAGGTGAAGGACGGCGAGGACCCGGTGAAGTGCGGCGGGCGCGTGCTCACCATAGACGGCGGCTTCTCGAAGGCCTACCAGCCCACCACCGGCATCGCCGGCTACACGCTGATATCGAACTCGTACGGCTTCGTGCTGGCGGCGCACGAGCCCTTGGAGTCCGCCCAGGCCGCCGTGGAGCGGGAGCTGGACATCCACTCGTCGCGCAGCGTGGTGGAGCAGCCGGACAAGCGCACGCTGGTGGCCGACACCGACACCGGCGCCGAGCTGAAGCGGCAGATCGCGGAGTTGGAGCGCTTGCTTAGGGCGTACCGCACCGGCGAGATTGCCGAGGGCGCCAACTAGAAGGCGGCAGCGCGGGCGTCGGCTGTCGGCGTGCCGGTCGGCACGACGCCTTGCGCCTGCCCCTTACGGCTTCGCCAGGTACTCCTCGAGGATGCGCTTGAGCTTTGCCAGGTCGATGGGCTTGGTCATGAAGCCGTCCATGCCGGCGGCGAGGGCGCGCTCGCGGTCCTCGTTGAAGGCGTTGGCCGTCATGGCCACGATGGGCACGGGCTTGCGCCCGCCTGTGCGCTCTTGCTCGCGTATGGCGCGGGTTGCCTCGACGCCGCCCATGACCGGCATCTGCATGTCCATGAACACGAGGTCGTAGTATCCCTCCGGGGTGTTCGCCATGGCGTTGACGGCCTTCTGCCCGTTGATCGCCTGGTCGACGTCGGCGCCCAGGCCCTGAATGAGCTCCGTGGCTATCTCGAGGTTCAGCAGGTTGTCCTCCACCACCAGCACGCGTCCCTCAAGGTGCACCTCGGTTGGGGGGCAAGGGTTCTCGGCGGGGCCGCTCGGGTGGGAGAAAAGCTTCAGCACGTGGTGAAGGCGCGATTTGAACAGGGGCTTCGATACAAAAGCCGATACGCCGGCAGCACGCGCCTCCTCTTCTATCTCGTGCCAATCGTAGGCGGTCAGCAGCACGATGGGCGTGGAGTCGCCCACTTCCGAGCGGATGCGGCGGATGGTCTCGATGCCGTCCATGCCCGGCATGACCCAGTCCACGATGATGAAGCGGTAGTCATGCCCCTCATGGTGAGCGCGTTCGACCAGCGGCACGGCATCGAAGCCCGACGAGGCCGCGTCGCCGCACAGGCCGAGCTCGTCCAGGATAAGCAGCGTGCCCTCGATCACGTCCGGATCGTCGTCCACCAACAGCACGCGAGCTTCCTCCAGGCCTTCGAGGGAGAAGTCCTCCTCCTCGTCGAGGGGCTGGAGGGGCACCGTCATGATGAAGGTGGACCCCTCGCCCGGGGTGCTTTCCACCTCGATGGAGCCTCCCATCATGTCCACGACGTTCTTCGTGATGGCCATGCCCAAACCGGTGCCCTCGATCCGCTTCGTGGCGTCGCTCTCCTCCCGCTCGAAGGGGTCGAACAGGCGCTCCAGGAATTCCGGCGACATGCCCAGGCCCGTGTCCTGCACCACGAAGCGGTAGTCGTGGCAGCCGGGCCTGTGCGACGGCCTCTCGCTCAACGAGAGGCGGATCGACCCGCCGTCGGGCGTGTACTTGACGGCGTTGCTCACCAGGTTGATGAGCGCTTGGTTCAGCCTCATGGCATCGCCCACCACGTTTTCCTGCTGAATGGTGCCCAAGGTGATGTCGAGCGACAGGTTCTTCGCCTTGGCCTGGGGCTGGGCGATGGCGATGACCCCGTTGACGAAGTCGGGGAAGCTGAAGCGGTCCTCGTTGAGGACGATCTTGCCGCTTTCTATCTTGCCCATGTCCAACACGTCGTTGATGAGGCTTAGAAGGTGCCGCGATGACGACTGGATGCGGTCGAGGCAGGCGGCCATGCGCTCGGGCTCGTGCAGGTGGGCCTTCGCGATGGTGGTGAGGCCGACGATGGCGTTCATGGGCGTGCGGATGTCGTGGGACATGTTGGAGAGGAACTGCGACTTCGCGGCGCTGGCGATTTGCGCGAGGGAGAGCGCTTCCCGCAGGTCGGCCTTGAGGCGGTCCTCCCGTTTGCGGTTGCGGTACATGAGCGCAAGGTACACTGCCAGCGACACGGCCACCCCTGCCATGAGCACCACCGCCCAGCCTACTGTTTGCCGCCCCCTGTCCGTTACCACGTTGTAGAGCTGCCCCACCGCCTCGGTCGACTCGTCCAAGATGCCCGAGTTTATACGCAGGAGGTCGTTCACGGCCGGATCGATGGTGTTGTTCACGAAGGCTGCAATCTGCTCGTCGGTTGCGCTGGCGTTGCGGCACAGGGCAACGTACTCCTTTTGCATGGTGTCGAGGGACTCGTAGCCTTGCTCCAGCTTGCGGGCGGCGTCGAGGTCGGCGTCGTGCGCGGCGGCTATGAAAGATATCTTCTCGTGCAAGTCGGCGTCGGCTGCGGCATAGGAGCGCTCGATGTCGTCGATAGCGCTTTCTGCACGTGCGAACAGCGGCCGGTCGGCAAGGGTTCGGCACTGCACGAGCAGCGTCTCCACGCGCCCTGCCGCCACGGACACGGGGTAGGGGCCGTTCTTGGTGCGGTCTACCTGGGAGCCTATGGTCATCATGTTGTTGATGGTTATTGCGAAGAGCAACGTCATCAATGAGGTCAGGATGATGGCGGTAAATCTGGACAGCCAGGTTGATGCGCTCGTGCTCTGCTTCATAACGTCGTCCCCTCTACGCGCGCGTTCAGGCGCGGAGGTGCGGCTCTCCGTGCTTGAAGGTCGATCACGTTATCATGATTGGCAAGGTGATAGACACATGGTAGCACGCGCACTGTTTCGACAGGGGCCTTGTGGGGGATTTCGCGCTCCGCCGCAGGCGAAACGGGGGCTGCGAGGGCGATTGACCCTCGGCGCTGCGAGGGCGCTCCCATAGAGCACAGGTTCTTGGCATCGGGGTGGGCAGAATACGGTAATGAATTCAGGAATTTTTCTCGATATTTTACCGATCTTTGCGGTTTCCCGCTCGAAATCCGCGATTTGACCGCCTGATGACCGGTTTCGGGTCGGAATTGCGCCTTCGGGAAGGATTTCGGCGCGTTTCTCGCCCGATACGGTAAAATATCGGAAATTTCTCTCGATTTTATTACCGTATTCCGAGAAAGGGGCGCGGTATGATCTTCCAGCAGCTTGAAAGCGCCCTCGCCCAGCTCCAGGAGGCGCGTGCGCGCTACGGGTTCGAGCTCGAGGAGATGCCCGACGGCAAGCTCGTCCATGTGAAGGCGGCCGACGGCGAGCGCTACTACGTTGAGGTGCGCGATGGCGAGCGCGCCGTGCGGCGCGGCATCACGCGGCGGCCGGAGCTCGTGGCGACCTACGCGCGCAAGGAGTACCTGCGCAAGGCCTTGGCCGTCATCGACCACGACGTGCGCACGCTCGAGCGCGCCGTGCGCCGCTACAGGCGCTTCGACCCCGAGGAAGTGGTGGGAAGCCTGTCCTCGGCTTACCGGGACCTGCCCCTCGACGCGTTCTACCATCCCCTTGTGGACATGGTGGCCCTCTCCCTCGACGCGACCGACGAGCAGCGCATCGCCTCCCATGCGCAATGGGGCATCCAGGAGCTCGAGCCGAGCGGCTACCTGTCCGAGGGCCGCACCCTGCGCACGTCGCGGGGCGAGCGCATGCGTTCGAAAGCCGGGGTCCTCATCGCCGAGACGCTCTACAGCTACGGGATCCCCTTCCGCTACGAGCAGGAGCTCCAGGTGGGCCACATGACCTTCCATCCCGACTTCACGTTCGAGGGCGCGGGCGGCAAGGAGTTCTACCTGGAATTCTGCGGTATGATGGACGACCCGGCCTACGTCGAGAGCCACAAGCGCAAGCGCAGTGCCTACGAGGCGGCGGGCATCGTGGAATGGCGCAACATCATCTACCTCTATGCGAGCGGGAACGATATGGACATGATGCGCGTCGACAGCGTCGTGCGCACCCTTGTCGTCCCCTGGCTTTGAGCCGCCTACGCCGCCTTCCTCTCCTCGCCCAGAAGCTCGCGCGCGTAGGCTATGGCATCGTCGATGTTGGCGCGGAAGTGGTCCTCGCCCACGAGGTCCACGAAGCCTGCGCGGCGCATGGTCTTCATCGGTTGCTCGTTCGCGTGCGAGAAGATGAGGCTGACGCCGTTCTCGCGGCAGTACTCGTAGAGGTTCTCGAGCGCGTTCATGCCCGTCGAGTCGAGCGAGGGCACGCCGCGCATGCGGATGATCAGGTACTTCGTGAACTCCTTGACCGAGATGTCGGAGATGCGGTCCGACATGCCGAAGAACATGGGGCCGTTGATCTCGTACACGCGCACGCTCGCGGGCAGCTCGCGCAGGTGCGTGACCTCCGAGTCCTCGTCGCAGTAGTACTTCCAGCCGCGCACCTCGGTCTCCTCGCTCACGGTCTTCATGAACAGGACGACCGTGATCAGCATGCCCACGCCTATGGCCACCACCAGGTCGAACACGACGGTGAGCGCGAAGGTGAGCAGCAGCGTGGCCACCGCGCCGCGCGAGGCCGTCCTGCACAGGTGCACGAAGTTGCGCCAGCCCGACATGTTGTAGGCCACGTGCAGCAGGATGGCCGCGATGGTGGGCATGGGGATGAGCGCGGCGTAGGGCATGAAGAACACCAGGACGGCGAGCAGCACGAGCGCGTGGGTCATGCCGGCCACGGGGGTGCGGCCGCCGTTCTTGACGTTCGCCGCGGTGCGGGCGATGGCGCCGGTGGCGGGGATGCCGCCGAACAGCGCCGAGCCGATGTTGCCCACGCCCTGCGCCACCAGCTCCATGTTGCTGCGGTGGTGCGAGCTGATCATGCTGTCGGCCACGACGCAGGACAGAAGCGACTCGATGGCCGCCAGGATGGCGATGGTGATGCCGTTCGGCAGCTGGTCGCTTAGCAGCTCAACGCTTAGCTGGGGAACGTGGAGCGCGGGCAGGCTGCTGCTGATGGTGTACAGGTCGCCGATGGTGCTTGCCTGCATGCCAAGGCCGCTCACCATGGCGACGCCCGCGACGAGCGCCACCAGTGACCCGGGGATGCGCGCGCTCACCTTGGGCCACACGAAGAGGATGGCCAGGCACACCGCGCCCACGGCGAGGGCCTGCCAGTTCGCCGTGCCGATGTTCTGGGCGACGGCCTGCAGCTTGTCCATGGTCTCGACGGTGGGGGTGCCGGCGGGGAATGCCAGGCCGGCGAAATCCTTCACCTGGCCGATGACGAGGGTCACGGCGATGCCCGCCGTGAAGCCCGTGGTGATGGTGTAGGGGACGAAGCGGATGAGGGACCCCAGCTTGAAGAAGCCCATCAGCATGAGCAGCACGCCGGCGATGATAGTGGCCGCGACCAGGCCGTCTACGCCGTCGGTTGCCACGATGCCCGCCACGATGGTGGCGAACGCCGCCGTGGGCCCCGAGATCTGCACGCGGCTGCCGCCGAGGAAGGCGATGAGGAACCCGGCGACGATGGCCGTGTAGAGCCCCTGCTCGGGGCTCACGCCCGACGCGATGGCGAGCGCGATGGACAGGGGCAGCGCCACCACGGCCACCATGACGCCCGACACGAGGTCCTTGGGCAGCTGCCGCTTGAGCTCTTCTTTGCTGGAGTGCTTGATGATGCTGAAAAGTATCGGTTTGATCTTGTCGCGTTGCATGTCCTGCTCTTCTGGTCATAGGTCCGCCCAGCGCGCGCGAAAAAGCGCTCCGTCCAGGTTGGAGGCCCGGACGGAGCGCGAGCGAATTCTATACGGTTGGATGCGGTGTGTACGGTCGTTTCGCACCCATTATACCGCTGGATAACAGGTAGGTTACAAAATGAGCAGAAATATAGACTTCGCCAAGAGGGGCGCCTACAGCAGCCTGGCGCGTCGCAGTCCTTCTCAGGGGGTCCTCGTGTAGGAGTAGTGGTCCTTGCTGCCCCTCTTGATGCGGTACATGGCCTGGTCGGCGCCGGTGAGCAGGCTGTCTTCGTCCTGGCTGTCGCGGGGGAACAGGCTCACGCCGATGCTCGCGGTCAGGTGGACGGTGACGTTCTCGTCCAGGGGGAAGGGCCTCCTTATCTCGCCAAGGATACGCTCGCAGGCTTGCTCCACCGCCTCGTCGTCCTCGATGTCGGGCAACAGCAGGACGAACTCGTCGCCGCCCATGCGGGACACGGTGTCGATGTTGCGCACGGATCGCCGCAGCCGCCTCGCCGACTCCTCGAGCACCGCGTCGCCCTTCTCGTGCCCGTAGGTGTCGTTCACTTCCTTGAACCCGTCCAGATCCAGGTAGAGCACCGCGAGCATCCTCTTGCCCGCTTCGGCCTCCCGCAGTGAGCGCGAGAATATCTGCTGGAACAGCCGGCGGTTGGGGAGTCCGGTCAGCGCGTCGTAGTTCGCCAGGTAGGCAAGCTTCTCCTCGGCCTCCCGGCGCACCTTGATCTCCTCGCGGAGCGCCTTG
>NC_021021.1:3094248-3113886 GCF_000210055.1 Gordonibacter pamelaeae 7-10-1-b
ACCGCAGGTGCTCGTAGAGGTACGCGTTCTCCAGCGAGATTGCCAGCTGCGCCGCGATGGGCGCGAGATGCTCCTCGCGGCGCCGGTCGAAGACGCCGGCAGCCAGGTTGTTCTCCAGGTACAGGATGCCCTTGAGCTCGCCTTTGCTCTGGACGGGCATGCACAGCACCGACTTGCAGCGGCTCTCGCGGATGTGGGCCTCCTTGCCGTACAGCCGCGAGCGCTCCCCGTCGTCGAGGATGATGGTCTCGGCGGTGCGCTCGACGAACGGGACGATGCCGAGCGGCACGTCCGCGTCCGTCGCGGGCCGCCTGGAAATGACGCAGGAGTCGGCCGCGCCGGAATGGCTCTCCGCCTGTATCTCGTAGCCGGAGTCCGTTTTCGCCAGGAAGTAGATGTTCTGCGCCCCCGCGCACTCCAGGAGGCTGTACATGAGCTTCTCCAGGATGCCCTCCAGCTCCAGCTCCTCCGAGATGGCCTGGGAGGCCCGCAGCACGGAGCGCAGGTCGAGCGATGCGGTGGTGCGCACGGACTCCTCGGTCAGCACGAGGCGCGTCTCAACCCCCTCGCCGCTTGCGAGCTCCGGATGGTCATGCCGCATCTGCGCGCACTTGCCCTCGGCTCCCCACGATCCGAAGAGGCGGTAGGCTTCCCGCAGGTAATGGCCCTCGGCCGACGGCACGCCCAGCTGCTCGTAGCGCTGGGCCGCCATGTCGCAGGCGATGGCGTGGTGCAGAACCCGCCGGTTCCCCTCCGCGGCCCCGAGCGCGCGGTCGTACAGGCGCAGCGCCTCGGGCACGCGTCCCGCCAAGGCGGCGCGCTCGGCCTCGATCAGCAGGTGAAGGTGTCCGAAATTGCAGAACGCGTCGGCGCTGCGCGCCTCGAGCCATGCCTGGTTGTCGGCGAGGGTGCGCAGGAGCCCTTCCCGCGTCTCCGGCAGGCCCGCGTCCTCGCTGCCCTCCAGCACCTTGCACAGCGACAGCGAGTACAGGAAGTTGTGGAGCGCCACGGGGTAGAAGCTCGACACGTGGGACAGGAGCGGAACCGCGTCGCGGCACAGCCGGTAGGCCGAGCGGTAGTCCCGGTAGACGACGGCCGTGAAGGCGCGCAGCACGTGGTGGTAGCACAGGGCCTGCCGGTTGGTCGAGCAGGCGGCCACATGCTCGCGCTCGGAGAAGCCGTCCCCGTCGAAGCTGCCGGTGAGCGAGAGCTCGCCGCGCAGGCTCCGGCACAGCTGCTGGAAGCCGAGGAACGTGCCCATCGCATGGCGGTTGCCGGTCTTGTTCGCGTACTTGACGGCCGCTTCCACCTCGCACCAGAGCTCGTCTGCGTGCGACGAGGTTTCCATGACGGCCATGAGCAGGCCGTAGTATCCGTAGCAGGCGTACTCGAAGTCGCCCATCTGGGCGTTGCCGACGATGGATTCCCGCGCATAGGAGATGCCGTTGGCCACGTCCTCGACCCAATGGCAGGTGTGGAGCGGGAACATGCAGTAGATGCCGTAGACGACCTCCCGGCAGCGGTTCCGCTCGGCCACGCGCATCGCCGAGCGGAACGCCTCGTAGGCGGTGCGGTAGTCTCCGCGCAGCGCGCCGAAGGGCATCATGAGGTTGGTGCACATTTGCAGGCCGTGCGGGGTGTGGCCGTTCCGGATCAGGCGCCGCACGGCTGCGATCACCGTCCAGTAGGAGAGGCTGGCGTCGAAGAAGATCGTGGGGCCGCACAGGCGGCACAGCAGCTTCGCGATGGCGGCCTCTGCCGGGTCACCGGCTTCGTGGAGGTCCGGGTTGCCGCCGCGCGCGAGCGATTCGAGCTCGCGGTAGAGCAGGTCGATCTCCTGCTCCAGCACCTGCGTGAAGTTCTCGCGCGGAAAGGGGACCCCCAGCCGCTCCAGCAGCGCGAGGCCCAGCTCGAAGGCCTCCTCGTACCGGCTGCCGTTGGAGAGGCTCGTTATCTGCAAACAGCAGCTGTCCACGAGCTCGACCGGGTCGTCCAGCATGGCTTCGAGCGTCAGGTAGGCCCGGTCGCATTCGTCGGGCTTCACCAGGTTGCACAGCACGGCGTGGTGCTCGACGAGCACCTGCACGAGGAGCTCCCTCCCGTCCTCCTCGTGCAGGTCGGGCTGCGCGAGGCGCAGTTCCAGGTAGCGCTCCGCCGTGTCGAAGGCCGAGACGAGCCCGCAGCGATGCGCCGCCTTCAGCAGGGTCTCCTGGACGTGGCGCCTCTCCCGCCCGTCGGCCGCCTCGCCGAGGCCCTTCGCGTAGTGGTCCGCGATGTCGAACAGGCGCTCCTCCGGATCGTTTTCGCTCGCCGCCTGCTCCTCGTGGCGTTTGCCCAGCAGGTAGTGGACCCGCGCGCGATCCTCCGCGGGCAGGGCGGTGTAGAACACCTGTTGGAAGCGGTCGTGGGCGAACCGGTAGCGCGACGGCGCGCCGGTTTCCGGGTCCTTCCCGGTGGGGATGACGGCTTCTTGGGCCGACGCCGCCACCAGCCTCCGCTCTATCTCGTCGTCGGACAGGCCGCAGACGGCGGACAGGTCGTCCACCGAGAACCCTGCCCCGATGCAGGCTCCGAACGAGAGCAGCGACCGCGTCTGCTCGGGGAACCGGTCCAGGTTCTCCGCCAGGAAGTCGACCACGTTCTCGGAAGCCGGGCAGTCGCCGATGGCTCCCTCGTCCCAGCGCCATGCGCCCGCCTCCCGGTCGAGATCGAGGTACCCCCTCTCATGGCAGAGGCGGAGGAACTGCTTGGCGTAGAAGGGGTTGCCCTTCGTCTTCTTGCTGACGATGCCCGCCAAGCCGCGCGCTCGCTCCGGTTGCGTCCTTAGGGCGTCTGCCAGCATCCGCGCCAGGCTCTCCTCGTCGAGCCCCTTCAGCTCGATTCGGGTGACCCGCCCTCCGCGCTGCACGATCTTGCCCAGGCTGTGGATGATCGGGTGCTCGTCGCTCACCTCGTTGTCGCGGTAGCACACGACGACCATCAGGTGGCCTATGCCGTCGTTCTTGAAGATCTCCTCCAGCATCTCCATCGAGCCCATGTCGGCCAGGTGGACGTCGTCGAGGAACAGCACGAGCGGGTGCTCGGGTGCGGCCAGGCGCGACAGGAGTCCCGCTAGCGCCTCCTTGAAGCGCGTGCGCTCCTCGAGGGCCCCCATCCCCTCGGGAAGCGCGTGCGCGCCCGTCAGGGACGCCAGCTCGGCCACCTTGGCGCTCAAAAGCGCCGCGTCGTCGCCGAGCGCCTCGGACAGGTCGGCCCTCCACTTCTCCACCTCGTCGTCGGGCCTGATCAGGATCTGGTTGCAGAACTGCCGGATGGCCTCGAAGAACGCGAAGTAAGGCACGTTGGCGTGGTACTGGTCGAACTTGCCGCCGATGAACAGGCCGTCCGCGCTCAACGCCTCCGCCTGCACCTTGCCCACAAGCGAGGTCTTCCCGATGCCCGAGTAGCCGCTCACCGCGGCGATCACCTTGCCCCCGGCCGCCGCCTCGTCGTAGTCGTGCGCAAGCTGCGCCACCTCGCCCTCGCGTCCGTACAGCTCGTGGGCGAACTCGAAGCGCCTGCCGAAGTCCCGCTCGCCAAGGGCGAACGGTTCCCCTGCCGCGCACCGCTCCAGGTCGTGCAGCAGCCCCTCGCAGCTCGCGTAGCGGTCCTTCGCCATCTTGGACAGCAGCTTGTCGATGATGGCGGCCAGCGGCGCGGGCAGGTTCGGCAGGAGGGAAAGGAGGCTGGGAGGCGCCTTGGCGATGTGCGCGAACACCATCTCGGCGGGAACCTCCGACTCGAACGGGCAGCGCCCCGCCAGCATCTCGAACAGCGTGACGCCCAGCGAGTAGAAGTCCGCGCGATGGTCGAGCACGGCGTTCACGCGCCCCGTCTGCTCGGGGGAGAGGTAGCGCAGCGTGCCCTCGATGCCGTCGAGCCTAGTGCCTTCTGCCTGCTCGTGCGCGAATTCCGTGGAGATGCCCAGGTCGAGGAGCACGGTGCGGCCCGACTCGGCATCGTAGACGATGTTCGAGGGATTCACGTCCTTGTGGACGACGCCTGCCTCGTGCAGGTCGCACAGGCCCGCCACCACCTGCTGGGCTATGAGGAAGAACTCGCGCATGCCGAGCGGCCCCTGCTTCAGGAGCCGGCTCAGCGTGGTTCCCGGGCAGTGCTCCTCTACCAGGCAGTACCGGCCGTCCAGCACGATCTCGCCGACGGCCTTCACCACGTGCGGGCTGTCCACCAGCTGCATCAGGCGGAACTCCCGCCTCAGCCGCTCGGTTGCCTCGGGGGCCATGCAGTCCTGCCCGCCGGTCTTCAGCACCACGTTCCGGCCGGTCTCGCAGTCGGTCCCGCGCAGGATTCTGCGCGTGGGGGAGGCGTATATCTCCTCGAGGTTCTTGTACCGGCCGCTCATCGCTCGCACCCCGGCGGGGAGGCCAGCAGCTCCTCGAGCGCCTTCACGGGCATGGGCCTGGCCAGGAAGTACCCTTGGGCGTAATCGCACCCGTCGGCCTGCAGGCGCTCCAGCTGCTCCCGGGTCTCCACTCCCTCCGCCACCACGCTGAGCTCCATCCAGCGCGCCAGGCTCACGATGAAGCCCAGGATGCTGTCGCCCGAGGGGTTCGCGACCTCGGTCTGGATGAATTTCATGTCGAGCTTCAGCACGTCGAGCGGCATTTCGGTGAGCATGTTCAGCGAAGAGTAGCCGCTGCCGAAGTCGTCCATCTCTATGACGAAGCCCATTTTCCGGAGGCGGTGCAGGGTTTCGACGAGCTGGTCCGCGGAGTCCTTGCAGGCGCTCTCCGTGATCTCGAGGTGGAGCCGGGAAGGGTCGAGGCCGTAGCGCTCGACCAAGCCGCCCAGGACGCGCGCCATGTCCATGTCGCGGATGTCGGTGCGCGAGACGTTGACCGACACGTCGATGTGGGGAAAGCCCATGAGGTCCCACCGCCGCATCAGCGAGCAGGCCTGTTCCCACACGTACTGGTCGAGCCTCGTGATGAAGCCGTTGCGCTCGAAAAGGGGGATGAACTCCGACGGCGGCTGGAGCCCCCATTCCGGATGGTTCCAGCGGACGAGCGCCTCGGCCCCGGAGAGGCTGCCGTCGGCGATGCGGAACTTGGGCTGCAGGTAGACCTCGAACTGTCCGGAGGCCAGGGCGCGCTCCATGCCGTCCGTGATGGCCTGGCGATGCAGCAGCGTGTCCCGGAGCTTGTCGTCGTAGAAGGCGAAGTGCTTCCCGTACTGACCCTTGATGCTCTGCACGGCCAAAAGCGCACGGTCGCACATCTGCTCCACCGGCACCTCGCGGTCCTCGACCCGGTAGATGCCGTACTTCAGCACCACGTTGCGGTTGCCAAAGCCGCTTTTGATGCGCGCGGTGCTCTGGGTGAACATCTCGTCCGAGTAGTCCTCGCGATGCTCGATCAGGCACGCGAACCGGTCGGCGCTGAGCCGTCCGCAGATGCCGTGGTCTCCCAGCAGGCTGGCGTGCAGCTTTCCCACCTGCCGCAGCAACCGGTCGCCGGCGACAATGCCGATGGTGTCGTTGATCAGCTTGAAGTCCTCGATGTCGGAGCAGAGGATGTCGTAGCTCGTGGCGGGGTTGCGCACGAGGATGTCGCGAACCCGCTGGTAGAAGTAGCTTTTGCTGTAGACGTCGGCGATGTCGTCGTAGCGCGCCTGCTTGGCCAGGGCGACGGACTCGCACAGGCGCATGACGGCCGCCACGCGGCAGAGCGCCAGCTCGGTGCGGCACGGTTTGGGGATGAAGCCGTCGGCGCCATGGGAGAGGGCCGCCATCTCCTCTTCCTCGCCAGCTTCGGGCGAGATCGCGACGACGGGCAGGGAGGCGAAGCGCGGGTCGGTCTTGAGGCGCTCGGGGAAAGGTTGCCCATCGGGCGACGTGCGCGTTGCGTTGGCAAGGACGAGGGCGAAGTCGCCGCCTTGGTCCTCCAGGAGCTTCAAAGCCTGGTCGCCATCCTCCGCCTCCAAGACCGTGTAGCGCGAGGACAGGGCCGGGAGGAGGCTTGTTCGGCAGTCCTCGTCGGCCTCGACTGCCAGAATCTTCTTGTCCGCCTGCATACCCTTACCGCCGTTCATGTTCGCGCTTGGTTTCCCTGGATCGTTCCCTGTTGCACGAGCAACCTTTGGTATCATCGGAATTGACGTTTTGGCTCTCGCGCAGCGGCTCCAGTGTAGAACAATTCGGCGAATGGGCAGTTGCCATGCCCATGATGACGGTTGAATGTCAATTGTGGTGACAGATTGTCTTTGAACGAGCCTCTTCAGGGGGCGCGACGGTCGAAAGGGGAGGCGCATGCAGTTCTACGAGAAGCTCGTCTTCGTCATGGATCTGGCCCGCACGTCGAACCGGGAGCTGGCCCAGGCGCTCGGGGTCGACCCGGCCGTGGTGAGCCGCCTGCGCAACGGGAGGCGCGGCGCGCCCCGTAAGGAGGAGACGGTGCGCCGCATGGCGGGCTTCCTCGCCGCGCGCTGCACGAGCGACTACCAGCGCAGCGCCCTGTCCGAGATGGCGGGCGTCAAGCGCATGCTCGTGGCCAGGCCGGAGCAGCTGGCGGAGTTCCTCTTCTACTGGCTGCGCGGCGACGAGGACGGGGTAGAGGGCTTCATGCGCGACTTCGAGGCGCTCACCATCGAGGGCTTCGCCTCGAACGCCGCCATGACCCCGCACCTGATCGGCCGAAAAGGCAACCTCGTCTACTACGGGAACGAGGGGAAGCGCGCCGCCGTGCGGGCGGCGTTCCAGCACCTGCTGAGCCAGGAGGACCGGGGGACGGTCTGCATCGTCGCCGACGAGTCGGACGATTGGCTCGTGGAGGACGGCGACTTCTTGCTCAGCCTTCAGCAGGGCATGCTCTCGTGCCTGCAACGCGGGGCGCGCATCTGCCATATCGTCCCCTCCCTCTATTCCGGCGACCAGCTGCTCGAGTGCCTGATGCGCTGGGTCCCGCTCTACCTGACCGGGCGGGTTAAGGCGTACTACTACCCCCATATCCGCGACCGGCTCCACCGGCACACCCTCGCCGTGGCGCCCGGCCGGATAGGGATCACCTCCCATTCGCTGGCGGGGCAGCGTTCCAGCTATGCCACCATGCTGACCACCGACCCTGGCTTGCTGCGCACCTTCGAGGCGGAGTTCCGCGACTACCTGTCGCTGTGCCGTCCCATGCTGAACGCCTACGTCGAGCCGGACAAGCTGCTCCAGTGCTTCACGTACTTCGTCTCGTCCCCGGGCCTGCGCATCCAGAAGCTCCCCTCGCTCTCCGCCGCGACCGCTCCCGTCGAGCTGATCGACGATGCCGTCGCGCGCACGGAGGACCCCGAGCTCAAGCGGCTGGGCGCGGCGTACCGGGAGGAGGTGGTGCGGCTCGAGCAGGGGCGGGACTGCTACGACCTCATCGACCTCGTCCGCCTTGCGAGCGTCGAGGAGGTGCGCGCCGGCACCGTGCCCCTCGTCTCTTCGCTGGGCACCTCGGAGCCGCTGTGCTATACCCCGCAGACGTACGTCTCGCACCTGAAGAACATCCTGCGCATCCTGGACGCCCACGACGACTACCATTTCGTCCCCTTGGACGGGCCTTTGGAGTACGAGGGCTCGCTCGTGGTGAAGGAAGGCCGCCGGGCGCTTCTCGTGCATGCCGCCGAACCGTTCACCGTGCTCGAGATAGCGCAGCCCGAAGTGGTCGCGATGTACCGCGAGCACCTGCTGCGCGTTGCGGAGCGGGCCGGCTACGGAGGCATGCACCGCATGAAGGCCAAGTCGCGCATCCGCGAGCTGATCTGCGCGCTCGAGCAGTGAGGCGGGGCCCTCGCAGGCGGAAGCGCGCGTGCGCGGCTATAATCTCCCGAGCGAACGTTGAGGGAAGGACGGCCTGCGGTGGAAGCGACTGTGATGGCTTTGGAGAACGACGCGCTCTCGGTGCGCGTATCAAGCAAGGGCGTGGAGCTGCAGAGCGTCGTGCGCGACAGGGTCGAGCGTATGTGGTGCGCTGACCCGGCCGTGTGGGGGCGGCACGCACCGCTGCTGTTCCCGCTGATCGGGCGCTTGCGCGACGGGTGGTACGCGCACGAGGGCGAGCGCGTGGAAGCCCCGATGCACGGGTTCTGCCGCGACCGGGAGTTCGCGGCCGAGCGGGTGTCGGGCACGCATGCGCGCTTCGAGACAGCCTCTGACGCGGGGACGCGGGCGGTGTACCCCTTCGACTTCCGCCTGCGCGTGGACTTCTCGCTCGAGGGCGCGACCATCGTGAAGACGCATACCGTGGAGAACACGGGCGAGGCGCCGATGCCGTTCGAGCTGGGCGGCCACGAGGCGTACGCGACGCGCCTGCTGCCGGGGGAGCATATGGCCGACTACTTCGCGCGCTTCGAGGGGGCGGACGCTTTGGAGATGTTCGGCATGGACGGGGAGGGCATCCTCGCGCTGCCGAAGATCGAGGTGCCGCTCGAGGCCGGCCGCCTGACGAAGACCCCCGAGCAGCTGGGCATCGACACGATCGTGCTGGAGAACGTGCCGGGGAGCCGGGTGACGTTGGCCAGCACCGCGAACCCGTACGAGGTGGAGGTGGAGTTCCCGGACTTCCCCTACCTGGGCATTTGGACGAAGGCAGGCCAGGACGACGCCCGCTACCTCTGCTTGGAGCCGTGGTCGGCCTTGCCCGACGCGCACTTCTCCCCGCGCGAGCTGGCCGAGAAGCCCGGCGTGCGCGTGCTCGCGCCGGGGGAGCGCGCGACGCTCGCGTACCGGATGACGTTTCGCTAGAGGCGCGGCAAGCAGGTTGCGGGGTGGGGCGCCCGCACATTGGTCGCCCGGTTCGCATCGCGAACGCCATCGCCAGGCGTGGACGCGCTATACTTTGCAGTGATCGATTCGATTGCGTTCGATGCGCCTTCTCGCGCTGAACGCTCGGGAAAAGGAGGCGCCATGCTCGTTACTTCGGAAGACCTGCTGAACAAGGCGCGAGCGGGCGGCTACGCCATCCCTTCGCCCGACTTCGTCGACTCCAATTCCGCCCGCGCCTTCGTGCGCGTGGCAGAGGAGATGGGCGCGCCCATCATCTTAAGCTTCGCGGAGGTCCATCTCGACCAGATGGCCCTCGACGAAGCGGCGGCGCTGGGAACGTTCTACGCGCGAAAGGCCTCGGTTCCGGTGGCGTTGCACCTCGACCACGGCAAGCGCATGGACGTCATCGAGGAGGCGATCCGCCTTGGCTTCACGTCCGTGATGATCGACGCCTCGAACGAAGAGCTGTCCGAGAACATCCGCCGTACCAAGGAGGTCGTTGAGCTGGCGCACGCGCACGGCGTGTACGTGGAGGCCGAGATCGGACACGTGGGCGCCGAGGACGCCGAGGGCCCCCATGCGCTTTCGGGTATCGAGTATACCGAAGTCGATTCGGCGAAGCAGCTGGTGGAAGCCACGGGCGTAGACTCCCTGGCCGTCTCGATCGGCACGGTGCACGGCACCTACAAGGGCGAGCCGTGCATCAACTTCGAGCGTTTGGCAGAGCTGAAGGCGGCTCTCGCCGTGCCGCTCGTGCTGCACGGCGGCTCCGGGTCGGGCGATGAGAACCTCGCCCGATGCGCACGAGGCGGCGTTGCGAAGGTGAACCTGTACACCGATTTCATCGTGGCGGCGCTTGCCGCCGTGTACGAACAGCGGCCGGATCATTGGCTGAAGCTTCTGGGCGCGGGCGACGAAGCGATGCGCGAGGTCTTGCGGCATTACTACCGCGTGCTGGGCTGCGTGCGGTAGGGCAGGGGGAGCGGCGGCTTTTCACAAGGGAAGGGGATGCGTTTCATGATCACGAAAGACGAGCTGGCATCGCGTTTGCTGAGCGCTTGCGCGGAGGTCAAGGCGGCGGAGGGCGAGCTGACCGAGATAGATTCGCGCTTCGGCGACGCCGACCACGGCCTTACCATGTGCAAGATCGCCACGGCCATCGAGGAGTCTGTGCGCGAATCCGAAGGCGGCATCCAAGCCATGCTGGACGACGTCGCCATGGCCGTGATGACCCTGAACGGCGGGAGCGCGGTTCCTCTGTGGAACACGTGGCTCGACGGCTTGCAGGAAGCCGCCCCCGAAGGCAACGAGGCCGATTCCGAGGATCTCAAGGCCATGTTCGCGAACGCCTTGGCGGAGCTTTCGGACATCTCGGGCGCCCAGGTGGGCGACAAGACCCTGATGGACGCATTCGTTCCCGCGATCGAGGCGATCCAGGCATGCGAAGGCAACGAGGCTGCCTTGTTCGAGGCCGCAGCGCAGGCGGCTCTCACGGGAGCGGAGCGCTCCAAGGACTTCCCATCGAAGTTCGGCCGCGCGAAAAGCTACGGCGAGAAGACCATCGGCACGCCGGACGCCGGGGCGGTCAGCATGGCCTGCTTCTTCAAGGGGCTTGCGCAGGCGTAGCGTTGCCGGAGGGCACGGGGCACGGAATCGGGTCGGCTGGCGCGGGACGCTTGCCGGCTGGTTGAGCAAGGCGCGCGTCAGTTTCGCGCCGTCACGAGTGAGGAGGAGCACATGAAGAAGTTCATCAACGCGCAAGAAACCATCACCGACGAGGAGCTGGTCGGCTTGGGCCTCGCCTTCGGCGACGTGCTTGAAGTCGACGGGCACATCGTCGTGAGCAAGGACCTGGCCGACGCCGATCGCGTGACCGTGGTCACCTATGGCGGTTCCGGCCACGAGCCGGCCCAGAAGGGATTCGTGGGCAAGGGCATGCTGGACATCCAGGTGGACGGGGACGTCTTTGCCGCTCCCAACGGGGCGCTCGTGTTCGAGGCCATGCAGCGTGCCGACAAGGGCCACGGCGTGCTTTTGCTCACGCTGAACTACGCGGGCGACCAGCTGGCCGGCAAGCAGGCGATGAAGCTTGCGAAGAAGGCCGGCATGAACGTGCGCCAAGTGGTGACGGGGGAGGAGATCAGGTACGATCCGGAGGGCGAGGACAACCGCCGCGGCTTGGCTGGCTGCGTGCCGCTGTACCATATCGCCGCTGCCGCGGCCGCCGAGGGCAAGACGCTCGACGAGGTGGCGGACATCGCACAGCGCTATGCCGACAATATGGCGTCCATCACGGTGAAGAGCACCGACGCCACGCATCCGCAGAACGGCATGTCGTTCGGCGACCTGGGAGAGACGGACCTCATGGAGATCGGCGCCGGCCAGCACGGCGAGGGCGGAGGCGTGCGCGTGCCCATGGCCTCGTCCAAGGAGACCATCGGGATGGTTGCGCCCAAGCTGGTGGAGAGCCTGGGCCTTGAGAAGGGCGACAAGGCGTTCGTCATGATCAACGGCTGCGGCGCCACCACCATGATGGAGATGCTCATCCTGTACAAGGACGCGGTCGAATACCTGGAGGGTCTGGGTATCGAGGTCGTCGCCAACATGGTGGGGGAGATCCTGACCGTGCAGGAGGCCGGCGGCTTCCAGATCAACTTCGCCAAGTGGGACGATGAGTTCGCCCGCCTGTGGAACACGCCCGCCCACACGCCCGTGTTCTTCAAGGAGTAGCCGCGCGTCGCGCAGAAGAGAAAGGACGCCGTCATGGCCGCCGAGTACATGCACGTCGGAATCCCCGTTCTGAACAAGAAGCCCAACATGGTATACAACGAGTGGGGCGGATTCTGGGTGAACGAGAACGTGGACGAGTACGACTACAAGATCGAGTACCTGAAGTTCGAAGAAGGTACGCGCTTCCCCGAGATCCTGTCGAAACAGCCTCATGTGGCCTATAAGGTGGATGACCTGGAGCGCTACCTGGCCGATGCCGACCGGGTCATCTTCGGCCCCGAAGTGCTGAGCGAGACCGACCGCCTGGCTTTCGTGGTGAAAGACGACGCCATCATCGAGCTGTACGAGTCGAAGTAGACCTACTGGCCCCGGCGGTGCCCGACGGGCGCAGCCGGGGCTTCGAGGGTGCTGCGCAACGTGCCGATGATCTTGAGAAGGAGTTTTCCGGCTTGGACGAGAAGACCAGGTGCGCGTGGGCGGGCGAGGTTCCGATCTACGTTGACTACCATGACAACGAGTGGGGAAGGCCCACGCACGACGACCGCGAGCTGTTCGAGCTGCTGATCCTTGAGGGCGCACAGGCGGGCCTGTCGTGGCTCACCATCCTCAAGAAGCGCGAGGCGTACCGCGAGGCCTTCGACGGCTTCGACCCCGCCAAGGTGGCGCGCTACGACGAGGCCAAGGTCGAGGAGCTCATGGCGAACGCGGGCATCGTGCGCAACCGCCGCAAGATCGAGGCGGCCGTGGCCAACGCGAGGCTGTTTTTGGACGTGGTCCGCGAGTTCGGCAGCTTCGACGCGTTCATCTGGGGATACGTGGGCGGCGAGCCCATCGTGAACCACTGGGAGACCCAAGCGGACGTCCCTGCCACCACGCCGCTCTCCGACCGCATCAGCAAGGATCTCAAGAAGCGCGGCTTCAAGTTCGTCGGCTCCACCATCGTGTATGCGTACCTGCAGTCCATCGGCATGGTGAACGACCATGTGGCGGATTGCTTCGTGTACCGGGAGCTGGCGGGAATGTCTTCCGATGAAGGGGCCAGCTGAATCTTGCGCCTTTCGACGTCGCACGGTAGATGCCGCAAGGGCAGCGGACTGGCTCCGCGGCTTTTAGCGGGGTAAATGGCGCGCTTACCCCCTGTTCGCCTTCTCATCACGGTTCATCGTGCTCGCGGGGACCTCGAAAGCCTCGATCTATCATCGAGCCACAGAGATTTCGAACCGCGAACAGGGGGGAGTGCTCGATGAGCGCGCAGGCCGATACGCATAGACGCATGGGGCAGAAGGGATCGGTGCATCGGGACGGCATCAAGCGCCATGCGAGCCCCATCGCTATCGTGGGACGCATAGCCTCGGTGCTGTCGGTGTGCATGTACGTCTCCTACCTTCCGCAGATCATGGACAACCTGGCGGGGCACCCTGGCAATCCTGTGCAGCCCCTGGCAGCGTTCTTCAACTGCCTGTTCTGGACCATCTACGGTCTCTTCGAGGAGGAGCGTGACTGGCCGATCGTGGTGGCTAACGTGCCGGGAATCTTCCTTGCGGCGGCCACGTTCTTGACCGCCGTCTTCTAGCGCCGCTCCGATGCCCATCCGTGCGCAGGAAGGCGCTCGCACGGGAGCCGAACGGCAGCGGGGGTTGCGTAGCTCGAAAGCAGGTAAAGCAAGCCTGAGCGACAGGGGGCTGTGCGTCGCGACGCACAGCCCCCTGTTTTTCGCATCGATGGCTCGTGATCGTTTGTCGGGCTCGGTGGGAGGCTCCGATATCTTGCTATCAGAGCTCTATGCGGTCGAACTTGGCGAGGATCTCCGTGGCTGCGGAGCATGCCTCGCAATCGCAGTACTTCGCGCCCGTCTCCTTGCGCTGCTGCTGTGCCGCAAGCGCGCTTGCGGCCGCGTCTTCGCCGAGCATCTCGATTGCCGGCCCTTGCAGGAAGGCTATCACGCCGTCGATCGTCGTCGGGCGCCCTTCGAGGACGTCGAGCAGGTCGTTCGTCGCCGCGTCGATCGCAGCGTCGCTCGAATCGGCTGCCACCGCGTCCCTCCATGCCTGCGCAGCGTCCTTCGTCACCTGCGTGCTGAATTCGGAATCCGCGAGCGCGTCCACGCGCTCGGCCACGTAATCGAACGTCTCCTTGTTCATGCCAATTCCTTTCAGTGATTCTTTTATTCCCACTCGATGGTTATAGTTTTGCCGCCCCGTCATTCCAGTTACACCCAGTTTTCGGTGCCGCCTCGAGCCGAGTGCCGCCAGGTGACACCATGTCGCGTTTCGTCGGCTTTGGGGACAAAAGCTGGGACAACTCTAAAAACTTTTTTCAAACTCAGGGCTTTGAGTTTTTGTTTTTGTCCCAAAGGGCGCGGCGGGACGCCTTTGCAAGCTCAATATCGCCGAAAACGCCCGTTTTGAAACTCAACCGCCCTTTTGCCCGCAAGCCGCCAGCTACAATCGCAAGTGAATCAACGCGGGCGGCTTTCATGCTGGTTGAAAAACCGCAGGTCGCAGCTCTTCGTCGTCCGCGGGTAAAGTGAGTAGTCTCAGGTGGCTTGCCCATGAGTTGGCGAGCGGGCTTTGAGATTCCGCCGACGTCCAGAAACGCATCGAGCTCCCTTGAATTTCCGGACAGTACATGATATAAGGTAATTGGTTTTCCGTTAGGAAGGCTTCCAAGTGCCGGGGACGTTTTCCCCGGCTTTTTTCTTATCCAGGAGAACAATGCGAGAACTCAGCATCTTCGTCGACGAGTCGGGAAGCGACGGCCTCTCCGACCGCCACTACCTGCTCACCGTCGTCATGCACGACCAATCCGAAAACATCGCGAATTCGATCGCGGCATATGAGGGCGCCCTTCGCGCCAAGGGGCTCCCGGACATACCCTTCCATGCGTCGCCGCTCATGAACGGCAAGGACCAGTACTCGGGGCTCGACCTGAGGACGCGCAAGATGATGCTCGGCTCGTTCCGCGTCTTCTTCCGCCACATGCCCGTAAAGTACCACACCTTCGCATACGCGACCAAGCAGTTCGCCTCGCTCGACAAGCTCGCGGGGGCGATGCGAAGGGATATCGTGAACTTCCTGTTCGACAACCTCGCGGAGCTGCAATACTACGATTTGGTCAAGGTCTATTACGACAACGGCCAGCGCTCCATCGCCGAGTCGCTGCACCGCGCGGTCGAGTACGCGCTGTCGAAGGACGCCGTCGTCTACCGATCGGCGCAGCCCTCCGAGTACCGGCTTTCGCAGGCGGCGGACTACATCTGCACCATGGAACTCACGGCAATCAAATACGCCGAGCACACCGCCACCGCGACGGACGAGAAGTTCTTCGGCAAGTGGTCCGATTTCAAGAAGGGCATACTGAAGGAGACGCGCAAGAAGCTCGTCTAGGGAGGCGATCAGCCCTTGGCGGAGCGTTTACCGACAATGGAGTCTGTTACGGGGGGGTTGATAAGACGCCGCTTAGCTGCATAATAGGTTCCAGTTAGAAACCCTCGGGTTTGCGGGGCGGGATCGTGAAAGCGATTCTGCCCTATTTTTTTTTGAAAGACTGCTCGTCCAATGGCTTCTGCATCAGATAAACCACTTGGAGCAGAAGCCGATTTGGAAGACCGAATGGACCAGCATCGAGATTCCTAAACAGGCCATCATCGCGCAAAACCCGATTCCGGCCCATTTCATGAAGGGGTCTTTGCCCAGCCTGTCGGAATCCCGTTCAGATCGGTCGGGTGAATAGGTGTCGGCGTACACGTCGACCCTGGCAGACTCTTTTGAAAGCAGCTCGAGGGCCTCGTCGAGGTCGCCGGCGAGCTTGTCCCCGTCGATTCCGACCTTGAAAAGGTGCGTCTCGTCATGCTGCTTGAGCGCCGATTCATCCTGCAGCAGGTAGAACCTCTCGCCGTTCACCCCGTTCGCCAGAGCGGTCCTCTCGCTCGAGAACGATCGGATCTCCCTCTTGAGCCTCGGGAAGGCCCCCTTGCCCTCGATTCCGAACTTCTGCGCGAGCGACTCAAGCTGCCAGAGCAGGTCGTACAGCCCTACCGCGGGCAGGAGTCCGGCCCCGTACGCCTTTTCGAGCATCGTCCGCTCGAAGCGGTCGTATGCTTTGATTGCCTCGCCGTAAGTCAGCGTGGTCCCGATCGAGGGCATCTCATTCATCTGCATCGATTCTCCTGTCCGCCGATTAGAGGCTGCTCGCCTCGCCGAGCGCTGCCGTATTCGCCGCGAAGCGCACCCCTCCAGAGGTGAGCTCGACGGGGTGTCCGGATTTGACCAGGTCGCAAAGGGCGTATATTCCATATCCCGCCACCCCGGCAATGGAAACGACGAGGCATCCGAGGAGGCCGGCCTGAGGCCCGGTGATGCCGTTCGTCGCATCGACAAGGGATTTGAGCATGCCCCGACAATCGCTTGCTTTGTTGTCCACCGCATCAATCGCCGCGTAGCTTGTAGCGGTGCGTTCCATAACGTCGTTCATCTGCTTACCTCCATTTTCCCGTTGATCCGAGCACGTATCCGCCCGCAAGGCCTAAAAGAAGAGCCACTGCACCCGAGACGAGCGCAGGAGACGGCCTCCGCGCCTGAGATACCGAGCAGGTCTCGCTCTCGGGAGCGGACACGCGAGCGAAATCCTCGCCCTCTTTCTCCTCCGCAACCGATCGGGCGATCAGCGAGAGGGCCTCGTGCAGGGTTGCCGATACGTACTCGAAATCGATCTCCGGCTCGATCTCGATGGGATGGTGGGCAGCCTCAAGCGCCGCCTTGATGGCGGAGACGTCTTCGGCCCCTAGGACCTCGTCGCCTCTCAGCAGCTCCTCGACTCGACGCGCGATGCTGCCCGTGCTCTGAACCTCGACTCGATCAGAATCGTTCCGAATAAAGGTCTTCTCGTTGGCGTTGACGACAAGGGAGACGATCCTTTCATCAGGGAGCTCGCGCCCAATTGCGTTGGACACTACCTCGCGCAAGACGTAACGTTTGGAGGCCATCCTCTCCCCGACGTTGCGCATGCGCCCGCTTCCGTCCTCAAACCTCAGGATCCCGTCGCTCCCGATCGCGGCCGAGGAGGAGTAGTTCTTCACTTCGACTATCACAAGACCCTGCCGGCTGACGAGGATCTGGTCGAACTCATCGTGCTCGCCCTCGTAGTCCAGCTCGGCATTGACCAGTTGCTCGAAGCCGGACCCGACATGCTTGATCGCGTAGAAGACCCGTCGTTCCCCGGCAAAACCCCTGATTAGGCCAGCGTGATAGGAGCTGAATCTCTTCAGCGCCTCTATCGCCGCGAGATAGCTTGGGACGCCCATGAGTCCGAGCTCTTCGCCTCGAGCAATAAGATGGTCGATGACGTGGTAGGTCTTCACGCTGGAGCTGTACTTGTCTTGAAACACCGTTCTGCATATTGCTTGCTCGAAATCGTTATGCCGTTCGAGAAGGGCCGGCACCTCGAACGATTTCTTGGTCAATTCGCATTTCATCGTTTAATCCTTTCGTATCGGATGACTTGATTCTCTCAACTTGATAGACTCGTGTATAGAAGCTTTTCACGAGTATCTCAGTGGTAAATGGAAGAGAGAAACAACATGGGACGAGTCTTAACCGATCAAGAAATGAAAGACGCCTGGGGTGAGCGATTTAAAACCGAGAGGAAAAAATGGTATGCAACGCAAGAGGACTTCGCGAATGCAATGCAGAAAGAAGGGCATGCTACGACGAAGACCACTGTTGGACGCTGGGAGAAAATCGGCGGCAAATACGGCAAAGAAAAACCCGGTTTCCCATCGTTTCCCACGATGCAAACGATTTCAAGACTCCTGAAAGTCCAGATTGGATACTTGATCGGCGAATCAAAGGGAAGGACGTTCGACGAGCAGGAGGTTTCGGAATATCTCGGAATAAGCGTGGAGGCGGTCAACGCGCTTCGCGAGCTCGCGGCGAGGCCCGGCGCCAATAGCAGCCCGTTTAAAGAAAAATACGGTTTGCCAACGACCTCTTATGCAGACACCCTCGAAAAAGTCCTGACGAGCAGTAGCTTTCGATGTCTTATTGACCATCTGAACGAGGTGGATTGCGGCATCTCCGATTTCACTGAGAGAAATTCCCCTAAATCCCGGAACGACAACGCGAACCTACTGGAAAGCGAACGCTGTCGCGAATATCGCCTTAGCCCGGAATCGAATCCGGAACGATTCGATCATGATGGGCACTTGGTCAACGAGAGCGGTGCAAGAATGTTCGACCCAGAAGACCCGGAAAGGCTCGGAGAAGAGGTCATCGGCATGAGGAATAGGGTGCGAATGGCGAAATGCCTGCTGATAGACGACCAAATGGCCATGGTCCGCGAGGTCTGGCCTCAAGTCGTTCAGCTCGATGAGGGCGTGGCGGACCTCGGCGATATTGTCGTTCAGGCGACCGAGAACAGCTGCAGGGTAACGGAGAAGCCCTAATCGAGCCGCCGACGCCCGCTCGTCCACCCCAGCTTGCCCAGACGGCCCTCCCGCAATGTCCTTGTCCCGGCGGGTGGGTACCATTTACCCGGGTGCACCTGGGGCAACGGGCTGAAAAACCTGTGCAAGGTCGCTCGCAGAACACGCAACATCAAACACGACAGAAGAGGCGAACGACAGATGCCGGACCCCGGACGACAGCACCGCGGAAGACGAGCATTCCGACCACAACCGAACAACTCCAGCTACTAGGCAGGCGCCCGCATGGGCGCCTTTTGCTTTTCGGGGACTTAGCTGCGAGCTAAGGCATGCGGCTCATGGCCGTTTCGTGAAGGCCCGACCAGCTCGACCCACCTCGACCCGTCTCCGCTCCCGCCGGGCGCGCCAAGCGCCATCAGGCGGTTCAATCGTCGCGCAGACGAAAAGGCACACGGTGTCGTGCGGTGTCCTCGCGCGGTGCCGCACGGGAAGATTGGAGGAACCATGGCAAGCACAGCCGAATGCGCCGCGCCCGAGGGCAACCAAGATCGCGGCGAATGGATGACGGTGATCGAGATGCAGGAGTACATGAGGGCGAGCCGAAACAAGGCGTACGACCTCATCTGGTCGGGAGAGATCGACTCGTACAGGCTCGGAAGGAAGCTCCTGGTTTCGAGGGCGTCCGTGGACGCCTACATCGAGTCGAGGAGCGGCAGGAAATGACGGCGGCGACCGCCCCGGGAGCCGCCCGCGGCCGGGCACGCGAGGGAGCCTCGAGACGAAAGGAGCTCGAGGACGACCATGACCAAGAGCACTAGCAGGAGCCAGGTGAGGCTCATCGCATCGACCAACGCGATATTCGGCGCCGACGAGGCGTGCGCGATGCTGCACATCAGCCGCGACGCCATGTACCGGCTCGCCAAGGACCCCGACGACCCGTTCCCGATCCGCTACATCGGCGGCAAGACGCGCGACGGCATCGTGCTGCACGACGAGCTCGTCGCATGGGTCGAGCGCAACAGCGTCGTCGGCTCGCCCAGAAGGGACTAGCGCCGATGGCGGCCGCAGGCCCGAGGGGGCGCGACAGCCCCTCCCCGCGCGAGTTCACGGCGGTACGGCACTTCATGATGGCGGACCTGGGCCTCTCCGGCCTTCCCCTGCTCGTCTACGCGCGCATCTTCGGCTTCTGCGACGGCGGGTGCGACTACTTCGAGAGCAAGGGCAACCTGGCCCGCTTCCTCAACGTGCAGGAGCGCAGCGCCCACCGCGCCATCCGCGACCTGCTCGACCGGGGCCTCATCGAGGAATGCGGCGTGCACGCCCCGGCGCGCGGGCATGCCACGAAGCGATACCGCATCGTGCGCGAGAGGCTGCCGCCCGGAGCGCTGGCAACCCCTGACGGTTCGTCAGGGTTCCAGACGCGAAAGGGTGACGAGATGACAGGGTTCGCCGAGAACAAGGGTGACGAACCGTCAGGGTTCTCAGCCCGAACCCCTGACGAGATGACAGGAAAACCCCTGACGATATGCCACCCAATAAGCAAAAGGGACAACAAGGACTTCAGAAGATAAGGAAGGGGCGCCCGATGGACCGAGCGGGACTCATCACCCTGGAGCAGGCCCGGGCGGCCGGGCTCTCCTTCGACGAGCCGGAGCCGAGGGCGTGCCCGCACTGCGGCGCCGCCCTCGATCCG
>NC_021021.1:3114087-3115256 GCF_000210055.1 Gordonibacter pamelaeae 7-10-1-b
AAGGCGCTCTCGCGCGCGGGCATCCCCAGGCGTTACTGGGCCGCCGAGGCCGACCGCCCCGAGTTCGCCGAGTACATCGCCTCGTTCGCGGGCAACGGGGGCGCCGGGCTCTACATACACGGGGGCGTCGGCGCCGGCAAGACGCACGCCGCCTCCGCCATGGCCAGGCTGTTCGCCGAGGCCAGCTACGACGTCGCCTTCACGACGGCCAAGGGCATGCTCGAGCGCGTGAAGGCCACGTTCGACGAGGGCGGCACCGAGGCCGCCGTCGCGCGGTACGCCAAGTGCGACGTCCTCGTGCTCGACGACCTCGGCAAGGAGGACGCGACCGAGTGGTCCGTCGGCACCGTGTTCAGCGTGCTCGACGCGCGCTACGAGGACATGCGCCCGACCATCGTCACGTCGAACTACGCGCCGGGCGCGCTGGCGGACAGGCTCGCAAGGCGCGGCGAGCGCGTAACGGCAGAGGCGATCGCGAGCAGGATCTCCCAGACCTGCAGGCCCGTCTACCTGGGCGGAAGGGACAGGCGCCAGCTCGGCTAGCTTGTGCGCTTCCCGTGGAGGCGCGGACGGCTCGACCCAGCTCGACCCATCGCGGGCGGCCCCGCCCTCTGCCGCAATCGAAATCGCTATACACGTCTTGGGCGGCGCCGACGCGCCAGCACGCACGCCTGCTCCGACTCGCACCGTGCCCCCATCGCGAGGACGCCGCCCGCCAAGCAACAAACGAAAGGCGGAGAGCCCATGGACGGCTTCGAGAGGATAACCGGCCGCGAGCACGAAGAGCTCGTGGAGAAGTGCCAGGAGAACGGCTGGCTCAAGGTCGGCGGCTTCGACTGGCAGGACGACCCGTTCCTCGAGGAGTACGCCTACGAGTTCTCCCGCACGGAGAGCGTCGACAGGCTCCGCGAGGCGCTCGGCTCGGGCAACTGGGCCATACGCCAGGGGTTCTGCTACCGCGACCTCGCGTTCATCCAGCAGGTGAACGGCGGCGACGAGTGGTGGACGCTCAAACGCGACGGCGACGCGTGGACCGGCTTCGAGAGCTGGAGCTTCGGCGCCATCGCCCAGGAGCCCGAGCGGTTCGAGCGCGCCATGCGCGACATGTGCGAGGCGACGCCGGAGCAGTGCCGCAGCGGCGAGTGGGCCCACCTGCACGAGAAGGCGCC
>NC_021021.1:3116187-3118486 GCF_000210055.1 Gordonibacter pamelaeae 7-10-1-b
CGGAGGCGCTTCCCCTGTGCGCGGGGACCGCCTGCGCGTGCGCGGCGCTCGTCGCCTGGGCGCGCTCCATGGGATCCAAGGGCGCCCGGCGCGACGGCGAGGAGCACGGTAGCTCCAGGTGGGCCACGCGCAAGGACATCGCGCCCTTCGGCGATGCCAAGGACCCCGACAACAACATCATCCTCACCGACAACGCGCGCATCCGCCTCGTGAGCCGCAGGTTCGACCTCTCCACCGACACCAACGACAACGTGCTCGTGGTGGGCGGCCCGGGCACCGGCAAGACGCGCTACTACGTCAAGCCGAACCTCCTGCAGGCCAACGCCAGCTTCTTCGTGACCGACCCGAAGGGCACGCTCATCCGCGAGATGGGCGGCGCGCTGGCGGAGCTCGGCTACGAGATCCGCGCGTTCGACACCATCGACTTCACGCGCTCCATGCGCTTCAACCCCATAGCCTACATACGCGACGAGGCGGGCGTCATCCGCTTCGCCCGCGGCATCGTCGCCAACACCGAGGGCGACGCCGACCACAAGGGCGACCCCTACTGGGAGAAGGCCGAGCGCCTGGTCTACACCGCGCTCACGGCCTACCTCGTCATGCACTGCGAGCCCGTCGACCGAAACCTCGACGGGCTGCTCACGCTGCTCTCGCTCGCCGACGCCCGCGACGACCCGGGCTACATGAGCCCGCTCGACATGGTGTTCCGCGAGCTGGAGACCGGCGAGCGCTACGTCAGGCGCGGCGGCGCCTCGGCGGAGGGCGGATCGCTGCGCGGCTTTTCCGAGGAGGACGACGCGTGGGAGTGGGTCAAGGTCCGCGAGCCGGCGCCGCCCGACGACTTCGCGCTCGCGAGCTACCGCGAGTTCCGCGTGGCCGCCGGCGACACCATGAAGTCGATGCTCTCGAGCTGCAACGTCCGCCTGAAGCCGCTGTCCATCCGGGCCGTGCGCGACCTCACCTCCAAAGACGAGCTCGACCTCGCCCACATGGGCGACGAGGGCGCCAAGGTCGCGCTCTTCGCGTCGATGAGCGACACCGACTCGACCTTCGACTTCCTGTTCGCCCTGCTCATGGACACGGCCGTGAGCGCGCTTTGCGCCGAGGCGCTCGAGGCGCACGGCGGATCGCTGCCCACGACGGTGCACTTCGTCTTCGACGAGTTCGCCAACATCGGGCGCATACCCGACTTCGAGCGGACCATCGCGGTCACCCGCAGCAGGAACATCGCGGTCTCGATGATCGCCCAGTCGCTCTCGCAGCTGAAGGAGACCTACGGCGACAACAACGCCGAGACCATCGTGAACGCCTGCGACACGCTGCTCTACCTGGGCGGCAAGGCGAACGAGACCAACGAGGAGATCAGCAAGATGGCCGGCAAGCAGACGGTGGCGAGCGAGACGCAGAGCGACTCGCGGGGCGCCGGCTGGACCCGCACCGTGAACCGCGGCATCTCCGAGCGCGACCTCATACAGCCCGCCGAGGTGGCGCGCATGCCGCGCGAGGACGCGCTCGTGCTCGTGAACGGGTGCATGCCGCTCATGGACCGGAAGTACCGGCTCGAGCGCCACCCGCGCTCGCGCCTGCTCGAGGAGGCGGCGCGCCGCGGCCCGTTCGACTTCGCGGAGTACCGCAGGCGGAAGGACGGCGCATCGTGACGGGGCCGCGGAGGGCGCGTGCCTCCCCCGCCGCGGGGGAGGAGCAGCAAGGAACATCGTCAACTGAAAGCAAAGGAGAGCAGCATGCTCGCAAACGTCATCAAGCTCGTGTCGGGCTGCGTGACCTTCCTCGGCGGCTTCCTGGTCGTGTGGGGAGCGGTCTCGCTCGGCCTGGCCATCAGGGAGCAGCAGGGCGGCCCGCAGATCGCGACCGCCATTTCCACCATCGCCGGCGGCGCGATCATCATCGCCGCGTCGGTCTACTTCGGGCAGCTGGACACGTCCTGGCTGCCGGCATAGGGGGCGTCGCGGATGGCGCTCCGGATACCGGTGCAGAAGGACATCGGGGAGTACGAGGAGAAGATCGTCGGGAAGATGAGCCTGCGCACGCTCGCATGCGTGTCGCTCGGCTTCGGCAGCGCGGTCGGGGCGGCGGCCTTCGTCCACCTGGGCCTGCACGCCGACGTCGCGGACGCGGCCTTCCCGATCATGCTCTGCAGCATGCCGTTCTGGCTCGCCGGGTTCTGGCGGCCCTTCGGCATGCGCGCCGAGGAGCTGCTGCCTCTCCTGGCGGCACACGAGCTCTCCCCGCAGCTGCTCGCGTACGAGCCCTGCCTCGCCGGGAGCCTCCCCGAGGGCTC
>NC_021021.1:3118651-3121155 GCF_000210055.1 Gordonibacter pamelaeae 7-10-1-b
CGGGCGCAAGGACGCCTCGAAGGGCGCGGAGGCCGAGGGCAGAGGCGCCGCCGGGAGCGCGACCGCTCGCGCGAGATGGCCGCCTACGTCGGCTACGACGCCATGTACAGGGACGGAATCGCCCAGGTGATGCCCGGGGTGTTCAGCCAGACGGTCGAGTTCTCCGACATCAGCTACCAGTCCGCGCGCAAGGAGGCGCGCGAGACGGCCTTCACCGTGATGAGCTCGCTGTTCAACTACTTCCCGGCGGACTCCCACGTGCAGCTCCAGGTAGTGAACGCGCCCATCCCCGCCGACGAGGTCGGCCGCAAGGTCTTCTTCGAGCCCGGGGAGCGCGCCACCGCCGGGCTCGCCGAAGAGTACAACCGAATCCTCAACGACAAGATGCGCGAGGGCGTCTCGAACCTCGTGCGCCACCGCTACCTGACCTACGCCGTGGGCGCCGACGACGTCGACGCCGCGGTGCCCAAGCTCGCGCGCATCCGGGGCGACGTGGAACAGACGCTCGCGCGCATACGCTGCTCGTCGCGCGCCCTCGACGGCGCCGAGAGGCTCGAGCTTTTGCAGGGGCAGCTGCGCCCGGGGTCGCGCTTCGAGTTCTCCTGGGACAAATTGTCCCCGACGTCGGGCGCGCGCACGAAGGACTTCGTCATGCCCTCCACGCTCGACTTCAAGCCCGAGGGCAGGTCCGACTGCTTCTGCAGCGACGGGCGCTACGGCGCGGTGCTCGCGGTGCGCAGCTTCGGGTCGGTCATCGAGGAGACCTACCTCGCCTCCATCATCGACCTGCCGCTGCCGCTCAACGTGACGCTGCACGTGCAGCCCATCGCGCAGAGCGAGGCGCTCGCGCTCGTGAAGCGCCAGATCGACTGGATGGACAAGGAGATCATCGACGAGCAGATGAGCGCCGTGAAGAAGGGCTACGACTACCAGATCCTGCCGCCCGAGCTGCGCTTCTCGAAGGAGGAGGCCGAGGAGCTGCTCGACTTCCTGCGCAACAAGTCCGAGCGCCTGTTCGTCTACACGGGCCTCGTCTACACCTGGGCCGACAGCCTCGAGGAGCTCGACCGCCGCGTCCAGCAGGTGACGAGCGTCGCGCAGGGCTGCACGATCGGCCTCGAGCCGCTCCACTTCCGGCAGCGCCAGGCTCTCAACTCGGTGCTCCCGCTCGGTGACAACCACGTCACCGTGAGCCGCTACCTCACCACGGGGCAGGTGGCCATGCAGATGCCCTTCGCCAGCCAGAGCCTCGACGAGGCGGGCGGAGGCTACTACGGGCAGTCCAAGGAGAGCGGGAACCTGGTGCTGTGCGACCGCAAGCGCCTGGCGAGCCCCATGGGCTTCGTGTGCGGCAAGCCCGGCTCGGGCAAGAGCTTCTCGGTGAAGCGCGAGATAACCAACACCGTGCTCGCGCACCCCGAGGACGAGGTCGTGATCTTCGACCCGGCCGGCGAGTACGGCAACCTCGTCGGCGCGCTCGGCGGCGCGAACGTCGAGCTCGCCCCGGGATGCTCGGCGGTGCTCAACCCCCTCGACACCGCCGACGTCGCGGACCGCGCCGACGCCGCCAAGCTCGCGTACAAGACCGACGCGGTGCTCGCGCTCTCGAGCGCGCTCATGGCCGAGGGCCGCGAGGGCCTGCCTGAGCGCGACCGCTCGATCATCGCCCGCTGCGTCGGCGAGGCGTACCGGGAGTGCGCGAGGGACGGCCGCCTGCCCACGCTCGGCGACTTCCACGCGGCGCTGCTCGCTCAGCCCGAGCCCGAGGCCGCCGACATCGCGCTGCGCTACGAGCGCTACGTGAAGGGCGCGTTCTCCTTCTTCAACGGCCAGAGCAACGTGGCGCTCGACAACCGCATCACCAACATCGACATGCACGGCCTCGGCCAGAACATGCGCGTGTTCGGCATGATCACGGCGCTCGAGATGGTGCGCAACCGCGTGATGGTAACGCCGCCGCGCCCCAACTACACCTGGCTCTACATCGACGAGGTGCAGAGCCTCTTCGCGCACCCGACGGTGGTCGAGTACTTCGCCCGCCTGTGGCGCGAGGGGCGCAAGTTCGGCCTCATCTGCACCGGCATCAGCCAGAACACGAGCCACATGCTGGCCAACGCCGAGGCCCGCGACATGGTGCTCAACTCCGAGTTCTTCCTGCTGCACAAGCAGTCCACCGCCGACCTCGACGCATGGGCGGAGATGCTCCAGCTCTCCGCCACGGAGCGCGGCTACATCGGCGACGCCGTCAAGCCCGGCGAGGGGCTGCTCATCAGCGCCGGGATCCGCGTGCCCATCACCGACGACTTCCCGAAAGGCCCGCTCTACGACCTGTGGAACACCAAGCCCGCAGAGGTCGCCGAGCGCGAGATGCGCCGGGCGGCGCGAGAGGCGAAGGAGTAGCCGTGGCTCGTCCGAGCGAGGGCGGCGGGATGCTCGAGGTGGTCGGGGCGCAGCGCCGCGACGTGCTCACCGCGGGCGACGTCGCGGAGACCGAGCGCGACGCC
>NC_021021.1:3121481-3122551 GCF_000210055.1 Gordonibacter pamelaeae 7-10-1-b
GCCCGCCCTGCTCGGGGCGGTGGCCGGAATCGTGGCCTTCGTCGCGTGCGCGCTCGCCGTCGCGCAGCTGCTGAGCGCGCTGTTCGGCTTCTGGGACGACGCGGCCTCCAAGCGGGGCCTCGAGGGGCTCCCTCCCTACATCACCTACGAGATGGTCGAGGCGGCGCTCGAGTGCCAGGAGGAGTACGGGCACCCGGCGGGCTGCACCATAGCGCAGATCATCCAGGAGTCCGGCCAGGGGGACCGCATGAGCCAGCTCGCAGAGCGCGACCACAACCTCTTCGGCATGAAGTGGTGGTCGGGCTACGCGGGCTGCCCCGAGGTGGCCGGCAAGGCGAACTGGGCCACCAGCGAGGAGTACGTGCCCGGCGAGCACACCCAGATCACGGCGAGCTTCATCCGCTTCACCGGCGACGCCGAGTGCGTCCGCTTCCGCAGCAGGGTCTTCCTGCAGGCGGAGCGCTACTCGGGCAACGCCCTCATCCGCGAGGCCATCGAGGGGCACGACTCGGACAGGATGGCCGAGGGGCTCAAGGACGCCGGCTGGGCGACCGACTCGTCCTACGTCGAGTCCCTGAAGTCGATCATGGCGCAATGGGGCCTCTACAGGCTCGACTCCATGACGGTCGAGGACCTGAAGGACTCGACCGCGAACGGGAACGCGATCGTCGAGGCGGCGTACAGCCAGCTCGGCGTGCCCTACGTGTGGGGAGGCTCGACCCCCGGCAAGGCGCTCGACTGCAGCGGGCTCACGCAGTACTGCTACGCGCAGGCGGGCATCCGCATAAGCCACTACACGGGTTCCCAGTACGAGGAGCTCAGGCGCATACCGCTCTCGGAGGCGAAGCCCGGCGACATCCTCTACCGCTCGGGCCACGTGGCCATCTACATCGGCGACGACAGGTACATACACGAGCCGCGAACGGGCGACGTGTGCCGCATAGCGAGCGGCATCGGCAGCTTCAGCTGCGCGCTCACCGCGAGATAGGAGAAACCAATGCAGGGAAAGTCAAGGGTCATGGCCGCCGTCGCGGCAGGCGCGCTCGTCGTGGCGCTCGGCGCGGGCGCGG
>NC_021021.1:3122845-3124856 GCF_000210055.1 Gordonibacter pamelaeae 7-10-1-b
GCCGACGACCCGACAGCCACGCTGCGGATCGTCGAGGGCGCCATGGTGGAGAGCGAGGGCGGCACCGAGCGCGCCTGGTTCTTCTCGGCCGAGGAGCCCTCCGAGGCCGGCGGCGCGCTCAGCGTGCCCATCGAGGTCAAGGGAACCGGCGACAAGGCGGGAGGGCTCTCGCTCATCCAGGTCTCGGGCGACGGGGACGCCCGCACCCTGGCCTGCGACCTCCTGACGCAGGCGTACACGCCCCAGAAGGCGCAAGACGGAGCGTTCTCCGTGACCGGCACCGACGACCGCCTCTCCGAGGCGTTGGGCGCAGACTCGGCCGACATCGAAGACATCGTCGCCAGGAAGGCGGCGGAGGTGTCCCCGCAGGCGGCGAACGCCTCCTGGGACAAGGAGGTGTGGCTCGACTACGCCGGGAACGTCGCGTCGACGACCTTCACGCTCGACGACCCCGCCTCGACGGTGGTCACCGTGGTCTCGCGCGGCGGCTCGCTGGAGGCGATGTAGCCGTGCGGGCGCTTGAATCGCGACGCCGAAGGGCGTTCGCCATCTCCGCCGCGACGGCGTTCGCCCTCTGCGCGCTCCTGCTCGTCCCCGCGCAGCCGGCATACGCCGACATAGCCGGGGACGTCAACGATTGGCTGTGCGGCCTTCTGCGCGACTGCTGCAACTGGATGTTCAAGGCGCAAACGGGCGTGCTCGGGTCGATCGGCGCGAACGGGATCCTCTCGGCCGACTTCGCGCACATGCTCACGAGCTCGAGCGACCTGACCATGCACGACGTCGCCCGGGGCGTATGGCAGGTTGCCATCCTGCCGATCGGGTGCGGGGTGCTCGGCCTGGTCTTCACCCTGAAGCTCATCGAGATCTCCCAGCGCATGGACGGCAGCCAGAGCCTCCCCGGCGTCAAGGAGGTCGTCTTCCTCCTCGTGTTCTTCACCGTGTTCCTGTTCCTCATACAGAACAGCTTCGACCTGATGGCGTCGATCTACGAGGTCTGCGGGCTCGCCATCGACCGAGTCGAGGCGCTCTTCGGCGCCGGAGGCGCGCTCGACCTGCCCGAGGTGTCCGTCGTCACCACCGACGACGACATCCCGTCGCTCATCGCCATGCTCGTCGTGAGCCTCATCAGCTGGGTCGTGGTGCTGGCGGCCTACGTCGTCGCCCTCGTGGTCTGCTGGGCCCGCGCGCTCCAGCTCTACATCATGGCCGCGTTCGCCCCGATCCCGCTGGCGTTCCTCGGCATGGACGCCACGCGCCAGATAGGCCTTGGCTACCTGAAGAGCTTCGGGGCGGTCTGCATCGCCGGCGTCATCATCCTCGTGCTGCTCATATCGTTCCCGCTCGTGCTCGGCGGGCTCACCGGGGCGAACCCCGGGACGGGCACCCCGGCCGACGCGGTCGCGAACGGGCTCACCTACGCGCTGCAGTACCTGGCCATGTGCGTGCTGCTCATCCTGGCCCTCGTGAAGAGCGGCTCCTGGGCGCGCGACATCGTGAGCGGCTTCTAGCGGAAAAGCGAGGAAGGGGGCGGTCGCCATGAGATAGGGGCGCCGCGCCGGGGCACGCGTCCCGGCGGATGAAGACAAGGACCGATTGAAAACGAAAAGGAGGAAAGACATGGAAGAGAGGAAGAACGTGTACCTCTCGCTGCACAAGAGCTTCGTGCGCGAGGGCATCGAGTACACCGACCGCGCGACCGGCGAGGCCAGGACCTTCAACTCGGCGACCCTTCCCAAGGGCACCGTCGTCGACGGCGTGGACGTGGGGGGCTACGAGTTCAGCCCCATGTTCGTTAACGAGAGCCGCTTCAAGGGGGCCGACTTCCGAGACATACCGCTGCTCGCGAACCGCGAGGTGTGGCTGAGGAAGACGGTGATGGGCCCGGACGGCCAGCCCGAGCTCGACGAGGGCGGCCGCGCGGTCAAGGACACCGTGAAGGTCATGCCGGCGCAGCTCAAGGAGGCCGTCGACGCAGGGCGCTCGCGCTACCTCGCGGAGCGCGCCGAGC
>NC_021021.1:3125052-3131207 GCF_000210055.1 Gordonibacter pamelaeae 7-10-1-b
CGCCGCCGAGCACGAGGCGCCCCGCGCGCAGCGAAGCGTCGAGAGATAGGGAGGCGGAAAGATGAACGCAGCGAAAGACTGCACCCTGCAGGAAAAGCTCCTCCGATGCGCCATGGCGCTCATCCTGGCGGCGGGGGCGCTGCTCGCCTCCGTGGCGGCCTCGCCCGCCTACGCCGCGCCGAGCACGGTAGACGTGTCCATCGGCGGCAAGATCCCCTACGGCGGCTTCGCCACCACGTGGATGAGCGCCGACGGGAACATCGCCTACTGCGCCGAGCCCTCGTCCCCGACGCCCGAGCCGGGCTCCTACTCGACGAGCCCCGTGCCGAGCGGCGACGTGACAGCGGCGATCTGGTACTCGTTCGGCTCTCCCGGCTTCGACGCGTCGATGTTCCCGGGCAGCTGGTACGACGGCGGCGGCTGGGACGACGCGAAGTACGCCGCGGCGAGCCATGTGCTCATCGCCTACGCCTACTCGGGGTCCGAGTCGGCGGCCACGCACGGCACGAGCCCCGAGTTCGCCTCCTGGGCGAAATCCGAGCTGATCGGCGGGACCTTCGCCAAGATGAAGGCGGGCGCCGGCAAGGTCTCCGCCGGGTTCGAGGCGTTCTGCGTCAGGACCGGCGGCGGCTCCCAGACGCTCGTGAGCTTCAGCTGGTCCACGGGCGGCGTCAAGGTCGCCAAAACGGACTCCGAGGCGAGCGCCGAGCCCCAGGGCGACGCCTCGCTCGACGGCGCAGGCTTCTCCGTCGTGAACGAGACCGGCCGCTACGTGCTGGTCGGGGGCAAGTACTACGCCGACGGAGAGGTTTGCGCCACGATCAAGACCGCGCCCGAGGACGGGTCGCATGTCGCCGCGACCGGCGCCGACGCCCTGCCCGCGGGCAGCTACCGCATCGTCGAGTCCGGCGCGCCCGAGGGCTACGACGCCAGCGACGCCTCCGTCGCGTTCACCGTGAAGGCCGGCGAGGTGCGCGACCTCACGGGCGACCCCGTGACCGACGAGGTCTTCCGCGGCGGCGTGCAGGTGACCAAGTCCGACAAGGAGCTGCAGGCGTCCGAGGCGCTCGCGGGCAGCGGCCACAAGGAGGCTCCTGGCGAGCACCCCGGCCTCGACGGGATCGAGTTCACCGTCACGAACCACTCGGCGCACAAGGTCCTCGTTGACGGCGAGTGGCGCGAGCCGGGCGAAGCCGTGGCCACGCTGACCACCGCATGGAACGACGAGGCCGGCGCCTACACCGCCCAGACCGCGGCCGACGCCCTGCCGTACGGGACCTACGACGTGCGGGAGACGGCGACCAACGGGAGCTACCTGCTGACCGACGGCGAGCCCCGCACCTTCGAGGTCCGCATCGGCGGCGAGATCGTGAGCGCCTCCGCTGACGGCGCCGCGCTCGAGTTCCGCGACCAGGTGGTGCGCAACGACCTCGAGCTCTCCAAGAAGAGCGAGTCCGACAACGCCGGACTTATGGTCCCGTTCGCCATCGAGAACGCGGCCAGCGGCGAGACGCACGTGCTGGTGACGGACCGCAACGGCGACGCGTCGACCGCGAGCAGCTGGAACAGGCACTCGAGCGACACCAACGCCAACGACGCCCTGCTCGGCCATGAGGGACCGATCGGGGCCGAAGACATGGACCCGAAGGCCGGAATCTGGTTCTCGCTCGGCGAGGACGGCTCCTCGGCGCCGGTTGACGACTCGCTGGCGGCCCTGCCGTACGGCGCCTACACCATGACCGAGCTGCGCTGCGATGCCAACGAGGGCCTCGAGCTCATCACCAGGAGCTTCTGGATCGAGCGCGACTCGACGGTAGCCAAGGCCGTGTGGATGGGCCTCGACGACCAGGAGGGCCCGCGCATCTCCACCACCGCCAAGGACGGCGCGGACGGCGACAAGGACGTCTCGGCCGACGCCGAGGCCAAGGTCGTCGACGCGGTCGCCTACGAGGGGCTGAAGGCCGGCGAGGAATACGAGCTCTCGGCAACCCTCGTCGACAAGGTGACCGGCGAGCCCGTGTCCGACGCCTCGGGCAAGCCCGTGGAGGCCAAGGCTGAGTTCGCCCCCGCGCTCTCGACCGGTAGCCAGGACGTCGAGATCTCCTTCGACGCGAGCCTGCTCGGCGGCCGCGACCTGGTCGTGTTCGAGAGCCTTCGCAAGGACGAAGCCGAGGTGGCGTCGCACGCGGACCTCTCCGACGAGGGCCAGACAGTCCACGTCGCCGTCGAGGTGGGCACCCAGGCGGCTGACGCCGGCGACGGCGACCAGGTGATCGAGGCCGGCAAGGCCAAGGTCGTCGACACGGTGGCCTACAAGGGCCTCGTCCCCGGCGAGACCTACATCGCCGTGGGCACGCTCATGAACAAGGGCACCGGAGAGCCGTTCCTCGACAAGGACGGCAACGAGGTGACCGCGCGCACGCCCTTCGAGCCCGAGGCGCCCTCCGGCACCGTCGAGGTGACCTTCGAGTTCGACACCGAGGGCCTGGCCGAGGGAGACGAGCTCGTCATCTTCGAGAAGGTCCTGGACTCCGCCGGCAACGTCGTTGCGGCCCACGAGGACATCGACTCCGCCGAGCAGAGCGTCGTCGTGGACAACCCCGACACGCCCGAGGTGCCCGAGGAGCCCTACGCCAAGACCGGGGCCGACGCCCCCGACGGCACCGGCTACGCCGTGGCCGCGGGCATCGCTCTGGCAGCTGCGGCGGGCGCGGGCGGAGCGCTCGCGTACCGCAAGCGCAAGACAGCCGGCGCTAGCAAGGACGCGGCGGCCGAAGAGCCTGCCGAAGAGCCGGAAGAGTAGAGGCGCCGCATCGATACCGAACCGGAGGCCCTGGGCACTCGCCCGGGGCCTCCCCTGCGAACGGGGGAGGACATGAACAAAGGGAAAGCCGCCACGGCGTTCGCCGTCGCCGTGGCGTTGCTGGCGCTGGCGGCGCTCGCCGTCCTGCCGCAGCCCGAGAGGAACCCGTACGTGGTGCGCGAGGTGCCCGCAACGGAAGAGGGCGAGGCGATGGGGGCGCAAGAGGCGGGAGGCGGCATCGACTGGGACGCCCTTCCCGCCTCAGTCGTCGCATGGGTGCGCGTGCCGGGCACGACCGTCGACTACCCGATCGTACAGGGCCGGCCTGAATCGCCCGACTTCTACCTCACGCACGACGCCGGCGGCGAGCGCACAGTCTGGGGCGCTCCCTACATAGACGCCGGGTGCGCGCAGGGCGCCGAGAGCCCGCTCGTCATCGTCTACGGGCACCACATGTCCGACGGCACCATGTTCGCGCCGCTCGCGCAGTACTCGTCGCGCGGCTTCGCCGAGGGGCACCGCACCATCCGGGTCTTCACCCGCGAGAAGGAGATCGAGCTCGAGGTCTTCGCGGCCGACGTGGTAGACGCGAGCTCGGAGGGCAAGCGGACCGACTTCGCCGACGCGGCGGCTCTCGACGCCTACCTCGGGGACAAATTGTCCCGCTGCGAGGTCGTCCTGGAAGAGCCTTCGGACGTCGCGCAGGCCTGGGCCTTCGTGACGTGCAGCTACCAGACGAGCAACTCGCGCACCGTCGTCTACGCGAAGGAGGTGGAAGGATGGGATTCGCGCCCTTCGGAATAGGGCTCCTCATGGGGCTCCTCGCGCTCACGGCCTACGCCTGCTGCGCAGCCGGCGACGACGACCGGGACTAGCCGTGGGAAATCGAAATCGCACAACGGAAAGAGGCGGGCAATTGCCCGCCTCTTCTCACATCACCCACTTGAACACGGCGCGGAACAGCCAGACGAAAAAGCCCAGCGTGACCTTAAGCGCCGCCATGAGGAACCTACCAAGCCTCTTCATCGACGTCACCCCAATCTTCCTTGACCTTGCGGGCGCCCTCGTCGGCGCCCTCTTCCTTCTCTTCCGCGAGCAGCCTCGCCAGCTCGTCGGGCACGCCCGGGACCTCCGCCCTCCCCAGAGCGCGCTGCAGGTCCCTTATCTGCGACCTCAGCGGTTTTGAGGGAGGGCCCACGTGCTCGCGGTAGCAGGCGCCGATCGCGGCCGCGTCGCACAGGTATCCCCGCACACGGGCGAACGCCTCGTCGCCGTCGAGCAGGACGCGCCGGGCGCGCCCGAGCTCGGCCTCCGATGCCAGCATGAAGCGCCAGCCGCGGGACCTGCGCGCGGCCGGTATGCCGTCCGCGGGCGCGTCGTCGCGCCAGTCGTCGCGCACCTGGTGCCAGTTCGCCGTGAGCCAGAGCCCCTTCTCGGGCTCATCCCTCATCTCGAGCTCGAACTCCGTAAGCATGTTCGCGCCGGTGAACGGCGACCCCTCCGTGAACGAGAGCGTGTCGAACAGCGTCGTCCTGCCGCCCTCGTACTCTATCCTCACCATCATCTCCGGCCCCTCTCCCTGCGCTGGTCCTGCTGGGCCCGCTGCCGCTCGGCGGCGAGGATGCGCTGCTGCTCGTCCGCTCGGTGGCACTGGCGCGAATTGCCGCTGGCATCGTCGCGCCCTTCACCGTCCCCGTAGCGGGTCTTGAGCGGCATGAGCCCGTTCTCGGCCATGTAGGCGCGGGCGGCCTCGAGGCGACGGTACCCTTCGCCGCCCGCCTGGCCGCGCCGCTCGAGCGTCGACATCCTGAGACCGAACTCCTCGATGGACTCGACGTCGAACTTCGCGCAGGTCTCGAGCGCCGAGGAGAGCCTGCTCAGCTCCGAGAGGTCGTTGAGCTCGAGGGCGCGCTCGGCGGCCTCGCGGATGCGCGCGGCGCTCGCGTCCGTGGGACGGTAGGCGCCCTCGCGCTCGAAGCGGCGGCGGAGCATCTCCTTGCCGTAGACGAACCCCAGGCGCTCGCCGCTGACCTTCTTGGACGGCTCCTCGGCCAGGCTGAACACCCAGTCGTCCCGTCGCGCCTTGGCCGAGTTGTCGGCGACGTGCACGCCCAGGGCGTCGAGGATGCCGAGGAACTCCGCCTCGTCGCGCGCCGTGGTCTTGGCGAGCGCGACGCGGGCGCGGATGTCGCCGACCCACGAGTAGCCGCCCGAGTGCATGATCTCCTTCTCGGCACGGCCCAGGTAGACGCTCCTGCGGCTCCTGGGCCCGCCCGCGCCGGCATGCCCGCGCGCCTTCGAGGGGGATTCGGCCGCCCGGTCGTTGGAGAGTCCCGACAGCCCGCGCTCGCGCGCCATGTCCTGAAGGTCGCGGTTGAGGTCCTCGGGGTGCTGGGTCTGCATGCGGTAGCCGGTGCGGAGGTTCGCGTTGTTCACGACGATGTGCGCGTGCGGTATGCCGCGGGCGTTGTCGTCGTGGTAGACGATGGCGATCTCGTGGTCGCCGAAGTGCTTGAGAGCCCACGAGCACGCGAGCTCGCGCAGCGCCGCCAGGTCGATGTCGTCGCCGGGGTCCGGCGAGAGCACGAAGTGCTTGAACGTCCGCGCGGGCTTTCCCCTCCAGGGGGCGTCCGTGCCGAAGGCGGCGCGCGTGGCGTCCATCTCGGCGTCCCAGGCGCAGGCCTCCTTGGCCTCGTCTCCCAGCGCTCCGGCGTCGCGCTCGTCGTAGCTCAGGTTGAACAGGTCGCGCGCCAGGGCGCGGCCTCCCTTCTCGAGGTAGCGGCGGATGCCGCCCGTCGAGCCGTGGCCGCTTATCGGCTTCAGGATCGGCATGGCGAGCCCTCCACGAGCGAGTCGGCCCCGATGCGCCCGAGCTCGGCCGCCATCTCGCGGGCCGCGGCGTTCACGTCGGCGAGCTCTCGCTCGATCGTCGGGATGCTATCCGCGACGAGGTCGCGGTCGACGTGCCCGTGGCGCGCGTGGAAGTTGATGAGGTTCATCGCGTGCACGGCCTGGTTGTAGTGGTAGCCCCACTTCGTGAGCTCGCGCGACATCGCCCACAGGGCCCTGCGGTCCACGAGTATGCGGTGCTCGTCTCCCGCGTTGGCCTCGGTCGACAGCGGTATGCGCACGAGGTAGCGCAGGTACTCCGACTTGCTGAGCCCGGCGCGCTCGCACCGCTCGCAGAGCGCGTCGTAGTCGCCTCCCTCCATGCGGAACGTGACGCGGCGCTCCTTGCCTTTGGCGGCGCCGGCTTCCTCTTCCATGGCGGATTCCTTTCCTCGGGCCCGCCGCGCGGCGGGCGCGTCTCTCTAGGGGCGCGGGGGATCCCCCGCAGGCGGCGGCCCGGCTC
>NC_021021.1:3131293-3134666 GCF_000210055.1 Gordonibacter pamelaeae 7-10-1-b
CTCGGGCGCCGCCCCTGGGACCGGGCCTCGCGAAAGCGGGCTCCCGAACGGCCCGCGGCATGACGGGTCCGAGGCCGCCCGGTCCCCAAGTGCTATGGACGCCCGACGCGATGTCGGACGCCATAGGCTACTTGCTGGATTTCGGGCCTGAGGCCCTTCTGCGGCGCTTTCGGGCATCGGTGCCCGCCTCCGCGTACGGAGCGGTCATGAGCGCCATCTCGCGCAGCAGCGAGAGGTCGGCCGCGCTCGGGCTCTCGGGCGGGCTCTCCAGGAAATCGGCGACGAGCCTCGCGGCCTTGGCGATGCGCCCGTCGGGGCCGGCCTGTGTCTTGCCCTCGCTCCTCACGTAGTCGGAGAGCTCCCGCTTGGTGCGCCGCCAGGGCTCCATGGCGGCGTGCATCTCCGCCTGGCGCTCCTTCGGCATGCCCGCGAGCGAGCGCACCGCCTCGGCGCTGAGGTTGCCGCGGTCGGCCTCGGCGGCCCACTCGGGCGAGAGGTCCTCGGCGATCCTGCGGGCAAGCCTCTCCTCGCGCGCGATGGTCTTGCCGGAGACCTTGCGGCCCGTCTGCCGCTCGATGATGGCGGCCTTCACGTCGTCGACGCGCATGCCGGAAAGCGACGGGTCCTCGGAGCGCAGGCGCACGGCGTCGCCCCTGAGCGCCTCGGTAGCGGCGGCGCGCTCGGTCACGGTGAGCGCGCGGGTGAAGTAGTTCGCGGCGTGGAGCAGCGTCACCGCCCGCTCGTCGTCGATGCCCTCGATCACGCGACAGGGCATCCTCTCGTAGGCGGGGTCGTCCTTCGCGAGCAGCGCGTAGGCGGCCTTGCGCCGGTGCCCGGAGACCATCTGCCATGAGCCGTCGCCGACCTTGCGCACGAGCGGCAGGTCGGTGAGGCCGTCCTGGCGTATCGACTCGGCGAGCTCGGCTATGCCCGCCGGGTCCATGGAGTACGCGGCGTTCTCCGGGTGGTCGGCGATGTCGGCCACCGCGATCTCGGACACCGGGTAGCGTCCGCGGGTGCGCGCAGCGCCGTCGAGGAGCCCCGTGATGGTGAAGCCCGCGGCCACCTGGCTAGGCGAGCTCACGGGACACCTCGTCTGCGAGCGCCTCGTAGTCGCGCGCGGGGCGGCTCCCCGGCTCGAAGGCGGCCACCGGCTTCCACTGCCAGCTGCCCTCGCAGACCTTGCTGCTCGCGTGGATGACCGTCTCGAACTGCTCGCCCGGGAAGAACCCGTCGAGCACGGCCGCTCCCGTGGCCTCGGCGTTGGTCATGCGGCCGGGCACGCAGGTGCGCAGTATCTTCCATCTGGGCGTGGGCATGCGCAGGGCGTCTGAGATGGAGCGCGTCGCCTCCACGGTGAGCGCAGTGCCGCGCATCACGGTGGAGTCGAGCTTCACGGGGATGACGACCATGCCGCCCTCCGCGGCGGCGAGGTAGGCGTTGAAGGCGAGCCTGCGCATCACGGGGCTGCAGTCGATGAGGCAGACGTCGTAGGAGCCCGAGGCGTCGTCGAGGGCGAACTTGAGGCGCTGCTCGCGCAGGAGCATCTCGTTCTGGTCGACGAGGTCGATGGTCGAGGCCACCACGTCGAGGCTCTCCCCGGCGGCGTAGGCGACCTCCTCCACGGGTGCGCCGCCGTAGAGCAGCTCGACCGAGGTGCGCCGCTCGGAGGCGGCCCGATCGTAGAGGCCGAAGAAGTCGGTGGCAGATGCCTGCGGGTCGAGGTCGACGAGCAGGGTCCGAAGGCCCCGGGCGGCGAAGATCGCCGCCAGGTTCACGGCGGTCGTCGTCTTGCCGACGCCGCCCTTGTAGTTGGAAATGGCTATCGTGCGCATGGGTCGCGTCCTCTCTAGCGTGGGGCGCGCCTCGCCGCATCCGGTCCGGCGCGCCCCGAGTCTCGGAGCGTCGGGACAAAACCGTACGGATTTGTCCGACAAGCGGAGTGTACCACGAAAACGTACGGATGTGTACGCTTTCGTGGTACAGGGTCGGATTCGGGAAAAGCCCGGCCCCGGGAGCCCGGGGCCGGGCGCGCCGCCTAGGAGAGCGGCTCCATCTCGCCGAAGCAGTTGATGTGGTGGCGAAGGAGCGCTCGGTTCTCCTTGACGACCATCATCGCCACCTCGTCGAAGCGGACCGGGGTGTCTGCGTAGTCGTCGCTGTTCCCCGCGAGCCACGTCGCCGCCAGCGCCTCGCGCAGCCCGCGCGCCCTGTGGGCCTCGGGGAAGCCGTCCGTCCCGATCCGGACCGTGGCGTCGACGAAGACCAGGGTCCCGTCCTCGTCCACCGCCACGAGGTCGATCCCGCCGATGCCCTCGGGCCCCTGCCAGGCCTCGTCGACGATCTCGTAGCCCTTGCGCTCGAGGAAGGCCCTGACCGCGCCCATCGCCTTTTCCTTCATGTCGTTCATGTCTTGCTCCTTAGACTCTGAGGCCCGCCCCTGTGGCGTGCCTTGCGCCGCGTGAGTCGCATGCAGCGCGGGCGTGCCTGCAAGGGAGGAAGCGAAGTCGGGCGTGGTTATAGAAATCTCCCGACGTCAGTTTTTCGCGTTGTTCGCGCGCGGAGCGCATGGGGCGAAGAACCCGAAAAAGTGTCGCGGCCCTTGCGGGCCGCCCGCCGGCGTGCGACCCTGCGCGTCCAAGGAGCGCCAGGGCGGTGTTTCGGATCAATGGGGCGAAGGCGTGCGGCATGGAATCGGGCATGGGCGCCGGGGCTTCCGGACATGGGATGCGATCTGTCGGCGATTGCTGGGGCGCTCGCGAGGGTTACGTCGGGACGTCGCGTGGAGGACGGAGGCTGGTCCCCGAGTCGCGGCGAATCGGTCCGAAACGGGACGGCATTTCCCGCGCCGCTTGCGGCCGATATGCGCACGGGATTGCTGGCGGCGAGGTGGTTCTCCGTGCGGAACGGCTACGGTGCTGCGCAACACGTCCGTTGAGAGAAGGAGTCGAGCTGATATTGGGCTACGAAGAGAAGTTGGAGCGCATGGAGCTGATCGATGCCGTGTGCGATGCCGGGAGGCTGACGAGGGGCCTGGACCAGTTGCTCGAGTCCCTGGCGCACGCCGACCAGCTGGACCCGCTCGACGTCGAGGGGGTCCTGGCCCTGAGGTCGATAAGCGAGAGGTGCGCCGAGCGCATAGACGACGCTACGCGCATCTTGGAGGCGCAGAATGAGGCCCTTTACGCCGAAGAGCGGGCGGAGAAACAAAAACCGTCGTGAGGGCTAAGCGGCCGAACCCGCCGTTCGAGCTGCCGTCACTACCCGCATAGAGACCACGCGAACCGAACATCCAACCGATTAGGGACTACCCGATCAAAGAAACGGTGCACTTCAAGCCGAAAGACGTCACGGGCGACATCGTAATCTCACT
>NC_021021.1:3135599-3137402 GCF_000210055.1 Gordonibacter pamelaeae 7-10-1-b
CAGCTTGTCGCTACGTGCGGAGGCAAGACGCCCTCAAAAGCGAACAAGGAGTTCTGGGAGGGCGGCGGCGTTCCCTGGATGACCTCGAAGGACATGAAGGCGCCTGAGCTATTTGGCTCGCAGATAGAGCTCACTGAGTCGGGTGCGGCTGAAACCAACATAGTGCCTGCCGGGTCGGTGCTCATGGTCGTCAGAAGCGGCATTCTTCGTCGATTGCTCCCAGTTGCCATCAATCGCGTTGAAACCACGATCAATCAAGATTTAAAGGCCATGACGCCGTACGATCCGAGGCTCAGCGATTGGCTCCTCACTTGCTTCAACGCCTGGGACAAGCGAATACGCGACATATACCATAAAGACGGGACTACGGTCGACAGCATCGAGTTTGACGCGATGCTGTCGATGTTGCTCCCCGTGCCGCCCCTCGCCGAGCAGCGGCACATCGTCGAAGCAATTAAGACTGCATTTAACTTCACCAATCTATAGCTTCATCAACGGCGCGGCGCTGTTCCGCCGCAGTGCGGCGCAAATAGATGCGCGTCGTCTCAATACTCTCATGACCCATCAAATCGGCGAGAAAGGCTATGTCAGGGTTCTTGGATATGAAGTTCTTAGCAAACAAGTGCCGAAACGAATGGGGGTATACAACATCGGGGTTTATGTCGTAACGCTCGGCAGCACGTTTGAGACCGAGCGCTATACCACGGCTTGTTAGCGCCGACCGGTCGCCGAACAGCACGCCTTCCGTTTTACCCTCTCGAGTGCACCAACTAAGCGCCTCCGTTTGAAGGTTCGCTGGGATATAGACACGACGCAACTTCTGTCCTTTCGAAACTATGTCCATATGACCAGCTAAAACGTGCGCATGCTCGAACTTGCGAAGTTCGCTCACTCTGACGCCCGTGCAGGCAAGAAAGCGTACAACGAAGTACCAAAACCAGTCCTCGTCTCGCGTGAGCCCGTCTCGAAGACGACGGTACTCATCGTTTGAAATAACGTTGTTTAAGAAGGGCTTTTGCTGAACTCTAACGCCCTTTAGGCGCATCCCGTTGTATCCGAGAAAGTCCAAGTAGACGTTAATGGCACCAATTCGGTTATTCGCAGTCTTGGGAGCAAACGATGAAACCAGCCACTCCTTGTGCTCGAGAAGCGACTGGTTTGTGATAGGCGATATATTCTGCTCGAGCTGCTTCGCAGCAAACAAGTACGAAGAAATTGTGTTTGCCGCATAATCTTGTGCTTGTAGGTACTCTTCAAAATCTTTCATTGCATGTCTCCTTTCGACTACGCAATGAAAGCAGCTAATCGAGCAGATTGAATACCTCTTCTGTTCTTTCGACGATGCGGCGCTGCTCGGCGAGGGGCGGGACGGGGATTAGGAAGAAAGCGATCTCTTTCGCCGGAAGCTCCTTTTGATTTGTGCTTCCTGTTTGCTTGCTGAAGATGAGGTGTTGGCCATACTCCGATCGAAGTAGATGAAAAACATACTCACCCAACACGGAACCAAGTGTTCGCACCACCGCCACATGGGAGTCGGGCACGATGAATGGGTATTCGCCGAGTATGCTTTCATCAAACAGACCGACACGTCCGAGCGTGCCCGTGCCCGTCGAATTGACAACGACGTCCCCACCTCTTAGCTTGAGCTCCTCGCCGTATTTTCCTAACGCAGACTCGTCGAGAAACTTTGCTTTCTCCAGAGTGATGCCCCAAGGCTGGTTACACTTTTGGGCAAATACGGGGATGACCTTGTCATCGGTGTAGACGGGAGATTTGCCACGCCGCAGAAGGGAGCAAATTGAG
>NC_021021.1:3138335-3151174 GCF_000210055.1 Gordonibacter pamelaeae 7-10-1-b
GAAATAAATCACAGTATCGTTTTTGACGTCCTTAGGCTTGAGCTCGCCGCGCTCAACCATGGCGAGCTTCTCCGCGTGGATACGCGCGAGCAGCTCGCTAGCGGGCTCGTCGTTCGGGTCTTGGGGAACAAGCTTGCCGTGGATGGCAAGGTCCAACAGTTTTTGACGCAGTTTCTTGGTGTCCATTAGTCCTCGATATCCCCCAGAAGCGCCTCGAGCTGCTCCACAGCGTCGGCAATCGCGTCGCTCTTCTCGTGAATGCTTGCGAGCAAATCCGAAAGCGCAATCTCGGAGATGTCCTCGCCGGTTTTGATCCAGGTGATATCGAGACTCAGCTTGTCGCGGCCCATAATCTCGTCAATAGTGAATCGGCGCCAACGACCATCGGGGTTGTTGTCCTCGCTGTAGGTCTCATCGCGCTCATCGATATGACCGGGCTTATAACAATCAAGGAAGTCGGTAAGGTCGGTCTCTGTCATAGGGTGCTGCTTCAGCGTGTGGTGAACGTTCGTGCGATAGTCGTAAATCCACACCTCGCGGGTCTGTACGCGCTCGCTGCCGGGTCGGTTCTCGAAGAATATAACGTTGGCCTTCACACCCGGCTTGTAGAAGATGCCGGTTGGCAGGCGCAGGATAGTGTGCAGGTTCGCAGTCTCCAGCAACTTGCGGCGCACCGTCTCGCCGGCACCGCCTTCGAACAGCACGTTATCGGGCACGACAACGGCAGCGGTGCCACCAGTCTTCAAGATAGTATGAATGTGCTGAACAAAGTTCAGCTGCTTGTTCGAGCTCGTTGCCCAGAAGTCCTGGCGAGAGTACGAGAGCTCTTCGTCGACAAGTTCGCCGTCCTCGCCGGCAGCAGCCTTAAGCGTCGCCTTTTTGCCAAAAGGCGGGTTGGTGAGCACGTAGTCGAAGCGCATACCAGGGTCGGAAAGAAGCGCATCATTTCTTGTGATGGGCGGAACGTCGTTGAAGTCACCGATGTTGTGCAGGAAAAGGTTCATGAGGCAAAGTCGGCGCGTGGCGGGAACGATCTCCCAGCCGTGGAATGCCTCGTTCTTCAAGAACTTCTTTTGGTCGGCGTCGAGCTGATAGGCTTCCTCTATGTAGCTCTTCGCGGCCAGCAGGAAGCCACCCGAACCGCAACACGGGTCACAGACGGTTTTCTCAGGCTTAGGCTGCACGCATTTGATGATGGTGTTGATGAGCGGCCTGGGCGTAAAGTACTGCCCGGCACCAGATTTGGTGTCCTCGGCTATTCGCTGAAGTAGCCCCTCGTAGATGTCGCCCTTGACGTCCTGCGACATAGCCGTCCACGTTTCTGTGCCGATCATCTGAATAACTCGCGCCAAGATCGCCGGAGAGCTCATCTTGTTTTGGGCCCCGGCAAAAATCTCCTGCAGCATGCCGCCCTGGGCGCCGAGCTTGTCGAGCATCTTCTTATAGGTGTCGAACAGCTCTGCGCCGCTCTTGCCCGCAAGGCACTCCCAACGACAGTCTTCCGGAAGACCGGTCGGCCTGTTGTAGGGGGGCTTGCTGTACTCGTCTGCCATCTTGAGGAAGAGCAGATAGGTGAGTTGCTCGAGATAATCGCTGTTGGAAACGCCATCGTTATAGAGGACGGTCGCCATGTTCCAAATCTTCTGGTTAATGGTGGATGCGCTCATGCGCTGCCTTTCTAGCTAATAGGTGTTATGCGACAAGCGCGTAGTTCATGTCGTCGAGAACGTCTTGGTACTTATCGCCGAACAGGACGTAGAAACGCCCGAGGCCGCCCTTCTCACCGAAAGGTGACAAGTCGAGGTCGTCAGAGCTCACGCTTCCCGAGGTAGAGATATGGTCGCGAATCATACGCAGCCAATCCATCTGCTCTTCGGTAAACTGGCCGTGGCCTGCGTTCTTGGAGAAGACCCAACTCTTGAAACGCTCCGCCACGCCCGCCTCGAAGGGTCTTAGGATCTTTTCCTGTCCGAGTTCGAATCGAATAACGGAAATGATGTCCATAAGCTTGCCCACAGCACTTCGTGCCGTAGCGATGGGTGCGCCCGCGACCTCATATGCATGCCAGACCATGTCGCAGGAAAGTCCATAGGGGGACGTTTTCAACGCATCGTGAACGGCCTTGACCATGCGCAGCGTGATGGGGCGCTGCTTGTAGGTCTGGCCGTAGATGATCTGCAACGCGTCCAGCTCATCCCTGTTGTCGGCAAGGAATTGTCTGAACGTTTGGATGACCTCTTTGGCATGGTCCTCGCGATCGGTGTCCCAACCGGATGAGATGACAGCATCTAGGTTCTCATTATCTATGACCTGGTCGTGCGCCTTGCGCGCATTTTCGAGGTAGTTTCTCAGCTCGGCAGAGAACATTGGCTTAATTGCCTTCTCGACAAGCCGAGACTGGGCATCTGCCAACTTGGCTCGCTCTTCTTCGGTTGCTTCTCGGGCACCATCTCTAAAGATAAGCCCGGCTTCCTTTGCTATCCTGTCCTCGTCGAAAGCGTCAAGCATATCTCTAGCGATGTCGTTCACGGAGGCGCCACCGGCAAGCTCAGCGGCCTTTTTTCGCTCGCCATTGTCCATGACGGCGGCGAGTCGAAGAAGACGGCCGGCGAGCGAGGTGACGGTATCGTCATCGCGCGCGCCCATGGCAACGCTCATCATGAGCTCTTTCAGGCTTACGGAGGGTTTCCTGTCGAGCTGCCTTGTTTCAGTTTTCAGACTCTTCGTGACGCCAACGCAATCGACAACCACGTAGCGGCACTTGTTCGTTGTCGCCGACGGCGAAACGCGAGCCAGGTCATCATGGCCGAGCGTACGACGCCCACGACCAAGCATCTGCTCGAAGTAATTTCTAGAGCGAACGTCTCGCATGAAGACGAGGCACTCGAGAGCTTTGACGTCGGTACCGGTAGCGATCATGTCAACGGTTACGGCGACGCGGGGGTAGAACTCGTTGCGGAATGCCGCAAGCACAGACTTGGGGTCCTCTTCGGCGTTATAGGTTATCTTTTTGCAGAACTCGTTCCCGCGCCCGAATTCTTCGCGCACAATGTTGATGATGTCGTCCGCGTGGCTATCTGTTTTGGCAAAGATAAGCGTCTTGGGTATTTCCTTGCGACCGGGGAACATGACCGTCGTAACCTTGTCGCGGAACTCACGGATGATGGTGCGTATCTGGGACGGATTGACGACATCGCGGTCTAGCTTGCCCTTGTCATATTCCAGGTCCTCGTCGTTCTGCTCCCATCGCTTCTCGCGGGAAAGGCGGTCTCTCTTCTCAACAAGACGCTCGGTGATAGTCGCGCCGTTCTTGCTCACATCAGTTTCGATGATGTAGGTATCGCCGCCGACGTTGACGCCGTCTATGACCGCCTCTTCATGAGTGTATTCGCTCACGACGTTCTGATTGAAAAAAGAGTAGGTTCGCTTGTCGGGCGTAGCGGTAAGCCCGATGAGAAAGGCATCGAAGTAATCGAGAACCTGTTGCCAGACGTTATAGATAGAACGGTGACACTCGTCGATGATGATGAAATCGAAATACTCAGGTGGGTAAGCTGAGTTGTACTCAACATCGCGTGGCTCGCCGACGATGCGACCTTCATTAGGGGAAGATTCCTCGTCTGCCTCGTCAAGCTCTTTGCCCTTGAGGATGGAGTACATCCGTTGGATGGTGCTGATGCATACGTTGGAGCCATTGGGAATCTGTGAAGAGGTCAGGCGACATACGTTGTAAAGCTCGGGAAATAACCTCGCATCGTCGGTGGGCTTGTACTTGCGGAACTCCTCCTCGGCCTGTTCCCCTAGGTTCTTCGTGTCGACAAGAAATAGGATGCGCTTGGCCTTGGCAAATTTGAGCAGGCGGTAAACGTTGGTGATGGCGGTGTACGTCTTGCCAGCACCAGTGGCCATTTGGATTAACGCGCGTGGACGGTTCTCCCCGAACGACTTTTCAAGATTAACAATCGCATTCACTTGGCACTTACGAAAACCAGTGGTATCAAAGGCGGGGAAAGACTTGAGCCTGTTCCGGATGGTATCGGAATCCTTCAGCCAAGCGCGAAGTTGCTCCGGTCGATGGAAGGAAAAAATCTCGCGAGAACGATAATCCTTATCGTGATAGTCGCAAAAACGGGTTAAGACATCAGTCGCCTCGTAGGCAAAACGAATGTCAATATCAGTGGGGGCATACTTGAATTCGCTCTCGGCGTAGCGTCTTGTCTGCTCGGCTACGGCCGTGAGCTTCTCGCCCTTGTCGTGTTCTTTAGCTTCAATCAGCCCGCAAGGGGTGCCGTCGATAAAGATAAGGTAATCACATGGGCCGGTGGTCGTTTGCCATTCACGGACAACGACACCACACGCCGCCATGGGATTGAACTCTTTAACATCCTGGACAGCATATCCGGAAGCTTTTAGTTTCTTATCGATAACGAGACGCGCTTTTTCCTCGGGACTCACCCCAACCGCCAGCCTTTCTCGATGCCGTAAATCAACATGTCGGCACCCTTAAAACACACATGACACTATTTTATCAGGCAGTAGACGGCAGCGTCCGACTATTGAGCAAAAGCAACGAGCGCTCCAGGCCCAAGACCGATAAGCGAAGATAGATCAAGTTTTACTCCCTTAACAGGTCCAACTTGCCAAGCCACTCGACAAAAGCGGTGATGATCCGCTCGGTGCGCGTTTCGATGTCGCTCTCGGTGAAGTCGCCGCATCGCGCAATTTCCACGAGTTCGCGAACGGCGGTCCCCGACACCTCAACGCCCTTATCGTTCACATAGCCCTCGTAATACTTGCGTTTATCCGTCAGTTGGTAATCTGAGGCGCGAATGTTTACGCGCTTCTCCAACATCGCCTTATTTCCTAGTGCTTCAAGGTTTGAGCGATTGGATAGCGGGTGTACCTCGTTACGCTTTCTTGCATAGATGTGTTCGATCTCGAGTGTTGTGTCCAAATCCATGAGAGGTTGCTTAGGATCTGAGTAGGCCCACCAAACAAGCATCGATCGCGTGAAGCGACGCTGGTTGGTGAACTGATAGCTTCTGAAGCGTCCTGTAATTGTCTCGCGATCGAACAGATGCGCTGAAAAGTCGACCTTGCGGCCCTCTACGATGTCTATGAGTGCGGGATAGACGGGACCGCGCAGGGCGTTTACGCCGGGACGCTCAAGTGAGTAGGCGTAGATGAATCCGGTGATGTAGCAAAGGAAATCGTAAAGCTCTTCGTCATCTAGCTCGCCTTTGGTATTGCGCTTTGCCAGGAACCAGGTGCTCAATAGATAAGCCCACATGCCGTTGGGCGCGTAATTGAGGACGAATAGGCGGCGCGTTACCCGCTCGGAAAAGCCCTCCTGCGCATCAACCCGCTTCCAAAAATCGAGCAGAGACTCCAAATCGTCGAGCGTCGCGTCCTCACGTAGGATTTCATACGAGTTTTCGCTGTAGAAGTCGCGTAGACTCTTGGTCGTTGTGTCTCGGATGCCCTTCTTGGCACGGCGATAGTACATATAGCGGGTGAAAAGCTCGTCGAGCGGTGTGCCCGAGGTCGGTTTGAAAATGAGGTTGGCCGTTTCCTCGAGCGCTTTCCAACGCGTGACGAACTCGTCTTTGCGGCCCTCGCCGGAGAAGTGCTTGTAGAACTGGCTCTTGAAGATGTCAGCGTCTGCCAACGGGAGTCCGCGGTCGTTCAAAGTCGAGAAGATCCTGAGTGCGGTGTCCTGGGACTCCGCCTCGATGGGAAGCAAGATCACGTTGTTGAGAATGCGAGCGGCGAATAGCGCGATGTAGCTTGGCCATTCGCTTGCCATTTCGGCCATTCTTTTAGAGAAGAAGGCGTAATTGCGTGAATAGGCGCTGTGGGCCGTGGGACCCACGGAGCCGTGGCGCAATATATCTAGAAACTCATCCTTGTCGGAATCGCTCGCCACCTCTGAATCGATTTTCAGCGCATCCATGTCAGGGTCGTCGAACTCATCGGTCTTCCAGACGCAGCCAGCAATCGAGTCGCGCACTTTAATTGACTGCTTGTCCTTCATGTTTGCGAACTTGTCGTAAAACGCCCTAAGCAGCAACATGATGGTTGTAAGTCTCTGCTGGCCATCGATAATTTCAAGCTGACCTGCGCCGTTCTTGAAAGTAACGATAGGGCCGAGGAAGTATTCATCACTCGTGCTTTCGAAAGCGTCGCAGTCGTCGTTAGGAAACGCGAAGGTGAAGAGGTCGTCCCATAGCGTTGCGCACTCGTCTTCGCCCCAGGCGTAAGGTCGCTGGTAATCTGGGATGAGGAAGTCCGAATGCTTATCTGTAAGGAGCAGCTTGATCGTTTTCTGGTCGATGTTGAGCTTGGACATGTTGGAAACCTCCGTGCAGGTATCTTTTGCATCCAGAATTATATTGCACAGAGTAAATAAGATGCTTGATGACGGCACGATAGGACCAGAGAGCGCGGGAACGGATTGAAGACCTGCATCCAGCACTCTCTTTATGTCCTGCGCTTATTAGTCCCAAATTGCATGGAGAACTGCGTGCCGGATGCAGCTTGAAGACTCAATCTACCCGCGTCCCATATCGAAGATGCTCGTGTCCCCATTGGCAACCATGCCAGACATCTCTAACGCTGCCATCGATGATTTCATCGGTTCGTTGGTCGAAAGCGCGTCAACCTCCTCGCCGAGAGCCAGAAAGAACCTCATCACCAGCTCGATCCTCTGCTGCAGGGACTCGCTCAGTTCGCCGTAGGAGGCCGCCAGCCGCACCTCCTTGGCCAACTCCGCCATCGAGTCCTTCAGCGCCTTCTGCACGCTCACGGAGGGCCTCACCTCGACCTGGGTATCGGTGAGCTTGGCGATGATGTAGTCCTGCCTGCTCATGCCGCTCCAGGCTGCCATCTCGCATATGAGATTGCGCTCCTCGGGCGTGCAGCGGAACGCCATCGTCTTGCTGCGCTTGCGGGCGCTGTTCTCGCACGGCATCTTGCTTACCCCCTCGCTCCGTCGAGCGCGGCGGCCATCTCGTCCTGCTTCGTGGGGAACAGGTGCGCGTATCGGTAGGTGATGTCCACCGCCTCGTGGCCCATGCGCTCGGCGATGGCCAGCGCGGAGAAGCCCATCTCGATCAGCAGGCTCACGTGGCTGTGGCGTATGTCGTGTATGCGGATGCGCTTCACGCCCGACGCCTTGCACCCGCGCTCCATCTCGTGGGCCAGGAAGTGCTTGGTCACGGCGAACAGGCGCTCGTCGGGGGCGACGTCGTCGCGCATCTCGATGAACTCCGCCATCTCGTCGCGCAGGAAGGCGGGCATGACGATCGTGCGCACGGACTTGGGCGTCTTGGGGTCGGTAACGGTGTCCACGCCGTGGAGGCTCTGGTACGACTTGTTGATGCGCAGCCGTGAGCTCTCCAGCATGAAGTCGGACGGCGTGAGCGCCAGGAGCTCGCCGCAGCGTATGCCCGTCCAGTAGAGCAGCTCGAAGGCGTGGAACGACAGCGGCTTGTCCATGACTGCCTCGCTGAACCTCAGGTACTCGTCCTTGGTCCAGAACTGCATCTCGCCGCCCTTCTTCGACCCTATCTTGTCGACCCTGCGCACCGGGTTGTCGGTGAGCCCGTAGTAGCGCTCGGCGTGGTTGAAGATGGCGTTCAGCTGGTTGTTCACCGTGCGCAGGTACGTCGGCGCCCAGGGCTTCCCGTCGGCGTCCCGGTGCTCGGTGAGCTCGTTTTGCCACCTGATGACGTCGATCGGCCTCACGTCGCACATGCGCATGTCTCCGAAGAACGGCACGAGCTTGTCGTTGATGATGTACTCCTTGGTGATCCACGTGTGCTCGCGTATGCGCGGCTTCACCTCTGAGGCGTACACCTCGACGAACTCGGAGAACGTCATGTCCATGGCCCCGCCGTTAAGGCTCTTGAACTGGCTCTCCCACACTGCGGCCTCCACCTCGGAGGAGAAGCCGCGCTTCGTCTTGTGGCGCTTCGAGCCGCGGGCGTCGCGGTAGTAGCACTGCACGTAGTACGTGCCGTTGTTGTCGTCCTTGTACACGGGCATGTCAGTCCGCCTCCGGGAAGTACAGGGCGTCGAAGACGTCGCTTCGGACGCGCCCGCGGATAACCACGCGCCCGCGCGCCTGCTGCTCGGCGTTTATCTTCCTGATCACCTCGTAGGCGCTGCCTTTCTTGATCCTCAGCAGTTCCGCGACCTCGTCGGCGTCCAGCATGTGCGGCCTCGGCGTCTTCGCCACCTTCTCGTCCATGGCTCCTCCTGTCAATAGCGTACAGATACGTACGGTTTACAGATTCAGAGTAAACGTACATATCTGTACTGTCAATAGAATTGCGTACATTTGCGTACGCTGGTAAGATGTGCGGGTACGTATTTCGAGGAGGAGGGCGCATGTCCGTAGGCGAGAACATAAGGCGGTACCGCAAGTCGCGCGGCATGACGCAGGCGCAGCTCGCCGAGGCCGTCGGGCTGACCGAGGGGGCCGTGCGCCACTACGAAAGCGGCATCCGCGCCGTCAAGCCCGAGCTGCTCGAGTCAATCTCCGCGGCGCTCGGCGTGTCCGTCAACGCCCTCAAGGATTACGGCGTCGAGACCGCGGGCGACCTCATGTCGCTGCTCGTGCGGCTCGAGGACTCCTTCGGCATCGTGCCCGCAGCCGACGGCACGGGCCTCTCCCTGAACCCCAAGGCGTCGCACGCGCCCAAAGCCGCGACGGCGATCGAGCTGTGGGCAGAGAAGCGCGCGCAGCTCAAGAACGGCGAGATCGACGCCGACGAATACGAGGACTGGAAAGCCTCGCTGTAGCGGCTCTCCGCATTTCACTACCACTAAAACCGAATCAGGACGCCAAGCTAGGCGGCGAGCGCCGCTCGCACCTGAGTATGCTGAGTTTTTACTCCCCATTGCGTGCCAAGGCATTTCCGGCATGTCCGAGGAGTAAACGACGCGGTAGCTTACACGGCGTCACACGGCGGTACGCCGCGGCATTTCCCCTGATTACTCCCGACTCCATTGAGACGTCGAGATTCTTTACTCCCCATTAACCACCTGGGGAAACGCCGCATGGAGACCGCCGAAAAGCCTATTGAGTTCGATTTGAGTTTCACGGACCCCGAAACGGCCTCTTTTCGTCCTCGGGGACAAAAACCGTGCGTCCACTCACTTGAGATAAATCCTTACTCCCTTTCCTCCGAATACCGCCCAGTGCCTTGCTGTCTTGAAACACGGGGAGTAAATCGCGAAATCGCAGGTGAAAGGGAGTAAAACGGCAAAGAAAAAGCCTCCGTCCCAACGCGGGAACGGAGGCCAGATTGTCGTATTTACTCACCATTGTCGCTGGTGGCTTTGCCATGACTCTCGTACGAAACGAAACTCAGCGGCATAGTGCGGCACTCAAAAGAGCAGGTCAGAACCCTGTCGGCCTACTCCCACTCAATCGTGCCGATAGGTTTCGGCGTGAGGTCGTAGACCACGCGGCAGATGCCGGGGACCTCGTCCAGGATGCGGGCGGTGATCTTCTTGAGCAGCGCCCAATCCAGCTCCGGCACCTCGGCGGTCATGGCGTCGACGGTGTTCACCGCGCGGATGATGGCGGGCCACTCGAAGGCGCGCACGCCGTCGCGGACGCCGGTGGCGCGGAAGTCGGGGACGCTCACGAAGTACTGCCACACCTTGCCCTCGAGGCCGGCCGCGGCGAACTCGTCGCGCAGGATGGCGTCGGCCTCGCGCAGCGCCTCGAGGCGGTCGCGCGTGATGGCGCCGAGGCAGCGCACGCCCAGGCCCGGGCCCGGGAACGGCTGGCGCTCGACCATGCCCTCGGGTAGCCCGAGCTCGCGGCCGATGACGCGCACCTCGTCCTTGTACAAGAGCTTCACGGGCTCGCACAGCTCGAACTGCAGGTCGTCGGGCAGGCCGCCCACGTTGTGGTGCGCCTTCACGCCGTCGGACTCCAGGATGTCGGGATAGATGGTGCCCTGCGCGAGGAAGCTCACCTCGTCGCCAACCTTGCGGGCCTCCTCCTCGAACACGCGGATGAACTCGGCGCCGATGATCTTGCGCTTCGCCTCGGGCTCGGCCACGCCGTCGAGCAGGTCGAGGAAGCGGTCGGTGGCGTCCACGTACACGAGGTTCGCGTCGAGCTGGTTCTGGAACACGTCGACCACCTGCTCGCTTTCGCCCTTGCGCATGAGGCCGTGGTTCACGTGCACGCAGATGAGCTGCTTGCCGATGGCCTTGATCAGCAGCGCCGCCACCACGGACGAGTCCACGCCGCCGGACAGCGCCAGCAGCACCTTCTGGTCGCCGATCTGGGCGCGGATCGCCTCCACCTGCTCGTCGATGAACGCCTGGGCCAGCTCAGGCGTGGTGATGCGCTCCATGTCCTCGGGACGCTTGTTGGGATCCATGCGGGTGTCCTCCTCGTTCTCGGTGATGTTCTGGGGGAATTATAAGGGAAACGCCGCAGCCGCATAAGCAGGCCGCACGTTCTTTTCCGGAAATGCCTAATAGCCCATCTCGCGCAGGCGCGCGTCGTCGATGCCGAAGTAGTGGCCTATCTCGTGCACCACCGTCTTGCCGATCTCCGCCACCAGCTCCGTGCGCGAGCCGAAGCAACGTTCGTGCGGTCCCTTGAACACGGTGATTACGTCGGGCAGGTCGCCGTCGTAGCCGTCGGCGCGGTCGGGGAGGGACACGCCGTCGTACAGGCCCAGCAGCTCGTCGTCGCGTATCGACGCGCCCCGGCAGTCGGGCTCGTCCAGGATGTCGAAATGGTAGTCGTCGGGCTCGTCCTCCACCACCACCGCCACGTTCTCCAGCGCCTCGAGGAACCGTTCGGGAATGTTGGCGAGCGCCTCTTCGACGGCCGATTCGAATTCGCGGTCGGTCATGCGGTGCATGGCTGCCCCCTTCGCTGACGGGTCGAGTATCGATGATGACGAGTATACTCCATGCGTCTTGCGCGCAATCGTCCGACGGCGTCGGAAGCGCCAGCGTATACCAGGCTGCGGAGATGTTACGGTAAAGGATCTGCGATTTTTTCTCGATATATTACCGAACCTTGAGATTGCGCACCCGAAACCTGCCTTCTACCCGCACAGAAAGCGGCTTTTCCCGCTGGAATGGGCGGTTCTTCCGCCTTCGGAGGGGGTTTCGGGACCTTGATTGCCTGATACGGTAAAATATCAGAAATTTTCTCCGATTTTATTACCGTTCTCCAAGGAGCAGAGCGCCTTGCGACCCTCCGACGGCTTGGAAGCGCCCCTTGATCTTCGCGCTGCCGGCCGGGCCGAGCAGATTCTATAGTGTGCGACACACATTATCGTGTGCTCTATGTTATAGTGTGTAACACACAGTAAGCGAAAGGAGAGGGCATGGGGCACGACGACGTGGTGTCGAGCATGGTGCTGGAGCTGCGCCGCGGCACGCTGGTCATGCTGGTGCTCGGCCAGCTGCGTGAGCCGGCCTACGGCTATGCGCTGGTGAAGTCGCTGGCCGACCATGGCATTCCCATCGAGGCGAACACGCTTTACCCGCTCATGCGCCGGCTCGAGTCGCAGGGGCTGCTGCAAAGCGAATGGGACAACGGCGGCTCGAAGCCGCGCAAGTACTACCGAACCACCGACGAGGGCCTGCGCGTGCTCCATGAGGTGGAGGCCCAGTGGCATGCGCTGTGCAGCGGCGTGAATGTCCTGCTGTGCGCCGATCGGCGCGAACCAGGAAAGGAAGCCAAGGATGCCGAACGATAACGACCTGATCGAGCGCTACCTGTACGCCATCACGCGCCGGCTGCCCGCCAAGCAGCGCGCCGACGTGGCCGAGGAGCTGCGCACGCTCATCTCCGACATGCTGGATGAGCGCTGCCGCGGCCTGCCGCCTACGGCGAAGGACGTCCGCGTCGTGCTCACCGAGCTGGGAACCCCCGGCGAGATGGTGCGCAAGTACACCGCCGACGAGGACGCGTGCCTCATCGGCCAGCCTTACTACGCGCAGTACCTCTACGTGCTGAAGATCGTGCTCGCCTGCGTGGCCGGCGGCATGATCGTGGCCGGCGTGCTCACGCTCGCGACGGGCGCGGAGGGAAGCGTGCTCGGCAACGTGCTCGGAGGGATCGGCTCCCTTGTCGCGGCGCTCGTGTTCGCCTTCGCGATCGTCACCTTGCTGTTCGCCTTCTTCTCGCATCGTGGCGTGGACGTGGAGGTGATGGGCTCGCTCGACGACCTGCCGCCCGTGCCGCGCGAGACGAAGAACCCCGCGCGCGGCGACGCGGTGGCCGGCATCGTGTTCTCCATCGCGGGCGCCATCGTGTTCCTACTGTTCCCCGACGTGCTGAACGCGCTCAGCCACCGCGGCGACGGCGTGCCGTTCGACCCCTTCAACGCCGAGGCCATCCGCTCGTCGGCATGGGTTATCATCGCCTGGACGGTCGTGTGCATCGGCGCCGAGAGCTTCAAGCTGGTGGAGGGACGCTACACGCCGCGCCTGCTGGCTGTCACGCTCGTGAGCGACCTCGTGGTCGCGGGGCTCGCCGTCTTCTGGCTGACGAGCTTCCAGCTGGTCGACACCCCGGCGATCGTGCAGGCGCTAGCCGCGCAGGGCGACGCGCTGAGCGGGCCGGTGCTCTGGGCGGTGTTGAACGCGCAGGTGGCGTTCTGCGGCTTCATCGTGCTCGCGCTGGCCATCGACGCCGTGGACTCCATCGTGAAGACGGTGAAGGCGAGCCGCTGATAAAGGACGAGTGCGAGAGCGGATGGGCGCAGCGGTCGCGACGGCCGACGTCGCCGGGAGGCGCTCCGTGCTGCCCAGACGCTGTCCGCCCTGTTGCCCGGGCGGCTGGGGTG
>NC_021021.1:3151318-3153327 GCF_000210055.1 Gordonibacter pamelaeae 7-10-1-b
CCCGGGCGGCTGGGGTGCGCCGGGCCGCCGGTCGGATGGCATCCGCCATACCCCTGGCCAGATGCGGCGCGCCGCGCACGCCTTCCGACGGGAAAGCAAGGCGCTTTCCCTCGTTTCCGCGTCCCGCGGGCCTTTCTTGTAGCATAATACCGAAGGTTTGAGCGCGCTCGCCGTCGGGAGGCGGCGCCGCGCGCGGGGAAAGCGATGCGAGAGGGGTTTTGCCGATGAGCAAGGATCGACCGGTGCCGACCATGGGGGCCAAGGACAGTCCGGACGCGGTGTACGACGCGCGCCCGCTCGGCGTGCCGAAGATGGGCGTGTTCGGCCTGCAGCATATGTTCGCCATGTTCGGGGCCACGGTGCTCGTGCCGGCGCTCACGGGCCTGTCCGTGTCGGCGACGCTCCTGTTCGCGGGCCTGGGCACGCTGCTGTTCCATTTCCTGGCGAAGGGGAAGGTGCCGGCGTTCCTGGGCTCCTCGTTCGCGTTCATCGCCGGCTACGCGGCCATCGCGCCGAACGGCGAGGCCGATCTTCTGCCCTACGCGTGCCTGGGCGTGGCGTGCGCGGGCCTTCTGTACCTGGTGCTGTCGGCGCTGTTCCGCGTGTTCGGGGCGGCGCGCGTCATGCGCTTCTTCCCGCCGGTGGTCACGGGGCCCATCGTCATCTGCATCGGGCTTATCCTGGCCTCCTCGGCCATCACGAACGCCTCGTCGAACTGGCTCATTGCCGTGGTGGCTATCGCGGTCATCGTGGTGTGCAACATCTGGGGCAAGGGCATGGTGAAGATCGTCCCCATCTTGCTGGGCGTGATCGTGTCGTATGCCGTGGCGGCGTTCGCGGGCGAGGTGGACTTCTCCACCGTGGCCGCGGCTCCGTGGGTCGGGCTGCCCGTGGCGTGGGACAACACGGTGTTCTCGCTGTTCGGAGAGTCGTTCGACACGGGGCTCGCCATCACGGCCATCATCACCATCATGCCGCTTGCGTTCGCCACGATGATCGAGCATATCGGCGACATGTCGGCCATCAGCTCCACCTGCAACCGCAACTACATCGCCGAGCCGGGCCTGCATCGCACCCTCTTGGGCGACGGCCTGGCCACCATCATCGCGTCGCTGTTCGGTGCGCCGGCGAACACGACGTACGGCGAGAACACGGGCGTGCTGGCGCTGACGAAGGTGTTCGACCCGCGTGTCATCCGCATTGCGGCCCTCTTTGCCATCGTGTTCTCGTTCTCGCCGAAGTTCGCGGCGCTCGTGGCCGCCATGCCGGCGTGCGTGGTGGGCGGCGTGTCGCTCGTGCTGTACGGCATGATATCGGCCGTGGGCATCCGCAACCTGGTGGAGAACCACGTGGACTTCATGAAGAGCCGCAACGTGCTCATCACGGCGCTCATCTTGGTGCTGTCGCTGGGCATCGCGTACAGCGCGGCGGGCGCCATCGTGGTGCCGGTGGGCGGGATCACCATCTCGCTGTCGGGGTTGGCCGTGGGGTCGATCGTGGGCATTTTGATGAACGTGGTGCTGCCGGGGCACGAGGAGGCCGTCGGCGCGCCGCGCGAGCCGGAGGAGATGCCGGACGTTCCCATGCCGCTGGAGGACATCCGCCCGGCGAACGGGTAGGGCGTCCGAGCTCGCTGCAACCGCCTGGCTTTTCATGAGGCGCCTCTCCCGCTCGCTGCGGGGGAGGCGTTTTTGCGTGGGGGACGTCCTTCGCGACGGCGGAGGCGTGCGGGATGGCTAGAACGTCGTGCCCTTGTAGAGGTCCTCCACCTTCTTGCGGGCCCAGGGCGTCCTGCGGAGGAACGTGAGCGAGCTCTTGATGCTGGGGTCCTTCGCGAAGCAGTTGATGCGGATGCGGCGGGCCAGCTCGTCCCAGCCGTACTTGTCAACCAGGCGGGTGAGCATGGCCTCGAGCGTCACGCCGTGCAGCGGGTCGTTGGGGTGTGGGCGCTCGGCGGGGTTGTCGTTCGGCATGGGTGCGATCCTCCTCGTTCGTTCGTCGGCCCCTAT
>NC_021021.1:3154049-3155133 GCF_000210055.1 Gordonibacter pamelaeae 7-10-1-b
CAGAATCGGGGCTTTTTCGTCCTGAGGCGGCGGTCTGACCGGGCTCCAAACGTCCTTGCTGTTCGCCGCTCGCCGTTTCCCCTGGTCGGTATCTTCTTCGGACCGGTACCCCGGAGGCTGTTCCGCATGCAGCGACGAACAGCTTGCTATTTCTGCCAGAAACCACAGGCTCCGCCGCCCGGTCGGCCGAATCGGGGGCTGGCGCAATGGCCGGTCCGTCAACGGGTGCCTGACGCAGGCGAAACGGCTTGCCCTACGATGGCGCGCCCGGCAGCACGTGCGCGCGGCAACCCATACCATAACCGGATAGCATATCGGTTTGCGGCTAAGGAGTTGCATGAAACGGGTAATCGTGGTGGGGGCGGGCGCCGCCGGGCTGGCGGCGGCCGTCCGGTTGCGGCATGCCGGGTACGACGTGGCGCTGTACGAGAAGGAGCCGCAGGTGGGCGGCAAGATGAGCCGCATCACCGGCGCCGGGTTCACCTTCGACGTGGGGCCCACCATCGTGATGATGCCTGCGCTGTACCGCGAGGTGTTCGAGCTGGCCGGGCGCGACCCCGACGACTACATCCCCCTGCGGAAGGTCGAGCCGCTCATGGAGATATCCTTCGGCCCGGGCGAGCGCGCGCCTGTCGAACGACCTGTCCGACCTGACGGCCACGCTCGAGGGCGTGAGCGAGGCGGATGCGCAGGGCTACTTCGAGTACCTGGCGCTGCTGTACAAGCGCTTCCGCATCGCCAAGGACAACTTCCTGCAGCGCCCGTTCCGCAAGCCGACCGACTTCTACAACCCGAAGAGCCTGATCGCCGGCTTCCGTCTGCACACGCTGGGAGACGCGTACTCGTCGGTGTCGCGCTACGTGTCCGATGACCGGCTGCGCAAGGCGCTGGCGTTCCAGACGCTCTACATCGGCATCTCGCCGTACGAGGGGCCGTCGCTCTACATGATCATCCCGCTGATCGAGCTCCTTTACGGCGTGTGGTTCATGCCGGGCGGCATGTACGCCATGGCCGAGGGCATGGCGCGCCTGTTCGAGGAGCTGGGCGGCGAGCTGCACACGTCGGCGCCCGTGGAGCGCATCGC
>NC_021021.1:3155432-3163259 GCF_000210055.1 Gordonibacter pamelaeae 7-10-1-b
GCTTCATCCTGTACCTGGGCCTGGACAAGCGCTACCCGGCGGAGGCGGTGCACTCCATCCGGTTCGCGCCCGACTTCGAGCGCAACATCGCCGACATCTTCGACGACGGGCGCTTCCCCGACGACCCCTCGTTCTACTGCTACGCGCCGTGCTCGCTCGATGCGTCGCTCGCGCCCGAGGGCTGCCAGACGCTCTACGTGCTGGTGCCGGTGCCGCCGCTGGCCGACGGCGGTCCGGGCTGGGGTGCGGAAGAAGTGGCCCGATATCGCGAGCGCGTGCTCGACCTGGTGGAGCGCGAGACGGTGTACGAGGACGTGCGCGACCACATAGCGTTCGAGCGCGTCTTCACGCCGAACGACTTCGCCGAGCGGTTCAACGCCAGCCGGGGCGCCACGTTCGGGCTGCGGCCCACGCTGCGGCAGAGCAACTACTGGCGGCCGCACAACAAGGCCGAGGCGTGCGAGGGCCTGTACTTCTGCGGCAGCAGCACGCATCCGGGGGCCGGCGTGCCCATCGTGCTCTTGAGCGCGCGTCTGGCGGCCGAGGAGCTTCTGCGCGACGACGCCGAGGCCACGTCGGCGAACACGTCGCCGCGCACGAGCACGTCGGGGCCTATCTCAAGGCTCGCCCACACCGTGCCGGTGTCCTGGCAGATGGGAACGCGGTCCTCGCGCGCGATGCGCGCGTTCTCCGCCAGCTGGTCGAGCACGGCGCGCCCCCGCGGGTTGTCCTCCACGGCGCGCGCAGATGCGATCCCCGCCTCGATGTCGGCCGGCAGCTCGCACGCCAGCCGCGGGATGGCCGCGTAGACGGCGTCCGCGACCTGTGATTTCGTGATGATGGTTTCCATGGGGATGAATTATACCGCAACCCGGCCGATCCGCCTCCCACGTTGCCGGGACGTGCCTGCGAGGACCCCGGCCTGCGCGAGATGGGGAGGCGGTCACTCCAGGTGGAACAATTCCTCCACGGTCGTGCCGAGCTCGCGGGCGAGGCGCAGGGCGAGGGGCAGCGTGGGGTCGTACTTGTCGTTCTCCACGGCCACGATGGTCTGGCGGCTCACGCCGCAACGCTGGGCCAGGTCCTCCTGGCGCAGGCCCAGCGCTTTGCGCAGGCGCTTGATGTCGTTGCGCACGGTGCCGCCCGCTTACGCCGCGTACAAGGCGAGGAAGCCGGCGAAGAACGTCACCAGCGCCACGCCCAACACGCCCACGACGATGCGCACTGTCCGGTTGGGCTCATGGTACTCGTCGTCGCCCTCCACCATGCGCCGCTTCATCGACTCCTCGGAGAAGCCCTGCGCCAGCAGCACGGCGATGAGCACGAGCGTGGGCAGCATATCCCGCGCGCCCCCGGTGGCCAGGTACAGCACCAGATTGACGAGCGTCCATGTCGCCAGCAGCAGGACCGCGAACTTGTATCCCAGGGCCTCCGACCGCGTCCTGATCGACTTCTCCATCTCGTCCATGATCGGCTCCTTTCGGCCACAAAGTAAAGAACTCTTGACATTTCGCAGTATGCCGCCTCCGCGGCAGAATGTCAAGAGTTCTTTACTTTTTGCGATGACGGCAGCCTACTTCACCACGAAGTCGCCCGGCATGCGCGGGGCCGTGCGGGGATAGGACACGGCGGGGCAGCCCAGCAACAGGCACATCTGCAGGGGGCGCTCGTCCGCCCCAAGGAACGCGCGCACGGCGGGGAGCTCCTCGGAGGCGCGGCAGAGGTAGCCGTTGAACAGGACGCCGAGGCCCTGCGCGGCCGCCATGAGCTCTATGTTCTGAGCCGCCAGGCCCGCGTCGTCGGCGCGCTCGGCAGCCACGTACACGACAGCCGGTGCGTTGCGGAACAGGAAGTCCTGCCTGCCCGCGCACGCGTCGCGCAAAAACGGCTTGTAGAGCTTCACCCAACGCGGCTTCTCGTCTGCCGGCAGCGCAAGCAGCTCCTCGATGCCGTCCCACACGAGCCGTTTGAGCTCGGCGAGGCCGTCCTGCACTACGACGAAGCGGCAGCCTTGCGCATTCTTCGCCGTGGCCGTGTAGCGACCTGCCTGCAGCACGAACTCGAGCTCTTGGCGTCCCACCGGCTCCGGCTTGAACGAACGGACGCTGCGACGCGACTTGATGGCGCGCAGGAGGTCGGCGGCGTCGATCGTCTCGCCCGCCGGCGCAGACGGCTCCACGTCGGCCATGTCGTAACCCGGAATGGACACCGCCGCCGTCGGGCAGACGGCCACGCAGTGCCCGCACAGGATGCAGCGGCCTTTCACGCGCGCCGTCCCATCCTCAACCAGCAGGTTCGACCCCACGCAGTCGGCAACGCACCGCCCGCACCCGATGCAGCGCTCGGCATCTATTTCGATCAGCATGAACATCCTCCTTGAAAACGGAAGCGCCCGACACGGGCGCTTCCCCACTGTCCCACGCCCCCTCTTTGGCGCGGGGGCGGCGTGCGGCCGGCTAACGCAAGCCGCGCCGATTCGCCAAGGACGCGTCAGGCCATCGGCGCGGCGCAGGACGCGCGCATCCCGAAGCCTTCCTCCGCGCCCGAAGGGCAAGTGGAGCTAGGACTGAAGAAAGGATTGGAAGCGGGCGTCGTAGGGGGTGCAACGCGGAATGCCTGGTGCAGGACAACTGGCACAGGATTGGGATGCGGGATGCACGACACGCATCCCAATCCTTCGCCGCGCCACTTCGCACTTACTCCGGCAGGTTCGCCAACCCCGCGCGCACGCTGTCCGCAGACGCGCGCAGCGCCGCGAGCTCCTCGTCGTCGAGGTCGAACTCCACGACCTCCTCCACGCCGTCGCGGCCCAAGCGCACGGGCACGTTCATGTAGAGGTCGTCGATGCCGTACTGGCCGTCGATGTGCGCGCACACGCTCATGATCTCGTGCGTGTCGCCCAGGATGGCCTCCACCATCTTGGCGATGGACGCGCCGGGCGCGTAGTAGGCGCTGCCGGTCTTGAGGTGCGCCACGACTTCGGCGCCGCCCTTCACGCAGCGCTGCACGACCTCGGCCACGGCCGCCTCGTCCATGAGCTCGGTGATGGGGGTGCCGTCCACCGTGGTGAAGCGCGGCCAGCACACCATGCCCTCGCCGTGCGCGCCCACGGCCCACGCCTCCACGGCCGCCGGCTCGCAGCCGAGCTTCTCGCACACCGCGAACGACAGGCGCGAGGAGTCCAGCACACCGCCCATGCCCATGAGGCGCTCCGCCGGCAGGCCGCTCTCGCGGAACGCCAGCGTGGTCATGACGTCGAGCGGGTTCGTCACGCAAATGAACACCGCGTTCGGGGACGCCTCCTTGGCCTGGCCGATCACCGACTTCATGATGCCGGCGTTCACGCCGAGCAGGTCCTCGCGGGTCATGCCGGGCTTGCGGGCGATGCCGGCGGTGATGACCACCACGTCGGAGTCGCGCGTGTCGGCGTAGTCGTTGGTGCCGGTCACGTGCACGGTGAACTTCTCCACACTGCGCATGTGCATCATGTCGAGCGCCTTGCCCTGGGGCAGGCCCTCGGCCACGTCGATGAGCACGACGTCGGCCAGGTTCTTGGACGCGATGATGTGGGCGGCGGTGGCACCGACGTTTCCGGCGCCGACGATGGTTACCTTGGGCATGTGATTGCTCTCCTTCGAAGTCAGGTTCTGCGCCCCGCATTGTAGCGCCCCACGCGCCAAGCTGCGACGACGAGTCCCGCATCTCCAGCGAAACGGCACGTCGTAGTTGGTGACGGTTGGCGACGCGGAGCCGCGCTGCACACTTTTCACCAGATTTCTGCACTCCGGCACTTGAGACCTCGCCGCAAGGAAACGCGATCAGGGGAAACGGTCATCGCTGATAGCCTGTTCGGCTTCATGGGTCGGAAAACCCGCCTTCCGACGTAAAAAACTGGTGAAAAGTGTGCAGTAAGAGCCCGAAGCCGTTGCCCGGCCGACCGGTCGATGCGTAGGTACGGGACAGCGCAGCCGCGGGGCTGCGCTGTCGAGGTAGGTCAGGGCCGACCAGACGATCGATCGGGAATTGGTCGCTAGGCTTTGTCGGAGGAAACCTTCTTGGCGGCCGGCTTCTTCGCGGGAGCCTTCTTCGCCGCGGGTTTCTTGGCGGGCGCCTTCTTGGCGGGCGCCTTCTTCGCGCCGCCCTTCGCACCCGACGCGCCCTTCTTCTCCTCGTCCTGCTCCTTGCCGGGACAGTCGAAGTTGGGGCAGAGCTTCCACGGGCCGCGCGCGGTGGTCACGATCACCATCGGCGCGCCGCAGTGCTCGCACACCTCGCCCGTGGCCGTGAGCGCGCCGTACTGCGGCAGCGGATAGCCCACCCCGCACTCCTCGTAGTTCTCGCAGTGGATGAAGCGCTTCAGCGTGCGCGGGTTCTTCTGCGCCACGAGGTTCGCCTGCTTGCCCTTCTCCTTGCACACGGGGCACTCGCCCACGATCACGTCGGGCTCCTTGTTGGTGGCGCAGTTCGGATCGATGCAGATGGTGCGCGGCTTGGCTCGGAACGCCGTCACCTTCACCTGGGGCATGCCGCAGGTGGGGCACGGCTCGGGCACGGCCTCCACCTTGCCCTTGGGCAGCGGGTAGGTGACGTCGCAGTCGGGCCAGCCGGCGCAGCCGATGAACATGCCGCGCGTCTTCTGGCTCGCGCGTAGCTGCAGGTCCTTGCCGCACTTGGGGCACGGGCCCACGTAGGCGTCGGCGGCCACGGCGTCGGCGAGCGCGTCCTTCACCTCCTCGGAGTGCGGCAGGAGGCTGGCCAGCTGGTCGGCCAGGAGGTCGCGGCTCGTGTCCACCACCTTCAGGCGCGTGGTGCGGCCCTCGGCGATGTTGTCCATCTCCTCTTCCAGCTCGGCCGTCATCTCGGAATGCGTGATGTGCGGCGCGAACTTGTCGAGCGCGTCGCACACGGCCATACCCAGCTGCGAGGGCTCGATGGGGTCGTTCACGATGTACTTCACCGCGTAGAGGCGCTCGATGATGGAGTGGCGCGTGGACTTCGTGCCCAGGCCCAGCTTCTCCATCTCCTGGATGAGCTTGCCCTGGCTGTAGCGCGCGGGCGGCTCGGTCTGCTTCTTCGTGCAGGTGGCGCCGTTGAACGCGATCGTCTCGCCCTCCGCGAGCGCGGGCAGCTGCTCGTCCTTCTTCAGGCCGTACGGGTAGATGGCGCGGAAGCCCGGACGCACCAGCACGTCGCCCTTAGCCACGAACGGCTCGCCGTTCACGTCGAGCGACACCTTCGTGCCCTCGACGACGGCCGCCTCGGAGAGCGTGGCCAGGAAACGCCGCGCGATGAGGTTGTACAGCTTGTAGTCGGCCGGCGCGAGGTCGTCGGGCGTGGCCTTGGCCGTGGGATAGATGGGCGGGTGGTCCGTCGTCTCCTTCTTGCCGCGCGTGGCCTTGAGCTCGCCCTTCGCCAGCAGCTCCTTGCAGTACGGCGCGTAGGCGGGGTTTCCCGAGATGGCCTTCACCGTGTCGGCGAGGTCGAGCGAGCTCGGGTACACGGTGTTGTCCACGCGGGGGTAGGAGATGTAGCCGTCCATGTAGAGGCTCTCGGCGATCCGCATGGTGCGCGCGGGCGAGAGGCCCTCGGCGGACGCGGCGGCCATGAGGGAGGTCGTGTTGAACGGCGCGGGCGGCTGGACCGTGCGCTTCTTCTTCTCGACGCCTGACACGCGGGCGGTGGTGGCGCCCTCCACGTGCGCCATGACGGCGCTCGCCTCGGCCTCCACCTTGAAGCGGGCCGTGGCGTGCGGGGCCTCGAACGCGTCCGGGTCGGTGCCGAGCGCGCCGCGGATCACCCAGTAGTCCTCGGGCACGAACGCCAAGCGCTCGCGCTCCTTCGCCACGATGAGGGCGAGCGTGGGCGTCTGCACGCGGCCCGACGAGCGCACGTTGCCGTAGCCGGCGAACTTCACGAGCGTCAGGTAGCGCGTGAGCACCGCGCCCCAGATGAGGTCGATGTCCTGGCGCGACGCGCCGGCGGACGCCAGGTTCACGTCCAGCTCCACCAGGTTGTCGAACGCGTGCGTGATCTCCTCTTTGGTGAACGCCGAGTACCGCGCGCGCGACACGGGCGCGTCGGGGTTCACCTCCTGGATGCAGGAGAGCGCGTCGCTTCCGATGAGCTCGCCCTCGCGGTCGAAGTCGGTGGCGATGATGACGGAGTCCGCCTTCTTCGCCAGGTTCTTCAGCGAGCGGATGATCTCCTTCTCCTTGGGGAGCTTCTTGATGGGCGCGTACACCAGGTACGGCAGCGCGTCCATCTTCCAGGTCTTGAGCTCCACGCCGTCCTCGGTGAAGGGCTTCTTCTTCTTGAAGGGGGGCTTGGGCAGCGTCGCGGGCAGCTTCGCCGGGAAGGTCTCGCCCTCCTCCGTGACGCCCTGCCAGCCGCCGCGCTTCTTGTACACCATGGTCGGGGTGAAGTCGGGCTCCAGGATGTGGCCGCGCAGGCCGATGGTCACCCACTCCTCGCCGTCCACGTCGAAGCGGTACACCGGCGTGGAATACACCTTGTCCGCCTTGGGTTTCTTGACGCCGAGCAAGTCGGCGATCTTCTGAGCCGCGTCGTTCTTCTCGGTTACCACCAGCTTCACGCGGTTCCTCCTCTTCTTCCGGCCGCCTCCCGCGGCCTGATCGCGTTCACACGATGCCCCATTCGTTTATTAACGTGTGCGGGGATGGCGCGCTTGGGCGCGCAGCAGACGCTAGCATACACGATTTGCGGCAGTTGCGGCGAAAAATACGCATCTTGAAGCGAGCGCGGAACCGGCGGGCCGCACCGCGGCGGAGGTGGCGCGGCGGTAGGGCGCTCACACGAAGCTGATGCGCAGCTTCTTGCCGAGGCCCTTTGCCACCTGCTGTAGCGTCTTGAGCGTGGGGTTTGCGTTGCCGGACTCGAGGCGCGCGAACGCGCTCTGCCTCATGCCGCAGCGCTCGGCCAGCTCGCGCTGGGTGAGGTTCTGCTCGGCGCGCGCCATCGTGATGGCGCTGATGATGTCGTACACCGGCTCCAGGCGCTCGTACTCGGCGGCGCACTCGGGGTCTTTCATCTGCTCCGCATGATAACGATCAAGATCATCCATTTCCGAACCTCTTCTCCCAATCGGCTTTGTAGGCGAGCGCCCGCTCGATCTCCCTTCGAGGGGCTTTCTGCGATTTCTTCACAAACCCGTTCGTCACCACGATTTTGCTTCCGCAGAAAAAGAAATAGAAGGCGCGAGCGATGTCGCTGCCCTGGCGAACACGCAACTCAAACAAGCCTTTTCCCATGGATTTCGAATGCGGCTCCCACAGCATGTCGGCCTGATCGCGCAAAGCGGAGATGGCGGTCAACCTTCGCCCTCAGCTTCGGTTCGAGCGAATCGAGGACTTCACCATAGGCTTCGTTCCATTCGCCTTACAATAGAAAACAACCTCGAACTCTTCCATTCCGCCCCCTTGCGGGGATACCAACAGTATATAACATATATGTTATATACGCAAGTACCATCCCGTCTTATATCCGTCCTGCCTTCTGCCCTTCTCCCGCCCATTCCCGCAATCCTCCGCCGATCATAGCGCCGCGACCTTGCATGGCGACCGTCGGTCGACCGTCGCGAAACCGCAAAAACCTTGCGCGTCTCAGGCGCGTCGGCCGTGCGCTTCTTGCGCGGCGACCGCCTGTTCCTTGCCGAATCCTTGCACGATTGCCGCACGAACCTTGCGGTTTTTCGCTTCGCGCGAAAACCCCTGATGATGCATAAGGCACCCTGGAAGGAAGACGGACCGCTTCGGGAAATGCGATGGGGATTTCGTTACCGCGCGTTGGAGAAGCTGCGGGCGTTTCGTG
>NC_021021.1:3163557-3165046 GCF_000210055.1 Gordonibacter pamelaeae 7-10-1-b
ACCGCATGCCGCGCAGGCCATCCAAACCGCAAGGAGGCACCTCATGAAGAAAGTCCTCGGAGCGCTTCTCGCCCTGCTCGCCGTCGTCGTGCTCGTCGGCGTGGGCGTCGTCGTGTTCTCGAACACCTCGCTCGGCCCCGTGAGCGATGCGGCGCAGGGCGCCAAGGCCGCCGTCGCGAACGCCGCCATGGACGCAACCGACCTCAAAGGCCAGGTGAAGAGCGCCATCGACGAACGCAAGGACGACATAGCCGCCGCAACCGGCCTCACGGCCGACCAGGTGGACGCGCTCGTGGCCGAGCTGGACATCGACAGCTGGCAGGCCGCCGCGCTGCCCGCGGGTGCCGTGGAGTCGGGCACCGTGGACGGGTCGTACGCGGGCATCGACGGCACCATCACCACCTACGACGACCCAGGCTACGTCACCATCTCGGCCTACGGCCAGAACGTCACCCTCGCCGTCCCCGAGAGCGCGCAGGCGTACCTGCCGTACCTGGCGCTCGCACAGTAGGTGTGACAAAAGGACGGGGATAATGTCACATTCCTCGACGCGGTACGACCCTGCGAAACTTCCAGGAATGTGACATTATCCCCGTCCTTTTGTCACACCCCTACGCCGTGCGCGCCTCCTTCAGGCGGCGCTGATAGGCGCGCACGATCTGCGAGAGCGTGAAGCACACGACGAAGTAGATGAGCGCCATGATGCCGAAGATGGCGAAGATCTGCACCGTCGAGTTGTAGCTGTTCATGAGTATCATGCCGCGGCCCATGAGCTCCTGCAGCGCCATGGCGCCCCAGAGGTAGCTCGTGTCCTTGATGGTGGTGACGAACTGCGACAGCAGTGCGGGCACCATGTTGCGCAGCGCCTGGGGCAGGATGATCAGCAGGTACGTCTGCACGGTGGAGAAGCCCTGCGACTTCGCGGCCTCGTACTGGCCGAACGGCACGCTCGCCAGGCCGCCGCGCACGATCTCGGCCACGCTCGCGCTGGTGAACAGCGTGAACGCGAGCACCGCCGCGCCGATGGGCGGCAGCTGCGCCACGAAGAACGTGAACATGATCCACAGGAGCAGCGGGGTGTTCTTGAATATCTCGATGTAGACCGTGGCCACGCCGCGCAGCACGCGGCTGTTCGACGTGCGCATGACCGAGATGACGGCGCCGAGCACCACCGAGCACAGGATGGCCAGCGCGGATATCAGCAGCGTCATGCCCAGGCCCTGCAGCAGGAATCGTATGTTCACCCAGGTGAATAGGGCGGCTATGTCGCTCATTTGCCCTCCCCTCGCTCGTCTTTGCCAAGGCCCTCGAGGCCCTCGCGCCGCAGGCGCTCCATACGCGCGGCGGCATCGTCGGCCGCGCGGGCGGCCATGCCGGCCAACGCCTCCATGTCCACGTCTTCGGGCACGACCGTTTCCGGCCCGCTGGACTCCCTCGCCTCCTCGTCGCCGCTGCGACGTTCGCGCCGAGCTTGGCGCGCGGCCGCATC
>NC_021021.1:3165346-3172000 GCF_000210055.1 Gordonibacter pamelaeae 7-10-1-b
CGCGCGCGCTGCGCAGGCCTCGTCGTCGCCGCATTCCTCGGCTATCTCCTGCGCTATCTCGCGGCCTATCTCGTCGGCGATCTCGGCGGCCACACGGCCGGTGTACGCCTGCTCCATCGGCCCGCGCTCGGCCGGGCCGTCCGCCTCGTCTCCCAGCACGTGCAGCGGGTGGCGCGGAGAGGGGGCCTGGCGGGCCGGGGCTATATCCACCGTCTCGAACATGGTGCCCACGCCGCCGGCAAGCGCGTCGGCCGCCGCGCGCCCGGTGATGTCGTGCGTGCCCGGCGTGACCTCGAGCGCATCCTCGGCCAGCTCCTCGGTCGCGTCGCCCGTGGACAGATGCCGGTGCGCGCGGGTGCGGCGCTCGAGGTACAGCGCCAGGCGCGACAGCGGAAAGCAGATGACGAAGTACAGCAGCGCCGCCACCACGTACACGGGGCCGTAGTAGCTCGTGGCGCCGGCGAACGAGTTCGAGAAGTACATGAGCTCGCCGCCCGCGATGAGCGCCAGCACCGAGGTGTTCTTCACGAGGTTCGCCGCCTGCACGGCCAAAGGCGGCATGATGATGCGGATGGCCTGGGGCAGTATGATCACGAACATCGACTGCCAGTACGAGAAGCCCTGGCTCTTCGCCGCCTCGAACTGCCCGCGATGGATGGAGCCGATACCGCTGCGCACCACCTCGGAGATATAGCCGCCATGGTAGATGCCGATGGCCAGAACCCCGATCCAGAACGCGGCGAGGGAGAACCCCAGCAGCGGGAAGATGGCGTAGAAAACGAACACCTGCAGAAGCAGCGGCACGTTCTGCACCACCTCCACGTACACGCGGGTCACCCAGCGCAAAGGCGCTATGCGCGACACCGACAGCACGCCGAACACGATGCCAAGCGCCAGCGCGATGACGAGCGCGAGCACGGAGATGCCCACCGTGGTGCCGAACGCGGCCAGGATGTCGGGCCAGCGCTGGAAGAGCGCCTCCCACTTGTAGGGCGCGAAGATGTCAAGCATCCTGCCCACCGTCCTTCCCGTCTCCGGCGGGCGCGTCGTCCACGAGCCCCCAGCGCTCCTGGAGCGAGCGCAGCGTGCCGTCGTCGGACATGGCGCCGATGGCGGCATCGATCTGGTCGGCCAGCTGGGTGTTCGACTTCTTCGTGGCCACGCCGTACTCCTGCGGCGCGAACTGCGCGTCCAGCAGCATGGTGGAATCGTCCACGTAGCCGTTCAAGATGGAGCGGTCCACCGAGAAGGCATCGACGCGCCCGGTGACGAGCGCTATCTTGACCTCGGGATACGTCGAGTACTCGGCGAACTTCATATGGATGCCGATCTCGTCGCCGGCGGCCGTCAGCTTGTCGCGCGTCGTCGCCGACAGCGCCACGCCCACGGTCTTCCCGTCGAGGTCCGCCAGGTCGGTTATGCCGGAGGACTTCTTCACCAGCACGCCGATGTGGTCGGTGTAGTACGGGCGCGAGAAGTTGTAGCTCTTCTTGCGCGCCTCGGTGATGGTGAACGTGGCCAGCGTCGCGTCGAGCGTGCCGTTGTCGAGCATCGCGCCGCGCGTGGTCACGTTCACCCCGGTCACCTGGAGCGCGTTCGGGTCGCCCTTGATGCGCTTGGCCAGCTCGCGCGCGATGTCCACCTCCATGCCCTCGATGTTGCCCGTCTCGGGGTTCTGGAAGCCGAAGCCCGGCACGTCGATCTTCGTGCCCACGCGCAGCACGTCTCCGTCGGGCGCGCAGCCCGCGAGGGCGATCGGACCGCCGGCCAGCGCGAGGCCGGCCACGGCCAGCGCCGACGTGCGAATGAAGGTGCGTCTCGTGATCATGGCCGCCTCACAGGATCTTCGACAGGAAGCTCTTGACGCGGGCGTTGTCGGTCTCGTCGAACAGGTAGTGCGGGGTGCCCTGGTCGACGATCAGGCCGTTCTCCATGAACACCACCGTGTCGGCCGCCTCGCGCGCCAGGCCCATCTCATGGGTGACCATGACGATGGTCATGCTGGTCTCGGCGAGCGACTTGATGACGTCGAGCACCTCCTGCACCATCTCGGGATCGAGCGCGCTCGTGGGCTCGTCCAGAAGCATGATCTTGGGATGCATGTTGAGGGCACGGGCGATGGCCACGCGCTGCTGCTGGCCGCCGGAGAGCTGGTCGGGATACTTGTCCACCTTGTCGGACAGGCCCACGCGGTCCAGATAGGCGCGGCCGTCGCGCTCGGCCTGCTCGCGCGGCACCTTCAGCACCTTGATGGGGGCGAGCGTCACGTTCTCCAGCACCGTCTTGTGCGGGTAGAGGTTGTAGCTCTGGAACACCATGGCCACGTCGCGGGCGAGGGCGCGTGCGTTCACATGCCGGTCGGCGAGATCCATGCCCTCCACCGTGATGGAGCCGGAGTCCGGCGTCTCCAGCCCGTTGATGCAGCGGATGAGCACGCTCTTGCCCGAGCCGGACGGGCCGATGACCACCACTTTCTGTCCCTCGTCGACCTCGAGCGACACGCCCCGGAGCGCCTCGACCGTTCCGAAGTTCTTGCGTATGTCCTTGACCGATATCGCGCTTCCCACCGTCGGAGCCTCCCGTTTCCCGCGTGAAAGGCCGCGATCGTCAGCGCGCCGCGGTCTTGCAAGATTTCATGACGAAGTGCATCGACCAGTCTAGCATGCACGTCATCGCCCCAGATGGCGGGTAGGTTACGGAAGGCTGACGATAGCGAAATCGGCGGGAATGCGCGCGAAACCGGCGCACGGCCTAGCGTGCGAACATCAGCCGCTCGCTGTTGAACATGCGCTGCAGCACGAGCACGCCGACGCCCGTGTACACCAGGTTGCCCAGCACGCACACGGCCACGTTCAGCGGCTGGAAGTCGAACGTGAAGATGCCGATCATGCACTGCACGGAGTTGTAGAGCGGCACGAGGTAGAACCAGATATCCTCCTGCGCACCGCCGCCGAACATGCCGAGGATACCTACGAGCATGACCACGATCATGAGCGGCGTCAGGTACATGCCCGCCTCCTTCGTGGTCTTGGCCAAGGCCGACACCACGGTGATGAGCATGACCACAAGCAGCGTGGTGGACACCACCACCAGCACCAGCAGCAGGTAGTCGGCCGGCCCGTACACGTTCATGTCCACCGCACCCTGCATGATGCCGGGCAGCCCCGCGAAGATGCCCAGCATGCTGGACGCGGCGATGGCCAGGCCGATAAGGGTGATGGCCAGCACCTTGCCGAGCGCTATGTCGCGCCGCTTGATGGGCGTGGCCAAGAGCGTGGCCATGGTGCCGCGCTCCTTCTCGCCGGCCACCGACTCCGCCGCGATGTTCATGCAGCTGGTGAACAACAGGATGAGCAGCAGCATGGGCACGATGGACACCACGAGCGAGCCGGCGATGTCGCGTTCCGCGGCCACGTTGTAGGCGCCTTGCCCCGCGTTCACGTCGAAACGGTTCGCCAGCGACGACTCGTAGGCGTCGAGCAGGCCGGTGAAGGCCGCGTACGCCTGCGACGAGTTGGGGTCGGTGGAGTCGTAGTAGACCTCCACCTGCGGAGCCGGCTCGCCCGATGCCGGGTCGTAGGCCGCCACGGCCTCGTCGAACCCGGCAGGGAACACGGCGAACGCCTGCACGTCGCCCTGCCCGATGCGCTCGCGCATCTCCTCGGGCCCGGGCAGGGCCGCCTCGTCGACCACGTCGATGCCGCCCTCGGGCGCCAGCGCCTCGATGCTCGCCGGCACGTTCACCGCGGCCACCACGGGGCGCTTGCCCTCGTCGGGCGAGAACAGGGAGCCCATGGCGTCGCCCATGACGGTCCACATGACGAAGATGAGCAGGCCGGGCAGCGCGATGGACACGAAGGCCGACGCCTTGTTGCTGAAGAACCTCGCCAGCTCCTTCTTGGCTATCGTAAGCACGTTGCTTCTCATGAGGCCTCCCCCACGCTCGCGGCGTACAGGTCGAAGAACGCGTCCTCGAGGGAGCGTCCCTGCGTGAGCTCCGGCAGGGTGCCGCTGGCCGCCATGCGTCCGCCGATGACGATGCCGGCACGGTCGCACACCTTCTCCACCAGGCTGAATATGTGCGTGGACAAGAGGATGGTCTTGCCCTGGCCCTTCAGCTCCGCCAGGAAGTCGGTCACGACCTTCGCCGTGAGCACGTCGAGGCCGTTCGTGGGCTCGTCGAAGATGATGACGTCGGGGTCGTGCACAAGCGATACCGCAAGCGACGTCTTCTGCTTCATGCCGGTGGACAGGTCGGCCACCTTCGTCTGCGCGAACCGGTCGATGCCGAAGCGCCCGAACAGCGCCTTTTTGCGCGCGTCGCGCACGGCCGGCTCCACGTGGTGCAGCTCCGAGAAGAAGTCGAACAGGTAGTCCGGCGAGAACGTCTCCTCCAGCTTGAGCTCGCTCGTCAGGAACCCGATGATGCCGCGCACCCTCATGGGGTCGTCCACCACGGAGACGCCTTCCACGAACGCGCTGCCCTCGTCCGGCTTCACGAGCGCCGCCAGCATGCGCAGCGTGGTGGTCTTGCCGGCGCCGTTCGGGCCCAAGAGGCCGTAGATCTCGCCGCGGCGCACCTCGAACGTGAGGCCGTCGACGGCGGTCTTCGTCCTCGCGTCGGTGCGCTCGAGCTTGCGCTGCTTGGCGGAGAGCCTGAAGGTCTTCCGCAAGTTCGTAACGGTGATGGCTGGTTCCATCGGCCCGCCTTTCGGAGTCGGATCGGAAACGGTTCCGCAACAGTGTAGCAGTCAGGGGGGGGGGCAAGCATTTTTCTCACGTCGGCGAGGGCGGCTCCGCCCCGTCCTCGCCGGGCGGAGGCAAACGCCGGGGGCGCGAAAGGGGCGTCACCCCTCCTTCCCCGCCTCCTCGAAGAAACGATAGCGGGAAGCGCGGTAGCGGAAGAGGGCGTACGCCAGCGCCAGGAGCGCAGCGACCGTGGCGAGCACGCCGCCCTCGATCCCGAAGGCCCCGCCGTTGAGCAGGTTGCCCACCGGGTAGCCGCCCACCACGATCGAGGGAACGTCCACGCCGCTTGCCGGCATACCGTAGACCACCGACTGGAACAGGTTCCACGCGATGTGGTACCCGATGCACATCCACAGGTTGCCCGACTTGTAGTACATGACGGAGAACGCCACCCCGATCAGCATGACGTTGACGACGGAGAGCGGGGTGAGGTTCGGGTTGGTCAGGTGGAGCGCACCGAACATCAGCGACGGCACGGCTATCGCCAAGACCTTGCTGTTCGTCCTGCGCAGCACCGACATGATAAACCCGCGGTACATGACCTCCTCGGCAACGCCCACGAACACGAACAGCAGCGCCCAGGCGAGCAGCGGGAGGGAGAGCGGGGAGTTCAGCCCTTCGACCACCATGTTTCCCGTGGCGAGCAGCAGCAGGAATATGGCAGTGCACAGGGCGGAGCCCAGCACCAGGCCTGCGACGCCGTCCTTTTTGAGCCGGGTGCGAAAATCCCGGAGCCCGATATCCTGCCAACGGTACCGCATAAGCCTCCATGCGGCCAGGGGAACGACCAGCAAGACGGCCTCGTTCAGATACTGGATGGCGAGGTACATCTCGGGCCCGTTCATCCATTCGACGAACGCGGCATACGATGCGGCATCGAGGTTGGCGGCATCGGCGGCCGCGCCCAACGCGGCACCGGCCCAGTCCGTGAGCGAGTAGATGAGGGCGTTATAGGCGAGCAGGCACAGCGCGATGATCCAACCGGACCGCACCATGCCGCGCCTGTTCTTGAGCACAACGTTCATCGTCTTCCCTCTCTCCACCCGACCTGCGGGCAGGATCCCTGATCAGACGGCAGGTTCCGCTTGCTCCATCCCGTCTCCCCCGCGCGTTGAGGACGGCGCGCCCGAGACCTTCGCCGCCTCGGCCTCCTCGCGTTCCAGCACGCGCTGCATGGCCGCGATGGCGCACTCTATCTGGCCGTCGTCGGGCTCGTTGGTGGTGAGGTACTGCATCTGCATGCCGGGCCACAGCACCACCTTCACCAGCGGGTTCTCGGGGTGGCTGCCCGCCCAGCGCACGGTGATCTCGTACGAGATGCCGGCGATGACGGGCATGAGCAGGATGCGCACGAGGATGACCAGCGCCAGCTTCGGCGCGCCGTCGGGAACGCCCCAGGCCGCGATGAGCCCGTTGATGGGCGTGACCGTGTACACCAGGATGGCGATGATCATGACCATGATGAGGAACGCCGTGCCGCAGCGCACGTGCAGGCGCGGGAAGCTGCGCGCGTTCTCGGGGGTGAGCGGCAGGCCGTGCTCGTAGCAGTGGATGGTCTTGTGCTCGGCGCCGTGGTAGCCGAACATGCGCTTGATCTCGGCCATGCGCCCGATGAGCCAGAGGTAGAACACGAACACGGCCACGCGCAGAAGGCCGTCCACGACGTTCCAGAGCACGGTGTTCTGGTCGTACTCCCCCACCAGGAGGTTCGTGACGAAGGCGGGCGCCACGATGAACAGCACCACGCCCAGCACGAGCCCCAGCACCATGGAAACCGCCATGGCCCCCTTGCCGAACTCCGCCTCCTGGTCGAGGAAGGACTTCTTCTCGGCCTCGGGGGCGCCCTCGTCGCACGGGGCGCCGGCGCCCTCGCCGCCTGCGGCATCCGGCCCGCCGACGACCTCG
>NC_021021.1:3172206-3174009 GCF_000210055.1 Gordonibacter pamelaeae 7-10-1-b
GGGGCGTCGCGCAGGCGAGCCGGCGCGGTCGCGGGAAGGTCCCTCGCCCGACTCCTCGGCCTCGTCGCCCTCTTCCGCGAACGCATGCTCCGCGGCGATCTCGAGCGCCTTGAACCCCAGCACGAGCGACTCCACGAGCGCCCGGCAGCCGCGCACGAGCGGCCAGTGCAGCCAGCCGTTCTTCTTGCGGCCGCTCGCCAGGTCGTGCTCCTCCACGTAGATCTCGCCCGCAGGCTCGCGCACGGCCACCGACCAGTTGTACTTGCCGCGCATCATGATGCCCTCGATGAGGGCCTGCCCGCCCACGTGCGTCTTGCGGGCGCCGTCTTCCGAGAACGCGCGCGAGAGGTCGCTCTTCTCTTCGCCCATGCTAGCCCCTCGTCACCCGCGGATACGGGTTCCCGCAAGCCATCTTTCCCTCGGGGCAGGCGCCGCCCACGCAGGGGGCGCCGGCGTCTAGGAAGATGAACGGCGCCGTGGGGCGCGCCAGCTCGAGCATCCGGTGCGCCATGTCGCGGATCTCCCACTGCGCACGGTTGCAGCAGCGCAGGCGGAAGAAGTGCAGCAGCTCGCGCACGTTCATGGTGATGACGATCTTCGTCTCGGCCGCGTTCGGCAGGAGGTAGCGCGCGTCCTCGGCCGGCACGCCCGCTTCCAGCAGCTTCCCGTACGCCTCGACGGCGGCGTCGATCGCCCTGTCGAACACCGCGCTCGCCTCCTCGCTCGCCGCGACGCTCTCGGGCTTCACCGTGGCCACGCCGTCCGAGAACCTCACGTAGCGCTGGCTCTGCTGGTTGAAGCTGGCTATGCGGTGGCGCACCAGCTGGTGCGTGAGCGCCCGCGACACGCCGTCCACCGCGAAGGTGTAGCTGGCGTGCTCGAGCGTGGAGAAGTGGCCGCTGCCCATGATGGTGGAGAGCACGCTTTGCACGCGCTCCTCGGGCATGGTCTCCATGAGCTCGGCCGCGCCCACGGGCGCGTAGCACAGGCGCGCCGCCGTGGCGATGGCGCGCTCGGGGTCGGGGGTGTGGTACAGCAGTTCGACGTGCATGGGTCGGATGCTCCTCAATTCGGGATAAATTTGGCGATGCGGCTCGTTTCGGCATTATCTTTCGCTAGTATGGTAACCGATGCCGAGAACCCGCGATGCGAAAGGCTTCCCTATGGTCGAAAATTCCATCCACGAAACGCCCGGCGGTTCCCGCCCCGACAAGCCCGCAGCCGCCTTCACCCCGCTGCTCACCACCCGCGACTGGAACGAGGAGTGGAAGGAGCTGCAGAAGGCCCGCCGCGCCGCGGACGACGCCTCGCACTGGGACAAGCGCGCGGCCACGTTCGGCTCGAAGGACGCCCCGAACCCCTACGTGGAGCGGTTCCTAAAGCTGGCGGCCATCCGGCCGGGCGAATCGGTGCTCGACATGGGCTGCGGGACCGGCGCGCTGTCTATGCCGCTGGGCGCGGCGGGGCACCTCGTGGTGGCCGCCGACTTCTCGCGGGGCATGCTGGGCGTCTTGGAGGGCGAGCTTGCGGAGCGCGGCATTGCATCCGTCACGCCCAAGCTCATGAGCTGGGAGGATGACTGGGCCGCCCACGGCGTGCTCCCCGGCTCGGTCGACGTGGCCGTGGCCTCGCGCTCCATCGCCACCGCCGATTTGAAGGACTCGCTCATGCGCCTGACCGACGCGGCGCGCCGCCGCGTGTGCATCACGCTGCCCACCGGGGGCTCGCCGCGCACCGACGAGCGCGTGCTCACCGCCGTCGGCCTGCAGAACCAGCTGGGGCGCGACTACCTCTACGCGTTCG
>NC_021021.1:3174332-3175201 GCF_000210055.1 Gordonibacter pamelaeae 7-10-1-b
CCCTCGCGCGCCTGCGCCCCTGGCTCGCCGACAACCTGGTGGAGAACCCCCGCGCCGGCCGGCCCGACAGGAAGGGCGAGCCCGAGAAGCGCCTCGCCCTGCGCGAGCCCCGTAAGATCACCTGGGCGTTCATCGCCTGGGACAAGTGACGCCGGACGGCGCGCCGGAGCATGTCTCCTTGGCGGCCGCGATCGCGAGGAGGGCCCGGTTCTCGCGGTTGAGGGCCGAGGCTTCCGGGTCGCAGTCGATCACGGTGACGGGCATGCCCGGATACCGGCCCGCAAGCCCGTGAAGCGCTCCACGGGCTTGCACGTGGCCCTTGAGGCACCCGAACGCCTGCAGGTAGATCACATGGTCGACGCCCCGTCCGGCGAAGCGGTCGAGCTCGGACAGGTAGCGCACGTCGTCGGCCATCAATCCCTCGGGGGCGCGGAAGGACCGCTTCGCACCCCTCCCCCTCTATCAGGCCGACGATGCCGTCGCTCATGAAGGGCTCGAACACCATCAAGGCGTTCCCCAGAAGGCCGATGCGGGGACGTGCCGATGCGCACCGGGCCCCTTCGCCGGCAGCGGCGGGCGAAGGGGCGCGCCACGCCTTCGTCCAGCGCACGGCGATGCGGCGCCCGACGGCGCGGCCTGCCAATTCGGGGACGGACTCCAGCAGGCACCTCTCGCAAACCTCCGGCATCTCCACGACGTCCAGGTCCCCGTCCTCCCGCGCCATGCGGATCAGCCTGCCGGCGAGCACCCTCGCCACGAAGCAGACGCCGTCGGGAACCGCGCCCAGCGCCGTGTCGGCATCGGCCTTCCCCAAGGGCCCGAGAAGGCCCCAATGCGCAGGGAGGCCGCTTCCGCGCTCGGGAGGTGCC
>NC_021021.1:3175859-3178204 GCF_000210055.1 Gordonibacter pamelaeae 7-10-1-b
CTCCCGCGCGGTGAGCGCCGCGCCGATGGCGCCCATGAGGTGCGCCGTGTCGGGACGGACCGCCTCCTTCCCGCTCACCAGCTCGAACGCCCGCAGCACGGCATCGGACATGAACGCGCCGCCCTGCACCGCCACGCAGCCGCCGAGCGAATCGAGCCGATCGAGGCCGATGATGCGGAACAGCGCGTTGCGCACGACGGAGTACGCGATGCCGGCGGCGATGTCCTCCACGGCAACGCCGCTCTTCTGGGCGTGGCGGACGCGCGAGGCCATGAAGACGGTGCACTTGGTTCCCAAGTCGACGGGCGACTCGGCAAAGAGAGCCCTTTCGGAGAACTCCTCGGGGGACGATTGCAGCGAATGCGCCGTCCCCTCGACGAACGACCCGCATCCGCTGGAGCAGGCCTCGTTCAGCACGGCGTTGAGCACCCGCCCGTCCCGCACCCAGACGGCCTTCATGTCCTGGCCGCCTATATCGAGCAGGAACGTGAGATCCGGCCTGAAGCTCCGTGCGGCCCGCACGTGAGCGAGCGTCTCCACGACCCCGGAATCGAGTCCCAGCCCCGCCCTGAGCAGGTTCTCCCCGTACCCGCAGGCCGTGGCATGGGCCACGTAGGCGTAGGGCTCCCCGTCGGCGCCGCGCGGCACGGCGGCATGGAAGTCGCCGAGCATGGCGATAGCCGTTTCCGGCACCTCGCCGCGGGGAGGACGGCAATCGGCGTAGGCGAGGCGCCCCGCCTCGTCGAGCACCGCCAGCTTGACGGCCGTCGACCCGGCGTCCAGCCCGAGGTAGAGCGGGCCCTCGCAGTCGAACAGCCTCGTGCGCGGCATCGTGCAGGAGGCGTGGCGTTCCCGAAAGGCGGCGAGGTCCCCTTCGGACGCGAACAGGCGGGGCAGCCGGGGAAAGTCGTCCGCGAAGGCAGGCAGGCAGGACAGGCGCTCCTCGAGGACCACCAGCGATACGTCCGCGCCATCGCGGTCGCCGAAAGCCTCCGCACCGTGCAGCGCCGCGCCGCGCGCGGCGAACAGGTGCGCGTCAGGGGGCTTGATGCCGTCCCGCACCGCAAGGCCCAAGGCCGAGCGGAACCGCTTCACAAGCTCGGGGATGTGCTCCAAAGGGCCGCCGAGAAACACGACGGTGCCCTCGATGGGGCGCCCGCAGGCAAGCCCTCCGAGCGTCTGGCGCACTACGGCCTCCAAGGCGCTCGCCGCGATATCCGCCGTGCGCGCCCCCTCGTTGAGCAGCGGCCGGACGTCCGTCTGGGCGAACACGGCGCAACGCGACGCGATGGGGTAGGTGCGCTTCGCGCCGAGCGCCTGCTTGCTCAGCTCCTCCGTCCTCAAGCCCAGCATGAACGCCATCGTGTCGATGAAACCCCCGGTACCGCCTGCGCAGGTGGCGTTCATGCGCTGTTCGAGCCCGTGGGTGAGGTACACCAGCTTCGCGTCCTCGCCGCCCAGCTCCACGATGGCGTCCGCCTGGGGATACTCCCTGCGCACCGCCGTCGTCGTGGCGACCACCTCCTGCACGAACGGAAGCCCGAGCAGGCCGGAGATCCCGATGCCGGCGGAGCCGGTGACGCCCACGGTGCCCACGGTGTCGCCGAAGCGCCATGTCAGCTCGTGCAACGCCCTGGCAAGCGTCGACGCGACGTCCGCACGGTGCCTCCGGTACACCGAATGGACCACGGCGCCCTCCCCATCCAAGACGACGACCTTGATCGTCTTCGACCCTATGTCTATGCCGACGCTCGCCACGTGGAACCCCTCCCGACCTCTCTTCCGCCTCCCAGCTAGGCGGCTCCCGCAAGCTGCAAGGCGTAGAATGCCAGGCGCAGGCAGAACACGACACGCCTACGAAGCCGCTGGCAACCGCGATGACTGAGTGGAAGCCCGTTTCCTTCATGCGAATGGCCATGACCCCGAAAACGAGCGTCGCGGCAAGGCAGAAGACGCCCACCGCGATGTGCATCGACGCGGCGCGCACAAGGTCGGCGCCCGCGCCCGCCGCCCCTGCCATCTCCGAGACGGCGAGCACCTGGGCGGAAAAGCCGCCGACGCCCAGCACGGCGCCCAGCACGGCGGCAACGGTCAGCAGCCTTTTCACCGAGGGGTCGTCCAACGCGCCCGCCTTCTCGAGCATCAGCACGACGAGGGCGGAGCCGCCGAGCAGCGAGAAGCCGAGCATCTGCAGCGGCGTGGCGAGCGTCGCCCAAGACGGCTCGGGCACCGCCAGGTGGGCGAGCCCCGACGCGCACGAGAACAGCGCGGCGAGCGCGCCCACGATACGGAGCAGCGCCCTGCGCCGCCGACCCTCTGCGTCCTTCCCGAGGTTGACGCAGAGG
>NC_021021.1:3178910-3185818 GCF_000210055.1 Gordonibacter pamelaeae 7-10-1-b
CTCGGGCAGGCGTCGGCGGACGCCGACACCGAAGCGCCGCACTTGGGGCACTTAACCGGTCCGCCGGAAGCGGCGGCAGCTGGTCTGAAGCACATGGTCAACCTCCTTGCAAACGTGGTTTCTTCCAGGCCCCCGGTCGAGCCCGAAGCGCGAATTCGGGGGCGTTCGAGCTATTGGGCCGCCACTTCCGCCTGAAGCTCCTTGGCGGCCTCCTCCTCCATCTGGACGAGCTTCTTGTTCTTGCGCACCATGAACATGGAGATGGTCGAGCCGGCAACGAACACGGCGCAGATGCCGAACGCGCCGGAGAAGCCGAGCGCCGTCCCCGATATCGCGGCGACCAGCGGCACGCCGATGGCGTCGCAGATGGGCTTGCCCAGGAACACGAAGCCGTAGATGGCGCCGAAATGCTTCGGCCCCAGGTACATGGCGGTAGCCGTGGAGAAGCACACGGCCGACGAGCTCAGGGCCACGCCGAAGAGGATGGAGCTCGCGAACAGCAGCACGATGTTGTCGCCCACGAAGATGATCAGCACGAGGCCGACGACCGCGAGCGAGTTGAGGATGCAGTAGGCGATGCGGGGCCCGACGGCGTCGATGATGACGCCCGAGGCGAGCTTGCCCACCACCCCGGAGAGCGAGATGGCGCTCATGAACGCGCCCGCGACGGCAAGGTCGAAGCCGTTGCCCACGATGTAGGCGGGGAAGTTCTGGAACGGGCCCTGCTCGCCGATGCCGATGAGGGCGAAGGCGATGGCGATGAACCAGAACGTCGTGGTCTTCAGCGCCTTGCCGCGCGTGAGGCCGACGAGCTTCGCCGCACCGGCGGCCTCGGCCTGGGCGGCGGCCTCCTCCTCGGTCATGCCGTCGGGCAGCAGGCCCACTTCCTGGGGCTGCCACTTGAGCAGGAACGCGCCCACGATAAGGACGACGAAGGCGATGCCGGCGAGGGCGAACGGCGCCATCTGCCAGTTGCCCGAGGCTGTGGCCGCAGGTATGATCTGGCCGACGACCAGGGAGCCGGGGAACATGGCCGACCAGATGATGGCCGTGGCTATGCCGCGGCGCTTGTTGAACCAATTGTTGGGAATGCCGGAGAGGATGACCATCCCGCCCAGGGCGGAGCCGACGCCCATGACCACGTAGGCGACGTACACCTGCCAGATCTCGGTCATGAGCCCCAGGATGAGGAAACCTCCCGAGAACAGCACCGCCGAGCACAGCATGGAGCCGCGCAGCTTGATCTTGTTGATGACGTCCCCTACCACCAGGCTTGCGAAACCCGCCGCCAAGGCGTAGATGGAGAAGCCGAGCGCGACCTCCGCCGGCTGCGCGCCCAAGGCCTCGGTCATCCCGATCCTCAACGCCTGGCCGGGACATCCGGTCACGCACAGCGGATCGGGGTCCTTCGCATAGCAGGCGGCGCACTTGTCGAGCACGGGGGCCACCACATGGTAGGTGCGCAGCTTCCCATCGACCACGAAAGGCGTGCGTCGTATCACGCGCATCCAATCCTCATCGTAGGGATAGCGCCAGGTTTCCCGGCAAGCGGCCTCGCAGCCGAAGCAGCCGGTGCAGTCGTCGAGGTCATGGAGAAGGGCGATGCCCTCCCCGTTCACGCGCTTCTTCATTACAGGTCACCCCTTCCAGGATAGATTTTGACAAGCGAGGAGCGCATGGGGGTAGCCCCGTAGCCGGGCTCCGCCGGGGTCGAGGGGATCAGCACGTTGCCGTTCGCCTTGTCCCAGCCGTATCCGGGAAGGCCGAGCTCCTTGCACTCGTCGCGCCAGCCGGGACGCGGCACGCCCACCACGCCCTCTTTGATCTCGCGGGTGACGTAGGCCTTCGAGATCATATGCCCCACCCGGGACTCGACGGTCACCCACTCGCCGTCGGTGATGCCGTACCTGCGCGCATCGTTGGGATGGATCATGACGAACGGGTCCGGGTACATCTTGCGTTGGGCGGGGGTGTTCGTCCAAGCCGAGTGGAAGAAGGAGTAGATGCGGATGCCGGTGACCACGACCAGCGGGTACTCCTCCGCCAGCTCCGGCGTGGAAACGGGCGATTCGGCCGGCTCCTCGAAGTCGGGCAGCGGGTCGTAGCCGAACGCGGCGAGCGACTCGCACCAGAACTCGATGCGGCCGGACGGGGTCGGGAAGCCCAGCGAGCCGTCGGGGCGCAGCAGGCCCTTCTCGTACTTCTTCTCCACGACCTCGCCCTGCTTGCCGCCGGGCTCGGTGGAGCGGTACTTCTCGGACTGGAACTCGTCCCAGGTCAGATCGAAACCGTAGAACTCCTTCATACGCCACAGCACCATCTCCTGGACGTCGTTCCACCACCAGTTGTCGGGGTCGATGCGCTTGCCCCACTCGAGGAAGAACTGCCAGTCGCACCAGCACTCCCCCGGCGCGTCCACGGCCTTGTCGAACGTGAACAGGAAGTTGCCGTCGAGCTCCTCGTCGTAGGAATAGCGCTCCGACCAGTCGGCCGAGGGAAGCACGAGGTCGGCGATCTTGGCCGTGGGCGACATATAGAAGTCCTTCACGCACACGAAGTCGAGGTTCGGCGAGGTCATGGCCTGGTACGTGAGGTTCGTGTTCTCGTAGCAAAGGAGCGGGTCGTTCGCGATGGCGATGTACGCCTTGACGGGACGCGGCTCGCCCGTGATGATGGCGTTGAACACCGCGTGCGGGTCGTTCGACCGGCCGAACGACTTGTACAGCGGATGCTCCTCGCCGCCGAACGTGAACAGCTCGGGACGGCCGGGGTCCTTCTGGGAGTCCCAGAGGGTGATCTTGTCGTCGAGCATGACGGAGAATGACAGGGGCACGGGGATGCCGCCCTTCACGTCCAGGTAGCCGAGCATGCCCTGCAGGCAGGCGATGGCGCGGCCGTTCTGGATGGCGTTGGTGTGCATGCACCCGGGCCCGAGGCCTATGCACATGCCCACCGGGCCCCAGTTGCCCATGTACTCAGCGGCAAGGCGGATGTCGTCGGCATCCACCTGGCAGATCTCGGCAGCCCGCTCGGGGGTCCAGTCCTTCACGCGCTCGGCCAGCTCGTCGAAGCCGTACGTCCAGTTCTCGATGAACTCGGGGTCGTACCATCCATGCTCGATGATCTCGTGCATGAACGCCAGCGCGAGGGCGGCGTCGGTGCCGGGACGGGGCTGCAGGGCCACGTCGGCGTGCTTGGACATATCCTGGAAGCGCACGTCGATGACGATGAGCTTCGTGATGCCGGCGGCCTGGTTCTTGAACACCTCCTTGCACCAGGCGGTCTCCATGGCGGGGTTCTGCCCCCAGAGCACGGCGCAGTGGGCGTTGCGCATGTCGCCGGCCGCCGAGCTGAACACGCCCAGCGTGAACGCGTTCGGCAGGATGTGCGGCATGAGGCACACGTGCGTGGGCACGAGGCTCCAGCCCTCCAGGCCGAGCGACGAGTTGATGCGGCAGTGCCAGTGGTTCGCCACGCGGCCCGTGCCCTGGCCGGTGATGATGGCCTCGGGGCCGTACGCCTCCTTGATGCGCAGGCACTCGTCGGCGATGATATCCATGGCCTCGTCCCAGCTGATGCGCTCGAACGCGCTCTTGCCGCGGTTCTCGGGGTTGCGCTCGCCCTTGGGGTCCCAGTCCACGCGCTTCATGGGATAGAGCAGGCGGCCCTCCAGGTTGTTGTGGATCTCGCGCTCGGACATGCCCGAGCCGCAGATCACGCCCTTCGACTTGACGTTGTCGGGATCGCCCTCGATCTTGACGATCCGGTTGTCCTCGTCCGAGTAGACCAGGACGCCGCAGCGTGCGTGGCACGTCGTGCACATGGTTCGCGTTTTCTTCAGCGCCATTTCCTCTCCTTTCGTTCCTTTGCTTTCCGCGGGCGCGCGGTTTCGGATGCCCGCCCGCGGCCGTCCCCCTTCATGAAACCGCCCTGCGCATCACTCCTTCCCCTTCATGCCCCTCATAGGGCTGGTTGCAACCGCTGCGAGCATGAAGGCCATCGTCACCAGCGCCGCGATTGCCAGCACGACGAAGGCGTTGAAGTAGCCGAGGAAGCCGATGACGATCGACAGGCCGAACAGCACGGTGACGGCACCCGCGTAGTATCCGGCGACGCCGGCCGAGTTGATGCCCGTGTAGTCCTTCATGCCGTACAGGTCGGGCACGAACAGCCCGGGGATCATCGTGGCGTACGAGATGAACGCGCAGAGCACGATGCCGGCGATCGCCAACGGGAACAGCTGCGTCTGGCTCCAGACGAGCAGGCACACGATGCCCGCCGCGAACCCGAGGTAGATCACGATGCTCATGGCCTTCGCGCCGATCTTCTTCAGGATGAAGCCCGAGGCGAGCTTGAGGAACGCCGCGGCGAACGAGTACAGGCTGAGCATGGCGGCTGCCGTGGTGGCGGCCATGCCGAACGAGGTGTAGTAGACGCTCGCGTACGAGGTTATGCCCGAGGCGCACCAGGCTACCAGGAACATCGCGATGAGGAAGAAGTAGATGGAGGCGCCCTTCTTCAGCGTCTCGCCGAACGTGTATCCGGGGAGATCCTGCGCGGCAGCGTCACCCTGCTCCGCCCCGGCGGCGGGCTGCGCCTTCGACGCGGCCTTGCGGCGGGGAACCTTGCCGATGAGCACGAGGTTGCAGAAGACGCCGACCACCACGATGCCGACGGCGTAGATCGTGAAGAGCTGGGAGTACGGCATGATGTGGAGCAGGCCCGAGGTGGCGGCCATCCAGGCGGCCACGAGCAGGGCCGTCATTCCTCCCACGACGCCGAACGCCTTCTGCGTGCTCTCGCCGTAGAACACCGCGATGACCCCGCCCGCCGCCGCATACGTGGCGAACGCAAGCACGATGCCGTTCAAGATGTTCGCGATGATCCAGAAGACGAACGATGTCGCGGTCCCCACCATGTACATGGTGAGCGCGCTGCATACCGAGCCGATCAGCATGCACCACTTCGGGGAGATGATGTCGATGATCTTCACCCCTATCGCGCTCATGGCGAACGAGAGTATCGTCGCCACCGTCGGGCCTATCATGAAGGTCGTGAGGTTGACCTGCATGCCCTCGAGCAGAAACGGCACGATCGCGTTCATGACGGACGTCCCTCCCGAGGCGCTCGCCAAAACAAGGGTCACGCCGACCGCCGCGGAGACCCTCTTTCCCTTGCTGTAGCCCATTGTGAATTCATCCCCTTCCTCGCCCGTGCATCCGAGGGGCGCAAGGCCCCGTTCCCCAACCGAAGCGCCCCGAGCCGCCCCGCGTCCCCGCTGATCGGCGATAGCGGGAACGCTGCACCGCAAACCCGAAAAAGGGTGCGCGAATCCAACCCGCCTAACGGGTTCTCTTTCGCGTTGAGGGACTCTTCGCTCACAGCCGCCGGCCAGGTGAGCGGGGCCGGATCGGCTTTCGCTTCGATCGATGGCTATGATTGTACGGGCTTCTTGCAGAACAATCCAACAGGGTTCGCTCGCCCGGCAGGCAAACCTGAGGTTTCCGTTTCGGATGGCCGCGAGGAAGGCGGAGGCGAGGGAGAGAATCGCTTAATACCTGCTCAATGGCCTCATCAATGTGAGGGTGGAACTTTTTCGACAACTTTTCGTATCTGGTTGGCCCAACCGAATGTCGTTTGAATATTTGGCTATACCCGATACAATGGACTTGCCCGAGCCCAACGCACCCAACGCTTTCAAGATGCCATAAGCCAAAGTAAGGGGATAGGTATGCGCATCGAGGTCCTCGAGTACTTCTTGGAAATAGCCGAATGCAGATCGTTCTCGCAAGCTTCCAGCAACCTCTTCATCTCGCAGCAGGGGCTGAGCAAGGCGATGCGCGCACTCGAAAGCGAGCTGGGTGTCGTGCTCTTCAGGAAAAAGGGCAGGGGGATCGAGCTGACGGAGGAGGGCTCGATACTTAAGTCGCACGCAACGGAGATCGTGAGGCAGAACGACCGCGCCCGCGAGCGCTTCTTCAAGATGCAGGTCGGGCCCTCCGCGACGGACGCGACCGTGAACGTGTTCGCAACCTCGTACGTATGCAACGCGATCTTCAACCTGCTGGACGAGGAGCTGGGCGAGCATGGCCTGGACAACTGCTCCGTCAGCGAATGCGAGCTCAACGAGATCATCGCGGCCATCGAATGCGGGGAGACCAACTTCGGCCTGGTCAACATCCTCCAAGAGGACGTTGCGGAGCTCGACGCATTCCCCTACCTCACCTTCACCCCGTTCCTCACCATGCGGATAACCGTCAAGGCGCCGAAAAGCCTGGCCCCGCAGTTCCCCGACGGCCAGATCACGCCTCGGCAGATGTCGGACCTGTCGCTTGCCTACTTCAACGAGCCGGTCCTCAACAAATTCGTCAAGCGCGCTTTCCAAGGCCCCGACCGCGAAGCGCCGACCATCGTCCTGCACAGCACCAACATCGAGCGAATCAATTCCCTGGTGCGAAATTCCAAGGCGGTAACCTTTAGCGACACGTTCACCCAATCGGTTCGCAAGGAGGCCGAGGGCATCATATCGCTCGATCTGAACCCGCCTCACTGGTTTTTCGTGGGCGTGCTTGAGAACACGGGCCTTCAGAAGAGCTCCGACCAGTACGGCTATGTGCAACGGCTTCGCGCGCTCATCAGGTACAAGCACCGGCACTATCTCGGCAAGTACGCGGTGTGAGCGCCCGACGGGAGCAGGTTCGAGGGGGTCTCTCGCCGCAAGGGCGGCTCGCCTCCGGCAGAGCCGCCCTTGCGGGGGCATTCCGCTTGCGCGAGCGCTACAGCTCCACGCGCTCGAACATATCCTTCCCCACGCCGCACACGGGGCACGCGAAGTCGTCGGGGAGCTCGTCCTCGTACACCATATGGCCGCATACGGTGCAGCGCCAGGCGACCTTCGGCCGGCCCGG
>NC_021021.1:3186720-3187547 GCF_000210055.1 Gordonibacter pamelaeae 7-10-1-b
CCGAGTACGCCGACCTCACCGTGCTGGAGCGCAACTGCACGCAGGCCCTCGACACGCCCGACCCCGCCTGCGAGTACGTGCTGCCGAAAAGCGACTACACGTTCATCACCGGCGTCACCATCATCAACAAGACGGCCCCGCGCCTGCTCGACCTCACGAAGAACGGCACCACCGTCATGGTGGGCCCCAGCGTGGTCATGTCGCCCTTCCTGTTCGACTGGGGCGTGGAGATGCTGGCCGGCAGCGTGGTGGCCGACCCGGACAAGGCCCGCTTCGCCGTCCAGAACGGCGCCGGCCAGTTCTTCGGCGAGGCGCTGCAGATGATGTCCATCACCCGGCCAGGGGCGTAGACGGATCAGACCCACCCCTCGGCGAAGCCCATCGCCAGGCAAATGAAAAAATCATGCACACATGCACAGCCACCGAACGGATGTTTCACGTGAAACATCCGTTCCGTATTTCGGTCGGCAGCCTTTATATTGGGAGAGCCGTCCAGGGCATCGGAAACCGCCCCTCTCCTCCATCGTTCACACTGCCCACCCGTTTTCCTGATCCTCGATTTATATATTCCCAATTGATAATATTCATTTTTTAGGATATATTGTTTCAAGTATTATTCTTATTACAGGTTATAGGGGGCGGGAACGATCGGGGCTCTTGAGCAGACCTTCAGGGGGGATGAGGGCGCCTCTGATGCTGGAAGCATCAGAGGCGCCGAGGGGGCACCCCCTCGGCGCGCGGACGAAGCCGCCCGCCACGCCACGTGCGACGCCTCTCGCGAAACCTCCCGCGACGATGCCCACGCCGCCCGGTGCGCCTCGCGCAAC
>NC_021021.1:3187909-3189756 GCF_000210055.1 Gordonibacter pamelaeae 7-10-1-b
GGTGGTCGCGACGCTCGCCTCGCTCATGCTCGGCCGCTTCCCCATCACGCCGGCCGAGGCCGGGGGCATGCTGGCGAGCCAGGTAGTGCCCATCGAGCCGTTCTGGACCTCCCAGCAGGAGACGCTGTTCTTCCAGGTGCGCCTGCCGCGCATCGTGCTCGCCCTGCTCGTGGGCTGCTCGCTCGCGGCCGCCGGCGCGGCGTTCCAGGGCACGTTCCAGAACCCGCTCGTCTCGCCCGACATCCTGGGCGCCTCGCAGGGCGCGGCGTTCGGCGCGGCCGTGGCCATCCTCCTGGGGCTCGGGGCCTTCGGCATCTCCGCATTCGCGTTCGCGGCGGCCATCGTCACCGTGCTGCTGGTGCTCTTGGTAAGCAGCCGCGCCAAGGGCAACCACATGATGGTGGTGGTGCTGGCCGGCGTGATGATGAGCTCGCTTTTGCAGGCGGCCGTGTCCTACACCAAGCTCATCGCCGATCCCACCGACCAGCTGGCGGCCATCACCTACTGGCTCATGGGCAGCCTCACCGGAGCGAAGCCCGCCGACCTGGCCATGGCGGCCGCGCCCATGGCAGCCGGCCTCCTGGCCCTGTTCGCCCTCCGGTGGCGCATCAACATCCTCACCATGGGCGATGACGAGGCCTCCACCATGGGCGTGAACGCCCAGCGCGTGCGCATCGTGGTCATCTTCGCCGCCACCCTCGTGACGGCGGCCAGCGTGGCCGTCACGGGCATGATCGGCTGGGTGGGCCTCGTCATCCCCCATTTCGCCCGCATGGTCATCGGCTGCGACTACCGCAAGCTCCTGCCGGCCAGCATGCTCATGGGCGCCAGCTTCCTGCTCATCGTGGACGATGTGGCGCGCCTCGCCACCACCTCCGAGATACCCATCGGCATCCTCACGGCCTTCGTCGGCGCGCCGTTCTTCCTGTACCTCATCACGAGGAAGAAGCAGCTATGAGCATCGACGTCGAGCACTTGAGCTTCTCGTGCGGGCGCCGCGAGGTGCTGCACGACCTGACGTTCTCCATCCCCGACAACACGCTGGTGAACGTGCTGGGTCCGAACGGCGTGGGCAAGTCCACCCTGTTCCGCTGCATCCTGTGCCTGAACAGGAACTGGGAGGGCGGCATCACGGTGAACGGCAAGGACCTGCGCGCCCTGTCCATCCGCGACCGCGCCTCCGAGATAGCCTACATCCCCCAGTCGCACGCCCCCGTGTACAACTACGAGGTGCTCGACGTGGTGCTCATGAGCGCCGGCGGCCGCGTGGGCCTGTTCGGCACGCCGAAGCGCGGCCAGGTGGACCAGGCGTGGAACGCGCTCGAGCGCATCGGCATCGCGCACCTGGGCCACCGCCCCTACACGCAGATCTCCGGCGGCGAGCAGCAGCTCGTGCTCATCGCGCGCGCCATCGCGCAGAACGCGCGCACCATCATCATGGACGAGCCCACGAGCGCGCTCGACTACGGCAACACCGTGCGGGTGCTGTCGTGCGTGCGGCAGCTGGCCCGCGAGGGCCTGAGCATCGTGCAGTCCACGCACCAGCCCGACCAGGCGTTCCTCTACGCCGACCAGACCCTCGTCATCCACGAGGGCCGCGTCTTCGCGCACGGCGACCCGAAGGACGTCATCACGCGCGAGCTGGTGAGCACCATCTACGGCGTGGACGTGGAGGTCAACTCCCTTTACGGCGACAAGGTGCGCGTCTGCGTGCCCGTACGCGAGATACGGCGATAGGTTCCAGGAAAAGGGAACGGAAGGAAAGGAAGGAACATGGAAGGAACGAGGACTTTGAAACGCACGCGCCTCGTGCGGCTGCTGGCCGCCTGCGCGCTCTGCCTGGGGCT
>NC_021021.1:3189944-3192560 GCF_000210055.1 Gordonibacter pamelaeae 7-10-1-b
CGCGTCGGGCGGCGACGCCCCCAAGAACGACCAGGCGGCGGAGAGCGCCACGCGCACGTTCACCGACTCGGCCGGGCGCGAGGTGGAGGTTCCCGCCCAGATCGACCGCATCGCCCCCGCCGGCCACACCGCCACGCAGGTCCTGCTGACGATGGCCCCCGACAAGCTGGCCACGCTCTCGCAGGAACTCACCGCCGATCAGGCGAAGTACCTGGGCGGCGATTACGCCGACCTGCCCGTCACCGGCGCCGCGTTCGGCGCCAAGGGCGACCTCAACAAGGAGGCCGTGGCCGCGGCTGGCGCGCAGATCCTCATCGACACCGGCGAGGCCAAGGACGGCATCAAGGAGGATCTCGACACGCTGCAGACCCAGCTGGGCATCCCCGTCGTGTTCGTCGAGACCACCATGGACACCTACGGCGACGCCTACGAGATGCTCGGCGAGCTTCTGGGCATGGAGGACCGCGGCGCGGAGCTGTCCGCCTACTGCAAGAACGCCTACGACGAGACCGTGTCCGTGATGGCGGGCATTCCCGAGGACCAGCGCGTGCGCGTGGCCTACCTGCTGGGCGACGCGGGCACGAACACCATCGCGAAGAACTCCTACCAGGGCCAGGTCGTCGACCTTGTGGCGAACAACGTGGCCGACCTGGGCAAGGTGTCGGGCAGCGGCAGCGGCACCGAGGTGAGCCTCGAGCAGGTGTCCCTCTGGGATCCCGAGCTCATCCTGTTCCAGGAGGGCAGCATATACGACACCGTGGGCAGCGACCCGGCCTGGGCCGACCTTTCGGCCGTGAAGAGCGGCAACTACTACGAGGTGCCCGGCGCGCCGTGGTGCTGGCTCAACAACCCCCCGACCGTGAACCAGGTGCTGGGCATGCAGTGGCTGCCCCGCCTGCTGTACCCCGACCACTACGATGACGATATGTACGACACCGTGGCCGGCTACTTCAAGACGTTCTACGGCTACGACCTCTCGCAGGCCGAGTTCGACGAGATCGCCGCGCACGCGCAGGCGAAGTAAACGGCTTCCCCCCCCCTCCTTCGGAAGCAGAAGCGCCCGGCCGATGGCCGGGCCCCGAAACAGGAACGCCCGGCCATCGGCCGGGCGTTCCTGTTTCGTACCGGATCTCGGTTGCGCGCTACTCGGCGGCCTTCTCCTCGGCCGGAGCCTCCACGAGGGCGTCCACGGCGGCGACTTCCTCGGCCGTGGCCTCGGCAGCGGCATCCTCGGCAGGGGCGGCAGCCTCGGCCTCGGCGGCCTTGGCGGCGTCGCGCTCGGCCTTCTTGGCAAACTCCTCGGCGCGCTTGGCCTTCTCGGCGGCCTTCGCCTCGCGCTCGGCCTTGCGCTTTGCCTCGGCCTCGGCCACGGCTGCGGCCTTGGCGGCCTTCTTCGCGGCCTCGCGCTCGGCCACGGTCTCCTTGGCGGAGCCGAACTTGTCGGCGAAGCGCTGCACGCGTCCGCCGGTGTCCACGAAGCGCTGCTGGCCGGTGTAGAACGGGTGGCACACGTTGCAGATGTCGATCTTCAGCTCCGGCTTCGTCGACATGGTGGTGAACGTGTTGCCGCAGCTGCACTTCACCGTGCACTCGACGTATTCCGGATGAATTCCCTGTTTCATTTGGTTCTCCTTAGACAGGCCTTGGTTTCCGACCAAGGCGAAGACAAGCCTTTGCATGATAGCACAGTTGAAACGCGCATGCGAGGGGAAAACAGGCAACGCGCACAGCACGCACAGCAGCGCACGGCGGCATCCTACCCTTCCAGGAACTCCTCGTTGATCGGCAGGTGGTACGTTTCCGCTATGGCACGCAGACCGGCGTCGGGGATCGTGTTCGGGAAGGCGTCGCTGCCGCGGTTGAGCAGGCGCGCCTGCGCGTACACGGCGGCGGCCTTCTCCACCGTGTGCATGAGGCCGAACGTGGCATCGAAGTCCGCGCCCGAGCAGAACAGGCCGTGCTGCGCCCACACGCAGGCCGGGTAGCGCCCCATGAGCTCGGCGGTGGCGCGGGCGATGTCCGCACCCCCCGGCACCATCCACGGCACGACGCCCAGGCCCTCGGGGCAGGCGATCACGCACTCGGTCATGGCCTTCCAGAGCGCGCGCGTGAACGTGCGCGCATCGAGCGGCATCACGGCCGTGAGCGCCACCACGTTCACAGGATGAGCATGGTAGAGCACCCGGGCCGCGCCCGCCGTGGCGGCGGCGCGCTTCTCGTGGATGAGCACGTGGCTGGCCAGCTCGCTCGTGGGCATGCCGCCCTCCTTGAAGCCCCACACGATGCGCCAGGCATCGCCCTCGTCGTTCAGCTCCACGATGCCCAGCGTGGCGTCCGGGTCGAGCGCCACGTTGCGCATGAACGCGCCGGCGCGCGTGACCAGGAAGAACGAGCGGCGCATGCCCGGCGCGGCAAGCCCCAGCGGCACCCACGAGCTGGCCGTGTCGTAGAAGAATGAGCGGCACGACGCCACGTCCTCCGGCGTGAGGCGGTACGTCGCGTTGCCGCCGTTGCGCTCGTGCCAGCCCTGCTCCCAGCCGTCGTTGCACAGCCGCACGAAGCCCTTCACGAAGCCCTGCTGCTCAACGGCCACGCCCGAGACGGCGCCCTTCGCCA
>NC_021021.1:3193053-3193855 GCF_000210055.1 Gordonibacter pamelaeae 7-10-1-b
CCACGCGCGCGTGCTCGCGGCTGCGGTCGGGCGCGGCCTCGTCGTGCAGGTACGGCTCGCTCGCCTCCGCCACCTGCGCCATCATGCGCACGGCCTCTACCGGGTAGCGTCCCGACGCCGTCTCGCCCGACAGCATGACGGCATCGGTGCCGTCGTACACGGCGTTGGCCACGTCGCCCACCTCGGCGCGCGTGGGGCGCGGGTTGCGCACCATAGACTCCAGCATCTGGGTGGCCGTGATCACGGGCTTCGACGCGCGGTTGCACGCGCGGATGATGTTCTTCTGGATGTGGGGCACGCGCCAGGCGGGCACTTCCACGCCCAAGTCGCCGCGCGCCACCATGATGCCGTCGGCGACCTCCAAAATGGCGTCGAAGTTCTCCACGGCCTCCGAGCACTCGATCTTGGCGATGATCCTGATGCCCTCGCCGCCGTGCCCGTCCAAGAACCGGCGCACCGCCCGCACGCCGTCGGCGTCGCGCACGAACGACGCGGCCACGAAGTCGACCTCCTGCCCGATACCGAACAGCAGGTCGTCGCGGTCCTGGTCCGTGAGCGCCGGCAGGGGAAGCGCCGCGCCCGGCACGTTCACGGACTTGCGCTCGCCGAGCGTGCCTGCGTTCCTCACGATGCAGCGGATGTCGGTGCCGTCCACGCCCTCCACCTCGAGCTCGATAAGCCCGTCGTCCACGAGGATGGACGTGCCCTCCCCCACGGCCGCGGCCAGGCCCGGGCAGCTCTGCGTGACCAGCTGGGGCGTGCCCTCCACCGCGCGCTCGACGAGCACGATCCGGCTGCCGGC
>NC_021021.1:3194079-3198451 GCF_000210055.1 Gordonibacter pamelaeae 7-10-1-b
AGTCCAGCTCGCCGCGCACCTTGCGCAAACGCTCCATGCGCGCGCGGTGCTCGTCGTGCGAGCCGTGCGAGAAGTTGAAGCGCGCGACGTCCATGCCCGCCCCCAGCAGGGCGCGCAGCGACGCCTCGTCGTCCACCGACGGGCCCAGCGTGCAAACGATCTTCGTGCGCCTTGCCATGCTGCTCCTTCCGCCATGCGGTGCCCCGATCGGGCCCTTCACGTTGCATGATACCGCGAACCCCGCCGCGCGTCCGGGCGGCGGCCGAATCGGAAGCGGAGCTTCACAAAGGGAAACGTGCGAGCGCCCGCCCCGCGCGGTGCGGGACGGGCGCTCGATGCGGCTTGAGAGGCGGGGTCCCTAGAGCTCGGCTGCCCACAGGCCGTGGATGTTGCAGTACTCGTACACCTTCACCGGCTCGTCGCCCTCGGCCACGGCGAAGTCGGCCACGGGGGCGTCCTCCGGCGTGAGCTGCACGAACTGGTAGCCGTTCTTCGTCTGCAGGCACACGAACGTGATGTAGTGCTCCGGCGTCATGGGGTGCAGCGTGCTGCCCACCTGGACGTGGACGTTCGAGCCGTCCACCTTCACGTTGGGCACGTGCTTCTCGAGCGCGGCATCGGTGGTGTTGGCGACAAGCTCCTCCATCTGCTCGCCGCAGCATACCAGCGGCACGCCGGAGTCGAACGGCTTGACGGCGATGTTCCCGCAATGGCGGCAATGGTAGAATTTGAGCTCCATGGTTCCCCCTTCGAGGTCGTTCCCGACCGCAGCCGCCGCCTGCGCGGGGCCCGTCCGGGCTTCAGGTTCGCTCCTTGATGGCACGCCTTATATGTTACTCGCCTTGTGGCAATTCCGGAAGACCCTGTTGCGGCTTCTTCATCCGAAGCGCATAAACGAGCACGCCGATTCCCACGAGCACGAGCGGGACGGACAGGAGCTGGCCCATGGTCAGCCAACCGCCCCACAGATATCCTAGCTGCACATCGGGCTGGCGCACGAATTCGATGGCGAACCGACAACAACCGTACATAATCAGGAACACGCCCAGGAACGTGCCGCGCGGGCGCGGCGGGAGCCTGCGCGAGAGCATGAACAGCACGGCGAAGATGAGCACGCCCTCCAGCAGCGCCTCGTAGAGCTGGGAGGGATGGCGCGGCATGGTGCCCGCAGCCCCGCCGAACACGACGCCCCACGGCAGGTCGGTGGGACCGCCCCACAGCTCGCCGTTCACGAAGTTCGCAAGCCGCCCGAAGAAGAGCCCGATGGGGGCCGCCACGCAGCCCAGGTCGGCCAGCGTGAGGTACGGGATGCCCGTCATCTTCGCCGCCGCTATGCCGGCGAGGAGCGCGCCCACGAGCCCGCCGTGGAAGCTCATGCCGCCGTGGTTGAACGCGAGCACCTCGAGCGGGTTCTGCAGGTAGAACTCCAGGCCGTTGCCGTAGAACAGCACGTATCCCAGCCGTCCGCCCGCCACGACGCCGATGATGACGCAGAACATGATGGTGAGCAGCGCGTCGGCGTCCACGCGGATGCGCCAGCGCTTGGCCAGCCGCCAGATGAGCAGGGCGGCGCACACGAACCCCGCCACGTAGGCGATGCCGTACCACCGCACGGTGAACGGCCCCGCCGAGAACAGGACGGGGTCGAGATTCCAGTAGATATCGTTGAGCATAGGATTCCTTTGCCTTGCCGATCGCCGGAGCTGCGACGTCGGCGGGAGAACCCGCCGCGTGCGGGCCCGCCCCGCCGCGCAGCCGGCGCGTGACGTTACTCGCGGCCCATGCCCGCGCCCACCTCGATGGCGGCGAACCGCACCTCGTCGCGCAGCTGGGAGGGTATGGTCTGCATGCTGGACACCTTGGCGCCGCACGAGGGGCAGCGCAACGTGAACATGGCGAGGTCCGCGCGCACGACCATCATGGAGTCGTAGCAGCACACGTCCAGATCGGACGCGCCGCACGCCGGGCAGGTAATCGTCTGACTCACGCGCCTCACGCTCCTTCGCCTTGCCGGGTCCGCCAACGAACCTCATTGTAGCAGACTTCCCCGAGGCCGAACGTCACGCGCCGGCCACGCTTTCGAGGAAATAGGCATGCACGCGAGCATCGTCGGCGAGCTCGGGGTGGAACGCCACGGCCAGCGCGCGCCCTTCGCGCACGGCGAGCGGCTCGCCGCCGTCGCCGACAGCGAGCACCCGCACGCCCGGCCCCAGGTCGGCGAAGCGGGGTGCGCGGATGAACACGGCCTTCACCGGGCCCCCCGCCACCCCGTCGAACGGCACCGCCGTCTCGAACGAGTCGATCTGCCGCCCGTAGGCGTTGCGCCGGATGCGCACGTCCATGAGGGCGAGCGGCTCCTGGTCGGGGCGCGCGCCCTCGATGTCGCGTGCCATGAGGATGGCGCCGGCGCACGTGCCGAACACGGCCATGCCGGCCGCGAAGGCGTCGCGCAGGGGCCCGTACATCCCGTGGATGGCCAGCAGCTTCGCGATGGCCGTGGACTCGCCGCCCGGGATCACGAGGCCGTCCAGCCCGTCCAGCTCGGCCGGCCAGCGCACGAGCCGCGTTTCGGCCCCCAGCCCGTCGAGCATGCGCCGATGCTCGCGGAAGGCGCCCTGCAGGGCTAGGACGCCGATGCGCAACGCAGCCACGAAACGCCCCTACCAGCCGCGTCCGGCCATGAGCTCGTTCTCGGGGATGTCCGAGATCTCGATGCCCACCATAGCCTCGCCCAGATCGCGCGAGACGCGCGCGATGGTGTCGGGGTCGTCGTAGTTCGTCGTGGCCTCCACGATGGCGCGGGCGCGCTTGGCCGGGTTGCCCGACTTGAAGATGCCGCTGCCCACGAACACGCCGTCGCAGCCCAGCTGCATCATGAGCGCCGCGTCGGCGGGTGTGGCGATGCCGCCGGCGGAGAAGTTCACCACGGGAAGGCACCCGTGCTCGGCCACCCATTTCACCAGCTCGTAGGGAGCCTGCAAGTCCTTCGCGGCCGTGAACAGCTGCTCGTCGCGCAGGCCCTTGATGCGGGCGATGTCGGTGGTGACGGTGCGCATGTGGCGCACGGCCTCCACCACGTTGCCCGTGCCCGGCTCGCCCTTCGTGCGGATCATGGCCGCGCCCTCGGCGATGCGGCGCAGCGCCTCGCCCAGGTTGCGGGCGCCGCACACGAACGGCACGTCGAAGTCCCACTTGTTCACGTGGTACTCGTCGTCGGCCGGCGTGAGCACCTCGCTCTCGTCGATGAAGTCCACGCCCAGGCTCTGCAGCACCTGCGCCTCCACGAAATGCCCGATGCGGCACTTCGCCATGACGGGGATGGACACGGCCTCCACGATGCCCTCGATCATGGTGGGGTCGCTCATGCGCGCCACGCCGCCGTGCGCGCGGATGTCGGCGGGGACGCGCTCGAGGGCCATGACGGCCACGGCTCCCGCATCCTCGGCTATCTTCGCCTGCTCGGGGTTGACGACGTCCATGATGACGCCGCCCTTCATCATCTCGGCGAACCCGGTCTTCACCTTCAGCGTGCCCTGCACCTGCTCGGTCATGCTTCCTCCTGTTTCCATCGATGGCCCTGCGTGCAACGCGGCCGCCCTCCCGGGCGGCCGCGCGTTCCTGCCTTGCTCATGATACCCCAAACGCCGCATGCGGACGGCGGAAACGACGTCCCGCCGCGCAAGCGGCAGCCGCGACCCGCCCTACAGCAGGAAGCGGTTCGGGTTGCCGGCGCGCGACCCGTCCGCGGGCGCGTCGGCAAGGTCCGGGCCGTGCTCCAGGAAGTGCTCGCAGAAGCGGCACACCTCCTTCACGGCCGCATCGTAGTACCGCTCGGGGTTGAGCAGCACCGCGAAGTCGGTCGCCACCACGTGCGTCGGCCGGTCGCAGGCGGCGTAGTGGCAGTCGGCCGGGCACGGCTCGCCGGGCGTGTTGTGCGGGCAGCGCGACATCATCTCGTCGTCGCACCCGCGCCGCTCCCAACAGTTCGCCATGGCCCCGGTCCCCCGCTCTAGCCTTCGTGGACGGCGACGACCTTCGTCACGCCGGGCACGCGCTCCTTCAGGATGCGTTCCACGCCGTTCGCCAGCGTCATCTCGGACATGGGGCAGCCCTTGCAGGCGCCCTGCAGCTCCACCGACACCACGCCGTCCTCGTCCACGTCGACGAACCTCACGTCGCCGCCGTCGGCCTGCAGGCTGGGGCGGATGAGCTCGAGCACCGCCGCCACGTCGTTCTTGTCTACCATGAAAAGCTCCTTCGTCGAAATGATGTTTCTCGGGTGCCGATTCTACCATAGCGCGGCGGGCGCGACGCGCGCGGCGGCGTAAATGCACGCGGGCGACACCGACTGGCCGGCCGCGTCACCGGGGGG
>NC_021021.1:3199098-3201849 GCF_000210055.1 Gordonibacter pamelaeae 7-10-1-b
GGCCACGATGCGGCGGACGCGCGCCTTGCGCTGCAGCTCCTGGGCGATGTCGCGGCGCCCCACGCGGCGGCTGTAGTCCGACGAGGTCTCGCGCGTGGCCGTGGAGGGCAGCAGCGTGTCCACCACGCCGCGCGCGGCGCGCTTCTTCTTGCGCGTGCTGGAGAAGCCCACGGCATCGGCGTTCATGCGGGCCGATGCCGGGCGGATGCGCCGCGGCACATGCGTGCCGAGCATCGCCGACCTCATGCGGTGCGACGTGAGCTTGGACTGGGCTGCGGTGAAGCCCTTCTTGCGCCTAGCCATGCAACGGCCCCGCTAGCACGCCGGCAGCGCGTCGTCCGCCACGGCGCGCTCGACGTCGGCGCCGAGCAGGCGGAGCTTGCCCACGTAGTCCTCGTAGCCGCGGTCGATGTGGCGGATGTCGTGCACGCGCGTCTCCCCCTCGGCCGATACCCCCGCCAGCACGAGCGCCGCACCGGCACGCAGGTCGGTGGAGGACACGTCGGCGCCCTGAAGGCCGTCCACGCCGCGCACGAGGGCATGATGGTCCTCGATGACGATGTCGGCGCCCATGCGCATGAGCTCGCTGGCGAACATGAAGCGGTTCTCGAACACGTTCTCCGTGATGACGGACGTCCCCTCGGCGCGGGCCGCCAGCAGCATGAACTGCGCCTGCAGGTCGGTCGGGAAGCCCGGGTGCGGCAGCGTCTGCAGGTCGATGGGCGCGAGCGGCCCCTCGCGCCGCACGGTGATACAGTCGGCGCCGGCCTGCACGTCGCAGCCCATGGCCTCCAGCTTCATGAGCGCCATGCGCAGGTACGACGGGTCGATGCCGCGCACCGTCACCGGGCCGCCCATGAGCGCGCCGCCGGTGAGGAAGGTGCCAGCCTCTATGCGGTCGCCCACCGTGGTGTGCTCGCAGGGATGCAGGCTCTCGACGGGCACGCCCTCCACCTCGATGAACGACGAGCCGCCGCCGGACACGCGCGCGCCCATGGCGTTCAGCATGTTCGCCAGATCGACGATCTCCGGCTCGCGCGCGGCGTTCTCCACGGTGGTGGTGCCCTCGGCCGCCACGGCGGCCATGAGCAGGTTCTCCGTGGCGCCCACGCTGGGGAAGTCCAGCACGACGTGCGCGCCGGCCAGGCCGTGCGGCGTCGTGGCCTCCAAAAAGCCGTGGTCCACCACGAACTCCACGCCCAGGGCCTCCAGCCCCACGAGGTGCATGTCGATCTTGCGGGCGCCTATCTGGCAGCCGCCCGGCATGGCGACGCGCGCCTGGCCGAACCGCCCGATGAGCGGGCCCAGCACGGCGATGCTCGCGCGCATCTTCGACACCAGCTCGTAGGGGGTCTCCCACTTGTCCACGGAGCCGGTGTCCACCACGAGCGTGTGGCCCTCGCGCTCAACGCGCGCGTTCAGGCAGCGCAGCACCTCGGACATGATGGCGATATCCGAAATGAGCGGCACGTTGTGGATGGCGGTGGTTCCGCCCCCCAGCAGGGAAGCCGCCATGAGCTTGAGCGCCGAGTTCTTCGCGCCCGACACGGGCACCTCGCCGGCCAGCACGCCCGTACCCTGCACGATGATGATTTCTTCAGCCATGGATCGTCCTTCGCGCCCGGGCCGGAGGCGGCCGGGCATCGCCCGTCTATCGTCCACGCGCCGTCGGTTCGGCGCCGTTTGCAGCACTCAGCCATTATAGAAAGCGAAGGCCCGCACGAAGCGGGCCTTCACAGCGAAAGCAGAAGAGCAGGTGAGCCGAGGCTATGAGGCGCCTTACGCCTCTTCGCCCAGCACGAAGCGCTTGAAGTCGACGATGCCGATCGTGCCGCCGAGGTTCTTGGCGACCTCGTCGGTGTACTCGGACACGCTCTGGTCCGGGTTCTTCACGAAGGCCTGCTCGGTGAGGGTGCTCTCCTTGAAGAACTTCTCCAGGCGGCCGGTGGCCATCTTCTCCTGGATGGCCTCGGGCTTGCCGGACTCGGCGGCCTGGGCCATGTAGATGGCCTTCTCGTGCTCGACGATGGCCGGGTCGACGGCGTCGCGGTTCGCGGCGACCGGGGACGCGGCGGCCACCTGCATGGCGATGTCGCGGCCGTAGGCCTTGAAGCCGTCGGACGCGGGGTCGATGCCCTCCACGTCGAACTGCACGAGCACGCCGATCTTGCCGCCGCCGTGGATGTAGGACGACACGGCGCCGCCCTCGACGAGCGCGAAGCGGGACAGCTGGATGTTCTCGCCCAGCGTGTGGATGGCGTCGGTCACCACGGCCTCCACCGTCTCGCCCTCGGCGTCGGCGGCCTTCAAGGCCTCCAGGTCGGCGGGCTTGGCGGCCAGGGCGGCCTTGGCGATCTTCTCGGCGTAGGCCTTGAACTTGTCGTTCATGCCCACGAAGTCGGTCTCGCAGTTGAGCTCCACGACGGCGCCCGTCGTGGCGTCGTCGGAGACGATGGCCATGACCGTGCCCTCGTTGGTGGCGCGGCCGGCCTTCTTGGCAACGGCGGCCAGGCCGCGGGTGCGCAGGACGTCGACGGCCTTTTCCAGGTCGGCCTCGGCCTCGACGAGCGCCTTCTTGCACTCCATCATGCCGGCGCCGGTCATCTCGCGGAGCTCCTTGACCAGGGAAGCGGTGATCTCAGCCACGTTGTTCCTTTCTCTCTACGGCGCCGCATGCGCGGTGCCGGGGTGGAAGCGCCCTCGGGCCGCATCGGCGGGGAGGGCGCGTCTCTTCTCTCGTAAAAGCCCGCT
>NC_021021.1:3202206-3203081 GCF_000210055.1 Gordonibacter pamelaeae 7-10-1-b
CAGGGGCGGCCTCGGCGTCGGCCGGAGCGATCTCGGCGGCCGTGACCGGCACGCCCACGCCGGCGATCACGGCGTCGGCCACGAAGTCGGCCAGCAGGCGCACGGAGCGGATGGCGTCGTCGTTGGCCGGGATGCCGAAATCGACGTCGTCCGGGTCGCAGTTCGTGTCGAGCGTGCCCACCACGGGGATGTTCAGGCGGCGGGACTCGTGGATGGCGATGGCCTCGCGGTTCGTGTCGATGACGAAGATGGCGTCGGGCACGCGCTTCATGTTGCGGATGCCGTTGAGGTTCGTCTGCAGCTTGCCGAGCTCCTTGCGCAGCAGGATCTGCTCCTTCTTCGGCAGCACCACCATGCGGCCGTCGGCCTCCATGGCCTCCAGCTCCTCCATGCGGGTCACGCGGGAGCGAATGGTGACGAAGTTCGTGAGCATGCCGCCGAGCCAGCGGGCGTTCACGTAGGGCATGCCGCACTTGTTGGCAGCGTCGGCCACGGCCTCCTGGGCCTGCTTCTTCGTGCCCACGAACAGCACGGTGCCGCCCTTGCGGGCGATCTCGGACACGAACGTGTAGGCCGCGTCCAGGCCGTAGAGCGTCTGCTTGAGATCGATGATGTAGATGTCGCCGCGGCTGCCGAAGATGTAGGGCTTCATCTTGGGGTTCCAGCGGCGCGTCTGATGGCCGAAGTGGCTGCCCGCGTCGAGCAGCGTCTGAATGCTGACTTTCGTCATTTCTCTCTCCATTCGTTAGTCCTCTGCCCGCGGTCATCCCCTGCCTCCGCAGCCTTTTCCGGTTGGCCACTGGCGGAGCGGGTCGCACGAGCATGCGTAATTAAAAACTGTAGGAGTATAACCGACCTGCGCATCGAACGCAAGA
>NC_021021.1:3203238-3204221 GCF_000210055.1 Gordonibacter pamelaeae 7-10-1-b
GCCGCAACCGCCGAAGGGGGCGGCCCGGCGCTAGGACGCGCGGCTGCGCTCCACCGAGTACGTGCGGTCGGCGATGGCGGCGGCGCTCGCGCGGTGGCTGACGATGAGGATGGTCTTGCTGGCGCGGTTGTCGGCCAGCGCACGCAGCACGGCAGCCTCGTTCAGGCTGTCGAGGTTGCTCGTGGGCTCGTCCAGCAGCACGAACGGGGCGTCGTGCAAAAACACGCGCGCCAGTCCGATGCGCTGGCGCTCGCCGCCCGACAGCGCGTCGCCGAGCTCTCCCACCCGCGTGTCCAAGCCCTGCGGCAGGCGCTCCACCAGGTCGGAGAGCGACGCCTTCGCACAGGCGTCGGCCAGCTGGTCGTCGGTGGCGCCGGGCCGCGCCAGCACGAGGTTGTCGCGGATAGTGCCCTCGAACAGGTGCGTCTCCTGGGTCATGAAGCCCTCCGCGTTGCGCAGGCTGGCGGTGTTGACGCGCCTCACGTCGCGGCCCGACACCTCCACGACGCCCTTCTGGGCGTCCCAGAACCGCATGAACAGCTTCAGCAGCGTTGACTTGCCCACACCGCTGCGGCCCGTCACGCGCACGACCTCGCCCGGCCGCAACGTCACGTCCACCTGCTCGAGCACGCGCACGCCGCCGTAGGCGAAGTCCACGCGCCGCGCGGCCGCACCGTCGAAGGCGCCGAGGTCCACGCCGTCGGACACCTCGTCGGTCTGCGGGCGCTCGTCCAGAAGGTCGACGACGCGCGCGCCCGCAGCCAGCGTCTGCTGGAGCGTGGACCCCAGGTTGGCAACGGCGATGACCGGGCCGAAAGACGACATGAGCGCGACGGTTGCCAGCACGGCGGCGCCTGCATCGACCGCTCCCTGCGCCACGAGCGCGGCAGACGCCAGCAGCATGGCCACGCCGCACGCGACCACGATAGCCCCCACCAGCGCCATGAGCAGCGCGGTGCCGCCTTTGAGGTGCCGCTCGACGC
>NC_021021.1:3204951-3206361 GCF_000210055.1 Gordonibacter pamelaeae 7-10-1-b
CCTACGCCGCGGCATGCAACGCCGACATGCGCCGGATCGACCGAGCGCGTGCCGTCGCGCCCCTCCGGCGCGTCCAAGATGGCGAACATCCTGTCGGCGGCGGCCATGCCGTTCATGGCCGTATGGAAGAGCGACCCCAGCGTGCGCAGGGGCAGGAAGAACTCGGCCGACAGGAACACGAGGGAGAACGCCGCGCCGAGCCCGACCGCGCCCGCCGCGTACTGCCCCAGCACCATGACGATGCCCACCGCCGCGCCGCCGAAGGCGAACAGGTCCATGACGGTGATGGAGTTCAGCTGCATGCGCAGAAGGCGCATGGTGGCGCGGCGGAAGCTCTCGGCCTGGTCGTTCATGCGCTCGTGCGCCCGCCCGTCCGCCTGGTAGATCTTGAGGGTGGCGAGGCCCTGGATGTCCTCGAGGAACCTGCCGCCGAGATCGGTGTACGAGCCCCAGTAGCTCTTCATGACGCGCTTGGCGATCTTCTGGATGGCCATGATGGACGCCGGGATGAGGGGCACGCACGCGAGCAGGGCCACGACAGGCGGCAGGGACAGGGGCGCCAGGCAGGCGAACAGGGTGAGCGGGGCCAGCACCGCGTAGAAGAGCTGCGGCAGGTACGAGCCGAAATAGCTCTCCAGCTGCTCGACGCCCTCCACGCTGATCTGCACGGCCTCCCCGGTGGAGGCATGCTCGCGGTACGACGGCCCCAGGCGCACGAGCTTGTCGTACACCTCCTGGCGCACGGCGCGCTTGGCCGCCTCGCTTGCAGCCAGGCCCATGCGCTGCGCGAGCGTCTGGCATGCGAGGCGCGCGGCGATGGCCAGGCGGAGGCGCCGGCCAGCCGAGCGGCGGCCTCGGCGTGAGCCGTACCGGCCACCAGCCCCTGCATGAACGATCCGACGAGCAGGAACAGCGCGATGTTGGCCAAAAGGCCGATCCACTGGAACACGACGTCGGCCGCGATGAACTTGGCGGCCGCCGGCACGAGGGAGAGCAGTCTCTTGTCGAACATGGCTGCCCTAGGCCCCTTCCCCATCGGTGCCGAGCGGCGCGGCTGCCGCGAGCGCGCCTTCGGACGGACCGCGGTCGGTCTTGACGACGAGGCCGAAGTACACGAGATGCGCCGCCCACACGACGGCGACCACGGCGCGCCCCACCGGCACGGAGCCCATGAGCGCGAACGACACGGCCAGCACGGCCGTGAGGGGAACGAGCAGGGCGACCTTGGCCCTCACGGTCATCGCCCGCTTGGACATATAGCCCGCGAGCACGGTGCGGTACAGCTTCGTGCCGCGGAACCAGGCGCGCGACCGCTCGGAGCTGCGCGCGAAGCAGAAGGCGGCCGCCAGCAAAAACGGGGTGGTCGGCACGATGGGCAGCACGGCGCCGAGCGCCCCGAGCCCGAAAGCG
>NC_021021.1:3206689-3214553 GCF_000210055.1 Gordonibacter pamelaeae 7-10-1-b
GGGCCGTCCCCGGCCGCATCGGTTCCTTGGGGTGCCGCGTTGCCGCGCGCCGCCTCGATCTCCCTCATGCGGTTCCTCCCTCTCGATCATCCCTCTATAGTTTGCAATAGGTAACTTATTGGGTATGATAGCGGAAGCCGGGCAGAAAGTCTACCATGGGTAATTTTTAGATCGCCCGTGCCCGCAGAACCGGTGCCGGCAATCCGCCCGCCCGCAGGGGGCAACGTGGAAAAACCGCGTTCGGGCGGCGGTTCTAGCCTCCGGGGCGGGGCGGTTCCGGTACCATGGAACAGCGGCCGGCGCCTACCGCTATTCCGAGCGCACCGGCATGCAGCCCCCTCCGGAAGGAAAGCGCAATGAACTTCAACAACGTACGGTTCGAGCGGTCGTTCGGCACCTCGGCGCAGCTTACGCCCTCGACGGCTCCCGAGGTCGCGTTCTCGGGACGGTCGAACGTGGGCAAGTCGTCGCTCTTGAACAAGCTGTTCAACCGTAAGGGCCTGGCAAAGGTGTCCCAGACGCCCGGCAAGACGGCCACCATCAACTTCTTCGACGGCGACGGCGTGACGTTCGTCGACCTGCCGGGGTACGGCTACGCCAAGGTGTCGAAATCGGAGAAGGCGCGCTGGTCGGAGCTCATCGAGGGATACTTCAACCAGGACCGCTCCTTCGCGCTCGTGGTGGCCCTCGTGGACATCCGCCACGAGGCGTCCGAGCTGGACGAGAACATGATCCGCTTCTTGCGCGAGGCCGACCTCCCCTTCGTCGTTGCGCTGACGAAGGCCGACAAGCTGTCGCGCCAGCAGCAGATGAAGCAGAAGGCCGCCCTCAAGCGCCAGCTCGCGCTGGGCGACGACGCCTCGATGGTGGTGACGTCGTCCGCGAAGGGCGACGGCATGGAGGAGCTGCGCAAGATCATCAGGGACGCGGTGGCCTAGGAGCCGACGCCCCTACGCGCCAAGCGCAAACGCAAAGGAGGGCGGCCGGTCGGCCGCCCTCCTTTGCGTTTGCATCCGGATTGCGCTTACGGGCGGACGATCTTCATGCCCGCCTGCACCGGACCGATGACGACACCCACGCCGTAGGTGGCCGCATGGATCATCTGGTTGTTGCCGATGTAGATGCCGCAGTGGCCCGAGTTGACGCACACATCGCCCGGCTGGGGGTCGCTTACGGTGGGCCAAGCCATGAACGTCGAGGTGCTGCCCATGCGCGAGTAACTGCCCAACAGGCAGAACGACACGAAACCGGAGCAGTCGTACTCGTTCGGACCTGCGCCGTAGCTCGGGTCGCCGTATCCGTACGCCTTCCCGATCTGGCTGTACGCGCGTCCGACCACGGTACCGGCGATGGCCTCGTCGTAGGAGGGTGCAGGCGACGGCGAGGGCGTGTAGCCCGTGTTGCCGCCATCTGTGTTGCCGGCGTTGCCCGCGTTGCCGCCAGCCGCCTGCTGGATCGAGGCGTTCACCACATCTTCGGCCTTGGCGGCCTCGGCGGCCTGCTGGGCGGCGCGCTCCTGCTCGAGCAGGGCGGCGGCCTCGGCGCTCAGGCTGTCGTACGTGGCCTGCATGGAGGCTATGGTTCCCGCCGTCTCGTCCTTGCTGCGCTTTGCCTCGTCAGCCTTCTCCTTGGCAATGCGCTCCTGCTCGGCGAGCACGGCCTCCTGCTCCTGCACCTCGGCGCGCAGGTCCTTCGTCTGCTGCACGAGGTCGGCATCGTTCTGGTTCAGGGTGTTGAGCAGATCCCAGTTCGTGGCGAACGCCGCGAACGTGGTGGAGCCGAACAGCAGGTCGAGCAGGGTGCTGTTGCCGGTACGGTACATACTGCGGGCGCGGGTTCCCAGATGGTCCTGCAGATCGGCTATCTGGCCGGTGGCCTCGTCGATGCGCGCCTGCGCCTCGTTGCGGTTGGCCTCGGCTTCCTTCTGGGCCGCCACCGCCTCGTCGTAGGCGATGGCCGTCTGCTCCAGCTTGTCCTGCATCGCGTTGAGCGAGGCGAGCGCGGACTGGGCCTCGGCCTGCTTCTCGGCGGACGTCGGCTCGGCGAAGGCGAGCGAGGGGATCATGAGGGATGCGGCGAGCGATGCCGCGACGAATCCGGCCAGCGCGCCCTTGGCGCGCGCTTTCGTTGCACTGTGCTGCATGTGGGGGCCTCCACCTGCTTCGTTAGCTCCGATACGTTGAGCAACAGTCTAACAGACCGTGCTCCGCCGTTTCCAAGGCACAACCGTATCGATACAGGAACATCACAGCGCAAGCGGATGCGAGAGCAAGGCGAGGCCGGGGCCGCGCGCCGATGGACGAGCAGGGCCCCTACCCGGCGAACCCCTGGTCCGCGATGCGCCCCTCCCCGTCCGCGGCGGCGGTGGCCAGCTCGTCGCAGCGCTCGTTCTCGGGGTGGCCGGCGTGGCCCTTCACCCAGACGAACTCCACCCGATGGGGCTTCTTGGCGGCCAGCAGGCGCTTCCACAGATCGTCGTTCTTCACGGGCTGCTTCTGCGAGTTCTTCCAGCCGCGCTTCAGCCAGCCGTCCACCCAATGCTGGTTGAAGGCGTTCACCACGTACTGCGAGTCGGAGTACAGCGTGACGTCGCACGGGCGCTTCAGCGCCTCGAGGCCCGCGATCACGGCCATGAGCTCCATGCGGTTGTTCGTGGTGTGCTCATAGCCCTGCGAGAGCTCCTTCTCGTGCACCTTGCCGGCGCCGTCCACGAAGCGCATGACCGCACCGTACCCGCCCGGCCCCGGGTTGCCCCGCGCCGAGCCGTCGGTGAAGATGTCTACCTGCATGAATGCCCTTTCGCGATGGAAGGCGCCGCGTGAGCGGCGCCTTCGGGTTACTTGTATTGGGACGGGTGCTTCTCGAAGAAGTCGAAGCGGGGCAGCAGCTCGCGGATGCGGTGGCGGCCCTCGTCGATCTCGCCGGCGCTGCACAGCTCGCCCACGTCCTCCAGGTCGTAGTTCCAGCTGAAGAAGTCGTCGAACTCGAAGCTCAGGTAGTCGCAGATCTTCTCGGTGCCCGCGGGCGCGATGGGGTGCATGAGCAGCGTGGCCACGCGCAGCAGGTAGAACGAGTCCACGAGCACCTGGCGGCGCGCCTCGTCGTCCTCTTCCAGCTCGGCGGCGCGGATGCCCTCGGACCAGTGCTTGTTCGCGAACCGGATGAAGTTGTCCATGAGCGACATGACGGAATGCAGCTCCACCTTCAGCATGAGGCGGTCGTAGGCGGCAAGCGTCTCGTTCGCGCGCGCGAGCGCGGCTTCCGTGGGGCGGCCGAGCGGCAGGTAGCCCTCGAAGTTCTTCTGCGCCTCGTAGAAGCAGCTGCGGGCCAGGCGGTTGAACACGTTCGTGAGCAGCGCGCCTTCCTTGAGCACCGGGTCGGCCACGCGCGGGTCGGCAAGCTCCTCCTCGGTGGCCAGGAACGGTTTGGGCTTGAAGCCCACAGACTTCTGGTCGAGCCCGAGCGCCAGGAAGTGCGCACGCAGCTGCTCCACCGTGTAGAAGTCCAGAAGCTCGTCGGCCGTGGGCGGCTTCACCGCGCCCGACGACGACGCCTTCTTGTCGCCGAACAGGATGTGGTGGTTCGCCACGAGCCGCGTCTGGCGCAGCGGGTTCTCCGCCACGCCCGGCATGATGAGGTCGCCGGGGCGCAGCGCGTCGATGAGCGCAGGCTGGGCCACGCCGTAGAAGTACAGGTTGTCCTGGCCGATGAACTGGTAGACCTCGGCGTCCTTCGAGCACCACCAGTCGCGCCAGCTGCCGCGCGGCAGCCCCATCTGGTCGTTCACAGCTATGGTGAACGACATCGGCGCCCACAGGCTTTCGGGCCAGCACCACACGGTAAGCCCCTCCAGCCCCTCGATGACCGGGGCCTTCACGCCCCATTCGATGTTGCCCGTGATGCGGAACGGCACGAGCGCCTTGCCGGTGCGGAAGCGGATGCCCGCCTGCCCCAGCACGTCGCGCGCCGCGTCGCGGGCGTCGATGTCCGCGAACTCTATCTCGAAGCTCTGCTTCCCCTTCTCGGGCTCGCGCAGCTCGTGGGCGGGAAGATCGGCGGCCACGGCCTCGTAGGCCTCGCGCGCGTCGTTCTTGATGTAGACGACCGGCGGCGCCAGGAACTCCTTTATTGCCTGCGGCACGATGGCGCGGATGTTCGGGTCGGCCTCCATCGCGGCCACCCGCTCGCGCAGGAAGTCGCCGAAGGCGGGCAGGTCGAAGTACCAGTTCTCCACCGGACGCATCTCGGGGACGGTACCGGTGAGGGACGACTTCGGCGCGATGAGGTCCTCGGGCGCGTAGCTGTGCCCCAGGTCGCACTCGTCGGCGTAGGCGTGCTCGGACTTGCAGCCCTGCACGGGGCAGCGGCCCGTCACCTGGCGGCCGTTCAGGAACGTGTGCGCCTCGGCGTCGTAGAACTGCAGCGTGGCGCGCTTGTGCAGATGCCCGTTCTCGTGCAGCTTCTCGATGAACTTGCCGCTGATGAGCTGGTGCACGTCGCCCGAATGGCCCATGCCGGACCCCTCGTAGATGGACAGGCTGATGCCGTAGGCGTCGAGCGTGGCCTTCTGGGCGTCGTGGTTCTTCTGCACGTACTCCTCGATGGTGCCGTCGAACTCGCCGGCCTCAACCAGCTTGCGGTAGCCCTCGTTGATGGGCGACCCGAAGCAGTCCGTGCCGCTGATGAAGCGCACGTTCTCGGGTCCTATGCGGTCGCGCAGGAAGCGCGCGAAGGCGTCGGCGGGCACGAACACGCCGGCGATGTGCCCGAAGTGCAGCGGCTTGTTGCCGTAGGGCATGCCCGCCGTGACCACGGCGCGCTTCGGCCACACGACGCGCTCCTCGGCGGGAGCGGCGCTCAAAGTTGGTGCGTTATCGGGCAAGGCTGCCATCGTTTTCCAGCTCCTTCAAGGCCTGGGCCAGGTCGTCGGCCGACAGGCGGCTCTCCGACATCAGGTCCAGCAGGTCGGACAAGCTCGACGACGGGTTGTCGAGCTTCACGGTCTTGTACGCGGTCGTGTTGGCCAGCTCGGCGGCCTTGGCCACGGCGTCCTCGCGCGTGCCGATCTCGTCGGCCAGGCCGTTCTCCACAGCCTCCATGCCGGTGAACGTGAGGCCGGTGGCCAGCGCGCGCACCTCCTCGACCGTCATGTCGCGGCCTTCGGCAACCGTCTGGATGAACGTCTCGTTGATCTGGTTCACCATGTTCTGGTAGTAGGCGCGCTCCTCCTCGGTCAGCGGGCGCGTGCCGTAGCTGGAGTCCTTGGAGTCCGACGACGTGACGTTCTCGATGGAGATACCCAGTTTGTCCAGCAGGCCGGACAGGTCCGTGACCTGCAGCGCCGTGCCGATGGCGCCGATGGCCGTGGTCTTGGCCGTGTAGATGAAGTCTGCCTGGCTCGATATCTCGTAGGCGGCGCTCGCGTTCATGGAGGCGCTCGACACCACGACGGGCTTGCCGGAGCTTTCGGAGAACTCGCGCACGTAGGCGGCCATCTCCTCGCCGGCCGTGGCCGTGCCGCCGCCGGAGTTCACGCGCAGGACCACGGCCTTGATGTGCTTGTTCTCCGCGGCCACGTCGAGCTGCGCCTTCAAGCCCTCGGGGCTGCAGGTCGTGCCGTCGTACTGGATGGTGCCGTCGATGTCGATGACGCCCACCGCGTCCGAGGTCAGGTAGTCGACGTCCGACGTGGTAGCCGTGGACCCCAGCGCGCCCAGCGTGCCGAACGACGAGGACACGGCCGACGTGCACGACCACATGCCCAGCGCGATGATGCCGAACACGCACAGCACCGCCACGAGCGCGACGATCCAACCGCGGCTCTTCTTCGGCGGCTCGGGCTGGTAGTACGGCGGACAGCCTTGCGGCTGGGGGGCCGGTGCGCCCTGCGGGGCGGCGGGCTGCTGCCACACCTGCTGCTGCCAGTTGTTGTCCTGGGGCATAGTGGTCCTCCGTTGCTAGATCTCGATGGCGTCGCCCTTGGTGTGCTGGGCCTTCTTGGCCGTGCGCAGCAGGAACTCCTGGTTGGTCTCGGTCTGCTTGAGCGACTTGATGAGCATGTCCATGGCGCGCTCGGTGCTGTTCGTGTTCGACAGGATACGGCGTACGGCCCAGATGAGCGGCGCCTCCTGCGGGTCGAGCAGCAGCTCCTCCTTGCGGGTGCCCGAGGCGACGGGATCGATGGCCGGGAAGATGCGGCGGTCGGCGAGGTTGCGGTCGAGCTTGAGCTCCATGTTGCCCGTGCCCTTGAACTCCTCGAAGATGACCTCGTCCATCTTGGAGCCGGTGTCGATGAGCGCCGAGGCGAGGATGGTGAGGCTGCCGCCCCCCTCGATGTTGCGGGCGGCGCCCAGGAAGCGCTTGGGCGGGTAGAGCGCCGTGGAGTCCACGCCGCCGGACAGGATGCGGCCCGATGCCGGCTGCGCCAGGTTGTAGGCGCGCGCGAGGCGCGTGAGCGAGTCCAGCAGCACGACCACGTCCTTGCCGCACTCCACGAGGCGCTTGGCGCGCTCGATGACCAGCTCGGACACGGCGATGTGGTTCTCCGTGGGCATGTCGAACGTGGAGGACACGACCTCGCCCTTGATGGAGCGCTCCATGTCGGTGACTTCCTCGGGACGCTCGTCCACGAGCAGGCACATGAGGTGCACGTCGGGGTTGTTCGCGGTGATTGCGGCTGCGATGTTCTTCAGCACCGTGGTCTTGCCGGCCTTCGGCGGGCTGACGATCAGGCCGCGCTGGCCCTTGCCGATGGGGCTCACAAGGTCGATGACGCGGGCCGTGACGGTGTTCTTGCCGTGCTCCATATGGAAGCACTCGTCGGGGTAGACCGGCGTGAGGTCGCCGAAGCGCACCCGGTTGCCGCACTCCTCGATGGGCGTTCCGTTGATGGCCGTGACCTTCTGGATGGCGGCGTACTTCTCGTTCTCGCGCGCCGGGCGCGTCTGCCCGGACACCATATCGCCCTTGCGCAGGCCGTTGCGGCGGATGGTGGACAGGCCCACGTAGCAGTCCGTCTCGCTGGGCAGGTAGCCCTGCGTGCGCAAGAAGCCGTATCCGTCGGCCAGGATGTCCAGGATGCCGGACACCTCGATGAAGCCCTCGGCCTTCACGCTGGCCCCGAACACGGCCTCGACGAGCTCGGCCTTCTTGAGGCCGGCGGCGTCCACCCCCAGCTCGGCCGCCTTCTCGCGCAGCTCGGCCACCTTGAGCTTGGCCAGATCGTCGCGCGACACGCTGGGCTGCACCTCGCGGGGACCGCGGTTGTTGTCGTGCGGACGGCGCTGGCGGCGGTTGTTGTTGTTCTGCTTGCCGCCGGAGGCGTTCTGGCGCTGGTTGTTCTGCTTCTGGCGGTTGCCCTGGTTCTGGCCTTGGCCGCCTTTGTTGCCGCTGGAGTTCTGGCCCGGGCGCTTGGCGGTTCCGGAGCCCTGCTGCGGTGCGGCCTGGCCGCCGGCCTTGACGGACTTGCGCGGCGTCTTGGCCGTGCGCGGTGCGGGGGATGCGGCCTCGGCCTGCGGTTCCGCTGCCTTGTCGGCCGGCGCCTTCGCGGCGGCTCCGGCGTTCACGCTCGTTGAGCGGCGGCGCGTGGGCTTGGCTGCCGGGGCGGGCGCCTCGGGCGCCACGGTTGCTGATTCGTTCTCGCTCATGCGTTCTGCACTTTCTCCCAGTCCTTGAGGAACGCCTCGAGGCCGCGGTCGGTCAGCGGATGCTGCACGCACTTCTTGAGCGCGGCGAAGGGCACGGTGGCGATGTCGGCGCCCATGAGGGCGGCCTGCGCCACGTGGTTCGCGCTGCGCACGGACGCGGCGATGATCTCCACGTCGTGGCCGAAGTCGTAGTTGTTCACGGCGGCCACCACGTCCTC
>NC_021021.1:3214696-3216437 GCF_000210055.1 Gordonibacter pamelaeae 7-10-1-b
CCGTTCTCGGAGATGTCGTCGAAGCGGCCCACGAACGGGCTGATGTAGCGGGCGCCGGCGCGGGCGGCCATGATGGCCTGCGGCACGGTGAAGCACAGCGTCATGTTCACCGGGATGCCCTCGGCGGCCAGCTGCTTCGTGGCAGCCAGGCCCTCGATCATGGTGGGGAGCTTCACCACCACGTTGTCGGCGAGCGCGGCGAGCTCGCGGCCGTCGCGGACCATCTCGTCGCGCGTCATGGCCACGCTCTCGGCGGACACGGGACCGTCGACGATCTCGCAGATGCGCTTGATATGGTTGTGGAAGTCGGCGAGCTTGCCGCCCGTGCGCGCGTAGAGCGTCGGGTTCGTGGTCACGCCCGCCAGAACGCCCCAGCTGGCCGCCTCCTCGATCTCCGCAAGATCGGCGGTGTCCAGAAAGAATTTCACCTAGTCCTCCTTATGCTTATGGGTAAATCTGCTTGGAAACGCGCGCAAGCGCACGCGTGCATGCCTGAAGTGGAATATTGGATGTTAGATGGCTTTCCAACGGTGGGATATTCAGAACTTCGATCATGTTAGCGCATGATCCGCGATCGTTCAAGCACATCAGGCCGCATATCGTGGAATTGCGATGGAGGTTGGGGCACGCTTCGTCATCAAGCAAGGCGATGCGGGAAAGCGCCTCGGCGCGGGGCGGGCCTAGCCCATCGCGCGGAAGAAGCAGCTGCGCTCCCCCGTGTGGCAGGCGGGACCTGCCGGATGCACGAGCGCAAGCAGCGTGTCGGCGTCGCAGTCATAGCGCAGCTCCACGAGCTTCTGGGTGTTTCCGCTGGTGGCACCCTTGTGCCACAGCTCTCGCCTGCTGCGGCTCCAGAACACCGTCTCGCCGCGCTCCATCGTGAGCGCGAGCGATTCCTCGTTCATCCACGCCATCATGAGCACCTCGAGCGTGTCTGCATCCTGCACGATACAGGGGATCAGCCCGTCGGCGTTGTAAGTCAGTTCAGGGACGTCCATGATGCTTTCTCCTTGCTCGCAAATTGCGCAACAGCTGTTGCACTAGCGCCTTCTCACATCCGCTTCTCGATGTCCTCCGTCGACGGCAGCAGGTCGGCGAAGCCCTCCGGCAGCACCTCGGCGGAAGTTCAGTTTACCCGCAAACTCGGGCTTGAACGCGGAGTTCTTCGATTCGACGACTATAGCTACGTAAACAGGCTGCTCCTTTAACGCATAGTCGGTGATCGCGCATCGTGCTGCACGCACGAAGCGCTTTTCGCATGATCGCGGTGATTTTATATATGATTGAAAGCATAATGGACAAAAAGGCTCGGTAATCTATAGATTTTTGGCATAAATCAAGGGGTCGCGAATGCGGCGTTTGCGAAACGCCTGGTAGCAGGCCCTATGGTTTAATTATCTTTTATCAAGAATAGCGACAACTGCTCCTTCTTGTCCACAGCACCGCATACCCCGCGCGCAGAGCGGCTGCTTCGAGGTCCACGGCGCGCGAAGGTCGTCAGATTGTGCTAATCGGCTGGATGCGCGTCAAAGGGAAAGCCAGAGCAAATATTCTTTTTTCAAGAAAATGCAGGGACACGGTGGCGCGACAGCGCTACAACCTCACCGGTATTCCCTGGGCGCGCATGTGCTCTTTCACTTGGCGGACGGTGAGCTCGCCGAAGTGGAAGACGCTGGCGGCCAAGACGGCGTCGGCCTCGCCCTCGATGACGCCCTGGGCGAAGTGCTCGAGCTTGCCCACG
>NC_021021.1:3216685-3217754 GCF_000210055.1 Gordonibacter pamelaeae 7-10-1-b
CGACGGCGCGGGTGAGCGCGCAGTCGAAGCCGTCGCGGCTGCCGTCGCGGTCCATGCTGGTGAGCAGGATCTCCCCCGCCCCGCGTCGCGCCGCCTCCTGCGCCCATTGCACGGCGTCGATGCCGGTGGCCTTGCGGCCGCCGTGCACGTACACCTCCCACTTGTCCCCCGCTCCCGCGACGTGCTTCGCATCGATGGCGCAGAGGATGGCCTGGCTGCCGAACGCAGCAGCCGCGCTCGTGATGAGCGACGGGTCCGCCACCGCAGCCGAGTTCACCGACACCTTGTCGGCGCCGGCCGCGATCATCGTGCGGATATCGGCCACGCTGCGGAAACCGCCGCCCACGCAGTACGGCAGGTGCAGCTGCTCGCTCGCGCGGCTGGCGAGGTCCACCGTGGTGGCGCGGTCGTCGCTAGTGGCCGTGATGTCGAGGAAGATCACCTCGTCGGCGCGCTCCTCGTCGTAGCGCTGCGCGAGCTCGATGGGGTCGCCCGCGTCGCGCAGGTTCACGAAGTTGACGCCCTTCACCACGCGCCCGTCCTTCACGTCCATGCAGGGGATCACGCGCTTCGCTAGCATTTTCGTCCTTCCGTCGTCGCTGACGCAACGACGGACGTGCCGACGTTGCGCGGGCCTCTCGCGGCCCGTTTGCCGCTCCAGGTTTTCCTCACGTGCCAAGGCACGCTTCGTCAAACCTTCCCGGCAACCGCGCTCGCGAGAGGCTCGCTCGCTGACCGTGCCGGAACCTCAACGCTACAATCCGCAGGGATTCGCAGCCACGGCGGCCGCTTCCGCGATGCGCGTGGCCTCGTCGCAAGCGCGCACGCCGTCGGCCACCGTGAGCGTGCCCTCGTACACGGCGCGCCCCGCGATGACGCCCTCGATGCAGCCGGCCACTTGGCCGAGCGCCTCGATGTCGGCGATGCCGGCCACGCCGCCCGACGCGGTCACCGAATGGCCGAACGCCTCGGCCATCCGCACGTAGGCGGCCGGGTCGATGCCGGTCTGCATCCCGTCGCGCGCGATGTCAGTGTACACGAGGTACCGGAATCCGAGCGCCGCCATGTC
>NC_021021.1:3218490-3221584 GCF_000210055.1 Gordonibacter pamelaeae 7-10-1-b
GCTTGTCGCCGAGCGCGCGGGCGACGGCCTGGCCCAGCACGATGCCCGCGTCCTCGACCGTGTGGTGCGCATCCACCTCGACGTCGCCCTTCGCGCGCACGGCCAGGTCGATCAGGCTGTGCCGCCCGAAGGCCGTGAGCATGTGGTCGAAGAACGGCACGCCCGTCTCGACCTCGACGGCGCCCGTGCCGTCGAGGTTCACGGCTATGCGGATATCCGTCTCGTTCGTGGTGCGCTCGACGGTGGCGGTTCGTTGGTTCATGTTCGTCTCTTTCTCTAAGCTCGCTGGTCCAGCAACGTCAGCGAGACCGGGCATCGCGGAAGCCCGCAGCGTCGGCCCGCTCCGGCGGCCGTCAGGCCGACGGAACCTCCAGATCGCACTTACCCATCACGGCATCGCGCAGGGCGCGCAAGAACGCGTCGTTCTCCTCACGTGAGCCGATGCTCACGCGCAGGCAGTCCTCCAAACCCGGCGCGCGCGAGAAATCGCGCACGAGCACGCCGCGGCCGTAGAGCATCTCCCAGATGATGCCGGCGTTCTCCAGGCGGAACAGCACGTAGTTCGCGTCCGACGGGTACGGCTTCACGCCGGGGATGCGCTTGAGGCCGTCGACGACGCGGGCGCGCTCCTCGATGATGGCGCGGATGCCCGGCTCGAACTTCGCGCGGTTCGCGTACACGACGCGCGCGATGGCCTGCGACACGGCGTCCACCGAGTACGGCTGGCGCACCTTGACGAACTCGCGGATGACCTCGGCGTCGCCCAGAAGGTAGCCCATGCGCACGCCGGCCAGGGAGAACGCCTTCGAGAACGTGCGCAGGATCACGAGGTTCTTGTGCTGTCCCAGATAGGGGCGCATTGTCTGGCGCGAGAACTCGAAGTACGCCTCGTCCACCATGACGAGCGCGTCGGTGGCATCGAGCAGCCGGCAGACGAACGTTTCGCCGGCCAGCTCGCCCGTGGGGTTGTTCGGGCTCGTGACCACGAGGTAGTCGATGCCGCCCTCGGCGACGCGCGCGAGCACGGCCTCCTCGTCGATGGAGAAGTCGGCACGCCGCGGCACGTTCGCCACCGTCGTGTTCGTGAGCCGCGCGTTCGCCTCGTACACCGAGAACGTGGGTGGCAGGTTGAGGAACGTGCGCCCCGGGCCGCCCCAGGCCAGCGCCATATTGAACAGCAGCTCGTCGCCGCCGTTACCCACGAGCACCTGGTCGCGGTCGAGCCCGTTCGCCTCGGCGATCATGTCGCGCAGATCGTTGGCCAGCGGGTCCGGGTAGCGGTTCAAGGCCACGCGCTTCACCTCGCGCATGATCTCGTGGCGCACCTCCTGCTCCACGTCGTGCGGGTTCTCGTTCGCCGAGAGGACGGCCTCGGCGGGCAGGTACTTCGGGTCGTAGGGCGTAAGGCCCGCGAGCTGCGGGGCCGAGCAGCACACGCTACGCATCGGCACCCCCGCTTCCCACGGCGCCGGCACCCGAGGCCGCGCCCGCAGGGCCGCCCTCCTCGCCGAACACGTTGCCCGTGCGCAACAGGTTCCGGCGCATCTCCACGCTCATGGCGTGGGCCCACAGGCCCTCGTGCCGCGCGATGGTGGTGACGGCGTCGGCGTCGCGGGCGAGCGCGGCCGGCGAGTACTGGATGACGCTCGACTTCTTCACGAACTCGTCCACCGACAGCGGCGAGGCATAGCGGGCCGTGCCGCCCGTGGGCAGCGTGTGGTTCGGCCCGGCCACGTAGTCGCCCACGGCCTCGGGCGTCCAGGCGCCCAGGAAGATGGCGCCCGCGTTGCGGATGGCGCCCAGGAGGTCGAAGGCGTGGTCGAGGTGCAGCTCCAGGTGCTCCGGCGCGATGACGTTCACGGCCTCGAGCGCCTGCGGGATGTCGCGGCACACCACGACGAGCCCCTGGTCGGCCAGCGACGCCGCGGTGATCTCGGCGCGCGTGGACGATTCCAGGTGTCGCTCCACGGCGCGCTCCACCTCGTCGGCGTAGGCTTCGTCGAACGTCACCAGGTAGCACGCCGCCAACGGATCGTGCTCGGCCTGGGCCATGAGGTCGATGGCCACGAGCGCCGGGTCGGCCGTGGCATCGGCCACCACGCACACCTCGGACGGGCCCGCGATCATGTCTATCCCGACATCGCCTGACACGACCTTCTTCGCTGCCGCCACGTAGGCGTTGCCGGGGCCGGTGATCTTCGCCACCGGCTCGATGGACTCCGTGCCGTACGCGAGCGCGGCCACGGCTTGCGCGCCGCCCACCGCGTAGATCTCCGTGACGCCCGCCAGGCGGCAGGCGTAGAGGATGGCCGGATCGAGCATGCCCGACTTCGCGGGCGGCGTCACGCACACGATGCGCGGCACGCCGGCCACGGCGGCGGGCAGGGCGTTCATGAGCACGGTGGAGGGATAGAGCGCGCGTCCGCCCGGCACGTAGATGCCCACGGACTCCAGCGGCTCCACCTTCGAACCAACGAGCGCGCCGTCCTCGCGCACGGTGAACCAGCTCTGCTGGCGCTGGCGCTCGTGGAAATCGCGGATCTGGCTCGCGGCCTGGCGCAGCGCGCGCGCCGTGCCGTCGTCCACGTAGGCCGCGGCCTCGTCGACGGCCAGCTGCGGCACGCGGAAATCCTCCAGGCGCACGCCGTCGAAGCGCTCCGTGTAGTCGCGCAGGGCGCCGTCGCCCCGCTCGCGCACGTCCTCGATGATGGCGGTGGCCGCCGTGAGCGCGGCGGCGTTGAACGCGCCGGTGCGCTTCAGGTGCTTGTTCGAGAAAACCTCGCCGGGTTCGAGTATCACACGACGCATGGGCTGCTCCTTATCCTTGTTTCGCCGGCGCCTGCGGCGCGGGGTCGTCCTGCGCCTGCGGGGCGGCCTGGACGGCCTGCGCGAGCGCCTGGGCCAATTGTACGATACGCTCGTCGGTGCGGAACGCGCACGCGTTCGCGAAGAACCGAGCGGTCGACGACAGCACCTCTTCGACCACCACGAGGTCGTTCTCGGCGAGCGTGGTGCCGGTGGCCGTGATGTCCACGATGCGCTCGGCCATGCCGGTGAGCGGCGCCAGCTCGATGTTGCCGTGCAGCTTCACGAT
>NC_021021.1:3222098-3223283 GCF_000210055.1 Gordonibacter pamelaeae 7-10-1-b
CGCCGTCAGGCGGTCGAGCTCCACGAAGTTCGACGCGTGGTAGGCGTCGAGCACCTGCTCCTTCCACCATGCGGGCGCCCCGCTCGCCTCGAGCAGCGCCCGCAGCACGCCCACCGTGGCCAGCGCCAGCGTGTAGCCGCGCGCGCCCGCCACGTCGAGCGCCTCGGCGAGCAGGCCCACGACTTCGGCGTCGGCCTCGGGGCCCTCCTCGCCGATGCACTCGATGCCCATCTGCGTGAGCTCGCGCGCCTTCGCCTGCATCTCCGCCTCGGCCTCGCGGAACACGCGTTGAAGGTAGCGGAACCTGAACGGCCCCGGCTGGCCTGCCAGGCGCGTTGCCGTCATGCGCGCGACCTGCAAGGTGACGTCGGGCCGCATGGCCAGAAGGTCGCCGCGCGCGTCGAAGAAGCGAAACGGGGAGCCGGCCAGGCGGCCGCCCGCCCGCATGACGTCCATGACCTCGAGCGTGGGAGTCTCGATAGGCAGGTAGCCGCGCGCCGCGAAGCGCTCCTGCACGGCGCGCGTGATGCGCTCGCGCTGCTGCGCCTCGTCCGTGAGCACATCGCGAAATCCTGCCGGTGTCACGTAATTCATAGGTTCGCGCTTCTTTCCCTCGTGGTTTTCCGGTGCGACGCGGCGATTCGACTCGATGATACCACTGGGCCGTGCGCCTGCAGCAGCACGCAGCCTCTTCCGCATCGCGTCGCTATACTTTAGCACAGTAGAGTGATAAAGCAATAGGAAATTTCCCTCTGCGGGCGGCCACGGCCCATCGGGCGCCGCCCCGGCGCCTTCGCCTAGAGCAGCGACATCTGCTGGGGAGCGAAGTCGTAGGTGCACAGCACCTCGTTCTCCACGAGCTCCACCTCGTGCGACTCCCAGTCTTTCAGGCACACGACGAAGCTCGCGCCGCCCTGCTCGAACACGATGGCGCTGCCCACCATGCCGATGCAGCGGCCGCCGCACACGTCGCGCGCGCCATCCGGCTGCTGGAGGTCGTCGCACGAGGGCGAGGGCCCGCCGAAATAGCACGGCGAGAAGTCCTGCACCGGCTCGGGCGCGAACCCGGCGCGCGCAACGGCCTCCACCTGCGCGAGGCGCGCGGCCTCGCGATCGAGCACGGCCGCCGCCTCGGCGGCATCGAAGCGCTCGTTCGCCAGCAGATCGGCCTTCTTGGACGCGCGC
>NC_021021.1:3223489-3232451 GCF_000210055.1 Gordonibacter pamelaeae 7-10-1-b
CCCCCTGCTCCAGCAGGCGGCGGACGCCGCGCGACGCGGCCGTGATGCCCGCCTTCACGTGCGCCGGCGAGAAGTACGCCAGATAGGCGATATGCGGCTCGGCGTTGTAGGCGCGCTGCTGCGGGGAGACGAAGTCCGTGTGGTAGAACGAGGGGTTGAACCCGGTGGCCTCCTGGCAGGCCGGGCACACCGTGACCTTGGACTCGGGCGGCAGCTCCACGTCCAGCGGGCACGGCATCTTGGCATGGGTCTCCAAGTCGTGGCGCCCCACGCAGCGGCGCACGGGCAGGCGGCGCAGCGAGAACGTGCGCCCCCGCACGCTCACGCGCACCTGGACGTTGCGCACGCGGTCGTTCACCAGCAGGTAGGGGCCGTCCTCGTCGCAGCCGTGCCCGGCCAGCACGGCCGCACGTCCGGTTTCGATGTTGTCCATGTAAGTGACCTCGCGTTAACTGCTATGCATTCCGTCAGGTTTCGAGGGAATGATAGCGCACAAGGGGCATTAGCGGCGAGGGGGACGCGGCGAAAGACGGCAAAGCCCACAGAATTGCCGATGCGGCGCATGGCGCAGTGTCGGGCTCCGCCGAGTCGGCACCGAAGGCGGCAGGCGCGCGAACCGCACGCCTGCCGGAGGTCCCGCCTAATGCAAGGGATGGTCCACGATGGTGCACACGGGGTAGATGTCGTGCTTGTACTGCCATTCGCTAGCGCCACACGACCAGTGCTCCTCATGATGGCTCACCATCACGTCGCGCACCACCTGACCCGTTTTCATGTCGAACACGTCGAGCGTCATCGAGCGGACATGCTCGATGGCGGTGCGGTCCTTCAGCTTATGGTACGTGGCATCGCTCACCGCAATCATGTTCAAGGGAGTCTTATGCCAGTACAACCAAGCGGGGTGATGCTCGATGTTGCTGCCACCGCCATAGCAGCCGTCCAAGTTGAAGCCGAGCGCCTCAAGCTCCTTCCACAGGCTGTCCACCTCGGCATATGTTCCGCCAAGGCCGCGCACCTGGGGCAGGTTCGCCACCATCTGCTGGAATTGGGCCAGGTTGATGTCGCCATTGAATGTGTAGGGATACAGGCGATCCTTCTCCACCGAGGTATAGAAGTTCGGGCTCTTGTCCGCATAGATATCCTGCAGCATGTACTTGCCCAACGGATACGAGCGATTGTTCAGCAGGTTGCGGACGTATCCCGTAGCGTAACCGTCACCCGGCAGAGGTTCGGTGGCCTGTCGGTAGGCCGATTTCTTCGCGATGGTTGCCTTGCCCTTGCTGTCGGTTCCCACCTCGCCGGCAAGTTTCTTCACCACTTGCCCGGCCTGCTCCTTAAGCTCCCGCATGGAGCTGACGTATACGGCGTTGTCCCCTTCGCCGAACGGGTCGTCCGGATCCTCCTGCGAGGCTTTCACGTTCAGGTAGGCCATGGAGGCACCGTAGCCGTAGAGATAGGCCATCATGACGCTGGCCAGGTACTCGTCCTTCGCGACGAACGTCTCGGGATCCCAGTTGTAGTAGGTTTCGAGCCAATTGTAGTAATCGCTCACGATGCCTTTCTGGCCCGTGCCGAGGATCAGGGTGCCGAGGCTCCTCGTGTCGGTGTACACCGTGGTACCCAGCAGCTTGTCCTTCTTATCGATAGCGCTAGCGTACTGGTTGAGCAGCTTCTCGTTTGCCTTCATAACCGTAGCTAGATCATCATCCGCAGAGCCAGCGTCCAGCTTGCTGGCGAGTGTGGTGTACAGGCCGCCGTAGCTGCTCAGGTGGTCGATGCGCCACTTCACCTCGTACCATTCCGAGTCGAACCCGGCACGCTTGTCCACGGCCTGCAGCTCCACCGCCATACGGTCGATGCTCGTCTCCATGCGGGACAGCTGGCCCTTCATCTGCTGCAGCTCGTCGTAGATGTCCTGCAGCGTGATCTTGGGTGACGGATCGATCATAGCGGCGATGAGGCCGAGCAGCTCGCTGATGCCGCTGGCCGCGCCTTCGCCCCCTGCGCTGAACCATCCGATGGCGCTGACGATCTTCTCAAGCGCCTCGAACGCCTTTTTCGCGTCTTCCTCGGAGGAGCTCGCAACAGCTACGCCGTTCAGCTCGTCGAGCGAGGAGACATTCGAGAGGATTATCGCGCTGTTGCCCTGCTGTATGCCGTAAGCGTTTAGCACCGCACCGCCGACCAGGTCGACCTCACGGCCGCACATGAGCTGGGTGATCTCTACAAGGAACTGCTGCTCGGCCTCGGCCTCGCTTTGGTCGCTCTCCTTGAAGGGACCGTACCAGCTGGCCGCCGTGTCGGCATCGATATCGAACGTGAAGTCGAAGCCTCTCCCGTCGTCCAAGATGGATCCGAGCTCCACCTGGCTGTTTTCCAGAAGCCCGTTTTCCTTTTCTTGTCCAGGCAGGATAATCTGACGGGCCAGATCAGTCAGGTGCACCGACCCGTCCTTCGCACCGAGCGTCACTTTGCTGGTCACCGTGAGCGACCCGTCGGCGTTGCGGACAACGCCCGTCGCCTCCACCGCACCGTAAGGCACCGCACTCGCGGCCTCGGCCAAGGTACCCGCACGGCCTTCGATAGCATCCGCCGCCAAGCTGGCGCCCGCTTCGCCCACCAGCGCTGCGGGCGCAAGAAACAGCTGCGAGGCGTTCGGATCGAGTGCTGCTGACAGCGCTGCCACTTGATCGGACGCGATCGCCTGGTCCGCTCTCACCGTGAGCGTGCCCCGGCGGTTGTCGTCGGGGTCCACGCTGAACGAGGTTGCCGCAAGCCCCGCGCCGTCCCTGAAGAGCCAATCCTGCGCGCTAGCCGTGCAGGCGAAGCGCCCGTTCTCAACCGAAACCGGCAGCGTGAAGGCACCGTTCCCGTAAGAGCTTCCGTCGGCGTCGAAGGACAGGGTGGCCGCCTCCACCGACACCGCGGCACCGCCCACGGCGCGCCCGTCGGTGAAGGAGCCCTCGTCGAACACGATGAGCCCATCGCTGCCGGATGGCGCGCCGCCCTCCACGCGAACGACGGCCGTGTTGTCGCCGGTGCGCTCGACCGATGTCACCTGCAGCCCCTCGAAGGAGTCGCCCAGCCTGACGGTGGCAGAGGACAGCCCATCGGCGAAGGGAAGGTCGGAAACGACCTCCACCAGCGCGTACTTCGCGCTCGCAGGCACGGCCTGCCCGTCGGCCACGGCAACATTCGCCACAGGGGAGGCCGTTTCGTTGGAATTCCGGATGGTGAACGCCGCCGTTACCGTGGCGGCCGGCGAGGAGCACACGGCCTCCCCCAAAAACACCGTGGGTTCGGGCGAGCCGCCCTCGTCGCCGAACGCCTTGGCAGGAAGCGCTGGCGCAAGACCTGCAACCAGCACCGCCGCTAGAAGAACGGACATGCCGGAGCGGGACCGGCGGGCGCGCACGCGGTCGCGCGAAAGCGTGCCCGCGGCCAGAAGCACGAGGATTGCGGCCGCCAGAGCCGTGAGCGCCAAGGCCGCGCCCGGCGTGCCATCGCCGGTAGACGCGAGCGCCGTGCCGAAAAATCCTGCCTCGAATGCAACGGGAACCCGCAGCTCAAGCGTCTCGCCAACAGGCAGCGTCTCCCGCTCGGCAACGGTCGACGCGCCCTCGCCGGCCAACTTCATTCCCTGCGGCAGCCGCACCTCCAAGCGCGCGCCGCTCCAAGCAGCCGTTCCGTCGTTCGTCACGCGAAACGTAACCGTGGCGCCCTCGCCAGCGGCATAGGATTCTTTGTCGAACGAGCCCACCACCTGCGGCACCGCACCCCCTTCGGCCCAGGCGGCCTGCGGGCAGAGGGTGGGCAGCAGCGCGGCGGCCAGCAAGACCGCCACAGCCAGGAAGGCGCACGCCCGCATGCGGGAAGCTACCGCATCGCGGTATCGCGCAAGCACTTCCAATCGATCGGATCGCACAGATTCTGAAGGGCACGTCTCGACAGGCAGCATGGCAGTCTCTTTCACCGGGATGGACTCATTCCCATTATAAAAGCGCCCACACTGCCCCGATAACCGATTACGCAGCAGAACCGACCGTTTTCGAAAACAAACAGGCTCCCGCTCGAAACGAATTCGATGCTACGCCATGCCGGCTGCCTGCATTGCCTGAACGGTCAGGAACATGTTGTAGGAGAAGTACACGGCCACGACCACGTAGACGCTTGCGAGCACCTTGGCCACCACGTGCCAACCGCTGCGCCACACCAGCACGATGCCCACCGGCCAAAAGACGAGCAGGAAGAACACGATCCAGAACGTCTGCTGGTGCCATTTCTTCGGGTTGGGGTCCTCCATCAGGTCGTTCGCGTTCTGGCGCAGGTCCTTGCGCTGCCAGTCGCCCGCGCGTCGACTCTCGTCAGCCATGCCGCTCCCTTCCCTCGAGCGCGCAGCCGCGCGCTTCCGCGTTTCCTGCCATCCTACCACGTTGGCGTGCCGGGCGCTGGGCGTTGGCATTCCGTTACCGGAACGCCAGACCACCGCCCACGCGCCCGACGAAGAACACGCGCCGCCGTCAGTTCAGCCCCGCGTACTCTACCTCTATCTGGTCGTCCAGATATTCCTTCACCGGCGGTTTGCCGTACTCCTTCAGCTCCTCCACATGCCAGCACTCGGTGGGCGGCAGCCCCTCGATGGTGTCCGCCACGAACACCGGGTCCTTGCCCGCCTTGCGCTGCGCCGTGTAGTCGTCGAGCACCTTGAGCGCCCACTTCCCCAGAAGCATGATGGCCACGAGGTTCACCATAGCCATGAAGCCCATGAAGATGTCGGCAAGGTTCCATGCGAGGTCGAAGCTGTTCACCGCTCCGTAGAAGATGATGCCCAGGCACACGATCCGGAACACGAACAAGAGCGCCCTGCTGTTGCCCTTGATGAAGCGCAGGTTGCTCTCGGCGTAGAAGTAGTTGCCGATGAGGCTGGAGAACGCGAAGGCGAAGATGGCGAACGTGATGAAGTGGATGCCCATCTCGCCCACCGAGTTGTTCACCGCCATCTGCACGAGCGGCATGCCGTTGAGCGCGGCGGCGGCCTCGGGGTCCTGCACGTAGAACACGAGCACCATCATAGCCGAGCACGTGCAGATGAGCAGCGTGTCGATGTACACGGACAGGCTCTGCACGAGGCCCTGCTTGCAGGGATGCGACACGCTGGCCGTGGCGGCGGCGTTGGGCGCGGAACCCATGCCGGCCTCGTTGGAGTACAGGCCGCGCTTGATGCCCAGCATCACGACCGAGCCTGCGAACCCGCCGAAGATGGCCTGGAAGTCGAACGCCGAGGCGAGCACCATGCCGAACACCTTCGGCAGCTCGCCGATGTTGGCGATGGTGGTCCACACCGCGATGGCGATGTAGCCGACGGCCATGATGGGCACGATGATGGAGGTGATGACGCTGATGCGCTTCGCCCCGCCGAAGATGACGAACGCCGTCATCACCGCCAGCACGATGCCGCAGGCGATGGCCGCGCCGTTCGTAGCGTAGTCGGGGATGTAGTACTCGAGCGACGACGTGGCGTTGAAGGCCTGCAGCCCGTTGAACCCGAACGCGAAGCACAGGATGAGCAGCACGGCGAACAGGATGCCCAGCCAGCGCTTCCCGAGCGCCTGCTCGATGTAGTAGGCGGGGCCGCCGCGGAACTCGCCCTCCTTGCCGCGCACCTTCCAGATCTGGGCGAGCGTGGACTCAACGAACGCCGACGCCGCGCCGACGATGGCCATGAGCCCCATCCAGAACACGGCGCCCGGGCCGCCGGTCGCAATGGCCGTGGCCACGCCGGCGATGTTGCCCGTGCCCACGCGCGACGCCGTGGACACCATGAGCGCCTGGAACGACGAGATGGACCGCTCGCCCTCCACATGCTTCTTCTCGGTCAGCTGCGAGAACATGTCCTTGAGGTAGCGCAGCTGCACCGCCTTCGTGCGGATGGTGAAGTACACGCCCACCACCACGAGCAGCAACAGCAGGATGTACGTGTACAGAAACCCGCTCAACTCCCCGGTGAACCCGACGAGCCATTCGTTGAAGTCCATTGGAATCCCCTTTTCCCTCAAAGCGGAGGCGCGCCCTCACCCCTGGCGCGCCTCCGCAACCTTGTCTGCTAGCGCAATCCTTTTAGCCGAGCTTCTTCGCCAGAAGCTCGTTGATGAGTTTCGGGTTGCCTTGGCCGCGCATCTCCTTCATGCACTGGCCCACGAAAAAGCCGATGAGGCCCGTCTTGCCGCCCTGGTACTGGGCCACCTTGTCCGGATTCGCGGCCAGCACGGCGTCCACCACGGCCTCGATGGCGCCGGTGTCGGACACCTGCTCCATGCCGCGCTCGGCCACGATGGCGTCCGGGTCCTTGTCCTCGTCGAGGATGGCGGCGAACACAACCTTCCCCTGCTTGGACGAGATGGCGTCGGCGGCGACCAGCTTCACGAGGCCGAGAGCGCGCGCAGGCGTGAGCGCCGTGTCGGCGAGCTTCACGCCGTCTTGCGCGTTCAGGTAGGCGGTCACGTCGTTGATGACGAGGTTAGCCACCGGCTTCGCGAGCTTGGCCGCCTCGTCGCCGGCCAGTTCCATGCACGCCTCGAAGAAGTCGGCCGTCTCGCGATGCTCCACGAGGTGGCGCGCGTCGTAGGGCGTGAGGCCGAACGCGTCCTCGAAACGGGCCGCCTTCTGGTCGGGCAGCTCGGGAAGCTTGGCGCGCACCGACTCGATCCACTCGTCGGTGAGGTCGTAGGGCGCGAGGTCGGGGTCGGGGAACAGACGGTAGTCGTCGGCCGTCTCCTTCACGCGCATCACGATGGTGCGCTTCTTGGAGGGGTCCCAGTGCCGCGTCTCCTGGAAGATCTGGCCGCCCTCCTCGAGCACCTCCGCCTGGCGGCAGATCTCGTAGGCCAGGCCGTCGTGGAGGTTCTTGAAGCTGTTCATGTTCTTGAGCTCGGTCTTCACGCCGAACTCCTTGGCCCCGCGGCGGCGTAGGCTCACGTTGCCGTCGCAACGCATGGAGCCCTCCTCCATCGAGCAGTCCGAGATGCCCAGCGCCAGGTAGATCTGGCGCAGCTTCTGCATGAACAGGCGCGCCTCCTCGGGCGTGCGCAGGTCGGGCTCGGTGACGAGCTCGGTGAGCGGGGTGCCCGCGCGGTTGTAGTCCACGAGCGAGTGCGTGGCGCCGGCGATGCGGCCCTCGCCGCCGCCGATGTGCACCATCTTGCCCGCGTCCTCCTCCATGTGGATGCGCGTGATGCCCACGTGCGCGGTGTAGCCGTCGGTCGTGCGCGTCACGTTGCCGCGGCTCTCGCCCACCGCAAGGCCGTCCAGGTCGGCGCGCTCCTTCGCGGCCGCGCCGTCCACGTCGAGGTCCAGGTGCCCGCGCATGCAGAAGGCCACCGGGCCCTGCGTGGTCTGGTAGTTCTTCGACATGTCGGGGTACATGTAGGTCTTGCGGTAGAACATCGAGTGCTTCTCGATGTCGCAGTTCGTGGCCAGGCCCGCCAGCACGATGGACTCGATGGCGGCGCGGTTCGGCACGGGCAGCGCGCCCGGCATCCCCAAGCACACGGGGCAGGTGTGCGTGTTCGGCTCGGCGCCGAACTCCAGCTTGCAGCCGCAGAACATCTTCGTGTCGAGCGTCGTGAGCTCCGCGTGGATCTCCAGGCCGATGACGGCCTCCCAATCTTGCAGGACCTCTTCGAGCTTGCGCATGGCTACTCACCCGCCTTTCCGTCGGCGAAGGCCGGCGCCACGGGGGCCGTGCCGTACACCGTCTCGAGCGCCGCGGCAGCGCGGAACATGTTCTCGTCCTTGAACGCCGGCGAGATAAGCTGCACGCCCACCGGCAGGTGCGTGTCGGCGCCCAGGCCCACCGGCAGGCTCATGCCGCCGTTGCCCGCGATGTTGATGGAGATGGTGAACATGTCGGACAGGTACATGTCCGTAGGGTCGCTCACCTCGCCGAACTTGAACGACGTGCGCGGCGACACGGGCGCAAGGATGCAGTCGACCTGCTCGTAGGCGCGCGCGTAGTCCTGCGTGATGAGCGTGCGCACCTGCTGCGCCGGATAGTAGTACCGGTCGTACACGCCGGCGGACAAGAGGTAGCTGCCGAGCATCACGCGGCGGCGCGTCTCGGGGCCGAAGCCCACGGCGCGGCTCGCCTCGTACTGGCTGTTCAGGTCCGTATGGCCGGGATCGCAGTAGCCGTAGCGCACCGAGTCGAAGCGGGCCAGGTTGCTGAAGGCCTCGCAGGGGCCCAGCACGTAGTAGGCGCTCATGGCGGCCTGCGCGTTGGGCAGCTCCACCTCCACGAGCTCGGCGCCCAGCGCGCGCAGGTGCTCGGCGGCTTCCTCCACCTTGGCCTTGACCTCGGGCGTGAGGCCCTTGGCCTCCATGAACGCGGGCACCACGCCTATGCGCATGCCGCGCACGCCCTCGGCGAGGTTCGCCGTGAAGTCGGTGCCGACGTCCTGGCTCGTGCAGTCGAGCACGTCGCGTCCGGCGATGGCGTTCATGGCGAGCGCCGCGTCCTCCACCGAGCGCGCGAACGGGCCCACCTGGTCGAGCGAGCTGCCGAAGGCCACCACGCCGTAGCGCGAGACCACGCCGTAGGTGGGCTTCACGGCCACCGTGCCGCAGAAGCTGCCGGGCTGGCGGATGGAGCCGCCCGTGTCCGAGCCGAGCGTGACCGTGGCCAGGCCCGCGGCCACGGCGGCGGCGCTGCCGCCCGACGAGCCGCCGGGCACGCACGTGACGTCCCACGGGTTCCTCGTGGGACCGAAGGCGCTCGTCTCCGTGGAGGAGCCGAACGCGAACTCGTCCATGTTGAGCTTGCCGAGCGGGATGCCGCCGGCTGCGATGGTGCGCTCGACGCACGTGGCCGTGAAGGGCGAGACGTAGTTCTCGAGCATCTTGGACGAGCACGTGGTATGGGTGCCCGCCAGGTTCATATTGTCCTTGAAAGCCACGGGCACGCCGG
>NC_021021.1:3232667-3234724 GCF_000210055.1 Gordonibacter pamelaeae 7-10-1-b
GCGTCGATGCGCGCGGCGGCGTCGAGCGCCAGCTGCCCGGTGGTCTCGAGGAAGGCGTTGAGGTCCTTGTTCGCAGCGTCGATGCGTGCGAGCGAGCCCTCGGCGACCTCGCGCGCGCTGAAGTCCTTGGCGGCGAGTCCCGCGCGGATCTCGCGGGCGCCCATCGCGCCGAACGCGGAAGCGGATGCGGCACCCATCAGCGATCACCCCCTTCTCCCAGGATGGACGGGATGAGGAAGCAGCCGTCCTGCTGCTTGGGTGCGTTCTCGAGCGCCTCCTCCTGCGTGAAGGAGGGTGCCTCCACGTCGTCGCGCATAACGTTCGACAGGCTGCCGATGGGGTGGAACGTGGGCTCCACGCCTTCCAGGTCGTACTCGGTGATGGGCGCGAGGCTGTCGATGATGGCGTTCAGGTCGACCGTCATCTGTGAAACCTCCTCGTCCGTGAGGCCGATGCGCGTGTACTCCGCGATGTCGCGCACATCATGTTCGGTTACATGTTGGGTCATGGGGTGGCTCTTCCCTTCTCGTTTTCACGCATCGGCCCGCGGCAAGCACCGGCAGAACCGAAGGTGGAACAGGTGAAAACATAACGTCGCCCATGATAGCAAAGGAAGGCTCGCTGCGGGTGCGGCGACGCAAGGAAACAACGGCCCGCACCCTGTGCACCCGCCGCGAAATATAAGATAACTTTTTAAGTAATTATTTCCCAACCGTTTTTTCATTGCCCAACTATCCGTCTTTCGTTTTTCGGCCATCATCCGTCTTTCGTTTTTACGGCCATCGAGCTTTTATTCATCCGAGCATCGTGCTTTCGTTTATCAGGTTCCGGACGCCCCAGTTTCCACGACCTACCCCCTACCACCTCTTTCGCCGCCGAGTGGCGCGGCAAACCATCGGGAGTGAAGATCAGTCATGTTTCACGTGAAACATTTGTTCTTAAATTCCCTTTAAACGGTGAACACACATAGATTGCCGCCGTTGTATGCGAATACAGGCCGAAGCGCGCGGACGGGCGAAGCGGGCGAACTGACACGGCAGTTTTTTCGCTGATCGGTTTTTTGAATACCCGTTGACGCCCGATACTATGCGTTGTATAATATCGGGCGAAAGGAGGTATGCAATGGACGCACAGATGAAGCGAGGCTTCCTCGAAGTCTGCGTGCTCGCCTCGATCAACCGGCAGGACTCCTACGGCTACCAGATAGTGAAAGACGTGCCCGCGATCCTGAACCTGACCGAGTCGACGCTCTATCCCCTGCTCAAACGATTGGAGGCGGCAGGGCTGCTCACGACGTACTCCGTCGAGCACAGCGGGCGGCTGCGCAAGTACTACCGCATCACTGAGGCGGGCGTGCGCCATATCGACGAGTTCCTGCGCGAGCGGGACGACGTCGTCTCCATCTACGATTACGTGAAACGAGGTGCCAGACAATGAACAAGACCGAGTTCTCCGACGCGCTGCGGCGCGCGCTCGGCAAGCTGCCGTCCTACGAGGTGGAGCAGTCGATCGCCTTCTACTCGGAGATGATCGACGACCGCGTGGAGGACGGCATGAGCGAGGCCGACGCCGTGGCGGCGCTCGGGCCCGTGGGAGCCATCGCCGCGCAGATCATCGCCGAGACGCCGGTCATACCGAAGGCCATCGCCAAGGCGAACACCGGCAGCCGCACGCTCAACGTGGTGCTGCTCGTGGTGTTCTCGCCCATCTGGGTTCCCCTGGTGCTGGCGCTGATCGTGGCAGCCTTGATGGTGCACCTGTCCATCTGGATGGTCATCGTGGCGCTGTGGGCGACCGTCGCCACGCTGCTTTTGTGCGGCCCCATCGGGATCGTGGGCCTGGTGTGGTGCCTTGCCACCGGCTACCCGCTCACGGCCGCCTGGCTTCTGGGTTGCGGGATGGCCGCCGCGGGGTTGGGGCTGTTCGCCCTGTTCGGCGTCCTCGCCGCCAGCAAGGGGCTCGTGCAGCTCACCCACTCGTTCGCCCGCTGGATCAAGGGGCTGTTCGTGAAGAAGGTGCGCGGGGACGGCCCGGCCGCGCCGCCGTATGCTTACGCG
>NC_021021.1:3235007-3236127 GCF_000210055.1 Gordonibacter pamelaeae 7-10-1-b
CAGCCCCCTGCCCCGGCGCGTCCTCCCCTGTCGCCGCGCAGGGCACCGTCCCCTTCCCGACCGCGCCGAACGCACCTGCGGCGGGATACCCGGCCTCGGAAGGAGCGCAGAGCCATGACAACCGCGCGTAAAGCAGTCCTGATCGTCGCTACCGTTCTACTGGTCGGCGGCTCAGCGCTCGCCCTCGGGGCGTTCGCCGCGGCGGACTTCCGCTTCGAGAACCTGTCGAACGACACGCGCGACTGGGCATCGACCACGCTTACGCTGGACGCGGAGAGCGAAACGCCCCATACGGCCATCGTGGTGAGCGATCGGGACGAGGGGGTGCGCTTCGAGCCGGCCGACGGCGACGCCATCGAGGTCGTGTACTGGACCAGCAGCGAGAAGGCCGTGGACGTCGTCGACGAGGGCGGCACGCTTGCGATAACCGGCCGAGGCACGTCGCTTGCTGGCTTCCAGTTCATGAAGGTAGGTTTTCAAGACCATGCCACCGTGGTGAAGGTGCCGCGCAGCTACACGGGCTCCCTAACCGTGGAGACGAGCAGCGGCAGCATCGACGTGGCGGACCTCGACGGCCTCGGGTCCGTAGCGCTCTCGGCGAACAGCGGCTACGTGTCGGCCATGCGCGTAAGCGCAGGCAGCGTCGATCTGAAGACCTCGAGCGGCAACATCGTCGCGGTTGGCGTGGAGGCCGAGGCCTTCTCGGCACGGGCATCGAGCGGCTCGCTCTCCTTCGACGACGTGGAGGCATCCTCGTTCGAGGCGAGGACTTCGAGCGGGGACCAGAGCCTGGGAGACGTGCGCGCGAACACGTTGAGCGCCCGCAGCTCGAGCGGCGACATAGAGACGGCGGTCATCGACGCGGAGGGCGTCGAGCTGGAAGCGTCGAGCGGGTCGATCCATGCCCTGTTCGCCGGCACGGCGGCCGACTACGACACCACGGCCTCCTCGTCGAGCGGGCACGTGAGCGCCCCGAACGGCACGACGGGGGCCGCCAAGCGCATCGTCGCGAGCACCACGAGCGGCAGCATCGACCTGAGGTTCATGCGCGACAGCGCGACGCTCGACGGCTCCGAGGGCGTCGACCGAGACGCCCCGGCAGACCGCTCCGCACCCCCAA
>NC_021021.1:3236566-3237453 GCF_000210055.1 Gordonibacter pamelaeae 7-10-1-b
GGCCGGCGCCCGCCCCGGCACTCCGCACGCGGTCGGCCTTGCGCACGACCTTCTTCATGGTGAGCGAGAAGCCCTCCCCGCCGCCTCGCGGGCGCGCGGGCCGAGGCCCACCGTGGGGTACGTTCCCTCGGTTATGACGAGGTAGCCCCCGGCGGCCAGAAGCTCGATGACTTCTTTAACCTGTGCGGCGGAGGCATCCACCGTGTCGTAGCTGGCCGCCTCGTCCAGGTGCAGGTCCAGCACCTTCGCGCTCTTCGACCCGCGCAGCACGTCCACCACGAGCCCCTTGCCGAAGCGCCCGCGCAGCTCCTGCACGCAGCGCATGACCGCGCGCGCCGTATTCGTGACGTCCACGGCATCGAAGACCCCTTCGCAGTTGGAACAGTTGTTGCAGCCGTCGGCGGGAGTCCCGACGCCGCCCGCGGGCTCGTCGAGCGCGACGTAAGCCTCCTGAACCCTGCCCCGAGCCTCCGCGGGAGCCATCTCGTCCTCGCCGAAGTACTTGAGGATGTACCTGCGCAGGCAGCCCGTGGTATGGCAGTAGCCCACCATGGCCTCCAGCAAGCGGCGGCGCGAGGCGCGCACGGCGTCGGCCTCCTCGAGGGTGAGCTCCTCGTTGCCCGACTCCTGCTCGATAAAGAAGCGGCAGGTGGACACGTCGCCGTCGCTCCACAGGAGCATGCACGTGGACGGCTCGCCATCGCGCCCGGCGCGCCCGGCCTCCTGGTAGTACGCCTCGATGCTGCCGGGCATGTTGTGGTGCACCACATAGCGCACGTTCGACTTGTCGATGCCCATGCCGAACGCGTTCGTAGCCACCATGACCGGCGCGTCGTCGGCGATGAACGCCCGCTGGCTCTCGGCGCGCTCGGCGGCCGGCATGCCGG
>NC_021021.1:3238026-3239608 GCF_000210055.1 Gordonibacter pamelaeae 7-10-1-b
CTGGTAGCACACCGACTTTCCCGCGCCCGTGGGCATGACCGCGAGCGCGTCGCGGCCGGCAAGGATCGCCTCCACCACGCCCTGCTGCCCCGGACGGAACTCCTCGTAGCCGAAATGCTCCCGCAGTGCCGCTTTCGCAGCCGACTCCCCAACCATGGGCCCTTCCCTCTCCGGGCGCTCGCGCCCTCGCTCGTCACGCCATCATACCGCAAACGGCCGAAAAGACGGGCTTGCGCCGGGCGTTGCGGTGTGTATAATGCAGGGTGTCAGCGGTGCCCGCGGGGTTGGAAGTCCGGGCGGGTGACGCGGGACTTGGTTAGGCGGTCAGAGTGCTAGCTCGACCGCCTTTTTGGTGCTCGTTTCGCCTTGCCCCTCGCTTTCCGTTTTCGCTGCGACCAGTCGTAGGCTGCCAGAAGAAATGACAAGATGGAACAGAGTCCTGCGATCAGGTTGAAACTATCCATAGGGTCCTCCTTATCTCTAAGGCGTCACCCGCTGGAAGCGGACACCGCTGTCGCGAGGCATTCTAGCACGTTCCGCACTGGTTTCACATGGTGAAGCGTCTTCAATTTTTGCTGTTTGATCAGGCGGTATCTCGTTTAGAATTTGAGCCGGCAATCTGCTTGATCCCTGCAAGATCCCCACGGTTGCCGCGCAAGATTCGAACGGCATTTCGACGGTTGGCGAGCGGGACCTGACACGGCCCGAGCCGCTTCCCTCCATCGCCTACGCATCCGCTACACTGTCCGTAGCGGGGAACAAGGCAATCGCGCGCAAAAAAGTATGCCGGTTTCCCGACATTTCCGCCCCTGCGATCGTGTTAGGGGCAGAAAGGGAGAACCTGCCGAAGAACGACGACATAGCCGCGGTGTTCCGCCGCCATGCGAAGACGGTCTACCGCCTGTGCTATACCTATCTCGGCAACGCGGCCGATGCGGAGGATGCGGTGCAGACCGTGTTCGCGAAGCTGCTCGGCAAGCCGCGGCGCTTCAACGATGCCGAGCACGAGAAGGCGTGGCTCATCGTGTGCGCCCAGAACCACTGCCGCGACGTGCTGAAGAGCGCGGCGCGCCGATGCGCCGCGGAGCTGCCGGACGACGTGCCCGACGACCGGACGGCCGTCGGCGGCGACGAGACGCTCGAGGCGGTGCTCGCCCTTCCCCCTAAGTACAAGACGTGCGTGTACCTGTACTACTACGAAGGGTACCGCACCGCCGACATCGCGCTCATCACCGGCACGCCCGCCTCGACGGTGCGCAGCCACTTGAGCGAGGCCCGCGCGCTGCTTAAGACCATGTTGGGAGGTGAGCGCCGTGAACGACCGTGACCGCAAGGACCTTTTCACCGTCGAGGACCCCTTCGAGGACGAGCAGGCCCCCGCGCCGGCTATCGCCGCGGATGCGCCCGGCGCACGCCAGGCGGCGGAAGCCCCCTTCTGCGAACCGGGGCTCGACGCGGTTATCGCAAGCGCCTTCGACCGCATGGGACCGTCCGCCGCAGCCGAGGAGCGCATGCTCGCCGCCCTGATCGCAACCTGCGGCGACGGCGCAGCTGCAGCCGATCTGGCACGGCGCGGCCCGGT
>NC_021021.1:3239775-3241934 GCF_000210055.1 Gordonibacter pamelaeae 7-10-1-b
CGCCTGCGCGCGGAAAGGTGCTGCTTCCGGCGGCGGCGTGCCTGGTGCTGCTGGCCGGAGTGGGCGCGCTCGCCTATCAAGGCCTCGTCGCCGCACAGCTGAACGGCAGCCTGCAGGGAGCAGCGGGCAGCGGGACCGCCTCGTCGTCCGGGGAGCTTGCCAGCATCTCGGACAGCGCGGCTTCCGAAGACCTCGGCTCGGCGTCCGACGGAGCCGCGAACGGCGCACCCGAGGCAAGCCGAGACGACGGCTCCGCGAGCGCGCCCCCGTCCGGCGGCTCTGCAGAGGCGCCCTCCTCCGACGGTTCGGTCAACGAGAGCTCTTCCGGCGACAGCACCGGCGCCGGCGCGCGCTGCCCGCTCGTCACGCTCGCCTCCGGCCAGGTCCTACACATCGCAACCGACGAGGCGGGACAGCCCCTCGCCGCCAACCCGGCCCTCGTGGGCGCCGCGATCGAGCAGGCGACCGCCTCCGACGGCGCCGGGAGGGGCCTGCCGTGACCTGCACGGTTTTCGCCTCGGCGAGCGACGCGCATCCCTACGCCGTGCGCTATCCGGGCGACGCCGCCTGCTACTGGGCCGACGAAGCCGCGTAGCGCGGGCTTCTGCGCCCGGAGCCGCACGCAGCCATCGCGCGGAATCTCCCCGACAAACCGGCATCCCCGATCGTGTTAAGGGCAGCAAGCGAGAAAGGGAACGCCCATGAAAGCCTCCATGCCCGCCCGTGCGAACGGGCGCCGATCCCCCGCCCCGCGCCGCCCGCATGCCCGCCTGCTCGTCGCAGGAGCCGTCGCGCTGGCGGCGGTGCTGGCGGCGGGCGCCTGGTACTGCAGCACGCTCCCAGCCAGCCCCCAGGCGGCGTCGTGCGAGGAATTCCACGCCCTCGGCGCAGCCCGGGACGAATCGGCGCCGGAAGCCTCTAGCGCGGCCGGCTTGAATGCGGGCAGCGCGTCCGCCGGTTGCCCTCCCGCGCCCGACGGCGGCGCACCCCCCGACCCTTACGCCGGCGAGGGGTACGCGAACACTGAGGAGCCCGGCTTCGTGTCCACGGCCGCACGGCCGCTCTCCACGTTCTCCGCCGACGTGGACACGGCCTCCTATGCCAACCTGCGCCGCATGGTGCGCGACGGGGCGTGGCCCGCCGACATACCCGCAGGCGCCGTGCGCACCGAGGAGCTGCTGAACTACTTCGATTACCGCTACGCCCCGCCCGAGGGCGACGACCTGTTCGGTATCTCTGCCGAGATGGCCGACTGTCCGTGGAACCCCGACACGAAGCTCCTGGTCATGGGCTTCGCCACCACCCCGGCCGAGACTGCGCCCGAAACCGGCTCGAACCTCGTGTTCCTGATCGACGTGTCCGGCTCCATGGCCGATGCCGACAAGCTGCCGCTTCTGCAGGAGGCGTTCGCCACGCTCGTGCAAGGCCTGGACGAGAACGACCGCGTGTCCCTGGTCACGTACAGCGGCGAGGAACGCGTGGTGCTGGAGGGCGCGAGCGGCGCCGACCGGCAGCGCATCCTGCGCGCGGTGGGCAACCTGCGGGCCGAGGGCTCCACGAACGGGGAGGCCGGCCTGCGCACGGCCTACGACGTGGCCGAGCGGAACTTCGTCGAAGGCGGCGTGAACCGCATCGTCATGGCGTCCGACGGCGACTTGAACGTGGGCATGGCCTCGGAGGACGAGCTGCACGACTTCGTGGACGGGCGGCGCGGGCACGGCGTGTACCTATCGGTGCTCGGGTTCGGCACGGGAAACTACCAGGACGCCAAGATGGAGGTGCTGGCCGACCACGGCGACGGCTCCTACCACTACATCGACTGCGCCGAAGAGGCCCGGCGCGTGCTCGGCCGCAACCTGCTGGCGAACTTCACCCCGCTGGCCGACGACGTGAAGCTGCAGTTGGAGTTCAACCCAGCCCAGGTCAAGGGCTACCGGCTCATCGGCTACGAGAACCGCGCGCTGGCCGACGAGGACTTCCTGGACGATGCGGCCGACGCCGGCGAGGTGGGCGCGGGGCACGCGTTCACCGTGGCCTACGAGGTGGTGCCGGCCGATTCGCCGTTCGAGGTGGCCGTCCCGCAGCTGAAGTACGGCCGCTCGGACGGCGACGTCGCAAGGGCGGGAGATGCCGTGACGGGCGCGGCGGGCGCGCCGGGC
>NC_021021.1:3242616-3244133 GCF_000210055.1 Gordonibacter pamelaeae 7-10-1-b
GTCCACGGCGGCGTGCGCGATCTCGGGCGACATGCGCAGCACGCCCGGCTCACCCTCCACCTCGGCGTCGAACACCCCGCCCGTGACGAACAGCTTCACCAGGTCGCAGTTGTGCGCGAAGCAGGTGCGCACGATCTCGCGGGCGTCCTCGGGCGTCTTCGCTATGTGCGCGAACAGCCCCGCGCCGTGGCCGCCCGGCACCGTGACGCCCACGCCGGAGGTGAGCAGGCGCGGCCCGGGGAACTTGCCCGCGTCGATGGCGTCGCGCACGTCCACGTCGGCGAAGCCGGGGTCGCCCACGCTGCGCACGGTGGTCACGCCGCTCGCCAGCTGCGCCTGGGCGTGGCCTCGGATCATGCGGCGCAGCGCCCACATGCCCACCGGGTTGCCCACCACCTTGTCGATGAGGTCGCCCGCGCCGCCCGCGCTCATGGGCTTGCCCGAGCCGCACAGGTGCACGTGCGCATTGATCAGGCCCGGCATGAGATACGCGCCGCCGAGGTCGACCTCGCGCGCGCCCATCGGCCCCACCGTGGTGGCCGCCGGCCCCACGCGGTCGATACGCCCGCCGTCGTCCACTACCACCGTCATGTTGGGCTGGGGCTCCATCTGCTCCGTGCCGTCGAGCACCGTCGCATGCGTGAGAACGTACGCCATGATCTTCCCGCCTTCCTCGCCGTGTGCGCGGCGCGCTTTCCGTCAGAGTCAGTATACCCCGTCACGCTCGACGCGCGTCACCGAGAGCACGAGGTGCGGCATGCGCACACCGCGGTAGTGCTTGACGAGGGCGCCGCACTGCCGCATGCCGTTGCGATGGGCGACGGCGAGGGACGCTTCGTTCGTGTCGCGGACGATGGAGAACACCTCGTCGGCGCCCAGCACATCGAACGCGTGGTCGCGGCAGGCGCGGGCGGCTTCGGTGGCGTACCCGTTGTGCCAGAACGCGCGCTCGAAGAGGTAGCCCACTTCCATGACCCGTCCGCCGTCGAAGTCCTGCCAGGTCAGGCCGCACTGGCCGATGAACTCGCCCGTCTCTTTCAGCTCGACCGCCCAAAGGCCGATACCGTCGTCGCGGTAGCGCGCGATCTGGCGGTCGAGCCACGCGCGCACCTCGGCATCCGAGAACGCGCCCTCGTAGGCATACATGGCCTCCGCATCTTGCAGCGTGCGACAGAGAGCATCGAAATCATCCGGCACCATCTCGCGCAGCACGAGGCGCTCGGTCTCGAGGACTACCTTGCCGCCCCGCCCGCCAACGTCCCGGGTTCCGACACCCGAGCTCCTTGCGTCCCGTGCCTTGGACCCCGCGGCCTGGCCCCGTGCATCGCGGGGTCTGAGAAGCACGGGATCTCCGACGTCAGGCATCGAACTCGTCCACGAAATGCTTGATGAGGGCTGCGCTCGTGGGGGTGCAGCGCTCGCCGTCCAGGCGCTCGGTGCACACGGGTATGCCGGCCGCGAGGATGGCGGCCGTGGCCGGCGCGGGGATGTGCAGCTCGCCATGGGCGCACGTCACC
>NC_021021.1:3245227-3246772 GCF_000210055.1 Gordonibacter pamelaeae 7-10-1-b
CCCCGATAGCCGCGTTGCGCGTCACGAGCCGCGAGACCACCTCGGGCGAGCGCGCCGCCGCTTTGAGCGATGCCGCCGTGATGCGCTCCCCTTCCGGCACGTACACGGCCAGGCACGAGAAGCTGGGCTTGCCCGCCGTGAACAGCCCGAGCCCCCGCGAGGCCGCCCGCACGTCGTCTTTGCCCAGGCCCGCACGGCGCAGCGGCGATACCACGTCCAGCTCGGCCAGCGCGCGGAAGCCCGGGCGGCGGGCGGGGTCGTCCGTCGCATTCGTTCCGTCGGCCAGGGGCGTGCCGGCGAGGCCGTCCTCCTCGAGGCGCTTCAGTATCGTGGAGAAGATGAAGCGCTTGCACCGGTAGCAGCGGTCGGGAGGGTTCGCGCAGATGGCGTCCTCTGCCAGCACATCGGCGTCGACGATGGCCAGCTCGAAGCCCAGTTCGGCCGCCAACCGCTCGGCGTCGGCTATCTCGCAGGGCAGCTGGAACGCCGTGCGCACGAGGTAGGCCCGCACGTCCACGCCGGCATGGCGCGCCGCTGCCACCAGATACGAAGAATCGCACCCGCCCGAGAACGCCACGGCCAGCCGCGGCGTGTGCGCGAAGAAGGCGTCGAGCGCCTCCGCGCCCGCTTCCTGGCCGAGGCCGACGAACGGGGCCTCATCCTGTTCGAACATCGATGCATTCCTTCCCACAAGGTTTCACCCACCATACAACTTGGAGCGTGCTCCAAGTCAAGCAGGCTATCGGTTCCACATGGTCCCGCGGCAAGGCGCACGGTAGCGTCAAACGCCCCGCCGTGTCAAAAACGAGGCGGTTTGGCAATCGCGGCAACGAGTGACAGAGCAGTCGATCGCCGACGACCTGGTATTTCATCCGCACAGCCCGCTTTTCGAATACGAAGACGCGCCTCAAGATTGCCAAACCGCCTCGTTTTTGGCAGAAGAGGCCGATTTTCGCGGCAACCCCTCCAGCCGGCTGCGGTCAGCGCCCGCTCCCCTCCGACAGCCGCACTCGACGCCCGTCCCTCCCGCGGCCGACCAGGACCGGCGCTCCCCTCCCCGCACTGCACGGGAAGCCAATCGGCACGACGCGCCTCACCTCTTCTCGAACAGCCCCGCCGCCCGCACGAGCTCGCGCACGATGCCGATGCGCTGGGGGCACACGTCCTCGCACGCGCCACACGCGACGCACGACGACGCCGGGCCCGCCGAGGCGTTCCAGTCGTAGTTCTCCTGCGCGCGGTGCTCGTCGCCGTACAGCGCCAGTATGTTGAGCGATGCGAGCGCGGCGGGGATGCGCACGCCCTGCGGGCACGACTTCAGGCAGTACCGGCAGTCGGTGCACGGCACCGTGGGGATGCCGTCCAGGATGGCGCGCACGTGGTCGAGCGCCGCGCGCTCCTCGGGGCCGACGGGGCGGAAGGCGCGCATGGTGCGCACGTTCTCCTCCACCTGAGCGGGCGTGGACATGCCCGAGAGCACCGTGAGCACGCCGGGCAGCGACGCGGCGAAGCGCAGCGCCCAAGCCGCCAGCGGCTCGTCGGGCG
>NC_021021.1:3246946-3260366 GCF_000210055.1 Gordonibacter pamelaeae 7-10-1-b
GCGTTGCGCAGCACGGCGGCCGCATCGTCGGGCAGCTTCACCAGCGAGCCGCCCTTCACCGGCTCCATCACCACGACGGGCAGGTTGCGGGCGCGCGCCGCCTCGTAGCACTTGCGCGACTCCACGGTCTCGCTCTCCCAGTCCGCGTAGTTCACCTGCAGCTGCACGAAGTCGACCTCGGGATGCGCGTCGAGCACCGCCTCCAGCGCGTCGGCCTTGTCGTGTATGGAGAAGCCCAGGTTGCGGACGAGCCCCTCGCGCTTCTTCTCGGCCAGGTAGTCCCACAGCCCCCAGTCGTCGAACAGGCGCGTGCGCTCCTCGCCCAGGTTGTGCAGCAAGAAGAAGTCGAAGTAGCCTGCGCCCGTCTGTTCGAGCGACGTGTCGAACATCGCGCGCGCGTCGGCCGCGTCCTTCGCCATCCACGCCGGCAGCTTCGTGGCCACCTGGAACGACTCGCGCGGGTAGCGGTCGACCACCGCGGCCTTGAGCGCCGCCTCCGAACGGCCCCCATGGTAGCCGCGCGCCGTGTCGAAGTACGTGAAGCCCCCGTTCATGAACGTGTCCACCATGCCGGCTAGCGTGTCGAGGTCGATCTCCTTGGAGCCGTCCGCCCCTTCCACCTCTGGCAGCCGCATGAACCCGAAGCCCAGCTTCCCGATCTCGCCCATCGATTTCCCGCTTTCTCCCGACGCCGTCCCCGCCGCGCCAAAAATCCGGCGCGCATCTGACCCATTATCGCAAAACGGCGTGTGGCCGCAAGGCGCGTTGCGAAAAACACGGAGCCCGAAAGGCTCCCGTCTGCGATAATGGGCGCAGGCACCCAACGGAGCCCATGCGAGCCTGCCCGCAGGAAGGCGGCCCGCTGGCGCCGGTTCGCGGGCGCCGACCCACGGCCGCCGTTCCACGTGCGCCGTTCCGTGAACGCGAGAGAAGGGACTTGCCATGCTGCACGAGATAAGCTTTCCATCGTCGAACGACCGGGACCAGGTGACGGGCTGGGTCTACGTCCCTGCCTGCGAGCCCGAGGGTGTGGTGCAGCTCATCCACGGCTTCGGCGAGCATTCCCGCCGCTACTTCCATATGATCGTGGCGCTCATGGACGCCGGCTTCATCGTGGCCGCCGACGACCACGTGGGCCACGGCGCAACCGCCATCGCGAACGGCACCTGGGGCGACTGGGGCGACGCGGGACCGCACACCATGATGGAGGACGAGAAGCGGTTCAAGGACCTCGTGTGCGAGAAGTACCCCGACCTGCCCTACTTCCTGTTCGGCCACTCCATGGGCTCGATGATCGCGCGCGACTTCAGCGCGAAGTACGGCGACGAGCTGGCCGGCGCCGTCTACTGCGGCACCACCGGCATCTTCAAGAACACGCACGAGGTGCGCGCGAAGCTGGACGAGGCCATCGCCGCCGGCAAGGGCCACGAGAGCGACCCGGCCTTCGTGGGCGAGCTGATGGGCTGGATGTTCGCCCGCTGCGAGGAGGGCGCCTCCCTCGGCAACGAGTGGATCTGCCACGACCCCTCCGTGCAGAAGGACCACGCCGAGGACCCCTTCGACGCGTTCACGCATCCCACGCACAACGTGAGCCTGCGCGACTTCATCGACATGATGCTTTGCATCGAAGGCACCGAGTGGGCGGCGAAGGTGCCCGCCGACCTGCCCGTCCTCTGTGTCGCCGGCGACCAGGACCCCGTGGGCAACTACGGCGAGGGCGTCTACCAGTGCGCCAACTGGCTGGCCGACACGGGGCATGAGGTGACCACGAAGCTCTACACCGGCTACCGCCACGAGATCCACAACTACGACGACCTCAAGTTCGAGGTCGAGGAGGACCTCATCAGCTGGCTGATGATGCACCTGTAGACGCGAAGGTGTGACAAGGGCGTGACAGGGGGACGGGGATAATGTCACGCTCCGCGACGCGCCACAGCCGAGAGAAGCGAAAGGGAGCGTGACATTATCCCCGTCCCCCTGTCACGCCCCCTAGACGCGCTCGGCGTAAATGTCGGCGTTCACGTGCCAGGAGCCATCGTCGCGCACGTTGACGTTCTGCCAATGGAAGCGGTCGTCCTCGATGGACGCGAACACCCATTTATGCCGTCTGTCGCCAAGGTTCGTGAGGACGACCATGTCGCCTTCACGCCGCGCCTCGAGCCGGAAGATCTTCCCCGCGTAAGCGTAGGCGACGTCCCATGCATGCGTGCCCGGGTTGTAGACGCGCAGTGAGGTGCCGTACTCGGCGAGGGGATGCGGCGTCTCCGTCCGCACGTCGCGCGCCGGCAGGATGATCACGTCCTGGATGCCCATGCCCTCGAGCACCCGAGCGAAGATCCACTCTCCTTCGACCGAAGAGGACAGGTTGCGATCGAGGTAGTCCAACCTCCAAGAACCGACAAGCTTCCCGAACCAGTCGTGCTCCTCCGGAAGCTCCGGGCTCCTGCCGTCGCTCACCAGCGCCTTGACGAACTCGTCCATACGCGCGCCCTCCCATCTCGTCCCAGCCCGCCCGCACACGATCAAGTATACCCGAGCAGCCGGTGCGGGAACCGCTCGTTCGAGGCAACGCCTCCTGATGACCTCCCGCAAACGGCACGTCATCAGCTCGATACGCCTCCCTCGCCCACGAGCACCCCGCATCACAATGGGGCCGTACCTTCACCTTGAGAGATTGGAGAGCCCGTGTACTATTCCAGCGGAAACTACGAAGCGTTCGCCCATCCGGCAAAACCAGAGGGCATCGAGGACAAATCGGCCTACATCGTCGGCACCGGGTTGGCCGGCTTGACGGCCGCCTGCTACCTTATTCGGGACGCTCAGATGGACGGCTCGCGCGTACATATATTCGAACGCGACGCCGTGCCGGGCGGAGCCTGCGACGGATGGGAATATCCCCAGATCGGCTTCACCATGCGCGGCGGGCGCGAGATGGACAACCACTTCGAGGTGATGTGGGACCTGTTCCGCTCCATACCCTCCATCGAGGACGAGAGCATGAGCATCCTCGATTACTACTACCGGCTGAACAAGCAAGACCCCAACTACTCCTTGTGCCGCGCGACGGTCAACCGGGGCGAAGACGCCGGTCTCGACAACACGTTCGGCCTGTCCGACAAGGCGTGCAGGGAGATCATGAACCTGTTCTTCACTCCCGAAGAGCAGCTCGACGACAAGGCCATCACCGACTACTTCTCCGACGACGTGCTCGATTCCAACTTCTGGCTGTATTGGCGCACCATGTTCGGATTCGAGAACTGGCACAGCGCGCTCGAGATGAAGCGCTACATCCAACGTTTCGTGCACCACGTCGGCGGCCTGCCCGACTTCAGCGCGCTGCGCTTCACCCGCTACAACCAGTTCGAATCCCTCATCTTGCCCACGGTGAACTACTTGAAGGGCCACGGCGTGCAGTTCCATTTGAACACCGAAGTCGTCGACGTCACGTTCTCCAGCACTGAGGAGCGCAAAGTGGCCACCGAGGTGCAGACGATATGCGAGGGAGCGCCCAAGGCCTTCCACCTCTCCGAGAACGATCTCCTGTTCATCACCAACGGCAGCTGCGTGGCCAACTCGTCCTTCGGGTCGCAAGACGAGCCGGCGCAGTTCAACACCGTGCTCGAACCGGGAACCGGGTTCGACCTGTGGCGGCGCATCGCCCGGCAGGATCCGTCGTTCGGGCGCCCCGAAAAGTTCATCGGCGATCCGGAGAAGTCCAATTGGATGAGCGCCACCGTCACGACGCTCGACGAGAAGATCGTCCCCTACATCGAGAGGATTTGCCGCCGCGATCCGTTCTCGGGAGGCGTCGTAACCGGCGGCATCGTCACCGCCAAAGACTCGAACTGGCTTCTGAGCTGGACATTCAACCGGCAGCCCCAGTTCCGCGCCCAACCCGGCAACGAGCTGTGCGGCTGGCTGTACGGCCTGTTCACCGATGTGCCCGGGAATTACGTGAAGAAGGCCCTGCGCGAATGCACCGGCAAGGAGGTCTGCATGGAATGGCTGTACCACCTGGGCGTTCCCGAATCGCAGATCGAGGAGCTCGCCGAGAACAGCGCCAACACGGTTCCGTGCATGATGCCCTACATCACGGCGTTCTTCATGCCGCGCGCCGCTGGCGACCGCCCCGACGTCGTGCCCGAAGGCGCGGTGAACTTCGCGTTCATCGGCCAGTTCGCCGAAACACCGCACGACACCATCTTCACCACCGAGTACTCCATGCGCACCGGCATGGAGGCGGTCTACACGCTGTGCAACGTCGACCGCGGCGTGCCCGAAGTGTGGGGCAGCGCGTTCGACATCCGCGACCTGCTGAACGCCACGACGCTCATCAGGGACGGCAAGCCCGTCACCGACATGGAGATGAACCCCCCTCGAGAAGCTCTCCCTGCATGAAGGTATCGAGAAGCTCAAGGGTACCGACCTCTACGGGCTGCTGGCCGAGTTCGGCGTGATCCCGTCCGACGGCGCCAACGCATCCGCGCCCGCCACCGGAGCGGTGTACCCCGGCATGCACTAAACGTTTCAAAGCCGCATGCCCCTGCTGAAGAGGGGCATGCGGCCAAGCAGGACGCCGGCAGGCGCCTCTACACGTTGAACTTGAAGTGCATGACGTCCCCGTCTTGCACCACGTACTCCTTGCCTTCCTGGCGGAGCTTGCCGGCGTCGCGGCAGCCTTTCTCGCCGCCGAGGCCCACGTAGTCCTCGAAGGCGGCCGTCTCGGCCTTGATGAAGCCGCGCTCGAAGTCGGTGTGGATGACGCCGGCGGCCTGGGGGGCCTTGGCTCCTATGGGGACGGTCCAGGCGCGCGTCTCGGTCTCGCCGCTCGTGAAGTAACTCTGCAACCCCAGCAGCTTGTACGCCTCGCGCACGAGGCGAGCCAGGCCGCTCTCCTCGAGGCCCATGGCCTCCAGGTACTCGCGCGCCTCGGCCGGGTCGAGCTCGGCCAGGTCGGCCTCCACCTTCGCGGAAATGGGCACGGGCGCGCAGCCGTCGATCTCGGGCAGGTCGGCGTCCAGCTGGTCCTCGTCGACGTTGGCGATGTAGAGCATCGGCTTCATCGTGAGCAGGTGCAAATCGTGCAGCGCGGCGCGCTCGTCGTCGGAGAGGTCGAGCGTGCGGGTGCGGTGCCCCTCGTTCAGGCCCTCGAACACCTTCTGCGCGGCGGCCACCTTGGCCGCACCCGCCTTGTCGCGCTTGGCCTCCTTCTCCAGGCGCGGCAGCGCCTTCTCGAGCGTTGCCATGTCGGCGAGTATCAGCTCGGTCTTGATGGTGTCCACGTCGGAGAGCGGGTCCACCTTGCCCGCCACGTGCACGACGTCCGGGTCGCCGAAGAAGCGCACGACCTCGCAGATGGCGTCCGTCTCGCGGATGTTCGCGAGGAACTGGTTGCCCAGGCCCTCGCCCTGGCTCGCCCCCGCCACGAGGCCCGCGATGTCCACGAACTCCACAGTGGCCGGCACGATGCGCGCCGGATGGTCGATCTCGGCCAGCGCGTCGAGGCGCGCGTCGGGCACCGGCACGATGCCGACGTTGGGCTCGATGGTGGCGAACGGGTAGTTGGCCGCAAGGCCGCCCTTGTTCGTGAGGGCCGTGAACAGCGTGGACTTGCCGACGTTCGGCAGGCCGACGATACCGATGGAAAGCGACATGGGACTTCCTTTGACGATCGATGCAAACGTATCGTCCCATGATAGCAAATGAAGAGAGGCTGTGCAGGTACGCGCGGCTATCCCTCTGACCTCTTGCGGCACTCCTCCAGCGTGGAATCGATGATCAGCAGGGCCGACTGGGCCGCATCGAGGAGAAGCGCGCCCTCGTCGGTCAGCTCGTTGTCGCGCGAGCGGTCGAACAGCTCGAAGCCGAGCTCTTGCTCAAGCGCCTTGATATGGTTGCTCAACGTGGGTTGGGAGACGAACAGCTTCTCGGATGCCGCCCGGAAGCTGCCGTAGTGGGCAAGCGCCACGAACTCCCTCAAAAGCTCGATTTTCATCGAAGCCCCTCCCTTCCGAACCTCGAACGCCCGCTGCGCACGTCCCGCGCCCGCCTCATAGCCCGCCCCGGGAAAGATGCTCGCGAAACGCCTCGAGGACCGGCACTATGCAAGGTCGCTCGGAGATTGGCCGGTACACCAGGCTTCGCGGCATCAGCAAAGGAGCATCGTCGACCAGGTCCCTGATCACGTAGCCTTCCCGACGGGCGAAATACTGCGAGAGCATCGATTTGATGGAGATGAAGATCGAATCTCCCAAGTCGACGGTCCAGAAGCTCAGGAGGTTGTCCATGGGGATGAGATGGAACCTCAAGTCCATGCCATCGCCCAACATATGAACGATGATGCGCTTCCAGCTCTCCGACTCTATGACGTCGAGCTGGGCTATCTCTACGCCGCGCAGGCGTTCGCGCGTCAGGGGGCCCTGCGCGAGCGGGTGGTCCTTCCTCATCGCGATGGCACATGGCTCGTGCCCGTACCGTTCGTAGCGCAAACCCATGCCCGCGGCCTCCGCCCGCAAAGACGGCAGCAGGTCAAGATCGTACATGACCATGACATCGGCGCCCTCTTGCGTGAACGGGTACAGCATCGGCCTCTTGTTGTCGTAGCTCGCAAAGGCGTAACGACACGGACAGCTCTTCTCAAGCATAGCGCGCAGTTCGAAGACCGAGCAGCGCAGCGATATGTTCACCACCGGGTCCTGCTCCTCACGCAGGTCCGCAAGCGCATGGCACCGCTCCAAGCCCGAGTCGATTACCTCCAGCGCCCGTTCCATGCCGTCAAGGAACACCATCCCCGTCTCGGTGAGCTCGTTGCTGTCGGAGCGATCGAACAGGGCGAACCCCAGCTCCTGCTCAAGACCCCTCATATGGTTGCTCAACGTCGGACGCGCGACGTACAGCCCGTCTGCGGCCTCTTGGAAGCTGTCGCATCGAGCCGATGCGACGAACTCCCTGATATGCTCCAGCTTCACGGCGTCCCTCCCCCGACCATCCCGATCCGAGCATTCGCCTTGATGATACCGGGTGTCCCCCTTCCCGGCAACAGCTTCACGCACCTCTTCGCAGGCAAAGCATCCCACCTGCGAAGCCAAATCGAATCGGCGTATAAAAAATGCGAACGCTCGCCCCTGTCGCATCCTCGTTAAGATACTCACGCCCGTTAACGAGGAGCAAGGCGCAGGACAGCTTGAGGGGAGTCCGCGAAGCTCACGCGCGAAGCTTTGCGCATCTCTGCAACCTCCAGCAAGTTCTCGCCGCGAAAAACCGCGACTTCAAGAAAGAAGGAGAAGCATACGCATGAAGCATGTCGAAGGAACCATCCTGGGCGCTGCCATTGGGAGAAGGAGCTTTCTGAAGGGCTCTGCCGCGGCAGTCATCGCGGCCGGCCTGGGATCGAGCTTGTGCGAAAGCCAGCCCGCCGTTGCCGACGAGAAGAAGACCGGCGCAAGCGAGGACATCGTCAAGCCCGGCACCTGCCGAGGGGGCTGCGGCGCCGGCTGCCAGATGAACGTGCACGTCCGAGACGGGAAAATCGTCAAGACGTCCCGGAGAAAGCAAAGCGACCCCGACGTAACCCGCGTTTGCAACAAGGGGCTGACCCATGCGCTGCGCGTCTATGCTGAAGACCGCCTGAAATATCCCATGAAGCGCGTAGGCGAGCGCGGCGAGGGCAAATGGGAGCAGATCAGCTGGGACGAGGCCATCACCACCATTTCCGACAAATGGAAAGAGGTCGCCGAGAAGCACGGCCCTCGAGCCAACGGCTTCCTGTGCGGCTCCGGAAACATCACCCCCGACTCCCAACATGGAAAGCGCCTGTGCTCCGCCATGGGCGCAACGCTGCTCGATGCCGCCCAAGACCGCGTCTTCTACGCATCGTTTCCCCCGATCGTAGGCTCGTTCAAGGGGGCCGGCGGAGGCGGTCGCAACGACCTCAAGAACGCCAAGCATATATTCATCTGGGGATTCAACCCTTCCGAAGGCGATAGCCAGACGTTTCATTACTTCCTGCGTGCAAAGGTCGAGCATGGCGCCAAGATGATCGTCATCGATCCGACGTTCACCATCGCAGCCTCGAAAGCCGACCTGTTCGTCCCCATCCACCCCGGCACCGATGGCGCCCTTGCCTTGGCCATGGCCAATGTCTTGGTAAACGAAGGCCTTGCCAAGGAAGACTTCCTGAAGTCGGACACCGTAGCTCCGTGCCTGGTCAAGGAGGCGGACGGCAAATACCTCCGCCTGAGCGATATAGGCAAGGCCACGGTCGGCGCGCCCGAGGACAAGTGCGTCGTACGCGCCGAGGACGGATCCCTGGGCGCGCTGGGCGAAGTTGCCAACCCGGTGATCCGCGGCACGTTCGCCATCGAGGGCATCGAGGTGAGAACGGCATACGATCTGCTGCTTGAGCGCGTGTCCGAGTGGACCCCCGAGAAGGCTTCCGAGATCTGCGACGTTCCCGTCGAAACCATCAGGGAACTTGCCCACCTGGTCCAAGACGGCCACAACTCCGTCAACATAGGCCTTGGCCTCGACCACGTCACCAACGGCATGGCAACGTTCTCGTCCATCCTCTCCATGTGCATGATCGCCGGCCAGTACGGCCACCCCGGCAACACGGCGAAGGGCATGTTCCGCGGCGAGATATCCATCGGATGGATGCCTTACGGCCTCGCGAACCCCAAGGGGGCGCCCGGCAGCCAGGTGTTCTACTCGCCCGCCCTGCTCAACTGCATGGAATCCAAAAAATACGGCGACAAGGACATCAACATCAAGACCCTCTACATCTGGGACCACAACCTGTTCGGCACCCAGGTGGGAGGCGTGCGCTGGCGCAAGTTCCTGGAAGACGTCGAGCTTTTGGTGGTGGCCGACGTGGTCTCCACCAGCACCACGAACTACGCCGACATCGTCTTGCCGGCCTGCCATTACTTCGAAACGGAAACCGCCTCGGGCGACGACACGCGCTACGTGTTCCATAACGCGAAGTCCGCAGAGCCTCTGTACGAGTCGAAGAGCGACTTCGACATCTTCAAGATGCTGTTCGAGAAGATGGATTTGCAGGAGTACGACTTCAAGGACATCGACGAGCTCATGAACGCCGTATTCGACAACCTCACGGCGAAGAAGATCAATCTCACCTGGGATCGCGTGAAGGAAGAGGGATCGGTCCTGACCTTCGAGCCCGACGATCGCGTCATGGGCCAGGAGGGCACGTACGGCACGCCGACGGGGCGCCTGCAGTTCTACCAGGAATCCATCCCGCTCGACACCGACTACGGCCAGACGATCGACTTCATGAAAGAGCGCCTGCCCTACTGGGAGCCGCCCATGGAGGCCTGGAAGGAAAACCCCCTGGCAGAGAAGTACCCGTTGGTGTTCACGTCCGAGCGAAGCAAGTACAAGGTCCATACGCAGTACACGCGCGTGCCCTGGCTGCTCGAGTTCGAAGACGAGCCCTACGTTGCCGTCAACCCCGTAGACTGCGAAGCGCGCGGCATCGCCGACGGCGACTACATCCGCATGTTCAACGATCGAGGCACCTGCACGCTGCGCGTGCGGTTCAACAACGGCATACGCCCCGGCATGGTCGTGATCGACCACGGCTGGGATCTTGACCAGTTCGTCGACGGGTTCTACTGCGACCTGCTGGGATACAACGTAACCCCCGTGGTGGCGAACAGCTATTACTTCGACACGCTCATCGAAATCGAGAAGGCAACGGTCTAGAAAGGAGGAGCCTGCATGCATTACGGAATGGCAATCGACCTGCAGCTGTGCTTCGGCTGCACGGAATGCGCGGGTGCAAATCGAACAACAACCTGCCCAACAACATGTGGTGGAACCGCGTGCTGACCGACGGAGGTGACTACCCCGACACCGCAAAAGGCACGTATCCCCAGGTAAGCATGGCTCACTACCCCGTCGGGTGCCAGCATTGCGCAAACCCGGCCTGCGCGAAGGTCTGCCCGGTCGGGGCGACCTGGCGCGACGAGAAGACGGGCATCGTGGTGCAGGACGTCGACAAGTGCATCGGCTGCCGCATGTGCATGGGCGCCTGCCCCTACAGCGCCCGCACGTTCAACTGGGAAGAGCCGGCCTACGCCGTTGACTTCCCCCTGGGCGACTTCGATGCCCCCAAGCACGTTGCCGGCGCGGTGGAGAAGTGCACCTTCTGCGCCAACCGCCTTGCACGCGGCGAAGAGCCCGCCTGCATGGAGCACTGCCCCGGACGAGCGCGGTACTGGGGCGATCTGGACGATCCTGGCAGCGACGTGTCTCGCGCGATCGCAGGACGTCCCACCGTTCGCTTGCTGGAAGACAAAGGCACGGAGCCTTCCGTGTACTACTTGGCGTAAAGGAGTGCCTCAATGACTGAATCGACCACGATCAAACGCTCCTCGACCGCCGTCCTGCTTGGGATATTCGCTGCGTTCGCCCTTGCGGGAACCGCCTGCTTCGTCTTCCAGACCATGCAGGGCCTGCACGTGGCAAACCTGGGCAACGACGTCACCTGGGGCCTCTACATCGTCGGCTTCCTGCTGTTCACCGGCGTTGCCGCAGGATGCTTGCTGTTCGCCTCGGCACCGTTCGTCTTCTCCGGCCTGGAAGCTTACCGCCCCTATGCGCGCGTGGCCTCCTTCGTCGCCGTAGCATGCGGATGCTTGTGCGCGGGCCTGTTCATCTTGGTGGATACGGGAAACCCGCTTCGCGCGTTCTCCATCCTGACCAGCTTCCAGATCATGTCCCCCTTGTTCTGGGACACCGTCATCCTGATTGCCTACGTGGCGCTGGGCTGCGCGTTCACCGTCGCGCTCGTCAAAGCGGCCGAAGGCAAGTTGGCCGAAAGCTCCGTGCGCCCCTTGGCGATCGCCGTGTTCGTCGCCGCCCTGCTGGTAACGGTGACCTCGCTGGCATTCGCGCTCCAGGTAGCACGTCCCACCTGGAACAACCCCGGCCTGATGCTCTCGTTCTTCATCGCGGCCGTCGTTGCCGGCGGATCGGTGCTCGTCATCGTGTACGCCATGCTCGACCGCAGCGGCTATCTGCCCATGAGCGCGAAGGTGGCCCGCGGCTTCTCGCGCGCCGTCGCCCTGTTCCTTGTCGCCGAGCTCGCCTTCTCGCTGACCGAGGCGTTCAGCGGCCTGTACATCGCCGTGGGCGAAGAGGCCGCCGTTGCCGCCTGGCTGACAAGCGGACCGGGAGCACCCTTCTTCTGGATGCAGGCAGCATGCGCCGCAGCCGGCATCGCGCTGCTTCTGCAAAAGTCGCAGCCTCTGCACGTCGCGGGAGCCGCCCTGGCCTTTGCATCCATCTTCCTGGTGAAGTACAACATGCTGCAAGCGCAGCTGCACAACCCGCTGATCGGCTTCGCGGGCCCCGTTGCCGCGCCGGGAGCCCCGGCGGGCGCGTACTTCCCCGCAATGATCGAGTGGGGCGTGGCGCTCGGCATCATCGGCATCGGACTGCTCGCCCTCACGTTGGGCATCTCCAAGCTCAAACTGGGAAAGTAGTCGCGCCCCCCGGGTGCGGATGCCCGCCGCGCGCGCGGCAACCCGCACCCCAGCCAACCCCTCCTCGGGCGGGAAGGCCCTCCCCTCACCCTCCTCCGGCCCTCCCGCCCTTTCCCTTCGTACGAGCAAAGGAGCACCCTCGATGAGCAACGCTGCGACCGGCAACCCGATGCACCCGGACCTTCTGCGGTTCCAAGGATACGCTGATTTCTTCAGGCTGGCGTCGATGTTCTTCCTAAGCCCCTCCGAGGAGCTTGCACAGGGAGTCATCGACGGCAGCGTCTTCGACGACATGCGCGCCATCTTCGAAGACGCCGGCCTCGACCCCTCATGCGCGGCTTTCGCGCACGAGAGCGCGCTCCGTCGGGAAAACCCCACGGCAAGCGAAATGAGAACGGAGCTCCGGCGCGACTACACCGCGTTGTTCACCCATCCCGAACGCCCTCTCGTGGCAATCTGCGAGATGAGGTTTCGGGATGGGCGCGACCGTGCCGAGACGCCCTCCACGCCCTTCCTCAACGAGGCGGCCCTGCATGCCGAGAGCTGCTACCGCGCGGCAGGCCTCTCCCTGGACGGCAGCCGGTCGCGCGAGCCGGGAGACCACCTCGCCATCGAGCTTGAGTTCATGGCCTACCTGAACGCCCGCCTGGCCGAGGCACTCGAGCGCAACGACCTCGACGCGCACCGGCGCTGGGAGGAGGCGCTCTCCGAATTCGAGCCGCACCTGACCAGCTGGGTCCCCGACTTCTTCAGCGCATGCGAGCGCTCGGGGTGCGGCACGGTGTACCCCTGGCTCGGCCGGATAGGGGCGGTCTTCATGGAACGGTATCTCAAGGACCGCGCATAGCGGCAGGGCCCGCCCCGCCTCTGCGCCCCCCGCCAGGGAGGCGCAGAGGCTCCTTAACGGGGGAACCGCACCTCCGGGTAGTAGCATGACAGGCCGTCCGCGCAGGCGGCGGCGCGCTCGGGCGGCACGTCCATGCGCTCGAGGTACTCCTGCTCGTCGGCGCACGCGCGCGCGATCTCCACGTTGCACACGACGGCCTCGATGTCGCGCAGGATGCAGGCCGAGTCGTCCGAGCGGCCCACGATCTTCGCCGCCGCCACGCCGGCGCGCTCCAGACGGTACACGGCGCACAGGCCGCAGGCGGTACGGTGGAACCGCCCGTAGGCCTCGTTGTTCTCGCGTGCGGCACGCGAAAGGCCGCTGCCGCGCCCCACGGTGTAGAACTCCCGATCGGCGTGGCGCACGTCCCAGCAGAGCGCATTGCGGTCCTGGAAGTGGCGGCCCAGGCAGTAGCCGTCCGCGAAGATGCAGCCGTTGCGCATGAGGAACGCCTCCAGCTCCAGGTCGGGCACGGCTTCCGCCAGCGCCTCGATCTCGGCCAGGCCCATGTCGCGCGGCACGATCACGCGCGTGCAGCCGAGCTCGCGGTAGAAGCGGGCGATGTCGGCGTTGTACACGCCGCACATGGTCGACGCCACCACCGCCAGGCCGCTGTCGGCTGCCGGCTCCACGGCCTCCGGCACCGACACGATGACCCCCGCCGCGCCGGCCGCGTGCAGCCGCTCGAAGTAGCCGTATAGGAAATCCAGCTGCTCCTTGGTGTAGGCGTTCGCGTTGAAGGTGACGTAGAGCCTCTTGCCCAGGCCGTGCACCTCGTCCACGATGTCGAGCACCTCGTCGAAGCCGTAGGGGTTCGCCTGACGCTGGAAGCCCGTCATGCGGTTGAGGTCCGCCACGTCGCCGAAGCGCTCATGCCAGGCCGCATCGTGGAAGCCCACGTAGAACTCCTCGCCGCCCGCCTCGGCATAGCGCCCGAGGTACGCCCGGTCGTTCACCGGCACGAGCGGGTTCATCGCGCGCTCCCGGCAGCCGCGAGGGGCATGCAGGCCGCCGCCCCGCCCTGATC
>NC_021021.1:3260595-3261882 GCF_000210055.1 Gordonibacter pamelaeae 7-10-1-b
CGGCCGCGGGGCCGTGCTCCACCCGCGCGTCGCGACGCGGCACCAGCACGTCGAACGGCGACACGATCATGCGGAAGTCCTCCCCCTCGCACACGGTGCAGCTGTGGTTCGGAAAGTACACGGCACGGCCGAGCTTCAGCAGCCGCGCGCCGTACGGCAGCCCGTAGCCGATGGCGCAGCGCGTGCATTCCAGCTTGCACGGCGCGTTCGGGCGGAACTTCTCGCGCACGGGGCGGCCGATGCCGGCCAGCTCGCAGACCGAGCCCGTGGACATATAGCAGTAGGGCATGTGCACGCCCACCTCGAGATGCGGCATGTAGCCGCGCAGCTCGGACAGGTCGAGCGCCGCATGCGTGGGGTCGAGCTCCAGCCCCTGCAGCTCGCCCTGGCGGAACAGCTCGGTGACGAGCGCGGGAACGCCCACCGCATGCCGCTCCTCGAAGAGCTCCGCATAGCGCGGGTCGCGCGGCTCCTTCGAGAACAGGCGCCCCGCGTTCAGCGGCAGCCCGTACCGGTCGAGGCAGTACGCCACCATGCCCACGTCGTTCACCGTTATCTCGTCGACGACGCCGCGGTTCGCGCCCACGAGCTCGTCGATGCGGCGGCGCGCCTCGGCCAGGTCCTTCTGGGAGAACACCGGCACCACGAGCGTGGCCGGTATGCCCTCGCGGCGGCAAAGCGAGAACGCCTCGCGCCACACCTGGTCGGGTTGGCGCAGGAAGTACTGGCTGCAGAAGTTGGAGCCGACGTAGAGCCGCCTCACCGAGCGGCGGCCCGCCGCCTGCATGGTGCGCTCCACCATCGTGGAGAGCGTCATGCCGTGCGCACGGGCCGCCGCGGCCACGTCGGCCACGCTGCACGCGGGTATCGATTGCATTGCCGGCTACTGCTCGTTCTCGGCGACGCCCTGGCCGTACTGCTCGCCCTTGCCGTAGCGCTCGCCGGAGGCATACCGCTCGCCCTGCTCGGAGCCTTCGCCGTAGCCCTCGCCGCGGCCGTACTGCTCGCCGGCCTCCTTGCCGGAGCCTTCGCCGTAGCGCTCGCCGGCATGTCCACCTTCACCGGAGCCGTGCCCTTCGCCGTACCCTTCGCCGCTTCGACGGCCCTCGCGGCCGCCCTCGCCCCTGCCGTAATCCTCGCCCTCGCGGCCGCCCTCGCCGTGCCCGTAGCCCTCGCCCTTGCCGTAGCCCTCGTCGCGCGGCTGGCCCTTCAACTCGTCGATCGTGTCTTCCATCATGGCAGACCCCTTTCGTCGTAGAATGCGCGGTTGAAAAAGGCGGCCCCTCG
>NC_021021.1:3262044-3269729 GCF_000210055.1 Gordonibacter pamelaeae 7-10-1-b
AACATGGTAGCGCGCGCCGGGCGCAGGAGCCGCCGCGCCGGGCGTCCCTTTCCCGCCCGTACCCGCCCCGTCAGCATCCCGAAAACGAGCGGGGCGCCCCCGTTTCCGAGGGCGCCCCGCGAAGCACTTCTCTGGTTGCCGAGCAGGCTACATGCTGAACAGCCCGAACTGCGCGGCCACGTAGGCCACCAAGATCACCACCACCAGCACCGGCGCCACGAACTTGATCATGACCGTCCACGCCTTCTCGGCCTTGAACGGGCTCGAGAGCTTCACTTCCTTCACGATGAGCCCCGGCTTCACGATCCAGCCGATGAACACGCACGTGAGCAGCGCCACGATGGGCATGAGCACCGAGTTCGAGAAGAAGTCGAAGAAGTCCAAAAGCGTGGTGCCCGCGCCCAAGGGCTCGATGAACGACAAGCCGTTGTAGCCCAGGTTCACGAAGATGCCCGCCACCACGACCACGCCGATCACCGTGCCGAGCGCCTTCTTGCGCGACCAGCCCGCGCCGTCCTGGATGATGGAAACGCACGTCTCCGTGAGCGAGATGGCGCTGGTGAGCGCCGCGAACAGCACCAGCAGGAAGAACACGAAGCCCACGACCACGGCCGCGTCGCCCATTCCCGCGAACACTCCGGGCAGCGTGATGAACATGAGCGACGGCCCCGCCGCGCCCGCCACGGCGTCGCCCGAGCCCATGGCCACGAATGCGGCCGGCACGATCATGAGGCCGGCCAGGAACGACACGCCCACGTCGAAGCAGCCGATGCGCGTGACGCTCTGCGTGAGGCTGGACTTGCGGTCGAGGTACGAGCCGTACGTGATCATGATGCCCATGGCCAGCGACAGGCTGTAGAACATCTGCCCGAGCGCCCCGATGACCAGCTCCGGCGAGAACTTGCTGAAGTCGGGCACCAGGTAGTACAGCGCGCCCTCGGCCGCGCCCGGCTGCATGAGCGTGTAGGCCGCGATGGCCACGGCCATGACGATGAGCGCCGGCATCATGATGAGGTTCGCCTTCTCGATGCCGCCCTTCACGCCCAGCGACACCACGATGAACACGATGGCCATGAACAGGAGCATCCACAGGAAGCTCTCGGTGTTGCTGGTGATGAAGCCCGTGAAGAAGTCGCCGCCGTCGGCCAGCGCCTCGGGCCCGTTGATCAGGTAGGCCGCCGCGTACTTCGTCACCCAGCCGCCGATGATGCAGTAGTACGGCGTGATGATGAACGGCACGGCCGAGGCGAGGATGCCGATGAAGGCGTACTTCTTGCCGAACTGCTTGAACGCGCCGATGGCCGACTGCCCCGTCGTGCGCCCGAGCGCCGTCTCCAGGAGCAGCAGCGACACGCCGAACGTGAACACGAGCACCAGGTAAGTGAGCAGGAACGTGCCGCCGCCGTACTTCGCCGCCAGGTACGGGAAGCGCCACATGTTCCCCAGGCCCACGGCGGAAGCGGCTGCGGCCAGGATGAACGCCCATTTGCCCGACCAGGACGAGCGCGCGGGCGTGCCGGTAGAAGACATCGATAACCTCCGTTGTCGATCGATCAATGCAAGGGTGCCCCTGCGCGGACGCGTCCGCGGGAGCCCGGATACGGGGCGCCGCCGAACATTCACCCTCGGCACCGCGATCCGAATGCATCATTATAGCGGCAAAACCCCGCCTGGCGACCACGTTTTCGCAGAAGGCGCCGTGTGGGACGCCGGAGCGATCCGGAACGGTCCGGGCCTCCTCCAAAGCCGCCGGGACCCACGCGGCGCATGACGGCCCGCAGACGGTTGGGCAACCCCGCTGTGACCCCTTGCCCCGCAACCCGGGCAAGGCGCTCGCGCCAACGATACTGGTTCCCCTGCAAGCGTATCGGGGCCGCAGCGGCCCCGACCTACCGAAACGGAGGACCCCATGGACCAACCCGGGATCACGTGCATCTCGCGCCGCTCCTTCATTGCCGGCAGCGCGCTCGCGTTCGCCTCGCTCGGCTTCGGCCTTTACGGCTGCGCCGAGCCCGCCGACAACGGCGCCGCGCACGTCAACCGGGGAAAGGCAGCCAAAAGGGCCGACCAGTACTTCGAGAACGGGACCATCGCGACGGTGAACGATCAGGACGACATCGTGGAGGCCCTGGCCGTGAAGGACGGGCGCATCGTGTTCGCCGGCTCGGCGGCCGACGGCCAGGCATACAAGGACGTGGCCGGATCGGTGGTGGACCTCCAGGGCAGTTTCGTGCTGCCGGGCCTCATCGAAGGCCATATCCACTCGGGATCGCCCGACTTCTTCGACTTCAGCCTCGTCGGCCTCTCCACCGCCGAAGAGGAGCTCGCCGCCATCAAGGAGTACGTCGACGCGCATCCCGAGAAGGACACGTACCTGGGCTACGGCTACATGGCCAGCCTCTACCCCGGCGAGGAGCTGGAGAAGGGGCCCAAGAAGGAGCGCCTCGACCAGATCAGCCCCGACAAGCCGCTGCTCGTGTACTCGTTCGACGGCCATGGCGCGTGGCTGAACTCGAAGGCGTTCGCGTACCTCGGCATCACGCCCGACACGCCCTCCACGCCCGGCGGCGCGATCTACAAGGACGCGGACGGCGGACTGTGGGGCACGCTGGCCGACTCCGCCATGTCGCTGACCTCGAAGTACCCCGTCAACCAGGAGAACGTTGCCGACGGGCTGGCCGCGTTTCTGCAGGGCCTCAACGCGTTGGGCTACACGTCCCTCTTCACGCCGCCCGGCAACGGCTTCTTCCCCGTGCCCTACGAGGGCTACCAGGCGCTCGCGGATCGCGACGAGCTCACCATGCGCGTGCGCGGCGCGGGCATCGTCACCAGCTGGCAGACCGACGAGGACCTGGCCAAGCTCGAGGAGCTGAAGAAGAAGTACGACGGCGACGCGCTCAAGGTGATCGCCGGCAAGATATTCGTCGACGGCGTGATGGACAACGAATCGGCCCTGCTGTCCGAGCCCTACACCGACGACCCCTCCAGCTACGGCGAGACCGGCTGGGAGCAGGACGCCCTCAACCAGGCGGTCGCGGCCATCAACCGCACCGGAATGCTCGCGCACATCCACGCCATCGGCGACGAGGCCGTGACGATGGGGCTCGACGCCATCGAGTACGCCGAGCAGAACGTGCCAGACGACGACGAGCGCAACGCCATCACCCACCTGCAGCTCGTGAAGGAGGGCGACGTCCCGCGCTTCGCCGAGCTGGAGGTGACGGCCGTGGCCGACCCCTACTGGCACTTCAAGGAGCCGCAGTACTGGGAATCGAAGGAAAGCCCGGCGCTCGGCGAGCGCGCCGAGAAGATGTACCCGATGAAGTCGTTCGCGGATGCGGGCGCGACGCTCGTCTCCGCCTCCGATTTCCCCGTGACCTCGAACCCCAACCCCTTCTACGCGATGCAGTTCGGCGTGACGCGCAACCTCGTGGACGGCGAGCCCTACGGCGTGCCCAACATCACCGACATGGACGATCCCGCCTACCTGCTGTGGCCCGAAGAGCGCGTTGACATCAAGCGGATGATCCGCAGCTTCACCGCCGACGCCGCCTGGGCCCTGGGCTTGGAAGGCGAGACGGGCACGCTTGAGCCCGGCAAGTCGGCCGACTTCATCGTGGTGGACCAGAACGTCCTCGACGCCGACCCCCTTGCCATCAAGGACACGAAGGTGCTCGCCACCTACCTGCGCGGCGAGAAGATCTTCGACGCCGCGCAGGCTACGGACCCCAAGGAATAGCCCCGCTCCCTCGTTCCGCGCGGGCCCAAAAGGCAAATCTGCGGTTTTGGCGAGGGGTGCGCGAGGCGCTTGGGGGTTCGCGCGGTTTCCACTATCATGGTTGCAGACGAACGTGAGAAGGAGAACCATCCATGTGCGGAATCTGCGGGTTCACCGGGGCTGTCGAGGCCGACCTGCCCATCTTGAAGGCCATGTGCGACGTCATGGCGCATCGCGGCCCGGACGGCGAGGGGCAGTACATAGACGACGGCATCGCGCTCGGGCACCGGAGGCTCTCGCTCATCGACCTCGAGGGCGGCAACCAGCCCATGGTGCGCGCGACCGGCGATCATGCCTCCGCCGTCACCTCCCCCGCGCTCATGCCCGACGGCGCGCCCTGCGCGAGCCCTGAGGCGGCCGCCGCGAAGGGCGACTACGCCATCGTGTTCAACGGCGAGATCTACAACTACCGCGACTTGCGCGCGGAGCTCGAGACCGAGGGCTGGGAGTTCCAGACGAGCTCGGACACCGAGGTGCTGCTCACGGGCTACCTCGCCTGGGGCGAGGGCGTGCTCGACCGCCTGCGCGGCATGTTCGCGTTCGCCATCTGGAACCGCGCCTCCCGCGAGCTCTTCTGCGCGCGCGACTTCTTCGGCATCAAGCCGCTCTACTACACGGTGCAGCAGGGCGCGGCCGGACCGCAGCTCATCTTCGCCTCCGAGATCAAGTGCATCCTGGAGCACCCCGCCTACGAGCGCGCGCTCAACGAGGACGCGCTCGAGCAGTACCTGTGCTTCCAGTTCTCGGCGCTCGACGAGACGTTCTTCAAGGGCATCTTCAAGCTGCCCCCCGCCCACTGCATGACCGTGCGCGCCGACGGCGCCGTCGAGATGCGCCGCTACTGGCGCCCGGAGTACGCCTTCGACGAGGGCCGCAGCCGCGAGGACACCGTGGAGGCCATCGACGCCGCCATGCGCGAGAGCGTGCGCTACCACAACGTGGCCGACGTGGAGGTGGGCTCGTTTTTGTCGAGCGGCATCGACTCCAGCTACATGGCCGCATGCCTGGCCAAGGAGAACCCCGCCATCAAGACGTTCACCGTGGGCTTCGCCGAGTACGAGGGCGAGCGCGACGAGATAACCTGGGCGCGCGAGCTGGCCGACGAGCTGCACATCGCGAACAGCTCCAAGCACATCGGCGAGGAGGAGTACTGGGCGAGCCTGCCGCGCGTGCAGTGGCACATGGACGAGCCCTCGGCCGACCCGAGCGCCGTGGCGCTCTACTTCGTGGACCAGATAGCGGCCGAGCAGGTGAAGGCGGTGCTCTCCGGCGAGGGGGCCGACGAGTTCTTCGGCGGCTACCGCATCTACCAGACGCCGTTCGCGAACGCCAAGCTGTCCTGGGCGCCGAAGGGCCTGCTCAAGGGCGCGTCGAAGGCGGCTCGGGCGCTGGGGGTGCGCGGCGCGAACTACCTTGAGCGCGCGAGCGAGCGGCCCGAGGACTGGTACTACACCAACGCGAACGGCGTTGCGTTCAGCCCCGAGGAGCGCGAGCGTCTGCGCGCGGGCAAGCGCGCGGCGGGAGTGCTGCGCCCAGCGTCCCCCCAGGAGCTCATCGCGCCGGCGTACGCCGAGGTCGCGGGCCTCGACGACACCACGCGCATGCAGTACGTCGACCTGTTCTTCTGGCTCGTGGGCGACATCCTGCTCAAGACCGACAAGATGTCGATGGCGCACTCGCTGGAGAGCCGCGTGCCGTTTTTGGACAAGCGCGTGTTCGAGGTGTCGGCCACCATCCCCACCCGCCTGAAGGCGAACGGCGAGCAGACGAAACTCACGCTGCGCGAGGCCGCCGAGCGCGCCATCCCCAAGGACTGGGCGCAGAAGGAGAAACTGGGCTTCCCCGTGCCCGTGGTGAACTGGCTGCGCCAGGAGCGCTATTACGACGAGATCAAGGCGTGGTTCACGGGCGATATCGCCGCCAAGTTCTTCGACACCGGCGAGCTCGTGCGCCTGCTCGACGAGCACAAGGCCGGCGCCGACCGCTCCCGCAAGATCTGGATCGTCTACATGTTCCTCATGTGGTACAAGATCTACTTCGTGGACCAGAAGGCCCCGGAGAAGCCGGCGGCGTAGCGAAAGAAGAAGCGCCTCGCGGTTCGCGAGGCGCTTCCCATTGGCGGATGAGTGCGAGGTCCGGCGCCCCTTCGATCGCCCGACCGGAGGGGCGCCGGTGCGCCCTTTGCCGCAGGAAACGCCCCGCGGGTGCGGGGCGTTTCCTGCGGCTCCTACGCTCCTGTGGGGGGCCAGGTCCTCGGGGTCCAGGTCGACGCCCAGCTCGCGTCGCCTGACGTCCGCGTCATATTGGGCCAGCTCCTCTTTCGTGCGGCCCTTCCACGCAGGCTCGATGCCGGCGCGCTTCTCGGCCGCTTGCGCCACCAGGCCGGGCACGATATAGGCGGCCCAGCACACCACGGCGCCCCACAGGTTCACGCCGAGGAAGTTCGCGTACGATCCGTCGCCGACGTTCATGAAGGCGAGCGCGGCCGGCGCCACCGTGTCCACGATGCCCAGCGCCATGCCTATCCAGAAGGCCAGCTGGAAGCCCACCTTCGTCGGCTTCACCACGCCGTGCATCAGGAAGATGGGGCCCAGGCCCATGATCATGGTGCCCGAGATGGTGGTGGCTGCGATGATATCGGCGCCCATGATCATGGGCAGGTTGCCCACGATGCCGAAGATGATCATGAACACGATGCCGATGATGCGCGGGTTCATCTTGGGCGTGCGGCCCAGGATGCCCGGCAGGTCGCGCGCCGTGAGCTTCGCCAGCGAGCTGAACGTGGAGTCCAGCGTGGAGCCGGCGGTGGCAATCATGATGACGGCCATCATGAAGAACGCCACAATGCCCAGGCTCTGCGCCACCACGACCGGCGCGCTGGAACCGGCGATGCTCATGCCGTCGAGGTAGGCGTGCACGCCGATGAGCGAGAACAGCACGATGGCCACGAAGCCCAGAAGGCCCGCCACCGTGAAGCTCTTGAGCATCTTCCTCTCCTCGCAGATGAAGCCGCGGTCGGTGAGCACGGCATCGTGGAAGCCGTACGACAGGCACTGCAGGCCCGCGCCTATGATGAAGTCCACGCCGCCCCCGAGCGTCCACGTGCCGGACGTCGCAAAATCCGACAGGTCGTGCATCGGCACCACCCACACGAGCACGGCGATGAGCAGCACCGCGAACAGGATGGCCTGCGCCACGTCGGTGATGATGGAGCCGCGCATGCCGCCCCAGCAGCAATAACCCACGGTGATGGCCGTGAACAGCAGCGCCGCGATGACGAACGGCGCCGAGCCGGACGCGCCGTAGTACGCGCCCACGACCGACGTGTTAGACCACACCTCGTTGAACAGGCGCACCAGTATGGCGGCAGAGAAGCAGAACGCGGCCGCGATGCCGTAGTGCTCGGTGAGGAAGCTGATCATGCCCGTAGCCTTGAACTTGCGGCGCAGGCGGTACAGCGCCCAGCCGGTCAGCGGGATGCACAGCCAGTACATGGCGTAGCCGATGCCGCCCACGATGCCGAAGTTCGCGCCCATGTTGGCGGCGTTCGTGACCGACTTCGCGAAGATCCACGCAATGAAGATGGAGGCGGTGATCATCCACGGGTTGGCGGCGCGGCCCTGCTTGTCCTCGCCTTTGAAGAACCCGCCCAGGCTGACGGTCTTCGGCGAGAGCAGGAACATCACGATGCCGTACATGATGAGGAATCCCCAGAAGAAGATCCCGGTGGTCGAATCCATGCAGCCGTCCCCTTACGTACGATCGCTTAACTTGATTGATGCTAGTATTAGATTATATCTACTAATATGGTATGTCAACTAGAAAGATGGCCCGGCGGCCGGCGAAGCGGGCGGCGTCGCGCAAGCCAGGCGGCGGCGCGGCGGGGGCTATCCCCGCACGATGGTGC
>NC_021021.1:3270392-3271581 GCF_000210055.1 Gordonibacter pamelaeae 7-10-1-b
TGCGGTACGACACGGCTGCCGGGCTGGCCGCCGGCCACAGGCCGTCGAACCAGGCGAGGTAGGCGTCGTGGTCGTAGCGCACCGGCACGGCCTCCACGTGGAGGCCGTCGCGTTCGGCGCCGAACAGCGCGTCCGGGTGCGGCGCAGCCGCCACGCGCACGGTCAGGCCGAAATGCTGCCCGGCGAAGTTCGGCAGGCCGGCTGCCCCGTTGTTCACCACGAGCCCGCGCGCGAGCGAGAGCGCCGCAGGCGCGCATGTGTGCGTAGTGGCTAACACGTCCACGTCGTTGGCAGCCATCCATCGGTCGAGCTCGTCCTGGCGCAGCACGTCCTGCAGCGACTCGCGCGAGCAGGCCCAGCCGCCTATCAGCTGCTCGTCGCCATGCGTGACGGCCACCTTCCTGCCCGCAACGCCCACCGTGCAGGTTGCGGGCCGGCCGGCCAGCGGCTCCTTGAGTTCGGGATGCGCATCCACGGCCTCGGACAGCTTCTTGTGGATGCGGTTCGAGCGGCTCACCGCATCGTCGCCCGTGCAGTCCGGGTAGGCGCATCCGCACCCCACGCCCACGTCCACCTGGCGGCGCAGCTCGGCCTCCACGTTGCCCACGAGCGGCGTGTAGCGCGCCGCCCGCCGTTCCAGCGCGGCGAAGTTCTCGGCCGTCTTGTCGAACCAGTGCAGGTCGCCGTTCAGCACGACGCGCACGTCGCCCTGCTCGGCCGCCACCAGGCGGTCCACCGCGTCGAGCGCGAACGGGTTGCCGTACAGACCTCCCACCACGTACAGCACGTCGCACGCAACCTCGGGGCCGCCAGCGAAGGCGTCGGGGGCCAAGCGGTAGTCGACCGGGCAGACCCGGCCTGCATCCTTGAACACCCGGCGCACCTGGCCGGACACGGAGCATGACGACATGGGAGCGCGTCCTTTCTCGCTGCGGTTCTCGTTACTATAGGATTATATCCAATAATCGCGGAATGCCAACGATAGGTTGGCGAAAACAGGGCGCTCGGCTAGGCGAGCTTCGAAGCGTCCACCGCCACCAGATGGCCGTGCTCGTCCTCGAACACGCACAGGGCCCCGTCGCGGCTCTCGTACAGGTTGCGGAACCGTGCGAACCGCGCGCGCTGCGGGCGCTCGGCGCACTCGCCGGCCTCATCGGGCGCATCCCCGCCGCAAGCCGCCGGCTCGCCC
>NC_021021.1:3271790-3296569 GCF_000210055.1 Gordonibacter pamelaeae 7-10-1-b
CCGGTTCCGGTTCCGGTTCCGGTTCCGGTTCCGGTTCCGGTTCCGGTTCCGGTTCCGGTTCCGGTTCCGGTTCCGGTTCTGGTTCTGGTTCTGGTTCTGGTTCTGGTTCTGGTTCTGGTTCTGGTTCTGGTTCTGGGAAAGGCTCGCACGGGGAAGGCGTGCCAAGGGTGGCGATTTCCGCCACCGGCACGTCAAACGATGGTTCCGGCGCCGGCTCGGGATCGAAAAGCGGCTCGCCCGCCTCCTCGCAATCATCCACCGCGGCCTCCGTGCGCACCGCCCGCACCTCGACGGCATGCGCCAACGACGGCACGGCAATCGGAAGCTCGGTGGTCGAGCGGAACGCAAGCTCCTCGACGGGCTCTTGCGGGTCGAACGTGTCGGCATCGGCATCCGCCGTCTCGCCCACGGCCAGCGCGGCCTCTGCCAGGCCGCCCTCGACTATCTCTACGCCCGATGCCATCACGCGGTTCTCGGGCGGAGCCGGATCGATGTCCAGGCGCGTGGCCAGCGACAAGTTCGATTGGGCTATCGACACCAGCTCGGCGCCCAGCTCGGCGCCTTCGGCACCCTTGGATTGGAGCTCCCTGCCTATGTCGAGCACCCGCCCCCACGAGAGCGCGTCCAGATCCTCTTTCAGCGACGCGACCTTGTCGGCCTCGCGGGCGATGCGCTTCTCTGGCGTGTTACCGAACAGCATGGCTTCCTTTTACCGAACAGGTGGTTGATACAAGCGTTCGTCCAGTATAGCACGCATCCCGATCCGGCGAGGCTCCTCGCCCGGGCGCAGCGGAACAGGACCGCTAGTAGATCACGCGCCAGAACACGAGGCCCTGCGCGGGAGCGTTCTCGCCGGCCGCCTGCCGGTCGCGCGCTTCCAGCACCTCGCCCACCCACGACGAGGGGCGCTGGCCCTTCCCCACCATCACGAGCGTGCCCACGATAGTGCGCACCATGGAGTGCAGGAAGGCGTTGCCCACCACCTTGATGGCCAGGATGTTCTCGCCAAGCACCGTCTCGGGATGAAACGATATCTCGCGCACGTTGCGGTTCGTGGGCTTGCCCACGGCCGATGCCGCCATGCAGAAGCTCTTGAAGTCGTGCTCGCCCAGCAGGTACTGGGCCCCGGCCTCCATGGCCGACACGTCCAACCCGCCCGGCACGAACCACGAGAAGTCCTTCATGAAGATGGGCGCCGTGCTGTCCACGCACAGGTGGTAGTGGTACTCGCGCGCCTGGGCGTCGAAGCGGGCCGAGAAGCCCTTCTGCTTCGGCTCCACCTCGCGCACCGTGATGGCGTCGTTCGTGAGCGCGTTGAGCGAGCGGCGCAGGCTGGGCAGCGAGCGCCCGGCGATGTCGACGTCGTCCACGTCGAAGCTCACCACCTGGCCGAGCGCATGGACGCCCGCATCGGTGCGGCCGGCGCACGTCGTTTCGATGGGCCGGCGGAACAGCAGCTCGAGGGCCGCCTCCACGTCGCCCTGCACGGTGAGCTGGCCGGGCTGCCGAGCGAACCCGGAAAAGGGAGCGCCGTTGTACGAGAGGGTGAGCGCGAGGGTGTGCTCGCGCACCGGGCGCTCTCCGTCGGCGGCGGCAAGAGCTCCCGCAGCGGATCCGGCAGGGCGCGTCTGGGTATGTTGAGTAGTCTGAGTCATGATGCGCTCCATCATAAACGAAACCGGCCGCCCTGCGAAGCGCGACCGGTTTCCGCTTGCCAAACTGTAATGAAACGCCGCGGCGGGCGGCCCTCCCCTACGACGCGCGGCTCCACACCGGGCGGCCGAACAGGTCCTGAATCTCCGAGAGCATGATCTGGGAGCGGGCGTCCACCGTCACCGGCAGCTCGGCGCGGAACTTGCGGCCGTCGCCCTGGCTCACGAACAGCACCACGCCGTCGCGGCCCGGATAGGACTTCAGGATGCGGTTCAAGCGCTGCGACGTGGCCTGGTTGAAGTCGGCGGACGACACCTTCAGCTCCAGATGCGACGGGCGCGCGTCAGCCTCGTTCAGCTCGATGGCCTCCACCTCGAAGGCCATGATCTGGTTGCCGCGGTCGCTGTGCTCGAACTTGCCCTTGATCTTGACGATGGCATCCTCCTGGATGGCCTCGGCGTTCTCGTCGTACTTGAAGCAGATGCACTCGATGTGCCCCGTCGTGTCCTCCAGCGTGAACGTGGCCATCTTCGTGCCGCGCTTCGTGAGCTTCGTCACCACGGTGGATATCATGCCCACGAACGTGGCGGACTTGATCTCCTTCGTGCGCTCGGCCAGGTCTCCCAGCTGGAACTTCGTCATGCGGGCGATGGTGCCCTCGTATGGGCGCAGCGGATGGTCCGAGACGTAGATCTTCATGATCTCCTTCTCGTAGGACAGAAGCTGGCGCTTGGGCCACTCCACGCCGTCGGGCTCGGGCACCTCCTCCTCGAATCCGGAGTCGGGATCGTCGCCGAACAGGTCGAACATGGACACCTGTCCGCGGTCGCGGTCCTTCTGGCGCTTCGACGCGCTTTCCAGCAGCGGCGTCTCGTCCACGAAGTACATGAGCTGTTTGCGCGTGTAGCCGGTGGAGTCGAACGCCCCGCCCTTGATGAGCGCCTCGAGCGTCTTGCGGTTGTAGCACTTCGCATCCAGGCGGTTCACGAAGTCGTGCAGGCTCGTGTACGGGCCGTTGGCCTCGCGCTCCTCGATGATGGCCTCGGCCACGTTCGCGCCCACGCCGCGCACGCCCACCAGGCCGAAGCGGATGCCGTCGTCGGTGGGCGTGAACTCCGCGTTCGAGGAGTTGATGTCCGGCGGCAGCACGGGCGTGCCGTTGTGGTTGCAGCTGGCAATGTAGCGAATCAGGCGGTCGGTGTTGCCCATGTAGGACGACAGCACGGCGGCCATGAAGTCGTTCGGGTAATGCGCCTTCAGGTACGCCGTGCGCATGACCAGGATGGCGTAGGCGGCGGAGTGCGATTTGTTGAACGCGTACTTCGCGAACTTCTCGGCATCCTCCCAGATCTGCTTGGCGATGGCCAGCGAGAAGCCGTTCTCCACGGCGCCCGTGTTCCAGTCCTCCTGCAGGGCGCGCATGACGTCGAGCTTCTTCTTGCCCATGGCCTTGCGCAGCTTGTCGGCCTTGCCGGCGGAGAAGCCGCTCATGGCCATGGAGATCTGCATGATCTGCTCTTGGTAGACCATGGTGCCGTACGTCTCCTCCAAGATGGGGCGGAGACGGTCGTCGTAGTAGTGTATCTGGGTCTTGCCGCTGGCCACCTTGACGTAGTCGTCGACCATGCCGGACTCCAGCGGGCCCGGACGGTTGAGCGCGATGGAGGCGACGATGTCGGAGAAGCGCGTGGGGGGCAGGCGGGCGAACAGGCTCACGTACAGCGCACCCTCCACCTGGAACAGGCCGTCCATGTTGCCGGACTGCATGAGTTTGAACGCGGCCTCGTCGTCGATCGGGATCTCCTCGGGGACCACCTTCGTGCCGAAGCGCTGCTCGACGTTGCGGCACGCGATGGAGAGCACGTCGAGCGTGCGCAAGCCCAGGAAGTCCATCTTCAGCAGGCCGAGCTCCGGCGTGTAGTGGCCGTCGTACTGGGTGATGATGCCGCCGCCCTTGGTGTCGCGCTTCATGGGAACGTGGTCGGCCATGGGGTCGCGGCAGATGATGGTGGCGCACGCGTGCACGCCCTCGCCGCGCACGTGGCCCTCGATGGACTTCGCGGCGTCGATGACGGCCTTGACGTCCTCCTCGGTCTCGTACGCCTTCTTGAGGTCGGGGTTCGTGGCGAGCGCCTTGTCGATGGTGATGCCCAGCTCGTCGCCGATGAGCTTGCAGATGCGGTCGCCCGTGTTGTACGGGTAGTCCAGCACGCGCGCGGCGTCGCGCACGGCGTTCTTGGCCTGCAGGGTGCCGAACGTGATGACCTGGGACACATGGTCCTCGCCGTACACGTCCTTGATGTGGTTGATGACCTCTTCGCGGCGGCCCTGCTCGAAGTCGACGTCGATATCGGGCATCTCCACGCGCTCGGGCGAGAGGAAGCGCTCGAACAGCAGGCCGTTGGACAGCGGGTCGAGCGCGGTGATGTCCATGGCGTAGGCCACGATGGCGCCTGCGGCCGAGCCGCGGCCCGGCCCCACGCCGATGCCCTGGCTGCGCGCCCACTCGATGTACTCCTGCACGATGAGGAAGTACGCCGGGAAGCCCTGCTGGATGATGATGCCCATCTCGTAGTCGGCGCGCTCCTGCGCCTCTTGCGGCACCGGGCTGCCATAGTGCTTGACCAGGCCCTCCTGCACGCGGCGGCGGAAGTAGCTCTCCTCGGTCTCGCCTTCGGGCAAGGGGAAGCGCGGGAGGATGGAGTCGCGCTCCAGCACCACGTCCACCTTCTCGGCCACCTCCACCGTGGTGTCGCAGGCCTCAGGGAAGTCCTTCAGCGCCTCGCGCATCTCCTCCTCGGACTTCATGTAGAACTCGTCGTTCGAGAACCGCATGCGCTTCTCGTCGTTCACGGCAGCGCCCTGGGCCACGCACAACATGTAGTCCTGGGCCTTCGCGTCCTCCTTCGTGAGGTAGTGGAAGTCGTTCGTGGCGATGGTCTTCAGGCCGGCGGCGCGGGCCACGTCGGTGAGCATGTGGTTGAGCTCGGTTTGCGTGAACCCGGCGTCGGTGCGGATGCCCTGGTTCTGGAGCTCGATGTAGAAGTCGCCCGGCTCGAAGCAGCTGGCGAACTTGTTGGCCCACGCCACGGCGTCGTCGAACTGGCGGTTGTCGAGCAGCTTCGGGATGATGCCGGCGATGCAGGCCGACGAGCCGATGATGCCCTTGCCGTACTTCTGCAGCATGGAGAACGTGGTGCGGGGCTTGTAGTAGAAGTTGTCGACGTGCGACTCGCTGACCAGCTTCACCAGGTTGTGGTAGCCCTCGTTCGTCTTGGCCAGCAGAAGCAGGTGGTAGAGCTTCGGCTTGCCGTCGCGCTTGAGCTCCTCGTCGGTGGTGAAGTACACCTCGCAGCCGTAGATGGGCTTGACGCGCTTGCCGGTCTCCTCCTCCACCTTGTCGCACATCTCGCACAGCTGCGGCACGCCCGACATCACGCCGTGGTCGGAGATGGCCACGGCCGGCATGCCGAGGTCGGCTGCGCGCTTGACCATGTCGTAGATGTGCGTATGCCCGTCGAGCAGGGAATACTCGGTATGGTTGTGCAGGTGGACGAATGCCATATCTTGTGCCTCTAATCAGTCAGAAATGCGCTTGGTGGGGTGTCCGGGGTGTATGCGCGCGGTGTCATGGTGTCGTTGACATTCTAGCAGCATTGGCCGACGGGCGCCGCCCACAAACAGCGAACAAACGATGGTTTTTGCGCGGATGCGCGAGCCGGCGCGCAGCCGGCGGCGTTGCCTTATAATCATCGTGCGGCAACACGAGGGCGTGCGGCGAGGACGCGCGCACGAAAGGAGACGAACCATGATCGACTACCCCCTGCTTGCGAAGGACCGCGAGCTTTCCGCCGACGAGGCGCTCGAGGTGCTGGAGGAGGGCGAGTTCTGCGTCGTGTCCACGGTGGACGCCGACGGCATGCCCTACGGCGTGCCGCTGTCCTACGTGATGCTGGACGGCGCGCTGTGCTTCCACACCACGAACAAGGCGGGGCACAAGCTTGACAACTTCGCGCGCGACGGGCGCGCGTGCGTGACGGTGGCCACCGAGGTGGAGGCCTGCTACGAGGACGACTTCTTCACCACGCGCTTCGCGTCGGTCATCGCGCGCGGGCGCGTGCGCCGGGTGGAGGACGGCGCCGCGATGCGCAAGGTGCTGGTGGCGCTGTGCATGAAGTACCTGCCCGAGTACAAGGACAAGATCGGCGAGGGCATCGCCCGCGAGATCGACGACACCGCCATCTGGGCCGTGGACCTGGAGGAAGTGCGCGGCAAGGGCGCCCGGCGCCTCCCCCGCTGAACTGTGGGCAACGTAGAAGAGCCTTGATCCCGCCCGAGGCGCGATCAAGGCCGCTCCCTCACCCTTCGACTACCTCGTTCTCGTTCACAAGCACCACGTCGCTCGTACCCGCCGCATGCGCCCGCAGCTCTTTCGAGAACCCCGTCCTCGAGAACAGTCCGAACAGGGGCGGCGCGTCGAACGGTCCGGGCACGGATTCCGCCTTGACGCGCAGCACCTCGAAGTCCCCCATCGAGACAGGCTCGCGCTCGCGGTACTTGCACTCGCCGAAGAAGCAGCGGCCGGAGGAATTGTCGACCGCCCCCACGTCGATCTCGACCGACCCTCGCCTGTTCCAGTACGAGCCGATGCGACTCGGAGCGAAGTCGATCTGGCCCGCCGCGCAGAGATCCGCGAACGCCTGGCGCGACACCGTCTCGAACACGAAGGGTACGAAGTTGCTCTGGAACGTCCTCTCAACCGCCTCGAGACTCGGCCGCATGTTCCCCATTTCCAATTCCCCCGTGAACGGCTGCACGTAGCGGAACCAGAAGTCCACGAACGTGTCGCAGATGTAGTAGAGGCCCGATTTGCTGCGCTCGGGATACTTCTCCGTGAACGGCACGCGCCGCTCTATGAAGCCGAGTCCGGCGAGTGTTTTGAGGTAGGGGGACATCTCGCCCGTCTTCCTGCCGAGCATCCCCGCGATATCCGACTGCCTCCGATTGCCCGCCGACACGGCCCTCAAGATGGATAGGTAGTTCATAGGATCGCGTATATCCTCGTCGAGGAGGAATCGCGGCTCCTCATACAAAAATCCCGAGGTGGAGAACACGTTCTCCTTGACACACTCCTCGAACCGGTCGATGGGCTCGAAGAACTCGAAGTACTTGGGCACGCCGCCGGTGAGCGCGAACAAATCGACAAGATCCGAGAACCCGTATTCCGGGAAACCAGAGGCCATCTCGGAGAAGCGCATGGGCTTGAGGCGAATCTGAGCCGTGCGCCTTCCGTAGAGGGGGCTGTCGTGGGAGAGCGCCACATCCCGCATCATATGCACAGAGGAGCCGCAGATCACAAGCATGACGTTGGCGTCTCGCAGCAGCTCGCCCCATGCGTATTGCAGGACGGAGGGAAAGGCGGGGTTGCCCTTCACCAAATACGGCAGCTCGTCGATGACCAGCACCTTGCGCTCCGATGCCTCATGGTCGGCGAAGGCTTTGAACAGAGGGCGCCAGTCTGTGTAGTTCCCCTCTTTGAGAGCTGGCTGGCCGACGAAATCTGCCATGTCCCCGGCGAAGCGGCGGATGTTCAGCGCCTCCGCCTCGCGGGACGCGAGGAAGTAGAGGGCGGGTTTGCCCTTGATGAACTCCTTTATGAGCGTGGTCTTCCCCACGCGACGACGCCCGTAGAGCACGACGAATCCGCTTTTGCGCTCGTACTGCTTTTCGAGAACCGCCAACTCGCTTCGGCGACCAATGAAGCTCTCCATAGGTGCTCCTAAGATAATCGTACTTATAATAATCTTAATTATCTTATCATGAGCACCAGAATGCAAGCCTTGGTCGGAAAACACACCCGCTGGGCACTTCGGCCTTCACCTTGACCGGGCCCTCCCGGTGTAGTAACCTGCGGGCCAACCCCATAGAACCGTCTGCCGCCGGGTAGACCAACGCAAGCATGCGCGCCCTCGTCGTTAGGCCTTAGAAGACGAGGGAGGCCGCATGCTTTTCTCGTTAAGGAGGACGAATGAAGAAGCTCGTTGCAGAGAACTCGTTCTGGGAGCTGTTCCCCGACGCGGCCATCGGCATCCTGGCGGTGCGCGACATGAGGCCGGCCGCCGAGGTGCCGCCCGAGGACGCGGCCGCCGTCGCGCGGCTTTTGCGCGACGCGAACGAGCAGGCGAACCGCCACCTGACCAGCAACACCATCTCCGAGAACGAGGCCGTGCGCGTATGGCGCGAGACGTACCGGATGTTCAAGACGAAGAAGGGGGCGCGCTGCTCCATCGAGAACCTGCTCAAGCGCGTGCTCAAGGGCAACCCGGTGGGCTCCATCACGCCGTCGGTGGACGTGTACAACGCCATCTCGCTCAAGTACGCCCTTCCGGTGGGCGGCGAGGACCTGGACTCACTCGCCGGCGACCTGCGCCTGGGCGTCACCGAGGGCGGCGATGCGTTTCTGCCGCTCGGCGAAGACGCCGAGGACCCCACACTGCCGGGCGAGCTCTGCTACCGCGACGACGAGGGGGCCGTGTGCCGCTGCTGGAACTGGCGCGACGGCCAGCGCACGGCGCTCACGGACGACTCCGCGAACGCCATCCTGGTCGTGGAATGCGTCGACCCGGCCCGCCGCGCCGACCTCGAGGCCGCCCTGGACGAGTTCGCCGCCCTCATGGAGCGCTACCTGGGGGCGTCCATCGAGGTGCGCGCCGTGGTGGACCGCGCGCACCCAGAGCTGGTCATCGAGCCGTAGCGCCCCGCCTGCGGTTCAAGCCTGCGAGAGCGGGGTGCCGGGCGGGCTGAAGGCGGGCACGGCATCGGGGTTCTCGCTCAGGCGCTCGGCGAAGCGGTTCTCCATGATACGGTTGCGCTCGCCCCAGGTGGCACCCGTCACAGCGTCGATAACCTCGTCGATCTCGTCGGGCGTGGGGGTCGCCAGCTTCTGGCTCAGCGCGCGGTCGTCACGATCTTCCATATCCTTCCTTTCGAACACAGGGAGCCGGCACGCGGCCGGCTCCCCGAACAAGCTCCGAACCCCTGGACAGCGCCTAGGCGACGGGCGCCTCCTTCGGTGCGGGGGCGCCGTCCGTCCCGGGCGCCTTCTCCTTCACCAGCAGCCCGGCCAGGCCACCGGCGGCCGGATCGGACAGGAACGCCACGATGACGATGGTCGGCCAGAACTGCAGGCACAGGCTCACGAAACGGTCGAACAGGTTCGTGCCCATCATCTGCCCCGTCATGGTGCTCATGGCCTCCACCTCGCCCACGCCCGTCATGAACGCCGTCATGACGATGCCCAGCACGAACATGATGAGCGTGCTGAAGAACACGTTCTGGATGAGCCGGAACGCCACGCTGCCCGGCTTGGCGTCGTAGTACACGGCGCACGCCGCGGCGATGCGCGCCAGCGGGAGCACCGCCGTGACCACGAACGAGGTGACGAACGCCACGCCGAAGCTCATCAGGTAGAACATAGGATCGATGTGCGGCATGCCCTGCATGATGGTCAGGCACAGGCACAGCACCGCCGCCACGATGAGCGAGAAGAACAGGCCGTACACGATGTAGTACTTCTTGGAATGCATATCCGCCCCTTGTCCGCGGGCCCGCGCACGGCGGGCCCGCTCAGATCAGGAAAGCTCCTTTACGCCACCACGAACAGCGTCTTCTGCTTCACGTCCATGCGCTGGGACAGCTCGTCGAGCGGCCCGAACTCCAGGCACTGCGACTGGCAGCGCTGCACGCAGGTGGGCACCTTGCCCAGGCCCCGGCGCGCGGCGCAGGTATCGCACTGCTTCGTGGGGATGGGCAGGTAGCTGAACTGCCAGTTCTCGTCGGCCTCGTCGCCGATGGCCCACGGGCCGATCTTCACCACTTTGATGCCGGTCTCGCCCACTGGCAGGCCGTGCTCCATCTGGCAGGCCACTTCGCAGCTGTGGCAGCCCGAGCACCACTGCGCATCGGCCAGGATTCCGTACTTAGCCATGGTCTATTCCCCCTCTTCCACTTTGTAGATCTTGCAGATAGAGCTCTTGTAGTTCGAGCCGAAGCCGCTCTTGCCCGGGATCCACGGCAGCGTGTTGTTGATGTTCAGGTCGAACACGTCGTAGAACTTCTCCGGGTCGCCCTCGGGGAACCACCAGCCGTGGTCGCACGACACGATGCGGCGATCCATGACGGGCGTGAGCTTCGCCTTGCGCTTCGCGCGGCCCATGGGGCCTTCCATCCACACCCAGTCGCCGTCCTTGATGCCGTACTTGGCAGCCGTCTCGGGATGGATCTCCATGAGGGGCCACGGGCGGTAGTGGCGCATGCGCTCGATCTGGCGATGCTCGGAGTGGAACATGCCCCAGGTGCGCGCGCCGCTCGTCATGACCAGCGGGTACTCGCCCATGAGGTCCGGCGTGGAGCCGGGGCCGGGCTCGGGCTCCTCGAAGTAGGGCAGCGGGTCGAGGCCGGCCTGGTTGTAGAAGTTGCTCCACAGCTCGATGCGGCCGGTGGGCGTGTTGAAGCCGGGCTGCCCGTCCTTGCGCAGCTTGCCCGTCTTGTAGCGGTAGTACTCGATGGGCTGGTAGGCCGGCGCCACTTCCTGCAGCTCCTCGAAGCTCATGTCGGTGGGCTTGAGCATGTCGGTGAACATCTCGTCCACGTTGTCCCACGGCCACGCCTCGGGGTTCCAGCGCTTGCCGAGCTCAAGGTTGATCTGCATGTCGCTTCGGCACTCGCCCACGTCCGTCACCTTGTTGATGGTGGAGCCGCGCTGCGCGCCGGACACGAAGGCGATACCGTTGCGCTCGGGGAACGTACAGGCCGGCAGCACCACGTCGGCCAGAGCGGCGATGGTCGGGGTCTTGAACAGGTCCACCACCACGATGAAGTCGAGCTTGTTCAGGGCCTTGTACAAACGCTGCGGGTCGGCGCCCATGCAGGCGATGGGGTTGGTGGTCTGCAGCCAGGCGCCGTGGATCTCGTAGGGCACGCCCGTCTCGATGGTCTTCACGGTCTCGTCGGGCTGCGACACGGCGAACCCGAAGTTGTACAGCGGGTAGTCCTTGATGCCGATGCGCTTGGCCTCCTGCTCCGGGCCCAGGATCTCGCGGCCCCAGCCGCCGGCCACCGACAGGATCTCCGGTGCCACGATCATGCCGCCGGGGCGCTCCATGTTGCCCGTGATCTCCCAGAGGGCGAGGATGGCCTGGCCGGCCGGCATGGCCTCGCGGGTCATGTCAACGGCCACGCCCCACTGCAGCGTGGAGTTCTTCGCGTTGCCCAGCATGCGGGCGGCGGCGATGATCTTCTCCTCGGGAACCCACGTGATCTCGCTCACGCGCTTCACGTCGAATTCCTTGGCGCGCTCGGCCAGCTCGTCGAAGCCGTAGCACCAGTTGTCGACGAACTCGTGGTCGTAGAGGTCCTCCTCGATGATGACCTTCATCATGCCGAGCGCCAGCGCCGCGTCGGTGCCGGGGCGCACGCGCAGGTGCAGCTCGGACTTGGACGCCAGCCACGTGACCTTCGGGTCCACCGTGACCAGCTTCATGCCGCGCTTCATGAGGTCGATGACCCAGTGGCCGTAGAAGCCCTCGATGTTCGACTTAAGCGGGTAGTTGCCCCACACGAACATGACCTCGGGAACCTCGTAGTCCGGGTGGTCGTAGCGCTCGGGGAACTGCTGGGCGGCGTCGGGGATCCACGGTGCGCCCGTGGTGGCGGCCATGCCGGCGATACGCGGCAGGTAGCATGCCTGGCCCGAGAGCAGGCCCGTGTAGTTCGGGCTGCCGAACGACCAGGACAGGCGCGTGATGTACGCGGCGATGTCGCGGCCGGTGCCCTGCGCGAAGATGACGGACTCGGCGCCGTACTTCTCCTTCATGGCCATGAACTCGTCGGTGATGAGGTCGTAGGCCTCGTCCCACGAGATGCGCTCCCACTTGTCGAGGCCGCGGTCCTCGCGGGCGCGCTTCATGGGATACTGCAGGCGCTCCTTGTGGTGCGTCACCTCGGGCACGTCAAGGCAGCGCATGCACAGACGTCCGTTCGTCCACGGGTCCTCCGGGTCGCCCTCGCACTTGGCCAGCTTGCCGTCGGCATCCTGGTACATGATGACGCCGCAACCCAGGTGGCAGCCCGGGCCCGTCCATGCGCAGCCGCGCGTGACCTGGTAGCCGCCTTCCTCGTACTGGAACGGCTTGTCGTGCTGCACGGTTCGATACTCCTCAGCCATACCTTGCCTCCTCGTCCTTTCGTCTCGGATGCACCCGCCCCGCTCCCCGCGGGAGGCGGCCCGAGGGCCTCCCCGTTCCACTCCCCGTCTTCGGGGTTCGCAACGGCGGTGGTGCCTTTCCTTGCCACGATCCTAGAGACCGTTTATCATGGGCGCCATCGACAAATCGTCTGGTTTCTTCGGAGGGGCCTCGGCGATAAGCGGGAGGGGGCCGCGCAAACGCCTATGGAAAAAAGTCTGAATAGCCACGAAACACCACGTCAGAGCGTATCTCCCACCATGCTTCTCACGATGGTGGGAGGCATGGCGCTCTTCTGGGCCTGCTTCTTCGCCATGCTCATGCGCAACTCGTTCTTGGACCCCGGCATCGACCGGCTGTGGTACCACCTTGCCCTGCGCATCGCGTTCTTCATCGGTTTCGGGGCCTGCTGCCTCACGATATCGCGCGCACCCGAGGGGCTGCCGTCGCCCCGCGCGCGGCGCGCCATGACGGGATTCGTGGCGGCGTTCTGCCTCATCGCCGCCGTGTCGTCCACGGCCTACGCGGTGCTCGGCACGCCGCTGCCGCTCGCCTTCGACCTCGCAGCGTGGGGGCTTTCGGGGGCCGGCCTGGGCTGCCTGCTGTTCAGCTGGATGCCCGCGGTCTCGCGCCTCGACGAGCGGTCGGTGGCACGCTGCATGGCGCTCTCCACTGCCTGCGGCGGCTTCCTCTACCTGGTCATCAACCTGCTGCCGTCCTACTTCAGCATCGTCATGCTCGTGGTGTGCCCTTTGGTCAGCCTGGCCGTCGAGCGCGTGGTGGGGCACGAGGCGGGGCCGGACGAGGGCCTGCACATACCGCTGGCCGTCTCCCAGGAGAAGGCGGGCCTCTCATGGGCGTTCGGCGTCATCTATATCGTGTACGGCATCGTGTTCGGCCTCGGCGCCGGCTCCATCACGCAGCTGGCCGGCGACCCCCTGCTGTTCGCCGGCATCGCCGGGTTCGCGCTGGCCGGCGCGCTGGCGGCGCTCGCGTTCATGCACCGCTTCGCCGGGCGCATGCGCCAGATCGACGTGCTGCGCATGGTGTTCCCGTTCCTCGTGGTGTCGCTCGTGTCCATGGCCCTGTTCACCGGGCCGGTGTACGCGCTCTCGAACCTGCTGCTTTTGGCCGTTTACGTGTTCCTCGTGGTGGTGAGCATGGCCTTCGAGGTGCACACGGCGCACAACCGGCATGCGGCGCCCCTGTACTTCGTGGGCATGAGCCAAGGCGTGCTCGGCTGCGGCATGGCTGCCGGATTCGCGCTGGGGCTGCTGCCGGCGGCTGCCGGCGCCACGAACTACGCCGTGCTCTCGGGCGTCGCGCTGGGACTGGTGGTGGTGCTGGCCGCGTTCATCACGTTCGCCCCGAGCCGCCGCCCCGCCGACGACGACGATGCCGCCGAGGCCCCCGAGCAGGAGCACGAGCAGGGCCGCTGGAAGGCCCGCTGCACCGTGGTGGCGCGCGAAGCCAAGCTCTCCGCGCGCGAGACCGAGGTGTTCTTCCTCATGGCGAAGGGCCGCGGCATCGAGCACATCCAGAACAAGCTGTGCATCTCCAGCCACACGGTGAAGTCGCACACGTACAACATCTACAAGAAGATGGGCATCAACTCCCGCGAGGAGCTCCTCGACGCCATCGAGGCTGCGAATCCCGACGACGCATAGGGCGAGGGATGCCCCAGAGCGGAGCCGAACATGAGAGGAGGGGGCAGCTTGGCTGTCCCCCTCCTCGGTTGGTACCCTTATGATGCGGCGGCCGCGCTATTTGGCAGGTGCGCCTTCCGCCACGCGCAGCTGGGTCTCGTACCAGGCAAGGCGCGCCCGGGACGTTTCCAAGATGGCGCCGTAGGACTCCACCTCGGGATCGTCGGCATGCTTCGCCTCCAGCTCGGCGACGCGCTCGCGCATCCCGTCGGCCTTCTTGCGAACCGCCTCCGCGTCGATGTTGTCCACATCCACGCCGAAGCGCGCGAGAACGGTCAAACGGTCCGCATACACCTGCGTTGCACCCTCGTACAGGGCGAAACGGCGCTTCTCGTTGCCGGCGGCATCCATCCAGAGCGTGAGGACGCCGGGGCTGTTCTTGGCCACGAGCATCTCATGGCCGCTCAGCACGCCGTAGTTGCCCTCGGAACCCGGGACGTCCGCGTAGGCGATCTCTCCCGAGAACAGCTCGCGCGTCGGCGTAGCCACCATGCAAAGCAGATTAGGCATGAGCTTCTTCCTTCGTCATTTCCTCGTAGGCCGCGTACACGTCCTCGATGGCGCCCTTGTACACGAAGCACTGCTCGGGGATATGGTCGCACTTGCCGTCGAGGATCTCGGCGAACGAGCGGATGGTATCCTCCATCTTCACGTACTTGCCGGGGTTGCCGGTGAAGACCTCGGCCACGTGGAACGGCTGGCCCAGGTACTTCTGGATCTTGCGGGCACGGTTCACGACGAGCTTCTGCTCCTCGGAGAGCTCGTCCATGCCGAGGATGGCGATGATGTCCTGCAGGTCCTTGTAGTTCTGCAGCACCTCCTGCACGCCCACGGCCACGCGGTAGTGCTCCTCGCCCACGATCTCCGGGTCGAGCGCGCGGGAGGTGGACTCCAGCGGGTCGACGGCCGGGTAGATGCCCAACTCGGCGATGGAACGGGACAGAACCGTCTTCGCGTCGAGGTGGGTGAACGTCGTGGCCGGCGCGGGGTCGGTCAGGTCGTCGGCGGGAACGTACACAGCCTGCACCGAGGTGATGGAGCCGGTCTCGGTGGACGTGATGCGCTCCTGCAGGTCGCCCATCTCGGTTGCCAGCGTGGGCTGGTAGCCAACGGCGGAGGGCATGCGGCCGAGAAGTGCGGACACCTCGGAGCCGGCCTGCGTGAAGCGGAAGATGTTGTCGATAAACAGCAGCACGTCCTGGCCCTGGTCACGGAAGTACTCGGCCTCGGTCAGGCCCGCCAGGCCCACGCGCAGACGCGCTCCCGGAGGCTCGTTCATCTGGCCGTACACCAGGCAGGTCTTGTCGATGACGCCGGACTCGCTCATCTCGAGGAACAGGTCGGTGCCCTCGCGGGTACGCTCGCCCACGCCCGTGAACACCGACGTGCCGCCGTGCTCCTGGGCCAGGTTGTTGATGAGCTCCTGGATGATAACGGTCTTGCCGACACCAGCGCCGCCGAAGAGGCCGGTCTTGCCGCCCTTGACGTAGGGCTCGATGAGGTCGACAACCTTGATGCCGGTCTCGAAGATCTCCGTCGTGGTAGTCAGCGTGTCGTAGTCCGGGGCCGGGTGGTGGATGGGCATCCACTCGGCAACCTCGGGCATGGGCTTGCCGTCGACCGGCTCGCCGATCACGTTCCAGATGCGGCCCAGCGTGTTCGGGCCCACGGGCATCATGATGGGGTTGCCGGTGTCGACGACCTCGAGGCCGCGCACCATGCCGTCGGTGGACGACATGGCGACAGTGCGGACGAGGTCGCCCGGGAGGTGCGTCTGCACCTCCAGCACGGTCTTCACTTCCCCGATGGGGGTCGTTGCATCCACGGTCAGGGCGTTGTAGATCGCCGGCATTTGATCCGGCGGAAACTCAACGTCGACGACAGCGCCGACGATGCGGACAATGCGTCCGGTCGCGCCCGTGGCCGATGCAGTGTTCTTGGTTTCAGCCATTTATTCCTCCAAAGCTGCGGCGCCGCCAACGATCTCCGAGATCTCGGTCGTGATAGCGCCCTGGCGCACGCGGTTGTACACGCGGGTCAGGGTGTTGACCATCTCGCTGGCGTTGTCGGTCGCCGACTTCATTGCGGTGCGGCGCGCGCCCTGCTCGGCAGCCGCCGAGTCGATGAGCGCGTAGTAGAACGTGTTGCGCAGGTAGGCGCGCATCAGATAGTGCATGACCGATTCGGCATCGGGCTCGAAGTCGATGTCGCCGGGCAGGTGGTCGAGGTCCTTCTCGCGGAAGTGCTCGAAGTAGTCCTTCTCCTTGGGAGCCAGGCCCAGGAGATCGGCATAGCTCGTGGTGTTGATGGGCAGCACCTGCTGCTCGATCAACCGCTGCTCGGCCGCGTTCTTCGCATGGTTGAACACGATGATGACCTCGTCGAGCTTGCCCTCGCGGTAGCTGTCGCCGGCGAACTGCGAGATCTCGGCCGCCTCCTCGTACGTCGGGTCGGCCGAAAGGTCGCGGAACTCGAAAACCGGCACGATGTTGCGATAGCTGAAGTACCCGATGGCCTTCTTGCCGCAGGCGACGATCTCGACCTCGATGCCCTGGCGCTCCTTCTCCTTGATGAGCTTCTCGGCATGGCGCAGCACGTTGCTGTTGAACCCGCCGGCAAGCCCGCGATCGGACGCGATGACCACGATCAGAGCGCGCTTGACCTCGTCATGCGTGGCGAGCAGCGGCTCGGAGTCGAGCGGTGCGTACTTCGCCGTGGAAATGAGCATCTCCGAGATGGCGCTCGCCCACGGAAGGGCGTTGTACACCCGCTCCGAGGCGCGGCGGATCTTGGCGGCCGCAACCATTTCCATGGTACGCGTGATCTGCTTCGTCGAGGAGACGGAGTTGATGCGCCGTTCTATGTCGTGAAGGTTGGGCATGGTCTACCTGCCTTAAGCCGAAGCCGAGAACGTCAGCTTGAAGGCCTCGATGGCAGCGTTCAGCTCGGTTTCGATCGCGTCGGTAAACTTCTGCTCCTTCACAATGTTCTCGAAGATCTCCGGCTTGGAGGCGCGGATGTAATCGAGCAGCTCGCCGCGGAAGCGCACGACGTCGCCCACCGGGATGTCGTCGAGGTAGCCGTGCCCGCCCGCATAGATGGACACCGCCTGCTCCTCGACCGGCATGGGGTTGTAGCGGCCCTGCTTCAGCAGCTCGGTCATGTGGGCGCCGCGGTTCAGCTGGTCCTGAGTGGCCTTGTCCAGGTCGCTGCCGAACTGCGTGAACGCCTGCAGCTCGCGATAGGACGCGAGGTCGAGGCGCAGCGAGCCGGCAACTTGCTTCATGGCCTTGATCTGCGCGGAGCCGCCGACTCGCGACACGGAGATGCCCACGTCGACAGCCGGGCGCTGGCCCTGGAAGAACAGGTCGGTCTGCAGGAAGATCTGGCCGTCGGTGATGGAGATGACGTTCGTCGGGATGTAGGCGGACACGTCGCCGGCCTGCGTCTCGATGATGGGGAGCGCCGTGAGGGAGCCCGCACCGTTCTCGTCGTTCATCTTCACCGCGCGCTCCAGCAGGCGCGAATGCAGGTAGAACACGTCGCCGGGGTACGCCTCGCGTCCCGGAGGACGACGCAGCGTCAGCGACATCTGGCGGTAGGCCACGGCCTGCTTGGACAGGTCGTCGTAGACGCACAGCACGTGGCGGCCGGGGTTCTCGGCGGAAGCCGGCTTGCCGTCCTCGCCGTTGTACATGAAGAACTCGCCGATGGCGGCACCCGCCATGGGAGCGATGTACTGCAGCGGCGCGGAGTCGGACGCAGAGGCCGACACGATGATCGTGTAGTCCATGGCGCCATGGCGCTCGAGCGTCTCGACGATGCCGGCAACCGTGGAGGCTTTCTGGCCGATAGCCACGTAGATGCAGATCATGTCCTTGCCCTTTTGGTTGATGATAGCATCAACCGCAATGGCGGTCTTGCCGGTCTGGCGGTCGCCGATGATGAGCTCGCGCTGGCCGCGGCCGACGGGGATCATCGAGTCGATGGCCAGGATGCCGGTCTGCATGGGCTCGTGCACCGGCTTGCGGGCGATAACGCCGGGAGCCTTGAACTCCACGGGGCGCATGCCCTCGGCCTTGATGGGGCCCTTGCCGTCGATGGGCATGCCGAGCGGGTTCACCACGCGGCCGAGCATTTCCCTGCCCGACGGAACTTCCACGATACGGCCGGTCGTGCGGACCTGGTCGTTCTCCCTGATTGCCGTGACATCGCCGAGAAGCACGGCGCCGACCTCGTCTTCTTCGAGGTTCTGGGCCAGACCGTAGACGGTCTTGCCGCCCTGGCCGACGAATTCGAGGAGCTCGCCTGCCATGGCGTCGCGCAGGCCGTCGACGCGGGCGATGCCGTCGCCGATTTGGATAACGGTTCCGACCTCGCGAGACTCGATGTTGACCTTCAGGGCGTCAAGCTGCTTGCGCAACGCATCGTCAATGGACTTAGCGGTGATTTCAGTCACTAGCATTCACCTCCATCTGTAGTCGTTTTGAGCACGTTGCGGGCATGGTCGAGCTGGGACGCCACGCTGGCGTCGATGCGCTTCCCGTTCGTGCTCATGATGATGCCGCCCAATATGGACTTGTCGACGCTCTCGCGCAGGACGACGTTCGTGTCCAGATCGGCTTCGGCTTTTTCCGTAATGATGCGTCGCAGGGCGTCGTCCAGCGGAACCGCCGTCGTAACGTCCACCACGCACAGGTTCAACTTGCTCTGCAGCTGCTCTGCGTAGTTCTCGAGCACGCGGGGCAGCAGCGCGGCGTCGCCCCGTTCGGCCAGAACCGCCAACACGTCGAGCAGGACCGGGTTGCAGCCAGCGAACACGTTCCTGGCAAGCTCGCCCCGCTGCTCGGGCGTGTAGCCCGGGTCTGACAAGGCAACGGACAGCTCCATGTTCGTGCGCATGGCCCCGGCTACGCGGACCATCTGGTCGCGCACCTCGAGGACCGCCTCCTGGCCGCCCGCCTCGAACGCCCCATCGAACAGGACGGCGGCATACACTGCCACTTCCTCTTTGACGATAAGACGATTAGTTGGCATCGAAACTGCCCGCCTCGTTCACGTAGCGCTCGATCATCTTGCGATGCTCGCTCTCAGAGAGGTCCTCGCCGATGAGGCGCGCCGCAACCGCGACGGACGTGTCGGCAACGGAGCTCTGGAGCTCGGCGATGGCAGCCTTCTTCTCCGCCTCGATGGCCGTGCGCGCCTTGGCGATCATGTCGGTCGCCTCGGACTGGGCCTTGGCCGTGATGTCGGCCTTGGCGGCTTCGCCGGTCTGCTTGGCGTCGGCCACGATCTGGGCCGCCTGGGCCTTGGCATCGGCCAGCTGCACCCGGTACTCCTCGAGCACCCGCTCGCTCTCGATGCGGGCCTCTTCGGACTTCTCGAGGGCATCCTTGATCATCGTCTCGCGCTTGGACAGCATGGCCTCGAACTTGGGCCAGCCGAGCTTCGCGAGGACGATCCACAGCAAGATGAAGATGACGAGCATGGGGATGAACTCCGCCATGTCGGGCAGGATGGCGCTGATGCCGCCTGCCTCCTCCTCACTGGCGAACGCGAGCGCGGGAAAAGCAAACGTCATGCCGGCGCCGGCAACTGCGGCGACCCCCATGCGAGTCGATGCTTTTTTCGCTCTGTCTTTCACGTTGTAACCTCCTTTAGCCTTCTTGCGGCAAATATGTCCGAATAAGGCCGAGTTACACGATGAAGGTCAGAACGAAGCCGATGAGGCCGAGGGCCTCGGCGAGGGCGGCGCCGATGATGAAGTTCGTGAACAGACGACCCTGCAGTTCGGGCTGGCGGGCGGTCGCGACGCAGCAGCCGTAGCAGGCGATGCCGATGCCGACGCCGGGGCCGATGGTCGACAGGCCGTAGCCCACGAGCTTCAGAGCCGCAAGAACGATGGTAGTTTCCACAATTTCCTCCTTTTACCGTTTCCGAGCCAACCTCGGAGACTTTGGACAACCTGTTTATGTCAACCGGCCGTGGAGTGCCGGTATGAACCGTGGTTCCGCGCCCGTCGGGCGCATGCCGTCCGCTCGCGCGGACGGCGGGGACGATCCTAGTGGTCGGACGTGGCCAGGCCGATGTACACCGCGCTCAGGATGGTGAACACGTAGGCCTGCAGGAACGCCACCAGCACCTCGAGCGCGTACATGGCGAACAGGAACAGCATCCAGGCGATGGAGATGGACCCCACCGCAACGCCCGCGCCCTGGATGGCGGAGCCGATGAACACGCTGGTGAGCAAGGCGAAGATGCCGAGCACCATGTGGCCTGCGAACATGTTGCCGTAGAGTCGCACGGCCAGCGTGAGCACGCGCAGCACCGTGGAGAAGAGCTCGAGGAACCACACGATGGGCACCATGACCACGGGCAGGCCGGACGGCGCGAACGACTTGAGGTAGCCGCCCAGGCCCTTGACCTTGATGCCGTAGAAGATGAAGTAGACGAACGAGATGGCGGCGAGGGCCCACGTGATGGAGATGGACCCGGTGGGCGTCTTGCAGCCGGGGATGAGGCCCACGAAGTTGCTGATGAGGATGAAGAAGAACAGCGTGGCCAAGAACGGGATGTGCTTCTTGTAGCCGTGGCCGATGGCGCTCTCTCCCATGTCCTTCTTCACGAACTCGTAGCCGTACTCGACCATGTTCGTGAACTTGTTCGTGGGGATGAGCGTGAGGCGCTTCCCCGCCGTCAGCACGACGATGAGCGTGATGACGAAGCAGATGATCATCCACAGCACGTACTGGGTCATGCCGAACGAGCCCGAGCCGAACACAAAGACCGGGTCGAACGAATGCTGCAGATGGGGCACCTCGGCCGCTAGTTGATCAAGTGGATTCACGTGTCTTACCTTCCCATCCTACTTCCGTACAAATGTATATACGCCGTAGCCGATTGCGCAGGCAACGAGCACCGCCGCTTCCGCCAAGACGAAGGGCACCGCTATGTCGCGCGCGAGGACGACGCAGGCGATGGCTCCGAGGAAAAGGATGACGAACGACAACAGCACACCGAGCATCAGGGCGCCTGCATGGCCCAAATTGCTGGTGTCGGTCACCCGCCTCGTCATTCGCAATCCGAGAAACAGCGGCAACACGCCGAGCGCCCCGGACAACGCCCCCAAAACGATCGCTAGTACCATAGCCTGCTTTCAAATCCATGCGCTCGCAGACGCGCCCTATTAAACCGGTACGTATGATAACGGAACGTTCGATTTATTCTACGAGAAGGTAACAAAAACATCCGATTTTCGGGTGAGTGGTGGATAAATCCGGCAGAAAACTGAATAAACCCTGCGGTGCGGAGGGGCGAAACTGTATATTCCACGCCAAAAAGAGGGCGGTTGAAATGCTAGGTGAATAACCCCATTTCGGGGGTGAGCGGTCGGAAGGCGCCGTCTCTTTTCAGCCGGGCGGAGAGGGACGGATCGGACGCGACCGGCAGTGCCGCTCCCGTCAGCCGGACGGGGACGTGCGAGCAGATGCGGCAGGTCCGGCGCATAAGGGGGTCCCGGAGGTTGGACGGATGCGCCGGGCGGCCTCCCCGGAGCGCGGGCGCCCTACCCTTCGAACACGCGCAGCTTCATGCCGGCTTCCTCGAGCATGGACATGGCCAGCTCGTCGGGGTACGGGTTCTGGTAGACGATCTCCTCGATGCCGGCGTTGATGAGCATCTTGGCGCACACGACGCAGGGCTGCGTGTTCACGTAGATGGACGCGCCCGTGATGTTGATGCCGTAGCGCGCCGCCTGGATGATGGCGTTCTGCTCGGCGTGCAGGCCGCGGCAGATCTCGTGGCGCTGGCCGCTCGGCACGCCGAGCTGCTGGCGCAAGCAGCCCGTCTCGGCGCAGTGGCGCATGCCGGTGGGCACGCCGTTGTAGCCCGTGGCCAGGATGCGGCGGTCCTTCACGATGACGGCCCCCACCCCGCGGCGCATGCAGGTGGTGCGCGTGGCGACTTCGTTCGCCAGCTTCATGAAGTACTCGTCCCAGCTGGGGCGGTGGTCGATCGTCTCGGTCATGCGTGCTTCCTTTCAACCTGCGGGGCGGCGGGAGGGCGGCGCAGCGCCCAGTCGCTCGGCAGTCCTGGCTCGCACGAAACGCCCAGTGGACGTTTCGGCTCGTGCGGAACTCGCTTGGTGGGCGCTGCGCCGCCCTTCCACCTTCTCCGGTGCTTCGAGTCCGGGCCGGAGACGCGCAAAGCGCTCTCCGGCGGGGGGGTTCATGGATCTGGTCTCCCGTTTGGAGGGGTTCAACCTGGGCGGGAGGCTTCGTCCTACTTCGTGCCGAAGATGCGGTCGCCGGCGTCGCCCAGGCCGGGGACAATGTAGGCGTGGTCGTTCAGGCCCTCGTCGACGGCGCAGGTGTAGATCTGCACGTCCGGGTCGGCGGCGAGCACGGCCTCGATACCCGCCGGGGCGGCCACGAGCACCATGAGCTTGATATTCTTCACGCCGATCCTGCGCAGGTACTGGATGGCGGCCACGGCCGAGCCGCCGGTGGCGAGCATGGGGTCCACCACGAGCACGTCGCGCTGCGCGATGCTGTCGGGCATCTTGGCGTAATACTCGTGCGGCTCGTGGGTGTCGGGGTCGCGGTACATGCCGAGGTGCCCCACGAACGTGGACGGCATGAGCTCCTGCACGCCCTCCACCATGCCGAGGCCGGCGCGCAGGATGGGCACGATCACCATCTTCTTGCCGGACACCTGCTTGCACGTGGTCTTGCAGATGGGGGTCTCCACCTCCACATCCTCGAGGGCCAGATCGCGCGTGGCCTCGTAGCCCTCGAACAGGGCGAGCTCGCGCACGAGGGCGCGGAAGTCCTTCGAGGACGTGTCCTTGTTGCGCAGCTTGGACAGCTTGTGCTGGACCATGGGATGGTCGACGACGGTGACGCGGTCGTACTCTTTCGTCATGGGAAAGTGCTCCTCTTTAATTAGTAGTCGAGTTCCGGGTACAGGGGATGGGCGGCGAGCAGCGCGTCCACTTTGGTGCGGATGTCGGCGAGCTTGGCGTCGCTCTCGGCGTTGAACACCGTGGCGGCGATGAGCTGGCCCACCTCGTAGAAGTCCTCTGCGGTGAAGCCGCGCGTGGTGGCGGCGGCGGAGCCCACGCGGATGCCGCTCGTGACGAAGGGGCTGCGCGGCTCGTTGGGGATGGAGTTCTTGTTCACCGTGATGCCCACGCTCTCCAAGAGCTTCTCGGCGTCCTTGCCGGTGACGTCGGCGGGCGTGAGGTCCACGAGGCACAGGTGGTTGTCGGTGCCGCCGGACACGAGGCGCAAGCCGCCGTCCATCATGCCCTGGCCGAGGCGCGCGGCGTTCTCCACCACATGGCCGATGTACTCTTTGTACGAAGGTTGCGCGGCCTCGCCGAACGCCACGGCCTTGCCGGCGATGACGTGCATGAGCGGGCCGCCCTGGGAGCCGGGGAACACGGCCTTGTCCACGCGCTTGGCGATGTCCTCGTCGTTTGCGAGGATGAAGCCGCCGCGCGGGCCGCGCAGGGTCTTGTGGCTGGTGGAGGTGACGACGTCGGCGTGCGGCACGGGGCTCGGGTGCGCGCCCGCGGCCACGAGGCCGGCGATGTGGGCCATGTCCACCATGAAGTACGCGCCCACCTCGCGTGCGATGGCGCCCATGCGCTCGAAGTCGATGATGCGCGGGTACGCGCTCGCGCCGCCCACGATGAGCTTCGGGCGCACCTCCTTGGCGATGCGCTCCACCTCGTCGTAGTCGATGGTCTCGGTCTCGGGGTCCACGCCGTAGCTGGCGAAGTGGTAGTGGCGGCCGGAGAAGTTCACCGGCGAGCCGTGCGTGAGGTGGCCGCCCTCGGCCAGGCTCATGCCGAGCACCGTGTCGCCCAGCTCGATGAGCGCCTCGTACGCGCCCAGGTTCGCGTTCGCGCCACAGTGGGGCTGCACGTTCGCGAAGTTCGCGCCGAAGAGGGCGCAGGCGCGCTCGCGGGCGAGGTCCTCCACGATATCGACCTTCTCGCAGCCGCCGTAGTAGCGCTTGCGCGGGTAGCCCTCGGCGTACTTGTTCGTGAGGACGCTGCCCACGGCCTCGAGGACGGCGGGTGAGGTGAAGTTCTCCGAGGCGATGAGCTCCACGGAGTCGCGCTCGCGGGCGAGCTCCTGGCGCAGGGCGTCGGCGACGGCGGGGTCTTGCTCGGGCAGGTAGGTCAAGGGCATGGCGGTTCCTTTCGGGATACGGGCGCGGGTCGCGCGAAAGGCGGCGTCGCTGATGATGCAGCTTATGCTAGCACAACGGCCCGCACCGGTTGAGCAGGCGCGGGCCGTCGGTTCGGCCTCACTTGGCTTCGAGGGCCATGATCTTCTCCACACGGCCGGCGTGGCGGCCCTCCCCGAAGGGAGTGGCGAGGAACGCGTCGAGGATGGCACGGTTCGTCTCCTCGTCCACGAAGCGGCCGGAGAGCGTGACGACGTTCGCGTCGTTGTGCTCGCGCGACAGCTCGGCGAACTGCGGGGTGACCACGTTCACGGCGCGGATGCCGTCCACCTTGTTCGCGGCCACGGCCATGCCGATGCCCGTGCCGCACACGAGCACGCCGCGCTCGGCCGCCCCGCCCGCCACGTCGCGGGCTACGAGCTCGGCGTAGTCCGGGTAGTCCACGCGGTCGTCGGTGTCCGGGCCGCGGTCGATCACGTCGTGACCCTGCGCGGCCAGGTAGTCCACGAGCGCCTGCTTCTGCTCGAAGCCCGCGTGGTCGCTGGCGATGCTGATGTTCATGGGCGGTTCCTTTCGTAGTGGTGGGTTCTTCGGCTCGCTCCGCCCGATCAGGGCGCCATCGTGCGCCGCACGGCGCGCGCCCAGCCCTCCAGCAGGCGGGCATGGCGGGCGTCCTCCATGCCCGGCGCGTAGACCGTGTCCGAGGAGCGCAGGTCGCACAGGCGGGCGGTGTCCTTCCAGAAACCAGTTCCCAAGCCGGCCAGGTAGGCTGCGCCGAGCGCCGTCGTCTCCGTATTCTGGGGACGGTGCAGCGGCGTGCGCAAGAGGTCGCTTTGGAACTGCATGAGAAAATCGTTCGCCGACGCGCCGCCGTCCACCTTGAGCACCTTGAGCGGCATCCCCGCGTCGGCCTCCATGGCCACGGCCAGGTCGTGCACCTGGTAGGCCAGCGACTCCAGCGCGGCGCGCACGATGTGGG
>NC_021021.1:3296782-3297809 GCF_000210055.1 Gordonibacter pamelaeae 7-10-1-b
CCCGGGCGCGCCCGGCGCCGAGGCGGCCAGCGTCGTGACCAGCCGGTGGGTGGAGCGGCACGCCTCGCGCCCCGTGTGCATGAGCAGGAAGCAGCCGGTGCCGTACGTGTTCTTCGCCTGCCCCGCCTCGAAGCAGCACTGGCCGAAGAGCGCGGCCTGCTGGTCGCCCGCCACTCCGCGGATGGGCACGCCGCGCACCACGCCGGGGTTCGCCGTCACGCCGTAATCGGCCGACGAGGGGCACACGTCGGGAAGCATCGAGGCGGGTATGCCGAACAGGTCGAGCAGCCACGGGTCCCAGCGCATCTCGTGGATGTCGTAGAGCATGGTGCGGCTGGCGTTCGTGACGTCGGTGGCATGCACCTGCCCGTCCGTGAGCGACCACACGAGCCAGCTGTCCACGGTGCCGAACGCGAGCTTCCCCGCCTCGGCGTCAGCGCGGGCGCCGGGAATGTTGTCCAGCAGCCATTTCACCTTGCTGGCCGAGAAGTAGGCGTCGGGCACGAGGCCGGTGGTGTCCGCGATGCGACGGGCGACGGCCGGGTCGCCGCAGAGCTCCTCCACGATGGGGGCCGTGCGGCGGCACTGCCACACGATGGCGTTGCCCACGGGCCGGCCCGTCTCGCGGTTCCACACGACGGTGGTCTCGCGCTGGTTCGTGATGCCGATGGCATCGATGTCGGCGGGCCCCAGCCCGTGCGACACCGTGAGCTCGGCAAGCGCGCCCAGCTGGGACGACAGGATATCCAGCGGGTCGTGCTCCACCCAGCCCGGCTGCGGGTAGCGCTGCGGGAACGGGTTCTGCACCGCATCGACGACGCGCCCGTCGGCATCGACGAGCATGGCGCGCGACGAGGTGGTGCCCTGGTCGAGCGCTATGACGTAGGCTTTTCGCATGCGTGCTCCTCCATCCACTGTGCGATGTCGGCATAGACCTGGGCGCGGCCGGGCTCGTTGAGTATCTCGTGGCGCATGCCCGGGTAGAGGACCTCGTCCACGCGCCGCACCCCCGCGCCGCGCAGGAGCT
>NC_021021.1:3298159-3299481 GCF_000210055.1 Gordonibacter pamelaeae 7-10-1-b
TGGCGGCGCAAGCGCGCGTCACCACCTCGCCCGTGAGGTCGGTGAGCGTGGCGTAGCCGCCCGCGGAGAACATGGCGCCGCACATCTCGTCGGCGATGTAGGCGTCCACGACCTCCGGATCGGTGGAGAGCCAGTCGAACGGCGTGCGGGCGTTCTCGATCTGCTTGGCGAAGGCGCCGGCGCCCAGGCCGTCGAGGAAGGCGCTCCGGTAGTCCTCCCCCTTCGACGCCGCGATGCGGCGCGCGAGGAAGCTGCCTGCCTTCGACAGCGCAAGCGGCTGGGTGCCGGTGCCGCAGATGACGGCCGCGGCCAGGCCCTCGGCGTGGCGGGCCAGGTAGGCGCGCACGACGAAGCTTCCCATGGAGTGACCGAACAGGATATAGGGCGCCTGGCGCGAGTAGCGGGCGGCCACCGTTCGGCGCAGCTCGTGGACGTCCTCGATGAGCACGTCCTTGCCGCCTTGCGCGGGCAGGCACCCCAGCTTCTCGGGGCCGGGCACGCTCTTCCCGTGGCCCACGTGGTCGCTCGCGCACACCGTGAAGCCGCGGCCCACCAGGTAGCGCGCGAACCCGTCGTAGCGTCCCAGGTGCTCGGACATGCCGTGCACGATCTGCACGACGCCGCGCGGCGCGGGCGCGCGCGTGCCTGCCGGACGCTCGGGTGCCCAGATCAGGCCCCTGATCTGGGACGTGCCGTCGTGGGACCGGAAGCCGATCGGAGCAGTGGAAACCGTAGCAGCCATGTGCGCCCTCCCCGGGAATCGTGTGGAGGTTCCATTATACCCGAGAAGCCGCGAGCGGCGGACGGACGGATGGGCACGATGGCTGGATGCCGGCGGGTCGGGCGGGCGCCCTTCGGCAAACTGGGCAGGCGGATGCCGGTGTGCCGGGCGGATGGATGCCGGCGGGCCGGGCGGGCGGCCCCCTGTCTGGCTGGTCGAGACCTCGGCACAGTAATCACCGATTTTCTACGCCCTGCATCCACCTCGGCAGGATCTGCGCTTCCTCGAAGCGACGCGACCAGGCGAAATGGGAATCGTTCGCACCGCGAGACAGGGAAAGCGACATTTTCCCGCGCAATAACGTCGAAAATCGGTGATTGCTGTGCCGAATAGGGAGCGGCGCCCTTAGGCGAGGGCGCGGATGTCGGCGAGGGTCACGGCGCCCTCGCGCACGATGGCAGGGGGGTCCTGCGTGCAGTCGAGCACGGTGGAGGCCACGCCGCTCTTGTCGTCGTCGGCCCCGTCGGGCACGATCGTGCCGACGCGCGCGGCGAGCTTTGGGTCGAGGGCGTCGAGGGCACCGGCAGCCGCACGGCCCGAG
>NC_021021.1:3299949-3300711 GCF_000210055.1 Gordonibacter pamelaeae 7-10-1-b
CCCCAGGCGCGCCGCGACGCACGTCGCCGGGCGCCGTGCAGCCGGCCGGCTGATGGGGCTTCATCGCGCGCCGCCATCCGGCATGAGCGCGTACTTCCTCTTGATGCGCTCGAGCTTCCTCTTCCACGGCAGGTACAGGGCGGCCAGGAACACCACCGTGGCGACGCCGTGCAGAAGGTCGAACGGCAGGGCGGCGCCGAACGACACGAGCACGGCGGGCACGGTGAGCGGGTGGATGAAGCCGATGGCGTTCCAGCCGTTCAGCAGCAGGCCGTACAGGAGCGCCGACGAGAAGCCGAACGCGAGCAGCACCGGCGTGCGGTCGAGCCAGCCGCGGTCGGCCAGCACGCCGGCCAGATAGCCCACGAGTCCCCAGGCGTACATCTGCCAGGGCGTCCACGGCCCCTGCCCGAAGAAGAAGTTCGACACGAGCGCTGCGAGCGCGCCCACCATGAAGCCGCTGCGCCGACCGAACACCGCGCCCGCCAGGATGCAGATGGCCGACACCGGCTTGAAGTCGGGGATGGGCGCGAACAGCATGCGGCCGGCCGCCGCGAGGGCGGCAAGCACCACCGTGGGCATGACCTGCCGCAAGGAGGGACGCGAGGTCTCGAAGGAGGCGAAGAACACCCCCACCGCCAAAAACGCCGTGACCACGGTGAGCAGCGCGCTCTGGTCGAGGTTCAGGAAGGCGCACGCGGCCAGCACGAGCGGCACCGCCACAAGCGCGGGCGCCTCCAGCGCGCGCAGCACGCGGGCGGC
>NC_021021.1:3301451-3302527 GCF_000210055.1 Gordonibacter pamelaeae 7-10-1-b
GGGCGCAGGCGCGCACCGCGCCGGCCAGCGCGCACTTCGTGGGCGTGTCGAGGCCCTTGGTGGGCTCGTCGAGCAGCAGCAGGTCGGGGTCGGTGAGCAGGATCTTCGCGAAGGCGAGCAGCTGCTGCTGCCCGCCCGACAGGTCGTAGGGATGCCGCGCGGCATGCGCCGCGAGCGAGAAGCGCTCGAGCGCCGCATCCACCGCATCGTCTCCGTAGCCGCAACCGCGCTGCCACTCGCGCAGCTCGTCGGCCACGGTGTCGCACACGAAGAGCGCCTTCGGGTTCTGGGGCAGCAGCGCCTGGCGGGCGGCCAGGCGGTTGGCCACGCGGCCGCGCTCGGGCTTGAGGACGCCGGCCGCCAGGCGCAGGAGCGTGGACTTCCCGCAGCCGTTGCCCCCCACGACGGCATGGACGTCGCCCGCGCGCACGTCCAGGTCCAAGCCGCGCAGCACCCAGCCGTCCTCGCGCGCGTAGCGAAAGTGCGCATCGCGGAAAGAGAGGACGGGGGGCGCCTCGCGGGTTGCGGCGGGAAGCGCCTCGTGGATCGGGCGGGCGGAGGACACCTCGCGGGTCAGGCGAGGCGCCGCAGGTGCGGAAGCAGGGACGGGTGCGAGGATCGGGGGAACGGCAACCGGGCGCACCTGGCCGTTCGCCAGCTCCACGAGGTCGGTAGCGTAGGGGGCGGTGGCCTCCGGAGCGTGGGTGGCCATGACGACGGTGATGCCCAGCTCGCGGTTCACGCGGAAGAGCGCGTGCAGGAAGTTCTTCTCGGCCACCGGGTCCAGCTGCGCGGTGGGCTCGTCGAGCACGAGCAGCCGCGGCTGCAGGGCCAGCACGGCCGCCAGGTTCACCATCTGCTGCTGGCCTCCCGACAGGTCGGCCACGGACGCGCGGAACCACGGCTCTATGCCGAAGAAGTGCGCGACCTCGGCCACGCGCCGCCGCATGGCGTCCTGGCCGAGGCCCACGTTCTCCAACCCGAACGCCAGCTCGTGCCATACGGTGTCGCACACCAGCTGGTTCTCCGGGTTCTGCGCGACGTAGCCCACCTGCGCGGCCCCCTCGGCGGCACCG
>NC_021021.1:3303138-3304137 GCF_000210055.1 Gordonibacter pamelaeae 7-10-1-b
GTCGGCGGTATCGAGCGAGTCTTCCATATCCCATCCCATCAGCACCGACGTCAGGCGCAACCGCGAGCGCGCACCCTCGCGCGGCCCCGCGGCGCCCGCCGAGGTGCACGCGCGCTGCACGTCGCCCACCGCGGCGCCCCGTCGCATGAACTGGGGCACGAGGCGCATCGCCATGGACAGCATGAGGCCGATGGTGGGGGCCGCGTTGCCGAACAGCGCCATGACCTTGTCCGAGGAGAGCGCGCGCGAGGCGTTCGAGAACCACAGCAGCACGCACGACAGCATGGCGCCCATGCAGGCGCCGAACACGAGACTCTCAAGGTAGAACGCCCGCAGGCCGATGCGGAAGAGCTCCGTGGAGCCCATGGCCGAGAACAGCGGGTTCGCCACCGCCATCACCAAGATGAGCGGCATCTGCCACAGCACCGTGCGCAGCGTGGCGCGCATGCCCCGCAGGACGACGCTGTACGCAAGCGCGGCAGCGAGCGAGAGGGCGAGGTAGACCGGCTGCATCGCCGCCATGCTGAACGCGAGCATGCAGGCGAAGTAGCCGAACGCCACCGCCGGATGGTACCGGTCGAACGCCGTGGGCTTCGAGCCCCCGCTGCCGAGCATCGCCGCGCCTCCCTTCCCTATCGGACGTAGAACCAGCGCACGACGTCGCCGTCTTGGAGGACGACGCTATCGCAGGCCCTCATGATGACCTCGCCGTTGACGGAGAACTTCCATCCGCTCTCGCCAGGATACTCCTTCTCCGCCAGGCCGCCGATGGCGCTCACGTAGATGCCGAGCGGCGTGCTCGACGCGTTCACGGAAAGGCTGCACGCCATGAGCGCGTCGTAGACGGTGGCGCCCTGCTCGAACGTGGGATTGGCGCCGCCCGACACGCGCCCGTCGGCGGCCGACGAATCCACGCTCACACTCACGGTGACGGTGGCCGGCTGCGCGGGGGCAGCCGAAGGGGGAGACACGGTGCCGGCCGAAGCGGCACCGGACTCG
>NC_021021.1:3305012-3314396 GCF_000210055.1 Gordonibacter pamelaeae 7-10-1-b
AGCTGCACGAGACCCGCATCGTTGCCCACCACGAGGTCGGCGCCCGACACGGCGGCGCCGGCCCAGTAGTAACCGGCAGCGCCGCCCTGCTCGGCCGGCTCGTCCCGCTCAAGCCACCTCACCGATCCGTCGCGCACGTCCACGCACAGGCGCACGCCGCCCGTACCCACGCTGCCGGCGCCGACCGTCGTGAAGGCGGCGAAGACGTACGACCCGCTCACCGTCAGCGACGAGAGGGACTGGTAGCCCTGCGCTCCGTCCGCCTCGAGCGGCTTCGTCTTCCACACGCACACCAGCTCGTCGGCCGTGAAGGCGGCGAGGCTCCCGTCGTCGGACGGCGCGATGACCACGCCCTCCGTGTAGACCGGCCGGTTGCAGTAAGCGCTCCTTCCCCCGACGTTCGCTCGCAGCTCCCTCCCGTCGCGGTTCTTCTTGACCGTCCCGGTGGACGCGTCGATCACCCGCAGCTCCCCGTTCACCACGAGGTACACGTCTCCGTTCACGATAAGCGGCTCGGACACGCCCACATCGCCGTCCGCGCCCTCGCGGAAATCGTAGGACCACGCCTGCTCCGCCGATTGCGTGGGCGTGGGCGCCTCCACCGCACCGTCCCCGCCGAAGCCGGGCCAGTCAGCGTCGTAGCTCGGGCGCGGGGCATCGGGGTCGGTGACGACGTCGTCCAGGTCGGGGAGGCTCGTGCTCCCATCGTTCGTGTAATACCAGACAACGGCATCGCCGGGTTGCAGCTCGCATTCGTTGGCGAAGTCGTTCGAGGGGGCCCCGTTGACGAAGAGGCGCCAGTAGTTGCCCGTAGCCTGGTTCCACGCGAGGGTCAGATCATCGAAAGGAGAGGTTATGTCGCTTAGGTACCAGCCATAGGACCTGTCTATCGTAGCCTTCAGCCCTGTGGCCGCGAACACCTGCTCCGTGAGGTCGGCCGCCGTGGCGCCTTCCACCATCGTATAGGTTCCGGGGGAAGCCCACCGCTGCGCGTTGCCGTTCGCGTCGAGGCCGACGATCTCGCAGGAGGCGGCCACCTGGCCGGGCAGCGTCTTGTCCGCACCGTAGCACCAGGTGACAACATCGCCCGCCTTCAGCGTGCAGGCCGCTGCGCCATCCTTCGACCAGACGCCGTTCACGAAGAGCTGCCAGTACGCGCCCGATGTCTCGTCCCAGCCGAGCGTGCGATCGGGATCGTAAGGCGAGGTGATATCGCTTAGGTACCAGCCGCGGGTTCGGTCGATGGTATGGGCGAGGCCCGCCTGCTCGAACAATGCCTCGGAGAGGTCGGCGGCCGTGGCGCCCTCGTCCAGGGCGAACGTCGCCGCGGAGGCCCACGTCTGGGCGGCCCCGTCGGCGTCCGCGCCGATGACCTCGCACGTCACCGACAGCTTGTCGGTGGGGGCCGGGTCGTCCCATGCGCCGTAGCGCCAGATGACACGATCGCCCGGCTGGAGCACGCACTTGTCCGCTCCCTCGCCGAGGTCCTGGCCGTTCACGTAGAACATCCATCCCTTGTCCGGGAACGTGCCCCACTCAAGGGTCAGCCCTGCGTCGAACGGCGAGGTGATGGAGTTGAGCGACCACCCCCACGCGCCGATGCCGAAGTCGGCCGTCATTCCGGTTTCCGCGAACAGCGCCTCGGCCAGATCGGCTACCGTGGCACCTGCGTCGAGCGTGTACGGCTCGGCCGCCGCCCAGGTCTGCGCCGCGCCGTCCAAGTCCGCGACGATCACCGAGCACGTGGCCGTGACGAAGGGGTCCTCCTGCCCGCTCGTTCCCTTGACCGTGAACGTGGCGGCCACGTCTCGTCCGGCCAGCTTCTGGAAGGCGGCGTCGTCCGGATAGCGCTCGGCGTAGCGCGCGTACTTCTCGCTGGCCAGGCGCGACTCGACGGTGACTTTCGCGTTGTATGCGGGCTGGGTCACCAGCAGGTTCTCATGGGACACGACAGAGGGGTTGCTCGACTTGAACAGGCGCCAGCCGGCTGAGCCCATGGGATCGTAGCCCTCGAGGTCCACCGGCACGATGCCGTTGCCCGCGGCGTCGGCCGCCTCATGGTCGTAAGCCCAGGCCAGGTTGCCGTCTGCATCGAGATACGCCTTCTGGAACGCGTGCAGGTCGCCCGCGACCGCGCCGGCATCCTGGCCGTTCGCAAGCGCGGCGGCGTAGCCGGCCACGGCCTGCTCCATGAGCGCGGCCTCGCGGTCGAGGTCGGCCTGCTCCAAGGGGGCGACCGTGAGCGAGAGCGTCTTGGAGGCGCTGATCTCGGCGTTCGCCTTGTCGGTCACCGTGAGCGTGATGTCGACCTCGGCAGCGTCCTCACCGGGCAGCGGGCGGTACACCTTGCCGGCCCACCCGTTCGGCACCACCGCGTCGGTCGAGGCCGTGTACTTCACCTCGTAGTACTTGCCGTCCACGCCGATCGCAGCCGGCTTCGGCAGGCTCACGTCGCCTGTCAGCGCGCTCGCGCCGACAGGCTCCCCCGTCTCGGCCAGCTTGATGCTCTCGTAGGTGAAGTTCTCCCCCACCTTCTGCTCGAGCGCCGCCTTCTCCGCCGCCACCTTGTCCGGGTCGCCCTTCACCGTGACTTCGAACGTCTTCTCGACGGTCGTCTCCGGACCGCCGGACGAAGATATGCCCCCCGCGGAAACGGTCGCCGTCAGCATCGCGGTTCGGTCCGCCGCCGTGCGCGTGACCTTGCCCGTGCGATCCGACCACGCATTGCCGGCAACCGCAACGACCGCGGGGTCGGACGAAGCCCAGGAAACGCTCGACCAGGATTTCTTTGCACCCGAGCCGTCCGACAGCTTGTAGGGAAGCGTCAGGTTGCGCGTCACGCTGGCAGCGCTATCACCCGAGGCGAACTCCACCGCAAGCGTGGAGGCTTTCTGGTCGAGCAGCTCTGCCACCTTGCCGTCGTCCCACGGGATGGCGCCTGCGTAACTTGGAGCGTACTCGTAGGTCTCGCCATCGCGCGCAAGCGTGAACGTGAAATCGAACTGGCGCAACTGGGTGTAGGACAGATACGAGCTCGATGCGGAATCGGGATCCATGAAGAAGTAGGTGACGCGGCCGTTCTCGTCGCCTGCGGCCGTGGACACGCCCACCGTCGCATGCTCGTCCGTTCGGCGCGGCTCGGCAGACTTCGTGGTGACGGACACGTCGGCGAAGCCGAGGTCGGCAAGCGCGGCCTCCACCACGTCGTTGATATTGTCGTCCTGGCCGTAGACCGGGTTCGCCCTGAAGCCCGCCTTCTCCAGCTTCTTCGCCGCGCCTTCGAGCGAGTCGGATGCCACGACCGCGCCCGATGCGACGGCCTCGACCGATGACGTGCCGCTCGTAGCCGTGACCTTGAGGTATCGGCCGGCAGCAGACGCCGGGATGGAGAGGCTCTTGGAATCGGCACCCTCGATCAGGGTGAACGGACCTTCCGGGCTCTCGCCGGCCGACCAGGAGTACGTCACGTCGTCGGATACGTCGTCGCCGTAGGTCGCGCTCGCGAGGCTGCGCGCCAACGCCTTCGCCGTGATCTCCTCGCCGGCGAACAGGTCGCCGGAAGCGGGGGTCAGGGTGACGCGCAGAAGGTCGTACTCCCCCGCTGCCAGCACGGTACAGGCGGCGCTTCGTGGGTTGTTGCCCTCCACGAGCGCGTTGGCGGACACGCGCACCTGCTTGCCCACGAGCGCCGGCGAAAGCGTGAGCGCACCGTCGGGCGCAACGCCCTCGGTCAGGGGGGCGAACGCGCCATCTTTGCCGTCGCGCACCTCCCACAGGTAGGTCACCTTCGCGTCGGCGGGCGCGGCGGTCTCGTAGTAGCCGTCCTTCACCTGAGCCGTCGGCGTGATGGTGTTTCCCACCTGCATGCCCTGGCCCGACGACGCCAGCTTGACCGACGACAGCTCGTAGGCGCCCTCCAACATGATGGGCCCGAGGGGGTCCACGTAGGTCGAGCCGTAGTACGAGGGCTGCTTCGTGGAGACGACGGTGCCGTCGGACGTGGCCTTGACCCGCACGTAGCGCCCGGTCGAAGGCGCGCCGTCGATGGTCTCGCCGATGGTGTAGGTCGCGCCGGTTGCACCGGGTATGTCCTTGAAGGCGGCATCGGACGTGGTGCAGGTCTCGGCGTATTGCCACTGGTAGTCGACGATGGCGCTGCCAGGCACCAGCGCATAAGAGCTCTCGTACGCCTTCGCCGTCAGCGTTGCACCCACGCGCGCCGGGCCGGAGACCTCCACCTTGTACGGCTCGACGGAACCCGCCTTGACCACGGGGCCGGCGGCTGACGAGTCCCTCTCGCCGTAACCGCCATCGGCACGCGCCTCGAGGTACTTGCCGACAAGCTCCTCGGTCACACGAAGCGTGCTTCCCGTGGCGCTCTCGATCTTCTCATCGGTGGCGGAGGCGCGCTCGCCACAGTACCACGACCAGGCGACGCGCGGACTGTCGGTCACGTCGCCCGAAGCCGCGCTCGCCGTCGCGCTCACCGTGTCGCCAACGGACAGCTTTCCTGACTTGTCGAGCTTGACCGAGGAGATGTTGACGGAGCCGGCAGCTGCGATCTTGCCGGTGGCGCGCGTCAGGTACGTGCTTTCGCCCACCTTCGCGGCGAGGCTGCATTTGACCTGCTTGCCCTCGCAGCCCTCATCGAGCACAAGGCTCGCCCGAGTCGCGCCGGCAATCGCCTCGAACGTGGAGCCATCGGAGCTGACGAGCCACTGGTACGTGAGTTTTTCGGGATCGATGGGGGACGAGGCGCCCTTCTCCTTCGCCTGCACGGTGACGGTGTCGCCCACGGCGAACGCGTTGGTGGTCGCCGAGCCGTTCAAGAAGGAGGCGGAGTAGATGTCCACCGCCCCCGCCTGCTTGAACGGCCCGTAGCCGTAGGGATAGCCGAAGTCGACCGTGTTCGCACCCGCACTCGCGGATACCGAGAGGCACATGCCCCGGTAGTCGTCGGTGACGGTGAACGTGCTGCCGGCCGCACCCTCGATAGACGTCCATTTCGTGTTGTAGGACGGGCTTGCCGTCTCCGCGTACTTCCAGGTGTACACGACGCCCTCGTCCACGTAGGTCGGCGCATACGAGGAGCCCGTGTAGGCCTTCGCCTCGAGCACCGCGCCCACTTCGAGCGATGCAGGCTTCTCCAGCTCAACGCCGGAAAGCGCTAGCGCCGCAGCCGGAACCGGGTTGGACTCGGCGACGCTTTCGGACTTTAGGTCGTCCGCCGGGGTCGACGCGGGGCGCCTCGCCTCGAATGCCTGTTCGTCAGCGGCGCTCGGCTCGACGTCCTCGGCAGGGGCGGCGGCATCTTGCGGGACCGTGCTCGCCGACTCCTCCGGCGACGCAGCGGGCGATGTCTCTGCTTCGGGCACCCCGTCCTGCCCGGCAACCGCAGGGGCTGCCGAGGGTTCGGCGGGCGCCTCCGGCTACGCCCAGGCGGCGCTCGGCGCCAGCGACAGCGCCAACACCGCTGCCATCAGAAGCGACAGTAGTTTCTTGGGGATTTCCGCACCGCCTGAACCGGCGCGCGCGGGCTTCGAACCGATGATCATCGGAACCTCTCTTCCAGGGCCTCGAGGTACGATGGGCAGGTGTTCCGACTTTGCCTCGTCTGAGACGGGACGGCGCTGCCGCGCGCCATCTTCTCTCCGCTCATCGGCGTTTACGGTTACTGGCATAGCGCGGGATTCTCACCCGCATTCCCCTCAGGCAGCCTTGTCGGCCGCCCGGCGCCGCGCCCGGCGCGCTCCATCCTAGCCAATTTCTATTGCTGACGCATTCTAGCACCAAACCGGCGCCGCATGGACGGCGCTGAGAGACTCGCAGGCAAATAAGGTCTGGCGGGTTACACCCCGGTCGGCGGCATGCCTCCCTCCCCTGCGCGCGGACGCGGCTCGGGCAGGTCGGGTGACAGGAGGCGCCGGTAGTAGGAGCCCTTCGTGTAGAGCGCGGCCGCGGGGTTGTGGGCGAGCACGCGGTCCTTCACCACCAGATAGGTCACGGGGGCCTCGGCGTGCTGCATGAACAGCGTGTCATGGCCCACGCACAGGCCCACGATCACGTTCAGGTCGCAGCCGGCTTCGTTCAAGATGCGCGCCTGCATGACGGGGTTGCACGTGGGCTCGAAGCAGCCGGGGTGCACCTTCACATCGTCGGCGATGCCGGCGCGCTCCTTCGCCACGGCGCCCACCTTGCAGGCCACGGCGCACACGTCGTCGAAGCCCTTGGCGCGCAGGATACGGGCGAACGCCTGCGCCTCGTCGATGAGCCCCATGCACGTGGCGATGCCGATCTTGCGCGCGCCGATGCGCCGGGCGAACACCATGACCTCCTCTACGCGCGTGAGCTGGCTGTAGTAGAGGCCCTCCACCTCGGCGGCGGCCTGGAAGATGCGCGCCGTGTCCGGGTCGTCGCGGTAGAGTGCGGCCGTCTCCTCGAACGCTGCATCGGGCGTGCGCTCGGTCAGGCAGAACGCAGGATAGGCCCGCGTCTCCCCCTCGGCCCCGCGGTCGTCGCAGGCGCGCACGGCACAGTTGGCGCAGCTGCGCGGGTCGTTGCCCTCCATGTTCCTTCCCCTCCCTTTCCTCTGGCCCGCCCCCTCGGCAATGCCGATGCAGTGCGGCCAAGACCTGTTCCTACTGATACCTCAACGACTCCACCGGGTCGAGCTTGGCGGCGCGGCGGGCCGGGTAGGAGCCGAACACGACGCCGATGGCCACGCACACGGCAACGGCGCCGAACACGACTCCCGGCGCGAGCACCGGCGTGACGGTCATGCCGGGCTGCACGGCCCCGATAACCTGCCCCAAGCCCCATGCGGCCAGGAAGCCGAACACGATGCCGAACACGCCGCCCGCCACGCACAGCATGACGGCCTCGAGCAGGAACTGCTTCGTGATGTCGCGGCGGCGCGCGCCGAGCGACTTGCGCAGGCCTATCTCGCGGATGCGCTCGGTGACGTTCGTGAGCATCATGTTCATGATGCCGATGCCGCCCACGAACAGCGAGATGGACGCCACCGACCCCATGAGCAGCGAGAACGACATCATCATCGTCTCCATCTGCTTGATGACGGCATCGAGCGACTGCACGTAGACGCTCTCCTGGTCGAGGTTGAAGTACTGCGCCACGTACGCCTGCGTCGTCTCCACCAGCCGGTCCATATCGGTGCCCTCGCGCGCGATGCCGACGATCTGCTGGATGCCGCCCGTCCCCCCGAGGCGCGTCTGGGCGGTGGTGCTGGGGACGTAGAGCGACGAGCCGCCCATGAACGAGGCCGACTCCAGCACGCCGACAACCGTGTAGTCGTCGTTGCCCAAGCGCACGGACGAGCCCACCGGCTGCGCGTCGGCGCTCCCGAAGAGCTGCATGAGCGAGCTGGCGTCGACGACCACGAGGCGTGCGGCGCCCTCGTTCTCGGCATCCGTGAAGAACCGCCCCTCCTTGAGCTTCGAGCCCATGACGCCGAAGTAGTCGGGCCGCACGCCGGTGATGCCCATGTAGACGGGCTGCCCGTCCGCTCCCGTGATCTCGGCCGAGGCGTACGCCGCGCCGGTGAGGGCCTCGTACTCGGGCATGCCGCGCTCCAGCTTGTCCAGATCGTCGAACGTGACGCCATCGGGCGAGTAGGCGCTGATGGACACCTGGCGCGCCTGCTCGAAGCCCATCTCGCCCATGAGCGTGTTCTGGATGCCCGCGATGAGCGAGGTCATGGCGATGACGGCCGCGATGCCGATGACGATGCCGAGGATGGTGAGCAGCGAGCGGCCCTTGTTCGCGGACAGCGCGTGCCAGGTCTCGTAGAACAGGTCGCCTATCTTCATGGACGCGCCCCTTCCCCGTCCGCTGCGCCGAGATGCGGGCCCTCGTAGAGCCGCCCGTCGCGGATGTGCACCACGCGGTCGGCATGGGCGGCCACGTCGGGCTCGTGCGTGATGAGCACGATGGTCTTGCCCGCGTCGCGCAGGCGCTTGAACGTGGCGAGCACCATGTCGCCCGTGGCGGTGTCGAGGTTGCCCGTGGGCTCGTCGGCCAGGATGAGGGCCGGGTCGTTCACGAGGGCCCGCGCGATGGCGACGCGTTGCATCTGACCGCCGGAGAGCTCGTTGCTGCGATGGTCGTACAGCCGCTCGTCGATGGACACGCTGCGCAGCGCCGCATGCGCCCGCAGCTCGCGCTCCTTGCGCGGGCAGGCCGTGTAGATGAGCGGCAGCACCACGTTGCGCAGCACGGTGGCGCGCGGCAGCAGGTTGAACGACTGGAACACGAAGCCGAGGCGCGTGGCGCGGATCTCGGCCAGCTCGTCGTCGCGATAATCGGCCACGTCCACGCCCTCGAGCAGGTAGCGCCCGCGCGTGGGCGTGTCGAGGCAGCCGAGCAGGTTCATGAGCGTGGACTTGCCCGAGCCCGACGGGCCCATGATGGCGAGGAACTCCCCTTGCTCGACGGCCAGCGACACGCCGCGCAGGGCGTGCGTGTAGCCTGAGGCGCTCTCGTAGATGCGGTGCAGGTCGACGGCCTCCACGACGGCTGCCATGGCTAGCCTGCGCTCACGTCGGAGACGGCCATCCCCATGCCGGACGACCCGTCGGCCACGGCGTACCCGCCGCCCGCGCCTCCCAGGCCCTCCATGCCGCCCGCCACAACCTGGTCGCCGGGCTTGAGGGCGCCCTTCACCACGCTGGTGAGCCCGTCGGAGGCGACGACCTCCACCTTGCGCTGGGCGACGTCCTGCGTCTCCGGGTCGGTGACGACCATCACGAAGCTGCCGCCCGCGCCGTCGGACTGCACGGCCGAGATGGGCACCATGAGCGCGTTGTCGATGGTGGTCGTGGTGATGGTGGCCTTGGCGGTCATGCCGGGCTTGAGCCGCGGGTCGGGCTCGGCGATGAGCAGCTTCACCGCGTACGTGACGGCGCCGCCCATGCTGCCGCCGTACAGGGCGCCGCCCGACGCGTCGCCCGAGCCCGCCGACGTGGTGGCGATGCTTACCACGGTGGCGGGAAGGGTGAGGTCGGGAGCCGCGGTGAACGTGACCTCGGCGGTCTGGTCGGCGGTGATCTTGAGGATGTCGATCTCGTTCACGTTGATGGACACGGTCATCTGCGACAGGTCGGCTATCTGCACGGGCGAGGTCGCGGCGCCCGCCGCAGCCCCGAGCGCCTTGCCGGGCTCGATGTTGACCGCGACGACGCTGCCGGCGATGGACGCGGTCACCGTGCGCTTGGCGGCGCGCGCCACCGCCTCGTCGTAGGCGCTCTGCGCGTTCCGCAGCGCGAGGTTCGCATTGCTCAAGCCGAGCTCGGCCGACCTGATGGCGGAATCGGCGCTCGCCTCGTCGAAGGAGGCCGGGGAGCCGGCGGCCTGCCCCGCCGTCGCATC
>NC_021021.1:3315223-3323667 GCF_000210055.1 Gordonibacter pamelaeae 7-10-1-b
CGAGCGCAAGCCTCTCCGTTTCAGAATAGGTGGCGCATGCGGAAAAGGAAAGCCGATTTATGCGGGTATGCGCCGCGCCGTCGAAACCACATAATCCTCAACCTGCCGTTGAGCGAGGCGGCCCCGTGCCCCCTGCCGCATCGTCCGTGCCGGGCGGGCCACAGAGCCTCTGCGACCGTGCGCAAGGGACCGGGCGACGGAGCGGCGCGGAGCGCTCGCCCCTTTGCGCAGCCGCACGCAATGCGCTACCCTTGCAGGGAAAACGGCGGATCGCGGGCGGAAGGGCGGCGGGATGGGCGATTTCTCGGAGCGGGTGTTTCAGGTGGTGCGGCAGGTGCCGCGCGGCAAAGTGGCATCGTATGGGCAGGTGGCGCGCCTGATCGGTGCTCCACGGTCGGCCCGTTACGTGGGCTACGCGCTGCGCGCGAACCCCGACCCGGGCGCCGAGGTGAACGGCATTCCCTGCCATCGCGTCGTGTTCAAGGACGGCAGCCTGTGCCGCGGCTACGCGTTCGGCGGCCCCGACGTGCAGCGCGAGATGCTGGAGGAGGAGGGCGTGGCGTTCGCCGACGACGAGCACGTGGACATGGGCGCCTGCCAATGGGACGGCTGGCTGGATGCCAACGCGGAGGACGGCGCAGCCGACCTGCCGCTGGCGCCCCCGCCCGACTTCGACTGGGATCGCGAGCTGGGCGACTGACAGGCCTGGCGCCGCGCGGACGGCTTGGACGACAAGCACGCGGACAGTGCGGAGGCAGGCGACGCGGACAGGCGGGCGACAAGCGGCGCGGGCGAGAATGCAGCCGGCGCAGGAGCATGAGCACGTGGGCGCGCGCCCGCACGATCGACCCGCAAACACGACAGATGAGAGAGAGCGCAAGCGCTCGCACCGCGGGAGGAAGCCACATGGAGCAGGGCAAGGTACAGGTGTACACCGGAGACGGCAAGGGCAAGACCACGGCCGCCGTGGGCTTGGCCGTGCGCGCGGCGGGGAACGGGCTGAACGTGTACTTCGGGCAGTTCATGAAGCACGGGAAGACCGGCGAGCTCGAGGCGTTCCGCGTGCTGGGCGGGCGCGTGAGCGCCGAGCAGTTCGGCACGGGCGACGAGCTGTCCGCCCCCGACCCGCAGCGCGACGCGCAAGCGGCCCGCCATGGCCTCGCCTGCGCGCGCGAGGCCATGGCCAGCGGAAACTACGACGTCGTGATCCTCGACGAGGCGAACGTGGCCGAAATGCTCGGCTACTTCGCGCCGGGCGCCCTGCTGGACGCCGTCCGCGAGAGGCCCGAGGGAGTCGAGCTCGTCATCACGGGCCGCGGCGCCAGCGACGAGGTCATGGCCGCAGCCGATCTCGTGACCGAGATGCGCGAGGTAAAACACTACTATCGAGACGGCGTGCCCGCGCGGCGCGGCATCGAGTTCTAGCGGGCGACGTCCCCCGTCACCGCCTGGGCCACGCGCAGGCCGTCGTCAGCCGCCTGTCACGTGCCCCGTCGGCGGGCAAGCGGCCCGGGGCGCTCTCCGGCTACGCCTTCTCGCTCTCGCGGCCGCGCTTGTCCGGCACGAGGAAGATGAACACGAGCGAGCTCGCCAGCAGCAAAAACGGGTAGAACAGAAACGGTATGATCTGGAACGCCGACACCGCGTAGCCCAGCTCCGCCGCCGCCGATATGGCCACGAGCATCTGCGCGCCGTAGGGGATGATGCCCTGGAACACGCAGGAGAACGTGTCGAGGATCGACGCCGTCTTGCGCCGCGAAATATCGTAGGTCTCGGCCATGTCGGCGGCGATGGGGTTCGCGATGACGATGGCCACGGTGTTGTTGGCGGTGGCGATGTCCATGGCGCCCACGAGCAGGCCCATGCCCAGCTGACCGCCCTTCTTGCTCTTGAACAGGCTCTTGATGCCGTTCAAAAGCGCCGTGAAGCCGCCGTACTCGCGGATGAGCGCGCAGATGGCGCTCACGAGCACGGCCACCATCGTGGTCTCGAACATGCCGGCCGCGCCCGAGCCCATGCTGGCCAGCAGGTCGGTAGCCGCGGTGGCGCCGGTGGCCACCATGATGAGGGAGCCGGAGAGGATGCCCAGCAGGAGCACCACGAACACGTTCACTCCCACGATGCCGCCCACGAGCACGATGAGGTACGGGACGAGCTGGATCAGGTCGTAGTCATGGCTCACGGTGCCGTTGATGTCGGAGCCCAGCGACAGCGCCAGGATGATGGCGAGCGTCGCCAAGGCGGCCGGCACGGCTATCTTGAAGTTCTCGCGGAACTTGTCCTTCATCTGGCAGCCCTGGCCCTGGCACGCCGCGATGGTGGTGTCGGAGATGAACGACAGGTTGTCGCCGAACATCGCGCCGCCCATGACGCTGGCCACGCACAGCGGCAGGTCGAAGCCCGAGGCCGCCGACACCGCCACGGCGATGGGCGTGATGAGCGTGATGGTGCCCACCGACGTTCCCATGGCCAGCGACACGAAGCAGCTCACCACGAACAGCACCAGCACGGAGAACTCCGCGGGGATGACGGAGAGCATGAGGTAGGCCACGCTCTCGGCGCTGTCGCGGCCCACCGTGCCCACGAAGATGCCGGCCGCCATGAAGATGAGCACCATGGTGACGATGGTCTTGTCGCCTATGCTGCGCCCCATGACGGCCAGCTTGTCGTCGAAGGGCAGCTTGCGGTTCTGCACGCACGCCACCAGAAGCGCCACCAGGAATATCACCACGATGGGTATGTTGTAGAAACCCATGGGGATGCCCATCCCGTATTCGAACAATACGCCCAGCCCCAGATACAGCACCAAGAACACCCCGATGGGCAGAAGCGCCTTGACGTTGCCCTTCTCCATGAACTTCCCCTTCCTTCGAACCAGCAACCCGCCTATTGTAGCGCAATGCGGCGCACGTGCGTCCCCGACCCGCTCATCGACGTTTCGCGCCGCCTGCGTGTTTCCGCTTGCCGTGCAACCGGCTCCCTTTACCTGCACGGTAGGAGCCGCTCGCCCTGGGTTGACTGCCGTTCGCCCTGATGGGAATGGGTTCGTGCGCCGTTCGCCGAAAGGCCTGCAAAGGAGCCGCGGCGTGCAGGGAGGGCCCCGTGCAACCTCTATGGTACGATCGGCGCGCCGGGCGACGAGGGCATTTCCCCGGTGTCACCACCGGGATCACGCAGCGGGGCCGGGCGCCCTCCCATGCCCTCGGGCTCCCCGCCCTGCCGCGCGATCCGCTGCACGTTTCCATAGGACGAGAAGGAAGGAGAGAGAGGACATGAACCTGTCACGCAGGGGCTTCTTCAAAGCCGCCGGTGCTGCGTTCGCCACGTCCATGGCGTTCGAGCTGTCCTCGAAGTCGGAGACGCTCGCCGTAGAGCCGTCCGCCGACTGGAAGCTCGTGAACACCGAGGAGTACACGAACATCTGCTGTTATTGCTCGGGCGGATGCGGCGTGATCTGCTCCACGCGCGACGGCGAGCTCGTGAACATCGAAGGCGACCCCGACCACCCCATCAACGAGGGCGGCCTGTGCCCGAAGGGCGCCACCATGTTCCAGCTGCGCAACGTCGTGGATCCCGAGACGCGCGAGATCATCAAGAACACCAACCGCAAGACCCGCCCGATGGTCCGCCGCCCCGGCGCCTCCGAGTGGGAGGACATCACCTGGGACGACGCCGTCGCCGAGATAGCGCAGTGGGTCAAGAAGACCCGCGACGAGACCTTCGAGACCATGCACGACGGCATCACCGTGAACCGCTGCCACGGCATAGCCAGCCTGGGCGGCAGCCAGCAGAACTCCGAGGAGGAGTACCTCATCAACAAGATGATGAGGTCGCTAGGGGTGATAGCCATCGACAACCAGGCTCGTGTTTGACACAGCCCCACGGTTGCCGGTCTGGCAGCAACATTCGGTCGCGGTTCCATGACGAACCACTATTGCGACATGCAGAACGCCGACGTCATCATGACCATCGGCTCCAACAACGTCGAGAACCATCCCGTGTCGTCGAAGTGGGTGCAGAAGGCCCTCGACCGCGGCGCCACGTGGATCGTCGTCGACCCGCGCTACACCCGCTCGGCCGAGATGGCGGACATCTACTGCCCCATCCGCTCGGGCACCGACATCGCCTTCTACGGCGGCCTGTTCAACTACATCATCGAGCACGACCTGTGGCAGCACGAGTACGTGCTGAACTACACGAATGCCTCCTACCTGCTGGACGAGCAGTACTCCTTCGACGTGAACGAGGGCATCTTCTCCGGCTTCAACGAGGAGACGGCCACCTACGACAACCACTCCTGGCACTACCAGGTCGAGTCCACGAAGACGTGGGACACCTCCGAGGGCGGCGCCTACGCGTGGGCTGCAGCTCCCGGCGTGCCGGAGTTCACGCCCCCGACCGTCGAGGTGCCCAAGCGCGACATGACGCTTCAGGACCCGATGTGCGTGTTCCAGCAGATGAAGAAGCACTACTCCCGCTACGACCTTGACACCGTGTCCAGCGTGTGCGGCATGGACAAGGACCTGCTGGAGAAGGTGTACGCCACCTACGCCTCCACGGGCGCGCCCGACAAGTCCGGCACGATCCTCTACGCCCTCGGCCAGACGCAGCACACCTACGGCGCGCAGAACTGCCGCTCCATGGGCATCCTGCAGCTGCTGCTCGGCAACGTGGGCGTGGCCGGCGGCGGCGTGAACGCGCTGCGCGGCGAACCCAACGTCCAGGGCGCCACCGACATGGGCATGCTCGTGGCGAACCAGCCCGGCTACCTGAACTGGCCCACCGAGTACGGCACGCCGTCTTTGCGCAAGTGGTGCGAGAAGGAGACCTACTCCGACGGCTACTACACCAACAAGCCCAAGTTCGTCGTCTCCGCGCTCAAGGAGTGGTTCGGCGACGCGGCCACGGTGGACAACGACTACGGCTACGACTGGTGGCCGAAGGTGCCGAAGAGCCCCGACTACTCCATCATCGGCTCGTTCGAGCTCATGAGCCAGGGCGTCATCAAGGGCTACTTCAACTGGGGCATGAACCCCTGCCATTCCGCGCCGAACGCGAGCAACGTGCGCAAGGCCATGGCGAACCTCGACTGGCTCGTGGTGGCCGACTGGGTGGAGACGGAGTCCGCCTGCTTCTGGAAGGCGCCGGACATGAACCCGGCCGACATCGACACCACGGTGTACTTCCTGCCGGCCGCGCTCATCTACGAGAAGCCGGGCATCATCCTGAATTCGGGCCGCTGGCTGCAGTGGCGCTACCAGGCCGTCGAGCCGTGGGACGAGGCCAAGCCCGACTACGAGATCTGCGACGTGCTGTGGACGGCCATCGTCGACCTCTACAAGAAGGAGGGCGGCGTCGCGCCCGAACCCATCGTGAACACGAAGTGGGACTACTACGTGGACGGCAAGATCGACCCGCGCCCCGTGGCCTGGGCCCTCAACGGCTACGTGTACGACGGCACCGAGTGCGACACCACCTCGGCGGCCCCGAAGACCGAGCTGCTCTCGTCGTTCGCGAACCTCAAGGCCGACGGCTCCACGGCCTGCGGCATGTGGATCTACACCGGCTTCTGGGCCAACAACGACGCGCCGCTCGACCCGGCCGAGCAGGCCGTCGGCAGCCGCGTGGCCGACGACCCCACGGGCCTCGGCCTGCATCCCAAGTGGTCGTTCGCCTGGCCGCTCAACCGCCGCATCATCTACAACCGCGCCTCGGCCGACATGCAGGGCAAGCCCTGGAACCCGGACCGGGTGCTCGTGGAGTGGACGGGCGAGAAGTGGGTGCAGAACGACGTGGGCGACTTCGTGGCCGTGTCCAACGGCACCCCCGTGCCCCCCAACGACAAGGCGTTCATGATGCTCTGGGAGCAGAACGCGCGCCTGGAGAGCTACGGCATGGGCGACGGGCCCTTGCCCGAGCACTACGAGCCCTTCGAGAGCCCGTCCGACAACCAGATGAACGGCCGGCAGAACTCGCCGTGCGTCCGCTTCGCCGAGTTCGAGTCGGTCAAGCGCGGCGACCGTTCCGAGTTCCCCATCGCGGTGACCACGTACTCCGTCACCGAGCACTGGCAGACCGGCGGCCAGACCCGCACCTGCCCGGCCCTGAACGAGGCCATGCCCCAGCAGTTCGTGGAGATGTCGCTGGAGCTGGCCGAGGAGAAGGGCATCAAGAACGGCGAGAAGGTCCGCGTGCGCAACAACCGCGGCGAGGTCGAGGTCATGGCGCTCGTCACGCCGCGATTCAAGCCGTTCACGGTCAACGGCGAGACGGTGCACCAGGTGGGCATGACGCACCACTTCGGCTGGGCGGGCGAGTACGCCACGGGCGACATCGTCAACGACCTGCCGCCGAACGTGGGCGACCCGAACTGCTGGGTGCCCGAGTACAAGGCGTTCCTCGTCGACATCGAGAAGATCTAGGGAGGTGTTGAATCATGAGTGACAAAGCCATACTGTTCGACACCTCGCGCTGCAGCGCATGCCGCGGCTGCCAGGTGGCCTGCAAATGCTGGAACGATCTGCCCTCGACGCTCGAGAAGAACGGCAACCCCCCCACGGGCTCCTACCAGAGCCCGATGGACCTGAACGGAGACACGCGCATCCTGATCTCCTTCAACGAGGAGGCCGGCGGCAGCAAGGGCGTGAAATGGGCCTTCGGGCGCCGTTCGTGCCAGCACTGCACCGATGCCGCGTGCGCGACCATCTGCCCGGCGGGCGCCATAACCAAGCACGAGGCCACGGGCCTGGTGACGGTGGACGACTCCAAGTGCATCGGCTGCCAGTACTGCTCCACGGCCTGCCCGTTCGACGTGCCGCGCTACCAGGAGGGCCTGCGCACGACGGTGAACAAGTGCACGGGCTGCGTCGACCGCATCGAGCAGGGCCTGGAGCCCGCCTGCGTCACCACGTGCCAGCCGGACGCCCTCGTGTTCGGCGACCGCGACGAGATGATCGCGCTGGCGCACGAGCGCGCCGACTTCCTCAAGGCCCGCGGCTACGAGGACGCGGTGGTCTACGGCGAGGACGAGATGGGCGGTTTGCACGTCATCCAGGTGCTGAAGTACGGCGTGGCCGCGCACGGCCAGGTGGAGAACCCGCAGGCGAACCCGGTGGTGGGCCTCACGCAGATCATGAAGCCGGTCACGGGCGCGGTCACGGGCCTGACGGTGGCGGGCTTGGCGGCCATGTTCGTGCTGGGCATCGGCTACAAGCGCGACAAGCTGGCGTACAACCCCGAGACGGAGGACACGATCTCCGTCGACACCGGCCAGGTCGTCAAGCATGGCGACGGCCAGGACGAGGAGACGGTGATGGAGCATATCACCGAGAACCTCCCGGGCAAGAAGGGAGGCAACTGATGAGCAAGGGACCCGTCATGGTTTCCGCCGAGGAGACCGCCAAGAACAAGGCGTTCATGGAGCAGATGGCGGCAAGCGGCACGGAGCGCTACATCCGCCGCCACTCCAAGCAGGCGCGCTGGACGCACGGCATCACCATCATCGCGTGCATCCTGCTGTGCATCTCCGGCTTGTTCGTGTTCGTTCCGGCCCTGGCGGCCGCGGTGGGCGCGGACACGGTGTTCGCCATCCGCATGTCGCACCGCGTACTGGGCGTCATCTTCGTGCTCGTGCCCTTGATCAGCGCCATCATGGCACCTAAGGGCGTGAAGCACATCTTCAAGAACCTGTTCGACCGGTGGGATTCGGACGACAAGAAGTGGATGATGCTGTTCTTCCCCTATCTGTTCATGGCCAAGTGGATCCACATGCCCGACCAGCGCGAGGTCAAGAGCGGCCAGCGCTTCGCCGACGGCATGCTGTGGTTCTCGGGCGCGCTCATGGGCATCACGGGCGTTTTCCTGCTCCTGGGTACGACGCTGTTCGATTTCGGCGGCGGCGTGTACGGCGTGATGCTGTTCCTGCACGACATCGGCTTTTTGCTGATCGCCGTGTTCGGGCTGGCGCACATCTTCCTGGGTGCGGGCATCTTCCAGCCCTACCGGGGCACGGCCAAGCTGATGTTCGGCGACGGCACGGTCTCCGAGTCCGACGCCCTGTACCACTGGGGCCACTGGGCTCGCCAGGAGATCGCCTCCGGCGAGAACGTGATCGAGAAGAAGGCTTAAGGGAGCTGCTTTTGCGGGGCTGCCGGGGCGGATCGTGCCCCGGCGGCTCCGCTGGCCGTTCGCAGGGGCGCTTGGAGGAGAGCCCCTGCGAACGGCCAGCGCCAAGGGCGCGCCGAGGAAAGGCCTGACAGCGCGGGCGGGTGAAACAACGCCGGCGGCTCGGGCGGCATGGTTCGATGCAACTGACTGACAAGGATACGGCATGAATTTGAAAGCGATCGACGCGGCCTTGGCCGCTTACCGCGAGAAGCTCGACGAGGGCGATGTGGCGCGCCTCGAGTTCTTCCGCAAGCTCTGGGGCGCCCTGGACGAGGCGG
>NC_021021.1:3324332-3324872 GCF_000210055.1 Gordonibacter pamelaeae 7-10-1-b
CCGCGGAAAGACGCTCTGGTGCGCGCAGTGCGGCACGTCGTGGGAGGTCGAGCGCGTGCGCTGCGCCCGCTGCGGCACGCAGAACCAGGCGCACCTGCACTACTACAACGTGGAGGGCGACGACGCCCACCGCATCGCCACCTGCGACGAATGCGGCGGCTACCTGCGCACCGTGTACGCGGACGACGCGCTCGCGCCGTTCTCGTTCGAGGTGGAGGACGTGATCATGGCCCGGCTCGACGCCATCGCGGCCGAGCGGGGCTAGGGAAGGGGGGACGCATGGCCGTCATCGAGTACCGGGCAGCGGCGCCGCGCACGACGGCCGAGCGGCCCATCCGCATATTCCTGAACGACGCGCCCGTGGCGGTGAGCCAGGGCAGCCCATACGACCTGGCGGAGCTCGCCGTGGGCTATCTCCTGTCCGAGGGCCTCATCGCCGACCGCGAGCGCTTCGTGGAGGTGACGGCCGACCCGGAGGCGGCGGCCGTGTACGTGGCCAGCGGCGAGCGCGCCGCGGAGGGCTACGTGCCGCTGCACCGG
>NC_021021.1:3325348-3325845 GCF_000210055.1 Gordonibacter pamelaeae 7-10-1-b
ATCTGCGGCAGCGGCATGCGCGACGGCGAGCTCGACCACGCCACGTTCGTGCCGCTCCACTTCGTGAACGAGCGCTATGCCGGCTACCGCCTGGTGCGCGTGGGGCTCTCGGGCCTGACCCCGGCCGACCACCGCGAGGTCGGCCGCTGCATCGCCGAGGCGGCTTGCGACTTGGACCGCACCTGCGTGCTCGTGGCCTCGGGCGACCTGTCCCACAAGCTCAAGGAGGACGGCCCCTACGGCTTCGCGCCCGAAGGCCCCGTGTTCGACCGCACGGTCACGGGCCTCCTCGACGAGGGCGACCTCGAGGGGCTCTTCTCGATCGATGCGGCGTTCCGTGACGCAGCGGCCGAGTGCGGCCTGGGATCGTTCCAGATCATGGCCGGCGCCTTGGACGGCGTGCCCGCCACCCACGAGCTGCTGAGCTACGAGGGGCCGTTCGGCGTGGGCTACGCCGTGGCCGCCTTCGAGGTGCAGGGGCCGACGGGCGACGGTGC
>NC_021021.1:3326788-3327946 GCF_000210055.1 Gordonibacter pamelaeae 7-10-1-b
GCTCGCGCTCGACCCGGTGGAGAAGAAGCCGCTCGCGCGCTGGCGTCCCGGCTCCCTCGTGCTGTCGGTCGGCTCCTACGGCTGCAACCTGCGCTGCCCGTTCTGCCAGAACGCCTCCATCGCCTGCGCGGGGCCCGACGACGTGCCGTGGCGGGAGATGGCCCCCGTCGAGCTGGCCGACCTCGCGCTCGAGGCGCGGGGACGCGGCTGCGTGGGCGTGGCCTACACGCACAACGAGCCGCTCGTGGGCATCGAGTTCGTGATCGACACCGCGCGGCTCGTGCGCGAGCGGGGGATGGCGAACGTGCTCGTGAGCAACGGCATGGTCAACCCGGGCCCGCTCGCCGGGCTCGTGCCGCTCCTGGACGCGGCCAACATCGACCTCAAGGGCTTCTCGCAGGCGTTCTACGAGGTGGCTGGCGGCGACTTCGAGGCCGTGAGGCGCACCATCGCCACGTTGGCCGCGGCTCCCGCCTGCCACCTGGAGGTGACAACGCTCGTCATCCCCGGCCTGAACGACGACGGGGCGACCATCGACGCGGCCGCCGCCTGGCTCGCCTCGCTCGACCCCGCCATCCCGTACCACCTCACGCGCTTCTTCCCCTGCCATCGCATGGCCGACCGCCCGCCCACGCCCGTGGCCGACCTGCACCGCCTCGCCGCCGTGGCCCGCCGGCACCTGGGCGACGTGCTGCTGGGCAACTGCTGAGCGCCATCCCCGCGGTTCCGCTATACTGGCTCCTAACCTGCGAACCGAGGAGAGCCATGCTGCGCTATTTCAAGAAGTACGTCTGGGCCGCCTACGCGCTGTCGGTGCTGATACCCGCGGCGTCGCTCGCCGCCTTCTCCGTGGTGATGGGCGGCAACGTGGTCAAGACGCTGCCGGGGCTGTTCTCGTCGCTCATGTTGTTCTTCGCGTGCCTGTACGTCATGCCGCGCCTCATGGGGCAGCTGGCCGACCGCAAGGCCGAGCAGCTCGTCTCGCTCTACAACGACGGATGCGACCCGGACGCCTTCCGCGCGCAGGCCGCCGCGCCCGCCCGCGCCATCGGGGAGCCGTATACGGAGGCGGGCTCGTGGTTCCTGTCGTTCTACGCGCTGGCGCTGGCCGATGGCGGCCAGGTCGAGGAGGCGGCGCGCATCGGCGAGGGCTTGAGC
>NC_021021.1:3329094-3330222 GCF_000210055.1 Gordonibacter pamelaeae 7-10-1-b
CACGGCGAGCTCGTGTTCTTCGACAACGAGGACGAGGGCGACAGCCGGCGCAACCTGCAGCTGCTCGACGCCGTGCGCACGAGCGTGGCGAGGGGCTTCGCGGGGTTCTCGCTGCGCTACCAGCCCATCGTGGACGCCCGCGACGGCAGCCTCGTGGGCGCCGAGGCGCTTCTGCGCTGGAGCGGCGAGCCCTACGGCGAGGTGCTGCCCGGGCGCTTCGTGCCGTGGCTCGAGCAGGACCCGTGCTTCTACGATTTGGGCAACTGGATCATGGGGCGGGCGCTCGAGGACGGCGTGCGCATGGTGCGCCGGCATCCCGGCCTGCGGCTCAACGTGAACGTGTCGCACACGCAGATCGGGCGCACCGGCTTCCGCGATGCGGTGGTGGGCGCGCTGGGCAGGACGGGCTTCCCGCCGGAGAACCTGTGCATCGAGCTCACCGAGCGCTGCCGCGCGATCGACCGCGACACGCTCATGGCCGAGATGGCGTTCTTCCGCGCCCGGGGCATCAAGGTGGCGCTCGACGACTTCGGCACGGGCGCGGCATCGCTGAACCTGGTGCGCAACCTTCCCATCGACCTGCTGAAGATCGACCGCTCCTTCGTGTCGAACATCCGGGAGAGCGTGGCCGACCAGGCCATCGTCGACGCCGTGGTGAGCTTCGCCGGGCGGCTGGGCATCGAGGTGTGCATCGAGGGGGTGGAGGACGCCGGCATCGTGGAGTTCATCGCCGGCCTTCCCGTGGCGAGCCACCAGGGCTTCCACTACGCCCGCCCGCTCGACTTGGAGCACCTGCTGGCCTTCGGGGACTGAGCTGCCGGCCGCGCCCCGGCCGCGCGGCCCGTCGGTTCTTCCGTCCTCCCCACGCGCCCTTGCCGGGCCGAGCCTCCCCGCCCCTTTCGCTGCGCAGCGCCCGGTTTCGCCCCGCTCGTTGACGGCGGCGGCCGTCGACGTCTAGGATAGGTCGGATTGCGTCCGATGCGCGCCTGTTCGCGGCGTGCCGAGTGGGAGGATGTTCGGTGGAGAAGCGTCCGGCGCGGCCACGGGCCGCCGTTGTCCTGGCCGTCTTGCTCGTCGTGCTGCTGGGGGCGGCGGCGTGCGGCTTCGGCTTCCTGGTGTGGCAGCAGC
>NC_021021.1:3330758-3336969 GCF_000210055.1 Gordonibacter pamelaeae 7-10-1-b
CGCGGGGACGGCGGACAAGCCGATCGAGCCTCGGCAGATGAGCGCCTCCGCGAACAGGTCCGAGCTGCACGGCGAGACGACTGCGTCGGACTTCGGCATCGCCTGGGTCACCGAATCGATCGACGATTCGCTAAGCGAGCAGGACACGTACCGGGTCGTAGCCAAGCAGGCGACCAAGAAGATCGCTTTCGCCGTTACCCCCTCGGGCGAGTTCGCCGATTGCGCCAAGATCGAGGTGCACGTGAAGCCGGACAGCGGCACCGCGGGCGTCGCCAAGACGTTCGAGGTGACGAGGCCCTCCAAGGATGCGCCCTTCAACTTCACGTCCGAGATCTTCAACCTGGGCGACCAGACGGGCGACAATACCTACAACGCCGACTTCCTCGTGGCGATCGTGCCTTCCGAGGGCGGCTTCGACGAGCCGGCCCCGGATGCCGCCTCCGGCATCGACACGGGCGCGAAGTCGCCCAAGACCGGCCTTGCCACCGGGGCCGTCGCCGCGGGCTCCGTTTTGCTGCTGGCCGCTGCAGGCGGCGTCGCCGTCGCCCTGCGCAGGAAGCTTGACGCGTAGCGCGCAGCCAAGCGATCGCAGCCGCCTGCACCATGCAGGCGGCTGCGCCGTTCTTTCGGGAAAGAGGCACCCTTTTCCCGATTTCTGCATAAAAGGGGTTACCAAACTGTTTCAAACCGCCTATACTGCCCCCAGTCCTTTAAAAGCGGTACAGAGAGACCGACAAGGTAACACCCAGCAAGCGCTCACCTGAACAAGAGCGCGCGCACGATGTGAGCCTTTGTCTGTCGCGGAGGCTTTTTTCATGCCCGGCGACGGACGCCCGCGAGGCGGGGGAGCGCGAAGGCGCGAGCCGGCAAGGCGGGACAGGGTCGCCTGTACCATCCCGAACGGAAGGGGTGGGTGCATGACCGAAACAGGCACGGTCAAGACCGTCTGCATGGATGCGGACGAGATCGAGCGGTCGTTGACGCGCATAGCGCATCAGATCCTCGAGGCGAACAAGGGCGCGGGCAACATTGCGCTCGTCGGCATCGTGACGCGGGGCGATCTGCTCGCCAAGCGCCTGGCCGAGAAGATCGAGGCCATCGAGGGCACGAAGGTGCCGCTCGGCAAGCTCGACATCAGCTTCTACCGCGACGACTTCGCGACGCACTTCGCCCCCGAGGTGCACTCCACCGACATCTTCTTCGACCTCGACGGCAAGGACGTCGTGCTCGTGGACGACGTGCTGTACACCGGCCGCACCATCCGCGCCGCGCTCGACGCGCTCATGGACATCGGCCGCCCCCGGACGGTGCAGCTGGCCGTGCTGGTGGACCGCGGGCACCGCGAGCTGCCCATCCGCGCCGACTTCGTGGGCAAGAACGTGCCGTCGGCCTCCGGCGAGAACGTGCGCCTCTTCCTGGAGGAGACGGACGGCAAGTCCGAGGTCGAGATTCTGGAAATCGCACCGGGTTCCCGCGCGGGCTCGGCGCCGCTGGGAGGTGAATAGGGCATGGCCTTCAACCACAAGCACCTGATCGATATCACGGAGTACTCCGCCGACGACATCATGACCGTCCTGGAGACCGCCGTCCGCTTCAAGGAGGTCAACGAGCGCCGCATCAAGCAGGTGCCCACCTTGAAGGGCGTCACCGTGGTCAACATGTTCAACGAGCCGTCCACGCGCACGCGCTCCTCGTTCGAGATCGCCGAGAAGCGCCTCTCCGCCAACAGCCTGAACTTCGGCGGCAGCTCCACCTCCACGGTGAAGGGCGAGAGCCTGGTGGACACGGTGGAGACGCTCTGCGCCTACAAGATCGACATGATCATCGTCCGCGACAAGCACGCCGGCGTGCCGCGCAAGATCGCCGACGTCTCCGGCGCGCACGTCATCGACGCGGGCGACGGCAAGCACCAGCACCCCACGCAGGCGCTGCTCGACCTGTACTCCATCTGGGAGGTCAAGGGCGACCTCGCGGGCCTCAAGGTGGGCGTCGTGGGCGACATCGGCCACTCCCGCGTGTGCGGCTCGCTCATCCCCGCGCTCAAGATCATGGGCTGCGAGGTCACGGTCATCGCACCGCCCACGCTCCTGCCGGCGCGCCCCGACGTCCTCGGCGCGGACCACGTGACCACGAAGCTCGACGAGGCGCTGCCCGAGCTCGACGTGGTGTACATGCTGCGCATCCAGCGCGAGCGCCTCGAGGGCGCGCCGTACCCGAGCTTGCGCGAGTACAATATGCTCTACGGCCTCACGAAGGAGCGCGAGCCCCTCATGAAGCCCGACGCCCTCATCTGCCACCCCGGTCCCATCAACCGCGGCGTGGAGCTCGACAGCTACATGGCCGACCACCCGAAGCGCTCGGTCATTCTCGATCAAGTCTACGCCGGCATCCTCACGCGCATGGCGGAAATGTATCTTCTTTTGGGAGGGAGCGAAGATGGCCTTACTGCTTAAGAACGCCCACGTGATCGACCCGCAGGTCGGTCTGAACGAAACGGCCGACATCCTCGTGCGCGACGGGAAGATCGTCGAGATCGGCCAGAACCTGACCATGGAGAAGGGCGTCGAGCGCGACCTGGCGGGCAAGATCGTCGTGCCCGGCCTCGTGGACATGCACGTGCACCTGCGCGAGCCCGGCTACGAGCAGAAGGAAGACATCGCCTCCGGCACGCGCGCCGCGGCCCACGGCGGCTTCACGGCGGTGTGCTGCATGCCCAACACGAAGCCCATCATCGACAGCGCCGTCGGGGTGGAGTACGTGAAGTCCCGCGCGGCGGCGGTCGACAAGTGCCGCGTGCACGTGGCCGGCTCCTGCTCGCAGGGCCTGGCGGGCGAGACCCTCTCCGAGATGGGCGACATGGTGGCCCACGGCGCCGTCGCCTTCACCGACGACGGCCGCGGCGTGCAGGGCGCGGGCATGATGCGCCGCGTCATGGACTACGCCGCCCAGTTCGACCGCGTGGTGATGAGCCACTGCCAGGACGAGGACCTCGTGGGCGCCGGCCAGGTGAACGAGGGCGTCGCATCCACGCGCCTGGGGATGCTCGGCTGGCCGGCCGAGGGCGAGGAGATCCAGATCGCCCGCGACATCGCCATCTGCCGCCTCACCGGCTGCCCGCTGCACGTCCAGCACCTCTCCACCGCGCGCGGCCTGGAGCTCGTGCGCGCCGCGAAGGCCGAGGGCCTGCCCGTCACCTGCGAGGTCACGCCGCACCACCTGTTCCTCACCGAGGACGCCATCGGCGACGACTACAACACCTTCCTCAAGGTGAACCCGCCGCTGCGCACGGCCGAGGACGCCGCCGCGCTTATCGAGGGCGTCGTGGACGGCGCGGTGGACGCCATCGTCACCGACCATGCGCCGCACACCGAGTACGAGAAGAACTGCGAGTTCGAGCTGGCGCCCTTCGGCATGACCGGCTTGGAGACGGCGCTCGCGCTCGTCATCACCAACCTGGTGGCGCCCGGCAAGATCACCTGGGAGCGCGCCGTGGAGCTCATGGCCGTGCGCCCGCGCGCCATCCTGCGCGTCGAGCGCGTGGCTCTCGAGCCGGGCGCCGTGGCCGACCTCACGGTCGTCGACCCGGAGGCTGCCTGGACGGTGGAGGCCGACGGCTTCCTCTCGAAGGCGACGAACTCGGGCTTCATCGGCGCCGAGCTCACCGGCCGCGCCACCGACGTCTACGTGGCCGGCTACGCCACCCTCGAGGACGGCGCCATCGTCGAGTAGGCGCGTGCGCGCGCAACTATGCGCTGCCTGTCTGCACTGCGAGCGGGGAGTTGGGCGATCGCCCAACTCCCCGCTTCATTATGGTTTCGCACCAGGTGCTTCTCGCGGATTGGGTGCCGGTTGGGGATGGGCGGTTCGGTTAGCTGTCTATCAGGTAGGGAATGGTGACCATGGCGACATTTCGGCGTCCTACCAGGGCTGATTCAAGCATGAGCGTCGTCTGGTTGTGCAGGGGCATCTGCCATATTTTCGTCACGAGCTGGGGTATCACGATGGTAAGGGTCTCGTGTTTTTCCAGCTCGCCCAACTTCTCGTCGATGTGGTCGAGGAGCACTTCGTTCACGTTACGGTAGGGTGCCTTCTCTATAACCAGGGGAATGGAGATCTCCAGTTTCTGATAGTCGGCTTTGAACCGCCTTGTAGCCTGGGCGCTCACTTTTACATGGTAGACCTCGATGTTGTCGCTCAGCCCGCGCGCGTAGTTGAGGGTCTTTATGAACGGCTTGTTGATGGCGTAGGCGGGTATGATGATGCGTGCCTTCGGAGCCTCGGCTAAGAGCAACCGCTTAGCTCTTTCGTTGTCGTTGAGGCCGAGCGCTTTCTTCACGTTTTGATAGTGGTGGAAGATTGCGTTCATTGCCCACGCAGCGCAGCCTATAGCAAGCAAGGATATCCAGGCGCCGGCCAAGAAGTTCGATGACACGATGATCGCGAATACGAGGGCAGTTACCGCGGCGCCTGCACCGTTGATGAGCGCCTTGCGCATCCACGATCTACAGCGCTTGCGTCGCCAGTGAATTACCATGCCTCCTTGCGCAAGGGTGAACGAGAGGAAAACGCCTGCTGCGTACAGGGGTATGAGCAGGTGGGTGTCGCCGTTGAAGGCGACAACGAGCACGATGGCGAACGTCGAGGCGAACACGATGCCGTGTGAGTAAACGAGGCGGGATCCTTTGTCCGCGAAGCGCTTGGGGAGGAAGCTATCCTGTGCCAAGAGTGACATGAGCTGGGGCAATCCGTTATAGGCGGTGTTGGCGGCAAGCAGGAGGATGAGCGCGGTGGTTGTTTGGATAAGATAGAAGCCAATACTGTCGCTGCCAAATACCCCCGCTGCAATCTGGGCTATCACGGTCAGGTTGTCGGCAGGCGCGGCGTGGTAGAGCATCGCGAGGGCGCACGAGCCCCCGAAAATGCACAGGACTATCAGGCCGAGCGCGACGAGGGTCACCTTTGCGTTGCGGCGCGAGGGGTCGGAGAAGTTCGGCACGCTGTTGCTGATGGCTTCCACGCCGGTCAGTGCGGAGCATCCTGATGAGAAGGCGTGCAGGAACAAGAAGAGGGTTAGATCTCCGGTTGTTTGAGAGAGCTGGGCTGCCTGCTCGGCGGGCTCGACCTGGCCGAGCGCGGCCTTGACCGCGCCAATGGCGATCATCGCGAGCATCGACGCCACGAAGAAGTAGGTCGGCAGGCCGAACGCTTTGGACGATTCGCGCAATCCCCGCAGGTTCCCCACGGTGAGAAGCAAGATAAACAGGACGATCAGGGGCACCCTGAGGGGTTCGACCTGCGGGATGGCCGAGACTATGGCGGCGGCCCCTGAGCACGAGCTTACGGCGATGGTCAGCATGTAGCCTATGATCAGCCCCGATGCGGCAATAAGGGAGGGGATGCGCCCGAGGTTCTCCCGGGCAACGCTGTAGGCGCCTCCCCCTTGCGGGTAGGCGTCGATGACCTGTCGGTAGCAGAGTATGAGCATGAACAGGAGCCCGATGATAACCCCTGCCACACCGAGCATGGGTGTATAGGCCGCCATGCCCAGCACGGGCACGAGCACAAGAAGAATTTCCTCGGTGGCGTAGGCGACAGAGGAGATGGCATCGCTTGACAAGACGGGCAGACCCCATAAAACTCCGTATCTCTGGGCCTGGAGCTCGGAGCTTCGTAGCGGCTTGCCTATCAGGCGGTACTTCAGCGCGTTAGCGTTCATCTTCGTCCCTGTTGAAAGGCTTCTCAACTCGGCGCTGGCGATGTCGAATCAAGAGCGGATGCTCCCATATCGGAATCAATGAAGGGTTTACTCCTCCTTATTCGGAAGGTCAAGAGAAAAGCGGTTGACGCACTGAAAACCAAGTCTACGGTCTTTTAATCGCAATTTTCCCTTGTCGGGCGAAGGGTCCGACAAGTGTTCCGGGTGCAAAGGCCAAGGCGCTCAACCCAGAACGGCATTCTACGCCTCCTCGCCGCCCGCCCCGGAGCCCTTGCGCGCGAGGTCGATGAGCTCCTGCTGCGAGTGCACGCCGCACTTGGAGAAGATGCTGCGCACGTGCGAGCTCACCGTGTTGATGGACACGGTGAGCTCGTCGCGGATGTAGGGGCGGCTGCGCCCGGCCAGGAGCAGCGCCGCCACGTCCGTCTCGCGGCTTGTCAGGTCGAAGGACGCCTGGAGCGCGCGGGCCTCCTGCTCGAACAGGGCATCCAGGTT
>NC_021021.1:3337279-3337886 GCF_000210055.1 Gordonibacter pamelaeae 7-10-1-b
CGCCCGCCGCGCCGTCCTCGCCGCGGCTGCGGGTGCGGTTGAACACCCACTGCGGGTTGAAGCCCGTGACCATGATGGCGAACGCCACGGCCGTGAGCAGCACCGACGACAGCACCATGAGCCCCTTCTCGTCCAGCGAGAGCACGGCGTAGAGCCCTGCGAGGCAGCCGAGGAAGATGCCGAGCCCCTCGCCGAGCGCGTACACGCCGAACACGGTGAGCGCCGGGGAGCCGGTGCGCCGCAGGTACTTGCAAGCGCCCAGCCAGCAGCCGAACTGCACGCCGAACATCCCCAGGAAGTTGATGGCGTAGGCTGCAAGGCGCAGGGTGGGGTTGCCGTAGTCGATGAAGATGGGCACGTAGCTCAGCATGAACAGCGGCAGGCTCCAACGGTAGGCGAGCGAGATGTTCAGGTAGCGCGACAGCCGCAGGCACAGTGCCAGCATGACGAGCGACAGCACGCAGGCGCACGTGAACGGTATGAGGAAGTGGGCGATGCGGTCGCCCATGATCTCCGGCGTGGCCACCACGCGGAAGAACGCCACCTGCACCCACGACACGCATGCGAGCACGCCGAACGAGAGCAGCCCGCGGTGCGCGCGCGGCCG
>NC_021021.1:3338445-3341576 GCF_000210055.1 Gordonibacter pamelaeae 7-10-1-b
CGCGGCCGTTGCGGCCGAGTCGGCGTTCCCGGCACCGGCCAAGGGCAAGCCCGTCGAGGCGAGCGTCGACCCGAAGACCGGCGACGTGACCGTCAACGAGGACGTGGTCGTGCGCTATTCCGGCTGCGTGGGGTGCTACTGCTCGTGCGGCAACCGCGTGAAGCTCGACCGCGAGACGGGCAGCGTGCTGGGCGTGGGCGGCAACCCCTACAACCCGGCCGATGCGTACCCGTTCCTGGACTTCGAGGCGCCCCTCACCGAGGCGTACCAGTCCTTGAGCTACGCCAACGGCAAGGGCAACCAGCTGCGCGGCACCGTGTGCGGCCGCGGCAACGGCACGTTGGACGGCTACACCCAGCCCGACCGCATCACCGTGCCGCTCAAGCGCGCCGGCAAGCGCGGCGAGGGCAAGTGGAAGGCCATCGGCTGGGACCAGCTCATCAAGGAGGTCACGGAAGGCGGCAAGCTGTTCGCCGAGATCGGCGAGGACCGCGAGGTCATGGGCTTCAAGGAGCTCCATGACACGAAGACGCCGATGAACCCCGACGAGCCGGGCCTCGGCCCCGTGTCCAACCAGCTGGTCATGCTGGGCAGCCGCTCGGACGGCCGCGGCAACTTTAGCAGCCGCTTCGCCTCGACGTTCGGCACGATCAACGCCTACGGGCACGCCAGCAGTTGAGCGGTCGCCAACTCAGCGAGTTCGCTGGCACAAGCAGGTAAGAACGGCCTCACCCCCGAGCCGGAGGAGGCCGAGTACGCAATCTGGCTGGGCGCCTTCCCGGGCGGCAGCATGATCAACTTCCAGAGCTCCGGCAAGCGCACGCTCAAGAACCTCGCGGCCGGGAAGCTCAAGATCGACGTGCTCGACTGCACGCTCGCCAACGGTTCCGTGACGCCCACCATCCCGGGCATCAACTGGATACCCATCAAGCCCGCCACGAACGCCGCGTTCTGCGCCGCGCTCGTGCAGAAGATCATCGCCGACAAGACCTACAACGCCGACGCCATCTCCTTCACCACCCAGAAGGCGGCCGTCGAGGGCGGGTACGGCGCCTACACGAACGCCACGTACCTGGTCATCGTCGACGAGAACCATCCGAACTACCGCAAGCTCATGCGCGCGGCGGATGCGGGCATCGACGCGCCCGAGGAGAAGGACAAGGACGGCAAGGCGGTCGAGCAGTACGTGGTCATCGACGCTGCCACCGGGCAGCCGGCGCTGCACTCCGCGTGCAGCAAGGGCACGCTCGAGTTCGAGGGCGAGGTGAACGGCGTCGCGGTGCGCACCGGCTTCTCGCTCCTCACCGAGACGGTGAACGAGTACACCATGGACGAGTACGCCGAGATCACCGGCGTGTCCGTGGAGGACCTGGAGCGCATTGCCCGCGAGTACACCTCGCACGGCACCCGCGTGGGCATCTGCCACAAGGGCGGCTCGGCTGCCTCGGTCAACGGCATCGACACGGTCATGGGGGCCGCGGTGCTCCATGCCATCGTGGGCGCGAACCAGATGATCGGCGGCAACGCCCCCAACAGCCCGGCACCTACGACGACGGGCAACGGCAAGCGCTACAAGCTGGGCGCCATCGAGGGCAAGCCCGACGTCTCCACGAAGAACGCGTGCTACATCTCGCGCACGGTGAAGGCCTGGAAGAAGACCGACGAGTACAAGAATCGCGTGGCGGCCGGCGAGAAGGACCCCAAGCCGCTCATGCCCTGGTTCGCCAACGGCGCGGCCTCCGACAGCCAGGCGCTGCTCTCCATCGTGAACAAGTACCCCTACCAGGCGAAGATCCTCACCTCCTTCATGTGCAACACGATCCAGGCCACGCCGGGCGCCATGCGCGACGAGGTCGTGGAGCGTTTGTGCGACCCCGAGGTGCTGCCGCTGCACATCGTGTGCGACGTGTTCGTGGGCGAGCACGCCCAGTACGCCGACTACATCGTGCCCGACGTCACCCCCTACGAGAGCTTCGGCCTGCCCACCACGGGCACCACGTTCACCGGCTACGGCACCACCGTGCGCTGGCAGGTGAAGGAGCCGGAGAGCATGAAGCTGGCCGACGGGCGCCATGCCAGCTGGGAGACGTTCCTGGCCGACGTGGCCGAGGCGTGCGGTCTGCCCGGATGGGGCGAGGGCGCCATCAAGGATGTGGACGGCAAGGCGTGGCCGCTGCGCGATGCCGCCGACTTCTACCTGAAGGCGGTCGCGAACCTGGCCTACGCCGAGGAGCCGGTGGCCGACATCGACGCGCAGGAAGCGCACCTCCAGGGCCTCGACGAGCTGCCCGACAGCTTCAAGGCGGCCGTGTCCGACGAGGAGTGGCCCAAGGTGCAGAGCGTGCTCTCGCGCGGAGGGCGCTACTGGCCCATGTCCTACGTGCACGACGCCGACGGGAGGCGCAGCCGCGGGTACCAGGACGAGAACCAGGCGTACTTCTACAGCGAGAAGCGCGCGACGAACAGGAACTGCTACTCGGGAAAGCAGCTGCCCGGCACGCTGCGCTACAACCCCGAGACGTTCACCGACCTGTCGCCCATGGAGGACCACTTCTCGCGCGAGGAGTACCCGTTCGGCGCCTCGGAGCACAAGCCGCGCTTCCGCTCCATCTCCATGCTGTCGAACAGCCCGGTCATGCGCGACCTGTGCAGCCACAACTACATCGAGCTCAACCGCGAGGACGCGGCCGAGCTGGGCATCAAGGACGGCGACTTGGTACGCGCCACCACGCCGCTCGGCGACGTGAGCGAGGGCGTCGCCATGGTGCGCGCCGGACAGGTGAAGGGCGCGTTCGCCCTCGCGTTCGGCTACGAGCACCAGAACTACGGCGCCCAGGACATCGAGGTGGACGGCAAGGCCACGAAGGGCGACCCGGCCATCGCGGCAGGCGTGCGCATCCACCAGATGCTCGACCCCACGGTCACGGGCGTCACCGGCGACGACGTCATCAGCATCATCGCCGAGAACGACGCGGCGTCGCCCGGCCGTTGCGGCGGCATGTTCAAAATCGAGAAGGCTTAAGGGGGTAAGCGATCATGAACGAGAAAAAGCTTGGCATGCTGATCGATCTCTCCCTGTGCATCGGCTGCAACGCGTGCACCGTGGCCTGCAAGCGCGAGAACGACGTGCC
>NC_021021.1:3341808-3343053 GCF_000210055.1 Gordonibacter pamelaeae 7-10-1-b
GCGCGTTCAACACCTGGATCGAGAGCTTCGACGTGGAGCGTCCCGACGGGCGCATCGCCCGCGCGAACGTGCCCAAGCAGTGCAACCACTGCGCCGACGCGCCCTGCGTGAAGGTGTGCCCCACGGGCGCGAGCTACCGCGCCGAGGACGGCACGGTGCAGATCGACCAGGACAGGTGCATCGGCTGCAAGTACTGCATGGCGGCGTGCCCGTACCAGGTGCGCTACCAGGTGGAGACCGGCGAGGTGCAGAAGTGCACGTTCTGCCATCACCGCACGGGCGTGGGCCTGCTGCCCGCCTGCGTGGGCACGTGCGTGGGCTACGCCCGCACCTTCGGCGACCTGAACGACCCGGAGAGCGACATCTCGAAGCGCCTGGCCGAGGCGAACGGCGGCGACGTCCTGTACGAGGACCTGGGGCTTAACCCCTCGCTGTACTATATCGGACTCAAGGAAACCGAGGCCATGCCGGTCGCGTCCGCCATCCACCGCGGCGGCAACGTCATGAAGCCGTACGAGGGGTGATGAAGATGGTTTGGGATGCATTCATAGCTGTTTACCTGTTCCTGGCCGGCCTGGGTGCCGGGGCGTTCGTCCTAGGCGCGCTCACGAACTGGGCCAAGACCCCGGCGCCGCGCATGAAGAGGATCGCGTTCGTCATCGCGCCGGTGGCCGTGGCCGTGGGCACGCTCGTGCTGGTGGTCGATGCGAAGGCCGGGTTCGCCAACCCGCTGCGCTTCTTCCTGCTGGTTTCCAACCTGAACTCCGTCATGGCCTGGGGCGTCATCATCTTGAGCGTGTTCTTGGCGGTGAGCGTGGTGGACTTGGTGCTGCTGCTCGTGCGCAAGAAGACGCCGAAGGCGCTCGACGTGGTCGGCATGGTGCTGGCCGTGTGCGTGGCCGCCTACACGGGCGTGCTGCTGGGCGACGCGGGCCTCGCGTTCCCGCTTTGGAACATGGCCATCCTGCCGTTGCTGTTCGTGGTGTCGGCCGCTTCCACCGGCATCGCCGCGGTGCTGCTGGTCACGTACCTTGCGGCGCCCGACGAGGTGGAGGCTCTGCCGTTCCTGCCCAAGGCGGGGCTCGTCCTGCCGGTGCTGGAGCTGGTGCTCGTGGCCGTGCTGCTGGGCGTGACGGCCGGCTCGTCGGGCTCGGCGGCTGCAGCCGGCGCGGCCTCGGTGGCGAATCTCGTGTCCGGCGCCTACGCCGTGCCGTTCTGGCTCGGGTTCGTGGTGGTGGGCTTGGT
>NC_021021.1:3343675-3360530 GCF_000210055.1 Gordonibacter pamelaeae 7-10-1-b
CGCCTGCTGGCGGCCGGCGACGACGACCTCTACGCCCGCGCCGCCGCCCTGGCCGCCGATGCGGTTGGGTCGATCGCCGGGTAGGCTTGCCCTTCGCGAAGATGCTGCGCACGTGCGTGCTCACCGTGTTGATGGACACCACGAGCTCGTCGCGGATGAACGGCCTGCTGCGGCCTTCGAGCAGCAGGGCGGCCACGTCCGTCTCGCGCTCGGTGAGGCCGAACCGGTTTTGCAGGTCGACGGCCTCGTCCAGGAAGATCGCCTCGGGCGCGGCCCGCGAGGCGGACGCGGCCTTCGGGTCCTCGGGCGCTCGGCCGCGTGGGGCGTGGCTGCCGTGGAACACCCAGTTCGGGTTGAATCCCGTGGCCATGGCCACGAACACCACGAGCGACATGAGCGCGATCGACAAGGCGACGATGCCCTGCATGTCGAGCGACTTCACGGCGAACAGGCCGCCGAGGCTGCCGAGGAAGATGCCCGCGCCCTCGCCAAGCGCATAGCGGCTGAACAGATCCACCGTGCCGCCGCCCTTGCGTCGAAGGTACTTGCATGCGCCGATCCAGCATCCGAACTGAACGCCGAACATGCCGAGGAAGTTGATGGCATAGGCCAGGATGCGCAGATCGACGTTGCCGTAGTCGATGATGATGGGCACGTAGCTCAGCATGAACAGCGGCAGGCTCCACCGGTACGCCAACGACACGTTCAGGTAGCGTGACATGCGCATGCACAGCAGCAGCATGACGAGCGACGTCACGCAGGCGAACGAGAACGGGATGAGGTAGTGGGTGAACCGGTTGCCCGACAGCTCGGGCGTGGAGAGGACGCGGAAGAACGCGATCTGCACCCATGAGGCGAACGCGAGCAGGGTGAACGATCGCAGCCCGCGATGGCCCGCCGCGCGGCCCTCCGCCCCGGCGTCAAAGGGAGGGCATGCATCGCCGCCGCGCGCAAGGTGCATGGAGCCGAAGCACATGGCGGCCACGAGCAAAAGCACGACGAGGCCGCTTTCCTTCGTGAGGAGGATGACGAAGTACAGCAAGAACGTGCAGCAGGCGATCGACTCCGGGCAGCTTGCGCGCGATCAGCATGCCCGCGATGCCGCCGAGCGCCTCGAACAGGCCGCAGGTGAGCCAGATATGCTCCAGGTGGTACGTGGTCGGCACGCAGGCGATGGGCTCCTTGGCCGAGGACAGCCCGCAACCGAACAGGGCGCAGTGCACCCACGCAAGAAAAAGCGCGAAGCCGATGGTCTCGCGCCAATGGGCCGATAGATTTTCACGGAAACGATCGATCATGCGCCCCTCCCTCGTATGGCGTAAGTATACCGGAGCGCCCTTGCCTGCCACTGTCGAAGTTGCGCACCAACAAGTTCCCGATCAGGTAAAACGATAATTTCACCGGATTAGGTGAGGCGTTCACGTTCAGGGTTCCGGACTTCTCGATCCGCAAAACACCCCGATCAGGTGATGATCTGCGCCTGATTAATCCGTAGACTCCACTGCGTCGTATCCAAGGACAAGGAGAGAGGTAAGGAGGAGGATATGGTTCAAGCGAACATGGATCGAAGGACGTTCGTCGAGGCGCTCGGCGCCTTGGGAGCCCTGTCGATCGCCGGCGTGGGGATAGGGTCCCAGCCGTCCGTGGCGGTGGCTGCGGAATCGGCGTTCCCGCCGCCGCAGACCGGCAAGCCCGTCGAGGCGAAGGTCGATCCCAAGACGGGCGACGTGTCCGTCAACGAGGACGTGATCGTGCGCTACTCGGGATGCGTGGGATGCTACCAATCGTGCGGCAACCGCATCAAGCTCGACCGCGCTACCGGCCGGGTGCTCGGCGTGGGCGGCAACCCCTACAATCCGTCGGGCGCCGTCAAGCCGCTTCCGTTCGAAGCGCCGCTCGAGGAGGCGTACCGTTCCATGAGCTACGCCAACGGGGCGGGAAACCTCACGCGCGGCACGATCTGCGGGCGCGGGAACGGCACGCTCGACGCGGTCAGCCAGCCCGGGCGCATCACCACGCCGCTCAAGCGCGCCGGCAAGCGCGGCGAGGGCAAGTGGAAGCCCATCGGCTGGGACCAGCTTCTCAAGGAGGTAACCGAGGGCGGCAAGCTGTTCGCCGAGATCGGGGAAGACCACGATATCGAGGGCTTCAAGGCCGTGCACGACACCGTCACGCCCATCAACCCCGAGCAGCCCGACCTGGGCCCGAAGTCCAACCAGATCATCATCTGGAACACGCGCGCCGACGGGCGTCGCCAGCTGAACGCGCGCTTCGCGCAGACCTTCGGCACGGTGAACAACTTCAGTCACAACTCCAGTTGAGGCGCTGCCGGCGGAGCGAGTTCGCTCTACAAGAACAGCAGCAATGGTTGCGGCCTCGATATCGACGAGTCCGAGTACATCCTTTGGAGCGGTGCCTTCCCCGGGGGCAACGGCGGGCTCCAGACGAACAGCAAGCACCTGATCCCCCGACTGCTCGACGGCTCTCTGAAGGTAGACGTTCTGGACCCGACTTTGGCGAACGGGCTCGTGACGCCCACGATGCCCGGTATCAACTGGATACCCATCAAGCCGGCGACCAACGGCGCGCTCTACGCCGCCATCGTGCAGATCATGATGCGCGACAAGACCTACAACGCCGACGTCCTGTCCTTCCCCCAGCAGAAAGCGGCCGAGGCCGCCGGGTACGGGGCGTTCACCAACGCGGCCTATCTCGTCATCGTCGACGAGAACCATCCGAACTACCGCAAGCTCATGCGCGCGGCCGATGCCGGCATCGACGTGCCGGAGGAGAAGACGGCGGACGGCATGGCGGTGCAGCACTACGTGGTCATCGACGCCGAGACGAACGAGGCGGCGGCCCACACCTCCTGCGACAAGGCCGTCTTCGACTACGAGGGCGAGGTGAACGGCGTGAAGGTGCGCACCGGCTTCGCCATGATGCGCGATACGGTGAACGCCTACACGCTTGAAGAGTATGCCGAGATCACCGGCGTTCCCGTCGCGGAGATCGAGCGCATGGCGAAAGAGTACACCTCCCATGGCGTGAAGGTGAGCGTCAACGCCGGGGCGGGCTCCACCGCCGGCGTGAACGGGTTCGACACCCCGAACGGCCGCGAGGTGCTCCGCGCGCTGGTCGGCTCGAACCAGATGACAGGCGGCTCGTTCCCGTCCGGCATGCCGAACGTCGAGGGCAAGGGCGCGGCCCGGTACGACCTGACCACGGTCAAGGGCCAGCCGGGCGTCACGACGAAGAACGCCACCATCCTGTCGCGCGGCGGCAAGGCATGGGAGAAGACCGACGAGTACAAGAACCGGGTGGCCAAGGGCGAGAAGGACCCCAAGCCGATGCTGGAGTGGTTCACGACCGGCACGCAGTCCGACTCGCAGGCGCTCATGTCCGTGGTCAACCAGTACCCCTACCAGTGCAAGATCATGATGACCTGGATGTGCAACGTCATCCAGGCAACCCCGGGCGCCATGCGCGACGAGGTCGTCGAGCGTCTGAAGGACCCCGCGGTGCTTCCCCTGCACATCGTGTGCGACGTCGTCATCGGCGAGATGGCGCAGGTGGCCGACTACATCGTGCCCGACGTGACGCAGTACGAGAGCTTCGGCCTCCCCTCGGGCGGCGGCAGCTACGGCGCCGAGGTGCGCTGGCAGGCGAAGACGCCCGAGACCCCCGAGCTCGAGGACGGGAGCTACCTGTGCTGGGAGACGCTCCTGATCGACGTGGCGAAGGCGTGCGGCCTGCCCGGCTGGGGCGAGGACGCGATCCCCGATGCCGAGGGCGCCATGCACCCCTTCAACAATGCGGCCGATTACTATTTGAAGGCGGTGGCGAACCTCGCCTACGCCGACACGCCCGTCGCCGACATCGACGAGGCCGAGATGAGGCTGCAGGGGCTCGACGAGCTCCCCAGGAACTTCAAGGCCGCGGTGAGCGAGGAGGAGTGGCCGAAGGTCCTCAACGTGCTCTCGCGCGGGGGCCGTGCATGGCCCGACGAGTACGTCCGGGGCGCGGACGGGCGGTACCGGTTCCTGAAGCCCTTCGAGACCTACATCTACAACGAGAAGCGCGCGCTGATGACGAACTGCTACTCCGGCAAGCGCCTTCCCGCCACGCTTGGCTACAACCCCCCGATGTTCAGCGACCTGTCGCTCATGACGGACCACTATTCCGTCGAGGAGTTCCCGTTCACGAACTCCGAGCACAAGCCCCGCTTCCGTTCCATCTCGATGCTCTCGAACAGCCCCATCATGCGCGATATCTGCGCGCACAACTACCTCGAGATCAACAAGGAGGACGCGGCGGAGCTCGGCATCAAGGACGGTGACACCGTGCGCGCCGTCACCCCGCTCGGGGACGTGTCCGAGGGCGAGGCGATGGTCCGCGGCGGCCAGGTGAAGGGCGCGTTCAGCGTGTCGTTCGGATACGGGCACAGCAATTACGGCGCGCAGGACATCGACATCGACGGCCAGGTGGCCAAGGGCAACCCGGCGATCGCCGCCGGCGTGCGCACGCACCAGATGCTGGACCCGCTCGTGTCGGTGGACGGCGTGCTCGGCATCCTCTCCGACCATGACGCGTCGAGCCCTGGGCGTTGCGGCAGCATGTTCAAAATCGAGAAGGCGTAAGGGGGTATGCGATCATGAGCGAAAAACGACTCGGCATGTTGATTGACCTTGCCCTCTGCATCGGCTGCAACGCCTGCGTGGTTGCGTGCAAGATGGAGAACGACGTGCCGCTGGGCTGCTTCAACACGTGGGTGGAGAGCTGGGATGTGGAAGACGGGGAGAGGACCCGCCGCGCCAACGTCCCCAAGCAGTGCAACCATTGCGAGAATCCCCAGTGCGTGAAGGTGTGCCCCACGGGCGCGAGCTACGTGGCGGACGACGGTACCGTGCAGATCGACGCCGAGAAGTGCATCGGATGCAAGTACTGCCTGGCCGCATGCCCGTACCAGGCGCGCTACGCGACCGAGTCCGGCATGGCCTCGGCAGCGGACAGGTCGAAGTAGTACAGCGACGGGCTCAGGCCCAGGTCGGAGTTCAGCACCTCGCCGCTGCCGGAGGCGAGCTTCTTCGAGATGTCGCTGTCCGGGTCGTTCAGGTCGCCGAAGTAGCGGGCGCTCGTCACGCAGGTGCCCACGCAGGCCGGAAGCATTCCCTCCGTGGTGCGGTGGTGGCAGAAGGAGCACTTCCCCGCCATGCCCGTCGTGTCCGCCGTGCACCGCGGCGGCAACGTCTACAAGCCGTTCGAGGGGTGATCCAGATGGTATGGGATGGATTTGTCGCGTTTTACCTGTTCCTCGCCGGGCTCGGCGCAGGGGCTTTCGTTCTGGGGGTGCTCGCGGGCTGGGCTAAGAACCCGGCGCCGCGCATGAAGAAGATCGCATTCCTGGTCGTGCTCGTAACGGTGGCCGTCGGCACGCTGGTCCTGGTGTTCGACGCGAAAGCCGGTCTCGGCAACCCGATGCGCTTCTTCCTGCTGGTGACGAACCTCTCGTCGGTCATGGCGTGGGGCGTCATCATACTGAGCGCGTTCCTCGTCGTCGCCTTCGTCGACCTCGTCATCCTCATGGTGAAGAAGAAGACGCCGAAGGCGCTCGATATCGTCGGCCTGGCGCTGTCCGTTTGCGTGGCCGCCTACACCGGCGTGCTGCTGGGCGACGCGGGCGTGGCGTTCCCGCTGTGGAACATGGCCGTCCTGCCGATCCTCTTCGTGGTGTCGGCGGCTTCGACGGGTTTCGCAGCCGTGCTCCTGGTCACCCGCCTCGCGGCGCCGGACGAGGCGGCCGGCCTTCCGTTGTTGGCGAAAGCGAGCTTGGTCCTGCCTGTTCTCGAGCTTGTTTTGGTGGTTGTCCTGCTGGCGGTGACGGCGTCGGTGCAAGGCTCGGCGGCCGAAGCGGCGGCGGCTTCGGTGGGTGCCTTGGTGAGCGGCGCCTACGCCGTGCCGTTCTGGTTGGGCTTCGTCGGCATCGGCCTGGTCCTCCCGTTCTGCCTCGAGCTGCTGGGCCGCAGGAAGGCCGGCGCCGGCGAGGCAGCCGGTTCCAGCAAGGCGCTGGCCATAGCCGGCGAGCTGGGCGTGCTGGTGGGCGGCTTCATGCTGCGCTACCTGGTGATCATGGCCGCTTTGCCGGTCGTCCTGGCTTAACGGCCGATTGTTGAGAGGAATGTGCTTTGAACGACGTATCGACGTTTCATGACGAGGTCCGGCGCGTGCACGGCTGCAGCGTGCTTTTGAGCGCATGCGCCGCCGCGTTGCTCAACGAGCCGACCGAGCAGGTTGTTCAGGACGTGCGTCGCGTTGCAGAGGCGCTGGGGGATACCCGCTTCGACGGGGTCGAACCCGGCGCCCCTCTCACCCAGCGGTACTACGACCGGTTCTTCGTTTCCGCAAGCCCCTTCTTCGTGCCTTTGAGCGAAAGCAGCGTTCGCGGCGCATTCGACGAGGATGGCCGTACCGTCTACGCTTCCACCCATAGCTCGAAGGGGGACCACGCGTTTCTCTGCTACGAGGCCGCGGGCTTCGACTATCGCGCGCTGGGCGGGTTCGAGCCGGCGGTCAAGGCCCTCAAGCCCGATTCGCTCGCTTGCGAACTGGCGTTTCTCGCTGCTTTAGGCTTCCATGCCGCACAGGCGGACGACGAGGCGTGCGCCTGTGCGAGCATCAGGCTCTTCGAGGAGTTCGCTCGCGAGCACGTAGGGGCTTGGATCTCGCAAGCGGCGCGTTGCCTGGCGGCGGCGGACGACGACTTCTATGCCCGCGTCGTCGCCTTCGCGGCCGAAACCTTGCAGGCGCTGGCGGCGCGGCGCTAGCAGACGCAGGCTGTCCGGTCGCCCGGGCCGCCATGTGCTGAAGTTCGGTCCGGCCATGGGCAGGCGCCCCTTTGCGGGCGCGGAGCCGCCGCCCGCGCCCGCCTCCTTTTCGGAACTGCATATTTCTTGCCGAAACACCGAAAATAATGCAAACTGCGCTCATAAACCTCGCAAAAGTCGTATACTAGCCCTCGACCTTTAAGGCGGTACGGAGAGACCGACAAGGTGCGCAGCATAGCTTTCCCAGGATCACGTGCGCCTTTGTCCCCGACGAAGGCGTTTTTTCGTATATGCTGCCCGAGCGGAAGGAAGATTTTGAGCGAGATTGCGAACAAGCTCTTGGAGGGCACGTCGAAGCCGGCGCCCCGGCCGGCGATGCTCGTGCTGGAGGACGGCGCGGCGTTCCGCGGCACGTCATGCGCCGCCGAAGGCGAGGTGTACGGCGAGATCTGCTTCAACACGTCGCTCGAGGGCTACCTTGAGGTGGTGACCGACCCGTCGTACGCCGGTCAGATCGTCACCATGACGTATCCGCAGATCGGCAACTACGGCGTGAATCCCGATGACGCCCAGGCGGGCGAGCCTGCGCTGCGCGGCCTGGTGGTGCGCGATATGTGCACGGCGCCTTCGAACTGGCGCAGCGTCCTGAGCCTGCCCGACTACCTGCGCGATCACGGCGTGGTGGCCGTGGAGGGCGTGGACACCCGCGCGCTCGTGCGCCACGTGCGCGATTGCGGCGCCCAGCGTGCCGTGCTCTCCACCGTCGACGTGGACGAGGCGAGCCTTTTGCGCAAGGTGCGCGCGAGCGAGCCCCTCGTGGGGCAGAACCTCGCCGCCACGGTGTCGTGCGAGAAGCCGCACGCCGTGGGCGCAGGCGACCTGCCTGCGAGCCATGCGTTCGCCGTCGCGCCCGCCGTTCCCGCGTGCCACCGCGTGGTCGCCTACGACTGCGGCGCGAAGCGCTCCATCCTGCAGAACCTCGTGCGCTCGGGCTGCGAGCTCACGGTCGTGCCGTGGGACACGCCGGCGGAAGAGGTGCTGGCCATGGCCCCCGACGGCGTGTTCCTGTCCAACGGTCCCGGCGACCCCGAGGCCGTGGAGGGCACCTACTCGCAGGTGGAGAAGATCTTGGGCCAGGTGCCCGTGTTCGGCATCTGCCTCGGGCACCAGATGATCGCGAAGGCCGCCGGCGCCGCCATCGAGAAGCTCAAGTTCGGCCACCGCGGCGGCAACCACCCCGTGATGAACCTGCTCACCGGCCGCGTGGAGATCACGGCGCAGAACCACGGCTTCGGCCTGGTGTTCCCGAGTCTGGGCGAGCTCGTGCCCGAGCTCTCGGGCGGCTTCAAGGGCCACGAGGACGACCTGCGCTTCTGGGCGCGCGCCGGTATCGCGCCGGTCGTGGACAACCCGCGCTTCGGCCGCATCCGCCTCACGCACGTGAACTTGAACGACGGCACGGCCGAGGGCGTCGCCTTCCTCGACATCCCCGCGTTCAGCGTGCAGTACCACCCCGAGGCCTCGCCCGGCCCTACCGACGCCCACTACCTGTTCACCGCCTTCGGCCGCCTCATGGACGGCCGCGAGGACTACCTCGACATCGACATCGCCGCCGACCGCCTCGCCGGCTGGACCTTCGGCGAGCAGGCCGCCACCGTGGCGGGGGCGGAAGGAGGCTCCCATGCCTAAGCGCGACGACATCAAGACCATCCTCGTCATCGGGTCCGGACCCATCGTCATCGGGCAGGCGTGCGAGTTCGACTACTCGGGTGCGCAGGCGTGCAAGGTGCTGAAGGCCGACGGCTACCGCGTGGTGCTGGTCAACAGCAACCCCGCCACCATCATGACCGACCCGGGGCTGGCCGACCGCACCTACGTGGAGCCCATCACGCCCGAGTTCGTGGAGCAGGTCATCGTGAAGGAGCGCCCCGACGCGCTTTTGCCCACGCTCGGCGGCCAGACCGGCCTCAATACGGCCGTCGACCTCGCGCGCGCCGGCATCCTGGACAAGTACGGCGTGGAGATGATCGGCTGCGACCTGGCCGCCATCGAGCGCGGCGAGGACCGCAAGCTCTTCAACGAGTGCATGGCCGAGCTCGGCATAGAGACGTCGAGAAGCGGCTACGCCTACTCCCTGGCCGACGCCGAGGCCATCGTGGCCGAGCTCGGCTATCCTGTGGTGCTGCGCCCCTCGTTCACGCTCGGCGGCGCGGGCGGCGGCATCGCGCACGATCAGGCCGAGCTGCACGAGATCGTGGGGCAGGGCCTGGAGCTGTCGCCGGCCGGAGAGGTGCTCGTGGAGGAGAGCATCGAGGGCTGGAAGGAATACGAGATGGAGGTCATGCGCGACCATGCCGGCAACGGCATCATCGTGTGCTCCATCGAGAACTTCGACGCCATGGGCGTGCACACGGGCGACTCCATCACGGTGGCCCCCGCGCAGACGCTCTCGGACGTGGAGTACCAGCGCATGCGCGCGGCGTCGCTCGCCATCCTGGAGAAGATCGGCGTGGAGACGGGCGGCTCCAACGTGCAGTTCGCCGTCAACCCCGACAACGGCCGCATGATCGTGATCGAGATGAACCCCCGCGTGTCGCGCTCCTCGGCGCTTGCGTCGAAGGCCACGGGCTTCCCCATCGCGAAGGCGGCGGCGAAGCTGGCCGTGGGCTACACGCTCGACGAGATCGTGAACGACATCACGAAGGCCACCCCGGCGTGCTTCGAGCCCTCCATCGACTACTGCGTGGTGAAGGTGCCGCGCTTCGCGTTCGAGAAGTTCCAGGGCGCCGACGACACGCTGTCCACGCGCATGAAGGCCGTGGGCGAGGTCATGGCCATCGGCCGCACGTTCGAGGAGGCGCTCGGCAAGGCCATGCGCTCGCTGGAGAACGGACGCTCGGGCCTGGGCGCGGACGGGAAGGACGCGGGCCTGCCGGACGGCGAGGCGTTCGACGACCTCGTGGCACGCCCCACGGCCGACCGCGTGTTCTACCTGGCCGAGGCGCTGCGCCGCGGCTGGACGGTGGAGCGCGTATGCGCGGCCACCGGCATCGACCCCTTCTTCATCTCGCGCATGGCCGACATCGTGCGCGTGCAGGAGAACCTGCGCGGCATGCACCTCGATGAGCTGGATGCCGATGCGTTCCGCCTGCTCAAGCGCATGGGCCTCTCCGACGCGCAGATCGCGCACCTCACGGGCGCGGACGAGCTCACCGTGCGCACGTGCCGCAAGCTCTTGGGCGTGAAGCCGGCGTTCAAGACCGTCGACACCTGCGCGGCCGAGTTCCCCAGCTCCACGGCCTACCACTACAAGACCTATGACGCCGACGAGACCGAGGTGGCGCCCAAGACGCGCCGCCGCGCCATGATCCTCGGCGCGGGCCCGAACCGCATCGGCCAGGGCATCGAGTTCGACTACTGCTGCGTGCACGCGTCTTACGCGCTCGCCGAGGCCGGCTTCGAGACCATCATGGTGAACTGCAACCCCGAGACCGTGTCCACCGACTACGACACCTCCGACAAGCTGTACTTCGAGCCGCTCACGTTCGAGGACGTCATGGACATCGTGGACGTGGAGCGCCCGGACGGCGTGGTGGTCACGCTCGGCGGCCAGACGCCGCTCAAGCTGGCGAACGCGCTCGCGGAGGCGGGGGTGCCCATCATGGGGACCTCGCCGGAGGCGATCGACCTGGCCGAGGACCGCGACCGCTTCAGCGCCATCCTCGACGAGATGGCCATCACCTACCCGGCCGCCGGCATGGCCTCCACCTACCAGGAGGCCTGCGTCGTGGCCGACCAGATAGGCTTCCCCCTGCTCGTGCGCCCGAGCTACGTGCTGGGCGGGCGCGGCATGGGCATCGTGTACGACGGCGCCCAGCTGGAGAAGTACATGGCCGAGGCCGCGAAGATCTCGCCCGACCACCCGGTGTACCTCGACCGCTTCCTCGAGGGCGCGGTGGAGGTGGACCTCGACGCGCTCTGCGATGGGAGCCAGGTGTACGTGGGCGGCGTGCTCGAGCACATCGAGATGGCCGGCATCCACTCGGGCGACTCGGCCTGCTGCACGCCGCCGTTCGCGCTGTCCGAGGCGCTCGTGTCGCAGCTGCGCTCCGTCGCGCGCGATCTGGCGCTGCGCCTGGGCGTGGTGGGGCTCATCAACATCCAGTTCGCCATCAAGGACCAGGTCATCTACATCATCGAGGCCAACCCGCGCGCCAGCCGCACCGTGCCGTTCGTGTCGAAGGCCACGGGCGTGCCGCTGGCGAAGATGGCCGCGCGCATCATGGCGGGCGAGAAGATCGCCGACCTGGGCCTGCCGCCCGACGACCGCCGCCTCGAGCACTACAGCGTGAAGGAGGCCGTCATGCCCTTCGGCCGCTTCCCGGGAGCGGACACGGTGCTCGGCCCCGAGATGAAGTCCACCGGCGAGGTCATGGGCATCGCCGGCAACTTCCCGGCTGCGTTCGCCAAGACGCAGCTGGCCATCAGCTACGCGCTGCCCGAGGGCGGCACCGTGTTCATCAGCGTGTGCGACCGCGACAAGCGCGCCATCGTGTCCATCGCGCGTGACATCGTGCGCCTAGGCTTCAAGGTGGTGGCCACGGGCGGCACGGCCCGCGCCCTGCGAGCGGCCGGCGTGGACTGCGAGGAAGTGAAGAAGGTGCACGAGGGCGCGCCCAACGTGCTCGATCGCATCGCCGCCGGCGAGATAGCGCTCATGATCAACACGCCGTTCGGCCACGCCACGCGCGCCGACGGCTACGAGCTGCGCCTGGAGGCCGTGAAGCACGGCGTGACCCACGTCACGAACCTGGCCGGCGCCCAGGCCATGGTGGCCGGCATGGAAATGGCCCGCGCGAACGGCCTCACTGTGGTGGCCTTGCAGGACCTTCCCCAGTGGGGGTAGGCGTTCAAGGCGGGCGGCGATCCTTCGTCGCCCGCCTGTCGTCTGCCATCTGAAACGTCGCCGCCTATTACAGTCCGAAGATCGAGGCAACGTACGACAGCACGAGGCCCATATCGTCCTCGCTCGCCTGCGCGAGCCGTTTGCACCTTCGATTCGACAGGTCGACCGTTCTCACCTGCTCGACGCACACGAAACCGCGCACCTCCTCATGGTCGATGCCCACATGCAGGGGGTACCCGTTGTTCACGGAGGTGATAGGGCAGACGGCTGTTAGGCTGGAACGCGCATTGAACGTGTTCGAGCTGACCACGAGGGCGGGACGGTACTTGTTCGGCTCATGCCCTACCGACGGCTCGAAGTCGACCGCGATGATATCGCCTTGCTCGCAGATCATCACCATATCTCCTTGCCAACCGGTTCGCCCCAGTCGATCTCGTCGCCAACGCACGGCCAATCCTCGGGCGGTTCGTACGTGCCCGTCCAACCTTCGAACAGCTCGTCGAGATCGACCGGATGCGTCGCGAACCTTCGGCGCTGCGGCTTCAGCTCGATGCCCGCAGCTCCTTCCTCGATAATCAGCTTGTCGCCGACGGACAGCCCGTATTTGTCGCACAGGCTTTTCGGAATGAGCACCCCTTGGCTATTGCCCCATTTCGTCAGAGTCGCGTATACCATGGCACTCCTTTCATGTATAAACATCGTATAAACATTATAGCATGCACTATGGGCCATGCCAATCACCGCAGCGGTCAGCCGTCCAGGAACTCCGCGAGCAGGCGGTCGGGGTCTTCCAGGAAGCGGTGGAGGGCGTCCCATTCCATGGTCTGCTCAAGGCCCACGCGGCGCACCTCATCCTCGAACTGGTAGATGACCGCCCCCGGCGCCGAGAGCAGGATGGGGGAGTGCGTGGCCACGACCAGCTGCGAGCCCGCGTTCGCCAGCCGCAGTATCTCGGCCAGGAGCGCCACCTGCCCCAGCTGCGAGAGCCCCGTCTCGGGCTCGTCGAGCACATAGAACCCCTCGCCGCCGAAGCGGCGCGACACGAGCGCGAGGATGCCCTCGCCATGCGAGCGGGCGTGCAGCGACCGTCCACCGAAGTAGCGACGGTCGTCCTCGAGCGCGTCCATCTCCGATATGAGGTTGAACAGCGTGTCCGAGCGCACGAGGAAGCTGTCGCGCGGCCGGCAGATGCCCCTGAGCAGGCGCACGTGGTCGCAGAGTTCGGAGTGGTCGTCGTGCACGGAGAACGTGTAGTTGCGCGAGCCGCCCTCGGGGTTGAGGCCGTAGGCGATGCCCATCGCCTCCAGCAGCGTCGACTTGCCCGTCCCGTTCTCGCCGCAGAAGAACGTGATGCGCTGGGCCAGGTCGAGCTCATGCAGGCTCGCGATGGCCGGCACGTCGAACGGGTACGCGTCCCGGCGGGGAACGCCTGCCCAGTCGATGGCGAGCGAGGTGACGAAGACGTCGTCGCGCATCAGGACGTCTGTGGCTCGTCCACGCGTTTCATCAGGTGAGCGGCCACCTCGGGGAAGTCGCGCACGACGCGCATGAGCGTGTCGGCCGTGCGGTTCTGGAACACCGAGCCCCTCTCCCAGCGCACGACCGTCTTCGGCCCCGCGCCGATGAGCTTCTCGAACTTGGCCTGCGAGAGTCCCAGGCTCTGCCGAAGCTCTCGCACCTCGTCGCCCGAGAGCAGCCCGTTGTCACGCTTGTACTGGTCGACCGCTCGCCGGTGGATATCGCCGTCCATTCCGCTCTCAAGGTAGATTTCGCCGCAGCTTGCGCATAGGCAGTAATCAGCGTCGTCGACGATGATTTGCTCGCCCTTCACATCCCATTCGATAGGTCCATGGATGTCCATGATCTTTCCGCCGCATACTGGGCATTTCGTCATCATCACCATGTATAACCCCATTCCTTGCACGACATCAGCATGACGGTGGCCACATCGCCTTCGACGATGAATTTCACGTAAAAACAACCGCAAACGCCGTCTTCGTCGTAGTCGCAGCAGTACACGTCAGCCCAAGAACCATCGTTTCGTCTCGGTTCGAGTGATTTTACGAACTCGTTGTCCTGAAGAGAAAGCATTATACGTCGCGCGAGGATTGGGCTGAAACCGTGGTTTCGCAGCCATGACGTGCCCTTCTTCGAAGCGCTGTACCGTCCTTCCCGCACCAATCGTTTCACTTCAGCGAGATCGTAACGTGGTCCTTTTCCGTTCATGGTAGCACCACGCTACCATCTACAGTATACGGAACGGACACGTGGAATGCAAGAGGGCAAAGCATAGTCGCCACCTCCTTGTCGATCACGGCTGTCCCCGAGAGGGTTAGGAGGTCGCTCCAGCCACTACTAGAACTTATGTACGTATAATAGCATAGCGTGCTCAATAATAGAACATGTGTTTGCAAAAATTCTAGAGATGGTCTTGGTGCGAGACGTCTTCAACGGGATTTGCTACACTGACCGAGCCGCGCCACGACGAGCCGAGGAGGCCTGCCTCATGGAGGAAGAGCTGACGTTTTCAACCCGCGAGAAGTTCCGCGCTTGGCTGCGCGCCCACGGCGAGGCGGGCGGGGGCGTGTGGCTCGTGTTCGGCAAACCGGGCGGACGCAAGACGCTCAAGGCGTCCGAGGCGCTGGAGGAGGCGCTCTGCTTCGGGTGGATCGACGGGCGCATGCAGCGCATCGACGACGCGTCCTACCGCAAGTACTTCGCGCCGCGCCGTGCGAAGAGCGTCTGGTCCGACAAGAACAAGGCGCTTGCGGTCGAGCTCGAGGAGCGGGGCCTCATGACCGATGCGGGCCGGCGCGCCATGGAGGCCGCCAAGCGAAACGGCTGCTGGGATGCCAAGAAGGCCCCGGACGTCACCGAGGACGACACCGCCGCCCTCGAAGCGCTCATCGCCGGCCACGAGCCGGCGGCCTCGAACTTCCAGGCCATGTCGCCCTCGGTGCGGCGCACCTACACGCGCGCGTACTTCGACGCCAAGACCGACGCCGGCCGCGAGAAGCGCCTCGCCTGGATGCTCGACCGCCTCGACCGCAACCTCAAGCCCATGTAGCAGGGGCCGCGCTCGCCGTGTCATCGGCGTGCTTGGGGGTTCGGCGATCAATCCTTCTTCGCTCTCGGCGGGCGGACGGACCCGCGCTTGATCCCGATGTCGAGCGCGGCCAGCGCGTCCAGCGCCTCATGGGCGGCGGCGTCCGCCTGCGCGGCGTCGAGGCCCCGTTCGTCGACGACCTCGCGCACGGCCGCCGCATAGTCGCGCCTGTGCCGCTCGTTCAGCTTGGTCCAGTTCACGTGCGCGAATCCGTCGGCCATCGCACGGTCGAAGGGCAGCCGCCCCTGCGCCATGAGCACGGCGATCACGGGGTAGCCCGCGTAGCCCTGCCAGTACGTGGCGCTGTCGTTCGACGAGTACACGGCGCCGTCCTCGCTCCATGTCACCGTGTAGGCCTTCTCGCCGTTCGACGAGGCCACCGACGCGCGCCGCTTCTCGGCGTCGAGCGCCACGCGCCCGTCCGCCAGCGCGCTCCACGCCTCGAACACCTTCGCTAAAGGCGGCAGCTTCTCCATCATCGCTCCTTTTCTCGCTCCTACTCGACGTATCCTGCCGAGGCAGTATACCCCGGCTTCCGAGGTGTGACGCCGAAACAGGGTCGGCATGTCGAAAACGGGTTGGTTTGGCAATGGTCAACTTTGGATAACTTCGAAGGAGAAGAAGATCATCAGGGGTTTTGCTGGCGTTTGGGTTTTGAAGCAGGATTCAGGCCATGCCGAATTTGCCAAATCGTTCGTTTTTTGACACCTGGGCAAGAATTCGCGGGCACCGCGCGAAACCCCCCATCCCTCTACGACGACCTGCGCGACCTCATGGCGCCGCACGCGCTCTCACGGCGGCGGGGGTCGCATCAGAGCTGGAAGCGCCGGCTATCCAACGGAAACTCCGCACCTGCTCGACGCTCGTCTCGTCCACGAAAGGTCGTTTCTCTGCCGAAGGGCTTCGCTCCTAATCCTGCTTATTGCAGTATAATGCGTTCGGTTCGCAGGGGGCGGCAGGGGGAAGCGGGAAGGAGGCCGAGCACGTGAAGGTTGCCGTCGTCGGATACGCCGGTTCGGGGAAATCCACGTTCGCCCGCAGGCTGGGCGATGCGCTCTGCATTCCGGTGCAGCATCTCGACCAGGTGTTCTACACTTCGAATTGGCAGGAGCGTGATAAGGGGGAGGCGCGGGACCTTGCCGAGGCGTTCCTCGACGTCAACGACGCCTGGGTCGTAGACGGGACCTACCATAGGCTCGCCCTCGCGCGCCGGCTGGAGGCGGCGGACGTCATCGTGATCTTCGCTTTTCCGCGTCGCACCTGCTTGGCTCAAGCGTGGCGCCGCTCCCGCCGCTATGCGCATCGCGTTCGCCCCGACATGGCCGACGGCTGCATTGAGCGGCTCGACGCGGAGTTCGTTCTATGGCTGGTTTGGAAAGGCCGCACGCGCTCGCATCGAAAGCGCTTCGAGGAGATCCGCCGCGACTATGCGGAAAAAACGGTCGTCGTGAGGAGCCGCGACGAGGTGGAACGGCTTTTCTGCCGCCTCGCCGCATCGCCGTCTTCGAACTGAGGCTGCGAAACGGGCTGGGCTCCCATGGTCTTTTCCTTGGCATTTCGGCCTGTCAGATGCGTGCCCGGCCGCGCAGATGCTACAATCGGCCATCGGGAGACGAAGAACGCGCGCCGTCGGGCACAACCGCGGCGGCGCACAACCGAAAGGACGAACGTGGCACTCGTCAACGAGCGGGCGCGCATCCTCGCCAACGGGGAAGTCGGCCCCAACCTCTACCTCATGGAGCTCGCGGCCCCGCGCATCGCGGCCAGCATCGAGCCGGGGCAGTTCGTGCATATGAAGGTGCCGAACATGGAGGCGCACATCCTGCGCCGCCCGTTCTCGGTATACGCGCGCGACACGGCTGCCGGGACGCTCGAGATACTCTACCAGGCCGTGGGCTTCGGCACCGACCACATGACGCGCATCGAGCCCGAGCGCTGCGAGCACGTCTCGGGAGCAGAGCTCGTCGGCCCCGTCGGGCGCGCTTGGCAGCCGCCCGCGGACGCGCGCCGGGCGCTCCTCGT
>NC_021021.1:3360740-3361708 GCF_000210055.1 Gordonibacter pamelaeae 7-10-1-b
TGCTCGACGCGCCGCCGCGCTGCGCCACCGACGACGGCAGCTTCGGCCGCGAGGGCTTCTGCACCTCGCTCGTGGACGAGGCGCTGGCTGAGGCCGCCGAGGCGGGCGAACCCTACGGCTACCTGGCCGTGTGCGGGCCGGAGCCCCTCATGAAGATCGTGGCCGGCATGGCCGCCGAGGCGGGCGTGCCCTGCGAGGTCTCCCTGGAGAAGCGCATGGCGTGCGGTGTCGGGGCCTGCCTGTCGTGCGTGGTCGACACGGTGGACGGAAAGAAGCGGGCCTGCGTCGACGGCCCGGTGTTCGATGCGCGGAAGGTGGTGTGGTAGATGGCCGGGATCGAGAACGCGCTGCCACTCGCGACGGCTCCGACAAGCGTCAAGATGGCCGTGAACCTGGGCGGCCTCAAGATGAAGAACCCGGTCACCGTGGCGTCGGGCACGTTCGCCGCCGGCCGCGAGTACGGCGACTTCGTGGACGTGGCCTGCCTGGGCGCCGTCACCACGAAGGGCGTGTCCCTGAACGGCTGGGAGGGCAACGCGAGCCCCCGCATCGCCGAGACGCCCTCGGGCATGCTCAACTCCATCGGGCTGCAGAACCCCGGCGTCGCGCACCTGAAAGAGCACGACCTGCCGTGGCTGGCCGAGCGCGGCGCGACGACCATCGTGAACGTGTCGGGCCACAGCTTCGACGAGTACGTGCAGGTGATCGAAGCGCTCGAGGACGCGCCGGTGGACGCCTACGAGGTGAACATCTCGTGTCCGAACGTGGACGCGGGCGGCATGACCATCGGCACGTGCACCGATAGCGTGGAGGCCGTGGTGTCCCGCTGCCGCGCGGCCACGAAGCGCCCGCTCATCGTGAAGCTCACCCCCAACGTCACCGACGTCGCCGAGATCGCGCGCGCCGCCGTGGCCGCCGGCGCCGACGCGCTCTCGCTCATCAACACGCTGCTCGGCATGGCCATCGAC
>NC_021021.1:3362288-3373507 GCF_000210055.1 Gordonibacter pamelaeae 7-10-1-b
GGCATCTCCGGCGTGGTGGCCTCGCCGCAGGAGGCTGCGCGCCTGCGCGAGATCCTGGGGCCGGACGCATACATCGTCACGCCGGGCGTGCGCCCCGCCGGTGCCGCCAAGGGCGACCAGAGCCGCGTGGCAACGCCTGCCGAGGCGTTCGCCAACGGCGCCTCGCACATCGTGGTGGGCCGTCCCATCACGCAGGCCGACGACCCTGCCGCCGCGTTCGAGGCCATCGCGGCGGAGCTGTAGAACCGTTCGCGCACGGTGGCGGGGGAGCGTTTCCCCCGTTCGACCTCGGCGAGCGACCGTTCGTAACGGTTGTGCGACGAAACGGGTCCGGCGCGCGGGCCTGCTCCTACAATGTGTGGCATCGCGCGGGAATTTTTTGGAATTACGGCGATTGACAAGGCAAGACGGACGAAGGCGTGATAGTATCACGGAATCGCTTTTGAACAAGAAGGAGAGATACACGATGGCTATTCCTCAACTCAGCCCGGAAGAACGTCAGGCGGCTCTGGAGAAGGCGAAGGCGGCCCGCATCAAGCGCGCCGAGGTTCGTGACGAGCTGAAAAGCGGCAAGCTCACCTTGGCGAAGGTTCTCGAGATGAAGAACGATCCCGTGGTCGGCCGCATGAAGGTTTCCACGCTCATCGAGACCATGCCGGGCTACGGCAAGGCCAAAGCCGAGAAGATCATGAAGGAGCTGCAGATCGCCGAGAGCCGCCGCCTGCGCGGTTTGGGCGAGCGCCAGCAGACCGCCTTGCTGGAGCGTTTGGGCTAAACGCTGCATGCGACACGGTAATCTGTTCGTTATCTCTGGGCCATCAGGTGCCGGCAAGGGCACGCTGGTGGCCCGTCTGTTGCGCGAGGTGCCCGACGCCTGGGTGTCGCGCTCCGTCACGACGCGCGCCCCGCGCGAGGGCGAGGTGGACGGCGTCCATTACCAGTTCGCGTCGGCCGAGGAGTTCCAAGACCTCGTGGACACCGACGGGCTCTTGGAGTGGGCGACCTATGCGGGCAACCGCTACGGCACGCCCCGCGCGACCGTCGAGGACCACATGGCCTGCGGCGAGCAGGTCATCCTCGAGATCGACGTCCAAGGCGCCTTCCAGGTGCGCGACAAGATGCCCGCCGCCCGCCTCGTGTTCATCGAGCCGCCGTCGCTCCAGGTGCTCGAGGAGCGCCTGCGCGGACGCGGAACCGAGAGCGACGAGGTGATCGAGGCGCGCATGAAAGCGGCCGAGGTGGAGCTTTCGCGCAAAATGGAGTATGATATGCGGCTGGTAAACGACAACCTTGACGAGGCGACCGATGCCCTGGTGCGCTACGTCAACGAGCAAGCCGAGAAAGCACGAGGTTAAACGCTCTATGAGTATCATCGAACCCAAGATCGACGTACTGCTGGACAGGACCGACAACGACCGCTTCCTGCTGTGCGCCCTCGCTTCGAAGCGCGCGCACGACATCAACGACATGATGCGCGGCCAGCGCGACCGCGCCATTCAGCTGCAGACGGCGGTCGAGATCGCCCGCGCGGCCGACAAGAAGCCGCTGTCGCTCGCCTTCAACGAGATCGCCCGCGGCGAAGTGTCGTACGACCCGAACTCCATCGACATCAAGAACCATTAAGGTTCCGCCGTTCTCCGAACGGCGGAACCTGTCGACGCTGCGAAGCCCCGAAGCGCCCGATCTTGCCGCTCCAAGCATTCCTCGCGTACCGCGAAGTACGCTTTGGAATGCTTTCGCGGCAATCTCGAGCGCTTCGGGGCTTCTCGCTGACTTACTACGCCAACCGGCACGCTTGTTTTCGCACTTTGCGCGAATTGCGCGACCTGCTAGGTTGGCGACCGCGCCCGCGCGGACCGTTCGAACCTGCGAACCCGGGGGACTCCCATGACTGACTTCCAACGCATCATCCTCGTCCATTACCATGAGATCGGCCTCAAGGGCCACAACCGCGCCTCGTTCGAGACACGGCTTCTGAAGAACCTCGAGGCGCTGCTCGCGCCGTTCCCCGTGGTCACGATCCATCGCATCTCGGGGAGGCTGTGCGTGTTTTTGCGCGAGGGCACGGATTGGGACACGGCCGTCGAGGCGTCCGAGGTCGCAGGGCGCGTGCCGGGCGTGGCGCGCGTGTCGAGCGGCTTCAAGTGCGAGCGCGACCTGGACGAGATGGCCCGCGCGGCCGTGCTCGCGCTCTCGGAGGCGGGCGAGTTCTCCACGTTCAAGGTGGCGGCGCGGCGCAACCACACCGACTTCGCCACCGGGTCGATGGAGATGAACCAGATCATCGGCGGCGCGCTCTGCGAGGCATGCCCCGACAAGGGCGTGCGCATGAAGAACCCCGACGTCACGGTGGGGGTCGAGGTCGTGCAGAACGCGTCGTACGTCTACGCGCGCTCCGTGCCGGGCGTCGGGGGCTTGCCGGTGGGCAGCTCGGGCAAGGTGGTGTGCCTGCTGTCGAGCGGCATCGACTCGCCGGTGGCCACGTGGAAGCTGGCGCGCCGCGGCGCGGTGTGCATCGGCGTGCACTTCTCCGGTCGCCCGCAGACCTCGGACGCGAGCGAGTACCTGGTGGACGACATCGCGCGCGTGCTGGAGCGCACGGGCTGCATCGCGCGCGTGTACACGGTGCCGTTCGGCGACTACCAGCGCGAGATCGCGCTCACGGTGCCGCCCGAGCTGCGCGTCATCATGTACCGCCGCCTCATGTTCAAGGTGGCCGAGGCGCTGGCTGCGCGCGAGCGCGCCGGGGCGCTCGTGACGGGGGAGAGCCTGGGGCAGGTGGCCTCGCAGACGCTCGACAACATCCGCGCCACGGACGACGCGGTGGACCTGCCCGTGTTTCGGCCGCTCATCGGCACGGACAAGCTGGAGATCATCCGCGAGGCCGAGCGCCTGGGCTCCTACGAGATATCGTCGCAGGACGCGCCCGACTGCTGCACGCTGTTCATGCCCCGCAGTCCCGAGACCCACGCGAAGCTCCCGGTAGTGCGCGAGGCGGAGTCCGTGCTGCCCGTGGAGCGCTGGGTGGCCGAGCTGGTGGAGGCCGCCGAGGTGCGCGACTACGCCTGCCCCGCCTACAAGCCGAAGCCGCGCCGCGATGCAGGCGGGGCGGGGCAGGGCGGCGCCGAGGATACTGCACGCGCCTGACGCAGGGGACGGGCATCGAGGAGGCGGCAGCGGCTTTCCAGTGACGGCTCTCCGTCGGTTTCTTCCGGAATCCCCTTTCCGCGCATTCTGAACGGTCGGGCGCCGGGCGCCTTGCTTTGCGGCAGGAATCGAAGGTTATTCGTCGCTGGAGGTGGCCTGCCAACCGCTTGCGTGCTTTCTTGAGGATGAGTCCCTGCGTTTCCCCTGGTGGCGCGTCGGCGTTTTACGCAAGCCGCCGGCTTTGCGCCCGGCTACGACGAATAGCTTTCAAAAGCTGCCACGAACCGCGGTTCTCCGCGCGCGGTCTCATGCGGTCCCCGAAAACGGGTTGCCGTGCCATGTCCGGACGACGCTCCAAGGCGACCATTTCACCCCTTCCGAATTTATCCCTCCTTTTCGCTGGATCCGTGTTGGAAACGGGCAAGCTTCTGCCGGTCGCCGCGCTGGATCCGCGTCAGATCCGCGTCAGCCCTGCGTGGTGCTCCCGACGGTTCCCGTGCAAGGTTGCGGCGCTATGATCGGGGGGCGGGCGAAGGGTGCCGCCGCCTAACTCGGGCGGCCCCTTCCCGCCTGCATCCGGTCGAGGACGGGAGGGGCCATGTCGTTTCAGCGGAGCGCGCAGTCGTGGCGGGCACGGCTGCACCTGTCGGGCGCGCGCCTGCCCGTGCTGGTGGGCGTGACGGCCGTGGCCATCGTCGTCATGGTTTGCGCGGGCAGGCTGCTGCCGGAAGCGCGGGTCGTCGGCCACGGCAGCCCACGCCGCGTCGCCAGTCACGGCCAGCTTGCACTGCTCTTTCATGTCGAGGCCGCCGAACAGCGTGCCGGCACTCGCCTGCTCTCGCTCCACGTCGGTCTCCGCCAACTCGGGCACGAGGTCGAACAGCGCGGAGCGCCGGGCGAACAGCAAGTCGTCCAAGTCGCAACGCTCGAGCAGCCCCACGAACCGCTCCAGATAGCGCAGCGCGCCCGCCTCGTCGCCGGCTTTCAGGCACGCCGTAGCCGCCGAGCCGCAGAACGTGGCCGCCTCCATGGGGCTCGCCTTCTCCACGTCGAAGCCCTGCATCACCCCCTCGGCCGCCCGCAGCAGCGCAGCGAGGTGCGCCGGGTCGTCCGCGTACAGGCCGAGCTGCATGCCGATGCTCTGCATCACGCTCATCTCGCCCCAGAACAGCATCTCCTGGCAGAGCTTCAGGCACGCCTCGCGTTCGCCCCGCATGCTGCGTAGCCCCGCGAGCATCCCCTCGATGCCCAGCGGGCGCGCGGGCTTCATGCCCTCCAGCAGGGCGATGGCCTCGTCCATGCCGCCGCGCTGGCTGATGACGAGCGCCCGCACGACGCGGGCCGAGCGTACCAGCTCAACATCGTCGGCGCACGCCTCCACCCGCTCGGCCAGGCTGCACGTCTTGTCCAAAAGCTCCTCGGCGCGCCCCGGTTCCACGAACGAGCGCTGCGAGTACAGCGCCGCCATCTGCAGAAGCAGGCTCCAGCACGATCCGTAGTCGCGCACGAGCTCGTCCATGCGCGCGTAGGCGGCACCGGCATCCTCGGCGAACAGGCGGCAGAGCTCCAGGTAGACGTCGCGCACCTCGTCCTCGGTCAACTGCGGGCGGAACGCGAACAACTCGTCGAGCGTGATGCCGAAGTACGCCGCGATACGGGGCAGCAGCGCCACGTCGGGCAGGCTCTGCCCCAGCTCCCACTTCGACACGGCCGCTTTCGTCACGCCCAGATGCGCCGCCAGCGCCCCTTGCGTGACGCCCGCCGCGCTCCGCTCGCGGGCAATGGTGGCACCGATGTTCACCTCGTGCATGAGGCTCCCTTCGCTCTGCGTTCCGGCCGGACGCTTCCCGCGTCGCCGCCTTTTACTCCAGTATGGAGTGCCTGCACGGTTGACGCAAGCGAGTGTTGGTTGACTTTTCGAGGCACGGGTCAACCGCGGCGGGCCGACGCGCCGCGCCTGTGCAAGACCGTCCGGCACAGTAATGACCGGTTTTCTACAGGCTCTGGGCCCCGAGGCCCCGCTTCTTCCCCATCCAACGATCGAAACCTCCCGTTTCCCCAGATGGCGTTTTCCGAAAGCGGCACCCGCCCGTCGATGCGGCTGCAGGATGTAGAAAACCGGTAAGAACTGTGCCGAACCGCCCCTCCTTCCTCCTCGCTATTCTATGTTACTATATACCGGTACTAAGCGACGCTGCATACCAGTTGCACGGATTAGCCGGAAGGAGGAGGCCATGGACAACCTCACCGAGATGCTGAAGGGCGTGCTGGAGGGCTGCGTGCTGGAGATCATCGGCCGCGAGGAGACGTACGGCTACGAGATCACCCGGCGCCTGAACGCGCTGGGCTTCGCCGACGTGGTGGAGGGCACGGTGTACGCCATCCTGCTGCGCCTGGAGAAGAACCAGCTGGTGGACACCGCGAAGAAGCCGTCCGAACTGGGGCCGCCGCGCAAGTTCTACGCGCTGAACGACGCGGGCCGCGCCGAGCTCACCCGGTTCTGGGAGAAGTGGGAGTTCGTCGCGTCGAGGATCAACGAGCTGAAGGAGAGCCGAGCATGAAGAACCCGGTCGCCTATTTCAAGAAGGTCGCCCAGGAGAAGCGCGAGTACCGCGCGGCCATGGAGCGCGTGCGCGCGCTGCCCGAGGACTACCGTTTCGTGTACGACAAGATCCAGCACTATATGTGGGGCCACGTGGCCGGCGACGGCATGGACATGACCGTGATCCTAGCCGACCTCGTGGACCTGTTCGAGCAGGGCGCCGCAGACGGGCGGGACGTGCTGGACGTCACCGGCCAGGACGTGGCTGCGTTCTGCGACGATCTGCTGGCCGGCGCGAAAACCTACCGGGGGACGAAGCAGGACGCCCTCAACCGCGCTATCATGGGCAAGCTGGGGAACGGCCGCGCCTAGGCGGCATCGCCGGACCGCCGAGACGAGAGGAGCCGCGCATGGACGAGATCGCGAGCAACCGGCTTGCCTGGGACACGCTGGCCGAGGACCACTACCGCCACTACAAGGAGCGCATCGAGCGCGGCGAGAACCGCCTGAACATGCACATACGCGAGGAGCTGGGAGACCTGGCCGGCAAGCGCGTGGCGCACCTGCAATGCAACGTCGGGTTCGACACGCTGGCGCTGGCCGAGAGCGCGGCCCGCGTGACGGGCGTGGACCTGGCGCCGGAGAACGTGCGCTGCGCGCAGAGGCTCGCGGAGGACTTCGGCATCGGCAACGTCGAGTTCGTCGAGGCCGACGTGTGCGACCTGCCCGCCAGCCTGAACGGCCGCTTCGATGTGGCGTTCACGTCCGAGGGGGTGCTGGGGTGGCTCCCCGACCTGGACGCCTGGGCGCGCGGCGTGCGCCGCCTGCTCGTGGACGGCGGCTTCCTCTACGTGTTCGACTCGCACCCGTTCTACCTGGCCTTCGACGAGGATAAGCTGGGGCGCGGCGAGTACGACCTGGCGTACCCCTACTTCGGCAAGGAGCCCGACGTGGAAGACCGCATCGGCGGCTACGCCTCGGAACCGAAGGAGGGCGTCACGTCGTATTTCTGGATGCACCCCGTATCGGATATCCTGAACGCCCTCGTCGGGGCCGGCCTGCACATCGACGCGTTCAACGAGTTCTCCGAGAACTTCTTCGACTCGGGCGGCCACGTGCTCTCCCCCGAGAAGGGCCTCTACGAGCTCCCCGGCAACGACGGCAGGTTCCCCATGACGTTCAGCCTGCGCGCCTCGGCGTAACGGCCCCCAGGACGGCGGCAGGCGGGCAGAAGATTAATCGGGCAAAGCAAGGGGACACCTCGGAAAAAACGTGCTATAACATTGCCGAAGGCCGGGCACGGCCAGTCTATGCAGAGGGCGAAGGGGCCCGATCGCAAACACCCGAATGGCCCGAGGAGTGAATCCATGTCGGACGAATCTCATGCTGCGAACGAAACTTCCGGCTCCCTCGGATCCGGCGCGGGAACCTCGATGCGGTTCGGCGATGTGAGCTACGCCATGCTTGTAGAGGCCCTTGGCCCCGTGGAGGTGCTGCATGCTCCGCCGAGACAGGCGCTGCGATTCTCATGGTACGCCTCGATACCGAGCACCGGGGGAGCCCCCAAGGGCGAAGGTCGCCGAAACGCCCTGTTTCTCTGCCATGAAGAGGTGGCGCGTAACCTGCTCGCGAACCATCCGGGCTGCTTTTGCGTCGTATTGGTGGACGGCAGCCAGCCCCCCGAATGGATCGCTGCCGGCAGCCTACGCAACCGAGTCGTGGCGATCAGGCAGAACAAGCGGTTCTACTTCTACGACTCGCTGTTGCAATCCCTCTTCGTCAACGACCTTGTCTGGGAAAACGAGATGGATCGTGTCGTGTACAACCACGGCCGCATCGACCGCCTGATATCCCTCAGCGAGGAGACGATGGGAAATTTCGTCTGCGTGACCGACACCGGCTACAACCTGATCGCCTACTCTCGGGGCATCGAGCCCCCGGGGGAGGGATTTCGGCACCTGGTCGACAACAACTGCTACGACCGGTGCGAGGTGGCGGAGATCGAAGGAAAGGTGCTCGCAGCAGCTGGAGAGAAAACCCAGCTCGTTATATGCGAGCCCGACGAAAGGCATCCGTACCCCACCCTCCACTACCCCGTCTTCATCGACAACGCCTACCTTTTCCATGTCGTGCTCGCCTGCACACAGGGATCGCTAGCGTGCCAACAGGACCTGTTCCTGAAGTTCGTGAAACGCGTCGTCGCCATAGCAAGCGAATTCTGGAACACGACGGTCAACCTCGAATCGCCGTGGCATCGGGTGCTCATAGGGCTTATCGACGGCGAGCCCATGACCGAGGACTACCTCGAGGCCCAACTCTCGAAAACGGCTGTTCCCGCATCGAGGCAGTTCAGGCTCCTGTATCTCCCGTTCAGCTCGCGCAAGCCGTTCAGCGAGCGCTCCTTGGTGCTCGAAGCCTCCAAAAACCTCAACCAAGGTCTCGTGTATCCCTTCATGTACCAGGGAAGCCTGCTCGTCTTGGAGCACACGGCCTCATCGGACGATGCCGCGCTCTCGGGAAACGGGGTACAGCGCGACATCGAGGAGCATCTTCACCGTCCCTTCGACATGGTGGCAGGGGCCTCGCAGGTGTTCTTCGACATCGAGGACCTCGAGCAGGCCTATCAGCAGGCGACGACGGCATACGCCATGCGGGGCCCTCTGAAGAACGAGCATGAGGCCTTGAACGGGAGCGCCGACATCGCGTGCTTCCCGTTCGAGCACGTCCTCAAGTACTATATCCTGACCGAGGGACACGATGCCGACTTGGTGGAATACTCGTTCGGGCACAGCATACTGAAGAGGCTGGCCGAGGAGGACAAGGCCGCAGGGACCGACCTCGTAAGGATGATCTGGGTCTACTTGAACAACGGTCGCAATGCCACGGAGACCTCGAAGCTGATCCATGTTCATCGCAACACCGTGCTCTACCATATCGGGCGGCTCGAGAAGCGGTTCGACATCTCGTTCGACTCGCCCCTTTTGAGAAGTCGCATGATGCTCGACTACCACAGACTCTTGCTGGAAGGGGATATCTAGCCTATCTCCCGGGCCTAGCCCTCCCGCCAAATAATGCCGCGCTTTTTGTAGGGTCGGCCAATGAAACCAGATGCCCCTGTCCCGTACAATGCGGCTAGGGTAGTTAGGGGGTAGGCAGGGCCTGCCTCCCCGAGCCGGCCGGCGCGAACGCTACACCTAGCGAATTCGAGACAATCCACATCAAGGAGCAAGCGTGCGGACGAGGCGCGTAGGCGGCCGCACGCCTTTCACAGCAAAAGGGGGTTGTGTATGTTCACGCTCAAGAACAAGAACCTGCAGGCCGGCATCGTGCTCGCGCTGGTCTGGCTCGGAGTGTTCATCGCGTCATATGCCCAGAACCAGCTGGCCGGCATGTCCGTCCAGTTCATGGAGCACTACGGCTTCACTTCCGAGCAGTACGCCTCGATCTATTCGGCCTCGCAGTTCATCGGCATCTTCTTCGCTTTCGCCGCGGGCATTCTCTCCGACAAGATTGGCACCCGCAACATCGTGCTCATCGCGGCCGGCATGGTGCTCGTCGCAACGGTGGCGCGCATCTTCGCCTTTTCCTTCGAGGCGCAGTACCTGTCGAACATGTTCTGTGGCTTCACGGGCATGTTCCTGGCCGTCAACCGTGCGAAGATCCTCGGAGGCTGGTTTCCTCCCGCAACGATCGCCCTGGCCGTCGGCATCGCCACCACGACCACGCCCGTGGCGAACACGCTCGGCGTCGGCCTCACGTCTCTCATGCCGTCGATCGAGTTTGCCTTTACCGTAACCGCAGTCGTCTCCGCCGTGTTCTTCGTCGGCTGGTTCCTGTTCGGCAAGGAACGCTCTGACGAGATCGCGGCTGCCGAGGACGCCTCGAAGGGAGAGGAAGGCGGCAAAGTTCTCAAGAACCTGATCGAGATCGTCAAGACCCCTTGGATCTGGGTACTGTGCGCCGGAGCGTTCTTCCTCATGGCAGGGCAGGTGCCGCTCATGGCCTTCACGAACGCCTCGCTCGTCAACGCACGGGGCCTTGATCCTGTCGCAGCCGGAGGCTTCGCCACAGCCATCACCATCGGGATGGGGGTCGGCTCGGTGGTGACGCCGTTCATCGTCAAGGCCCTCAAGGCGTACCGCCCCATCGTCGCTGTCTACGCCATCGTCACCGCCCTCGGTATCTACTTCGGCTGGCAGATGCCCCTCGGAGTCGTCATGTACGCCGCCTACTTCGTCACCGGCTGGTGCCTCGGCTCGCTGCTCGCCATGATCTTCACGTGGCCCGTGCTGATCTACGGTCGCGGCAAGGCGGCCACGGCCGGCGGGCTGGTGCAGACGTTCGTGCTCGCCGGCGCGTCGCTCGCGCTCACGAACATCACCATTCCCCTGGCCGGCGGCGGCTCCAACTTCGGCATGCTGTTCGCCATCGCGGCGGCGTACCTGGTCATCGGCGGCATCCTGATGCTCATCGTGCCCGACCAGGCCAAGGCTCCCACCGCCGAGGGCAAGGCCGCGAAGGAAAGCTAGGTAGGCAGCGCCGATAACCTGTCCCGGTATCACAAGAAAGGAACCTCCCATGTGCTTTAGACCAGCAGAAGCCAACGCAGGGGCCGCATGCCCGAGCTGCGGCAAGAAGATCAACGTCACCCAGGGCCTGCTTCCCAAGAAGTGCCCGTTCTGCAAGACGAGCCTCGAGGGGGTCGACCCGGCATCTTTGGCGCCATCCGCCGCCCCCTCGCCAGCGCCGGCCGCAGGCAGCCCTTCCGCCATCCCCGCCCCCAAGGCCCCCGGAGCGCCCAAGCCCCCGGCCCAGCCATAGGGTACGGTCCGGCCATGTGCTTTGGCAGCTGTCGTGTCACCTGCGATAACTGCAAGCCCAAGTTCGTGCCCTGCCCGGCCTGCGGGCATCGGAACATGCTTGTCTTCAAAACTTGCAGGAAGTGCGGGGAGCCTCTTTCCGAGGAGGCCAAAGACGCTGCGGTGAAGGACTGGAAAACGAAAGCGAGAACACGAGACAAGAGTGAGGAGCGTCAATGACCATGGACAAGGAATGGAAGGTCGACGAAGGAGGGCTCGTCCGCACGCGCACCTGCGGATGGTCGCCTCCCGGCTGCCACCCAGTCGGCTGCGGCATGTTCATCTACACCGACAAGGACGGCAAGTTCGTGAAGGTGGAGGGCGACCCCGACCACCCCATAAGCCAGGGACGCCTGTGCCCGCGCTGTTTGGCGATGGGCGAGTTCCTCCAGCATCCCGACCGCATAAGATATCCCATGAAGCGCGCCCGCGAGGACCGCGGCAAGGACGCCTGGGAGCGCATAACCTGGGACGAGGCGCTCGACATCCTCGAGCGCGAGGTGAGGAAGATCTGGGAGACCTACGGACCGGAGGCGATCTTCCTCTCGAAGGGCACCGGCCGCGAGGCGACCGAGTACGCGCCGCCCATGGCCCAGGCCGTGTTCAAGACGCCGAACAACGCGTTCATGATGTCGGGCGCCTCTTGCTACGGACCGCGCACGGTGATCGGC
>NC_021021.1:3373755-3377693 GCF_000210055.1 Gordonibacter pamelaeae 7-10-1-b
CCCGGGAACCGATGCCGCCATCGGCCTCGCGATGCTGAACGTGATCATCGGGGAGGACCTCTATGATCACGACTTCTGCGACAACTGGGTGTTCGGGCTCGACGAGCTGGCCGATCGTGTGCAGGGCACGACGCCCGAATGGGCAGAGAACATCACCTGGGTGCCCGCCGACGTCATACGCGGCGCGGCGCGCGCCTTCGCGACGAACGCGCCCTCGTCCATCATGTGGGGGCTCGCCATCGACACCCAGCAGAACGGCGCCCAGGCAGGGCAGGCCCTCCTGGCCATCGGAGCTATCTGCGGGTACATGGATGTGCCGGGCGGCATCACGCTTGCGCTGCCCTCCAGTTTCCTGGGCAGGTGGACCTACGAGACCATGCAGTTCGTCGGGAAGGACGTCGAGAAGAAGCGCATCGATGCGAAGGACGACCATCCTGCGTACGCCACCGGCCCCTACGCCCACCCCGACTCCGTGCTGACCACACTGGAAACCGGCGAGCCGTACGCCTTCCATATGTTCTACTTCTATGCCTCGAATCCCATTGCGCCAACCTGCTACGCCGAGCCCGAGCGCTGGTACAACGGCATCATGAAGATGGACTTCAACGCCGCACAGGACTGCTTCATGACACCCACCATCATGGGCCTGTGCGACCTTGTCCTGCCTGTGAGCTTCTTCCCGGAGCACGACGGCTTCGTACTCCCCCATTTCGGCCGGAACACCCATTTTCTGGGGGCTATGAACGCGGCGGTCGATCCGGGCGAGGCGAAGTCGGATCTGGAGATCGACCTGCTCGTGGGCAAGCGCCTCAACCCCGAGGCATGGCCGTGGGAGAGCGTCGAGGAGTTCTTCGACGCCCAGATACACACGCAGTATGACTGGGGCTTCAAAGAGCTACGGGAATACGGGGCGTTCCAGCAGCCGTTCGAGTACCGCAAGTATGAGAAGGGCCTGCTCCGCCCCGACGGCGAGCCCGGCTTCAACACGCCGACCGGGCTCATAGAGGTGAGCTCGTCAATCTACGACGATTTCGGCGAGGACGCCCTGCCGTACTTCATGGAACCGGCCATGAGCCCCTACAGCACCCCCGACCTCTACGAGGAGTACCCGCTCGTGCTGACCACCGGCGGCCGCAGCTTCGTCTCCTTCCATTCCGAGCATCGCCAGATCCCGTCCCTGCGGTCGTTGCATCCCGACCCGCTCGTCACCATCAACCCGAAGACGGCAGCCGCCCACGGCATCAAGGCGGGCGACTACGTGTGCATCGAGAACCCTTTGGGCAAGTGCGTGGAAAGGGCGCGCGTCTCCAATGAGGTGCCGGAGCGGGTTGTCCATGCAGAGCACGGCTGGTGGTACCCCGAGGACGATCCCGAATACCCCGAGCTGTACGGAGTGTGGAAGTCGAACATCAACAAGCTCGTGCCCATGTACAAGGTGGGCGCGACAGGCTACGGCGCCCCCTACAAGAACGTGCTCGCAAAGATCTACAAAGTCGACGGCTACGACGCGGCGAAGGGGGCACCCGAATCCTACGTGCCACGCGAGAGCCGCGGGCCGGAGAGCATGACGGGCGGGGCTCCGCAGCCCCTCAGCTACGAAACCATCCATCAGGGTTAGGATAAGGTGATATCCATGAAGAAACATGCGCTGATCATCGACTACAAGTATTGCACCGGCTGCCACAGCTGCGAAGTGGCCTGCCGTCAAGAGAAGGCCATAGCGTCCCAAGAGGAGTGGGGCGTCAAGCTCGCCGAGTTCGGGCCCGAGCGCCTTGCGGGCGCGTGGTACTGGAACTACGTGCCCGTGCCCTCGTCGTTGTGCGACCTATGCGCCTCGAGGCTCGAGGAGGGCAAGGCGCCCGCCTGCGTCCACCACTGCCTGGCCAAGTGCATGGAGGCAGTGCCCCTCGAGGAGCTGCCTCGGCGCATGGCCGAGCTCGGGGACGGCGTGGCGTGCTTCATGCCGTAGCCGGCACGCACAAGGGCAAGAGGCCTGGCGGGGCCGTCGCACGGCCCCGCATCGAACGACCAAGGGGGTTTTGCCGTGGGGAAGGTCTACGTTTCGGATATCATCGAGCAGCCGGGAGGAGGGAGGTTTTCCGCACGGATATTGATGCTGGTCGGGCTCGCCATGGTGTTCGACGGGTTCGACTATATGATCGTATCGTTCACGATGCCTCAGATCACCGAGGAAATGCAGCTGGGCTTCATCGCAACGGGGAGTTTGGCTTCGTTCAGCCTTCTGGGTATGCTTGTAGGCGGCTTCCTGTCAGGATACCTTGCCGACCGGTACGGCCGCAAGCACGTCATGAACGCGAGCATCATGCTCTACGCACTTCTCACGGTGCCGGTGTTCTTCGTGACCACCTATGATGCATTCGCCGTGTGCAGGATCATGTCGGGCATCGGTATAGGTGCCGTCATCCCGCTGAGCGTCACGCTCGTCTCCGAGTTCGCCCCCACCAGGCACCGCGGAGCCTACATCACCGCGACCAAGACGTTCATGATGGCAGGCTGGGTTCTTGCAGGGCTGACGGCTATGTTCGTGGTCCCGAATTTCGGCTGGCGCATGTGCTATCTCGTTGGCGGCTTTCCCTTCCTGTACGGGGTGCTCATGCACTTTGTCATGCCGGAGTCGGTCCAATGGCTGTTGAGCAAGGGTAGGACGCAAGAGGCGCTCGGCATCGTGAACGCAATCAACGCCTCGCTCGACGCTCCGAAGGAAGGTGGCTACACCGTCGACGAGATCGAGGTACCCAACGCGGAAGGCGGCGGGCAGCTTCGGGCGCTCGTGTCGAAAAAGTACCTGAAGACGACCGTGGGCATCTGGCTGGTTGCCTTCACCACCTGCGCCCTTTCGTACGGGCTGACGAACTGGATGCCCACGGTCTTGCTCCAGAGCGGCTACTCGGTCGGCGCGAGCTACGGCTATACCACGCTCATGAACCTGCTGGGCTGCGCGGGCGCCGTGGTGGCGGGGTTGGCGGCCGACCGGCTTGGTAGGATCAGGAGCGCATACATGGCATTTCTCCTCGCCGGTCTGGCGGTGGCGTTCACGGCGGTGTTCGGCTTCGGCGGCCTGATGATCCCCGCCTGCGCGCTCATGGGGTTCGCCATCAACTACGCCTACATGTCGCCCGCGCCGATAACGATCGAGGCCTACCCCACCGAGATCAGGGCGACCGGACAGGCCTGCGTGACCACGGTGGCGCGCATCGGAGGCTTCATCACACCCATGGCGATAGGCGGCGCCTTGGAGTCGGGTTCGACGTTCTCGACCGTGCTCGTCGGGGTCCTGGTGCCGCTGTGCCTGGCCGCCCTCTTCACGAAGCTGCTCATCAAGACGGAGACGAAGGGGGTTGCCCTGGAGGACCTTTGCGGCGATACCACGGTTTCAAACCGCACGGCAAACGAATGACAATGACGATGAAAGGAGAAAGGCTATGACCATGGAAACCACGTGGAAAAGTGACGAGGGCGAGCTTATCAGGGTACGCACCTGCGGGTGGTCCCCGCCGGGCGACCACCCCGTCGGCTGCGGCATGTTCATCTACACCGACAAGGACGGCAAGTTCGTGAAGGTGGAGGGCGATCCCGACCACCCCATTAGCCAGGGGCGCCTGTGCCCGCGCTGCTTGGCGATGAAGGACTTCATCGAGAGCCCTAACCGCATAAGATACCCCATGAAGCGCGCACGGGAGGACCGCGGCAAGGACGCCTGGGAGCGCATAACCTGGGACGAGGCACTCGACATCCTCGAGCGCGAGGTGAGGAAGATCTGGGCGAATTACGGCCCGGAGGCCATCTACCTGTTCCAGGGAACCGGTCGCGAGGCGACGCTCTACGCACCACCCATGGCCCAGGCCTGCTTCAAGACGCCGAACTGCTCGTTCTCGATGAGCGGCGGCTCTTGCTACGGCCCCCGCACGGTCGTGGCC
>NC_021021.1:3377941-3384946 GCF_000210055.1 Gordonibacter pamelaeae 7-10-1-b
TCCGGGAACCGACGCCGCCATCGGCCTCGCGATGCTGAACGTCGTCCTGGGCGAGGATCTCTACGACCACGATTTCTGCGAGAAATGGGTATTCGGCGTTGATGACCTCGCCGAACGCGTGCAAGACAAGACGCCCGAATGGGCAGAGAACATCACCTGGGTGCCCGCCGACGTCATACGCAGCGCGGCGCGCGCCTTCGCGACGAACGCGCCCTCGTCCATCATGTGGGGGCTCGCCATCGACACCCAGCAGAACGGCGCGCAGGCAGGGCAGGCCCTACTTGCGTTGGCGGCTATATGCGGCTATATGGACGTACCGGGCGGTATCACGCTGTCGCTACCCTCGAGCTTCATGGGACGCTGGCGCTTCGAGACCGCGCAGTTCGTCGAGCCCGAGACCATGGCGAAGCGCATCGATGCGAAGGAAGACCATCCAGCATACGCGTGCGGGCCATTCGCCCATCCCGACGAGGTGCTCACCGTCATGGAGACCGAGGAGCCCTATGCCTTCCATATGGCGTACTTCTACGCCACCAACCCCATTGCGCCGACGGTCTACGCCGAGCCCGAGCGCTGGTACAACGCGCTCATGAAGATGGACTTCAACGCGGCCCAGGACTGCTTCATGACGCCCACCATCATGGGCCTGTGCGACCTGGTGCTTCCGGTGAGCGGCTTCGCCGAGCATGACGGCGTCGTGCTCCCCCACTTCGGTCGCAATACGCACTTCCTGGGGGCTATGAACGCGGCCCTCGACCCCGGCGAGGCCCGATCCGACTTGGAGATCGACATGCTCGTGGGCAAGCGCCTCAACCCCGAGGCGTGGCCGTGGGAGAGCGCCGAGGAGTTCTTCAACGCGCAGATCCGCACCCAATATGATTGGGACTTCAACAACCTGCGCGACATGGGGGTGTTCCAGCAGAACTTCGAGTACCGCAAGTACGAGAAGGGGCTGCTGCGCCCCGACGGCGAGCCCGGCTTCAACACGCCGACGGGCATGATAGAGGTGTGCTCTTCGATTTACGACGACTTCGGGGAAGACGAGCTCCCCTACTTCATGGAGCCGGCAATGAGCCCCAACAGCACCCCCGACCTCTACGAAGAGTACCCGCTCGTACTGACCACCGGTGGGCGGGACTTCGTCTCGTTCCACTCCGAGCACCGACAGATGCCTACGCTGCGCAGCATCACACCCGACCCGCTCGTCACCATCAACCCGAAGACGGCAGCCGCCCACGGCATCAAGGCGGGCGACTACGTGTGCATCGAGAACCCCTTGGGCAAGTGCGTGGAACGGGCGCGCCTCTCCAACGAGGTGCCGGAGAGGGTCATCCATGCAACCCACGGTTGGTGGTATCCCGAGGAAGACGGGGAGTACCCGAACCTGTTCGGCACGTGGAAGTCGAATGTCAACAAGCTCGTGCCCATGTACAAGGTGGGCAAGCTCGGCTACGGCGCTCCCTACAAGAACGTGCTCGCGAAGATCTACAAGGTAGATGGCTACGAGGCAGGAAGCTCGGATCCCGCCGCCTATGAGCCACCGGCAAGCCGCGGGCCGGAGAGCATGACGGTAGGCGCGTCCTCTGAGATGAGCTACGAAGCCAAGCACTGCGCAAAATAAAGCCGAGCGTTCCAACGCTTGGAACGCTTAACCGGAAAGGAGACCCGACCATGGCATACAGTCCTGACCAAAAAGACGTCGAAGGCATCGAGGAGATCACCGACAAGGCGCCGAAGGTTTGCCCAAACTGCGGAAAGCCGCTGCGCAAGATCGTGACGAGCCGCGAGTTCGGCAGTTTCACGACCAAGTGCCCCTGGTGCAAGACAAAGTTCGAGTACCAGATCGAGGAAGACGACTAATCCGAGCCGAGGCAGGCCTACTGTCGAATCGCCCGCCTCGCCAAACCCTGGAGCAGCTTGGTCAACGAGAGCATGCTCCAGGGACTTGCCGTCACGCCAAACGCGGTCGTGCATTCAACAAGGTGGCTGCGGCGGACCGATCGAACTGGCATCACCTCCGGTACTCGAGGCACCACCGGATGCAGTATGAAACGCTCGCGGCAACGAGGGTGGCGGCGATGATCGCCACGGCCGTGCGGTACACGGCCGTGGCATCGCCGAGGAAGGTCGCGGAGAGGAACTGGGCGGCTGCCAGCACGCCCAAGCCCACGATCAGGCACGTCATGAGCACCCGGTACGCAGTTCTTAGCGCACGGCCCGTTATCTGGAGCTCGCGCTCGTCGTCGGCCGCGAGCTCCAGGTTGTCCCGCGTGCTCGCATCCAGCCCGCTGCGCCTCACGAACACGGCGCGGGCGATGGGATAGAGCACCAAAAACGCCACGAACACCGCCAGGAACGGCGAGAGGTGGACGGACAGGGAGAAGCCGTCCGCGGCCACGCCGCCCTCGTAGCGCGAGAACGGGAACATGAACACCAGCCCCATGAGCACGAACAGCAGCGTGTTGCCCACGCTCTCAAACACGACCTTCTTCATGAATGCTCCTCCTTGCTGAACACGTCCTCCACCGCAGCATCGAACACCTCGCACAGGTTGAGCGCGAACAGAAGCGACGGCACGTAGCTCCCCTTCTCCAGCGAGATGATGGTCTGGCGGGTGACGCCCGTGCGCCGCGCCAGCTCGCTCTGGGAGAGCCCGCGCTCCTCGCGCAGCTCCCGCACCCGGTTCCTGATGGTGTCCACTGACGGCTCGATTCGATAGAAGTAAAGTTGACTTTACCTAGTATGGCAGACGGACGGACGGGTGTCAAGTTGACTTTACCATGTATCGGCGGTCAACGGGAATGCGCGCCGCACCTTGCCGGAAGGACGGGCGCGAGCCCCCTCGCTTGGCGGCTTCGCACTCCGCAGGCGGGAAGGGGCCCGCCTGTGACGAGGGGCTGCGGGGTGGCGGGGCATGGTAAGCTGGGGATGCGAACACGGAAGGGGGAACCTATGCGGATGGAGCGGCTCATCGGGATCATGTGCGTGCTGGCGGACGCGCAGCGCACGACCATCGGGGCGCTGGCCGAGCGGTTCGAGGTGTCGACGCGCACGATCGCGCGCGATCTCGACGCGCTGGGACGGGCCGGCGTGCCCCTCGTCACGTTCCCGGGCGCGGGCGGCGGTGTGGGCGTCGTCGAGGGATTCAAGGTGCGCCGCGACCTCTTGAGCACGCACGACGCGGCGGCGCTGTACGCCGCGCTCGACGGGTTGCGCAGCATCGACGGCGACCAGGCGGTCACGCAGCTCATCGCGCGGCTCGTCCCCGGGGCCGACGTGGGCCCGCAGGTCGCGGCGGGAGGCCCCCTCGTACTCGACCTGTCCTCGTGGTTCGACGACGCCGTCGTGCAGGAGAAGCTCGCCATGCTGCTCGACGCCGTGCGCGAGCGCCGCTGCGCGCGCATCGAGTACGTCGCGCGGTCGGGGCGAAGCGTGCGCGTCGTGGAGCCGGCGCGGCTCGTCTACAAGCAATCGAGCTGGTATTTGCACGCCTTCTGCCGCGAGCGAGAGGCGTTTCGCCTGTTCAAGCTCAAGCGCATCGCCGCCCTCGACGTGCTGGAAGAAACGTGCCAAGCGCGCGAGGCCCCGCCGCTCGCCCTTTCCGCCCCTGACGCGCCGCTGTTGCTGCCGCCCGACGCGGACGCGCCCGGCACCTTCCTCGCGGAGTTCGACTACGACGCAGCCGACGAGTTCGTCCTCGCCGAGACCATCGACGCGCGGTTCCTCGAGCGAGGCGCGGACGAAGCCGTCGGCGTCGCGCGGTTCCGCACCGACGACGAGGCCTGGGTGAGGCGCCTCGCCGGATTCCTGGGCGATCTCGCACATCTTCGAGAACCATGACATACTGCTGTCATGGTTGCTCCCGTACCATGGGCTCGCACCCTATCGAAAGGACCGACCATGCAACAGCAATCGAAGAAAACCGTGCTCGTCTACGTGTTCAACGGCTTCGCCGACTGGGAGGGTTCGTACGTGAGCGCAGAGCTCAACCAGACGGACGCCTTCGCTGTGAGGACTGTCGCGCCCGACCGCGCGCCCAAGCGTTCGATGGGCGGGATCGCCGTGGCGCCCGACTACGCGCTGGACGACGCTCCCGGCGAATTCGCCGCCCTGCTGCTCATCGGCGGCAACGCGTGGCTCGACCCCGCAAGCGGCATCGACGCCGTGGTCCCCCTCGTCCGCCGCGCCCGCGCCCAGGGAGCGCTCGTCGGCGGGATCTGCAACGCCGCAACGTTTTTGGCCGAGCACGGCTCCGAGCCCATGCGCCGCTCTTGGCGAGCGACAAGATGAGCAGGATGCACATGGCCAGGTACTGCAATGCGTACGTGAGCCCGGTCGCGACCGCGTCCACTGGCGTTCCTGTGCCAGGATTCGCTCCCGTGAGCCCTCCGAGGATCACCGGGAAGGCGATCAGCAGGATCACGATGATCAGGCCCGCGATGCAAACGGCGGTGAAGTTCTTCAGGTAGCCAACCCCTATCTGCCTCGTGTCGTCCAAGGCCATGAAGGCGAGGGGGATCGGGCTGAATGCAGCCATGATGTAGAGCTGGAGGGCGCGGGCCCAGCAGACGACCAGGGCCACGATGTAGGCCGCGAGGACGACGACCCAGCTGATGAGTGACACGACGAGCATCGCAAGCAGAGCCGGGATGTCGTCGTCCGTGGTCACGATGGACGCGGCTGCGAGATCAAGGGTCCCTCCCTGACCGAACAGCCCCATGACCTTGTCGATTGCGATTCCGACCACCTCGTAGATGGACTGCATCAGCTCGAAGCTGTGCTGGATAAGGAACAGGAACACGGCGAAGAACACCAGGAGGAACACGACCTCCTTGACGCCTGGCATGGAGGCGTTCCCGTCGACCCTCTGTGAGATTTGTATAAGCTTCACAGTGAAGACCAGCGAGAGCACGCCGCATCCGATGGGGAGGATGGCAACCTTCCACACGCCGTGCGCGATGTCGTACATGGAGACGCTTCCCGACGTTGTGAGCATGGAGTCGAAGTCCGCGCCCAGGATTCCGTCGTAGCCGATGCCCTTCAGCACATCCACTTGCTTCGAGAACATCCAGTTGGTCGCCTCCCTCAAGAGCTCGGCCAGCCAGTTGTTGATGTCGCCCGCGATGTCCGCGTATGCGCCGTGTGCCGGCACGAGCAGCGTCGTCAGGAGCACGATCGTTGCCGCGAAGGCCAGCTTGAACCTGCGGTCATGGGCGAGTTTTACCAAGGAGCCCATCGGCATCACATTGCCGAGATCTTGCCCGACGTGCCGTCGATGACGATGGTCGCGATGGTCCCGTTGGGGTCGTCCAGCGTGAAGGTGGAGCTGGTCTTGTTGGCGTTGGCGTCGATGTAGACCTCGCCGTCCCAGGTCGCCGTCTTGGCGTAGGGGCTCCTAGACCTGGCAAAGTCCTGAAGGCAGCCAACTATGCCGTCCTTCTCCACGCCGGCAAGAGCCGCCAGGTAGTCGATGTCGCCGCTGATGGCGAGTTCGACGTCCTCAGGGGCATCGATGAGGTAGGTGGCCGAGATCTTGAAGGAGTCGCAGGTAATCGCCATGCCGCCGTTCTCGGTGGCGTCGACCCTGACCACAGACGGGGTTTGCGCGGATGTGATGCTGTCGCTGGCCCAGACGGACTCCGAGAAGCCGTCGTCGTCGGCTTTGGCGTTCTCCGGCTCCCAATAGGTGACTTTCTCCTCGCCGGCAGCCCTCTCCACGAAGGCGCCGTTCATGATCGAGAGGGTCGCCTTCCCGTCCTTGGACGTCCATTTGGTGCCGAGCAGCTTCTCCAGGCCGTCCTTGGCTGCATCGGCTTCGTCCGCCGCGCCTACCTCCTGGCCTTGCTCGACCGGGTCCTGCTGCGTGCTGTGGACCATGGTGCAGCGCACGCACCCGGAGCCGATGAGCACGAGCAGGGCAGCGCATGCGAGCGCGGCCATGGCCTTGCTTCTCTTCTCCATTCGTTTCTCCTTTCTAGTGGCGCGCCGTCAGGGCGCAAGTGAAGCAGTCGGCTCCCGAGGCGATCCTGCAGACGTCCCCCGTGTGGGGCTCGTGGATGTACCTGTCGTCGCCGATGTAGATGGCGACGTGGCCGTGCCTGTAGAGGATGTCCCCGGGCCTGGCCTGGGAGATGGGTATCTGCCTGAGCTCGCTCTTCTGGTCTTCCGTGTAGTGGCTGATGCGGATGCCCGCCTGGCGGTAGCAGTACTGCGTGAGGCCGCTGCAGTCCAGGCCCTTTCCGGGCGTCGAGCCGCCCCAGACGTATGGCACGCCGAGCTGGCTGTACGCCGCGGCCACGATGGCGTTTCCCGCCTCCTCGCCGGCCTTGAAGTCCTCTAGGCTGAGGCCGTCGAAGCGGTACAGGCCGTAGGTCTGCATGATCGACTTTAGGGTCTCCACGTAGCTGGAGTCCGTTGCCCATCCTGCGTCCTTCAGGCCCTCGGCCATCTTGTCCGAGTCGTGGTTCGCCATCGCCTCCCTGATCAGAGGGTTGTTGGCGTACCGTCCCGCCTGCAGGAAGACTCGGCTGCGGAACACGATGCACTCCGCGTCGCCTTTGAACACGATGAACTGGGCGGCGGTGGTGTAGTGGCTGCCGTCAGCTGCCTCCTCCCCGGTAGCCCAGCTGGCTTTTCCCGCCACTTCTGTGGCGGAGGCGTAGGAGGATGCCCATTTCATGCCGAACAGGTTGTGGTCCCTGGTGGCGAGCTGGCTCATGTGGTCTCCCTGCCCGCTCTCGCAGATGATCTGGGCGATCGTGCAGCCGGCAGGGTGCCCGTACTTCTCCTGGGCGTCGAGGGCGGCCTCCACCATCTCGTAGGTGATGTAGGGAGGCAGTCCCTCCATAGCCTGCTTGTTCGCCTCGTTCTCCCAGAATCCGAAGAGCGCTGAGACAATTTGTCCCACCAGCAAGGCACCCAGCACGAAGGCCACGATTCCGACGACGATGCCGGCGATCGGGGCGCCGGCGCCTGCGACGATGCCTGCGACCCCGGCTCCGCCCT
>NC_021021.1:3385092-3389068 GCF_000210055.1 Gordonibacter pamelaeae 7-10-1-b
TGGCGATGCCTGCTTGGGCCGCTCCCGCGGAAGCTGACTTGGCTGCGCCGGCGGCTCCGTTGGTCTTAGCCCTCATCTGCGCTGCCTGCTCGGCCGCGGCGGAGTCGTCGGCGGATGCGGCGCCATGCGCCTTGCCGTCCGATGCGGCCCGATTGGCTGCGCCATCGCCCGGAGACGGCTCGGCCTCTTTCGCCTTGGCTTTCCTTCTGGCCAGCCTCCGCCTGATGGCAAGGCCCCCGTCCGCGGCGTCGTAGGCGTCGCGGGCGCCTTCGAACTCGTCCGTGTCGTCGAGTTCGTTTGCCATCGTGCCGGCTGCCATCCGCCTGAGGCTCGCCGATCCCATATGCTGAGGTCCGGCTGGCTTCCCAGACAGCCCGAATCCGCTTCCGACGACCCCCTCGCGGAAGGACTCGCCGCCTGCCACCACGCCGGAGTTGAGAAGGTTCTCCCTCTCTCCGGCGACGACGTCGTGCATCGGGTCCCTGTCCGGGTTCCTCGTCATCGTGCGGACCTCATGCCCGCGCCGCCGAGGGCCGCCACTTCTGACGGCTTGGTGGTGAGCAGGTCGTAGATCCTGCCCTTGGGGAGCTCGTTGGTGATCGGGAGCCTTGCGCCTCCAGCCACGAGCAGGCCGTCGCCCGGCTTGATGCCGTCGTCGATGTAGCCGATCTCCTCGTCGGAGAGGTTGAGCGTCTCGGCCCACAGGTCCCTGTCCACCGTCGACTGTTTGTGGAGCATCAGGTAGTCCGAGTTGAGGATCATGGTCGATCCGATGTCGCTGCCGAGCATGAAGCTCGCGTTCTGCGACAGGCCGGTGGCAACCAGGCCGAACTTTCGTCCCTCGGCCCAGAAGCTCTCGAAGTAGGCGATGACGGCCGGGTGCTTGAAGAGGCTCTGCACCTCGTCGATGAACAGCCAGGTGGTCCTCTCCTCCGCGAAGTTCTGGTACATGCGGTTGCGCACCTGCTCTAGGGCGGTGAGCATGCCGAAAACCTTCATGTCCGAGTTGAGGTCATGGAGGTCGATGTTCACCATCGGCGCGTCGAGGTGCACGTTGGACATGCGGTTGAAGAACGAGAACGATCCCTTGACGTGGCGCTCGTAGCGCAGGGCGATCTCCCGCGCGACGGGCTCGGGCTGCTCAAGCAGGAGCTTGTAGAAGTCCTCGAGCACAGGGGTGCCCGCGGCTCCGGACCTGCGGTAGGCCTCCTCGACGCATCGGGCGATGATCGACCTCTCCGCCTGCGTGAGCCCCTGGTTCCCCTCGGCCATCATCGATGCGGAAAGGGCGAGGAACGCGTCCACCTTGAAGGCGATCTGGAGCGGGTCGGAGAGCGTGGCGACGTCCTTGGTGTCGAAGGGGTTCATGAACTGGCCGGAGTCGGCGGCCAGCCTGATGCTCACGCCGCCGCCCGCCTCCGCGACGGGGCGGCCCTCGCCGGTCGGGTCGATCCAGATCCCCTGGGCGCTGTCCCCGTAGAGCATGCGCACCTGAAGCCATACGCTCTTCTGGGCGTTCGACTTTCCCGTGCCCGGGGTCCCGAAGTCGAATCCCATCGGGGAAGGAAGCGAGAGCCTGTCGAGGATGGTGAGCGTGTTGGTGATCTTCGACTGCCCGAGGTAGATGCCTCCTGGTTGGTTGATCTCAAGGGAAGCGAAGGGCATCTGCATGGCGATCTGGCCGCTGGTGAGGAGCCTCGTCACGTCGCACTTGTTCGTCGCGAACGGCAGGACCGAGCCCCAGCCCTCCTCTTAGCGGTAATAGAGCTTCTCAATCGTCAGCGCCGAGCCTTTTGCCGCGGAGATGATGCGGTCGACGCGCTCGTCGAGCTCCGTTTCTGTGGAGGCGTAGGTGAAGACATAGCCTGCGTACTCGAAGAGCCGCTCGTTCTTGTTGCGCAGGAAGTCGAGCAGCTCCTCTGCGTCGGCCCTCGAATAGCGCAGCGCGGTCGAGGTCTGGGTGAGGATGATGCCCTTGCTGGCGGCGCGGCTCTTCTGGCCGCGCTCCTCCATGTCCATCCAGTCGATCTTGCCCTGGACCATGTCGATCGCCTTGTCCTGGGAGATGGGCTTCAGGTGGAGCGAGATCGAGAGCGGCATGGGGAGGTCTACGATGTTGGAGAGGCAGTCGTCGAGCAGCACGGATCCGAACGACCTGATCGCCATCACACAGCACCAGGCGTCGTCGGCCTTGAAAGCGTCGCTTCGTCCGTTTGGCCTGAAGTCCACGGACATGGGGGCCACGAAGTCGGCCGTGCGCGCGGTGGGGCACTGGGACAAATTGTCCCAATCGAACTCGAAGGCGCCCAACGGGCTCAGCAGGCCCCTGGTGACCCTGAGCTTCTCGAGGCCGTCGATGGGCTCGGCCTTGCTCTTGATCCTGGCGAGGGCCTGGACGCAGTCGTTGCGCATGCGCGCCAGCTTCGGGATAGCGGAGTCGATGTCCTCCGCCTCGGTGGTGAAGGTGAGGTAGCGGTGCCTCTTGAGGTTGGAGACGCCTTCGCGCATCTTGTCGTTGAGGATGCGGTTGTATTCCTCGACGTAGGGGTCCAGGCAGGGGTCCGACTTGGGGAAGAACGTCCTGTTGCCGATCTCCTCGGGCGGGACCGGCTCGTTGGTGATGGTCACCTGGACGCTGGTGTCGGGGTTGAAGTAGTTGTACAGGGCGCTCATCGTGCTGTAGATGTTCTCGCGGATGTCCTTCTTCGCGCACTGGTAGGTGATGTCGCCGAACTGCACGGTCTGGCTGAACAGGCCCGGTGCCACCTGTGCCACGCCGTTTTTGAGCATGAGCTCGTAACCGCACAGCTCCAGCGTGCCCTTCTGCCTTTTCCGCTCCTTCTTTTCATTCTTCCGCTCAGGGGCTTCCGCTGCACCCTTCTTACGCTTCTTCAGCAGGCTCATAGAGCTCCGCCCCCTTTCTGTAGGTACGCTTCCTTTCCTTTCGTGCGAGCTTTCTCGGCTCCAGCGCCAACGGCGCGGCCGTCGCCCCCCTGTGGCTTGGCGTGTACTCGAAGTGGCGCTTGGCCAGGTGGTGCTTTGCCAGCAGCGGCAGGAACCTCTCAAACGGCATTCCGCGGGGCTTCCAGAAGCCCGCAAGCCAGAAGGGCAGTGTTGCGAGCATGATCGGGAACGTGGCGTCCGAGGGGTCGACGCCCAGCCAGAACCAGCATGCGAGGGCGGTCGTTATCGCGGTGGCGAAGCCCCCCGCCAGGCACACGCAGGTCCTGATGGACATGTCACCGAACAGCTTCTGCTCGTACTCTCCGATGTCCTTCTGGATTGGGATGTGGAGCTTGTCGTCGATCAAACCGAGCCCCCTAAGCCGGCATCCACGAGGTGTCGAGCTGGCCGAAGTAGACGGCTGCGGCGATGATGATCGCGCCGCCGGCGATGGTCGCGATTCCGGCCTCCATGCCCTCGCCGCCGCCACCGCGGTTTCCAAATGATCGTCCGAGCTGTACTGCCCCCCAGACCACGAGGAACCCTCCGAGGAACGTCACGCAGCCCGTCACGAGCGAGATGATTTTTGCAAGCATGTGATTGCCTCCTTTGCGTCGTTGGCGCCTGGGTGGAAGGGGCGCCTTGCCTTGCGTGGTAAGATTTGGATGCGGAGCGCGCGAGCGCTCCTTTGCGTCTTGACGGCGGCAGCCGCATCGAGGGTGGAAGCTCGAAGCGGCCGAGTTGCTTGCGCATTGCCGCCGTCTCCGTGGCTTTCCCTAGACCACCTCCCTCATCCCCGCCGCATACGCGCCGAAGTCGAAGGGCTTGGCGTATATGGACCCCTTGTGCCCGGGCTCGACCTCGGCCCATCGAGGGTGCTGCGCGGCGTCGTATTTGTCGTCTTGGAACGGATAGGTTCCCGCGATGAGCAGCAGGGCCTTCCTCCTGGAGAGGCGTCCCACCTCGTCGGGGAGCATGAGCGGTCGCTCGAAGATCGTTCGGTTCACGGTGGTCGACTTGTTCTGTCCCTCCG
>NC_021021.1:3390049-3399411 GCF_000210055.1 Gordonibacter pamelaeae 7-10-1-b
TTGAGGTCTCCATCCTGACCAGGTCGAAGTTCACGATCCTGTAGCCTGCGGCCTGGAACATCCAGCCTGTGGAGCCGATGAGGGTGCCCTTGGGGTCGGTCACCAGGTAGCTCGCGTTCATCTGCATCAGCAGCGGCAGCACGTGGCTGCGGGTCTTGCCCGTGCCGGGAGTGCCGACGACGCAGATGTTTCGGTTGCGATCGGTCTCCAGGTCGAACTCTGTCCTGGAGACGGGGATTCCTATGTTCTTGGTGAGGGGGATGTTCAGCGAGGGGTCGTCCCGGTTCATGAACCCTTTGCCTTCGTCGACGGTTCCCCAGCGGGAGGAGCCGTGCTCTTCGCCGCGCCTGAACGTTCCGCCTCTAAGTGCCCTGTGGGCCCAGATTCCCCAGATCGCGCAGGCAGCGAGGACGCCCGCCAGCGGCGCGAGCGCGTTTGCGCGCTCTATGCCGCCGCACGCTATCCAGCCGGGCAGCTGCGCGAGGGCTTCGATGGGATCCAGGGAGCCTTCCGGAAGGGCGAGAAGGCTCCCTGCGAAAACGAAGCTTGCGAGGGCGGCGCAGGCTGAGAGAAGGGCGATTTTCACCACGGTATGTCTTGCGAAGGGCGTCAACGGCCCCTCGCTTGGTCGATTACCTCGCGGCTCCTGCCGCGTGCGCGCTCTGCGAGTTCCGCGGAATTCTTGAATGCCTCGACTCGGTCCTGGAGGGGCTCCTTGTCGGGATCGTCGATTCCGTGCTTTGCCTTGTCCGGGTCCTTGCGCCCGCGCTTCCTTGCGAGCTGCTGCTCGGCGCGCTTGCAGGCCCTGTTGGTCTCGTCTGCCAACTCGTTGAAGCAGCGGGCAACCTCGGGCGCGTCGTCGACCCTGAATATCAGAAACGACTTCTCGCCTTCGTCGTAGAACTCGTGCTGCAGTGCTTCTCGGTCGAGCTTCCCGTCGATTACCTCCTTGATCGTCTCGAACTCGGGTAGCTCCTTGAATTCGTGGAGATTGAGCTTCGCCCATTCCGGTGCCGTCTCGGGCTGCTGGGGGTTGGCAAGGGCGGCTCCTTCGCGGCCGATCTCGCCGACGGAGTTCCTGAAAGCCATGGAGACCCTTGCGGCGCCGTGGCTCATGGCCGCTTGCCCGGCTTCCTGCCCGACGCGGACCATCCAGTCGAACAGCTTCTCTCCGGATTCGTCTCCGAAGTCGCTTGGCATGTTTCCCTCCTTCTCTGCTGGGACGATTTGTCCCAGTTGCTAGGGCCGTCGTTTTCTGCGGGAGTGAATCTGCTCTGGAAGGTCGTCGATGGAGACGAAGAAGTATTCCCTGAAGTCGATGCAGAACATGTGGGTGGTCTTTATCAGCTCCAGGGCGCTGAGGGTGACCTCGCCCCTGAGCTTTTTCCCGGCGTTGGTGTCGCTGATGCCGAGTCTCCTGGCGTATTCCGTGGTCGACATGCCGCATCTTTCCTTGCTGCTGTTGATCACTCCCAAAAACTGCCTGGTAATCGGGTCTAAGTCTTCCATTGCTTCCTCCATCACTCACGGCTGCGAGTCGCCGTAGCCGCGGCCCCTTCAGGCCCGGTGATGCTGGGAAGGGTAACGGTGCGCTTCGTGTCTGTGTTGAAACCCGTCACGTGACGACGGGAATCCGTCATGAGGTGACGGGTCGGGCGGGCGCAACGCGATCGGGAGGCAGTGGGCCGAACCCGCGCCTGGGCACAGTAATACTGTCTGCACTCTATAGAAAACTGAGTTTTCAGGTGCCCAATACATAGGACAGTGAAAAATGAAAGACCAGTTGACAGTTTGTTTTCGACGAAGGCGGACAACCGCAGCAAGCTTACTGGGACAATTTGTCCCAGTAAGACTTAACCGGGTTTGAGCTTCTCGTCGCGATAGGCTCGGTAATCGCCCATCGCATCGCTCAGATGATCGAAGCCGCCGCTGAAGTCCCAGGCCTTCGCCCAGAGCTCACGTGCCACGGGGTCCGATTCGCGCCACTCCGCCTCGAGCCTGTTGATGCGCTCCTCTTCCTGCTGGCGCCGCGCCTCGACCTCCCTTTCAGCCCTCTGCCGCTCGATTCGGGCGCGCTCGCTTCTCCGTTTCGCGATGGCGGATTCCAAGCTCAAGCCTGCGACGGGCCTGTTGGGCTTCAGCCAGGTCGACAACGTGGCGATGAAGCGCTGCTCCGTGCCGGCGTTTTCCTGCTGGATCACGTAGCGACGATAGGTCTTTGCAAGGAAGTCCTCGTCGACCCCCTCGCATCCGAGCGTTTCGCCCCACACCCTCCAGGCCTTCTCCTTAGCGCACTGGGATGCCTTGGAGCGGGGGACCTTTTCCCATGCGCTCTCGAACTCGTCGCTTGTCTCCGCCAGCCCTCCATCCTCCTTGCCGCAAGAAAGTTTTCCTGGCTGGCTGGTTGGTTGGTCAGAAGATAATCTCTCAGTAGTCTCTGAGTAATCTTTGTATATGTCTGGCGAATTTTCGCCATACCTATGGCGGAATTCCGTCATAGGGGTGTCCGCATTGATGCATTCTCCGTCATAGCTATGACGTTTTTTCGCCATAGGGTCCGGGCATGTGCTTTGCTCTGGGTAGGTGAGCTCCGCGATGCGCTTGGGGTCGATCGCGATGAACATCACGTTCCCCATCATGCCCGCCCCGCACTCCACGTTGCGGAATATGCGCTTCACGGCCCCAAGCTCTTCGAGCCTTACGACGGCATCCTTGGCCTGCCTCTTGCTGATCCCGAAGTGCTCCGAGAGCTGCTCGTAGTTTCGCTGCAGGTAGTCCGAGGAGAAGCGCTTCTGGTAAGCGATTACGTCGCCCGTGTATTCGTCGCGCACCTCTCTGGGACGGTACCAGTAGAGGACGTCCGAGAGGATGTTGATCGCCACCAGGTCCGCCTTGCCCGATGGCGTCGTTATTGTCTTGTACCAGGTTGCGGGTATGACGTTTCCCGTTACGGCCATGGTCGCGATGGCGTCAACGGCAGCGTTCCCCGTCAGCTTCCGTGCGATCATCGCCGTTCCTTTTTGAACATTCCCTTCGTGGACTCCCTGTGTCTCTTGGGCTTCCTCGCGCCCGCATCTGCTATCGGCTCCACCTCCTTCGGAGTGAGCGGGATTTGCCTCATATCGGGAGCCATGGTCTCGCTGAGTTCCGAGGTCTCCATCTCTTCGATCGTCGTCCCTTCGGACTGCTTGTCGATGACCATTCCCTGCTCGTTCATCTGCGTGAGGACGTCGAGAATCGCCTCCGAGACGTCGACCAGCCTTTCGTTGACCCTTTTCCCGGCAGAGATCCTGGAGAGCTCGTCGGCGACCCTTTTCGCTTGTATTGCTAGGGCCTTCTGGACCCTTATCGTGGCGAGGACGGTGATCTCGTTTCCCTCCAAGCGGTTGATGATGAAGGCCTGCTTGGTCATTCCGCTGAGCGCGGCGAGCTGGTTTATTCTCTCGTTCTCTTCTTCCGAGACGCGGAAGCCGACTGTGGTGTCTCTCCACCGGCCTTCTCTGTCCAGGCTCTTAACGCTCATGGCCTTCTCCTCTTGCGTTCATGAGGGCGTCGAGGACGTCCGCCATGTTCCTCTGCTGATTTGGGAACAGGTGGGCGTAGCGGTAGGTGATATGAACGCTCTCGTGGCCCATTCTGTCGGCGATTGCCACGGCGGTGAAGCCAAGGTTGATCAGGAGCGACACGTGGCTGTGCCTCAGGTCGTGAACCCTAATCTCCTTGACCCCTGCAAGCTTTGCGGCGGTCTTCAAGGTGTTGTTGAGGGCGTACTTGGTGAAAGGGAAGAGGCGCTCGTTTTCGTTCGGCTCCCGCTCCATCTCCATGTATTCCTGAAGCTCCTGTGCGAGGAATCTCGGGAGGGCGATGACCCTTTCCGACTTCTTCGTCTTCGGCTTGCCGATGATGTCCCTGCCGTTTAGGCGGCTGTAGGACTTCGTCACGCTGATGGTCCTGTTCTTGGTGTCGATGTCTTTGGCGGTCAGGGCGAGCAGCTCGCCTTCTCTTAACCCGCACCAATAGAGGATCTCGTATGCGTAGAACATCTCAGGTCGGTCGACGACCTGCTCGGAGAACTTCAGGTACTCCTCCGTCGTCCAGAACTTCATCTCGTTGCCCTGTTTCTCTCCGACTCTCCCGGCTTTCTGGAGAGGGTTCGAGGGGAGTCCGTAATGCTTCACGGCATGGTTGAGAATGGCGGAGAGCTGGTTCTCCACGGTCCTGATGTAGGTCTCGGAGTACTTCTTGCCGTTCTTGTCCTTTGCTTTGAGGAGGGTGTTCTGCCAGTCCATGATGTCTCGCGACGTGATGTCGACGACCCTCATCTTGCCGAAGAACGGGATGAGCTTCTCGCTGATCATGTATTCCTTGCTGCGCCAGGTCGTCTCCCTCAGCCTCGGGCGCACGTCCTCGGCGTAGACCTTGACGAACTGTTCGAAGGTCATGCTCGTCGACCTGGCCTCGTTGGCCAGAAAGTCCCTCTCCCACGCCAAGGCATCGGTCTTGGTCTTGAAGCCTCGCTTCGTTGAGTCGATTGTCTCGCCGTCGTGGTTGGTGTAATGGAGCTTGACCAGCCACGTACCCCGCCTCTCGTCCTTCCTAACGCTCATTTCCGGCCTTGCTTTCCAGCTCGCTCAGGTCGATCTCGTCGCTCCGTCCGAAAAGCCTCTCTTCGTAGTAGCTTCGATTGGTCTTTCCCCGCATCGTTATGCAGCCCATCTCGTCCAGCTCCTCGTTGAGCTTCCTGACGATCTTGTAGGCATGCTGCATGCTGCATTCCAGGTCTTCGGCCACCTCTTTGGCCGTGATGAGTCTTCCGTCCATCGTTGTGTCCTTTCTATTGATACAGAAACGTATCAGTGCTACAGACACAATAGCTGATACAATTACGTATCAAAGAAAAGAGCGTCGGGATTCGCCGAAAAACATATTTGGTATTACAAGTCAGGAGGGCCGATGAAGGTCGGAGAGAAGATTCAACGTATCAGGAAGGAGCGCGGCTACACTGCAGACCAGCTCGCCGAGATGCTCGGGATATCCGCCGTCTCCCTTCGCAAGTACGAGTACGGGGAGCGCACCCCGAAGGACCCCATGATCGACGAGATCGCCCGTTGCCTCGAAGTGAACCCCTCCTCCCTCAAATCCGACTGGGGAAGCGACGCGAACGATGCGATACACATGCTGTTCGAGCTGGAGGAAGCGTTTTGCCTAGAGCCAATCAAAGTTGGGGGCACTGTCGTCTTGGCTCTTCCGGAAGACTTGGGCAGCGAGGACCAGGAAGCACTGGCGAGGGCGCTTCGCCACTGGTACAGGAACAACAGGGATCTGAAGGACGGCGAGCTAACGAGGGACGAGTATGTTGCCTGGAAGGACTCCTTCAAGGCCTAGACTCCCTAAATAGAACCGAAAACGGCCTCGTCAGAGGCCTTTTTTATGCCGTGACCCGTTCGTGACCCAAACTGCAAAATTCTTCTTCAGAATTATTGATACGTTGTCGTATCAGTTTTGTGGTTGCAGGTGGTTAGCGGGTCTGCATCACCTCAGGTGGCGTATTGCCGCAGGTAATGATACGGACTTGTATCAACCGTTACTCTTGGTGATTTGTTCCGATTTCGTAAAAGTCGCAGGTAGATATGGGTAATTCCACCTATTAGCCACTTGCGAAGTGGCCCCATTATGACCTAGTTGTCATAGGTCACGCTGCTACGAATTTGTATATGAACTTATGTGATTTGACATAGAAACACCCCTTGAGCAGGTCATTCTCAAGGGGTGCTGTAGGCCACATACTGATACGATATCGTATCAGCTTTTACTCCCACTCGATCGTCGCGGGGGGTTTGCTGGTGATGTCGTACGCTACACGGTTCACTCCGGGGACCTCGGCAACGATACGGCCAGACACCTTTGCCAGCACCTCGTGCGGCAGCTTCGCCCAGTCGGCGGTCATGGCGTCGCTTGACTCCACGGCGCGGACGACTATGGGGTAGCCGTACGTCCGCTCGTCGCCCATGACGCCGACGCTCTTGACGTCGGGCAGCACGGCGAAGTACTGCCATACGCTGCGCTCGCTGTTTCGCTCGCCGGTCTCCTCGAACACGCGGGCGTTGTAGGCGTCCAACTCCTCGCGGACGATGGCGTCGGCGTTCTTCAGGATCTCCAGCTTCTCGCGCGTCACCGTGCCGATGATGCGGATGGCCAGGCCCGGCCCCGGGAAGGGCTGGCGATGCACGATGTGGTCGGGCAGCCCGAGCGCGGTGCCCAGCGCGCGCACCTCGTCCTTGAAGAAGTGATCCAACGGCTCGATCAAATCGAACGACACGCCGTCGGGGAAGGGAATGAGGTTGTGGTGGCTCTTGATGGTGGACGCTTTGCCGCCGGTCTTGCGGGCGCCGCTTTCGATGATGTCGGGGTAGATGGTGCCCTGGGCCAGGTACTTCACCGGACGCCCGCCTTCGGCGAGGTCCTCCGCCACGGCGAAGAACTCCTTCCAGAACTGCGAGCCGATGATGCGGCGCTTCTGCTCGGGCTCGACGACGTCGGCCAGCAGCGCGGCGTAGCGGTCCTCGGCGTGCACGTGCACGAAGTCCACGTCGAACTGCTTCGTGAACACCTCTTCCACTTCTTCGGGCTCGTTCTTGCGCAGCAGGCCGTGGTTGATGAACACGCAGGTCAGCTGTTTGCCGATGGCCTTCGCGCACAGCGCGGCCACCACGGAGGAGTCCACGCCGCCCGACAATCCCAGGATCACGCGGTCGCCGCCCACCTGCGCGCGGATGGCTGCGACGGCATCGTCGATGATGGAGTCCATCGTCCAGCTGGCCTCGAGGCCGCAGATGCCGAACAGAAAGTTGCGCAAAAGCTCGTCGCCGTGCGGCGTGTGGCGCACCTCGGGGTGGAACTGCGTCGCGTACAAACGGCGCTCGGCGCACTCCATCGAAGCCACGGGGCACGTGGCGGTCGAGGCCGTCACCGCGAAGCCCGCGGGCACCTCGGCCACGGCGTCGCGGTGGCTCATCCATACCGTCTGCTCGACGGGCGTCTCGCCGTACAGCGCGGACGCGCCCTCGTCGCGGCGCGTCAAGGAGGCCGCCCCGTACTCGCCGGCGTCGGTATGGCCGACCGTGCCGCCCAGCGTCACGGCCATGATCTGCTGCCCGTAGCAGAAGCCGAGCATCGGGATGCCCAGCTCGAAGATGTCCGGATCGATGGACGGCGCGTCCTCGGCGTACACGCTGGCCGGCCCGCCCGACAGGATGATGGCCGCCGGCGCCAGCGCGGCAACCTCGGAGGCGGTGATGTCGCACGGGACGATCTCGGAGTACACGTGCAAATCGCGCACGCGGCGGGCGATGAGCTGCCCGTACTGCGCTCCGAAATCGACGACGATGACCAACTGGCTGGATGGGGTGGCAGGCATGGGGCTCTCCTTCGCACGGGCGGCGGCCAAGCGGAGGCGCCCGCAATACGCATCTCTCTTCTCAGCGTCCCATCTTACACGAATCACCGTCTCCGGCGCAGGTCGCAGCTTCATATACGCGCACTGTACAAAAAACAGCGTGAGCTGCCGGCCTGACAGCCTTTATAATCAAATCGAGCCATCATTCGCCATGCGAAGGGGAATCCAATGGGAGACATCAAGCTGTTCAACATCAAGCCTTCGGTGCGCGCCATCGAGCTCAAGCCGGCAAAGCTCGAGAAAGGCGTGCAGCAGCTCATCGAAGCGAACATGGAGGCCTTCTTCGGCATCAGGTTCTTGCAAACGGAGTACGTCATCAACCATGCGGGGGAATACGAGAACCAGGCCGGTCGGATCGACAGCCTCGGTATTGACGAGAACAACTCTCCGATCGTGTTCGAGTACAAACGCGACTCCAACGAGAACGTCATCAATCAGGGACTGTTCTACTTGGACTGGCTCATGGATCATCGTGCGGACTTCTGGCGGCTGGTGCTCGACAAGCTCGGCAAGCAGGTCGCCGACTCGATAGACTGGAGCTCTCCGGCGGTGTACTGCGTCGCCAGCTCCTTCGGAAAATACGATCTCCACGCAATCAAGCAGATGAATCGCAACATCCGGCTCGTTCGCTACGCGAAGAGCGACGACGTCATCCTGTTCGAGTTCTTGAACGCGCCGTCGACCGCTCCGTCGGTTTCGGCGACGACGGGCGGATCGCTCGGTAAGAAATACGTGGACAAGACATTCGCCGAGCAGCTGGTCGGAGCGCCGGAGAAGCTGCGCGAGGTGGTCGACGAGGTCCGCCATTACATGGCCTCGTTCGGCGACGACGTGTCGGAGAACGAGCTGAAGCTCTACCTCGCCATCAAGAAGGTGCGCAACATCGTGTGCATAGAGGTGAACCAGAAGCGGGTGATCCTTCATTTGGCGCTCGACGCCTCGACGGTTGCGGAAACGAGCTTGGTGAGGGACTGCTCGGGCAAAGGCCATTGGGGAACGGGCGATATCGAGGTCGGCCTCACCTCGCTCGACGAGCTTGAAGAGGTTAAGCCCCTTCTCGAGCGCGCCTACCTGGAGAACTAGCGTCCTCCTGACATCCGCGGCGTCCCGACCCTCTTCCCAACCTGCCCGTGTTCCCCCTGTGGTTTCTTCGACCTCGCCGGTCGGCGTCGTGTACAATGCCCGGCATGGAGAAAGCGAACAGGGACAGAGGCGAGCTCGACGAGGAGCGCAGGCGTGCTCTGCATGCCTCGTTCAACCGGCGCATCTCGTACCTGTGCAAGCTGGCGGCGCTTGTGATAGCCGTCGTGGCGTTCGCCACCATCGCCGTGGGGCAGGAAGCCCCCAAGTTCGTGCTCATGGGGCTGTGCCTCTCGGTCGCCCTGCTGGCTATCGCCATGCTGCAGGACCATTACCAGCACAAACAGTAATCCCGAAGGACAACGAGGAAGTACCCGCGCATGATCATCGAAGCATTGAAAGCGTTTCTCATCGGCATCGTCGAGGGCATCACCGAATGGCTGCCCATCTCGTCCACCGGCCACATGATCCTCGTGGACGAGTTCGTGAAGCTGCAGGTGTCCGACGAGTTCCTGGCCCTGTTCCTCGTGGTCATCCAGCTGGGCGCCATCATGGCCGTGCTCATCCTGTACTTCCACAAGCTCAACCCTTTCTCGCCGAAGAAGACGAGCGTGCAGAAGAAGTCCACCTGGCGCCTCTGGGGCATGGTGGCCATCGGCTGCATCCCCGCGGCCATCATCGGCCTGGCGTTCGACGACTGGGTCAACGAGCACTTCTACAACAAGGTGACCGTGGCCGCGATGCTCATCGTGTACGGCGTGGCGTTCATCGTGCTCGAGCGCCGCAACCGCCGCCGCCTGCGCGAGGCCGAGGCCGCCCTCGCCGC
>NC_021021.1:3399712-3405471 GCF_000210055.1 Gordonibacter pamelaeae 7-10-1-b
CCGAGGCGCAGCTGTTCAAGATCACCGACGTGGACGAGATCGACTGGAAGACCGCCCTCAAGATCGGCTGCTTCCAGGTGCTCGCCATCATCCCCGGCACGAGCCGTTCCGGCGCCACCATCATCGGCGGCATGCTGTCGGGCTGCTCGCGCACCGCGGCGGCCGAGTTCACGTTCTTCCTGGCCATCCCCATCATGTTCGGCTGGGGCCTGGTGAAGTGCCTCAAGTTCTTCGCCGCGGGCCTGGCCATGACCATGACGGAGGTCGTCGTGCTCGCGGTGGGCATCGTGACGGCGTTCGTCATGTCGGTCATCGCCATCAAGTTCCTCATGGGCTACATCAAGAAGAACGACTTCACGGCGTTCGGCTGGTACCGCATCGTCGTGGGCGTGCTGGTGCTGGGCTACTTCGTGTTCGAATCGATGGGCATGCTGCCGTAGGGCGGCGTCCGCAAGCGAGCACTCGACGAGCCCTCGACCGGTCCGCTTCCGTGGTTCTTCCCGCTAAATCCCAGCGGCGCGCTTACCGAGCGCGCCGCTTTTGCTATCATGTCAGGCACACGTGTTGCCCGAAGAGGCCCTCCAACGTGCGGGGGCGCGGGCTGAAGCGCACGTTATCGCATGAGAGTCATGAGAGGAAAGCCGATGTCTGAGAAAGACACCTCCCTTGCGGAGATTCAAGAACATCGTGCCAAGATCGACGAGATCGACCGCCAGATCGTCGCGCTGCTCAACAAGCGCGCCGGCCATTCGCTGGTCATCCGCGGTCTCAAGCCCGGTGCCCATCTGGGCCTGTACGACGCCAAGCGCGAAGAGGAGATCTTCGCGAAGGTGAGCAGCTACAACGAGGGTCCCCTGTACAACGAGAACCTGCGCGAGATCTACGCCACCATTCTCAAGATCATGAAGGAGACCCCGTCGGTATGAGCGAAGTCAACATCCCCTCTATCCCCGATCTCGGATCGCGCTCCGACGAGATCACCATCTTCGCCGGCCCGTGCTCCGTGGAGTCGGTCGAGCAGTTCGACGAAGTGGCCGCATGCGTGGCCGGCCTCGGCCTCACCTGGATCCGCGGCGGCGCGTTCAAGCCGCGCACGAACCCGCACTCGTTCCAGGGCCTGGGCGAGGAGGCCCTCAAGATCATGCGCGACGCGGGCGAGAAGCACGGCCTGAAGACGCTCACCGAGGTCATGGACTCCGCGCACTGCGAGCTCGTGCACTCCTACGTGGACGGCCTGCAGGTGGGCGCGCGCAACTTTCAGAACTTCAGCCTGCTGAAGAAGATCGGCCAGGTCACGGCCACCTCGCACAAGATGGTGCTGTACAAGCGCGGCTTCGCGGGCACCATCGCCGAGTGGCTGGCCGCCACCGACTACCTCACCGCCGAGGGCAACGACAACGTGGTGCTGTGCGAGCGCGGCATCCGCACGTTCGAGACGGCCACGCGCTTCACGCTGGACATCGCGGCCGTGCCCGTGATTCACAAGCAGTCGCTGTGCCCCGTGTGCATCGACGTGTCGCACCCCGCCGGCCAGCGCGACCTCGTGCCGTCGCTCGCCTTTGCCGCCGTGGCGGCCGGGGCCGACTCCCTCATGATCGAGGTGCATCCCAACCCGCCCGCGGCCCTCTCCGACGGCCCGCAGCAGCTGACGCCCGCCCAGTTCGAGGTGCTCGTCGCCAAGCTCCGCGAGATCGCCGCCGTCTTCGGCAAGCGCATCGTGTAAAGGATCGGGCGCATCCGACGGGCGGAAACCCGCCGGATGCGCCCTGTTCGTAAAAACTTTACCCGAGCTTTACCTTCCCTTGACGAAGGCCTTACCGTCCACCCGGTATCCTTTCGACTCACGCGCACTGACGCTGCAACCGACTGATGCGAAGGGGAGTCCCGCGTGAACGCTCCGATGGAAACCGTGTTCGGCCTCTTGGGCGGACTGGCTGTGTTCCTGTTCGGCATGAACATGATGTCCGAGGGCCTGCAGAAGGCCGCCGGCGCCAAGATGAAGTCGATCCTGTCCCTGCTCACCTCCAATCCCGTGCTCGGCGTGCTGGCCGGTGCGGTGGTCACCGCCGTGCTGCAGAGCTCCAGCGCCACCACGGTCATGGCCATCGGCTTCGTGAGCGCGCGCCTCATGACCATGCGCCAGGCCATTGCGGTCATCTTCGGCGCGAACATCGGCACCACGATGACGGCCCAGCTCATGGCGTTCAAGATCAGCGACTACATCTGGCTCATCGTGTTCGTGGGCTTCATCGTGTGGTTCGTGGCGAAGGACGAGCGCGTCAAGAACATCGGGCAGACCGTGTTCGCGTTCGGCCTCCTGTTCGTGGGCATCGACACGATGGGCGCCGTCATGAAGCCTCTCGCGCAGAGCGACGTGTTCCTGTCCATGATCGACCAGGTGAAGGACATTCCCGCGCTCGGCGTGGTGGTAGGCACCGTGATGACGCTCGTCGTGCAGAGCTCCAGCGCCACCATCGCGGTGCTGCAGAGCTTCGCCTCGCAGCCCGGCCCCGACGGCGTGACCAGCGTGCTGGGCCTCCAGGGCTCCATCCCCATCCTGCTGGGCGACAACATAGGCACCACCATCACCGCGCTTCTGGCCTGCATCGGGCAGTCGCGCGACGCGAAGCGCACGGCCGTGGCGCACAGCGTGTTCAACATCACGGGCGCGTTTCTGTTCATCTGGTTCGTGCCAGTGCTCGCCTCGTTCGTGCAGCTCATCACGCCGGGTCCCGAGCTCGACGTCATCGCACGGCAGATCGCGAACGCCCACACCACCTTCAACGTCGTCTGCACGCTTCTGTGGCTGCCGCTTCTGGGCGTGATGGTGAAGATCGTCACGTTCCTCGTTCCGGGCAAGGAGGAAGAGCACGGGCCGGGCGCGCTCGTCACGCTCGACGAGAACATCCTCGGCCAGCCGGTGTTCGCCATCCGCATGTTCGGCGAGGAGCTGCAGAAGTTCTGCGACAAGGTGGGCTCCATGCTGGAGACGCTGCCCGGGGCCGTCGCGAGCCGGGACGCCGCCGCGCTCAAGGCCCTGCAAGGCGACTGCGCCCAGGTGGAGGCCGCGGAGGTGGAGCTTGCGAACTACGCGGTGGAGCTGCTAAGCGCCGGCGCGACCTCGGAGCGGCAGGCGGCCGAGATCACCGATCTCATGTCCATCGTGGACGCAGTGGGCCGCATCGGCTCGCGCTGCGGCGAGGTGGCCGGGCTCTACGGCGAGAACCTCGCATCCAAGAAGCCGTTCTCGGACGAGGCGCGCGAGGAGCTGGCTGAGAGCGCTGCCATGGTGTCGGAGATGTACGATGCGGTACTGCGGTTCCTAAGCGACCAGGATGCGGCATCCGAGCAGGTGCTCGACGAGCGCCGGCGCGCCATCATCAAGCGCCAGAGCAAGGCCCGCAAAGCCCACTTCCGCCGCGTGAGCAGCCGCCAGTGCGCGCCCGAGAACAAGGCCGTGTACAACCAGCTGCTGCTCGGGCTCGAGCGCGCGGGCAACGAGTGCTCGAACCTCGTGGAGCACGGCGCGGAGCTGTCCATGTGGCGCGACTCCCTCGGCGCCGGCCGCCCCGGCGACGACGAGCCCGCCGCCCCGCTCGACGAGCTGGCCGAGGCGTACGCATAGCGGGACGGGCGCTTGCGCAGATTGCGCGCGTTTGCCCGTCGCCCTGCGGGAAAAGCGGTAGAATACGGAAGCTTGATTTCACCTCCATCCGTAGGAGACTGCTCACATGCCAATCGACATCGAAACCCTGAACGGGCCGCAGCGCGAGGCGGTCGTCACCATCGACGGGCCGCTGCTCGTACTCGCCGGCGCCGGCTCGGGCAAGACGCGCGTGCTCACGTACCGCATTGCCAACCTCATCGAGAACCACGGGGTGGCGCCTTGGGAGATCCTGGCCATCACGTTCACGAACAAGGCGGCCGCCGAGATGCGCGAGCGCCTGGCCGGCCTGGTGGGTCCGCGCTGCCGCGGCATGTGGGTGTCCACGTTCCACAGCATGTGCGTGCGCATCCTGCGCGCCGACGCGGAGCGCCTGGGCTTCACGCGCAACTTCACCATCTACGATGTGGACGACCAGAAGCGCCTGTACAAGGAGATCATGGCCGAGCTGGACATCGATCCGAAGCGCTTCCCGGCGAACGCGCTCATGAACCGCATTTCCACGGCGAAGAACGAGCTCGTGGTGCCGGGCGACTTCGAGAATCAGGCCTCCGACCCGGTGGGGAAGGTGGCCGCGCGCGTGTACGCGCGCCTGCAGGAGCGCCTCAAGGCCGCGAACGCCTTCGACTTCGACGACCTCTTGCTCTACGCCTACCTGCTGCTCAAGAACCACGAGGACGTGCGCGCCGCCTACCAGCAGCGCTTCCGCTACCTCATGGTGGACGAGTACCAGGACACGAACCACGCCCAGTACGCCATCACGCAGCTTTTGGCGGAGGGGCACAAGAACATCATGGTGGTGGGCGACGACGACCAGTCCATCTACTCGTGGCGTGGCGCCGACCTGCGCAACATCCTGGAGTTCGAGCAGGACTACCCGAACGCCCACGTGGTGAAGCTGGAGCAGAACTACCGCAGCGTGGGCAACGTCCTGGCCGCGGCCAACGCCGTCATCGCGAACAACCAGCACCGCAAGCAGAAGAAGCTGTTCACGGCCTCGGAGGACGGCGAGAAGATCAACGTGTACCTGGCCTCCGACGAGCGCGACGAGGGCCGCTGGATAGCCGGCGAGATAGAGAAGCAGCGCGCGGCCGGTCTCACGTACAACCAGGTGGCCGTGTTCTACCGCACGAACGCCCAGTCCCGCATGCTGGAGGACATGCTGCTGCGCGCCGGCGTGCCCTACCGCATCGTGGGCGGCACGCGCTTCTTCGACCGCGCCGAGATCCGCGACGTCATGGCCTACCTCACGCTCATCGTGAACCCGGCCGACGACATCGCCGCCAAGCGCGTGGTCAACGTGCCGCGCCGCGGCATCGGCAAGACCACCATCGAGCGCATCGAGCAGTTCGGGCGCGAGATGGACATGCCGTTCATCGAGGCGGCCGAGCTCGCTATCGTCGACCCGGAGCTGCGCGCCTCCACGCGCCAGTCCGTGGCCTCGTTCGTGGGCCTGATCAACGAGGCGCGCACCTACGGCGGCGACCTGCGCAAGGTCATCGAGGCCGTCATCGACAAGAGCGGCCTCATCGGTGCGCTGCAGGCCGAGAACACCGACGAGGCGCGCGGGCGTATCGAGAACATCCAGGAGTTCCTGGGCGTGGTGGACGAGTTCGTGAGCACCCACGACGACGAGGACGCGGACTACGCGGCCCCCACGACAGGGGGCGACGACGGGGCTGCTGCGGACGCGGCGCCCACGCGCGTGCTGCGGGGCGACTCGCTCGCGGACTTCATCGAGTGGGTGCGCCTGCGCACCGACCTCGACACGGTGGCGGAGGACGGCAACGCGGTCACGCTCATGACCGTGCACTCGTCGAAGGGCCTCGAGTTCGACTGCGTGTTCGTGGCTGGCATGGAGGAGACGCTGTTCCCGCACATGAACTCGGTGGGCGATGCGGCGAGCATCGAGGAGGAGCGCCGCCTGGCCTACGTGGCCATCACGCGCGCCCGCAAGCGCCTGTTCCTCACCTGCGCCTCGCAGCGCCAGATCTTCGGGCAGGCGTCGGCGAACCCGATGTCGCGCTTCATCCAGGAGATCCCCTCCGAGCTGCGCCAGTCCTCCGGCGTGGGGTCGGCGGGCTTCAGCGGCACG
>NC_021021.1:3406087-3408870 GCF_000210055.1 Gordonibacter pamelaeae 7-10-1-b
AGCGCGTGCACGTGCTGAACACGCGGACCCTCTGCGTGCCGCACCGGGCGCTCGCGTGCTACGCCGTGCAGCTGGGCGGGCAGGGCCTCGGAGCGGAGGAGGTCGTGGGACGTCTGGGGGCCATGATGGGCACCACGCGCTCCTGCCTCATCCCCGAGGACTTCGACTACCTGCGCCGCGGCGGACGTCTCACGCCCCTTGCGGCCAAGTTCGCACACCTGGTGAAGGCGTTTCCCGTGATGGAGCAGACCGACGACGGCCGGAGGCTGGGCAAGCTCGCCATCGCCCGCTCGTTCAAGAAGGCGATCGCGGCCGTTGCGGCCGACTTCGAGGGACGCGGGGTGGGCGAGGGATACTACGTGAGCGTGAGCCACGCCGACAACCCCGACCAGGCAGCCGAGGCGCTCGCCTACCTGGAGGGACGCCTGCCGGGGTGCCGCTTCGGCCTGTTCGAGCTCGGCCCGGCCTTCATCACGCAGGGCGGACCAAGCTGCATCGCCGTTCAGGCGGTCGACCTGGGCGCGTGCCCCGGCTTGGACCTGTCGTAGGCGGGGCTGGCGGGTCGAGCATGGGGCAGGGACGGGGGCCCTCGTCCCTGCCCCTGTCCCATGGGGCGGCCCTGTCGAGGGCCGCAGCCGCGCGCCTAAAGCTCGTCGCGCGCGTCCTCCACCATGGACAGCAGCTCCTGCTGGTTGTGGATGTCCAGCTTGCGGTAGATGTGGCTGATGTGCGTCTTGGCCGTGCTCTTGGAAATGCACAGCTTGTCCTGGATGTAGGCGGCGTTGTGCCCCTTGGCCAACAGGAACATGACCTCGGTCTCGCGCCGTGACAGCAGGTAGCGGTCGGCGATGACCTCGCATTGCGAACGGAACCGCCCGCTTTTGCGCGAGCGCTCGGCCTCGGATGAGGCCGCGTCCGGCTCCTTGGAAGCCTCTTTCGCCGGTTCCTTGGCCAGCTGGGTGTCCGCCGCCAGCTTGGACGGCGTCGCGCTTCCTATGCTGGCGGCGCGCCAGCCGGGAGTGCCGGCCGAGCCGTAGGTGGGGAGGTCTGACGGCGTCTCGGCCGGCACCGAGCCCATGCCGAAGAGCGTTCCGGGCGTGGGCAGCGGCAGAGCCTCCGTCTCGGCACCGTCGTCGGACGCGTCCGCGCTCGTGCGGCGCGAAGCCCAGACAACCCTCTCTATCTGATGGTTGAAGGACTCTATGGCATCGAAATCGCGCCCGCCCTTCACCACGATGCGCTTGATGTCGCGCACACGGGGCAGCAGCGCGTACGCCACCACCATGGCCAGCATGATGAGCACGGCGCCGCCGGCCTCGCCGAACGGCGAGAGGGACGACAGGAATGCGGGGTCGGCCATCGACAGCGACCCGGCTATCGAGCCCAGGGCCAGGCAGCCGCGCCCGATGCCGAACACGAAGATGGGCGACAGGCGGAACTCCTGCGACAGCTCGCTGAAGAACACCCACATGAGCGCTTCGAAGCACATGTAGCCGGTGAGCAGCACGAGCGCCGCGATCATGGAGTTGTCCAGCGCGAGCGACGGCAGGAAGAACAGCGTGATGGCGATGAACGGGACAAGCGGCCGGAACAGGAAATCCCAGTGGCTGCGCTTGTCGATGGAGAACGTGGTCACCAGCAGCAGCACGGTGGCCGCACCGCCGGCGAACAGCGCCAGCAGCTGCGTGGTGAGGTCGGACGACGGCAAGATGACCTGCGTGGACAGCGAGCGGAGCGCGCCCAACGCGAAGCCGAACAGCAGCACCGGGAGCGCGAAGCGCAGGCAGAACGGCCCTTTGTGCACCGGCAGCGGGTTGAAGATGGGTATGGCGTGGCGCACGGCGTAGCTCACCGGCGTGAGGTGCCACAGGATGGGCAGCTCCAGCAGCGGCAGGCAGGCGGTGAGCACGCCCGAGAAGGGCGCGGGCACCACGTGGAGCGCGATGGAGTAGATGGCCACGGCTATGACGATGGCCACGGCCGTGTTCATGACGATGGTGGCGGCGCCATGACGCGAGTAGGCGGTGCCCCAGAACAGCAGCAGCAACGCCGATCCGATGCCCGTGGACACGCCGGCGAACACGGTGGCCGCTATGCCGAGTGCCCCGGGCAGCGTGGCGGCGAACACGGCGAACGTGCCCGCCGAGGTGAGGATGCCCGCCCCGAACAGCACGCGCTTGGCGGTGTAGAGCTTGAGGAGCTTCTGGTCGGTGATGGCGGCGAACAGAAGCGACAGCCCGAACACCACGATGGAGATGAGGAAGACGTACGAGACGAAGGAGCTGCTGTGGCCGAAAAGGCCTTCGGGAGCGGGCATCTGGAAGATGGAGTTCGTCCCGAACATGGCGGCATAGATCCAGGCCTGGTGTATGCCGAAGCCCAGGGAAAGGATATTTAGCTCCCCCTGCGTCCCCATGCCTCGATTGTCGTCTACGGTGATGCTGATACGCGGGAGGTTGATGGCCATGAGCGTTAGTATCCTCACATTCCCCTGTCGAGGTGATCATCGGACATAGTCTTCTCGGTCGGATGATGTTACTGCGAGTGCCGCTGCCCCTGTCGGCGCCGTTTGCCGCGCCGATTCGACCGATGGCCTCCACTATATACGTTTCTGGGGCGGGGTTCAAACGGGAGAAACCCGTTCATTGTCTCCTTACCTGGGGTTATTGGGCCGTCTATGCCCATAGGACGATAGAAATCAACCTCTCGGGACGATGTTGCGAACCACTTTTACATCGTGCAGGGCAGCGCCTGGGCGCCTGCGGGAATCCTCCTCGCGCGCG
>NC_021021.1:3409172-3411391 GCF_000210055.1 Gordonibacter pamelaeae 7-10-1-b
CCGGGCCCCGTTGCCGGGGGCGAATGCCGGAAAAGGCGCCTTCGATAAATCGATCCCAGGGGTCGATGCCCCGTCGGTAAAGCGTACCTGCGAGAGGATGACCGCCCGACCCGCGTTTCGTACCCTTCGTCTTGGATATTTCTTTTGCATGCTTTCGGCCGTTTCGGTCTCTTGCGCAAAAGGAAATAACGCGATCGGGAAAGAGAATCGTGGAAGGGGGATGGGCGCAGTCGTTTCTTCTGGAGGGCGGCACGGCCTTGAAGGCAGGTGGCGATCATCGTTGAGGGACGGTGGTCGAAACTACGGAAGCATCAGTTATTCATGCAATACTGAAGCGTCCGTAATTTCCTGAAGGTGCGTTGCGGTTCCAGTCTTGCCACTGCGCGAAGGGGAAGCGTAAGCGCTGGGGCGCCGCACGTCGCGTTGCGCGACGGACGGACGATCCGGCTTCTTATCATACGAGTTACCTCAAAAGGAGGGACTGATGGATAAAAAAGAGTTCACGATCTCAGAAGTCATCGACTCCATCGGCATCAGCAAGCACACGTGGGTCGTGTTCGTGCTGCTGGCCTTTGCCATGATCTTCGACGGCTACGACTTCATGATCGTCAATTCGACCAACATGTTCGTGGCCCATACGTTCTGGCCCGACAACGCGAACCCGGGCGCGCTCATGGGCTCGCTGACCACGTGGGGCCTGCTGGGCATGGTGCTCGGCGGCGCCGTCGGCGGCATCATGTCCGACAAGATCGGCCGTAAGAAGACGCTGATCGCTGCCGTCATGTTCTACGGCCTGTTCACGCTGCCGCAGGCGTTCGCGAACGACCTGGCGTTCTTCGCCGCGTTCCGCCTGATCGCCGGCTTTGGCGTGGGCTCCTGCATCCCGGTGGTCACCACGGTGTTCTCCGAGAGCATGCCCTCCAAGCAGCGTGGCGTCTTCGTCACGTTCGGCATGGCGTTCATGGTCGTCGGCTGGGTTCTGGCCGGCCTCATCGCCAACCCGATCTGCAACGCGGCCACACCGCTGCTCGGCGACTTCACCAACCAGGTCACCTACGCCCTGGCCGATGGCGGCACCGCCACCATGTACGCCAACTGGCGCCTGTGCTACCTGATCGGCGGCATCCCGCTGATCTACGGCATCATCCTCATCTTCACGATGCACGAGACCCCGCACTGGTACGCCAACTCCGGCAACAAGGAGATGGCCTGCAAGCGCCTCACCCAGATCGAGCAGGCCACGCGCCACACGTCCCACGAGTACGACCCCGCTCTGCTGATCGTTCCGCCGAAGCCCGCCAAGACCGGCCCGTCGGTTCTGTTCTCGAGCAAGTTCATCGTGGCGACCTGCGCCATCTGGTCCGCCTACTTCGTCGGCCAGTTCTGCGTGTACGGCATGAACGCCTGGATCCCCACGTGGTTCGTGGGCCTGGGCTACTCGCAGGCTGACTCCGTCGCGCTCCAGACCTGGAACAACGTGGCGGCCATCGCCTCCAACATCGCGGTGGGCTTCGTGTCCGACAAGATCGGCCGCAAGCGCAACCTCGCCGGTGCCTGGCTGTTCTGCATCGTGGCCATCATCCTGTGCTCCATCTTCGTGGCCCCGAACAACATGGGCCTGTGCATCGCCCTCATGCTGCTCTTCGGCTTCGCGCTGAACTACGCCATCACGGCCGTCCAGCCCCTCATGCCCGAGAGCTATCCCACGGCTATCCGCAACACCGGCACGTCCTGGTGCCAGGCGTTCGCCCGCTTCGGCGGCTCCGCCTCCTCCATCGTGCTCGGCGGCATCGCCGGCATGGCGCTGTTCCAGACCGCCACTGGCGCCACCAACTGGTCGATGGTCGTGCTCGTGCTCATCGTCCCGTTCGCCCTGGGCTTCATCTGCACGGTCATGTTCGTGAAGGAAACCGCCGGCAAGTCCATGGACCAGCTCGCGGCCGAAGAGGAGAGGATGGGCAATTCCGAGAAGGACGGCAACATGCGCTTCATCGTCATGTTGGTGATCGTGGCCGTCCTTGCCATCCTCTGCATCGCCTGCCCGCTCATCGTGCCGAACTGGTCGAAGCAGCCCTACGCGCTGCCGCTCATGGCCATCGGCCTGCTCCTCCCGTTCCTGTACTTCTTCATCTTCGGCGGCATCCAGTCGGCGAAGAACAAGGCTGCCCGGGCTTCGCTCGGCTCCTTGGGCGACGAGGCGTCGACGAAGGCGTAAGCCC
>NC_021021.1:3411599-3417910 GCF_000210055.1 Gordonibacter pamelaeae 7-10-1-b
CGGCACTTCGCCGGGCCCCGCATTGCAGAAGCCCCGCCTCCTTGGAAACAAGGCGGCGGGGCTTCTTTTGCGTTGCGTGTCGGTGCGAGGCGGGGGGGGGGCGGGCAGGGCGCCAACGCCCTGCCAGGGGCGTTAATCCAGGTCGGGCAGCTGGTCGTAAGGGATGCCCTTGTCCGCCACGAGCCAGTTCTTCGCTTTCTCGAGCCGGGAGGCATTCGGGTTCTTCAGGCCCTCGCTCAAGCCCCGGTACTCCTCCTTGATGGCCATGGCGATGACGGCGGCCACGGCGATGCGCAGCTTGGCCACGTCTTTGGCCCTGACCTCGAAGCACGGGCCGTGGCCCTTGAAATCGACCACCTGCACATGCACTTCCTTCTGGGAGTCCTCCTCGTTGACGAAGTCGAAGGGAGGGTTCGTCAACGACCCGTCGATCTGCCACTTCATCCCGTTCACGTAGTAGTGCTTGAACAGGTGGAGCGTGTGGAACACGTATTCCCAGCGTTCGAGCTTCAGGTAGTAGGTGAGGGCCTTGTGGTCGGGCTTGATCTGCCCCATCTCCCCGCCCATGCGGCCGAAGATGACGGCCTTGTCGCTCTCTTTGGACCACGCTCCCTTGATGCTCAGGAAGGTTTCACCGTCGGCGTACCACACGTCGAAATCCTCGTGGCGCGCTATGGCATCGGTTGGCAGGTACACCTTGTTGTTCTTCAATGCAGATCCCCCTTAAAGGCGCGTTTTCGCTTGCTTTATTATACCGCAGGGCCTCCTGGGACACGGTGCCAAGAGCTGTTTTCAGCGGTTGCGGCCGTCGGTTCGACGCCGGGCGGCTAAACTCAAAATTATGCCAATGATCAGGCAATATAATAAACCGCAACCTCTTGGGTTGACGAAAATCAACCTCCGGGGACGATGGTATGATCCCCAAAATTGTCCCCGTGATTCGATGCCCCTCCCGCCCGGGCAACTAAGCTGTTTCCCGTCAGGCTTTCGCTGACGAACATTATGGCAAGGGGTTGGCAGCAAGACGGTGCGATGTGCCGTCCGAGCCGGCCGAAGAAATGAGACGGAGGATTCCCCTATGTGCTTCAGACCAGCAGATGCAGGTGCGAGCGGCGGCATGAACAAGTGCCCCGAGTGCGGCAAGACCATCCAGATGATGGCCGGCGTTACGTTGAAGGCATGCCCGTTCTGCAAGGCCGACTTCTCGCCGTATATCAACGGCGAGAAGCCGCTGCCGAACGCAGCTCCCGGCGCCCCTGCGGCCCCCGCGGCCCCCGGCGCCCCGAAGGCCCCCGCGGCCCCCGGTGCTCCCAAGCCTCCCACCGCGTAAGCGGACGCGATGCTTAAGCGGCGCCTGCAAAGGGGACGGGCGCCGCGACCACGGAAGGGGGTGGTCCCCAGCACGAGGATCTACACGAGGTTTCGCGCGATGACAAGCGCAGAGATGCTTCTACCGAAACACGAGTGAGAGTGTAGAAAGAAGGAGAACATGGCATACGGTAAACAGTGGCAAACCGTGATGGAAGACGGGACTGTCGTAACCCGCAGCAACACGTGGTCGCCTCCGGGAAGCCACCCGGTGGGATACGGCGTCAAGGTTGTCACGAAGGACGGCGAGCTCGTCCGCATCGAGGGCGACGACGACAACCCCATCACCACGGGCCGCGTGAACGCGATGAACCTCGCGCTGCGCGAGTACACGTACGCGCCTTCGCGCATCATCCACCCGATGAAGCGCAACCCGGAGGACCGCGGCAAGGACAAGTGGGTTCAGACCACGTGGGACGAGGCCCTGGACACCATCTGCGACAAGGTGCGCTACTTCCAGAACACCTACGGCCCCGAGTCCATCGTGGTCTTCGGCGGCACCGGCCGCGAGGCTTGCATCTTCTACTATGCGCTGACGTTCTCGGTGCTGCAGTCGCCCAACTGCTGCTACACGCAGTCCGGTTGGTCCTGCTACGGCCCGCGTTGCTCCATCTCCGACTACGTGCTGGGCGCCGGCTACCCCGAGCTCGACTACGCCGGTCACCTGCCGGGCAGCTACCAGGACCCGCGCTACACCGTGCCGAAGTGGATCGTGGTCTGGGGCAAGGAGCCCCTGCCCTCCAACGGTGACGGCTTCTTCGGCCACTGCCTCGTCGACCTGATGAAGCTTGGCACGAAGATCATCTCCATCGACCCCCGCATCACGTGGGTGGGCGCGCACGACGGCAACATCAACCTGCAGGTCCGCCCGCAGACCGACACGGCCCTGGCCCTCGCCATCATGAACCTCATGTTCGAGACGGGCGAGTACGACCAAGAGTTCGCCGAGAAGTGGATCTACGGCCTCGACGACATGAAGGCTCGCGCGGCCGAGTACCCCGTCGACAAGGTTGCCGAGATCACCGGCGTCGACGCCGAGGACATCAAGCGCGTCGCGCACATCATCGGTACCGAGCGCCCGATCGGCTGGGCGTGGGGCCTCGCGTTCGACCAGAACAAGAACGGCGTGCAGCTGTCCCAGGCGTTCATCGTCCTGGCTGCCCTCGCCGGCTCCATCGACCGTCCCGGCGGCCTGACCCTCGGTCCTCCGTCGGCCCTGCTCGGCAAGTGGCGCATGGAGCAGCGTGGCGCCATGGCCGACGACGTGTGGCAGAAGCGCATCGGCGCGGCGGCGTGGCCCGGCCTGTCCACCGGCATGGCTACCACCCAGCCCGACGAGACGCTGAACACCATGGAGACCGACCAGCCCTACGCCCTGAAGATGGGTTGGTTCAACAGCTCCAACTTCCTCACCCCGACGTGCTCCGCGCAGCCTAAGCGTTGGCACAAGGCCCTGCAGAAGCTCGAGTTCGTCGTGGTCCAGGACCTGACCATGACCCCGACGGCCATGGCCGTGGGCGACTACTTCCTGCCGATGGCCACGTGGGCCGAGCACAACGGCATCGTGCTCACGCACTACGGCCGCAACACCGTGTTCATGGGCCCCATGAACAAGGCTCTGCAGGTGGGCGAGTGCAAGTCCGACGTGGAGATCTGCCTCATGTTCGGCCAGCGCCTCAACCCGTCCTGGTGGCCGTGGTACAAGCCGGCCGACGGCAAGTCCCTCGACCTCGACGCCCTGGCGGTTGCCGTGGAGGACTTCTACAGCGACCAGCTGAAGGAGCTCGGCATGGACTGGAACCAGTTCCGCGAGGAGGGTCTCTACCAGCCCGGCGCCCATGGCTTCGAGTACGAGAAGTACGAGAAGGGCCTGCTCCGCTTCGACGGCGAGCCCGGCTTCAACACCATCACGGGCCAGATCGAAGCTTACTCTATCCTGTACGAATCCTGGGGCGAGGATCCGCTGCCCTACTACGAGGAGCCGAACTACAGCCCCATCAGCAAGCCCGACTTCGCCGGTCAGTACCCGCTGATCACCACGTCCGGTTCGCGTCGCTACAGCTCGTTCCACTCCGAGCATCGTCACGTGCCGTCGCTGCGCCAGATCGATCCGTGGCCGTGGGTCCAGATCAACCCGGAGACGGCTGCCGAGTACGGTATCACCGACGGCGACTGGTGCGAGGTGTACAACATGTTCGGCGAGGCCCGCTTCAAGGCCGAGGTCACCCCGGTCATGAAGCCCGGCATCCTGAACTGCGCGCACGGCTGGTGGTTCCCCGAGCAGGACGGCGAGGAGCCCAACCTGTTCGGCGTGTGGAAGTCCAACTTCAACAGCCTGGTGCCGCACTTCAACGTTGGCAAGCTCGGTTTCGGCGCCCCGTACAAGGGTGTCATGTGCAACGTCCGCCGCGTCCGTAGCCTGGACCAAGACTAACCCGAAAGGAAGTGGCGATAATGGCAGACCAGAAATACGCTTTGCTCGTTGATTACACCTACTTCTCCGGCAACCATGCCGCAGAGATCGCCTGCAAGGAAGAGCTGGGCCTCCCGCTCGACCAGTTCGGCATCAAAGAGGTCGAGGTCGGCCCCTTCCGCAAGGCCGAGGGTTCCGACGGCGACGCGTGGGAGTGGTTCTACATCCCGTGCCCGACGTCGATCTTCTCCGAGCACTGGGGCACCGGCGGCGACAAGGCCGGCCAGCGTCCCCTGGCCGTGCAGGTCGAGGAGTCCGCGTCCATGTACTATGGCACGCTCGAGGAGATGCAGGCCAAGATGGCGGAGTTCGACCGCCCGATGGTCCTGTTCCAGCTGTAAGCCGATAATGCTATGATTGTCGTGGCCGCTGCCTTTGCGGACGGCGGCCACGACGCTGTAACGACTGACAAGGAGGGCACAATGACGCATGATGAGTTCATGGATCTCGATCCTCAGGCAGCAGCCGACAAGCTGAACGCTCTCATGGCCGAGGGCAAGACCCAGGACGAGGCCGCGGCCGAGTTCGAGCTGACCAAGCCGGACCTGCTGAAGCTGAACGTCTTCTTCGTGAAGGACAAGTACATCGCTCGCGCTTGGGGCGGCTACACTTCCACGAAGGCTACCGGCAACGAGGGTGCCGGCGAGCTTGGCCTGGGCGGCAGCTTCAAGGACATCAAGCCGGTGAGCTAAGCTTTAAGCACTAAGCTTGCGCAGAGGCAAAAGGAGGACTCGCTTGTTGCTTGAAGTGGGTCCTCTTTTAGAATGGCGAGCACTACGGCGCCTGCAGCGCTTTGCTGGCGGGAAAGCCTTACGGGCACCGTATTGGGAACTGTGGAAACCATTGGGAACGCGGGCACCGAACCGCACAAGGAGACGAGGGCTTATGGGAACCGAAGACGTCATCAGGGCCGAGATCGAAAAATTGGGTCGGCTGACCCCCGAGCAGGAGGATATCCTGTACAACATCTCCCTCAAGCAGGACGAGCTGGGGCGCGAGTCCACGAACCTGCTGATGGAGAAGGTGAAGGGCAGCCCCCTCTACGAGCCCATGATCGAGCGCGAGTATCTGACGTACGACGTGTTCAACCACGGTGGCAAGCATGAGATAGCCTGCCTGTACGTCACGCTCAAGGGCCTGCGCTACTGCATCATGTTCGCCGACGAGCTCTCGGCGCGCCGCAAGCTCAACCCGGCGGGCGCGCCCTGGAAGCGGGCCTGCTAGGCGCCCACGCGCACGAGGGGCCCGCACTTCGGGGGCCGATCTGCAAGCTTCGATACGGGAAAGGCCCGCGCCACAGGCGCGGGCCTTTCCCGTAGTGCGCGGCGCGCCGGCTGTCGGCGCCGGCCTTACGCCGGGCACAAGGCGACGTCGATGAGGTAGCCGCCGTCCTCGCCGACCTCGTACACGAGGAAGCATCTCTGGATCTGTACCGGCTCGCCGTCTGGACGCCGGACGCTCCGCGCCGTCTCGAGGAAGCGCGGCGGGAACGCGAGCGAGCCCTCCTCGGGGTCCTCCATGAAGTCCGTGCAGCCCTCCGCCTCGAGCGCGGCGCGCACCGGCTCCACGTCCGGCCCGAAGGCCTTCGCCGTCTTCAGGAAGAAATCGCCCTCGTCGAACGCGACGCACGGGTGCGCATGCGCGGCGCGCTCGTTCTTCTGGCGCATCTCGCTGCGGTGCTTGTTCTCGAGCGAGCAGTAGTGCATTCCGAAGCTCAGTCCCTCGTCGAGCGCCCACAGCATGAGCTCGAGCGCCAGCTCCTCGCTGCCCGCAACGGCCAGGCCCCCCGAGTAGCCGTAGTCGTACATGACCTCGAACGGCGGGTTCTTGAGCGTGAGGCCGCGCCGGGCGAACTCGTCCCAGTTGCAGAAGGGGAAGCAGAACTCCAGCAGGTTGATGCCGTCGATGCCCACGTCCTCGAACTGGCGGAACAGCTGCTGCAGGTGCGTGCGCGCTCCGGGGATCACGGGCATCTCAACCATGACCGAGGGGATGAAGCCCTTGGCGAGCCGCATGGCGGCGATCACTCGCCCCTGCTGCTCGGGGGCGTCGTCGTCCTTCACGCTGAAGCGGATCTCGTCGAGCCCGGCATCGCGCAGGCGCGCGGCGGCCTCTGCGGTCAGAAGGTCGCCCGAGGTGTAGAGGCGCTTGTGGGCGCCGGGCCACAGCTCGCCCGCGCGCTCGAGGAAGAGCAGGGCGTTCTCCAGGTCGAGCAGCGGCTCGCCCCCGGTCAGGCCCACGCAGGCGAGCGCGTCGTTCTCGGCCGCCGCCCGGGCCACGCCCTCCTCCCACGGGCACCCCTCGCGGAAGAACCGCTCGTAGTCGGGCTGGTTGTGGTTGAAGCAGAAGTAGCAGTCGCGGTGGCACTTGAACGTGGTGGAGAACGTCTCCGACCCGCGGTTGCCCGTGCACTCCACGCAGGCGGGGGACAGGTGGCCCGCGCTCAGGCTGGCGCCCGCGTTGCGCACGG
>NC_021021.1:3418738-3419823 GCF_000210055.1 Gordonibacter pamelaeae 7-10-1-b
CTCGCGGGTCCTCGGCGCCGTACGCGCCGCGCGGCCGCGCGGCAGGCGAGGAACCCCCTGCCGCGCCCTGCCGTCGGTTTTACGTTCCTGTCAATGCGAAAGAAGGAGATCAAGACGATGCAACTTGGCTCAACGGTAACCCTGGTGTACACGGGCAAGCTCGATGACGGCACGGTGTTCGGCTTCGCCACGGAAGAGAAGCCCATGAAGTTCCAAACGGGCATGGACATGGCCATCGACGGCTTCGAGAAGGCCATCCTGGAGATGAACGAGGCGGGCGAGAAGAAGACGTTCACGGTGGACGAGTACGGCGCCTACGGCGAGTACCTCGAGGGCCACGTGGCGAAGATCCCGCTCGAGCAGATTCCCGTGAACGACGTGAAGGTGGGCAAGCGCATCATGCTGTCGAGCAGCGAGGACGGCGCGCCGATGCCCGCCACCGTGCTGGACATAACGGACGGCCTGGTCACGTTCGACCTGAACCACCCCCTGGCGGGCAAGAGCCTGACGTTCGAGGTGGAGCTGCTGGAGGTGGAGGATGCCCCCGAGGACTTCGTGTCCGCCGCCGAGAAGGCTCAGCACCTGAAGGAGCAGGCGAAGCTCTTGGGAGGCGACCAGGGCGAGGACTTCCGCTAATGTGCTGGTCGTGCAATCCCATCTGCGGCGGCTGCCGGCCGCCGCGCAAGCGTCCGGTGAAGTGCCCCGAATGCGGCATGTTCAACGCGGTCGACCTCGAGCACTTCTCGAAGCCCAACCCGTGCACCAAATGCGGTTTCGACCTGACCGATCTGGCCCTTCCGGAGCCGGTGACCTGCACGATCTGCGGCGAGGTGTGCTACAACCCCTGCCGCAAGGGAAAGACCGAGCAGCCCGACGGCGAGCTGCGCCCGTGCCAGGTGCGCGTGAGCGAGCCGCTGTAGGCTTCGCCCGGACCGGCGCCCTTCGGGTTCGCCCGCCGATTCTTTGACGGCCTCCGGTCCTCCGGGCGTTCTGCCCGGAGGACCGGAGGCCGTGCTGTTCGTTTGCGCCCGGACGGCGCCCGCGGGCGTCCGCCTAGGCGCGCGCGGCGCACCAGGCGCAGGCGC
>NC_021021.1:3420660-3422396 GCF_000210055.1 Gordonibacter pamelaeae 7-10-1-b
ATGGGGCCGACGATGTCGGCGAATCCGAGCGTTTCCATGCGCGTCCTTTCGACTGTCCTCCTGGCGCTCCTGCGCCGGCGGCGGGGCAGGGCGGGCTCCGGTTGCCCGGCCTTCATCGGCGGGGCGCCTGTTTCGCTGCCATGGTAGCGCATACCGCGCGGGCGCGCCCCGCCGACCGCTCATTTCGTGAGATTCCACGACGAAACGATGGCGGAACCGCAGCGCCCGCCCTTCCGTCGCTATACTGTTTCCCATCAAAGCCGCGGGCATGCCCGCGCGGCCCTATTCCGATATGAAAACGGCAGACGAAGGCGCCCCGCCCGGGGCGCCGTGCGGCGAAGGAGCGAGCATGGCCACAGCGGCACCCATCATCGTGGTGGGCCACAAGAACCCTGACAACGATTCCATCTGCGCTGCGGTGGGCTACGCCTACCTGAAGAACGAGCTGGCGCGCCGGGAGGCGCGCGACGGGGAGGCGCCGGCCGTGTACGTGCCGGCGCGCCTGGGGCCGCTGCCCCCCGAGAGCAGCTGGATCCTGAAGGAGAACGGCCTGCCGCTGCCCGAGGTCGTGGGCCATGTCCACGCGCGCGTGTCCGACGTCATGACGCCCGATCCCATCTCCATCGCCCACGACGCCACGCTGCTCGCGGCGGGCCGCCTGCTGCGCCAGCACAACGTGCGCGCGCTCGTGGTGACGAACGACGACGGCACCTACCGGGGCCTCATCACCACGCGCATGATAGCCGAGCGCTACATCGCGGCCACCGACGTGCTGGAGGAGGGCGGCGCGAACGAGATGGCCGTGGCGGGCGACCTCATCGCGTCGCTGGGGCAGAAGGTCAGCGACATCACCGAGACCGACGTGCTGGAGCTGGACAAGGACGGCCTGCTGAAGGAGGCCGTCGAGGACCTCATGGCCAGCGCCCTGCGCGAGGCCGTGGTGCTGGACGACGACGGGTTCGCCATCGGCATCGTCACGCGCTCCGACGTGGCGGTGCACCCGCGGCGCAAGGTGGTGCTCGTGGACCACAACGAGACGCGCCAGGCCGCCAACGGCATCGAGGAGGCCGAGGTCGTGGAGATCGTCGACCACCACCGCATCGCCGACGTCATGACGGCCAACCCCATCAAGTTCCTGAACCTCCCCGTGGGCTCCACCGCCACCATCGTGGCCATGGAGTTCCGCCGCCACTGCGTGGAGATGCCTCCCGCCATAGCCAGCGTGCTCCTGTCGGCCGTCATGACCGACACGGTCATCCTGAAGTCGCCCACCGCCACCTACGTCGACCACGAGATCGTGGACTTCCTGGCGGACGTGGCCGGCGTCGACCCCACCGCGTTCGGCCTGGCCGTGTTCAGGTGCCGCGGCGGCGAGGACAACATGCCCGTCGCGAAGCTCGTGGGCGCCGATTCCAAGGAGTTCCAGCTGGGCGACTCCACCGTGCTCATCGCGCAGCACGAGACGGTGGACCTGCCGGCCGTCATGAAGCGCGAGGACGAGATACGCGCCTACATGCGCCGTTTGAGGGAAGACCGCGGCTACGAGTTCGTGCTGCTCATGGTCACGGACATCCTGGCCGAGGGCAGCCAGTTTTTGTGCGAGGGCAACCTGCGCACCGTGAACCGCGTGTTCAACATCGACTGCTCCGCCGAGGGCGGCACCTGGATGCCGGGCGTCTTGAGCCGCAAGAAGCAGGTGGCCGCGAAGATCCTGGGGGCGTGACGGGCGGCCGGCG
>NC_021021.1:3423247-3423935 GCF_000210055.1 Gordonibacter pamelaeae 7-10-1-b
CTGGCCCTCGTGCGCGAGGGGGCCGCCATCTGGCGGAACTTCTTCCTCGACAACGGCCTGCCCGTGCCGGCGCCGCGCAAGATCACGTGCGAGGACCTGCGCGAGGACGAGTACTTCGGCAAGCCGAAGAGGGAGCTCGACGACGACGAGGTCCACGAGGCCTACTACGACGATCTGCGCTACGAGGCGTACCTCGAGAAGGCGTCCGAGAGGGGTCTGCCATGAGCCTGCCGCTGAAGCTGCTCGTCGATACGAACGTGTGGATCGATTATTTCCTCGAGCGCAGGCCCGAAGCGCATGAAGCGGCGATGGGGTTCATGGCGGAGGCGACGGCAGCCGATGCCGTGCTGCACACCTCGTCGGCAACGATGCCCGATCTTTTCTTCCTCCTCTGCCAGGAGACGAAGCGGTATCTGCGGGAGCACGGCAAGCCCGTTGACGAGCTCTTTGCCGCGGCGGTGCGCGAATCAGCGTGGTCGAGCGTGCGCAACGTCATGGAGCTCTCGATGATCGTGCCCGTGGGGCAGAACGAGGCCCTGCGCGCCATGACCTACCGCGACCTCCACGACGACTTCGAGGACGACCTGCTGCTGGCCGCCGCCGCGCGCGTCGATGCCGACTACGTGGTCACGTCGGACCGGGCGCTGCTGCGCCATGCGCCCGTGGCCTGCCTCGACCCGGCCGACAT
>NC_021021.1:3424106-3428744 GCF_000210055.1 Gordonibacter pamelaeae 7-10-1-b
CCGGCCGACATGCGCGCGCTCCTGCGCGTGCGCGCCGCGGCGGCCGACGACGCGGAATAAATTCGAGATTACGTGGAGCCTTTCGCCTATCGAACGGCGCCCGATGCCTTTCATCAGGCGAAACGCAGGTGGGAGATATAGACACTCCCGGGTGCGTGGCGTTTGACAAGCTGCGGGGGCGATGATAAAGTTCTCGTTCGCGTCCCACGTGGGCGTATGTTTTCCTGTGCGAATCAGCTGAGCGCACAGGGAGGCACCGCAGAAGCGATTCCCTATCTATATAAAGGTAATCGGAACAAGCAAGAGGTAAAAGGAGAGAAGCTTTGCCTACTATCAACCAGCTGGTCCGCAAGGGCCGCAAAAAGACGGTCGACAAGAGCAAGACACCGGCCCTGAAGGGCAACCCGCAGAAGCGCGGCGTGTGCACCCGCGTGTTCACAACCACGCCGAAGAAGCCGAACTCGGCTCTCCGCAAGGTCTGCCGCGTGCGCCTCGTCAACGGCATGGAAGTGACGGCCTACATCCCGGGCGTCGGCCACAACCTGCAGGAGCACTCCATGGTGCTTTTGCGCGGCGGCCGCGTGAAGGACCTCCCCGGTGTCCGCTACAAGGTCATCCGTGCTGCGCTCGACTGCGCCGCCGTGGACAACCGCAAGCAGGCCCGCAGCCGTTACGGCGCCAAGCGCCCCAAGTAAGCAACCGATAAGACGCGCGGGCCGCTAAGGCCGCTTCCGCCCAAAGGGGGCGTGGGGCGGCGGCCTAATGGGCGGGACGAAGAGCCGCCCGGAAGCGCGCAGGAACCAGAAGGAGAAATACATGCCGCGTCGTGCAGCAGCAGTCCGTCGTGAAGTTCAGCCGGACGCACAGTACAACAACCGTTTGGTCACGCAGCTGATCAACAAGGTCCTCCTCGATGGCAAGAAGGCCACCGCCGAGGGCATCGTCTACGGTGCGTTCGCCATCGTGGAGCAGAAGACCGGCGGCGACCCGCTGGCCGTGTTCAAGAAGGCCATGGACAACGTCCGCCCGACCCTCGAGGTCAAGCCCAAGCGCGTCGGCGGCGCCACCTACCAGGTGCCGATGGAGGTCAACTCCCGCCGTTCGACGACGCTCGCCATCCGCTGGATCGTGGACTTCTCGCGCAAGCGCAAGGAGCACACGATGAAGGAGCGCCTCGCCGCCGAGATCATGGACGCCGCCGAGAACACCGGCGCGTCGGTGAAGAAGCGCGAGGACCTGTACAAGATGGCCGAGTCCAACCGTGCGTTCTCGCACTACCGCTTCTAAGGGGGACCCAGTCTATGGCTAAAATGTCTCTACAAGACACGCGCAACATCGGCATCATGGCCCACATCGACGCGGGCAAGACGACGACGACCGAGCGCATCCTCTACTACACGGGCAAGACCCACAAGATCGGCGAGGTGCACGACGGCGCCGCGACGATGGACTGGATGGTGCAGGAGCAGGAGCGCGGCGTGACCATCACGGCCGCCGCCACCACGTGCTTCTGGAAATACCCCGGCGGTGCCGACAACGGCAAGGAGTACCGCTTCCAGATCATCGACACGCCCGGCCACGTTGACTTCACGGCCGAGGTCGAGCGCTCCCTGCGCGTGCTCGACGGCGCCGTCGCGGTGTTCGACGCCGTGGCCGGCGTGCAGCCGCAGTCCGAGACCGTGTGGCGCCAGGCCAGCAAGTACGGCGTGCCCCGCATCGCCTACATCAACAAGTACGACCGCGTGGGCGCCGACTTCTTCAACGCCATCCAGACCATGAAGGACCGCCTGGGCGCGCCGGCCGTGGCCGCGCAGGTTCCCATGGGCGCCGAGGACAACTTCTGGGGCGTCATCGACCTCGTGACGATGACGGCCTGGGACTTCAAGGCCGACGACAAGGGCATGACCTACCCCGAGCCCATGGACGCCATCCCGGCCGAGTTCGCCGAGGAGGCCGAGCTGCGCCGCCAGGAGCTGCTGGAGGCCGCCGCCGACTGCGACGACGACCTCATGGAGAAGGTGCTCATGGAGGAGGAGGTCACGGTCGAGGAGCTGAAGGCCGCCCTGCGCAAGGGCACCATCGCCTGCCAGATCCACCCTGTGTTCGTGGGCTCGTCCTACAAGAACAAGGGCGTGCAGGAGCTGCTCGACGCCGTGGTGGACTACATGCCCTCCCCGGTTGACATCCCGGCCATCAAGGGCACGAACCCCGACACGGGTGCCGAGGACGAGCGTCCCTCCGACGTGAAGGCCCCGTTCTCCGCGCTCGCCTTCAAGATCATGACCGACCCGTTCGTGGGCAAGCTCACCTACCTGCGCGTGTACTCGGGCAGCCTGGATTCCGGCTCCTACATCATGAACGCGTCGAAGGACAAGAAGGAGCGCATCGGCCGCCTTCTGCAGATGCACTCGAACCAGCGCGTCGACATCGATGCCTGCCAGGCGGGCGACATCGTGGCCGTGGTGGGCCTGAAGGACGTGTCCACGGGCGACACGCTCTGCGACGAGAAACACCCCATCATCCTGGAGTCCATGGAGTTCGCCGACCCGGTCATCGACATCGCCGTCGAGCCGAAGACGAAGGCCGAGCAGGACAAGATGGGCGTGGCGCTGCAGAAGCTCGCCGAGGAGGACCCGACGTTCCGCGTGTCCACGAACCACGAGACCGGCCAGACCATCATCGCCGGCATGGGCGAGCTGCACCTCGAGATCATCATCGACCGCCTGCTGCGCGAGTTCAAGGTCGAGGCCAACGTGGGCAAGCCCCAGGTTGCCTACCGCGAGCGCCCCGGCAAGGAGGTCATGAACGCCGAGGGCAAGTTCGTGCGCCAGACCGGCGGTCGCGGCCAGTACGGCCATGCGGTCATCAACATGTACCCGCAGGAGGCCGGCGAAGGCTACCTGTTCGAGAACAAGATCGTGGGCGGCGTGGTGCCGAAGGAGTACATCCCCTCCATCGACAAGGGCATCCAGGAGGCGCTGAACTCCGGCGTGCTCGCGGGCTACCCGGTCGAGGACGTGCGCGTGGAACTCGTCGACGGCTCGTACCACGACGTCGACTCCTCCGAGGCGGCGTTCAAGGTGGCGGGTTCCATGGCCATCAAGGAAGCGCTCCGCAAGTCCAGCCCCGTCATCCTCGAGCCGGTCATGGCCGTGGAGATCGAGACGCCGGAGGAGTACACGGGCTTCGTCATGGGCGACATCCCCTCCCGCCGCGGTATGATCCAGGGCCAGGAGAAGCGCGGCAACGCCATCGTGGTCAGCGCGAAGGTGCCGCTGGGCAACATGTTCGGCTACGCCACCGACCTGCGCAGCGGCACGCAGGGCCGGGCTGTGTACACCATGCAGTTCGACTCCTACGAGCCGGTGCCCAAGAGCGTGGCGGAGGAAATTATCAGCAAGGCCGGCGGGAACGCGTAAGCGCGCGCGACCTGAAGCATAACGGAGGTAAGTAAGTGGCTAATCAGAAGATTCGCATCCGCTTGAAGGGGTACGACCATGAGATCGTGGACCAGTCCACGAAGCTCATCGTCGATACCGCGCAGAAGACGGGTGCCAAGGTGTCCGGTCCCATCCCGCTGCCGACGGAGCGCAACCTGTACTGCGTCGTCAAGGGCCCGCACGTCGACAAGGATTCGCGCGAGCAGTTCGAGATGCGCACGCACAAGCGCCTCATCGACATCCTGGAGCCCACCCCGAACACGGTGGATTCCCTGATGCGTCTCGATCTCCCCGCCGGTGTCGACATCGAAATCAAGCTGTAAAGGGGGTCAGGCGATAATGATCAACGCAATCTACGGTAAGAAGATCGGCATGACCCAGATCTTCGGCGAGGACGACCGCGTCGTCCCGGTGACGGTCATCCAGGCCGAGCCCAACAAGGTCTGCCAGGTGAAGACGAAGGCCACCGACGGCTACGAGGCCGTGCAGATGGGCTTCGGCGCCATCAAGGAGAAGAAGGTCAACAAGCCCATGAAGGGCCACTTCGAGAAGCAGGGCGCGGCTCCCGTGCGCTACCTGCGCGAGGTGCGCGTGGAGAATGCCGGCGAGTACAACGTGGGCGACGAGCAGACGGTCGCCGCGTTCGCCGAGACGAAGAAGGTCGACGTGACCGGCACGTCCAAGGGCAAGGGCTTCGCCGGCGTCATGAAGCGCTACGGCTTCCGCGGCGGCCCGGGCGGCCACGGCGCGCACTTCCACCGCGCTCCCGGCTCGGTGGGCCAGTGCGCCACGCCGTCCCGCGTGTTCAAGGGGCTCAAGCTCCCGGGTCACATGGGCTGCGACACCGTGACGGTGAAGAACCTCGAGGTCGTGCGCGTCGACGAGGACCAGAACCTCATCCTCGTGAAGGGCGCCGTCCCCGGCGGCAAGAATGGCATCGTTCGCGTCCGCATGGCGTAAACGTGGATCGAAAGTAATAAGGAGTTTAAATGACCACGATTGAGATCAAAGACGCGAGCGGGAAGAAGGCCGGTTCCGCCGACCTCGCCGCTACCGTTTTCGGCATCGAGCCGAACATGACCGTCATGCACACGGTCGTTCGCTCGCAGCGCGCGGCCTGGCGCCAGGGCACGAGCAACACGCTCACCCGCGGCCAGGTGCGCGGCGGCGGCAAGAAGCCGTGGCGCCAGAAGGGCAC
>NC_021021.1:3428917-3431435 GCF_000210055.1 Gordonibacter pamelaeae 7-10-1-b
GCACCGTGTTCGGCCCGCATCCGCGCAGCTACGCGTTCCGCGTGAACAACAAGGAGGTCAAGCTGGCGATGCGCTCCGCGCTCTCCGCCAAGCTGGCCGACGGCGAGCTGGTGGTGGTGAAGGACTTCGAGTTCGAGAAGCCCTCCACGAAGGCCGCCGTGGCCGCGATGAAGGCGCTCGGCCTCGAGGGTCGCGTGGCGCTCGTCATCGCCGACGACGCGGTGAACACGTACCTGTCGTTCCGCAACATCCCGAAGGTGAACATCATCCCGGTGTCCGACATCAACACCTACGAGCTCATCGACAACAAGAAGCTCGTGGTGACGGCCGACGCCCTCAAGTACATCGAGGAGGTGCTCGCATAATGAAGGATCCCCGCGAGGTTATCATCCGCCCCATCATCACGGAGCATAGCTACGACATGATGGAGAAGAACACGTACACGTTCGAGGTGGCGAAGGACTCCAACAAGGTGGAGATCGCCCAGGCCGTCGAGGCCATCTTCAACGTGAAGGTCGTGAAGGTGAACACGCTGAACGTGAAGCCGAAGCCCAAGCGCGTCCGCTACCAGCTGGGCCAGACCCGCACCTGGAAGAAGGCCATGGTCACGCTGAAGGAAGGCGACACGATCGAGCTGTTCGCCAGCTAGGCTATCGAGCCGTCCGAAGCTTTGGAGCGCCCCGCATCTGCGGGGCGCTTTTCGTGTTGGGGGAGGGCCGGGGCGCATGGCGAGTTTGTATGCTCGCGTGCGCGGACGGGATGGTTGGTGTATGGTGGGGCAAACGCAGCTGCGAGGGTGAAGAGAGGGATCGATTTGGCATTCGTGGAGTTCCGCGACGTGCGCAAGGTGTACACGATGGGCGAGGTGGAGGTCGCGGCCGTCGACGGGATGACGTTCGACATCGAGCGCGGCGAGCTCGTGGTGGTGGTGGGGCCCTCGGGCGCCGGCAAGACCACGCTCCTGAACATGCTGGGCGGCATGGACGGGTGCTCGTCGGGCACCATCATGCTGGACGGGCGCGAAATCAGCGCGTTCAACAGCAAGGAGCTCACCTACTACCGCCGCTACGACATAGGCTTCGTGTTCCAGTTCTACAACCTCGTGCAGAACCTCACGGCGTTGGAGAACGTGGAGCTGGCGAGCCAGATCTGCAAGGACCCGCTCGATGCGGCCGAGGTGCTTGCCCAGGTGGGGCTGGGGCATCGGCTGGACAACTTCCCCGCCCAGCTCTCCGGCGGCGAGCAGCAGCGCGTGGCCATCGCCCGCGCGCTGGCGAAGAACCCGAAGCTGCTTCTGTGCGACGAGCCCACCGGTGCGCTGGACTACCATACCGGCAAGGCCATCCTGCGGCTGTTGCAGGACACGTGCTACGACACCGGCAAGACCGTCGTGCTCATCACGCACAACTCGGCGTTCACGGCCATAGCCGACCGCGTCATCCACATCCGCGAGGGGCGCGTGGCGGGCGTCGAGATCAACGAGGCCCCGCTGTCGGCCGACGTCCTGGAGTGGTAGGGGAGCGGGCTTGAGGGGCGCATTCAACAAGGACGTCCTCCGTTCCGTCACGCACTCGCTCGGGCGCTTCCTGGCCATCGCCGGCATCGTGGCGTTGGGCACGGGATTCTACGCGGGGCTGCGCATGACGGCCCCCGACATGAAGCTCGCGGCCGACCAGTTCTACGACGGCACGAACCTCATGGACATCCGCGTGGTGTCGACGCTCGGCCTCACCGACGACGACCTGGCCGCCCTGCGCGGCGTGGAGGGCGTCGCGCAGGTCATGGGTGCCTACGAGACGGACGTCATGGCCACGGTGAACGACGAGCAGTACGCTATCCGCGTGCACTCGCTGCCCGCCGCCGCTGCGGAAAGCGATACGGGCGACGGCGTGAACGCGGTCTCCGGCGCCGCCGACTACCTGAACCGGCCCGTTCTTGTGGAGGGCTCGTGGCCGGTGCGCGAGGGCGAGTGCGTGCTGTCGGCCGACAAGGTGATGAACACGCCCACGAAGATCGGCGACACGGTGCAGATCACCGAGGGCTCGCAGGACGTGGACGACGTGCTGGCCACGCGCACGTACCAGGTGGTGGGCTACGTGCACTCCTCGTACTACGTGTCGTCCACGTCCATGGGCACCACCTCGCTCGGGTCGGGCTCGGTGCAGCAGTTCATGTACGTGCCGGAATCGGATTTCTCGAAGGATCTGCCCTACACGGAGGCCTTCGTCACGGTGGCGGGGGCGGCGGGCGAGTTCTCGGGAAGCGACGCCTACTTCGAGCGCGTGCACGAGGTAGAGGACCGCATAGAGACCCTCGCCCCCGCGCGCGAGCAGGCCCGCGCGGACGGGCTGCGCGCCAACGCCCAGAAGGAGCTCGACGAGAAGCGCGCCGACTACGAGCGCGAGCGGGCCGATGCCGAGCAGCAGCTCAACGACGCGCAGCGCCAGCTGGACGAGGCGGCTGCGGCCATCGCCGAGAACAAGCAGAAGCTCGCCGACGCGCAGGCCGCCTACGATAG
>NC_021021.1:3432019-3434566 GCF_000210055.1 Gordonibacter pamelaeae 7-10-1-b
CCGACGCGCAGATCGCGGCGGCGCAGCAGCAGCTCGACGAGGCGGCGGCGCAGATAGCGAGCGGGCGCTCGCAGCTCGAGCAGGGCAGGGCCGACTACGAGGGCGGTCTGGCCGAGTACGAGCGCCAGAAGGCCGACGCCGACGCGCAGTTCGCCGATGCCGAGCGTCAGATTGCCGACGCGCAGCAGAAGATCGACGACTTGGAGAACCCGTCGTGGCTCGTCATGGACCGCGACCAGAACTACGGCGTGGCGAGCTTCGAGTCCGACGCGAACCGCGTGGACTCCATCGCGCAGGTGTTCCCGTTCATCTTCTTCCTCGTGGCGGCTCTCGTGGCGCTCACCACCATGACGCGCATGGTGGAGGAGGAGCGCGTGCTCATCGGCACGTTCAAGGCGCTCGGGTACAGCCGCGCGCGCATCGCCTCGAAGTACCTGCTGTACGCCGCCGTGGCCAGCGTGACGGGAAGCGTGCTGGGCATCGCGGTGCTCTCGCAGGTGCTGCCCGCCGTGATCTCCGAGGCCTACGCCATCATCTACTTCGTGCCGAGGGGGCCGCTGCCCATCGATCTTGGGCTCGCGGGGTTGGCGGCCGGTCTCGGCGTGGGCGTGACGCTCGTCGCCACCTGGGCGGCCGCGTTCGCCACGCTGCGCGAGCGGCCGGCCACGCTCATGCTGCCGCGCGCGCCGAAAGCCGGCAAGCGCATCCTGCTCGAGCGCATCGCCCCGCTATGGCGGCGGCTGTCGTTCTCGTGGAAGGTCACGTTCCGCAACCTGTTCCGCTACAAGAAGCGGTTCGTGATGACGGTCATCGGCATCGCCGGCTGCACGGCGCTCTTGCTCACGGGCCTGGGCCTGCAGGACGCCATCAACGACATCATCGACAAGCAGTACGGCGAGATCGTGCACTACAACGCCGTCGTGACCACGGAGGACGACCTGCCGGCCGCGTCGCAGCAGGAGCTGGACGACCTGCTGGGCGCAGGCGGCGCCGTGGAGTCCTCCACGCGCGTGCAGAGCGCGAGCATGGTGGCCAGCGGGCCGGACAAGGCCGACGTTCATGCGTCCGTGGTGGTGCCCGAGGACCCGGGCGGCCTTGCCGACTTCCTCACCGTGCGCACGCGCGTGGGGCATGAGCCACTGTCCATCGGCGATGACGGCGTGGTGCTGGCCGAGAAGCTGGCGAACGAGCTGGGAGTGGGCGTGGGCGACACGGTGCGCCTGGCCGAGCAGGACGAGATGGGCAACGCCACGGACAAGACGTTCGACCTCACGGTCACGGGCGTCATGGAGAACTACATCTACAACTACGTGTTCATCGGCCCGGGCGAGTACGCGCGCATGGAGGGCGGCCAGCCGGCATTCTCCACGTACTACGCCGTGACGAGCTCCGACGCCGGGGAGCGCGCGCAGTTCAACGATGCGGTGCGCGCCATCGATGGGGTGAAGACCGTGGCCTACAACGACGAGGTGATCGACGCGTACAAGTCCATGCTCAAGAGCGTGGGGCTCATCGTGATCGTGCTCGTGGTGGCTGCGGCGGCGCTCGCGTTCATCGTGCTGTACAACCTCACGAACATCAACATCACCGAGCGGCAGCGCGAGATAGCCACGCTCAAGGTGCTGGGCTTCACGCCGCGCGAGGTGAGCGCCTACATCTACCGCGAGACCATGCTGTTGTCGGTCATCGGGTGCGCGGTCGGGCTCGTGCTCGGCGTTTTCATGGAGGGCTTCGTGGTGGTGACGGCGGAAGTGGACCAGGTGATGTTCGGCCGCACCATCCATGCGGCGAGCTTCGTGATAGCGTTTCTGCTCACCATGCTGTTCACCGTGCTGGTGATGCTGGCCATGAGGCGCAAGCTCGCGCGGGTCGACATGGTGGAGAGCCTGAAGTCCAACGAGTAATCCTTCCTGGAGCGCCTTGGGGCGGCGCTTGCTGCTCGGGCAGTCCTGGCTCGCACGAACGCCCCGCTGGGGCGTTCGGCTCGTGCGGAACTCGCATCAAGCGCCGCCCCGAGGCGCTCTCCGTAAGCGCGACCCGCTTGACGTTCGGCAGGTGAGAGGGGGGCGACCTGCGCGGGGGTGCTTGCTGCGGGGCTCATTCTTGGAAACTTCTTCCGCAAAACTACTTTGGGAGCAAAACCGCAGGTCGTGGAAATGAATCAGACCATAGGTATTACGGCTTTTCAACTATTTAAGCGCTTATAGGGGATGCTCGGCCCCGGTACTGAACGCTAGAGTAGTCTGCGAGAGGTCGAGTTCGCTTCGAGGATCGGCCCGGCGCAAGCCCCCCTGCACGCTCCGGGCCGATCCTCGAAGACCACGCAAGCCCGAGCAGGGCCCGGGGTTTCGCGACGGACCGATCGGACCATAAAAGAGAAAGGATCTCCTCATGTGCTTCAGACCAGCAGCGGTTGACCTGAACGGCCCCATCAAGTGCCCCAAGTGCGGCGCGGAAGTGGACCCCAGCCTGGACGCGTGCCCGAGCTGCGGCGCCAAGGCGACGAAGGCCCCCGGCATGCCCGGCGCCCCGGGTGCTCCCGGCGTG
>NC_021021.1:3434701-3452597 GCF_000210055.1 Gordonibacter pamelaeae 7-10-1-b
CTCCCGGCGCCCCGAAGGCTCCCGGTGCCCCGGGCGCCCCGAAGCCCCCTGCCGCCCCCGGCACCCCCGGCAAGTAGCTATCCCCTTTCGCCGACCTCCTCTTCAACGGCGAACGCAGACCCCCGGCCTCTCTCTGCCGGGGGTCTTGTCGTATCGGGCGCCGTGGAAGCGGGGGCGTGCGTGCGGCGGCAGCGTGGTTGCAGGGACGCGGGACGGAGCCGGATGGGGTCTTCCAAGAGGGCCTATGGCGTGCGTTTCCCCGCGTGCGGCCGGGAATCTGGTACGTCTGGTATGAGGCCGGGGCGCAAAATAGGCCCCTTGGTATAATGCACTTGGAGCGGCCTTTCCGTATAGTACGGGGCGTGCTGCACGGTATGCGCCGCGCGGGCGCGGAGGTTGAACCCCCTGAATAGACCTCCCGCGCCTCGTTCGCCCTTCTTGGGCTTCGCGGAACGCATGCCGTGCAGTCTCTTTTTCCCGGAGGGCAGCCGGTTGGACATCGCCTTATATTTGCGGGCATCTCGTCGCGGTGGGCGACGATGTGCGTTACAATTGCAAGCTAGCAAGGTATTGGAGGGGAACGTCCGTGCACGGTTTCTGCACGTATCGCATTGCGGTCGGCACGCCGTTTCCGCCTCCACCCGGCGCCCTGTGCCGCAGTGCTCGTAAGAAGGAGACGGAACCAAGATGAAAGTCACGCAGAAGAAACTCGACGACGGCCGCCTGCTGATCGACGCCGTTGCCTCGACGGCCGAGGTGAGCAACGCGCTCAACAACGCGCACCTCGCGTTCGCCCAGCAGATGGGCATGCGCCCCGAGAAGGACAAGACGGTGGCCCAGGCAGCCGAGGAGCGCATGGGCATCAAGGACTTGGACTCGGTCGTCATGAACCAGGCGGTCGAGGCCCTCGTGCCGTTCGCCATCGACAAGGTCGGCGTCATCCCCGCGTTCCCGCCGCAGCCCGAGCCCAAGACGGCGCTCAAGCGCGGCCAGACGTTCCAGTTCGGCCTGCACCTCACGCCGAAGCCGGACTACGAGCTGACGTCCTACGAGCCGGTCTCCATCACCATCCAGGAGGTGTCGATCGACGAGCGCCAGGTGGACGAGCAGATCAACCAGGTTGCCGAGCGCTACGCCGAGTTCGTGGCCGACGACCCGCACCCCGTGCGCAAGGGCGACAGCTGCCTTTTGGCCATGGAGTCCTACGAGAACGGCGAGAAGCTGCCCGGCCTGACCACCGACGCGCGCACGTACTCCGCCGGCGCCGGCCTCATGCCCGACGGCTTCGACGAGAACATCATCGGCATGGACGTGGGCGAGACGAAGACCTTCACGTTCGAGGGCCCCGGCATCGACGACGAGGGCAACGAGATCGTCGAGACCATCGAGTGCACCGTCACGGTCAAGGAGATCCAGAAGAAGGTCGCCCCCGTCATCGACGACGCCTGGGTGGCGAAGTTCATGCCCATGTACAAGGACGTGGCCGCCATGCGCGACGACATCCGCCGCGGCCTGAACCGCCAGCTGTCGGGCGAGTACGAGAACTACAAGCGCAACATGGCCGCCGGCGAGCTGGCGAAGCGCTTCAAGGGCAGCATCGCCGACGAGGTGTACGAGTCCATGTCCCGCAACCTCATGAACAACATGCGCGCCGAGGTGGAGCAGCAGAACATGACGTGGGACCAGTTCGTCGAGCAGCAGGGCGGCGAGCAGCAGTTCAACATGATGATGATGATGCAGACGCGCCAGATGCTCGTGCAGGGCTACGCGCTGGACGCCCTGTTCCGCCACGAGGGCCTGGTGGTGAGCGACGAGGACGTGCAGGAGGCCTGCGCTGCCATGAACCCGCAGAACCCCCAGGGCGTGCGTCGCCAGATGGAGGAGTCGGGCCGCGGCTTCGCGCTGCGCGAGGCGGCCGAGCGCATCAAGGCGAACAAGTGGCTCCTCGAGCACGCGGACATCACCGTGAAGGACCCGAACGAGACCCCCGCGGCCGAGTAGCGGCAGGGCAGCATCGTTTATGAGGGAGGAACCGGCTCTTGGGCCGGTTCCTTTGCTTTTCGCGCGCGCTTTCTCGTCCGGCTGGGGATGGATGCATGTGCCGGGATGACTCCCCTCGCGCGCCTTGGGCTGGGCGAAGAGGGGGCGGGCGTAGGGCGGCTAGTTGGCGAAAGTGCTTAGAGCAGGATGCAGCTGGTGTAGGAGATGGCGCCTGGGCCGTGGTAGTAGGGTAGGCCGGCCGTCTCGCATGCTTCGGAGACCATCAGGCCCGCCGCCTCCATCGAGACGAGCGCGCGATCGGGGTGGCGGCAGGGCGCGTCGGGACAGCTGCATGTGGTGCAGAGCGTGCATGCGCCGGCAGACAGGGGCAGGGGACGAGGGATGCCTGATCCCAGCCCCTGTCTGCCGGTGTTGAAGCCATCGAGGGCATCTTGTGCAAGCACCGCGAACCGCTCCTTGTGCACCCGTTCCGCCGCCATCATTCCCTCGACATCGAACTCGTCCTCCAGCTGCCCGACCGTTTGCACGACGAGTGCGACGGAGCGGCTTGCCAAGGCTGCCGAGAAATCGTCCAGGGTTCCGCACGCGGGCGGGCACGTCCAGTTCCGTCCATAGGATTGGCAGCGGTTCTCCGCACACAGGGAGCGTACTGCGGGGTTCACGGACAGGCTTGTTGCAGGAGTGCATCCGTAGTGGGTGAACCCCCGGTTGCGGGTCCGCGCCGCCAGCTCGCAGACGAAGGCGCCCCTGCGGGCGTCCATTTCACCTGTGCAGCCTGCATCGCGGCAGGCGCATACTGCGCACATCATGGCTCGAAGCCCATCGCGTCGAGATAGAGGCCGGCGAACGTTGGGCTCGTGGAGAGCTCGACGTGCGAGCAGGAGGCGGCGACGCTCTCCAGGGCTGCTCGCCCTTCCGGGAAGAGCGCCGCCGCTGCCCCCTTCCCCGCCGCGTTTCCCAGCAGGTCGACCTTGTGCTCGAGGGCGGCGGGCAAAAGGCCGATGCGGGCCGCGCTCGCCGCGCTGAGGTGCACTCCGAACCCGCCTGCCAACGCGATGCGGCGCACGTCGTCGTAGGAGACGTGCATCTCGTCCATCAGCGTGTCGATGCCCGCCCTTATGGCCGCCTTGGCCAGCTGCACGCCGCGCACGTCGCCTTGGGTGAGATACACGCGCTTTTCGGCGTCGAGGTAGCATACCCGCTGTTCCTGTTCTGTGCCCAGGCGCCACGCGAGGCGCGGGCCGACCTCCCCGGCTTCGAGCAGGCGCCCGGTCTCGTCGACGATGCCCAGCTCGAGCAGGCAGGCGACAGCGTCTAAGAGCCCCGATCCGCAGATGCCTACCGGTTCGGCGCCTCCCACGGTTGCGATAGCGAGTCCGTCGCCTTCGAGCGCGACGGCGCTTACGGCACCGCTCAGGGCCGGCATGCCCAGCGTTATACCGGCACCCTCGAACGCGGGCCCGGCCGCCGTGGCGCAGCATACGATGCGCTCGCTGTTGCCGAGCGCCATCTCGCCGTTCGTGCCGACGTCAAGGTACAGCTGGAGTGCAGGGGAGGCTGCCATGTCCGAGATGTGGAGGCCGGCCGTCACGTCGCCGCCTACGTATCCCGCCACGGCGGGCGCCAGGTATGCGCGCACAGGGGGCTCGTCGCAGTCGTGCGGCTGCCACAGATTGCACTCGTTCCCGAAGAGCGCGAAGGGCGCGAAGGGGAAGGTGTCTATCGGCTTTGGGTCGAGGCCGGCGGCGAAGTGCTCCATGACCGTGTTGCCTGCCACGGCCACGCGTTCGAGATCCTGCCAGCCGACGCTTTGCCCCGCACTGAGCCCGAGGGCGGCGAGCGCGTCGTCGAGCCCGCCGCGCAGGGAGGAGCAAAGAGCCTCCAACCCCTCCGCCGCCGAGGCGGCCGCGATGCGCGCTACCACATCGCCTCCGAACGCCACCTGGGGGTTCACCTTGCCTACGCTGGCCACAATGAGCCGGGAGTCAAGATCCACCAGGTGCAGCGCCAGCGTGGTGGTGCCCACGTCTACGGCGAGCCCGAGACGGCGATCGCTCTCACCCTGTGTCGCCGGCCCCGAAGCGGTCGTCGCCTCGCTTCCGGCTACCGGCAAGGTTCCCAGATCGTCGGGCAGGACCTCCATGCCGGCCGCCACGTTCGTCCGGCAGGCGAGGCGATAGCTCGTGCCCGCCTTATCGCGCACGAGCACGCGGCATTTCCCGCAGGTGCCGATGCCGCCGCATGGGGCGAGCAGTGCCTCGCCGCCTTCGCGCAGGGCCTCGAGCAGGGTCTGTCCCGCCTCCGCTTCGATGAGTCTGATGTCACCGTCCTGACCGTGCACGATCACGTCCATATGATCCCCCCATTCCTTCTTGGGAGGTGCATGGTAGCGCATAGGGGCGGGCATCGGGAGCTCGCAAACCCAAGATAAGCACTGTCGTATGGCCCCTAAGGTCAACTTCGGGTACCGGGCCTGATGCACGGCCCGGGGCCGAACGGCCGAACGGCCGAAATAAGCAATCTCGCCCCATGCCCTTTTCGCCGCGTCTTCCTAGACTGAGGCGATCGACTGTCTACTACGAGAGGAAGAGGGGCTTTCATGACAACGACCGAGGAAATAGCCAGTGCGGTGATGCGTGGCAAGAGAAAGGAGGTGGGTCCGCTGGTGCAGCGGGCGCTCGACGAGGGGGTGGCGGCCCAGGCCATCCTCGACGAGGGGCTCATCGCCCCCATGGGCGTCATCGGCGATCGCTTCAGCGCTGGCGAAGCGTTCGTGCCTGAGATGCTGGTGGCCGCCCGTGCCATGTCCGCGGGTACCGAGGTGCTCAAGCCGCATCTTGCCGAGGCGGGGGCTGAGCCCTTGGGTAAGGCTGTCATCGGCACGGTGAAGGGCGACATGCACGACATCGGCAAGAACCTCGTGCGCATGATGATAGAGGGCAAGGGTTTCGAGGTGACGGATCTGGGCGTAGACGTGGCGCCGGAGGCGTTCGTGAGCTTTCTGCAGGAGCACGACGACGTCGACATCGTGTGCTGCTCGGCGCTGCTCACCACCACGATGCCCGAGATCGGAGCGACTATCAGGGCTATCGAGGAGGCGGGTTTGCGTGACAAGGTGAAGGTCATGTCGGCGGCGCCCCGGTGACGCAGGCGTATGCCGACGAGGTGGGCGCCGATGCGTACACGCCCGACGCGGGCGCGGCCGCCGTCAAGGCCGCCGAGCTGGTGGGCGCGTAAAAGATGGGCGGCGTGCCCGGAAGGAGGGGAAGTATCCCATGGATATGAGGAAGTGGCTCTCCGGCATCATTGCGACGGAGAGGAAGAAGGCGTTGCCGGTGCTCTCGTTTCCGGCCGTGCAGCTGATGGGCATCTCGGTGCGCGACCTCATCGGGTCGTCGGACTGCCAGGCTGAGGCCATGCGCCTTGTTGCGCAGAGGTATCCGACAGCGGCCGCGGTGTCGTTCATGGATCTGTCCGTGGAGGCGGAGGCGTTCGGAGCGGAGACGGTCGTAAGCGATGACGAGGTTCCCACGGTGGTGGGCGCGCTCGTCGACGAGGACACCGACCCCAGCGGCATCGTGGTGCCCGCGGTGGGTGTAGGGCGCACGGGATTGTACGTGGAGGCCATAGCCAAGGTGGCTCCCTTGATCGACGACCGCCCGGTGCTCGCCGGTGCCATAGGCCCGTTCTCGCTGGCAGGGCGGCTCATGGACGTGTCCGAGGTCATGGTGATGTGCTACGAGGAACCCGAGCTCGTGCATGCCGTGCTCGAGAAGGCCGCCGAGTTCGTGGCCGCCTACGCGGACGCCTTCCGCGCGGCGGGCGCCGACGGCGTGGTTTTGGCCGAGCCGCTTGCGGGCCTGCTGTCGCCCGATCTCGCCGAGGAGTTCTCCTCGGCCTACGTGCGCCGCATCGTGAAAGAGGTGCAAACCGATTCGTTCGCCGTGGTCTACCACAACTGCGGCGGCGGGGTCCCCAAGATGATGGACTCCATCGTGGACACCGGCGCCGCCGCCTTCCACTTCGGCAACGCCATCTCCATGGCCGACGTGATGCCGCTCGTTCCCGCCGACCGTGTGGCCATGGGCAACGTAGCCCCCGCCGAGCAGTTGCGCAACGGCACGCCGGACTCCGTGCGCGCGGCGACGCTCGAAGTGCTGGAGGCATGCGCGGGCTATCCCAACTTCGTGATCTCCACCGGGTGCGACGTGCCGCCGATGGCACCTCTGGAGAACATCGACGCGTTCTTTGCTGCCGTTGACGAGTTCTACGCACGGTAGGGCGGGACGGCGGGGCTTCGAGGAGGATTTCCTTGCAGGTAACCGGAAGATGCGGCTTTTCAAACGAGGAGGACACATGAAACCCAGAGAGAACATGATGGCGATATTCAACCGGGAGCAACCGGACTACTACGGCGACTTCATGGCGGCGCTCGACTTCGCGCCGGACCCCGTCTTCGCGGCGGATAGCGTGCCCGACGACGGTTTGGAGCATCGGGACAGCTGGGGCACGGTATGCGTGAAGCTGCCCGGCTCTCCCGGCAAGCACCCCCATGTCACGCCGGAGAACGCCGTGGTGAAAGACGTCACGGCATGGCGCGAGCAGCTGAAGGTGCCCGCGCTCGAGGGGCTCGACTGGAGCGCGGCGAGGGAATTCGCCGCCGGTGCGGACCGCAGCGAGCGGTTCGTGGGGCTCTTCTCGGCACAGGGGCTGTTCGAGCGCTCCCATTTCCTCATGGGCATGGAGGACGCGTTCTGCGCCTATCTGGAGGAGCCCGAGGAAATGGCGGACATGCTGCGCGAGATAGCCGACTACAAGATTGCCGTCCTACGCGAGGCGGCGCGCCAGTTCCAGCCCGACGTGGTGTTCTTCCAGGACGACTGGGGATCGAAGCAGAACCTGTTCCTGCCGCCCACCGTGTGGCGCGAGCTGATCAAGCCTCTGCATGCCGAGATCGTGGCGACGGCGCATGAGTGCGGCATGCTGTTCGTGCACCACGCCGACTGCATCTGCGAACCCATAGTGGAGGACATGGTAGAGATAGGCATCGACATCTGGCAGGGGGCCATACCGCAGAACGACCTCCCCGCCATTCAGGAGAGGACGGGAGGCGAGCTGGCCATCATCGGCGGCATCGACGCCCCGGCGGTGGATATCGAGCACATCGGCGAGGAGGAGATCAGGGCGGAGGTGCGCCGCGCCATCGACGCGTACTGCCCGGCAGGGCGCTTCTACCCTTCCATCCCGAGCGGCAAGTGCTTCCGCGCATGGAACGATGCCGTCGTGAACGACGAGCTGGAGAAGTACGGCAGGCGATGGGCGCGGGAGCACCCGATTTTGGAGGCGGGGCAGCGGCCCTCGTAGCGCTGCGCAAGTTTGGCAGGAGGAAAGCGACGGCCGCCGTCCCAGGGGGGGACGGCGGCCGTCGCACGTTCGGGTTCCCGGCATGCGGAATGCCCGGCAGGGAGCCGCGATGCTCCTACATGAACACGATCGTGAGGTCCTTGCGGGCCGGTTCCTGGCCCTTGTCGAGGTAGGCCTTGCCGCCGCCGAGCTGCGTTCCCTGGGCGTCGTAGGCCAGGCACACGCCCATGCAGGGCTTCACGTGCTCTTGGCCGTCCTTGGCCTTCTCGGGCGCCAGGACGTAGCGGCCGGCCTTCTCGTCGGCGAGGAACTGCTCCTCGAGGTCGCTTCTCGCGGCATCGTAGCCGATAAGGGCGTGCTCCTCGACGAACGCGCGGAACTTCTCCTCGCCCCTGATGGTCAGGTTGATCTCCATGATGTCCCTCCTTACGTGAGGCCCCCTTGCCGCCGGGGCAAGGGGGCCGGCGATCGGTTGCGGTTACTTTCCTGCGGGAGTGTAGAGCGCCCAGCGGGTTTTGCCGTCCATCTTCCGCACGAGCTCCTCCACCTCGCCGTGGTACAGGCACCATGCCTGGCAGGCCTGCACGCAGGCGGGCATCTTGCCTGCGGCGGTACGCTCCGCGCACAGGTCGCACGCCTTCGTGAGGGTGGGGTTGTACACCCACTCATACGGCGTGTCGGCGTCGATGGGCGTCTCGTAGCGGTAGGGTCCCACCTCGGCGAGCTTGATGCCGAACTCGCCGGCCGCGAGGCCGCGGGCGTTGCGGCAGGCCACCTCGCAGGAGTGGCAGCCCGTGCAGTACTCGTAGTTGACCAGTATGCCTTCCATGCGAGCCTCCTAGCTCATAACCGTGACGACGGGCTCTTCGACCGGCTGGTAGGGCTTGCCGGGCTCGTAGGGCGCGAAGTTGCCTTTCTCGGCGATGACCTCGTGCGGGAGCACGTCGCCTTCCTGCACGGGGTAGATCTTGCAGAGCATGCTCTTGATGGCGGACCCGATGCCGCCCTGTCCCGTGCGGAACGCCTCGGTCATATTGTTGAGGTTCGAGTCGTACGTGCCGTAGAAGTTGGGCTCGGCGCCGTCCTGCTCGGGGAACCACCAGCCGTGCTCGGCATGCACACGGCCGGGCATGACCTCAATGGTCTCCTTCACCTTCTGCTTGAAACGGGCGCCGCGGCTGTTCTCGACCCAGATCCACGCGCCGTCGCGCACGCCGAAGCGCTTGCAGTCCTCCGGGCTCACCATGATGAGCGGGTCGGGGTGGAACTCGCGCATGGTGGGCAGCTGGCGGTGCTCCGAATGGAAGAACTCGAAGGAGCGCCCGCCGCCGGAGAGGATGAGCGGGAACTCCTCGAAGGTCTTGGGCGTGGAGAGCGGGCTCTCGGGCGGCTCGATGTGGTAGGGCAGCGGGTCGACGCCCCAGTGGTCGTAGCCGAACGACCACAGCTCGATGCGCCCGGTAGGCGTGTTGAAGCCCGGCTGGCCGTCGGGGCGCAGCATGCCCTTCTCGTACTTATGGTACGTGGCGTCCCAGTCCCAGTACGCCGTGCCGTTGCAGCTGTTCTCGCTCGGGTTCTGCACCGTGTCCTCCCAGGTGCGGTCGTACTCGGTGCCGCCGGGCGCCAGCTGGTCGGTGAGGTACCAGGTGCACCATTCCTTGTCGTCGGCCCACGGCCAGTGCTCGGGTTTGATGCGCTTTCCCAGTTCGAGGCAGATCTGCTCGTCTGACTTCGCCTCGTAGTAGTCGGTCACCTTCACCATGGTGCGCACGGGCGTCCACCAGGTGCGGCAGGAATTGCGCTCGCAGCTCATGGCCACGGGCAGCACGATGTCGGCAACCGCTTGGGCCGTGGGCGTCATGAACGGGTCCGCCACCACGATGAACGGCACCTTCATGAGGGCTGCGCGCGTGCGGGCCGGGTCCATGGAGGCGCAGGCCAGCGCGTTGGAGCTCTGGATCCAGAACATCTGGATGGGGTAGGGCTCGCCCGTCTCGATGGCTGCCAGGATGGCGTCGGTGTCGGCGCACGAAACGATGTTTGACTCGTTGATGCCCGAGGTGGCGGGTATGAGCTTCTTGGCGTACACCTCCGGATCGATGTACTCGTCGCCCAGGCCGTAGCGCTTCTCGATGAGGAAGGCGCAGCGGTACAGCGCGTTGCCGCCCGGGTTGTCGATGTTGCCGGTGATGGCCATGAGGTCGGCCACGGCCTCGGTCACGCCGAGCGCGGCGATCTGCTGCTCGAAGGCGAGGCCCCACTGGCAGGCGCAGCTCGACGACGTGGCGATGAGGCGGGCGGCGCCGCGCAGCGCTTCGGCGTCCACCTCGCAGATGGGCGCGGCCCACTCGGGCGTCTTGTCGGCCACGCGCTCGGCGAGCGCCTCGAAGCCGTAGCACCAGCGGTCCACGAAGTCATGGTCGTAGAGGTCTTCCTCGATGACCACGTTGAGCAGCGCCATGGCCGCCACGGCGTCGGTGCCGGGCCGCACGGGCAGCCAGTACGCCGCGCGGGCCCCCCACCAGGTGAGGCGCGGATCGACGGAGACGATCTTCGAGCCCATCTGCACGCACTGCACGAGCCAATGGCCCAAAAAGCCGTCGGCGTTGGACTTGATGGGCTCGTTGCCCCACACCAGGACGACGCCGGGCGCCTGCCAATCGGGGTTCGCGTAGCGGTCGGGGTGGGCCTGCGAGGCATCCACGATGATCATGTCGCCGTACTTCGCCGACGTGCCGATCATGCGCGGCAGATAGCAGGCGAAGCCGGTGAACCCGAATGTGGAGACGTTCGGCGTCTCCATGCAGGCCGACGCGAAGTAGGGGACCTGCCAGCCGATGTTGCGGCCGGTGCCGTGCACGACCACGATGGATTCGGACCCGTGCTCCTCCTTGATGGCGAGCACGCGCTCGGTGATCTCGTCGTAGGCCTCGTCCCAGCTGATGCGCTCCCACCGGTCCTGACCGCGCTCGCCAAAGCGGCGCAGGGGGTACTTCAGGCGGTCGGGGTGGTTCACCGCCTCGGGAAGGTCGAGGCAGCGCATGCACAGCTTGCCGTTGGCCACGGCGTTCAGCGGGTCGCCCTCCACGCGCTCCAGCTTGCCGTCCTTCGTGTACAGCAGCACGCCGCAGCCCATGTGGCAGCCCGGCGGCGACCAGTGCGTCGTGCGGGTGACGGTGTAGCCGTCCTCCTGCCACTGCCATTCCCCTTCGTGGTAGGCCTTGCGGTCGAGCTTTTCCAGAAACTCTCGGTAGTCGGCCATGGTGCTCCTTTCTCGTCCCATGCGGCCCGCGGCCTCGCGGGCTTGTCGCATACCCGAGATTCTAGGGAGGACGCTCGCGGGCGGCATGCCGTCGGGCTTCCTATTTCGACGCGGCGGGCCGCGGCGCCGTGGGGCGTGGCGCCTGATTTCGCCAAGCCCCGTGCCGGGCACGCGGGAGCGCGGAAGAGAGTGCACGCGGAAGGTGCGGTGGCAGCGGGACGCCATGCGAAGGCGCGCCTTATCTTCGGCGCGAGCCTAATACCCCATGCCTTATCTTCGCGGGTGCGGGGCTTGGGTGGTTTATGCTGGGCACGACGGCGGGGAGCGGCGGAGAGGGCGCCATTATGAGCGGTTTGCGGAGGATTGCGAGGTCATGATATAATGTGCGGACGCCTTCGGGCGCCCGCCAGGCCCGAAGGCGCGAGGGGTCGGGCGGTAGTTCGGCGATGACTTTCAGGGGGTTGAAATCGTTGAAGCTGGATCACGGTACGGAATTTGTGCGCGAGCTCATGGGCGACGAGGGCAAGGACCAGTGGCTGCTCGTCAATCCGCGCATGCTCATCGGATTGGTGGGAACCGTCGCCTGCTACGGGTGGGCGTTCCTCATGCTGGGCACGTCGGCCTTCGTCCCCTCCGCCGCCGCTGCGGGGGCGGCGGGCGGGCCGCATCTCTGCTTCGTGCTGGGCGCCATGGCGGCGTTGGCCATCACTGGGCCCTCTCGGACTTCTTCTCGCGCCGCAGGCGGGTGCAGTACGCCCTGGCGCTCGTCTGCACGGCGGCCGGGGCGGCGGGATTGTGGCTTGCGCTGTCCGGCTTGTGGACGCTTTTCTCGTCCGTGCTGCTGGGAGCTGGCTTCGGCCTGGTCTACGGCCTGTACGGGGAGTTCGTGTGCCTGAACTTCCACGTGTCCATCAAGACCTACGTCCTGGGCATCTTCTGCTGCGCGCTCGCGGCGTGCGCGGGTCTGCTGTTTGCGGGCGCCGAGATGGGATTCTTCTTCGCGCTCGTGTTCCCGGTGGTGGCGTTCGCGGCCTACGCCTGCGTGTTCGCATTCTTCCATCTGGGCCGACAGCCGGTGGTGGACCGAAGGACGTCGGACGCGCGCAACCGCGTGGCGTGGAGATCGTACCTGGCCACGGCAACGGCGGGCATGGCTGCCGGGTTCGGGTTGGGCTGCCTGCTGTCAACCGAGTCCGTGCATTCATGGGCCTATGCGATCGCCGAGGTGCTCGTGGTGGGCACGTGCGCGTTCCTCCTGGTCGATGCCTGTCGGAAGAACCGTGTGAACGAGACGATCACCATGCGGTTCTTCCTCCCGTTCGCCGCGGTGGTGGCGTTCCCGCTCATGTTCGCGCCCCCGGCGCTCAAGTTCGTGTTCGCCGTCCTGCTGCTCTGCGGGTCGCTGTTCCCCATCACCTGCTCGCTGTCGGCCATGTGCAAGCACGTGGCGCTGTGCGACCTGTCGCCCATCAGGGCGTTCTCGTTCGGTCGCCTCATCTGCCTCGCAGGGGTCGCGGTGGGCATGGCGCTGGCGTTCTTCGGGTTCTCCTCTGAGGGGATGGGCGGTTTCACCTACGAGACGACCTCTGCTGCCGTCGTGGTGGTGTTCATGATGCTGGTGATATTCTCGGCGTCGTTCGTCATGACCGAGGACAACTACCCGGACGAGACGCGCATCAGGCGCGGTGCGGATGGCGCGACGGACGAGGGCGCCGGCTCCACCACGACCGGCGGCGCGCCGATCCGCCGCCTCGAGGCGGCGGGCGAAGACGGTGCCGAGCCTGCGACAGGCGAGGGCGCGGTGGCTCGCCCGGGCATCTTCCATATAAAGTGCGAGATCGTCGCCCGCACCTACGGCCTGTCGAATCGCCAGCGCGAGGTGCTGGGCATGCTGGCGAAGGGCAGGAACGCCGACTACATCACCGAGAAACTCATCATATCGTCGCACACCGCGAAGGCCCATATCTACAACATCTACCAGAAGACGGGCGTCCACTCGCGCCAGGAGCTCATGGACCTGGTGGAGGACACCGACGTGGCGGCCGCCGGGGACATGCTGCAGGACATCCTGGACGACCGGGCCTGATCGCGGTCGCCGCCCCGCCCACGGCCCTAATCCTCCAGACCTTACTCTGCGGTTTAGCGTCTCCCACCTCATGAAACGCACGGCGCTTTTTCCTATCGTTCGCATCGAGGGCCGAAGCGCGGCGCACGTCGCGCCAAGCCCGAGACGAGAGAGGAGAGAGGGCCTATGCTGTTCGACTACGGGGAGTTCCTCAAGGGCATCGACCGCGAAGCCTACCACGAGGGCGAGTGGCAGTGGGAGGAGGACGGCTACACCGTCACGCGTACCTACACGTACTCGGCGCCCGGCTGCCACGATTCGTGCGGCGTGCTCATGTACACGAAGGACGGCAAGCTGGAGCGCGTGGAGGGCGACCCGCTCGACCCGTGCGCCAACGGGCGTCTGTGCATGCGCTGCCTGAACCTGGCCGAGGGCGTGAACTACGCCGACCGCCCCAAGTACCCGCTGCGGCGCGCGGGCGAGCGCGGCGAGAACAAGTGGGAGCGCATCACCTGGGAGGAGGCGCTCGACGAGATTGCCGACTGGATACACGAGAACCTCGACGAGGCGGGCTTCGGCCGCGAGTCGATCTTCGTGAACCATGGCACGGGGCGCAACATCTCGTCCTGGGTGCCGTTTCTGGGCGGGGCGTGCCTCGGCACGCCGAACATCGGCGCCATCGGCTTCTCGGGGTACTCGTGCTACCTGCCGCGCACGTGCGGCACGGCCGCCGGCATCGGCGATTTCCCCATTGTGGACGCCTCCGAGGGCCATGCCGACCGTTACGCGAACCCCGAATGGGAGCGTCCCGACGTCGTGGTGGTGTGGGGCTGCGAGCCGCTGCGCTCGAACGCGGACGGTTACCTGGGCCATTGGCTGAACGTGTGCATGCAGATGGGCACGGAGTTCATCTCCATCGACCCGCAGCTCACCTGGTGGGGAGCCCGCGCGGCGTACTGGCTGCCGCTGTGCCCGGCCACCGACCTGGCGCTCGCGCTCGCGTGGCTCAACGTGATCACGGCCGAGGACCTGATCGACCACGAGTTCGTTGACTGCTGGTGCGCCTACTACGACGAGCTCAAAGAGCATGTGGCGCAGTTCACGCCCGACTGGGCCGCCGAGATCTGCCAGGTGCCGGCGGAGGACATAGCCGCAGCCGCGCGCTTCTACGCGGGCGCCGAGCGCGGCGCCATCCAGTGGGGCCTCGCCTTCGACACGCAGGTCGATTCCATCCAGCTGTGCCAGACGGTGTCGAACCTCATGAGCGTGTGCGGCAACATCGACAAACCGGGCACGAACATCCTCGTGCGCAACGGCTTCGAGATCAATCCCGGCTACGCCACGGCCCAGCTCTACTGCGATCCCGACACGTTCGCGAAGAAGCTCACGGTGGACCTTGTGCATCCCGGATGCGTGCAGTTCATCGGCATGGCCGACTGCGACGCCGTGAACCGTGCGTTCGAGACGGGCGAGCCGTACCCCATCAAGATGTTCTGGTCGCAGGGCTCCAACGGCATCGCCTGCTCGGCCACGGCGGCGCCGCGCGTGCACAAGATGCTGCAGAACGTGGAGTTCTGCGTGGTGGCCGACCCGTACCTGACGCCCACGGCGGTGGCCTACGCCGACATCTTCCTGCCGCTCAAGACCACGGCCGAGCGCGACTCGATGCGCGTGTGGTGGACGCCGCTGCGCGCCATGAAGGCCGTGAGCGAATGGTACGAGGCGAAGTCCGACGAGGAGCTCATCGTGGCCCTGGGCAACAAGCTCAACCCGGAGCTGTTCCAGAAGCGCTGGCCCACGCTCGAGGCGCTGCTGCAGGACTACCTGGATGTGGGCTTCAACCTCTACGATCCCGAGACCGGCAAGAGCTACAAGAGCGCCGGCCGCTCGAAGGCGGGCATGGTGGAAGTGGAGGACGTGCACACCGACTTCTGGAAGAAGCACCATGCCGACGGCGAATGCTCGTTCGACGCGCTCGTGCGCAAGGGCGGCTACGAGTACGACGACTTCTGCGCCACGTACCGCAAGTACGAGAAGGGCCTGCTGCGCGCCGACGGCCTGCCCGGCTTCGCGACGCCCACCGGGCGCATCGAGCTCGTGCCGTACGCCACGTTCGGCGCCTGGGGCATCCCTCCCTTGGCCGAGCACGTGGAGTCGCTTTCGGCCAAGCGGTGGCTCACCGACCCCGAGTTCAAGAAAGAGTACCCGTTCATCTGCATCAACGGCTCGCGCTCCTACGAGTTCTTCCATTCGGAGAACCGCCAGCAGGCAACCATGCGCGAGTTCCATCCGATGCCGCTCGTAAAGGTGTCGCCGCAGACGGCCGAGGAGTACGGCCTGGCCGAGGGCGAGTGGATATGGATCGAGAACACCGAGGGGCGCTGCCGCCAGAAGGTGACCATCGACCCGACGCTCAACCCGCGCTACATCCATGCCGAGCACGGCTGGTGGTTCCCCGAGCAGGAGCCGGCGTTCCCGCACCTGTACGGAGCGTTCGAGTGCAACATCAACAACCTCACCGCCTCCTACGAGACGGGCCACGGCGGTATCGGCAACCCGCTCAAGAGCATCGTCTGCAAGATATACAAGTGCACCGACGACGTGGACGAGCCAACGCCTGGCGAGGTGGTCACGAAGCTGGGCGGGTTCCGCAGCGACTACGTGGCGGGGCAGCCGTTCGCGTGGACGACCGACAACACGACGCGCGAGGGAGGGAGATTCTAGTGAAGGGCATTCTGGTCAACTACGAGTTCTGCACGGGCTGCCACTCCTGCGAGGTGGCTTGCAAGAAGCACCTTGGCCTGCCGGCGGGGGAGTTCGGCATCAAGCTCACCGAGACGGGGCCGTTCGAGTATTCGGGCGCCGAGGGCAACAAGGACCGCTGGGAGTGGACATGGCTCCCCGTGCTCACGAAGGCGTGCGATATGTGCGCCGAGCGCACGGACGCGGGCAAGCTGCCCATGTGCGTGCAGCACTGCCAGGCGTGGTGTATGTACTACGGCGAGGTGGAGGAGCTGGCGCGCAAGATCGACGGTACGTCGCGCTGCGCGCTGCTCACGCGCTGAGCCCCTCGAAGGCCGTGCCCGTGCCGGGTGCGCGGGCACGGCGGGTACGGGAAGGGGGTGATGCGCGGGGGTCTTCGGTGTTCTACTCGTAATCTGCAAGGGAAAGGTAACTGAAATGGTAGAAGAAAAGAAGGGGTTCCATCGCGCTTGGCTCGTCTTCATTGGCGTGTGCATGATGATGGCCGGCGGCATGGGTTTGGTGCTCAACGTCATGGGCAACTTCTTCGTGCCGATGGCGCTGCAGTTCGGCCTGGTCACGCCCGAGGGCAAGCCCGATGTGACTCAGGTGACGCTGCTCATGACCGTATACTCCTACGTCATGCTCGTGTGGCTGCCGTTCGCCGGCCGCCTGTTCGACAGGGTGGACGCGCGGGTGCTGTTCGGCGCCGGCGGCGTGTGCGTCGTGGCGGCCGTGGCGCTGCTGGGCGTGTGGGGCGAGGTGTGGCAGATCTACATCTCGGGCGTGCTGCTCGGCCTTGCCGGCCCGATCATCTTCCTCGTGGGGCCGTCGGTGCTGATCAACAACTGGTTCGCTCCGAAGCAGGCCGGCAAGTTCCTCGGCATAGCCTCGGCCTTCACCGGCGTGGGCACGTTCGTATGGTCGCCGCTGTTCGCCGGGCTCATCAAGTCGATGGGCTACCAGTCCGCGTTCTTCGTGGAGGCGGGCATCTCCGCCGTGCTGATCCTGGTGCCTGCCGTGCTCTTCTTCCGCACGCGGCCCGAGGACGTGGGGCTCGCGCAGTACGGCATCGAGAAGGAGACGGCAGCAGGCCAGGAGCCGGCGAAGAAGAGCGGCGTCTCCGGCAAGTTCGCCCTCGGCACCGTCGCGTTCTACTGCATCTTCGTGACTGCCTGCCTCATCTCGCTTGGCGGCGGCTACAAGTCCATGATGCCCACGGCCGTGCAGTCCGTCGGCGGCACCGAGCTCGCGCTTCTGGGCGCGTCCATGATATCGGCAGCTGCGGTGGGCAACATCCTCGGAAAGATCACCTTGGGCACGCTCTCCGACAAGATCGGCATCATGAACTCCATGGTGGCCTTCGCCGTGGTGAGCATGGCGGGCTTCGCGCTCATGGTGTTCATGATGGGCGACAACCAGGTGCCCATGCTCATCGCCGGCTTCTGCATCGGCACGGGCGACGCCATGATGTCGGTAGGGCTCCCGCTGCTCACGCGCCACTGCTACGGCGACCGCGACTACGCGAAGATCTATTCCTACCTGAACATGGGCATCGCCGTGCTGGGCGGCTTGGGCGCGACGTTCGTGGCGCTCGTGGCCTCCTTGGCAGGCGGGTTCCAGGCCGCCTACGGCTGCGGCATCGGCTTCGAGATCGTCATCGCGGCGGTGATCGTGGTAGCTGCGACCACGGCTAAGAAGTTCCGCGGCAAGTGGACCGAGGAGGGCGAGCCCGAGAAGAGCCGCTCGTAGCGGTTTTCCCGGCAAAGGAGAGGTGGTAGCTCATGACGGCGGCGAGACCACGGTTTCACTACGCATGGCTGATACTGATAGGGTGCTGCTTCATGCAGGCGGGCGGCTTGGGCGCGGTGCTGGACGCCGCGGGGGTGTTCTTCGTGCCGGTGTGCGAGGACCTGGGTTTCTCGCGCTCGGAGCTCTCGATGTACCTGACGTTCTACTTCATCGCCACGGTGTTCGCCATGCCCGTAGTGGGGAAGTGGATCACGAAGTACAACGTGAACCGCGTGCTGAGCGTGTCGTTCGCGTTGGTCGTTGCCGCGGTGGCGGCCATGGGGCTCTATTCCGAGCCCTGGCAGTGGTGGATATCGGGCATCGTGTTCGGCCTGGCGGGCAGCTTCATCTTCGTCGTGCCCACGCCCATTCTCATCGGCAATTGGTTCCAGTCGCACAAGGGCCTGGCGCTGGGCGTGGCCATGTCGTTCTCCGGCATTGGCGGCGCCGTCCTCGGGCCGGTGTTCACCCTGCTGATCCAAGGGCTCGGATGGCGCGAGGCCTACTTCGTGGCGGCCGTCGTCATGGCGCTCCTCGTGCTGCCGTGGACGCTGTTCGTGTTCAAGCTGCGTCCCGAGGACGTGGGGATGAAGCCGTACGGCTGGACCGGGCAGGACGAGCGGGACGGCCGGGCCGGGCGGCAACGCGCGGGCGGGCACCCGGGGCTTCCC
>NC_021021.1:3452674-3463023 GCF_000210055.1 Gordonibacter pamelaeae 7-10-1-b
CCCGGCGTGCCGCTGGCCAAGGCCCTGAAGACGGTGCCGTTCGTGTGCATGTTCCTGTTCTCGGGGCTGATCGCGTACTTTGCGGGCTTCAACTCCCACCTGCCGGGCTATGCGCAGTCCATCGGGTTCTCCGCCTTGGTCGGATCGTCGCTGCTCACGGCTGTCATGGTGGGCAACGTGGTGGAGAAGCTGCTGGTGGGCTGGCTCAACGACCGGGTGGGCGTGCAGTTCACGGTGAACATACAGCTTGCCATGGTGGCGTTGGGGTTTGCGGGCTTCATGTTCGCGGGCGACAACCTGGTGCTGCTGTATGCGTCGGCCTTCCTGTTCGGGGCGCAGAACTCGCTCGTGTCGGTGTCGACCCCGCTGCTCGTGCGCCAGCTGTTCGGGGAGCGCGACTTCCCGGCCATCTTCACCTACGCCCGTATCGGCACCGGCGTCATCGGGTGCCTGGGCCCGGTGACGGTGGCCGCCATCTTCGACGCCACGGGCAGCTTCGTGCCGGCGTTCGCGCTGGGGATCGGCATCACGGCCCTGGGCTTCGCGACGGTCCGCCTTGCCTATGCGCGCCGTGGGAAGCTTGCGTGGGCGGAGGCCGGAGATGCGCTCGACACGCAGGCAAGCAACTAGCATAAGAGAGAGGTAACGGTATGGAATTCAAGAACGACCTGGGCAAGCCCTGGAAGTACGAGGACGGGGACTTCACTGTCGTGCGCACGTCCATGTGGTCGCCGCCGGGCTGCCATCCGGTAGGATGCGGCCTGAAGCTCTACGTCGATGCGGAGGGGCGCCTCGACCATGTGGAGGGCGACGAGAACAACCCCATCACGAAGGGCCGCTTGTGCGCCCGGTGCCTGGCGCTCAAGGACTACGTGTACAACCCGAGCCGCGTGATCTATCCGATGAAGCGCGATCCGAAGGACCGCGGCCAACACGACAAGTGGGAGCGCATCACATGGGATGAGGCCTATGCCCTGATCAAGGAGAAGCGCGACTACTTCCGCGACACCTACGGCCCCGAGAGCATGGCCGTGTTCTCGGGCACGGGGCGCTCGGGCGGCATCCTGGTGGCCGACATGGCGCAGGCCGTGCTCGGCACGCCGAACGCCTGCTACACCCAGTCGGGCTATGCCTGCTACCAGCCGCGCTCCATGTCCTGCTCGCACGTGCTGGGCGCTTACTATCCCGAGATGGACTACGCCGGCGGCCTGGAGGGAACCTACGACAACCCCGTGTACCGGGTGCCGGAGGTCATCGTCATGTGGGGCAAGATGGCGCTCGCGTCGAACGGCGACGGGCTGTGGGGCCATGCGGTCATCGATCTCATGAAGCGCGGTGCGAAGCTCATCAGCGTCGACCCGCGTGTGAACTGGCTGGCCACGCGCGCAGAGGTGCATCTGCGGGTGCGCCCCGGCACCGACACCGCACTCGCCATGGCGTGGCTGTCCATCATCATCAACGAGGACCTCTACGATCACGACTTCGTGGAGAAGTGGACGTACGGCTTCGAGGAGTTCTCCGCGCGCATCAACGACCCTGACAAGGGCATGACGCCCGAGAGGGCCGCGGAGATCTGCGAGGTGCCGGTGGAGGATATCTACCGGGCGGCCCGCCTGTACGCCGCCGCGAAGCCCGCGTCCATCGCCTGGGGCCTTGCGTTCGACCAGAACCAGAACGGCAACCAGGCGGCCCACTGCGTGCTGGCGCTGATGGCCATCTGCGGCAACATCGACGTGCCCGGCGGCCAGATCATCGCCGAGATCGACCCGGCGCCCGGTGTGGAGGACGACGCGGAGGCGCAGGCGGCTGCCGAGGCCGCGGCGATGGAGGGCTCCACGCTCGACATCGACAAGGCCGACGACACCTCGGCCGAGGACGCCGCGCGCCCGCAGCGCCGCATCGGCTGGGATTCGCTGTCCGACGACCTCAAGGGCAAGACCATCGGCTACGACGAGTATCCGCTCTACGTGGACAACATTCGTAACGCGCAGGCCGACATGATGTTCGACGCGGTGACGAAGGGCGAGCCGTACCGCATCCGCATGGGCTGGATACAGTCCACGGCGCTGCTCACCCCCACGTGCTGCGCCCAGCCGACCGGTTGGTACGAGGGCTGCAAGAACCTGGAGTGGTGCATGGCAACCGATTGCTTCATCACGCCCGCCATCGAGGCGTTCGCCGACCTCGTGCTGCCCTTGGCCTCGTGCGCCGAGAAGGACGACGTGGTCATGACGCACTACGCGGGATCGCCGGTGACGCTGGGCTCGGTGAACAAGGCCGTGGACGTGGGCGAGGTGAAGTCCGACATCCAGATACTCATCGAGCTGGGCGAGTACCTGGAGATGGACTGCCTGAAGGACGAGGACGGCGGGCGCCTGTTCAAGGACGAGGCCGACTTCCTCACGCAGCGCCGCGCGCGTCCCGCCAAGATGCCCTTCGAGGACCTGCGCGACCAGGTGGTGTTCCAGCGCGGCGTGAACTACCGCAAGTACGAGACGGGCAAGCTGCGTCCTGACCGCAAGCCCGGCTTCCTCACGCCCACCGGCCGCGTGGAGCTGTGGTCGACGGCGTACGCGCATTACGGCGAGGACCCTCTGCCGTACTACCAGGAGCCGGCGTTCAGTCCTCACAAGGACCCCGAGCTCGCGGCGAAGTACCCGTTCATCCTGACCACAGGAGCGCGCAACTACGCGTCGTTCCACGCTGAGCACCGGCAGATCCCCGTGCTCCGCGAGCTGCACCCCGACCCGATCATCGAGATCAACCCCGAGGATGCGGCACAGCTGGGCGTGGCGGACGGCCAATGGGTCGAGATCAGGAACGACTACGGCCGCGCGAAGTTCAAGGCCGTCGTGTCTCCCATCGTGAAGAAGGGCGTGGTGCAGACCGACCACGGCTGGTGGTTCCCCGAGCGCCAGGCCGACGACGATGCGCGCGACACGATCCTTCCCGTGGGCGAGATCGTGGAGGACCACGAGGTGCAGGCCGTCATCAACGGCAAGGAGATTAAGGACGGCTTCGTGAAGGCCGATCATGCCGATGAGCGGGGCCTCTACGGCGTGTGGCAGTCGAACGTGAACGACCTCGTGTCGAACCACTATAACTCGCGCTTGGGCTACGGCGGGCCCTACAAGTGCAACTGCTGCAGCGTGACGCCCTTGCAGGAGAGCTACGACACGGACATGAACCTGGTCGTCGAGAAATTCGGAGAGTTGGTGTAGAGATGGCTGAATACGGGCTTTTGATCGACTACGAGTACTGCACCGGGTGCGAGACGTGCGTGGTGGCCTGCAAGGAGGAGCATGGCTTCCCCGTGGGCAAGTGGGGCATCCGCGTGCTGGATGACGGTCCGTGGCAGAAGGACGATTCGGGCGAGGGCGGCAACTGCTTCAACTGGAACAAGATCCCCGTGCCCACCGACCTGTGCGACCTGTGCGCGGGCCGCGTTGCGGCGGGCAAGGAGCCGACGTGCGTGCATCACTGCCAGGCATTCTGCATGAGGTTCGGTACGATCGAGGAGCTGGCCGCAGAGTTGGCGGGCAAGCCCAAGCAGGTGCTCTGGGCGCCCTGCGCCTAGGACGGTACGGACGGAGGCGGCGCCGGATGCTGCGCGTCGCCTCCGCGGGAAAGGGGGCGAGGAATCCGTGTGCTACTGCTGCACCCTGTGCAACCGGTGCGGGCGCGCCGACGAGATGAAGGACCGGTTGGGGCATAGGCTCTGCCCGTCGTGCGGCAGGGAGGAGCCCGATCCCGGGCGGCCTACGTGCCCCGCATGCGGCGCGACTCTGCCGCCACCGTTCCCGGAGCCGCCCTCGGGTCGCTGAGCACTGGGAGGACGGCCTTGCCGTACAGGACGCACGGAGGAACCGGCTTCGGCCGGTTCTTTTTTTGCGCGGCCACGGCTGCCGTGTGCGGCCGAATGCCGGGTATCGTGCCAGGCGGCAAATCCCTGCGGCGCTAGGTGGTGGCGCAGTCTCCCTCTTCCTCGCCCTCGATGCCGGCGAACAGGTCCATGGGCGGCACACCGAGGGCATCGGCTATCCGGAAGAGCTTGTTGACGCTGATGTTGCTGATGCCGTTCTCTATTTCCGAGAGGTACCCCTTGTTGATGTCCGACATGAGGGCGAGCTGCTTCTGCGAGATGCGCTGGGCCTTGCGCATCTCCACGATGTGCTGGCCCAGCTGCCTTCTTTTGTCGAAATAATCCATACGGTGAAGGCTATCTAAGCTGCGCTGCAGAAGGACGGATATATCCGAACAGTCGGCAAAAAGATCGACAATTCCCGATTATGATGACTGGTCAGCGCAGATATTTGGATGCAGCCCCGAAGGGACGCCCGAGCACCGCGGAGAGCCCGTTCGTTGGGCGAGGCTTTCGGGATCGTTGACTTGATCGCGCAGAAGGGGTCGCGTTACGGTGTGGTGCGGCTGCTTCGGGAGAAGGGGCCTTGAAAACGTAAGGAGCAAGGCATTACGCGCCCGGAGGCGCGTAATCCTTCATGCCTGAAACTGGGGAACTGCTGCGGTCGGGGGGAGTCGGCCTTCTTCCGGCGTACTATCATTCGGGGTACGGCGATGGTCGGGCGCATCGTCAAGCAGGTGTATGAAACCGTCAACGGGGGTGACTGTTTTCATGGATCGGGAAGGGTTGAAAGGGGCTTCTTCCAAGGCCAAGCGCCGGGAGAAGAGAAACGAGTGGCTGTTCGTCAATCCCTATCTCGTGGCCGGCGTAGTGGGGGCGTCGTTTTGCTTCGCCTGGTTCTTCTCGGTCCTCACCACGAGCGACTTCGTGGCGGGTCCGGGAGGAACGTCCTTCGGCAGCAGTTTGCTGCACCCGGTTTTCGTGGCCGCCCTCCTTTTCGCCTACGCCGTCCTTTGGCTGTTGTCGAACCGGCTTCAGACCCATCGCGTCGCCCTGGCCGTCATATCGCTCGTATGCGGGGCTGCTCCTCTCATCGGCGTTTTCTCCGGGGCCTTCCCGGCGCTCGGCCTTGCGGCGGCCGCGCTGTCGGGTGCCGGCGTGGCCGTCCTTGCAACGCTGTGGGTGGAATTCGTCTGCGTGCTCATGAAGGTGCAGATAAGGGCGGCCGTCGCCTCGATGCTGGCGCTGTCCTTCCTCTGGTATGCAGGGACCGTTTTCGTCGATGGGCGCTTCGTGCCCTATGCCATCATGCTCTACGCCCTTGCCTCCGTGTCGACGTACCTCTTCCTTCAGGTGCGCTTCTCGTTGATGGACGACCTCCCTGCGGTCGATGCTGCGGAGTCCGACGAGAGGCTGCAGATAACCTGGAAGCCCTCCCTGCTCACCGTGATGGGATCGGTGGCCCAGGGTTTTGCCCTGTACTGGCTGCTTACGCCCGAAGTGCACACCTTCGGGGTGTCGGCCGCCATCTAGGGGGGATCGCTGGCAGTGCTTGCGCTGCTGCTGGTCGATTCGCGCAGGTCGTTCTTCCTCAAGGAGTCCTTTATCAGGAGGATGTTCCTCCCGGTGCTCGCGGCCTGCATCCTGCCGTTGTTCTTCCTGCCGGAGACCTTGTGGGCAGGGCCGTGCGTCTTGGCGTTCCTGTTCTCGCTGCTGCCGTATTCCAGCGCCCTGTTCGCGACCTGCGAGCACATCGTGCGGTGCGGCCTTTCCTCCATGAGGACGTTCGGCTGGGCGCGGCTGTTCTCGTCGGCGGGGCTGCTGCTGGGGCTTTCAGCGGGCTGGCTGGCGTTTTCGACCGAGGTGCTCGGCTCGGTCACGCTGCCGGTCATGGTGGTGGTCGTGGTCATGTTCTTCATCTTGGTTTCGGAGGCCATAAGCAAGCAGAGCTATTACCCCGGCGAGTCGCAGGAGCCCGCGCGGCGCATCGTCATCGGTCCGCGCGGCGAGATGATGTTGGAGGCTAGCTGCGAGGATGCCGAATCCGGCGTGAGGTTCTTCCATCTCAAGTGCGACGCGGTGGCAAAGCAGTGCGGCCTGTCGAAACGTCAGACCGAAGTGCTCCATATGCTGGCCAAGGGCCGCAACGCCGAGTATGTGCAGAAGCAGCTCTTCATCTCCCCGCATACGGCCAAGGCCCATATCTACAACATCTACCGGAAGACAGGGGCCCATTCCCGGCAGGATCTGATGGATCTCGTGGAGAAGGCCGTCGTAGATGAAGATGCCCCGGTCGGGCTGTCTTAATACGGTATCGGGGGGCATGATGCATGAGGCAAAGGGGATGCTGGCGGTGGGGTCGACGAGGCTCGGGCTCGACATGCTCATAGGCTTCGCGGGGTTCGCCTCGCTCGTTGCGTCAATCGTGGCCCTCTTCGCGATCGCGCCGGAGGTGTCGCCGGGCGGTGCGAGCCCGTTCGCGATACGGGCGGTATGCGCGCTCGCCCTTGCCGCAGCCAGCCTGGTCGTGGGCCTCGCCGCACATGCCATCGTCTTGCACAGGTGCCGGGCGCTTGCGGTCGCCGCGCTGGCGGGGGTTGCCTTCGCAGGCGCTGCGCTGCTTGTGCCGGCGCTGACGGAAATGCTCGCGCTCCTCGCCTATGCGGCGACTGCCATGGGAACGGCCGCGCTCGCATCCCTCTGGTTCTGCTTCGTCTGCGTGCGCCCGCACAAGTCCACCCCCCTGTTCGTTTCCGCTGCGGTTGCCGCGGGGCTCGTCATCTGCCTGGTGGAAGGCAGCTTGCTGGCCGAGGCGGCACGCGTCGCCGTCGTGCTCGTGCTGGCGGTCTCGGTCGTCTGCGTGCTCGTGTTGGCGAAGGCGAAGCCCGAGGGCGTTCTCCCCGAGGCGGTAGGCAACCGCGAGTCGGACAAACGGTCGAAAATTCTCAAGACATCGGCGCTCATGCTTTCCATCAGCAATTTCGAGTTCGGGTTCGTGGCGAGCGCGACGTCAAGCGATTTCGAGCGCGCGGCATGTCTGGCCTCTGCGGCGATGGCTGCCCTCGTGCTGGCGGTGAGCTTCGCCCGCAAGGGCCTGGTGAACGAGCGGAGCCTGTCCCCTTTGACCCCGCCCTTGACGATAGGGGCCTTTCTGTCCGCGTACCTTTTCGGGGAGGCGCTGCGCGTGCCCTCGCTCTGCGTGCTCTCCGCGCTGTGCACGGTGTACCTCTCGTTCGGCATCGCCGCAGTGGCCGAGCATGTGCGCCTCTCGCATCTCTCGGCGCCCCGGGCTCATGGGAAGGCGCGGGCGCTCGACTATCTCGGCATGGCCGCCGGTTTCGCGACCGGGTACGTCGTCGCCGCGGCGGCCGCTTCCGACATGGTGCTGGCTGCGCAGATGACCGCCGTCATAGCCGTCGTCTACGGCTTCATCGCGGCGTTCTGCCATAAAGCGCGTTTTCCCGAGGAGGGCATGGAGGGAAGCTTGGGCGGGCACGAGGCGAAGGGTCTTTGGAAGAAGCGCTGCCGGGTGGTGGGCGAGCAGTGCAATCTTTCAGAACGGCAGTTCGAAGTGCTGATGCTCGTGGCCCAAGGAAGAAACGCCAAGTACATCGAGCAGGCTCTGTCCATATCCCTGAGCACGGCGCAGACGCACATACGCAACATCTACCGCAAGACGGGCGTTCATTCGCGCCAAGAGCTGCTCGATCTCATTGAGGGCACGAAGCTCTACGGCGAGGAGTAGGGGGGCCTTTTCCATCCCGGTCCCTACGCAGGGCTTACCGGGGGCTTAAGGCGCGCCCTCTCTACCCATCCGCTTTGCATCGAGGCTTATTTTCCCGCGTTTCGCCTGATGGACCATCGTCAAAAACAGGGTAGCGGCACGAACACCAAGAACGCCACGATGACAGCCGTGCCGGCTTCGCGTTATTCTCCCCGGCATCGGCGCCTCCCGGCGCCCTGGACGAGAAGGAGGAAGGACGAGGCCATGAGCGAAGACGAGTTCTACCAAAGAGCCGAGGCGGTCAAGCTCGATACGCTTTCAGACGTCAACGACATCGGCAAGCCGTGGCGATACGAGGAGGACGGCCTGACCGTCACCCGTACGAGTCCGTGGTCCCCACCCGGATGTCATCCGGTGGGATGCGGCCTCAAACTGTACGTGGACGACGGGGGCAGGCTCGTGCGGGTCGAGGGCGACGAGAACAATCCGGTGACCCAAGGTCGCCTGTGCCCTCGGTGCCTTGCGCTCAAAGACTACATCTACAACCCGGCACGCCTTCTGCATCCCATGAAGCGCGATCCGAAGGAGCGCGGCAACGCCGATGCTTGGGAGCGGATTACCTGGGACGAGGCGTTCGACATCATCAAGGATGAGTACGACCGCATCACCGCCGCCTATGGGCGCGAGTCCATCGTGGTGTTCGCCGGCACCGGACGCGAGGGCGGCACGTTCGCGCCGTACGGCACCATGTGCTTCGGTACGCCGAACTTCTGCTACACGCAGTCGGGTTACGCCTGCTACACCCCGCGTTTGGCGGCCATCGCCTACATCGCGGGTACGACGTACCCCGAATGGGACTACGCGGGCGCATTGCCGGGCCGGTGGGAGGACGAGCGCTACGAGCTCACCGAATGCCTGGTGGTATGGGGCAAGGCTCCGCTCGAGTCGAACCCAGACGGCTTCTTCGGCCATGCCGTCATCGATGCCATGCGCCGCGGCACGCGCCTCATCGTCATCGACCCGCGGGTGAACTGGCTTGCCACGCGCGCCGACATCCACCTGCAGCTGCGCGCCGGAACGGACACGGCCTTAGGGATGGCATGGCTGAACGTCATCATCAACGAGGACCTCTACGACCATGACTTCGTGGAGTACTGGTGCTACGGCTTCGACCAGCTGGCCGAGCGCGTGCAGGAGATGCCGCCGGAGAAGGCTGCCGAGATCTGCGGCGTGCCCGTCGAGGACATCTGCGCCGCGGCGCGCATGTACGCCCAGGCCAAGCCTGCCGCCATCCAGTGGGGCCTGGCTGCCGACCAGAAGACCGACGGCATGCAGAACGGTCAGGTGACGGTGGACCTCATGGCCATCACGGGCAATCTGGACGTTCCCGGCGGGCAGATCCTGCCGGGTGCGGGAGCGGGGCACAACGAATCGGGCTTCGGTTTCGAGAAGGGGGTGGGCGACGAGCTGCAGAAGAAGATGATCGGCCTGGAGCAGTATCCCGCCTACTGCATGATTATCCTCAACGCCCATGCCGACCTCATGCTGCATGCATTGGAGACGGGCGACCCCTATCCCATCAAGATGGGATTCTATGCCGGGAACAACCTCATGAGCTGCACGTCCATGGAGCCGCAGCGCTGGCATGACGCAATCGTGAAGTCTCTGGAGTTCTGCATCGGCTTCGACACGTTCATGAACCCATCCATCGAGGCGTCCTGCGATATCTTCCTGCCGTTGTCCACCGTGGCGGAGCGCGAGGGAACCGTGTTCACGCATTACGCGCCCTGCACGGTCACGGCCGGTTTCATGCACAAGGCCATCGAGGTGGGCGAGACCATGACCGACTTCGAGCTGTGCTATGAGCTGGGACGGCGTCTGCGCCCGGAGGTGTGGGAAGACTTCGCGAGTGCGAAGGAGTTCATGGAGGCGCTGCGCCTGGGCAAGAAGGAGGGCGGCGCGTACTTCGACAAGGTTTCGCAGAACGTGGTCTGCCAGATCCCCGTCGAGTACTACAAGTACGAGCGCGGCCAGATGCGCCAAGACGGCCAGCCCGGCTTCGCCACTCCCACCGGGCGCGTGGAGCTGTGGTCGACGGCGTTCAACCAGTTCGGGGACGATCCGCTGCCGTACTATCTGGAGCCGGAGTTCGGCCCCGCCGACCCGGAGCTCATGAAGGAGTACCCGTTCATCCTCACCACGGGCGCGCGCACGACCGCGTTCTTCCATTCAGAGCACCGCCAGATAGCCTACCTGCGCGAGCTGAACCCCGACCCCATCGTGGAGATTAACCCGCAGGTCGCCCTGGACCTGGGCATAGCCGATGGGCAGTGGGTGCGCTTGCGAAGCCCCTTCGGCGAATGCGTGGAGAAGGCGCGGGTCACGGAGACCGTCGACGAGAAGACCGTCCACGCGCAGCACGCGTGGTGGTTCCCCGAGGAGGACGGCAGCGAGCCGAACCTCTACGGCAACTTCCGCTCGAATATCAACAACCTGCTTCCCAACGACCACTACGGCAAGCTCGGCTTCGGGGCGCCGAACAAGTGCCTCGTCTGCGGCATCGATCCCCTTGTCGAGAACTACGACACCGACATGAACCTCATCTGGGAAAAATTCGGAAAGCTGGTGTGACTTATGGCCGCATATGGACTTCTGATCGATTACGAGTACTGCACGAACTGCGGATCCTGCCAGGTGACGTGCAAGGAGGAGCACGGCTACCCGGTGGGGAAGACGGGTATCAAGGTGCTTTCCGACGGGCCC
>NC_021021.1:3463200-3479317 GCF_000210055.1 Gordonibacter pamelaeae 7-10-1-b
GCACCATTGCCTGGCGAACGTCATCTCGTACGGCACGGTCGAGGAGCTCTCCAAGAAGCTCGATCGCAAGCCGAAGCAGTTCCTCATGGTGCCCCAGTACAACCCCCTCGAGGCGAAAGGCGCTTTCGTGCCCTCCCGCAAGAGCGCGCACCGGGCGGCCCATATCGAGGTCCAGGGGACCGGGAAGGCCTCCTATGCCGTACATCGCCACGACACCAAGGTCGGCGAGATCGACGAGACCGCGGTGCTCGAGGGGGAGCAGCCGACCTCGGCTTGCGAATGAGAGCGGGGGAGGCAATGGATCGCGCGAACAAGGCGGGGAGAACCGCTTACCTCAGGTACAAGGGAGGTGTGCTCGGCGAGGAGCCGCTCGACGACCGTTCCACAGGCGATCCTTTGGCCGTCGTGATCGGGACCATGCAGCTTCCGCGGGGAGTGGAGGAGGCTGTGGTGGGCATGGAGGTGGGCGAGGCGCGGTCCATCGAGGTGCCGCCCGAGCTCGGCTACGGCGCGTACCAGGACAAGCTCGCGTCGTGGCACCTCAAAGGCATGGTGGAGCACGGCTACGACCTCAAAGCGGGGGACGTGGTCTTCTGGACCAACCCCGACGACGGAAGACGCATGCCCGCTTGGGTGACGGAGGAAACCGCCGACATGGTGAAGCTCGATTTCAACCATCCCTTCGCCGGCAAGACGCTCGCGTACTGGGTCGAGCTGGTTGACCTGAGGTAGGGCGAGGGCGTTGTGCTATCCGTGCACGCGATGCGGCAGGTGCGGCAAGTACCGCGAAGGCAGCCCCTTCTACGTTTCCCCCGCCACGATACCGTGCCTTGCGTGCGGCGGCACGGTCGACCCCGTGTCGGGGCGCTGCCCGGCATGCGGTGCGCTTGCGTTCGCACCGAGCGGGACCCGACGAGCCGCGGGCGAAAGCCGCGGCGACGTTGAGTGCGGGCAGGAGCCGCACCTGCCTTAACGAAGAGACGAAGAGGCTTATTTATCCGTGTTTCCCGAGGTCGGGCATCGTCAAGTTCAGGGTACGGGCCAAAACACCGAGAACGCCACGATGACAGGCGATTTCCGGCTACGTATCCTTCGCGCCATTGGCGGCATCGGCCCGGGATGATAAAGGAGGAGAGTCCATGATTGACTACGAGGAGTTCTTGGACGGCATCGATCGCAAGGCGTACCACGAAGGGGAGGTGGAGTGGGAGGAGGACGGCTGCACCGTCACGCGCACCTACAACTACAGCGCTCCCGGCTGCCACGACTCCTGCGGTGTCCTGCTGTATACCAAGGACGGCAAGCTGGAGAAGGTGGAGGGTGATCCGCTCGACCCGTATGCGAACGGGAAGCTGTGCATGCGCTGCCTGGACCTGGACGAGATGGTGAACCATCCCCAACGTCTGAAGTACCCCATGAGACGCGCGGGCGAGCGCGGAGAGAACAAGTGGGAGCGCATCTCGTGGGACGAGGCGCTCGACATGATCGATACCTACATCAAAGAGGAGATCGACGGCAAGGGCCTGGGCCGCGAATCCATTCTGGTGGGCCATGGCACGGGTCGCAACATCAACTGGCAGGTCCCGTTCATAGCCGGGGCGTGCTTCCGGACTGCGAACGTGGGCGGTATCTACTTTTCGGGATGGTGGTGCTACATGCCCCGCGTGTGCGGTGCCGCCGGCCCCTTGGGAGACTATCCTATCGTCGACGCGTCGGAGACGTTGCCCGAGCGCTACGCCCATAGCGAGTGGGTGCGCCCTGATGTGCTGGTGGTCTGGGGCAACGAGCCTTTGAAATCGAACGGTGACGGCTACCTGGGCCATTGGCTGAACGTGTGCGTGCAGATGGGCACCAAGGTAGTCTCCATCGATCCCGTTCTCACCTGGTGGGGGGCGCGTGCCGAGCACTGGCTGAGGCCGCGACCCGGCACGGACTGCTGTATCGCGCTCGCGTGGCTCAACGTGATCATGGGCGAGGATCTGATCGATCATGAGTTCGTCGACAACTGGTGCGCCTACTACGACGAGCTCAAGGAGCATGTGCAGCAGTTCTCGCCCGCCTGGGCGGCATCGATTACCGGCGTTCCCGAGGACGAGATCGTCGCAGCGGCGCGCCTCTACGCGAGCGCCGACCGCGGGGCCATACAATGGGGCCTCGTATTCGATGCCGGCACGAGGTCGTCCATGCATTGGGTGGAGGCCGTGTGCGATCTCATGGCCATCTGCGGCAACATCGAGAAGCCCGGCACGCACGTGCTCGTGCACAACTCGTTCGACATCAACGCCGGCTACTCTTCGGTGGACCTCTACGCCGACCCGCAGGCCCTCGAACGCAAGTTCCGCAAGTGGATGGTTGGCGACCAAGGGCTCGATTTCGTGGGCATGTCGAACTGCGATGCGATGGCCTCGGTGCTCGAGGCGGGCGAGGTCCCCGCAACGGGCGAGCCGTACCCCATCAAGATGCTGTGGGCGCAGAGCTGCAATGCGTTCGCTGGCCACGAGGGGCAGGTGCCGCGTGCCTACAAGTACATGAAGGAGATACCCTTCATCGTGTATGCCGACCCGTTCGTCACGCCGACGATGGTCGCCATCGCCGACCTTGTCCTGCCGGTATCCATGTCGGTGGAGCGCGATTCGGCTCGTACCTGGTGGACGCCGTTGCGCGCCATGAAGAAGGTCACGAGTTTCTACGAGGCGAAATCCGACGAGGAGATAGCGCTTTGGCTGGGCCGCCGTCTGAACCCCGACCTGTTCGTGCGCTGGGAGTCTGCCGAGGACCTCATCAACGACTACCTGCTGACCGACCTCGCGGTCGTGGGGCCCGACGGCAAAGTGCAGAAGGCGAACTTCTCGGCCGCCACGGACGACAACTGGGGCCACACCTCCGTGACCGAGGACGGGGGCCCGTCCGTCACCACGAAGTGTCCTTACACCTTCGACCAGCTGGTCGAAGCGGGCGGCCATGCCTACGACGAATGGAACGCAACCTATTTCAAGCACGAGAAGGGAATGCTGCGCCCCGACGGCCAGGTCGGGTTCAACACGCCCTCCGGCCGCATCGAGCTGGTGCCGACCATCTTCCAATCGTGGGGGATACCGCCGTACCCGGTGTACACGCCTGCTCCCGAGACCTGGGAGACCACCCCGGAGATCATGGAGAAGTTCCCGTTCTATCTGATAAACGGCGCTCGCTCCTACGAGTTCTTCCATACGGAGCACCGCCAGGCGCCCACGATGCGCGAGTTCCACCCCGAGCCGCGCGTGAAGGTGTCGCCCGGAACGGCCGCCGAATACGGCCTGCAGGACGGCGATTGGATCTGGATGGAGAACGACGAGGGGCGCTGCAAGCAGATGGTCGAGGTGTTCGCCGGCATTCCCGACGACTGCCTATCGGCCGAGCACGGTTGGTGGAAGCCCGAGGAGGAGGGGGCCGTGCCGCACCTGCACGGGTGCTTCGACTACAACGTGAACAACCTCACGCGCAACTTCCAATCCGGTCCCGGCGGCATCGGGTCGCCCATCAAGTGCACGCGCTGCCGTATCTACAAGGTAAAGGACGGCGACGTCATGCCCGGAGAGCAGATCACGCAACTCGGTGGCTGGCGCGACGACTACCAGCCCATGCAAGCATAAGGAGGAGGCTATCATGACCAAGGCGATTCTGATCAACTACGAGTACTGCACCGGCTGCCATTCGTGCGAGGTGGCTTGCAAGAAGGAGCTCGGGCTGCCCAAGGGCGAGTTCGGCATCAAGCTCACCGAGACCGGGCCCTACGCCTACGAGGGCAAGGAAGGACCCGAGCGTTGGGAGTGGACCTGGCTCCCCGTTCTCACCAAGGCTTGCGATATGTGCGCTTCTCGCACGGAAGCCGGGAAGATGCCCATGTGCGTGCAGCACTGCCAGGCATGGTGCATGTACTACGGCGAGGCCGAGGATCTGGTGAAGAAGATGGGCGGCGAGACCCGCTGGGCGCTCTACACGAAGTAGCAGGCCGAGCCCGGCCGGTTCCCCGTCTTGGGGCAGGAGGTGCCGTGCCGGGCCTACCGAAACAGGGGAATGTCAAGCTTTAAGGAGGATATCGTTATGTCTACCGATATAGATGCGCGCAGCAAGAAAAGGGCCATGCTCGTGTTCGTGGGCTGCTGCGTCATGCAGGCGTGCGGCTTGGGGACCGTGCTCAACTCGTCATCAGCGTTCTTTGCCATCGTCCCCGCTGCCGTAGGCGTGGATATGGGCGTGTTCGCCATGTGGATCACCTGCTACGGCATAGCCGCGCTGTTCGGCACGTTCTTCGCGGGGATACTCATCCCCAAGTTCGGGGCGAGGATAGTCATCTCCCTCGACGTCGTCGTCACCGCCCTGTGCGTCGTCGCGTTCACGTTCGCCGACGCAAGCTGGACATGGCAGTTCATGGCCATAGGCGCGGTTATGGGCTTGACGGGCGGCATGTACTTCCTGTACGCCACGCCGCTGCTCATGGGGGCCTGGTTCGGCAAGAAGGTGCTCGGGCGCTACCTGGGCATCGCGCAGCTGATGTCCGGCGTCGGAGGCGCCCTCTTCCCGTTGGTGTTCACGTCGCTGTCCACGGTCATGGGGTGGCAGAGCGCCTATTACCTGAACGCCATCCTGCTGCTGTGCATCCTCTTCTTCTCGCTCACGGTGTTCTGCGAGGATCCGGCGAAGATTGGGCTCCATGCGTTCGGTGCCGAAGAAGACGAGATGGGCGAGTCCAAGAGCCTGCCGGGCGTGCCCTTGAAGTTCGCGCTGCCGACGCTCGCCTTCGTCCTGCTGTTCCTAGGTTGCATGCTGTCGGCCTTCCCGGGCAGCTTCAACTCCTTCGTGCAGGCCAACGCCGTGGAGGTGCTCGGCCCCGAGGCGCTCATCTTCTCATCGACGCTCATGATCGCGTTGCAGGTCGGCTATATCATCGCCTCGCTCGTCGGCGGCATCCTGGTCGACAAGATCGGCGTGCGCTGGCTCACGGTCATTCTTTACGCCATCCTGATCGTCTGCTATGTGAGCTTCTCCATGGCCTCTACCGAGCTCGCCCTCATGGTCACGGCATTCTTCTTCGGCATGAACAACGCCATCGTCACCATCTCGGTGCCGATGCTGGCACGCGAGCACTTCGGCATGAAGGCCTACGATAAGATCTTGTCCTACTGCATGATGGGCGTGGGGCTGTGCGGGTCCATGGGCGCCCCGGTCATCGGCATCATCTTCGACATGACGAAAACCTATAGCGGCTCGTTCCTGGTCGGAGCGGTAATCGCAGTCGTTGCCATTGCCATCATCCTGTTGTCGTTCGTCCCTGCCAAGAAGGTCAGGGAGGCGCACTGGGAGGCGTGACGGACAATCGATTCAGCAGCCTTTCCGCCTAGCTAGGCGGAAAGGCTGCCTTCTAGGAGGTGTTTTCCGTGTCGGAGAAATCGCAGGGCGTCCATTATGCATGGTGGGTGATGATCGGGTGCTTCTTTCTTCAGGCCGGGGCTTTGGGGGCCATCATGAACGCGGGCGGGATTTTCATCGTGCCCGTCTGCAACGAGCTGGGGTTCGATCGCGGTGCGCTTGCGCTGTACCTCACGTTCTACTTCATTGCCACGACGGCCACGTATCCGCTGGTTGCGAAATACCTTCCGAAATGGGATTTTCGCGTGTTCCTGACAACGTGCTTTCTGGTGCTGGCGGCCACCGAGGCTGCGATGGGTCTTATGAACGAGCTTTGGCAGTGGTATGCGGCAGGCGTCGTCCTCGGCGTCGCGGGCGCCCTCGTGTTCGTTGTGGCCTCGACGGTTCTCATCGAGAACTGGTTCGTGGCCAAGCGCGGTACCGCGCTCGGCATCGCCATGTGCGGGTCGGGCATCGGCGGGTTCTTCTTCCCGATATTCGGCAATTTCCTGATAGAGACCGTAGGCTGGCGCATGGCCTACCCCAGCATCGCGTTGGCCATGTGCGTCATCGTCCTCCCGTTCACGTTGTTCGTATTCCGCCTCCATCCCTCCGATATGGGCCTGCGGCCTTACGGCGCGGAACAGGGCGAGGCGATGGCCGAGACCCGGGCATCGGAGAAGGGCATGCCCGCCCGTAAGGCGATCGTCACGCTGGCCTTCGTCTGCGTGTTCCTGTATGCAGGCATCGAGGCTCTGTTCAGCGGATACAACAATCACCTGCCGGGATTCGCCGAGTCCATCGGGTACTCGGCTGCGTTCGGTGCCGGCATACTGTCGATGGCCCAGCTCGGCTACAGCGTGGCCACGCTGGTCATGGGGTGGGTTACCGACAAGATAGGCGTTGCCGCATCCACGTACATCACCTTGGGGGTGACGGCTGCCTCGTTGCTCGGCTTCTCGTTCTTGCAGGCCGAGGTGCCGCTCATGGCATGCGCTTTCGTGTTCGGCATGAACTCGGTCATCATCACCATCTCGGTTCCGACGCTCATATCGGAGTTGTTCGGGAAAAAGTACTTCGCGCAGATACTGTCGTACTCGCGCATGTCGGGGATCATCGGCTGCTTCGGAGCTGCCGCAGTGGGGGCCTGCTTCGATCTCACAGGCAGCTACATCGGCTCGTTCTTCGCGGGGATTGCCATTCTGGCCGCTTGCGCGGTGCTGGTGGGCATAGCCCTCACCCAAAAGAAGAAGCTGCGGGCGCAGTGGGAGTAACGGGCGCGCCTCAAAGCTTCGATTGCGATGCGGCTACAAGGAAAGGAGAGAACATTGGCTGATTACCAGGAATTTCTTGATGGTGTTGATCGCGCTGCCTATCATGAGGGGGAATGGCGCTGGGAGGAGGACGGCTACACCGTCACGCGCACGTACCACTACTCGCCTCCGGGCTGCCATACCTCGTGCGGGATCCTGCTTTACGAAAAAGATGGCAAGGTAAGGCGCGTGGAGGGCGATCCGCTGGATCCGTGCACGAACGGCAAGCTCTGCATCAAATGCCTGACGCTCGACGAGTCCCTGAACCATCCCGACCGCCTGAAGTACCCCATGAGGCGCGCCGGAGAGCGCGGCGAGAACAAGTGGGAGCGCATCTCGTGGGACGAGGCATACGACGAGATCGAGGAACGGGTGAGGGGCATTTGGGAGACGGACGGCGGCAACGCCATCATCTGCGTGCACGGAACCGGGCGCAACATCAACTGGCAAGTGCCGTTCTTCGGCCAAGCAGGCCTGAAGACGCCCAACATCTCGACCTTCGGCTTTACCGGCTTTTCCTGCTACATGCCGCGCATCTGCGGCAGCATCGCGCCTTTCGGCGACTTCCCCATCGTGGACGCGTCCGAGACGCATGCGGACCGCTACGGCAACGCCGAGTGGGTACCGCCGGAGGTGCTGGTGGTGTGGGGCAACGAGCCGCTTGCGTCGAACGCTGACGGCTACGTGGGCCACTGGCTGGTGCAGTGCGTGCAGATGGGGACGAAGATCATCTCCATCGACCCGAGGCTGACGTGGTGGGGCGTGCGCGCCGAGCATTGGCTGCAGATACGACCTGGAACCGATGCCGCTCTTGCCTGCGCTTGGCTGAACGTCATCATCGGGGAGGAGCTGTACGACAAGGAGCATGTCGAAGCCTGGTGCTCCGGCTTCGACGAGCTTGTCGAGTCGGTGCGCGAGACGACGCCCGAATGGGCGGCGGCGATTTGCGATTTGAATCCCGACGACATCCGTGATTCGGCGCGTTTGTACGCGCGGGCCGAGCCGGGTGCCATCCAGTGGGGCCTCGCGTTCGACCAGCAAGTTTCGGCAATGGCCTTGTGCCTTGCAGGCTGCGACCTCATGGCCTTGTGCGGCAACGTGGACGTTCCGGGCGGCAACATCCTCGTGCACAACGCGTTCGAGATCAACGCCGGTTACGCGTCGGGCGAGCACCTCACGCCGCCCGAATGGCGCGCCAAGAAGCTCAACAACAACTTCGCCCTGTCCATCGAAGGCGGCGACTTCGTGGCCCATGCGAGCTCGGACGGGCTGCTCCAGGCCATCGAGGACGGGTTCCCGTATCCCATCAAGATGATGTGGATACAGTCGTCCAACACGCTGTCGTGTCCGAGCCAGGATGCTCCTCGTGTCATGAAAGCCATGCAGAACATACCGTTTATCGTGAATGCCGATCCCTACCTTACGCCGACGTCGGTGGCTCTGGCCGACATCGTCTTGCCGGTTGCCATGAGCGCCGAGCGCAATTCGGCGCGTACGTGGTGGTCGCCTTGCCGCGCCATGGTTAAGGTGGTTGATTTTTACGAGGCGAAGTCGGACGAGCAAATTATTCTCGATTTGGGCAAGCGCCTGAACCCCGAGGTGTTCGGCCAGTGGGAGACCGATATCGACTGGCTCAACTGGTATCTGCACGACGGCACCGGCTCCTTCTCCGCTACGACGGAGGCCACCGACCAAGGCGGGGCCAAGAACACGGGCAAGACGCTGTTCACGGCTTCGTGGGAAGAGCTCGTACGCGATCCTTCCATGGTGGGGCACGCTTACGACGAGTTCAACGCGACGTACTACAAGGCCGAGAAGGGCATGTTCCGCGAAGACGGCTCGGTGGGCTACGGGACGCCGTCGGGTCGCTTGGAGCTCGCACCCCTTCTGTATCGATACTGGGGCTTGGATACCACGCCGTTCCATACCGAGCCGCCGGAGGGCCCCTTGTCCACGCCAGAGCTCATGGATGAGTACCCGCTGATCTTGACCTGCGGTGGCAGGTCGTTCGAGTTCTTCCATAGCGAGCATCGGCAGTTGCCCACCATGCGCGAGCTGCATCCCCAGCCGCGGGTGCTCATCAACCCGGCCACGGCCGAAAGGTACGGCATCCAGGACGGCCAGTGGGTGTGGATAGAGAACGACCATGGCCGCTTCAAACAGCAGGCGAAGGTCTCGCCGGTGGTCAACGAGAAAACCGTTCATGCCGAGCACGGCTGGTGGTTCCCCGAGTCCGATCCGTCCGCTCCCTATCTGTTCGGCACGTTCGAGTCCAATCCGAACAACTGCACGCGGGCGTTCGTGACCGGCCAGGGAGGCGTGGGGTCGCCTATCAAGGGAATGATCTGCAAGGTCTATCCGGTGAGGGAGGGCGATACGATGCCCTATGAGCAGATCGCCGCGACGGGAAACTTTCCTTGGTACCGAAAGGTCGAGTCGCCGCGACAAGGGGAGATCGAGCGTTTCCGCAGGGCGCGGGAGGCGGGCATGGACTACGACGTCATGGCCAACCAGCTGGTTGACCCCGCAACGGGCGAGCGCACCGACTTGAAAACCGGCGAGCCGGTCGAGGCGTAAAGCCGGCAGATGCGAACGCGGGCAATCTTACTAGGAGGCAGACGGCTCTCAAACGGCTGTCTGCCTTCCTTTGCCAGGGCTCCCTGCCAGCCGCAGCCGGCCTGGGCATTGCCGATCTCATACGCAGCGGCATACCCCTTCTGGTATGAGTTGCGGCCTTCATACTCGCCTTGGGTCGGCGGCCTTGCTACTATGAATGGCGGTACATCGCAGCGGAGCGCGCCCCGGCGGCGCGGCTTCGCGGCCGGTCAGGCAAAGAAGGCGAAAGGGGAGCCATCACCATGAGAATGCCACTGGACGAGTTCGTCAAGACCGACGGCAACCGCGAGGCGTTCGAGCGCATCGCGAACATCACCCAGCCGCACGACAAGCCCGAGAAGATATTCCTCGTGGGCCCGAAGGAGTCCGGCAAGACGACGCTCGTGCGCGGGCGCCAGCTGGACAAGGACCTGCTGTCCACGAAGAAGGTGCTCTACCGCCCCTGCTCGGAGCTGCCCGAGGCCATGCGCGCCGAGGTCTACGACGGCTACTTCGAGGATCTGGGCACCTACGAGGTGCTGTTCCTGGACGACTTCGAGGGCTTCTTCGACGATCCCGAGATGGGGCCTATGATGTGCAAGCTGCTGCTGGGCGAGCGCCTGAAGCGGCGCCTGGACACCGTCATCACCTCCACCAAGCCGCTGTCCGAGTACGACCTGTCTGATTTCGGCGGCATGCTGGGCGACTTCGAGGAAGTGACCATGGAGGCCCTCGACGACGCCGGCCTCGAGGAGTACGTGCGCGGCCTCGTGGAGGACTACACCGAGGAGGGGAAGAGCCCCGTGCTCTCCCCGGAGGCCATCGCCTACATCGCGCACGACCTGGGCCAGACGCCCACGATGATCCGCAAGGCCACGCACTTCCTCATGACGCAGTACGAGGGCGAGCCAGGCGCCGAGCTCTCCAGCGCCTTCGTGGAGCAGGCGCTGGCGTAGCGCCGACCGCCGCCCGCGCGCACGCAACGGGGCCCGCCGCGAAAGCAGCGGGCCCCGTTGCGTGGAAGGGCCGGTGGAGGGCCGTTTGGCCCTTGCGTACGAGATGCCGCTCGGCCCTCGGAGTGCGGGCTACCGCCCTTGTGCATCGTCAGGCGGTCGGATCGCCCGCCGCCGGCACAACGTCGATGAGCTTGACCCAGTAGACGAGGTCCTTCCCGGCGAGGGGATGATTGAAGTCGAGCGTCGCCACTTGGTTCTCTACACTCACGACGGTGGCGGGCACCGGCTCGGCGCTGCGCGGCGTCTTCCAGGCGATCATCTGCCCCACGGGCAGGTTCTCCCCGTTCGGAATACGGTAGGTGGGCACGCGCTGCAGCGCCGATTCGTCGTAGGCGCCGTACGCCTCGGCGGGGGAGAGCTCCAAGATGCGCTCCTCGCCCGGCTCCATGGCGGAAAGCGTCTCCTCGAGCGCCTTCATGACCTGCCTGCGCCCGAGCACGATCTCGTGCGGCACGCCCTTGCAGTCGTCGAACGTCCTCCCGTCGGGGAAGCTCCCCCGGTACAGGAATCGGACGCGTTGCCCTTTGCTCGGCATGGTGAAGCCTCCTTGTTCCGGACACGTGGCCCTTCTCGACTCGCGGCCATCCGCTGCCCTGCGTCTAATGCCAGCGCTGCGACGTGAGGAAGAATCCCTCGACGGGCCTGATCTCGCTGTCGTCGTCCACGAGCGCCGCTGCGCCCTCTTCCGCATTCCCGCAGATCTCGCTGACGGGAGCCTTCGCCTCCTTGTTCTTTTCGGCCGTCTCGTCTTGAACGGGCTTCTTCTCGTCTGCCATGTTTTCTCCTCCTTGTCGCGGGGGTTGCACGGGGAAGCCGGGCGGCCGTCCCGAACGACAACGGTTGGTATCCCGGTTCCGCTTGGATCAGATGGTAAACGTAAGCGCACGGCATGCCTATCGTATGTGAAGTATGAGACGACCAGCCGATATCGGACTTCCCTTTCGATAGCGGGCGGCCGAGCGATCGCCTATCGTGTTCTCGAACCATCGAGAGAGGAGTCTGCGTGGACAGGGAAGCAGGCCGTCGGGAGAAGAAGGGCGCCTATCGAAGTCCCGTTCGGGTTGGGACGGTGCTGCTGGCTGCCGGCGTCGCGGTTGCCATGATCCAATACAAGGTTCCCACCATCCTAAGCTCTCTCATGGCGCTTTTCGCCATGGATGCCGAGGCGGCTTCCTGGCTCATGTCGATATTCACGCTGGCGAGCGTGTTCGCGGTATTGCCGTCCGGGTTGCTGGCGCAGCGGTTCGGCGCGAAGAACATGATGGTTGCGGCGTTGGGCATCGCCGTGACCGGATCGTGTATCGGGCTGGCTGCGGGCTCGAGCGCGGCGCTCGTCGCCTCGCGTGCGGTGGAAGGGGTCGCCCTGACGATTCTGACCACGTGCGGGCCCTTGGTAGTCAGGGCGTGCGTGGATTCGGACAAGGTGGGCACGGCCATGGGCATCTGGGGCGTTTGGGGTTGCGTGGGCTCCACGGCGGCGGCCGTGGTGACGCCTACCGTGTTCGAGGCGATGGGGTTCGCGGGAGTGTGGACGGTGTTCGCCGTCGGCGCCGTCCTGGCCGCCGTGCTCGTTCTGGCGGCCATCAGGATGCCGCGCGCCCGGACGGCGGCCGAGGAGGCGAAGGCTGCAAAAAGCGGTGCCGCGTCCGGACGATCCCGCGGTTGCGCCGCGTGGGGGCTTTGGCGGATGCTGCTGACGCGCGACATCCTGCTTTTTCTCGGAGGCTTCGCGATGTTCAACGTCTGCCTCCTGGCCGTGCTCTCCTTCGTTCCGACGATCCTGCAGATGCAGGGTGTCGACCCTACCTGGTCGGGGCTCGTCAGCACGGCTCCCATGCTGCTATCGGTGGCGTCCTCGCCCTTGTTCGGGGCGATCTCGGATCGCAGGGGACGGCGTAAGGCCCTGCTGGTCGCGGCATCGGCCGTGATGGGGCCGTGCACCTTCCTCCTGTATACCGATACGGGCGCTCTCATGTTGATTGCCGTGGCGGTGATGGGCTTGGTCGGCATGGGCGGCGTGGGGCTGTTCTTATCGGGGTTCGTAGGGCTCGTCCCGCGTCCCGAGCTCGCCTCGGTCGGCATGGGCCTCATGGTCACGGTCCAAGGGGTCGGCCAGTTCCTGGGAACGTTCCTCGTCCAGATGCTCCTCGGCCCGTCCTTGGATCATTGGTTCCTTGCGGGCGGCGTGCTCATGGGGCTCGGGCTTGCGGGCACGATCCTCCTTGCCCTCTGCCGCATGCGCTAGCACCTCGCTTAGGAGGCGGGCAAATCGTTTCATACTTCGCGTACGATGGTTTGACCAGGCGCAGGATAGTAAAGTCGAAGGCGGGGATGAGGCCCGCGTGAGTGTAATGAGCGTGCCTCGAGGGCGCCGCCGCCGAAAACCGCGTTGTTCTCCGGTGGCTGAAACGTTCGATGCCGTAAGGTGAAAGGGCAAATGATCAGGCTTTTAACCTGATCTTGCCGCTGGTATATAAGTTTCGCGCAGGTAGGGGGACCGCTATGGATACTTCGTATTCTTGCGAGGATGTCTGCGAGGCGCCCGCCAAGCCCATCGGGGAGAACGGCGGGGATTTCGAGGCCGTGCTCGTGGACGGCTGCCTTGGCTTCGGCGTGGGCGTGGGCAACGCCGCGCTGATCCTCGTTGCGGCGCTGTGCGCATCACCTGGCCTCGTACACGGCAGCGTCGTCGCCGTGTCCATGGCGCTCGTTGCAGCCGTGGCCCTCCGCGCGGGCCAGCTTGCCTGCGATGCGCTGCAGTCCGGGGCGGGGAGGCGCGCGACCCTCGCCGTCCAGACGATCGCCTCGCTCGCGGCCATGGGCGCGCTCGGTTTCGGGCTCCCGCTTGCCGCGGCCTCGCTCGCCGGGGTCGGGGTCGTGGCGACGGCCTTCTTGTACGGGCGCTTCCTCGAGCGGTTGGCACGGCGGGCGCTCATGCTCGTGTTCGACCTTGCGTTCATGTACGTGGGCGTCATGTTGCTGGTGCTCTCGCAGATGGGTTTCTGGTACGCCTATGCCATGCTGTTCGTGGCCGTGGCGCTCTGCGCCGCCCTCTCGCTCCTGTTCTCCCGCAAGCCCTACCGCTACAGCGATTTGGTGGGCGCGGAGGACTCCAAACGGCGCAGCATCAAGGTGAAGGGCAACAACCACACGCTGCTCATGCTGGGGTTCATGCTCGGCGGCTCGCTGCTCGCGTTCTTCCTCGGCTATCCCCCCGATGTCGCCCTCGTGGCGCTTGGCGCCTCGGTTGGGCTCGCGGGCATCTTCTCGCTGCTCTTGGAGCAGACCGACGAGCGCACCTACAAGGAGGCGCTGAAGAAGAGCCCTGCGTTCGCGGCTGCCCTGCTGCTGCTTCCGCTGCCCGCCGTTCCCAGCGAGGTGCAGCTCGGGCTCGTCTGCCTCTACACCTGTTTCGTCAGCCTCAACGTCATCGTCCTCTTGAATGCGGTGGTGGAGACGTCGCGCTTCGACATGATCTCGCCGGTATGGCTGTTCGGGCAGGAGGGCTCGGTGTTCTTCGCGGGCATCTTCGCCGGGGGCGTCCTCTTCTCAGTTGGCGGCCTGGCGTCGGAAGGCAGCCCCTCGGCGCTGTACGCCACCTGCGTGGCGGCAGCCGTGGTGTGCGCCTGGATGCAGATACGCGTGAACTACCAGATATACCCGTTCGAGCCGGTCATCGAGACAGGGCTCGACGACGAGACGCGCGCGCACCTCGAGTACGAGGGCCAGCGTAAGACGCTGTGGCAGCAGAAGAGGGCGATCGCCTGCGAGCGCTACGGACTTTCCCCGCGCGAGCGGGAGATACTGCAGATCTTGCTCAAGGGACGTGACGCCAAGTACATCACGGACACGTTCTACATCTCGCAGTCCACCGCCAAGACGCACATCTACAACATCTACCGCAAGTTCGGCATCCACTCGCGCCAAGAGCTGCTCGACTTCATCGAGGATATCGAGGTGCCTGTCGACGAGGAGGCCTCGGGCGGTCTGTCCGAGCAGGTCTCCGCCTCAAGCGCGTTGTGACGTTGGTGCGAGGCCTCGTACGGGCGGCATGAGACCGCGTAGTGCCGCCTCATTACCCGCGGCGAGCGTCTTTTCCTCATTTGCGGCCAATTCACAGGCGACCTTCCTGCGCGGAATAATCGCGCTGTGCTCCGGGCTCTGCGGCCCTGGCGGCGATCTTGTTTATGGGGGAGCCATAAACGAAGGGGAGACATGGCGGTCATTCTCGAAGGAGGGCTCTTATGGCAGTAAAAACCAAGAGTACGGACTCAAGTTACGGCTGGGTCGTGCTGGCCGTGACGTTTTTGGCCGGCTTCACCGCCCCGGCCAACATGGCCAAGGTGACCGCGCTCGCGCCGGTCGTCATGCAGACGTTCGGGTTCGGTCCCGACACCTTGGGATGGGTAATCGCCCTGTTCTACGTGCTCGGCTTCGTCATGGCGTTCCCCACGGCGGGTCTCATCAACAAGCTGGGCATACGCAACGTCGTGCTCATAGCCATCGGCTGCGCCGCAGTAGGTTCGGTGATGGGTGCGCTCACCGAAAACGTGACCGTGTTCATGGTCAGCCGGTTCCTCGAGGGCGCCGGCATGGGCGTCATGGGCGTGGCGGGCGCCTCGGCCATCGCCCCATGGTTCGCCCCCGAGAAACGCGGCTTCCCGCTGGGCATCTGGGCCATGTGGGTGGCGCTTGCCATGTGCATCTGCCCGGTGCTCTACGGGTACGTGGTGGACACGCTCGCCCTGCCCTGGCAGACCGTGTGGTGGGGCACGTTCGTGTTCGACATCGTGGTGGGCATCGTGTTCGTCGTCTTCTACCGCGAGCCGGAAAGGCCTTATCAGACCGAGGAGGACCAGGTAGCCGGCAAGGCCGACTTCAAGCGCGCCCTCAAGAACCCGATGCTCTGGGCGCTCGGTATGATCTTCTTCTTCGACGAGGCTGCGTTCATGGCCATCAACGGCTTCTTGACCACGTACCTGACCGAGCAGCTGGCGACGACGCTGGTGTGGGCCACGGGCATCGCCTCGGCGTTCGGCGTGGCGGGCGCTATCTGCGCGCCGCTGTGCGGCAAGATCTCCGACTGGCTGAAGACGCGCAAGTGGGTGCTGCTGTTCGCTCTCATCGGCGGCGTGGCCTACACCGCCGTGGTGTTCACCTGCCAGGTGCCTGAGCTGTACTGGGGCATCATGATCCTCGCCGGCATCGCGGGCGGCTTCGTGCCCTCGATCATCTGGGCGGCCACGCCCGACACGGTAGACCCCGACGACGTCCCCGTGGCGAACGGGCTCGTGGCCACCACGCAGAACCTCGGCATGTTCGTGGGCGCCATGTTCATGGGCAACGCCGTTGCGGCGTTCGGATGGGCGACGGCATCGTATGCCGTGCTCGTGCCATGCTACCTCATCTGCATCGTCATCTTCTTCATCGGCCTGCGCAAGCTGCGCTAGCCGCATCGAGGTGCTGCACGGCGGAAACGGTCCCTTTCGAGGGACCGTTTCTTTTTCAGCGATCTGATCAGGTAAGACGTTGTCGCCATACCGTCATTCGGACGTGGAGTACGAGGGGTTTCCCGCCGTATCGGCGTTTTTCGCAATTCGCGTACGATTCCCAGCCGGGTGTTTGCGGCCTAGATTGCAGTCAGTGCCATGTTCCCCATCGCAGGGGCCATGCAGGCAGCGTTGCCGCGAGCCGGATCGTGCGGGGGCGCGCTGTGCCGAGCGGGGCGTCGCGCCCGTCGGCGCTCGAGACAAGGAAAGGAGCATCATCGAAGCCTTGACGGCATGCCCGGCTGCGGCTCGGCCG
>NC_021021.1:3479415-3501309 GCF_000210055.1 Gordonibacter pamelaeae 7-10-1-b
CCGTAGGCCGGAGCGTCGGCCGACGGCCGACATGCAAAGACGAGAAGAGGAGAGGGCATGAAGATTTTCAAAGGCCAGGGAACGTCCGACCTCGGCAAGCCGTGGCGCTACGAGGAGGACGGCCTCACCGTCATACGCGGCTGTGCCTGGTCGCCACCGGGCTGCCATCCTACCGGCTGCGGCATCAAAACCTACGTGAACGATGCGGGCGAGCTGGTGAAGGTGGAAGGCGACGAGAACCATCCGATCACGAACGGACGCCTGTGCGTACGGTGCCTGACGATCCCCGACTACGTGTACAACCCCGACCGCATGCGCTACCCGATGAAGCGCGCCCGCGAGGACCGCGGCAAGGACAAATGGGAGCGCATCTCGTGGGACGAGGCATTCGACCTGATTGCGGAGAAGGTTGCTTACTACAAGGAGACCTATGGCGCCGAGTCCATCCTGCTCATGGGCGGCACTGGCCGCGAGGGCGGCCCCATGCTGCCGGCATACGCTCATTCGGCGCTCGGCACGCCGAACGCATGCTACACGCAATCGGGCTACTCGTGCTACATTCCGCGCGTGGCCGGCACCACCTACGTGCTGGGCGCGACCTACCCCGAGATGGACTACGCCGGCGGACTGCCCGGCCGCTACGACGATCCGGCGTTCACGTTGCCGGAGCTCATCGTGTTCTGGGGCAAGGAGCCGCTGCCGTCCAACGGCGACGGCCTGTTCGGCCATGCGGCCATTGACATGATGCGCCGCGGCGCGAAGCTCATGAGCATCGATCCGCGTGTGAACTGGGTGGCCACGCGCGCCGATTGGCACCTGCGCCTACGTCCCGGCACCGATGCCGCGCTCGGCATGGCCATGCTGAACGTCATCATCTCCGAGGACCTCTACGACCACGACTTCGTGGACAAGTGGTGCTACGGCTTCGACCAGCTGGCCGAGCGCGTGCGGGACATGCCGGTGGAGAAGGCCGCCGGGATCTGCGGCATCGATGCCGACCTCATCCGCGAGGCGGCGCGCGTGTACGCCACGTCGAAGCCCGCGCAGATCGCCTGGGGCCTGGCCATCGACCAGAAGTCCAACGGCGTGCAGGCCGGCCACTGCGTGTTGGCGCTCGAGGCTATCACCGGCAACATCGACGTGCCGGGCGGGCAGCTCATCGGCGATGTGAACGACGGGCTGGAGCTCGGCTTCGGCTGGAACAACCTGGGCCCGGAGCTGCAGGGCAAGATCATGGGCATCAAGGAGTACCCGGCCTACGTGGGGCTCGTGCTGAACGCCCAATGCGACATGGTGCTCGATGCGCTGGAGACAGGCGAGCCGTACGCGTTCAAGATGGGCGGCTTCGAGGACACGAACTTCCTCGCCGGCACCTGCGCCGCGCAGCCCAAGCGCTGGCACGACGCCATGGTGAAGAACCTGGAGTGGTGCTTCGGCATCGACGTGTGGATGACGCCCACCATCCAGGCGTGCTGCGAGCTGTTCCTTCCGCTTTCGACCACGGTCGAGCACGACACCGTGGTGTACACGCACTACGGCGCGTCGCCCATCATGGCCGGTGCCGTGAACAAGTCGATCACGGTGGGCGAGGGCAAGGGCGACTGCGAGATCATGTACGAGATCGGCAAGCGCTGCATGCCCGAGAACTACGAGCGCTTCGAAGACTACTACGACTTCCTCGAGTACTACCGCCTGAACAACAAGCAGACGTTCGCGGAGCTGCGCGAGGAAGTGGTGCACCAGAAAGTGGAGACGCTGTCCTACCGCAAGTACGAGTCGGGCAAGCTGCGCCCCGACGGCAAGCCGGGCTTCAACACGCCGACGGGCCGCGTGGAGCTGTACTCGACGATGTTCCGCCAGTTCGGCGAGGACCCGCTGCCCTATTACGAGGAGCCCCAGCTAAGTCCCGTGTCCACGCCCAAGCTCGCCGAGCAATTCCCGCTCGTGCTGACCACCGGTGCGCGCACGTACTGCTACTTCCACTCCGAGGGCAAGCAGATTCCCTACCTGCGCGAGATGAACCCGGATCCCCTCATCGAGATCAACCCCGACGACGCCCTGCGCTTCGGCGTGGCCGACGGTCAGTGGGTCGAGGTGGAGAACCCCTTCGGGAAGTGCGTGCTCAAGGCCAAGGTTTCGCAGATCGTGAAGCCCGGCGTGGTGCATGCCCAGCATGGCTTCTGGTTTCCCGAGAAGGACGGCGAGGAGCCGAGCCTCTACGAGGTGTGGCGCTCTAACATCAACGAGCTCGTGCCGCACAAGTACATTGGCAAGCTGGGTTTCGGCTCGCCGTTCAAGTGCCTGCTGTGCAGCGTGAAGCCGGCAGAGAGGAACTACGACACCGACCTGCAAGAGGTGTGGGATCGATTCGGGAAGTTGGTGAAATAAATGGGCGCCTACGGTTTGCTGATCGACTACGAGTTCTGCACGGGATGCCAGTCGTGCGAGGTCGCCTGCAAGGAAGAGCACCGCATCCCCGTGGGGCAGTGGGGCATCCACCTGCTCGACGACGGCCCGTGGGAGTGCTCGGACGGGAAGTTCAACTGGAACAAGATCCCCGTTCCCACCCGCCTGTGCGACCTGTGCGCCGAACGCACGGCCAAGGGCAAGCAGCCCAGCTGCGTGCACCACTGCCTGGCCGGCGTCATGCAGTACGGGCCGGTGGAGGAGCTGGCGCGGGAGCTTGCGGAGAAGCCCAACCAGGTGCTGTTCGCCCCGAAGCCCTACCGGTACTAGGGCTTGCGCGCAGCCTGCGGAAGGCGGCGGGGCACGGCTTGGGCCGTCCCCCGTCCTGCAGGCCGGCAAAGGCAGCAAGGCAAACGAGAAGGAGAGTGAGATGCGGGAAGAAGACTACAAGGCCGCCGAAGCGGTGAGGCTCGAAACGCTCGCGGACGTGAACGACCTGGGCAAGCCCTGGCGCTACGAGGAAGACGGGCTCACCGTGACGCGCACCTGCCCGTGGTCGCCCCCCGGGTGCCATCCCGTGGGATGCGGCCTCAAGCTTTATGTGAACGACGAGGGCCGCTTGGTCAAGGTCGAGGGAGACGAGAACCATCCGGTCACGCAGGGACGTTTGTGCCCGCGGTGCATCGCGCTGAAGGACTACGTGTACAATCCGGCGCGCATCCTCGTGCCGCTCAAGCGCGACCGCGCCGACCGCGGCAAGGCCGATGCCTGGGAAGAGTGCTCGTGGGACGAGGCCTTCGGCATCGTGAAGGAGAACTACGAGCGCATCTGCGCCGAGTACGGTCCCGAATCCATCATCGGCATGTCGGGCACCGGTCGCGAGGGCGGCACGATGTCGCTGTACCCCACCATGGTGTTCGGCACCCCGAACTACTGCTACATGCAGTCGGGCTACGCCTGCTACACCCCGCGCTTGGCAGCGGCGGCCTACATCACGGGAACGACGTACGCCGAATGGGATTATTCCGGCGCGCTGCCCGGGCGCTGGGACGACGAGCGCTACGAGCTAACGGAATGCCTGGTCATATGGGGCAAGGCGCCGCTCGAGTCGAACCCCGACGGCTTCTTCGGCCATGCGGTGGTCGACGCCATGCGTCGCGGCATGCGCATCATCCAGATCGACCCGCGCGTGAACTGGCTGTCCGCCCGCGCCGACATCCTCCTGCAGCTGCGCAGCGGCACCGACACCGCGCTCGCCATGGCCATGCTGGACATCATCATCGAGGAGGACCTCTACGACCACGACTTCGTAGAGTACTGGTGCTACGGCTTCGACCAGCTGGCCGAGCGCGTGCGCACGATGCCGCCCGAGAAGGCCGCCGAGATCTGCCAGGTGCCGGTGGAGAAGATCTACGCCGCCGCCCGCATGTACGCCACGGCCAAGCCGGCCGCCATCCTATGGGGCCTTGCCGTCGACCAGAAGACCGACGGCATGCAGAACAGCCAGTGCATCATCTCGTTGCAGGCCATCACCGGCAACCTGGACCGCCCCGGCGGCCAGCTGCTGCCCGGTTCGGATGCGGGCCACAACGAGCTGGGCTTCGGGTACAAGGAGTGCATACCCGACGAGCTGTTCCAGAAGATGATCGGAATGGCCGAGTACCCGGCCTACTGCAACATGATCTTGAACTCGCAGGTTGACCGCATGCTCGAGACGCTCGAGACCGACGAGCCGTATCCTATCCGCATGGGCTTCTACATGGGCGACAACGCGCTGACGAACTGCTCCATGGAGCCGAAGCGCTGGCGCGCCGCGCTGCTGCGGTCGCTGGAGTTCTGCATCGGCATCGACACGTTCATGAACGCGTCGATCCAGGCGACCTGCGACCTGTTCCTGCCTATCGCCACGGTGGCCGAGCGCGAGGGCACGGTGTTCACGCACTATGCGCCCTGCACGGTCACGGCCGGGTTCATGCACAAGGCCATCGACTGCGGCAACCTGCCCTCCGACATGGAACTGGCGTACCGTCTGGGCAAGTACCTGCATCCCGAGCGCTTCGAGAAGTGGGCGAACGAGCACGAGCTGGTGGAGGCGTTCCGCTTGGGCGTCGAAGAGCACGGGGAGTACTTCGACCGCGTATCGCAGTGCGTGGTGGCGCAGGTGCCCATCGACTACTACAAGTACGAGAAGGGGTTGCTGCGTCCCGACGGCCAGCCCGGCTTCGCCACACCCACCGGGCGCGTGGAGCTGTGGTCGACCGCGTACAACCAGTTCGGCGAGGACCCGCTGCCGTTCTACATCGAACCGGAGTTCAGCCCGGTGAGTAAGCCCGAGCTGGCCGAGGAGTACCCGCTCGTCCTGACGACGGGTGCCCGCACCACGGCCTTCTTCCATTCCGAGCATCGCCAGATCCCCTATCTGCGCGAGTTGAACCCCGACCCCATCATGGAGATCAACCCGGTGACAGCCCAGCGCTACGGCGTGAGCGACGGGCAATGGGTGCGCATGTGGAACATGTTCGGCGAGTGCTTCATGAAGGCGCGGGTGTCCGAGATCGTCGACGAGAAGACCGTGCACGCGCAGCATGGCTGGTGGTTCCCCGAAGAGGACGGCAGCGAGCCCAACCTGTACGGCAACTTCCGCTGCAACATCAACAACCTGCTTCCCAACGGGCATATGGGCAAGCTGGGATTCGGCGCGCCCAACAAGTGCCTGATATGCAACATCGAGCCCGTCTCTGAGAGCTACGACACCGATATGGCCGTCGTCTGGGAAAAATTCGGAAAGCTGGTGTGATATGGCAACGTACGGACTTCTGATCGACTACGAGTACTGCACGAACTGCGGCTCGTGCCAAGTGTCGTGCAAAGAGGAGCACGGCTACCCGGTGGGAAAGACCGGCATCGCGGTCCATGCGGACGGGCCGTGGGCCATTGACGAGGACAACTGGAACTTCAACTACTTCCCGCTGCCCACCGATCTGTGCGACCTGTGCGCCGACCGCACGGAGCGAGGCCGCGAGCCGATCTGCGTGTACCACTGCCTGGCTAATGTTATGTGCTACGGCGAGGTGGAGGAGCTGGCGAAACGGTTGGCCGACAAGCCCAAGCAGCTGCTGATCGTGCCGCAGTACCTCCCGCGTGAGGCGCGCGGGGAGTTCGTGCACGTGGACAAGGGCGATGCGCACCAGGCGGCGCATGTGGAGGTGAAGGCCACCGGCGTGGCCGCGTTCGGCGCACACCGCCACGATGCCAAGGTGGGCGAGATAGACGAGTCGGATGTGATCGAGGATATCTTGTAGGTCAGGGCGAAGCATCCCCGCCGCCGGCCCGGGTTCCTCCGGGCCGGCGGCCACGGGCTGGGCTGTGCCGGCCCTTGCTGCATGAGGAGGGGGTGCTGACGGGGCAACGCATGAGAAAGGCGGGATACCATGGAGGATACTGATCGTTTGGGCAGGACGGCTTACATCCGCTACCGGGGCGGCGTGCGAGGGGATCGCCCTTGCGACGACCGATCCGACGGGGAGCCGCTCGCCGTGCGCATCGGCGGGCACCGGGTTCCGAAGGGGGTCGAGCGGGCATTGCTCATGCTGGAAGTGGGCGAGAGCTGCACGCTCGTGATTCCTCCGGAGGAGGGCTACGGTGCGGCGGATCCGAAGCTCGTGCAATGGTACCCGCGCTCGGTGCTCGACCATGGTTACGACCTAAAGGAGGGCTCGATGGTCATGTGGCAAAGCGCCGACGGCCTTGCGGCCAAGCCGGCCTCGATCGTCGATGCGACCGAGGACGCCGTGAAGATCGACCTCAACCATCCATACGCGGGCAAAACGCTTGAATACTGGGTCGAGCTCGTGGGTTTGGAATAGGCGGCGCTCCATGTGCTACCCCTGTACGATGTGCGGCCGCTGCGGCAAGTTCGACCCGGACAGCCCGCTCTACACTCCGCCCCCGACCATACCCTGCCTTGCCTGCGGCGGCGACGTCGACCCCGCCACCGGCATCTGCCGCGACTGCGGCGCCTCCGCCTTCGCCCCGGTGGGAACCAAGGCGGAGGCTGACTCCGAAGGTCGGAACTGAAAGCCCCCCATGCAAGCGCCTGGCTTCGCTGAGAGAGGGCTTGGGGGAGGGTCTTCTGCGAACCTGACTTGATCGCGCAGAGGATGGTGCGCTACGATGCTTTGCCGCCGCCGTTCCGGTCTCTGCGAGAATTGCTTCCAGGCTCTTGTGAAAGTCACGAAAAGCCGGTGCCAAATTGCCGAAAACGACGGAAGAGGCGCTGGAATCGGTCATCGAGCCCTATGCTACACTGGCCGTGCCGTAGGCGAAGTCGGCCAGGGGGGAAGACTTTCATGCATCATGAGCAAGCCGGACAGTCCGATATTTCCATCGATATGAGGTTCCTTCAGTGGGACGACGAGCATGAGGCATCGAGGGAGTTCACGCTAAGGATACCGCTGCTCTGCGTGCTCGGGCTCGCGTTCTACTTCGGTTGGATATTCTGCCTGTTCTGGAGCCCGGTTCTGCTTCCATCCGCTGCGGTGGGCGATTTCGAGGCCCATGCGATCCGCACGGTGATGACGGTCGCCATGTTCGTCGCCTACGTGGCGTTCGGGTTGTTCGCGCGGTTCTTTGCGTCACGGAGAGGCGAGCTGCTGCTGCGCTTGACGTCGCTTCTGTGCTGCCCTTTCGGCTGCGCTGTTGCGGTTCTGCCGCCTGCAGGCGACCTCGCGTTGCCTGCCCTGCTTTGGTGCGCAAGCGGCGTGGGCAGCTCGGCCCTGCTGCTCGTCTGGTCGAAAAAGCTCGTCATCCTCAATCGCAAGCAGATCATCTTCTCGGCTTCGGGCGCATTTCTCGGAGGGTCGCTCCTGCTCCTTACGATGTCGTTCTTGTCGACGGGCGTGGCTGCACTGATCGTGTCGTCGCTGCCGGTCGTGTCGGTGCTGCTCGCGTGGCTTGTCCTGTCGCCTTCCGTCACCTTCGCGCCATCCGACGAGGACGGTGCGGGTTTCACTCTATCGGGGAGAGAGGATCCCATCGCCTGTGCGGGCCTTGACGAAGCGCCTCCTGAGCCGAGCGGCCCGGCTGACGGAAATGAAGCGGACGGGACCGATCGGTTCTCCTTCATGCGCACGGTCTTGTTGGCGTTCGCTTACAGCGTGGGCATTGGCTTCGTGGGATCGAGCGCTACCGTGCATGCTTACTATCCCTATGCAGTGTACGTCATAGCCGCCGCCAACGCGCTTGCCGCGGTTTTCACGGTGCTCTTCCTCGTGCGCAAATCGAGGGATATCGCGCTCATCCTGACCGAGGTGTTCCTCCCCATCATGCTCGTCTGCATCTTCGTGTTCTCGTTCGCAAGCTACGTCGGCCAGCTAGCGTGCCTATTCGCCATGTTCGCGCTCTTGGCGTGCCACGATATCGTGGACATCGCCAGCGTCTCGAAGAGCTTCCGGTTGTTCGACGAGAACTACGTGAAGACGTTTGCGGTCGGGCGAACGTTGAACGGCTTGGGCTGCACGCTCGGCTGGATCGTGGGCACGGTTATGCGCTTCGCCTTTCCGGGTGATCCGCTCGGGCGCATGTTCATCTGCTTCGCTTTGGTGGTGCTCCTGGTGGTTGCGACGAGCTTCGCCGTGTTCCATCCCGGTCCTCTTTCCTACGTGAGGGAGGTGAGGCTCGAGGCTGAGCGGTCGGCACGCAGCATCGCCCTCGAGGCGGGGGCGGGAAGGGCGCTCGAGCTGAGCACGAGGATCGTCGCCGGTCGATACGATTTGACGCCGCGCCAAGCGGAGGTTCTGTACTGCCTGGCGCAGGGGCGCAACGCCGGTTATATTGCCGAGAAGTTCACCATATCAGCCCACACCGCCAAGAGCCATATCTACAACATCTACAACAAGCTGGGCGTCCACTCCCAGCAGGAACTGCTGGACATCGTGGAGTCCGAGGGCGTGCCGGAAGGTCCGCAAACTGTCCTTGACGTGCACTGACTACGCTTAGTACCCAGAGTCTGATTTCCCTGCGTCAGGTTTTGCGTGCCTTGGCCGGCCGTTTCGACGGCACTAACCTTCCTCACGTGGGATGCGGGGCACGAGGGACCCGCATCAGGGACATAAGGGGGGGCGCATGGATTCGAAAACGCAACATCGGTCGAAGCTCGGCACGAAGGCGACGCTCTTGCTGTGCGCTTGCGACAGCAACGCGCTTGGCTCGGAGATGACGCCTATCCTGGCGGTCATCGCGCTCGCTTTCCCTGGCGAGAACGTGAACTTGCTGGTGGCGCTGCCGCCCCTGTGCATCATTCCGGCCTCGCTCATTGCCGCCAAGCTGTCGTACCATATCAGCCGAAAGACCATCCTCACCATCGGCCAGATACTGTTCATCATCGGCGGTATAGGCGGCGCCTTCGCTCCAAACTTCGAGTTCCTGCTGGCCACACGCGTGTTCTTCGGGTTAGGCTGCGGCTTGGTGTATCCTATCGTGCCCACGCTCATATCGCATTTCTTCGCGGGCCAGGAACGCGTCGGCATGATGGGCGCTGCGAATGCCGTGGGGTCGGTCATCGCCATGGTGTTCTCGACGCTATCGGGCACGCTCGCGGTCATCGGATGGCATGTACCGTTCTTCGTGAACATCTTCTTCGTCTTCGTTCTCATCATGCAGCTGGTGTTTCTGCCCAAAGTGCCGCCCGAGAAGGATCTGGAGTTCTCCCGTAAGGCGAGCGAGCTCTCTCCGCAGCAGAAGAAGATCGGTGCCCGTGCATGGGCGGGCATCCTTCTCATGTTCGTGTCGATGACGATAGGCATGGTGTACCTTCTGAAGATGGCCATCTTCATCCAGGAGGCGGGTATCGGCGACTCGGTCATGGCGGGCTTGGCCTCGTCTTCAACCACGCTCACGGCCCTCGTCGTCTCGTTGGCTTTCGCCCAGCTGTTCAAGCATCTGCGACGTTCCACCGTGCTGGTTCCCATGGCGGCGATCGCGCTGTCGTTCACCTTGCTCGCCTTCGCCACATCGCCCGTTGGCGTGTTCGCCGGCGCCATCGTCTACGGCGTGTACCTCGGAACCATCATCCCGTACCTGCAGACTGCCCTCTCGGGGCTCGTGCACCCGTATCGCCGGACCTATGCGCTGTCGCTGCTGTCCATGGCCATGTTCGCCGGGCAGGCGTGCTCGTCGGTTTACGTATCCCTTGCCGAGGGGATAGCGGGCGGTAGCACTGCCGCGCTGTTCGAGCTGATGGCAGCCATGTTTGCCGTGCTGTTCGTTATCGTCCTCGTGTATCTGGTCGCCACGCGCCGACAGGCGGCGTACCCTTATGGCGACGTGACGGAGTAGGCCATGTGCTGTCCGTGCATCCATTGCGGCAAGTGCGCCGATCGCATGGGACGCTGCGTGGCCTGCCGTGAGAAGCTGCCCGAGCCATTTGCGAGGCGCTGCCCGTTATGCGGTGCTGAGCAACCGCCGCCGCCGGGAACGAGGCTGCCTGTCGGGGGCATTCGGAAGAAGTGAGGGCACGGGGACGCTGCGATGCAAAGGGGGTTGCATGATGGGCGTGGAGAAGGCTCTTCTGATCGATTACGAATACTGCCTCGGCTGTTCAGAATGCGAGACGGCGTGTCTTGCGGCCCATGGGAGCGGTCCCGAGGCGCTGGGGATCAAGGTGACGAAACTAGGCCCTTGGAAGACGCGTGACGGCTCATGGCAGTACGACTTCGTGCCCATACCCACCGATTGGTGCGACCTGTGCGAGGAGCGCACGGATCGGGGAAGCCGTCCGGCCTGTGCGCGCCGTTGCCGGTACGGTGCCATCACGTACGGCACGGTGGACGAGTTGGCCGCCTTGTTCAAGGGCAAGTCGAAGATGCTGCTGTTCTCGCCGAAGAGCTCTGACAGGCGCTAGCGATGCCTGCTTGGCTACCTGTTCGGCTCCAGGGAGCCGAACAGGTGCTTGTCGATGTTCAGCAGGGGGGCGTTCCTTGCGGGTACCGAGAGCAGCGATCGGTATAGGGAGCCCCAAACGGCATCGATGTGCGTGCGGTAGAACGCGCGCAGGTCTTTCTCGTCGAACGTCCCCTTCTTCCTGAAGCGGTAGAGGTCGTTGCAATGGCGGTAGAGCCCCATGACGATGGAGGCGCACAAGGCCACCATCTCGTTGGGTTCCATACCCTCCTTCAACTGCTCCTGTTTGAAGAGATTGCAGTAGATGGATTCGCTCGCAAGGATGTTCTCCAGCTCGAACCGCGCGAACATGCCGCTCTCATCGCGCGCGGAATGCAGGATGTAGCTGACATCGAACAGCCCGAACATCAACTTGAAATCCTGCACCATGGTTTCGATCACCTTGTCCTGCAAGGGCATGTCGTGTGGGAGCTTGCCAGAGAAGGCTTTCAAGGCCAGGATGTTCTCCTTCCCGAACTTCCTTAGGATGGACTCCTTGGTGGGGAAGTACTTGTAGAGCGTGCGCGTGGACACCTCGGCCTCGGCTGCGATGTCGTTCAGCGTGGTCTTCTGGTATCCGAGCTCGCAGAACAGCTCGATGGCGGCATCGTAGAGACGCTGCTCCATCGCCATTTTGTTCTCTTTGCGGCTCGACATGCCCACCCCGTTTCCCCGGACGCCCGTGTAGGCCCATTCTATAGGCCCTTGCCGATTCTGCCAAGCGGACCCGCCTGTCGCCGGGAAAGCATGACGCGTCGGGCGCGAAAACTTACTTTTTTCTTGCTAGGCTCCAACAGCGGACGCAATCAAGGAGAAGCATATGCCAAACGACATTAAGACAACGTTCAAGACGATGGGGTTCTGCGGGCCTTGCACGGCGTCGGATACGGCGGAGATCGACGTGCGTGATGGACGCATCCTGCGCACGCGTCCGTTCAGCTACGTGGCGCATCAAAGCGAGGACGGACTGAACCCATGGAGCATCAAGGCCCGTGGCCGAGAGTTCAAAGCCAAGGAGAAGACGGAACTCTCGCCTTTCGCCTTGGCGTACAAGCAGCGCGTTTACTCGCCGAACCGCATCCTCTATCCCATGAAGCGCGTGGACTGGGATCCGCAGGGCGAGCGCAACCCGCAAAACCGGGGCAAGAGCAAGTACGAACGGATCAGCTGGGACGAGGCGACCGATATCGTCGCGGCCGAGGTGCTGCGCATTAAGGAATCGTATGGCCTGAACTCTATCCTCGTGCAGTCGGACGGGCACCATCTGATCAAGACCATCCACGGTCCCCGCGGTACCGAGGGCTACCTGCTCGACCAGATAGCACTCAAGGAGACCGGAGTCGAGCTGGCGAACGACTTCTGGATGCACGGTGACGGTGAGGGGGCCGTCCGAACCGGCCGCGCCAAGGGAGGCGGCTACACCATGCAGGCGCGCAACCCCGATTCTTGGGAAGGCTGGTACTGGGGCGCCAAGCACATGTGGGGCCAGGACCCGGTGGGCGAGGGCGACCAGTACAACCTGTTCAAAGATGTGGCGAACCATGCAGAGTCGGTGCTGTTCTGGGGCTGCGATGTGGAGACCACGCCTTGGGGCTGGGGCGGGTGCTTTCCGAGTCGCTACTGCTTCTTTCTTACCGACATCGGTGTCAAGCAGATCTATATCTGCCCCGATGCGAATTACGGCGCTGTCGTCCACGCCGACAAATGGATTCCTGTGCTGCCCAATACCGATTCGGCTCTGCAGCTCGCCATAGCCTACGTTTGGATAGACGAGGGCCTCTACGACGAGCAGTACCTTGAGACGCACGCCATCGGGTTCGATTGGTTCGTCTACCATGTGAAAGGCGGTGACGACGGCATCCCGAAAACCCCGAAGTGGGCCGAGGATGTATGCGGCGTTCCCTCGCGCACCATCAAGGTGCTCGCGCGGCACTGGGCAAAGCGCAACGTGTCCATAGCCCATTGCAACGGCGGCTCGATGATCCGCTCGGCCTATAGCCACGAGCCGGCCCGCCTCGAGGTAGCCTTGCTCGGCATGCAGGCACTTGGTGCGCCGGGGCGCAACCAGGTCAAAATGATGGAATGGCAGCTGTTCGGCTTGGCGAGCCAGATGCCCGCCCCGCGCTCGGAGGTCATCCCTACGCTGAACGACATCCTGTGGCCCTATGCCGCCGACCAGCGCGAATCGTTCGTCCCCGAGACGCTGGTCCCCGAGGCGCTCGCAGGCGACTTCGACCACGAGCGTCCGCTTACCTGGTACGGTGTGACCTGCGCCGGCCTACCCACCGAGGACCAGTTCACGGAGTACCGGTATCCCGTGGAGGGCAGCGAACGCATACATATGGTATGGACCGACGCTCCCAAATGGACGAGCTCGTGGAACGGCGGCTTCGCGTTTATGGATGCCATCCGCTCGGAGCACATCGAGTTCGTGGTGGCCCAGCACATCTGGATGGAGGACGACTGCCTGCTGGCCGACCTCATCCTACCCATCAACACGAAGTTCGAGGAGCGCGACATCAACTGCGACATCTCGTCGGGCAACTACAATGTGCTGATGGTCGAGGATCGTTCGATCGAGCCCTTGGGTGAATCGAAATCGGACTACGAGAGCACGCTCGAGGTGGCGCGGAAGCTGGGACTGTACGAGGCGGTGACGGGAGGCGAGACCGTCGAGGATAAGATCAGGCGCGGCTTCGTAGGGTCGGGTATCCAGGATCGCCTGTCGTTCGAAGAGTTCTTGGAGCGGGGATGTTATGTCGTGCCCACCGCCAAAGATTGGGAGGGCGACAAGGCGGGGTTCCAGCGCTTCTACGAGGATCCCGAGCGCTACCCGCTATCCACGCCCTCGGGCAAGATAGAGTACTACTCTCCGCGCCTTGCCAAGCATTTCCCAGACGATGGCGAGCGTCCCCCTTACCCGCATTGGATTGAGAAGGGCGAGACCCATCCCGACGAGCGTTTGAGCACGCCTCGGGCACAGCGCTATCCCTTCCTGCTCGTGTCCAATCATCCGCACTGGCGCCTGCATTCCCAGATGGACGACTGCGCCTGGTTGCGGGAGATCGAGACCTGCAAGGTGATGGGGCCGGACGGATACCGCTACGAGCCTCTGTGGATCAATCCTGCCGACGCGGCTGAGCTGGGTATCGGACACGGAGACATCGTGCGGGTTTACAACGAGCGCGGCTGGACTTTGGGAGGCGCCTACGTGAGTGAGCGCGTCATGCGCCACGCTGTTCTCCAAGATCATGGGGCGCGCATAGACCCTATCGTGGTGGGCGAGAGCGATCGAGGCGGCACGAACAACCTGATAGCCCCGAAGGCGGTTGCGTCAAAGAACTGTGCGGGCGAGGTGACCTCGGGTTATCTGGTCGGCGTTGAGAAGGTGGATGTGTTCGAGCTGGCTGCGCGGTATCCCGAGGCGTTCGGGAGACCCTACGATCCGGACTACGGTGTCCTGCAGGATGCTTGGTTCGACCTTGACTGAAGGAGTGAGGATGAAGGTATTCGTGATAGACGTGGCCAAGTGCAGCGGCTGCTACAACTGCCAGATAGCCTGCAAGGACGAACACTGCGGGAACGATTGGCCGCCGTACGCGAAACCGCAACCGGAGACCGGACACTTCTGGATGCGAGTGAAGCAGGAAGAGCACGGACAGGTGCCCAAGGTACGGGTGGAGTACACGCCCTGGCCCTGCATGCACTGCGAGGATCCGAAGTGCGGGCGGGTGGCTCCGGACGCCGTGGACGTACGCGACGACGGTCTTGTCATCATCGATCCCGAACGCGCTGTGGGCCGTCGGGAGTTGGTGGATGCCTGCCCGTACGGGGCCGTGTTCTATAACGAGGAGCTCGATGTACCGCAGAAATGCACGGGCTGCGCCCACCTGGTTGATGAGGGAAAACTGCCGCACTGCGTCGATTTGTGCGCCACGGGCGCGTTGCGCTTCGGTGACGAGGAGGAGTTCGCCGACGAGTTACTCCATGCGGAAACCTATCTGCTCGAAGAGGGGTGCAGGCCGCGGGTCTTCTACCTCAACCGGCCCTATCTGTTCCTTGCCGGCGATGTGTGGGATCCAGCCTGCGACGAGATCGTGGAGGGTGCCCGCGTGACGCTTGCAATGCTCGACGGCACCGTGCGTAAGACCGTCACCGATGATTTTGGTGACTTTTACTTTCGCAAGCTCGACGAGGGCGTCTACGACGTTGCCGTGGAGGCAGACGGATACCGGCCGGTTGAAAGGAGGGGCATCGAGCTGAAGAAGAGCCTGAATCTGGGCGATTTCGCGCTCGTACGCGCTTAAGAGGGTGAGAGGCAGGGGAATAACGAAGGGACGAGGAGGATATCATGCCAACATTGCATTTCAACGAGCACGCCTCGCCGGCGTGCACGGAGCTCGGGGACGGCACGCGGGTGTACCGAACGTGCTCGGCCGGCATCGGTTGCCATAACCTGGGCTGCGGCCTCAAAGTGCACGTGAGGGACGGCAGGCTGGTCAAGGTGGAGGGCGACGAGGAGAACCCCATCAGCAAGGGCCGGCTGTGCGTGCGCTGCCTGACGGCTAAGGAATACTACTACCACAAGGACCGGCTCCTCCATCCGCTCAAGCGTGCCCGCGAGGACCGGGGCCGCGACGTCTGGGAGCGCATAAGCTGGGACGAAGCACTCGAGACCATCGTGGAGGCATATCGCAGGACCGTCGACGAGCACGGCATCGACGCCGTGAGCGTGTGGTGCGGAACGGGCCGAGAGGCGAGCCAGATACACTTCCAGATGGCCAACGACGTGTTCGGCACGGTCAACGCCGTGCATCCCAACAGCGGCTGGTCGTGCATCGTCCCGCGCATGGCCGCCATGCTCTGGACCATGGGAAGCTCCTATATCGAGGCCGACAACGCCGTCGGACTCCCCGAGCGCTACGACGACCCTCGCTGGGAATGCCCGAAGTACGTGCTGGTATGGGGCCGCGACCCGCTGCGCTCGAACCCCGACGGCCTGTTCGGCCACTCGCTCGTGGAGATGATGAAGCGCGGCGCGCGTCTCGTGGTGGCCGATCCGCGGGTGAACTGGCTTGCCACGCGCGCCGAGGTGCACCTGCAGCTGCGGCCCGGCACCGATGGCGCGCTTGCGCTGGGGCTTCTGAACGTGGTCATAGGCGAGGACCTCTACGACCACGACTTCGTCGAGCGCTGGTGCTACGGGTTCGAGCAGCTTGCCGACCGGGTGCGCGCGTACCCGGTCGAGCGGGTCGCCGAGATCACGGAGGTGGATGCCGCCGACATCAGGGCGGCGGCCCGCTGCGTGGCCCAAAGCCCCTCGTCGCTTTCCATGGGGCTCGCGGTCGACCAAAACCCCAACACCCTCCAGATCGGCCATGCGCTGCTGTCGCTCTTCGCCATAACCGGCAACATGGACGTGCCCGGCGGCTGCTTCATGGGCCTGCCCCCCATCTTCGCCGGTATGGCCGAGAACGTGCCGGCCGCCGAAGCGGCAGGCGAGCCTGAGGGCCTTGCCAAGTTCGGCAACGTGGGCGTCGAGCCGCTCGGGCACGATCGCTACCCCGCCATGAGCGCTATCGTCAACACGACCCATCCCGATGCCACGCTCGACGCGCTGGAGACGGGTGCGCCCTGCAAGATACGCTTCGCCTACGCATTCGGGCACAACACCCTCGCCTGCATGGTGCCGCAGCCCCAGCGGTGGTACGAGGCCATGCGCGATATCGACTTCATCGCCGTTGCGGACCTGTTCATGACCCCTACCATCATGGGCCTCGCCGACATAGTGCTTCCGGCGTCAACGTTCTTCGAGAAGCAGGGCTATGTGTCGAACAACAACGCCTCGCAGCCCGGACAGCTGGGCGCCATCGTGCCCGTGCTGGAGCCGATGGGCGAATGCCGAGCCGATCTGGAGATCATGCTCGAGCTGCACCGCCGCCTGTACCCGGCGAGCGTGAAGCCCGGTTGGGCCTCGCCGTCGGACTTCATCGACGGCCAGCTGGCGAAGATGCGCGGCGTGGATGCCACGTACGGCGAACTGAGCGAGCAGATCATCGGCCAGTACGAGATCGAGTACCGCAAGTACGAGAAGGGGCTGCTGCGCTCGGACGGCCAGCCGGGCTTCAACACGCCCACGGGCCGCATCGAGCTGTACTCGACCGTGCTCGAGAACCTGGGCGACAACCCGCTGCCGTACTACCTCGAACCAAAGTTCAGCGCCTTGTCGCGACCTGACCTCGCGAAAGCCTACCCGCTGACGCTCACGACGGGTGCCCGCCGCTTCACCTCGTTTCACTCCGAGAACCGTCAGATAGAGACGCTGCGTGAGATCCATCCCTGGCCTACCGTGGAACTGCATCCCGAGACCGCGCGGAGGCTCGGCATAACCGAGGGCGCCCGGGTGTACGTGGAGAACCATCTGGGCCGGGCGAAGCTGGCTGCCCACCTCACGCCCATCGTGAAGGAGGGCGTGGTGAGCTGCGACCACGGCTGGTGGCTGCCCGAATCCGACCCCGAGAACCTGTTCGACGTGTTCGAGGTGAACGTCAACCAGCTCGTTCCCCACGAGGAGAACGGGCCGCTCGGGTTCGGCACGCATTACAAGAGCATGCCCTGCAAGGTCTACCGGGCTGAATAAGGAGGCGCAACATGACGCACTACGGTCTTCTGATAGACAACGAGTACTGCACCGGGTGCCACTCCTGCGAAGTGGCGTGCAAGAACGAGCACGACCTGCCGCTGGGGCAGTGGGGCATCAAGGTGCTGGAGTTGGGCCCTTGGAAGCTCATGGACGGCAAGCACTGGGAGTACCGCTACGTCCCCGTGCCCACGTCGTACTGCGATCTCTGCGCCGATCGGGTGGAGGCGGGCGAGCGGCCCAGCTGCGTGCACCACTGCCTGGCGAGCGCCATGGAGTACGGCACGCTGGAGGAGCTTGCCGTGAAGCTGGGGGGCAAGGGCAAGATGGCCTCCATCTTCGTTCCTTGATCGCTTCCTGATCGGCTTCGTTGGACGTTCAAAACTTACTTTTTAGTTCTTACACTCAAGCTGCACGGTAACGTGCAGGCAGACCTATCGAAAGGGGAAACCATGTCCGAGAAAACGAAGATCTCAAGCGGCCAGATAGGAGTGTTCGCCGCGCTCATGTGCATGTACTTCATCGCGCCCACGCACAGCGCCGTGAACGTAGCCTCTACGGGCCTCATGAGCACGTACGGGGTCGATGCGAACGCCATCTCCTATATGGTGTCAATCACCAACCTGCTCGAGATCCCGGCGGCGTTCGTCATCGGCCTGGTGGCGGGGCGCAAGCTCAGCTACCGCGCGTGCGCTCTGCTCGCCACGGCCCTCGTGTTCGTGGGCGGTGTGCCCACCTTCCTGGGCGCCGCGCTGCCGTGGGAGGGCATCCTGGTGACGCGCGCGATACTCGGTTTAGGCCTCGGCTGCTTCATGCCGGTCGTGCTCGGCGTGATCTCGCTCATGTTCCAGAAGGAGTCCGTCCGCGCGACCATGATGAGCGTGGCATCCGTGGTGTTCAACGTCGGCATGATCGTCACCACGAACGTGGCCGGCATCCTGGGTGCCATCTCTTGGAACCTGGCCTGGGGGATCTATCTGTTCTCGCTCGTGCCGTTCGTGCTGTGCATCTTCCTGCTCACGCCGAAGAACGTTCCGGCCGTGCCCGCAACCGATGCGTCGGGCGAGAAGGTGAAGATCAAGCTCCCGGTTTCCGGCTGGGTGCTGCTCGTGCTGTTCCTAGGCGGCATCATCATGAGCCAGTCGCTGTTCAACCTTGGCGGCGCCACCATCGGTGCAGTCGTGGACAACCCTGCCGTGATCGGCACCATCTTCTCGTTGTTCTCGGTCGGTGCCATTGCCTCGGCCCTGCTGTTCGGGCCTGCCTACAAGTTCCTCAAGGCGTATGCCATCCCGGCGTTCTGGGTGGTTGGCATCGTGGGCTATGTGCTGTGGTACGCGGCGCATGTGACGGGCAACGTTCCGCTGTTCTACGTCGCCATCGTCTTGGCGGGCTTCGGCACCAACACCATGACGGTTGGCGTCCCCATGCTGTTGTCCACCTTTGTCGCCCCTGCCATCGTGGGCACAGTCATGGGCTTCAGCTACGTGTTCCAGAACGGCGGCGGCTTCCTGGCCTCTCCCATCGACCAGGTGGTTTCCCTGGTGGCGGGTGCCGACGCCATCATGAGTTCCGTGTGGATCTTCGATATAGTCGTCGGCATCCTGGTGCTCGTGGGCCTCGTCTACGTAGCTAAGAAGGCGAGCGCCATGAAGGCGGAGGCTCCTGCAACCGACGAGTAATCGTTCTGCCCGGTACGACGGGGCCCTTCGGGGCCCTTTTTCGGTGGTCGGGCGGGTGGCTTGCCCGCTTTGTGCCGGTCGTCCCGCCTCTGCGAAGCTAGACGAGCGTCACGGAGCGGGACACGAAGAAGGCCCCGTCAAGGGGCCTTCTTCGTGCTAGGGTGCCGTGCGTCGGATCAAGGCAGGAATATCACCGCCTTCGAGCCCTTCTCCTCGAGCTTCTTCGAGAGCTCGTCCACAGGCCCCCATTCTATGACGTTCGCGAGGCAGTGCAACGCACAGGTTGGGATGCCGCCCGACTCCACGCGCTCGGCGCAGAGGTCGCAGTAGCTGGTGGGGAAGGGGAGGTAGTTCCACTCGAGCTTGCCTTCCTCCATCTCGAACGGGCCGAATTCCACCATCTTGATGCCCCACTTGTCCAAGGGGAAGCCGTGCTCGTTCTTGCAGGCCAGCTCGCAGCTCTGGCAGCCGGTGCAGTATTCGTAATCGATCATCAGTCCGATCTTGCCCATGGGGTCCTCCTTATCCGAGCACGCATTCTTCGTGCGGGGTCTTGTACACCTTCACCGGCACCTGCTTGTAGGGGGCGCCGAACCCCATTTTCCCGAGCACGCGGTGGGGGACAAGGCTGTTCACGTTAGACTTCCACACCCCGAACAGGTGCGGCTCCTCGCCGTCTTCCTCGGGGTACCACCAGCCGTGGGCGGCCGCCACTACGTCCTTGCGTACGGTGGGCGTTACCTTGGCTTTCTCGTGTGCGCTGCCCCAGGGGTTCTCGATCGTCACCTCGTCACCCGACTTGATGCCGAGGGTCGCTGCCGTCTCCGGATGTATCTCCAGGTAAGGTTCGGGGGTGAGCTGGCGCAAGCTGGGTATCTGGCGATGCTCCGAGTGGAACGAGGCGAAGTAACGGGCCCCGGTCGTGCACATGAGCGGGTACTCACGTGCCAGGTCCGGACGTTCCTCGGCTCCCAGCTTGGGCGGGAAGTAGTAGGGCAGCGGGTCGTCGCCGAGCGACTGATAGCCGGTCGACCACAGTTCCACGCGGCCGGTAGCGGTCTGGAAGCCGGGCAGGCCGTCGGCGCGGATGAGCCCGCGTTCGTGCTTCTGGTACCCGCCGATGTCGTTGGTTGCCACTACCTTCTCGGACAGCTCCTCCCAGGTGGTGTCCATCTTGCCCACATCGTCGGCCAGGTACTCCTCCACCGTCCTGAACGGGTACTCCTCGTGATAGGCGCGCTCGTAGAAAGCGTTGCCGAAGTGGATGAGCATTTCCAGGTCGGATTTGCACTCGCCCACCTGCAGGCCCTTGTTGATGGCTCCGGCTATGCCCATCTGGCAGCCTTGGTTCGTCATGACGATGCCGTCGTGCTCGGCCCAGGTGGCCAGGGGCAGCACCACATCGGCCAAGGCCATGACCGTCGGGGTCATGAACATTTCCTTGGCCACGGTGAATTCCATTCTCATAAGCGCGTCGTGCCACCGCTTGGGCTGGGCCGAGCAGGTGGGGGAGAGCAGGTTCGTCGAGTCGAGCCAGGCCATCTTCAACTCGTAGGGTCGGCCTGTCTCCAGCGCCTCGAGTGTGATGTCGGGATGGGTGGTGTTCAGCAGGACCTTGACTATGGGATAGACGTCCCAGCCGATGCACTTGTTCTTGAGCTCTTCGCTCATGAAGTCCGTGGCTCCGGTCATCTCGAACTGCATCTGCACGCCCACCACGGTTCCGCCCGGCACATCGAGATTGCCGGTGATGGCGGCCATGGCGATGAGGCACTGCGTGACCTGGCAGCCGTTCGGGTTCTGGTCGACTGCCACGCCCATGAGCAGGCTCCAATGATGCACGCCGTCGTATCCGAGCTTTCGGGCGCACGTGCGAATGTCGTCTGCCGAGATGCCGCAGGTTGCGGCAGCGAACTCGGGTGTATACCCCTGCACGCGCTCGACCAGCTCGTCATAGCCGTAGCACCACTTTTCGATGAAGTCGTGGTCCACGAGGTCCTCGTCGACCAGCACGTTGAGAATGGCCAGGCACAGCGCCGCATCGGTGCCGGGCAGCACCTGCAGCACCTGGTCGGCTCGTGTGGCCAGCCAGTTCACGCGCGGGTCTGCCATGATAAGCTTGCTGCCGCGCTTCATGAGCTCGATGAGGGCATGGCCCCACAGGCCGTCCGGGTTCGACTTGAGCGGCTCCTTGCCTAGGCAGAAAACGAAGTCGGGAACCACGAATGCGGGGTCGTTCCACACATCGACGTACCCGCCTCCGTAGTCGAGCTCGATGTAGGCGCTTCCCAGCATCATAGTCATGGCCGTTTGGCGCGGGCCCATGCAGGACCAGCCGGACTGGGCGTAGCAGTTGTTGGGCGTGCGCAGCACCTTCGACGAGAGCGTGAAGCCGTAGCGCACGGCCTCGCGGCCCGTGCCCATGTACACGCAGATAGCCTCCGAGCCGTAACGGGCGCGGATGTCCTCCGTCTTGGAGACGATAAGGTCGGTGGCCTCGTCCCACGAGATGCGCTCCCATTTGTCAAGGCCTCGGTCCTCGCGGGCTCGCTTCATGGGATAGCGGATACGGTCGGGGTGGTACACGGCCTCCTTGAGCGCCAGGCAGCGGGGGCAGAGCCGCCCCTGTGTTAGCTGGTGGTCGGGATCTCCCTCCACCTTTACCAGCTCGCCGTCCTTCACGAACAGGCGAATGCCGCAGCCCACCGCATGGCAGCCCGGCGGCGACCAGGCGCAGGTGCGGATGACCTCCGTACCGTCCTCGAGGACGGTTTTCTTGGGCGCGGGATTGTCCTTGAAATGGAATGCCATTTCATGCTCCTCTCTTGTTGGGGGACGATCAGGCCATGGTACGGAGGGGCAAGTAAGTTTCCCAGAGCCTGCGACTCGGGGCGTGACGGTGAAACAGCACTCCGAAACAGCCCCTCGTCCCTTCAGAACTTACTTTTTTACCCGTATTCTGCGCAGCGGAAGGGCAAGCCCTCTTCGCGCCTTCGGGCGTTGGGGGCGCGCCCTTGGCAGGACGGGCTCATCGAGAGGAGCGAGGAATGGTAAAACGCATCGACATGGAAGTCGAGCAGGGTGGGACCAACGAGGTGCGCCCTGACTTCTTCCGCGAGCCTCCGGTCAAGTACACCGGGGGCGACCTGCCTTGGCAGTGGGAGGAGGACGGCCTGGTAGCCACGCGCACGGGGGCGTGGGCGGCACCCGGTTGCCATGATGGCTGCG
>NC_021021.1:3501444-3507678 GCF_000210055.1 Gordonibacter pamelaeae 7-10-1-b
CCAAGGCCGCCTCTGCGCTCGCTGCATCGCGCTCAAGGAGGCCGTGTACCACCCGGATCGCGTGCTCTACCCCATGCGACGCGACCCGCGGGACCGCGGAAAGGCCGACAAGTGGGAGCGCATCACCTGGGACGAGGCCTACGCCCTCATCAAGGAGAAGTTCGATGCCATCAAGGCCGAGTCTGGCGCAAAGGCCGTCGTGTTCCATTTGGGCACCGGCCGCGGAACCGCGCCCTACATGACGCGCCTGCAGTACGCGTTCGGCTCCGTTCAGTACGCCTACATGCTGTCGGGCAACAGCTGCTACGTGCCGCGCGTGGGCGCTTCCAACGTGCTCATGGGGACCTATACGGTTCCCGACTGCTCGCAGAACCACTACGACCGTTACGACCACGAAGGCTGGGTGCCGCCCAAGAACATATTCATCTGGGGCAACAACCCGCTCGTGTCAAACGCCGACGGCAACCTGGGCCATTGGATCGTGGACTGCATGAAGCGCGGCAGCAAGCTCGTGGTCATCGATCCCAAGCTCACGTGGCTCGCCGCACGCGCCGACCTCTGGCTGCAGATCCGATGCAGCACCGATGCCGCGCTCGCGCTCGCCATGGGGAAGTTCATCGTGGAGGAGGACCTCTACGACCACGAGTTCGTGGAGCGGTGGTGCTACGGCTTCGAGGAGTACTACGAGGCGACGCGCGAATGGACGCTTGAGCGCGCGGCGGAGGTCACGTGGCTGCCCGAGGATAAGATCGCCCAAGCCGCGCGCATGATGGCCGAGAAGCCCACGGCCGTGCAGTGGGGCCTTGCGCTCGACATGACCATGGAGTGCCTTGCCGGGTCGGCCGCCGTCATCGACCTGTGGTCCATCACCGGGCAGATCGACATCCCCGGCGGCATGGTGACGGTGCACCAGCCCTTCAATATCCAAACGTGGAACCCTCCCGATCCGGCCGAGTGCCTGACACTCGAAGAGCAGCGGCAGCGTATCGGAGGCGAGGATTTCCCCGCGCTGAAGTATTCCGGCGTGGTGCTCACGCAAGCTGACATGACGGTCGACCAGATGCTCACGAGCCGTCCCTACAAGATCCGCGCCAACTGGATACAATCCACGAATCCGCTCTCCTGCACGGCGCAGGAGCCGAACACGCGCATGGAGCAGGCTTACAAGAACGCAGAGTTCAATGTCATGGTCGATCCGTTCATGACCCCGACTGCCCAGGCGTGCTGCGACGTGTTCCTGCCCGTATGCATGTATCCCGAGCGCAACGGCATACGCTCGATCTACTACCACGTGCAGACCACGAACAAAGCCTGCGAGGCGCTTGGCGAGAGCAAGTCCGACATGGAGATTTGCTGGGAGCTCGGACGCCAATGGAATGCCGAGATGTGGCCGGGCGAGACGCTCGAGGAGTTCTTCACCTTCACCATGAAGGAAACGGGCATGACATTCGAGGAGGCGCGTGCCGAGAACTGGATCTATCCCGAGTACCATTACGAGAAGTTCCGCACGGGCGAGCAGCGCCCCGATGGAAAGCCCGGGTTCAACACGCCCACCGGCCGCATTGAGCTGTACTCGACGCTCTTCGGGCAATGGGGGCAGCGTCCGGTCCCGCACTACGCCGAGCCACCCTACAGTCCCAACCAGGTGCCCGAGCGTTTCGACAAGGACGACTACCTTTCCCGTTATCCGCTCATCATGACCACGGGCGCGCGCCAATGGGCCTCGTTCCATTCGGAGCACCGCCAGATCCCGCATCTGCGCGCACTGCATCCGAACCCTGAGTTCGAGATAGCGCCCGAGACTGCCGAGGAGTACGGCATCGGGCAGGGCGACTGGTGCTGGATCGAGAGCCATCTAGGGCGCGTGCAGCTCAAGGCCAACGTCTCGCCCGTGCTCGACCCGTCTACCATCTCGCTCGACCACGCATGGTGGTTCCCCGAGAAGAACCCCGAGGACGAGGGCGGCGGTTGCTACGGCACGTACCTCTCCAACCCGAACGTCATCGTGGAGGCGGGTTGCGGGGAGAGCGGGTTCGGAAACAACTGCAAGTCGCATATGTGCCGCGTGCGCAAATGCGCGCCGGACGAGGCTATTGGCGATACCGACATGGACGAGATCGCGAAGCGTTTCGCGATGAACGAGGAGCTGGTGTAAATGGCTGACGACAAGGCATACGGCCTGCTGATCAACTACGAGTTCTGCACGGGCTGCCATTCGTGCGAGGTTTCGTGCCAGATGGAGCACGGCTTGCCGGTCGACCGCTGGGGAATCAAGATACAGAAGATCGGACCTTGGCAGATCGACGGTGATGCGTACCAGTACGATTTCGTCCCGGTGCCCACCGACCAGTGCGACCTGTGCGCCGAACGCACCGCCAAGGGCAAGAAGCCGTTGTGCGTGAAGCACTGCCAGAGCCTTGCCATGCGCTATGGCCCCGTCGACGAGCTCGTGCGCAACTTCGATGGTTCGACCAAGTTCGCCGTCTTCGTGCCGAAGGCGGGCACGGTCTGCTAGCGTCTTTCGAAAGGCGCAAGGAAGGAAAGCCGAGGGACCGGAAGCAGCGAGACGTGCGAAGGCCGGTCCCTCCTCGCGATAAGGAGCGCATGATGACGAGCTATGGCAAGACCGCTCGGGTCCGCTACCGCGGCACGCTGGCGGACGGGACGGTGTTCGACAGCACCGAGGGCAAGGAACCACTGGAGTTCGTCGTGGGCTCGGGTGAGGTCATCCATGGGTTCGACGAGGCTGTGGCGTCCATGGAGGTGGGCGAGTCCCGGCACGTCGTCATGCCCGCATGCGATGCCTTCGGGGAGCGCATCGAGGAGAAAGTGGAGCTGGCGCCTATGTACGCCATTCCCAACGCGAAGGACATCGAGGTGGGCAGGCTCTTCTATTTCGTCACCGAAGAGGGGCTGCGCTTTCCGGCCAAAGTGCTCGAGGTGCGCGAGGGCATGGCGCGCGTCGACTTCAACCATCCGCTGGCCGGCAAGGAGCTGGCGTTCGACATCGAGCTTGTGGGCGAGCGGGAATGAGGTGCGGCGCGCTCAGCTCCTCGGTTGCGCGAGGGGCTCGATGTTGGACAGGCCATACAGGTCGATGAGCTTGAACGATATAAGCAGCAAGAGTCGTGTGTCGGGATCATCCAAGTCGAGTCCCAGCAGCCTGCGGGCTTTCTCCAAGCGGTAGACGAAGCTGTTGCGCTGCAGGGAGAGGCGCTTGCCTGCCTCGCTTGAATTGCAGTTCGACAGCAGGTACGTTTTGAGCGCGACGAACAGGTCATGGTCTTGCTGGGCGAGCTCGAGCAGCTCCTTCGGACAGAAGCGCTCGGGCGCCATCTCCTTCATGATGAAGTTCATGCCTATTTCCAGTGCATGGGCAGGGAAGGGCACGAGTTCTTCGCTGCCGCCCACGTAGCCCATGCGCAGGGCGGCGAATGCCTGGCGGTAGCTGTCGCGCAGGCTGCGCAGACCAAGGTAAGGAGCGCTCGAGCCGATGATAAGGTGATGGTCCTCGGCGAAGCGTCCGAGGTCGTTGGCGAGCCGATCGTCCTCCATCCCCATGCGCGAACGGTTCAGCGCAGCGACTATGCGGTTCTCCACGACGAAGGCGACGCAGTCGAACGTGGCTTGCAGCCGGCTGCACACCGCGGCGTAGGGTCGCATGAAGCAGCAGTCCTGAACCTGCAGGGAAGAGGCGAAATCGATGCAGAGGCACTGGTACTCGTCGGCATCCTGGCTCCATCCCTGCGCTATCGCGCTCTGTACGAGGTCGGCGTCGGAGACTTGGCGGCCCAAGATGAGCGACTTCAGCGAGGAATGCGCGTTGATGAACGGCCGGCTTCCACCGGTTGCGCTGCTCGCCCGGTAGAGCCTCTCTATGGCGGACGCCAGCGTGAGCGCCGGGGCGCAGTCCTTCTTGCCGACCGGTTGGAAGTTGGGATGGATGGACAGCACGATGGCGTACTCGGGCGACAGCCCGATGGTTGACCGGAGCACCGTGCAGTCGAACGCCTGCATGGTGGAGAAGGTGGGAAGCGGGGAGGTGAAGTTCTCGCCGTCCTGCTCGTCGCGTACGCCGTCGAAGAGCATGCCCTTCGGAAGGTACGCTCCCTCCTTTATGAGGTCGGTCTGCTCGCGAGGGAAACGGACGTTTCGGAACACGCGATGCGCGAGCACACGGCTGAACGGGTCGGTGATGCAAATGTCGTTCTTGAATACCTTCAGGCTCGCGTTCACGAGTCCAGGCAGCTCGCCGCCCTGCTCCACGATCATGCCGAGCTCGCGTTCCCAGGCATTGAACCTCTGGAACGCCTCTTGGACGGCGTTGAACGCCTTGCTCTCGTTTTGCCTGTCGTCGACCCAGAGGACATCGCAGTTTTTCGCCTCGAGGCAGAACGCCGGCGGTTCGCCCAGGCATATGAACGCAAGGGTGAGATGGGGGGTTGCGACTCAGCTGGCGCCTGATCTTCTCCTTCGACGCGTCGATATCGTCCGACGAGGCCACGTACGCGATGTGCTCGAAGAGTCGGTGCTCGCTCGCGTTGAAGAGGGCCGGGTACTCGAGTGCTGGCTCGCAGGCGTCCGACGCGATGCTCGAACCTGCGACCGCAGCTCCCAGCTCGTGCTCGATGGTGTGAAGGCTTAGCTTCATGGACGGCCTTTCGCGGGAAAACGTGTTTGCCGTATTATACCAAGGAGTCCAAGCCTGCCGACAGCGATGCTACCCGGAGCGTGCCGCCGAGCGAAGAAGTGTCCCGGCGCGCGAGCCCCCCATGCAAGCGGGCCGCAGGTTGAACCTGCGGCCCGCTCTGGTTTCGGCGGTTGCGGCGTCCAGGGGAGGCGCCGGGGCCTGCGAAACGTCGGGGATGGAAGGGGCGTCTCACGCCTCCCCGGTGCCCGTCGCTCTACTGCGCGTCCTCGGACTTCGCGGCGCCCACCGCGTACTTGCCGCAGCGTGCCATGAACACGACGGCGCACACCAGTCCGACGGCGCCCACGATGCCCAGCGGCACGGCCACCATCGCCCAGCTGCCCGTGGACTCCACGATGGCGCCGGCGATGGGGGCGGCGGGGATGCCGCCGAAGTTCGAGCCGATGGGCAGTGCGGCCATGACCAGCGCCACGCCGGCCGGGGTCTTCGCGGCCCACTGCGCGTTCGAGAACAGCGCGGGCGGCACGATGTTCGTGAACAGGCCCACGAGCACGGCCACCACGATGATCGCCGCCTGGCCGGTGAACACGAACTGGATCACGCCGGCCACGGTGCAGAGCACCATGGTGCCCACGAGCACGAGCGGCTGGTTCCTCACCTTCGTGAGCACCACGCCGATGATGAGCGAGCCCACGATGCCGGTGACGGTGGTGATGGACGACACGGAGTTCGCAGCGGCCATGTCCATGCCCACGAGCGGCGTCTGCAGGTAGGTGGGCGCCATGGCCGACCATACCGAGAAGATGAACGCGAAGCAGGCGAACACGATCACGAGCAGCCACGAGTTCAGGGACGTGAGGCCGGCCCACGGCTTGACGTCGCCGCCGGCGGCCACCATCTGCATCTCCTCGGCATGGTCGACGCGGATGCCGAACACGGTGAGCACGAGGCCAACCACCACGATGGCCAGGCACACCCACCACACGCCCTGCCAGCTGCCGGTGGCGCCCAAGATGAACGCATAGGAGTTCAGCATGATGAGCGATCCGGCCGCCGTCCAGCAGGCCCAGATGGAGTTCGGCAGGCTGCGCTTGGCGGGATCCTTGAACAAGAGCGCGATGAGCGTGGGGCCGGCCGTGGCCAGAAAGCCGTTGCCCAAGCCGCCGATGAAGCGCGATGCGATGAACACCTCGACGTTCGGGGCGAGCACGCCCACGAGCGAGTCGAGCGCCATGCACACCAGCGCGGCGATGAGCATGCCCTTCGGCCCGATCTTCGTCTGGATGGCGCCGGTTGCGAACGCGATGACGGTGCCGGCCACGGAGCACGCCGACATGAACCAGCCCGCCTCGCCCAGGCCGCACTGGAAGTACTCCATGAGGCTGCCCATGGCGGGCGGCACCTTGAAGAACCCGATGGCGAAGATGGCCCCCATGACGAAGATGAGGATGAAGTTCACCCAGGCGTTGCCGGTCTTGCTTTTCTCTCCCATGTTCCTCTCCTTGCTGGTCGATTCCCCGTGCGGCCGCTTGCGGCCGCACCCTGCGCTAGCTCGCGCCTCCCCGGCTGGCCGGGGCGCCCGC
>NC_021021.1:3507881-3513361 GCF_000210055.1 Gordonibacter pamelaeae 7-10-1-b
TCGCACGAGCGTCCGCACTCCGGGCATTTCTTGTTCAGTTCGACGGCCGTTGGTCTGAAGCACATGGTCTCTCAACCTCTTTCCCGATTGGTTCCGACAGGTCGGCGGCGCGTCGGCGCATGGCCGCGCGCGGCATTCGCTGCGAGCGGATGCCTCTCCCATCAGGCATGACGCGTTTCACGTCCACAGCGTCCGACGGGTCCGCCACGCTTTGCAGTATAGAAAACGCCCCGAGCGGCGGCCTATAGAGGATGTTCCAAAAGTTCGCCCGAGTTTTTGGAACTTCCTCCGTTTCGCGGCCGCAGGCCTGCTCCCTAGAATGGCGGTATTCGACGAGCGGTCGGTTCCACCCGGCGTTCGGAGACCCAAAGGACGAGGGAAGAGAGGAATAGGTATGGAGTACAACAACGAGTACAACCTTGACCTGTACCCGAAGAAGCTGCACTGGAAGGAGGGCGACCTCACCGCCACGCGCACGACCATGTGGTCGGGCCCGGGCTGCCACGAGGGATGCCAGGTGATCTTCTACACGGACGACGACGGCAAGCTCGTGAAGGTTGAGGGCGATCCGAACAGCCCGTTCAACCAGGGGCGCCTCTGCATGCGCTGCCTGGAGCTGCCCGAGCTCGTGAACCACGAGGAGCGCCTGCGCTACCCCATGAAGCGCGCCGGGAAGCGCGGCGAGGACAAGTGGGAGCGCGTGAGCTGGGACGAGGCCTACGATATCATCGAGGAAAAGGTCCGCGCGTTCCAGGAGAAGGACGGCCCCGAGTCCATCATCTCCATGATCGGCACCGGCCGCAACGTCTCGCAGGTCATCGCGCACAACCAGTACGCGAACTTCGGCGGCCCCGACCTCACGCTCTGCTTCCTGTCGGGCGACTCGTGCATGCTGCCGCGCACGGCGCTCTGCTACGTGGTCATGGGCAACCAGTGGGTGGCCGACATGAGCCAGTTCCGCCCCGACCGCTACGAGAACGACCCCGAGTGGCAGATCCCCGAGTGCATCGTCATCTGGGGCACGAACCCGGTCGTGTGCAACTCCGACGCCTTCCTCGGCCACTGGATCGTGGAGGCCATGAAGCGCGGCAGCGAGCTCGTGACCATCGACCCGCAGCTCACGTGGATCGCCTCCAAGTCCAAGTACTGGCTGCGCCTGCGCCCCGGCACCGACGCGGCGCTCGCCCTCGGCATGATGAACGTCATCATCGGCGAGGACCTCGTGGACCACGACTTCATCGACAAGTGGACCTACGGCTTTGAGGCGCTTGCCGAGCGCGTGAAGGACTATCCGGTTGAGAAGGTGGCCGAGATCTGCTGGGTCGAGCCCGAGCTCATCGTGGAGGCCGCGCGCTTCTACGCGAAGGCCCACCCCTCCACCATCCAGTGGGGCCTCGCCGTGGACATGTCGAAGATCGGCACCCCTACGGCCCACGCCATCGCCTGCTTGGCCGGCATCACGGGCAACATCGACAACCCCGGCGGCAACATCCTCATCGACCAGGCCTGCGGCCTGGAGTTCGGCTACAACTCCGGCATCGAGTACCTCAAAGAGGGCATGGTGGAGAAGCGCCTGGGCAACTCCAAGTACAACCTGAAGAAGTACGGCTTCACGGCGTCCTCCCAGTCCGACGCCATCCTCGAGGCGTGCGAGACCGGCCTTGACGAGAAGGGCGACCCGCGCCCGGTGAACATGCTGTGGATCCAGTCCTCCAACCCCATCACGAACATGGGCCAGGACGCGCCGCGCATCTACCGCGCCATGGAGAAGGTACCGTTCATCTGCGTGGTCGACCTGTTCAAGACGCCGTTCATCGTGGCCTGCGCCGACCTCGTGCTGCCCTGCGCCATGTCCAACGAGCGCGACTGCATCCGCGTGTGGTTCGACCCGGTCCGCTCGCTCACGAAGTGCTCGAGCTTCTACGAGGCGAAGGAAGACGAGCAGATCATGATCGACCTGGGGCACCGTTTGGCACCCGAGAGCTGGCCCGAGTGGGTCAAGGAGCCGCGCGACTACATGAACTGGCGCCTCCAGGTGGGCAACTGCGGCTTCACCATGGAGGAGCTGGAGAACGACCATGCCGGCATGATCTACAACGACTTCCGCTACTACAAGTACGAGAAGGGCCTGCTGCGTCCCGACGGCCAGCCCGGCTTCATGACCCCTACGGGCCGCTACGAGTTCTACATCAGCCTGTTCGACAGCTGGGGCGTGGACGCGCTGCCGTTCTACGAGGAGCCTCCCACCTCGCCGGTCTCCACGCCGGAGCTGGCCGAGGAGTACCCGCTCGTGCTCACCACGGGCAAGCGCTCCTTCGAGTTCTTCCACTCCGAGTGGCGCCAGGCGAACACGACGAGCCGCGAGCTGCACCCGGTGCCCTACTTCGACATCCATCCCGACACGGCGGCGAAATACGGCGTGGCCGAGGGCCAGTGGACCTGGATCGAGAACCAGATGGGCAAGTGTCGCCAGGTGGCGCGCTTCAACGACACGCTCGATCCCCGCGTCATCTCCACCGAGCACGGCTGGTGGTTCCCCGAGCAGGAGGCGGCCGAGCCGAGCCTGTTCGGCGTGTTCGACTGCAACCCGAACAACCTCATTCCCATGTGCGAGAACGGCCCGTCCGGCTACGGCGCGCCCATCAAGTGCGGCATGGCGAAGGTGTACCCCTGCACGCCGGACAACATGAGGCCCGAGGACCAGCCCACCTACCAGGTGACGGCCACGAACGGCTACACGCACGGCCCCTCGCACAAGAGCGACGAGCCCAGCTTCTACGACCAGAACAATAAGGGGGAGACATCATGGCACAAACCGGCGAATACGGCCTTCTGATCGACTACCAGTACTGCTCGGGCTGCCACGCCTGCGAGGTGGCCTGCAAGAAGGAGCATGACCTGCCCAAGGGCGACTTCGGCATCAAGATCGTGCAGGACGGCCCGCGCCAGTGCTCCGACGGCGTGTGGGAGTACGACTACCTGCCCGTGCCCACGCACCTGTGCGACCTGTGCGCCGTGCGCGTGGAGGCCGGCAAGCTTCCCACCTGCGTGCACCACTGCCAGGCCGGCGTCATGGTCTACGGCACGCTGGAGGAGCTCGCCGCCAAGGCTAAGGCGGCCGCGAAGGACAAGATGGTGATCTTCGCGAAGTAGTTCTCAACCGCGCCCTTGGCTTCGTGGCCGGGGGCGCGGGCACCGTGCAAATCGGATCTTCGGCTGGCCCTGCGAGGCCGGCTGGAGCCGTTTGCGCGGATATCAGGGGATTTTTCAACAAGGAGGTTCTTATGCAAGAGAAACTCTATCCGTGGCGGTGGGCTATCCTGATAGGCATGACGGTGCTGCTCGTGAGCCTGCAGTTCTCGTTCATCGTGCCGGGCGGCGCGGCGATACTGGTGATGCAGCACTACCAGTGCGAGCCCATGATGTTCTCCATGATCATGTCCATCCCGTACTTCTCAGGGGTGCTGTTCTGCACGGCCGGCGGCGTGCTGGCCGACCGCATGGGCCTGGGAAAGGTGTTCGCGGCGGCGTTCGTCGTGTCGCTTCTGGGCGCGCTCGCGCGCTGCTTCTCGGCCGACTACTGGACGCTCTTCGCCTCGAGCTTCTTCATGGGCATGGGCGTGGCGGCGCTCAACGCGAACTCCGCGAAGCTCCTGCGCCTGTGGTTTCCCGGCACGGCGAACTCGTTCGCCATGGGCGTGTACACGGCCGGCATGTCGGCGGGCGCGGCGCTGGCCATCTGGTACGGCTCGCGCGTGGCCGCCATCCAGGACGCGTGGTGGTTCAGCTTCGGCCTCATGGCGGTGGGCGTGGTGGCGTGGTTCGCGGTGTACCGCAAGCATCCCGACGGCGAGCACCGCTCCGTCGAGCCGGTGGGCACCTACCTGCGCGTGGTGGCGAGGAACTGGCACGTGTGGGCCGTGGTCATCGTGGCGCTCCTCGTGTTCGGCATGACGAACGTGAACGGCTCCTACATGGTGGCCGCCGTTACTGCGCTCATGGGCGACCCGAGCCTCACGGCGGTGGCGGGCGACCTGTCCACGCTGAACACGGTCATCGCCTGCGTGGCGTCCATGGCGCTGCCGGTGGTGTTCGCGAAGTTGTTCAAGAACATGCGGGCGCCGTTCATCGCGTGCCTCGCGGGCACGGCCGTGTGCTTCGCGCTCGTGTTCTTCCTGCCGTACGGGCCTATCACCTGGGTGCTCTTCTGCATCCAGCCCGTGCTCATGGCCTCGGTCATGCCGTTCACGAAGATGCTGCCCACGCTGCTTCCCAGCGTGAGGCCCGAGCATTACGGCGTGGTGGGCGGCATCCAGGCCACGTTCCAGAACTTCGGCATGTTCCTCATCGCGTCCTATGTGATCTCGCCCCTCGCCATCGCGGCGACGGGGGCGGTGGACGGCGTGCCGTACTACCAGGGCGTCTACGTGGCCACGGCCGTGCTCTGCCTCGTGGCCGCGGCATCGCTCTTCCTGTTCCCGAACGTGCGCAGCTCCGTGGCGCGCAAGATAGCCGACGAGCAGGCCGCTGCTCCTGCCGAGCGGGCGGAGTAAGAGGGTCCGACGGGGCCGGGCGCCACAGCGCCCGGCCTCCGCCGCCCCTTCCGGGCAAGGGGCCTGGACAGGATTCCGGCGGGAAGGGAGAAGACGGGATCAACATGGGCAACTGCCATTACTGCATGAACTGCGGCCGCTGCCGGGGCGAGAAGCCGCCGGCCATCCTCGTGCGCCGCTGCCCGTCGTGCGGCCGCATGAACGATCCGGGCACGCGCACCTGCGCCGCCTGCGGCTGCTCCCTCGAGCTGCAATCCGGCACGACGAGCCTCGCGCCGGGAAAGAGGATTCCCTAAGCGCGCATGGCGCTTTTGCTCTCCGGGGCCTCGGCGAATATCCGGGCCACGGACTCGCTGCCCTCGGTGAGGAAGAAGGCCTTGAAGTCCAGCAGCATGCGCTCGCGGGCGCCGGGGAGGGCGAGGTCGAAGTCGAAGCGGCGCTGGATCTTCTCTATGTGGTAGAGCACCGTGTTGCGGTGCAGGTGGAGCCGCGACGCCACGGCGGTGGCGTTGCGACCGCTGTTCAGGTAGTGCCAGAACAGGGCCAGGTAGTTCGTGTTGTTGGCAACGTCCTCGGCCTGGATCTTCTCCACCACGGTATGCGAGAAGCAGAACCGCATGAACCGCTCGTCCTTTTCCGCCGGGTCCACGAGGAAGTACATGAGCGCGTCGCCGAACAGGTACGCGCCGCGGTCGGCGTCCTCGGCGGCGGAGAGCTGCAGGCGGATGGTCTGGCGCAGTCCGAGCGCGATCTTCGCCTGCCGGTACGCCATGTCGAGGTTCTCGATGCCCTCGAATATCTCCGACACGCCGCAGTCGATGCCCAAGGGGCCGCTCACGTGCTCCTCGAGCTCGTCGAGGGTGCGGCGGTGCGCGAGGCGGCAGTCGCTCGGCGGCGCGTAGCAGAGCGCCAGCACCTCGGCGCGGT
>NC_021021.1:3513789-3600288 GCF_000210055.1 Gordonibacter pamelaeae 7-10-1-b
GAGCGTGCCGGCCATGCCAAGGCGGCATACGAACAGCAGCCGCGCGTCGTCCAGGTCGCTCGGCGCCGTGCTCGCCACCTGCTCGTGCGACACGGCGGCGAACCAGCGGAACGTGCGGCGCGCGGCGGGAGGCCGATGGACGACCTCGCAGTCCGACAGGAAATCTTCCAGCATGGGCAACGTCACCGTCGCCAGGCTGCCCCCTTGCGCGGGCGCGAGGAAGACGTCGTCCCCGAAATCGTGAGATGCCACTGAGAACTCCCATTCACGTGACGGCCAGAGGCGCAAGTGCCGCTTTACGGTATACCCGAACAGTATAGCAGGAGCCCGGATGCAACCGCGGAAGTTCGCCGGGCGTTACTCCCAGCCCAGATTTTCGTGGTACCAGCGCCGCCCGTCGGCCTCTTGCGACAAGACCGGGTCGAGCAGGCTTGCCGCAAGTGCTTCTGCCGTCTCGATCTCGGCGTATTCCGGGGGCAGACCGGTTTGCCGAACAAGCTTCCTGAAGGTGCCGCGGTAAAGCCGTTTCCACTCCATGGGCGCCGCGTACTTCTCGGGAAGCTTTATTCCCCGCACGGTCGCCTCGATGCGCGCCCGCCTGCAAAGCTCTCCGCCGTCGAAGTCGGTGGTCACGGCGTAAACCGCAACGTCTACAAGGTCTTTGACGCGCGAGGAGGGCCTGTCGCCATGCATTTCGACCATGGCGCAGAGTTTGTCGGCAAGGGAGCACGTGGCGGGGTAGATGCGATAGCCGAACGTCGGGATATCCGGTACGTCGATTCTGTCGGCTGGCTCGACAACCTCGGATTTGCCGTACGCGATCTGATCGAACACGAGGTCGATGGAGATATCCTGCAGCCGTTTTCCTCCAAGCAAGGGTGTAAAGGTGACGTTGAGTCCTGCTCGGTAGTCGTCTTCGGCCTTGATCGGCTTGTATCCGACAAATTCGAAGGTTACGAAGTCCTCGAGGTCGATGGCTGCAAGATGCTTGAGTTCGGCGAGCGCTTCGTCGATATCCGCTTTCTCAGAAAGCAGGTCGATGTCTCGGGTGGCTCGTGCATCCGCAGTACGTGCAAGCATGCTCTGGCCTCCCTTCAGCACAAAAGGCGTGTCCTGCCTGCTGAATATGCGGCACAGGAATCGATGGAAGTAGAAACCCGAGACGGCTCTCCCGGTGTCAAGCGATGATGCCTTCGCGGCGGCCTTGACCGCCATTTCGAGGGCTGTGGGGGTTGCGTACGCCATCATGCTTCCTCCCCGAAGATCCTTGCCATCTTCCTTTTCGCTTGAGCCGAGGCACCGGCATCTGCCGCAAGGCGTATGAGCCTTTCTTCGTCTAAGCCCTTTTCCCGGGCATCGGAGAGCGCGTCCTCCACAAGCGACGGGTCTTCGCCGTCCAGCACGAGGTCAACCAAGGTGCGCTCGATGCTTGTCACGGGGATGCCGCTTGCAAACGACACCTCGTTGCGGGAGATGTCGCGCACGCCGAACCTCGTCTCGACGTTGCGCGAGTTGATGCGCCTCGGGGCGAGGATGCGGTAAGGCGAGAGGTAGAAATCCCCGATGCCGAGGATCGAGGCGGCCGTGTTCCCTGCGACGGCAATGCCGTCCCAGGCATCGACGGGCACCCGCTCGTGCGTCATCTTCGCGGGGTCGGTGAGCTTCCATGCGGCGGTCAGCTCGTCGAGCTGCGACGCCGGAGTCCCCGCCATCCGGTACGCACCATGGGCGATGCGCACGAGCTTCCCTGCTTCGCGAGCCTTGGCGAGCACGTTGCGCGGAATGCCGAGACGCATGGCTTGCGCCGTGGTGAAAACGCCCTCCGATGCGGAAAGCTCATTCATGATGGAAAGGTAATCACGTCTATTCATGTTTCAATTGTATCGTATAAGGATACTTTTGAAACAAGATATTGGAAAATGTAACCTACGGACGCTCGGCACGGAACGATGGTTCACGGTTGCGCGAACCGCTATTATGGTGGGCATGGTGGTGAGGAAAACCGTCAAGTGGAGTTGAGGGCGCGCGAGGTCGCGCCGGCAAGAAGGAGAGGGAAGGAGAGGCGTATGTCTGCGGGATTGGCGATCTGCCTGGTGTGCGGGGAGCCGCTCGATTACTTCGAGGAGGCGCGGGAGGTTTCCTGCCATATCTGCGGCAAGAAGGAGACGGGGCATTCCGTGTGCACGGCGGGGCACTACGTGTGCGACGTGTGCCATCGCGAGGGCGGCGTCGACCATGTCATGGAGTACTGCTCGTTCGCCGATTCGAAGAACCCGGTGGAGATGGCGATGGCCATGATGGACGACAAGTCCATCTTCCCCAACGGGCCGGAGCACCACACGCTCGTGGGCGCCGCGCTGCTCGCCGCCTACAAGAACGCCGGCGTCGACCTCGACCTGCCCCGGGCGCTTGCTGAGATGCGAAACCGCTCGATGAACGTGCCGGGCGGCACGTGCGGGCTCTGGGGGACTTGCGACGCGGCCGTGAGCGCGGGCATGTACTGGAGCATCGTGTCGGGTTCCACGCCCATGACGCGCGGGCCGTGGGCCGAGACGCAGCGCCTGATTCGCGCATCCTCGCCCGCCTGGCCGACCTGGGCGGGCCGCGCTGCTGCAAGCGCACAGGCTTCGTCGCCCTCCAGGAGGCGGCGGCGTACACGGCCGAGCTGCGCGGTATCGAGATGGAGATGCCCGAGCGCATAACCTGCCGTTACTTCCACCGCAACCGCGAGTGCCTGAGGGCCGGCTGCCCGTTCTTCGGCAGGTAGCCTGCCGCCGACGGCGCGGCTGCTTCCCGGCGGCGTAACCGGCGGCATATTCCGCCTGAACGCCGGCCGTCGGCACGCTGCACTTCCCTTGCCGACGCTTCCCCGCTTGAACATCCGCCTCAAAGTGCTAGACTACATCTTATAATAATAGGATGCAAACAACTATCGGGGAGGCGGGGCGACGATGGACTACCATGCTTACTACCTCAAGGCCGAGGCCGGCGGCTACCAGGAGTATTACGATGCGATCGCGAAGGCGCAGGGCATCGACCCGCAGGCCACCGCGCGCACGCGCAACGCCGAGGACGCCGTGCCCGGCGAGGCGAAGGACAAGCTCTTCAACGTGGCCGCCGAGATCAAGAACACGTTCCATGAGTTCGGCGCCCCGCTGCCGCCGTTGCTGGAGGGGTGCACCGTGGTGGACCTGTGCTGCGGGTCGGGGCGCGACACGTACTTGGCGGCCCAGCTCGTGGGCTCTGCCGGCAAGGTCGTCGGCGTGGAGCCCAACGCGGAGCGCCTGGCCATCGCGCAGAAGTACCTGGACAAGGAGATGAAGCAGTTCGGCTACGGCCAGCCCAACGTGGAGCTGGTGCACGGTGTGCCCGAGGACCTCTCCTTCCTGGCCGACGGCACGGCCGACGTGGTCATCTCCAACTGCACGTTCAACCTCTCGCCCGACAAGGCCGCCTACGTCGCCGAGGTCAAGCGCGTGCTGAAGCCGCAGGGGGAGTGGTACTTCACCGACGTGTTCGCCGACCGCCGCATTCCGCAGGAGACTTCGGACAAGATCGAGAACGTCGCCCTGCGCCTGGGAGGCGCCCTGTTCGTGGAGGATTTCCGCCGCATCGCCCAGGGCCTGGGCTTCCACGACCCGCGCTACGTGGTGACGCGCAAGACGCCGTTGACCGACGCCGAGGCGTCCCTCTTCCCCGGCATCGCGTTCGCCACCGTCACCTGCCGCCTTCTGAACTCCGAGCTCACGTCGGACCACTGCGAGGACTACGGCGAGGAGGTCGTCTACGACGGGACGCTTCCCGACTATCCCGACTTCTTCCTGTTCGACAAGGACATCAAGTTCCCGGCCGGCCAGCCGTGCCACGTGTGCGACAACGTGTCGGTGCTGGGCCTTGGGGGCTGCCGCTACGCGAAGGTCATCACCGTGAAGGGCGACCGCTCGGCGCACTACGGCGATATCCACGGCGACCATATCATCAAGACGGCCGCCGACTGGGAGGGCGTCGTGGACGAGGACGACCAGCCCGTCATGGTGAGCTGCTGCTAGGAAAGGCACGGAAATGGACAAGATCAGATTCATGGTGGTGAGCGGCTTTCTGGGCGCCGGCAAGACCACGACGATGATAGCCCTGGCCGAGCACCTGAGCAAAACCTACGGCGAGACGGCCATCATCGCCAACGACCTGGGTGCGAACCTGGTGGACACGAACCTCACCCAGACGTCGGGCTGCACGGTGGCCGAGATAGCCTCGGGCTGCATCTGCTACCAGATGGACAACACCATCGACCAGATACGCCGCCTGCGCGACAAGGACGGGGCGGTGTTCGTCATGTCCGACATCCCCGGCTGCGGCGTGGGCGCGCTCGACCACGTGTACCACCGCCTGGCCGAGGACTGCGCCGACGAGTTCACGCTCTCGCCGTTCACCGTGGTGGTGGACCCCGAGCGGCTGCGCATGATCATGCCCGAGCGGGCCGACATCAACCTGCCCGAGGAGCTGGTGTACCTGCTGAAGCTGCAGCTGGAAGAGGCCGACCTCGTGGTGCTGAACAAGGCCGACCTGCTGGAGGAGGCCGGCATCCACCGCTACGTGGACTTTCTCAAGACGGCCTGCCCCGACATCCCGGTCATCGTGATCTCGGCGCTGGAGAAGACGAACATCGCGGAGCTCGCGGACTTCATCACCACGCACGAGACGGCGCTCAAGAACTTCTCGGTGCGCCACAACCAGGAGTTCGCCGATGCGGAGGCGAAGCTCACCTGGTACAACCGCCGCCTGTACCTCAAGACGAACGATGGCGGCAAGATAGACTGCAATGCGGTGGTGGACGACCTCATCGAGGGCATCCGCATGGGGCTCATCGAGCGCAAGCGCAACGTGCCGCACCTGAAGACGTTTGCCACCTCGGGCAACGGCGACTTCAACAAGGCGTCGCTCATCGGGGTGGACTACGACGTGGAGTACGCGCAGAAGCTGTTGCGCCCGCACAAGAACCTGCGCATGATCATCAACGCGCGCGCCGTGTGCGAGGCGCGCCCGCTCGCGCGACTCATGGACGACGCGCTGGACGAGGTGTGCGAGAAGTACGACCTGGACTGCCAGGTGTTCTTCACGGAATGCTTCGGCATGGCGGACGAAGGTCGATAGGGGACAGCATGGGAGTCGATGAGAGCAGGGATATTCGCGAGCTGGTGCGCGAATATTATGGGGAGACGCTGCAGGGGAGCGACGACTTGAAGACCGACGCTTGCTGCTGCACTGCGCATACGCCGCCGAAGTACGTCATTGACGTGATGAACGAGATCGACGACGAGATCATGGCGCACTTCTACGGGTGCGGCTCGCCCATCCCGCCGGCGCTGGAGGGCGCCACGGTGCTCGACCTGGGGTGCGGCACGGGGCGCGACGTGTATATCTGCTCGAAGCTCGTAGGGCCTTCGGGGCGCGTCATCGGCGTGGACATGACCGAGCAGCAGCTGGCATTCGCGCGGCGGCACGAGGCGGCGCAGATGGCGCGGTTCGGTTTCACGCGCTCCAACGTGGAGTTCCACTGCGGGTTCATCGAGGATCTGGGGGCCCTTGGCATTGAGGACGAGTCGGTGGACGTGGTGGTGTCGAACTGCGTCATCAACCTGTCGCCCTTCAAGGACCAGGTGTTCAAGGAGATAGCCCGCGTGCTGAAGCCGGGCGGGGAGCTGTACTTCTCGGACATCTTCTCGGACCGCCGCGTGCCGCCGAAGTTCTACGACGACCCGGTGCTGCGCGGCGAGTGCCTCTCGGGCGCGCTCTACATTGAGGACTTCCGCCGCATCCTGGCCGAGCACGGCATGCCCGTGTTCTACGACGTGGAGACGGAGCCCCTGCACGTGGGCGACTTCCAGATAGAGACGAAGCTCGGCTGCATCGGCTTCGCCTCGCACACGGTGCGCGCCATCAAGTGCGCCGACCTGGAGGACCGCGAGGAGAACTACGGGCAGACGGCCACGTACCTGGGCACCATGCCCGAGAACGGGCGCTACTTCGACCTGACCGAGGATCTGCGCCTCATCAAGGGCCGGCCGGTGGCCGTGAGCGGGAACATGGCCGCGATGCTGCGCGCGTCGCGCTATGCCCCGCATTTCGAGGTGCGGGGCGACCGCACGCACCATGTGGGCGCCTTCGACCAGGGTGCGGCCCAGGAGGCGCTGGAGCTGGCGCGCGGGAAGCGGCGCATCGGGTTGGCCGAGCTGGAGCAGGCGTACCGCGACCTGGGCATCGAGCCGTTCGACCAGCGCGTGCACGACAAGGAGCTGCTGAGGAGCGCGCCGGAGCTCGCCACCATGCAGGTGAACGTGGGCTACCGCTGCAACCTTGCGTGCAGCCACTGCTTCCTGGAGAGCGGCCCGCAGCGCGCCGAGTGCATGGAGCGCGAGACGATGGAGGCGGTGCTCGCGGCCTTTGCGCGAGGCGGCTTCCGCACGCTCGACATCACCGGCGGCTCGCCCGAGATGAACCCCCATCTGGAATGGTTCGTGCGCGAGGCGTCCGCGCTGGCCGACGAGGTCATCGTGCGCAGCAACCTCACCATCTTGGACGCGCCGGAGTATCGGCACTTCATGCAGGTGTACGCCGAGTGCGGGGTGCACCTGGTGACGTCGCTGCCGTACTTCAACGAGCAGGGCTGCGACCTGCAGCGCGGTCGCAACGTGTTCGACCGCGTGGTGGGTGTGCTGCGCGAGCTGAACGAGCTCGGGTACGGTGTGGACCCCGCCCTCAAGATCGACGTGGCCTACAACGTGTCGGGCCCGTTTTTGCCGCCCGATCAGCGCGAGCTGGAGGAGTTCTACGCTTGGGAGCTGGAACGCGAGCAGCACGTGAGGTTCGACAACCTCTACGCGTTCAACAACTACGCGCTCGGCCGCTTCGCGAACCAGCTCAAGCGCGAGGGGAAGTTCGACTACTACCTGGACCTGCTGTCCGAGAACTACAACGGCGCCGTGGTGGCGCGCATGATGTGCCGCTCGCAGGTGAACGTCGACTACGACGGGCGCCTGTACGACTGCGAGGTGAACCACGTGCTGGGCCTGCCGCTCGACGGGCCGCGCAACGTCCGCGACCTCGTGGACGAGCCGCTGGGCCCGCGCACCATAGCCACGAGCCCCCTCTGCTACAGCTGCGCCGCCGGCTGCGGCAGCTCCTGCGGCGGCAGCCTCATGGACAAGTACGGCGAGTGAGGGGGGGCGAGTCGTATGCGCGCACATGCGTCGGCTGACGACCGCCTCATAGAGCGGCACCTCGATGGCGGGTGCACCGACGGGGGCTTCGTGGACGTGCGTGGCGGACGGGCGCGCGACCGGGCGAAGACGTTCGGGTCCATCGTGGCCGGCCTGACGGTGGTGCTGGCCATTTGGGGGCTGTTCGCCCTCTTCTTCAACGGGACGGGGGCCTCCGCCCTGCGCTTCCCCACGCCGGTGGAGACGTTCGCGCGCCTTAGCGAGTACCTGTTCGAGGGGCGCTCGCTTTACGGGCAGAGCATCTACGCGCACGTGGGGGCCAGCGTGCAGCGCCTCCTGGTGGCGTTTTCGCTCGCGGCGGCGTTCGGCATCGTGCTGGGGTCCGTCCTCGGCTACTTCACGCGCATCTACGCCATCGGCATGGCGCCGGTGTCCATCTTCCAGATGATTCCCGGCCTGGCCTGGCTGCCCATCGCCATCCTGCTGTTCGGGCTGGGCGACGAGTCGGCCGTCTTCATCATCTTCGCCGTGTCGTCCATGGTCATCACCGTGGACGTGGCGGGCGGCATCCGCATGGTGCCCGCGGTGCTGGTGCGCGCGGCCAAGATGGCGGGCGCGAGCGGGCCGGCCATCTTCCTGAAGGTGCTCGTGCCGCAGGCGTCGGTGTCCATCATCAACGCGCTGCGCGTGGGCATGTCATCGGCGTGGCGCGTGCTCATCGCCGCCGAGATGGTGGTGGGCACGGGGATCGGCCTGGGCTACTCCATCGAGCTCACGCGCGATTTGCTGGACTACGTGGGCGCGTTCGCCTGCATCGCGGTCATCTGCGTCATCGGGCTGGCCATCGACCGCGTGGTGCTGGCGACCTTCGAGAAGGCCATCCGGCACCGTCTGGGCCTGGAGGAGGGGTACTGATGGCGCTCATCGAGCTTTCCCACGCCACGAAGGCGTACTGGACGGACCGCTCGAAGCGCCGGGCGCGCATCGTGCTGGACGACGTGGACCTCGCCATCGAGGAGGGCGAGTTCGTGTGCCTCATCGGCCCCTCCGGCTGCGGCAAGACCGTCACTCTGAACCTCATCGCGGGGTTCGAGCAGCCCACGCGCGGCTCGGTGCGCTACCGCGGCCGCGAGGTGGCGGGCCCCGGCCCCGAGCGTGGGGTGGTCTTCCAGGAGTACAGCCTGCTGCCGTGGCTCACGGTGCTGGAGAACGTGGTGTTCGCGCTCGACTCATGTGGGGCCCCGCGCGCGGCGCGCCGCGACACGGCGCTTTCGGCTCTGCGCGCCGTGGGATTGGCCGAGTTCGCCGACCAGCGGCCCAACCTGCTGTCGGGCGGCATGAAGCAGCGCGTGGCCATCGCGCGGCTTCTGGCCATGGACTCGGACGTGTTCCTCATGGACGAGCCGTTCTCTGCCCTCGACGAGCAGACGCGCGCCGCCCTCGACGCGAGCCTGTTCCATTTGTGGCGCGAGCGCCGCAAGACCGTGGTGTTCATCACCCATAACATCTCGGAGGCGGTGCTGTTGGCATCGCGCATCGTGCTGTACTCCGGCACGCCGGGATCCATCATCGGGCAATGGCGCGTTCCCGAAGACCTGCCGCGCGATGCGGGCAGCCCCGAGGCCCGGCGGCTCCATGCCGAGATCCGGGACCTCATGCCCGCGAGCGCGTGCTCGTTTGCGGAGGATGCGTGATGCGCATATGCCGGGAAAGGGCGGCCGCACGGCCGCACGACGCAAGAAGGAGAGGGAAGCGATCATGAGAACAAGGAAACGCACGGCGAAGGCGAAGGTGCTGCTGCTCGCCTGCATGGCGGCTCTTACCCTGGGCGTGGCAGGCCTATGGGGCTGCGCCTCGGGCGACGGCCAAGGCGACGCGAAGCAGGGCGAGGCCCCGGCCTCCGAGAGCCAGGAGGCCTTGGAGCCCGTATCGGTGGCCTACCTGAACAAGGCCGGCTACGAGACCGTCATCGTGGCCGACAAGAAGGGCTACTTCGATGCCGCGCCCATGGACGTGGAGCTGCTCACCGTGAGCGGCTCGGGCCAGCAGTCCGTCGAGGCGCTCCTCGCAGGCTCCGCCGATATCGCGGCCACGGGCCAGGGCCCGGTGGCAGACGCGCTCGGCCAGTACGGCGATGACATCGTGGTGCTCTGCGGCACGAACTGCAACACGAACTCGCAGGTCATCGTTGCATCGCCGTCAATGACCGGTGATACGGCCATCACGCCCTACGACAAGGCGTCGGACAACAAGGCGGAGGTGAAGGCCTCGTTCGAGGCGGCCGCCGCCGCGCTCGGCCGCCCCGTGAAGCTGGGCGTGCAGCAAGGAGCCACCACCGAGTCGGCCGTGAAGTCGTGGATGAGCGCCATGGGCGTGTCGGTGAACGACTTCGGCACCGAGGGCGACGGCACCGTGACGCTCGTGGACGTGAAGGCCAACACGCTGCCCACGGTGCTGGCCGCCGGCAGCGACATCGACCTGATGGCCGCGAGCCAGCCCTACCCGGACACGGCGCTTTCCGCCGCCCCCGGCTCCTACCGCGTAGGCTCCAACGCGGACACGAACTCCTACGACGTGGCGGCGTACATCACCACGAAGGAGGTCTACGAGAAGGAGGAGGCCTCCCTCAAGGAGTTCGTTAAGGCGCTCGACCAGGCCACCGACTATATGGCTGACAGCGCGAACGAGGCCGAGTGCGTGAAGATCTGCGCCGACAGCATGGGCGCGTCCGAGGACACCGTGCGGGCGGCGTTTTCCGTGGCCGACTGGAAGACGGGCATGACCGACACCATGCTGGACTCCCTTGCGAAGGCCGTGAAGAAGAAGGGCTACGAGATGACGCCCGACCAGATCAAGGCCGCCTGCCCGCTCATCCCGTGGATGGACGCGGAGCTGGGCGACTAGCCAGCAGGCGCTGCGGGAGGGGGTCGGCGGGGGCTTATGCCGCACGGCCCCCTTCGAACTGCGCGCAAGGCGCGAGTCCGGGGAAAGGACAACGACCGTGGACAACGAACATGCAGCGGCCTACGGGCCCTCGTGCGCCGACTGCGGCTCGGGCGGCTGCGCCGACGGGTCGGGGGCGTACCCGCCCTTCTGCGCGACGGCGGCGCTCGCCGCGGAGGATCGCGCCGCGCTGCTCGAGCAGTACCGCGACGAGGAGGTCTACCGCATCATGGCCGCCGCCTCGGACACGGCGCGCCTCGCGTTCGACGAGCACTGGTGCCGCGTGGAGGAGACCATGGAGTACGCCCGCCGCACCGGCGCGCGGAAGCTCGGCATCGCCGTGTGCTCCGGCCTGCTGGGGGAGGGGCGCACGCTCGCGCGCATCCTGCGCGCCAACGGCTTCGACGTGTACGGCATGGCCTGCAAGGTGGGTTCGCTCACGCGCGCCGAGCTCGGCGTCGCCGACAGCTGCTGCGACTACGGCGCGGTGTCGTGCGACCCGCTGCTGCAGGCGCGGCTGCTGAACGAGGCCGGCACCGACCTCAACATCGTCATGGGCCTGTGCGTGGGCCACGACATCCTGTTCGCGCAACGCTCCGCCGCCCCCTGCACCACGCTCGTGGTGAAGGACCGCGCCCTCGTGCACAACCCGGTGGCGGCGCTGCACGCGGCCTGCGGCCCCTCGCCCTACAACCGCATGCTCAAGCAGCACCCCGCCTGGCGGGCCTGACGGGCGCTATTCCTCGCCGCGCCCCTCGCTTGCGGCGATGGCTGCGGCGGCCTCTTCGGGCGGCAGGGGGCGCGAGAACAGGTAGCCCTGCATAAGGTCGCAGCCGCACCGGCCCAGGAAGGCCCGCTGCTCCGGTGTCTCCACCCCTTCGGAGAGCGCCTGCGTGCCCAGCACGCCGAACCCGGAGGCCAGAAGCGCGAAGAACTCCACCAGATGCTCGTCCTCCGTCACGGACCGCAGGATGCTCTTGTCCAGCTTCACCACGTCGAACGGCAGCTCCAGCAGCGTGGACAGGTTCGAGTACCCCGTGCCGAAGTCGTCCAGGTAGAAGCGCACGCCCTGTGCGTGCATCTTCTCCATGAAGGCCCGCACGGCCTCGGGGTTCGCGATGATGGCGCTCTCCGTCACTTCCACGCGCAGGCACGACGCCGGTATGCCGTGGCGCGCCACCACGGCCAGCACCGATTCGGCCAGGTCGTCCTGTATGAACTGCACGGCCGAGAAGTTCACCGACACGCCGTGGAACGTCGTGCTCGGGTGGGCGTCCCGGTAGGAGCGCACGAACGCGCAGGCGCGTTCCAGCATGAACCGCGTGACGTCTGATATGACGCCGATCTGCTCGGCGATGGGGATGAACTCGTCGGGCGGGATAGGGCCCAGCTCGTCGTCGGTCAGGCGGCAGAGCGCCTCGGCCGCCACGAACCGCCGAGCGCTCTCGGACCAGATGGGCTGCAGGTTCAGGGTGAAGCCGTCCTGCTCGGCCGCGCGGCGCACCACGTCGGCGATGGCGTTGCGACGGTGGATGGCCCCCATCATCTCCGGCGTGCAGACGCAGGGGGTGTTTGGCTCCAGCTTCCTCGACTCCACCGTGGCGTATTCCAGGGCGGCAACCACGTCGCCGGGCGTGCGCGCGATGGCGGGATAGCTCACGGCGCCGATGGCCGCGCCCACCGTGCAGGAGTGCCCCCCGATGCGCCACGGCTCTTCAAGGCGCTTTTGCAGCGGGGCGATCAGGGTGGCCGTCGCGGCGGCCTCGTCGTGGTTCCCGCCTGCGCCGTCGCAGCTTGCGATCAGGGCGAACTGGTCGCCGCTGTAGCGGTAGAGCCGCGCCTCGCCGACAGTGCCCAGGTACGCGGCGAACTCGCGCAGGAACCGGTCGCCGTTCTCGTGGCCGAACTTGTCGTTGATGAACTTGAAGTTGGACAGCGAAACGAGCACGGCCGTGAACGGCTGCCCCTTCTCGTCCATGAGCGAGACCATGGACAGGAACTCCTGGCGGTTGGAGGCGCCGGTGAGCTGGTCGACCGACAGGCGCTTGTTCTGCAGGTACAGGTAGATGGTGAGCAGCGAGCACGCGGCCGCCGACCCCGACAGCAGATAGGTTGGGAACAGCTGCTGCACGGCTATCACGCCCACGGCGATGAGCGGGAACACGGCCAGGATGCGCTTGATGACGGGGTCGATGGGCGCCCGCGTGAACACCACGAGCGCGAAACAGGCCACGCAGTAGAAGTAGAACACCAGGTAGGTGGCTATAATGAGCGGCCCCTGCATGTAGACGCCCGCCGCGTCGAAGGAGAACAGGCAGCCGGTGGGGACGTTCGCCAGCACCAGCAGGAAGTACGCCGCGCACGGCACGCCGCTCGCCAGGACGAAGGCCCGCCCGACCGGCCGCGCCTCGCCCACAACGGCCACGGCGTAGTAGAAGTACACGGTGCCCAGAAGCGGCGTGAGCACGAAGTAGCAGAGGGTCACGAGGTAGGTGAGCGGCAGCAGCTCCAGCGGCGCATAGGCGATCATGAGCGTCGAGGCCAGGTTCGTGCCGATAGCCCCCAGTGTGGTGGCCAGGCAGAGCCGGAACACCCGGTTCTTCGGCGACGGCACCGCATGGCTCTGGCGCGAGTACACGGAGATGACGAGCACGATGATGAAGGCGATGACCTCAGCCGATACGTTCCATCCCATGTCGTTCGCCCATCCTCGTCTCCCGGCGCCCGCCGAGAGGGCCGCATCCCGCAACCCCCTGTCTTATTGTAACGTCTCGTCCCCGCTCCGCCCCGCACAATTCATTCTTGAACTTCCCCTGAACGCCGTCGGCGCAGGTCCTCCGTTCCCGCAGGTCCTCCCCGGGCGCCTCCTTTCCCGCATGGCGGGCATGGCCGGCATCGCTCGCCGAGCGGTGGTGTAGCGCTCCGGCGCCCCTTTTGGCAGAAAACGGCCGGTTTGGCAATCTCCGCGCCCCTTAACGTGCGAGCGGGGCGGCCCTTTCCCTGCGGTCCTCAAGGTTTTCCCTGTTCGGAGCATTCTGCGCAGCACGGTCTGCGCCGGGGAGTGCCATAGGCGACCATGGCGTTCCGTACCTGACTTGGGAATGCGCGGAGGGAGGTCTCCTGCATAGCCCTAACGCGCTGGTGTTCGGCCACCATCTGCAGGACGGGACTATGTTCTCCAAGCTCGGCGGCTTCATCGACGTCGCCTACCTGGACGAGCACACGCCGATACAGATCCAAACCCCAACTGAGAAGGCTAGCTTGACCGTCCTGGCGGTAGACAGGGTCAACGCCAACCGCGAGACCGCGAGGCTCGAGTTTGACACAGCCTCAGACCACGCCACATGGCTGGCAAGCGTCACGGCCGCATCCGACCGTAACTTGAGCTCTGCCGGATTCGACTTCGGTTCAGTCGAGAACGTAGTTACGCTCTGCACCTGCAGCTACTCGACATGGGGAAACGAGAGGACGCTCCTTTACTGCAAGATCGAAATGGTTCCCTGATTAGCCATCCCGAAATCGCGCCACGTTCGATTCGCAGTTTGCGCACCAACTAAGCGCATCTCTGCCCATCATTGGTCAGCGCTAAACAGGCGGAGAGAAGGGCGAAACCCGCCCTTCTCGACCGTTTTTTTAGGGTATGTAAAAACTGGTTTGAATTGTTGGGCAGCTGGTTGAAAGATTTACCAACGCTTTGTCGAACCATTGGTTGGAAATCGCTGTGATTCCCATGGCTGCCCCGTACGTTGTAGCGAAAAAGCTGCGCGGTAACGTAAGGAAAGTGTCGCATGTCCGACCATCGGAACACGGCACATTCCCCAAAAAGCAAGTGCTATTGATTTTGGGGATTCGAACCGCACAGCCAATCGGCGGCGTCGACAATCCGAATGCCTTCGTACTGGTATTCGGGCTGGTACGTTCGGGCAATCAGGATCTTCGGGTAGGCGTCCCTTACCGCTAGCAGGGGGGCCACCTCTCGTTCAAACGTTCGCTCCTCGGATATGCTGTTCGCAACCTGGATGTAGAGCTTCTCGCCCTGCTTGATGGCGACGAAGTCTATTTCCTTCTTGTACAGCACGCCGACATACACCTCGTAGCCGCGCCGCAGGAGCTCTATGGCGACGATGTTCTCCAGCACTCGGCCATAGTCCATGTTCTTGGTGCCGAGGCGGGCGAACCTAAACGACTGGTCGACAAGGTAGTATTTGTCCTCCGACCTCAAGTACCTCTTTCCGCGGATATCGTATCGGCGGATTCTGTAGAAAGCGAACGCCTTGCATAGCGCGTCTACGTACTTGCCGATCGTCTTGTGGTCGGCCTTCGTCCTGTTCGATTCGAGCGTGTCGGCAATCGACCGGATGGATGTGAGGTTCCCGACGTTATCCATGAGGTAGTCGATGAGCGCATGGAGCAGCTGCTCGTTCTTCAGCTTGTACTTGCTCACGATATCCCTCACCACCAGGGCGTTCAGGACTTCGGAGTCGATATAGCGCCTTCTTTGCTCCTCGGTCCTGTACATGTACGATCCCGCCATGCCCCCATCCGAGATGTAGCTGGTCAGGCTGTCGTAGATGTTCTGGGACGGGTAGTATGCGAGGTACTCCCCGAAGGAGAACGGATAGACGGGGATCTCGTATGTCCTGCCCACGAACAGGGTTGCCAGGTCACTGCTTTGCAGGAAGGCGTTCGAGCCGGTAACGAATATGCTGTACTTCTCCCTGGCATGCAGGCTGTTTATCGCCTTCTCGAAGGACCTGCACATCTGTACCTCGTCGATGAAAAGGTAGTTCTGCCGGCCGGGCTCGTAGCGCTCCTCCACGTATGCCTCCATGGAGCGGTAATCTATGATGTCCTCGAAGTCCGTGAGGTTGTAGTTGATGCGGATGATGTTCGCATCGGGCTGTCGCCCGGAGATCTTCTGCGCCAGGGCCTCCAGAAGCTTTGACTTGCCCGACCTGCGAACGCCGGTGATGACTTTGATGTCCGGCGTATCGGCAAGCTCCAACATCTCCGAAAGGTACGCCGTTCGTTCAATAAGCTTCACAGGTATCCTCCTCAACAACGTATGTTGTGTTTATTCCCCAAAATTGAATTATATTACGTTTTGGGGATTTGTGTATTCTACAACTGCATGCAATGACGAAAACAGTGTATGGATGGCCGCTGCAAACGCCTAGGGTCTTGGAGGCCCTTCGGATCCCGATTGTGGGTGGTTCTACCGGGCGGACGCCGACGGTTCCAGGGCGATTGCTGGGAGCCGAGGCAGGTGAGATCGAGGGCTTCCATTACGGGACTGAGCCATTGCGGTATGCAACGTGTCATAGTTATCACCTCTATCACTGATATGGTGATAACCATTGTGTTTTTGGCACGGTTCGATTGCGGTGCCGACGGCCCCGCGACGCGGGAGCCGGCTCACATGAATCTGAACACGGCCTTGATGAGCCACCTGCAGAAGCCACCAATGGCTCCGAAAATCACCCTAATCGTCTTCATGGTCCATCCAACCTTCCTCTTCGCCTTCAACCTCGATTTGCCGCAGGGGCTGCAGCTCCCTGGCCCATGCCAACGACTCCCAGTTGGAGCCGGCAAGGGCAGCGGCCGCCTCATCGTCCATGGTCGGGTCCGCCGCTTTCAGCGCCTCGACCACGCCCTGCAGTTTGCTCGCCAGGGACGGGCCGCCTCCGTCGGAGAGCAGCAACGCGGATGCGCCGTCCAAGCGCATGACGTCCACCAGCCCTTCTCCCATCCGGACGAGCATGCGGTCCCCGTCGACAAGAACCTGCTCGACTTCTTTCAACTCGGCCTCCTCCGCGAGGAGGAAGCGCCAGCCCATGGACCTTCGCCCTACGGGAACCACGCCGTCGTCCAGGTCTTCCTTGAACCTCGGGTCTGCATCGTAGAAGTGGGCTTGCAGCCACAATCCCTTCTCAAGGCGGTCGAACCGGACCTCGTAATCCGCCAGCATGCAGCCGTCACCGAACGGCTGCGCGGGCGTGTACGAGTCCGTGTCGAAGACGTCCAGCCGCCCGCTTCTGTACTTAACCTGAACCCTCATCGGCTACGCCCTTCCTGTTGCCTGTCCCTGCTGTCCCGCCTTGCCGCAGCGGAGCTCTGACCCGCCCTCTGAGGCCTGTTTCCGCTGCGCTGCGGCCCGTATTGCCAACGGTCGGATCCAGAGCCTTGATGCCTTCTTGCGAGCTCCCCATCTGGAACCAGGGAGTGTCTTGAGGCGTACTCCCTGGCCTCGGCGAGCTCCTGGATTCGCTCGGCGCATTTCGCCGCCGCCTTGGCCTCAGGCTCCCTTTCCATGCGCCTTTGAAGTGTCTCGATGCGCCTTCCGTAATCCCCGCTCGATCGGATCGAATATTGTGCGTTCGTCTCGACCGCCTTCGCCAGGCTGCCGAGCTCCGCAACGTCTTTGATCTCCACGGCGTCGGTGGCCATGGAGAGGATCGCCCTGGAAGATGCGGCGTCCGGATGGTAAGAGCCGATTCGCACGAAGCGCTCTGTCAACGCTATCTTGCCGAACGTCATCCCGAGCCTCTCCCCTGACACCTTCCTGGATGGCTGGTCCGCCAAGGAGAAGATCCAGTCCTCCCGGGGTGCCTGGGTCGAATTCTCTGCGACCTCGATCTCCATGAGCTCCAGTATTCGCATGAACTCGCCTTCGTTGCGCGACAGCACCTTGGCCACGGACACCCTGTTTCTGATGTCGCTGACCCACGAGTAGCCACCCGCGTCCAGGATTCCGCGCTCGGCTTTGTTGATATACGTGGCCCACCGCGTTCGAGGTCGGGGAGGGGTTCTCGGATCGCTCCGCCCTGCCCTGCCCTTCGGCATCTCGTTGTCGAAGACCGTCAACCCTCTTGCCTTGGCAACTTCCTGCAGGCTGCGGTTCATATCAAGCACATTCGGGATGTGGAGTCTCCGGCCGGTTTCGAGATTGGTATTGTTCACCACGATGTGCGCATGCGGGATCCCCTGCCTGTTATCGTCGTGGTAGACGACGGCCACCTGATAGTCGGAGAAGTGCTTTTTGACCCAGGCGTGCGTTAACTCACGCAGTCCTTCGAGGCCGATGTTGTCGCTAGGATCCGGGGAGATCGCGTAGTGACGGAACGTGATGGCGCGCTGCCCCTTCCATGGCCTGTCGTTGCCGTAGTCGTGGCGTAATGCGTCCATCTCTAAAGCCCAGTCCACTTCGTCCTTAAGAGCGGCATCCAGCCCCTTGTCCTCGACCTCGTCCCAGGAGAGGTTGAAGAAGTCGCGCAGCAGCGCCCTTCCGCCCTTCTCAAGGTAGTCCTTGATGCGGCCGCACCCCGTGTGGCCGTTGATCGCCTTGAGGACCGCCATCGCTACCGCCAAAACCTCTCGGACTTATGGACCGCCTGAACCATGTCCTTGATTTCCTCGACGGAGCCCTGGACGAGTTCCAGCTCGCTTGCCGCCTTGTTTAGCTGCTCCTTCGCGACCTGCGGGTCGATGCCGCCTTTGTTCCTCGCGAACATCGCTATGGTGTTCAGGGCCCTGACCGCCTGGTTGTAGTGGCGTCCCCAGCGGACGAGCTCGCGGTTGATGCGGCCCATGGTCTTCGCGTCGATGACGACGACGCGGCTTCCCTCGTCTATGGCGGCGAGGTTGTCGGGATCGGCTATGGGCAGCCTAAGGAGGGCGCGGATGGCCTCGGAGTTCGCAAGCTCCAGACTCTCCGCCCTTTGGTCCAAGAGCTGCCTGTCCTCCTCTGTCATGCGGCAGCTCACGGTGCACGTGTACACACCCATCGTTTTCTCCTTGCGTCTTGTAGGGGCCACGGGGGATCCCCCGTGAAGGAAGCGGCGACGGTGGAAGGCGTCTTGCCGCTTCCGGTTGCCAGAGGTCGGGGAGGGTTTCCGGATGGCGTCCCCATCCGGGGTGGAAGCGCCCTGCCCCGCCCCGGAACGAGTTCATTGCGTTGTAATACGCAATGAGTTACTCGCTACGATTCGTATATGACGGGTTCTGCCGAGCCCCATGGGCATCGGTGAACCCTGAAACCGCATCGCCGGCCTGGCGGGCCAGCTCAGCGATGCGGGATATCGCCTCGGAATCCGCCGCAGTAGGGGTCTTGGGGAGGTTCGCGACGAAGCGGCGGAGCGCCTTCTCGGCGCTTGCGAGCCGCTTGTCGGCGGCGGGTTTCGAGGCCGTCATCGAGGCGACCAGCTCGGTAGTCGCCGCCTTCGATCTCGGCGACTCCAACCACTTCTCGAACGCCGATCTCTGCGTCGCCTCGTCGGACCCGGCCAATGCGTCGACGGCCTTGACCGAGAGCCCGCCGGAGTCCGCCGCATCGCGCCATTCTGGAATGAGGCCCGCGACCTCGTCCGCGAGCGCCTCCTCGCGCTTGATGGTCTTTCCGCTTACCTTGCGGCCCGTCATCTCCTCGACGATGCGCGCCTTGACGTCCTCCGTGCGCATGCCGGCAAGGGACGGGTCCGCTGCGCGCATCTGCTCGACTTGGATGCCGAGGGCTTTGGTGGCGGCAGCGCGCTCGGTGACGGTCAGGGAGCGTGTGAAGAAGTTCGCGGTGTGAAGCAGCACCACGGCCTGCTCGTCGGAGACGTCGGAAGCGATCCTGCAGGGGATCTTCGAATAGGAGGGACCCTGTTGGGAGAGCAGCCTGAATGCCGCCATCCTGCGATGCCCGGAGATCATCTGGAATCCCCCGCCCTGCAGCCTCCTGACCAGAGGGAGGTCCGTCAGGCCGTCGTGCCGGATGGACTCGGCGAGTCTTGCGATCCCCTCCTCGTCCATGGAGTACGCGACGTTGCCGGGGTGCCCTTGGATGTCGGAAAGGGGTATCTCCCTTACCGGAAACCTGCTTGCCGTCTGGGATCCGGCGTCGAGCAGGCCGCTGATGCTGAAGCCTTCGGCCACGTCCGCCGCGCTCATGCCATCGCCTCCCAAAGCTCGTCGGCAAGGCGTTCGTAGTCCCTGGCGGGCCTGCTGCCGGGCTCGAACACTGAGACGGGCTTCCATTGCCAGCTTCCCTCGCAGACCTTCGAGGACGCATGGATGACGTTGGAGAGCTGCTGACCGGAGAAGAACCGGTCCAGCACCGCCTCGCCCGTCCTCTCGGCGTTCGCCATGCGCCCGGGCACGCATGTCCTGAGGATCCTGAACTCGGGGACGGGCACGCGCAGCGCGTCGGCGATCGCCTGGATGGCGTTCACGGTGAGCGCGGTTCCCCGCATGACGGTCGAATCGAGCTTCACGGGGATGACGACCATGCCGGACTCCGCTGCAGCCAGGTAGGCGTTGAAGGCCAGCCTCTTCATGGTGGGGCTGCAGTCGATGATCGCGGCGTCGTAATCCCCCGCACAATCGTCCAAGGCGAAGCGGAGCCTCTGCTCTCGCAGCATCAGCTCGTTCTGGTCGGTCAGCTCGATGATGGACGGGATGACGGACAGGTTCTCGATGCCGGTCTCGTAAGCGACGTCCGCGACGGCGGCGTTCTCGTAGAGAAGCTGGATGGACGTCTTCCCGTCCTTGGCGGCCCGGTCGTACAGGCCGAAGTAGTCGGTGGCGGATGCCTGGGGATCCAGGTCGATGAGCAGGACCCTCAGGCCGCGCGCCGCGTATATTGCGGCGAGGTTCACGGCCGTGGTCGTCTTGCCCACCCCGCCCTTGTAGTTGCTCACTGCAAGGGTTCGCATGGGAAAGCTCCTTCGCGTCTTGCGGTCCCGAGGTTGTGGAAGCGAGGGACCTCGTATTCGGCTGGCTGGATGGGCTCCTTAAACGCAGTTTCCATCCTGTATTACCGATGGTAACACAAACTGATACGTTTTTGTATCAGTTTGTGTTAGTCAACGGATAAGGATTGCCAGTCACGGATGGGGTTTACTACGCCCTCCCGACCGTGCGTATAGGGAGGCTTGTCCGATTCAGGAGGCGCGACGTTGCCGCTTTCGTGCGACGGGGCATCTCGTAGCCAGGCCCCTTGGCTCTCCGCCACTCTGCCGGGGAGTTCTTACTTTCACGCCGAACCCGCACCCCGCAAGGCCCTCTAGCGTCGCCGCCTCGACGCGCTCTCGGTTCTGTAACGACTTCCATCGGACGACAACGAAAGCCTCGCCCCTTCTTCAGGAGGGGCGAGACTGAATCAGGGTGTCTTTGTCAAAGGAGGAAAGCGCCGTCCTGTTTGTTTACTCGTCTAGGTACTTCCACCTATACCCACCAGCATGCTGCTGGATCCCCTTTGCAGCGTCCCGAATGCTTTTCGTGCTAACGCCCACCTCTTTGGCCGCCGCCGATACCGACTCAAACCGGCTAATTTCATTTTCGTCGTCATCCATCATCGCAATGGGGCGCTTGTGGCCTTCATTATTCCGAGCGGGTTTGCTCTCTGCGGCGCCGTTGATCGCCTCGCGCTTGCGTCTCTCTCGCGCTTCCCGACGCCTCGCCTTCTTTTCGGCTTCCCGTTGTTCTGCGCGCTCGTCCTCGAGCTCTTTGCGATGCCTTTCGATTGCGCTTTGAAGCAGGTCTTCCACTTCTGCGTCGGAAAAGGTTACCCCCGCATAGCTCTCCATGGTCAAACGGGCCTTGCGTCTGTGCCGGCTATTCTCTTCGATGTATTCGAGTGCTTCCAGCCTGCAGTCTCTGTATTCGCTAACAATGCAATCCGACAGTGGCGAGAGGTCAGATGGGGTTTTGAAGAACACTCGAACAAACGCATCTCCTCCCTCGCTGGCGGTGCAACTAGCTGTTACGAGCTCTTGCGGGAGATTCGCAGAGTCCTTGACGATTAAGAAAGGACCTTTTCGAAGTACTTTGAACCTCAAGAAGCTATACAGGTATCGTGCGCTTACATATCCGGATTTCGACTTGGTCAAGGCGAACCAGCTTAAATCGCCGCCGTTATCTACTATCGTTTTCTGAATCCAGGCGCCAATTTCTTTTTCCACGTCAGTAAGATTAGGAATACCCCGTTCTTCGCGATTAAGGGCTAGTCTCTGTTCCCCAAGGCTTGCGAGTTTGCAAAACATCATTCCGCAGACTTCGGCATCGCCGTATGCTCTGTGTTCCGCATTATTTTGAATATTGAAGTACTGGGCTACAGTCGGCTGCTTGTAGTTGGGCAAGTCCGAAATCAAGCGGCGAGAAAGCGATAGCGTGTCCACGTAATTGATGGTTCCGCTATAGCCCAAGCGCTCCAGGGTGTTCTTTAGGAAGCCCATGTCGAATCTTGCATTGTGGGCGCACAGGATCGAGTTGCCTGCAAGAGCATCACCCAGAAATTCGACGAACTGCTCGTAGGCTTGATTCTCTGAGGGGGCGTTTCCAAGCATTTCGTTGCTTATGTGGTTAATGCGGCTGGCCTCTACAGATATCCTCACACCGGGATTTACAAGGGTGCTAAATGAGCGCATGGGCTTGCGGTCTTCGAAGCAAATGGCGCCGATCTCTACAATCCGGTCTGCATATTCGCTGAGGCCTGTGGTTTCTACGTCAAAGGCGATGAACTTTGACTTCACCGAAGCCATAGCACCTGGTGCCACGTAAATTTCATGCAACTCCACGCGTCCCAGGGAGTGAGATTCAAACGCGGAACCGGAAATCGAGGTGTCGGGCGCAGCACTGGGCGTTGCAGAAGAATTCGAGGAAAAGGATGCCGAATCAGTTGCTGGCTTAGATGAGGGTACGGATAAGGATTCAGCGGTTCGACAGCCGGCAGCAACTTGGAGTTCGTTCAGGGTATGTTTCTTGACGTCTACCGCGTTGATTCCAGATGCGATTATTCTCGTCAAGCACGGCCTGCACAGATGCAGACCATTGTATTTTGCCATGGTCTTTTCAAAGGCGTTTGTTCTACGCCCGCATATGGGGCAATCCTCAGTTTTGAAAATACTCACTTTAGCCTGTCTCCCCAAAAGATGAATCAAGAAATATCTAGATACGTCTACGCCGCTCGTCCATGAAGAGCGCCAATTCGTATTCTCGTATTCATAGGCAAGAAACTCCGTTGTGAAGTAGATGCCGACTACGGATCGACGCCATATTGCATACCCGCGATAGCGCTGAGGCCGCATCTGCGCATCCGCTTCGAACTCAATAAACTACCTATCCAATTAAACCACCATTATCCTGCCGGCATTCGCTCATTGTTGAACTACACATTAACAATGCCGATGCTCTATTTTTACGAATCTATCCAAACTGCTGCGAACAATTCAATTGATTGTCTGAAGCCGACAGGTGAAGGTGTTCGGCAGCCGTGTGGCCATAATGGCTTCCACGAAAAGATTGCCCTCATCTGTTAGTGTGGGACACGGCCTCGTTCGCCCGAGGTGCAGACCAGTTGGCCACGGCCTACCCAACGTGGTGCCGTCGGGGGCTCCTCCTGCCCGGGGCCGCGTCTTGTTTCGCGTAGTCAGCGTCAAGCAGTGATGGAGCGTTTCCGCAGGCCAGTCGTGTCACTCTTCGGTCGGTGGAAAATACTCTTCGAAAGTGACTACACGGCCTGTAGTCACCTCCGGCTACACGGTGACTACACGTTTTCCGTGAGCGAAGAATGACAACAACCGCAGGTCAGGCACCATGTTGACTACACGAATTTGGGGTATGTTTCCATTGAGTGGGAATAGCAATAATACCTGCAATACACTTGCAAAGACAGCCAGCTTGCACCCATGCGGCAATCCGGCATGGGTGCAAGCCTCATGCATGGGGGCAGATCACAACGCGTTGTCGTCATGTCATGGCGTAAATCCGTCATGACATGATGAATCCCAAGGAGATCCCGCCCGCCGCACGTACAATCCCCACATAACGCATGCACACGCCGCTCATGCACCTCGCCGAGAACTCCGTCGTGGTGCATGACATGGAGTAAGCGCACAACGCCCCGATCAGGGAGACCGGATGCATAAGCGAGCCGTAAAGGGCCGATGTCCGCGACCCGTAGTACCTGGAATGCATGTTGATGGTGAACAGCATGTGCTTGTGGCTGAAGCGCTGCATCTGGCGGTTCATCGGCACGGACACGAAGAACCTGCAATCGTACCTGAACTGGTTCGTCTGCCTGTTCGGGGTTCGCCAGACCGAGGTAAGATGGCTGAAAACGGAAAGCGTCCGCCATTTGCTGATGTCCGACGCGCATTACCGCACGTCATGATGCCCCTAGGAAGACCACACTCCTATACTGTCAGAGCGCATAATGTTGCGAGAATATTGACTCGCACAATATTGCGAACTATCATAATCGCAAAATGATGCGAAAGAATAATTCACCCGAGATGGGAGGATATCGGTGGTCGACGCGCTGGAGATAGGCTACGCCATAAAGGACAGGCGCGCTGAATTGGGGATGACCCAGGCCCAGCTGGCAGAGGCCGCGGGCGTGTCGAAGCGCTGCCTTTGGTCGTTGGAGCTGGGGCAGAACCCCGGCGTGCAGCTGGACAAGCTCATCGCCGTGCTCGGGGCCCTGGGGCTGGGGCTGGAGCTGACCGCCGGGAACCCCTCGGATGAGCCGCAAGCCGGGCAGTTGGGCATCAGAGAGCCTGCGGCTCGCGATGACGCCTCCGCAGGCGCTCTCTCCATCCTGACGGGAGGTGCGCGATGACGGCCTGCGTCCTCGACGTGCTCATCGCCGGCAAGCTCGCAGGAGCCCTTTCCCAGGACGGGGCCGACTCGCTTTCCTTCGCCTACGGGAGAAACTACCGCGGCGTTCCGCTGTCGTCGTCCATGCCACTTTCCACCAGGCCCTACCGGGACAAGGTCGTGCTGCCCTACCTCTGGGGGCTTCTGCCAGAGGACCCGGCCGTGAGAAGGCATGTCGCCGCCGACGCCGGCATCTCTCCCAACAACCCCTTCGCGCTCCTCGGCGTCATCGGCCTGGACTGCCCCGGCGCGGTGCAGTTCGTCCCCCAGGGTTCCGACGCCTGCCGCGATGAGCGCCTCGTTGCCGTGAGCGACGCCGAAATTGCCCGGAGGCTGGCCAAAGGCCGCCTGGATGGCGCCGGCTGGATCGCCGACGACGAGCATTGGAGCCTCGGCGGCCAGCAGAGCAAGTTCGCCTTGCGGCGCGTGGATGGCAGGTGGTACTCCTGCGAGGGCTCTGCGGCAACCACCCACATCCTGAAGAGCGGCGTGCGCGGACTGGCCCATCAGGCGCTCAACGAGTACGTCTGCATGCGGCTCGCGGCAAGCCTAGGCGTGCCTGCGGCAAGCGTCGAGTATCTGGAATTCGAGGGCGAGGGCGGCGTGGAGCCCGCCATCGTCATCGAGCGCTACGACCGCTTGGTCGAGGGGGACGATGTGACGAGGCTCCATCAGGAGGATCTCTGCCAGGCCCTGGGATGCCTCCCCGACAACAAGTACACCATGTACGGTGGGCCGAACTGCGCCGAAGCGCTGGGGCTTCTCACCTCGACCGGGCCCACCGCCCAGGCAAACGCCGCGGGCTTCCTGCAGATGCTCTTCCTCAACTACCTGCTCGCGGCGACGGACGCGCACGCCAAGAACTACTCCATCATGCTCGCCGCCGACGGGTCGCACAGGCTGGCGCCCATGTACGACGTGGCATCCATCGCCCCCTACGTCGAGGGGGCGAAGCTGAAGGTCAAGCCGCCCAAGCTCGCCATGTCCATCGGCGGCGAGAACCGCGCGGGCCGTGTTTCGGCAAACGACCTCGCCAAGCTGGTCGAGCAGTGCGGCCTCGGACGATTCGGCATAACCGCCGAGGGCTGCCGCGACTTGCTGGCGCTCTACGCCGAAGAGATCCCCGGCAAGCTGGCCCGGGAGTTCGACGCTTTGGAGAAAACGGGGTCGGCCGACGCCGCCAGGGAGCTCAGGGGGCGCATGGAGGAACCGATCGCGCAGCTGTGCGCAAGGTCGCTGAAAGGATTGGGGGGCTAGGCCCCGTGCCGCTCGCGGCCAACTAGCGAATCATGGGGAACGGCCGATAAGAGAACGGAAGAGCCCCTCGGGATGACCCCGAGGGGCTCCCGGCCCTCCAGCGGGGGCCGGGATGGAGGTCGGTTACTCGACCCCGCAGCTGAAGGCGTTGATGTGGTGCCTCAGGAGTGCCCTGTCGGCGCTCACGACCAGCATGTCGATGATGTCGAAGCGGACCTGGATTTCGCCGTCGGGTGAGTTACCAGCGAGCCAGGAAGCCGCCGCGATCTCAAGGTCGCTGCGCTTGACCTTGCCACCCTCGAAGCCACCCTCGCCGTACTCGGTTGCGGTGACGTCGATGAAGACCAGGGTGTCCTCGTCGTTGGCGACCAGATCGATCCGGGTTCCCTCGGGGGAAGTCCAACCGGCCTCGAGAAGCTCGTATCCCTTGCGCTCGATGAAGCGGGTGGCTGCCTTGACTGCCTTCTCCTGAAGTTCGAAATTGCTCATGATGACCTCCGTTTGTTCGTGGCCGGCCCCTTTGGCCTGCCTTGTGATCCGGAAGCCGCTCAGGTTCTGGCCGAAGGCAAGGAGTGAAGCGAAAACCCGTCAGGGCCCGAGTTTTGCGCAGCAAAAGTTTTTCGCGCCTTGCCCGAAGAGCCTGGTTCTGAGCGAGCGTGGCGAAGCCAAGGAAGGCGAAGGAGGGCGTCCCGGCATAGGGGGGTTCTGCGCAATGGATTCAGTAGTCTGGACGGCCTGCCTGCTATGAGCGTGAATTTGAGCTGAAGACGGTTGGACCGAACGAGGCAACCAGAGTGATTGACTGCATGACGATAACTTGGTTTCATCGGCCATTGCCATAGGTGGGTTCAATTCGAGGGTTGGCAAGGTCGCGCGAAGAGTTTGCAACAGCATGCTGACTCAGCGACAAAACCAGAAACATTCCCTGCTTCTTCATCGACTTGCACGTGAGCACTAAGGGCACTTGTCGCCACTCGCCTTCATTGCGGGAGCTATACCGACCGGGCTGGTCCTGCGGAAGCCAATGGCTTAGGTCTCCCCGCGGCTCTTTCGTGCGAAAGGCCGCTCCTCATGATTCGCTCTCAAGCCCGCCGCCCCGCTAATCCAACGGGTGGGCGGGCTTGCCCCCTCCACTGTCCAATATGCGGATACGCCAACCACCTGCAACTATTTACGATACAAATGAGCTGTTATTAGACGATAGCTAAGGACTTCGCCCTGGTCAGTGATATACTTTCATTTGTATTGCATTCCGCAAACAGAATGTAAGGAATGACGATGAGCTACAAGGAACTGATTAAGAGCGGTGTCGACGCGACCGACATCCAGCAGTACCTGGTCGATGGCGAGATGACAGCCATCACCATTCGCATCCCAAAGAACCTTCGAGATAGCGCCAAAGAGGCCGCGGAGCTTCGCGGTATGAGCTTCAGCGCGTTGATCCGCAAGTGCTTGATCGACGAGCTTTCTAATGTTGAGAGGGGCTAGCATGGCCAATACCACTAAGGAGCAACAGAGGGCGGAACTGCATAAGACAATTTGGTCCATTGCAGATGACCTGCGCGGCAGCGTTGATGGCTGGGACTTCAAGCAGTACATCCTCTGCACGCTGTTCTATCGTTTTGTCAGCGAGAACCTTTGCACCTATCTTGCCGAGCAAGAGGGCGATGCTTCTTTTGACTATGCCTCCATGTCTGATGATCAGGCCGAATGGGGCCGCGGGGAGACTGTCAAGGAGAAGGGCTTCTTCATCCTTCCGAGCGAGCTCTTTTGCAACATCCTCAAGCACGTTGACAAGGATGGCATGCGCTTGACGGAGGATGGGCAGGACCTCAATGAGCTGCTTTCCCAGACATTTAAGAATATCGAGGGCTCTGCCGTTGGCACGGAATCTGAGGGCGACCTCAAGGGTCTTTTCGACGATATGGACGTCAACAGTGCCAAGCTTGGCAACTCCGTCATCGAGCGTAACAAGAAGCTCGTTAAGCTAATTTCAAAGATTGGTTCGCTAGATTTTGGCGGAGCATTCCAAGACAACTCCATCGACGCCTTTGGCGATGCGTACGAGTACCTCATGACTATGTATGCCTCCAACGCCGGCAAGTCCGGTGGCGAGTTCTTCACCCCGCAGGAGGTGGGCGAGCTTTTGGCGCGTATCGCCATCGGCGATCGCAAGAGCGTGAATAAGGTGTACGATCCTTGCTGCGGCAGCGGTGGACTGCTTCTTAAGTTTGCAAAGATCCTGGGTAAGGAAAACGTGCGCAACGGCTATTTTGGCCAGGAGATCAACCTGACCACATACAACCTGGCGCGTATCAACATGTTTCTGCACGATGTGAACTTCGATAAGTTCGATATCGCGTTGGGCGATACCCTCAAGGAACCTGCCCATTGGGACGATGAGCCGTTCGATGCCATCGTTTCGAATCCCCCATATTCGATTAAGTGGGAAGGCAAGGCCAATCCGCTTAACATCAATGACGCACGCTTTAGCCCCGCAGGCGTCTTGGCGCCTGCTAGCAAGGCGGACCTTGCCTTCACGATGCATATGTTGAGTTGGCTTTCCACTGAGGGCACGGCTGCCATCGTCGAGTTTCCCGGCGTGCTCTACCGTGGAGGTGCCGAGGGCAAGATTCGCGACTATCTGGTGCGCAACAACTTCGTTGAGGCGGTTATTCAGCTTCCTGCTGACCTGTTCTTCGGTACCACCATCGCCACCTGCATCATCGTGCTCAAGAAGAACAAGACCGCAAGCGATGTGCTGTTCATCGATGCGAGCGAGCAATTTGAGCGCCGTGATTCCAAGAACAAGCTGATGCCGGCGAACATCGAGCGCATCATGGCTGCCGTCAGCTCGCGCGAGGAAGAGGAGCATTTCGCCAGGTGCGTCGCCAATGACGAGGTCTTGGCAAATGATGCGAACCTGTCCGTCAGCTCGTATGTCGAGAAGAAGGATGAGCGCGAGGAAATCGATATTGCCGAGCTCAACGCCGAGATCACCCGCATCGTTGCGCGCGAGGACGAGCTGCGCCGCAAGATCGACGCCATCGTCGCAGATTTGGAGGCCTAGCTATGAGCAAGATTGACGAGCTGATTGAGCGCCTCTGTCCTGATGGGGTGGAATATAAGAAACTTTCATGTCTTGCAAGTTATGCAAGAGAGAGAATTGCCGCAAGTGACTTGGAACCAGGTTCGTATGTTGGCGTTAACGAACTTCTGCAAGAGTATCGTGGCCGCAGCTATGAAGTTCACGTTCCGTCAGAGGAAAAATGCATCTCGTATAGGCCGGGAGACGTGCTTCTTGGCAATATCCGCCCGTATCTGAAAAAGATGTGGTTGGCTGATTGTTTCGGGGGGACGAATGGCGATGTCCTTGTTATTCGCGTCTGCGACGCTGCACAGTTGAGTCCGCGTTTTTTATGGCAGGTTTTGGCAGGTAGAGCTTTCACGGAATACAACATTTCGCATTCGAAGGGCGCAAAAATGCCGCGCGGCGACAAAAAGGCAATCATGGATTTTTACATCCCTGTTCCGCCGATAGAAGTGCAGGAAGAAATCGTCCGAGTGCTAGACTCCTTCGCGGAGCTGGAGGCGGAGCTGGAGGCGGAGCTGGAGGCGGAGCTGGAGGCGCGCAAGCGCCAGTACGCCTACTATCGCGATCGACTCTTGACCTTTGAAGAGAGAGAGAGAGAGAGTAAGGTGGGTCACGTTAGGTGATATAGCATCTATGAAAGCCGGCAAAGCTATAGCTGCTTCGAAAATTACAGAGTGCGCGAATTCTGTGAGTTCTGTGAGATGCTTTGGGGCTAATGGCCTGCGCGGGTATGTGCCTCGATCGAATCAATCCGGAAACGCAGTTTTGATTGGTAGGCAAGGCGCCTTGTGCGGGAATGTGTACTTTGTGGATGGCGACTACTATGCCACTGAACACGCCGTTGTTGCTGCCCCACGTGAAGGAGTTGATTGTTGTTATCTGTTTTATGCACTTGCAGCGGCTAACTTAAATCAGTTTAAGACTGCGGGCGCCCAACCGGGGCTTTCGGTTGAGAGGCTTAAAAAAGTTAAGGTGGCGCTTCCCGATGTGGAAACGCAACGCCGAATTGCTAAGACTCTCGAGCAGTTTGATGTTCTCATCAACGACATCTCCCAGGGTCTTCCTGCGGAGATTGAGGCGCGGCGTAAGCAATATGCTTACTACCGTGACAAGCTCTTGAGCTTCAAGGAGAAAGTCGCATGAGCGAGATAAACTACGAATACACGAGCGTGCCTGAGCCAGAGCTCGGGCCCTCTTTGGCTGATGAGCTTTCAGGTAGTATCGACTTCGACGTCATGGCGTTTGGCGGTCAGGCTACGGTGTGCTCGACGCTGCCCAAGCAGCAGCGTCGCTCGTCCGCTTATCAGTCGGAAGCGCAGCTCGAGGACGCCTTTGTAAAACAGCTCTGCCGACAGGGCTATGAGCGTCTTGTTGTTTCTAGCGAAGAGGAGCTCATCGCCAATCTTCGCGCGCAGCTGGAGGCCCTAAATCACATTAGCTTCTCCGACAAGGAATGGGTGCGCCTGTTCAAGGGTTGGATCGCTGCAGACAACGACGGCATTGTCGAGAAGACGCACCGCATTCAGCGAGACCATGTCTATGCACTTCGCATGGATGACGGCTCAGTTCGCAACGTTTCCCTCATCGACAAGCGCAACGTGCACAACAATCGCATGCAGGTGATGAATCAGTACGCTCAGCAGGGAAGCTACGACAACCGCTATGACGTGACGGTGCTGGTGAATGGCCTACCGCTCGTGCACATCGAGCTCAAGCGTCGCGGCGTCGCTATCCAAGAGGCATTCAACCAAATCGAGCGCTATCAGCGTGACAGCTTCTGGTCCGGCTGCGGGCTGTACGAGTATGTGCAAATCTTCGTCATCTCCAACGGCACGCATACCAAGTACTACTCCAACACCACTCGTTTCTCTGCTATCGAGGAGCGTGCTGGCAAGAAGACGCGTGGCAAGAAGAGCTCGAACAGCTTCAAGTTCACCAGCTGGTGGGCTGCAGCTGACAATATGCCCATCTACGACCTCGTGCCCTTCACTGCGACTTTCTTCGCCAAGCACGCATTGCTCAACATCCTCACGAAGTACTGCGTCTTTGACGTTGAAGAGAAGCTGCTCGTCATGCGCCCGTATCAGATCGTGGCTACGGAGCGCATCTTGAACCGCATTCTCGTCAGCGAGAACAACAAGGACATGCTCGGCACCCTGCGCGCCGGCGGCTACGTGTGGCATACCACGGGATCGGGCAAGACGCTGACCAGCTTCAAGACGGCGCAGCTCGCCAGCCAGATGGAGGGCGTGGACAAGGTCATGTTCGTCGTGGACCGCAAGGACCTCGACTATCAGACCATGCGCGAGTACGACCGCTTCGAGAAGGGCGCGGTTGACGGCAGCGAGTCCTCCACGGTGCTTGCAAGGCAGCTTGCCAACCCTGACTGCCGCATCCTGGTGACCACTATCCAGAAGCTCGCCTGCTTTATCAAGAAGAACAAGGGGCATGAGGTCTATGCGCAGCATTGCGTCATCATCTTCGACGAGTGCCATCGCAGCCAGTTTGGCGAGATGCATGCGTCCATCACCAAGCACTTCAAGAACTACCATCTGTTTGGCTTCACGGGCACGCCGATCTTCGCCGACAACGCCGGCAGCGGGCGCAATTTCAACTTGCGTACTACCGAGCAGGCCTTCGGTGACAAGCTGCATACCTATACTATCGTGGATGCCATTCGCGACGAGAACGTGCTTCCCTTCCGCGTGGATTACATCCAGACCATACGAGAGCGCGATCAGTACGAGGACCAGAAGGTCTACGACATCTACCGCGAGGGAGCCTACAAAGCGGCGGCCCGCGTTGATTTGGTGACCAACTACATCCTCGACCACTTTGCTCAGAAGACCAAGCGCAGCCACGGTTATTCCCTTAAGGGCACGCGCGTCATGGGCTTTAACTCCATCCTTGCCACTGCGAGCATCGATATGGCCAAGGTGTACTACACCGCTTTCAAGCGCATTCAGGAAGAGCGCGGCGGCGAGAGGCTGAAGGTGGCGATCATCTACAGCTTTGGCCCTAACGAGGCCGACGACGGCTGCGGTCTGCCCGACGAGAGCTTCGATGTGGAGAGCTTGGACACGCCGAGCCGAGACTTTCTTGCAGATGCCATCGCGGACTACAACGCGATGTTCTCCACGAGCTTCGACACGAGTTCCCAGGGCTTCCAGAATTACTACAAGGACCTGTCTGATCGCATGAAGAAGCGTCAGGTGGATTTGACCATCGTGGTCAACATGTTCCTGACGGGCTTTGACGCCACGACGCTTAACACGTTGTGGGTTGACAAAGACTTGCGTGACCATGGTCTCATCCAGGCGTTTAGCCGCACCAATCGCATCCTCAATTCTGTGAAGACCTATGGCAATATCGTCTGCTTCCGCAATCTTGAGGACCGCGTTAACCACGCTATTAGCCTCTTTGGCGACAAGGAGGCCGGCGGCGTTGTGCTGCTCAAGCCGTACGCGGAGTATCTGGGCGAGTACCGCGAGCGTTTGGCTCAACTGCGCGAGCAGTTCCCTTTGGAGTCGGTTCTCAACGGCAACGCTCTTTTGGGCGAGGAGGCCGAGAAGGCTTTCATCCGCCTGTTTGGCGTGATTCTGCGTCTGCGCAACATCCTTACGGCTTTTGATGACTTTGCAGCAGACGACACGTTGAACCCACGTGATGAGCAGGATTATCGCAGCGTGTATACGGACCTGTACCAGAAGTGGCGCAAGCAAAAGGAAGACGCCACGATCATCAACGACGACCTTGTCTTCGAGGTCGAGTTGTTGAAGCAGGTTGATATCAACATCGACTACGTGCTGATGCTCGTGCAGAAGTATCACGATTCGAACTGCACCGACAAGATGATCATCGGGGACATCGAGCGTGCGATTGGCGCGAGCTATGAGCTGCGCAATAAGAAGGACCTCATCGAGGCATTCATCGACAGCCTGGATTCTAGCAACGATGTCACTGCCGACTGGGAGAAGTACCTGGCAGAGGCCAAGGAGCGCGAGCTTTCTGCCATCATCGAGGAGGAGGCTCTGGATGATATGGCAACGCGTGAGTTCATGGCCAATGCTTTCGTAGATGGCGGCGTTCCCGAGAGCGGCACCGAGGTGGCAAGTCTCATGACCAAGAAGCCGAGCCGCTTTGCCCCTGCCAATGCCTATGCGGACATGAAGGCACGCGTCTTGGAGAGGCTCAAGGGTTTTTTCGATAGATTCAATGGGTTGGGAAGGTAGATCTCGGTGTGTGTTCCAGAGTGGGATTGGAGCTTCGTTTGCAGCGTTGCTTCTGCAGTTGCGGCCGTAGTTTCCGCAATTGTGGCTATTGTTGCAGTTATTCTCTCGCTGCGTGTGGCCTACAAGCAAGGGGAGGCGGCAAAGGAGCAGGCACGTCTCGCAGAAGAGCAGAAGGGAATTGCCGAGAGACAGGCGGCGTTCGAGCTGGAAATCAACCAGCGTGAAGAGCGAAGACACGCAAATTGGGTTGATGCAGAGGTCTGCGCCTTCCATCAAAAGCACAGTGCGGAAAGGTGGCTCATGCCGCTTTGCTTTGCAGCTTCTGCTTTTGACAAAACATGGCCTTACCGCCGTGAACTGTATCGAGACTTCTGCTGTTTGACTAATGAGGTTCAGCGCGCGCTATTTGAACGTGAGGGAATATCTCTTCGAGTGGGCGAATGGGATTGCGATAAGTCGCTATTCTCTTCGTGTGTAGACGCCCTTGAGGAGCTGTCAGCTCGTTCTTTCCCTGACGATCGCTCAAGTGTTCTGTATGACAATGGCAAGTATCTCAGACGTTGTCTTGGGTATGGCGAGGCGCGTGTTGACGTTGTTGCAAGAGATGCGTGCTCCGCACAGTCTCTTGGACGATTGTATGAACAACGGATTGTTGACGTGTTGTCAGAGGCCCTCGATGGCAAGGGAGGCTGTTGCCGCAAGCCCATTTCGCTTCTAATGAAGGAGTATTCATTCGCAGAATCTGATGAGATTCAAGCTTGCCTCTTTGTGGCTGAGCTATGCATGTATTTGGCGATATTGGGAACATCTTCAGAGGAGTCTGAGCATGAATACGGCTCGTTAGATGACTACTTTGCCTCTGGTGGCTGCACTATGGAGGATTTGTTCCTTCGCGTGCTGTTTGAAGTCTATGTTCGTTTGCTTAGAAGCCGCTAGTAAATGTGCAATCTGTTCCAGCAACGCCGCCCAGCGGCCGTCGCGAAACTAAATTACAACGTCGACCTGCAACCCGTCCGGGTCAACTAGAATCCGTATCATGGTTTTCGACTCGTATTCTTCTTGAAAGGAAAACATTTGAAAGGCGAAGAACGATACCTTCTTAACTTGCTCGAAGGCACGAAAACTCGATTTGTTATCCCCGTCTATCAGCGCAACTACGACTGGAAGATCGAGAACTGCAAGCAATTGTTCGACGACCTTGAGGATGTCGTTTCCGAAGGCGTGGAGAGCCATTTCTTCGGCAGCATCGTCTCCAAGGCAGATGGCCCCGACACGCGTATCGTCATTGATGGCCAGCAAAGGATCACCACGTCATATCTTCTCCTGCTTGCCCTTGTGAGCAAGCTCAGGGAAGGCGCCATCGCCTCAGAAGACGACAACTTGGCCGACATGATCAACGAGGAATACCTCATCGACAAATGGCATAAGTCCGAGCGAAAGCTGAAGCTGAAGCTCATCAAGGACGACCAGGCCGCCTTTGAGGCGATTTACTCCGCCGACGCAGAGAAGTTCATCCAGGACTCCAACGTAACCCAGAATTTCATCTATTTCTGCGGCCGAATCGACAAGACAAAGCTGACAGCCGACCAGCTGCGCGAAGCCATCGAGCGCCTGATGATCATCGACATCAAGCTCGACAAAGAAGACGACGCCCAGCGAATCTTCGAAAGCCTCAACTCAACAGGCCTCGACCTCAACGAGGGCGACAAGATCCGCAACTTCATCCTTATGGGCCTCGATGCCCAAATGCAGGAGGAATACTACGAGCAGTACTGGAACGAGATCGAGAAGAACACCGGCTACGACGTAAGCTCCTTCGCCCGCGATTGGCTTGCTGCCGTCCGCAGGAAGACCCCCGCAATCAAGAAGGTCTATTCCGTGTTCAAGGACTATGTAAAAGCGGAGGCATTCGATACGAAGGTTCTGCTTGAGGAGCTTCTCAAGTACTCAAAGCATTACAAGGCGATCAACGCCGCCGATTCCGGAAACCATAGGCTCGATGCGGTTTTGAGGCGACTTATTCTGCTGGACATGAGCGTCATGAACCCGTTCACGCTGAATCTGTTCGAGTACAGGCGCTGTGGAGAGATCAGCGACCAGCAGGTGATCGAGGCGCTCGAATCCGTCGAGACCTACCTTTTCAGGCGCTGGGTCTGCAAGGTTCCCACCAATGCGCTCAACAAGGTCTTCGAGACCCTGCACAGCGAGGTCCTGAGAGGCGTCAAGGACGGCGGTTCGTATCCTGACGTGTTGAACAAGGTTCTCCTCTCCAAGGAGGGCAGCGGGCATTTCCCAGATGACGCCGAGTTCATGCAGGCGTTCGAAGAGAGGGACTTCTACAGGATCGCAGGCTACAAGTACTACCTCTTCGATCGTCTTGAAAACGGAGACAGCCTCGAAAGGGTCAGCGTCGTCGACAACCTTCGCGATGAGTCTTTCAGCGTTGAGCACATCATGCCCCAGACGCTTTCGACAAGTTGGCAGCAGGATTTGGGCGACGACTTCGCAGAAATCCACGCAAGGTGGCTGAACAGCATGGCAAACCTGACGCTTACCGCATACAACTCCAAATACAGCAACAGGCGCTTTGTCGAGAAGCGGGACATGGAGAACGGCTTCAAGCAGTCTGGCTTCAGGATCAACGGCTTCGTCTGCCAGCAAGAGGCCTGGGGTGAGGAGCAGCTGAAGGCTCGCAACGAGCTCATAAAAAGGAAGTTCCTTGAGCTTTGGCCACCCATCGAGTCCGACTTCGAGTGGAGCAACGGCGCCTACGAGGAGCATGCCCTCGACGATGACTTCTCGTTTACCGGCAGACAGATTGCTGCATACAGCTTCATGGGCTCCCGCTTCACGGCGAAGACCTGGGTTGACATGATCTGCGGCGTGCTTTCTATGGTTTACGAGCTTGATCCAGTCGTCTTCCATAAGTTCGTCCCCGAAGGCTCGGACTTTCCGGGAAGGTATTTCTCATGTAAGGAAAGCGACTATTGCTTCAAAGTTGGCGAGGGAATCTACTTCAATCCTGGAAGCTCAACTTACGTGAAAATCGAAACCCTAAAGATCGTTTTCGAGGCAGCGGGCATTGATTGCTCGGAGCTTCTGATTGAGCTGTACAGGTCGAAGATCGGGGATCCGTCGTAGCTACAAGGAGAGGGTTTGCAGAGGCTTCTCTACCCTGCCCTCCCTTGGCGTTGAAGGCGAAATCCTTTTGGCAGAACACGCAGACGGCAGTCGGCGCACCATAGAAGTCGTTCTGATGGAGGGGTCGTCGATGACGCATTTCACTTGATAGTGCATGCAAAAGGCGAGTAGGCACTTATTTTTAGCTGCGTACCTTTTTGCGAAACCGGCGCGATCAAGAAGGAGAGTTTCCCGTGATGGCGATAAGACGGAGGGGCTTCTGTAGGCGTGTAACCAGTAGGAGCTACTTATCGAAGCCCGCCGCCGCGGAGCTGCTCCTTGTAGTTCTCGCCCCAAACCCTCATTGCGTCGAGAACGGGCCTGAGCGTCTGTCCCAGGTCGGTGAGCGAGTACTCCACCCGTGGGGGCACCTCTGCGAACGCCTCACGATGAACGAGCCCCGTTTCCTCCATGGTTCGTAGGTTGCTGGTCAGAACTTTCTGCGAAATCTTGCCGATCGAGCGTTGCAGCTCCTTAAAGCGCATCGTGCCTCTGAGCGAGAGTTCGCGCAGGATGAGCACCTGCCACTTGTTGCCGATGAGCAAAAGCGTTGTCTCCACTGGGCAGGCAGGCAGGTTCTCCAAAGTCGGTGCTGTCATATTCGCGAAACCTCCGTCTGCAATCATGCACGTCATTTACATTAGTTTCCTTTTGGTGCTTACAGCACTTTAATGTGCCTTCTTTCCATTATATACCTTTGACGCGTATCGTACGAGCTGTAAAGAAAGCAGCGGCGAGTGCCGCAAGTCGAAAGGAAAGCATGATGACCAAGAAGATCGCAGTTGTAGCAGCGAACGGCAGGGCCGGCAGCCTCATCGTCGAGGAGGCCGTGCGTCGCGGATTCGACGTGACCGCCATCGTACGCGGCGAGAATAGGACCGCCGCTCAGAACTCCGTCATCAAGGACGCGCTCGAGCTCACTACAGAGGACCTCGCAGGATTCGACGCAGTGGTGGACGCCGTGGGCGGCTGGACGCCCGAGACCATCCCCGCTATCACCGACGCGGGCATCCACTTGGCTGATGTGCTGGTTGGCACCGATGTGCGCCTGCTCGTCGTGGGTGGCGCGGGCTCGCTGTTCGTCAACCCCGAACATACGGTCACCGTCGACATGGGCCCGGACTTCCCCGATGACTGGAAGCCGCTGTCCGCCGCGGCCGGCAAAGTCCTTGCTCACCTTCGCGAAACGGACGGCCTCAAGTGGACCTTCGTTTCCCCTGCTGCCGACTTCCAAGCCGACGGCGAGCGCACCGGCGAGTACATCCTGGCGGGCGAGGAGTTCACGCTCAACGGCCGCGGCGAGTCAACGCTCTCGTACGCCGACTATGCGATCGCCATGGTCGATGAGATCGAGTCCGGTGACCACGTCGCCCAGCGCATCTCGGTTGTGAGCAAGTAGCTTCATGCCGTCTGGGAAACGGGGAGGGTCGATGCCAGCCGCGTCGACCCTCCCGTTGCGTACCGAGGCAACCAGTCTTGTTGCCTGAGCTGTGACATCTGGGGGGGAGTGCTCCGCGCGGGCAATCGCAAGGAGGCCCCGATGGAGACGGCCAACGTCACCGTACGCATGGGGAGGCAGACGAGGGACGACGCGGCGAAGCTCTTCTCGGAGCTCGGCATAAGCACGACCCAGGCGATCAACATGTTCCTCAAGCAGGCCGTGAGGGAACAGAGGATACCCTTCGAGGTAACCGCAAGGCCCGCCGTCGAGCGCGGCGGCGAGAAGCCTGGGTAAGGAAGTCCGGCGCATTCCCTCCCAACAGGGCGAGGACGCCCATCCAGGGATCTCATCTGCTATTTGCAGAACCCGTCATTCCGACAAGCAAAACTCGACGCTTGGGGGCATGGGCCCCTTCGGTGCAGGAGGGAGCCGAGGCTCGCCGCATGGGCCCCATGTGCGGGAAACGCCAGCACCCCCCCCCGTGCGAAGCTCCCATCGGATGCCCGCAAAGGAAACACGCAGCAAGACGTGCGGGCCAATCGGCTGCAAGGAGGCCGTGCGCGCGGAGATCGCGCCGGCACGGCGCAAGGCGTCAAGGGAGGGGAATATCGTGAGGGCGGCACCGAGAGCCTGCCTTGGGCTCGCGAAGTCCGTTCTCCGCCCTGCGCCTCGCCTCATGCGATACGCGCGCAAAGAGCCTCCCTGTTGTACAGATCTGCTGAATGTGAGAGAATATTCAGCAGATCTGTACAGTTGGGAGGGACGGGCGATGATGGGGATATTGGAAATGGCGAGGAACGCAAACGGCTACGTCTCCTCCGCCCAGGCGACCGCCGAAGGCATTCCAAGGAGGCTCCTGGCCGCCGCCGTCGCTTCCGGCGAGCTGGTCCAGGTCGACCGCGGGCTGTACGCGCTGCCCGACACCTGGGAGGACCCGCTGCTCATAGCGCAGCACCGCTTCTCCAAGGGCACGTTCTCGGATGAGACGGCGCTGTACCTGCACGGCATGACCGACCGCGCGCCGTTCTCGCTGACCATGACCTTCCCGAGGTCCTTCAACACAAAGGCCGCCAAGGGCGCCGGCATCACCTGCCGCACATGCGCCGACGACGTGCTCGATCTGGGGGCGTGCCGGGTGGCGACCCAATACGGGAACGCCGTCCGCGCCTACGACGTCGAGAGGACGCTCTGCGACATCGTGCGGGGCCAGAGGGCCGTCGACTCGCAGGTCGTCGCCCCGGCGATGCAGAAGTACGCGGCGAGCAGGGAGCGCGACCCCGTGAAACTCCTGGGCTATGCCCGCAGGCTCGGGGTCGAGGCGAAGATCAGGAACTATCTGGAGGTGCTCCTGTGAGGACGAAGAACGCGATGCAGCTCAAGGCGCGCATCAGCAACAAGGCCAAGGAAGCCGGGATTCCGGCGCAGGCTCTCATGCAGAACTACCTGATGGAGAGGCTCCTCGAGAGGCTTTCGAAGTCGAAGTGGCAACCGAACGTTGTGGTGAAAGGCGGCATGCTCATCTCCTCCCTCGTCGGCGTTGCCTCGCGCACGACCATGGACCTCGATACGACCGTGCGGGGGTTCGACCTCACCCACGAGTCCGCGGAATCGGTCTTCCGACAGATCGCCGAGCTCGCATCCGATGACGACTGGACCTTCGAGTTCGACCGCACCGAGGACATCCGCGAAACCGACGACTACCCTGGCATCCGTGTGCATTTGAAGGCTCTGTACCCTCCGATGGCAGTGCCCCTGACCATCGACGTGACCACGGGCGACAAGATCACGCCGGCACCCATCGAGTACAGGTACCCGCTGCTCTTCGACGAGGGCTCCATAAGCCTCATGGCATACACCTTGGAAACGGTGCTCGCCGAGAAGCTGGAGACCGTCGTCTCGCGCGGAGTGGCCAACACCCGCCCCCGTGACTTCTACGACATCCACGTGCTTTGGAAGCTCCGGGGTGAGGGATGCGATCCAGCCACCCTCAAGGACGCCGTCTCGGCAACATGCGAGAAAAGGGGCAGCGCCGAAAGGATGGCGCATTGGGCTCATGTCCTCGGCGAGGTGGGGCAAGACGCGCAGATGCTGGCGCTTTGGGCCAAGTACGAGAAGAGGAACCCGTACGTCACCGGAATTACCCTCCAGGAGTGTTGCGAGACGGCTCGTTGGATCATGGCAAGCATCGCCTAAATGGCCGTGCATGGGATTCTGCCGCCTGGTAGAGCGGATCCGCCTCAATCCCGGAAGCTCAACTTCGCTGAGGACCGAGACGCTGGGGATCGCTTTTGAGGCAGCGGGCATTGACTGCCCGGAGCTTCTGATAGGGCAGCGTAGCTCGAAGATCTAGGAGCCATCGTAGAAGCTAGGGGGGGTTGCAGAGCTTCTCTGCCTTTCCCACCTTTGGCATATGGCGTCCATGTTGCCATTGGCTGTTGCTCGCAGCTTGTCGTGACCCACCGTGACCCACCAAAGCACCCTACTCCGCCCCGAAAACCGTGACCCAAATTTGACCCCATGGATTCGCGGGCATTTTTGAGACTGAACCACATTAGGACAAACAGGAACAAACTATAGCGAACCGGAACAAACTGGAGAGAGTTTTCGACTATAGAGTGGGAGTAAGCCGATAGGGCTTTGACCTGCACTTTTTAGTGCCGCACTATGCCGCTGAGTTTCGTTTCGTACGAGAGTCACGGCATAGCCGCCAGCGACATTGGTGAGTAAATACGGTAATCGAGCCTCCGTCCCCGTGTTGGAACGGAGGCTTTTTCTTTGCCGTTTTACTCCCTTTCACCTGCGATTTCGCCATTTACTCCCCGTGTTTCAAGACAACAAGGTACGGGGCGGTATTCGGAGGAATGGGAGTAAGGATTCATCCCAAGTGAATGGACGCGCTGTTTTTGTCCCCGAGGGCGAAAAAAGGCTGTTTCGGGGCCCGTGAAACTCAAATCGAACTCAGTAGGCTTTTCGGCAGCCTCCGCACGGCGTTACCCCAGGTGGTTGATGGGGAGTAAAGAATCTTGCCATCTCAGGGAAAACGGGAGTAACCAGGGGAAATGCCGCGGCGTACCGCCATGTGATGCCGTGTAAGCCACCGCAGCATTTACTCCCGGGGCACGCTGAAAATGTTCGCGTATGCAATGGGGAGTAAAAACTCAGCAGACGCAGGAATGCGCGGCGCTCGCCGCCTAGCTTGGCGTCCTGATTCGGTTTCATTGGTTGCGATATGTGGCGGGTTGCTATAGCGAGGCTTTCCAGTCCTCGTATTCCCGGGCGCCGATCTCGCCGTCCTCGAGCTGCGCGCGCTTCTCCGCCCACAGCTCGATCGCCATCGCAGCTTTGGGCGCGTGCGGAGCGTTGGGGTTCAAGGTGAGCCCCGATCCGTCGGATGCGGGCGCGATGCCGAAGGAGTCCTCGAGCCGCACGAGAAGCGACATGAGGTCGCCCGCGGTCTCGACGCCGTAGTCCTTGAGGGCGTTGACGGAAACGCCGAGCGTATCGGCGATGGACTCGAGCAGCTCGGGCTTCACGGTGCGGATGCCGCTCTCGTAGTGGCGCACGGCCCCCTCGGTCAGACCGACCGCCTCGGCGAGCTGCGCCTGCGTCATGCCGCGCGACTTGCGGTACCGCCTTATGTTCTCGCCTACGGACATGCGCCCTCCTCCTCGAAATACGTACCCGCACATCTTACCAGCGTACGCAAATGTACGCAATTCTATTGACAGTACGGATTCGTACGTTTACTCTGAATCTGTAAAACGTACGTATCCGTACGCTATTGATAGGAGGATCCATGGACGAGAAGGTGGCGAAGACGCCGAGGCCGCACATGCTGGACGTCGACGAGGTCGCGGAGCTACTGAGAATCAAGAAAGGCAGCGCCTACGAGGTGATCAGGAAGATAAACGCCGAGCAGGAGGCGCGAGGGCGCGTGGTGATCCGCGGGCGCGTCCGAAGCGACGTCTTCGACGCCCTGTACTTCCCGGAGGTGGACTGAGATGCCCGTATATCAAGATGAGAGCAACGGAACGTACTACGTGCAATGCTACTACCGCGACGCCCGCGGCTCGAAGCGCCACAAGACGAAGCGCGGCTTCTCGACGGAGGTTGAGGCCGCAGTGTGGGAGAGCCAGTTCAAGAGCCTTAACGGCGGGGCCATGGACATGACGTTCTCCGAGTTCGTCGAGGTGTACGCCTCAGAGGTGAAGCCGCGCATACGCGAGCACACGTGGATCACCAAGGAGTACATCATCAGCGACAAGCTCGTGCCGTTCTTCGGGGACATGCGCATGTGCGACGTGAGGCCGATAGACGTCATCAGGTGGCAAAACGAGCTCACCGAGCACCGGGACGCCGACGGGAAGCCCTGGGCGCCGACGTACCTGCGCACGGTAAACAACCAGCTCAACGCCATCTTCAACCACGCCGAGCGCTACTACGGCCTCACCGACAACCCGGTGCGCAGGGTCGACAAGATAGGCTCGAAAAAGGGCGGCGAGATGCAGTTCTGGACCAAGGACGAGTACCTGAGGTTCAGCGAGGCAGTCATGGACAAGCCGCTGTCGTTCCACGCCTTCGAGCTGCTGTACTGGACGGGCATCCGCTGCGGCGAGCTCCTGGCGCTCACGCCGTCCGACTTCATGCTGGATAGCTCGCGGCTGCGCATCAACAAGTCGTACCAGAGCCTCCGCGGCGTGGACACCGTGACCGACCCCAAGACGCCCAAGTCCGTGCGAACGATCGTCATGCCCGCCTTCCTTCGCGACGAGATGGCGGACTTCATCGAGATGCGCGACGACGTCGCCCCCGACGAGCGCCTGTTCGCCGTGACCAAGCACTTCCTGGCACACGAGATGGAGCGCGGGTGCAAGGCGTCGGGCGTGAAGCGCATCCGCGTGCACGACATACGCCACAGCCATGTGAGCCTGCTGATCGAGATGGGCTTCTCCGCGCTGGCAATCGCCGAGCGCATGGGCCACGAGGCGGTGGACATCACCTACCGCTACGCGCACCTGTTCCCCACGAAGCAGGACGAGATGGCAGCCGCGCTCGACGGGGCGAGGGGGTAAGAAGGATGCCGTGCGATAACAGCGCCCGCAGGCGCAGCAAGACGATGGCGTTCCGCTGCACGCCCGAGGAGCGCAAGCTGATATGCGACATGGCCGCCTGGAGCGGCATGAGCCGACAGGACTACATCATCGCCAAGCTCACCGACACGCAGGTGGTCGTGAAGCCCTCCGTGGGCGTGCAGAAGGCGCTCAAGGACTCGATGGCAGAGTTGACCAAGGAGGTCCGTCTGGCGGCCTCCTACGGCGAGCTGAGCGAGTCCCTGCAGCAGAGGGTCGAGCTCGTGATGAGGTTCTTCCTGGCGCTCGGCGAGTCTGTTGACGTGCCGGCGGTTGAGGCATCACAACATGCCGCACCCTTGAAGGAGCCGACGGCAACCGTCATGGACGCAGGCTCCGACACCGCAAGCATCTTCGAGATGGGACGCAGGTAGGGCCTATCGCCAGACCTCCAACGCCTTGTTCGCAAGCCATTCGGCGCGATCGGCGATGTCGTCCTCGCCCCAAGATTCTTTCTCCAAGGCGCCGGCCATCGTCGCAAGGCCGGCGGCGCAGAGGGCAAGGCCGTCCTTGTACCCCTTTCCCTGCTTCTTGGTGGTCCAATCGGCGTCGCGGATAGAGGCGTTGAGCGAATGCGTGATGATGGCCAGATTGCCGAGCGTGAGGAGCTTCCTGTCCCTTCGCGTCGCGGCCTCCTCGTCGAGGGCTCCCCATTTGTTGCGCCACTTCTTGGGCATCATGTGCTCGAGGGTGTACTGGTTGAACCCGAGCAGGGCCGTGCTGCTCATGCCCGGGCGTATGGCGCTTTCCAACAGATAGAGGACGCCCTTGGACTGGAGGTTGTACAGGCACGATTCCTCGAACGCCGAGCGAACCTCAGCATCGCCGGGCATGTAGGTCGTCGCCTCATCATTGGCTTCAAGAGCCTTCCTCAGGGCCTCAGCGTCCTTCACCTCGTTTAGGATCAGCGAGGTGAACAGCCTGTTGTAGTTCTTGGTGGTCGCCCGAACCAGCATGCGGCGGACGATGTAGCTCTCGAGCGTGGCGAAGACCTTCGCCTGCTCATCTGGCGTTTCCACGCTCTTTCGGACGTACAGCACGTATGGGATGAGCGTCGAGTTCTTAAGGCCGAATATCAGCACGTTCATGCGCTCGGTCGACGGTGCGGGCGGGACGTTCCTATCGCAGCAGGTGGGGTCGAACGTCGACTCGAACACTGCGGCATAGGCGTTCATTGCATTCAGGACCTCGTCTTTGCCCCCGTCGCAGTACCTGCTGATGAAATCCTTGTAGGACTGGAAGAGATTCGAGGTGCGCGAGTAGTAGAGCTTGTCCTCGGCGGTCACGCAGCGCGCCTTATCTTGCACCATGATCTGCAGGAACGCGTCGAAGAAGAGGTCGATAAGCGTTCGCTTGATGCGGCCGGTGACGACCTCCTGGTCCCAAAAGCTCTTCTTCTCTGCCGTCGGCTCGAAGACGTCTTCCCAGCTATCCTTGAACGCCTGCTCGTTCTCGCGGTTGAAGAAGTAGTTCTTCAGGAGCTCTGCCGTGGTCAAGCGCACGCCGAGCGAGTTGATGGTGTCGAATATCTGCTGCTCGTCCTCGCCCTCGGTTAGGTCGATGCAGACGAACTGAACGTTCGACTTGATCGTGTTCCTGTCGACCTTTTCCGGGTCGATGTTCTTGAGGAAGTAGTTGTAGGCGCCGATGATGGCCGAGGAACCCTCGACGGGCTCGCTGCCCGTTGCATTGACGACCTTCTCGAAATCCTGCCGGTCATATTTGCCGTGCCTCAAGGCGACTTCGCCAGTCTCTAGAACGAAATCTCGCTCGAACAGCCTGTTGGCGTCGATTTTCGCGCAAAGCGCCTTGAAGAAGATGACCATGGTCGTGAGGCGCTGCTGGCCATCGATGACGGTGCGAACCTCCGACACTTCGGACCAGGTGTAGCCGGAAGACTCCTGCTTCAGGATGATGGAGCCCAGGAAGTAGGGCCGCTTCGAGGCCGTGACAAACTCCATATCGCCAAGGAAGCGCTCCCACTGCTCTTCTCCCCAGACGTACGCCCTTTGGTAGAAGGGTATTTCGAGCAGGCGCGATCCGTTGAACACGCCGCTTATCGTTGCTTTTCCTGCATCCATTCCTAAAGACCTACCTGTCCCTTGCGGTTATTGCATTCCTATCAAATCGTTTGCGCGCAGGGCGTTTCGTCCACTTCAATCGAAGGCCGAGCTATACGCTATCGGCGGGCCAGCGCTTTCTCCAATTCTGCATCCGCGCGGTCTTCTCTGATGGATCCATTCCGCCAATCGACTTAAGGACATCCTGCGGCCCAACATTCCCGTTTTTGTGCTTCAAGGAGTCTTTTGCTATGTCGTAGGCAAGCTGAACGGATGTCGTCGCGGCAAAGGGTTTTCCCCTCCGCGCCAGATTGAGCGCTTCGGCGGCTCCGCTTATCGCGTTGTTGAACAACTCGATGGCGTCCATCTGCTCGGACGTGTTTTCGACCAGATAGTCAACACCGTCGCTTCCGACGCCGAACTCAACCTCTCCTTGTCTATCCTGCCTTCCGAAAGGCGTCTCTTTTCCAAGGCCTAAATATGGTGTCTGGACAATGCCTTGTCGAGCGGCGCTCGTTTCGAACATGCCGTTGCAGCATCTGATAATCGCAGCGTCTCTTACCTCATCGCCGTAAAGCGGGCAAAACGCAAGCAAGATCCAGTCAACTTGAGCCGATGCCTTCTTGAGAAGCTCATAGGCTTCGCAACTTATTGGGAACTGACCTGGAGATACCTTAGTCTCCTTAAAGCCATCATTGAGGAACCATTGGCGCAAATCCGTATGGATCTCGATCAGGAATCCTTAGGCGGATATCGGCATTGGCGTCAATCTGCGTTATGTTCTCGCGATACGCATCGAGCTTGAACGCATGCCCGCGACCGTCTTTGCCGAACAGTCCCGCGTCGAGCGAAGTCCTGATGTCGTCAACACAGGCGTTCGATTGCTCCCGTATCGCCCGGCTGATCAAATCGCCGAACCCTCGATAAGCCTCTTCTGCCAGAGCGCCCCTGCGAGCTGCATCCTCGTGTTGCTTTCGAAACCGCTCCGCATCCGAAGAGAACCTCGCGGACTTGGATTCAACCTTCTTGCCTCTCCCGATATGGTGGTCAACTCGGAAGTGCTCTATACCAATTATTCTATTTCCGCCTTCGGCCGTGATGAGAATATCGGGCCTATCGAATGGGCGGGCGTCGCCCGACAGTCGGGCGACGTTCCTTCTCGCCTCTCCGCCTTTTGCCCTCGCGGCTTTCAGCGATTGCTCATAAATGGAAAGTTCTGCCTTTTCCTGGTTCTCCTTATGACTCATAAGCGTTGCCTAGCTCATCCTGCCCATCACCTCGAGCAGGTCCTCGTACGTTGCCACGTTGTGGTAGCGCACGTCGCTGGTGCTCATCTCGTTGAAGAGCTTCTTCGCGCAAGCGATCTTGGCGTTTTCCACTCCGGAGAGCTCCAGCGTGTCCATGGTGCCCTTGGTCTCGGCGACGAAGAACACATGGCGCACGCTGCCTTCTTTGAAAGCAATTGCCCAGTCGGGGGCGTAGTTGCCCACCGGTGTGGGGATCTGGAACGTTCGAGGCAGCTTGGCGTAGACCGCTACCTCAGCGGCGGCATCCATGTCCTCGGCGAACCTGCGCTCTCCATCCGAGTCAGGGAACACGAAGCGCTGGATGTTCTTCTTCGCCTCATATGCCTTGCTCGCGTTGTCAGGCATGCGCCCGGTGAAGATTGCCTCATCATAGACGTCGTCGATCTCGTGGTAACTGATGTGTTCAACGACCATCGTCGCTTTCTCCGACACGATGAGCGCAGCGGCCTTCTTGATGAACTCCTCGGGGTTCACGCGGTAGAGCTCGAACACGTTGGGGTCGATGCCGGCGAGAATCGTCGCGGCGCTCCTGCGCGTGATGGCAGCGGCCTGCGCCACCTCGCCCACGAGGTCGTAGGTTACGTTCACGGACGCGGTGCCAGCGTCGACGTCGCGGGTCTCGGTCTGCGTGCGGCCGAACGACGAGCCGCCCTGCACCTCGTCGCGCGTTGCCTGTGACTTTTGCCCGCCGACCGTCAGGGTGTACTGCAGCTTGCTCACGCGCAGGTCGCTGTTGATGCGCTCTATCGACTTGCGTCTCAGCTCGTCGTCCGAGAAGCTGACCGTGTAGGCGTGCTTGCGGTTGATGCGCGCCCACAGCTCCTTGAACTCGCGCTTGGCGAAGTTGTCAGTCAGCGTGTTCTCGGAAATCTTCTCCTGGGCGCGCCCGATCATGCCGTCGAGCGCGTGCGTGTCGTAGACGCTTCTCACCAGCGCTTCGACAGCCTTGGCGTGGGCAACGTCGGCGATTTCCTCGGGCAGCTTCGCGACGAAGTACTCCACGAAGGTGCCATCCTCCACTGCCTTGCGGAACTCAGCGGTCGGCTTGTCGTCGTCATCGATGAGGTCGCACTTGTAGAGGGCTTTGTATACGCGCTTCGACTCCTCCTCGGTGAAGGAGACCGTCTCGCCGTCGAGCACGAAGTCGCGCCCGCTGAACAGGTTCATCTCCACCTTCTTCGGGCGCTCGCGCAGGCTCTTGCTTATGTCGGTCTGCAGATCCTTCACAAACGTCTCGTAGCTCTCCGACGCTATCACGGTGAGCAAGTTCACGCGATGCACCTCGCCGGGTCCCAGCAGGGCGGCGTCCTGACGGTTGCCGTCCTGGTCGACAGCCAGGCGCATGCCGCGGCCGACTTCCTGGCGCTTGCTCGTCTCGGAGCCCGATTCCTTGAGCGTGCAGATCTGGAAGATGTTCGGGTTGTCCCAGCCCTCGCGCAGCGCTGAGTGGCTGAAAATGAAGCGTACGGGTTCATCGAACGAAAGCAGGCGCTCCTTATCGCGCAAGATCAGGTCGTAGGCGCGCTTCGCGTCGTCGTCGTTGATGCCGATGCCATCCTCGCGCTCCGCCTTCTTCTCGGCCTTCGATTCGACGGTATTGCCCTTCTTGTCCACCGAGAAGTATCCGGAGTGCACCGAGCGCGCGTCGAATCGCCCAAGGTACTGCGCGTACGAGGGGTCAAGGATGTCATCCTGGGTCGGGTGCTTCATTCTGTCGGAGACGATGGCCTCGTACTCCTCCTCGAAGATCTTTCCGTAGCCCACGGTTTCTCCGTTGCCGGAGAGATCGCGGTACTTCGCCACCTGGTCGATGAAGAAAAGGCTCAGGCACTTGATGCCGCGGCGAAGCAGCGCCTCCTCCTTTTGCAGGTGGCTCAGGATCGTCTCGCGTATCTGTATGCGCTGCATGTCGTCGGCGGCGGAGTCGCCGTAGACCTCGCCGATGTAGATGCGCCCGTCGTCCCCGATAGAGCCGTCCAGGAAGCGCACGTAGCCTGGACGTCCATCCTGGGGCGGGACCACGCCGTCGTTGCCGCTCGCGATGGTGTAGCCGCGGTACGCTTCGAGCTTCGTCGAGCCGCTGGCGTCGTAGATGCTGTCGCCCTCGCCGAAGCGCGCGGTCCTCTTGCGCACCTTGCCGCCAGACCCCATGCACTTGAACTCGATAACGGCCTCCGGTGCGCGGTTCTTGGACACCACGATGTCGCGCAGGTACAGGTAGCCGTCGGTTCCGCGCATGTTCTTGAGGGCGAAGCCCTTCACCTCGATGCGCTTGACGAGTTTCTGGTTGTAGGCGTCCAGGGCGTCCAGGGCATACACCAGGTCGTGCTTCTCCTTGTGAGTTGCCGAATAGTTCAGCACGAACAGAGGGTTGAAGCGGGCGATGCCCTTCTGGGTCGCGCCTCCCTTCTTTCCCATCTTTTGGGGCTCGTCGCAGATGACGATGGGGCGGTTCGCAGCGATGACGTCGATGGGCCTGCGGCTGCTGAACTCGTCGCGCTCGTCGAAGATGATGCGCGCCGCCTTGTTCTTGGCGCCCTCCTTCATCGACGCGTTGAACGCCTGCATGTTGATGACCATGCAGTTGACATCGCTCGATTGGGAGTACGAATCCAGCTCGGTCAGGTTGTCCGAGTCGTATATGAAGAACCTGATCCTCTTGTGGTATTGGGAGAAGAAGTGCTCCTGGGTGTTCTCCAAGCTCTTGGCCACGCCCTCGCGGATGGCGACCGACGGCACCACCACGATGAACTTGCACCAGCCGTACAGGCGGTTGAGCTCGAGCATCGTCTTGGTGTAGACGTAGGTCTTGCCGGTGCCCGTCTCCATCTCGACGTCCAGCTGGCAAGCCCCCATGCCGCAGAAAAGCTCCTCCGACTCAGGGATCTGGTTGCGTCGCTGCACCGCGCGCACGTTTGCCAGTATGTCGGCGCCCGAAAGCGCGACGGGCGCGTTGGCGTAGCCCTCGGCGCTCTCGTCGCCGAAGTCGATCTCGCCCTGCGCGCGCTTGGGCTTGCGGCCCAGATCGCGCAGGTAGACGGAGGCACCCTGGTTGGGCTGCCCCTCGAAGACCGAGGCCACCGCGTCTGCGGCGTCGGTTTGATACTGTTGTACTTTGAACTTGAACTTCATGTCGACGCCTTAAATCACTTGGGGAACGGTGTCGGGGCTGTAGGTGCGGAAGAGCTCCTCGTAGTTGGCGTGCGTGGCGTCGTCGGCCATGGACGAGTCGCGGATGACGGCGTACCAGGGCTTGGCTTTCGCCATCTCCTCGATGGTGTCGGAACCCACGTTCGCATCGAAGCATGCCGCCAATTTGTCGCCGTCAACGAAAAAGACCTTCCTGCCGGCGAGCATGCGCTCCTCGATCTTCGCTGAGTACGGGATGCCGAGTTTGGGCAGCACCTCGAAGAGCAGATCAAGGTCGGAGCGCCCCTCCTTCACGTTGTCGGCGAAGTCGAAGAGGCTTTCCTGGGCGGTCTCGCCAGGCGTGAGGTAGAAGTCCTTGAAGTTCGAGGAGTCGATGCGCAGCACGCGAAAGCCCAAATCAGGATAGGGTTTGGGCTCGGCACCGAGCTCGAGCTGCTCGTTTTCCTTGTCAATCTGAGCTTTAATATTCTTTCCTACAAGGCGAATTCGTTCCTCGCCGATTTCGCAAATCGTTTTGAATCCGTTTTCAGCTGCATTACTTCCTATGGGACACTTATCTGGTATTTGGACAAGAATGCTACTTCTTTCCCCCCCCCCATCTTCCCTGTTAAGCTCGAAAACAGCCTGAGCGGTTGTCCCAGAGCCCGAAAAGAAGTCAAGCACCGTAAAACTATCATCAGGAATCATTCGAATTAAATACTTAACTAGAGAAGCAGGCTTGGTATATTCAAACAGAGGAAAGCCAAATAGGTCTTTTACTTCGTTAAATGCCTCATCGTTTCTCAAGACGCCGCACTCGTCCTTGTTCAAGAGGTCGGAAGGCGCGATGTACTTTCCTGTGCTATCCAGATAGTAATAAAGGGTCACAAACTTAGGGTTTTTGAATAGAAGCCTTTGCCCGTTTGAAACTCGGTCGTTCAAGGTTTCTTGACTCCATTTAAATCTACCAGTTATATCAATATCGTTAGCGTTTATGCCGTCTCTAACGATAAAGTCCTTGTGAAGAGTTACGTATTTATCTCCATCGCCATATTTGCCAGCAGGGTATATGCCATCAGCGAACGTGCAGTCAACAACTCCCTTGGGAATCAAAAGCCGCGAATGGCCATTACCGCTATTGAACAATGGCGCGGCGGTATTGTATGAGTCGGGCCCTCGCAATCCTTCACAATTTGGAGCGCGGTAAGTAAGTACGTATTCGTATTTATTCCTTATGTATCTACTCAGTGTTGGTGCCTTGCTAGTTTTATTCCATTTGAAAATGCCAACGCGCATGCTAGCCCCAAATATCTCATCACATATTTTGATGAGATTCATCAGCTCATGTTCATCGATGCTTATGCATATGATGCCATCTGAGCTTAGGCAGTCCTTTGCGAGAACTAACCTCTGGTAAATCATCGAACACCATACTGAGTGAAACTTTCCATACCCTTCGGTATTGGTCACCATCTGATAGCCATTGGCCCATTCATCGCTTAATTGCTCGTAGTCTGCATCGTTCTGTCGAAAAGAATCTGGATATATAAAAGCGTCTTTGCCGGTGTTATATGGGGGATCGATATAAATGAAGCGCACCTTGCCAGCATAGGTTTCCTTCATTATCTTCAAAGCATCAAGGTTGTCGCCCTCGATGTAGAGGTTCTCCGTGGTGTCCCAATCTTTAGACTTGTCCGGCTCGGGAATCATCGTTTTGTAGATAGGGCGGCGCGCCTCGGCCTTGGCCTCGCGCTTACCAGGCCAAGTGAACTGATAACGTTCGCGCTGCCCCTCAGCCACATCACCCAGAAGATCGCGCAGCGCGTCGAAGTCCACGGCACGTGCAAGCTCACCGTCGGTGTTCTCTACCTCGGTCACCACCTGAGGGAACAGCCTGGCAATCTTCTCGATGTTTTCAACGGCACCGTCGGGCGTGCCTAGCTCGATCTTTTCCATCTATCTGCCTTCCTCTATGGCGGCGATCTGCCGCTTGAGTTCCTTTGCCTTGTCGAAAAGCGCGTTCTTGCGCGCCACCTGCCGTTCCTTGCGACCGCGCGCCTCTACGCGCGCAAGCTCGTCTCGAAGCGCCTTGAGCCTTGAATCCGCCTCGAAGCGCTCCTCCACGGTTTCGGCGCCGCTGCCGACGTCCCCGTAGGCCACCAACGACGCGAGCGAGTCCCACGCGGCGTCGATGCTGCATGCTCTTACGTCGAGAGCGAGACCGTCGAGCGGGCGCCAAGGTCCCACGACGAGTCTCTTGAGCATCACCGCGAGGCGAACCTCATCGTTGAAGGTACACGCGAACAGCAGCTTATGGGGGTTCGCCTGAGCCACAAGCGCCAGCACTTCTTTGGGGACACAGCGGCTCTTGAGCGCCACTTCCACCACGAGCACCTCATGCACGCGCTCGCCGTCGGGGATGCCGGTCGTGGAGGTCTTTATCGAGTTCGTGATCACGAAGCGCTCGACGTCGTCGACGAAGGACTGGCGCAGCGCAGCGCTTAGCTTCAGGCGGCCGTAGAAGGCCTCTTTGGGTATGCGGCGGCCCACCTCGGTCGTGCTCGGAAGTCCTAGCATCTGGGCCTCACCACCAAGAAGCACACCAGCTCGAAGTCGTCGAGCCCCTCGATGTCGTTCTCCAAGAAGCTTGTCGTGCCGCCGCCGAAGAAGCTGTCGACGTCGGACGCCTCCTTGGAGTCCACGATCGACGCCACCGCGTCGCGCAAGAGCCCAGCCTCGCGGCGCATGTCGCGGCCGTTCTTGGTCTCGCGGTTGTAGGCACGGCACAGGGCTATGTCGGGATCGGACTTGCCTCGGCACAAAAGGCGCATGTCGTCGAGCACTGCCTTGGGCTCGAGGTGGCCGTGGACGACGGAGCCGTCGGACCCCATACGAACCACATAGAACGGGTGCAGGTGGTTCGCGCCGTCGCGGTCGATCTGGCTGTTGACGTTGCGCAGCACGAAGATGACGCCGGGTTCATCGCCCTCCACTACGGCGTTAATGCCGCTCGGAAGCCTGTCGATGTCGGGGTTGTCGCGGTAATAGCCCACAAGGTCCATGCGGAACTCGTTGAGGCCCAGGTCGGTGATGGACACGCCGCCCGAGACGTCCTCCAGGTCCACGACCTCGTCGCGCATCTGCTCGAGCTGCTGGCGGCGGTACTCCAGGTCCCCCGTCTCGTCGGCGTTGATGTAGTCATCGTCGCCGGTGGACGTCATCACGGTGATGCGCATGCGCTCCTCGACGCGCGCCTTGAGCTTGATGTACTCGTCAAGCTCGACGTCCGGCCAGTAGTTCACCAGCTGGATGCGGTCATTCTTAGAGCCGATGCGGTCAACGCGGCCGAAGCGCTGCACGATGCGCACGGGGTTCCAGTGGATGTCGTAGTTCACCAGGTAGTCGCAGTCCTGGAGGTTCTGGCCCTCCGAGATGCAATCGGTGGCGATAACGATGTTCACGTCGCAGCCGGAAAGCTGAGGCGCCACCACGTCGCGCTCCTTCGACGCGGGCGAGAAGCAGGCGAGCACCTCCTGCATGTGCGGGGGCACTGCCTTTATCGTGCAGGCGCAGCCGTCGCCCGTGACCTTGGCGCACTCGAGGCCGAGCTCGCGCTTCGCGAAGGCCGAGACGTTCTCGTAGAGGTAGTCCGCCGTGTCTGAGAACGCGGTGAACACGAGCACTTTGCGGTTGCCCGGGTTGATGGGGCTTTGCGACTTCCCTCGGATCTGCTCGCACAGCTCGATGAGCTTGGCATCGTGGGCGGGGTCGATGTCGCGCACCATCGAGATCAGGACCTCGATGACGGCGACGTCCGCCTCGATGTCGCGCTCCCAGCTCATCCAGTCCATGTCCTCGACGAAGATCTTCGTGGCGCCGCCCACCTCGAAGCCGCTCTCGTCGTCGGGGTCGAAGTCGAACCCGCCCGGCAGGTCGCCGTCGGCCACGCTGGCGCCCGAGGCGAGGCCCCTGCGGTAATCGTCTATGGTCTCGAGGGCGGCGTTCATGGCGGCGAGCACGCGCTCGAGCGTCAGGCGGAACGAGCACACCGAGCTCTCCAGGCGCTTGAGCAGGTTCGTCGTCATGAGGCGGCGCACGCCCGTCTCGCGGCCGCCCAGCGTGAGGTTTCCGCCGCCGCCCATCTTCGCGTACTTCTCCATCTTGCTGGGGTGCACGTACGAGCTCGGCATGTACACGGCGAGCGCGAGGGAGTCAAGCTCCTCGTATATCTCGCGGTAGTTGATCGCGTTCGTCAGCGTCGAGAGCTTGGGGCGCTTCGATATCGGCGGCAGGCGCTTTGGGAAGGGCCCGATGGCGCTCATGTCGTAGTAGCGCTGGATGTGCTTGCGGCTGCGCGCCACGGTCACCTGGTCGAGCACCTCGAAGAAGTCGTAGTCGAGCATGTCGGTGAGGGCGTGCGTCGTCCTCTGCTCGGCGGGCAGCTTCGACCAGCGGGAGTAGACGGTCTGCGCGTTGCGGAACACCGTCTCGATGTCGTTCTCCAGGCGCAGCTTCTCAGACCAGCCGGTGGGGTTGCCCCAGTACGCCAGGGCGAGCTGGTTGCGCAGGTCGCGGAAGCGGTTGTTCACGGGAGTGGCTGAGAGCATGAGCACCTTGGTCTTCACGCCCTGCTTGATGACCTTCTCCATGAGCAGCTGGTAGCGGTTCATCCTGTCTTCCGACGCCGAGTCGCCGCCGTTGCGGAAGTTGTGGCTCTCGTCGATGACGACAAGCCCGTACGCGCCCCAGTTCAGGCGGTCGAGGGGCAGGCCGGTCTCCGACGTGCCGCGCGTGCGAGAGAGGTCGGTGTGGTAGAGCACGTCGTACTGCAAGCGGTCGCCCGCGATGGGGTTGTTCACGACGTTCGAGTTGTAGGTTATCCAGTTGTCGCGCAGCTTCTTGGGGCACAGCACGAGCACGTCCTTGTTCCGGCTCTCGTAGTACTTGATTACGGCGAGCGCGGTGAACGTCTTGCCCAGGCCCACGGAGTCTGCCAGGATGCAGCCGTTGTAGGTTTCGAGCTTGTTGATGATGGCGAGCGCAGCGTCCTTCTGGAAGTCGTAGAGCTTGTTCCAGATGAGGCTGTCTCGGAAGCCCAGCCCCTCGTTGGGCAGCACGTCCTCGGAGACGTCGTCCAGGAACTCGCTGAATATGCGGTAGAGCGCCATGTAGTAGATGAGTTCTGGCGCGTTTTCTTGATACATTGCCGTGATGCTGTCGATGACGGCGTCGGTGACGTCGTGGAGCTCGCCCGAGTCCCATGCGGCTTCGAACTGCTGCAGTAGGGCACGGGACTGCGAGGCGTCCAAGCGCATAGTTACGTCGGGCGCTTCCGTGGAGTTGTCGCAGCCGAGCTTGCGCGTGGTGAAGCCGTCGAAGGGCATGTAGGCCACGTTGTCGTCGGTCTTTTCCACGTTCAGAAAGCCGCTCATACGCCCCTCGCCCTCGAAGGAGCGGAAACGCGCCTTGCGGCGGATCCAGTCGGTGCACTCGGTCGCGACGGCCTTCTGCGTGAGCTCGTTGCGCAGCTTGATCTCGAAGTCGGTGCCGCAAAGGCCCTGCTCTCGGGAAAGCCGCGGGATGTAGAACTCGCGCTTCTCGCGCGCTGGGCGCTGCTTGGTGAACGCCTGCGACGTGAAGACGAAGCGCAGCTCGTCGATGCCTTCAAGCTGGGTTGCGAGTTCCTGATAGGCGTACATGGAGAACACCGACGCGGCTATCGCCACGCGATCGCCGTCGGCTATATTGGCGACAAGGTCGTCCTTGACGATGCGCGCCCTGTTGTCGAAGAAGTCGGGTTGCACGCCTCTATGCCCCCTTCTTCGCAAGCTCTTCGATCATACAGGTGCGCACGAAGGCGGAGAAGCTCATGCCCCGCAGGGCCGCCTCCTCTTTCGCCGCGTCGCGCAGGGTATCGGGGATGCGCAGAGTAACGGACACCTGGTCACCATCCACAAGGTAACTGCGAATTTCGGTTTGGCTTGGATTAGCGTCTATGAGTTGCTTGTACGTCGTCGGCATCTGTGCCCCTATCGCTCAAAATGCAATACAAATGCGTTTCTGAGTATTATACCGCCCGATATCATAAAAATTGCCGGAAGAAGCATTCAAGGGCGAGTATTCGCAGATGAGCGTTCCGCTATCTCATCGATTCGGCACCGCATACACGATGGCTCGGGAATTGGCCGCCTGATAGGAGCAGGTCGTGAACGCGAATACCTTGCTTTCGCCGTCGTATTTGCGCAGGACAACGTCGCTCTTCGCGACCTGTTTCGCAACCGCTTCCGCATCGCCGAAACTCGGGCACATGGTTTCGTATCTCGCATCCACCACGTCGACGGCGATGACCGAAAGATTGTACGAGCGGCCATCACGTGTGTACAGGTCGATTCTCGAATGACCCCTGGCAAACGATTCGTCGCTGTACTTCGCAAAATCCGAGAACACGCCGCCGTCCGACATGTTGTGCCCGTAGATCGGGACGAGAAGCGACCCTTCCGTGCAGTCGGCGTCGATGTATGGGGTGCCGTAGCCGCCTTGGCCGAGCGCATCGAGAAAGAGATAAGCGTTCGGGTTCTGCTTGTCGGCCTTGACTACAGGCTGGCTTATGCTCGTGTTGGGCACCTCCACCCACGCGACGATTTCCTGGGACAAGCTGTCCCAGTCGATTCCCCGGGGCTCCTCATGCTCGCTTTCCTCTGATACGGCGCCTTCGAGCGACCGTGCGATCTTGGCCTCGTCGCTGTCGTCCGCGGCGATCCAGGTGCATAGCGCGGCGACGGCGAGCGCGGCAAGCACTAGGCCGAGCGCCTCGGCGATCTTCTTCATCTTCTTCATTTACGCTCTTTCCAATAAAGAAGGCGGGCCTCGATCGAAGCCCGCCTGAACTTGCGGCGATTTGTTGCTACTCGACAGGTTCGGCGGTCGGTTCCTCAACCTCTTCGCCGGCCTTCTTGCGACGCTTCGCCGCGGCGTAGGCCGCGCCGGCCGCACCGCAGCCCACGATCACCGCCGCGCTTGCCGCAGCAGCCACCTTGGCCGCATCGGCGCCCGTCTTGGGGTATCCCTTGCCTACGGGGTTTTGGGGAACATCAGGCTCCGGAAGCTCGATGGTCTGACCCTCGTCTCCGATGTCCTCGTGCTTCGCGATGACGTTGTCGCCGTCGTCGGCGAGCTTCTCGAAGAACACGAGGGACTTGCCAGCTAGGTCAGCGGTGTTGAGCTCGAACACGACCTCAACGGTGCCGTCGGGCGCCTCGGGCACGAAATCCGTTTCGATCACCATCGGGTTGCCGGCGGCATCCTCAACGGGCTCGCCGGTCGCCTTGTCCACCAGCATGGTGAACAGCTTGTAGCGGTTGCCGGGGGTCAGCCCCTCGAAGCTCACCTCGTCCACGAGCGTCGCGGATTCGCTCACGGTGCCCTGGTTTGTGCCGGTTTCCGCATCGTGGGCCTTTGTTGCGATGTCGACGACGTTGACGGTCTGGCCCTCATCGTCGATATCCTCATGATTCATATAGATGCGGCCTTCGGCGTCGTACATCGCCTCGAACGCAACGAGCGAGGCGCCTGCGAGGCCGGATCCGTCGAATCTGAACTCGATGTCAATCGACCCCTCGAAACCCTCCGCCACGAAATCCTTCTCGGCCGTGATCTCGTTGCCCTCGGCGTCGAGCGCGGGCTGGCCGGTGGATTTGTCCATGAGCTTGCCAGTTACTTTGTAGGTTTCGCCGGGGATGCATCCCGTGTAGGCGACGCTGTCGATGATCGACATGTCGCTGCGCGCCTGGCCCTCATGGGTGCCACTGTCGCCGTCGGCCGCGGTGGTGCCCATGGTCTTGGGCATGTTCTCGACCACGATGGCGAGCTTGGCTTGCATGGAATCGCCGTCGAGCGTGGCCATGCCCTGGTCGTTCACCTCGAAATCGTGGGTTTTGGCGTTGCCGTCTTCGTCGACGTCGCTGATCACGTAGCCCTCCGCCGCGGCTACCTCCTGCAGGTGGTAGCTGCCGTGCTTCAGGTACTTGAGGTCGATGACGCCACTTTCGTCGGTTTTCAGGGTCTGGTCGAAGTCGCCCGCATCGCTCCAGACGCGGAAAACGGCGCCCTCGATAGGCGATTCACCGTCGAGCGAATCCACCTTGGCCAGGCGCAATTCGGTCGGGGCATCGGTCACGTCAATCTGCTCGTCGAACACCGAGACCTCCTGGCCCTGGTAGGTCAGGGCAACGCTTTTCTCGGCAACGTCGAGGGCGTAGCCGTCTTTGACCTTCGCCTCGTATACGGTGTATGTCCCCAGGTAGAGCGGCTCGCTAGTCGCGTGTCCGTCTGCGCCGGTGATGAGCGCCGCCACGATCTGCCCGTCTGCGTAGCGCAGGGTCCCGTCGGGGGTGGAGACGTCGCCTTCGGCCTTCACGATGTAGGTGGAGCCGTCGACGGGCGACCCCGTCTCGGAGTCGGTCTTCGAGACGGTTACGATGCCTTTCTGGGGCGCGTCCTCGAAAGTCAGGACGATCGGATCGTCCCATCCACGGTAGTCGGCGGAAACCGTGAAGGCTGCCGGCTCGGAATCGAGGACGTAGCCCTCGGGCGCTGCGACCTCCTTCAAAAAGTAGCACCCCTCCCCCAAAACCATCGGCAAGGTGAGCTCGCCGCGCTCGTTGGTGGTCCACGTGCTCACGACCTCCTCGTCCGGGTAATGGAGGGTATAGGTGACGAGATCGCCGTCGGCGTCATACAGCTCGAAGCTCGCCGCAAGCGGAATCCGCTTGCCGGTTTCGGCGTCGGCCTTGACCACCTTGAGCGGCGTTTGCGGGATCTTGTTGCTCACCAGAACCGGCGGATCGTACTGCCCTTCGTCGGAGATCGTGACCTTGAAGTCATCGATGGGAAGGAGGGTCTTGCCGTATTCCGCCTTGAACTTCGCGGCGACGTCGGCGGGGATGACCTCGTGCACGAAATAGGTGCCGTACGCCAGCGCCGCGCTCCAGCCCTCGGGCTTCGCCCAGCCGTTCGCATCGGCGTTGCTGTCTTTGGTGGTGGCTAGCCCGTTCCCGTCGGTCGTTATGGTGCACACGACGCCGCCGGGCGCGATCTCCTCGCCGGTTTCGGGGGAAACCACCGGGTTCGCCGAATCATTGATCAGCTGAAACTCGACGCCGGGGACGAGCACGCGCTTGGCGTCCTGCGGCATGTCGCCTGCGCCCTCGGAGTAGATCGACACCGGCACCTCCTTGACGAGGCGGTAGTCGCCGCGCTTCACGGTATCCTTCGCCACGGGCGAGTTATAAGTGGAAACGGCTTCGATGCGGTCGTTGTCCGACTCCACCTTCACGAGATGCGTTTCGGGCGCGTTGCCACGGCCGTCGTCGAGGTTGTAGCCGCAAGGCGCCTTCGTCTCGGTCACAAGGACGGTGCCGAGCGGGATGACCGGCGTCGTCCCGTCGGATGCGTAGTAGAACGCATCGCCGGACACCTTGGAATCGCTGTTCAGATGGGCCTTGCCCTGGTCGTCGGTCGCAAGGACCCAGGTGCGCTCAGGCGAGCCCGATGCGCGGGCCTCGTCGACCGAGGAGTAGATTCCCCTGTAGTACTCGACGGTGAACTCAGCGCCGTTGAGAGCGGAATCGCCTTGGGGCTGGGCCTTTTCGGTGGCGGCGTCCGCCTTGGCTACGACGACGTCGACGGCGTTCGACTGCGGCGTGTCCTGAACATGCCCGGCCGCAACGGTGGCGGCCTTGTCGGGCTCGACCGTCACCGCGTAGGCGGCCTCGTCGATGGCGAACCCGGGTGCGGCCTTAGACTCCTTGAGCCAGTAGTCGCCGGGCTCCACCTCGTCGATCCTGCCGCGGCCGGAGTCGTCAAGGGTCATCACGGACACCGCCTGCGTGCAGGCCTCGTCCGAATAGAGCGTGTACTCGGCCGCAAGGAAGTACGCGTCGTTGCCGCTGCTCATGGCATCGTTGCCCGACTGCTTCTCAAGCTCGACGCTGCCGTAGGGCGTGTAGCTGAACGAGACGATCATCTGCGAGAAACTTCCCGTGTAGAGCTGGAACGCCTTGAAGGACTGCTTGACCTCGCCCATGCGCGAGTACATGAGGCGTCCCGTGGCGTCGCCGTTGATCACCGAGCCGCTGTCGTCGAAGCCGAGCACGTTCTGCTGGCACCACGAGCGGAAAGCCTGGGTGCACCCATGCATGGCCTGGTCGCCGCTCGAGCTGTACGTGTCGGACAGGATGATATGCGTGAGCGCGGCATAGCGCGCATCGTTCATCGGCGTGCCGTCGTACCAAGCGCCGGGCCACATGGAGTAGTCGAAGCCCGGACCGCCCCATCCGAACCACAGGTCGGCGGCGGCTTCGGCGTCGCGGCCTGACGCGGTGCTCAAAGGCGCCTTCTCGTAGCCGCCCTCGGAAGGCGTCGCCTTGGAGGGCTGGGCGCAATAGGCCATCTGGCCGTCTGCCCACATCCACGTGGTGAAGAACCCCGCGTAGGGGATGTTGCCGCCCACGCTCAGGTAGGCGGTTTCCGCCGCGTGCGCCTCCTTCGCGCCGAGCGATGATAGCGCGCCAGCAACGCTCGACGCTGCGAGCAAGAGGGCGAGCAGGCAGCGAGCGAGCTTCCCGCGCATGTCTTCGGGGCTCGCCCCTCGGGCTGTTTCCTTGCTTTCATCCATGATGCACCTCCTAACGGTTACGGGAGTCGAAAGGGGCATGTTCGTTGGCGAGCGCCGATGCTCCGCTTCGGGCGTCGCTCGCGCGCTGCGCCAGGGTGCGCTCGTCGCGCGCCTTGGACTGCGCCTGCAGGTAGCGGCTTCGCGCCTCGTCGAGGGCGCCCTTGATCTGCGCCGGCATCGCGTAGACGGTGTCGCGCATAGGCTTGCCGTCTTCGCCCATCACGGGTTTCCCTTGGTCGTCGAGCAGGGTCTTCGAAAGCCGCACCTCTCGGTTGGCGAGCAGCGGGATGTCCCGGTAGTCTTCCCCCTTGAAGCGCGAGGGGTTCACGAAAAGCGGGCTGAACTGGTAGTAGCCCACGTCGGTTCCGTCGATGACGGTCCCTTTGGGCAGCGTCACCGAGTTGAACGCCCTCGTCTCGCCCGTGGCGCGGTCGGCGTACTCGATGCCGGTGCGCACGAAGTCCTTGTGGAGCGTGACGTAGACGTTCTTCTTGTCTTCGCTCATTGCTGTCTCCTTTGCATGTTCTTGGATTTGAGCGCAAGGCCGAGTGTGGAAGGGCCTTGCATTGCGCGGCCGCTTTTAGCGCCGCGGCCGCCCGGCGCAGGTCATCCCATCGCGACCACCTCCTTTCGGTCTGCCCGGTTTCGCTAGAAGCCGCTCATGGCGTCCCTTGCCCACGAGCCGCTCTTCGCGAGCGAGAGCACCAGCAGGACGCACATGGCCAGGTACTGCAGCGCGTAGGTGAGCCCGTTGGCTATCCCGTCGATCGGCGTTCCCGTCCCGGGGTTGGCCGCCACCAGGCCGCCAAGGATGATCGGGAACGCTATGAGCAGCACGAGTATCACCAAGCCGGCGAGGCACACCGAGGCGAAGTTCTTGATGTATCCGACGCCCACCTGGCGCGTCTCGTCGAGCGCCATGAGCGACAGCGGGATCGGCGCGAGCATCGCAAGCACGTAGAGCTGTATGGCGCGCGCCCAGCAGACGACGAGGCTCACTATGTAGGCGACGAGCACCACGAGCCAGCTGATGAGGGAGACCACGAGCATCGCCACGAGGGCGGCCACGTCATCGTCGGTGGTCACTATCGAGACCTTCGCCAGGTCCATCGCGCTGCCGGTGCCGAAGAGGTCCGCCGCCCTGCGTATCGCGAGGCCGACCACCTCGTAGAGCGATGTCATGAGGTCGAAGCTGTTCTGCATGAGGAAGAGGAACACCGCGAAGAAGACGAGGAGGAAGACCACTTCCTTCACGCCGGGCATGCCGGCGCTTCCGTCCATGCGCTGGGATATCTGGATGAGCTTGATGGTGAACACGAGGGAGAGGACCCCGCAGCCGATCGGCAGCACGGCCACCGACCATATGCCGCGCACCACGTCGTACACCGACACGTCGCCGGCCGAGCCAAGCATGTTCCGGAAGCCGGCGCCGAGGATCCCGTCGTAGCCGATGGACTTCAAGACGTCCACTTGCGCGGCGAACACCCAGTTGCACACGCCACGGAGCATGTCGCACAGCCAGCCGTTGATGTCCTCGGCGATGCCCGCCCATGCGGGCTGCGTCGGCACGAACACCGCGCAGCAGACCGCGAACGAGAGCGCGGCGAAGACGGCCGCTTTACGGATGGCCATCCTTTCGACGTGCACGCCCATGGCTACACCGCCCCCATGGCCCCATCTTGGGACACGCTAACCGTCACGATGGTCGAAGCGGCGTCATCGAGCGTGAACGTGGTCAAGGTGCTGTGCGCACCGTAGTCGATCCAGACCTCTTCGTCCCACGCTGCCGACGTTGCGTAAGGCGAATGCGCCTTCGCGAAAGTTTCTAGGATCGACTCGAAGTCGGCCTCGTTCTTGCCGGTGAGCGCGCAGAGATCCTGTATGTCGCTGGCTATCGACAGCGCGGTTTGCGCCTTGCCGTCCTGGACGTAGGTAGCTTTGAGCAAATCGCACGTCAGCGTCGTCGATGCGCCCTCGTTCTCGATGCGCACGACCGTATCGGCGCCCGGAATGGCGATGTCCTCGGAGGCGCTCAGGGTCACGCTCAGGCCAGTCGCGTCGGCCTTCTCGTCGCTCACCGTGTAGTAGATCACGCTTGCGGAGTCGGCCGTGCGCTCGATGAGCGCGTCCTTGATGATCGAGAGCTTCGAGGCTCCGTCGCGGCTCGTCCACGAGGTGTTCGCCAGCGACGAGAACTCGCTTTCGCTTGGCTGCCGCTCATCGGGCGCCTGCCGCGAAGATTGGCTCGCCTTCGCGTCGTCCTGCTTTCCCGACGCCTGCTCTTGCGGCGCCTGCTGCCCGTTTTGGGCATCGGGCGCATCCATCGAGCAGCGGGCGGCTCCCGCGCCGATCGTCAAGGCAACGGCGCCCGCTGCCACGGCGGCCACGATCCTTGTTTTTCCGTTCATGTCTCCATCCTCCTTATTTGAACCTGACTGCGCAGGTGAAATAGCCTATTCCTTGCGACACCTTGCACACGTCGCCCGTCTGGGGCTCGTGGATGTAGGAGTCGTCTCCTATGTAGATGGCCACATGCCCGGGCCGCCAGAGCACGTCGCCCGGCTGCGCCATCGAAAGCGGGACCTTGGTTCCCGCCGTCGCCTGGTCCTCGGAGTTGCGCGGTATCGCTATCCCGGCCTGGCGGTAGCACCATTGCGTGAGGCCCGAGCAGTCGAGGCCCACGCCCGGCGTGGTGCCGCCCCATACGTAGGGCACGCCGAGCTGCGAGAACGCAGCCGCGACGACGGAGGCGCCTCCGGCGGAGGAGTTGGCCAAATCCCCGGGCGCCATGGCGTCGAAAGCGCACAGCCCGTATTGGTCCATCACGGCCTTGAGCTTCTCGACGTAGGCCGAGTCGGTCGCCCATCCCGCGTCTTTCAGACCTTCCGCCATCTTGTCGGAAGACCGCTCGGAAACGGCCTCCCTGATAAGGGCGTTCCCTGAATAGGTGGGGCTTGCCAGGAACACGCGGCTCCTGAACTTGATGCAATCCGCGTCCGATTTGAACACCGTGAACGAGTCGGTTACGGTCACGTGCGCCCCGTCGACCTCCTCGCCGGTGACCCAGTTCGCCTTGCCGGCGACTTCGGGCGCAGCGGCGAACGAAGGGGCCCACTTCATCCCGAACAGGTTGTGGTCGCGCGTGGCGAGCCTGCTCATGTGGTCGCCTTGCCCCGATTCGACGATGATCTGGGCTATCGTGCACCCGGCAGGGTGCCCGTAATCCTCTTGCGCCTCAAGCGCCGCCTCGACCATCTCGTAGGTGATGTAGGGCGGCAGGCCGGCGAGGCTCTGCTTCTTAGACTCGTTGTCCCAGAACCCGAAGAGCGCGCCGGCGATCTGGCCGACGGCGAGCATCGCCACGACGAACATGAGCATTCCGGCGACGATCCCCGCTGCGGGTGCGGCCGTTGCGGCGCCGGCAGCGCCGGTGGCGGCGGTCGAGGACTTCGCGGCTCCTGCGGCAAGCCGGATTTCGGCGTCGGGCGGGGCCGCCATCGCAGCGGCCGTATCCTGTGCCGAAGCTCTCGCGGACGCGGCGTTGCCCGCCTTCGCGCCCACGCCCGGCACGCGGCTTCGAGCCGCGGCACCGTTCGACTTGCCGGCCTCTCGCCCCAAGCTCTTTCGGGCTTTCGCGCGCGCCGCGATCCTCTTTCCCGCGCGAGCGGCGTCGTATACGCGCTGCGTGCCGGAAAGCTCCTCCGAATCGTCCAATTCTCCGACGAGCGCCGACATGGCTGCCGATTTCGCCTCGACCTTCGCCCGTTCGAGCTTGGCGGGCTTTCGGGCGACTTCCATGGCATGCAGATCTGCTTCAATTGGCTCCTTGCCACATCTAGACTTGCCGCGCTTGCCCTCCGCGGGCTTGGCGCAGCCTGGATCGGGCCGCGCCGCCGCCTGCCGTTGCGTGGCGGCGCTTTCCCTTTGCGCCAAGGTCGACGCGGATTGCCCTTCCGCGTCCTTCACCGTTCCGGTGTTCAATAAATCGGCCTTTTCCGAAGTGACCACCTCGCGGATTCCGGCACTCATCGGCCAACTCCCTCGCGGCGCTGCTTGCGCTTCAGCTCGGCGATCTCGGTGGCCTTCGTGTTGAACAGGTCGTAGAGCGCGCCCTTCGGGAAGTCGTCGCGGATGGGGACCCGAACCCCGCCGGCAACGAGCAGCCCTTCGCCGGCCTTGATGGTGTCGTCGATGTAGCCCGCCTCGGCGGCGGAAAGCGACAGCAGGTCGACCCAGCTCTTGCGGTCGAGCGCCGACTGCTTGTGCAGCAGCACGAAATCTGAGTTCAGCACCATGTTGCGCGCGTCCTCGTGCGCCAGCATGTAGGTCGAGTTCTGGGTGATGCCGGTTGCGATGAGGTTGAACTTGCGGCCCTCCGCCCAGAACTTCGTGAAGTACTCGATGATCGCGGGGTGCCCGAAGAGAGACTGCACCTCGTCGATGTAGAGCCACGTAGTCACGCCGCGCTCGTAATTCGCGTACATGCGGTTTCGCACGGCCTCCAGCGCGGTGAGCATTCCGAACACGCGCATGCTGCTCGACAGCTCGTGAAGGTCGACGTTGACGATGCGGTCCTCGAAGGCGACGTTGCTCTGGCAGTTGAAGAACGAGAGCGGCCCGCTCACGTAGCGCTCGTAGCGTAGCGCGATGTCGCGGGACTCCCGCTCGGGCTGGGCTTTCAAGATCTCGTAGAAGTCGGAAAGCGTCGGGGTGCCGTCGCCGCCGCGCTTCGCGTAGGCCGCCTCGACGCAGCGCGTGATGATCGACTTGTCCGCCTCCGGCAAACCCTCGTCGCCCTCCGCCATCATCGCCGACGAGAGCGCGAGGAAGGCGTCGATCTTGAACGCCATCTGGCTGGTCGTGGCCATGTTGGCGACGTCCGAGCGGTCGAACGGGCTCAAGCGCGTGGGCGAATCCGGGGAGAACGCGATGTTCGATCCGCCGAGCGCCTCGATGAGGGTCGGGTACTCGCCGGCCGGGTCGAACACGATGATCTGGTCCTCGGGATAAGCAAGCACGGTGTTGGTTATCTCTCGCTTGACGCTGAACGATTTGCCTGAGCCCGGCTTGCCGCAGACGAACCCCATCGGGGATGCCAAGAGCTTCCTGTTGCAGACGACAAGGTTGCCGGACTGCTTCGACTGCCCGTAGTAGCCGCCGCCTTCCTGGTTCAGCTCGAGCGATGCGAACGGCATCTGCATGGCCACCTGCCCCGTGGTCAGGTAGCGTGTGAACTCAAGGTGGTTTCGTCCGAGCGGAAGGACCGAGTTGAGCGCGGGGCGCTGGCGGAAGTCGAGGCTTGCCACGGCGATGGAGTTGCCCTGCGCGATGGACTTCACCTGCGCGACCTGGCGGTCGAGGGCCTCGAGCGAGTCGGCGTAGGTGTAGATTAGCCCCGTGTACTCGAAGAGATGCTCGTTCTTGTTGCGGAGGAAGTCGAGAAGCTCCTCGGCCTCCTCTTTTGCGTAGCGGATCTCGGGCGTGAGGATCGACTGGCTGAAACCCTTCTTCGCCGCCGTCGTCTGCTCGTCGATTATCTCCTTGTCCATCCAGTCGATCTGCCGCTTGACGAGCGCGATCGCCTCCGACTGCACGATCGGCGCGATGTGCACCGACACGGCGAGCGGCATGGGCAGGTCGATGATCGAGGCCAGGTAGTGGTCTTCGAGCACGCTTCCGAAATCGCGCAGCGCGAGCACGCTCGCGTACATGCCGTCAATCTCGACGGCGTCGGCGCGCCCGGCCGGGGCGAAGTCCATGAGGTTCGGCGCGATGAGGTCCTTCGTTCGCAGCCGCGGGTGCTGGGACAGCTTGTCCCAGTCGCACGACGGCGTGTGCCCCGGGCGGACGAGCGTCGAGATCGCTTCGAGCCTTTCCTGTCCGCCGAGCGGCGATGCGTCGCAGCGGATGCGCGCCAGGTCGACGCGATGTCCGACCTGATGTGCGAGAGCTTGGGCACGGCGGCCTCCACGCTCTCGGCGGGCACCGAGTACGTGAGGAAGCGCCTGCGGACGAGGTTCGACACGCCCTCGCGCATCTTGTCGTTGAGGATTCGGTTGTACTCGTCGACGTATCCTAAGGTGCGCTCGTCGATTGGTTCAAAAAACACCTTCTTCCCGATGAGCTCTCGCGGGATCGGGGTGTTCACGATGGTCAGCTGCACGCTCGATTCCGCCGGGAAGTAGTTGTAGAGCGAGCTCAGGGTGGTGAAGATCTGCTCTTGGGTTTCCTTTCGGGCGGACTGGTAGCTGATGTCGGAGAACTCGACGGTCTGGCTGAAGAGGCCGGGCTCGACCTCGGCGATGCCGTCTTTGTACAGCGCGTCGTAGGCGATGTAGCTCGCCGCGTCTGCGCTTGAGCAGCGCTTCTTGCTGCTGCGGGCACGGGCCTCGTCGCGGCCGGGGTCCTTTTCCTTCGGCTTCCTGCTGGCCAGCACGGCGAGCAGGCGCGATGCCGCACCCTGAGTGCGCACGTTCTTGACGCTATCCTCGCACTTGGAGCTGCGCTGCTTGCTTTGTCGGCTCATAGTTCTCGCTTCCTTTCTTCCTGAACGCGCGTTTTTCGCGGCGCGTCCTCTTGCGCGGTTTCTTCTTCGGCGAACACCCGGCTTTCTCGATTGCCGCGCAGCTGCGGTACACGAGCGACTGGTTGTTCAATGCGTGGGACGCCAGCAGCGGGACGAACTTCTCGAAGGGCAGGCCGTAGGGCTTGCAGAACCCCGCGAGCCAGAACGGCAGGGCCGCCGCCATGATCGGGAGCGTCATGGCCGATACGTCGGCCTTGAGCCCCAAGTGAAGGACCGCAGCAGCCGCCACCGCGGCGGAGAAGCCGAGCGCCAGGCAGCAAAGCGTCCTTAGGGTGAGCTTTCCGACGATCTTCTCGTCGTACTCGCCGATGTCTTTTTGGATGGGAATTTGAAGCGACATGCTCTACGCCCCCCGGCCTAGGCGGGGAGCCAGCTGGTGTCGAGCATGCCGAAGTAGACGGCTGCCGCGATGATGATGGCGCCGCCGGCGATGGTGGAGATCGCGCTCGCGATCTGGCTACCGCCCTGCTGCTCGCGGATGGCCAGGCCGAGCGAGACAGCGCCCCATACGACCAAAAAGCCGCCGAGGAACGTTACGCAGCCCGATACCAGGCTGATGATCTGGGATAGCATGGTTTGTTGCTCCTTTGCATGTCGGGCGCCGCGCCAGTTGTGGAAGACGGGCGGCGCCTGGTAGAATCTTCGTTCGGAGCGGGATCGCTCCTTTGCATGAGGCAGTGGGGTCTGGGGCCGCGGGGGTGGAAGCTCGCGTTCCCGGTTCGGCTTTCGGGGCCGGCCCTGCTGCTTTTGCCTTCTCCGGGCATCGTCACCTGCCTTTCGCCAGCATCCCGTAGCGCGGGTGCCCTTCGAGCCTGTACTTCTTGTCGCGGATGGGGTTGGCGCCCGCGATGAGCACGATCGCCTCGTCCCTTGGCAGGCGGCCGACCTCGCTTGCCTGCATGAGGTCGCGCTCGATGATCTGCCGATTGCGCGTGGTGGACGAGCCCTGGCCGCGCGAGTCGTTCACCGTCATGGCCGAAACGGTCTCCTTGCCGATCGCCTCGGAGATCTCCTTGTTCGTCTTCACCGCCTTGCCGCCGAGGAACAGCGTCGTGTCGCAGTTGTCCTTGATGATCTCGGCGCCCTCGCGGTAGCGCTTCTCAAGCTGAGCGAACGACTGGACTATCACCGAGCAGGAGATGTTCCTGCTTCGCACGGTCGATATGGTCTGCTCGAAGTTCGGGAGCTCGCCGATGTTCGCGAACTCGTCGAAGACGAAGTGCACATGGGTCGGCAGGCTTCCGCCGTGGCGCTCAAGCGCCGTGTTGCAAAGGACGTCGGCCGTCTGCCACATGAGCAGCGTGAACAGGAAGTTGAAGGTCGGGTTGGTGTCGCTCATGGATGCGAAGACGCATGTCTTCTGCCCAGCGTCTCCCATGGACTCGAGGCTCATCTCGTCGCGGCTCAGCAGCGCGGAAACTTCCTTGACCGACAGTGGCTTCAGCCGCACGTTGCATGAGATGATGATGCTCTTGAGGGTCTTGCCTGCGGCCGTCTTGAACGCCTTGTAGTTGGACAGCGCGAAGTCTTCTTCCGCGCTCACGGGGTTCGCGACCCCGACCCAGCGCCAAGCGCCGGCGGCGTCGTCGAAGCCGCGGCTCTCCGCGTCGAACGCATTGCGAGCGCCGACTTGGGTGAAGCGCGCCCCGCGTTCGAGCTCCTCGAAGACGATGTCGAGCGGGCTTTTGAAGCCCTCGTCCTCCTCGCGCGCCTCGGCCAAGCCCAAAAGGGTGAGCAGGCCCGGCACGTTGCGGTCCGCCTCTGGGCAATGGAACACCAGGTAGGAGACGAGTGCGACGTACAGAAGCCGCTCGGCTTCTTCCCAGAAGGGGTCGCCCGAGTGCTCGCCGTCGCCCGAGGTGTTCCTTATCAGGCATTCCACGAAAGTGAGGACATCGGCCTCGTTTCTCACGTACGCGATCGGGTTGTAGTGCGCCGAGCTGTTCATATCGATGGTGCTGAACTCGACGACCCGGTATCCCGCGGATTCCAAAGCCCCGCGCAGCTCGGCCGCGAGCGTGGCCTTCGGGTCGGTGACGAAGTAGCTGCAGTTCATCTGCAGGAGGTTGGGCTTGACGTAATAGCGGGTCTTGCCCGAGCCCGAGCCGCCGACCACCATGACGTTCTTGTTGCGGTCCGTTTTCTGGTCGAACTTCCTCGGTTCGAGGGCGAGGGAGCAGTTCTGCGTCAGGATGATGTTGTTGTCGGGGTCCTTGGCGTCGGAGAACGCGCGCATCTCTGCCTTGGTCGCCCAACGCGAGCTTCCATGCTCCTCGCCCTTGCGCGAGCCGGCGCTGCCCATGAGATGGTTGGCGTAGGCGACCCACACCGCGCAGGCGCCCAAGGCCGCAGTGCAGAGGGCGATGGGCTCTGCGGAGAAGCCGCCTCCGGCCAAAAGGTACGAGGGCAGGGTCGCCGCCGCTTCCGCCAGGTTCTCGATGGGCGTTCCGGGAAGCGATGCGAGGTTGGCGGCGTAGAGGTTCGCGGTGGCAGTTGCCGCAGGCGTTGCCGCTATCGCAGCCACGAGCGCGGCGTCCATTATTTGGCCCTCGCTTGGGCGATCTCGATCTCGCGGGGCTTGTCGGCCTTTTGGGCGATCTGCTCGGCGGCGGCGCGCGCCCTTGCGGCGCGCTCCTTGAGCGGCTCGCCTTTGGCCAAGACGCCCTTCGCGCGCTCGCACGCCTCTGGGATGGATTCCTCGATTCGCCTGAACGCCCGGGCCACCGACGGCGTCTCTTTCGCCTTGAACACGAGGAAGCGCTTTCCGCCCTCGTTCGCGAAGGCGTGCTCGACGCCCTCTTTCTTGAGCTGCGAGGAGATCATGTCGGCCAGGGTCTCGTATTCGGGAAGGTCCTCGAACTCGCGCATGCTGAGCTTCGCCCATTCGGTGGTCTTCGCGGCGGCGCCTCCCGATCCTTCGCTCTTCTCGATGCCGGCGCACGTGCTCCTGATGGCCTCGGCGAGGCCCTTGGCGCTTTTGGCGAGGGCTTCCTGGCCGGCCTCTTGGCCGACCCTGAGCATCCAGTCGAACAGCTTCTCGCCGCTCTCGTCTCCGAAATCCGTTGCCATGGGTTGGTCTCCTTTCTCTGGATTCCTCGCTGGGACAAGCTGTCCCAGCGATTGGTTTGTTGGTTGTTTTCGTTAGTCGATGGCCTGGGCCTCGCGGCGCGGTACGTGGCTGCGGCCGTTTCGGGCGGATGCGGCTTCGCGGGCATCTGAGGCGCGCTTCGCGAGGGGTCGCTCATCCTCGGGGATGCGCGGATTGTGCTCCGCGGCCCATTTGGCCGAAGCGTCCTTGTCGTAGTAGTCGAGGGTCTTGCATCGCGCCGGCGTTGCGAGCTGCATCGAGCGCACGAGCGTCTCGAACGCGGCGCGGCCCTTCGCCTCGATGACGTAGGCGAAGCTCGTCGACTCGAAATCCACCCATTCTTCGCCGTCGCGCTTGAGGGTCCACCACTCGTCGCCTCCGTTCACTTGGTTGATGAATGCGAGGTCGCCGAACACAACGCCCTGGCGGATCGCCCAGTTGCCGCGCCCGAAGTGCTCGCGAAGCGCGTCGATGTCGTCGATGCGCATGAACTCGTAGGGATATTCCTCGAGAAACGGGTCGTCCTGCCAGTCGTAGCCGCCGACCTTGAGCCAGCCGTTCTCCTGGCATTTGGAGACGAGCTGCTCGCGCGTCTCCTCGTCGAGGGGCTTGGATCTTGGCTCGAAATCCTGAATCGTGGCGCCCATATGCCTGCCTTTCTCTCGCGGTGGGACTTGGTTGCGCGGGCGGGGCACGGGCCCGGCTCTTCTGGTGGTTGGTTTGGCCCAGCCAACCCCGCCCGCTCGCCCAGATAACACTGATTGCTTTTGCTTTGTCTGCGGGAAGGCCGTTTTAGGGTTCGCTCGGGTATTGCGGATGAAGGCTTATTTCGCCTTCGCGCTCCGGCGGCGGTCCTTCCCGCCGAGCTGGACGATCGTGCTTGTCTCGCAGATGCGGGACACGATGGCCTCGGCGCTCTCGGATTCGTGCTGGCGCGACATGCGGCGTTGGAGCGATTGCAGGTCGTACTGCGACGTGTAGATGGTCGGCTTGCCGTCCTCGTAGCGTGAGTTGATGATCTGGAACAGGGTCGTGAGCGCCCACGCGTTGGCGTTCTCCTTGCCGAGGTCGTCGATCACGAGGACGTCGACCCCGGTGAAAATTGAGATGCCGGCTATCGACGGGTCGTCGTAGCTTCGGCTCACCGAGTCCAGCATTGCGAGCGACGTCGTCACGCGCACGGTGTAGCCCGCTTCGATGAACGACTTCGCGAGCGCGCAGGCCTCGTAGGTCTTTCCAGTCCCCACGCCGCCGACGATGTAGAGGCCCTTGTCCCCGGCGCTGCCGAACCCGACGACGTACCTTGCCGCCTCCGGCACGCTGATCTGGGCGGACATGTAGCGTCGCGGGACCCCGCAGCGCTTGAGTCGGCGCTGGGATTCCATCCGCTTCGCCTCCGCTTCGGCCTGTCGGGCCTGCTCGCGCTCGGCGACTGCGCCCTCGCATTGGCATTCCCTGTGGGTGACCCAGGCGATTCGGCCTGCGCGTCCGATGAAGCCCTGCTGCTCGTACGGCTCGCCGCAGTGCGGGCAGCGGATTTCAACTTGAGGGTCGTAGCCTATGCCCCTCGCATCGGCCTCTTCCTTCGTGTAGAGCCTGAAAGTGCTCTCCTCGTCCATATCGTCTCTTCTTTCTATTCGTAATAGCTGTTGTCTGTCTTTGCTATCGGGTGCAGCTTCTGCAGGGGCCGCGATGAAGGTTCTTCGTCGCGTGACGCTCTCGGGGATGAAGAACCTTCATCGGTCGCGACAAGCGCCAGTGCAGGTTCTTCATCGGTGTCGCCTGGCGCATATGCAGCTCCTTCATCGGTCGCGAAGGTGATGCCGAGGGCGGAGAGGGGTTCTCTCGCTGGGATGTAACATCGGCTGCCTATCTTCTTCGCCTCGTCGCACGACTCGACCTCCTCGATGAGCCCGCGCGCCTTCAGCCGCGAGACGACGGAGAACGCCGCTCGCTTGCTGATGCCGCAGAAGCCGGCCGAGCCTGCCTTGCTCTCGAAGTAGGGCTTTCCGGCGTTGGCGAAGCCGAAGATCCTCGCGTAGACGATGAGGTCGTTGCCCTTCAGGCCGAGCCCTTTCGCCATGAACTCATGGACGATGACGAACGAGCCCTCGATGCCTCGGGCTGCACCCATGCGTTAGGCGCCCCGGTCGACGGAGCCGAGCGCGATGAGCTCGCGGATGTTGTCCGGGGTGAAGCGCAGCGCCTGCCCGATGCGGGTGCCGTGCAGGCTCCCGTCCTCGATGAGACGGTACACTGTCGAGCGGCTCACATGCAGGTAGTCCGCGACCTCGGTCACGGTGTACAGGGGCGGCATGGGGCCCGAAGGCTCCGCCGCACCCGAGCGCCCTGCATGCTGCAGCCGTTCGGCGTTCTTGCATTCCATTGCTTTCCTTTCGTTCGGCTTGGCCGCCGTTGCGGCCGCTTGGTCAAAGGGCGATATCGCTGACGCGCATTGAAGCAGCAAGGGACGCTGTGATGGCGCGACGAGCCGTCGTTCGGGTTCTCTGGGGTTCTCTGGGTGAAAGCTAATCTTCTTGCAGCTCGCCAGGCTTACCGTTACCGATGCCCTTGGGCAGCGACGCGACCCATTCGATGAGTTCCTCGCGCAAGATGATCGTGCCGCGCTTGCCCGGGCCGTAGTTGTGCGTAGGCAGCGGGTTGCGCTGTTTAAGATCAGTGAGTTCGTAGAAGCGCGGCTTGCTGATCCGTAACAGTCTCATCACCTGATTGGGCTGGTACACGTCCTGCATGAGCACCGGCTCGCGCAGCAGCGGGATGACGAGCATGCGCGCGCCTTCGTCGTCGAGCGAGGACGGGATGATGATTTTGATGTTCTTCTTTGTTCCGTTGGACATGATGTTCACGGCCTTTCTTTTCGAAGTTGCCGTGAACGGCGCCGTTCACCTTTACGAGGTTCATTCTTGCCTAAAACTCCTGTTATCTGAATACCCCCGACCACGCCCGTTTGCGCATTTATCCTGGAGGAGAGCGTTGCCCATGCGCATAAAGAAAACTATCCCGCTTGGGTGTCCAATAGCATGTACATCAAAGCAGGATAGAAAAGTCGATAATGTTCTTCTAAAGCTCTCATTTGCAAGGAGGCGATAAGATGCACGATCGAATAGGTGAAGCAATCCCGGAGGCAAACTGCCCGTACGGCGTTTTCCCGAATCCGAAGAATTGCGAATTCGGAAACGCGTCTTTTCTGGGAATAAGGAAGGACGACGTCCTTTTGTTTTCCATTGACGGACGTGAAGAGCGAATCAGGGAGGTTTGCGAGGACATCCTGAGTAAGGCCAGCCTCGCTTCGATAGAGGATGATTTAATTCGCTTCTCTCGACTTCAGACGAAAAGCGATTTCGCTGAATACGCTTCGGAGCACGGGCCTCTCTTCGGTGGGACTTACCTGAGGGAAAACGGAATAATCGAAGAGCCTCTGTCCATGTGGAAGCTAGCCGCATCGTTCTTCGAGCTCGCATTCAGGCTCAAGGCGGTCATCGACGAAGACTCATGGAACGGAAGCGTCTATTGGGATGGGAAGGAAGTTATATTCGGCTCTTTGATTTTCTTAGACAAAGAGCAGGTTCGAGAGGTTGCGAAGAAGCAGCGTCTGACTCACAAGGAAACGGAAGAGGCTATTTTCTCGGCTTCGGTGGTGCTGCCTTGCGCCATCAACCCCGATTACGCCCGCTTCACCATGACCGAAGAAGAGATTCAAAAAAGGGTCTATTGCTCAGGCCGGTGGGATGAACCCGGAGCCGAGATGAAGCACTGGCATCCATTCGTGAAGGCCATTCCTAATCTGATGCAGATGGACATCCTCAAAGGGAAGATGGCTATGATCGAGGCGAGGGCTGGGTTCGATGTGGCGATAATGCTGAACCCGAGACGCCATGCAGAGATGATAGGTCAAGGTCGTCTGCCATCCCTCGTTTGCCCGCTCGAGGAATTCAATGCCTCTTTCAGAAAGGAGATGGGGGCAAAGCTATGCCGAAGCCTGATGGAACTCCTGGTCAGCGCACACACAAAATATGTGAGACACGAATGGATTGGGCACAATTTCACCTACTACTTCGAAGACAGGCTACGCTACATGTGGTTCGCATTCGCCACTTACATGGACAAGAAACACGTCGCCATTTGCGATTACTGCGGCAAGCCTTACATGAGAACGCGGTCGAATCAGAAGCGCTGCCCTGGCGAATGCACCCGTAAGGCGCACAAGCATTAACGCCTCGCATCCGGGATCAACGTGCCTGCTAATAAGAATTTGCCATGCTTGGTCGCAACATCGCGAGGAAATGGTGCTTTCTTTCTCTCCGCGCCGAACGAGCAACGGTTTCATGGCGAAGCGCCATAGTTAAGTTAGTTACGCTTGCTGAGGAAAATCAATGGAAAGGTGGACAAAATGTACCCCTTTTCATTGAAAACCGTCATCAGCTCGCATTTATCTGTGGTCTTTCCGCCTTGTACGCAAAGGCGACTCATGGCATGGGTCTTGAGGGGGATTTATCGCCACTGCTTCCAAGTGTCGAGATTTGTCTTACGAAAATCGTTAGCCATTCTCCTCCGAAAAGCTAGAAGCATTGTTTGCAGCGGCCAATCAGAAAGAGCTTTGCTTTTACAGAATGCTCAACGAACCGCTGGAAGGCCGCCATCGAATCCCAGCAAACGCAGAAGCATGTTACCATGCGTACTGGTTAGCCCCGGGATGACCGCTGATTCAAGTCACCGGGCCTAAATTTGTTTTTACAGGAATAGCGTCTTGCCAGGCGTCTTTGCCTGATGGCCATGATCTTCTTTTTTGATTAATAGACACATTTAAGCTACAATTCGTGTCCAATAATCAAAAGGAGGGTTATGGGCAGAAGCGAGGAGATAGCCGAATTCGTAGAAGACTCGGGCGGCATCGCGAGCGCGGCGCAAATCGCGAAAGCGGGCTTTCTGCCGGGCTCGATCTCCTACGCCCTTGAATCGGGCGCTATAGACAAGCTTACCCGGGGCGTGTACTGTCTGCCCGAAGCCTTCGATGACGAGTTCGCAGCGATATCCTACAGGTGGAGCAAATGCGTGTTATCGCATGGAAGCGCGCTGTACCTCGCCGGCCTTTCCGACAAGGTTCCCGCCGCAATCGATGTCACCGTCCCGCGCGGCTACAACCCGCGTGGCCTTACCCAAGAATATCCCGATACGAAGATTCACCGTCTCTCTCCCGAGCTCTACGAGTTCGGCATCGTTAAGGCAAAGTCCCCAGGAGGGGGCACTGTGAAAGCCTATTGCGCCGAACGGGCCGTAGCCGATCTCATTTCGCAGAGAGTCTCCGAAGGAGCGGACCCCCAGCTCGTCCGCGACGCGGTCGCGGGTTACTTCAAAAGGAAAGGCGCCGACCTGCCTAAGCTCGCACGGATGTGCAACGCGCTCGGCGTCGAGAAAGAGTTCAGGATGTATTTGGAGGTGCTCACATGATGAGGAGCGATGCAAGCCTCAAGGGCAAAATTAAGGCCCTGGCCAAAAAAGCAACCTGAAGCCCCAGGAGCTCCTGCAAATGTACCTGTTCGAGCATCTTTTGGTGCGGCTCGGAAAGAGCGGCTACGCCGAGGCGTTCGTTCTGAAGGGCGGCCTCCTCATCTCCTCGATGACCGGCGTCGCCCAGAGGACCACCATGGACATGGACACGACGGTGATAGGCATGGATATGGACGAAGGCACGGTGAGCGAGGCCGTCGCCGCCATCTGCGCCGTGGACGTCGCCGACGGCATGGAATACTCCTTCGAGCGGATCGAGCCCATCCGCGAGGGCGACGAGTACGCGAACTGGCGCGCGCACCTGCGCGCGAGGTACGGCAAGATAGACGCTCCCGTGAAGATCGACATCACGACCGAAGACGAGATAGTGCCCGGGCGCATCGAGTACCGCTACCCGCTGATGTTCGAGGAGGGCTCGGTCAGGGTGCTCTCGTACCCGCTCGAAACCGTGTTGGCCGAAAAGCTCGAGACTGTCGTTTCCCGGGGAATCGCCAACACGCGTGGCCGCGACTACTACGACATCCACACTTTGCTCCGTTTGAAGGCGGGCGAAATAAATCGGGATTCCCTGCACGAAGCCGTTGTCGCCACCGCCTCCAGGCGCGGTTCACTCGGCACGATGGGCGACTACGAGGCCGTGCTCGGCGAGGTCAGAAGATCCGATATGATGCGGGGCATCTGGTCCTCTTACGTCTCGGCATCACCCTATGCGGAAGGCCACAAGACGAGGGGGAGGCGAAGCAGGACGCGTTCAAATACATCGAGCTCTACTACAGCAGGCAGAGGATGCGCTCATCGATCGGCTATAACGCCCCGTGCGACCTAGAGCGAGATGTTGCCTGAAGAAGCTTATTTTTCCGTCCAAGAAACCTTGACCAGTCCAAAAACCTCCCATTTCTCGTGTTCAAGAAATGGGAGGCAGTTCAAACGTGCACGGGACCCTTTCCTTTTAATGGCTGGTTTACGCTGCGGTCCGTTTTGGAAGGGTCGTGAGCATGGTGGTCCCGTTCTCGGAACTTGCTTCGACCTCAACCGTGCCGCCGTGCAGCGCTGCAATCTCCCAAACAAGCGCTAGCCCGAGTCCTGCGCCGCCGTATGCCCTGCTGCGGGATTTATCCAGGCGAAAGAACGGCTGGAAGATGCTCTCACGGTACTGCTTGGGTATTCCCGGGCCCTGATCTTCGACTCGCAGGAACACGTGACTGTCGTTGTCGCAGATGGAGACGTTGACAGTGGAGCCGGGGCGGCTGTAACGGATGGCATTTTCGACCAGGTTAAACACCAGCCGATAGAGGAGCGTGTCGCTTCCGATTATCAGAGCGCCTCCACTGCAATTGAGGACGATGTCTTTATGCTCGGCAAGCGGAGCAAGGTCGGTGAGGACTTCTTCGGACAGGGGGCCAAGCTCAATATCGTCCTCGCAGGGAACGCTGTGGAGCTCACTCATCTCAAGCAGCACCTTGGTCATTCGCGACATCCGCTCGGTTTGTTCTTGCAGCAGGCCGAGCAGCTCGGCTGTTTGGGGTTGCGATGTGGGATGCTCGGAGGCGAACAGTTCAATCTGCGCCTGCATAAGGGCGAGCGGGGTGCGCAGCTCGTGTGCGGCGTTGCCGGTAAACTGACGCTGTGCGGAGAACCCTTCGTCGAGCCGACCGATCATATCGTTGAATGAGGCGCTGCATCGTTGCAGTTCGGTGGGCACATCTTCGCTGAGGTTGATTTCGCTTAGGTTGTCAGGCTGCACGCGCTCTACTTGAGCGGCAAAAGCCCGTAGCGGCTTGAGCGCACGACCGCTCACAAAGTATGCCAGCACGCCACCAAGCAGCGTGACTCCAGCTGTGATGCACCAGGCGGTCGCGCCAAAAGACTCTTGTGCGTTATTCACGACGACCGTGACCTCGTCATCGAGGGCCACGTTCGTTGGGTCAAACGCCTGGGGCGTATCTTCGTCGGCTGTGCTAAGAGCCGAGATGCCACTGCCAATTGCGTCCATGTAGCGCATGCCCGTATAGCCGACCAGGCAGTTTGTCAGCATGCACGCCGCGCACGTCAGAAGTGCCGTCATGATCGTTATGCGCCATTGCAGCGAAAGCCTTTTCATTCGCTATCCTCCATGACGTAGCCCTCTCCAATCCGATTGCGAATCGGGTCGTATCCCAAAGCGCTGCGCAGCTTTTTCCTGAGCGACGAGATATGAACACGGGTTGCGTTGCTAAAGCTGTTCACACTGCTATCCCAAACGTGCTCGATAAGCTCCTCTTGGCTTACCGGGCGCCCCTGGTTAAGCATCAGGTATTCCAAGATTCCCGTTTCTTTGCGCGTGAGAGACAGCGCTTCGCCGCCTACGGAAGCGATGCGCGCCTTGGTGTCAAAGCTGAGCTTTCCGCAGGTTAAAACTATGTTGTCTTGTGCGAAGCGCCTGAGCGTGAGGCTGCGAATTCTCGCCGCGAGCTCGTCCAGATGAAACGGCTTGGTGAGGTAATCGTTGGCGCCGGCATCGAGTCCGGTGACTTTATCGAATACTTTGCCACGTGCGGACAGAATCAGCACTTTGGTCTCGCGGTCGGTTTTCCGAAGTGCCTTGAGCACGGTCATGCCGTCGATACGGGGAAGGTTGAGGTCGAGTACCACGAGGTCAAAGACTTCAACGCCTAGTAGGTCGAGCGCCTCCTGCCCATCATGGCAGCAGTCGACGCTGTATGCCAAGTTTCGCAAGCTGCGCGCGATTGCGTCACATAGAGCTCGTTCGTCCTCGACGATTAAAATACGCATAACAATCTCCTTGCACATTTCAAATCGCGCTTAACACGGATTTTATGGTCGATATGGTTCAATGGTTGCGTAACGAAAGGAGTGGTCAGGTTGTTCAAGGCGGTAAAACCCATGGTACAGGTCGCTTTGTTGATCGTCGGAATTGCCATGGTGTGCTTTGGCGTTATGCGTGGCGAGGCGGATGCCGTGCTGGCCAAAGCAATTAGGCTGTGCTTGGAGTGTATCGGAATTGGATAAAAGAGAAAACACTGCGTCGCATATTTTGGCCCGATTTCGCGGATTCATTCAGGCGGTAGCAACGCTCATTACGAATATCCATCTGCCAAACTTCGCCAAAGGCGGCATCTACCAAGGCGCGGAAAAAACGGTTTGCGTGCCGGGGCTTAATTGCTATTCGTGCCCTGCGGCTGCGGGCGCATGTCCTATCGGTGCATTTCAGTCGGTGGTGGGCTCGTCCAAGTTCAGCTTTTCCTATTACGTCACGGGCACGCTCATCTTGCTCGGCGTGTTGCTGGGGCGCTTTGTGTGTGGGTTCCTGTGTCCGTTTGGATGGCTGCAGGAGCTGCTCCACAAGATTCCTTGCAAAAAGCTCTCAACGAAAAGGCTCAAACCTCTCACGTATATCAAATACGGCGTGCTGCTGCTTGCCGTGGTATTGCTGCCCGTGCTGGTGGTCAACGATGTGGGGATGGGCGACCCGTTCTTTTGCAAGTACATCTGTCCGCAGGGTGTGCTCGAGGGCGCCATTCCGCTGGCGGCTGTCAATACTGGAATCCGATCTGCGCTGGGGCAGCTCTTTACCTGGAAACTTTTCGTTCTCATTGCCGTGGTGGTGCTGAGCGTTTTGTTCTATCGCCCCTTCTGCAAATGGATTTGCCCGCTCGGCGCATTCTATGCGCTCATGAATAAGGTGTCCTTACTGGGGATTCGGGTCGATGCATGCAAATGCGTCTCGTGCGGCACGTGTTCAAAGGTTTGCCAGATGGACGTCGATGTGGTCCGCGCACCCAATCATGCCGAATGTATCCGGTGCGGAAAGTGCATCGGGGCCTGTCCCGTCGATGCCATCAGCTATCGCTATGGCCTGGATGTGTCGGAAGAAAAGCTCCCTCTGACCGCCGATAAAAAGTAAGCAAGTTTCGACAAAACGGAGGAATGACCATGAAACTATCTAAGATTGCGGCCCTGTTTATGGTGCCGGTGCTGGCCCTGTGTCTTGTGGCGTGTTCGGCGCCCGGTGGCAACGCGAGCGAATCTACGGGCTCCGATCCTAAGATCGCGGAGCTCATTGCGCAAGAGCCGGCCAACGCCGACGAGGCCGCCGAGCTCTATGCGAAGCTCATGCAGAAGCAGAACGATATCCTCTCGAGCGATAATGCGCTGTGGGAAAAGGTGTTTCTTGCCGCCAATAAAGATACGCCGATGATCGAGGACGGCAGCAATTATGGCGATTTCCTGCTCAAGACCATCGACGGCGCCAAGGATGAGTTTGCAGCGGATGAGTTGAAGACGCTCAAGGCCGGTGCGCAGCAGATCAAGGAGATCGAGGACAAGCTCGAGAGCCTGGAAAAGGAGTTTCCTGGCTGTGGAAGCACGCCGAGCGCAGGCGAGAGCGTCGACGCTTCGGCCGCTGGCATGACGGCTGGCGCCGATGCTTCGAGCGAGGCGACGAAGTTCCCCAGCTTTACGGGCAAGGACTTGGACGGCAACGACGTGAGCAGCGACGAGCTGTTCTCTAAGAACAAGGTCACCGTCATGAACTTTTGGTTTACTACTTGCAAGCCGTGCGTGGGCGAGCTGGGCGATCTTGAGAACCTGAATAAGGAGCTTGCCGAGAAGGGTGGCCAGGTCGTGGGTGTCAATTCCTTTACGCTCGATGGCAACAAGGACGAGATTGCAGATGCCAAGGACGTGCTGAGCAAGAAGGGCGTGACATATAAGAACATCTGGTTCAAGTCGGATAGCGAGGCCGGCAAGTTTACGTCAAATCTGTTCTCGTTCCCGACAACCTACGTTATCGACCAGAACGGCAACATCGTAGGGGAGCCCATCATGGGCGCCATCAGCTCCGCCGAGCAGCGCGCGGCGCTTGACAAGCTTATCGACCAGGCGATTGCGAAGAGCGAACAGTAAACAAGCTGAACTATGTATATTGAGGAGGTCTCGGGAATCCCGGGGCCTCTTTGTTTTCGATTCTTCGAGATGCGAATCCGCTCCTGCCATGAAGGGTTTCAGAGCGGGAGCGGATTACCAATGTTGGCAAGACGCGCGTGAGCGGTTGTTAGCGGTCAATCACAAAATCGTCCATTTCGACGAGCTTGCGGGCCTTCTCTTGGCCTTCGATCGCCTCGCGGAGGCGCTTGGTGTAATACGTCATGCCGTTGGCGATGTCGATGCGCAGGCCAATCTCGGTGCGCTGATAGAGCGTCAGCGCGTAGGGGATTACGGTCGATGCCGCAGGAGGGGGCATCGGGGTCAATGAGCATAGCGGCTATGCGAATGGCGGGCTGGGCAAACTCAACATCGTCGCGGGCAAGCTCAAGACTGCGTTCGTACAGACGGTATGCTTTTGACTTGTCTTGCGGCACAGCGCGACCGCGGCCGAACATGTCGCCGAGTTTGTATACCGCTTCGCTGGAGGGCGCAAGCGCTGCGGCGAGCGAATACCACTGATAGGCCTTGGTGTGGTCGGGCTTGCCGGTCCTTCCGTACTCGTAGATATAACCGAGGTTGATGATGCTCTGGAAACAACCTGCGTCAGCTGCCATTTCGTAGAGTTCCGCGGCTTTGGCGTAGTCCTGTTCAACAAGGTCTCCCATATAGTAGAGGGCACCTAAATCGTTCATGCAGGCTCCGCTGCCGGATGAAATTCCCAGTCTGTAGCCCAGTCCATGCTGGAGCTCAAAGGTATTTGCGCGAAGACCAGCTGCTACCGATGCTGCATTCGAGGGATAAAGAGCCGACGCCAGCAGGCTTGATGCTCGACGCGGAGGAGCTCACGTCGGCCTACATCCTGCCTAGAAAGGACGGCGAGAGACTCTATTTGGACTTGTTCGCCAAAGGGGAATACCGCCCCGAGCTCCTCTTCGGTGAGTGCGCCATCGCCCAAGCCGCTGTCGCGAGCCCGGAAGCGCAATGGAAGCTTGCTAACTTGAAGAAGATGAAGCGATAGCGATATGTGCGGGTTGGTCTCCGAATCACTCTGTTTTAAGCCATCCGCTACGAATCCTGGCGGAAACCCGGGAATGATTAAAGGAGCGACCTGCGATTTCGCGAATCAGTTGAGTCATTCCCGAAATCGCGAATCAAGGGGCTGATTCGCCTAAATTGCGCACGAATCAGCCCTTAGGCGGTATGACGCGGCACGGATCGGCAGCACCCGTACTGGATTAGTCACTGAGTGGGAGTAAAAGCTGATACAGTATCGTATCAATATGTGACCTACAACACCCCTTGAGAATAACCTGCTCAAGGGGTGTTTTTGCATTCTGACACGAAGTGAGTCATACGAAAATGTAAAAGCATGACCCACGTAAACTTAGTTATTTCGAAGTCATCTTGCAGGTGGCTAACAAGTTGAAACACCCGATTCCACCTGCAATTTTTGTCAAATCTGGCAAACACAGCAAAGAATATCAATTGATACGAATACGTATCATTGCCTGCAAATGCGCCATTGCCTGAATAGCTGCAACCCGATAGCCATCTACAACCTTGAAACTGATACGATTACGTATCAGTTATTACGGGCATTTATTTTGCGGTTTGGGTCACGAACGGGTCACGGCATAAAAACAGCCTCTGACGAGGCCATTTTCGGTTCTATTTAGGGAGTCTAGGCCTTGAAGGAGTCCTTCCAGGCAACATACTCGTCCCTCGTTAGCTCATTATCCTTCAGATCCCTGTTGTTCCTATACCACTGGCGAAGCGCCCTCGCCAGTGCTTCCTGGTCCTCGCTGCCCAAGTCTTCCGGAAGAGTCAAGACGACAGTGTCACCAACCTTGATCGGCTCTAGGCAAAACGCCTCCTCCAGCTCGAACAGCATGTGTATCGCATCGTTCGCGTCGTTTCCCCAATCGGACTTGAGGGATGAAGGGTTCACCCCAAGGCGGCGGGCGATCTCGGTAATCATAGGCTCCTTCGGCGTTCGCTCTCCGTACTCGTACTTGCGCAATGACACAGTTGAGATGCCGAGCATCTCGGCGAACTGCTCGGCGGTGTAGCCGCGCTCCTTCCTGATGCGATGGATCTTCTCCCCGATCTTCATCCGCCCTCCTGACTTGTAATACCAAATATGGTTTTCGGCGATTCCCGACGTGATATTTCATTGATACATAAGTGTATCAGTTATCGTGTCTGTAGTACTGATACGTTCTTGTATCAATTGAAAGGACACACTGATGGACGGAAGACTCATCACGGCTAAAGAAGTGGCCGAAGACCTGGAATGCAGCATGCAGCACGCCTACAAGATCGTCAGGATGCTGAACGATGAGCTGAGCGAGATGGGATGCATCACGATGCGCGGGAAGACCAACCGCAGCTATTACGAAGAGAGGCTCTTTGGCAGAATCGACGAAATCGACCTGAGCGAGCTTGAGACGAGGGCCGGCCACGAGCGTTAGAAAAGACGCGAAGAGGGGCACTTGGCTCGTCAAGCTCCACTACACGAACCGAGATGGCGAAGCGATCGACTCAACGAAACGCGGCTTCAAGACCAAGACCAAAGCCCTGGCATGGGAAAGGGACTTCCTGGCTAACGAGGCAAGGTCCACGAGCATGACATTCGAGCAGTTTGTCAAGGTCTATGCGGAGGACGTGCGTCCGAGGCTGAGGGAAACCACATGGCGCAGCAAGGAGTACATGATCAACGAGAAGCTCATCCCGTTCTTCGGCAAGATGAGGGTCGTCGATATCACATCAAAAGAGGTCATGGACTGGCAGAACGGTCTCCTGAGGGCCAAGGACGAGAACGGCAAGAAGTTCTCGGAGACGTACATCAGGACCGTCGAGAACCAGCTCTCCGCCATCCTCAATCACGCCGTAAGGCATTACGGACTCCCTTCGAACCCGCTCCAGAAAGCTGGGAGGGTCGGTGAAAAGCAGGGGAAGGAGATGAAGTTCTGGACGACGGAGGAGTACCTGAAGTTCTCCGAGCAGGTCATCGACCGCCCCGAGATGTTCTACGCATACGAGATTCTCTATTGGTGCGGATTGAGGGAGGGCGAGCTTCTCGCGCTGACCGCCAAGGACATCGACATCGAGAACAGGACCATCACCGTTTCGAAGTCCTACGCCCGCCTCAACGGAAAGGACATCATCGGCCCTCCAAAGACCAAGAAATCAGAGAGGATGATTGCCCTGCCGCGCTTCCTCGCCCAAGAGCTCCAGGAGTACATGGAGATGGAGTACGACATCAAAGAAGACGATCGTCTCTTCCCCTTCACGAAGTACGCGCTCAACAACACGCTGAAGACCGCCGCAAGGCTCGCCGGGGTCAAAGAGATCCGCGTCCACGACTTGAGGCACAGCCATGTGTCCCTCCTAATCAACCTCGGCTTCACTGCGGTCGCCATCGCCGACAGAATGGGCCACGAGAGTGTGCATATCACCTATCGCTATGCACATCTATTCCCGAACCAGCAGAGGAACATGGCTGACGTCCTCGATGCGCTGATGAACGCGAGGGGCGAGAATAATGAGCGTTAAGAGTCTGGACAGAGAAGGCCGGTGGAGAGACACCACAGTTGGCTTCCGCGTCTCGGAAGAAGAGAACGAGAGGATAAACCAGCTCGCCGCGCTCAGCGGAATGACCAAGCAGGCCTTCATAATCTCCCGGCTGGAGGGCAGCGAGATCACCGTCCTCGCCACCGCGAGGGTTCAGAAAGCCATGGCCATCCAGGCAAGAAGAGTCGCAGACGAGCTGTCGAGAATCTCTGCGGGTGCTTGTGCCAATGCGAGGCTCCTGGACGTTTCGGAGGCCATCCTCGACGTCCTAACGCAGATGAACGAACAGGGCATGGCCATCGACAATCACCCCGAAGGATCGACGCTTGAGGAAATGGAGCTGTCAGACCTCAGCGAGACCATGGCCCCGGATATGAGGCAGATCCCGCTGGTTCCCGAAAAAGTGGAGCCCATAGCCGACGCAGACAAGCGGAAGCCGGGGACGCGCAGGGAAAGCACGAAGGGACTGTTCAAAAAGGACTTGAAATGAATCCCCGAAAGCTCACGGGAAACGCCTCGGTAGACGCCATCGCGACGATGGCCATTACCGGCAACGTTATCCCCGCAACCTGGTACAAGACGATAACGACCGCCTCCGGCAAGGCCGACCTGGCAGCAATCAACATCCTCTCCGACGTCCTCTACTGGTATCGCCCGAGCGAGATCCGCGACGAGGCCACCGGCGACATCATCGCCTATCGGAAGAGGTTCTCGGCAGACCTGCTGCAGCGAAGCTACGACCGGCTCGCGGAGCACTTCGGGCTCAGCAAGAGGCAGGCCAAGGACGCCGTGGTGCGCCTAGAGGAGCTCGGAGCCGTCAGGCGCGTGTTCCGCAACGTCGACTGCGGCGCCGGCATGATGGGCAACGTCATGTTCATCGCCATAGATCCCGCACAGGTGCTCGAGCTCACCTACCCAGACCAATCAGACGACTTGGACCCTATGGCGAAAAAACGCCATAGGTATGACGGAGGCGATGCCAAATCCGATACACCTATGTCGGAATTTCGTCATAGGTATGGCGAAAAATCGCCAGACATATACAAAGATTACTCAGAGACTACCGAGAGATTATCTTCTGACCATCCAACCAACCAGCCAGAAAGACTTTCTTGCGACAAGGGGGACGGAGGGCTGGCGGAAACAAGCGAGAGCTTCGAGAGGGCCTGGGAGAAGGTTCCCGGCTCCAAGGCTTCCCAATGCGCGAAGGAGAAGGCCTGGAGGGTATGGCAGGGCTCGCTCTCAGACCATGGCGTCGACGGGGACTTCCTGGCAAGCAGCTACAGGCGCTACGTCATCCAGCAGGAGCAAGCCGGCACGGAAGCCAGGTTCATAGCCACCTTGTCAACCTGGCTCAAGCCAAACAGGCCAATCACGGGTCTCAGCCTCGATGCAGCGCTGGAAAACCGGCGCGAGCAGCGAGCCCGCGCGGAACGTCGCTCTGCCGAAAGGCGCGCAGAAGAGGAGCACCGCAAGGAGGAGGAAAGGATCCGGGCCCTCGAGACCGAGTGGCGCGATTCGGATCCCGAGGCGCAACGGCTGTGGTCTCTGGCTTGGGATTATGGTGCCGGATTCGACCGAATGGGCGACGCAATGCGCGACTACCGAGCCTATCGCGACGAGAGGTTCAGGCCCGGATAGGAGCTGCTGGGACAATTTGTCCCAGTGACTTACCTTATCGTTTCGCCTTTGCTGAAACATCCAATCTCAACTGGTACTTTCTCAACCACTGTCCCATGCATTGGACACCCAAGACAGCGCGTTTCTGTAGAGTACAGGCTGTATTACTGTGCCCAGGCGCGGGTTCAGCCAAGTGGCTGCCCGAAGCGATGCGACCGCCTGATTCGAAACCTCGTGACGGATTCCCGTCACCTCATGACGGATTTCGCCACAGACATGAAGCGCACCGTTACCCTTCCCAGCATCACCGGGCCTGCACGGGCCGCGGCTACGGCAACTCGCAGCCGTGAGTGATGGAGGAAGCGATGGAGCACCTAGACCCGATAACCAGACAGTACCTGGGAGTGATCAACAGTTACAAGGACCGAAGCGGCATGTCGACGACAGAGCTCGCGAGGCGACTTGGGCTGAGCGACACGAGCGTCGGGAAGAAGCTGCGCGGTGAGGTGGCCATGTCTGCTACCGAACTGGTGAAGATTACCTGGCTTTTCAAGATCGAGTTCACCGAGTACTTCTTCGTGGGCCTAGGCGACCTTCCAGAGTCCACGCGACCTCAAAGGAAAGACAAGCGCTGACGAGTGGGACAAATTGTCCCGGCACATCTAGGGAGGAACCATGCCAAGCGACTTCGGGGACGAGTCCGGCGAAAAGCTTTTCGACTGGATGCTCCGCCTGGGCCAGGAGGCTGGGCAGGCTGCCATGGCCCATAGCGCAGCGCGGGTCTCAATGGCCTTCAGGAACGCCGTCGGAGAGATCGGGCACGGGCAATCAGCAGCCGCAGGCATTGAGCGGGCAAGCGAGGCGACAGAATGGGCGAAGCTGAACCTGCACGAGTTCAAGGGCCTCCCCGAGTTCGAGACAATCAAGGAAATCATCGACGCGAACCTCGACCGCGAGGCGCTTTCGCATGAGTTCTTCAGCGAGGGCGAAAAGTCATACCTCATCTTCAGGGTCGGTGACGCGCCCGAAGTCGCCAGGTGCTTCGACGAGCTGGCCCAGGAGACCACGCAAGCCGCCAAGAAGGCCGAGCAGCAGCTCTCCAGGGAAAAGGGCCACGCCTCTGGCGCGAGGGACCTGGAAGTGCTTAAGGAGCCTGACAAGGAGCCGCTCCAGGACCGCGTCGAGGCGTTCAAGAAGTCGGCAGAGCTCGTCGAGCGCGCCCACGGCCGCAGCCGCGAGGTCATCGACCAAGCGAGGGGACGTTGACGCCCTTCGACAAGCATACCGTGACGAAGGCCGCCCTTCTCTCAGCCTGCGCAGCCCTCGCAGGCTTCCTCTTCGTCGGAAGCCTCCTCGCGCTTCCGGGAGGCTCCCTGGACCCCGTCGAGGCGCTGCTGCAGATGCCGGCATGGATCGCCGGCGGCGGCATCGGGAATGCGAACACGCTTGCCCCGTTGGCAGGCATGCTGGCGGCATGCGGCGTCTGGGGGCTGTGGGTGCATCAGGTGCTTCGAGGCGGGACGTTCCGACGCGGCGAGGAGCACGGATCGTCTCGCTGGGGCAGCAGCGACGAGGGCAAGGCCTTCATGAACCAGGATGAGCCGGACATGAACATCCCCCTGACCAGCTCCATCGGAATCCCGGTTTCGAGGCCTGAATTCGACCTAGAGACTGACCGCAACCGCAACATCTGCGTGGTCGGAACGCCCGGCACGGGAAAGACCAGGAGCCACGTCCTGCCGCTGCTGATGCAGATGAACGCGAGCTACCTGGTCACCGACCCAAAGGGCACGCTGATCGGCTCGACGGGCTGGATGTTCGAGTCTGCCGGATACAGGATCCGCAACTTCGACCTGGTCAAGATGGAGTCCTCGA
>NC_021021.1:3601269-3608022 GCF_000210055.1 Gordonibacter pamelaeae 7-10-1-b
CCGAGGGCGCCAACAAGTCGACCACCGTGAACAGGTCAATATTCGAGCGCCCGCTGATGCTCCCCGACGAGGTCGGACGTCTGTCAAGGCGGAAGGCCCTACTCCTCATAGCAGGCGCCTACCCGTTCAAGGACGACAAGTACGACGCGTCGCAGCATCCCCGGTGGGACGAGGTCGAGCCGGGGCACAAGGGGGCAAAACACAGCGCGCCCTTCGACTTCGGAGCGTACGCGGAAAGGACGAGGGGGTGATTCCAGGGCAAAGGGAAACGGCAGCGGCAATGCCTCTGGCAACAAGGCCGGGCCGAGCTTCCACCCTCGGCGCGGCTGCCGCCGCCTAGACGCAAAGGAGCGCTCGCGCGCTCCGCAGCACAATCTTATCACGCAACGCAAGGCGCCCCTTCCACCTCGGCGCCAAAGACGCAAAGGAGGCATTAGCATGCTTGCAAAGATCATCGCCCTCGTCACGGGCTGCGTGACGTTCCTGGGCGGATTCCTCGTTGTCTGGGGAGCGGTGCAGCTCGGCAGGTCCTTCGGAAACCGCGGAGGCGGCGGCGAGGGCATGGAGGCGGGCATCGCGACAATCGCCGGCGGCGCGATCATCATCGCCGCCGCGGTCTACTTCGGCCAGCTCGACACCTCGTGGATGCCGGCTTAGGAGGCCCCGTTGATCGACGACAAGCTCCATATCCCGATCCAGAAGGACATCGGGGAGTACGAGCAGAAGCTCTTCGGGGACATGTCCATCAGGACATGCGTCTGTCTGGCGGGAGGATTCGCCACCGCGGTCCTCGTCGCATCGGCCTCGTGGTTCTGGCTCGCCATAGACCCCTCCGAGATGACGTTTCCCATCATGCTCTCAACGTTGCCCTTCTGGCTCGCCGGCTTCTGGAAGCCCCACGGCATGCCCTTTGAGAGGTTCCTGCCGCTCGTGGCCAGACATCACATGGCCACGCGCCACTACGAATTCAGCCCCAGCCACCGCAGCGGCACAGACATGCCGCTGGCATTGGAGCCGAAAACACTGACCCGCAAGGAAAGAAAGAAAACCTATCGAAAGGGGGCGGAGCTCTATGAGCCTGCTGAGGAAGCGTAAGAAGGGCGCCCTGGAAAAGAAGAAGCAGAAGAGGCAGAAGGGCACCATCGACCTCTGCGGATACGAGCTCATGCTCGAGAACGGAGTGGCGCAAGTCGCCCCAGGCCTCTTCAGCCAGACGGTGCAATTCGGCGACATCACCTACCAATGCGCCAGGAAGGACACCCGCGAGAACATCTACAGCACCATGAGCGCGCTCTACAACTACTTCAACCCGGACACCAGCGTCCAGGTAACGATCACCAACGAGCCCGTTCCCGCGGAAGAGATCGGCAACAGGACGTTCTTCCCCAAGACCGATCCCTGCCTCGACGCATACGTGGATGAGTACAACCGCATCCTCAACGACAAGATGCGCGAGGGAGTGTCCAACCTGAAGAGACAGAGGTACCTGACCTTCACCACGAAGGCCGACGACTTCGACTCGGCAATCCCCAAGCTCGCACGAATGCGCAACGACTGCACGCAGGCGCTTGCAAGGATCAAGAGCAAGTCCGAGCCCGTCAAGGGCGCGGAGAGGCTCAGGATCGCCCGCGGCCTGCTGAGCCCGCTTTCTCCCTTCGACTTCGACTGGGACAATTTGTCCCAGTGCCCGACGGCGAGGAGCGTCGACTTCGTGGCACCCATGTCCGTCGACTTCAAGCCCAACGGCCGCAATGACGCGTTCAGGGCTGACGGGGCATGGTGCTGCGTCATGGCAATAAGGTCCTTCGGCTCCATCCTCATGGACGACTGCCTCGCAAGCATCGTCGACCTTCCCATCCCGCTTTCCGTCTCGCTGCATCTAAGGCCGATCCCCCAAGACAAGGCAATCGACATGGTGCAGGGCAAGATCGACTGGATGGACATGGAGGAGCGCGGACAGAAGAGCCGAGCCGCCAGCAAGGGAATCATCCTCACGCAGACCTCCACCGCGCTACGCTACTCGCGCGCGGACGCCGAGGAGCTCCTGGACTTCCTGCGCAACAAGAACGAGCGGCTCTTCGAGTACGCCGGCTACGCGTTCACCTATGCGGCGAGCGAGGAGGAGCTGGACGAGCAGGTCGACCGGATCATCTCCACGGCCAGGGGCTCTGCGCTCACCGTCGAGAAGCTCAGCTACCGCCAGCAGGAGGGCTGGGGCTCCGTGCTCCCATTCGCCACCAACAAATGCGATGTGACCAGGCTCCTCACCAGCGGCCAGATCGCCATGCAGATGCCCTTCGCATCGCTGGAGATCAACCAGCCTGGCGGCATCTACCTCGGACAGTCGAAGATCACCAACACTCTGGCCATCCTGGATAGGCTCTCCCTGCCATCGCCCATGGGCTTCGACTTCGGAACCCCCGGCACAGGCAAATCCAACGCGCAGAAGAGCGTCTGGCTGCAAGTCCGCATGCTCTACGGAGGCAGGGCTCAGGGAATCTGGATCGACCCAACCGGGGAGGGACGCCCAGTCGCAGAGGCGGGAGGCGGCGTGAGCATCAGGCTCGCAGCCGACTCGGGCCAGTTCATGAACCCTTTCGACACGAAGGATGTCGCGGCTCTGAACGAACCGCTTCAGAAGGCCTTTAAAGTGGACGCCTTCCTGGCGCTGTCCGCATCGATGATGGCCGAGGGAAACCAGGGCCTTACCCAAGCGGAGCGCTCCATCATCGCGCGATGCGTGGAGGAGGCCTATGCACGCTCCGGCGTTGACGGCACACCGGTGCTCGAGGATTTCTACAACCTCCTTCTTGAGCAGCCCGAAGCAGCGGCCAAGGGCATCGCGCTGCGCTACGAGCGACACGTCAAGGGCTCCTTCTCGTTCTTCAACCGAAGGTCCAACGTGGATCTCGACGCCCCGATGGTCAACATCGACCTCCATGACCTGAACTCCGACATGAAGGTGTTCGGCATGCTGACCGCCCTCGAGCAGGTACGAAACCGCATGTACCAGAACTTCGCGGAAGGAAAGACGACCTGGCTCTTCATCGACGAGGTCCAGAGCCTCTTCAAGCATCCGGCGGTCATCGCCTACTTCGAGAGCTTCTGGGCAGAGGGCCGCAAGTTCGGCCTCGTTGCCACCGGGCTCTCCCAGAACGCAAGCTTCATGCTGGGAAGCGACATCGGTTCGACGATGATCCTCAACTCCGACTACCTGATGCTCCACAAGCAGTCCACCGTCGACCGAGACCTCTGGGCAGAAACCCTCAACCTCTCCGACGAGGAGGTCAGGTACATCGACGACGGGATCAAACCCGGCGACGGGCTGCTGGTCGCAGGCGGCGCCAGGATGCCGATCACCAACGAGCTGCCCAAGGGAAGGATCTACGACCTGCTGACGACGAAGCCCTCCGAGGTCAACGCCCTCGGAGGCGGAGGAAGGTCCGCGCGATGACGCGACTCCCTGACAGGAACCCCATGCACGAAGTGGTGGCAGGCGAGCAGGAGAACCTCCTCAACTCCGGCGTGGTGTCCGGCGGCGACGCGTTCCGCGAAGGCGTCGTCGGAAGCGGCGTCGGCGTGCCGGGCGGGGCAAGCGCGGAGCGGACTGCGGCCGGCATGGGGTTCAAGCACATGGTAGCCGCATCGCTCGTAGACGAGTTGGACGACGCCGAGGAGCTGGAAGGATCCCGCGACGTCTACGATGCGGCAGAGGGCGGCAGGGCCGTCAGAAGGAAGCTCGCCTCACGCAAAGCAGCTAAGGCGGCAGAGAGGGCCGGTGGCCAAGGAGCCGTGCCCGACCCGGCGGGAAAGGCGAAGTCCGCAGCCGACCCCTGCAAGCAGGCGGCGGAGATGCGCGCGAAGTCCAACGGTGCGGCGGGAGCGACCAAGGCGTCCGCGGACGCGGCCGCAGGCGCTTCCGTGGAGATGTCGGCCCAGACAGTCGGAACGCAGGTGGCTGGCGCTGGCGCCTCCGCAGCCACCGCAGCCGCAGCGGCCGAGGGAACCGCGGGCACCACAGGGGCAATCGCCAGCGCCGGCATACCCGTAGCGGGCGTTGTGACGGGAGTCGTGGCGTTCGTCCTGGGGGCCCTGCTGGTGGGACAAATTGTCTCAGCGCTCTTCGGGTTCTGGCAGAGCGAGGCCAACAAGCAGGCGATGGAAGGCCTGCCTCCATACATCACCTACGAGATGGTCGAGGCGGCCTTGGACGCCCAGGAGAGGTATGGGCATCCCGCAGGCTGCACTATCGCCCAGATCATCTGCGAGAGCGGCCAGGGCGACCACATGAGCCAGCTTGCGACCAGGGACCACAACCTATTCGGCATGAAATGGGCTTCATCGTACGCCTCCGCCCCAGAAGTCGCAGGAAAGTCATCCTGGGCGACCGGAGAGGAGGCTGCCGACGGTAGCCACTACGCTATCACCGCCCAGTTCATCGTCTTCGAGGGCGATGAAGAGTGCATCCGGTTCAGGAGCCGCGTGTTCCTGCAAGCTGGACGGTACGCGAACAACCCTCTGATCAAGGAGGCTGTGGCAAACCACGACTCCGACAAGATGGCCGAGGGCCTCAAGGACGCTGGCTGGGCCACGGACTCCAGCTACGTGGAGACGCTGAAGTCGATCATGGACACCTACGGGCTGAGGCGCTTCGACGGACTAAGCCTGGAGGACTTCAAGGCCGGCGAGGGGGCGGGCAACGTCATCGTCGCCGCAGCTTACAGCCAGCTCGGCGTGCCGTACGTCTGGGGTGGATCCACCCCGGGAAAGGGATTGGATTGCAGCGGCCTGACACAGTACTGCTACCGCCAGGCGGGCATACGCATCAGCCATTACACGGAAGACCAGAAGAGCGAATTGAGGCAGATACCCATATCCCAGGCGCAGCCTGGGGACATCCTCTACAAGTACGGCCACGTCGCCATATACATCGGCGACAACAAGTACATCCACGAGCCTCACTCGGGTGACGTATGCAGGATTGCAACGGGAACCAACTACTTCACATGCGCCCTAACGGCGCGTCGTTAGAAAGGAGCAAGGAATGGAAAGGAAGAGCAAGGCCATGGCAGCACTCGCATGCATGGCCCTCCTCGCGCTCATCGGGGCGGGATGCGCCCGCTGCACCATGGTCCACGCCGGCCAGCAAGAACAGGCCGGCCAAGAGCAGAGCGAGTCCCCGGAGGCCGCAACCGACGAAGCAAAAGGCAGCCTAGAGGAACTTCTCGGATCCAAGTGGACCTCCCGGGACGGCAAGTCGGCTATGTCCATCGTGAACGGCGCCTTCGTGGAGCGATGCGGGAGCAACGAGGAGATCACCTACTGGACACCCGAGAAGACCAGCGCGGACGAAGGAGGGTTCTCCGAGTCCATCTGGGTCAGCGACAGCCTCACAGAAACGCAGTCCCCGTCCATCATCAGGGTCGATATCGCCGACGACGGCAGCCTCGCGGCCACCTGCGACTCCTTCAAGCTGGCAACGTCCTACGTCATCGACGCGCCCGAGAGCGCCGAGCTCAGCATCACGGGGAACGTCGGCTACCTGGCAAGCCTGGCCAACGTCGACCAGGCGAAAATCGCCGAGTGTCTGCAAGCCCATGCAGGCGCCAAGTGCCCGTATGCGAAGGCCGCGAGCTGGGACGGCGAGATCTTCATTGACGCCAATGCCGAGAGGATCAGCTCGACCTTCACCCTCGATGACCCAAACGGGACCATCGTGACCGTCATCATCGACGGCAAGACGGGCAGGATCTCTGCGATGTGATGCGGATGTCAGTTGTTTACAGAACCATCGGCGACCGCCGCTTCAGGATAGCCTTCGCGATGACGCTCGCCGTTCTTGCGGTGCTGCTAGTTCCCGTGCACAACGCCTATGCGGACATCGCCGGAGACATCAACGATTGGCTGGCCGAGCTCCTGAGAGACGCCGCGAACTGGATGTTCTCCAAGCAGGTCGACGTCCTCAAGGGAATCGGATACGACGGCATCCTCGGCGCGGACTTCAGCTCCATGCTCACCACCTCGGGCAGCGTGTCGATGTACGACATAGCCTGCGGCGTGTGGAGGGTCGCCATCCTTCCCATCGGCTGCGGTGTGCTCTCCCTGGTGTTCACTGTGAAGCTCATTCGGATCTCGCAAAGGGTCGATGGCAACGCCTCGATGCCCGGGGTCAAGGAGGTCGTGTTCCTGCTCGTGTTCTTCGCGGTGTTCCTGTTCCTGATCCAGCATAGCTTCGAGCTCATGCAGTCGATCTACGAAGTGGTCGGCATCGCCATCGACAGGGTCATGGTCATGTTCGGAACCGGGGGCGCGCTTGACTTGGCCGCGGTTTCCATCGTCACCCCCGACGACGACATCCCGGCGCTGCTCGCCATGCTCATCGTCTCCCTCATCAGCTGGGTGGTGGTGCTGGCCGCCTACATCGTCGCCCTGGTCGTCTGCTGGGCCCGTGCCCTGCAGCTCTACATCATGGCTGCGTTCAGCCCCATCCCCCTTGCCTTCATGGCCCTGGACGACACCAGGCAGATCGGAGTCGGGTACCTGAAGAACTTCGCCGCGGTCTGCATCGCCGGCCTGATCATCGTCATCCTCATGATCGCCTTCCCGCTGATCCTCGGAGGAATCGTCGGCGTGAACCCTGGGACGGGAACCTCTGCGGATGCCATCGCGAACGGCCTCACTTACGCGCTGCAGTACCTGGCGATGTGCATCCTGCTCATCCTCTCGCTCGTGAAGAGCGGAGCGTGGGCTCGA